>NZ_UAUI01000020.1 GCF_900455735.1 Rhodococcus wratislaviensis | reverse complement strand
CAGACGCACCAGCGGGGGGCGGGCGAGGTCGAATCGGGCGACGCGGTCGTCGTCGAGGAGGCGCTCGAGTTCCTCTCCGGCCGCCGACCCGTACCCGGTCAGATCCACCTCACGCCACGGCACGTCCACGGTGTCGACAACCAACTGCGCCGGGATACCGTGGTCGTCGAACTCGAATGCGGCACGCAGATTGGCGTGGTGTGCGAGAACGCCGGCGGCGGCACGGCGCAACCGCGCGGAGTCGACCGCGCCCTCGAGGTCGATGCGCAGTTGCGCGGTGTAGATGTCCAGCGAATCGGCGGCCAGCGTCGAGTGGAACAGCAGCCCGGACTGCAACGGGGACAGCGACCAGATCTCCCGCAGCCCCGGATGCGAGTGTTCCCAACGCTCGATCCGACTCTGGCTCACCGTGACCAGCTGGCAGTCGGATGGTGTCAGACCACCCGCGACGGGCTGAACAGTGTGAGCGGCAAGACCGTCGAGGGCGCTTCGCCACAGATCCGCGAGGGTTGCGACGTCGGACTCGCGGATCACCCCGGTCGGATACGCGAACGATGCCGTCAACCGGGGTCCCTCGGGGCTGTCGACTACCATCGCGTTGATGTCGATCACCGCGGCCACGGCCATGCCGGATCCGCTCGCTGTATTCAGGTCGGGCGCATCGGGGTCGGGCATCCAGCCGAGATCCTGCAGGTCGCCGAGGTGTTGCACGCCCATGCGGCCCAGGTAGTTGAAACTGATCTGCGGCTCCGGAAGACCCCCGAGAATCGGCCTCGCGCTCTCGTCGAGATGCCGGAGCAATCCGAATCCGACGCCACGGGCAGGCACCGCGACGAGTTGTTCCTTGACGGTTTTGATCACGACACCGGCAGCGTGTCCACCCTCGAAGGCCCCGCCGAGATCGACGGCCGGCAGATCGAGCCGGACAGGGAAGGCGCTGGTGAACCAACCGACGGTACGTGCAAGATCCGCGCCGGCCACGGCCTCCTCCTCGCGCCCGTGGCCTTCCAACGTCAGCAGCACCGAACGTTCGTCGATCCCGTGCGAGTGTCGCCACTGCACAACCGCCAACGCCAGCGCCGACAGGAGTCCGTCGTTGACGCCGCAGCCGAACACATCAGGAAGTCGGGCGAGCACCGCATCGGTCACTGCAGAACTCACGTCGATGTGCACCCGCTCGGTAGTGCGCATCGTGTCGATCGTGGGCACGATCGGACGTGTGCCGATCTGTGGGTCGGGGCCGCTGAGAACCTCTCGCCAATAGGGCAATTCGGCTCTGTGCGCTCCTCGATCTGCCGCGTCCTGCAGCCCATTCGCCCAGCGGCGGAACGATGTGCCCACCGGGGCCGGCGTCGGCGTCTGCCCCGCGCCCAGCTGCAGCCACGCCGTGGCGAGGTCCGGCAACAGCACGCGCCACGACACACCGTCCACCACCAGGTGGTGCGCGAGAACCAGCAGTCGACTTGGTGCACCCGCACATTCGGAGACACACCACACCAGCTGAAGCATGATCCCGTGTTCCGGGTCCAGGCGAGCCGCCGCCGCCGCACACTCGGCGCTCACCACGTCGGTGAACGCACGGCTGCCGGGTGCCGCCGCCGTGACGATCCTCGAGATCCGATCGCCGGCCGGCACACTACCGACGGCCGTCGTTTCGAACGTCCAGGCACCGTCCCCGTCGGGGAAGAACTTCGAACGCAGAGCATCGTGGTGATCGAGCACCGCCGCGAGCGTCGCGCTCAACCGATCAGGATCGACATCCGAGGGCAAGGTCAGCAGCAGCGCCTGGAAGAAGTCGTCGAAGGGGCCCCGCTCGAGCATCGAGCACATGATCGGGGTCGGCGGGGCACGCCCGACGCCGCCGCCCTCGAACTCCTCGAGGGCGACCGCCGATTCTGCCTCCACCGGGACCGCCACTGCGGCGATTCCGGCGATCGTCTTGTGCTCGAACACGGTCCGCGCACTGAAGCTGAGACCGAACTCCCTGGCTCGGGCGGCGATCTGCATCGCGACGATGCTGTCGCCGCCGAGCGCGAAGAGACTGTCGTCCACACTCACCCGGTCGAGGCCGAGCGCCTCGGCGACGAGACGCGAGAGCTGCTCCTCCGCCGGTGTCGACGCGGCGCGGAACTCGTGTTCAGCTGATCCGAAGTGTGGTTGAGGCAGTGCACTGCGGTCGAGTTTGCCGGCCGCCGTCACCGGCACGTGTTCGAGCCGCATCACCGCCGACGGGATCATGTGGGACGGCACGATTTCGGCGACGCCCTCGACAATCGCGACCGGATCGAATTCACGACCGGTGTCGAGGCGCACGTACGAGACCAGCGCCGTCGTGCCGCCCGCCGTCCGATGAACCACCGTCGCCGCGAAGTTGACGCCGTCCTGGGCGAGCAGTGCCGAGTCGATCTCGCCGAGTTCGATGCGGAAGCCACGAATCTTGACCTGGGTGTCGGACCGGCCGACGAATTCGAGCGTGTAGTGCTTCGCCTCGGCTCCCTGCGATGGCCGCACCCAGCGCACCTCGTCACCGGTTCGGTAGAGGCGAGACCCCGGCTCACCGAAGGGGTTGGCCACGAATCGGTTCGCCGTCAGCCCGTGCCGGTGGTGATAGCCGCGTGCGACTCCGGGGCCGGCGAGGTAGAGCTCACCCACCACCCCGACGGGCACGGCACGGAGCTTGCGGTCGAGCACCACGAGGCTCGCCCCCTGGATCGGCCGGCCGATGGAAATCGGTGCGCCCGGGGTCAGCGGCTCACCCGCGGTGATGATGATGGTCGTCTCGGTCGGCCCGTAACTGTTGGTGAAGCGGCACACCTGGCCGAACCGCTCCACGAGGTCGGGGGTGCATACGTCCCCGCCGACCACCACCGCCTCGAGATGTTCGAGCCCACGCGGATCGACTGTGTTCATCACCGTGGGAGCTGTGACGATGTGGGTCACGTGCTGTTCGCTCAGCAGGTCGACGAGGTCGCTTCCACCGTGCACCTCGGGCGGGGCGACGACCATCATGGCACCGGCGCTGAAGGCCTGGATCATCTCGAATACCGAGGCATCGAAGCTGGCCGACGAGAACCGTAGCATCCGCGATTCGTCGTGAATGCCGAGTTCCGGGCGGGCGCCGGCTGCGAAGTTCGACAGGCCGCTGTGGGTGACGACGACCCCTTTCGGAAGCCCGGTCGATCCCGATGTGTAGATCATGTACGCGGGGTGGTGGACCGACAGCGGGGCGCGGCGATCCACGTCGCCGATCGCCGTGTCCCGCTCGCGGTCACAGCGGGCGCGCACCTCGTCGTCGTCGAGGACGAGCCAGTGAATGCCGTCGGGCAGTGTTGCACGCAGTTCGTGAAGCGTGAGCCCCACCTGTGCCCCCGAATCGGACAGCATGTGCGCGACTCGCTCGGGTGGGAGCTTCGGATCGACGGGCACGAAGGCGGCCCCGGTCTTGGCGACCGCCCAGAACGCGACGAGTGATTCCGCCGACCGGGGAAGACTCAGCACGACGAAGGTTTCCGGCCCGGCCCCCGATTCGATCAGAAGTCGCGCCAGTTGATTGGATCGCTGGTCGAGCTCGTGGTAGGTGACCTTCCGTCCCGACGCCCGAATAGCGACTGCGTCCGGTGAGGCGGCAACGCCGGCGGCCAGCAAGTCGGGGAGGAGCCGCTCCGGCTCTGCCCGCGGACCGCGACATGGCACGAGATCCGCGCGTTCGTCGGCGTGCAGCACGGCGAGAGCAGCGATGCGGTCGGTGGCAGCTGACGCGGCGAAGGCGGCAAAGAATTCGAGGAACCGGGCATGGTGACCGCGCAGGTCCTGTTCGGTGTACAGATTCGGGTTGGCCTCGAAGTCGACCTGCGCCACGTCGCCTGCGACACCGGGATAGATGTTCACTGCGAGGTCCTCCACCGGACCGGTGGTCAGCACGTGGAGCCGGCCGATCGACGGACCGAGCCGAATCTCGTCGTGGAACATCATGATGTTGATCGACGGCCCGAAAAAGCCGCGACGACCACCCAGAACGCCCGCATCACGTCGTATGTCCTCGTGCCGGTACCTCTGGTGACGCAGCGCTCCGGTCAGCGCCAGTTGCGTGCATCTCATCAAGTCGACGGACGTCGTTTCGTCTCCGACCGAGAGTCGGATCGGAAGGACGTTGGAGATCATGCCGCCCGAGCGGCGCAACCGGGCGGTGGTGCGTGCCGAGACCGGCAAGCTCAGCACCACGTCGTCCTGGCCGGTCAGGCGGGACAGGAATGCTGCGACGGCGGCCACGGCGGCTGTCGCGAACGTCGCCCCGGGTTCCCGGTCGGTCAGACCCTGCAGTGCGGCTGTCGTAGCGGCGGACAGCGGTGCGCTGCTCACCAGCGACGGCGCGCCGATCTCGGCCGCTCGCCCTGCGAGGCTGATCGTCTGGGGAAGATTGCTGCTGCGCTCGGCCCAGTACTTGCGGTCCGTCTCGAACCGGCTCGAGGTGCGGTAGCGCGCCTCTTCTTCGACGACCTCCCGCAATCCACTCGCGGTGAACTCGGCCGGCGGGCGACCCTCGACCGCCGCGGTGTACAGCTCCGCGGCGCGGGACATGAACGTCATGGCACCGAAGCCGTCGAGGGCGATGTGGTGAATTCGCGAGTACCAGAAGTAGCAGTCGTCGGCGACGCGCAACATTGCCGAGCGGATCAGCCGATCGTGGAGGAGATCGATCGGATTGCTGTATTCGGCGCGCATCCACGCGTGGGCCGCGGCCCGCGGATCAGGATCGGAACGGAAGTCGAGATGCGTCATCTCGAAGCCGAGCGACTCGTCGACCGTCTGGAGCGGCTCACCGTCCCACTCGACGATTCGGAGCAGTCCGGTACCGAGTTCCCGGAGGGCGGCGGGTCCGATACGTGCGAGCAGGCCGATGTCGAGATCAGCGATACCGACCTCGACGTACTGAGCGATGACGATCGGAACGTCGCCCAGCAGGTGCTGGGCGAACCACATTCCACGTTGAGCGGCGGAGAGTGGGAACAGCTCGGACGGGGGCACGACATTCGTTATCACGGTGTCCGAAAGGACCGGATTCGTATCGAGATCGTCCAGCGATGACACCCTCGGCCCTCGGCAATCCATATATCGACACTGAAGCGCGCGAAGGGAGCACCCATTTCACTCAGCTGCGGCTATCGACTCCTCTCTTCGACGCTACCCGCGGCCCAGCCGCCCACGCGATAGCTAGCTCCGTTCATACCGCGCGGTCTCTATCTCGGCGATCAGCGAAGAGCACAACAAGTGGTTTGTTTTGTGCATCACAACCTTCGGATTCCGAGTGGACGGTCAGCCGTTGGCCGGCCGCCAGAGTTCGAGTCGCGGAATGTCCGGTGGCTCGAAACCCAGTACCTGGCCGTAGAAGGACAGTTCGGCGTTACGCGAGCTGATGAGAGTGGCCAGCTTCCGGAATCCGTGCGACTCCCCCTCGTACTCGAGGTAGGCGTGCGGGATGCCCTTCTCCACGAGCGCATCCCGGAACCGTTCCGCCTGCGACGGCGGCACGATCGGATCGTCGAGACCCTGCAGGAGCAGAACCGGGCAGTTCAGTCCGCCAACGTTGTTCAGCGGTGCACGTTCGGCGTAGAGGTCGGCCGCCTCGGGTAGCGGGCCGATCAGGCCGTCGATGTACCGGGACTCGAAGTCGTGTGTCTCCTTCACGAACCCGTCGAGTTCGGCCACCCCGAAGTAGGACGCACCGCACGCGAACACGTCCGACGTGGTCAGCGCCGCGAGCACGGTCCACCCGCCGGCGGATCCGCCCTCGATCGCCAGCCGGCCGGGGTCCGCCATGCCTGCGTCGGCGAGGCCGGTCACCGCCGTCACCACGTCCTCGACGTCGACGACCCCCCACTGTCCCCGCAACCGGTTGCGGTACTCGCGACCGTATCCCGTGGAACCGCCGTAGTTCACGTCGACGACGCCGATGCCGCGGCTGGTGAAGAACGCGAACACGGGATTCAGCGAAGGCGCGACCCGCGATGTGGGTCCGCCGTGCACGAACGCCACATACGGCGGCAATTCCCCGTCCCCGCCCCGGTACCGCGGGTGACGCGGCGGGTAGGCGATCACGTGGACTTCGCGTTCGGCGCCCTGGAACGTCAACTGCCGGGCCTCGGGGAGATATGCCGCCTCGGGAAGTTCGGTGACGGACAGCCGGACCGTGCGGAGTGCGCCGGTGTCGAGGTCGAGTTCGCGCAGGCCCGACGGGGTCTGGGCGCCGCCGGTGAGCAGCAGGATCCGGCTGCCGTTGCGGTCACCGAGGCCGACGCTGGTGAGCCCGTCCAGGGGGATGTCCACGAGCGAACCGGTCGCGGGATCGAGGACGGCGAGGGTGTCGGTTCCGAACGTCCTCACGGTCAGGAGCGTGCCGTCGTCGCGGCGGGTGTGCCAGCGGCCGCCGAGCATCCACAGCGCGCCGCCGAAGTCGGCGTCCATCGGGCACAACGCGACCGGGTCGGGATCGTCGATGCCGACGCGGTAGAGATTCCACCAGCCGCTGCGGTCGCTGATCGTGTACAGCTCGGTGGGACCGACCCATTCCGGTTGCAGCACCGATTCCTCGGGGCCGCCGAGAAGTGTCCGCACCTTCCCTGTCACGCGGCCGCCCTCGACCGCCACGACCCTGAGCTCGGTGCCGTCCCACGGCATCTGGGGGTGGTCCCATGCGATCCAGGCGAGGTGCCTGCGATCCGGGGACAGCCGCGGATTGGCCAGGAAGTCGGAGCCGGCGACGACGGACCGCACTCGATGCGGATCGTTCGCCGCCGACCCGTCCAGCGGAATCACGCAGATGTCGCGGGAGACGCCGCCGTCCGTGTCGTGCGTCTCGCGCACGGCCCACACCTCGCCGTCGATCACCGACAGGTCGCCGTACCGCAGCGAGCAGGGTTGCGGCGGTTCCGGTGTCAGCGGCACCGGCGTCCCGCCTTCCAGCAGGTACAGGCGCTGATCGCTGAACTCGGAGAACACCAGGCGGCCGGCGTCGGTGACGGTCCAGGCGCCGCCGCCGTACTCGTGAACCCTGGTGCGGGCGTTCCACGGCGCGGGCAGGACATCTTCCGGTTCGTCGTCCAGACCGAGGCGCCGCACCGCGACCCGCCCACCTTCGCTGGGTCGCAGTTCCGACCACCACACGTCGTCGCCCACGTACCGGCCGCCCTCAACGGGGTGGCCGCTGGAGGCGAGATCCGCCGCCGCGATCGGGGAGGGCCAGGAACCGTAAGGCGCAGAGGTCATCCGCCGAGGATATTCCGCCGTCCGCTACTCCGCAGGCAGCCACGCGCCGTGAAGGCCCGCCGGAACCCGGATCGGCAGCCGCACCTTCCCGATCGGCCCCGACCCGGGGTCGTCGGCGGGCAGCACGAAGAACCAGGACGACATGTCGCCCCGGTCGGTGCCGATCATTCCCCAGTACTCGTGCTCGGCGCCGGGCATGAAGATCGGCTCACCCACCGAGACGCTCCCCGGATCCCAGTGCGACTCGGTGCCGCGGGCCGTGTCGAAGAACCACAGTGAATCCTGCCGGCCCTGGCTGCGGTCGAGTTTGCCGACGGTCGCAACCGCCCGGTGCCCGCGGGTCAGCTCACGGTCGTCGACCCGCGGGAACTCGACGTCGCGGTCGCACACCACTTCTCGCGTCACCCGTCCGCTGCCGGGGTCGACGACGGCGCGAACCAACGAGCCGAGCGACGGCTCCGCGGCCTTCGCGAACCCGCCGGGATACGTCCACTCCACGTAGTCGACGCTCACCCTCCCGTCGGGCAGATCGAAGGCGTTCGCGAAGTGCCACACCCAGTAGGCGTCGTGTGTCGTCCACCGGACCGGACCGCCGTCGCGGGGCACCAGCGCGATCCTCGTGCCGTCCTCGGGCCGCCAGTCGAGCACGGACCCGCCGGTCAGGACGGCGGCGATGTCGAAGACCAGCGGGCACAGCATCAGGACGATGTAGCGCTCGGTGAGTGCCATGTCGTGGATCATCAGCGGGGTGTCCGCACCCTCGACCACCGTCGGTGTTCGCGCCACCGAGCCGTCGGGGTTGACCACCGACCACGTCAGGTACGGGGCCTCCAGCATGTAGTTGAACAGCACCATCTGTCCGGTGACCGGGTCGATCTTGGGGTGCGCGGTGCTCCCCACTCCCATGGCGCCGTCACAGTTCTCCCGTCCCACCGTGCTCAGGTCGGCGGGGTCGAGGCGGAACGGCAGCGTGGTCTCGGCCATCGCGAGCAGCCGTCCGCCGTGCCGGACGATGTTGATGTCGGGCAGCTCGCGTGACGTCCCCGCGAGTTCGGGGCCGACTTCGTCCTCCGTCGGTGTGTAGAGGTCGGTGACCCCGGGCCAGATGACGTGCCCGGCCTTCTCCTCCGCCTGCACCATCGGAGTTCGGACGAAGCGGTTGGTGTACCGGGCGGCACCGTCGGCCAGCTCGACACGGTGGACCATGCCGTCGCCGTCGAGCGGATAGACGTACGTCCCGATCGGATCGAACCGGGGGTTGGGCCCGTTGCGGAGATATGCGCCGTGAAGATCGGCGGGTAGCTCGCCGATCACCTCGAGATCCCGGACGTCCACCTCCTCCCGTTGCGGCGCGAACACCCCGACGAGATGGCTGTGGTGCGCGACGTCGACGGGTGCGGGGCGACGGGATACCGGTGCTGACATGTGCGTCATTCCCTCCGGGCGCGGTGAACACGACCCCCTCTCGAGGGTACGGCGGCCACCTGCGCGGGCGGGGTGTTTCGACGACGCGACGGCGGTCTGATACCCACCAGTAGAAATCCGGTTGCCCGGGAGTGGGAGAATGACGCTCGTGAGCAACCCAGACCACGGCCATCACCGCATGCCGCACCGCAAGCTGGAGCAGTCCACCAAGCTTCAGAACGTGCTCTACGAGATTCGTGGACCGGTACATGCCCACGCCGCCCGGCTGGAGGCGGAAGGCCACCGGATCCTGAAGCTCAACATCGGCAACCCTGCGCCGTTCGGTTTCGACGCGCCGGACGTGATCATGCGCGACATGATCGCCGCGCTCCCGTACGCGCAGGGGTACTCCGAGTCCAAGGGCATCCTGTCGGCGCGGCGCGCGATCGTCACCCGCTACGAGCTGGTCGCCGGGTTCCCCGAACTCGACGTCGACGACATCTACCTGGGCAACGGCGTGTCCGAGCTCATCACGATGACGATGCAGGCGCTCCTCGACAACGGCGACGAGGTGCTGATCCCGGCACCGGACTACCCGTTGTGGACGGCGATGACGAGCCTCGCCGGCGGCACCCCGGTGCACTACCTGTGCGACGAGGGCAACGACTGGAACCCCGACATCGCGGACATCGAGTCGAAGATCACGGACAAGACCAAGGCGCTGCTGGTCATCAACCCGAACAATCCGACGGGTGCGGTGTACTCGATGGAGGTGCTACAGCAGCTCGTCGACCTGGCGCGCAAGCATCAGCTGCTGCTCCTCGCGGACGAGATCTACGACAAGATCCTCTACGACGACGCCAAGCACATCTCACTCGCGACGCTGGCCCCGGACCTGCTGTGCCTGACGTTCAACGGCCTGTCGAAGGCGTACCGCGTCGCCGGTTACCGGTCCGGTTGGGTGGCCATCACGGGCCCGAAGGAACACGCCGCGGGTTTCCTCGAGGGACTCGACCTGCTGGCGTCGACGCGTCTGTGCCCGAACGTGCCCGGTCAGCACGCCATCCAGGTGGCGCTCGGTGGGCACCAGAGCATCGAAGACCTGATCCTGCCGGGTGGGCGACTGCTCGAGCAGCGTGACGTGGCCTGGGAACGGCTCAACATGATTCCGGGTGTCTCCTGTGTGAAGCCGAAGGGCGCGCTGTACGCCTTTCCCCGCCTCGACCCGAACGTCTACGAGATCTACGACGACGAGAAGCTGGTCCAGGACCTTCTGCTGCAGGAGAAGATCCTGATGGTGCAGGGCACCGGGTTCAACTGGCCGGACCACGATCACCTCCGCATCGTGACGTTGCCGTGGGCGCGTGATCTCGCTGTCGCCATCGAGCGGTTCGGAAATTTCCTCACCAGCTACAAGCAGTAGGATCGAGACACAGCAAGCGACACGCGCGTCGCTTGCGTGTCTCCTGGGGGAAAAGCATGGTCACCAGCACCCGCGCGCGTTTCGGACAATTCGTCCACCGACGGCGGCGTTTGCTGAACCTGACACAGGACGAGGTCACGGCCGCGGGTGGCCCGTCCGACGCAGCTCAGACGCGTGCCGAGAACGGGACCGGCCCGGATCCGAGCATCGAGACCCTCCGCAAGCTGGATGTCGCGCTCCGCTGGGCTCCGGGCAGCGCGGCTCGCACCCTCGACGGCGGCCATCCGACCCCGCTCGAGGCGCTCGACGGGGACGACCGGTCGCCTACCGCGCGCCCGCTGACGCTCGGGCCGTCGGAGATTCCGCTGGATCTGGACACGATCATCGAGATCCTGGGGCCGCACACCCAGATCACGAAGCTGAGCGCGGCGCATCCCGAGGTTCCGGGCCTCGCTGAAGCGGCGGGCGAACTGAGCCGGGTGGTCTCGAAGATCACCGGCGCGTACGTGACGCGGTTGCTGGAAGTCAACGGAGGACCCGCCGGGCCGCGCCAACCGCTGGTGGAATTCGCGTTCGGTCATCTGCTGGAGGAACCGTCCACGGTGACCGACCCGCGTGAGCTCGAGGAAGCGCGGTATCGCCGCTTCCTCTACGGCCGCGGAGAGGATCTCGACGCGGCCACCCGGGAGCGCTTCTGGCGGCGATGGGAGGACGCGGTGAAACTCGTGGCCACCGAGGATCCCGAACGCAGCGGAGACGCGGAGGTGAACGCATGAACGGCGTGCCACTGTCGGTGCGGGTCAACCGCCTCTTCTCGCTGGCCCACGACCTCGACGGTCCCGAACCGGGTGACGACACCGTCGCCGCGGGTGTGTCGCGGATCCTCGGCCGTCCCGTCGAGCCGTCCGAGATCGAGTCCCTGCGCAGAAACGATCACCCCGCGCCCGAGCCCGACGTCCTGCGGGCGGTCGCGCAGCACTTCCACGCCCCAGAGCAGTACCTCGCCGCCGACGGCTATCACGACTACGACACGCTGGTCCGTTTCAAGATCGCGGTCCGCGAGGCCGGCGTCCGGCACCTGTCGATGCGATCGCTCGACGCATCCGCGGAGCCGACCACGGCGGAAATGGAATCGCTGATTCCCCTTCTGGAGAATCTGCGGCGGAGTCACGGACCGGTGCCGGTCGCGGCCCCGGACCCTCGTCAGACCTGAGCGGGGACGCGCGCCGACGGGTCCGCGGGGCCGCCGAACTGAGGGAGGCGACGCGCCCACAGTTCGGCCGCCAGATGCTCGGCGTCCCGCCAGTGATCGGCCAGCCGGGCCAGCTCCCACGGTTCGCCGCCGACGTCGGTCGTGAACAGGTGCGCCGTCCCGCCTGTGCCGTGCGCGCGGTGACCGGCCCTGCGGGCCAGGCACGCGAGGTGCAGTCGCGTCGCGGTGACCACGGGCGGCGCGGCGCCGGTATGCCCGCCGAGTTCGAACACCACGTGCCGGTCGAGGATCATGATCGCGTCGCGGATCTCGACGCTCATGCGGTCCAGGCGGCTCCGGGACGACAGTGCCCGGCGATCCGCCGGTCGCAGTTCCAGGACCACTTCGGGCACCGCGCCGGTCAGGGTCAGCCATATCGGCTGCAGACGCCGGGTGACCCGCCGCGACCGCCGCCGGTGACCGAGCACCCGTACCACCGGTCCGACCGAGATGAGCGCGCCCGCCGACACGACGAGCAGGCGGATGAACGCCCCCGAGTCGCTGTGCGATTCGGTCAGGGCGTTGTCTTCGCTGACCGCGTTGACCACACCGGTCGTCACGACGACCCCCATGTCGAACACCTCGAACAACGACAGGGCGATGACCGCGAGAAACACCCGGCGCTCGCGTCCCGGTGTCGCGGTGCGCACGGCCTTCAGCGAGATCCAGAGGTTGAGCAGGGCGACGGACAGGATCGGAACCGCGTACGTGATGCAGTACGCCGCGAAGGGCCAGCCACCCTCGTCGGCGATGGCGACGCCCCGCGATCGCGCCGGCGCGCTGAGGCCGATGAGGATTGCCCCCGCGACGGCACACATCGACAGCGAGACGACGTGGATTCGGGGAAGACGCGACGGGCCGAGTGCCCACGCGGAGAACAGGCTGATCAGCGACGCCGCGGTGAGGATGATGCAGACGTTGCTGAGAGTGTTCGCGAATCCGTAGCCGAACCAGCGGTCGAGCCAGACCTGCGCCAGCGATCTCTGGAGGACCAGGGAGAGGGAGGCGAAGACGAGGGCGGCGTTCATCCGGCGTTCGGCGACCGTCGACCGGACGAGAGCCAGGCGCAGGAGGGTCGTCCCCCACACGACGGCCAGGAGTGGCCAGCTCACATAGGTGGGCGGTTCGTACACGGCGTCAGAACGTTCCGAGCATCCGCGACACCCGTGCGTCACCGACGGTGTCGTCGCTCGTCCTCGCTCGGCGACCCGCCATGATCAGGGTGGCGAGAAGCTCCGCCTCGTATTCCTGGTCGTTCGAATAGTTGGACCGGCCGAGCATTTTGACCACGCGCGCCGTGTCGACCGACGGCGCGGTCACCGACAGCACTGTCGAGTCGACGGAGGTGTCCCCGACCGTGTCGCGGTCGTGGCCGAGCTCCATGTGTGCCAGTTCGTGGCAGATGATGTGGGTGGCGTGCACGTCCGACGTTCCTGCTGCATACAGGATCACGTCGTCCTCGGCCCGGGCGAGCCAGAGACCGGAATGACCGCCCTGGACCAGGGAGTGCGACACCGGGACCAGGTGAATAGGACGCCCACGACGGGCTGCGACGCCGGCGACGAGCTGATCCCTGTTCCAGGGCACGGGAATACCCATCTCCGCCACGATCCGGCGAAGATGGTTGCTGGATCGCGACTGCCGCGAGATTCGCACTGGAACACCTCCGAACGGCCATAATCCTAGGCCGTCGGGGTGCGAGGTCACGACATGTGGGCGATTTCACCTACCCGGTTGACGAATACCCCTACCGTGTCGGTAGATTGGCAACCGGCACCTCGAGTGCCTCGAGCACCTGTCGCCCCTCCCCCCCTGTGGGCGCCAGGTTGGTGGCGGGGTCAACCCCCCCTGTACCCCGCCACCCAGCTCGGCAAATCTCTCCACGCAGCGGCTCAGCGTCCGCGGAACACACCCCTCGTTCGGAGTTCCGGACCACCTCTGCGTGGAGTTCGGCGTTCGCTGCAGATTAGCTGCTGCG
Organism: Rhodococcus wratislaviensis; assembly: GCF_900455735.1. Classification (GTDB taxonomy): domain Bacteria; phylum Actinomycetota; class Actinomycetes; order Mycobacteriales; family Mycobacteriaceae; genus Rhodococcus_F; species Rhodococcus_F wratislaviensis. The sequence goes on along the minus strand of NZ_UAUI01000020.1, from coordinate 38,768 downwards.
TGCCATGCTTCGATATCTAATCACACCGGCGACATATAAGCGACACGAGAGCAATACGCGCCTGACAGTGTGGCACCACCGGCACCGCACGCCCCTTCCGTCACAGCGTCGCCGGTCGCCGTCCGACTACCCTGTCGTGCGTGCCGAGACAATCCCCCCAGCAGCCGACGCGATGCGGCCGATGAGCGAATTCCACGGACACGGACACGGACACGGCCACGGCCACAGCGACGGACCGGCCCCGATGGGGCCCGTGGCCGCCAAGGTGGTCGTCGGGCTCCTCGTCGCCATCGGCATCGCGGTGCTCATCGGCGTTATCGCGTTGTGGCCCGGCAAACCGGGCGTCGACGTCGAACAGCCCTTCCAGAGCGCCCAGGGCGGTGCGGTCGTCACGGAGTCGGGCACGGTCACGATGCAGAACATCGGCGACTGTGGAAGCCCGTCGGCCGGGCGCGTCTTCACCGGCGCCCCGCTGCCGCCGCCCGCCGGCGCGTACGAGTGCCAGCGCAGCATCGTCGACATCGAGTCCGGTCCCAACACCGGTACCCAGACGCTGCTCGAAATCATTCCCGGACCCGGGCAACCCGACCTCCGGGTGGGCGAGAGCATCCGGCTGTCCCGTCAGACGGACGTGAACGGCACAACGGAGTACTCGTTCGAGGATTACGCCCGCGGCCTGCCCGTCACTCTCATCGCACTCGCGTTCGCCGTCGTCGTGATCGCGGTCGCGCGCTGGCGCGGATTCCGGGCGCTCGTCGGCATCGTGGTTTCGTTCGGCGTGCTCGTCCTGTTCACGCTCCCGGCCCTGCTGGACGGACAACCCGCGATCCCGGTGGCTCTCGTCTCTGGCGCCGTGATCCTGTATGCCGTGCTGTACCTCGCGCACGGTGTCTCCCTGCGAACGAGTTCGGCGTTGCTGGGCACTCTCGCGTCGATGCTGGTGGCCGCGATCCTGTCCTACGCCACCATCGAGATGACTCGTCTGACAGGGCTTTCCGAGGAACAGAACACCAACGTCCAGACGTACATCCAGCACGTCAGCATCACCGGCCTCCTGCTGGCCGGGTTCATCATCGGCTCGCTCGGTGTGCTCAACGACGTCACCATCACGCAGGCGGCGTCGGCGTTCGAACTGGCGTCGCTCGACCCCGACGCGTCCCGGCGTCAGATCTTCGGTTCGGCGATGCGCGTCGGTCGCGATCACATCGCCAGCACCGTCTACACCCTCGTCCTCGCGTATGCCGGCGGGGCGCTGCCGCTGCTGTTGCTGTTCAGTGTTGCGGGGCGGTCGATCCAGGACGTGCTGCTCAGCGATGCCGTGGCCATCGAGATCGTGCGTTCGGCGGTCGGTGGCATCGCCCTCGCGCTGTCGGTTCCGCTGACCACCGCGATCGCGGTGATGCTGGCACGTCCGATCGGCGCGGGTCCCTCCGGCAGGGCGCCCGCGATCACGCCGTCACGCGGTGGCCGCCATTCGAAGTAGCGCGGCGACCGCTAGCTGAAGACGCCGAACTCCCGGAGGATGATGAAGACGATGGCGATGATCATCAGCGCGTAGACGGTCAGCATCGTCACCTTGGCCGCATGCTCGCTGGTGGGCGGGAACATCTTCAGGATCGGCTTGGAATAGGCGACGAGCCGGCGCGTTTCTGCCGGCGAGGCCGCCGAAGGCCTGGGAACGTTGGGAGTGCTGTGGAACTCCGCTGGATTTGCAGTCACTGCACACATCCTCTCTACGCCGGAACCATTCCCATCGTAGGCCCGGAGAACGGCGGCGACTACGTTCCGGGGAACCTGGGGAGTTCGGGCAGTTGGAGCGGCGGCAATTGGATCTGCGGCAGACCGGGGAACAGTGGTGGGGGCGGTGGAGGCGGCGGCGCGGGCGCCGGCTCGGGAATCCGGATCTGCGACGCCGTCTGGACCGGCGCTTCGACGGCCGCGGACGTCGGAGACGGCGGGACCGTCGTCGGCGACGGCGTGGCCACCTCGGTCACGACCGGCGACTCGGGGGTGAGTTGCGTGGTCACCGGCTGAGACGAGCCCTCCGTGCGGGCCAACAGGTTCTTGCCGTACCCGAGCCCGAGCCCGATCACCGCCACCACGGCGAGCGCGCTGCCCGCCAGCGCGGCCCCCCGGATCTGGGGCTTGGCCACCTGCTGACTCGGCGGCGGCGCGGCAGCGCTCAGCCAGGACGGAGTACTCGACGGCGCACCGGTGCGTGCGACGGTTGTGCTCGGAGCCTGGTGGGTGGATACGACTGCGTCCGGTGCCGACTGCGGTGTGGATGGCGGCGGGAGGACCTTGGCGACCTCGGCGGGTGGCGGAACCACCTGCTGGGCGAGCAGCGCAGCACCCTGTGCCGCAACGAGTTCGGGGTGATCGGGAACGACGACCGGCAACCCGAGCCACGATTGCAGCACCGACCGCACCAGGGGAATGCGGGCACCGCCGCCGATGAGCACGACGGCATCGGGCGCTCGACCCGACCTCGTGACGACGTCGCGGGCGAGGCGCGCCGAGGATTCGACGGTGACACCGATCAGCGCGTCGAAGACGTCGCGGGACAGCAACAGCAGCCCGCCGTCACCCGGCACCGCGACGGCGCCGCCGGTGGACAGGCGCTCCTTCGCCTCACGACAGCGGAGGTCGAGGGCGACGCCTGCGGCCGCGTCCCCGGGCTCCTCGATTCGGTTGTTCTCCAACTGGTTGTCGCGGATCAGCCGGTCGAAGACGTCTCCGCTCACCGTGTCGGTGCGGACGGTCTCCACCACCTCACCCGACGCCCGGTCGACGACGCTCACGGTGAGCCCGGAGCTGCCCAGGTCGTAGAACACGAGCGTTGCATGTGCGCCGAGGGCGCCCGAGACGTCGAGGAACTTCAGCGCCGCCGCGGCCTCGGTGACTAGTTGGTAGTTCGCGAGCTGCTGCCGGGCCATCGCCGCCTGGACGGCGCCTGCCTGGGCTTCGTCGCGGTAGGCGACCCCGGTGGCGTGGACCTGCCCGGCGTCGGGTGCCCCGGCGAGGACGACGCCGATCGATTCGGCGGCAAGTTCCTCCGGTAGATCCCGGCCCGCGGCGACGACCTGGGCCCGGAAATCGGGAACGAGCCGGCTCCCGGCGTCGTCACGGTTCACGGAGTCGGGTCGCGCCAAGCGCACAGCGCTCGCACCGACCGACACACCTAGAACCGAACTCATGGGCCGCCTAACTCGACTGTGCACGGGTTCGATCCGGAATCCCCCCACTCCATGGCCCGCAGTCTAGCGAAGCGGTCCGACGGGGCAACCGAGCCACCGTTCGGCGGGAGGCAACTCAGAAGTTGCTCGCGATGATCACTCCCGCGATGCCCGTGCCCAGCGGCACGAACGTGCAGGGCGGCACGATCGTGTGTGCCGGATCGAGCGTGTTGAGCACCAGTTGCTGGGAGAACGGGTCGTAGGGCAGGTTGAAATGCCCGGTCTGATCCAGCGGGCACAGGTCCTGAACGAGGATGTTGGTGGCACCGGGGTCGTGCAGCGCGACGTTGGTGTACGGCTGGATCACCTCGTCGTACCGCGTCCCGATCGTGGTGTATTCGACGCCGGGGACGGTGTCACCGCCCGCATTGAGTGCCGTGAGGAACGGCGACCCCTGCACCTGCTCGGCGAGCGCCTCCGAACCGATCCCCACGATCAGTTCGTTGCCGCCGGGCAGCGTCTGCAGAGCCGTGGCGATCCCGAAGAACGTTCCACCGTAGGACGGCGACGCGATGCCGATCCAGCGGTTCACTTTCGAGGCCCCGCCCAGCCTGTTGATGTAGTACCGGGCCACCGTCGCGCCCTGTGAGTGCCCGATCAGGTCGACCTGGTCCGCACCGGTTGCGGCCAGTACGTCGTCGACGAAGACCTCGAGTTCGGCTGCCCCCTGTGTCATCGTCTGCATTCCGTAGTGCTCGGTGCCGGGTTTTTGTCCGTAGTTCAGGGCGAACACGCAGTAGCCGGCGGCTTTCAATTTCGGGCTCAACCCGGCCCAGTTCGAGTAGGCACTGCCGTCGCTCCCGTGGACGAGGATCACGGGGTGGGGGTGCGCGGGACCGGGGCGGCACGTGAAGTCGTTGGTCCCGGGCGGCGCAGAATGCGGATGGTGCTTCGCGTACGCGATCGCCGCGCCGGCGTCGGATTGCGCCGGACCCGGCAGGGTCGGGACTTCCGCCGCCTGAGCAGGCGCACTGCCGAGCCCACAGATACAGACAACGGCAGCGAGGAGTGCGAGTCGGGATCCGTGACGTGCCTTCGACATCGCCAGCCCTCCGTTGCGATTGAGGCTGACGCTACCGCCCGCCGATGCGCCGGGAGCGGGGATCGTCAACCCGTTATCGCAGGGAACCTCGAGGTCACGATCCGTTATCTGCGCGCGTTATCCCCTCCCGAGACCTCGATAGACCCACCCCGCGGTGCGCCAGTCCGAGGCGTCGAGACAGTTGCGGCCGTCGACCATCACCCGCGCACGCACCACATCGTTCAGATCCTCCGGTTGCAGGGCCGCGAACTCCGCCCACTCGGTGAGCAGAAGCACGGCGTCGGCGTTGTCGCACGCCTCGACCGCTGACGTCGCGTAGTTCAGCGTGGGGAACAGTCTCCGCGAGTTGTCCAGGGCTTTCGGGTCGTAGACGCTGACCACCGCCCCGTGCAACTGCATCATTCCCGCCACGTTGAGTGCCGGCGAGTCGCGGACGTCGTCGGATTCGGGCTTGAAGGCGGCGCCGAGTACGGCGACGTTGGCGCCGAGCAGCGAACCTCCGCACACCTGCGCCGCCAACTCCACCATCCGGGTGCGGCGCCGCATGTTGATGCTGTCCACCTCACGGAGGAAGTGCAGTGCCTGGTTCGCGCCCAGCTCACCCGCCCTCGCCATGAACGCGCGGATGTCCTTGGGCAGGCAGCCGCCGCCGAAGCCGAGACCGGCGTTGAGGAAGCGCCGGCCGATCCGCGCGTCGTATCCGAGGGCGTCGGCGAGTTGCGTGACGTCGGCGCCGGTGGCCTCGCACACCTCGGAGATGGCGTTGATGAACGAGATCTTGGTGGCGAGGAACGCGTTGGCCGAGACCTTCACCAGTTCCGCGGTGGCGAGGTCGGTGACCAGGAACGGAATGTCCTCGCCGAGCAGGCGGGCATACAGTTCGCGCAACTCGGTCTCCGCGCGTCCGGGGCGCTGCCGGTCCACCCCCAGCACCATCCGGTCGGGGTGCAGGGTGTCCTCGACGGCGAAGCCCTCCCGCAGGAACTCCGGATTCCACGCCACTTCCACGGCGTCACCGGCCGGCGCGAGCGCCCGGGCCCGCGCACCCAGATCCGCCGCCGTCCCGACGGGAACGGTCGACTTGCCGACGATGACGGCCGGACGATCGAGCAGCGGCGCGAGCGTGTCGATCACCGAGTGCACGTGCCGCAGGTCCGCGGCGTACTCCCCCTTCTTCTGAGGGGTGCCGACACCGAGAAAGTGGAGGTCCGCGAACTCGGCGGCCTCGCTGTACGACGTGGTGAAGTGCAACCGGCCGGCGTCGATGTTCCGGCGCAGAACCTCCCCCAGCCCGGGCTCGTAGAACGGGACCTCCCCGGAGGAGAGTTTCGCCACTTTTCCGGGATCGATATCGACGCCCAGGACGTCGTGGCCCAGTTCCGCCATACAGGCGGCGTGGGTGGCTCCCAGGTATCCGGTTCCAAACACGGTGCAGCGCATGCACCCTTGATAACCAGTGCAGGTGAGCGCGATATTTACCGGACTGATGTTCGAAGCCAACAGTGCGTGTACGAACGGTGCGAGGCGAGACCCTATGCTTCGCCCATGCATGTTCTCTTCGTCTGCACCGGAAACGTCTGTCGCTCCCCAACGGCTGAGCGCCTCGCAGTGGCATACGCCGAGGAGCTCGGGATCACCGATCTGACTGCCGAAAGTGCAGGTACCCGCGCCGCGGTCGGACGCCCGATGGAACCGACGGCCGCGCAAGTCCTCGAAGGGCTCGGCGGTGATCCGAGCGATTTCACCGCGCGGATGCTCACCGCCGACCTGGCGGCGGATGCCGATCTGGTGTTGACGATGACCGAGCGTCAGCGCGAGAAGGTGCTGGCGCTGGCCCCGGAGCAGCTGAAGAAGACGTTCACGCTCCGGGAGGCGGCTCGGCTCGCGGAGGCGGCGGATGCGAAGTCGGTGGCCGACCTGGCTGCGGCACGTCCCAAACACAAGGCCGACGAGACCCCGGAGGACGTTCCGGACCCGATGGGGCAGGACGAGGACACCTTCCTGACCATCGGGTCCGAGATCGCCGATCTACTGGGTGTGGTCGCGCGGAGCGTCCGTCTCTGACCAGGCTTCCTGGTCGTCGCGGTAGCGGCGGGTGCGCCTCGGTGTGGGAGGCACCGGAGCGCCCGCCTGCTGCTCGTTGCCGTAGTGGTCGGGACTGCCGTACCACTGCTGACCCTGGTCGCCCTGGTAGGCCGGAGCGCCCTGGTACACCGGAGCACCCTGATACGCGGGCACTTCCTGCTGATCTCCCCCGTTCGGACCGTACTGCTGCGACGGGTATTCGTCGCGAACGTACGGAGCGGGCTGCGGCTGCTGAGGTGCCTGGTGTTGAGGGGGCTGCTGCTGCACGGGAGGCTGCACGGGGGCGGCCTGCTGCATCTGCGGCAGAGACTTGTCGGTCTCGTAGTAGTACTTGTACTCGTAGACGCCCCGTCCGCGGCTCGGCGTCATCGTGATGATCGTTCCGAGGATGGTCGCGCCCACGCTGTGCAGGTTGCCCGCCGCCCTCGACAGCTGATCCCTCTTGGTCTCGGCGTGCCGCGCGATGACCAGCGCGCCGTCCGACATCGCGGTCAGCACGGTCGCGTCGGTGACCGGCAGCAGCGGTGACGCGTCGACGATCACGTAGTCGAACCGTCCGCGCAGATCGGCCAGCACCTGGCGGGCCGTCTCCGTTCCGAGGAGCTCACTCGGGTTCGGCGGGATCGGTCCGGACGCCAGGACCGTGAGACCCGAGTACTGCGTCGGCTGGAGTACGGCGTCGAGGTCGGCCTTGCCGGCGAGCACGCTGCTGAGACCGACGGAACCGACGACACCGAGGTACTTCGACACCCGCGGCTTACGGAGGTCGCCCTCGACCAGGCACACGTTCTGGCCGCCCTCCGCCAGCACGAGCGCGATGTTGATGGCGGTGGTGGTCTTACCCTCGGTGGGCAGCGAACTGGTGACGACGATGACACGCGGCGGGTTGTCGACCTCGAGGAATTGCAGGTTGGTCCGCAGCTCCCGGTAGGACTCGGCGCTCGACGAGTTGCCTTCCGCGAAATTGATGGCCTGCTGCGTCTGCCGCTCCTTGTCGAACGGGATGGTGCCGATCAGTGCGGAACCGGCCAGTTCCTCGACGGTGCGCCGGTCCTTGACCGTGTTGTCGAGGCGATCGCGCAGGACGGCGAAGGCGATACCGAGGAGGAGTCCGACCGCCGCACCCAAGGCAAGGTTGCGGAGCGTCTTGGGTGAGACGGGAGTCGACGGGGTCTGCGCCTGCTGTTCGACGACGACCCGTGCGGCGGGGGCGCCGCCCTTCTCCGGGGTCTCGAGCTCCCTGGCCATGACGACGAACTCGTCGGACAGGGCATTGGCGATGTCGCGGGCGCGTTCCGGCGACGGATCCTGCACCTTCACGTCGATGAGCACGGTGTCGGGCGCGGAGCTGGCCTTCACCTGTGAGGCGAGCGCCGAGGCGGTGCCGCCGAGATCGAGCTTGTCGATCGTCCGCTGCGCGAGAGTCTCACCGGTGAGCAGCTTGGTGTACGACGTCACTCGCTGCTGCGAGAACAGGTTTCCCTGGTACACCTCGTTCACCGACGATCCTGCGGACGTCGAGACGAACAACCGTGTCGACGCTTCGTAGATGGGAGTCGTCAGCAACGACGCCCCGAGCGCACCGAGGATCGCCACGACGGTGGTGATCGCGATGATTTTCCAACGTGACTGCAGAATTCGCAGGTAGTCCTGAATTTCCATTATCGAGTCTCTTCCAATTGCGTCACGCTCAGCGGCGCGATCGAGCTGTCATTCACATCGTCTTGACCCGACTGAATCGCTACATCGTAGTGATGAGGTCCACTGTCGGCGTCACGTGCGTCACGGTCCGCCGTGGTCCCCCGATCTCCGAAGCAGTCGGCCGATCTCGGCGAGCGGTATCGGGTCTGCCATCTCGGAGTGGGTGGTATCGATGTGGTGCGCGGTGACGACGCCGTCGGTGTACTCGCGCCAGGCGTCCACGACGTCCGGGTGCCGGTTCAGGTCCCGGGCCGCCACGAACAGGTCGATGTCGCCGTCGAACACGCGGGGGCTGTGGGTCGACGCGATCATCTCGAGCCGCTCGATGACGGCGCGGATCTCGCGCAGTCGCTCGACGCTCACGTACGAGCCGAACTGCGCGATCAACTCGTCCTCACTCAGGGTTTCCGGTTCGGGTGGCTGATGCTGCGGCAGAAGCGTGTCGAGGAGTGCCGTCGATGCCACGTCGTGGCCGGCTTCGCGGAGCTGGACAGCCATTTCGTGGGCGATGGTGCCGCCGAGCGACCAGCCCAGCAGATGGTAGGGGCCCTCCGGTTGGACGACGCGGATCGCGTCGACGTACCGCGCGGCCAGCTCCGGCAGCGTCTCGGGGAGATTCGGTGCTCCGGTCGCCTGCAGTCCGAACAGCGGACGGTCGCCGACGTGATCCGCGAGACCGCTGAAGCACCAGGCCAATCCGCTGAGCGGGTGCACACAGAACAGGGGCGCGCTCGCGCCCGTTCCCGCAGGACGGAGTTCCACCAGGGTGTCGAAGAAGCTCGCGGGTCGTGTGCCGTCTTCGATCCGCGCGGCCAGTCGCTGCACTGTGGGGTCGGTGAAGATCCACTCGATGGGCACGTCGCGTTCCAGCCGGCGGCGCAGTTCGGTCGCCACCGAGGCGGCGCCCATCGACGTGCCTCCCAGGGTGAAGAAGGCTTCGTCGGCGGGGATGTCGGCGGCGCCCAGCACCTCGGCGAACACCGCTGCGATCGCTACTTCGAGTTCGCCTGCGGGCGCTGCGGATTCGGTCGGCTCGATTCTCGGCTCCGGAAGTGCACCGCGGTCGAGTTTGCCCGAAGGCAGCAGCGGCATCGTGTCCAGCACCGTCACCGAGGACGGAACGAGGTGTCGCGGCAACAGGCCGCGGGCGAAGTCGACGACAGACCTGGACGACAGGTCCGCGGCGCCCCCGACGTAGGCCGCCAGCACGGTGTCCGTCGACGTCGGCACCGCAATGGTCGCGGCGAACCGGATGTCGGGGTGCCGAAGCAGCACGGCGTCGACCTCGGCGGGCTCGACCCGGATTCCGCGAATCTTCACCTGGGAGTCGCTGCGACCCAGGTATTCCAGTTCGCCATTCGGGTCACGCCGCACGACGTCGCCGGTGCGGTACAGCCGCTCCCCCGGTTTGCCGTAGGGATGCGCGACGAACTGTCCTGCCGTGAGACCACTTCGGCCCACATATCCACGTGCGATGCCGCAACCGGCCAGATACAGTTCGCCCGTCAGCCCGTCGGGGACGGGGTGCAGGCGCGAATCGAGGACGAAGGCGGCGTTGCCGTCCAGGGGGCTTCCGATCGTGATCGGACGGCCGGGCTCGAGGGGTCCCGCAACGGACGCGTCGATGGTGAACTCGGTGGGACCGTAGGCGTTGAACAGTCGGTGCCGTCGCGCCCAGCGTTCGGCAAGGTCTGTCGGCAGCGCCTCTCCCCCGACGACGACGGTCGACGGCGGAAGCCCCTCGGGGTCGAGCGAGGCCAGCACGGTAGGAGTGGCGGTGAGGTGGGTGATCTTCTGCGACACCAGGAAATCGGCCAATTCGTCACCGGCGAAGCTGAATGCGGGTGCGACGACGAGGGCACCTCCCAGCGACACCGCCCACAGCATTTCGAACACCGAGACATCGAAGGTCGGGGACGTCAACTGCAGCACTCGCGCAGCGTCGGAATACTCTGTGCCCGAGGCGTATGCAGGGGTGGCCAGCAGGGTCGTGAGTCCGCGGTGTGGAACGACGACCCCCTTGGGCCGACCGGTCGACCCCGACGTGTAGAGCACGTAGGCCGGGTTGTCCACCTCGGACTCCAGCGGCTCCGCGTCACCGGAGGGCTCCTCGTCCAGGCGCAGCCAGTCGACGGATCGAGGCAGGTCTCCGATGCCGTCGACCGTCAACCCGAGCACGGCGCCCGAGTCCTTCAGCATCCAGTCGAGCCGCTCCGCAGGATGAGTCGAATCCAGCGACATCCACGCGGCACCGGCCTTGGTCACCGACCACACCGCCAGCAACCAGTGCCGGCCGCGGGTCGTCGCTACCGCGACGACGTCCTCGGGCCCGACATTGCGTGCCGCCAGCGCGCGAGCCCAGCGGTCCGACAGCTCGTCGAGCTCCCGATAGGTCCACTGCCTGTCACCGTCCGCCAGTGCAACCGCAGACGGGGTTGCCCGAACCCGGGTTTCGAGGATGTCGCCGAGCGTCCGCGGCGCGGCCACGGGCCGGGGGCCCTGTTCGAGTTGGGCGCGTTCGGCGTCGTCGAGGATCTCGAGGTCCCCGACAGCTGTCGCCGGGTCGGTCAGGGCGGCCTCGAGGACCGCACCGAACCGCCGCAGGAGTGTCAGTGCCGTGTGCCGGTCGAACAGGTCGGTGGCGTAGTCGAGGCGCACCGTCATCGCCTCGGCGGCGTCGGTCACATCCCACACGAGGTCGAACTCCGTTGCCTGCACGTCGGGATGGAACTCGTCCGTGCCGAGGAACAGCTGGGGGTACTCCACAGCACGCTGATAGGTCAGCATCACCTGGAACAGTGGGTTGTATGCCGCGGACCGTTGTGGGGCGAGGTGCGCCACGACGTCGTCGAACGGGACGTCGCCGTGTGCGAGTGCGTCGAGGTCGACGGCGCGGACGTCCGTGAGGAAGTTCTCGAAGGACTGCGCCGGCGAGACCGCGGTGCGCAGTGCCACGGTGCCGACGAACATGCCCACGACGTCGTCGAGCACCGGATCCGGGCGGCCGCCGACCGCGGTGCCCACGACCACGTCGGACTGTCCGCTCACACGCGCCAGGAGGACCGCGAGGGCTGCGTGGAGCACCATGAACACTGTCGTTCCACGGCTGCGTGCCAGCGCGGCGATACGCTCCCGCAGGTCTTCCTCGACCGTCCATTCCACACTCGCCCCGATGTGGCTGGGGAGTTCCGGCCGTGGACGATCGGCCGGCAACGCGAGCGGTGCCCCCACTCCGGAGAGCACGTCCGCCCAGTGCTCGAGCTGGGAACTGGCCAGACTGCCGGGATCGGAGGCATCGCCGAGCAGTTCGCGCATCCAGATCGCGTAGTCGGCGTAGTCCACGGCCAGCGGCACCCACTGCGGGGCCGTACCGTCGGCGCGGCACCGGTATGCGATGTCGAGATCGGTGAGCAGCGGTCCCATCGAACCGCCGTCCAGTGCGATGTGGTGAACCACGACGCCGAGCAGGTAGTCACCGGTGTGGTTGCGCCACAGCTTCACCCGCACCGGAGTCTCGGTGGTGAGGTCGAACGGCCGAGAGCTCCACGTGCAGACGGAGAAGTCCGCTTCGGCGCCGAGATCCTCAGGCACCGCCTCGGCGGGCAGCACCAGCTGGTGCGGGCCTTCGGCGTCGACGGGAAAGACAGTGCGCAGCACCGAATGCCGTTGCAGCACGTCCCGTAGCGCGAGCTGGAGGGCTGCGGCGTCGACATCGCTCCCGACCCGCGTGACGAACACCATGTTGTGCAGGGCGGTATCGGGGTTGACCTGACTGAGCAGCCACATGCGTTGCTGCGCGGGCGACAGCGGCACCCGCGCACCGCTCGGACGTGGAGCGAGCACCGGCCGCGTCACCCCCGACGAGGGGCCGCCCAACCAGCGAGCGAGCCACTCGGGGCTCGGGTTCTCGAACAACACGCGCACCGGGACGTCGACGCCGAACGTCGCAGACAGACGGGCCGTCACCGCGGTGGCGGACAGCGAATCGCCGCCCGCTTCGAAGAAGTTGTGCCCGGCACCAATGTGCCTGGCGCCGAGAACATCCGCGAACACGCCGGCCACCATCTCCTCGACGGCGGTGCGCGGGGGTGCCGCGATCACGTCGTCGTCCCACGCCTCCAACGCTGCGATATCGAGCTTGCCGTTGGCGGTGAGCGGCAACGTGTCCATCGTGACGATCCGAGGCGGCACCAGGTACGAGGGCAGGTGGCCGGTCAGCTGCTGTCGCAGAGTCCGAGGATCGATGTCTGTTCCGGCGACGAAGGCGACGAGGTCGTGTCGCTGGACCGACACGGCGGCCTGCTCGACGCCGCGCAGGTCCAGCAAGGCTGCCTCCACCTGCGCCGGTTCGATGCGCATGCCGCGCAGCTTGATCTGACGGTCTACCCGGCCGATGAAGGAAAGGTTGCCGTCGGCTCGTCGGTGCACCACGTCGCCGGTGCGGTACATGCGGGTCCCGTCCGACTCCGCGACGAACCGCTCCGCCGTCCGGTCGGGTGCACCGAGGTATCCCTGGGCGAGTCCGGGCCCGGTGAGGTAGAGCTCACCGACACCGCCGACGGGGACGGCCCGTAACCGGGTGTCGAGCACCAGCGCGGTGGTTCCGGGGATCGGCGCGCCGATCGTCACCGCATCGTGCGCGGACGCCGGGTCGATTTCGGTCAGCGTCGCGACCACCGTCGACTCGGTCGGACCGTAGGCGTTGAGCAGTAGGCGTCCGGCACTCCACGTCGCGGCCAGTTCCGAGCTCAGAATCTCGCCTCCGACACCCACGACGCGCACCGACTCGAGCCCGCGCGTGTCGAGTGTGGCGAGAACGGACGGCGTGGAAAGGTAGTGCGTGACACGCTGATCGACCAGCAGCCGGTGCAACTCGGCACCGGCGAAGACGTCGGCGGGCGCGACCACCAGGCAGGCTCCCGATCCGAAGGCGAGCAGCATCTCCAGCAGGGCGGCGTCGAAGGCCGGGTTGTAGCCGTGCAGCACGCGGTCGTCGGGGCCCACCCGGTACCGCCGCACCACCTCGGCGGTGAGCGGCCCCAATCCGCGGTGCGTGACCGCGACGGCCTTGGGTGTGCCCGTGGAGCCCGAGGTGTGGATCACGTACGCCACGTCCCGTGCACACTTCTGGTAGCCCTGGCCACCGAAACCGCTCACGGGGCTGAACGCCGCACCGGTCTTGGCGATCGCCCAGAGCTCGACCACGAACTCCGACGACCGCCGCAGGTCGATCGGAACGACAACGCCCGGTGCGACACCCAGTGCTGCGAGCTCGCGCGCCCGCACGTCGGAACGCTCGTCCAGCTCGCGGTAGGTGAGCGTGACGTCGCCGTCGGTGAGGGCAGCGTTGTCGGGGTGCGTGGCGGCGGTCGCCGTCAGGATCTCGGCGAGGGTGCGCTCACCCGCTGGTTGCGCACCGACGAGGGGTTCTGCACCGGGCAGCACGAGGTCGCCGACCGCGACACCGGGGTCGGCGCAGATCGCCTCGAGCATCCGCCCGAGATTGGTCACCACGGCCTCCACCGTTGCGGGATCGAAGACGTCGGCCGCGTACACGGCGGCGCCGCGAAAACCTGCGGGGGCACCGCGGTCGGACATCTCGGTGAGCGTCACGTGAAGGTCGAATTTCGCTGTTCCGGTGTCGAATTCCTCGGCCGCCACCGTCATGCCCGCAGCCTCGAGGGTGGGGATCTGCAGGTTCTGCAGTGCCAGCGCCACTTGCGGGGTCCGACCGCCGAGCAGTCCGGCCACCACCTCGAACGGCACGTCGGCGTGCTCGAATGCGTCGACGTCGAAGTCCCGGACCTGGGCGAGGAGCCCGGTGAACGGCATGTCCGGCTGTACCTGGGCCCGCAGCGCGAGGGTGTTCACGAACATGCCCACCAGGGAATCGAGTGCTCGTTCCCCGCGCCCGGCCACGGCCGTGGCGATGACGACGTCGGGCTGGGCACCGTGCCTCGACAGCACCACGGACAGCGCCGCGTGCAGAATCATGAACGGTGTCGCGTGGTATTCCGCGGCCAGGTGGTGGACGGCCTGCTGCACGCCCGCCGAGACCTCGAATTCGACGACGCTTGCGCTCCGCGACGTGCTCGTCGGCCGATCCGACGGAAGTGGCGACGTGCTGTCGACACCGTCCAATGCTCGACGCAAGTGTTCGACCCTGCGCTGCCCGTACTCGCCGTTCAGCAGTTCCCGCTCCCACACGGCGTAGTCCGCGTATTGAAGCGGCAGCGGATCATCCTGCGGGGCAATCCCGGAGACGTGCGCGGCGTAGGCGCTCAGCACGTCGGAGACGAGCGGGGTCAGCGACCATCCGTCGGCAGCGATGTGATGGATGTTCACGGCCAGCACGTGACACCGCGGGTTCAGGCGCAACAGCGCGACGCGGATGGGCCGGTCCCGGGTCAGGTCGAATCCGCGGGATGCGAACTCCTCCATGAACTCGGCGGGATCGTCCACGTCGGCCGGATCGAGGTCGAGCGGGGCCGGGTCGAGGATCTCCTGGTAAGGATGGCCGTCCACGGGGTACCGCGTCCGCAGCGTCTCGTGGCGCCGGATCACGTCCTCGAATGCCGCGGTCAACGCGTCGATATCGAGCGCGCCTTCCATCCGCACGGTGGCGGGCAGGTTGTACGTCGGCGACTCGGGATCGGTGCGGTTCAGCACCCACATGCGGTACTGGCTGCGGGACAGTGGAATGCGGTCCGGTCGGGGGCGGGCGACGAGGGCGGGACGCAGGTCCGTTTCGGGGACGGCGTCGTCGAGGGCTTCGGCCAGTTCGGCGACGGTGGGGTGCGCGAACAGGGTTCGCAGCGGCACCACGTGACCCACGGAGTCGGTGAGCCGTGCCGTGAGCTGCGTGGCCAGCAGGGAGTTGCCGCCTGTGTCGAAGAAATGCGTTCCGCGGCCGACGTTCTCGATTCCGAGGACATCCGCGAACACCCGTGCCACCGCGCGCTCGGTGTCGGTGTTCGGCGGTTCGTTCTCGGCGACCGTCAGTTCCGGCATCGGCAGCGACCGCAGGTCGAGTTTGCCGTTCACCGTGGGCGGCGGGGCGTCGAGCACCACCACGGCGGTCGGCACCAGGTATGCCGGCAGCGATTCGGCGAGGCGACGTCGCAGATCGTGGGTGTCGATGTGGCCGGTCGGCAGCACATAGGACACCAGCATCTCGGTGCCGGCGTCGGTGGTGCGCACGACGGTGCCGGCGAAGACGACGTCGGCGAGCCGGGCGATGACGGTGTCGATCTCCGCCGGCTCGATGCGCACTCCCCGCATCTTGATCTGGGAGTCGTTGCGGCCCAGGTACTCGAGCTCGTGACCGGCAGCGGTCTTCCGCCAGCGCACCAGGTCACCCGTGCGGTACAGGCGTGTGCCGTCTGCGGCCGCGACGAACCGCTCCGCCGTCGGCCCCGGCTGATCCGTGTAGCCGCGAGCCAGCGCGCCGCCCGCCAGATACAGCTCGCCGGACACGCCGGGAGGCACCGGCCGGAGCCGGTCGTCGAGTACCACCGCGGACACACCGTGCACGGGTGTGCCGATCGACACCGGCTCCCCCACCTCGAGCGGTCCGGTGCTGACGGCGTACATGGTGGTCTCGGCGGGTCCGTACGCGTTGTACAGGCGACGTCCTGCCGCCCACCGGTTGACCAGTTCGCTGCCGAGCCGCTCACCGCCCACCATCAGCACCTGCAGATCCGGCAACTCTCGTTCGCCGAGGGTGGCGAGGATCGTCGGTGTCATGCACGCGTGCGTGATGCGGTCGCGTTCCATCAGGTCGGCCAGCGCAGGACCGGCGTGTTCGGCGTCCGATGCGATCACGAGCGTGGCCCCCGACGCCCCGGCGACCAGGACCTCGAGCAGCGTCATGTCGAATCCGATAGCGCCGCGGTGCAGCATCCGAGAGCCGGGACCGGCCGCGTACCGCTCGCGCACATCGGCGTCGAGTGCAGCCAGACCGCCGTGCGTCACCATGACGCCCTTGGGTGTGCCCGTCGTTCCCGAGGTGTAGACGACGTACGCCACCTCGGACGTGAGCGGCAAAGTGTGCCCCGACACGCTTTGCCACTCACGTGGGGTGAAGGTGGTGCGCGCGGGGTCGAAGAGCACCGGTGCCGCGCCGGTCTTCGCAATGGCCCACAGTCGCACCACCGAGTCCACCGACCTCGGCTCGGCCCACGGAACCAGGCTTCCGGGTCCCGCACCGTTCTCGGTGAGTTCACGTGCCATGGCGTCGGAACGGGAGTCCAGCTCGCGGTAGGTGAGTTCGGCGCCCCCACTGGAAACCGCGACCGCGTCCGGCGCGACGGCGGCGCCGCGGGTCAGGATCTCGCGCAGCGTCGACGGCGCGGGGGCAGCGGGACCGACGGCAGGCACCAGTGCGGCGCGCTCCGCGGCATCGAACAGGTCGATGTCGCCCACCGGAAGTTGAGGGTCTGCGCTGACGGCATCGAGGAACCGCACCAGCCGCGACGCGAAGTGTTCGATCGTCGACTGCTCGTACAGGTCTGCGTCGTAACCAAAGTCGAGGTGCATACGCCCGCCGGGCCCGGATTCGGTGACCGTCAGTTGCAGATCGAAGTTCGCCCGGTCCACCACGTCACCGACAGGTGTGACCGTGAGCCCGGGCAGCGTGACCTGACCGATTCGGCTCCGCTGCATCGACAGCGCGACCTGGAACAGCGGGTGGTGGGACGTCGACCGCGCCGGGTTCAGCAGCTCGACCAGAGTCTCGAACGGCATGTCGGCGTGCGTGTAGGCGGCGATGTCCCGTTCGTGGACGTGGGCGAGCAGCTCCGCGAAGGTCGCCGTCGGGTCCACGGCGGTGCGCAGCACGAGGGTGCCGGCGAACATCCCGACCATGTCGTCGAGTTGCGGATCGGTGCGACCGGCGACTGCCGTGCCGATCGGTACGTCACGACTGCCGCTGTACCGCGAGAGGAGGGCCGCCAGCGCGGCGTGCAGCACCATGAACGTGGTGGCCCGACCATTGCGGGCCAGCATGTTCAGCGCGTCGTGCAGCTGTTCGTCGAGTTCGATGCCGACCGTACCGGCGTGACCGGACGCCGCGGCTGCGCGCGGACGGTCGGCGGGCAGGGTGACCTGCTCGGGTAGGTCCGCGAGGGTGTCGAGCCAATACTGCTGGAGGGCGTCGGCGGATGCGTCGTCGAGGACGGCCCGTTGCCACACGCTGTAGTCGCTGTACTGCACCGGCAGTGGAAGCCATTCGGGGCCGCCGCCGTCGAGCCGCGCCTGGTACGCCGTCATCGTGTCGCGGATCAGCGGGGTCAACGACCACGCGTCGGCGGCGATGTGATGCACCACGAGCGCGAGCACGTGCGATTCCGGCCCGACGCGATACAGCCGCGACCGGATGGGCGCGTCGACGGACACGTCGAATCCGCTGTCGACGAACGCCCGCAGGTGTGCATCGACGGCGTCCTCGGGCAGCGCGATCGGGGTCAGGTCCAGCGGGACGTCACCCGCGTCGAGCACGACCTGGTGCACACCGTCGGCATCGGACGGGTAGACGGTGCGCAGGGTGTGGTGCCGTTCGATCAGGTCGCGGGCAGCGGAGGCCAGGGCGTGCACATCCAGATCCCCGTCGAGGCGCACGACGAGCGGGAGGTTGTATCCCGATGCCCCGGTGTCGAATTGGTTGACGAACCACATCCGCTGCTGCGCCGGCGAAAGCGGAATGCGACCGTCGCTCGACGCGGGCCGGAGCGGGGGACGTCGACGCCCGCCACCGGAACGCTCCTCGATCCGGGACGCCAACTCGGCCACGGTGGGCGCCTCGAACACGTCCTTCACCGTCACATCGATGTCGAAGACAGCGCTCACCCGCGCGGACACCCGGGTGGCGAGCAGCGAGTTGCCGCCCAGGTCGAAGAAGTTGTGCCGCGTCCCCACCTCGGCGTTGCCGAGCACTTCGGCGAACACGTCGGCCACGACGTCCTCGATGGGGGTGTGGGTGCCCTGCCCGTCCTCGAGCAGGACGCCCGGATCCGGGAGTGCGTCGCGGTCGACCTTTCCGTTGACGGTCAACGGAATGGCCGGAACATGCACCAGAGCACCGGGCACCATGTGGTCGGGCAGGACCGTCCGCAGATGCTGGGTGAGGCTGGGCTGATCGGCGTCAGCCACCACGTATGCGACGAGCTGCCGGCCGGCGGCCGTGTCGCGGAGGAGCACCACCGCTCGTTCGACGTCGGGATGCCGCAGGAGTGCGGCCTCGATCTCGCCGGGTTCGATCCGGTATCCGCGCAACTCGACCTGAGCGTCGGCGCGTCCCACATAGTCCAGACGGCCGCCGCCGCGGTACCGGACGAGATCACCGGATCGGTACATCACCGTGCCCTCGACGAACGGGTTCGCGACGAACCGTTCCGCTGTCAGCCCGCGGCGGTGCAGATATCCGGACGACACCTGCGCCCCGGCCACATACAGCTCCCCCACACCGCCCGGCGGCACCGGTCGCAACGCCGAATCGAGCACGTAGGTCAGCACACCCGGTAACGCGCGTCCGATGGTCGTTGACGCGTCGCGGGTCGCGGGGTCGAGTTCGGTGCCGGTGACGTGCACGGTCGTTTCGGTGATGCCGTACATGTTGATGGCACGCACTCCGGGGTGCCGTTCGAGCCACGGCCACACGGGTGTCGGATCGAGCGCTTCGCCGCCGAAGATCAGCAGTCGCACGGCCAGATCCGCCTGATCGTCGACCTCTGCCAGCTGACCGAACGCGGACGGCGTCTGATTGAGGACGGTGACGCCCTCGCGGACCAGCAAGTCCTGGAATTCACGGGGTGAACGGGCCAGGAAGTGGTCGACGAGAACCAGCCGGCCACCGGCGGTGAGCGCGCCCCACATCTCCCACACGGAGAAGTCGAAGGACGGTGAGTGGAACATCGTCCACACGTCGTCGTGCCCGAACCCGAACTCGTCGCGCGTATTCGCCAGCAACGACAGCACATTGGCGTGCGTCACCAGCACGCCCTTCGGCCGGCCGGTCGATCCGGACGTGTAGATCACATATGCACTTCGTGCTCGTGAGTACTTATTAACCGCCCGTGGGTAAGAAGTACTCACGGGGGGCGCAGCCGCATCCGCGATCACCGCCACCGGCCTCGCATCGTCCAGCAGGTACTGAATGCGCTCCGCCGGGTACTGCGGGTCGACGGGCAGGTAGACGCCGCCGGCCCGCATCACCCCGAGGATCGCGGCGATCAGATCCGGCGACTGCGGCAGCGTGACGGCCACGATGTCGCCGGCGACGATTCCCGACTCGGTCAGCGACGCGGCGACCGCGGCGGAACGTGCCTCCAATTCCGCGTACGTCAACGACTGGTCTCCGAACGTGACCGCCACCGCGGCCGGGCGTTCGACGGCGTGCCGCAGGAACAACTCGTGCAACCATGCCGCGTCGGGCTCGCGGCTGGGAACGCTCGTCAGGGCGTCGGCCAGTTCCTCGGCGGTGAGCACGTCGATTGCACCCACCAAGGCGTGACTCTCGACCGCCGCGAAGGAGGCCAGAAAGTCGACGAACCGCGACAGCAGCCGCTCGAGTTCCTCGGCTTCGTAGCGGCCGGGGTTGGCTTCGAAGTCGACGCGCACGGTGCGACCGTCTACCGACGGGTACAGGTTGAGCGACAAGTCGTCGGCAATTCCCGTCGTCAGCACATTGAACTCGCCCACGAGTTCGCCGAGCACGATCTCGCGGTGGAAGTTCATCACGTTGACGGTCGGGCCGAACCCGCGGCGGGACGGTTGTGCGCGGCCTTCCCACATGTCCTCGTGGCGGTACCGCTGCCGACGCAATGCCCCCGTCAGTTCGAGTTGAACCTTCCGGACCAGACCTTCCACGCTTCCGCCGGGATCGAGACGGACCCGGAGGGGAACGACGTTCGCCATCATTCCGGCCGAATGGCGCGCGGACGCCGTGGTTCGAGCCGAAACAGGGAGGCTCAGTACTACGTCCGTGGCACCGGCCATGCGTCCCAGATACGCGGCGAAAGCGGCAACGATGACGGGAACTTCGGACGAGTTCCACGCGCGCGCCAGTTCTTCGATCCGGCTCGCGACGGCGGCCTCCATGACACGGCTGGCGACGCGCGGTGGAGACGTCGGCCGGGCATGCCGATCCGTCAACCGGACCGGTTCGGGCAGTTCAGCGGTTCGCGCCGCCCAGTACTCGCGATCGCGGACGTATCGGTCGGTGGTTCGGTACTCGCTCTCCGCGTCGTACATCGCGCGCAGACTCATTGCCTTGGATTGCGGCGCCTCGGTTCCGCTGACGAAATGGGTGTAAAGGTCCGCCACACGATTCATCAGCACCATGGCGCCATATGCATCCATCACCAGGTGGTGCGTGCGGGAGAACCAGTAGTAGTGGTCGTCGCCGAGGTGCAGCAGGGTGGCGGCGATCAACCGGTCGGTCATCAGGTCGAGTGGCCGGCTGTATTCGTCCGTCATCCAGCGATGCGCCTCCGCGACTGGATCCGCATGATCCCGCATATCCCGGTAGACGAGCGCATCCTGGATGCTCTGATCGACCACCTGATGGGGCTCACCGGCCACATCGACCAGGCGGACCACAGCGGACTCCAACTCGCGACAACCGCGGTCGGTGGCCGACACGAGAAGGTCGTAGTCGATCCGTCCGCGTACCTCGACGAATTGGGCGATATTGAAGGGCACGGCCGGGTCGAGTTGCTGAGCGAACCACAGCGCTTGTTGCGCACGCGAAAGCGGAAAGGAAGTCATTTCCCCCACCGCGCCCTCACAGGGCCTTGACACACATTTGTCCCGCCACTCAGCCGTACCTCGAAAGTTATGAGGCAGCGCCTCGACGGGACTTACATCGTGGGCGCCTCGTGGTTCGTTACGTGGGCTAGACAATACTGGGCAAATCATCCGCCCTCCACACGAGGGGCGGCGGTGAGCGATACGTCACGATAATCTCTCCACACCCTCAGACAGGAGCCGAGCAGCAATGGACGACAACGTCACGGGCCCGTCGGGTTTCGGCACGTCAGGCCCGGACAATCGCGGCTCGGACGACGGAGCTCAGGCGGCAGGCGACACCCCGATTCGACGTGTCCGTAAACGCCGGACACACCAACCCCAGGTACGGGCGCATCGCTTGCGGCGCCGCGTGATCATCGGTGGCTCGGTGGCCGTCGTGGTCGTCGTCGCCTTCGGCGCTTGGTTGGGCTACACCGCCCGCGAGGCGCAGGCGAACCTCGAGGAGGCACGCGGTCACGCGCAGCTCGCCAAGGACGCCCTGCTCGACGGCAACACCGAGGACGCCCAGCGGTCAGCGGCCGACGCCGACAAGTACGCATCCCGGGCCTACGAGAACACGCACTCGATCCCGTGGAGCGTCTCCGCCGCTGTCCCGGTTCTCGGTAGCCCGCTAGCAACTTCTCAGCAGATTTCCGAGGTAGTGCGGGGGCTCACACATGACGTCCTGACTCCGGCGGTAGACGCCGGAAGCACACTTGCCCCGGATCAGCTGATCGAAAGCGGCGGCCGCGTCAACGTGCAGTCGCTGCGCGATGCCGCCCCGGTCCTCGAGCAGACATCCATTGCCGCGCAGTCATTGTCGGATCAGGCACGAACCATCGACGAGGCCGCCTACCTCGGTGTGGTGAACGAGGCGCGCACCGCGCTGCAGGATCAGACGACCGAGCTGTCGAATCTGCTGAGCAACACCGCAATCGCCGCGAAGGTGGTGCCGGCGATGCTCGGCGGGGATGGCCCGCGGAACTATTTCCTCGGCTTCCAGACGAACGCCGAAGCTCGTGGAACCGGTGGGCTGCTGGGTGGATTCGGCATCGTTCGCGCCAACGACGGATCGGCCAAGGTCGATACGCTCGCCTCGAATTCGGAGCTGTCGATGGACAAGCAACCCCTCGATCTCGGTCCCGAGTTCGAGGCTCGCTACGGCGCGAGCCGGCCCACCACCGACTTCCGGAACAGCAATCTCAGCTCCCACTTCCCGTATGCCGCGCAGATCTGGAAGTCGCTGTGGGCGCAGGAGTCCGGCGAACAGGTGGATGGAGCCGTCGCGACCGATCCCGTCGCCCTCAGCTATGTTCTCGGCGCCATCGGCCCGGTCACGATGCCGGACGGCGAGGTGATCACCAAGGACAACGTCGTCGAGCTCACCGAATCGACTGCGTACGTTCGGTTCGCCGACGACAACAACGCCCGTAAGCAGTACTTGCAGACTGTCGCCGCGCGAGTGGTCGACAAGATGACCGGCAAGCTCTCGTCCCCGCAGGCCCTGCTCGACGCTTTGGGCAAGGCCGCCGGCGAGGGACGCATCGCGGTGTGGAGTGCGGACCCCGCTATCCAGCAGGTGCTTTCGGGCACAAAGGTCGGCAATGTGGTTCCGGACGATGCGGCGCCGTATGCGGGGGTCGTGGTGAACAACCAGGGCGGAAACAAGCTCGACTACTACCTGTCGCGTGAGATCGAGTACGTGGCGGACAGTTGTGCCGACGACACCCGCTCGTCGACCGTCACGGTGCGCCTGACCAACAACACACCTGCGGGCGAGTTTCCCGACTACGTTGCAGGGCTGTTCGAGAACGTCGGCAACACGCCGAAGGGCACGAACGCCGTCGACCTGTCCTTGCTCGCCACCCGAGGGGCAACGCTTAGCAAGGTGACCGTCAACGGCGCTCAGCAGTTCGTCTTCACCGGTACCGAACTCGGTCATCCCGTCTTCAACGTGCGAGCCATGATCCCCCGGGGCAAGACCACCGAAGTGAAGTTCGAGCTCACCGAGCCCACCGCTCCGGGTGGGGCCCGGGTTCCGGTGCAGCCGTTGGTCGATTCGCCGAACGTCACGGTCGACGTGCCGAACTGCGGTAGCTGATCCGTTCGGGTACCGCCGCTACTGCGGGTTCTCGTCGGGCGGCGGTATCTGGACGATGTTCTCCGTTTCGACGGACTGCACTCCGGGCACGGACTCGAGGACGGCGCATTCCTCTTCTCCGACGGCGCCGGAGATGATTCCGATCGCGCCGAGCACCTGATCGACCCGCATTCCGCGGAGCCGCAGCGCCGCGCCGACCGCTTCGATGTTGTCGAGGTGGTCGGCGTCGACGGTGACGGTGATCCCGATCATGCCGGTGCCTGGATCAATCCTGACCCGACATCGAGGGACGGCAGCAGGAGCCTCCGGGCTTGCTGCGTCAGGACGGCCCACAGGTCGGTGCCCATGCGTCCGGTTGCCTCACACCACAGCGCGGCGATGCCCGCAACGTGTGGGGCCGCCATGCTCGTCCCGCTCTTCGAGCCGTACCGCGTCGGCAGGGGAACGGTCGAGAACACGCCGACCCCGGGCCCCGCCACATCGATCTGACCGCCGATGACGGGGTTGCTGCGGGCCGAGAAGTTGGCCAGCCCGAGCGTCGAGTCGAGCGCTGCGACAGCCATGATCGACGGGCTGTTCGCGGGTGGACCCACGAACCCCATGTTCCCTGCCGCGCGGTTCGCGTTGTTGCCGGCTGCCGCAACGATCAGTGACCCCGATGCCAGTGCCCGGCTGCCCACAGTCTCGTACGCAACGGATACCGCCTCCACGTTCGCTCCGAGAGACATCGAGATGACCTGGCAGCCGTTGACGATTGCCCATTCGATTCCGGCAAGGATGCTGCGGTCGGCTCCGCGTCCCTGATCGGACAGCACCTTCCCGACGAAGATGTCCGCCTTGTGGGCGACTCCGTATCGGCGGGTGCCGCTCGGTGACCTGGGCCCGCACGCGGTTCCGACGCAGTGCGTGCCGTGACTGTGCCCGTCCTGAGGTCCGGCACCCGGCACGAACGACTGGGCGGTGATGGCGCGGCCTTCGAAATCCGGGTGCGTCAGATCGAGGCCGGTGTCGAGGACGGCAACTTTGACGCCGAAGCCACTGCACGCCGACGCGGCGACGTTCGTGGCTTGCAGCCCCCACGTGAGGTCCGAAGTGTCGCCGAGGCTCGCCGCTTCGGCCTGTACACGAGGATCTGTGCCGACCGAGAGTGCGTAGTGCATCAGCTCGGGCTCGATGGAGAGCACCCGGCTGTCGGTGGCAGCGGCCGCCTGCAGCGCCGCCAGTTGGTCGGGATCGGCGGTGACCACCGCAATTCCCAGTTCGTCGAACACGACGGCGTCGGATGCCTCAGTCGCCGACAGGTCCATTGCGCTGGATTCGAATTCGGTGCTGCGTGCCACGTCGGACAGCCCTGCAACGGTGCGGAGTGTCTGCGCAGCATCCGTTCGGTTGCCGCCTTCGGCGAACACGACGACGTGGCTGCCGGTGACTTCGGGCTCGGAGGGGGCGGCAAGGGTGTTGTCGCCGTCGTTGTCGCCGTATGAATTTCCGTGTGATATCACGATGTAGTCCTTGGCTGCGATGAGTGAGTTTCGAGTGAAGTGCTGCGCCGGGGTGGCGCTCGTCGGACGTTCTCCACGGTCCGGCACGTGGTCCCGACTTCCGCGAGTGGCGCGCTACCCGAATTTCTCTCAGACCGAATTGGAGGGCCGAGTAGTTCGGCTCACGCGACCGCGGACGTGGCGTGATACCAGTCGACGACGACGGACCTCACGCCGACCGCGGCGATCATCGTCCGGACGGGACCGTCGACGCACAACTGATTGTCGATATGCCGCTCACTGGAGCAGCCGCAGATGCTCGGTGTGGCCCGCAACCCGATCAGGATTTCCGGAAGGGTCTCGGATCGACTGCCCTCGATGAGGAGTGCCTCCTCGTCGACGCCGCGGACCGCGATGTCGTGTCCGTTGGCAACATCACCGACGATCAGTGCGAGGTAGTCGACATCGGCGTCGTCGTCGCGCATGCCGATCAGTCGCGCCGTGCCGGTTCCGAGCGGCACGAGTTCGTCCAACACCAGAACGGCGGACTCGGATTCGCGGAGCCGATCGAGTTCGATCCGGCGCGCCGTCCAACTGAAGAAGGGCTCCGGCCGCGCGGTCATGACATTCTCCTGTAGTTCGACGCAATAACTTTCCGCGATACCCATTCAGCGTGGCCGGGATGTCGGCTAATCTCGCGAGTAGCGTCCTACCCGATCGCGCCAGACGCACCTTCGGTCGATCGCGAAACCGAACTCGCGCCCGTGTCGCGCTACTCAATCCATCGACGCCTCAGGAGAATTGCGGCCTAAAGCGACTCCAAGGTTGTATTGCACTGCTTCGCTGGATAACTCGCGCCCAATACTCGTCTCGATGCTGTCACCGGTGCCGCGAGAATCTAGAATCAGTGCATGGGTCCGACGTGGCCTCTGATTCAGCGGCAAGTCGAGTTCGACGCGATCACCGCGTCGCTCACGACTCGGTCCGGGGGATGCGGTGTCGTCCTCACGGGCGATCCCGGCGTCGGCAAGACCACCCTCGCGCGGTTCGCCACCGAGTCGTTGCCGCGTGAGGTGAAATGGGTGGCGGGCACCGAATCGGCGCGAAGCATCCCGCTGGGCGTGTTCGCCCATCTGGTCGGGGCGTCCACCTCCCGGGATCCTGTCGCGTTTCTGTCCGCGGCGCGGCAGGCGCTCCTCGACGACGGCCACAGTCGCGACGTGGTGGTCGGCGTGGACGACGCGCACCTCCTCGATCAGCTGTCGGCGACGTTCCTTCATCAGCTTGCCCTCGACAGGGCGGTGCACATCGTCGCCACCGTTCGCAACGGCGAGACCGTGCCCGACGCGATCACGTCGTTGTGGAAGGACGGTCACCTCCTGCGGCTCGAACTGTCGCCGTTCAGCCGGGACCAGAGCATCGAGTTGATCGAGTCCGTGCTGGACGGCCCCCTCGAGGGGCTGAGCGCGGACACGATCTGGGAGGCGTCCGGCGGGAACGCGTTGTTCGTCCGGCATCTGGTCGAGGGCGCCCTCGAAGCGGGGACGCTGCGACGCTCGGGTGGTGTCTGGCAGTTGCGGGGCCGTGCCGCCATCACATCCGAACTCGCGTCCCTACTGGAGCACCGGATCGATCAGATTCCCCACGACGTGCTGCAGGCGCTGCAGCTTCTCACGTTCTGCGAACCGCTCGATCTCGACATCCTCGGTCAGTTGGCAGGTGAGGATGCGGTGGAGGAAGCCGAGCGACGCGGCCTCGTCAGAATCGTCGAGGACGGACACCGGCTCGACGTCCGCTACACGCATCCACTGTTCGGTGAGGTGATCCGACGACGGGTGGGGCGCGCAGCAGGCCGGAGACTCCGGGGACAGCTCGTGGAGGCCCTGAGCAGCCGCGCCGTGGTCGGATCCTCGAACCGGATCCGCCTGGCCGAGCTGGCCCTCGACAGCGACCGGTCCGTCGAACCCGATCTGCTCGTCAACGCTGCCGAGGACGCAATCGGTCTGGCGAATGTGCCACTGGGGGAAAGGCTTGCCCGCGCGGCACTCGACCAGACCGGCGGCTTCGAGGCAGCCGACCTCCTGGCACGGGCGCTGTTGTGGCAGGGGCACGCCACCGAGGCGGAATCGTTGCTGCTGTCCTTTTCGCCCGACAGCCTGGACCAGGTGCAGCTGGTGCGCTGGGGTACGTCGCGGATCGCCAACCTGTTCTGGGCGAGCGGCGAGTCGGAGAAGGCCGACGAAGTCCTCGCGGTACTCCGCGAGAAGGTCACGCACCCCAGTCTCGTGCCGATCATCGAGGGAATCGGCTCGGTGTGCGCGGTGTTCGAGAATCGGCCCGAAGAGGCGGCAGCGGCGGCGACGGCGATTCTGGCCGCCGACCGAGTGCTGCCGTGGGCGGTCGAGTGGGCGTTCTTCGGTGGTGGGCTGTCCCTGGCACTGATGGGACGTGGTGGCAGTGTGCCGGAATTGGCGGCGCGCAGTGCTGCGGTGGCCGATCAGATCGACGGACTGCTGCGGTTCCCGGCCGCACACGGTGAAATCCTGGCGTTGACGCTGACCGGACAGTTCGCCGCGGCCCAGCGCCGGGCCGAGGAATACCTCTCCTTGGCGTCGAGCGGCCGATACGTTGCGTGGGGGCTTGCGAACATCCTGGTGGGGACGGTGGAACTTGCCCGCGGCCGGTTCACCGACGCCGCGGGTCGACTCGAGCAGGCGATCGCCGCCCTCAACGTCGGCGATACGGCCGATGCGATCTCGTGGAGTTTTCCCGCCTACATCGCGCTCGGTCAGGCTTACTCGGAAATCGGCCGCATTCACGAGGCGGACGGGATCATCACCGCAGCACAGGCGCGGAACGGCCGGCACGTTGCCGTGTTCGGGCCACAACTCATGATGTCGCAGGCGTGGTTCGCCGCAGCACGAGGTGAAACCTCGCGGGCCATCGATCTATCCCGGTCGGCGGCAGAGTGCGCTTGCACATCAGGACAATTCGGCATCGAGGCGGCCGCGCTTCACCTTGCCACCCGGTTCGGTGACACGACCGCCGCCACGCGGCTCGCCGAGTTGGCCGAGATCTGCGACGGCCAACTCGTCGACATCGTTGCCCGGCATGCGGCGGCAGTCGCGGCAGGGAACGGATGCGGTGTGGCCTCGGCGGCAGCCGAGTTCGAGCGAATCGGTGCCTTGCCGGATGCCGCCGATGCCTACGCTCGAGCGGCGATCGCGTTTACGCATGCCGGAGACAAGCGGCGTTCGATCGAGTGCGCTGCCGCGGCCGAAGCCCTGTCGGCCCGATGCGACCACATGTCGTCCCCCGCGCTGGTGGAGGCAGCCCACCCACTCCCCCTCACCAGTCGTGAACGGGAGGTGGGGTCGATGGTTGCAGCGGGATTGTCGAGCCGGCAGATCGCCGATCGGTTGTTCCTGTCGGTGCGGACGGTGGAGGGTCACCTCTACCGTGCGTTCATGAAGCTCGATGTCACCGATCGAAAGGGTCTTGCGCAGGCGATGGGGACGACGGTTCACGCCGACCGAACCACCGGAGTCGTCCGCACCTGGAGCAACGAAGAGGGCTGGGGCGTGATCGATTCCGATGCAACCCCCGGTGGCGCGTGGACGCATTGCAGCAACCTCACCGGTTCGGGCTTTCGTTCGCTGACGCCAGGACACGAGGTGACGTTCGAGCCGGAGACTGTGGTCGGCGGGACGCAGGACGGCTACCGCTACCGGGCACGGGATATTCGGAAGGTGGAGTAGGTCTGCTTTCAGCTTGCCGTCATCTCGAGTATCGAGAACTCAGTGTCGCTCTGGCGAGAATACCGTGACGAACCCCACCGTGCGGTCGCCGTAGTGGAACTCCCAGCAGGTGACGCTGAAGCTGCAGTCGCGCAGTCCCGGCCGCATCACGAGTTGCGACCCGGATCGGTTACATGACTATAGTAACTCGTCTCGCCGAGTCGGCCGGTATCTGCGACGGCCATTTTGTCGAGATTGCGTCCGGGCTTGCCGCAGCCGGGCAACGGGCGCGATGTGGCATCGGCAGCAGCCGAGTTCGAGAGAATCGGTGCCCTGCCCGGCGCCGCCGACGCATACGCCGGGCGGCGATCGTTGCACATGTGTTGGAGACGAGCGGCGTTCGATCGAGTGCGCTGCCGCGGCCGAAGCCCTGCCGGCCCGGTGCGACCACATGTCGCTCCTGCTCTGGAAGAGGCAGCTCATCCACTCCCCTGACGAGCCGTGAGCGGGAGGTGAGGCGATGGTTGCGGCTGGATTGTCGGATCTTCAGATCACGGATCGGTTTGTTCGTCTCGGCACGGATGGTGGAGAGCACATCTCCCGTGTGTGCATGAAGCCGATGTCGCTGATCGCAATGGGTTTGCGGTGTCGATGGGGACCACGGTTGTCTGACGGTTGGCCCGGACTCCGGGCACGACGACATGCCGGCTCCGCAACAGGAATTGTCCTGTTGCCGAGTCGGCGTGGTGCGCTTGTGCCGGGTCAGGATGCCCGGGGTCGGGCCTGGTTGTGCGCCGGTATCGGCTTTCGCTCCCAGTCGACTTGTCGTGGTGGGATGAATGTGGGGTGCCGGTCGGCTCCCATTTCTATTTCCCAGTCGCTGTGGTGGAGCAGTCGGTGGTGGAATCCGCAGAGCAGTACCAGGTTGCCCATGTCGGATGGCCCACCTGCGGACCAGTGGATGATGTGGTGACCTTCGCACCATGAGGGCGGTGCACCGCATCCGGGGAATGCGCATCCTCGATCTCTCGCCACCAGCGCTTTTCGCTGCCGCTTGGTGACGGTTCGGGTGGCGATGCCGAGGTCGAGTGGTGCGCCCTTGTCGTCGAGCACGATCGGCGTGTAGATCGAGTCGCAGCTGAGGAGCCGGGCTGCCTTGAGGCTCAGTGGCCCCATCCACTCGGTCCATGCGACTCCGTCGACGGCGAAGAGCGAGTCGTCGGACGAAGCGGCAGCACCCTGCTGTGCGCGTGCACTGCACTCGGTGTGGTCGGTTAGATCGCGAAGGCTGACGTGGAGGGAGACGTGTGGTCGTTCTCCGCCTTCTTCGCCGGCGATCCCGGAGTTGAGGTAGCGGCGAAGGAGTTCGGTGAACCCGTCGGCCCGTCGCTGTCCGGGAGTGCGGCTGTCCTTGGTTCCGTCCTCCGCGGGTCGCGGCTTGGACAGTCCGGAGAGCGCCGAGAGCAGCATTTCGCCGGTCACGGCGTCCAAGTCGCCTTTGACGGCGACGCGTCCGTTGAGTGTCTTGGAGGCATGGAACTCGTTGAGTTCGGTGTCTTCGCTGGGCGACGGGTCGTCGGATTCGAAGGTGCGCTCCAGTCTGGCGATGACGGCGCGCACGGCGTCGCTGTTGGCGGTGGGACCGGTTGCGGCGAACAGCAACGCATTTCGGCAGTCGTCCATCGCTTCGAGCGGCATTCCCTTGGGTGGCCGTTCGCAGAACTTCATGATCAGCGCTGCGTGCTCCGCCGAAATGTTGGTGTCGAAGTACTCTTCCGCTATCTCGGGTTGGAGACGCAAACCTCGGCCCAACATCACGATTCGTCCCGCCGCACCTACCTCGAGCAATGTCTTGGAGGCCAACCACATCTTGGCATTCGGAAACCCCAGCACATCGACCTTGCAGCGGTAGTCGACGGCACCGACGAGCTTGACGCGCAACGCCTCGAGTCGCTGAATCTCGTCCGAGATACGAACGACCGAGTCGAGCAACTCCGCCTCGGCCAGACGCCACGCATCACCGACCGCGGTCGCCAGAACCTCGTCCGACAACGCCCCCTGGATATCTCCCCCGAGCCCCATGTTTCGATCCTAATTCGAACACACTTTCGAGTCAATGGCTTGTGCACACTGGATCTTTCGTACGCGAGCCAAGTACCAATGGCGGCATGACAACTGCCGGCGTCGTCCGTAGCTGGAGCATCCAGGAGATGCACGGCATCATCGATTCCGACGAGACACCGGGTGGATGCTGGGCGTTGTTTCACAGCGTGGCGGTCGAGGGCTTCCCCGCGCTTCTTGAGGGCCAGCAGGTGGAGTTCGAATGGAACGAACTCGACAGCCCCATGCATGGGTGCAACTTCTATACCATTCGCGCGTGGCCCTCGCGCAGCGAACGGTATGTCGCGCCGCCGTCGGACAGCCCATATACGTCTCACGTGTGGCTCACCTTTCCCGACGGCACGACGGGGGAGCTCACAGAAGCGGACCCCCCTCCTGTGCCCCCACTCATACCCGCCGACCGCGCTACCGGGATCGTGCGCACCTGGAGCGACGACGAGGGATGGGGCGTGATCGATTCCGAGGCCACACCGGGTGGCGCGTGGGCGCATTTCAGTAACGTCGGCGGCTCGGGCTTTCGTTCGCTGACGCCAGGACATCAGGTGAAATTCGAGCCCGAGACAATGGTGGGCGGAACGCAGGACTGCCACCACTACCGTGCATTTAACGTTCGACAGGTCGAGTAGATCGGGGTAAAACCGCCTTGAGGCAACAGCCTTACCGATACCGCCCCGATGAGGACCCGAGTCGCTGGAGAACT
The DNA here is from genome assembly GCF_900455735.1 of Rhodococcus wratislaviensis. Lineage (GTDB taxonomy): Bacteria > Actinomycetota > Actinomycetes > Mycobacteriales > Mycobacteriaceae > Rhodococcus_F > Rhodococcus_F wratislaviensis. The sequence continues at coordinate 7,778 of NZ_UAUI01000020.1, read as the reverse complement.
GCTCAGCACTAATACTGCCCACACCCAACCATTTCTAGTTGCCGACCGTCACCATGGAGCCATACGCGAGATCTTTGCCAGTTCATAGATCGTCTGACGATTCGCATCTAACCCGCGTCGAGGCTGCAATGGGATCCCTGAAACCATCAAGATCAACTGGTGCACACTTCGAAGTGTTCTCGTCGGTCAGCACACGGCGCGGCCGGGGTCCGTTGCTGGCCAGGTACTCGTTGGTGATACTGGCACTCGGGCACGCAAGACGGAATTCCAATTGTCACCGGAGTTATCGATCACTCCATCCCGTGCGGAACAACATCTCCCTCTCGACTCCAGATTCCTCCAGGTCTCTCGGCGGGATGATGGACTCGCGGTTCGGCGGTGAACAGAACACCCCCGATACGGTGTTGTGCGACGTTGACGAGATCTAGGTTTCAGGGCACGGGAACGCTCACCGGTGACACCATACTGAGCGTCCCGGCGACCAAATAGCACACAGTTGGGAACGTCCCCAGATTGGGCGCGCAACAACACGCACATATCAACCCTCGGGCCAACGCGCCTCAAAACTCGCCAGCCTTGGTTCGCACTCCTAGATGCTTGTCTGCAAGCCTCAACACCCGAGCTAAATCACAGCCGCCTGACTTACCTCGACGCTCTTCCAGTGCCCCGCCCCGCGCCACCGCGTGCCGCCCAGTCGGGATGTCTGTCGACAAGCCGGTTTCGACCCGTTCTCAGCCCTCACCTCGGCGAAGTACGGCCACGCTGAAATCCTCCCAGGTCCGCATAATCGAAAGTCGCGGCCTCGGCCATGAACGTCATCTACGACGACGCCTCGACGGGCACAGGATCAAGAGGTCCGCTATCATAATCATCTACCACTCTCGCCACACCGACGCATGCGCTGCGTGAAAGGGCATAACCAGTGCCGCTTTTGAGACCATTCTTAGCAAGACAATGCCCAACCGGACCCAAAAAGAGGGCACTGTATCTCGCGGTTCTGCCCTTCTACAGAGAGGAATGCATCGCTCTGTTACACGAGAGGTCTGACGGCGCGATCGCACTCTACGCGGGCGAGAGACATATAGACAAGACTGTCCGGACTGGAGTTACGTCCAGTTATTACACCGAGGTGAAGAATACTGTCCTTTGGTCTCGGATTCTAATTCAGACCGGGCACTGGTTTGACGTAATTCGCGCATCCGACGCAATCCTGGATCTGAATCCACGGAGCCTTTCAACCTGGATACTACTCCTCGCACGCCGGATTTTGGGGCGAAGGACTTTATTGTGGGGGCACCTCCACCCACGTGCTGGCACCCAAAGCAAAACGGCTCCGCTAAGAAAACTAATGCGGCGCATATCAAACGGAACCGTATTATACGGGTACGGGTCTGTTCAACCTGCACTGCAGGAACTGCCTAACCATCCAGTCTGGGTGGCCCCAAACTCCCTGTATAGGGCATGTGAAATCTTCTCCACTGAGTCTCCGCTTGAGCGAATCCTATACGTCGGCAGGCTTGAGAGTGCAAAGAAGGTCGATTTACTTCTTCGCGGATTCGCAGAAAGCGGACTATCCGACGCTGGAATCCGGCTTACGATAGTTGGAGAAGGAACTCAGTTGCCTGAACTAGCAGCCCTCAGCGATCAAATTGGAATCACAAACTCAATAGAATTCCTTGGCCACATTGGCGACCGTGCGACTCTTCAAGAAATCTATGCATCAACGATTTGTTCGGTGTCTCCAGGATACGCGGGCCTGAGTCTGACACAAAGTCTCGGCTTCGGCGTCCCGATTCTAGTCTCACGAGACGAGCCGCACGCCCCTGAAATTGAACTATCGCGGTTCGGCGGAGTGACGTACTTTGACACCGATGACGCAATGTCGCTAGCCCGTGCGCTCAACGTTGCAGCCGCAAGCAAGTCGTACGCGGGTCGCCAACCTCTCAGCAGTAAGATCGCCTCCACTTATTCTGCCGAGGCGATGGCGAACGGGCTTATCGCAGCGCTAGGAAATACGGATCAATCGCTTGGATCGAACGGATGGCCACTAGATGACTGACGTCATACCACCCAACAGAGGCAGATTGCCGAGATGGATCGAACGCTCGTACCGCAAAGTCCAAGAACGCACGTCAGTTCGGGGAAAGGTCGAAGTCGGTGCGAATCTCAGACTGGGGCGTGGGGCTCTCATATCGTCAATGCATGGTCTGTCGATCGGCAACTCAGTTGCAGTCGGCCAGGGCACGATAATTGAAGTCGATGGATCCATCGGCGACTACTGCTTGATGGGCAGAAGAGTGCAAATAATTGGCCGTGCCGATCACGCGAGCAACGAGATAGGCGTGCCAATGGCACTGTCAACCTGGGTAGGGGACCGTTCTCAAATAGCTGATGATACGGTTAGAATCGGGCGTGATGTCTGGATTGGTGCTGGGGCAATAATACTAGGCGGAGTCAACGTCGGCGACTGTGCCATAGTTGCAGCCGGCGCAGTAGTGACACGGAGCGTCGAACCTTTTGCAATCGTCGGAGGAAATCCGGCACGTCAGATCAAAATGCGGTTTGCTAACGAAGCCGTGCGCGCTCAGCACCTCAAGAAACTCCAAATGCGATAAATCAGAGCCACATAGTGGGGCTTGAAGTTAGTAGAACCGCCACTAATTCAGTGTGCCAATGGACCGTGCTTCGCACAAGCTCTGGGCATCCAGGAGATTCAAGATACTCTGACTTGCTTTCTGACGCGATGCCTGCCCCCCTTCACAGATCTTGAACTCGGTCTCACACCAAGGTCGCGTGCGATCGATAGCCAAACCAGACCTGCAACGACAGCATAAGCAACCATCGAGGACGCCGCGGCGCCGACGCCACCATGGTCGGGCACCCACAGTCCTAACGTCCCAATCGCGACCAAAGCGCCCACTAAACTCGACCAAAACATCGTCCACCGCCGACCAAGAACGGAAAGCACCCCCTGCCCACAATCAATATACATTTGACCAACCGCCGCAAATAATAGAATCTTCAAAATCTGCGCAGAACCGGAAAACTGCTCACCGTACAGCAATTTTATCAATAGATCGGACGCCGCCATACCACCTACCAGCAACAACACCGAAATAGCCGCGAGGAAGAGAATTTCCCTCGCCAAAGTCCTCCGAATTGTCACGCTATACAAGGCGGCCTGCATTCTTGTTTTAAACATTGTTGACACTATAAGCGACGCCTCGGAAAGCCCGACCGCAGCCGAATAAAGGCCGACCTGCGCGTCAGATGAACCGACCCCCAGAGCTAGTATGTCTATTCGAAATAGCATAGCCGTCATAATCATAAAGAGAACGATGGGTAGCGCTTCTTTAATTCTCGGAAAGATAGGGCCGCGATACGCCACGGCCCCCGAATTCCTCGCTTTCCGGCGGAGCGCGATAAAGGATAGAAATGCACTAGATTGCGAAACTATCGCGCCGGAGACGGTGGTCAAGGCCCCGGCTAGGAATAAACCCGCAATGGCTAGGGCACGACTCACCGCACCGCCCGAGAAACCGACGGCTACGCGATTTGTGTCACTCTCTGAAACCCTTTCAATTCGCCAGATCTCACCGAAGGCGAGAAAGGGGATCCATACACAGACCACTATTGACACAATGTTTGGAACGTTGAGCACTCGCATTGAGAAATACGCGATGAGCGCTGCAAAAACCGAAGACCCAAGCAGAATGCGGGCACGGATTAGGCGAAAATGTGCCACACCCTCACGCAAGTCTGAACTTAGACATTCGGGTTGCCCCATACGCCCAATTGACACTGCTAACGCAGAAATCGCAAGAACTATCGCTAGTTGTCCGCGTCCATCAGGACCGAGTGCGCGACCGAGCAAAGGCGCCGTAATAAATCCGGCGAGCGGCACGGCCGAATAGAGCGCAAGCTCGCGCATTCGGTTGGAAACCAGCCGCGCCATCGCTATTGCGCATTCTTTGACTTGCTAATGCCGATCCAATTTGCTAAGCCCAAGCTATCGCCGCCCGCTGACGGATCATCAAACCACGGAGTTGGAAAGATGACACCACTACTTTGCCCCAGCACAGCCCCCCACCAGGAAAATGTGCTATTCGAAAGCACAACCGCTGAAGCGCCGCTGATGACTGACATATCTGACCACGCAGATCCCCCATTAAAAACACGCGAGTTGGGGATCCGATTTACCAGATTTTCCTCACACCATGCATGGTCATCACTAACAATCAGAACCGGAAGACTCACGGCGAGCGCATCGACCGCGGAGATATAGTAATCCGCACTGCACACGCCCAGGCGCTCAAGGTTTCGTGGAACCTTCACGTAGTCCCCTCGCCTGACATGAACGGCAATGTAACGGTCAATTCCGAGATTCCGTACGACTTCTCCTATCTGAGCTACCTCGGGAATTTCCTCTATTGATGACTTAATAGAGGAGATAAGATCCATATCAGCTGCAATATCCGGGGCCGCATTCTGGAAGTAGCCTCTTAACAACACTGGGTTAGAATAATACGACCGCCTGTCCTCCCACCGTTCCTCCGGAAGAGTGACCGTTCCCCGCGAAGAACGAGCCTCCATGATCCGGGAGGCTACCCGAACCTCTACCGCTGGCTGAAGCCTTCGAAATTTACGCCACATTCGCATTTCAAGATCATTCAAATGAACTGTCTTGAATCCATTTGTGATATCAGATATCTGGAATCCCTTCGGGCCATGCCGAGATATAAGCCGATGATCAAGAATCAGCTCCGAGCCAAACTCCTTCGACACAAGTATCCCGGCGGCCAGACCAAACATCTGATTGGCGCGACCACCGCGCATTTCCACAGTTACAGTCATTCCGAATCCCCTGAACTTCGCTTTGTCAGGGCGGCAAAGAACGCCACTGAAATGATTGCCCCGGCGCTACCACTAACGGCGATCAATGGTACCTCCGTGAGCGAGAAGACCAGGACCGGCACAACGAGTAAGGCGGAGTCCCTCGACAGCGGCTGGGCCAAAAGGAGGTAACCAACCGCAACAACCGCGGCAAGTACGCCAACGAGTCCAGTGACCAGCCAAGACTCAAGGAAGAAGTTATGGGCGTGAGGCGCATCCACGACTGAGAATAGCGTGTATGACTGCTCGGAAGTCTTAATTGATTGGGTTGGGCCAACTCCGAGCACGAAATTATCAACTAATGCGTCCTCAGAGACAGTCCAGATCAACCCTCTGCCTGTAAAGAGACCCGGAGGAAAGCGATAGTCATCGGCAAATCCTAAGCCACGTGCTAGTACTACTAGCGCCGGCCCCAACGAAACAGCGAGCGCGATGATTGCGGTCCATTTCCGCAGTGACCCAGGCAAAGCGAATGCCAAGAGCCCCACTGCTAGCGCCACCGCCGATGTTCGTGAGTTAGTCATCAGCAGCAGTAGCAACTCACAACTTATTATGGCTACACTCAGCACAACGGGAAGGGTTCTTCGGTTTGCATCACTCGAACTTCTTCTTAGAATGATGATTTCCAGGAATATGCCAATAACAAGTAGTTGGCCCGCCAAGTTTGGATGTGCCAGAAAGCCTTGCAACCGCTGATTGAGAGCCGAGGCGATTATGACTTCCCGTTCATCGCTCCGTCTCCAGGTGTATCCCACCGCGCCAAAACCCAAAATTCCGGCCACAACTAGCAGGCAGTATCCCCGAAACCACAACAGAACGCTACTATAGACGGGTGGCCCAAGCGTCACGCCAACCCCTGCAGCGAGTAGCGAAATCGCGACGACCTGATAGCTCGCATTGTCTTCAAGGAGGCTGAGTGTGGCTAAGGGTGCGCTGATACCTACGATGATCAGTGTTGTGAAGAACCTCGTCGTCGGTATCGTTTCCCGACGTATCACTGAACGCAGCAGGCAAACCAACCACATCACCATTGCCCCAGCACGAAGCGCCTGCCAAATGATACTTGGTACACCCAAACTTAGCGAGGACGATACGGGCGGGAGAAATATTGAGCAGAAGATTAACCCAAGACCGATAGTTCCATATAGCAGTGTCTGGCGCTCATTTGGCTGCGACCGATACTCGTTGTCGCCTTTGATTCCCGTGTCACCCAACCTCGAGGTAGCGTGACGTAATTCAAGCCCTTCCATGATGGCGGCCTCCCCGCTCGACGGAATCATCGGGCGTGTCCATCGCACTATTTCTGTCGCGGAAGATCAAGTTCGCCAACCGACGACGATTTTTGTTGCGAACAGGAATTATTCCACAGAGTCCCAGCGCCTGCCCAAGAATCCGGGTCAGCGTGAACGCCAGAGTCATCGAGATCCGCGAAGACGCGAGCACAATTGCCAGAATAAGTCCGACGAACGCCTCGGATCCTGGTATGACCCTCCCCAGGTGAATGCTGCTATTTTTCGCTCTGCGACGATCCACACCGAGTATCGTGCTGTTGATGAGATTTCTGTACAGCAATGAACGATCATCACAACGCTCAGGCGGCCACTCCTCGTACGACCTGTACGATTTAATCAGAGCCAACGAATACCCGTTATCTCGCAGCTGTCGGGTGAGAATGGTATCTTCTCCTCCAGTTTCATCCAGTGCAATTGGAAATTGGAAGCCGGACCGAAATACTGAAACCGGGAGGTAGAGGAATTTGGCCGGCAGTTCAGTCGCTTGCACTCCTTTCGGCCCCTTGACTTTAAGGCGCGAAGCAAGATACCTAGTTGATCGCGTATCGACCGAGTACCTAAGCGGAATGTCCATTGCCAGGATAGAGTTCGGCATCTTCGAGATTTCTCCCAGCGCCATTCGAATATCACTAGAGTCTAGATTCAAATCATCGTCGACAAAAAGATAGCCTCCCCCTGTTTCTATGTGGGCTAAAGTTTGCGGCATGGCGTTCCGTGCCGAGGCATATCCGCTAGGCACATCGAGTATTTCCGGCCATTCATCACCCGGGCAGTTGGTCGTGGGGGTTGAAAGTAGATTCACCACGCGATCGCGGACGTCTTGACCACTCGCCGCGATCGTCACGGTGCAAGAGGGATCGACTGATTCGAGTACCACCTCAATGACATCTCGCAGCGAACGCCGCTCACCCGTCGTTGGTACGATTATACGAACAGTCAAGTCCATCATATTTTCAGTTTGTTCCCGTGGGTTATTGAAGGTTCGAGTTCCAGTTTCGACGCGCGTCGAAACCTCTGCATGCTGAGTGGCGCCTGACGTTCTCGCAATTTCTTGAAGATGATTTTGTAATTTAGGGGAATTTTTCGAATAGCCGTCGGTGTCCCCACCATCTCTATTCATGCCCTTCTGATCGCTTCTTTGAGACGGAATGTGGGCCAAGGACCCTAGAATATGCGGGGGTATCTGAGGCCACGAGTGCGGTTGCCCCGATTAGCGAATTTTCGCCAATTCGCACGCCACGCAAGATGGTGGCGCGTGCTGCGATCCATACCCCGTCCTCGATAAATATTCTCCCGTTATCGAATTCGAACGTTGACGAATTAAAATCGTGACTTCCGGTACAGATGAGTGCATCCTGTGAAATACAAACATCGTTTCCGATGCTTACGGACTCAAGGTTGAGAATCCAGGCACCCTCACCGATCCAGGACGAGTTACCCACAGACAACTTCCATGGCCAGTGGATTCGGACTCGGTGACGGATTAGGACATCATTGCCGATTTCCGCTCCGAATGCACGGAGAATCCAAATTCTGAGGCGCCTTGGGCACCACCAGTGCATGACGACGAGGCCGGACACCGCCATCCAGAGG
>NZ_UAUI01000018.1 GCF_900455735.1 Rhodococcus wratislaviensis | reverse complement strand
GAACCGACCGTCGTGAAGTACCTCGAGACGCCGCCCTCCCGGGACGGGCTCCGCAAACTTCTCGACGACGCCGGTCTGAAGCCGAGCGAGGCGATCCGTAAGAAGGAGACCGTCTTCAAGGAACTGGGGCTCGCCGAGGCGTCCGAGGACGAACTGCTCGAAGCGATGGTGGACAACCCCATCCTCATCGAGCGACCGATCGTCGTGACGGACAAGGGCACCGTCCTCGCCCGGCCGGCCGAGAAGGTCCGCGAGGTCCTCTAGGCGCTTCGCGCCTACAGCGGGTCGCGGGCCACCGGACAGGACATGCAGCGGGGGCCGCCGCGGCCCGAGCCGAGTTCGGAACCGGCGATCCGCAGTACCTCGATGCCCGACGCCTCGAGCCGGGCGTTGGTCTCGACGTTCCGTTCGTACGCGACGACGACGCCGGGTGCGAGTGCGAGCGTGTTGTTTCCGTCGTCCCACTGTTCGCGTTCGGCGGTGACGTTGTCGAGTCCGGTGTCGATGACGCGCAGCTTGCCGATGCCCATCGCCTCGGCGGCGGCAGTCAGGAACGGATCGGCTCCGCGGATCGACACGCCCTTGTCCTCACGGTGAATGGTGAACGCCGACAGCGTGTCCTGGATGACCGGGTACATCACGACGGCGTCGTGGTCGACCATCGTGCACACGGTGTCGAGGTGCATCGACGCTCTGGCCTGCGCGATGGGCACCACCAGCACGGTGTGCGCCAGTTCGTCTTCGAAGACGCTGCGCGCCAACGCCTCGGCACCGGCCGGTGTGGTGCGCTCCCCCACCCCGACGGCGACGACTCCCGGTGCGAGGAGCAGGACGTCGCCGCCTTCGACGGGGGCCGTGTGGGATTCGTAGGCGCGCCGGGCGCCGCGGAAACGCGGGTGGTGGGCGTAGATGATGTCGGTGAGGGACGTTTCGCGGACCCGGGCGGGCAGGGCGAGGGACGTGATCGCGACGCGGGGTCCGATCCAGAACGACGAGTCCCGGGTGAACAGCAGGTTGGGCAGCGGGTCGATGACGAAGTCGCCGCCGTGGTGCATGCGACGGACCAGCGACGCCGTGTTGGCGGCGACGGGTAGTTCGTCGAAGGTCATGCCCGCGGTGAGGATGGTGGAGAGTTCGGGGGCCGGGACGCCGCGGAGATGTGCGGCCAGTTCCTGCGCCAGGGTGTGCCCGAGTTTGCGTGGGTCCACGGCCGCGCCGATGCCCTGTATGCGGGCGGCGCCGCTGGCGCCGAGTGTCTCGGTGAGCAGGTCGGACAGCAGCAGGACCTCGACGCCGCGGCTGCGCAGGAGGTCCGCGAACGCGTCGTGCTCTTCCTGCGCGCGGTCGACCCAGGGCAGTCCGTCGAAGAGCAGTTGGTCGTTGTTGCGGGGCGTGAGCCGCTTCAGTTCGTCCCCGGGCCGGTGCAGGAGGACGGCACGCAGCCGCCCGACTTCGGAGTTGGCTCCCAGCGGTGCAGAACCGGACGCGTTCATGTCTAGACGGTAATGCCGGCGGGCCCGGCAGGCACGCTCAAACGCTCCGCTGCCGACCGTGTCCCTCGGCGCCGCAGGCGAGTACCGTGAAACGGCGGAGGTATCTCATGGACGAGAACTCGACTCTCTCGCCGGCGCACTCGGATGCGGCGGCGAGTTCGTCTGCGGACACGCCCCCCTTTCCGTCGGTGCCGTCAGCCCTGGCGCCGTTCGCCGGTCTGTGGCGCGGCGAGGGTGAGGGCGCGTACCCGACGATCGACGAGTTCGCGTACACCGAGGAGATCGAATTCGCCCCCACCGGTAAACCGTTCCTGGCGTACCGGTCTCGGACGCGGGCGTCGGGCAGCGGGCGGCCGTTGCACTCGGAGTCCGGGTTTCTGCGGCTCGTCGCCGAGGACGAGGCGGAACTGCTCGTGGCCCAGCCGACCGGGTTCACCGAGATCCACCGCGGTCAGATCCGGGAGGGGACCATCGAGTTGTCGATGGTCGCGCTGAGCGCGTCCCCGGACGCGAAACCGGTGCACAGCATCCGGCGACAGTTGTCGGTGCGTGGCGGCGACCTCACGTACGACCTGTGGATGGCGCACGACCTGACTCCGCTCACACACCACCTCCACGGACATCTCCGCCGCGACTGACCTCGAGTATTGTTCAGGTAACCGCGTGAAAGGTTGCCTGTCGTGGAGATGCCCGAGTGGAGAGCCAAGGAACTGACGCCGGGACAGCTGTCGGAGCGCAGTGGCGTGGCGGTGTCGGCGTTGCACTTCTACGAGCGCGAGGGGCTGATCACCAGCAGGCGGACGTCCGGCAATCAGCGTCGCTATCGCAGGGACACGCTGCGGCGGGTCGCGTTCATCCGCATCGCTCAGCGGGTCGGGATTCCGCTGGCCGAGATCCGGGACGCCCTCGGGACCCTTCCCGAGGGCCGCACACCGAACCGTAAGGACTGGGAGAAACTGTCGACGCGGTGGCACGCGGATCTGGATCAGCGGATCGAGCAGTTGATCCGGCTCCGCGACAACCTGACCGGCTGCATCGGCTGCGGGTGCCTGTCGCTCGGGAGTTGCGCGATCGTCAACTCCCACGACCGGCTGGGCACGGCGGGGCCGGGTGCCCGCACGCTGGACGTCGAACTCGACCGCCCGGTGTCCGGGGCGTGAACGTCAGCTGTCGCCGAGCCACTTCTCGATCGCGTCGCGGTCCTGGCCGACCATGTCGCCGACCAGTTTCCTGACGAGGGACTCGATCTGTCCGCCGACGAGCGGAATCTTGACCTGCACCGATCCGGCGACGTCCAGGACGGTGACGTCGCCCGACGCACGGAGCACCGACGTGCACTCGATCTTCACCGGGATCCCGGTGGAGCTGCCACTGATCCGGCCGTCGGCGTGGTCGCCGTCGAGGGCGCCCCATTCGTCGGCACGCTCGACCTTCAGTTCACCCGAGACGACCTTGCGGACCAGCCCGGGGAGGGAGGACGCGCCGATGGTGTCGCGCATCGTCGCCGTCAGCGTGCCGGGGCCGCGGCTGTCGTCGAGGGTGAGTTTCTCCGGCGCCTCTTCGAACCGGTGCTGCCAGAACGCCCGATCCGTCACGGTCGCGTGCACGCGCTCGACGGGGTACGCGATCTGTTCGGAGTATTCGAAGCTCTTCGCCATGACGGCAGCCTACGACAACTCCGTGAGCGGCGAAGGAGTCCGGAGACTCGTCAGCCACGCACGGGCGCGGAGCGCCTCATCGGCAGGTGGTCGATGCCGACCTCGAGGTAGTTCTCGCCGGTTCTGCGAAAACCGTAACGGCAGTACCAGTTTTCGAGGTAGGCCTGAGCGGAGATCTCGATGGGTCCCGGGAACGCCTCGAACACGGCTTCGAGCAGCTGTCCCGCGAGTCCCCGACCGCGGGCGTGGGCTGCGGTGGCGACGCGTCCGAGGTGCAGTGTCGGTTCGTCGGCCAGCACCCGCAGAGTCGCGAGAACCTCGCCGTCGTCCTCCGCCCAGAACTGGGTGGTGGTCGGTTCGAGGTCGCGTCCGTCGAGTTCGGGTTCCGACACGATGCCCTGCTCGAAGACGAACACGTCGGTCCGCAGGACCATGATCCGGTAGAGCGTGGCCGGGTCGATCCTGTCGAGCGTCGCGTGGTGGAGGGTCGGCACGTCCTCACCTTAGACAGAAAGTCCGGTGCGCAATCCGCCGGAACCAGGGGCGCGATCTGCGGGGCGGGTCCACACTGGAAAAGCAGCAGCTGAGGGCAACTCGAGCAACCGAATGAGGGTGGGCATGGCCGACGGCGAACCTCTGATACCGCCGAGTGCCGTCGACGTGGATTTCTCCGACGTCGCCTGGGGAGCGGACCGTACGATGTCCGACTTCGAGACCGGGATGTGGCGGATGGAGGAGGTGCAGCCGAAGCTGCGCTCACCGATCGTCGCGGTCGACGTCCTCGACAAACCGCCGGACTGGGACCGGCTGGTGCGCGCCCACGAGTGGGCGTCGCACATGGTGCCGCGCATCCGGATGCGGGTGGTGGAGCCGACGTTGCGGCTGGGCAATCCGATGTGGTCGGTCGACCCGGAGTTCGACCTCGACTATCACCTGTCGCGGGTGCGGCTGCCGGAGCCTGCGACGTTCGACCACGCGCTGCGGATGTGCAGGCACATGGCGACCGAGCCGTTCGACCGCGCCCGGCCGCCGTGGAGCGCGATGCTCATCGAGGGACTCGACGACGGCCGCGCCGTCTACGTGGTGAAGACGCACCACAGCATCACCGACGGACTCGGCGGCATCCAGTTGATGACGCTGCTGCACAGCAGGCGCCCCGAACCGTCGCCGGACAAACCGGATCGGCCCGCGCCGTTGCCGGAGCAGATGTCGGGCGGCGGCGCCCTGTTCGAGCAGGCGCTCGACAACGTGCGCAGCGCCCCCGGCCGACTCGGCGGCCTGATCCGGGGCGCGGTGCGGACGGCGATGACCGTCGTCGGCGACCCGGTGGGCAGTGTCACGGAGGTCGCCGGTTACGCGAACTCGATCCGCAGGGTGGTGACCCCTCCCCCGACCACGGGTTCGGACCTGCTGCGCGACCGCGGGCTCGGACGCTGGTTCGGGGTGCTGGAGGTGAGTGTCGACGAACTGCGTTCCGCCGCTCACGTCGCGGGAGGGTCACTGAACGACGCGTACGTGGCGGCCCTGCTGGGCGGCTTCCGCCGCTACCACGAATCGTTCGGCCACGACCTCGAGACGATTCCGGTGGGCATGCCGGTGAGCATGCGTTCGGCGTCGGATCCGACGGGCGGCAACCGATTCGCGGCGGCCCGATTCGCCGGACCGGTCGGTGAGCGCGACCCGGTCGCGCGAATCAAGAAGGTGCGCGCGATCATCCTGGGGCTGCGCCAGGAACCCGCACTCGGACTGCTGGATTCGGCCGCCCCGCTCCTGGTCCGGCTTCCGACGGTGGTGCTGGCGAACTGGTACCTCTCGCAGTCGACGGGTCTCGATCTGCAGGCCAGCAACGTCGCCGGCGTCCCCGTGCCCGTGTACCTGGCGGGCGCCCGGATCGAGCGGATGTTCCCGTTCGGCCCGGCCCCCGGTTGCGCGGTCATGGCCACCCTCGTCTCCCACGTCGGCACATGCTGCATCGGCGTCAATCTCGACACCGCCGCCGTCACCGAGCCGGCGCGGTTCATGATGTGCCTGCAGGAGAGTCTCGACGAGATCGTCGAACTGGGCCGCGGGTGAAAGGAAAGGCTGGCGCGATGGACGAGCAGACGACACGGCCGCGGGTCTATCTCATCGAGACGATGAGCGACATGGAGGACGACGTTCTCCGCACGTGGCTGGAGCGGCAGGCGAACGACTCCGGTCAGCCGCCGCCGACGGTCCGCGTCACCGACCAGGCCCTCGCCGATCTCGTACGCCGGAAGGATGACCCGCTGCTCACCCCGCTCCGGGTGGTCTGGCTGCCGAAGGAGACCCATCCGGACGGCGCGCAGCGATTCCGGGAAACCTTGTCGCTGCGCGATCCACTGCACCCCGGCCAGAACATGCAGCGCCGGGTGATGCGCGACGACCCGGCCCGCTGCCAGGTCCTGGAAGGCGACCCGGCCCCGCTCAGCGACCTCGAACGCCGGCTCGCCGAGAACGGTGGCGGGTCGCTTCCGGACTTCATTCGCCGCCAGGCAGCGCTGACCCTGGAGCGGGCGGAACGCACCCTCCTGGGCACGCAGTACAAGGTGTCGAAGTTCGTCGTCGACGAGATCACCGACGCCAGCCGGTACCACGCCGGCACCAGGGAGCTGTCCGCGAAGTTGAACCTCCCCGTCGCCGAGGTGGATCGCCGGGCCCGGGGGGCGCTGGACGAGATGGTCGCCGCGCAGAGCAGGCGGGCCATCGCGCTGTGGGACCAGTTGGGCCGCTACTTCTCCCGCGCCTACCGACTCGACGTCGACACCACCCGGCTCGACGAGCTGCGGGAGCTGAACAAGGAACATTCCCTGGTGTTCCTGCCCAGTCACCGCTCGTACCTCGACCCTCTGGTGTTGCGCCCGGCGCTGCTCGCGAACGACCTTCCGCTCAACCACGTGATGGGCGGTCTGAACATCAACTTCTGGCCGATCGGACCGATCGGCAAGCGCAGCGGCACCGTGTTCATCCGCCGGAAGATCGAGGGCGACGAGATCTACAAGTGGACGCTCCGCGAGTACATGCGCTACCTGCTCACGAAGCGGTTCAACCTCGAGTGGTACATCGAGGGCGGGCGCAGCCGCACCGGGAAGCTGCGGCCGCCGCGGTTCGGTCTGCTCAACTACCTCGCGAAAGCCTTCCAGGACAGCGGGATGTCCGACGTGTACCTCGTCCCGGTGTCGCTGACGTACGACCAGCTCTACGAGGTCGGGGCGATGGCGGCGGAGGCGCACGGCCAGGCGAAGAGCAAGGAGAGTCTGCGCTGGCTCTTCGGATACGTTCGGGCCCAGGGTCAACGGCACGGTGTCGCGCACGTCAACGTCGGCAGGCCGATGTCGCTGGCGGACTACCTGGGCCAGGAGGACGACCTGCGGCTGGCGGTGCAGAAGACGGCGTTCGAGGTGTGTCACCGCATCAACGAGGTCACCCCTGTCACGGCGTCGTCGCTCGTCATGCTCGCGTTCCTCGGCATCGAGGACCGGGCGCTCACCGTCGCCGAGGTCGGTGCCATTCTCGGACCCCTCGTGGACTACATCACGGCGCGCTCGCTGCCGACCGCCGGCGACGTGGACCTGACCGATCCGCAGGTGATCCGCAAGGCCGTCCGCACCCACCTCGACTCCGGGGTATTGAAGAGCTTCGATCAGGGCAGCGAACGGGTGTTCTATCTCGGCCGGGATCAGCATCTCGTGGCAGCGTTCTACCGCAACAACACGATTCACTTCCTGGTGATGCGCGCGATCGCGGAGATGGTGCTGCGGGCGGCCGTCGATCAGCAGTTCACCGATCCGCTGAACGACGGATGGGATGCGGCGCTGCGCATTCGCGATCTCCTCAAGTTCGAATTCTTCTTCAGCGAGAAGGACAGCTTCCGGAAGGAACTGCGAGCCGAGTTGGATCTGATCGACCCGGCATGGGAGTCGAATCTCGGTGACCCGCAACATGCGGCGAACCTGTTGTCCGGTATGCGTATTCACCTGGCGCACCGGGTTCTGCAGCCGTTCCTGGAGGCGTATGCCGTGGTCGCGGGTCAGCTGCTCCGCACTCCCGTGGACCGGAAGTTCGACGAGAAGGCGTTCATGACGTCGTGCCTCGCGCTCGCCGAGCAGCGGCGCCTCCGGCAGCAGATCGGGAGCAGCGAGTCGATTTCGGCCGAACTCTTCACAACTGCGCTCAAGCTGGCACGAAATCGGGGGCTCGTCGAACCGAACGCCGAGAACATGGCGGCACGGCGAGTCGAGTTCGACGCCGAACTCCAGACCCTGATCGATCAGGTGCTGCGCATCCGGGCCATCGCGCACGAGAATCTCGACCAGATGGGTGGTAGGTGAGTAGATGAGCGATCTCCGCAGTCTCCACGACGACATCGCGGCCGCCGTTCCCGGCCCGGGCACCCTCGCCGCGTTCGATCTGGACGGGACCTTGATCAGCGGGTACTCGGCGAGCGTCGTCTACCGGGACCGTCTGCGTCGCTTCGACATCAGCGTGGCCGAGCTTCTGCGCACCACGGGCGCCGCGGTGGAGACCCGCTTCCGGGGCGCCGATGTCGGCAACCTGATGCGCATCGGAGTGCAGAGCCTGGCGGGGCGTATGGAGGACGAGATGCAGGAGTGGGGGCAGCGGCTGTTCCGCCAGGAGATCGCGAGGATGATCTTCTCGGAGGTCCGCGGACTGCTCGCCGCGCACCGGCACGCCGGTCACCGGGTGGTGATGGCCACCTCCGCCACCCCCTATCAGGCACTGTCGGTGGCCGCGGACCTCGACATCGACGCCGAGGACGTGCTGTGCACCCGGCCCGCGGTTCTGGACGGGATGCTCACCGGGAAGCTCGAATCGCCGCCGCTGTGGGGTCCGGCCAAGGCCGAGGCACTGCGCGAGTACGCCGAGAAGTACGGAGCGGATCTGGGTGACAGCTTCGCGTACTCCAACGGCGCAGAAGATGTTCCGATGCTGAAGTCGGTAGGACATCCCGTGGCACTGAACCCCGACCGCAAGCTGGCGGCGACGGCGCGGCAGAACGGGTGGCCGTCGGTGAATCTGCGACCGCCGGAGAGCGGCGCCGACCCGATGTCCATCGCCCGCACCACCACGGCGATCGGCGCCTTGATGGGGGCGGCCGCGTTCGGCGTCTCCGCCGGCCTGCTCACCCAGAACCGGCAGACGGGCGCCAACCTGGTCGGCAGCTTCGGCCCGGATCTCGCGCTCGCGATCTGCGGGATCAACGTGCGCATCAAGGGCAAGGAGAATGCGTGGTCGGCCAGGCCCGCGGTCTTCATGTTCAATCACCAGAGTTCGCTCGACATGCTGGTGATCGGCAGCGTCATCCGTCGCGATGTCACCGGCGTCGCGAAGAAGGAGGCCGCGCGCGATCCCCGGTTCATTCCCGTGGGGGCGCTGCTCGACGTCGCGTACATCGACAGGGCGGACAGCACGAAGGCGAGGGCTGCCCTCCGCCCGGCCGTGGAGAAACTGCAGTCCGGGATCTCCATCGCGATCGCCCCCGAGGGCACCCGCTCGCCGACTCCGCGCCTCGGCAAGTTCAAGAAGGGCGGGTTCCACCTGGCGATGCAGGCGGGCGTGCCGATCGTGCCGATCGTCATCCACAACGCGGGCGAACGGATGTGGCGGAACTCCCTCGTCGCGCATCCCGGCACCGTCGACGTCGACGTACTCGCACCTGTGCCGACCGACGGCTGGGACCTCGCGGATCTCGACCGGCACGTCGACGAGGTGCGGACCCTGTTCGAGGACTGTCTGCACGCCGGGCACCGCTGAAGAAATTCTTCGAAGAAAGTTCCCGAAGTGTGTAGAGAACCTCGGATGTGCTCCGTCCTGTTCCTGAAAGCGCCAGAATGGGCGCCACACCGGGTGAGGAGACAGAGATGCCGAAGTTCATGTTGCTGCAGCACTACGAGGGCGGCGCGGGCTGCGACGTGCCGATGACCGAGTGGAAGCCGGAGGACGTGCAGGCGCACATCCGGTTCCAGCAGGACCTCAACGCGGAGCTCGTCGCGCAGGGTGAACTCGTCGACGCGCAGGGGCTCGCCGGACCGGCCGTCGCGAAACGTGTCACGTTCGACGGCAAGGGCGCTCCGGTGGTGACCGATGGACCGTTCCCCGAATCGAAGGAACTGCTCGCCGGGTACCGGATGATCGACGTCGAATCCGAGGAGCGGGCGCTGGAGATCGCCGCGCGGACGTCGGCGGCACCGGGCCCCGACGGGCTGCCGATCCAGCAACCGATCGAGGTCCGGCAGGTGATGGGCGCTCCCGACAGCGATCTGTGAGAACCGACGCCGCTCTCGAGGGCCTGCTGCGCGAACTCGCGCCGCAGGTCCTCGGCGCGCTCGTGCGGAGGTCCGGTGATTTCGAGGGGTCCGAGGACGCGGTGCAGGAGGCGCTGCTCGCGGCGGCCCGGCACTGGCCGCAGGAGGGGTTGCCGGACAATCCGCGTGGCTGGTTGATCCAGACCGCCACCCGCAAGATGACCGATCAGATCCGCAGCGAGATCGCCCGCCGTACGCGAGAGGAAGTGGTCGCCCGGCAGGTGCCGCCGGCGCCGGACGTGCCGGACAGCGACGACACGCTGCTCCTGCTGTTCCTGTGCTGCCATCCTGCGCTCACGCCTGCCTCGGCCATCGCGTTGACACTGCGCGCGGTCGGGGGGCTCACCACCGCCGAGATCGCCAACGCATTCCTGGTTCCGGAAGCGACTATGGCACAACGGATCAGTCGCGGAAAGCAACGCATCACGGCGTCGGGGATAACGTTCCGACGGCCGACGAGTGACGAGTGGACGGAACGCCTGCGGTCGGTGCTGCACGTGCTGTACCTGATCTTCAACGAGGGCTACGCCAGCAGCATCGGCGATCGGCTGCATCGCACCGAACTGTCCGCCGAGGCGATCCGGCTCACGCGGTCGGTGCACGCGATGCTGCCGGACGACGGTGAGGTGGGTGGGCTGCTGGCGTTGATGCTGTTGACCGATGCCCGCCGCCCCGCCCGTACCGGCCCGCACGGCGAGCTGATCCCGCTGGCCGAGCAGGATCGCACGCTGTGGAACCGGGAACTGATCGTCGAGGGTCAGCGGGTGGTGATGGACGCCGTCGCCCACGGTTCGATCGGGGCCTACCAACTGCAGGCCGGAATCGCGGCGGTGCACGACGACGCGGATCGGGTCGAAGACACCGACTGGGCGCAGATCCTCGCGCTGTACGGTGTGCTCGAGCGTATGTCGGACAACCCGATGGTGACGCTGAATCGCGCCGTGGCCGCCGCGATGGTGCACGGACCGGCCACGGGGCTGACGATGCTCGAGCCCCTCGACGACACCCTGGCCGGGCACTATCGCCTCGACGCCGTGCGCGCTCACCTGTTCGACATGGCCGGCGACCCGGAATCGGCCCTCACGCACTACCGCTCGGCGGCCAACCG
The DNA here is from genome assembly GCF_900455735.1 of Rhodococcus wratislaviensis. GTDB lineage: Bacteria > Actinomycetota > Actinomycetes > Mycobacteriales > Mycobacteriaceae > Rhodococcus_F > Rhodococcus_F wratislaviensis. The sequence goes on along the minus strand of NZ_UAUI01000018.1, from coordinate 59,951 downwards.
CACCACCAGTGTGCCGGAGCAGCAGTACCTCGCGGCGCAGGTGGCCCGGCTCAGCGCTCTCGACGGGGTGTCACAACCTGAGTAGTCGACTACGCGCGACGGGTCGCCGCCGGTACGGGAGAGTCGGTGAAAACCGGTGGTGCGCCGAAAGGAGCAGGACGATGAGCGAGCGTGACGGCGTCAAACCCCTCGACCGAACGGACGTGCGGCGCCACGAGTTTCGGCTCAGCGTGCTCGTGGCCTCGATGGCCATCGTCGGCACCCTGATCGGCTCCGTGTGCGGAGGGGTGTTCACCTTGCTGAACACGTCGAATCAGGTCGAGGCGGCGGTGAACCAATCCTCGAACGAGTTCCTGCGTACGCAGCGGCAGCAGATCTACTCGGAACTCCTGACCGCGGCCAACGAGGTGCGCATCACCTCGGGTTCCGTCTCGGTGGCCTTCGATCGCTTCGACGGCACCGACCTCCAGACCATGATCGTCGACGTCCTCCGCCCGCTACCTCGGCAGAACATCGTCCTCGGCTCTAAGTTCACCGCGGTGGAGTTGATCGGATCCGAACCGGTCGTGGAATCGGCACGGCGAATGGTGGTCGAATACTTCGCCGGATCCGAGACGATCGGCTGGCTGAGTACCGACTTCGCGACCGATGACGTCGTGGCTGCGGACGCCCTGGCCGCAAGTCAGCAACAGTTCGCCGACCACTTCCAGGCCGGGATCAGCGCCCAGGAAGACTTCCTCACCGCGGTGCGAAACGAGCTCGGCATCCCCGAGCACGGGGACCTTCCGTAACCACCGGACCGATGCAGCAGGACGGGTCGCGTCCAATCCGCTCGCCAGGACCGCGGCGGATGGGCACGATGGGGAGATGCCCGCGACCGGTCCCACATCCACCCAGCAGGCCCCGGAGGCGCCCGCCGAGCCTTCGCTGCTCCCCCGCATCTGGGCGCTCCTGCGTCCCTACCGCGGGTGGCTGGTGCTCGTCGCGGCCGCCATCGTCGTGTCCTCACTGCTCGGCATCGTGAACCCGTTCCTCACGAAGGCGGTGTTCGACCGCGCCCTGTTTCCCACCGACGGCAGCGGTGTCCATCTGACACTGCTGCTGTGGCTGGTCGTGGCGATGATCGCGGTGACGCTGGCGGGTTCGCTGATCGGCGTCGGCCAGAGCTACCTCACCACCAAGGTCGGCAACCTGTCGATGGCGGATCTCCGGGAACGCCTGTTCGCCCATCTCGAGAAGATGGAACTGGCATTCTTCACGTCCACCAAGACCGGCTCGATCCAATCGCGTCTGGCCAACGACGTCGGTGGGGTGCGGTCGGTCCTCACGTCCACGGCATCGAGCATCCTGTCGAACGTCGTCACCGTCACGGCGTCCCTCATCGCGATGCTGCTGCTGTCGTGGCAGCTGACGCTTCTCGCGGTCGCGCTGCTCCCCGGCTTCGTGTACCTGCAGCGGCGGGTCGGCGCCCGGCGACGGGTTCTCGCGCGCAAGACGCAGGAGTCGTTGTCGGACATGACCGCAATCACCGAGGAAGCGCTGAGCGTCTCGGGTGTGCTGCTGACGAAGGTGTTCAACCAGGCAGACACCGAACTCGACCGGTATCGAACCGAGAACGCCCGGCAGACCGAACTGCAGGTGCGGCAGGCCATGACGGGTCAGGGCTTCTTCGCCGTCGTCAGCTCGTTCATGGCGATCACTCCCGCTCTTGTCTACCTGCTGGCGGGCTATCTCGTCAGTGGCGGTTCCGCGGCGCTCTCGGCGGGCACACTCGTCGCGTTCTCGACCCTGCAGGCCAGGTTGCTGCAACCGTTGGTCTCGCTGATGCGGGTCACCCTCGACGTCCAGACGTCGATGGCGTTGTTCCGCCGCATCTTCGAGTACCTCGACCTGCAACCCGCGATCGTGAACCGCCCGGACGCCGTCGAGTTGCCCGCGGACTCACCCGGACGGGTGGAGCTGGACGACGTGTACTTCGCGTATCCCGCGCCCGTCCGGCTGGCCACCGCCGATCCCGACCCGGTGGCACTGCGCAGCCTGGGTCGCGGCGGCGGGGGCGGCGGCATGCGCGGCGTCGCGACCGTCGCACCTCGCCTTCCGGCTGCGGCGGCGCCCGAAACCGAACCCGCGGAACGCCGCAGCCGGCGCTGGGCGGTCACGGGCACGTCCCTGGAGATCGAGCCTGGTCAGCTCGCCGCCTTCGTCGGACCGTCCGGCGCGGGCAAGACCACGCTCTGCTACCTCGTGCCGCGCCTGTACGAGGTGGACAGTGGCGCCGTCCGGGTCGACGGCTACGACGTGCGCGACCTGACCATGAGCTCGCTCGCCGAGGCGGTCGGAATGGTCACTCAGGACCCGTATCTGTTCCACGCCTCGATCGCCGACAACCTTCGATACGCCGAACCGGACGCGACCGATGCCGAACTGCAGGCCGCGGCCGCGGCCGCCAACATTCACGACCGCATCCTCGGATTCGACGACGGATACGACACCCTGGTCGGCGAAAGAGGATTCCGCCTGTCCGGTGGGGAGAAGCAGCGATTGGCCATCGCGCGGGTGCTGCTGAAGAACCCCCGCGTACTGATCCTCGACGAGGCGACGTCCGCGCTCGACACGGTCTCCGAGCGACTCGTCCAGCGAGCTCTCGGTGAGGTGATGCGCGGACGCACCACCCTCGCGATCGCCCACCGGCTGTCCACCATTCAGCACGCCGACGTGATCTTCGTGATCGACGAAGGAACGCTGATCGAGCGCGGCACGCACACCGAACTCCTTGCACGGCAAGGGTTGTACGCACGGCTCCACGCCGAGCAGTTCGGCGGCGGTCAGGTCGAGTGCCGGTGCACCGACGGCGTCCGATTCACCGACGGGACGGTGCTCGCCCCAAGCGCCCCCACCCGGGGCGGAGAGTTCTAGATTCTACAGGAACTTGCTGAACTGGTCGTTGGCCCTCTGCATCACGAAGTCGTACGGCGGCGAGAACTTGCGGGCCCACCAGTAGCCGAACCGGATGTCCGGCGACGTGTACACCAGGTACCGGTCCTTCTTGACGCCGGCGATGATGCAGGACGCGACCTTCTCGGGCGTGACGGCCCGCTTCTCGAAGCGGTGGATCGCCTTCTGGATGCGCGGGTCGTCGCGATCGACCCCGGCGATCTCGACGGTGCCCACCAGCGGCGTCTTGACCGCCCCGGGAACCACGAGGCTCACGCCGATACCGTGCCGTTTGAGATCGAACCGCAGAACCTCGGACACTCCGCGGAGCCCGAATTTGCTTGCGCTGTAGGCCGCATGCCACGGGAGTGCCAGCAGACCGGCGGCGGAAGAGACGTTGACCAGGTGACCGCCGCGTCCCGCCCGCACCATCGGCGGCAGGAAGCTCTCGATGATGTGGATCGGACCCATCAGATTCACGTCCACCATGGACTTCCAGTGGCGGTGTTCGAGATTCTCGACGGTCCCCCACGCGGAGATACCGGCGACGTTCATGACGACGTCGAGGCTGCCGAACTGATCGTGGACATCGGCGGCGAATGCGGCGACGGCGTCGTAGTCGGACACGTCGAGGGCGCGCGAGAAACTGACGGTGCCCCCGCGGCTGCCGACTTGTTCGACCGTCTGCGCCAGGCCGACCTCGTTGATGTCGGTGAGGAAGAGTTCGGCGCCCTCCGCCGCGGCCGCCAGTGCGGTCGCCTGCCCGATCCCGCTACCTGCACCCGTGATCAGGCACTTCTTGCCGTCCAGAGTTTTGATCGCCATAGCCGTGCGCGCCCCCGTCGTCACCGATCCGTGTCGGCTGGAAGTCTACGCACGCAATCTGATTGCGCGCACGCAACTGCACGGGCGCCTTTCCCGAGGAAAAACGCGAACCGGCCCTCTCCGGGCCGGTTCGTGACGGTTCACAACCGCTGGGTCATTTCTTCCTGATAGGTGCGAATCGTCCTCTCGATTCCGTTGGCGTCGTCGTCGTTTCCTCGGTGCCGGGCGTCGTCGGCGCGCTCGCGCAGAACTCGAATCGCCTTCCGAAGCTCGGCGTCACTCATTCTGTGTTCCATATCACAATCATCCCCGACGGCTTCAGATTTGGCCAGACTCGAGGGGTGCGCCGCAGTGGCGGAACCCCATCTGAGCTGGACAATCGTCCAGCTGGACGGAGGGAATCCACCGGGATCACCCGGCGAACGGGGGGCGGATCGGCGGCGCGCGGCCCGGCGCCCGTGCGGTTGCCCCTCCTTCACAGTACTGTTCACAAAGCCCCGCGGGCCGCGAGCGACCTCTCGACGTTGCGATGCGCAACGCAACACAATTGCCCTGAACTGGGGGTATAGGCACGGCAACCCGACGGCCGACACCCCTGCGACGTTGCCAGCTAACTCCCAGTGATTGAAAGGGCAACCACGCAGTCGTGCAGGCGGCCGCCACCGACGAGGCAGCCGTCTCGCGCCCTGCACCAACGCCTCTCTTGAACTTTCAACGGTAGAACGCGCGTGACGAGCACAGAGGGCGCCCGAATTGTCGGCGATCCGCGAGCGAGGAGCAGGCGATCGTTGAAACATATATGAGATAAGCCCGGCGTCGACGAGCGACGTTTTGCCTCTATGTCCGTGAGTTATCAATCGGTTATCATCGTGGTACGGTGTCGTTCACACGACTGACGCGCGCACGAGAGAGGACCCGGCGGCTCACAATGGCAGATTTTGCTGCGCGGTTGAACAAGCTCTTCGACACGGTCCACCCTCCGGGACGTAAACCGCATACCAACGCAGAGGTCGCGGCGGCACTCATCGCGGACGGGCATCAGATCTCGAAGCCCTACATCTCCCAGCTCCGATCAGGACAACGCACCAATCCCTCCGACGAAACGGTCGCGGCATTCGCTCGCTTCTTCAAGGTGAAGCCCGACTACTTCTTCAACGACATCTACGCCGCGAAGATCGACCACGATCTCGAGCTTCTCTCTCAACTCCAGGGATACGGACTTCGCAAGCTCTCCAGCCGCGCGTTCGACCTCTCCGAAGAGTCGCAGAACCTGCTCACCACGATGGCCGAGAAACTCCGCGCCAGCGAGGGTTTGCCGGAGGTCCCACCGGACGCGTCCCGCTGATCACCGGAGCCGTTGGGCGGCAACGAGTTCGCCGCAGGTCGCACCCGACATCCGGGTAGAAGTCACCGGGCGCACAAGACGACACCGCCGGAATGCCCTGCCCGGTGTGTCCATGTGGCGCATGATGGAGCAATGGTTGACAGACCGCAGCTCGGTCCCACGATCTTCGTCCTCTTCGGCGCCACCGGGGACCTGTCCAAACGCATGGTCATCCCCGCGTTCTTCCAGCTCGCCCAGTCAGGGCTCCTGAACTCCGAGTGGATGCTGATCGGCACGGGCCGCGGCAACGTCTCCGACGATCAGTTCCGTGACCACGTGCGCGACGTCCTGCACCAGTTCGGAGTACCGCACGACGGCACCGACTGGGAGGCGTTCGCGCGGCGGCTGAGATTCGCCGGCGGCGGTTTCACTCCCGACAACCCGGGAACGCTACCCGCAGCCGTTCGGCAGGCGCGGGAAGACCTTCACGCGGCAGACGCACAGTTGGTACACTACCTGGCCCTGCCCCCCAGTACATTCGCCGAGACCACCCGTGCGCTCGGCGCTCACGACCTGGCCCGTGGCGCACGCGTCGTCTACGAGAAGCCGTTCGGGACGTCCCAGGCGGCGTTCACCGAACTCGACGCAGCCGTGCACCACGTCCTCGACGAGAAGCAGATCTATCGGATCGATCATTTCCTCGGCAAGGAGAGCACCCAGAATCTGCACATCCTGCGCTTTGCCAACGGGATGATCGAGGGCGTCTGGAACCGGGAACACGTCGAGCAGGTGCAGATCGACGTGCCGGAGACGCTCGACATCGACGACCGCTCCCGGTTCTACGACGCCACCGGCGCCGTCCTCGACATGCTGGTGACCCATCTGTTCCAGGTCGCCGCCGAGATCGCGATGGAGCCGCCGCAGACGTTGGGCGCCGACGACCTCCAATCCGCCCGGGAATCCGTGATCGGGGCGTTCCGTCCCCTCGACACGGCCGACGTGGTGCTCGGCCAGTACGAGGGGTACCGCGACGTCGACGGCGTCGCGGACGATTCGACGACGGAGACGTTCGTCGCCGCCCGGCTGTGGGTCGACACGGACCGCTGGCGTGGGGTGCCGTTCCTCCTCCGGACCGGAAAGATGCTGGGCGTCAGCAGGCAACGGGTCAGTCTGGTCTTCCGAAGTCCCCAGGGCCCGCTCACGGACATTCCGCCGGACGGCGCCGTCCTGACATTCGATCTGTCCGGGGACGGCGAGATCGACATCTCCATGGTCGTCAAGGAACCCGGGCCCGACGACAGCCTGTCGGTGGGCCATCTGGGCCTGCCCCTCGACACGGTGCCGCTCGCCCACGCCCTCGCACCCTATTCGCGGCTCATCCTCGACGTCCTGCACGGCGACCGGTCGCTGTTCACGCGCCCCGACGGCTTGGCGCACGTCTGGACCGTCGCCGATTCGCTGCTGCGTGACCCTCCCCCGGCCAAGCCCTACCCCGCGGGATCCATGGGACCGCCGGAGGCAGAAGACCTCGCCTCGCCCTGCGGGTGGCTCGTTACCGGTTCGCCGGACTGACCGGCGGCTCCGGCTGGTCCGCAGGAATCGGGGCCGACTTCCGGAACTCGGCGTACGCGTCCGCCAGATCGAGCACCCATCGGCGCGGCGACGTGCCCTGGGGCGGCGCGATCCACTCGGTGTCGAGGACGTCCGAGGCGACCGGGTCGTCGATCCAGTGCGCGAGAATCCAGGTGCGTTCGGCCGTCGATTCCGGAAGATCCTGTTCGTCCGTATCGAGCATGCCCGCACCCGCCTGCAGGTACAGGGCATCCATGACGTGCGCGACGGCGTCGGAGGCGCGGAGAACGGTCGTGCTCCCCTTGCCGTCGCCCTCGACCACCTCGGGGAACCGTGCGACGAGCACCGAATGCAGAGTGTCCATGCGGCGCAGGTCCTGCCGTGCGCGCAGCCAGGTTTCGACGAGCACCCAGACGGTTCCGACCGACACGACCACGGCCGCGACGGTGTATGCCGAGGAGGAGCCGACCGCCCACGTCTCCCCCGACACCTCACGCACCAGTCCCACGACCGCCGCCGCCAGCACGATCGCCGATCCGACGACGATCAGTGAGATTCCGCGGCCGAGGGGTGTCCACGCGACGTGCCGGATCCCGGTCACGACCACCGCGGTCAGTGCGATCACGATGAACACGAGCGCAGGAACGGGATACCCACCGGCCAGCCCGATTCCGAGCACCACTGCCACGGTGTAGACGACCACGGCGACGGCACGCAGCGCAGGACGCGGGAGTATCGGCCACACGGAGACCGCGCCGACCGCGCTCGCGGCGGCGAACAGCGTCCACGCCAGTTCGAGGAGGATCTCCGACAGGCCGACCGTCGGGGCCACGGTGTCGAGGCGCCCGGCGACGTCCGGGACTGCCAGCGTCGATGCGAGGGCCGCACTGGACACCGCCACCACCATCGCCACGCGCAGCGGCGTCGGCTGGCGCGCGGCGACCCGGCCGATCCGGGCACCCGCGGCAGTCCAGACGACGAGCGCAACCAGCCAGCCCATCAGCCGATCGCCTCGTCGTAGCGGAGCACGGACACGGGAGTTCCGCGCCCCTGCATCGTGTTCAACCGGATGAGCAGCATCGACGCGAACGTCTCGGCCTCCCACTCGGCCACCTCGTCGGACGGCTGCTCGTCTCCCCGCCGCCGCGACCGCTGGCTCAGCATGTAGGCGATCAGATCGTCGCCGGCTTCGAGCGTCGCGGCGACGATCTCGGCTCCCTCGTGCCGAAACACGATGTGACCCAGCTCATGCGCGAGCGTGCGGTCAAGGTCCGGTAGGCCCGGCGCCAGCACGATCACGTCCCGATCCGGGTACGCGCGCCTCTGGCCGCACACTCCGGGCGCCATCGGCTTCGTGAAATCCAATTCGATGGGACGCTGCCGTTCGCGGGCCACCGCGTCCACCACGTGCCGGAGTGACACCGCTTCGGCCCGGGCCGCCGCGTCACACACCGCGTCCACGGCCGCTGCCACCCGACGATGAGATCTGTTCGCCCCCACGACTACATCCCTCCACTCGAAGCGGGCGGGAAGAATTCCGCCCGCGCGGCCGCGATGCGCGCCTGTTGTGCGCGAGCACCCTTGAAGGTCAGCGCACCCGCGCCGCCGGCGAAGCACAGCAGCACGCCGACCCCACCGAGAACGGTGATCGCAGGCAACGGCTCGCTGTGGACCACCGGAACCATTCCCGGCGGCGCAGCAGCCGGATCGCCCTGAGCCGGTGCCTCCGCGGCGGGCGGCGGTCCGCCGCTGCCCGGGGTCTCCCTGGCAGGCCGATCCTGGGGTGCGGAATCCGCGGGACCACTCGCCCCCTGGCCTGCCGCGGCGGCTCCGGGACCGGTGCCGGAACCTCCGGCCGGCGCTCCCCCGGACGCCGGGGGTGCGGCAGGACCCTCGGAGCCCGGGGCGGCATCAGCAGCATCGGAACCGGAGTCGTTTCCGGAATCACCGTCCCCGGACGTGTCCGGGCGCGCGATGTTCGGTTCGGCCACCGGCGGCAATTTGATCGGACGGGGCGGGGCGACAACGACCCGTGACGTGGAAGGAGTCGGCGTCTCCGTGGGTTCGGCGGTCTCGGACGGTTCCGTGGTCTCCGACGGCTCGGCCGTCTCGGACGGTTTCGTGCTCTCGCTCGGTTCCCGAGTCTCGCTGGGTTCCCGTGTCTCGCTGGGCTCTCCACCCCCGCAGCCGCGACGACTCTCGCACGGCGGGTGAGGATGCTGAGGCTTGCCGCCGCCGGTGGACTCCGAGGAACCGTCGTCGCAACGGCTGCTGGCGCAGTCGTGGTACTGGGGGCCGGCGGAGGCGTCGGACGGGAACACCGAGACGGTGACCCAGCCGAGCCCGGACAAGAAGGCCAGCGCCAGTCCGACCATGGTCAGCCTTCGAACAACACGACGCGCGCTCACTGTGCACCCCCCTCGTATTCACGACACGACACCACGTCTACGGCGACGTCGCCGGTGTCATGGTATCGAGCGAACCGAGCGGAGGTGCTGGTGGTGCCGGTGTCGGGGAACCGGCACCACCAGCGGTGCCCGAGCCAGGTGGGACTCGAGCAGCTTCCGAGAACCCCTGCGGGTTCGGCGTTGCCGCCTGGAGGTGCGGATCGGTCAGCGGAAGGTCGGCGTCTCCGACGCGGCCCTCGCGACGTCGGTTGGTCGGCCGGAGTTCACAGGACGTTCACCAGCAACATCGTCGCGGTGATGGTCGCGACCACCGTCGCCGGCTCCAAGAACTTCGAGATCTTGTCCATTGCCTGCATGTATTTCCACCCCGTGCGATCGACCCCTTGATGACCTACGGACAGTACACAGCATTCAGTTACCTTTTGGCAAATCCAAGAGGCGGGGGTTCGCTCTGCGCCACGCTCTTGCACCCCCGGCGACGGCGCCCACCTGGGCCGGAACGCGGAAAAGGGCGCCGGAATGCAGAAGAGGCACTCTCTCCGGATGGAGTGAGTGCCTCTTCTGTGGTGGAGCTGAGGGGAATCGAACCCCTGACCTCTTCGATGCGAACGAAGCGCGCTACCAACTGCGCCACAGCCCCGTGCGGATCCTGCGATCCGCTCGGCAAACTCTAGCAGGCCACCCGCGGCGGGAGCGAATCGCCTACACCGGCGTGGCTTTCGGCCCGATTCGGCCGGCTACTCACCGGCAGCTCGGCGCATCGTGGCCTGCTGCATCGGCGCGTCGTCGAAGTGTTCGAGATGATCGAATTCGGGGTCCTCGTCGTCCACTTCGAGGACGACGGCACCTGGACGCCGCAACCGGGCCGGGATGAGGCGGAGCTCCTCGTCACTGCGGGACTCGACACCCAACTGCGAACGATTCAGACGCGCGGTCCGCCGACGACGGATCTCCTGCTCGATCTGAACCTGCCGGCGCAGATACGCCAAGTAGCCGAAGAGTCCGATCACACCGGCCGCGAACGCCCACCACATCAGCGGGGAGATGATCAGCCCGAGCGCCGCCGACATGATCGTCGCGAACACCAGTCCGAGAACCGACCGCTGGCGGAACGCGTACCGGGCCTCGCGCGCGATGGCATCGGCCTCGGGATCGAAGCCGCCACGCCCCCGGCGCGCCGGTACGTACTCACCCACCGGTGCCCGCTCACCGTCGAACTCGTCTTCCTCTGCGTGAGTGTCCACAAGGTCCTCCGCGTCGTAGCCGTAGTGGTCCGGTTCCGGTTGCCAGTACGGGTCGCTGCGGTGTCCAGCCGCGGGTCCACGCTGCACGGGACGTTCGTCACCGCGGTGCAGCACACGCGTCGCGAGTGCTGCGTCACTGGTTTGCCGAATCCGGGGGCGGTTGTTCACCAGCATCGGGACCAGGACGAAGAGCCACACGACGACGAGCCCGATCCAGAGAAACGAGTTCGGCATACGGCGACCTCCTCCCAATCGTCTACCAGCATGGATACCGCTGTTGACCCACCCAGGCTAACCGCATGAACACGCACATCTTCGCAGACGCGCCGATCTCACCATACTCAGGTGTCACATGCGTAACGCGAAAATGTGGTGCTCGACATGCCTCGAGACGGCAGAGGAAACGATCCGGCAAAGACTCGCCGAAAGCCGAGTCCCGGTCGGGAAGCTTTGATACCGTGAGATAACTGCCGCGTAGCTGGACGTTTGTCCATGTCCGCTACGTCGGTCAGGCCCAGGTGGCTTTGCCACTCCGCACGAGCGAATCCGCGACCGTGCCGGGCACGTCCTCGACGGTCATGCCGACCAGGATGTGATCGCGCCACTGCCCGTCGACATCCAGGTAGCGCTCGAGGAGACCCTCCTCGCGGAAGCCGACGTTGCGGAGCACCGCCTGGCTCGCCAGGTTCTCCGGCCGCACGGTGGCCTCCACGCGATGCAAACCCACGGGCCCGAACGCATGGTCGAGCCCCAGCGCGAGTGCGCCCGTGGCCACCCCGAGCCCGTTGACGTCGCTGGCTACCCAGTAACCGATCCAGGCGGAGCGCAGTGCACCCCGCACCACGTTGCCGATCGTGATCTGGCCGCAGAAATTGCCGTCGAGTTCGATGGCCATCGGCAGCATGCGACCCTTCCGGGCCTCCGAACGCAGACTGCTGCACAGTCCGGGCCATCCCGAAATATGGTGGCGCGCTTCCCAGGGCGCCTCCCCCGTCGGCTCCCACGGTTCGAGGTGCGCACGGTCACGGGTGCGCAGACGGCTCCACGCGGCCGCGTCACGCAACCTGATGGCGCGCACGGTCACGACGCCACCCTTCACCCGCAGGGGCCCGAGATGCGGCGGCCAACCCGGATGCTGTGTCATCCCGTCTCACACTGTCGCGGTGTCATCAGCCCCGCTGCGCCAGGAAGGCCACGTCCACCTGGTCACCGGTCCGGACCTCGGTGATCTCAGGGTCGATGAGGACGAGGCAGTTGGCCTCGGCCAGCGTGGCGAGCAGGTGCGAGGAGGCGCCCGGCGCCCCGCCGAGAGCTTGGACGAGGTACTCCCCCGTGGCCTCGTCGCGCATGAGCTGACCGCGCAGAAACCCCTTGCGGTGCTCGATGGACGTGATCGGCGCGACGGTGCGGGCGGTGACGACGCGTCGCATCGGCTGCCTGCGCCCCAGCGCGATGCGAATCAGCGGGCGCACCATCACCTCGAACACCACCAGCGCGCTCACCGGATTGGACGGGAGCAGAAACGTCGGGACCTCGTCCCGGCCCAGCTGACCGAAACCCTGGACCGATCCCGGATGCATCGCGACCCGGTCGACCTCGAGGTTGCCGAGATCGGCGAGAGCGTCCCGCACGTCCTCGGAGGCGCCGCCGCCGACGGCACCCGCGATGACGACGATCTCGGACCGGATCAGCTGACCTTCCACCACCTCGCGCAGGCGGCGGGCGTCGGCGTTCGCGATACCGACCCGGTTGACGTCGGCTCCTGCGTCGCGGGCGGCGGCGGCCAGAGCGTAGGAGTTGACGTCGTAGACCTGGCCGGGACCGGGGGTCCGGTCGACGTCGACGAGTTCGCCACCGACCGAGATGACGGACAGCCGGGGCCGGGGATGCACGAGCACCTTGTCGCGACCCACCGCCGCCAGCAACCCCACCTGCGCGGCTCCGATGATGGTGCCTGCCCGGACTGCGACGTCCCCCGGCTGCACGTCGTCGCCGGCCCGGCGCACGTAGTCGCCGGACCGGACCGGTTTGTAGATCTTGACGCGGGCCCGGCCACCGTCCGTGCGGTCGAGCGGAAGAACGGCGTCGGCGAGCGTCGGGAGCGGAGCACCCGTGTCGACCTTGACGGCCTGACGCGGCTGCAGCCGGATCGGCTGCCGCGAACCGGCCGTGACCTCGCCGACCACGGGAAGCGACAGTTCGACGGGCGCACCGTCGTCGTCCCGGATGTCGGTTCCGGCAGCCTGGACGTCGACGCTGCGGACGGCATAGCCGTCGATCGCGGCCTGGTCGAAACCGGGAAGCGGACGCTCGGTGACCACCTCTTCGGCACACAGCAGCCCCTGGGCTTCGGAGATCGCCACACGGACCGGCCGCGGCGCCACCGCGGCCGCGGTCACGATCGTCTGTTGCTCCTCGACCGACCGCAAGTTCTTGCCTCCCGAGCTTCTAGGAATCCGTCCGCTTCAATCGGTCGATCAGCCATTCGCGCAACGATGGGCCGTACTCGTCCATGTCCAACGCAAAGTCAACCGCAGCTCGGAGGTAGCCGCCGGGATTTCCGAGATCGTGTCTCGTGCCTCGGTGCACGACGACGTGAACGGGATGGCCTTCCTTGATGAGGAGGGCGATGGCGTCGGTGAGCTGGAGCTCGCCGCCTGCGCCGGGTTCGATCCGCCGCAGCGCATCGAAGATCGCGCGGTCGAGGAGATAGCGACCTGCGGCGGCGAACGTGGACGGCGCATCCTCGATAGCCGGCTTCTCGACCATGCCGATGACCTTGAGGACGTCGGGGTTGGTGGCGTCGGGAACCGTCTCGACCTCGAAGACGCCGTACGAGCTCACCTGATCCTTGGGGACGTCGATGGCGCAGAGGACGGTGCCGCCACGCTTGCGGCGGACCCGCGACATCGTCTCGAGCACTCCGCGCGGCATCACCAGGTCGTCCGGGAGGAGCACGGCGATGGCGTCCTCGTCGTCGTCGAGGACCGACTCCGCGCAGCCGACCGCGTGGCCCAGGCCGAGAGGTTCGTCCTGGACGACGGATTCCACCTCGAGCAGGCCGGGAGCCTTGCGCACCTTCTCGAGCAGGTGATACTTGCCGCTGGCCTCGAGCTTGCTCTCGAGAACGAGGTCCTCGACGAAGTGGGCGACCACTCCGTCCTTGCCCGGCGACGTCACGATCACGAGCCGGCCGGCACCCGAATCCGCGGCCTCTCCGGCCACGAGTTCGATACCCGGGGTATCCACCACCGGGAGCAGCTCTTTCGGCACGGTCTTGGTCGCGGGGAGGAATCGCGTACCCATTCCCGCTGCGGGCACTACAGCCGTGCGAAAGGCGCTGGCGGTGTGCGGTGCGGCGTCTGTCATGCCCACACCATAACTGTGCGGACCTACTCGACAGTCACCAAGATCCTGTCAGTAACCTCCCGGAACCCGTCGGGGGCGCTCTCCGGCCGGCTCTAAGGTTGGGGCATGCACGCACGAACGAAGGACGAGTGGCGGCAACTGGTGCTCTCCGGGAGGCGCGCTCTGACCCCCGAACTCCGCACCGCCGAGGACCGGGCGCTCGTCGCACTCGTCACACAGGGAATCGCCGGCGGAGCGACCGTCTGCGCTTACGTTCCCACCGCGCTCGAGCCCGGATCGGTGGATTTTCTCGACGCCCTCCGACAGGTCGCCGGACGTGTCCTCGTGCCCGTCACCCGTGAACCGGGTCCGCTCCACTGGTCCGAGTTCACCGGCGCGGACGGTCTCACCGACGCGAGTTACGGCCTGCGCGAGCCCACCGGTCCGGTGTGGGAACCCGACGAGATACGTTCGGCCGAAACCATTTTCGTTCCCGCCCTGGCCGTCGACCGGCGGGGCGTGCGGCTCGGCCGCGGCGCGGGCTTCTACGACCGGACGCTCGGCCTCGCCGCCTCCGACGCGCGGCTGATCACGGTGGTCCGCGACGAGGAACTGGTGTCGGAGCTGCCCGAGGATCCCCATGACGTACGTATGGGATGGGCACTCACCCCCGGATCGGGCCTCGTCCCGCTCGGCGACCGCTGACGACGCGTTTCCCGCCCGGAATAGTTCTCTGATTAGCGTTGTTGGCACTGTCGACTGTAGAGTGCTAAAACCTGCGGTTTGACTACACAGTGCGGAGGAACCCCGGTGCCCACTTATTCATATGCGTGCACGGCATGCGACAACCGTTTCGACATCGTCCAGTCGTTCAGTGATGACTCCCTGACCGTCTGCCCCGCATGCTCGGGCAAGCTTCGCAAACTGTTCAACTCCGTCGGCATCGTCTTCAAGGGCAGCGGTTTCTACCGCACCGACAGCCGCGGCACGTCCGGCGCAGCAAGCGAGCCGGCCAAGACCGATTCTGCTCCCGCCGCGAAGTCGGAAAGTTCGTCGACTGCCTCGTCCAGCTCGTCGAGCACCGCGACTGCCGCACCGGCCAAGGCCGCTGCCAGCTAGTTCTCGCTTCTCCGCGAGTTATCCACAACTTCTCGTCCATCCACAGGCGGGCCCTTTCGGCGTACCCACGGGCCCGCCGGTCTCGTAGCGTCGAACCATGTCGTTCGACCCTGTCCAGACCGGTCGCCGCCGGTCGAACCGAGCACACCGAAGTCTGAGCCCGTCGTGGGCCGACCGGCTGTCGGATCTCGCCCATCCCGGTTGGGCCCGCGCCCTCGTCGCCAGACGCGTCCTGGCCGCCGCGCTGGTCTGCCTCGCACTGGCTCTCCTCGCCCGCGGAGACCCCGACTCGGCCCGCTCCGCAGTCGTGGTGGCCGCCCACGATCTGCAACCAGGCGTCGTTCTCACGCAGGCCGACGTGAAACTGGTGGAACTCGAGGTCGGGACCCTGCCCGACGGCGCCGTCACCGCAGTGTCCGACATAGACGGGCGCACCCTCGCCGGACCGACACGCGCCGGTGAAGCCCTCACCGACGTCCGAGTACTGGGACCCCGCCTGGCCGCGGCCGCGGCGGGCATGGACGACGCCCGGATCGTCCCCGTCCGGCTCGCCGATCCCGCGGTCACGGAACTTCTGCGTGAGGGCGATCGCGTCGACGTGCTCACGGTCGATCCCGACACACCAGCGAATCCGGACCGGCGGTCCGGCGCCACCGTACTGGCGTCCCGCGCCGTCGTGGTGTTGGTGACACCGTCCGAGAATGGACGTGACCAGCGCGAACGCGTGGTAATGCTGGCCCTTCCGGCATCCGAGGCCACGACGGTGGCCGCCGCATCCCCCACGAGCGCGATCACCGTGACCTTTCAGTGATCCGTCACGCGGAGCCGCGCTGATCTAGGCTTTTCTCCGAATAGTGCTGGATGACTTGCCCCCCACTCGAGGAGACGTCGACATGCTCAAGGGATTCAAGGACTTCCTGCTCCGGGGGAACGTCCTCGACCTCGCCGTCGCGGTCGTAGTCGGAGCCGCGTTCACCGCCATCGTCACAGCGTTCACGAACAACGTGATCAATCCGTTGATCGCCGTTGCGGGCGGCGCCAACGATCTGGGCTGGGGTTACCAGATTCTCTCCGACAACCCGGCCACCTTCATCAACATCGGCGCCGTCATCACGGCCGTGATCAACTTCGTGATCATCGCCGCGGTCGTGTACTTCATTCTCATCGTCCCGGCAAACGCCGCGAAGAAGCGGTTCATCACCGAGCCCGCAGACAAGAAGGCCAGTGAGGCCGACCTGCTGATCCAGATCCGCGACATCCTCGAAGTGAGCCTCCAACCCGACGGAGCGGCAGCGAGTTCCGACGGAGCGCATGCCATGACCTCCGACAAGGCAGCGAACCTCGAGCAGACTCGCGAGTAGCTTCCGACGACTCCGGGCCCGTGCAGCAGCTGCGTGCACGGGCCCGGAGTCATGGGTGGAACGAATTATCAGCCGAGGCTGAAGGGCTGTCCCCACAGTGTGACGGTGCCGTCGACCGAAGCCGTCGAGACCGCGACCTTGACGTAGGAGCGGGCCTGCGCGTAGCCAGCGCAACCGGAGACACCGAACGTCTCGTCCGAGTACGTGAATCCACCGCTCTTGCCGGTGAACTTGAAGCTGCTCTTGTGAGCCTCGGCGCCGTAGTCGTCTTCGTACTCGATGTCGAGGATCGGCACGTTGGTGGCCTGGCCGGGTCCGATCGTGATGCCGCTACCGGCGCCACCCTCGGCCGGGATCGATGCGGCAGGACCGCCGGTAGCTGCACCGATCACCTCGGACGGCGTCAGGCTGGCACCTGCTTCACCATTGACGGAGCCACCGAAGTTGAGCTGGCACGCCACGATGTACCCGGCGTCGATGGTGCCGCCCTTGGCGGTGCCACCCTCGAGCGAGACGTCGATCGAGCCCGACGTCCACACGTTGCGGTGCAGCGGGGTCGAACCCATCGACGGGCTGATGTTCGCGGTGTTGCCGGTCTGGCGCACGGTCACCACGGTGCCGTCGAGCAGCGTCTGCGTGACGGTGCCGTCCTGCAACGGAACGAAGGTGTCGGCGTTGGCCGCACCGGTGGAGAAGAGGCCGATCGCGACGGTGGCCGCGGCGACCACGCCGGCGGCCTTGGCGCCGTGGCGCAGGGTCTTGCTGTTCATTGTTCCCCTCTAGGGTTTCTTACAGTGGGCACAGTGGCAGCCCACACGACTCGAAAAGGTTGGTTGTTCGGGTGCGCGCTGATCAGCCGATGCTGAACGGCTGCCCGTAGAGGGTCGACTTGACGTAGTGGTTCCCCGGAATCTCGAGGACCGTGTACGCACGAGCCTGCGCGTAGCCGCCGCAACCCTGAACCTCGATCTGCTGGTCGCGGTACTGAATCGCGGACACACCCGGCTTCAGGTCCGTCTTGGACTTCACCTTCGCGAACTTCACCTCACCGGCGCTGATCGGAATCGACAGCGAACCACCCAGGCCGAGCGAGTCGAGACCGAGATCGGCACTCAGACCACCCTCGAGGCCGGTGATGTCGGCCTGGCAACCCACGATGTAACCGGTGGTCAGCGTGGCGCCTTCCTCGGGCACCTCGCCGCCGAGCTCGGCGAACACGTCACCCGATACCCACGCAACGCGGCCCGCACCATTGGCGGCCAGCGACGGCGACACCAGAGCGCTCTCGGCGTTGCGGGCGATCTTGGCAGTGACGCCTCCTGCGTTGACGACCTTTTCGCCACCCGGCAGCGGCACGAAGGTGTCGGCATTCGCTGCACCGGTGGACATCAGGCCGAGTGCAACAGCCGCGGCAGCACCGAGGCCGGCAACGCGGGCCCCACGGCGCAGGCCTGACTTACGGATCTCGCTCATTCTTTCCCCTCATCAGGTACCACCTACCCGGCGTTCGGTTAGGCAGTCTTTACCTCTTGACGGGATAAAGTTAGCTGAAACAACGTCCAAATGTTATAGCCACGTGTCCGAATCCGCCTCCGCGCCAGCCCCCGTGTCCTAACTGTGACATGCACAACAGCGCATAGAGCGAGGTTGGGGGCGTACGGAAGTGCCGTACGCCCCCAACCTCGAGGTACTACATTGTTCAATTTTTCTTCGGCGTCATTGCGTCAGCCGAGGCTGAAGGGCTGTCCCCACAGGGTGACGGTGCCGTCGACCGAGTCGGTCGAGACCGCGACCTTGACGTAGGAGCGGGCCTGCGCGTAGCCGGCGCAACCGGAGATACCGAACGTCTCGTCGGAGTACGTGAATCCACCGCTCTTGCCGGTGAACTTGAAGCTGCTCTTGTGAGCCTCGGCGCCGTAGTCGTCTTCGTACTCGATGTCGAGGATCGGCACGTTGGTGGCCTGGCCGGGTCCGATCGTGATGCCGCTACCGGCACCACCCTCGGCCGGAATCGCGGCAGCAGCGCCGCCGGTGGCTGCGCCGATGAGGTCGGACGGCGCCATGCTCGCGCCGGCCTCGGCGTCGACGGAGCCACCGAAGTTGAGCTGGCACGCCACGATGTACCCGGCGTCGATGGTGCCGCCCTTGGCGGTGCCACCCTCGAGCGAGACGTCGATCGAGCCCGACGTCCACACGTTGCGGTGCAGCGGGGTCGAACCCATCGACGGGCTGATGTTCGCGGTGTTGCCGGTCTGGCGCACGGTCACCACGGTGCCGTCGAGCAGCGTCTGCGTGACGGTGCCGTCCTGCAACGGAACGAAGGTGTCGGCGTTGGCCGCACCGGTGGAGAAGAGGCCGATCGCGACGGTGGCCGCGGCGACCACGCCGGCAGCCTTGGCGCCGTGGCGCAGGGTCTTGCTGTTCATTGTTCCCCTCTAGGGTGAAAGTCGCTGACGCGAGAAGTCGTGAAGTGGGATCTGCTTACGAGCAATCAGCCGATGCTGAACGGCTGCCCGTAGAGGGTCGACTTGACGTAGTGGTTCCCCGGAATCTCGAGGACCGTGTACGCACGAGCCTGCGCGTAGCCGCCGCAACCCTGGACCTCGATCTGCTGGTCGCGGTACTGAATCGCGGACACACCCGGCTTCAGGTCCGTCTTGGACTTCACCTTCGCGAACTTCACCTCACCGGCGCTGATCGGAATCGACAGCGAACCACCCAGGCCGAGCGAGTCGAGACCGAGATCGGCACTCAGACCACCCTCGAGGCCGGTGATGTCGGCCTGGCAACCCACGATGTAACCGGTGGTCAGCGTTGCGCCTTCCTCCGGGATCTCGCCGCCGAGCTCGGCGAACACGTCACCCGACACCCATGCTGTGCGGCCCGCACCATTGGCGGCGAGCGACGGAGAAACCAGAGCGCTCTCCGCGTTGCGGGCGATCTTGGCCGTGACGCTTCCCGCGTTGACGACCTTTTCGCCACCCGGCAGCGGCACGAAGGTGTCGGCGTTGGCCGCACCCGTGGACATCAGGCCGAGGACTACAGCCGCAGCGGCACCAAGGCCGGCAATGCGGGCTCCACGGCGCAGGCCGGTCTTTCGGTTCTCGCTCATTCGTTCCCCTCATCAGGATTCTGCTGGTTCCCAGTCACGACCTTCGAGACTGAGGAGTGGTCCATGTCGGGCCCAGCGCAGTATCCAGAGCTGTGATGTCCGCAGAGTGAACTACGGATGATCACAGCTCGATAACCGCGCTGAAGACGAAATCACTGACGAACTGTCAGAGTTCCGACTGGGCAACGGCACATCGACCCTGCCCTCCATCTCCAGTACTGACTCGCCGAGGACAGTAACCGGCAGGTGGTTGCCTAAGCAATTAATTCCATCGGAAACGGAATCGTGATGTATGCCACACCCGAAAACGTGTCCAACGTGTGGGATTTGCGCGAGAATTCCGACCACTTGCCACTCCCCTGACCTGCAGGTTCACTGGCTGTTCACGTTAAGTTCGGTAACGTTTACATTCGGTTCACAAGCTCGAAGGATGTCTGTTCTGACCGGAATGTGATGCCTGAAAGAACGCTGAAGAGCACCCCGCGCCCGGGAAAATTCCGCTCGGGCAGACGCACAAAAACTCAGGGTGATCGCAGGGCGCGACCGCAGATCACGATTCGCTTAAGGTGAGGGTTTCGAAGATAACTACCCGTGATGTGGGGGGCGCTGACGGCGCAGCCATTCGTCGCCGGCAGCGGCGCCGGGCCCGTCCCCGGGTTCGCGTTCGTCCGCGGTGGTGTCGGGGAAGACGTCCCCGAAGATGCGTTCGAGCCGGGCCCTGTCGATCGGGGCCCGGCTCGGAACTGCCTGCTCGTCGGGCTCGCTGGGCGAGTCCGGCTCGTCGGAACGAGAAATCGTCTCAGCCTTCCAGACCGGACAATTCGGAAATCACGTGCGCCGCGAGCGGCGTCAGGGTGGCCATGCCGTCCCGGACCGCGGCGCGGGAGGAAGCGAGGTTTACCACGAGTGTGCTGCCGGACACTCCGGCGAGCCCGCGGGAGAGCCCTGCGTCCAGGGAACCGGCGGCGAGACCCGAAGACCGGAGGGCCTCCGAGATTCCCGGAATCTCGCGGTCGAGGACCTCGGCGGTGACGTCGGGAGCGACGTCGCGGGGCGACACGCCGGTGCCGCCGACGGAGACGACGAGGTCGACGCCACCGATGACGGCCGTGTTGAGCGCGTTGCGGATCTCCACCTCGTCGGCCGCCACCGCCACGATGGCGTCGACGATGAAGCCGGCCTCGTTCAGCAGTTCCGTCACCAGAGGCCCGATGGAGTCCTTGCCGTCACCGTGAGCGGTGCGGTCGTCGACGATTACCACCAGCGCGCGGCCGGCCAGCGAGGCTTCGATGTCCATGGTCCCTACCGTAGTGGCCCCGTTCAGAACGGACTCGACCTGCCCGAGAATCCCCGTGTTCATCAGCGGCCACCCTGTTCGGCGGTTCCGAGCGTGACGTCGACGGTCTTCGTATTGGATCCGTTCCCGTCGGTGTAAGTGATGGACACGTTGTCTCCCGGTGCGTGTGAACGGATGGCGGCGATGAGTGCGTCGCCGCTGGTGATGACGCGATCGTCGACCTTGGTGATCACCGACCCCTTCGGAATTCCCGCCTTCTCCGCCGGGCTGCCCGACGTGACCTCGACGACGGTGGCACCGTTGGCGGCGTCCTGCGATGGGACCTGGATCCCGATGACGGCCTGGGTGGCCTTGCCCGTCTTGACCAGCTCGTCCGCGATGCGCCGGGCCTGGTCGACCGGGATCGCGAAGCCGAGGCCGATGGATCCGCTCTGCTCACCCGCACCGGAACCACCGATGCTCGCGATGGCGGTGTTGATGCCGATCAGCTGGCCGTCCATGTTGACGAGGGCGCCGCCGGAGTTGCCCGGGTTGATCGCCGCGTCCGTCTGGAGGGCGTCGATGACGGTGTTCTGGTTGCCGGACTCACCGCTGGTGGACACCGGGCGATTGAGCGCCGAGATGATGCCCTCGGTGACGGTCCCGGCCAGGCCGAGGGGCGACCCGATCGCCACGACCTGCTGTCCGACCTGCACGTTGCCGGACGTTCCCAGCTCGATCGGAGTGAGATCGGTCTTGCCGTCCACCTTGATGACCGCAAGATCGGACACGGGGTCGGCGCCGACCAGCTTGGCGTCCGCCGTGCGGCCGTCCGAGAAGGCGACCGTCAGCTTGCCACCCTTGGCGGCCGCGCCAGCGACGTGATTGTTGGTGAGGATCATGCCGTCGGACGAGATGACGATGCCGGATCCTTCTCCACCGGAACCGCCCGCCGTCGCCACCTCGATCTGGACGACGCTCGGGACCACCTTGTTCGCGACCGCCTGCACCGAACCGGCCGGTGCGTTCGCGGCCGGGGTCGCGGTGTTGTTCTTGGGGGCGTCGAGGGAGTTGGTCACCGCGGCGCCGCTACCGTTCCGGTCGGTTGCCAGGGAGCCCACGACGCCACCGATGCCACCGCTCACGAGGGCGAGCGCCACAGCGCCCACCACGATGGCGGTGCGGGCGGGACGCTTGGTCACGGTCGCCGTCGATCCCTCCCCGGCCTGTCCGGGGCCCTGAAGGCCGGGGAACGGGCCCTGAGGCGCACCGTGCTGCCCGGCCGCGTGCTGGGCACCCGGATGTCCCGAGGCGCCGTGCTGAGGCTGTCCGAACTGCTGTGTGGGCTGGTGCGGCGCACCGTACGGATTGCCCTGGGGGTACCCGGCCGCGCCGTAGGCCTGCTGCCCCATCGGACTGCCCGCGGGGTTCTGCGGAGTGGCCGGAAACTGCTCGGTCGGGTGGTAACCCGGCGTCGACTGCGGGTGGGCGGGCTGATCGGGGCGCGCGCCCTGGTCGCCACCGGCATTGTCGCGGCTGTTGCCGTCGTGACTGTTTCGATCTTCGGTCATCGCACCACTTCCATCTCCCGCGACCGCCCGCAGGGGGCAGTCGCACCGTCTCTGTGTACGAGAGTGCCCGGTGGGACTGAGAAGGTCCTGAGACCGGCCTTTGAGTTAGCCGAGACCCTGAGACTATTCCGCTTCGGGTTCGCCCGGAAGGACGATCCGGATGAGCGCACCGCCCCGTTCGGAGACGTCGACGGCGATCGTGCCGCCGTGCTTGACCACGACCTGCCTGACGATGGCCAGCCCCAGCCCGGAACCGGGCATCGAGCGCGAGGCCGTCGACCGGTAGAAGCGGTCGAACACCAGCTCCCGATCCTCCTCCGGAATGCCCGGTCCCGCGTCGTCCACCGTGAGTTCGAGAAGTCCGTCGCCCGCCGGCTTCATCGCCACACGCACCTGCTCACCGGTGGGACTCCACTTGGCCGCGTTGTCGAGCACGTTGAGCACCGCCCGCGACAGTCCCGCGTGGTCGCCGTAGACGAACCAGGGCACGGTGACTGCGGTGAAGTCGATCTCGTTGCGCCGGCGGCGTGCCCGCTCGAGGCTCCGTTCCACCACTTCGCTGAGATCGACTCTCTCGAAGATGGTTTCCGGCGCGTCCTCACGGGCAAGATCCACGAGGTCGCCCACCAGCTGCGAGAGTTCCTCGATCTGCGCCACCACGTCGGTACGCAACTCGGCCATGTCCTCGTCCGGAATATGCGGTGCGCCAGGACGACTCGATGCGATCAGCAACTCCATGTTGGTGCGTAGCGACGTCAGCGGGGTCCGCAGTTCGTGTCCCGCATCGGCGACGAGCCTGCTCTGCCGCTCCCGCGACTCCGCGAGCGCCCTCAGCATCGTGTTGAAACTCTCGGTGAGCCGGGCGAGTTCGTCGTTGCCCGTCACCGGCATGGGCGTCAGGTCGTCAGTCCGGGCCACCCGTTCCGTGGCGGCGGTGAGCCGGGCGATCGGACGCAGACCGGTGCGCCCCACCGTCGTTCCGGCGGCGGCCGCGAGGACCACTCCGCACCCGCCGACGATGAACAGCACCCAGGCGAGCCGGTCGAGCACGGCACCCGTCGGCGCCAGTCGCTGCGCGATCACCAGCGTGCTGCCGTCCTGGGTGCGCTCGGCCAGCACCCGCTGATTCTCCGCCGTCCGCAACGACGTGTCGCGCTCGCCGCGGGCCACCGACAGTTCGGGTTCGCCGATGGGGACACTCGACCCCGGCGGCGTGTACGTGTCGAGGTCCGGGAAGATCAGCGCCACACTGATATCCGTCGTGTACAGCGTCGCGCCCGCGATGTAGCGCGGATCGAACGTCACGAGATTGCTGTCGATGAGCGCCGACGCCCGGGTGCGCAGCTGGTTGTCCACATCCGCGTACAGCGCCCGCGACACCACGGCGTACGCCGCGATGGCCATCACGGCCACCGCGATGGCCACCACGGACGCGGCGAGCAGCGTCACCCGCCACCGCAGCGACACCGACCGCGTCAACGGCATCGGAGGCCGCATCTCGGGTGGTAACGGGATCGGACCTGTGGGGTGCCGGGAAATGTGGTGCGAGTCGTGCTTCGCCGACCCCGACTTGTCGGCGGTCTTGTGGAACGGAACTGCCATCACGGAGGAGTCTCCCGCAGCACGTAGCCGACTCCGCGGACGGTGTGCAACAGGCGGGTCTCTCCGTCCGCCTCCGTCTTGCGACGCAGATACCCGACGTACACCTCCAGCGCGTTGCCGGACGTCGGGAAGTCGTAACCCCACACCTCCTCGAGGATGCGGCCGCGGGTCAGCACCCGGCGCGGGTTGGCCATCAGCATCTCGAGAAGCGAGAACTCGGTGCGGGTGAGACTGATGGATCGCTCGCCACGCGTCACCTCGCGGGTGACCGGGTCGAGCGTGAGGTCCTCGAACGTCATCTTCTCCGAGTCGATGCCCGGCTCCGGCGCGGCGCGGCGCAGCAGGGCGCGCAGCCGGGCCAGCAACTCCTCCAGGGCGAAGGGTTTCGGCAGGTAGTCGTCGGCTCCGGCGTCCAGGCCCGACACCCGCTCCGACACGGAGTCGCGTGCCGTGAGGACGAGAATCGGGAGGTCGTCGCCGGTACTCCGCAGCCGTCGGCACACCTCGAGACCGTCCAGGCGGGGCATCATCACATCGAGCACGAGCGCGTCGGGGCGCGCGTTCGCGACCTTCTCGAGGGCATCGATACCGTCGACGGCCAGTTCCACCGAGTATCCGTTGAAGCTGAGAGACCGCCGTAAGGACTCCCTCACGGCGCGATCGTCGTCGACCACCAAAATGCGCATACCCGACAGTTTGGCCCGATCAACTGAGATATGTCTGAGAAGGGATCATCGAAGTGCGATGGCGCCGGTCACTCGAGGACCCGCGGGCCCGGCAGACCCCAGTTCCGCCACAGCGCCAGCACCCGCAGCGCCGACGCGAACACCGTGCCCACCACCAGCGCCACGTCGGTGCCCGAACCCCACTCGCTCACCACGACCACCAGCGCCGAACCGAGCAGCGCCGGCACGGCGTAGAAGTCCCGCTGCAGCAGCAACGGGACCTCGTTCACCAGCACGTCGCGCAAGATCCCGCCGCCGATCGCCGCCGTCCCGCCGATGAGACACGACGCGAGCGGACTCGCCCCGTGCTCGAGCGCGATCACCGCGCCCGTGCTCGCGAACAGGCCCATGCCCAGAGCGTCGAGCACCAGGATCTCCCGGCGCAGTCGCCCGACAGTCGAATGCAGGAAGAACACCAGCAACGACATGCCGAACGACGTACCGAGGTTCGGCCAGCTGCCCAGCGACGTCGGCGGGTGGATGCCCAGCAGGACGTCGCGGACGATGCCGCCACCGAGAGCGGTGAAGACACCGACCACGCACACACCGAAGATGTCGAGGCGCTTCGTCACCCCCACCAGGGCGCCCGAGGCCGCGAACACCGCGATGCCCACCAGTTCCAGGATGTACAGCAGCACCCGCCAAGGTTCGCACGAGGAGCGTCATTTCCCGGCCGGGTCCACCAATCCCAGCTTCACGGCCTTCACCAGCCGGCGCGGCACGCGATGCGTGGCGCCGCCCACCGTCACGTCGACGAGGTCGGGCGCCTGGGCCTTCCACTGCGATCTCCGGCTGCGCGTATTGGACCGCGACATTCTGCGTTTCGGTACTGCCATGGTGTGTCTCCTCCTTCGTCGTCGACCCGTGAGTACTTGTTAACCGCGGGCGGTTAACAAGTACTCACGGGCGCTTGCGCACTCCGTAGCGGCGTTCGAATTTCTCGACGCGGCCCGCGGTGTCCATCACGCGCTGCGCGCCGGTCCAGAACGGGTGCGACTCGCTGGTCACGTCCACGACCACGAGCGGATAGGTGTTACCGTCCGCCCATTCGAGGGTGCGGTCGCTGGTCACCGTCGACCGCGTGAGGAACGTCGTTCCGGTGCTCGCGTCCTGGAACACCACGGGGTGGTAGTCGGGGTGGATGTGGGGCTTCATTCGTGTCCCTCTCTCGATTCGGGTTCTGCGTAGGGTGATTCGCTGCTCTCGCAGGGGTCTTCGTGGAACTGCCCGAACGGGTCGGGCCACGACTGCCAGGAGGCTTCGTCCGCGAGTTCGTCGTCGGTGACGAGCGCCCACTGCAGCGTGCGGTCGATCTCGGTGGGGTCGGCGGCATGCACCAGCACGACCATCGACGTGTGCCGGTCGCCGAAGCGCTCGTCCCAGCACAGCGCTGCCATCGCGCGGCGCGCGACCCCGACCTGTTCCTGTTCCTCCGGGGTCATCGCGGCCAGCCATCGGTCGGCACCGGCCACCCGCAGTCCCCCACCGGCTGATTCGAGCCACAGCGCCTCGTCGGGCTGCGTCGCGACCCATATGCGCCCGCGAGACGTGACGACTCCGTCGAGGAGCACGTCGACGGCCTCGTGTAGTCGCTCCGGATGGAAGGGCCGGGTGGCGGTGAACTCGACGAGCATGACGCCGCAGTCGTGGGACAGCGGCGGCTGCCCGCGCAGCAGTGGTGAGTGGGCGTGGGACGGTTCACCCCGCCTCGCGCCGACCGAGATGTCGAGGAGCAGACGCTCGACGTCGGGAGGGTGACCGCCCCAGACGATCGGCGCGCCCGGTGCGAGCCGGGACAGGACGGCGTGGAGCCGGGCCTGCTGCCAGCCGTCGCCTGCACTGCCCGACACCACCAGGGCGTCGGCGAAGTCCACCTGCCCGACCGTGACCTGCGCAACGGTGCGGTCGTCGTCCAGCGCTTCGTCGCCGGTGGCGTCGGCCAGCCACGATCCCGCGTCGAGGCAGGTGACGACGCCGTCGACGCGCACGTCCCGCGATGCCGGACCGTCGATCTGCCCCACCACGCCGGACACCGCCACGTGCTCGACCGCCCAGCACACTGCCTCGGGTTCGAGCCTGCGGTCGAGGTGCAGCACGATGCGCTGCACCGAACTGCGGGTGTGCAGGCGGCGGAGCAGCGGGAGAAGGTCCTCGCGGAGCGTGCAGGAGATGCAGCCGTGCGCCAGTTCGAGGATGCCGAGGCGCTCGCGCGGCGCCCCCGACTCCAGCGTGGTGACGGTCCGGCGGACGACGCCTTCGTGCACGAGGTCGAGGTCGTGATGCACGACGACGGTGCCTTCGCGGAGCAGCGACCGCGCCGCGTCCTCGGTGGGGCCGTTCCACCCGGAAACCAGGATCAGCGGCGTCCGGCCGTCGAGTATCTCACTCACGAGCACCCTTTCGATAACGATTGTCATTACGTGGCCAGAACGCTACATTGGAATCTCGTCGTTGTCGAAAATGATTGTCATAACCTCTCGTGGCGGTTCCGCGAGGGGACAGGAGAGGAACACCATGTCGGCGCACTGCCAGGTGACCGGACGCCAGCCAGGATTCGGCAAGTCCGTGTCGCACTCCCACAAGCGAACCAACCGGCGCTGGGATCCCAACATCCAGAAGAAGACCTACCTCCTGCCCAGTGAGGGCAGGCGGGTCACCCTCACGCTCTCCGCCAAGGGCATCAAAACCATCGACCGGGACGGCATCGAGGCCGTCGTCGCCCGGATCCGCGCCCGCGGGGACAAGATCTGATGGCCACCCGCAACGAGATCCGCCCGATCGTGAAACTGAAGTCGACGGCAGGCACCGGGTACACGTACGTGACCCGCAAGAACCGCCGCAACGATCCCGATCGTCTCGTGATGAAGAAATACGACCCGGTCGTGCGGAAGCACGTCGATTTCCGAGAAGAGAAGTAGCAGACACCGCACATGGCCAAGAAGTCGAAGATCGCAAAGAACGAGCAGCGAAAGATCGTCGTGGCACGCTGGGCCGAGCGCCGCGCGGAGCTGAAGGAGACCATCCGCCGTCCGTCGAGCAGCGAAGACGAGCGCGCGGAGGCCCGGGCGGCACTGCAGCGTCTGCCCCGCGACGCGAGTCCGGTACGATTGCGCAATCGAGACGCTGCGGATGGACGTCCGCGCGGCCACCTGAGGAAGTTCGGGCTCTCTCGCGTGCGTGTTCGCGAGATGGCGCACCGCGGGGAGCTGCCAGGCGTCCACAAGTCGAGCTGGTAAAGGAAGAAGATGGCAGTCAAGAGAGCACCGTCGAAGAAGCCGCGTCCCGTCGAGGGCCGCAAGCCCAAGAAGAACCCGTTGTTCGCGGCCAAGATCGAGTACGTCGATTACAAGGACATCAACCTCCTCCGCACGTTCATCTCGGACCGCGGCAAGATCCGTAGCCGCCGCGTCACGGGCCTGACCCCGCAGCAGCAGCGTCAGGTTGCCGTCGCCGTCAAGAACGCTCGCGAGATGGCCCTGCTGCCCTTCACGAGCCGGTAACTCACGTAGGCACCGAAAAGGCCGCGTAATCCTCGGATTACGCGGCCTTTCGTCGTTCCGGTCAGCCGAGCGCGGCCTGCATGTCGGCGATCTCCTTCTGCTGGGCGGTCACGATGTCGGTGGCCATCTGCGTGGCCTCCGGGTTCTCACCGTCGGCCAGTTCGGTGTTCGCCATGTCGATCGCGCCCTCGTGGTGCTCGATCATCATGGTCAGCCATTGCCGGTCGAACTCCGTGCCCGACAGTGCCGTCAGGGCGTCCATCTGATCGGCCGACATCATTCCGTCGCCGTGACTCATGCCGTGCATGTCGGGCGTCGGAACCGGTTTCCCCCACTGCTGGAGCCAGGTCGTCATCCGGTCCATCTCGGGTTGCTGCGCCGCCTCGACCGCGGCGGCGAGAGCAACCACGTCGGCGTTGTCGGTGCGGCCGGCGACCAGGTCGGCCATCTCGACCGCTTGCGCGTGATGCGGGTACATCCCTTCCAGGAACGCGACATCGGCGTCGTTGAACCGCGCCTGCGATTCGACCACGGACGTCGAGGCACCGGACGTCGACGAGGTGCCTGCCGAGTCGGTGCCGCAGCCGGTCAGGACGAGAGCCGCGCCTGCAGCGGCGGCGATCAGGACAGTGTTGGTGGTACGCATGAGGAACTCCTCGAGATCAGTTCGGGAAAATGACAGTCGGATCCGCCGGGGCACACGCCCCGGGCCCCCTGTCACACCCGCAGAATCGAGAGTTCCGCCAAAGAGAACACCGTCCACGGTGGTGGACCGCGCCCCGACTGCACACGGGCGGCGCTCACCCGGGACCGTCGGCCGACGGGATCCGCGGAATGCCACCACAGCAACATCACCGACGTCAGCGCGGCGATCACCACGATCATCCCGGCACACTGATGTCCGGTGAGATGGGGTTGCTCGCAGCCGTCCCCGCCGCAACCGTGGGGGTCCTCGGCCTGGGACGCGGCGGCCGGGGGCTGCTCGTGCACCGCCGCGATCGCGGTCGGCGCGATCAGGCTGTGCATGAGGAGCACCCCGGCGGCGACGGCGATCAGCAGCGCGGCACGCGCCACCACTGTGCGCCTCCGCCCGGTTGCCGTCTCCACACCACCCACTGTAACCGGACATACCCAGCGGGGGTATCGACGCATGTGAGTGGCGTTGTGTGTCCCGGGACGCGGAAGCACTCACATGGGGGTGTGGGCGAGGATCTCCAGACCCTGCTGCTCGAGTCCGCCGATGGTGTCGGTGAGGATGACGAGCCCGCGGTCGTTCGCGCGGTCGAGCACGACGGTGCACTGGAAACCACCGGTCGCGCCGCCGTGCAATGTGTAGTCGCGACCTTCGAACGGGACGATCGACCACGTCAGCGCGCGGTAGTTGTCGCCGATCCACCGCGGGTCCATGGCCGCGGCGCCGGGGACCGTCCCGTCGAGGAGTGCCCGGACGTACGTCGACATGTCGTTCGCCGTGGACCGCAACCCGCCGGCCGGGGCGTACGCGTCCAGCGGCCACGGGTCCTGCGACCGGTGCAGGACGTCGAATCCGCGGGTGACGTTCGGGGGCAGGTCGGCGGCGGTGAGCGGCATCCACGACTGCGACAGTCCGAGGGGGACGAGCATGCGCTCGCGGAGCAGCGACGGGTAGTCGGTGTGCGCGGCCGCGGCCAGCGCCTGACCGAGCAGCGCGAAGCCGACGGTCGAATACGAGTAGCTGCCGCGGGTGGTGAGCGGCGCCGACTGCAGTTGCTGCAGCAGCGTCGCCCGGTCGTAGGTGAACGGGTTGGACGCGACCACCCAGTGCCCGACGGCCACCACGGTGTCGGTGCTCATCGGGAACTGCGCCAGCCCGGACGTGTGGGATGCCAGCTCGAGCAGCGTCACGTCGCCGACCGGTGCGCCCTGCAGCGGCAGCAAATCTCCGACCTTCGTGTCCTCGCGCACCTCGCCCCGGGCGACGGCGTCGACGAACAGCTCCGCGGTGAACGTCTTGGTGACGGAACCGATCTCGAAGTCGGTGTCCTCGGTGGCCCCGAAATTCGCGAACCGGGTGCCGGACGCGTCGATGTACGCGACGCTCGCGTTCTCGCGGTAGCTGCGGCCGAGGACCTGCCCGGCGAGTGCGATCAGTTGCGGATCCCCACTCGACGGCGGGGCGAGCGCCGACGCCACGGGAGCGGCACCCCAGGCGAGGGTCCACGCGCAGAACAGCGCACAGAGGACGGTCGTTCGACGCAGCATTGCGACTCCTCGAGCGCGACGGAACACGCGCACAGACGATCTCCCCGACCGGAGGCTATTGTCACCCACCCGAATGCCGAGCACTAGACTTCGGAAGGTTTGCCGACAGGAGGCTGACCTGTCGAGGAGGTGCCCCGCAGCGTGTCGGGAGTGGTTGCGGGATTCACCGTCATATTCGTCATCATCGCCATCGGCTACATGCTCGGCCGTCGCGGGACGCTGGGCGCGGAGGGCGAATCCGTCCTGGGCAGGCTGGTGTTCTTCGTCGCCACACCGGCGCTGCTGTTCGATTCGCTCGCATCGTCCGACCTCTCCGTGATCTTCTCGCCCACTCTGGCCGTCGCGGCTGTCACGGCGTTGACGGTCGGCGCACTGTACATGTTCGTCGCGCGGGTGTGGCTACGCAGGTCCCTTCCGGAACTGACGATCGGCGCACTGTCGGCGTCGTACGTGAACTCCGCGAATCTCGGGATTCCCATCGCGGTGTTCGTCCTGGGCGACGCGTCGTTCGTGGCGCCGCTGCTGCTGTTCCAGATCATCGCGTACTCCCCCATCGCCCTCACCATCCTCGACGTCACCACGCTCCGCCGCGGTGCGTCGCGACTCGACACGATCACCGCGCCGTTCAAGAACCCGATCGTCGTGGCGGGCGCCGCGGGACTGCTGATCGCTCTCCTCGGCTGGACACCCCCGGAAGCCCTGATGCAGCCGTTCCGGCTCATGGGTGGCGCGTCGGTTCCGGGTGCGCTGCTCGCATTCGGCATCTCGCTCTACGGGGTGCGGGTGCTGGAGAAGGGGACGAGTCCGCGACGCGACGTCGCGCTGGCGTCGGTGCTCAAGATCGTCGTGCAACCGGTGCTGGCCTACCTGATGGCGCGCTATCTGCTCGGGCTCGACGGCCACGAACTGTTCGCCATCGTGGTGGTGGCGACGCTGCCGACGGCACAGAACGTCTTCGTCTACGCCAGCCGGTACGGGGTGGGAACCGTCCTGGCGCGGGACACCGCTTTCGTCACCACTTTAGCTGCGATTCCGGGGATTGCGCTGGTCTCCGGCCTCCTCGCGGGATGAGGTTACCGTGGCATATGCGCGTAATCGCCCTCGCAGTGCTGGCCTGCCTCGCCCTCGCCGGATGCGGGTCCGGTTCGAGCACCGACGAACCGACGATTCCCCCGGAGATCGCGTCCGCAGTGGATCCCAGCCCGACCAATCCGTCGTCGGGGATGCCCATTCCCTCCGAAGTGCCCGGCGACGAGTTCGGCACCGTCTTCGAGTCGCGCCCCGACATCGTCCGGGCCAATCCGACGCCGTTCGAGTCGTGGTCCCGTACGGACGGCAACATGGTGGCGATCCACTTCGTCACCGGAACCCCGGAGTGTTACGGCGCCGCCGCGACGGTCACCGAGACCGACACCACGGTCACGATCTCGCTGCGCACCGGCACTCTCCCGGAGGCGGCCGACAAGATGTGCATTCTCGTCGCCGTGTTCGGCACCCTCGAAGTCCCGTTGCAGGCGCCACTCGGCAATCGCCAGGTGATCAACGGATGACCCGGTGAAGCACTGGTTCCTCAACGTCTGCATCGCCACTGCTCTGCTCCAGGCCGTCTATCACGCCGTCCGCGTTCTCGTCTCCTACCGCGTCCTCGCGCTCGGCGGCGACGCCGTCACGATCGGCATCGTCACCGCCCTGTTCTCGCTGGCACCGCTGCTCGTGGCGGTCCGGATCGGACGCGCCGTGGACCGGCGGCACGCCGCCGCGATCCTGCGGACCGGTGTGGTGCTGACGTCGCTCGGTGTCCTGGTGATCGCCGTCAGCAGCGACCTGATCGTCCTCGGGCTCGGCAACGTGATCCTCGGATTCGGCCAGATCCTCGTGACCGTCGCCGCGCAGGGATTCGTCACGCTCCTCTCCCCACCCGGTGAGCTGGACCGGGGATTCGCCGGATTGACGCTCGGCGTCTCGGTCGGCCAGGCCGTCGGAGTTCCGCTGGTCGGGCTGATCGCGGCGGGAAGCTCGGACGGCGGCGGCGTCGAGACCACTCTGGCGTTGACGGTGATGGGGGTGGTGTCGCTGGCCGCGATCCCGTTCGCCTGGCCGATCCGCGAACGCCCGCAGCCGGCGGAGTCGGCGTCCAAGGGCGACCGGCAGTCCGTGGTCAGCATGATCTCGACGACAGGGATGCGGCCTGCCGTGTTCAGCAGCCTGATCGTGCTGGCGTCGGTCGACGTCGTCGTCGCGTATCTCCCCGTTCTCGGGCACGAGTTCGGGTTCAGCGTTCTGCTGGTGACGTTGCTGCTGACCGCGCGGACCGCGGCGTCGATCGTGTCGCGCGCGTTCCTGCCGTGGCTGCTCACCCGCGTGCCGCGGCAGAAACTGCTGATCTCCGCCACGCTGTGCTCGGCACTGCCCACCGCCCTGCTGCCCTTTGTCCCAGACCCGGTCGGGATGGCGTTGCTCCTCGTCGTGGCCGGATTCTTCTGGGGCATCGGTCAACCACTGACGATGACGTGGGTGGCCGGGCTCGTCACCGCCGCCAACCGGGCGGCGGCGCTGTCGCTGCGCCTGACCGGCAACCGGCTCGGGCAGGTACTGATTCCACTGACCGCGGGCGCCGCGGCGGGGGTCGCGGGCACGTCGTCGATCTTCGTGATCACCGGCGGGCTGCTCGGCACGGCAGCGGTCTCCACCTGGCGAGCTGTGAGTACTTGTTAACCGCCCGCGGTTAACAAGTACTCACAGCTCCGAAACGTCGCGTCCGCC
The DNA here is from genome assembly GCF_900455735.1 of Rhodococcus wratislaviensis. Classification (GTDB taxonomy): domain Bacteria; phylum Actinomycetota; class Actinomycetes; order Mycobacteriales; family Mycobacteriaceae; genus Rhodococcus_F; species Rhodococcus_F wratislaviensis. The sequence goes on along the minus strand of NZ_UAUI01000018.1, from coordinate 27,026 downwards.
GCGGCACGACGCTCCACTTCGTCGGATGTGGCGTGCGTCTCTTCTCGACACACTGGTTCCCAAGTCACGCGTTTGCCAGATCAGGGGTCAGGAGCCACACGATGAGCTATACCGGTGTCATTCCGAGCACGACCGACACACCCCGTCCACGCCAGGACGAGGCCGCCGTGTCGAGCGCGGTCCTGGCGTCCGGAGGGACCACTCCGCGGCTGCGGTTCGTCGACACGGCGGATGCACCGCCCGAACCGGCCGCCGTCATGGTCTGGCCGCAGGGCACCCCGTTGCTCGCCGAGTTGGTCGCGCTGTTCGCGGACCTCGGTTTGCGGGTCGCGTCCCACGAACAGCTGCCCGCGGGTGAGCCCGGCAGCCCGCTGGTCCACCGGTTCGACTTCAGCACCGGCGACTTCGCCTGGGACGCGGACACTCCGGGCCTGCTGTCCGACGCGTTCGAGGCCGCGGCCGCCGGTCATCTGGAGGTCGACGGATTCACCCGGCTCGTCGCCGCGGCGAACCTGACGTGGACGGACGCCGTCCTGGTCCGGGCGGCCTGCCGCTACCTCCGCCAGGTGGGGCTGGGACTGTCGGAACCCAACATCGTGGCGATCCTGTTGCGGCACACCGATTTCGTGCGCGGATTCCGCGACCTGTTCACCGCCCGTTTCGACCCCGCCGTCACCGGCACCGACCGCGACAGCGCCGTCGCGGACGCGGAGCGCGTGCTGCTCACCGCGATCGATCGCACCGCGACGATGGACGAGGACCGTCTCCTCCGCGGCCTGCTGTCGTTCACGTCGGCCGTGCTGCGCACCAACTGGTTCCAGCACGACCGCACGATCAGCGCCGCCCCCGCGGCGTTCAAGATCGACCCGTCGCTGTTGTCGCTGTCCGCGGCCGTGACTCCGTATCGTGAGATCTTCGTGCACTCGCCGATCGTCGAGGGCAGCCATGTCCGCAGCGGTCCGGTCTCGCGCGGCGGTCTGCGGTGGTCGGACCGCAAGGACGACTTCCGCACCGAGGTTCTGGGTCTGATGAAGACGCAGCACGTGAAGAACTCGCTGATCGTCCCGATGGGCGCGAAGGGCGCGTTCGTGGTGCGCACCGAGACGACCCCGGACGCGGTCCGCGCGGCGTACACGAGCTTCATCGACGGACTGCTCGACGTCACCGACGACATCGTCGACGGTGAGGTGGTCCATCCCCGCGACACGGTGATCTACGACGACGCCGACCCGTATCTGGTGGTGGCCGCGGACAAGGGCACGGCCCGATTCTCCGACCTGGCCAACAGCATCGCGACGCGTCGCGGATTCTGGCTCGGCGACGCGTTCGCGTCCGGCGGCTCCGCCGGCTACGACCACAAGGCGATGGGCATCACGGCGCGCGGTGGATGGGTCTCCGTTCGCAGGCATTTCGCGGAGATGGGCAAGAACGTCGACACCGACGCGTTCACCGTGGTCGGCATCGGCGACATGTCCGGCGACGTGTTCGGCAACGGCATGCTGCTCAGCCGCGCCATCCGGCTGGTCGGCGCGTTCGACCACCGGCACATCTTCCTCGACCCCGAACCGGATTCCGAGGCCTCCTACCGCGAACGCGAGCGCCTCGCGTCCGTGTCCGGCAGCAGCTGGGACGACTACGACCGGAACCTCGTCTCGGCGGGCGGCGGCGTGTGGCCGCGGACCGCGAAGAAGATCCCGCTGTCGCCGCAGGTGCGTGAACGCCTCGGCGTCACCGCCACCGAGCTGCCCCCGCACGAGGTGGTGAAGGCACTGCTGACCGCGGATGTGGACCTGCTGTGGAACGGCGGAATCGGCACGTACGTCAAGGCTTCCACCGAGGGGCACGCCGACGCCGCGGACCCGGCCAACGACGCCGTCCGGGTGGAGGCGAGCGACGTGCGCGCCGCGGTGATCGGCGAGGGCGGCAACCTCGGTCTCACGCAGCGCGCCCGGATCGAGTACGCGCTGAACGGCGGCCGGATCAACGCCGATTTCATCGACAACGCCACCGGGGTCGCCACCTCGGATCGGGAAGTGAACCTGAAGGTCGCGCTGGACGCGGCCGTGGCGGCGGGCGAACTGCCCGCCGCGGAACGGAACACGCTGCTCGCCCGCGTGCAGGACGAGATCGGCGAATCGGTGCTCGCCGACGCCGCCTCCCAGACGCTCGCCATCAGCCTCGCCGAGGTCCACGCACCGTTCCTGCTCGGACGTCACGAGCGGCTGATCGAGAACCTCGAGCGGGACGCCGGGATCAGCCGGGCCGCGGAGGTCCTGCCGTCGGCGGCGGAATTGTCGGCGCGGCACCGCGCCGGCCAGGGACTGGTCCGGCCGGAGATCGCGGTTCTGCTCGCACAGTCGAAGAACCTCGTCGTCACCGAACTGCTCGCCTCCCCCGTGCTCGACGACGCCGTGTTCGACGGTGTTCTCGCCGACTACTTCCCGGCGTCCATCCGCGAACGCGTTCCCCAGCAGATCAGCGGTCACCGGCTCGCCCGGGAGATCGTGGCCGTCATCGTGGCCGGCGACATGATCGACCGTGTCGGACCGGGCCTGATCCACCGCCTCGAGGAGCGGCTCGGCGTCGGCACCCCCGAGATTACCGTCGCGTACGCGGTGGTGCGGCAGGTGTTCGACATCGACCGCCTGTGGAACGAGGTCCTCACCCTGCCCGGCGCGTCCCACCGGACCCGGCTGAATCTGCACTTCGGCATCCAGGACCTGATCGAGCGCACCACGTCCTGGCTGCTGCGGCATCGCGCCGCGGGCACGGACGCGCAGCAGCTGATCGAGCGCTTCGCGAAGCCGGTCCAGGAACTCGCCGCGGCGCTGCCCCGGCTCACGGGTGCCCCCGCCCAGGACCTGGGCACGCTGCGGATCCTCGCGCAGGCCTTCGCACTGGAGACCACCGCGCAGTCACTCGACCTGCCGATCACCCAGGTCGCCGAGACGTACCGCGAATTCGGCCGTGTCGTGGGCCTCGACTGGCTGTCGGAACGGTTCTCCGTCGGCGAGACCGGGACCGCCTACTGGGAGGCGATGGCGGGCGCCGTCCTCGTCGACAATTTGCAGGAACACTGGCACGGCCTGATCGGACTGGTGCTGCGCGACGCCTCGCCCGCGACGTCCGCCGCCGACGCCGTCGCCCAGTGGCTGACCGAACACACCACCGCCGCGGACCGCCTGGCACAGATGCTCGGCGAGCTGCGGAGCCACGACCGCGTGGACAACTCGAGCATCTGCGTCATCGACGCCGAACTGTCGCTCGCGCTCACCCGCTGCTAACAGAACCCCCCTTTCACGAACCCGTCAGCACTTCAACCAAAGGAGCTCGAAAGTGCCTACTCTCCAACGTGATGTCGCCATCGTCGGCGCCGGCCCGTCCGGCCTGGCCGCAGCCACCGCGCTGCGCAAGGCGGGGCTGTCCGTCGCGGTCCTGGAGGCGCGCGACCGCGTCGGAGGTCGGACCTGGACCGACACCATCGACGGCGCGATGCTGGAGATCGGCGGCCAGTGGGTCTCCCCCGACCAGACGACACTCATCACCCTGCTCGACGAACTCGGCCTCGAGACGTTCGACCGGTACCGCGAGGGTGAGTCCGTCTACATCTCCGCCGCGGGCGAACGCACCCGCTACACCGGCGAATCCTTCCCCGTCGACGAGACGACCCGCAAGGAGATGGACCGGCTGATCCAGATCCTCGACGACCTCGCCGCGCAGGTCGGGGCCGAGGAGCCCTGGGCGCACCCGCTGGCCCGCGAACTGGACACGATCTCGTTCAAGCACTGGCTGATCGAGCAGTCCGACGACGCGGAGGCCCGCGACAACATCGGACTGTTCATCGCAGGCGGCATGCTGACCAAGCCCGCTCACTCGTTCTCGGCGCTGCAGGCCGTGCTCATGGCCGCGTCCGCCGGATCGTTCTCGCACCTGGTGGACGAGGACTTCATCCTCGACAAGCGCGTCATCGGCGGCATGCAGCAGGTGTCGATCCGGATGGCGGCCGCCCTCGGCGACGACGTCTTCCTGAACGCGCCCGTGCGCACCGTCCAGTGGAGCGAGGACGGCGCAGTAGTGCTGGCGGACGGGGACATTCGCGTGGAAGCGTCCCGCGTCGTGCTCGCCGTCCCGCCGAACCTGTACTCCCGCATCTCCTACGACCCGCCGCTGCCGCGCCGCCAGCACCAGATGCACCAGCACCAGTCGCTGGGACTCGTCATCAAGGTGCACGCCGTGTACGAGACCCCGTTCTGGCGTGAAGACGGCCTCGCCGGCACCGGATTCGGCGCGTCCGAGGTCGTCCAGGAGGTGTACGACAACACCAACCACGAGGACACCCGGGGAACCCTCGTCGCGTTCGTGTCGGACGAGAAGGCCGACGCGATGTTCGAACTGAGCGAGGAGGAGCGTCGCGCCACCATTCTCGGCTCGCTCGCCCGCTACCTCGGACCGAAGGCCGCCGAGCCGGTCGTCTACTACGAGTCCGACTGGGGCTCCGAGGAATGGACCCGGGGCGCGTACGCCGCGAGCTTCGACCTCGGTGGCCTGCACCGGTACGGCAAGGACTCGCGGACGCCGGTCGGACCGTTCCACTTCTCCTGCTCGGACATCGCCGCCGAGGGCTACCAGCACGTGGACGGCGCCGTGCGGATGGGTCAGCGCACCGCCGCAGACATCGTCGCCCGCCTCGGAAAGTAGTCCCGTCCGATCATCGCCCGGCAGTCACGACTGCCGGGCGATGATCGCGAGCAGCAGTTCGGCCCGCACCCGCGCCACGTCCAGCCGGCAGTCGATCAACGATTCGATCCGCGCCATGCGGCTGCGCAGGGTGTGCCGGTGCACGCCCATCGCCGCCGCCGCCGACTCCCAGTGCCCGTTCGCCTCGAGAAACGCCCGCAGCGATCCCAGCAGTTCCGTGCCGTTGGTGCGGTCGTAATCGTCGATCGGCGCGATCATCGTGTCCGCCAGGGAGTTCAGCACCTCCCGCGTCGAGCTGAAGGCGAGCAGCGCGCTACCGGTCAGCGCCGCGAACTCCAACGGCTCCGCCCCCGCCTCGGCGGCCGACGCGGCCAGCTGGGACTGTTCGATGGCCGCCACCAGACCGGCGACCTCCCGCCTCCCGCTCAACCCCGCACGGATCGCCTTCCGCGCCGGCGCGGGCAGTCCGCGCAGCATCGCCCGCGCGAAGTCCACGTCGTCGGTGCCCCGCAGCAGAACGGTGACCCGCGTATCGTGACGGCGCGAGAAGAGTTGCCGTCCGGCCTTGTTCATGGCGACCGCGACCGCCGACTCCACCCGTTCCGCGAGTGCCGGTGTCTCGGCCACGACCGTGAGTCCGCGGACCATCCCGTCCGCGTCCGCGGCGTGCCGGATCTGCGACCAGGCGGGCGCGAGGTCGCGGTCCTCGGTGAGCAGCAGGCCGAGGGCGTGCGAATTGAGCCGGTTCTGTGCGGTCCTGAGCCGTACCGGCTTCTCGAAATCCAAGGCGAGCAACGAGTTCGCGTGGCCGAGCAGGATCTGGTCCACGTGGCTGAGCGCGGTGGGACTGATCACGGCGAGATGTCCGTGCGGGGTGCTGCCGACACTGATCTGCTGCACCGTGATCGACGCGCCCGACCGTGCCAGCGACACACTGCTCGACGCTCCGCCGGTGCCTGCCTCGAGCACTTCCCGCAGTTCCCCGAGCACGTCCTCCGCGGGCTGCGCCGGATGGGACTCCAGCACCCGGCCGGACAGGTCGAGGAGCAGGACGGTGGCCGACGTGGCGACGGCCAGCTCGCGCACGGTGGCGCCGGTGCCGCCCTGGATGACGGCGCGGGTCATCCGCGGTTGCGCCCGGGACGCGCGCAGCACCGCCTCGTACTCCTGCTCCGCGAGTCGGTTCATGACCCGCTTGACCACGGCCGCGAACGGTGTCGGCAACGGCACCTCGAGCAACGGCAGCCCGATCTCGTCGGCGACGGCCACCAGGTCCTCGGGCACCTCCGGGTGCGAGAGGCCGGTGCCGAACCCGACCGCGGCCACCCCGGCTTCACCGAGGCCGCGCAGGTATCGCGCCCGGTCGGCGGCGGTCAGCGGAAGCCGGATGCCGGTGGTGAGGAGCAATTCTCCGCCGGAGAGCCACCGGAAGGGGTCTTGCAGTTCGGTGGTGTGGGCGAACGTGATCTCGTTGCCGAGACCGGCGGCGCCGCCCTTCAACTCGAGAGCCAGGTCCGGCTGGGACAACATCCAGCGAACGGCAACGGTCATGTCGGCTCCTGCGCAGTTGCGGTCGGGTCCGTGCCACCCTGACCGGTCGGAATCGGGATGGCGCTGGACAAGTTGGCCAGCGGGGCCCGAGCGACTACTCCATTGTGTCAGACGTCGACCTCGGGCAACGCCGAAACCCAACATTAACGAATTGAGTTCGTTTGCCCCCTTGCGTATGGCGCGCGCCCTCCGCATACTTAACGAATCCAATTCGCTAAGTGACCCACGTCTCACGCGGGCCGCCACCCGAGACACGGAGTTGTCGTTGACCCACCCCAGGAATCCCACGTGACCGCCGCCGTCCGCGTCCCACTGACACTCGGCCGCGGTATCGCCACGTTCAGCGTCTTCGTCGTCGGCTACATCACGGCCAATCTGATCCCGCTCATGATCATCGCGATGGTCGACGATCTCGGCATCACCCAGACCGTCGCGGGCGCCGTCCTCACCGGCTCCCTGCTGGCTACCGCGCTCGTCTGCCTCGCGACCACCCGGTGGGCTGCGGGGCGCTCGCGCCACCTGCTCGGCCGCGTCAGCCTCGTCGTGATGGCCGCCGGATTCGCCGTCGCCGCCACAATCCACTCGGCGCCGATCGCGTGCACCGCGATCATCGTCGGCGGGATCGGTGCCGGCGGCGCGGTCGCGGTCGGCGGGGCGGCCCTGGCCGCGCTGAACAATCCGAACCGGGTGTCCGGGATCAACGGGCTCGTCAACCGCACCGCGGTCACCGGGATCCTGGCACTGATCCCGATCCTCGGCCTGCACATGACCAATGCCTTCGGGATCGTCGCGGTGCTGGCGGTGGCGACGGTGTTCACGATCACCTGGTTGCCGTCCGCCCCCGCCGTCGAGGACGACGAGGCGAGCACCGCGCGCACCCGGACCCCGTTGCCCGAGGGCGTCACCGAGAAGAAGCTGGCCGTCGCCGGATTCACCCTGCTCGTGCTCTTCGCGATCTGGGCGATCGGCGAGGACTCGCTGTGGGCCGTGTCCGGCATCATGGGCGCCGAACACGCCGCCCTGACGGAACAGCAGATGGGTCTGGCCCTCAGCCTCTCCACCGCAGGCGGCATCGGCGCCGCCCTCGTCCTGACCGCGCTCGGTTCCCGCCTCGGACGCACCGTCCCCACCGCCGTCCTCCTCGCACTCGGCGCCGCCCTCAAACTGGGCTCGTGCCTCGCCACCGATTCGACGACGTATCTGGTGCTCATCATCGCCTGGAACACGGTGTACGCCGCGGCGTTCATCTACGTGGTGGCCATCGCGGCCGCGCTGGACTCGTCCGGCCGCTGGTCCGCCCCGCTCCTCGGGACGTATCTGGTGGGGTCCGCGTTCGCCCCGCTCTTCGGCACCCTCGTGACCGGCGCAGTCGGCTACGTCGCGTTCGGGTTCGTCCTGGCGGGCATCAGCCTCGTCCTGCTCGTGCCGATCGTGTCGATCGCCCGCCTGTCGACGCGCACCGAGCGCGCGTCCGCGTCACCCGGACAGGATCCCACTGCCCGGTACACCACCTCGGTCGTCGTCTGACGGAAAGAGAGAACACCATGAACACCGACACGACGACCCACTACCGCGGCGGCCGGATCTTCACCGCCGCCGAACCCGCCTGGGCCGAGTCGATGATCGTCCAGGGCGATCGCCTCACGTATGTCGGCGACACCGCCACCGCCGACACGCTGTCCGGCGACGCCCGCGTCGTCGAACTCCGCGGAGCCTTCGTCTTGCCCGGCTTCATCGACGCCCACACCCACCTGCTGATGACGGGCCAGGCCCTCCAGAAGGTGGACCTGCAGAGCGCCGCGGATCTGAACGACATCCAGGACCGTCTCCGCCGGTTCGCCGCCGAGAACCCGGACGCACCCCGGCTCCTGGGACGCAGCTGGCTGTTTCCCGCGCTCGACGGGCACGCGCCGACACGGCAGATGATCGACGCGGCCGAGGCCGACCGACCGGTGTACCTCGATTCCAACGATGTGCACTCGGCGTGGGTGAACACGGCCGCGCTCCGCGAACTCGGGATCGACGCGGACACCCCGGACCCGATCGGTGGCCGGATCGAGCGCGATCCCGACACCGGCGAGGCCACCGGCATGCTCTACGAGACGGCGGTGACCCAGATCGTATGGCCCACCCTCGCGAAGCTGGTCAGCGACACCGAGCGGGACGTCGCCCTCGCGGCAGCGTTCGAGCAGTATCTCGCGGACGGCGTCACCGGGGCGGTCGACATGGCGCTCGGCGCGGACGAAGTCGAGGCTCTCGAGCGCGCACTGGCCGCGGGCGGGGGCACGCTGCCGCTCCGGGTGGCCGGGCACTGGCTGATCGAACGCACCGACTCGGACGAGGAGAACGTCCGCCAGGTGCACGAGGCGGTGGAGCACCAGAGACGCCTGCAGGGTCCGTGGCTGCGGATGGCCGGGATCAAGATCATCATCGACGGCGTCATCGACAGCTGTACCGCGGCGATGAAGGAGCCGTACTCGGACGGCACGAACGCCGAACCGATCTGGGACCTCGCCTCGCTGGCACCGGTGGTCGTCGCGGCGGATGCCGCCGGCCTGCAGGTGGCCCTGCACGCCATCGGCGACGAGGCGTCGGAGATCGCGCTCGCCGCGCTCGAACAGGCGATCGCCGCCAACGGGATTCGCCCGCGTCGGCACCGGATGGAGCACCTGGAGACGATCACGAAGGACAACGTGCAGCGGCTTGCGCGCCTCGGCATCGTCGCGTCGATGCAGCCGGTCCATGCCGACCCGGCGATCCAGGACAACTGGCGGGCGATGCTGGGCGACCATCGGGTCGAGCGGGCGTTCCCGTGGCCCGAGATGACCGCCGCGGGCGCCGTCCTCGCGCTGGGGTCCGACGCCCCCACGGCGCCGCATCCTCCGCTGCCCAACATGTACATCGCGACGACGCGCAAGTCCGCTATCGATCCGGCGCTCGCGCCGAACCTGCCCGAGTACGCCCTGCCGATGGCGGACGCGCTCGCGCACGCCACCCGCGACGCCGCCTACTCGTGCCGCTGGGACGACCTCACCGGTCAACTCGTCGCGGGCAAGGCCGCCGACTTCGTCGTCCTCGACGGGGATCCGTTCACCGCAGGCGCCGATTCCCTCCTCACCGCGCGGGTGCAGCTGACCGTGGTGGCCGGCGCGGTGCGTCACGAGGTGGAGGTGGCGGGCAGCCACCCTGCGTAGCCTTCCCGGTCAGTCCCGTTCGGCTGCGGCGTCTTCCGTGACGCCGCAGCCGATCTGCTCGCAGAACCCCAGCATCGCCGTGCGCGCGGCATCGACGGTGATGAGACTGTTTCCGCCGACGATGTGCAGGCCGTACGCGTCTTCGAGGGCAACCAGATTCATTGCCGCCTGGTCGATGTCGCCGCGCACGGCGAACTGCCCCGAACTGTGCCCGTCACCGAGGATGGCGCGGTACGTCGCGAGCTGCCGCAGGTACATCTTCTGCACCAGTTCGTCGTGCAGCGCCGAAGTGCCTGTCATGAAGTCGAATTCGTAGAGCAATCGCATCAGGGTGTCGTCGGGACCGCTCGGCAGCCCGGCGTCGATGGCCGTCCGCAGCTTGGCGGCGTACGACGTCTGCGCGGCCACCGCCTCGTCGCGCAGGTCGCAGTAGCGCTCGGTGCCTGCCCGGTGCGCCTCGACGAGAAGCGAATCCAGATCGTCGAAGTAGTAGAGGAGTGCGCCGCGCGTCAGCCCCGCTCGCTTCGCGACATCGGTCAGGGACAGCGACCTGAGCCCGTGCGCGGATCCCGCCTGCAGCGTCGCCTCGATGAGCTCGGAACGCCGCTGCTTCTGAGTGTTCGGTCGTGCCATGCCGTTGACACTAGCCGACGTGATCTGTGACACTCGGCCCAGTTGTTTGACGGATCTGTCAAAAAACTCTTTCGCACCTCACCACCCCGAACGGACAGCTCATGGACCAGACCGCCCGGCCACCCACCGCCACTCCCCCCGCCGCACCCGGCACCTACGAGGCCTCGCTCTCCCGGAGCATCGGCGTCGGCGGAAACATCCTGATCACCCTGTCGTCGATCTCGCCGGCGTCGAGCGTCTTCATCCTCGGCGGCTCGGCGCTCGCCCTGTTCGGCACCGGCGTGTTCTGGGCCTTCCTCATCGCCGGCATCGTCAGCATTCTCATCGCCTTCTGCTACGCCGAACTCGCCTCCGCGTATCCCGTTGCCGGCGGTGACTACTCGCTCGTGTCGCGAGCACTCGGACCGGCCTTCGGCATCGCCACGTTCTTCATCAGCCTCATCTCCCTGCCGCTGATCATCGCGGTCTTCGCCCTCGGGGTCGCCGACTACCTGGGCGTCGCGATCCACGGCCTGTCCCCGCAGCAGACCGCACTCGCCGTGGTCGTGATCACCACCGTGACCGCATGTTTCGACATCCGCACGAACGCGTGGCTCACCGGGGTCTTCCTGGGCGTGGAAATGGCGGCGCTGGCTCTGCTCACCGTCCTCGGGTTCGTCCACATGGAACGTCCGCTGACCAGCCTCCTCAGCCCGGAGGTTCTCGATCCCGGCACCGGCAACCTCGCACCGCTGGCAATCTCGGGACTGATGCTGGCCGTCACCCAGGGAATCTTCGCGTACAACGGGTACGGCGGCGCCGTCTACTTCGCCGAGGAGACCAAGAACGCCGCCCGCTCGATCGCGAAGGCCGTGATCTGGAGCGCCGCCATCACCGTCGCCACCGAACTCGTCCCGCTGATCGCGATCCTGGTGGGCGCACGCTCGCAAACCGAACTCTTCGGTTCCAGCCTTCCCGTCGAGGCGTTCCTCACCGAACGCGCCGGTCACGCCGTCGCCATGGTGGTCCTGCTCTCGATCGCCCTCGCCGTGATCAACGCGATCATCGCGATCACCCTGCAGGCAGGCCGGCTTCTCTACGCCGCCGCCCGCGATCGCGCCCTCCCCGAGACCGTCGCCGCGCCGCTGCAGACCGTCAGCACCAAGGGCCGCGTCCCCGTCCTCGCCACCGTCGTGATGGGCGCCATCGCGTTCGCCGCGTGCTCCGTCCCGCTGGACGTCCTGCTCACCGCCACCGGGTCGACCCTGACGTTCACGTACCTGTTCATCGCACTGGCCGCGATCAACCACCGCCGCGGCGGAGCAACCCGAACCGGCTACCGCATGCCGTTGTGGCCGCTGGCCCCGGGAGTCTGCATCGCCGCACTCGGCCTCGTCTTCGTCGTCACGCTGCTCGACCCGGAGCAGTGGCTCAGCCTCGGCATCTCCCTCGGACTCGTCGCCGCCGGCTTCGTCTACTACGCCCTGTACCTGCGACCGCGCAAGAACACCCACCTGCTGTTGCTGAACGCCGCCCCCGAGGAGAACTGCTGATGCTCGACCTGCTTCTGACCAACGGCGTCGTGCGCACGTTCGACCCCACCTGCCGGGCCGAGGCCGTCGGCATCGAGGACGGCCTGATCCGGTACGTCGGGGCCGCCGCGGACGCCCCCGTCGCCCTGCGCACCATCGACCTGCGGGGCCGACTGGTCACCCCCGGCATCATCGACAGCCACAACCATCTGCTCCTCGGATTCGATCCCGACGCCGTGAGCCTCGAAGGCGCACAGGACCTCACCGAGGTTCGGCGACGGATCGGCGCGCACGCGGCCGCCCGCCCCGACCTCGACTGGATCTGCGCCGAGAACGCCGTCTACTCCGTGGTGACCGGGCGCCGCCCGAACGCCGCCGACCTCCGCGGCCTCACGGACCGCCCGGTCTTCATCACGACCTACGATCAGCACTCGGTGTGGCTGAACGACGCCGCGCTGCGGGTGCTCGGAATCGACCGCGGCACCCAGATCCCCTGGGGACGACCGGAATTCGACGACCACGGCCTGCCCACCGGCTGGGTGACGGACTTCTACACCAGCGCGATGACGCGGGCCGGTCTGGCCGGTCTGCAGCGCGACATCCCGATGTACTCCCCCGACCGCCGCTATCGGCGCATCACGTCCAGTCTGGAGATGGCGACCGCGAGCGGCATCACCACCGTCGTCGAACCGCAGGTCCCGCTGGCCGAACTCGATCTGATGTACCGGGCCCGCGCCGAGGGACGGATGAACTCGCGGGTGATCACCGCCCTGTTCCACCCCGTCGGCGCGGACGCCGAGTTCCGCCGGGACCTGCGGGAGGCCGTCGACAGCGCACCCGTCGACGACATGCTGCGGCTCGGACCGGTGAAGCTGTACGCCGACGACGTGATCGAACCGCACACCGCCGCCATGCTCTCCGACTACGCGAACCGGCCGGGGCACCGCGGCGCGCCCAGCCTGCCGCCGCACGAGTTCACCGCGATGCTCACCGAACTCGACCGCCTCGGCTTCCAGACGCACACCCACGCGACCGGCGACTGGGGGATCCGGCTGGCGCTCGACTCGATCGAGCACGCCGGCCGCGTGAACGGCACGGCCGACCGACGGCACGGCATCGTCCACGTCGAATGCCTCCATCCCGAGGACCTTCCCCGGTTCCGGGAACTCGGCGTGGTCGCGGCGATGCAGCCGCGGCACTGCTCGCCCGACCTCGTCGCGGGAACGTGGATGGAGAACGTCGGCGAGGACCGGTGGGACCGGGCGTGGCGTTTCCGTTCGCTCGCCGAGTCGGGGGCGGCGCTGGCGTTCTCCAGCGACTGGCAGGTCGGGGAGATGGATCCGCTCGTCGGCCTGTACTCAGCCCTCACCCGCTCCGGTCTGGACGGCCGGACCGATTGGACGCCGCGCGAGCGGATGGACCTGGATTCGGCGTTGCGGGCGTACACCCGCGGCGGCGCGTGGGCGTGGCACGCCGAGGACGAGCTCGGAGTGATCCGTCCGGGTGCCCGCGCCGACCTGGTCGTCTGGTCGGCGGACCTCTACAGGCTCGAGCCCGGGCAACTGCTGGACCAGCGGGCCGATCTCACCCTCGTCGGCGGCGCTGTCGTGCACGACGCCGACTCCGTGAGCGCCGGCGCGGACGTGCCGTTCGCCGGCTCCGGCGCCGCCGGGCACACCTGCTCGCACGGGTGACCTCCGGAGTGGACAACTCGGCGCGGCGGGGGGCGCGTCTTTCACCATTTTGTCAGCTGCCCTCGGCTTGTGAGGCAGCGCACACTTGTTTTCAGATGTTCTGCAACTGCGGGACACGGCCGGACCGTTCGACCGACGGTCCGTTCCGGCCCACGAGTTTCGACCCCACGAGTTTCGACCCCACGAGAGGAACCGGTACGAATGTCGATCGACGTACTCGAGAACTACATCAACGGTGAGTTCGTCGCCTCATCCGCGACGGAGACGCTGGACTTGATCAGCCCCGTGGACGAGAGCGTCGTCGGGCGTGCGCCCGTCTCCACCAAGGCCGACGTGGATGCCGCCGTCGAGGCTGCCGAGCGGGCCTTCGTCTCGTGGGGCAAGACCACTCCGAGCGTGCGGCAGACCGCGTTGCTGAAGCTCGCCGACGCGATCGAGGCGCACAGCGACGAACTCGTCGAGGCCGAATGCCGCAACACCGGGCAGCCCAAGCAGGTCATCGCCGACGAAGAGATCAAGGTGGGCGCCGACCAGCTCCGCTTCTTCGCGGGCGCGGCCCGCATGCTCGAAGGCAAGGCCGCCGGCGAGTACATGGACGGCTTCACGTCGTACGTGCGCCGCGAGCCGATCGGCGTCGTCGGTCAGGTCACCCCGTGGAACTACCCGTTCATGATGGCGCTGTGGAAGATCGGCCCCGCGCTCGCGGCAGGCAACACGATCGTGCTCAAGCCCAGCGACACCACCCCGAACAGCACGCTCGTCCTGGCTCGGCTGACCAAGGGGATCCTGCCGGACGGCGTCTTCAACGTCGTCCTCGGCAACGGTGAGACCGGCGCCACCCTCGTGGAGAATCCGGCCCTCGGACTGGTGTCGATCACCGGATCCGTTCGGGCGGGCATCGCTGTCGCCGTCTCGGCCGCACGCCAGCTCAAGCGCGCCCACCTCGAGCTGGGCGGCAAGGCCCCTGCGATCGTCTTCGGTGACGTCGACATCGAGAAGACCGCCAGTGGCATCGCCGAGGCCGCCTTCTTCAACGGCGGCCAGGACTGCACCGCCGCCACCCGCGTCCTCGTCCACGAGTCCATCCACGACCAGCTCGTCGACGCGCTCGTCCGCAAGGCCGAGACGCTCAAGCCCGGCCTCCCGGACGACCCGGACACGTTCTACGGCCCGCTCAACAACGTCAACCACTTCAACGCGGTCACTTCCAAGATCGCCGCGCTCCCCACCTCGGCCAAGATCGTCACCGGCGGAAAGCGTTCGGGAGAGCAGGGATTCTTCTTCGAACCCACCGTGATCACCGGCGTCGACCAGCGCGACGACATCGTGCAGGAGGAGACGTTCGGTCCCATCCTCACCGTGCAGAGCTTCTCCGACGAGAAGGAGGCCGTCACCCTCGCCAACGACGTCCGGTACGGTCTGGCGTCGAGTGTGTGGACGAACGATCACGGCGTCACGCAACGGCTCTCGGCCGCACTCGATTTCGGTGCCGTGTGGATCAACTGCCACATCCCGCTCGTCGCCGAGATGCCGCACGGCGGATTCAAGTACTCCGGCTACGGCAAGGACCTCTCCGGCTACGGCGTCGAGGACTACACCCGCATCAAGCACGTCATGAGCTCCAACGACTGACGTCGCCCACCCCCTACCCATCCACGTCACGACCCTGAGGACTGCACCATCATGAACGACATCCAGTACCGGCTGCCGCAGAAGCGCGCCCTGGTCACCGAGCTCCCCGGCCCGAAGTCGGCGGCCCTCACCGCACGTCGCCGCGCCACCGTGGCCGCGGGCGTCGGCTCCAGCGTCCCCGTGTACGCGGCGGATGCCGACGGTGGTGTGGTCGTCGACGTCGACGGCAACTCCCTGATCGACCTCGGCTCGGGCATCGCGGTCACCAGCGTGGGCGCGTCCGATCCGGCCGTCGCCGAGGCGGTCCGGGAGCAGGTCGGGCACTTCACCCACACCTGTTTCATGGTCACCCCGTACGAGGGCTACGTCCGCGTGGCGGAGGAACTCGCCGCCCTCACCCCCGGCGACCACGAGAAGCGCACCGTCCTGTTCAACTCGGGCGCCGAGGCGGTGGAGAACGCGATCAAGGTTGCTCGCCTCGCCACCGGCCGCGACGCCGTCGTCGCGTTCGACCACGCCTACCACGGTCGTACGAACCTGACGATGGCCCTCACCGCCAAGTCGATGCCCTACAAGGCCCACTTCGGTCCGTTCGCTCCCGAGGTGTACCGGCTCCCCATGTCCTACCCCTACCGGGACCAGGACGGACTGACCGGCGAGCAGGCCGCCCAGCGCGCCATCAGCCAGATGGAGAAGCAGATCGGCGCCGATTCACTCGCGGCGATCATCATCGAGCCGATCCAGGGCGAGGGCGGATTCATCGTTCCCGCCGAGGGATTCCTCCCCACCCTGGTGAACTGGGCCCGCGCCAACGGCGTCGTGTTCATCGCCGACGAGGTGCAGACCGGGTTCTCCCGCACCGGCGCCTGGTTCGCGTGCGAGCACGAGGAGATCGTCCCGGACATCATCACGATGGCCAAGGGCATGGCGGGCGGCATGCCGCTGTCCGCGATCACGGGCCGCGCCGACCTCCTCGACAAGGTGCACCCCGGCGGTCTGGGTGGCACGTACGGCGGCAACCCCGTCGCGTGTGCCGCTGCGCTCGCCGCGATCGACAGCATGCGGAAGTTCGACCTGCCCGCTCGCGCACAGCACATCGGCGACCTGGCCCTGCCGCGGCTGAAGGCCCTGGCCGCCGACGTCGGCGTCATCGGTGACGTGCGCGGGCGCGGCGCGATGCTCGCGATGGAGTTCGTCAAGCCCGGCACCGACGAGCCGGACGCCGAACTGACGAAGGCGATTGCCGCACATGCGCTCGAACAAGGTGTCATTCTGCTGACGTGCGGTACCTACGGAAACGTCATCCGACTGCTTCCGCCGCTGGTGATCAGCGACGACCTGCTCGACGACGCCCTCACCGTCATCGAGCAGATCGTGCGCTCGCTCGTCTGACCCGTGCGCCTTTTCGGTAGTCATTGCGACCGAAAAGGCGCACGAGCACGAAATGCCCACCCCACGACCAGAGGAGACACCATGACCCGGACGACCACCGGCACGTTCCATCCTCTGGACCCGTTGGGGGCGGACGAATTCGCGCAGGCCGCGGCCGTCCTCGCCCGGGAACACGGGGTCGGGGACGGCTGGCGGTTCGCGTCGATCGAACTGGCCGAACCGGCCAAGGCCGAGGTGTCGGCGTTCGATACGTCCGGCACCGTCCCGGACCGCCGGGCCGTCGTCGTGTGCTTCGACCGCGGCAGCGGAGACACCTACAAGGCGCTCGTCTCGCTCACGGGAGACAACGTGGTCTCCTGGGAACACATCCCGGACGTCCAGGCGAATTTCACGGTGGACGAATGGGAAGAGTCGGACGCCTTCCTCCGCGGGCACCCGGACGTGATCGCGGCGCTCGCGAAGCGCGGGATCACGGACATGAGCCTGGTGTTCATGGACGTCTGGACGTACGGCGACGCGGTGACCCCGGAGAAGTACAAGGGGCGCCGGCTCGGCTGGTCGGACACCTGGGTCCGGGCGGCCGAGGGCGCCAACCCGTATGCGGGCCCGGTCAACGGTTTCCACTGCGTGATCGACGTCAACAAGATGGAACTGCTCGAGATCGAGGACACGTTCAGCGTCGAACGTCCCGAGGTCATGGGCGAGTACGTGCCCCGGCACATCCCGGACCGGATCCGCGCCGCGAGCACCCGGCCGCCGTTGAAGCCGTTGGACATCGTCCAGCCGGAGGGACCGTCGTTCACGTTCGAGGGCAACAAGCTCGAGTGGCAGAACTGGTCGCTGCGGGTGGGGTTCAACTACCGCGAGGGCATGACCCTGCACGCGGTGACCTACAACGACAACGGCCGGGTGCGCTCGATCGCGAACCGGATGTCGTTCGCGGAGATGGCGGTGCCGTACCGCGACACCAGCACCGATCACTACCGCCGCACCGCCTTCGACATCGGCGAGTGGGGCATCGGGTTCATGACCACCTCGCTCACCCTGGGCTGCGACTGCCTGGGTGAGATCCGGTATCTCGACGCAGTACTCCACGACAGCCACGGTGTGCCGTTCACGATCGAGAACGCGATCTGTATCCACGAGGAGGACAACGCCGTCCTCTGGAAGCACGTCGACCACGATGCGGGCGCCGAGGTGCGCCGCATGCGGCGGCTGACGGTGTCGACACACGTGACGGTCGCGAACTACGAATATCTCGTCTACTGGCGGTTCTACCAGGACGGCAACATCGAGTGCGAGGTCCGGGCCACCGGGATCATGGTGGTCAGCCACTTCCCCGAAGGCGGGGAGCACCCCAGTGGGACGCTCGTCGACAACCGCACGTACGCGCCGTTCCACCAGCACTTCCTGGTCGCCCGCCTCGATCTCGACGTGGACGGCACCGAGAACACGGTGTACGCGACCGAGACCGAGGTGGTGCCGATGGGCCCGGACAACCCCCTGGGTCTCGCGCTGCGGCAGAAGAACACCCCGCTGCGCACCGAACTCGAAGGCCGGCAGGACTTCGACTGGCAGAGCCAGCGGGCGTGGAAGGTGGTCAACGACAACACGACCACCGGGCTCGGCACCGCCCCCGCCTACAAGCTCGTTCCCGGCGGCGCGATCCCGTCGATGTTCGACCCGGCGTCGCCGATCTTCCAGCGCACCGGCGCGATCGGCCACACCGTCTGGGTGACACCCAATTCACCCGACGAGCGCTGGCCCGCCGGGGAATTCGTGAACCAGAGCAAGGTCGATCACGGGCTTCCCGCCTGGACCGAGGCGAACCGGCCGATCGAGAACACCGACGTGGTGCTCTGGTACACGTTCGGCATCCACCACATTCCCCGGCCGGAGGACTGGCCGATCATGCCTGCGGACACCGTGTCCTTCTGGCTGAAGCCGGTCGGATTCTTCGACCGCAACCCCGCCCTCGACGTCGCCCCCACCCCGGAGGCGTGCGATCACCACCATTCCCACCACGAGGACTCCGATGACTGATTTCGAACGGCTCCGCGCCACCCTGCCCACCGGTCTGTGGATCGACGGCGCCCAGACCGACCCGATCGACGGCGGCACGTTCCCGGTCTACGACCCGGCCACGGGAACCCTCATCGCCGACGTCGCGGATGCGGGCGGCAAGGACGCGATGCGCGCACTGGACTCCGCGGCGGCGGTCCAGGAGGACTGGGCGGCGACCGCGCCGCGGCAGCGGTCGATCATCCTGCGCTCGGCGTGGGAGAAGGTCATCGAGCGCACCGACGACCTCGCGTTGCTGATGACGATGGAGATGGGCAAGGCCCTGCCGGAGAGCCGCGGCGAGGTGAACTACGGCGCCGAGTTCCTGCGCTGGTTCAGCGAGGAAGCCGTCCGCATCCAGGGCCGCTACACCACCTCACCGTCGGGCAGTGGACGGATCATGGTCACCAAGGTTCCGGTCGGACCCACCCTGGCCGTCACGCCGTGGAACTTCCCGCTCGCGATGGGCACCCGCAAGATCGGCCCCGCGCTCGCCGCCGGCTGCACGATCATCGTCAAGCCCGCCGAGGACACCCCGCTCACCATGCTGCTGCTCGCCGAGATCTTCGCCGAGGCAGGCCTGCCCGCCGGTGTGCTGTCGGTGCTGCCCGCATCGAACGCCGCCGCCGTCACCGAACCGCTGCTCGCGGATCCGCGGCTGCGGAAGGTGACGTTCACCGGATCCACCCGGGTCGGCAAGATCCTCATCGAGCAGTCCGCCCAGCAGGTTCTGCGCACGTCGATGGAACTCGGCGGCAACGCCCCGTTCGTGGTGTTCGACGACGCCGACATCGACGCCGCCGTCGAGGGCGCGATGGCCGCGAAGATGCGCAACGGCGGCGAGGCCTGCACCGCCGCCAACCGCCTGATCGTGGCCAACTCGGTGCGCGAGGAATTCACCACCAAGCTCACCGACCGGATCGCCGCGCTCACCGTCGGACCGGGCAGCGAAGACGGCACCAACGTCGGTCCCCTCGTCAACGAGAAGCAGCGCCGCAACGTGGCGTCCCTCGTCGACGATGCCGTCGCCGCGGGCGCCCGGGTCCGCACCGGCGGCAAGTCCGTCGACGGTCCCGGGTACTTCTTCCAGCCCACCGTCCTCGACGAGGTGCCCGCGAACGCGCGCATCGTCCGCGAGGAGATCTTCGGACCCGTCGCCGCGATCACCGGTTTCGACACCGAGGCCGAGGGCGTCGCCGCCGCGAACGACACCGAATACGGTCTCGCCGCGTACATCTACACGCAGAACGTCGACCGTGCGTTCCGCGTCGCCGACAAGCTCGAGAGCGGCATGGTCGGCGTCAACCGCGGAGTGATCTCCGACGTCGCCGCGCCTTTCGGTGGAGTCAAGCAGTCCGGACTCGGCAGCGAAGGCGGCACCGAAGGCATCGAGGAGTACCTCGAGACCAAGTACGTCGGCTTCGCGTAAACCACCCGCCCCGAGACAGATCGGAACCGTCACCATGCGTTTGGTCGTTGGATATCTCGCCACCCCCAGTGGGGAGGACGGTCTGGCCCTCGGGGCGCAGCTCGCCCGCAGTCTCGGCGCACAGCTCGACATCTGCATGGTGCTCCCGCCGGACCGGACGGTCCCGGCGAGAGTTCCGGCAGAAACCGGCTACGACGACATCCTCGCCTCCCGCGCCCAGCGCTGGCTGGACGAGGCGAAGTCGTCGGTGCCGAGCGACATCGACGTGGACGTCCACCTGAGCTTCCACGAATCGTTCGCGCAGGGTCTCATCGACGAGGTGTCCCGGCTGGGGGCGCAGGCGATCGTCGTCGGCGCCGCCGGGGACGGCCTGCTGGGGCGGCACTCCGTCGGCTCCGTCTCGACGGAACTGCTGCACTCGGCGCACGTTCCGCTGGCCCTCGCACCTCGCGGGGCGCGGCACTCTTCCGCGAAGAAGATCCGCGAGGTCACCTGCGCGCTCGGGACCCGGACCGGGGCCGACGTGTTGCTGCGGACGGCGGTGCGGACGTGCGAGCGGATGAAGACCCCGCTCCGCCTCGTCTCGCTCGTCGCGCTCGACCCGCAGAACGACCTCCGCGATCACCGGGACACCCCCGACGACATCCGCGACCGGGCCGTCGCCCACGCGCAGAGCACCCTCGAAGTGGCGAAATCCGCTCTTCCCGAAGACTTTCCCGTGTCCGTCACGATCGCCGACGGATCCTCCGTGGAATCGGCGGTCCGCAAACTCGACTGGCAGGACGGCGACCTCGTGATGGTCGGCTCCAGCCGGCTCGCCCAACCTCATCGACTGTTCCTGGGATCCACCGCGGCCAAGATGCTCCGCGTCCTGCCGGTGCCCATGGTGGTCGTCCCCAAGCAGGAGTTCCAAAACAGTGAGTAAACCGTCCGCGACACCCGCCCCGGATCCACGCTCGTTCCCGACCGGAGGTTCAGACATGACGAACAGCGAAGGCGCACCGGCGTCGGCCGACGCCGCCGTGAGCGCCAAGGGGCTGGCCACCGGCGCTGTCGGGACCTTCTCCGGGGCGATCCTCGGGATCTCCTCCGTGGCACCGGGTTACACGCTGACGGCCAGCATCGGACTGATCGTCGCGGCGGTCGGGTTGAAGATGCCCGCCATCTTCATCGCCGGCTTCATCCCCATGTTCCTCACGGCCTACGCCTACCGTGAACTCAACTCCGAATCACCCGACTGCGGCGCGTCGTTCACGTGGTCGACCAAGGCGTTCGGTCCGTACGTCGGCTGGATGTGCGGCTGGGGCATGGTGATCGCCACGATCATCGTGCTCTCGAACCTCGCGGCGATCGCGGTCCAGTTCTTCTATCTGTTCATCGCGAAACTGTTCGACGCCCCGAGCATCGCCGATCTCCCCGGCAACAAATTCGTGAACGTCGGGACGACACTCGTGTTCATCGCGCTGGCCACCTGGATCGCCAGCCGCGGCATCACCACCAGCGAGCGCCTGCAGGTCGCGCTCGTCGGCTTCCAGATGGTGCTGCTCATCGCCTTCGCGGTGGTGGCGCTGGTTCACGTCGGCAACGGGGACGCCCCCGCCGGGCTCTCGTTCGACCTGAGCTGGTTCAACCCGTTCACGGGACTGGCGCTCGGCGCGTTCGTGATCGGCCTGACGGGTTCGATCTTCGCGTTCTGGGGCTGGGACACCTGCCTGACCCTCGGCGAGGAATCGAAGAACCCGAAGAAGACCCCCGGTCGCGCCGGACTGCTGTGCGTCGCGACGATTCTGCTGACGTACCTGCTCGTGTCGGTCGCGGCGATGATGTACGCCGGCGTCGGCGAGGACGGCCTCGGCCTCGGCAACCCGGACAACTCCGAGAACGTCTTCGGTGCCCTCGCCGATCCGGTTCTCGGCAACTGGGGCGGCATGCTGCTGTTCCTCGCCGTGTTCGTCTCCTCGGTCGCGAGCCTGCAGACCACGTTCCTGCCCGCGGCGCGCACGATGCTGGCCATGGGCGCCTACGGCGCGTTACCGAAGAAACTTGCCGAGGTGTCGCCGCGATTCCTGGTGCCCTCCTACGCGACCGTCGTCGCAGGCGTGGTGACCGCGGTCTTCTATACCGTCGTCACGTTCCTGTCCGAGCGCACGCTGCTCGACACGATCGCCGCGCTGGGCATCATGATCTGCTGGTACTACGGCATCACTGCGTTCGCCTGCGTCTGGTACTTCCGGGACAGGTTGTTCACGAGCGTGCGCAACGCCGTCTTCCGGTTCGCGTTCCCGCTGCTCGGAGGGCTGATGCTGCTGGCCGTGTTCGTCATCTCGATCGACGAGAGCATGGACCCGGAGAACGCGAGCGGTGCGTCCATCGGCGGCATCGGGCTCGTCTTCTACCTCGGCTTCGGCATCCTTCTGCTCGGCGCAGTGCTGATGATGGTCATGCGCTTCCGCAGTCCCGCCTTCTTCCGGGGTGAGACCCTCAACCGCGACACGTCCGCGTTGCGGGACGAGGGCGATCTCACGGCTCGATCGGAGCCTGCGCCACCAAGCCCGCGATAAGCGTCCGCAGCCCGAACTCGAATGCTGCATCCGCCCGTCCGGGGTTCGGCCCGGACGTGGCGAGGGCGGCCAGCATGGCCTCGTTCGCCTCCGGCGCGGTCGCCCAGACCACTTCGGGGGCGGCGAGGTCCAGCGCCGACCCCAGCACGAAGCTGTCCACCGTCGTGATGGCGTGCAGGATCTCCTCGGGTGTGAAGCCACCGTCCGAGAATGCCTGCGCCAGCGCGTTGTACAGCCCGAACGCCACACCGGACTGCACTGTGTGCGCGGTGAACAGAGGAATCAGCCGAGGATGCTCGGCGTAGTTGCGCCGATACTCGCGCGCCAGCCCGGCCACCGTCTCGCTCCACTTGCCGTCGGGGTCCGCCACCACGATGCCCGCCATCATGCGGGCACGCATCAGTTCGATGATCTCCGCCCTCCCGGACACGTGGTTGTACAGCGAGGAGGGCCGTACCTTCAGCCGTTCGGCGAGACCCGGCATCGTGAAATCACCGGTGAGGTCCACCATGCGCATGGCAGCTTCGGTGATGATCTCCGGCGACAGCAGTCGCTGTGATGGCCGTGGCATGGGTGCCCTCCTGGTCGGTGTGTGTCACGGCGACCA
This sequence comes from Rhodococcus wratislaviensis, assembly GCF_900455735.1. GTDB lineage: Bacteria > Actinomycetota > Actinomycetes > Mycobacteriales > Mycobacteriaceae > Rhodococcus_F > Rhodococcus_F wratislaviensis. The sequence goes on along the minus strand of NZ_UAUI01000018.1, from coordinate 4,063 downwards.
GGGTCGATACCGAAGGAATCGAAATCGTCACGTCCCACCCCTTGATCGCCGAGCATTCACCCACCATACTTAACGAATCCAATTCGTTTTAGGCGCTCGCCGAACCGAACATCCGAGGAAACACAATGTTGACGATTACCGCCCTCACCCCTCCCGAGTCCCTGTCGAGGACGCGCGAGACCGGACGCACCCCGCTCCGCGTCGGCCTCGTCCAGCACCGCTGGCACGAGAACGATCAGGATCTGCGGGCCGAACTCGACGAGGGCATTGCCGAGGCAGCGAAACTCGGGGCGCGCGTGGTGTTCCTCCCCGAACTCACGCTGAGCCGCTACCCGGCGTCGACTCCCGGTGGCGACAACCCGGGACGTACCGCCGAGGACCTCCTCACCGGCCCCACGTTCACTTTCGCCGCCAAGGCCGCCGCGGAACACGGCGTCCTCGTCCACGCGTCGCTGTACGAGCGGAACGACACCGAGGACGGTGTGCAGTACGAGGACGGGCTCGGTTTCAACACGGCCATCCTCGTCGCCCCCTCCGGTGAACTGCTCGCCCGCACCCGCAAGCTGCACATCCCCGTGACCGCCGGCTACTACGAGGACACCTACTTCCGCGGCGGTCCCGCAACCGATCCGTACCCCGTCCACACTGCCGAGGCACTCGGCGGCGCGAAGCTCGGACTGCCGACGTGCTGGGACGAGTGGTTCCCCGAGGTCGCCCGTGCCTACTCCCTCGGCGGCGCCGAGATCCTGGTGTACCCCACCGCGATCGGCTCGGAGCCCGACCACCCGCAGTTCGACACCCAGCCGCTGTGGCAGCAGGTGATCGTCGGCAACGGCATCGCGAACGGCACGTTCATGGTGGTCCCCAACCGCCACGGCAGCGAAGGCCTCATCACGTTCTACGGCTCGTCGTTCATCTCCGATCCCTACGGCCGGATCCTCGCGCAGGCCCCACGCGACGAATCCGCGGTACTGGTCGCCGACCTCGACCTCCAGCAGCGCGAGGACTGGCTGGCCCTGTTCCCGTTCCTGGCCACCCGGCGCCCCGACACGTACGGCGTCCTCACCGAGCCGGTCGATCACGCCTCCCCGTTCGGGAGGGCCTGATGACCTGGCGCATGCCCGCGGAAGGCGAACTGCACGAACGCACCTGGATGGCCTACCCCAGTGAGGGCTACTCCCTGGGCGACACCCCCGAGGAGCACCACGAGGCCCGCACCACGTGGGCCGAGGTGGCACACGCCGTGGCCCGGTTCGAGCCCGTCACCGTCGTCGTCGATCCCGGTCAGGTGTCGGCGGCCGAGGAGTACCTCTCCGCCGACATCGACATCGTCGAGGCGCCGCTGAACGACGCCTGGATGCGCGACATCGGACCCACCTTCGTGCTGTCCGAGGACGGACGCCTCGGCGGCGTCGACTGGATCTTCAACGGCTGGGGCGGCCAGGACTGGGCTCAGTGGGACAAGGACTCGAAGATCGGCGCACTGGTGGTCGAGCGGTCGGGGGCCGAACTCGTCGACTCGCGGATCGTCAACGAGGGCGGCGGCATCCAGGTCGACGGCCTCGGCACCGTGCTGGTGACCGAGACCGTGCAACTCGACCCCGGCCGCAACCCGGAACTGTCGAAAGCCGACATCGAGGCCGAGCTCGACCGGACGATCGGTGCCACCAAGGTGATCTGGCTGCCACGCGGACTGACGCGGGACCAGGACACGTACGGCACGCGCGGGCACGTCGACATCGTCGCCGCCATCCCGTCACCCGGCGTCGTCCTGGTGCACGACCAGCGCAACCCCGAACACCCCGACTTCGAGGTCAGCAAGGCCGTCATCGACGTGCTGAAGCAGACCACGGACGCCCGCGGTGAGTCGTGGGAGATCATCACCGTCCCCGCGCCGACGGTCCTGCGCGACGACGAGGGCTTCGTCGACTACAGCTACATCAACCATTTCGTCGTCAACGGCGGCGTCATCGCATGCAGCTTCGACGATCCCGCGGACGAGGAAGCGGTCGCGATCCTGTCGGCCGCCTACCCCGGACGCACGGTCGTGTCGGTCGACGCCCGCCCACTCTTCGCGCGCGGCGGCGGAATCCACTGCATCACCCAGCACCAGCCCGCCGTGCGCTGACGCACCCGTGAGTACTTGTCAACCGCGGGCGGTTGACAAGTACTCACGGGCTAGCGCCTGCGACGCATGTAGTCGCTGACGACGGCGGCGCCGAGACCGTCCAGCCCGGGCGCCACGACGCGTCCGCCGACCCGCTCGGCCATCCGGTCCACCACCCGCGCGAGCCCGGGATCCTCACCGAGCCGGAAGAACGTGACGTGAGCGCCGAGCCGGGCCAGGGTGTCGAGTTCCCGGACCGTCAGACCGAGGGTCCGGGCGCTCGGCGGGTAGTCGAAGTACGCGAAGCCGTCCGGCTCCAGGTGGGCCGTCGGCTCACCGTCGGTGACGATCAGGACCACCGGCTGGGCGTTGGGATGCCTGCGCAGATGCCGAGCCGCCAGCAGCAGCGCGTGGTGCAGATTGGTGCCCTGGTCCCACGCGCCGTCCAGGCCGGCCAGCTCCGACGGTGTCAGCACCTGCGCGTGCCTGCCGAACGAGATGAGCTGCAGTTCGTCGCTGCGGAACCGGGTGCTCACCAAATGGTTCAGGGCGAGGGCGGTGCGTTTCATCGGCACCCACCGCCCCTCCATCACCATCGAGAACGACGTGTCGACCAGCAACGCGACCGCCGCCTGCGACCGTTGCTCGGTCTCCATCACCTCCACGTCCGACACGGACAACCGGACCGGGACACGACCGCGCTCGACCGGATCGGATGCCGCCCGCAGCACGGCATTGGTGATCGTGCGCGTGACGTCCCACGGCTCGGTGTCGCCGAACGCCCACTCGCGGGACGCACCCGTCGGCTCCCCCATCGCCCCGGCGCGGCGCGTCTCCCGTTGCCCGCCACGCGAAGACAGCTGCTGCGCCACGTCCCGCAGAGCCGTCTGACCGAGTTGGCGCATCGCCTTGGGCGACAGGCGCCACTGGCCGTCCGCCCCACGGTCGAAGAAGCCCTGATCGCGCAGGGCCTTCTCGAGTTCGGCGAGGGTCTGCGCATCGGCTGCCGCCTCGTCGCCCAGTTGCCGGGCCAGAGTGTCCGCGTCGATGTCGTCGAGTTGTGCGCCCGCGTACTGCTGCGACAGTTGCTCCGCGAGCGACTCGAGTTCCGCGATGTCCTGCAACGCCCCGGTGCCCTCGCCCAGGCCCATGCCGTCGTCGCCGCGGAACCGCTGCGCGCCCTGCCAGTCCTCACCCGGCCGCGCAGCCTGCAGATGCTGGTCCAGACGGTCCAGCTGTCCGATCAGCGATGGATCGCCGAACGCCTGCTGCGCCAGCGCATCCAGTTCGTCGCGCTGCTCCTGCGACAACGAGTTCCGCAGGCGCTGCGCCGCCGCCGCCCGCTGCGCCAGCGAATCGAGCAGCTCCTCGACGTTCTGCGGGTTCTCGGGGAAGTACTCTCCGTGCTTGTCCATGAACTCGTCGAACTGTTCCTGCGTGTCCTCGCCGCGCGAATGCTTGTCGAGCAGGTCGTTGAGGTCGGCGAGCATCTCCCGGATGCGTTCGCGGTCTTCTTCCGTGGCACCCTCGAGGGCCTGTTTCATGCCGGCGAACCGCTGGTCCAGCATTTCGCGGCCCAGGAGGTCCCGGATCTTCTCGTAGTCCTCGCGGGCTTCCGAACTACGCCAGTCGTAGTCGGCGAGTTCCTGCACGGCCTGCGCGGTGGACGGCGGCAGTTCCTCGAGGCGCATCTCCGAGAAGCGGGCGTCGTCGTCGAGCGCGCGGGCCAGCGTCTTGCGTTCCTCGAGCACCGCGCGGTCGAGGAGTTCCCGGACCTCTTCGAGTGTGCCGTTCAGGTTGTTCCGCTTCAGCAGTTCACGGCGACGCCGATTCGCCTCGGCCGCAAGCTCGTCCAGGCCGCGCATGTCCCGGTTGCCGCGCCGGAGCATCTCGCGCAGCGCCTGCCGCGGGGACGTTCCCGCGAACACGTCGTCACCGATCGCGGCCAGGGCCTCA
>NZ_UAUI01000016.1:87500-114065 GCF_900455735.1 Rhodococcus wratislaviensis | reverse complement strand
TCGGTGAGCAGCCGCAGTGGCAGGCCCTGCGGGTCGTGCGGCGGGTAGTGCTCGGCCTGCCAGCCGTCCGCGGTCAGCGACTGCCGGAAGTAACCCGAGCGGTACAACAGGCCGACACCGATCAGCGGCAGGCCCAGATCGGACGCCGCCTTCAGGTGGTCGCCCGCGAGAATTCCGAGCCCGCCGGAGTAGTTGGGCAGCACCTCGCTGACCCCGAACTCCATTGAGAAATACGCGATCCCACCGTCCAGCGACACACCCTTGGCCTGCTGGTTCTGATACCAGCGGGGCCGGGACAGGTAGTCGTCGAGGTCGGCGGCCGCGGCGTCGAGCCGGGCCAGGAACGCGACGTCCTCGGCCAGTTCGTCCAGGCGCGCCGGATCGACCTCACCGAGCATCCGGACCGGGTCGAACTGCACCTGCCGCCACAGCTCCGCGTCCAGCAATCCGAACAGTTCCTGCGTGGCCGGATGCCACGACCAGCGAAGATTGGTGGACAGCGGACCGAGGGCAGCGAGCCGCTCCGGAAGGTGGGCTCGGACAGTGAACCGACGCAAGGCTTTCACCTCGCGAACGATAACGCACTACGGGCGTCGTTGCGCCGTGTCGGGGCGGGTGGACGTCAGATCTGCAATACGGACAGGAACCGGTCGACTCCATTACGGTTGAACGGGCGGCCCAGCCCACGAGCCGCCGGCAACTTCCGGCTATGGAACGGAGCCCAGCGTGACAGGTCGACTCGGTATCGACGACGTGGAACCGAACATCGGGTGCGGTCGGTATCCCGCCAAGGCCGTTGTGGGTGAGGTGTTTCCCGTCCGGGCAACCGTGTGGCGTGAAGGTCACGACGCCGTGGCCGCCACGCTCGCGGTGCGGGGACCGCGCAGTGCCGCGTCGGGCGGCTCCGCGACCTTCCGCATTCCGATGACCGGCGGTCCGGTGCCCGACACCGTCGACGGTTCCTTCACCCCGACCGGCGAGGGCGTCTGGACGTTCCGGATCGAGGCCTGGAGTGATCCGGTCACGACGTGGAAGCACGCGGTCGAGGCCAAGCTGGCGGTGGGACAGGGGCCGGCCGAACTGGCCAACGACCTCGAGATCGGTGCGCGGTTGTTCGAGCGTGCCGCGAAGGGCGTCCCCCGCGCGGACCGCTCGCGGCTCGCCGGGGTCGCGGCGTCGCTGCGTTCCGACCGTCACCTCTCCGAACGCGTGGCCCCGGCGTTCGGGTCGGACGTCACCGAACTGCTGCGCGCACATCCGCTGCGCGATCTCGTCACGAAGAGCGAACCGCACACCGTGCTCGTCGATCGCACGCGTGCCCTGTTCGGGTCGTGGTACGAGTTCTTCCCGCGATCCACCGGCGGCTGGGACGAGGACGGCAAGCCGCGGCACGGCACGTTCGCCACGTCGGTGGCCGCGCTTCCCCGCATTGCGTCGATGGGATTCGACGTGGTGTACCTGCCGCCCATCCACCCGGTCGGCAAGATCAACCGGAAGGGCCCCAACAACACGCTGACACCGGGCCCCGACGACGTCGGTTCGCCGTGGGCCATCGGCTCGGACGAGGGCGGCCACGACGCGATTCATCCCGAGCTCGGGACGATGCGCGATTTCAAGGCGTTCATCGCTGCCGCCCGGAAGCTGCACATGGAGGTGGCGATCGACCTGGCCCTGCAGGCCGCACCGGACCATCCGTGGGCGAAGAAACACCCCGAATGGTTCACCGTGCTCCCCGACGGCACCATCGCCTACGCCGAGAATCCGCCGAAGAAGTACCAGGACATCTACCCGGTCAACTTCGACGACGACCGCGACGGCATCTACGCGGAGGTCCTGCGGGTCGTCCGGCACTGGGTTGCGGCGGGCGTCAAGATCTTCCGGGTCGACAACCCGCATACCAAGCCGCCGGACTTCTGGGAGTGGCTGATCGCCGAGGTCAAGAAGTCGGATCCGGACGTCCTGTTCCTGTCCGAGGCGTTCACCCGTCCCGCGCGGCTGTACGGTCTCGCCCGCCGCGGTTTCACCCAGTCCTACACGTATTTCACGTGGCGGACGGCCAAGTGGGAGCTGACGGAGTTCGGCAAGGAGATCGCCGCCAAGGCCGACGAGGCACGCCCCAACCTCTTCGTCAACACCCCGGACATCCTGCACGAGAGCCTGCAGACCGGTGGCCCGGGAATGTTCGCCCTGCGCGCCGCGCTGGCGGCGACCCTGTCGCCCACCTGGGGTGTGTACTCGGGATACGAACTGTACGAACATGTTCCGGTGCGACCGGGAAGTGAGGAGTACCTCGACTCGGAGAAGTATCAGTTGCGGCCCCGCGATTTCGAGGGTGCCGCCGCGCGCGGCGAGTCCCTCGAACCGTGGATCACCGCGCTCAACCGGATCCGCAGGCAGCATCCGGCACTGCAGCAGTTGCGCAACATCCATTTCCACCACGCCGACAACGACGCCCTGATCGCCTACTCCAAGTTCGACGCCACCACCGGGGATGCCGTGCTGACGGTGATCAACCTCAACCCGTACGGCGCCGAGCAGGGCAACGTGTGGCTGGACATGCCCGCGCTGGGCCGCGACTGGCACGACCACCTGACCGTGCTCGACGAGGTCACCGGGGAGCAGTATCACTGGGGGCAGACCAACTTCGTGCGCCTGGAGCCCTGGCGCGCGGTGGCCCATATCCTGGCATTACCGTCGATCCCCTATCCGGCCAGAACGAAACTGGCCTACCGCGGAGGTACATAGTGACCGTCGAACCGCCTGTCGCCATCGCACCGGACGCCGCCGACCTCGACCTGCTGTCCCGGGGCGAGCACCACAACCCGCACTCGATCCTGGGCGCGCATCCGCACCCCGACGGCACGGTGATCCGCGCACTGCGCCCCCACGCCGAGGCCGTCGACGCCGTCATCGGCGGGACGAGCTTCTCTCTGGAACACCTGGCGCACGGTGTGTGGGGTGCGCTCGTCCCGTACCGGGATCTGATGGACTACCGGCTGTCGACGACGTGGCCGGGTGGTCACAACGACGTCTCCGCCGACGGGTACCGGTTCCTGCCCACGCTCGGGGAACTCGACCTGCATCTGTTCGGTGAGGGCAGGCACGAGCGGCTGTGGGAGATCCTCGGCGCGCACCGCCGCCGCTACGACACCCCCGACGGCACCGTCACGGGCACCTCGTTCGCCGTGTGGGCTCCCAATGCCCGCGGGGTGAGTGTGATCGGCGATTTCGACGGGTGGGGTGGGCGGCACTACCCGATGAGGGTGCTCGGGTCCACCGGGGTGTGGGAGTTGTTCATTCCCGGCATCGAGGTCGGCGACCTGTACAAGTTCCGGGTCCACGGACCCGACGGCAGTGTGCGCGACAAGGCCGATCCCATGGCGTTCGCGACCGAGGTCCCGCCCGCCACGGCGTCCCGGGTGTCGGTGAGCACGTACGAATGGAACGACGCCGAATGGCTGGCGCAGCGCGCGGCCACCGAGCCGGCGCAGTCCCCGATGAGCGTGTACGAGGTTCATCTCGGTTCGTGGCGGCCCGGGCTGAACTACCGCGAGATGGCCGAACAACTCGCTGCCCACGTCACCGAGACGGGATTCACGCACGTCGAACTGTTGCCGGTCGCCGAGCACCCGTTCGGCGGTTCGTGGGGATACCAGGTCACGTCGTACTACGCACCCACGTCACGGTTCGGCTCCCCCGACGACTTCCGGTGGTTCGTCGACCACCTGCACGCCGCCGGCATCGGGGTCATCGTCGACTGGGTTCCCGCCCACTTCCCGAAGGACGAGTGGGCGCTGGCACGTTTCGACGGCACACCACTCTACGAGCACAGCGATCCCCAGCGCGGCGAGCAGCTCGACTGGGGAACGTATGTGTTCGATTTCGGGCGGCGCGAGGTGCGCAACTTCCTCGTCGCGAACGCGCTGTACTGGCTCGACGAGTTCCACGTGGACGGTCTGCGCGTCGACGCGGTGGCATCGATGCTGTACCTCGACTATTCGCGGCCGGAGGGCGGTTGGACGCCGAACATCCACGGCGGCAGGGAGAACCTCGAGGCCGTCGCCTTCCTGCAGGAGACCAACGCCACGGTCCACAAGCAGCACCGCGGGGTCGTCACCATCGCCGAGGAGTCGACAGCGTGGCCGGGTGTCACCCGTGCGACCAACGTCGGCGGTCTCGGTTTCAACATGAAATGGAACATGGGGTGGATGCACGACACCCTCGGTTTCATGGCACACGATCCCGTCCACCGCAGCTATCACCATCACGAGATCACGTTCTCCCTGATGTACGCGTGGAGCGAGAACTATCTGCTGCCCATCAGCCACGACGAGGTGGTGCACGGGAAGGGCACACTGTGGACGCGGATGCCCGGCGACGACTACGCGAAGGCCGCCGGTGTACGCGCGCTGCTGGCGTACATGTGGTCGCACCCCGGCAAGCAACTGCTGTTCATGGGTCAGGAATTCGGGCAGACCGGGGAGTGGTCCGAGGAGCGCGGACTCGACTGGTACCAGCTCGACGACCCGTACACCGGCGGCTTCCACCGTGGTCTGCTCCGGCTCGTCCACGACCTCAACGCCACGTACCGCGAGCGCCCGGCGCTGTGGACTCTCGACACCTCACCGGGCGGCTTCTCCTGGATCGACGCCAACGACACCGCGAACAACGTCCTGAGCTTCCTGCGTTACGGCACCGACGGGTCGATCCTGGCCTGCCTGTTCAATTTCTCGGGTTCCCCGCATGCGAATTATCGTGTGGGCTTGCCAGAACGGGGCGAATGGCGTGAAATTCTCAACACCGACGCCGAGGTCTACGCGGGATCGGGTTGGGGAAATCTCGGTGCGGTGACGGCAACGTCGCAGCCGTGGCACGGCCGTCCCGCCTCCGCAGAGGTGGCACTGCCCGCGAACGGCGCGATCTGGATGAGTCTGGAGCGTTGATGAAGGCACGGCCTTGCTGACCCGGCGTCGGCAGTGGGCTGCGAGCATGGGCGTTCTGGCCGTGACTGCGGTCGTCCTGTCCGGGTGTACGCGGTCGGTGGACGGCGAGGCCGCGTCCATCTACGACGATCCGTTCAAGGTGGCGGGTCTGGATGCCACGTCGGGTCCGAGCGGTGCCCGCAAGGGCGTGCCCGACGCCGACCTCCCCGTCACCGGCAGCGACGGCGGTGAGATCGACACGATGGCCGCCAACGCGGTGAGCGACATCGAGGACTACTGGCGCACCGAGTTCCCGGCGCTGTTCCAGCGCAACTTCGAGCCGGTCGAGGAACTGATCTCCTGGGATCCGCGCGAGTCCGACGGCCCGCGCTTCTGCGGCGACAGCACCGAGGAGCTCCTCAACGCCGGCTACTGCAGCACGGACCACACGATCGGCTGGGACCGGGCGCTGCTGCTGCCCGAGGTCGTGGAGAAGTTCGGTGTCGTCGCCGCCGTCTTCGTGCTGGCACACGAGTACGGGCACGCCGTCCAGACGAAGGCGGGTATCGCCGACGAGAACGTGGGCGGCGGCATCGTGCGGGAACAGCAGGCCGACTGCTTCGCGGGGGCGTTCATGCGGTACATCGCGGAAGACAAGGCGACCCACTTCACGCTGAACACGTCGGACGGGCTGAACAAGGTACTCGCGTCCGCGGTGGCCATCGGGGACACCGACCCGAACGATCCCGACAACGTGCACGGCTCGGCGTTCGAACGCGTCACCGCCACCCAGATCGGATTCACGGACGGTCCGGCATCGTGCACGCGCATCGACGAGAAGGAGATCGACTCACGTCGCGCGGATCTGCCTCAGCGGTTCGCCGACGAGACCGACGACGGCGAACTCCCCGTCACCGAGGAGTCCCTCGAGGCGTTCTTCACGTCCTTCCAGCAGATCTTCGATCTCCGCGATCCCCCCACGCTGCAACTCGACGGCGCCGACCTCGACTGCGCGGACGCCGATGCGACCGAACCGGTGTCGTACTGCCCGGCCACCAACACGATCGGGGTCAGTGTCGATGCCCTCGCCGAACGCGGCACACCGGGACGCCAGGGTAGGCGCGAACTCTTCCAGACCAAGCTCACCGGCGACTACAACGCGTACGTCCTGCTCGCCTCGCGGTACACCCTGGCGTTGCAGCGGGACCGGGGCAACGATCTGCACTCACCCCAGACCGCGCTGCGAGCCGCCTGCCTTTCGGGTGTCATCACCAGCGCGTTGAGCCCGGACAGTCCCGCCACCCTGGAGGCGGGCAGCGTGTGGCTGTCGCCCGGCGACCTCGACGAGGCCGTCTCGGGGCTGCTCACCGACGGACTCGCCGCGAGCGACGTCAACGGGGAGACCGTGCCGAGCGGATTCTCCCGGGTGGACGCCTTCCGCACCGGAGTGCTCGGCGGCGAGCAGGCCTGCGAGGGCCGGTACCGCTGACCGTCCCCCCGCGTGACGCCACTCGGCCGCCGTCTCAGATCTCCCGGTAGCCGAGCGCCGCGGAGATCCGCCCGGCGGCCCGGCACACGACCGGCACGAGGCCGCGCATCCGCTCGTCGGGCATGTACGGGCTCGTGGCCGACACGCTGATCGCACCGACGATCGCGCACGACGCGTCCCGCACCGGTGCCGCCACGCAGCGGATTCCGGGTTCGTTGTCCTCGAGGTCCATCGCCGCGCCCCTCCGCGCGTAGTCCTCCATGCGCGCGCGGAAGTGCGCCAAGCCGCGGGGGCTCGGTGGCCGCGCTCCCTGCGCGGCATCGCTCTCGTACAGCGCATCCCAGCGGTCGGCCGAGTCCAGCAGCAGCGCCTTTCCGACACCGGCGCGGGTCAGCGGCATGCGGTGACCGATGCGGGAGCGCATCTCGGCGCCCCGCGACCCCGGCAGTTTGTCGAGATACAGCACCGAGCCGCCGTCCTCGACCGCCAGGTGCACGGTGTCGTGGACGTGCGCCGACAATTCCTCGAGGATCGGGCGCGCGACGACGGGCAGCGGGTTGCCGTGCAGCGCCTTGAAACCCAGTTCGATCAACGTCGGCCCGAGTGTGTAGCCACGGCTTCCGCTCCGGAGATAGCCCTCGTGGACCAGCAACTGCACGAGCCGGTGCGCTGTGCTGCGCCCCAGCCCGGTGCTCTCGACGACCGCGCGGAGATCCTGGGCCCCGTCGGAGACGGCGCGGACGACTGCCAGCCCCCGGGCGAGTGTCTGCGTGCCGGGTGGAATGTCGTACGTCGGATTCGCCACACCCCACTGTCCCACATATAGGGACCGTATTCGTCATTATGGGATTCGCGTCCGATAGTGGTTCGCGTGATCCAGAACACCCCCGCTCCCTCGACACCGCGCCTGATCGCCCTCGACTGGGGCACGTCGTCGCAGCGTGCCTGGCTCCTCGGCGACGGCGGCCGCATTCTGGACGTGCGCCGGCCGGACTTCGGATTGCTCGGCACCGCCGGCGACGACCCCGCATCACGCACCCGTGCCTACGAAGCCGCGTTCGACGAGGCCTGTGGCGACTGGATCGCGGCCGCCCCCGATCTCCCGGCGATCGCCTGCGGCATGGTCGGCAGCGCCCAGGGTTGGTGTGAAGCCGGCTACCTGACCACCCCGACCGATCTCGCGATCGACGCGGACGACCTGACGACGGTCAACCACCCCCGCGGAGTACTGCACCTCGTACCCGGCCTGCGCGTCGCCCCCGCGGCCGACGGCACGGTGGCCGGCGACGTCATGAGGGGCGAGGAGACGCAGATCATCGGGGCTCTGGGCCTGCTCCCGCCGGCCGACCGACCGCTCACGATCGTGCTCCCCGGAACACACAGCAAGTGGGCACGAGTCGAGAACCGCAAGATCGTCTCGTTCGCCACATCGATGTCGGGCGAGTTGTACGGGCTGGTGATGCAGCACGGCATCCTCGGCCGCACCGCGACCACCGCCGTGCGCGATGACGCCGCGTTCGAGCGGGGCCTCACCACCGGAACGTCGACACCGTCACGTGGATTGCCCGCGGAGCTGTTCGGAGCGCGAGCGCTCGTGCTCGACGGACTCCTCGATCCGGCGTCGCTTCCCGACTACGTCTCCGGCGTGATCATCGCCGACGAGATCCGGCATCTCGTGCCCCACTACACCGACGGAAATCGAATCCTGTTGTGCGGAAACGCCGACCTCTGCCGGCGCTACGCAGCCGCACTGCGCGTCCACGGCATCGTCGCCGGCATCGTCGCCGAGGAGGCCGCAGCACACGGTTTGTGGCGTGTGGCGACCGATGCGGGGCTGCTCGGCCCGGCGCAGTTCACCGATCTCGAGAAGGAGTCTTCATGAGCACCACAGCCACTGCCACCACGACCGGATTGATCGCCATTCTGCGCGGCATCACCCCGGACGAGATCGTCGCCGTCGGTTCGGCCCTCGTCGACGCCGGGTTCACGGCGATCGAGGTTCCACTGAACTCGCCGCGACCCTTCGACTCGATCGAGCGGTTGGCGGCGGCCGTCGGCGACGTCTGCGTCGTCGGGGCCGGAACCGTCCTCAGCGTCGCCGACGTGATCCGATCCGAAGCAGCCGGCTCCCGGATCATCATCTCCCCCAACACCGACGTCGAGGTCATCGAGGCCGCCGTCGCCCGCAACCTGCACCCGTACCCGGGAGCGGCTACTCCGACCGAGGCATTTCGCGCCGTCGGTGCGGGAGCGCGCAGCATCAAACTGTTTCCCTCCGACTCCGTCGGGACAGCCGGGATGCAGGCCTGGCGGGCCGTCCTGCCGACGGAGGTCGAATTGCTCCCAGTCGGCGGAGTCGACCGCACCAACCTCGCCGAGTGGGCCGCCGCGGGCGCGGGCGGCGCGGGACTCGGCACCTGCCTATACCGGCCCGGGGACGCCGCCGACACCGTCCTCGACCGCGCACTCACCCTGATGGACATCTGGTCCGCCGACGCCGCCTGAACCGACACCTACGACCACCGGGCCACCACCACAGCCCCGCACAGGAGGACTCCATGAAGATCACGTCACTCACCACGTACGCCGTTCCCCCCAGGTGGCTGTTCCTGCGGATCGAGACGGACGACGGCGTGGTCGGCTGGGGCGAACCGGTGCTCGAAGGCCGGGCCGCGTCCGTCGCCGCCGCTGTGGAGGAACTGTCCGACTACCTCATCGGCCAGGATCCGACGCAGATCGAAGACCTGTGGACGGTCATGTACCGCTCGGGTTTCTACCGCGGCGGCGGCATCCACATGAGTGCACTGGCCGGCATCGACCAGGCCCTGTGGGACATCAAGGGCAAGGCCCTCGGCGTGCCTGCGTACGAGCTTCTCGGCGGCCGCGTCCGGGACCGGATCAAGGTCTATTCCTGGATCGGCGGCGACCGACCCTCGGACACCGCGAAGGCGGCGCGTGAGGTGGTCGACCGGGGGTTCACCGCCGTGAAGATGAACGGCACGGAGGAACTGCAGTACCTGGACTCCTGGGACAAGGTGGACCAGTGCCTCGCGAATGTCGCCGCGGTGCGGGACGCGGTGGGCCCGAACATCGGTATCGGCGTCGATTTCCACGGCCGGGTGCACAAGCCGATGGCCAAGGTGCTGCTGAAGGAACTCGAACCGTTCCGGCTGATGTTCGTGGAGGAACCGGTCCTGTCCGAGCACGTCGACGGTTTCGTCGACGTGCTGCGACAGTCGCCGATCCCGATCGCGCTGGGTGAGAGATTGTTCTCCCGTTGGGATTTCAAAACCGTCCTCGCGTCCGGGGCGGTGGACATCATCCAGCCCGATCCGTCGCACTGCGGCGGCATCACCGAGGCCAGGAAGATCGCGCACATGGCCGAGGCGTACGACGTGGCACTCGCTCTGCACTGCCCCCTCGGACCGATCGCCCTGGCCACGTGCCTGCAGATCGACGCGGGCTGTTACAACGCGACGATCCAGGAACAGAGCCTCGGCATCCACTACAACACGTCGAACGATCTCCTCGACTATCTCGTCGACCCGTCCGTGTTCACCTATGCGGACGGCCAGGTCCGGATCCCCACCGGTCCAGGACTGGGCATCGAGGTGAACGAGGAGTACGTCATCGAGCGGGCCGCCGAAGGACATCGCTGGCGAAACCCGGTATGGCGCCACAGCGACGGATCCTTTGCGGAGTGGTGAGGGCAATGGTGCAGACCCAGAAGATCGGCAAGTCCACTTCGGGCGCGGCGCAGGCGTCGAAGGCGCGCGTTCTCATCGCGGTGATGCTGTTCGTGACCGTCGTCATCAACTACATGGACCGGGCAAACCTGTCGATCGCGATGCCCGCGATCGCGGACGAAATGGATCTCTCCAAGGCGCAGCAGGGACTTCTGCTGTCGGCGTTCGGCTGGACGTATGCGGCGCTGCAGATTCCCGGTGGCTGGCTGGTCGACCGGATTCCCCCGAGACTGCTCTACCCCGCGTGCCTCATCCTGTGGTCGGTCGCGACCGCGTTCATGGGAGTCATCGGCGGCTTCGTGGCGCTCATCGCGTTGCGCCTGCTGGTCGGCGTGTTCGAGGCGCCCGCGTATCCGATCAACAACCGGGTCGCGACGGCCTGGTACCCCGAGCGTGAACGCGCGACGGTGATCGGCTTCTACACGTCCGGACAGTTCATCGGACTTGCCCTGCTCACGCCCTTCCTGTCCTGGCTGCAGTCGGTGCTGTCCTGGCACTGGGTCTTCATCGTGACCGGAACGATCGGAGCGATCTGGGGTGCCGTGTGGTACGCGTTCTACCGGGAGCCACGCGACTCGCGAGCGAACGACGCCGAGATCGACCTGATCCGCGACGGCGGCGGACTCGTCGACCTCGTGGACGAGCAGCAACCCGAACGTCCGGCCGTGACCCGGAACGATGTCGCCACCGTCCTCGGCCGGCGCAAGCTGTGGGGAATCTACCTGGGGCAGTTCTGCCTCACGTCGACGCTGTGGTTCTTCCTCACCTGGTTCCCCACGTACCTCGTCGAGTACCGGGACATGGATTACATCAAATCCGGATTTCTCGCCTCGCTGCCGTTCGTCGCGGCACTCGTCGGCGTGCTGTTCTCCGGGGTGTTCTCCGATTTCCTGCTGCGCAAGGGAGTGTCTCTCGGAGTCGCCCGCAAGGGTCCGATCATCGTGGGCCTGTTGCTGACCGTCGCGATGATCGGCGCCAACTTCACCGACTCGACCGCGATGGTGATCGTGTTCCTGTCCATCGCGTTCTTCGGCAACGGACTCGCGTCGATCACGTGGTCGCTGGTGTCGGCACTCGCACCGGAACGCCTGCTGGGGCTCACCGGTGGCATGTTCAACTTCATCGGCAACCTGTCGTCGATCGCGACACCCATCGTGATCGGGTTGCTCGTCACCGACGACAGCTTCGCGCCGGGATTCGTCTACATGACCGTGGTGACCGCGGTCGGGATCGCGTCCTACGTCCTCCTGGTCGGACGGGTGGAGCGCGTTCGGAGCTGACCGTCGGCGAGCGGGGTGACCGGGGTGAGTGCCGACAGCACTCACCCCGGTTCCTCGTCAGTACAGTGCGGCGGCGAGTTTCCGGCGCGCGGTCATGACAACCGGCTCGGCCGGGTCGAACAGTTCGAACAGTTCGAGCAGACGAGTCCGTACCCGCGTCTTGTCGTCGCCGGCGCTGCGGGCGACGACACCGATGAGACGGGCGAACGCCGCGTCGGGGGCCTGGGAGTAGAGCTCGACATCCGCGGCCTGCAGCTGGGCGTCGATGTCGTTCGGGGCGGCGTCCGCCGCGGCGACGGCACCGGGATCGACGGACTGCACGCGGGCGAGGAAACGCACCTGACGGATCGCGCCCTGCGCCTCGGCGTTGGCCGGTTCCTCGTCGAGGATCTTCTGGAACTCGGCTTCGGCTGCCGACAGGTCGCCTTCGTCGAGCGCCGCCTCGGCCGCGACGAAGCGCGGGTCCTCCGGCTCGGGCTCGTCCTCGGCGCCGTCGCCGGCCGGCGGTCCGGACAGCTTTCCGGCGGTTGCCTGCTGGACGGCGGCGAGCCATTGACGCAGTTGCGGTTCGGGCTGTGCGCCCTGGAAGTCGGCGAGCGGCTGTCCGCCGGCGATGGCGACCACGGTCGGAACGGATTGGACGCCGAAGGCCTGCGCGATGCGCGGGTTGGCGTCGACGTCGACCTTGGCGAGCACCCAGGTGCCGCCGGCCTCGTGTGCCAGCTTCTCGAGCAGGGGTGAGAGTTGTTTGCACGGCTCGCACCAGGTGGCCCACAGGTCGACGACGACCGGGACCTGCTGGGACCGGACGAGCACCTCGGCCTCGAACGTCGCCTCGGTGACGTCGATGACGGGTGTGAGTCCGGTGCCGCCGGGGGCGGCCGGAGCGGCGGCACCGTCCCCGGAGGGTGTGGGTGCCTGCGGGGGCGGAGCGGCCGCACGCTCCTTGAGGGCGGAGAGATCGACTGCTCCGCTCATGGCTGCGGCCACTGCTGAGGAACGCGCTGACGGACGAGAACCTGGTCGAGTCACGTCCACCAGTTTGTCACGATTTGAGCGCGCACCGGAATGCGGGCCGTGCCTACCGCCGAGTGGATCAGACGAGCGACGGTTCGCTCTTCACGGCGCTCGACCGGGACAGCTCGGCCATCCGGCCGGCGCGGGCGGCCCAGACCTCGAACACGACGGTGCCGAACGGCGGGACGCTGGCGACGAGCGCCCAGAAGGTGGTGACCAGATTCCAGCTCAGCTTGCGGGCGGTCCACAGCGAGATGAGCAGGTACAGGACGAAGACGCCGCCGTGGATGGGCCCGAAGATCTTCACGCCGATCTCGTTGCCGTCGGCGGGCAGGTACTTGAAGGCCATGCCGATGAGGAGGCCGAGCCAGGTGAATGCCTCCAGAATTGCGACAAATCGGAAGCGCTTGGCCGTGGTGCTGAGATCGAAGACGTTCGCCATGCCGACCATTGTGCCCGACCATCTACGACAGTCCGTAGTGGTGTGAGATACACCACCACGGACTGTCGTCGTCTCAGGCCTTGGGTACGCGCACGATCAGGGCGTCGCCCTGACCGCCACCACCGCACAGTGCCGCAGCGCCCACACCCCCACCGCGACGACGCAACTCCAGCGCCAGATGCAACGCGATCCGCGCGCCGGACATCCCCAGCGGATGCCCCATCGCGATCGCCCCGCCGTTGACGTTCACGATCTCGGGATCCAGCCCCAGCTCCCGCGTCGACGCGATCCCCACCGCCGCGAACGCCTCGTTGATCTCCACCAGATCCAGATCCTTCGGCTCGATCCCTTCCTTCGCGCACGCCTTCGCGATGGCCCGCGCCGGCTGCGACTGCAATGTCGAATCCGGACCCGCCACGACCCCGTGCGCGCCGATCTCCGCAATCCACGACAACCCGAGTTCCTGCGCCTTCGCCTTGCTCATCACCACGACAGCGGCCGCACCGTCGGAGATCTGCGACGCCGACCCGGCCGTCACCGTGCCGTCCTTGCTGAATGCCGGCCGCAGCCTGGCCAGGGATTCCACCGTCGTATCGCCGCGCACGCCCTCGTCGGAGCCGACCAGCACGGGATCACCCCTGCGCTGCGGCACCGGCACCGGCACCACCTCGTCGTCGAACACCCCGTCCTTCCAGGCCCGCGCCGCCTTCTGATGCGACGCCGCCGCGAACGTGTCCTGCTCCTCGCGGCTGATCCGCTGCCCGTCCTCCGCGTTCTTCGCCTCGGTCAGGCTCCCCATCGCCTGATCGGTGAAGATGTCGTACAACCCGTCGAAGGCCATGTGGTCGCGCATCGTGACATCGCCGTACTTGAAACCCTCCCGCGACTTCTCCAGCAGGTGCGGGGCGCGCGACATCGACTCCTGACCGCCTGCCACCACCACCTCGAACTCGCCGGCCCGGATCAGCTGATCCGCCAGCGCGATCGCGTCGATCCCGGACAGACACACCTTGTTGATGGTCAACGCCGGCACATCCATCCCGATCCCCGCGGCCACCGCGGCCTGCCGCGCCGGGATCTGACCTGCGCCCGCCGTGAGCACCTGACCCATGATCACGTACTCGACCTGCTCGGGAGCGACGCCCGCCTTCTCCAACGCACCCCGGATCGCCACCCCACCCAGATCCGAACCCGACACATCCTTCAACGAACCCAGCAACCGACCCATCGGGGTCCGGGCTCCGGCGACGATCACAGAACTGGTCACGATTTCCTCCGCGTGAGACGAGTAGACAGGTGCGGGGCGACGGAAGTCACATCCCGACGAGAACTACCGAAACGGTAGCGCTAACGTCGGGACCATGACACAGTCCTCCCCCACCCAGACCACGTCACCGCTGTCCTCGGACCTGGTGACCGCCATCGACCACGTCGGCATCGCCGTTCCCGACCTCGACGCCGCCATCGCGTGGTACTCCGAACACCTCGGCATGGTGTCGACGCACGAAGAGGTGAACGATGAGCAGGGCGTGCGCGAAGCGATGCTGAGCGTCGTCGGCTCCCCCGAGGGCAGCACCGCGCTGCAGCTTCTCGCACCGTTGAACGAGAACTCGACCATCGCCAAGTTCATCGATCGCAGCGGTCCCGGCCTCCAGCAGCTCGCGTACCGCGTCACGGACATCGACGCCATCTCCGCCCAGTTGCGCGAGCGCGGCGTGCGGCTGCTGTACGACGCACCCCGCCGCGGAACCGCCGACTCGCGCATCAACTTCGTTCACCCGAAGGATGCAGGCGGAGTTCTCGTCGAGCTCGTCGAGCCGTCGGCGACCCACTAGAGCTGTGGCCGGCCGCCGGGTACCAGGCGCAGAGACAAGTTCTACTTTGCCCAGGTAGATTGGCGGCCATGGTAAACGAGCAGGACCGTGGTTCGATCCCCCTTCCCTTCTCCACCGTGCGCAAGGGGTTCGACCGGGACGAGGTACGCAACTACTTCGAGCGATTCGACGCCGAGCTCCGCGTCACTGCCGCCGACCGCGACGCCGCGGCGGCGCAGGCGCGGGATCTCGCCAAGCAGCTCGACGATGCGCGGGACGAGATCGACGATCTCCGCAAGGATGTCGACCGCCTGTCCGTTCCGCCGACCACCGCAGAGGGAATGAGCGACCGCATCTCGCGCATGCTCCGGCTCGCGTCGGACGAGGCGTCCGAGGTGCGGGCGAAGGCCGAGGCCGACGCCGCCGAGATGATCTCCGTCGCCGAGCAGGAGGGCGCGCAGCTCCGCGGCCAGTACGAGTCGCTGGTCGCGGAACTCGAAGACCGCCGCAGCGCTCTCGAGATTCAGCACGAGCAGACGATGGCCAAGGCCCGCACGGAGGCGGCGAAGATCGTCGAGGCCGCTCAGGCCGAGCGCGACCGCCTGGCCGCCGAGGCCGAACTGCGTCGGTCGCAGGTGCAGGAAGACTTCGACCTCGCGATGTCCGAGCGCCGCCAGAAGACGATCACGGCCGTCAACGAACTCGAGTCCACCAGCAAGGCCGAGGCGCACCGTCGTCTCGCGGACGCCACGCACGAGGCGGAGCGCAGGTTGCAGGCGGCCACCGACCAGTCGGAGCGCAAGATCGCCCACGCCAAGGAACTCGCGGAAGAACTTCGCGTACTACGCGGACGGATCCTGGCGCAGCTCTTGGGAATTCGGGGACAGCTCGATTCCGTTCCGGCGATGTTGGCGTCGGTCAACCGGGAGAGTGAACTCCTGGACGCGCAGCCCGAGAACGCTGCATCGAACCCCGAGAAGCGCTCGAACGAGAACACGAACAGCAAGTCGGCATCCGGCGCTGCCGCAGACCGGAAGACTGCGCAGAACGAGTCCGGAAAGAACTCCGCGGACGAGACGGACAACTCGGACGAGGACACTGCAGTGCTGTCCACCGTCGAGAAGAACCCCGCGAACCGGCAGGCGGATCAGCGGACCGTGAAGACGGGAAGCTAGGACCACCTGCGCGTGAGGCCCCGGGTGCTGCGTCCCGACCAGCACCCGGTGTGCCAGTGCCGCCGGTCCTCGGCGCCGCCGTAGTCGGCCGGCCAGGTGACGAGGTGGGCGACGCCAGGCCGGATGTCGTGATCGCAGCCGGGACACCGGTAGGACTTGGTCGCCCGCGCCCCGGGGATCGCGCGGACGACGAAGCTCTCGTCCGCGTAGCCGGCGGGCCCGGATTCCTGACGCATCAGCGCACTACCGAACAGCGACCCCTCGGAGTTGTCCGGGGGCGCACTGCGGCGTGTGTTCTTCCGCTGCGGTTTACGACGGGGCACGGTTTCAGCCTAGGCCTCAGAAGAGCCGGAACTCGGTGCTCTCGGTGCCGCGCAGCGCTTCGTAGTCGAGCACGAGGCACCGGATTCCGCGGTCGGTGGCAAGGGTTTTGGCCTGCGGCTTGATCTGCTGGGCGGCGAAGACACCACTCACCGGCGCCAGCAGCGGATCCCGGTTGAGCAGTTCGAGGTACCGGGTCAGTTGCTCGACACCGTCGATGTCTCCGCGGCGCTTGATCTCCACGGCGACGGAAGCCCCGTCGGCGTTCCGGCACAGCAGGTCGACGGGACCGATGGCCGTCATGTACTCGCGCCGGACGAGCGTGTAACCGCTGCCGAGCGTTTCGACGTGTTCGGCGAGCAACTCCTGAAGGTGTGCCTCGACACCGTCCTTGACGAGCCCCGGATCGACACCGAGTTCGTGACTGGAGTCGTGCTCGATCTCCTCGATGGTGATCCGCAGTTCCTCACCGGCCTTGTTGGTCACCACCCACAGCGCTTCGGCGTCCTCCACGGTGTCTTCGACGAGCCAGCAGGGCGGGCTCATCCAGTTCAGCGGCTTGTAGGCGCGGTCGTCGGCGTGGATGCTCACGGAACCGTCGGCCTTGATCAACAACAGGCGACGAGCGGTGGGCAGATGTGCCGTCAAGCGGCCTACGTAGTCGACTCGGCATCGGGCAATCACTAGGCGCACCCGCCCACCCTAAGGGATCGTGCCGACTAGTCTCGAATGACTATGCGCAGCCCTCGCCGATCCGTCGCCCCGCTGGGGTCGTGGTTGCTCGGATCACCGGACGAGAGTCCCCGCAGGCGCCGCATTCGTGTCCAGCTGCTGCTGACCGCCCCTCTGGTGTTCACCAATCTGGTCGGCGCGGTGATCACCTGCCTTCTCGTCAGTGTCGTCGTCCCCGGCCCGAGTGTGTGGTCGAGCGAGTTCACGATCGCCAACTTCGTCGCAGTGCCCGTGTTCGTGCTGTGCGCGGTCCTGATCGGCGTGACCTGGGGCACCAAGCGACTGGTGTCGGATCTCCGGTGGGCGACGGAGGACGACGCGCCCACGGACCACGACCGGTCGGCGGCGTTTCGCGCACCGTGGCGTCTGACACGTGTCCAGGCGGCGTTGTGGGGCATCGGGCTGGTGTTCTTCACGACGCTGTACGGCATCATCGATCCCCAGACCATTCCGAAGGTCGCGTTCACGATCGCGCTGGCCGGGATCACCGTCTCCGCGTTCTGCTATCTGCTGACCGAGTTCGCGCTGCGCCCCATCGCCGCCCGGGCACTGGGATCGGACGGACCGCGACCCCGCAGAACCCTCGGCATCACCGGCCGCACCGCACTGGCCTGGATCCTCGGGACGGGTGTTCCCGTGCTCGGTCTGATGCTCATCGCGATCTTCAGTTTCATCCGGCCGGCGAGCCCGACCAGCCTCGCGGTCTCGATCCTCGCGCTGGGCGGTGTGATCCTGCTGTTCGGCCTGCTGCTGGTCGTGATCAGTGTGCGCGCCACCGAAGCACCCATCCGCTCGGTGTCGCTGGGCATGGCGAAGGTGGCGGAGGGCGATCTCGACGCCGAGGTCGTCGTATACGACGGCACCGAACTCGGCGCGCTGCAGACCGGGTTCAACCGGATGGCCGAGGGACTCCGCGAACGTGAGCGGATCCGCGACCTGTTCGGACGTCACGTCGGACAGGACGTGGCGTCCCAGGCTCTCCAGCACAATCCCGAACTCGGCGGGGAGGAACGTGACGTGGCGGTCCTGTTCGTCGACATCATCGGATCCACCACGATCGCGGCCACCCGGTCGCCTGCGGAGGTCGTGGACCTGCTCAACCGGTTTTTCAACGTGGTCGTCGACGAGGTCGACAGGCGAGGCGGGTTCGTCAACAAGTTCGAGGGCGACGCCGCGCTGGCCATCTTCGGGGCACCCGTAGCACTCGACGACCATGCGGGAGCGGCCCTCTCCGCCGCTCGTGCCCTTCGCCAACGGCTCACCGACGAGGTATCGGAGTGCGATGCGGGGATCGGTGTGGCGGCGGGTCGCGCCGTGGCCGGAAACATCGGCGCCCACGAGCGTTTCGAGTACACGGTGATCGGCGATCCGGTGAACGAGGCTGCGCGGTTGTCCGAGCTCGCCAAGAATGTGTCCGGACACGTCGTCGCGTCCGAGCGTGCGATCGACGCGGCATCCGAGGACGAACGCAAGCAATGGCAACTCACCGACACCGTCACCCTGCGCGGACGCCTCGAACCGACCACTCTGGCCGTTCCCGCCGAACTAATCCCCGCCGGTTCCGCCGTCGACGATGAGGGCGCCGACTCCGTCGAGTAGCCGGGCGAGCCCGAACTCGAAAGCGTGGGCGGGGGCGAACGCGGCGTTGTGGTGTTCTCCTGCCGAGGCTCCTACCCGGGCGGCCAGCGGGAACCGGTCGGGGTCGAAGACCTTCTCGAAGTGCGGAGCGATGCTCTGCCACCATTCACTGTCGGCCTCACCCTGGGCGGCGAGCGCGGCCGCGTCCACCGCGGCCCGCGCTGCGCCCGCGACGAAACTGTCGAGGAGCGTGACGACGGAGTCCATGTCGAGGTCCGACAATCCGAGCCCTTCGACCGCGCGCAGTTCCCGTTCGTATTTGGCCATCCCGCCTGGCCCGAGAACCGGCCGGCTCAGCGCGACCACGCCGAGCATCCACGGGTGCGCGCACAACAGTTGGAAGTAGTCGTGTGCGGCGGCCGCGAGACGCTCCCGCCACCCCGTGCCGGTGTCGTCGGCCGGTTCGAGGGTGGACAACGCGCGATCGAGCATCACCTCGACCAGTTCGGTCTTTCCGGGAACGTGCGTGTACAGCGACATCGCGCCTGCGCCGAGCTCGGCTGCCAGCCGGCGCATCGAGACGGCGTCGAGCCCTTCCGCATCCGCGACCGAGGTGGCCGCCTCGACGATCCGGTCGAGCGTCAGGCCCGGCTTGCCGTTGCGGGGACGCGATATCGGCGTGCTGCCGCCACCCCACAGCAACTCCATGGTGCGAGCGGGGTCGCCGTCCGGTGTCGCGCTTCTACCCATGCCGAGATCTTCCCACGGCGCCCGGGAACAATTCCGCCCGCCGCCTCGTTGACGTACGGCGTACCATAAACCAGGCGAAAGGCGCAGTAGTGACAGCAGAGCCCATCCTCGCCACCTGTGCGGCCACCTTCGCACCCGCCGATCCTCCCCGCGACTCCCACCTGGTGTTCTGGAGCGATTCCCCGGACGAGCCGCCGCCACCGGGCGCCCGTACCCGCACCTGGATGGCAACCGGGAACACCGTGGAAAGCGTTCCGACGCACAGCGTTTCCCTCGCCGACCTGGTGCCGATGCTGCTGGCTCTGTCACCCGGCGACACGACGCACCGATCGGTCGCGTTCTGGGCTGCCTGCACCCGCACCGCTCTCGGATACGTCGCGGCGGGCAAGGTCCTTCCCGCGGTTGCGCCGAGTGGCCGCGACATCTGGCGGCTCGGCGCCCTCGACACCGAGGACGAGTCGCATCTGCGCTTGCTGGCCGCCGCGCTCCCGCCGGAAGCTCGCGCGATTCCGCTCGGGGATCCGTCCGCCGCCGACGTACGCCTCCCCGCCGCGGTGGACGTGCTGCGCGACTTCCTCACCTCCGTCGTCGATACGATCCCGCGACTCGAGTCGCCGGCCGCCGACGCCGGCCCCTACCTGGGATGGAACGCCGAGACCTCCCCCGAACTCCGGGCATGGGCGGACGCCCTGGCACCCGACGTGATCGCGTTGTCGTTGCGGATCGACCCCGTCGATCCCGGCGCGGTGGACCTCTCGGACAGCGAGTTCGACGCCACGGTCCAGGTGCACGGTGTCGCGCGGCCCGGGGTGGTCTGCGACGCCGTCGACCTGTGGCGGCACCCGACGCTCGCCGAGTCCGCGTTCGCCTCCGACCCGCGGATCGAGGTTCTCGACGCCCTCCGCCGCGCCGCCCAGGACTGGGCTCCACTCGAAGACCTGCTGCGGGCTGAGGCGCCGCACCGCATCCGGCTCGAGGACGACGACCTGGCCTCCCTCGCCGGGGACGCCGGCCGTCGACTACGCGAACGAGGAGTCGAGATCCATTGGCCGCGCGAACTGGTCGCGCGCACCTCGACCCGAATGATCCTCGGTGAACCCGGGTCCCGCGAGGGCGCAGCCGATTTCGGCGGCGACCACGCGTTCGACTTCGACTGGCGTGTCGCGATGGGTGACGACGTACTGACGCGGGAGGAGATGGAAGAGCTCGTGTCGGCGGAGCGCGCCGTCGTGAAACTCCGCAACCGATACGTCGTCGCGGACTCGGTGTTGATACGAAAGACCCTCCAGCGACGCACCGGAACGATGACGTCCGTCGAGGCCCTGCGGGCGTCGCTGACCGGCCGGGCCCGGCGCGGCGAGGAGGACGTCCGCGTCGACTCCTACGGGGCGGCCGCGGCAATGGCGCGGGAGCTGTCCGCCCAGGATCCGGAGGCCGTGCCGGTCCCCGCAGCCCTGCGCGCACAGTTGCGGGACTACCAGCTGACCGGATTCCGCTGGCTCGCCGGGCTCACGTCACGGGGCCTGGGCGCCTGCCTCGCCGACGACATGGGCCTGGGAAAAACGTTGACACTCATCGCACTTCACCTGCACCGCCAGCAGGCGCCGGAGACGGCAGGACCCACACTGGTGGTCTGTCCCGCGTCCCTGCTCGGGAACTGGCGACGGGAGATCGAACGCTTCGCACCGGGCACCGCTGTTCTCGTCCACCACGGGCCGAAGCGGTGTCCACCCGCTGAGACCGTAGCGCGCGGCAGCGACACCGTCGTCCTCACCACGTACGCGACGATGCGGCTCGACTGCGACGTGCTCGCCCGGACGGCATGGGGTCTGGTCGTCGCGGACGAGGCGCAACACCTGAAAAACCGCTCCGCGTCCGTCACCCGGGCGCTGCGGACGATTCCGGGTCAGGCCCGCGTCGCACTCACGGGAACACCGGTGGAGAACAGGCTCAGCGATCTCTGGTCGATCCTCGACGGTGTCACACCGGGTCTCCTCGGCACATACGCGCAGTTCCGGCGCCGCTACGACGGCTCGGCCGCCGAGGACGGAACCGACCGCGCGGCGGAGTTGGCGGCGTTGATCGCGCCGTTCGTCCTCCGGCGCACGAAGTCGGATCCGGGGATCGCCCCCGAACTTCCGCCGAAGACCGAGATCGACCTGGACGTCACGCTCACTCCGGAACAGGCGGGAATGTACGAGGCCCTGGTGCGCGAGGCCATGGAGCAGATCGAGAAGAGCGACGGCATCGGGCGCCGCGGCAGCATCGTGTCGCTGCTGACCGGGCTCAAGCAGATCTGCAATCACCCCGCCCAGTACCTCGGCCAGGAGCACGCCGCGCTCACCGGCCGCTCCCACAAGATCGGTCTGCTCGACGAGTTGATCGACACCAACCTGTCCGAGGGCGGGCGTTCACTCGTGTTCACCCACTTCACCACGATGGGCCGGCTGCTGCGACGGCACCTGACGGCGCGCGGGGTGGACTGCGAATTCCTGCACGGAGGCACCGCCGTCCCCGCCCGGGAGGGGCTGGTCGAACGCTTCCAGAACGGCGACATCCCCGTCCTGATCCTGTCGCTCAAGGCCGCCGGCACCGGGTTGAACCTCACCCGGGCCGATCACGTCGTCCACTTCGACCGGTGGTGGAACCCGGCGGTCGAGGACCAGGCCACCGACC
This sequence comes from Rhodococcus wratislaviensis, assembly GCF_900455735.1. Classification (GTDB taxonomy): domain Bacteria; phylum Actinomycetota; class Actinomycetes; order Mycobacteriales; family Mycobacteriaceae; genus Rhodococcus_F; species Rhodococcus_F wratislaviensis. The sequence continues at coordinate 92,123 of NZ_UAUI01000016.1, read as the reverse complement.
GCGCCTACCGCATCGGGCAGACCCACCCGGTCGTCGTGCACCGGCTCGTCACCGCGGGAACCATCGAGGAACGCATCGCCGGCATGCTCGCCTCCAAGCGGCAGCTCGCCGACTCGGTTCTGTCGCAGGGCGCCGACGCCTTCACCGAACTGACGGACCGTGAACTCACCCGGCTGGTGGCTCTGAGCCCCGACTACGACTTCGGAGGTGACGTATGACCGACGCCGTCACGCTTCCCCGCTTTGCGGCGCAGAAGGGTCGCCGCACCCGCGGCAGAACCTGGTGGGCGCAGCGGTGGGTCGACGATGTCGAGCAGGCCGCGCTCGACTCGAACACGCTGAAAGGCGGACGCGTCTACGCCCGTGGCGGACTGGTCGGGCCGCTCACGTTCGCGCCGGGGCTCGTCTCCGCGGACGTGCACACAGGCGAGGAGACCCTGCACGTGCGGATCCGGGTGGACCAACTGGACGAGCGCGAATGGGGCCAGGTGCTCGCGACCCTGGCGTCGCGGAGCGGTCACGTCGCCCAGTTGTCGAGTGGGACGCTTCCCCGCGAACTCGACGACGACCTCGCTGCCGTCGACGTGTCCCTCGTGCCGTCGATGTTCGACGCCGACGCGACATGCACCTGCGAGGAGTGGGACGTGCCGTGCCGCCACGCTGCCGCTGTGCTGTATCAGGCCGCGTGGCTGCTCGACGACGACCCGCTGCTCTTCTTCCTGCTGCGCGGACGGGAGGGACAGGAAATTCTGCAAATCAGGCACGATTCGCACGAGGAGACATCCCATGCCTCGTTCGACCGTTCGTGCTCCCCGGTGTCGGCGTCGGACGCCTACGCCGCGATTCCCGGACCGCTTCCGGCGCCGCCGCATACCCGCGGAACCCCGGTACGCCCAGGTTGGCTCGACGACGCTCCCCCCGAGGTTCGGGCGGACGCCGTCTGGTCTGCGATCGTCACTGCGATTTCGCGATACGGAGACCGTGCCTGAGGTCGTCCGACGGTCCGGGCACCAGGCTCGGTGCGACCACCCGGGCCCCGGTCGCCGGATATGGCGTGCAGATCTGGGCGTCGTGCACGAAGCACCAGCGCCAGTTGTCCCCCGCATGGAGCGACTGGACGATCGGATGACCGCTGCGTTCGGCGTGGTGTCGCGCGTGCCGCATCGGTGATCCGTCACTGCATCCGACATATCCACACGTCAGGCACAACATCAGGTGCTCCCAGCGGGTACCGAGTGCGAGACAGCCCTCGCACCCGTCCGACGTGTGCGCGACGACATCGCGAATCATGTTCAGATCGGGATCGTGCCAATTATTGGATTGGGTCATAGTGCCACCCCTCAGTAACCAAGATTGGCGGCTGATCCGTCTCGCCACATGGTCACGGCGGAACGAAAGAATCGCCCGAAATCCGGCCTCAACGGACAGCGTCCCGGTTTCGACGGCGGAAAACGGGGTAGTTCCAAGCCATGGATCTGGAAGCAGCCCCAGACCCGAGGGTGGATCACACGCCGCGGGCGACGAACCTGTCCGCGATCGTGGCCGTCACCGCGCACATGCACGACTGCGGAAATCGGGACGAGATCCTCGCCCTGCTGGTCGAAGCTCTCCCGGAACTGGGTCCCTTCACCGTGGAGCCCGTGTCGGCTCTGACGGGCGAACGCCACGACGACGACGTCTGGCGTCACCGTGTGCTGCTCGACGATTCGTGGTCGAGGCCGGTCTCGCTCACCCTGCGGGCCGACTATCCGCCGACCCCGGTGCAGGCCACGCTGCTCGAGTTGCTGATTCAGCACACCGGGTCGGCCCTGCGCGCCGCGTCGCTTCGCTCGCGGGCGGCCACACAGGAACGCCAACTACGCGAGGCCGCGGGCGAGATCACGGCGCTCGGCGCGCGGGCCGCGCGGCTCGAGGAGGAAGCGAAGATCCACACCACGTTCGGGCGCCTCGCCGCGACCGGTGCCGACGAGACCGCCGTCGCCGAGACACTCCACCAGGTGACCGGACTCGCCGTCGGGATCGAGGACGCCTTCGGCAACCTCCGTGTCTGGGCCGGCCCGGACAAGGCCCCGCGGTACCGCAAGACCGGCGGCGGGAACCGAGTCGACGTCCTGCGCCGTGCCGCAATGGAAGGCCGCCCACTGCGGCACGACAACCGGATCGTGCAGATAGTCCGGCCCGGCCAGACCCTTCTCGGCGTCCTGTATCTGTCGGACCCGGAACATCGGGCCACCGACCTCGACACGGTCGCCCTCGAGTTCGCCACGACGATGCTCGCCGTCGACATGTCGCACCGCAGATCACTCGCCGAGACGGAGGCGCGGCTCAGCCGCGACCTGGGCGCCGACCTGCTCGCCGGCACCGACGACGCCAGCGCCTACTCGCGGGCCGACGCACTCGGCTACGACCTGCACACCCCGCAACGCGTCCTGGTGGTCCAGTGGGGGCCGGACACACCCGTCGAGTCCGTCGCGGAAGCCTTCCGGCGCCACCTGACGTCCACCGATTCGTCGGCCCTCCTCGTCCACGGCAACGAACACCGAACCGGGATCCTCGCCGCCGTCATGGACGCAAAGACAGATGTGAACATCATCTTCACGGCGCTGGAGAAGTCGCTCGGCCCCGCGGTCGGAGTGATCGGTGTCGGATCCGAATGCCCCTCCCCCAGTGGCCTACCCGACTCGTACACCCACGCAATTCGAGCGCTGGAGATCAGGAAGCAGTCGTTGTCGCCCCGCGGCGTGGCGCTGTTCGACGAACTCGGCGTGTACCGGATCCTCGACTCGCACAGCAGCACCGGGGACGTCGAGGCATTCGTGCAGGAATGGCTCGGCCCACTGCTCGACTACGACCGGGAACACCGCAGCACGATGACGGCCACACTGGCCCAATACCTCGAATGCGGTGGCAAGTACGACGAGACCGCGCAGGCACTCAGAATCCATCGCAGCACCCTGCGATACCGGATGTCCCGCATTCACGAACTGACCGGGCGTGATCTCCGCAGCGTCGACACACGCCTGAATCTTCATCTCGCGTCCCGCGCACTGCAGGTCCTGGCCGGCGGTGCGTCGGGGTGAAAGGGTGTGTGCGGCACCGGTTGTCGCCGCGGATAGTGTCCGGGAATGCCGAAAGCCCCCCAACAAGGTTGGGGGGCTTTCGGTAACGGATGTTCGGCGGTGTCCTACTCTCCCACACCCTGTCGGGTGCAGTACCATCGGCGCTGGAGGGCTTAGCTTCCGGGTTCGGAATGGGACCGGGCGTTTCCCCTCCGCTATGGCCGCCGTAACTCTATGAAACTGTCACACGGAACATCAGCGAAGACACACAACCAACGGTGTTGTTGGTGGTGTTCTTCTTTCTTCTGTTCTGAAACGTGTGTGTTGTTTCAGATACTGCACAGTGGACGCGTAGCTTCTTTGTGGTAAGTCCTCGGCCTATTAGTACCAGTCACCTGCATCCGTTACCGGACTTCCAGTTCTGGCCTATCAACCCGGTGGTCTGCCGGGGGCCTTACCCCCTCGAGGGGGTGAGAAACCTCATCTTGGAACAGGCTTCCCGCTTAGATGCTTTCAGCGGTTATCCCTTCCGAACGTAGCTAACCAGCGGTGCTCCTGGTGGAACAACTGGCACACCAGAGGTTCGTCCGTCCCGGTCCTCTCGTACTAGGGACAGCCTTCCTCAAGTTTCTAACGCGCGCGGCGGATAGAGACCGAACTGTCTCACGACGTTCTAAACCCAGCTCGCGTGCCGCTTTAATGGGCGAACAGCCCAACCCTTGGGACCTACTCCAGCCCCAGGATGCGACGAGCCGACATCGAGGTGCCAAACCATCCCGTCGATATGGACTCTTGGGGAAGATCAGCCTGTTATCCCCGGGGTACCTTTTATCCGTTGAGCGACACCGCTTCCACTTGCCGGTGCCGGATCACTAGTCCCGACTTTCGTCCCTGCTCGACCTGTCAGTCTCACAGTCAAGCTCCCTTGTGCACTTGCACTCGACACCTGATTGCCAACCAGGCTGAGGGAACCTTTGGGCGCCTCCGTTACATTTTGGGAGGCAACCGCCCCAGTTAAACTACCCACCAGGCACTGTCCCTGAACCAGATCATGGTCCGAGGTTAGAGGTCCAATACGATCAGAGTGGTATTTCAACAACGACTCCACACTCACTGGCGTGAGCGCTTCACAGTCTCCCACCTATCCTACACAAACCGAACCGAACACCAATACCAAGCTGTAGTGAAGGTCCCGGGGTCTTTTCGTCCTGCCGCGCGTAACGAGCATCTTTACTCGTAATGCAATTTCGCCGAGTCTATGGTTGAGACAGCTGAGAAGTCGTTACGCCATTCGTGCAGGTCGGAACTTACCCGACAAGGAATTTCGCTACCTTAGGATGGTTATAGTTACCACCGCCGTTTACTGGGGCTTAAATTCTCAGCTTCGCCACCGAAGTGGCTAACCGGTCCTCTTAACCTTCCAGCACCGGGCAGGCGTCAGTCCGTATACATCGTCTTACGACTTCGCACGGACCTGTGTTTTTAGTAAACAGTCGCTTCTCACTGGTCTCTGCGGCCCCACCCAGCTCACACTGCAAGAGTGATCACCGGACGAGGCCCCCCTT
>NZ_UAUI01000016.1:0-82500 GCF_900455735.1 Rhodococcus wratislaviensis | reverse complement strand
GGGACGGTCAGACCGTGCACCGACTCGGCGTCGATGCGACGGTTCAGTTCGACGCCGGCAATGATGTTGCCCCACTGGTCGGATCCGCCGACCTGCAGCGAGCAGCCGTGACTGCGCCGCAGGTGCAGGTAGTCGTTGGCCTGGAGCAGCATGTAGCTGAACTCGGTGTAGGACATGCCGTCGGATTCGAGGCGCCGCTTCACGGTGTCTCTCGCGAGCATCACGTTGACGGAGAAGTGCTTGCCCACGTCGCGCAGGAAGTCGATGGCCGACAGCTTGCCGGTCCAGTTCATGTTGTTCTCGATGATCGCGCCGCTCGGCGAGTCGTCGAAGTCGACGAATCGTTCGAGCTGACCCCGGATCCGATCGGCCCATTCGGCCACGGTGTCGGCGGAGTTCATCGTCCGCTCACCGACGTCGCGGGGGTCGCCGATCAGACCGGTCGCTCCGCCGGCCAGCACGATGGGGCGGTTGCCCGCACGCTGGAAGCGCTTCAGCGCGAGCAGGGGCACGAGATGGCCGGCGTGCAAACTCGGTCCGGTCGGATCGAAACCGGCATAGAGCGTGACCGGTCCGGCATCGAGATCACGACGCAGCGCGTCCAGATCGGTTGATTGGGCAATGAGCCCGCGCCAGGTCAGTTCATCGATGATGTTCTCAGTCACGGTTTCGATCATCCCATCTGCTCGTCGGCGGACATCGCACGCGGGCTTCTCCGGTACGCGGACACGGCCGGCGACTCCGGAATCCAGAAGCGCCACGGCCGGTCGGCGGCCGTACTGACACCGACGCGGGGACCACTCACCCAGCCGTCCGACTCCGCGACCTCCAGTCGAACCGGCGAATCGGACTCGAACAGCGCCGCACCGTTCTCCGCGAGGGTCACGCCCGTCGCGGACCCCAGGTTGCCGGGACCGCGCGCCCACTCCGCGGGTCGCGTGACGTGGGGCCTGCGCGCCTGGACCGTCGCGCAACCGTCGAGCACTTCGCCCGCACGGAGAAGCACCCCGCCCGCGACTCCGACCGGCCCGTACGACACGTTCATGCAGAAGTGCATCCCGTAGCTGCGGTAGACGTACAGGTGCCCGGCCGGTCCGAACATCACCTCGTTGCGCGGCGTCCTCCCCCGGTACGAGTGCGATGCCGGGTCGGGCCACGGGCCGTCCTTCTCCCCGCCGTACGCCTCCACTTCGACGATGCGGATGCGGACGTCTCCGACGACCAGCGTGGATCCGAGGACGATTCGCGCGGCGTCGACGGGTTCGGCCCGGTCAAGTCGATCGATGGTCACGTCCCGATTCTCCACAACCGTTGACGACGCCACCCCGGCGGTCGCATAATTCATCAAGCAATGAATTCACCCTGTGATGAATTGAGGCCCGCCATGACCGGCAGCCCGGCGATCGACATCCGAGATCTGCACGTGCGCAGAGGCAAGAACGAAGTGCTGCACGGCATCGACGTCGAGGTGCCGAGCGGTTCCATCACCGGCCTCCTCGGACCCTCCGGTTGCGGAAAGACCACGCTGATGCGGTGCGTGGTCGGCACTCAGATCGTGGAATCGGGGACGGTCACGGTGCTGGGCTCCCCCGCAGGCTCGGTCTCGCTGCGGAGCCGCGTCGGATACGTCACCCAGTCACCCAGCGTGTATGCCGACCTCACGGTCAAGAAGAACGTCGCCTACTTCGCCGCGCTCTACGGTCAGCCGTCGAACGCGGTCACCGAAGCCATCGACGCGGTGGGGCTGACCCGGTTCGCCACCCAGAAGGCGGCGGACCTGTCGGGAGGACAGCTCGGACGGGTCAGCCTCGCCTGCGCCCTGGTGGCGCGCCCCGAAATCCTCGTCCTCGACGAGCCGACCGTCGGCCTGGACCCACTCCTACGCGTCGAACTGTGGGAACGGTTCGACGCTCTCGCCGAGGCCGGTACCACCCTGCTGGTCTCGAGCCACGTCATGGACGAGGCCGAACATTGCGCTTCGCTGCTCCTCATGCGCGACGGTTACGTTCTCGCGCAGGTCTCCCCCGGCGAACTCCGGGAGCAGACCGGTGAGACGAGCCTCGAAGACGCCTTCCTGAACCTCATTCGCGCATCACATGTCGGGAGCGAGAACTGATGAACGTCACGATCTTCGCGGCCACTGCGGGCCGGATCCTCGCGCAACTGCGAACGGATCACCGCACTGTCGCCATGATTCTGGTGGTACCCAGCCTGCTGATGGTGTTGCTGTACTTCCTGTACCAGAACGTTCCGGCGCCCCCCGGTCAGCAGTCGCTGTTCGAGCGCGTCGCGATCACGATGCTCGGCATCCTTCCGTTCGTCGTGATGTTCCTCGTCACATCGATCGCGATGCAACGCGAACGCACGTCGGGAACGCTCGAACGCCTCCTCACGACCCCGCTGGGCAAACTCGACCTGCTCGGCGGGTACGCGGCGGCGTTCTCCACCGCCGCGGCTGCCCAGGCGGCGCTGGCTTGCGTCGTCTCGTTCGGATTCCTCGGCCTCACCACCGAGGGCAGCGTGACGTGGGTGCTGCTGATCGCCGTGCTGAACGCGATCCTCGGCGTCGCCCTCGGCCTACTGTGCAGCGCCTTCGCGCGGACCGAGTTCCAGGCGGTGCAGTTCATGCCGGTGGTCGTGGTTCCCCAGCTCTTCCTGTGCGGGCTCCTCGTTCCACGGGATCAGCTCCCCACGTGGCTCGAGTGGATCAGCAACGTCCTCCCGCTGAGCTATGCGGTAGACGCACTGCAGCAGGTCGCCACCCATCCCGGCGCGACGGGCGTCATGTGGCGAGACCTGGCCGTGGTCGCCGCCTTCGCGCTTCTCGCACTGTCGCTGGGCGCCGCGACCCTGAGGCGTCGCACACCATGACCGAGCCCGCGACACGCGCAGACGCCACCCCCGGGCTGCGCACGGGACGACGCCCGGGCAACCCGGACACCCGGTCACGAATCCTGACGACTGCACGGAAGATGTTCGCACAGAATGGCTTCGACAAAACCAGCGTGCGCTCCGTGGCCACCGGGGCCGGCGTCGACTCCGCCCTGATCCACCACTACTTCGGAACCAAACGTGAACTGTTCCTCGCCTCGGTCGACATTCCCGTGGATCCGACGCAGGTGATCGCGCCGGTGCTCGACATTCCGACGGGCGAGGTCGGCAGCCACCTCGCCCGGGCCGTCTTCTCCGTCTGGGAGTCGCCGCACAAGCCCGCCGTGGTCGCGGCGTTCCGGTCCGCGATGGCGGGGAACGAACCCAATCTCATTCGCACGTTCCTCCTGGAGGTCGTGCTCCGAGACCTCGGACCACGCGTCGACGATCCGCCGGGAACCGGGATGCTGCGCATGCAGCTGGTGGCATCCCAGATGGCCGGGGTTCTGGTGACGCGGTACATCCTCGAATTCGAGCCGCTCGCGTCCCTGCCCGTCGACGACCTCGTCGCGATCGTCGGACCGACGTTGCAGCGCTACCTCACCGGCGCTCTGCCGGTGTGATCAGGCCTCGCCGGCAGCCCGCGCGAGCAGTGTCTCGTGCTCGTCCGCGCCGACGTCCCGGGCCTCGTCGATGAGGAGGACGGGAATTCCGTTCTCGATGGGATACGCCCGCCGCAGGCGAGGGTTGTAGAGCAGCTCGTCGCCGACCAACAGCAGAGGACCCTTGTCCTGTGGGCACGCGAGAATGCCGAGCAACGTCGGATCAATAACCACGGAAGTCCTCTCCAACCGTTCGGGTGAGCAGTGTCAGGTTACCGCGCACCGGCAGGCACCCCCGCCGAGCCGTTCTGAAACTCCGCGGCCACGGCCTTGGTCAGTCGCTTGTACTGCTGCGATTCCGGATCGACGTACCACACACGGGTTCCCGGCTTGGGCAGTCCGGCCGCGCTCAGCGCCTCGGCATTCGGACGGTACGAGGACCCCAGCGGGATGTCCTCCACTACCTGGATGATGTCGGGTCGCAGCGCGGGAGGAAGCACCTCGAAGGCGTCGGAGATTTCCGCCAGCCTCGGCGCCCGCCCTTCGCGGAGGGTGAACGCGGCCACGGCCAGTGTCCGGTCTCCGACCTCCACCCCGTAGGCCACCGCGAGGTCGACGCGATCGACGGACACGAGCGCATCGACGATCGGCTGAGTGAACACGGCTCCCCTCGGAGTCGCGATGACGGTCTTCCTGTGGTCGACCAGCCAGTAGTCCCCGTCGGCGTCGCGACGGAAGAGGTTCTCCGTCGGAATCCAGGCGTCGCCCGCGGCGAAGATCCCCCGCATCGCGCCGCCGGACATCTCTGCGTGCACGCCCGCCCGGCCGAGGAGCAGACCGACCTCGTCGTCCTGACATTCCCGGATGAACCCCTGCTCGTCCTCGAGCAGCCGGCCGGCGATCGGGTCGTAGGCCGCGAGCCGCACCTCGGCACTCCCCGGGAGGGGTCGGCCCTTCGCCCCGACCTTCGCGCCTGCGACGTTCGCGAGTACGACGTCGCCCTCGGTGGACGCGTAGAACTCGAGGACCTTCGCCGGTGCGAACCGCTCCGTCGTGCGACGCCACAGTCCCTGCGGCATTCCGGATCCGATGAAGAGCCGGACGGGGTGACTGCCGTCGAGCGCGAGGTTCTCGGCGTCGAGAATCTCGCGCATCATCGTCCACGTGTAGCTCACCACGGTCACCCCGTAGCGGTGGACTTCCTCGGCAAACCGCTCGGGATCGACTCCGCGTGAGAGCGCGATCCGGGAGCCACCTGCCACGGCACCACCGATCGCGGCCAGCAGACTCGACGAATGATGCAGGGGTGCAAGGCAATACACGGTGTCGCCACGGTCCAGATCGGCGGCCGAGGCCGTTCCGAACGCCGACAGCGCCCACCGGTAGTTGGTAATCTGCTTCGTCTCCCAGTGGCCGTTGGACTCACTGCAGATGATGAATGCCAGTTCACGAGCGAGACCGGGATCAGGCCGGTACCAGCCCGGCAGTGTCACGGCGGCGGGGTCGATCTTCTCGAGGTCCACGACGTTCGCCGACGGATCCACATCGAGTTCGCGCTGGTCGCCACCGCCCAGAACCAGGACCTGCATCCCGGTCGCGATCGCCGCGTCGAGATTCTCCGGGTCGGTGACGATGCGTTCGACACCGTCGATGCGGATCGCGGTGTGGACCTCCCGGCCCGGGGGCAGCAAGACAGCCACCGCACCGAGACGGGACAACGCCGCGATGGCGGCGAGCGCACTCGGCCGCGTCTGCATCACGACGCCGACGTGGGCGGCGGGACGGACACCGGCCTGGATCAGGCCGCGCACCACGTTGTCGATCCGCTGATTGACCGCCGCGTAGGTGTGGACGCGATTGTCGAAGAGGAAGCACTCGCCGCCCGGCGCCTTTCGACCCTGTTCGGCCAGCAACCGGCTGAGCGAGATCTGGGTGTGGGGCTGGATCTGACCGAGCCGGGCCAGCCGCGGCAGCGCCCGCGTGGCCTCGCCGGACAGCTCCACCGTTCCCCGCAGCGCCCCCGAAGCGAAATCACTGATCCCTTTGCCGACCCCGACACCGACCTCGGCGACCGATGCCACGGTGTGAATGATGCGGTCGCTGATGGAGACTCCGGATTCGCTGCCGAAATGTTCGTCGTAGCGCATGAGCTCGATGTTGGTGGGCCGCGGCCCGAGACCCTCGTTCCACAGCACCCACTTCCCGGTCGTGGGCCATGTGTGGGTCGCCGCAGCCGAACCGACGACGAGACCGAAATGTCCTGCTCGCAAAGTTGATTCGTACACATTCGCCCGTGGGGCGGCCCGGCGGATGCCGCGGACGGCCAACGGCTGACCGATGTCGTCGACCTCCCCGACGAACGCGAGGATGGGGCAGGTCAACTCCGCGAGCGACACCACCTGGTCCTTGATCACGAACCCGCCGGTCATCATGCGGTTGTGCACGATGAACTGCTTGAGCAACTCCGCGACGGCCGGACCGGACCACGCCACCCAGCCCTCGGTCGCGAGGAATCGTCGCTGCTGTTCCCGCGGCAACAACGCTTCCCGGTCGTGCAGCTGACGCAGGAAGTCGAGCCTCGACTTCAGTGTCTTGACGGGATCGAGGAGCTGAAAACCGGTGCGCGCCATCCACCCCGACACCGCGAGCCGGTTGAAGACGTGGTCGGCGAGGAAGCCGGCGGCGTCGGTGGCGAATCCTGCCGGGATGCCGAACGGCAGCCCGGCGAGCGTGTCGACCGGACTGCCGAACGTCACGAGGCCGGCGATGTTGCGACTGCGGCGGTACGCGGCAGCCTGGTAGGCGAACATACCGCCCTGCGAGTATCCGGACAGGTAGACGTCACGACCGGTGTGCGCCCGCACCTGGTCGATGATCTCGCTGATCGCGACGATGTGGTCGGCGAGATTCCGATCCCACCCGCCCTCTTCGGAATCCGGCGATCCGAAGTCGACAACCCACGGGTCGATTCCCATCGAGTGCAGGATGCCGACCGCACCCTGATCCCGGGTCACGTCGTACACGTCGGCCGACATCATCATCGGCGGGACCAGGACGATCGGGGGCCTTGCGTCGGCAGGGTCGGTGTCGGGGAAATACCGCCGGAGCCGGTACATCGGTGCGCGTTCGACCACCTCGAACGGCGATGTGGTGAGGTCCGTCTCGAGTCCGCCGAGACGAACTACCTCCAACCCGTTCTGCGCCGTCGCCACCACGCGACGGATCGGGCCCATCACCGTTTCGGTATTCAGTCCCACGAACACTCTCCCAGACTCTCGAACCGTGACGCACGTCTCGCTGCCGCCCGCCCTCACCCTACTGCGCTCGACGCGTCACACAGCCCCTAATCCGGGGCGTCCGACGCCGGCGTCATCGACACCACTCACGCAGCGACTCGGACAGCTGACGGACCCCGCCCAACTGTTCGGCCACACGGATACCGGCCGTACCGCCGCGGGCGTTACGCGAGGCGATCGAGCCCTCGACGGTGAGCACCTCCCGCACGTCCGGAGTGAGCGCCACGTCGACCCCGGCGAGTTCGTCGTCGGTGAGATCCTCGAGTCCGACGCCCCGCGCCTCGGCGACGCGGACGCACGCCCCCGCCGCCTCGTGCGCGACCCGGAACGGGACACCCTGACGAACGAGCCACTCGGCGATGTCGGTGGCCAGCGTGAATCCCGCCGGCGCCAGTTCCGCCATCCGGTCCGTGTGGAATTCGAGAGTGGCCACCAGTCCGGTGATCGCGGGGAGCAGCAACTCGAGCTGCGCGACCGAATCGAAGACCGGCTCCTTGTCCTCCTGCAGATCACGGTTGTACGCGAGCGGCTGCGCCTTCAGGGTGGCCAGCAGACCGGTCAGGTTGCCGATCAACCGACCGGACTTGCCGCGGGTGAGCTCGGACACGTCCGGGTTCTTCTTCTGCGGCATGATCGACGAGCCGGTCGACCAGGCGTCGGCAAGCGTGATGTAGCCGAATTCCGGAGTGCTCCAGAGAATGACCTCCTCGGCCATCCGCGACAGGTCGACGCCGATCATCGCGAGCACGAACGCCGCCTCGGCCGCGAAATCCCGCGACGACGTGGCGTCGATGGAGTTCTCGGCGGACGAATCGAAGGCGAGTTCCGCGGCGATCGCCTCGGGATCGAGTCCGAGTGACGAGCCGGCCAGCGCTCCGGAACCGTACGGCGACACGGCCGCCCGCACGTCGAAGTCCCGCAACCGCTGAACGTCACGAAGCAACGGGTGCGTATGTGCCAGCAGATGGTGCGCGAGCAGCACCGGCTGCGCGGCCTGCAGGTGGGTCTTGCCCGGCATCACCGCGGAGGGGTGCGCGGCGGCCTGCGTCGCGAGGGCGTCGACGACGTCGAGCACCCCCGCGGCCACCCGGCGGACGGCGTCCCGCAGCCACATCCGGAACAGCGTCGCCACCTGATCGTTGCGCGAACGCCCGGCGCGCAGGCGTCCCCCGACCTCGGGACCGACCCGATCGATCAGACCGCGCTCGAGCGCCCCGTGCACGTCCTCGTCGGATTCGCTCGGGACGAACTCGCCGATCGCGACGTCGGCCGCGAGCCTGCCGAGACCGTCGAGCATCGCCGCCAGGTCTTCGTCACCGAGCAGGCCCGCCTTGTGCAGCACCCGGGCGTGCGCCTGGGACGCGCGCACGTCGTACGGGGCGAGCACCCAGTCGAAGTGGGTGGACTTGCTCAGCGCCGCCATGGCGGCGGCCGGTCCGGACTCGAACCGGCCGCCCCAGAGGGCTCCTTCGTTGGTGCCGTGAGCACTCATACCTAGAGACCCAGATCGCGCTTCGCCGCGACCTTCGAGGACAGTCCGTGGATCTGCACGAACCCCTTGGCGTAGGACTGGTCGAACGTGTCGCCCTCGTCGTAGGTGGCCAGGTTGAAGTCGTACAGGGACTGGTTGCTGCGGCGGCCGTTGACGATGATCGCACCGCCGTGCAGCACCAGCCGGATGTCGCCGGAGACGCGTTCCTGAGTCTTCTCGATGAACGTGTCCAGCGCGACCTTGAGCGGCGAGAACCAGAGGCCGTCGTACACCAGCTCACTCCAGCGCTGCTCGGTCTGCCGCTTGTAGCGGCCGAGTTCGCGTTCCTGCGTGACGTGCTCGAGTTCCTGGTGGGCGTTGATGAGCACCATGGCTCCGGGAGCCTCGTAGATCTCACGGCTCTTGATGCCGACGAGACGGTCCTCGACGACGTCGAGGCGGCCGACGCCCTGAGCGCCGGCGCGGCGGTTGAGCTCCTGGATCGCTTCGAGGACGCTGACCGGCTTGCCGTCGATCGCGACGGGGCGGCCGGCCTCGAAGCTGATGATCAGCTCGTCGGGGGCCTGCCAGTTGACGGTCGGATCCTGCGTGTAGTCGTAGACGTCCTTGGTCGGCGCGTTCCACAGGTCCTCGAGGAACCCGGTCTCGACGGCGCGGCCCCACACGTTCTGGTCGATCGAGAACGGCGACTTCTTGGAGACGTTGATCGGGATCTCGTTCTCCTCGGCGAACGCGATCGCCTTCTCACGGGTCCACGCGTAGTCGCGGACCGGTGCGATCACGTCGAGGTCGGGAGCGAGCGATCCGAAGCCGACCTCGAACCGGACCTGGTCGTTGCCCTTGCCGGTGCAGCCGTGCGCGACGGTGGTGCCGCCGTGGGCACGCGCGGCCTCGACGAGGTGCTTGACGATCAGCGGGCGGCTGATGGCCGACACGAGCGGGTAGCGGTCCATGTAGAGGGCGTTGGCCTGAATGGTCGGCAGGCAGTATTCGTCGGCGAACTCGTCGCGCGCATCCACCACGACCGACTCGACCGCACCGCAGTCGAGTGCACGCTGACGCACGACCTCCATGTCCTCGCCGCCCTGGCCGAGATCGATGGCGACAGCAACAACTTCCTTGCCCGTCTCCTTGCCGATCCAGCTGATGGCGACTGAGGTGTCCAGCCCGCCCGAGTAGGCGAGTACGACGCGATCGGCCATGGTCCTTGTGCTCCTTAGGTTGAAGATCTGTAGAGATGATTCAGTTGTCAGGCGAGGGATTCGATCTTGGCCGCGAGTTCCGCCCCGCTCAACGGCTCCCGTGCCACCACGAGAATGGTGTCATCCCCCGCGATGGTTCCCACGACGTCAGGTAATGATGCCCGATCGAGTGCACTCGCCAGATAGTGCGCTGCCCCCGGGGGAGTTCGCAGCACCGCCATGTTGCCACTGGCATCGGTCGACACCAGTAACTCCCCCAGCAACCGCGACAGCCGGTCGGTTCCGCCGGAGACGCCGCGGACGGGATTTCCGTCCTCGGGCACCACGTATACCCCGGCGCCGCCGTCTGCGGCGCGAAGCTTCACGGCACCCAGTTCCTCGAGGTCTCGCGACAGCGTCGCCTGGGTGGCGTCGATGCCCTCCGCCGCGAGCAGCGCCGCGAGTTCGGTCTGGCTGCGAACCGGGTTGTTCGACAGGATCGCGACGATGCGCGCCTGCCGTCCCGCCCGTGTCGGTGCCGTCGCCGCGTTGGCGGCGCGCTGCGGCGGTGCCGCACCCGCACCTGCACGCTGCGGAGGGGCCGCACTCACGGACGGTCCCCGGTTCGCTGCGCGAGCAGCCACACGAGCAGTGCCTTCTGCGCGTGCAGCCGATTCTCCGCCTCGTCCCAGACGACGCTCTGCGGTCCGTCGAGGACCTCGTCGGTGATCTCCTCCCCGCGGTGGGCGGGCAGGCAGTGCAGGACCACCGCGTCGGCGTCGGCCTTCGCGAGCAGCGCCTCGTTGATCTGGAAGGGGCGGAACGGACCGACCCGGTCGAGCCCGTCGTTCTCCTGGCCCATCGACGTCCAGGTGTCGGTGACGAGTGCGTCCGCGCCGACGACGGCTGCCTGCGGGTCACCGGAGAGGGTGATGGTCGCGCCGGTCTCGGCGGCCCGCGCCCGGGCCGCCTCGACCACCCACGGCAGGGGTGCGAACCCCTCGGGGCTGGCAATGGTCACGTCGACGCCTGCGGTCACACCGCCCAGCATCAGCGAGTGCGCCATGTTGTTGGCGCCGTCGCCGAGGTAGGTGAGCTTCAGTCCTTTCAGCGAACCCTTGCGCTCCGCGAGGGTCTGCAGGTCGGCGAGGACCTGGCACGGGTGGAACTCGTCGGACAGCGCGTTGACGATCGGGACGTCGGCGCCGGACGCCATCGCCTCGAGCCGCTTCTGCCCGAACGTGCGCCACACCACGGCGTCGACGTACCGCGACAGGACGCGGCCCGTGTCCTGCAGCGTCTCCTCGCGGCCGAGCTGGGTGCTGCGCCCGTCGACGACGATGGCGTGACCGCCGAGCTGGGCGATGCCCATCTCGAACGAGAACCGGGTACGCGTCGAATTCTTCTCGAAGATCACGCCGACCCCGCGGGGGCCTTCGAGCGGGCGCTCGGCGAACGGGGCCTTCTTCAGCCTGGCGGCGAGCTCGAGGACCTCGGCCTGCTGCGCAGGGGTGAGGTCGTCGTCCCGGAGAAAGTGTTTCACCACGGTCGTCACTGCTTTCCCGGCTGAGAAGCCGATTGCGCGTCGTCGAGAATCGCGGGCAGCGCCGCGACGAATCCTTCGGCCTGATCGTCCGTGAGCACCAGGGGCGGAGCCAGCCGGACAACACCCGGCTGCGCGGCGTTGATCAGGTATCCGGCCTCGCGCGCGGAGTTCTCCACGGCGGGGGCCACGTCCTGAGTCAGGACGATGCCGAGCAGCAGTCCGGCGCCGCGGACGTGGTCGATCAACGGATGTCCGAGACCTTCGATGCCGGCGGAGAGCGACTTGCCGAGCGTGTCGGCGCGGGAGATGAGGTCGTCCTCGGCGATCGTCCGCAGCACGGCGAGCGCCGCCGACGCGCAGACGGGGTTCCCACCGAACGTCGTGCCGTGCTTGCCCGGCCCGAACAGGTCCGCGGCCGCGCCGGTCGCGATGCACGCGCCGATCGGCATCCCGCCACCGAGACCCTTCGCGAGGGTCATGACATCGGGCACGATCCCGACCGCCTGGTGTGCGTAGAACCATCCCGTGCGGCCGATCCCGGTCTGCACTTCGTCGAGCACGAGCAGGGCGCCGCGATCGGCGGTGATCTGCCGTGCGCCCGCGAGGTACCCCTCCGGCGGGACGACGACTCCGCCCTCGCCCATCATCGGCTCCAGGAACACGGCCGCGGTGTCGGCGTCGACGGCACGATCGAGTGCGTCGAGATCGCCGTACGGCACGTGCACGACACCCGGAGGCATCGGCTCGAACGGCGCCCGCTTGGCGGCCTGCCCGGTGAGCGCGAGAGCACCCATCGTCCGGCCGTGGAAGGAGTTCTCGGCGGCGATGATCTTCGATCGTCCGGTGGCCCGCGCGAGCTTGAACGCCGCCTCGTTGGCCTCCGTGCCGGAATTACACAGGAAGACACGCCCGGGGGCGCCCAGGTGGGAGAGCAGCTTCTCGGCCAGTTCGATCGCCGGCTCGCTGGCGTACAGGTTCGACACGTGCCCGAGGGTCGACAGCTGCGTCGTGACGGCCTCGATGATCGCCGGGTGTGCGTGCCCGAGGATGTTGACGGCGATGCCGGCGAGGAAGTCGACGTACTCCTTGCCGTCGGCGTCGGTCAGCACCGCTCCCTGACCGCGCGTGAGTGCCACCCGGGGGACGCCGTACGTGTTCATCAGAGCGCCGGACCAGCGCTGCTGGAGTTCCGGGGTTCCGGTCATGAGGCAACTCCCTCGTTAGGTGACGTCGGGCCGGGCGTGACCATCGTGCCGATGCCCTCGCCGGTGAACAGTTCGAGCAGAACGGAATGCGCGACGCGGCCGTCGATGACGTGCGCGGTGGGCACACCACCGCGGACCGCGCGCAGGCAGGCCTCCATCTTGGGCACCATGCCGGCATCGAGGCTGGGCAGCAGTTGCGCGAGCGCGTCCACGTCGATCTCGGTGGCCAGCGAATCGCGGTCCGGCCAGTTCGTGTACAGCCCTTCGACATCCGTGAGGACCACGAGCTTCTCGGCGCCGATGGCCTCGGCGAGTGCGGCGGCAGCAGTGTCCGCGTTGATGTTGTGCACCACACCGTCCGCGTCGGGGGCGATGGTGGACACCACGGGAATCCGGCCCGCTCGGATGAGATCCAGGACGGCCTCCGGGTTCACCGTCGTGACGTCGCCGACGAGGCCGATGTCGGTCGGCCTGCCCTCGACCATCACGGTGCGCTTGGTGGCGGTGAACAGGTGCGCGTCTTCGCCGGAGATGCCGACGGCGTACGGTCCGTGCGCGTTGATCAGTCCGACCAGTTCGCGGCCGACCTGGCCGAACAACACCATCCGGACGACGTCCATCACCTCGGGGGTGGTGACGCGGAATCCGCCCTTGAATTCACCTGTCATGCCGAGCTTTCCGAGCATGGCATTGATCTGGGGGCCGCCGCCGTGCACGACGACCGGCTGGATTCCGACCGTCCGCAGAAACGCCATGTCGGCGGCGAATGCCGTCTTCAGCGCGTCGTCGACCATGGCATTGCCGCCGTACTTCACGACGACGACCTTGTCGCGGAACTGCTGCAGCCACGGCAGCGCCTCCGCCAGGACGTGGGCCTTCTGGTGATCGGTGATGCCGCTGAGGGCTTCGCTGGTCGCTGTCATGACGAGTACGCCGAGTTCTCTTCGACGTACGCGTGTGAGAGGTCGGTGGTGCGGATGCTCACCGCGTGCTCGCCCAGACCGAGGTCGATGTCGAGGGAGATGTCGATGTCGCTCAGGTCCACGTCCCGCGCACCCGGTGCGCCGACGCCGTCGATGCAGACGGGGGCGCCGTTGAACGACACCGAGATCTTGTCTGGGTCCAGTTCGATCGGCGCGATGCCGATCGCCGCAAGCACCCGGCCCCAGTTGGGGTCGGAGCCGAACAGCGCCGTCTTGACGAGGCTGTCCCGCGCCACCGTCCGGGCGCCGATCAGGGCGTCGTCCTCACTGACCGCGCCGCGGACCGTGACCCGCACCCGCTTGGTGACGCCCTCCGCGTCGGCCATCATCTGATCTGCCAGATCGTCGCAGACGGCCGTCACCGCGGCGTTCAGCTCTTCCTGGGTCGGTGTCACGTTGCTCGCACCGGACGCCAGCAGCAGCACAGTGTCGTTGGTCGACGTGGCACCGTCGACGTCCAGCCGATCGAACGTCACCCGGGTGGCCGCCCGCAGCGCGGCGTCGAGTTGCGCGGCGGTCGCGACGGCGTCGGTAGTCACCACGCACAGCATCGTCGCCAGCGCGGGGGCCAGCATGCCTGCGCCCTTCGCCATCCCGCCCACGTTCCACTTGTCCGCATGATGCAGGGCGGCCTGCTTCGGCACCGTGTCGGTGGTCATGATGGCGTACGCGGCGTCGGTGCCACCCGAGATTCCCCCGGCGAGTTCGTGCACGGCCTCGGTGACCCCGGCCAGGACCTTGTCCATGGGCAGGCGGTCGCCGATCAGACCGGTGGAACACACCGCGACCTCGACGGCGCCGGTCTCGGTTCCCCAGTTGCTCAGCGCGGACGCCACTTCCTCGGCCGTCTTGTGCGCGTCCTGGAACCCGCCCGCACCCGTGCACGCGTTGGCCCCACCGGAATTGAGCACGACGGCGCGCAGCCTGCCCGTGGTGAGCACCTGCTGCGACCACAGCACCGGCGCGGCCTTGACCTTGTTCGCGGTGAAGACTCCCGCGGCAGCGAGTTCGGGTCCCTCGTTGACGACGAGAGCCAGGTCGGCGTTGCCGCTCGCCTTGATACCCGCCTTGATCCCGGATGCGCGGAAGCCCGCTGGGCCCGAGACTCCCTGGGTTCGGACCAGGGCGCCGCCGGCGACCTCCCGGGTCGGGTGCGGATCGATCGTGCTGTCACTGCTCACGGGGCAACTCCCACTGTCGAGAGACCGGCGGTCTCGGGTAGTCCAAGCGCAAGATTCATCGATTGCACGGCTCCCCCGGCGGTGCCCTTCGCAAGGTTGTCGATCACCGCGACCACGACGATCTGACCGGCGTCGGCGTCGACCGTCACCGCGATCTGGACGGCGTTCGATCCGACGACCGCACCGGTCTGCGGCAGCACGCCCTGGGGCAGCACGTGCACGAACGGTTCGTCCGCGTACGCCTTTTCGTAGATCGCGCGCACCTCGTCCTCGGACGCCGTGGTGGCCGCGGTGCACGTGGCGAGGATGCCGCGCGGCATCGGCGCCAGCACGGGGGTAAACGACACGGTGACACGCTCACCGGCGAGTTCGGAGAGGTTCTGGATGATCTCCGGGGTGTGGCGGTGCACGCCGCCGACACCGTAGGCACGGACCGAACCCATTACCTCGGAGCCGAGCAGATCGGCCTTGGGTGCGCGTCCCGCGCCGGAGGCACCGGTGACGGCGACGATCGTGACCCGCGGTTCGACGACACCCGCGGCGACCGCCGGGGCCATCGCCAGGCTCGACACCGTCGGGAAGCACCCGGGGACGGCGATGCGTGTGGCGCCGGCCAGCTTCTCGCGGGCACCCGGGAGTTCCGGAAGTCCGTAGGGCCAGCTACCCGCGTGCGGGCTCTTGTAGTACCGCTCCCAGTCCTCGGCGTTCGTCAGCCGGAAGTCGGCGCCGCAGTCGATGATGACCGTGGACTCGGGCAGCGCCTTCGCGTACTGCGCCGAATTGCCGTGCGGCAGACCGAGAAACACCACGTCGTGTCCGGCGAGCGTCTCGACGGTGGTGTCCTCGAGCACTCTGTCTGCGAGGGGAAGCAGGTGCGGATGGTGCGAGCCCAGAGTCGATCCGGCGTTGCCGCCTGCTGTGAGCGCGCCGATGACGAGCGAACCGTCCGCATACGACGGGTGCCCCAGCAGCAGACGCAGCACCTCGCCACCGGCGTATCCGCTCGCGCCGGCGACGGCAATCCTGATCGGTTTTCCCGCGTGCTCAGTCATACGATTGATTATGCATCATCATGCAAGCTAATACACACCGCGGTCTCTCGGCGGGACGGAAACCGTGGTCACTGCTTGCCGAGCGACCGCCGAATCTCGTCGAGTTTGGCCTTTCCCGCCTTCTCCCGCTTCTCCCACGCCTCGTCGAGCGACTGCCCCGAGGGGCTGTCGTGCGCGAGTTCGGAGGAGCCCATCGCCGTCCCGAACCGTCCCTCGATCCGCTCACGTACGCGGTCGAACGTCGGGACACCCCCCGGCGTGTAGTCCGGCTCGGGCACCCCGGGCGCGATGTGGGACACAACCTCCGCGGTCACCGGATCCTCGACCGGGATCGCCGCCCCCACGTCCACCGCCGCGAGCAACGCCCCGAGGCCCGGTCGACCCGCGGCCACCGCACGCACCACCTCGAGGAACTCGGCGTCGGTCAACTGACTCGCCGCCGCCACGACGTCGCGCACTTCGGTCATCGCACCGCTCCTCACCGTCCCGGGCCCTCCACCCAGGCTACGGCTCAGCTGCGCAGTTCGGCACCCACGGCAGCGGACGCCGCGGCCACGGCGGCGTCGCGGGCGGCGCTTGCCTCGTCCTCGGTCAGGGTGCGGTCGACGCCTCGGAATCGCAGCGCGAACGCCAGCGACTTCCGGCCCTCCCCGACCTGCTCACCTTCGAACACGTCGAACAGTCGGATGTCCTCGAGGAGCTCCCCTCCACCCGACCGCAGGGCGGCCTGGACCTCGGCGGCGGGTACCGCGGTGTCGACCACGACCGCCACGTCCTGGAGGACCGCGGGGAAGGGCGAGACCTTCGGCGCGGGCAGGTTCTCCACCAGCGGCAGGGCGTCCAGATCGATCTCGACGGCACTCGTCCGCGGGGGAAGCCCGGCGCGCTCGAGCACGGCGGGATGCAACTCGCCCGCATGTCCGACGACGACACCGTCCACGATCAGCTCCGCGCCGCGTCCCGGGTGCCACGGCAGGTACTGCGTCGCGCGGAATTCGACCTCGACCCCGGCCGCGGCAGCGACCGTCCGGGCGGCGGCGAACGCGTCGGTGGCGTCCGCTGCGCGGCCCGCGCCCCACGGACCGCTCGGCTCACGCTGCCCCGTGAGGACCGCCGCCACGTGCACCGGCTGGTCCGGCAACGACTGGAGCAGTGCCGTGATCTGTTCGTCGGTCGGGCGCCGGTCCACCGGCAGCGCCTCGACCGGCTTGGTGTCGGCGCCCGGCAACACGACCTGCGCGATACCGAACAGCGACAGGTCGCGCTGACCGCGGGAGACGTTGCGGGCGAGGACCTCGAGAAGTCCGGGCAGCAACGTGGTGGCCAGTTCCGGCCGATCCGATTCGAGCGGGTTGAGCACCGTGCTGGTGTTCCTGCGCGGATCCTCGGCTCCGAGCCCCCACGTGTCGAAGATCGCGGTGGGCAGGAAGACGGGGGGAAGGATCTCGACGTATCCCGAGAACGCCAGTGCACGGCCGACGGCGCGTTTGCGGCGCTGCGCAGGAGTCAGCCCACGACCCGCGGGGGCTGCGGGCAGCACCGACGGAATCTTCTCGAGCCCCTCGAGGCGCAGCACCTCCTCCACCAGGTCGGCGGGCTGCACCAGGTCGGGCCGCCACGACGGCGGGCCGGCAACGAGCTGGCCGTGGCCGCTGTCGCTGACCCCGACCTCGACGTTGCAGCCGATCTGCGTCAGCCGGCGCGCAGCGGTGCCGTTGGGGTAGTCGACCCCCGCCACGCGGTCGGGGAGGTCGATGTCCATGTGGATGGGCTCGTGCGGGGTGACCTCACCGATGTCGGTGAGCGCCGGCTCGACCCGCCCGCCGGCGATGTCGACGAGCAGCGCGGCCGCCCGGTCCAGTGCCGCGACCGGGATCTCGGGGTCGACCACGCGCTCGAAACGCTTGCCGGCCTCGCTCGACAGCTTGTGCCTGCGCGCGGTCTTGAACACCGCAAGCGGATCCCATGTGGCCGCCTCGAGCAGGATGTCGGTGGTTTCCGACCCGACCTCGGTGGACGCGCCACCCATGATCCCGGCCAGCGACACGACGCCCGAATCGTCGGCGATCACGACGTCCTCGGGGTCGAGGACGCGCTCGGTCTCGTCGAGCGTCGTCAGCTTCTCCCCCGCCACCGCGCGGCGCACGACGAGTTCGCCGCTGATCTTCGCGGCATCGAACGCGTGCAACGGCTGGCCCAGTTCGAGCAGAACGTAATTGGTGACGTCGACGGCCGGCGAGATCGGGCGGACCCCCGACAGCAGCAACCGGCGCTGCAGCCACCACGGGCTGACCGCTTTCGGATCGATACCCGTCACCCGGCGAGCGGCGAATCGCGTCGCCTTGGATTCCGGTTCGACGCGGATCGGCCACGCCTCCCCCTCCGCCGGGTACGGCGCCACCGACGCCGGGTCGGCGAAGTCGAGGTCGAACCCGCACGCCAGTTCACGGGTGAGCCCGCGGACGGAGAAGCAGTAGCCGCGGTCCGGGGTGATGTTGAGTTCGATGACGGTGTCGTGCAGGCCCATCAACTCGTTGGCGTCCGCGCCGGGGAGCGCGGTGCCCGGCTCGAGGACGAGGATGCCCGAGTGGTCCTTGCCGATGCCGAGTTCGGCCACCGAGCAGATCATCCCGTCGGAGACCTGCCCGTACGTCTTGCGGGACGCGATGGCGAAACCACCGGGAAGGACTGCGCCGGGGAGTGCGACCACCACGAGGTCGCCTTCGGCGAAGTTCCGGGCGCCGCACACGATGCCCTGCGGCTCGGCCGCCCCCACATCCACCTTGCAGAAGCGGATCGGCTTCTTGAACTCGGTGAGCTCGGTGATCTCGAGAACCTTGCCGACCACGAGGGGGCCGTCGACGGGCTCGAGCCGGTCGACTTCCTCGACCTCGAGCCCGACCCGGACGAAACCTGCGTCGAGTTCCTCGGCGGTGACGTCCCAGTCCGGGGTGGCACGCTGCAGGATCTCGGTCAGCCAGGATTGCGCTACTCGCACGTCTGCTCAGCTCTCTCGTTCGTGAAAATGTCGTGACTGTGGTGGACGGGATTCGGGTGACGCGGGGTCAGCCCTGGACACCGAAGGGCAGCGTGAAACGCACGTCGCCCTCGACGATGTCGCGCATGTCCGGGATCCCGTTCCGGAACTGGAGTGTGCGCTCGAGCCCCATGCCGAACGCGAACCCGGTGTACACGTCGGGGTCGATTCCGGAGGCGCGCAGCACATTCGGGTTGACCATTCCGCAGCCGCCCCACTCGACCCAGCCCGCGCCGCCCTTCTTGTTCGGGAACCAGACGTCGACCTCCGCGGACGGTTCAGTGAACGGGAAGTAGTTCGGGCGCATCCGGGTGCGGGTCTCGGGACCGAACAGTGCGCGGGCGAACGCGTCGAGCGTGCCGCGCAGGTGGGCCATGGTGAGGCCCTTGTCGACGGCGAGTCCCTCCACCTGAGAGAACACCGGGGTGTGGGTCGCGTCGAGTTCGTCGGTACGGAACGTTCGCCCCGGGCACACCACGTAGATCGGCACTTCGCGGGAAAGCATCGTGCGCACCTGAACCGGCGACGTGTGCGTGCGGAGCACCTGGCGCGAGCCCTCCGGTGCGATGTGGAACGTGTCCTGCATGGTCCGCGCGGGGTGATCGGGCAGGAAGTTCAGGGCATCGAAGTTGAAGTGCTCGGTCTCCACCTCCGGCCCCTCGGCGACCTCCCAGCCCATCGCGACGAACACGTCCTCGACCTGCTCGGAGATGATGCTGATCGGGTGGCGGGCTCCCACCGGCTGACGCTGCGACGGCAGCGTCACGTCGATGGCCTCGGCCACGAGGACGGCCGCGTCGCGCTCGGCGAGCAGGACGGCGCGGCGCTCGTCGAACGCCGCACTGATCCGGGTGCGGGCGACGTTCACGCGCTTGCCTGCGTCGGCTTTCTCCTTGCCCGGCAGGGCTCCGAGTCCGCGGCGGGCGAGGGCGATCGGCGACCTGTCACCCATGTGCTCGACCTTGACCTTCGCCAGGTCGTCGAGATCCGCCGCCGACGCGAACGCCTTTTCCGCGCTCTCGGCTGCCGCAGTCAGAGCGTCTTCGGTGAGCGCACTCGCATCGACCGCGCCGCCTTCGACCCCCGTGGAGGCAGCGCCCTCTTTTTTAGCCACGACCGGTGCCACTCCTTAAGTTCTTTCAGTCAACACTCTCGACGAAACCGAAACAGCTCGCCGTCAAATCCTATGCGATCCGATTTTCGCCGTTTCAGCTGTCGGTTCGCCTGCGGTTCTGGACCCGCGCGCTCGAGTACAGGCAGATCGACGCCGCCGTCGCCAGGTTGAGGCTCTCGGCTCGGCCGTGGATCGGAATCCGCACCCGGTGATCGGCTCGCGCCGAGGTCGCTGCGTCGAGGCCGTGGGCCTCGTTGCCGAACAGCCACGCCGTGGGGCGGGCCAGCAGCTCGTCGGCATCGTCCAGATCGACTTCGCCGTCGGCCGCCGTGGCGAGCAACTGAATCCCCGCCGCGCTGATGCTGTCGAGGACCGCCGCGGTGTCCCGCTCACGCACCACCGGGAGGTGGAAGAGGCTTCCGGCGGACGCACGGACGCATTTGCCGTTGTGCGGGTCGACGCTGTCGCCCGCGAGAATCGCCGCGTCCGCGCCCACCGCATCGGCTACCCGGATGACGGTGCCCGCGTTGCCGGGCTCCGCGACCGCGACCGGAACCGCGAGCAAACGAGTTCCGGGGCCTATCGCCTCCGCCAGCGGAACGTCGAGGAGATCGCACACCGCGACGAGACCCGGCGGGGTCACCGTGTCGCTGAGCGCTCGAACCGCACGGTCCGTCACCAGCGACGTCCGGACGCCGGCAGAATGCGCCCGGTCGATCAGTGTCGAGTACCGCTGCTCCGCATCCTCGGTGTAGAAGAGGTCGTGCACGGGGCGGGTGCCGAGTGCCTCGCCGACGGAGTTCTCGCCCTCCACCAGGAAGCGCCCGACCTTGCGGCGTTCCGCGGTGCGGAGCAGCTTGACAGCAGAAACGACCCGTGGGGTGCGCTCGGTGAGCGGGTCCACGGGTCGTTTCCGAGGCTCTGAAGGCCGGGGTGCTGCGAGACTCAGGCTGCTTCTCCGGCCGGAGCGTTCACGTCGGCCGGGAGCGCCGCCTTGGCGAGGGCCACGAGGCCGGCGAATGCCGCCGCGTCGGAAACGGCCAGCTCGGCGAGGTTCTTACGGTCGACCTCGATCTCGGCCAGACGCAGACCCTGGATCAGGCGGTTGTACGTGATGTCGTTCGCCCGTGCAGCAGCGTTGATACGCGTGATCCACAGCTTGCGGAAGTCGCCCTTGCGCGCGCGGCGGTCACGGTAGGCGTAGGTCAGCGAGTGGAGCTGCTGTTCCTTCGCCTTGCGGTACAGGCGCGAGCGCTGTCCGCGGTAGCCGCTGGAGGCTTCGAGAATCGAACGACGCTTCTTCTGGGCGTTTACCGCCCTCTTTACGCGTGCCACTGAAAAATCCTGTCAATCTTGGGGCGGTGAGCTGCCCCGGGTGGTCAGTAAAAGGGTGTCGACTCAGATGTCGAGCAGGCGCTTGATGCGAGGAGTGTCAGCCTTGCTGACGACTGCCACGCCATCGAGGCGACGGGTCACCTTCGTGGCCTTGTGCTCGAGCAGGTGGCGGCGACCGGCCTTCTGGCGCAGGATCTTTCCGCTGCCGGACACCTTGAATCGCTTCGCGGTGCCGCTGTGGGTCTTCGACTTGGGCATGGAGTCCTCAGTTCTCTGTATCCGGACCGTGATCCGGGTCGTGCTGGTGTAGTCGGACTAGCTGGTCGGCGCTTCGCCGGGCGCACTGTCGCCCGCCTGCTCCGCGGGTGTCGCCGGAGCCTGTGCCGGTGCGGCCGGCGCGGGAGTTGCCCGCTGCGCCGGCGGCGCGGCGGCGCTTTCCTGCGCCTTCACACGGGTCTTCGCGCCCTTGTGCGGAGCGAGCACCATCGTCATGTTTCGACCGTCCTGCTTGGCGGACGTCTCCACGAACCCGAGATCCGCGACGTCTGCACCGAGACGCTGCAGCAGCCGGAATCCGAGCTCCGGACGTGACTGCTCACGTCCGCGGAACATGATCGTGACCTTGACCTTGGATCCGGCTTCGAGGAAGCGCACGACGTTGCGCTTCTTCGTCTCGTAGTCGTGATCGTCGATCTTGGGGCGGAGCTTCTGCTCCTTGATGACCGTGAGCTGCTGGTTCTTGCGCGACTCACGCGCCTTCTGCGCGGCCTCGTACTTGAACTTGCCGTAGTCCATGATCTTGCAGACCGGCGGGCGAGCGTCGGGGGCCACCTCGACCAGGTCGAGATCGGCCTCGAGGGCCAAGCGGAGTGCATCTTCAACACGCACGATGCCAACCTGTTCACCTCCGGGTCCGACGAGGCGGACCTCGGGAACTCGGATGCGATCGTTGATGCGGGTCTCAGTGCTGATGGGGCCTCCTAGGTTGAACGGTCTTGTCTCGAGACCGCCAGCAGCCCGTACGCCCGGATTCCCAACAAAAAAGCCCCGCTGCGGTGAATGACTCTCACCATGCGGGGCCCGATGTCGACCGATCAGACGAACTCACGGCTCACGCCGATCCCTCATCTCCTCACACTCGAGGAACTCGAACCGAGTAACCTCGGGCCGAGCGACCGGACCACTGAACTGCAGTTTTACCTGCCGCGCAGAGGTGGGAGTCGGACTCCACTTGCTGCCCCCGACAAATCCGAAGGCGGTCGTTGGGTCAAGAGTAACATTTGCGCACGTCGTGAGCTAATCGATACCGGGACGTTGCGCCGGCGGACGCTGGTGGAATCCTCTAAGGCATGACGGACAACATCGATGACACCCCGAACGACGGCACCCTGACCGGCGGTGACCAGAATACCGACGTCCGGGAACTGGCCGACGTGCCCTCGGTCGAGGTCATCAGCCGCGCCGCGGTCATGCTCATGAGTTCGGCAGCCGAGAAACTCGGTCTCTCCGACGCCGACCCCGACTCCAGCCCCCACCGCGACCTCGACGAGGCCCGCCGGGTCATCACCGCCCTCGCCGGCCTGGTGACCGCGTCCATCGAGTACCTCGGACCGCACGCGGGACCGATCCGGGAAGGCCTCCAGGCGCTGCAGCGCGCCTTCCGCGAAGCGTCCTCGCACCCGGACGAGCCGGGCAAGGGTCCGGGCGAGAAGTACACCGGCCCCGTGTACTGACATGGCGAGCCGCAACAAGACCGCGCAGACACCGGCCGACGTCGACGAGTTCCTCGCCACGATCGCCGACCCGGTCAAGCGCGCCGACAGCACACACCTGGTGGAACTGCTCACCGCCGCGAGCGGGGAGCCCGCCGCGATGTGGGGCACCAGCATCGTCGGGTTCGGCTCGCGCCACTACAGGTATGCCAGCGGACACGAGGGCGATACCGCACTGATCGGCTTCTCGCCCCGGGCCGCGGCACTCACCCTGTACCTCTCGCTCGACTTTTCCGAGCACGAGGCCGAACTCGCCGCGCTCGGCAAGCACACACTCGGCAAGGGCTGCCTGTACGTCAAGAAGCTCGCCGACGTCGACGAGTCGGTTCTCGTCTCGTTGCTGAACCGATCCGTGGCCGCCGCCCGCGCGCTCTGATCGAATCTCAGCGCTCGAACACGCTGCGCGCGTCGGCCGGCGGTTCGCCGAAGAGACTCGGATCGCGCGGGACGAACGACCGGCCGGTGAGGGTGGCGTCGGACACCCGGTCCAGCCGGAACCACCGCACACCCGCGCGGCTCAGGCACCACGCGACGAGGAACCACGATCCCCTCGTGTGAGCGAGAAGGTGCGGTTCGACGACGCGGTCGGTGCGCTCACCGTCCCGGTCCACATATCGGAGCGACACCAGCAGTTCGCGCTGCACTGCGTCTTCGACGACGCGGCGGATGCGTGGTTCCGCGCTCGCCGTGTCGTCGTCTCGCCGGATCCACACCTTCGCGCCGAGTCGGTGCACCCGCTCCCTCGACTCGGCATCCATCACGTCGAGCAGCTTGGCCAGCGCGGCGCGGCCGTCGGTCGCGAACGGCGCATCGCGAAACGCCGTGAGGGCCAGGGCCACCGAGACCGCTTGCGCGGGCGTGAAATTCACGGGCGGCAACGTGCCGTTCCCGATGATCCCGTATCCCCCACCCGGCCCGGCAGTGGCCCAGATCGGGGCACCCGAGGACTGCAGCACGGCGATGTCCCGCTTGATCGTCCGGGTGGTCACCTCGAACTGCGCCGCCAACTGCTCCGCGGTCCGGCCCCGGTCACCCGCACGGCGCAGTTCTTCGGTCAGGGCGTGGAGGCGAGCGGCGCGGTCCATGAGGGCAGTCTGCCGAACGACCCCGGCAAAGTCCCGATTCTGACCGACCGATTCCGTTATGCGACTGTGACACATACGGTGACACGCAGATGTCACCGTTACGGGTTCACTCTTGTCTCATGACCCAGACAAGCGAAGCACACGACAGCACAGACACTCACATCATCCTGGCTCCCGGATTCTGGCTCGGCGCATGGGCTTGGGAGGCAGTGGCTTCCGACCTGGTCCGGCGAGGACACCACGTCACCGCGGTGACGTTGCCCGGACTCGGCTCCGCGGACAGCGACCGCGCCGGCATCCGACTGGACGATCACATCTCCGCAATCGCTGACGTCGTCGCGAACACACCGTCGTCGGAGCGGGTTGTGCTCGTCGCGCACAGCGGTGCGGGACCGGTGGCCTACGCGGCGAGCGATCGGGTGCACGGCCGACTGGCCCGCATCGTCTACGTCGACTCGGGACCACTGCAGAACGGCACCGCACTCCGTGAGGATCTCGATCCTTCGGTCACCGAGATCCCGCTTCCGTCGTGGTCCGAACTCGAGGCCGAGGGCAGCAGTCTCGACGGACTCGACGACGTCGTGCTCGAGACGTTCCGTAACCGCGCAGTGCCCGAACCGGCCGGTCCCGCGAGGGACAGGATCGAACTCCGCGACAGCGGCCGGCTGGACGTGCCTACCACGGTGATCTGCACCAGCTTCCCGTCGGAGGTCATTCAGCAGATGGCAGGCGCGGGCCATCCGATGGCCGCCGAACTCGCTCAGATCGCGAAGGTCGAGTACGTCGATCTGCCGACCGGTCACTGGCCGATGTGGTCACGGCCCGCAGACCTCGCGACCGCGATCGACGCGGCCGCGAGGGACTGACCGAACTCAGCTGACTGCCGCGGCCTTCTTCGGCGCCCGCTTGCGCGGTGTCGCCGTGGCGGCCGCGGCAGTCTTCTTCGTCGAAGCGGACTTCCGTGTCGCCGACGACTTGGCCGCCTTCGATTTCGCCGCAGCGGGAGCCGCCGGCACCTCGAGGACGTTTTCCAGGAACCGACCCGTGTAACTCTCCGGAACCTGCGCCACCTCCTCGGGGGTGCCCTGCGCGACGACGGTTCCACCGCCGGACCCGCCCTCGGGCCCCATGTCGACCACCCAGTCGGAGGTCTTGATCACGTCGAGGTTGTGCTCGATCACGATCACCGTGTTGCCCTTGTCGACCAACCCGTTGACGACACCGAGCAGCTTACGGATGTCCTCGAAGTGCAGACCCGTCGTGGGCTCGTCGAGGATGTACACCGTGCGGCCGGTCGAACGTTTCTGCAGTTCGGCAGCAAGTTTCACGCGCTGCGCCTCACCACCGGACAACGTCGGCGCGGGCTGACCGAGCCGCACGTACCCGAGTCCGACCTCGACCAGGGTCTTGAGGTAGCGGTGGATCGAGGTGATGGGCTCGAAGAACTCCGCGGCCTCCTCGATCGGCATGTCCAGGACCTCGGCGATGGTCTTGCCCTTGTAGTGGACCTCGAGAGTCTCGCGGTTGTACCGGGCGCCGTGGCAGACCTCGCACGGCACGTACACGTCGGGCAGGAAGTTCATCTCGATCTTCAGCGTGCCGTCGCCCGAGCAGGCCTCGCACCGGCCGCCCTTGACGTTGAACGAGAACCGGCCCGGCTGGTAGCCGCGCACCTTCGACTCCGTGGTGGCGGCGAACAGGGTGCGGATCTTGTCGAACACCCCGGTGTAGGTGGCCGCATTGGACCGCGGGGTACGGCCGATCGGCGACTGGTCGACCTGCACGAGCTTGTCCAGCTGGTCGAGCCCGTTGATGCGGGTGTGCCGGCCCGGCACCTGGCGGGCGCCGTTGAGTTTGTTCGCCATCACCGTCGCGAGGATGTCGTTGACGAGCGTCGACTTACCGGACCCGGACACGCCGGTGACCGACGTGAGCACACCCAGCGGGAAACTGACGTCGATACCCCCGAGGTTGTGTTCGCGCGCGCCGATCACCGTGACCTGCCGCTTGCGATCGACCGGTCGGCGGATGGCCGGAATCTCGATGTGACTGCGCCCCGACAGGTACGCGCCGGTGAGGGATTCCTCGCAGTCGAGCAGTTCCTCGTACGGCCCGCTGTGGACGACCTTGCCTCCGTGCTCGCCTGCGAGCGGTCCGATGTCGACCACCCAGTCGGACGTCCGGATGGTGTCTTCGTCGTGTTCGACCACGATGAGTGTGTTCCCGAGGTCGCGAAGACGCGTCAGGGTCTCGATGAGACGCCGGTTGTCGCGCTGATGCAGACCGATCGACGGCTCGTCGAGGACGTACAGGACGCCCACCAGGCCCGAGCCGATCTGGGTGGCGAGGCGAATACGCTGCGCCTCACCGCCGGACAGCGTCCCGGCGGCGCGAGCGAGCGACAGGTATTCGAGGCCGACGTCGAGCAGGAAGCCGAGACGTGCCTGGACCTCCTTGAGCACCTGACCGGCGATGGCCTCCTCGCGACTGCCCAGCGTGAGGCTGTTCAGGAAGTCGGCGCAATCGGAGATCGACAGTTCACAGACCTCGGCGATCGACTTCATGCCGAACTTCTCGTTCGCGATCGTGACCGACAGGATCTCGGGGCGCAGACGCGCACCGCCGCACGCGGGACAGGGGGTGTCACGCATGTAGCCGTCGTAGCGTTCCTTCATCTGGTCCGACTCGGTCTGCTCGAGCCGGCGGTGCAGGAACGGCATGACGCCCTCGAACTCGGCGTAGTAGGAACGGGTACGCCCGTACCGGTTCTTGTATCGGACGTGGACCTGTTCCTCGCTACCCTCCAGGATCGCGCGGCGTGCCTTCGCGGGCAGCTTGTTCCACGGCGTCTTCATGTCGAAGCCGAGAATGTCGCCGAGCCCGGACAGCAGGCGGCCGAAGTATTCGGAACTCTGCCCCATCGACCACGGTGCGATCGCTCCGTCCTCGAGGGACAGCTCGGGGTCGGGGACCACGAGGTCGGGGTCGACCTCCTTGCGGATGCCGAGGCCGGTGCACTCGGGGCACGCGCCATACGGGGAGTTGAACGAGAACGACCGGGGTTCGAGGTCGTCGATGGAGAGCGCGTGTCCGTTCGGGCACGCGAGCTTCTCCGAGAACCGGCGTTCCCGGTCTGCGGCGTTCTCTTCGCGGTCGACGAAGTCGAGGACGACGATGCCCTCCGCCAACCGCAGCGCGGTCTCGACGGAATCGGTGAGCCGCTGCTTGGAGCTGGCCTTGACGGTGAGGCGGTCGACGACGACCTCGATGTCGTGCTTCTCCTGCTTCTTGAGCTTGGGCGGATCGGACAGCGGATGCACCACGCCGTCGACCCGCACACGTGAGTAGCCCTGCATGTTGAGCTGGTCGAACAGGTCGACGAATTCACCCTTGCGGGTCCGCACGACGGGAGCGAGCACCTGGAAGCGGGTGCCTTCCTCCATGTCGAGGACCTGGTCGACGATCTGCTGCGGCGTCTGCCGCGCGATCTGCTCGCCACACACCGGGCAGTGGGCGGTGCCGGCGCGGGCGTACAGCAGACGGAGGTAGTCGTAGACCTCCGTGATGGTGCCGACCGTCGACCGCGGGTTGCGGTTGGTCGACTTCTGGTCGATGGACACCGCAGGCGACAGACCTTCGATGAAGTCGACGTCGGGCTTGTCCATCTGACCGAGGAACTGGCGCGCGTACGCCGACAGCGACTCGACGTAGCGTCGCTGACCCTCGGCGAAGATCGTGTCGAACGCCAGACTCGACTTGCCCGAGCCCGACAGCCCGGTGAACACGATCAGGCTGTCGCGGGGCAGATCGAGATCGACCCCTCGCAGATTGTGCTCACGGGCACCCCGCACGATAAGGCGATCCGCCACTCCAAGTCCCTTCATTGTTCGACAGCCGAGGACACGCATGAATGCTGGGCCCTCTGGCCGTGCCATGGTAAGCCGGGGCACCGACACGTTCTGTGGGACGGATGGCCGCCCTGCCACTCACCTGCCTGTATTCGACGGTAGCCTCCCCATCATGACCGAGCAGCCCATGGTGATAGAAGACTCGTACACCGGCCACGTCTCCCCCGGGTCGGCGCCGCAGCGCCGCACGGTTCCGGGAGCCACGATCACGAAGATGTCCGTCGGCCCCATGGACAACAACGTGTACCTGGTCGTCTGTTCCACAACCGGAAAATCCGTCCTCATCGACGCCGCCAACGAGGCGGACCGCGTCAACCAACTGATCGGCGAACACGCTCCGTCCCTCGAGCTGATCGTCACCACACACCAGCACGGCGACCACTGGCTGGCGCTCGAGGACGTCGCGGCCGCCACCCGCGTGGACACCGCCGCCCATCCGCTCGACGCCGACGCACTGCCCGTCCGGCCCGACCGTCTCCTCGAGGACGGTGACACGGTCACCGTCGGCGACGTCACCCTCGACGTGATCCATCTCGCCGGCCACACCCCCGGCTCCGTCGCACTCGCGCTCACCGAGGCCGGCGGCGGACGCACCCATCTCTTCACCGGCGACTCCCTCTTCCCCGGCGGCGTCGGTAAGACCGCCGACGCCGGCAAGTTCGCATCGCTGCTCTCCGACGTCGAAACCAAGCTCTTCGACCGCTACGGCGACGACACGGTCGTCTACCCCGGCCACGGTGACGACACCACCCTCGGGGCCGAGCGCCCCCACCTCGGGGAGTGGCGCGAGCGCGGCTGGTGACCCCACCCGATCGCCGATTGCGCACCGAACGGTCCGCGATTGGCGATCGGCCTCCCTGGGTACTGGTGAATGGGCAGCACGTCGGTTCGGCAACTCAGTCGTACGCCGACGGCTGCCCAGAACTCTCGTTAGTGTGAGACGGGAGAACTCGAGATTGGGAGGCCAGGAATGCTTGTCCGTCGTATCGCTCGCCCACTGCTGTCCGCAGTCTTCATCAGCGGAGGGATCGATGCACTTCGAAATCCGGCGCAGAGAGCACAGGCCGCCGCACCACTGATCGACAAGTCCACCGAGGCGCTTCCCGGGTCCGTCACGCAGAAGATCCCGTCCGACCCGGAGACGTTGGTCAAGATCAACGCCGCCGTGCAGATCGGCGGCGGAATTCTTCTCGCCACCGGGAAGGCGCCGCGACTCGCGTCCCTCGCGCTTGCCGGCAGCCTCGTGCCCACTACCGTTGTGGGGCACGACTTCTGGAACGAGACCGACCCCGCCAAGAAGGCGGCGCAGCGCACTCAGTTCCTCAAGAACGTCAGCCTGCTCGGCGGACTGCTGATCGCCGCCGTCGACACCGAGGGCAAGCCGTCCCTCGGCTGGCGTGGCCGTCGCGCCGCCCGGCACGCACAGGAGGCCGTGGCAGCGGCTCTGCCGCTCGGATCGGGTCACGACCATCACGGTCCCGAGATCGCGGAGGCGTTGGCTGCGGCGTCGGAGCGCGCACGCATCCTGTCCGGTGAGGCCGCCGAGCGCGGGTCCGGGCTCCTCGAGATCGCGAAAGACCGTGGCGCCGAATTCGCGAAGGTCGCGGCGGACCGCGGCCCCGAGTGGGCGGACGTCGCGAAGGAACACGGCTCCGAGTGGGCCGAAATCGCCAAGGAACACGGCTCCGAGTGGGCCGAGGTCGCCAAGGAGCGCGGCGCGGAACTCGTCGAACTGGCGAGGGAACGCGGAGCGGAACTCGTCGACGTCGCCAAAGAGCGCGGCCCGGAATTGGCCGAGGTCGCCCGCGAGAAGAGCGGCGAATGGGCCGGCACCGCCGCGGAACGCAGTGAGGTGCTGAGCAAGCGGGCCCGCAAGCAAGCGGAAACCGCGCTCGAGAAGGCCCGAGCGAAGCGGGACGAACTGTCCCACTGACCCGATCCGCGGCGCCGACCGGCGCCGGATATTCGATCTGATCGGCCCCGGAGATCGCCCCTGACCTGCACTGTCAGCGGGCCGCCTCCGGGGCCGACTAGACTGTCCAGGCACTTTTGCAGCCGATCCGGTTGCAGCCGAACCAGTCAAGGAGACCTCTTGCCCGACGAGGACACGTCACGCGACGAGCGCGAGCTCGAGCAGCAGTACGTGACGATGCTCTACACCCGACTGGACGGCCTTCGCCAGTACGCGGCGAACCGGCTGAGCCGTGTTCTGCTCGAAACCGGCGGGACCCCGCAAGCCCGCAGCGAGCGGGAGTCGTTCAACCAGCTCTACACCGAAGACCTCGCCAAATACGACGCCGCCGAGAACGGTCTGTGCTTCGGGCGAATCGATCTCGACGGCGAGCACCGCTACATCGGCCGACTCGGCATCCTCGACGAGGAGAACGACTACGAGACGATGCTCCTCGATTGGCGTGCGCCCCTTGCCCGCCCGTTCTACCTCGCCACCCCCGCCGCCCCCGACGGCGTCTCCCGTCGACGGCACATCCGGACGCGGAGCCGCCGGGTGACGGCCGTCAACGACGAGTATCTGGATCTGGCGGCGGCGGAGGCCGCGGGCACGGTCACCGGCTCGGACGGCGTCGCGGGCGAGAGTGCGCTGCTCGCGGCCCTCAACGCGGCCCGCACGGGTCAGATGAACGACATCGTCGAGACGATCCAGGGTGAACAGGACGCCATCATCCGGTCGGAACACAAGAGTGTGCTGGTGGTCCAGGGCGGACCCGGAACCGGCAAGACCGCGGTCGCTCTGCACCGCGCCGCCTACCTGCTGTACACCTACCGTCAGCAGCTCGCCAAGGCCGGTGTCCTCATCATCGGCCCCAACGCCACGTTCCTCGACTACATCGGTCAGGTGCTGCCGTCGCTCGGCGAGACCGGTGTGCTGCTCTCGACCATCGGCGACCTCTACCCCGGTGTCCGCGCCACCGTCGAGGACGGCCTCGACGCCGGCGAGATCAAGGGCTCGCTCGACATGCTAGACGTCCTCAAGAAGGCGGTCCGGGACCGGCAGGAGGTGCCGTCGCGTCCCGTCGAGCTGACGTTCGACACCTACCGGATCACCCTCGACCGCAAGGTCGTCACCCGCGCGCGTGGCCGGGCGAGGTCGTCGCGACGCCCGCACAACCTGGCCCGTCCCATCTTCGTCTCGTCGGTCATCGAGGCACTCGCCCAGCAACTCGCGGACACACTGGGCGCCAACGTCGTCGACGGCGGCAACCTGCTGAGCCGGGACGACATCGCCGATATGCGGGACGAGATGCGCGAAGACCCGGAGATCATGACGGCGATCAGTGCGCTGTGGCCGGAACTGTCGCCGCAGCAGGTCCTCGCCGAACTGTATGCCTCGCCGAAGCGACTGGCCGACGCCGCGCCGAATCTGACCGAAGCGCAACGTGAGTCGCTGCGACGCCCCGTCATGCGCGGCTTCAGTGCCGCCGACGCACCCCTGCTCGACGAGTTGGCGGAACTGCTCGGCGTCGACGACGCCGCCGAACGGGAGCGCGCCCGCCGCCAGTGGCGCGCCCAGATCGCGGATGCCCAGGGCGCTCTGGACATCCTGACCGGTTCGGCGCCACAGGATCTCGAGGACGAGCTGGACCCGGAAATTCTGATGGCCTACGACCTGATCGACGCCAGTCAGCTGGCCGAACGCCACGACGTGGGACAGCACCAGACGACCGCGGAGCGCGCAGCGGGCGACCGAACCTGGACCTACGGCCACGTGATCGTCGACGAGGCGCAGGAGCTCTCGGAGATGGCCTGGCGAATGCTGATGCGGCGCATACCGAATCGCTGGATGACGCTCGTCGGCGACACCGCGCAGACCGGCGACCCGGCGGGAACGTCGTCGTGGCAACGGATCCTCGAGCCGTACGTGGCCACACGGTGGAAGCTGACGGAACTGACCGTCAACTACCGCACTCCGGCGGAGATCATGACGACGGCACGGCGGGTTCTCGCCGAGATCGACGCCGAACAGACAGTGCCGCGGTCGGTGCGCGAATCCGGTTTCGCGCCGTGGGCACTGCAGGTGTCCGAAGGCGAACTCGCAGACACCGTGCGCACCTGCGTGTCCCGGGAAACCGGACCGGGCACCACTGTCGTGATCGGGGGCCACGACCTCGTCGCCGCACTCTCCGACCTGAGGTCGGACACCGTCAGCGTCCTGACGGTTCGGGACGTCAAGGGGTTGGAGTTCGACTCGGTGCTCATCGCCGAACCCCAGGACATTCTCGACGAGTCGCCGCGGGGAATGAACGACCTCTACGTCGCCCTGACCCGCGCGACGCAACGACTCGGTGTGGTGCACACCAAGACCTTGCCCGCGGTGCTGTCCGAACTCGGTCCGGCCGAGGTCGGGATTCTGTCGTGACACCGGGCGGGCGCGGTCGGCTGATGGGGTGTGGGCTCGTCCTCACCGCGATCGTGCTGACCGCGTGTTCGGAGGCCACCGCCTCCGATCCGCCGTCGACGGCCTCGGTTGTGTCCACGACAGCCGCGTCACACCTGGACGCCCGTGGCCTGCGCTACAAGGAGTCGCTGATCGGAGCCGGCATACCGGCGCTGCCCGACGACACGGTCATGGCACTCGCCAACGGGATTTGCGGTCAGCTGTCCGGGGGCACCGACGAGGCGACGATCCTCGCGCATCTGACCCCGATAGCGCAGTTCGCCTCGGCGACGTCGGATATCGGCCTCACCACCGAACAGGTGGCGCAGGTCTATCTCGATGCCGCCGAGGCGAATTACTGCTGATCGAGTCGTGCGTCAGCGCACCGTGTGGACGATGAGGACGTCGGACGTCGACTTGCGTGCGGCATCCGACGGAACCGAGCCGAGGAGACGCCCGGTAAGGGTGTTGAGTCCCCGGTTGCCGATCACCAGAAGACCGGCCTCGACCTCGTCGACCAGGTTCAGCAGCGATTCGACGGGGGCGCCGACGACGGCGCGTTCCACGACCTCCTTGGCGCCGGCGGCGTGGGCGCGCTCCTTCGCGGTGCGGAGGATCTCGTACGTCGGGGCAGAACCGGTGATCTGGTAGGCCTCGTCACCGAGCGCGTCGGCGGCCTGCCCGACGTCCTTCGGATCGGCCGGGTAGTACGCGCAGGCGATGATCAGCTTGGCGCCGGCGTCCCCCGCGATGGCGGCAGCCTTCTCGACGGCCAGAAACGACGACTCGGAGCCATCGGTTCCGACGACAACGGTCCGGTAGGCGCTCATTCATTCCTCCATGTCTGCGGTGGTCAATTGGCCGGGGTCCGGACATCCGTCATGCCTGGACCCAGCAGCCACTGCGCTGACCCTAGCTGTATCGGTGCCCGCATAGGTGCATTTGCAACACATGCCACAGGGGATATCCCCAGTGCATGACGGATCACATTCCGGACGCGCCCGGGCTGTGATCAGCGTCAACGTGACGTGCCGACCTTGGGACCGAACACGCCGGCCGGGAACACCCCCGCCGCGACGATCGCGTCACGCCACGGGGTCGCGAGTTCGACGAGCCGGGCCGCCCCGTCCTCCCCCAGCGCGGCCCACGGGGCCAGCGCGAGATCGTCGGTGAGATCCTCGACCAGTTCGCGCAGTTCCTTGCCGTCTGCGGTGAGTTCACCCCGCGCGTCCAGGATCTCGCGGTCGCGCAGACTGTCGCTCGCCGAGTCCCACTGGTCCTGAGTCCAGGCGCGGCGGGTGATCGCGAACTTCTTCTGGAAGCCGAATCCGGTCGCGGTGTGCGTGATCAGAGATTCGAGTCCGCTGAGCCCCGCCGTCTGCAGGGCGGCGACGTGACCGTCGCCGCGGTACTCCCGCAACAACGTGAGGGCATGCCAGAAGGCGAGGTGCGGTGCGTCCGGCCACTCCACCTCCGCATAACCCGCGTATAGGGGCCTACCCTCGACACCCTGGATCCCCCGGGCGGCGATCGACGCGAGTTCGGCGGCCTCGGCCATCTCCGGAGAATTCGTCACCGATTCGCCGAGAAGTCGCACATACGCCTCCCCGACCGCCCGGTATCGCGCGTCGACGATTGCCGCGGGCGTGGCCAGACCCCAGGCACGCGGAATGACCGACTCGATCACGGCCGGACTGAAGTTGAAGAAGGTCGCAGTGACGACGCCCGCACCGACCGCGCCCATCGCCGCGGAGCGGCCCGCGAAGTAGCCCATCCGACCCGGCTCGAGACCCGCCTCGACCAGACGATCCTCGACCTCGGGAACGAAATAGCTGAGGGAATGAAGCAACTCCAAGGACCGGGCGGTACGACCTGCGCTGTGTGCATCCATGCTTCAGACCGTACTGCCTCGACGCCGCCGCTATTTCAGACCCGCGGCGTCCATGCCGCGCAGCTCCTTCTTCAGGTCGGCGATCTCGTCGCGCAGTCGCCCGGCGAGTTCGAACTGCAGATCGCGGGCGGCGTTCATCATCTGATCGGTCAATTCCTTGACCAGGTCGGCCAACTCCGCCCTGGGCATCGACTTCGTGTCGCGACCCTCGTAGACCCCGGCGCTGACCGAGCGTCCGGCCTCGCCCTGCGCGCGGCGCCCGCGGGTGGCGTTGCGTCCGGAACCGCCGACGTCGACCCCGCTGGCCGTGTCCTCGGCTTCCTCGTAGACCTGGTCGAGGATGTCCGCGATCTTCTTCCGCAGCGGCTGCGGATCGACGCCCATCTTCTCGTTGTAGGCGATCTGCTTCTCACGCCGCCGCTCGGTCTCCTCGATCGCGTGCTGCATCGAGTCGGTGATCTTGTCGGCGTACATGTGGACCTGGCCGGAGACGTTACGAGCTGCACGGCCGATGGTCTGGATGAGGCTGGTCGAGCTCCGGAGGAACCCCTCCTTGTCGGCGTCGAGGATGGCCACCAACGACACCTCGGGAAGGTCGAGTCCCTCACGCAGCAGGTTGATACCCACCAGAACGTCGTACTCCCCGAGCCGAAGCTGCCGGAGCAGCTCGACCCGTCGCAGAGTGTCGATGTCCGAGTGCAGGTACCGCACCCGGATCCCGAGTTCGAGGAGGTAGTCGGTGAGGTCTTCCGCCATCTTCTTCGTCAACGTGGTGACGAGGACGCGCTCGTCGCGGTCCGCGCGTTCGCGGATCTCGTGCACGAGGTCGTCGATCTGCCCCTTGGTCGGTTTGACGACCACCTGGGGGTCGACGAGACCGGTGGGGCGGATGACCTGCTCGACGAACTCCCCGCCTGCCTGTCCGAGCTCGTACTTGCCGGGTGTGGCCGACAGGTACACCGTCTGCCCGATGCGCTGGGTGAATTCCTCCCAGGTCAGCGGGCGGTTGTCGGTGGCGGACGGCAACCGGAACCCGAACTCGACGAGGTTCCGCTTACGCGACATGTCACCCTCGTACATCGCGCCGATCTGCGGGACCGTCACGTGGGACTCGTCGATGACGAGGAGGAAGTCCTCCGGGAAGTAGTCGATCAGTGTGGCGGGCGCGGTGCCCGGCCCACGACCGTCGATGTGACGCGAGTAGTTCTCGATGCCGGAGCAGAACCCGACCTGCTTGATCATCTCGAGGTCGTACTGCGTGCGCATCCGCAGCCGCTGCGCCTCGAGCAGCTTGCCCTTGTTCTCGAGGTCGGCGAGCCGTTCCTCGAGTTCGGCTTCGATGTCCTTGACGGCGCGTTCCATCCGTTCGGGACCCGCGACGTAGTGCGTGGCCGGGAAGATGCGCACCGAGTCGACCTTCCGCACCACGTCCCCGGTGAGGGGGTGCAGGTAGTACAGCGCCTCGATCTCGTCGCCGAAGAACTCGATCCGCACCGCCAGCTCCTCGTAGGAGGGAATGATCTCGACGGTGTCGCCGCGCACCCGGAAGGATCCGCGGGTGAACGCCAGATCGTTGCGGGTGTACTGCACATCGACCAGCAGCCGCAGCAGCGCATCGCGCGGAACCTCCACACCGACCTCGAGCTGCACCGACCGGTCGAGGTACGACTGCGGGGTGCCGAGGCCGTAGATGCACGACACGGACGCCACCACGACCACGTCCCGCCGCGAGAGCAGGCTCGACGTCGCAGAGTGGCGCAGTCGCTCGACGTCGTCGTTGATCGACGAGTCCTTCTCGATGTAGGTGTCGGTCTGCGCTATGTACGCCTCGGGCTGGTAGTAGTCGTAGTACGAGACGAAGTACTCGACGGAGTTGTTGGGCAGCATGTCGCGAAGCTCGTTGGCCAACTGCGCGGCGAGCGTCTTGTTGGGCGCCATCACCAGGGTGGGCCGCTGCACCTTCTCGATCAGCCACGCCGTGGTCGCGGACTTACCCGTACCGGTGGCGCCGAGCAGGACCACGTCCTTCTCGCCGGCGTTGATGCGGCGTTCCAGATCGGCGATCGCGGTGGGCTGGTCGCCGGCCGGCTTGTGGTCGCTGACGACCTCGAACCGCGCTTCCGACCGCTCGATATCCCCGATGGGACGGAACTCGGAATGTGCCACCACGGGGTGCTCGGATGCAAACGCCATGCAACCAGGGTAGGCGCAGGTACCGACAAACTCCCCGACGATCTCCGTCGGCTGAAAAACCCGGTAGGTTCCCCACCATGGCAGGCGCGAGTCACGACATCCACCCACCGAAGGTCGAGTACTTCGACCTACGAGATCACACCAACACCGACCCCAAGGGGTTCGTCCGCCACGTCGATCACTACCGCGTCGAGCCGTGGGGGCTGTACATGGCGCGCACCTCCGACCACCGGCAGTTCCACTACCTGGAGTCGTGGCTGCTCCCCGACCTCGGTCTGCGCGCGTCGATCTTCCACTACCACCCCTACCACCAGCGCGA
Organism: Rhodococcus wratislaviensis; assembly: GCF_900455735.1. Taxonomy (GTDB): domain Bacteria; phylum Actinomycetota; class Actinomycetes; order Mycobacteriales; family Mycobacteriaceae; genus Rhodococcus_F; species Rhodococcus_F wratislaviensis. The sequence continues at coordinate 46,044 of NZ_UAUI01000016.1, read as the reverse complement.
TCAGGACCACTACGTCGACATCGGCACCTTCACCCGAGGTGACGACGTGTGGAAGTCGGAGGACCACTACCTGGACCTGGTCGTCCGCACCGGCCGCGACACCGAACTCCTCGACGTCGACGAGTTGATGGAGGCGCACAGCACCGGACTGCTCGACACCGCGACGGTCGAGCAGGCGATCCTCACCGCCACCACGGCGATCGACGGAATTGCCGCGCACGGCCACGACCTCGGCCGGTGGCTGGCCTCGATCGGGATGCCGATCGACTGGCGGTGACCTACGCGCTCCAGCCGGTACGCTCGGCCCATTCCCACGCCCGGTGGTAGGCGCGGTCGAACCACGGGGACTTCGCGTCGACGTAGGCGGTGATCGCGTCCCGGTAGTCCGTGTGCCCGGCAGCCTTCTCCGCCGCACCTTCCTTGACCGCGAGGTACTCGGTGCGGGCGTCGGTGTCGGCGCGCAGCCAGTCGCGGAACACGAGCGCGAACTGCTGCCCGGGCCACCCGTCGACACGAAGATGGATGTTGACGGGCCGTCCCGGGTCGGCACCGCCGTGGATTCGCTTGCCCCACAGCGCCGGGTCGGTCTCTCCGCCCTGGTACGAGGGCTTCGGGTCGTCGGCGGTGATGTGCTCGATGCGGGGGAACCCGGCGTCGGCGAGTGATTCGGCGAGGTCGTCCGCCGTTTCGAGGTTCGCGACCGTCACCTGCACGTCGAGGACGTCCTTGGCGGGCAATCCCTCGACGGCCGTCGACCCGATGTGGTCGACCCGGACAGCGCGGTCGCCGCACACCAGTCGCAACCGAGCGATCAGCCGGTCCGCCTGCGCCGGCCACTGCGGGTTCGGCGGGGCGAGTTCGGGCAGGACACGGACGACGGTCCGGGTGCGGATATTGGACTCGAACGGCACGAGACGCTCCGACCACAGCGCCCGGATCTCCGGCTCGAGTGCGCCCGGGGCGCCGCTGTTGTCGAGCCAGACGTCGGCCGCCGCCCGCCGCTGATCGTCGTCGGCCTGGGCTGCGATCCGCGCCCGCGCATCGGTCTCGGGCATCCCCCGCGATCCGACGAGCCGCTGCACCCGCTCCTCGGCATCGACGAACACGACGACGACCAGGTGGAAGGCAGCGCCCATTCCGCCCTCGACCAGCAGCGGAATGTCCTGGACGAGGATCGCGTCCTTGGGCGCCGATTCGATGGTCTCGGTGGTGCGCGCCCCGACGAGCGGGTGAACGATGGCATTCAGCGCGAGCCGCGATTCGTCGTCGGCGAAGGCGCGGGCGGCCAGGGCGGGCCGGTCGAGCGCGCCGTCCTCCGTCAGGATCTCTTCGCCGAACCGATCGACGATGGCCGCGAGGCCGGGTGTTCCGGGTTCGACGACCTCCCGCGCAATCAGATCGGCATCGACGATCACGGCCCCGAGTTCGGCGAGGACCTTCGACACGGTGGACTTACCGGCTCCTATGCCTCCAGTGAGGCCGATTCTCAACACGCCCCCCAGTGTTGCACCCGCCGTGCACCGAGTACGCACGTCCCTCGCCGATCTCCACCCTCTTCCCTCCCTGCAGACTCACCTGCCCCAAATACCACAGATGTCCGACACGGTCGGTTATGTTCTAGCGAACGCACCCGACCTGCACCTTCTCGAAGAAGAGGAACGCCATGCGCGATCACCGCAACCAGTTCGGTCGGCACCGCCTCGGCATTGCGGGCGGGGTGCATTGCATCGAGATCCCCGAGGTGGCCTCCGCGCTCGCCGAACATCGCCGGACCTGGCTCACGGCACTCATCGGCCAGGGCAGGCACAGCTTCGCAACGATGCGCAAGCGCGCCGAGGTGCAGTCGTCGTCCGGTTACTGGATTCCCGCCACCGCGAACTGAGCGCCCGCCTCACCCGACACCATTGTGGCCCAACCTCCGAAGAGGTTGGGCCACAGCCATGTTCGGACGTCGTGCAACGACGAGACCCCGCCCCTGCAATGCAGGAGCGGGGTCTTCGGCTTTGCCTGACGAGTCAGGCGGACTTACTAGGCGTTGCCCGACAGCTTCTCGCGCAGTGCGGCGAGCTGTGCGTCGCTGGCGAGCGATCCGCCGGCAGACTCGGACGACGAGGCGCTGGAGGACGCAGCGGCGTCGGCGTCGCCGGCACCCGACTCGGAGGAGTAGCCGGCAGCAGCGGTGGCAGCCTCGGCGGCCTCGTCTGCAGCGGTCTTCTCCATCTGAGCGGTGTGCATCTTGTGACGACGCTCAGCCTCGGCGTAGCGGTTCTCCCACTCTTCACGCTGCTTGTCGAAGCCCTCGAGCCATTCGTTGGTCTCGGGATCGAAGCCCTCGGGGAAGATGTAGTTGCCCTGCTCGTCGTAGCTGTCCGCCATGCCGTACTTGGACGGATCGAACTCGGCGTTGTAGTCCTCGTTGGCCTGCTTCAGCGACAGCGAGATGCGACGACGCTCGAGGTCGATGTCGATGACCTTGACGAGTGCATCGTCGTTGACGCCGACAACCTGGTCCGGGACCTCCACGTGGCGCTCGGCCAGCTCGGAGATGTGGACGAGGCCTTCGATTCCCTCTTCGACGCGCACGAAGGCACCGAACGGAACCAGCTTCGTGACCTTGCCGGGCACGATCTGGCCGATGGCGTGCGTACGGGCGAACTGACGCCACGGGTCTTCCTGGGTGGCCTTGAGCGACAGGGAGACGCGCTCGCGGTCCAGGTCGACGTCGAGAACCTCGACGGTGACCTCGGTGCCGACCTCGACAACCTCGGACGGGTGGTCGATGTGCTTCCAGGACAGCTCGGAAACGTGCACCAGGCCGTCGACGCCGCCCAGGTCCACGAAGGCACCGAAGTTGACGATGGAGGACACGACGCCCTTGCGGACCTGGCCCTTCTGCAGCTGGTGCAGGAACTCGCTGCGAACCTCGGACTGCGTCTGCTCGAGCCATGCGCGGCGCGAGAGGACGACGTTGTTGCGGTTCTTGTCGAGCTCGATGATCTTGGCCTCGATCTCCTTGCCGACGTACGGCTGGAGATCGCGGACACGGCGCATCTCGACGAGCGAAGCGGGGAGGAAGCCACGCAGGCCGATGTCGAGGATCAGGCCGCCCTTGACGACCTCGATGACGGTGCCCTTGACGGCCTCGTCCTTCTCCTTGAGCTCCTCGATGGTGCCCCAGGCACGCTCGTACTGAGCGCGCTTCTTCGACAGGATCAGTCGGCCTTCCTTGTCCTCCTTGGTGAGGACGAGAGCTTCGACCTCATCGCCCACGGAGACGACCTCGTTGGGGTCGACGTCGTGCTTGATGGAGAGCTCACGGGAAGGGATGACGCCTTCGGTCTTGTAACCGATGTCGAGCAGGACCTCGTCACGATCGACCTTGACGATGGTGCCTTCGACGATGTCGCCATCGTTGAAGTACTTGATCGTTGCGTCGATGGCGGCGAGGAAGTCCTCGGCGGAGCCGATGTCGTTGACGGCTACCTGCGGCGAGGTCACGGTGGTGGAGGGCATGTGTTGAGTTGCTCCGGACGGGTTGTGGTCGGTTGATGGTGTTCTGTCGGACAAGCAACCTGAACCGACGGAACATTCCCGCCGAATCAGATCACCGCAAGCGCAGTGAACGACACCCGACTGGAACCGAACAAACTCGAACTGAACCGAATCCGATGCCGCACACATAGACACTCGCGTGCAATAGGCTACGCGCCCGTGGGCAAGCTGGGCAAACCCGGGCACGTTCCCACGCTCTACTCTGTTGCCCATGCCCGATCCTCGCCCCTCCGATTCTCCTCTCTCTCCCGAAGACGACCGTCACGGCACCGCCAACAGCGTGCTCGGAACGTCCGGGGTGAGCAGGGTTCGTGTCGATTCCGAGTCCAGCGAACGCGCGAGCCGCGCCTGGTGGGACGCCGATGCGGACGACTACCACCGCACCCACGGCGAGTTCCTCGGCGTGGACTCGTCCGGGGGCGAGTTCGTCTGGTGTCCGGAGGGACTCCACGAGGGCGATTACCACCTGCTCGGTGACGTGGCGGGCAAGGACGTCCTCGAGGTGGGCTGCGGTTCCGCGCCCTGTGCGCGATGGCTCGCCGGCCGGGGCGCCCGGGCGGTCGGGCTCGATCTGTCCATGTCGATGCTGACCCGCGGGGTCGAGGCCATGCGGGCGGGCGGCGCGACTGTGCCGCTCGTTCATGCGGGAGCCGAGCACCTCCCCTTCGCCGACGCGAGTTTCGACATCGCATGTTCGGCTTTTGGCGCAGTTCCGTTCGTGGCGGACTCACAGCAGGTGATGAGTGAGGTGGCCCGAGTTCTCCGCCCGGGCGGGCTGTGGGTGTTCGCCGTCAACCATCCGATCCGCTGGATCTTCCCGGACGATCCGGGCCCGCGCGGGCTCACCGCGTCGCTCCCCTACTTCGACCGCACGCCCTACGTGGAAGTCGACGGCGACGGCGTCCCCACCTACGTCGAGCACCACCGGACCATCGGCGACCGGGTTCGCGAGATCGTGGCGGCAGGCCTGGAGGTACGCGACATCATCGAGCCGGAGTGGCCCGAGTGGCTCGACCGCGAATGGGGGCAGTGGAGCCCACTGCGTGGACAGATCTTCCCCGGCACCGCCATCTTCAGCTGCCGCAAACCCGTGAGTACTTGTTAACCGCGGGCGGTTGACAAGTACTCACGGGGCCGGAGGCCATTACAGCAGCTTCGACAAGAACAACTTGGTGCGGTCGTGCTGCGGATTGGCGAGCAGCTCGCGAGGGTTGCCCGATTCGACGACGACGCCGGCGTCCATGAACACGAGCTGGTCGGCCACCTCGCGTGCGAAGCCCATCTCGTGCGTGACGACGACCATCGTCATGCCGCCTGCCGCGAGATCCTTCATCACGGTCAGCACCTCCCCGACCAGCTCCGGGTCGAGCGCGGACGTCGGCTCGTCGAACAGCATCAGCTTGGGGTCCATCGCCAGCGCGCGGGCGATGGCGACGCGCTGCTGCTGCCCACCCGACAGTTGCGCCGGGTACGCGTCCGCCTTCTCGCTCAGGCCCACCTGCTCGAGGAGATCCCGTCCCCGCTCGAGCGCCTTCTTCTTGTTGAGCCTCTTCACCTGGATGGGCGCCTCGATGATGTTCTCGAGTGCCGTGCGGTGCGGGAACAGGTTGAAGTGCTGGAAGACCATCCCGATGTCGCGGCGCTGCTTCGCGGCAGCCCTGGGATGGAGTTCGTAGAGCTTGCCGCCCCGCTCGGAGTACCCGACGATCTCGCCGTCGACGTACAGCCGCCCGGCATTGACCTGCTCGAGGTGGTTGATGCACCGCAGGAACGTCGACTTCCCCGAGCCCGAGGGCCCGACCAGGCACAGGACCTGGCCGGCGTCGATCTCCAGCGACACACCCTTGAGTACCTTCAGCGCCCCGAAGTTCTTGCAGACCCGGTCCGCCTTGACCATCGGCGTCATCGTCGTTCCCCTCCGGGTGTGTCGGGCAAGGTCTCCGGCCCGGGCTCGATCACGAGCGGCTTGCCCTGCGCGTCGGCGAGCGCCTGCAGTTGCCGCGGGGTGAGCTTGCGGGACGCACCCTTCGAGTAATACCGCTCCAGGTAGAACTGGCCGATCATGAGCAGGCTGGTGATGGCGAGGTACCAGGTGGCGGCCACCATCAGCAGCGGGATGGGCTGGAAGTTCGCGCCCGAGATGTCTCTGGCACGTCCGTACAACTCCAGGCTGTACGGCACCGCGGTGACCAGCGACGTCGTCTTCAGCATGCTGATCAGCTCGTTGCCCGTGGGCGGGATGATCACCCGCATGGCCTGCGGCAGGACCGTGCGGCGCATAGTCTGCGACCACGTCATGCCGAGTGCCACCGACGCCTCGGTCTGCCCTTCGGCGACCGAGTTCACGCCGGCCCGGACGATCTCGGCCATGTACGCGGCCTCGTTGAGTCCCAGCCCGATCACCGCGAACAGGAACGCCGCGTTAATTCCCTGCAGGTCGATGTGCACGAACTGGTGGACGAACGGGATTCCCAGATCCAGCTGCTTGTAGATCGACGGGAACAGCCCCCAGAACACCAACTGCACGTAGACCGGGGTCCCGCGGAAGATCCACAGGTACCCCCACGACGCCGCCTTCAGCACCGGGTTCGGCGACAACCGCATGACGGCGAGGACGACACCCAGGATGATGGCGATCGCCATCGACAGGATCGTCAGCTGGATGGTGTTCCACGCCGCGGCCGAGATCCGTGCGTCGAACAGATAGCGGGCGTAGATGTCCCACCGGTACGCCTCGTTGGTGCGCGCACCGTTGACGAACAGCGCCAGCAGCAGACCGACGACGATCGCGGCGATCCAGCGGCCGGGCCGCCGCAGCGGGATCGCCTTGATCGGTTCCGGTTCCTGCCCCGTCTCGGTGCCGGACCGGTCCGGAGCCTTCTCCACGTCAGACACTCGTCAACCGCTCAGCTCGTGGCGCCGTTGATCTGGGACGTGGTGATGACGCCCGCCTCGACACCCCAGTTCTCGGCGATCGTCCGGTAGGTGCCGTCGTCGATGAGGTGCTGCAGCGCCTGCTGGAGGGTCTGCGCGAGCGGCGAACCCTTCGCGACGGGCCAGCCGTACGGTGCGGCGTCGAAGACCTCGCCCGCGGCCTCGATCTTGCCGTCGCTCTGCTTGATCGCGTACGCGGTGACGGGCGAGTCGGCGGACATCGCGTCGACCTTGCCGAGGGCGACGGCGTTGGCCGCGTCGTCCTGGCTGTCGAACTTCACGATCTCGATGGGCGGCTTACCGGCCGCGACGCACGCCGCGCTCTTGGCGGGCACCTCCTCGAGATCCTCGATGGTGGTGGTCTGCACGCCGACCCGCAGGCCGCACGCGTTGGTGGGGTCGACGGACTTCCCGGCGGGCTGCGCCCACTGCACTCCGGCGCTGAAGTAGGTGGTGAAGTCGACCGACTGCTCGCGTTCCTTGGTGTCGGTGAACGACGACATACCCATGTCGTAGCTGCCGGCCTGGATCGACGGGATGATCTTGTCGAAGTCCGCCTCGGTGTACTCCGGTGTCACGCCGAGCACCTTGCCCACGGCGTCCACGAGGTCGACGTCGAAGCCGACGATCTTGCCGCTCGGATCCTTGAACTCGTTGGGCGAGTAGGGAATATTGACACCGACGATGATCTTGCCGGACGAGGCGATCTTCTCGGGCAGTGTCGCCGCGATGGCATCCACCTTGTCGACTTCCACGGCGACGGTCTCTTCTCCGGAGGGCGTACCACCGCCCTCGGTGTTGCTGGCGCAGCCGGCGAGCAGCAGAGCACTGCCACCCGCCAGTGCACAGATGGTGCGGGCCACTCGGCCTCGCGCGAAGACGGATCGACCAGACACTGGCATGTCCTCCAAGGAAATCGTGGTACACCGAGCGAGCTACGGCGACGGAGAACTCGCGAACTCCGAATAGTCGAACGGTAGGTTACGGCACCCGCATCTGCGGGCGTCGTTACCGAACATTAACGGCCTGTCCCGGCCCGTGGCGGCGGTTTCAGCGACGGAGTGTCCGGGCGAGGACCGTCTCGGTGAATTCACTGGTCGATGCGAGTCCACCCAGGTCAGCCGTGGCGACTCCGGATGCGATCGTCGCACGGACCGCGTCGCGGATCCGGTGGGCCGCGCCGCCGAGATGCCGGTCCGCGCGGCGGTCCCCGAGCCACTCGAGCATCATCGCGGCCGACAGCATCAGCGCCGTGGGATTGGCCCGGTTGTGGCCCGCGATGTCGGGGGCGGCTCCGTGCGCCGCCTGCGCCATCACCTTGGTCTCGGAACTGTTGATCGACGGGGCCGTGCCGAGCGAGCCGGACAACTCACCCGTCAGGTCCGACAGGATGTCGCCGAACATGTTCTCCGTCACCACGACGTCGAAGTCGCGTCCCCTGCGGACGAGGTGCGCGGTCATGGCGTCGACGTGCTCGTCGTCGATCCGCACGTCCGGGTAGTCGCGCTCCCCCACCTCCCTGCAGACGTCGCGGAACAATCCGGTCGTCATCGACAGCACGTTGGCCTTGTGCACGATCGTGACGTGGCGGCCGCGCGTGCGCGCCAGCGCGAATGCGGTGTGCGCGATGCGCTCACACGCCTTCCTCGTCACGACGCCGACCGCCAGTGCCACGTCGGGAGTCGGCATGAACTCGCCGCTGCCTGCGAACATGTTCCGATCCGCGTACAACCCTTCGGTGTTCTCCCGGACGATCACCAGGTCCATGTCCGGGACCGTCGAGGCGACGCCCTCGAGCGAGCGGGCGGGGCGGATGTTCGCGAAGAGGTCGAACCTCTTGCGCACCACCCCGCCGGGGGTCAACCGGCCGCGGAACGGTTCCGGGTAGGCGGCGCTGTCGTGCGGGCCCAGGATCCACGCGTCGAGTTCGTCCAGCGCGGAGAGCGTGGAGTCGGGGATCGGCGTTCCGTGCGACTCGATGGCGCCCAGGCCGAGGGGCAGATCCACCCAGTCGACGTCGCCTCCCGCCGCGGTCACCGCGGCCGAGACCACCCGCTGGGTGGCCGGGACGATCTCGTGACCGATGCCGTCGCCGAGGAGCACCCCGATCCGGGTATCGGAAATGTTTGCCGTAGCACCGCTCATGAGGCCATCATTGCCTACCATGGTCCAGTCGGTGGAACTGCTGTTCGACGAAGCGACCGACGTTGCCGTGCGCGCGGAGTGGCAACGCCTGTGGGATGCCGGGATGCCCAGCCGCACTCGCGTTCGCGCCGAATCGAATCGGCCCCACATCACCCTGTTCGTGGCACGCCACATCCCACCCGAGATCGACGAATTGCTGGGCCGCCGGATCGCGACGCCCTCGTTCCACATCCGGCTGGGCGGGCTCGTGATGTTCGGCGGCAGGCATGTCACGCTGTCCCGGTTGGTGGTGCCGTCGAAGGCGCTGCTGTCCCTGCACCGCAGCGTGTTCGATCTCGCGGCGCACGCCACGGAGTTCACGCCGCACATCCGCCCGGGCGAGTGGACGCCGCACGTGACTCTCGCGCGGCGACTCCCGGCCGATCAGATCGCGGAGGCCGCGCGACTGCTCGACGGCGGCGACATCATCGGCCGGGCGTCGGTGGTGCGCCGGTGGGACGGGGACGCCAAACGCGAGTGGGTGGTCACGGCACCGCCGTGATCACGATGCGTCCGCGGCGACCGTCTCGGCGGCCTTGCGCGAAGACCGTTGGGTGACGACGATTCCCGCGATCACCGCGAGCGCCCCGACGGGCTGGTTCCAGGAGATGTGCTCGTCGAGTGCGACCGCGCCGAGCACGACGCCGACCACCGGTGTCAGGTAGGTGACGGTGGAGGCCGCGGTGGGCCCCCAGCCGCGGACCACGTTCGTGTTCCACACGAACGCCAGCCCGGTGCCGAACGCCCCGAGCCCGATCATGGACGCGACGATCGCGGGGGTCAGGTGCATCGACGTGCTCGCGACCCACGGGGCGGCGAGGAGCATGGCGGCTGCCGCGATCGACACCTGCATGAACGCGATGGTGGGCGTGCCGACGCCTCGCGGAAGGACGAACCGCCTCAGGTAGACGAGTGCCACGCCGTACGACGCGGTGGCACCGAGGCACGCGAGCTGGGCGGGAACGCTGCCGATGATCCCCGCCTGCCACGGCGCCAGCACCACCACCACCCCCGTGAATCCGAGCAGGAGGCCGAACAGCTTTGCGTCCGTGAGCTTCTCCCCCGGCAGGAACGCCAGGGCCACCGACATCGTCATGAGTGGTGTGGTCGCGTTGTAGATGCTGGCCAGGCCCGAACTGATGCTCTGCTCGGCCCAGCTGAACAGCAACCACGGCACCACGCACTGGGCGACCGCCAGTACCGACAGGTGCGCCCACGTCGCCGCTTCGCGCGGCAACCGTGTTCGGGTGAGTCCGAGGACGGCACCGAGGGTCACCGCCCCGAACACGAGTCGCCACAGCACGACCTGCGTGAAGGACAGGCCCTCGAGACCGACCTTGATGAAGAGGAAACTCGCGCCCCAGGCGAGCGCCGTGCCCGCGTACTGGAGCGCCAGGTTCCCTCTCAAAACCGGAAGTCCCCGTGCTGGATGACTTCGTTGTGCGTGTCGGGCGTGCGGCCGGCGAGCGCCAGCGCGTCGAGCGCCAGGAACACGAGGAGTACCACGACCAGGATTGTCATGTCTTCAGCCTGGTTCCATCGGCCCCTCAGAAAAAGTGGCAGAAACGACATTGTTGACCGTATTTCTGCCATACTGGGGCGGTGCTGAAAAAGGTCGTCGTACCGCTCATGCCGCTCACCGAAGCGTTCGAGCTCGGAGTCGCCTGCGAGGTGTTCGGTTTCGACCGATCCGACGACGGACTCCCCACCTACGACTTCTCGCTCGTCGCCGGCTCACCGGAACCGATCCGCACCCGCTTCGGTTACGGCATCGACGTCCCGTACGACCTCGACCGGCTCGACGACGCCGACCTCATCGTCGTTCCCGCGGGCGGAACCTACGCCGAGGCGGACGGCACCTTCGTCTGCGCGAAGCAGCCCGACCCGTGCATGGATCCCCTGCTCGACAAACTCCGGGCCGCGGTGGACCGGGGCGCCAAGGTCGCCAGCCTCTGCAGCGGCGCCTTCGTGCTCGGTGCGGCCGGACTGCTGGACGGACGCACATGCACCACCCACTGGCGGCACGCCCAGCGGCTCGCCGACCTCCATCCGGCGGCCACCGTCGACCCGAACGTCCTGTACGTCGACGACGATCCCGTCCTGACCAGCGCGGGCACCGCCGCGGGTATCGACCTGTGCCTGCACATCGTGCGGAAGGAACAGGGCAGCCGGGTGGCCAACGGCATCGCGCGGCGGATGGTGGTCCCGCCGCACCGGGACGGCGGCCAGGCGCAGTACGTGGCGATGCCGCTGCCGTCGACGACGATCGACACGCTCGGGCCGCTGCTCGACTGGATGACCGAGCACCTCGCCCTCGACCTGTCGGTGACCGCGGTGGCGGCCAAGGCGAACATGTCGCCCCGCACGTTCGCGCGGCGGTTCCAGGCCGAGACCGGGACCACACCGGCCCGATGGCTCAGCGACCAGCGGGTGCTGGCCGCGCAGCACCTGCTCGAGAACTCGGACCTCTCGGTGGACGTGATCGCCGAACGGGTCGGCTTCGGCGGCGGCGCCGTCCTTCGGCAGCATTTCCTGCGGCTGCGTCACACCACCCCGCAGGCGTACCGCCGCACGTTCCGGGACACGGAGCGCACCGGCTGAGCAAGCCGCAGGGAAGAATCGGCGGCGACGCGGCGTTGCACACGCACAGCAGTAACCGAACGAAAGGACCCTCGTGGCCACCAAGACTCTGACTCAGCAGAACTTCGACGAGACCGTGACCGGCAACGACGTCGTTCTGGTCGACTTCTGGGCATCGTGGTGCGGACCGTGCCGCTCCTTCGCCCCCACCTTCGAGGCCTCGTCGGAGCAGCACCCCGACGTCGTACACGCCAAGGTCGACACCGAAGCGGAACAGGGCATCGCCGCCGCCGCGAACATCCGGTCGATCCCGACCATCATGGCGTTCCGCGAGGGTGTGCTGGTGTTCAGCCAGCCGGGTGCGCTGCCGCCCGCGGCGCTCGAGGATCTGGTCACGCAGGTCAAGGCCCTCGACATGGACGAGGTGCGCAAACAGATCGCCGAGCAGGCGCCGGCCGAATAGGGCGGAGGACCGCCGCCGCCTAGTGTGCGGCGGCGTCCCAACTGCGGCCGGTGCCGACGGACACGTCCAGCGGCACCGACAGCTCGATGGCCGAGGACATCTTGTCGCGGACCAGCTGTTCGACCTGTTCCCGTTCCGAATCGACGACCTCGAGCACGAGTTCGTCGTGGACCTGGAGCAGCATCCGCGACTTCAGACCCGCCTCGCGCAGTGAGCGCTGCACGTTGATCATCGCGACCTTGATGATGTCGGCGGCCGTGCCCTGGATGGGGGCGTTGAGCGCGGCGCGCTCGGCAACCTCGCGACGCTGACGGTTGTCGCTGGTGAGGTCGGGAAGGTAGCGGCGGCGCCCGTACAGCGTCGACGTGTAGCCGTCCTTGCGGGCCTGTTCCACGACCTCGTGCAGGTAGTCGCGTACCCCGCCGAACCGGGCGAAGTACGCCTCCATCTGCGATTTGGCCTCCTCGGTCGAGATCTTGAGCTGCGCAGCCAGACCGAACGCGCTCAGCCCGTACGCCAGCCCGTAGGACATCGCCTTCACGCGGCGGCGCAGCTCCGGCGTGACCTCCTCGATCGGCACGCCGAACGCGCGCGCCCCGACGAAGCTGTGCAGGTCTTCTCCGGTGTTGAACGCCTCGATCAGCCCCTCGTCGCCGGACACGTGGGCCATGATCCGCATCTCGATCTGGCTGTAGTCGGCCGTGAGCAGGGAGTCGTAGCCCTCGCCGACGACGAAACCGTCCCGGATCTGCCGGCCCGCATCCGTGCGCACCGGGATGTTCTGCAGGTTGGGCTCGGTGGACGACAGCCGGCCGGTGGCCGCGACGGTCTGGTTGAACGTCGTGTGAATGCGGCCGTTCTCGGCGACCGTCTTCAGCAGGCCGTCGACCGTCACCTTCAGCCGCGTCGCGTCGCGGTGCGCGAGCAGGTGCTCGAGGAACGGGTGCGACGTCTTCTCGAACAGGTTCTGCAACGCCTCGGCGTCCGTGGTGTACCCGGTCTTCGTCTTCTTCGTCTTGGGCATCTCCAGCTCGTCGAACAGCACGACCTGCAACTGCTTGGGTGACCCGAGGTTGATCTGCTTGCCGATGACCCCGTAGGCCGCCTCCGCCGCCTCGGACACCTCGGCCGCGAACCGGCTCTGCAGGTCGTGCAGGTGGGTGCCGTCGACGGCGATACCGGACGCCTCGATGACGGCCAGCACCTCCAGCAGCGGCAGCTCCATCTCCGACAGCAGAGCCGTCGATTCGATGTTGTCGAGTTCGGTGTCGAGCGCGGCCGCGAGGTCGAGGACGGCGCGGGCGCTGAGAATTTCGGTCTCGGCGGCTTCCGCGTCGACCTGGTCGGCGTCGTCGAGCAGCGACAGCTGCTCCTGGCCGGTCTCCTCCACCCGCAGCTCCCTGCGCAGGTACCGCAACGACAGGTCGTCGAGGTTGAAGGTCCGCTGGCCGGGGCGCACCAGGTAGGCCGCCAGCGCGGTGTCGCTGGTGAGACCACCGAGCACCCAGCCGCGTCCGCGCAGAGCGTGCATCGCCCACTTGGCCTCGTGCAGGGCCTTCGGCTGATCCGCGTCCGCGAGCCAGTCGCCGAGCGCCTTCTCGTCCTCCGGGGTGGCGGAAGCGGTGGCGATATAGGCGCCCTCGCCGTCGGCGGTCGCGAGGGCGATCGCCGTCACGTCACCGCCGTACGGGGTGCGGGTGCCGACCACCGAAACACCGGATCGCTCGCCCGTCGACGCGTGCGCCGCCAGCCAGTCCGCGACCGCTCCGGGATCGAGCGCGCCCCCGCGCACCTCGAAGCCCTCCTCTGCCTCCGCTTCGACCGGGGCCAATGTGGCGAACAGCCGGTCGCGCAGCACCTTGAACTCGAGGTCGTCGAACAGCGCGTGGATCTTCTCCCGATCCCACTGCGCGAGCATCAGCTGGTCCGGGGTGTACGGCAGCGGGACGTCGCGCACCATCTCGGTCAGTTCCCGGTTGAGCAGGACGTTCGGCAGGTTCTCCCGCAACGCGTCACCGACCTTGCCGCGGACCTTGTCGACGTTGTCGACCAGGCCGACGAGATCGCCGTACTCCTTGATCCACTTGGTGGCGGTCTTCTCCCCCACCCCCGGGATGCCCGGCAGGTTGTCGCTCGGGTCGCCGCGCAGCGCCGCGAAGTCGGGGTACTGCGCAGGTGTGAGCCCGTACTTCTCCTCGACGGCCGCCGGCGTGAACCGGGTGAGGTCCGAGACGCCCTTCTTCGGGTAGAGCACCGTCACCCCGTCGGTGACCAGTTGGAGCGAGTCCCGGTCGCCGGTCACCACGAGGACGCGGTAGCCGAGCGCCTCGGCCTGGGTGGTGAGCGTAGCGATGATGTCGTCGGCCTCGAAGCCTTCCTCGGCCATCACCGGGATACCGAGCGCTCCGAGGACGTCCTTGGTGATCTCGACCTGCCCCTTGAACTCGTCCGGAGCCTTGCTGCGATTGGCCTTGTACTCGGGGAACTTCTCCGCCCGGAACGTCTGCCTGGACACGTCGAACGCCGCCGCCACGTGGCTGGGCTGTTCGTCGCGCAGCAGGTTGATCAACATCGACGTGAACCCGTAGACGGCGTTGGTGACCTGACCGCTGTGTGTCTTGAAGTTCTCGGCGGGCAGGGCGTAGAACGCACGAAAGGCCAGCGAGTGGCCATCGAGCAGCATCAGGGTGGGGCGATCGTCGGACGACGCTGCTGCGCCGGACGTCGGGGACGTGGTGGACCGGGGGGTGGTTGCAGGGCTCACGGTTGCCCAGTCTAGGGAGCGGATCCGACACCGATCAGCCGGATGGTTCGATACCCAACCGAAACGTGCCGGAAATCCGAGAACCCCATTTCGCGCGACCGGAGCCGTTAGAGTCCGGAAATTGCGGCACGGGCGGTAGTCGGGTCCGTCGCCGCATGTTCCTGACCGATCTACACGTCCCCGGAGGACCTGCGTGGCCCCAACCGTGAGGAAGCGACTCCCAGCAGTGAGTACGCGACCGAAATCCGCGAGGAAACGCACGAGGCGAGGGTCGGTCACCCGGCAACTCGGCCGTGCGTTCGTCCTCGTCCTGCTCGGCCTCGTCGCGGCGATCGCTCTCGGCGGTCCCGCGGCGGCGCAGGAACCCACCCCGCCGCCCCCACCGCCCGCGACGAGCGCACAACCGGCGCCCCCGGAGAACGCGGTGCGGGTCAGCGGCAATCTGAACAACGCAGGCGAACGGCTCGCGGACGTCGAGGTACGCGCACTCGATTCGTCGGGCAACGAGGTGGCGAAGGCGACGTCGGAGGCGAACGGCCGCTGGGAACTACAGGTCGCGCCCGGCACGTACACGTTCGAGATCGTGGCGGACTCGCTTCCCGACGACGTCAGCGTGCAGGCCACGGTGCAGCGGGAAGTGGTGGCCGGTCGCACCAACACGGTGATCTTCTCGTTCGGCGAGGCCCGCACCGGTTCCGCGGTCCCGTTCTACGAGAAGCTGATTCGCCAGACCATCGACGGACTCCGGTTCGGTCTCGTCATCGCCATCGCCGGTGTCGGGCTGAGCCTGATCTACGGCACCACCGGCCTGACGAACTTCGCGCACGGCGAACTCGTCACCCTCGGCGCGGTCGCGGCGTGGGTGATCAACGTGACGTTCGGCGTGCAGCTGATCCCGGCCACGATCCTCGCGGTCTTCGTGGGAATCCTGATCGGACTGCTGAACAACGCCGGGATCTGGAAACCGCTGCGAAAACGCAAGACCGGCCTGATCGCGCAGCTGGTGGTGTCGATCGGGCTCGCGATCTCCCTGCGCTACCTGATCCTGATCTTCTTCTCCGATCGCGCGGAGCCGTTCGTCGACTACCAGGCCCAGGTGGAGAGGCACTGGGGTCCGATCGCGATCACCGACGCCAACCTCGTGAGCATCGCCATCAGTCTCGTCGTTCTCGTCGGAGTGGCCCTGCTGCTGCAGAAGACGCGCATCGGCAAGGCCATGCGCGCGGTGTCCGACAACCGCGACCTGGCCGCGTCGTCCGGCATCGACGTCGAACGGGTGATCCGCTTCGTGTGGGGTCTCGGCGGCGGTCTCGCCGCGCTCGGCGGCGTCCTGTTCGGCATCTCCGAACTCGGCGGCCGTGTGCAGTGGGAGATGGGCTTCAAGCTCCTGCTGCTGATGTTCGCCGGCATCACGCTCGGCGGACTCGGCACCGCGTACGGCGCCCTGCTCGGCTGCGTGATCGTCGGTCTGCTCGTCCAGCTGTCGACGCTGGTGATCAACCCCGACCTCAAGTACATCGGAGGACTGCTCATCTTGATCGTCATCCTGGTCGTCCGGCCTCAGGGCATTCTCGGCAGCCGGCAAAGGATCGGGTGAGGCATGGACATCACAGGAGCACTCCAGGTCTCGCTCGCCCAGCTGATCGGCCCGTCCGCGATCTTCTACGCGCTGCTGGCGATCGGCCTCAACCTGCACTTCGGCTACGCCGGACTGCTGAACTTCGGTCAGATCGGCTTCGCACTCCTCGGCGGCTACGGCGTCGGGATCATGACCGTCACCTACCAGCAGCCGCTGTGGGTCGGCATCCTCGTCGGTCTGGCCGCGGCCGGACTGCTGGCCGTCGTCCTCGGTATCCCGACGCTGCGGTTACGGGCCGACTACCTCGCCATCGTCACGATCGCCGCGTCGGAGATCCTGCGGCTGATATTCCGCTCCACCGCTTCGGATTCCATCACCGGATCCACCAACGGCCTGTTCGGCTTCGCCGACCCGTTCACCACGCTCAGCCCGTTCGACTCGGGCAAGCAGTACAACATCCTCGGCGTGAAGTTCTACGGCGACGACCTCTGGTCGATGGTCGTCGGATGGACTCTCGTCCTGGTGCTGTGCGGGTTCGTGTACCTCCTGACGCACAGTCCGTGGGGCCGCGTCCTCAAGGCCGTCCGGGAGGACGAGGACGCAGCACGCGCACTCGGCAAGAACGTCTTCGTCTACAAGATGCAGGCGCTGGTCCTCGGCGGCATGATCGGCGGGCTCGGCGGCGTGTTCAACGCGTTGCAGACCAAGTCGATCAACCCCGACTTCTACTCCACCGCGCAGACGTTCTTCGCGTTCGGCGCCCTCATCCTCGGCGGCGCGGCCACAGTCTTCGGACCGGTGGTCGGCGCGATGCTGTTCTGGTTCCTGCTGGCCATCCCCGACGCCTTGTTGCGGCAGGCCATCTCCGGGCCGGAGCCGCTGCTGCCGCTGACCGAACAGCAGGTCGGGGCCATGCGGTTCGTCCTGCTCGGCATCATGATCGCGGTGCTGATGGTCTTCCGGCCGCAGGGCATACTGGGCAACAAGCGGGAGGTGCAGCTCAATGCCTGACCACAGACTGCCGGATCATCTGCAGACCGACACCGTGCTCACCGCCGAGGAACGGGCCTCGATCTTCACGGGCGTCCCGCACTCCCCCGGCGCACCGAAACCCGACCCGATCATGGTGGTCGACAACGTGTCCCGGACGTTCGGCGGGCTCAAGGCCGTCGACGTGGCGCATCTGGAGATCCAGCGCGGCTGCATCACCGGACTGATCGGTCCGAACGGTGCAGGCAAGACCACCCTGTTCAACCTGCTCACCGGTTTCGACCGGCCGGACAGCGGCACATGGTCGATGGATGGCCAGTCCCTCGGCCGGATGTATCCGCACCAGGTGGCCCGCCGCGGCGTCGTCCGCACGTTCCAGCTCACCAAGGCGCTGTCGAAGCTGACGGTGCTCGACAACGTGCGGCTCGGCGCCACCGGGCAACGCGGCGAGCGGATCTTCAACACGCTTCTGCCGTGGACGTGGAAGGCGCAGGAACGGGCCGTCACCGAACGAGCCAACGAACTGCTCGCGCGGTTCAAACTCGACACCAAGTCCGACGATCTCGCCGGCTCGCTGTCCGGCGGACAGCGCAAGCTGCTCGAGATGGCCCGGGCGCTGATGACCGAGCCGACCGTGGTGATGCTCGACGAGCCGATGGCCGGTGTGAACCCGGCGCTCACCCAGAGCCTGCTCGGGCACATCAAATCGCTGCGGGACGAGGGCATGACCGTCGTGTTCGTCGAACACGACATGGACGTCATCCGCGACATCAGTGACTGGGTGGTGGTGATGGCGCAGGGCAGTGTGATCGCCGAATCCACACCGGAACACCTCTCGTCCAACAACGCGGTGGTCGATGCCTATCTGGGCAGCCACCACGATCAGGCACTCGAGTTCGACGACGAGGGGAATCCGGTGGGCGCGACGGCCGTTCTGGCCGAGGCACTCGAGAACGCCGAGGCCGAAACCCTCGAGACCGGCGGCGACCTCTCCGAACCCGACATCACCGAGCTGAGGCGTGAGAACCCATGACCGAACTGACCCCAGCGGAATTCGCGGCCACACCCGAGGAGCATGCCCGGCTCGCCGAGGGTGCCCTCGTCCGCGCGGACGGCGTCGTGGCCGGCTACATCCCCGGCGTCAACATCCTCCGCGAATGCAATTTCTTCCTGCGCGAGGGTGAGATCGTCGGCATCATCGGCCCCAACGGGGCCGGGAAGTCCACGCTCCTGAAGTCGCTGTTCGGGCTGATACCGGTGCGTGAGGGATCGGTGACCCTGCGCGGTGAGGACATCACGTCCAAACCCGCCCACGTTCTCGTGCAGAAGGGTGTCGGCTACGTCCCGCAGACGCAGAACGTCTTTCCGTCGCTCACCATCGAGGAGAACCTCGAGATGGGGATGTATCTGCGGCCCAAGCTCTTCGCGGAGAGGTTCGCGTTCGTCGGCGATCTCTTCCCGCTGCTCGTCGAGCGGAAGAAGGTGAAGGCGGGCGCCCTGTCCGGCGGTGAACGGCAGATGGTCGCCATGGGACGGGCACTGATGATGGATCCGTCCGTGCTGCTGCTCGACGAGCCGTCCGCCGGACTGTCCCCGATGTTCCAGGACGAGGTGTTCATCCGCTGCAAGCGGATCAACGCGGCGGGCGTCTCGGTGATCATGGTCGAGCAGAACGCTCGCCGGTGCCTGCAGATCTGCGATCGCGGCTACGTCCTGGACCAGGGCCGCAACGCCTACACCGACTCCGGACCCAACCTGATGCACGACCCGAAGGTGATCGAGCTGTACCTCGGGACCCTCGCGGGAAGTCAGGAGAAGAAATAGTTCGGCGGTTCCGGACACGACTGTGGGCCAGGTTTCCCTGGCCCACAGTCCGTTTCAGGTGAGTGCGATCACCCGCCGACGACGATGTACCCGTCCGTCGTCAGCTTGTTGTCGGCACCGAACTTCAGCTTGCCGTACGAACCGATCGACGGCTCGCCCGCAGCGGCGAAGTCGAGCTTGCCGGTGATGCCGTTGTAGTCGACGTCCGTGCCGGCCTGCACGAGCGGCAGGCACTCCTGGTACGACGTGCACGGTGTTCCGCCCTCGGTGACGGCGTTGATGTTCGCGGCGATGTCGCGACCGGCCGTCGACTTCGCGGCTTCCGCGGCGAGCGCGGAAACGACTACGGCGTCGTAGGACTCACCGGCGTAGTTGAAGTCGATCAGCCCCGGGTTGATGCCCTTGAGACGATCCTGGAAGGCCGGACCGACGTCCGTGAGGGGCGTGGTGCCCTGCATGCCGTCGAGCAGCGGTGCGGCCACCGACTCGCCGAGCGCGTTACCCATGTTGCCGTCGACGCCGTATACCTTCATGCCGTCGGACGGGCCGATGCCGACCTCGTGCATACGGGTGATGATCTTCGCCGACTCCTCGAATCCGACCACCGCGACGGCGTCGGGGGCGAAGTCCTTGACCTGGTCGACCTCGGAGTTGAAGGACTGCGCGTTGGGGTCGTAGATGATCTTCTGGATCTGGTCCTCGGGGATGCCCGCGTCGACGAGGTTCTTCTGGATGTTGTCGGCGAGCCCGGTTCCGTACGGGTCGTTGAGGGCCAGGATGGACACGCGCTGGCCGCCGTCGTCCGAGATGAGCTGTGACACAGCCTGAGCCTGCAGCACGTCGGTGGGGGCGGTGCGGAAGTACTGGCCCTTGTCCGGGTAGCAGACGAACTGGTCCGACGTGTTGGCCGGGGAGAACATCACGACGCCTGCGCTGGACACCTTGTCGATGACCTTCAGCGACACCGAGGACGATGCCGCGCCGATGATCACCTGGGTGCCCGCGGCCAGTTCCCGGTCCACGGTGGTGTTCGCCGTGTCCGTGGTGGTGTCGCCCGAGTCGCCGGGGATCAGTTGCACAGGCTGGCCGAGAACTCCACCGGCCGCGTTGACGTCGTTGACACCGAGCTGGGTGCCCGCCACCATCGGCGGTCCGAGGAAGGAGAGGCTTCCCGTGTCGGGGAGCAGGGTTCCGATCTTCAGCGGCGCAGTGGACGGGGCACCCGCTGCCGCCGCCTCTTCGGGCGTGCAGTCGGTGGAAACCGTGGTGGCCGAGGCAGAGCTGTCACTCCCACTCGCGGAGTCGTCGCCACTGTCCGAACTACAACCTGCCAGTGCGAGTGATGCCGCGCCGAGAACCGCGGCCGCCCGCACGAGGGTCCGTTTAGCCATCCAAACTCTCCTTAGATCACCTGAGTGCGGGCGCCACCCGAGTTGGCGTCCGCTGTCGGATCAGACGCTAGCCGTCCGGCGGCATTCGCGATCCGTCCAGAAAGGCTCGTGACCTTACTGTGATCTGAATACGACGAGTGTTTACGCGGTCGTAGCGTGGCGAGCCTCAGGTGCCGACGAGAAGGCGCACGGAGTCGACGACCACCTGCCGTCGCCGGGCCCGGTCCGCGGGGGCCGAGGCGCCGAGTTCCGGTGTCTGCGTATGCCACGACATCGCCACGGACCTGACGACGGCGAGCAGTTCCACGGGCTCGAATCGGGTTGGCAGCACGCCACTTCTCTGCGCTCGCTCGATGTCGGCGAGCTTGGACCGGTTGGACGCGACCACCACCTGGAGCGGGTCACCGTCGGGCCGCTCGAGCTGGTACCAGGTGGCGAGCCGGAGCGTCGCCGGGTTGTCCTCGTACAGGTCGAACGAGCGCCCCGCGTAGCCCGGGAGGTCGGTGGCGTCGAACCGCACCTGCTCGGTGAAGGCCACCACGTGGGCGGCGAATACCGCGTCGAACAACTGCCCCTTGTCGCCGAAGTACGCGTAGATCATCGACTTGTTCGCCTTCGCGGCCAGGGCGATGCGGTCGACCCGCGCGCCGGCGATGCCGAATTCGGCGAACTCGGCTGCCGCCGCGTCGAGTAGTCGTTTCTTCGTTGCCTCTGCATCGCGCACCATGCGACCAGGTTATCAACCAAATAGTTGGTTGACAGCACCTCCTCGCCGGTGTTTCATGGAATCCATTCAGCAACCAACCAGTCAGTTGCAAGAGTGTGGGATGGAGTACAGCATGTCGAAGACCTGGCTCGTCACCGGAACCTCACGTGGTTTCGGCAGGGAACTCGCGACCGCGATCCTGGGCAGCGGCGACAACCTCGTCGCCACCGCCCGCCGGCCCGAACAGCTGACCGACCTGGTCGACACGTACGGCGACCGCGTTCGGGCGGTCGCCCTGGACGTCACGGACGCCGAGGCCGCCCGTACCGCGGTCGCCACTGCCGTCGACGAGTTCGGGGGCCTCGACGTGGTGGTGAACAACGCCGGCTACGCCAACAGCGTCCCGATCGAGGAAATGGACGACGAGGACTTCCGGCAGCAGATCGAAGCCAACTTCTTCGGCGTCGTCAACGTCACCCGGGCGGCACTGCCGATTCTGCGCGAGCAGCGCAGCGGCTGCTTCGTGCAGTTCTCCTCCGTCGGGGGTCGCGTCGGTGGCACGCCGGGGCTGAGCGCCTATCAGGCAGCGAAGTTCGCCGTCGAGGGTTTCTCCGAAGTCCTGGCGGCCGAGGTGAAACCGTTCGGCGTGAAGGTGCTCATCGTCGAACCGGGCGCGTTCCGCACCGACTGGCAGGGTTCGTCGATGCGACGCAGCTCGGTCGGCCCCGACTACGAGGCGACGGTCGGCGCGATGAACCGCTACCGGCGAGACACCGACGGCACCCAGCCCGGAGACCCCGCCCGGGCCGCTCGGATCATCCTGGATGTGGTTGCCGCCGAGGACGCCCCGTTGCGTCTGCTACTCGGGGCCGGCGCCGTCGACATGACCGAGAAGTCTTCCCGCGAACGCGCCGCCGAGGCCCACCGGTGGGCCGACGTCAGCCGATCCGCGGACTTCCCCGCCGGCACCTGACGCTTCGAAAGCGCATCGGCTGTCGCCGATCTCGCGGGTCAGCTGGTGGGGGCTTCCCCACCGAGGGTCTCGAGCACCACCTGCGCGACCGCCTTCATCGTCGACCGGCGGTCCATCGCCGCCCGCTGGATCCACTTGAACGCTTCGGGCTCGGTCAGGGACTGCTTCTCCATCAGGACGCCCTTGGCCCGCTCGACGATCTTGCGGGTCTCCAGACGCTCGGACAGATCGGAGATCTCCCGCTCGAGCGCGGTCACCTCCTTGAACCGGCTGGCCGCCAACTCGACCGCAGGAACCAGGTCGGCTGTGGAGAACGGCTTGACGAGATACGCCATCGCCCCGGCGTCGCGGGCGCGCTCCACCAGCTCGCGCTGACTGAACGCTGTGAGAATGACCACGGGCGCAATACGTTTCGCCGCGATCTCGGAGGCCGCATCGATGCCGTCGCGACGGGGCATCTTCACATCCATGATCACGAGGTCGGGTTTGAGCTCCACCGCCAGGTCGACGGCGGCCTGCCCGTCGCCCGCCTCACCGACCACGTCGTAGCCTTCTTCCCGCAGCATCTCGACCAGATCGAGCCTGATCAGCGCCTCGTCCTCGGCCACCACGACCCGTCGCGGCTGCGACGGCACACCTTGCTGCTGGGGAGCGTTCATGGCCACCATTCTCCTCTGCTCGGACGACCCCGGCGCGGGGAGCGAACGTTAGAAGGGTACCGGTGGTTGACTCCCGACGGCGATCTTCTACAGTGGTACAGCGCAACACGCCCTCGTATCCCAATTGGCAGAGGAAACGGATTCAAAACCCGTCCAGTGTGAGTTCGAGTCTCACCGAGGGCACTGCCAGGATTTCTCCGCGAATCGCAGGTCAGATACTTTCTCTGACCTGCGATTCGCGTCTCGTTCCCCGTCAGGGTGTGTGCGTCACCACTGTCCGCCCGCGACCTGCCGGGTGGCGGCGTTGAGACGGTTCCACAGGTTCACGGTGGCGATCGACAGGACCAGCGACGCGAGGGCCTGCTCGTCGTAGTGCCGGGCGGCCTCGTTCCACACGTCGTCGGGGACCGGGTCCGAACGATCGCTCAACCGGGTCATCGACTCGGCCAGCGCCAGGGCCGCGCGTTCGGCGTCGCTGAAGTACGGAGCCTCCCGCCACGCCGCCACCGCGAAGATCCGCTCGTTGGTCTCCCCTTCCTTCTCCAACTCACGCGAATGCATGTCCACGCACACGCTGCAGCCGTTGATCTGGCTAGACCGCAGATGGACGAGTGCGTGGGTCACCGGCGGCACGTCCGCCTTCGTCGCTGCCTTTCCCAGAGCCAGCAGAGACTTCATGGCGTCGGGAACGATCATCGCGGGGTTGGTCATCCGGGCTTTCATGATTGCCTGCCTCCAAAGGTATTCGGGTGATCTGAAGTCACACCGGCTGATCTTCGTTCTCACTGACATGACGAACCACGACGGCAGAATGTGACAGATGAACGACAACGAAGTTCTGGCGCACCGCTTCGAGGAGAACCGGACGCATCTGTCGGCGGTCGCCTATCGGATGCTCGGCTCGATCAGCGAAGCGGAGGACGCCGTGCAGGAGGGCTGGCTCCGGCTCAGCCGTGCCGAGACGTCGGATGTGGAGAACCTGCCGGGTTGGCTGACGACGGTCGTCGCCCGGGTCTGCCTCGACATGCTCCGCTCACGGAAGACTCGCCGCGAGGAGCCCCTGGATGTCCATGTGCCGGATCCGATCGTGAGCGAATTGGACGGGGCCGACCCCGAGCACGAGGCGGTGCTGGGCGACTCCGTCGGACTCGCGCTGCTGGTCGTTCTCGACACGCTGACACCCGCCGAGCGGCTCGCATTCGTGTTGCACGACATGTTCGCCCTGTCCTTCGACGAGATCGCCGCGATCGCCGGACGCACCCCCGCCGCAGCCCGCCAGCTCGCGAGCCGCGCGCGCCGCCGCGTCCAGGGGTCGGGACCCGCCCCGGATACCGATCTGGCCCGGCAGCGGGAGATTGTCGAGGCCTTCATGGCCGCCTCGCGGGGTGGCCGGTTCGATGACCTCCTCGCTCTGCTCGACCCGGACATCGTCCTGCGGGCCGACCGCGGCGCGGAGGGATCCGACGTGGTGCGCGGAGCCCGCGCCGTCAGCGAGCAGGCCCTCACCTTCTCGCGCTTCGCTCCTTTCGCCCGGCTCGCCCTGGTGAACGGCGCAGCCGGGGTCGTGACCGCACCCGGGGGAAAGACCTTCTCGGTCATGGCCTTCACCGTCTCAGGTGGGAAGATCGCCCGGATCGACATCCTCGCCGACCCGCACCGCCTGCAGCGTCTGAGGCTCGCCCACGCCGGCGACTGACGACCCCGCAGGTAGCGGCGGTTTTTTGTGCCGGATCCTGGGGATCTGCGCCGTCCTGCCAGTACCATGGTGGGACAGGTACGCCCTCGAGCACGGAGGTCACCCATGGAGCTCGGCACCGTCACTTTCACCTACGACGGGCGGGTAGCCCTTCGATTCCAGCAGGCGCTCTCGCACTCGCCGGAGAAGGTGTGGCGTGTTCTCACCGACCCGCAGTACCTGAAGGCCTGGTTTCCCGCCGACGTCGAGTTCGACCTCACTCCGGGCGCCGAGCTCGTCTTCCGGGTGACGCCGGAGCAGGTGCGCCGATTCGGATTGCCCGCAGATCAGACCACCACTGGGACGGTCATCTCGGTGCATCCCGCCCACATCCTCGAGTACCTGTGGGACGCCGAGACGCTGCACTGGGAACTCGTCCCCGACGGCAGCGGAGGCTGCTGGCTGACGCTCACCCACACCGTGGAAGAAGAAGAATCCGCCTACGCCCACGCCGCCGGCTGGCACGCGGGACTCGAGGTGGTCGAAGCGCAACTGGACGGCCGCGAGGTCGACTGGTCCCCGTGGGATCGGGCCGACGAACTCGCCGCGTCCTATCGCAAGACGTCCTGACGACCGGATTCACCGACTGCCAGGAGTGCGTATCGCGGGCAGCAAGACCACACCGGCAGCGACCTTCGTGAAGGAGGTCACCGGAGGGGCGACGCGACGATGGGGTGTGCGCGGCACCGACCTCGGCTGTCCCACGCGCCTGGCCGACGGCAGGGTCGCGTTCTTCTTCGGCGACACGTTCAGCTCACGCGGCCGACACGGCAGGCGGTGGCGCAGCCCAGTCATGTTGCGCTCCACCACAACAGATCTGCGCGGCGGCGTCGAGTTCGAATCCGCGGCCGGCGGCCGGACGGCGAGGGAGATCCTGCCGAACGCGCACGACGTCCGCGAACTCCCCGACCGCGAGTCGGCGGGCACCGAGTTCACCGTCGTGCCCGCAGACGCCGTCACGATCGGTGATCGGACGTATCTGTCCGTCGTCAGTGTGCACTCGTGGAGGTCACGGGCGTGGCCGACGAACTTCACGTACCTCGCCTGGTCCGACGACGGCGGCGACAACTGGCACCGCTCACCCGCCCGTTGGGACAACCTCGGCGGGTCGCTCGATCAGCTGTGGACGATGGAACGGCACGACGGCTACGTCTACGTCGTCTCGAGCGCGTTCGACCGCACCCATCCGGGTGGGATGATCCTCCGGCGGGTCCCCGAATCGTGCATCCTCGAGCCCGCAGCCTACGAACACTGGGGCTGGGACCGCGGCACGGGATGGGCGTGGGGGCAGCCCGCGACCCCGATCCTGCCGGGCCCCGTCGGGGAGATGTGCCTGCGACGAATCGACGGCACCTGGGTCCTCGCGTACTTCGATCCCACCGCGTACGCGATCGTCACTCGCACGGCGGCGCGTATCGACGGACTGTGGTCGGAACCGACCGTGCAGATCGCCGGGGGCGACTGGGGAGCGACGGACGGCACGTGGGCGCAAATCTACGGCGGATTCATCCATCCGGCGTCCACGCTGGACGAGCTGCATCTGTTTGTGTCGCAATGGAACACGACGACCGGGAACCCCTACCGCGTCCTGCAGTTCGCGACCCGGCTGGACGCCGGGTAGCTCACCCGACGAGTTCCGACTCCGTCCACCGCCCCTCCCCTTCGAGTTCCACACCGCGGGAATGGAATTGGTTGAGGGTGCTGCGGTGGCCGACACTCACCACGATGCTGTCCGGGAGTTCGGTCCTGAGCAGGGTGTAGAGCGTGTATTCGAGCCCCTCGTCGATGGCCGACGTGGCCTCGTCGAGGAAGATCACCGCGGGGCGCGCGATCAGCACCCGCGCGAACGCGAGACGCTGCTGCTCACCCGGCGACAGGATCCGCGTCCAGTCGGCGGTCTCGTCGAGCCGATCCCCCAGATTGCCGAGCGACACCTTCGACAGCGCACCACGCACGACGTCGTCGGCCGCCGTCGGCTCCTTCGGGTATGCCAGTGCGGTCCGCAGCGAACCGAGCGGCAGGTACGGCCGCTGGGACAGGAAGATCGCCTCCCCCGCCGGCCGCGACACCGTGCCGTCTGCGTACGGCCACAGATCGGCGAGCGTGCGGAGCAGGGTGGTCTTGCCCGAGCCCGACGGGCCCTTGACCAGCAACGACTGTCCGGGGGTCACGGTCAGCTCGAGCCCCTCGATGAGGGTCTGCCCCGTCGGGATGCGCACGTCCAGCTTCTCGACCTGGAGGTCGTCGCCCGACTTGCCGGTCTTCAGGATCGGAAGTTCGGCGGCGTGCTGGTTGTCGTTGGCCAGACCGTTGAGTCGGATCAGGGTGGCGCGGAAACTCGCGAAGTCGGCGTACGACTCACGGAAGAAGGACAGGGAGTCGTGGACCTGACCGAACGCCTGCGACGTCTGCATCACGTCACCGAGCGACACCTGACCGGTGAACAGTCGCGGACCCTGCACGAGGAACGGGAAGATGACGGCCGTCTGGTTGACGGTGAGGTTCCATCCGCTGAATTTCAACGTCCGGAACACGATCTGCCACATGTTCCGGATGACGTCCGCGAACCGCCCGGCAAGGGTGCGGCGCTCGACGTTCTCGCCGCGGTAGAACGCGATGCTCTCGCCGTACTCCCGCACCCGGATCAGCGCGTAGCGGAAGTTGGCGCCCAGTTTCTCGTTGAGGAAGTTCAGCTTGATGAGGGGCTTGCCGATCCAGAACGCCACCACCGTGGTCACCAGCACGTAGATGTAGACGAGGAAGATCATCGCCCGCGAGATCTCGACGCCGAACACCGTCATCGGGCCGGACAGATCCCACAGGATTCCCGTGAAGGACACGATCGACAGCACGGCGGTCACCGCGCCCATCGACAGCGAGCGGGACGTGGTCACGAAGTTGGTGATATCGGCCTGGACGCGCTGGTCCGGGTTGTCGATCGCGTCGTCCAGGAACCGGTCGCGGTAGTAGGCGCGGCTGTCGAGCCAGTCGTCGACGAGATGGTGGTTGAGCCACGTCCGCCAGTCGATGTCGAGGGTCTGCCCGATCAGGTATTCGATCAGTGCCCGCACCACGTGGACCGTCGCCAGAATGGCGAATACGCGGAGGAAGTGCCAGAAAGCCGACTCGTCCAGGTTCTGGATCGAATCGTAGAAATCGTTGTACCAGTAGGAGAACAGCACCGTCATCCGCACCGCGAAGACCGTCGACAGCAGCAGCACCGCCAGGATGGTCAACGGCTTGAGGCTGCGCCGCGGATCGAAGTACGGCGCGGCGAAGCGCCAGAACTGCCTACCCCATTTGGTGAACCGCGCGAGCAGTATCACTACGACGACGAACGCGACGACAGTCATGACGTAGGCCTTGAGCAGCCACATCGAGCTGTCCCAGACGACGTTGTTCCAGTCCACGACCCATATCCCCGATCACGAGGTGAAACTCACCAGAAAAGATGGAGAAGTGTAACCCCGGACCTCGGTCATCGGCGAGAGATACGCGCAGGACACGCATCGATGCTCACCCACACGTCGCCCGATGTCCCATTTGCGCGGTTTCGGCCACACGGGCGGGGCATCCGGGCAGGGAGAACGGGCCCCGCCGACGGGGAGTCTACGAGTCCTTGTCGGGCTCAGGCTTTTTCAGGTTGCCTTCGTCGTCGACGTAGTCGTCGAACGCGGTACCCGACACGGTGCCGTCGGAGCCGGGCAGGACGACCGTCTCCCGGGCGCCCGGCTCGTAGCGGGCGTCGATCTCCTCCACCTTCTTCTTGGCTTCGGCGAGCGCCTCGTCGTCGGGAAGGGGAACTTCGCTCTCGGCCTGCCGGCCGGTGTTCTTCTGCTCGGGTGCGTCTGCGCTCATTGTGCACGTCCGTTCCGTTTCGGAGATTCCAGACCGACCATACGCCGCGGCCCCCAGTTGAACTACCGTTCAAAACCGTTCGGTGGCAAAGGAATGGCGGGGCGCTACTTCCGCGACGGGAAGTGCCGGATGAGACCCTCCTGGACCACGGTGGCCAGCAACTCGCCCTCCAGGGAGAAGAACCGCCCCGTCGCGAGGCCGCGGGACCCCGCCGCGACCGGCGATTCCGTGGCGTAGAGCGTCCAGTCGTCGAACCGGAACGGCCGGTGGAACCAGATGGAATGGTTGACGGTGGCCGCGACGATCCGGTCCAGCCCCCACGACAATCCGTGGGTGGTGATGATGGAATCCAGGACGGTGGTGTCCGACGAGTAGCCCATGACGGCCACGTGGATCAGCGGGTCGTCCGGCAGGTCGCCGTCCGATTTCATCCAGACCCGGTTGTGGGTGAGCTTCTCCCCCGTGCCCTTCATGATCCACGACGGGTCGTTCGCGTACCGCATGTCGATCGGCTTGAGCGCGTCGACGAACATCTTCAGTCGATCCTCGTAACCCAGGAAGTGGTCGCCCAGTGGCGGCAGCGTGTCCGGGAACGGGACGTCGGGCACCTCGACCGCGTGCTCGAGACCCTTACCCCAGTCCTGGAACGCCGCCAGCATGACGAACAGTTCCTCACCGTTCTGCAGCGCCGTGACCTGGCGGTTCGCGAAGGCCCGGCCGTCACGGTGCCGCTCGACGCGGTATTCGATGGGTTCCTTGACGTTGCCGCCGCGGATGAAGTGGGCGTTGATCGCGTGCACGGCGCGTTCGCCGCTCACGGTGCGGCCGGCGGCGACCAGTGCCTGGGAAATCAACTGGCCGCCGAACGTCCGGCTCCCCACCTGCGCGGGATGCCGACCTCGGTACGTGTCCTCCCCGGTCCTCTCGAGATCGAGAAGTTCGAGCAGGGTCTGGAGATCGGTCTTCGCCGCGACTTCGCTCACCTAGTGGTCCTCTTCGCCGATTCTGTGGACGTGGATCAGGTTGGTCGAGCCTACGGTGCCGGGCGGCGACCCGGCCACGATGACCACCAGTTCACCCTTCTGGTACCGACCCAACCCGAGCAGCGCGTGGTCGACCTGCCGCACCATCGCGTCGGTGCTCTCGACCGGGTCGACGATGAACGTCTCGGTGCCCCACGTCAGCGACAACTGGCTGCGCACCTCCGGCAGCGGGGTGAACGCCAGCAACGGCAGCGGCGTGTGCAGACGCGCCAGGCGGCGCACCGTGTCCCCGGACTGGGTGAACGCGACCAGCGCCTTCGCGTCCAGCCGCTCCCCGATGTCGCGGGCGGCGTACGAGATGACACCGCGCTTGGTACGCGGCACGTGGGTCAGCGGCGGCACCTGGGTGGACTCGTTCTCCACGGCCTCGACGATCCGCGCCATCGTGCGCACCGTCTCCATCACGTACTTACCGACCGACGTCTCACCGGACAGCATCACGGCGTCCGCACCGTCGAGCACGGCGTTGGCGACGTCGGACGCCTCGGCGCGGGTGGGCCGCGAGTTCTCGATCATCGACTCGAGCATCTGGGTGGCCACGATGACCGGCTTCGCGTTCTCCCGGGCGATCTGGATCGCCCGCTTCTGCACCAGCGGCACCTGCTCGAGCGGCAACTCCACACCCAGGTCACCGCGGGCGACCATCACCGCGTCGAACGCCAGCACGATCGCCTCGAGGTTGTCGATCGCCTCCGGCTTCTCCAGCTTCGCGATCACCGGGATCCGGCGACCGACCCGATCCATCACGGCGTGAACCAGTTCCACATCGGCAGGCGACCGCACGAACGACAGGGCGATGAAGTCGACGCCGAGGCCGAGCGCGAACTCGAGGTCCGCGATGTCCTTCTCCGACAGCGCCGGGACCGACACGTTCATCCCCGGCAGGGAGACACCCTTGTTGTTGCTGACCGGGCCGCCCTCGGTGACCCGGCAGATCACGTCGTTGCCGTCCACACCGGAGACGACGAGACCGACCTTGCCGTCGTCGACGAGCAGGCGGTCACCGGCCTTGGCGTCCTCGGCGAGCT
This sequence comes from Rhodococcus wratislaviensis, assembly GCF_900455735.1. Lineage (GTDB taxonomy): Bacteria > Actinomycetota > Actinomycetes > Mycobacteriales > Mycobacteriaceae > Rhodococcus_F > Rhodococcus_F wratislaviensis. The sequence goes on along the minus strand of NZ_UAUI01000016.1, from coordinate 15,781 downwards.
GCTTGTAGGTGGTGGACACCCGGTCGTGGGTGCCCTCGACCTCGTCGACGGTGATCCGCACTTCCTCACCGTTGGCCCACGTGGTGCGCCCCTCGGCGAACCGGCCGAGCCGGATCTTCGGGCCCTGGAGGTCGGCGAGGACACCGACCGCCTTCCCCGTCGCGTCCGAGGCCGCCCGGACGCGTTTGTAGTTCTCCTCGTGGTCGGCGTGTTCGCCGTGGCTGAAATTCAGCCGCGCCACGTCCATACCGCTTTCGACGAGCTCGCGAATACGGTCACCGGTGGCGGTAGCAGGTCCAAGTGTGCATACGATCTTCGTGCGTCGGTTCACGGCCTCGAGCCTAGTCGTCCCGCGCGCCCTTCTCCATTTAGACGACTGCCAGCGGGAGCGCCGTCGGATGCACCGGCGACGGGAGGTCCGACGCCCCGGTCAGATACACGTCGACGGCGTGCGCCGCGGACCTGCCCTCCGCGATCGCCCACACCACGAGCGACGCGCCGCGGTGCGCGTCCCCGCAGACGAAGACCCCGGGCGCGGTGGTCTGCCAGTCCGGTCCGCAGGAGAGCGATCCGCGCCGGGTGGGCGACAGTCCGTAGTCGTCGAGCAGCGGACCGAGATCGACACCCTCGAATCCGATCGCGAAAAGCGCTAGTTCGCAGGGTAATTCGATCTCCTCGCCGACCGGCGTGATGATGCGTTTGCCGTCCTCGCGGGTGACCCGGACCTCGGCGAGCACCATGGATCGGACGTTCCCGTTCTCGTCACCGAGGAAGCGCTGCACCGCGACCTGGTATCGGCGGACACCGCCCTCGGCGTGCGCGGGTGACGTGCGCAGCACCATCGGCCACGCGGGCCACGGCGTCGCGGCCTCGTCCCGTTCCGCCGGCAATTCCGGGTTGTAGTCCAGCTGGGTCACCGACAGCGCGCCCTGGCGGTGCGCCGTTCCCAGGCAGTCGGCCCCGGTGTCGCCGCCGCCGATGATGACGACGTGCTTGCCCTTGGCGGTGATGGTCGCGGGACCGTCACCCTCGCATTCCTTGTTCGAGGTGACGAGGTGTTCCATCGCGAGGTGGATCCCATTCAGCTCCCGGCCCTCGACGGTGGTGTTGTCGCGGCCCCGGAGCGCGCCGATCGCGAGCACGACGGCGTCGAAGTTCTCGCGCATCTGCTCCACGGTGAGGTCGACGCCGACCTCGCAGTCGGTGACGAAGTGCGTTCCCTCGGCGCGCATCTGCATGAGGCGCTGATCGAGGATCGCCTTCTCCATCTTGAATTCCGGGATGCCGTACCGCAGCAGTCCCCCGAGCCGGTCGTCGCGCTCGTAGACGGTGACGTCATGCCCCGCCCGGGTCAGCTGCTGCGCCGCCGCGAGGCCGGCCGGACCGGAACCGACCACCGCGACCTTGCGTCCCGTGGCGATCATCGGCGGCTTGGGCACCACCGTGCCGGACTCCCACGCGACGTCGGCGATGGCCTGCTCGATCCGCTTGATGGTGACGCTGCCCGTCGTGTGTGTGTCGGCGAGCGAGAGCACACACGCCGACTCGCACGGCGCCGGGCACACCCGCCCCGTGAACTCCGGGAAGTTGTTGGTGGCGTGCAACCGCTCACTGGCCGCCGACCAGCGGCCGCGCCGCACCAGGTCGTTCCATTCCGGGATCAGGTTGCCCAGCGGGCAGCCCGCACTTCCCGAGTGGCAGAACGGGATTCCGCAGTCCATGCACCGGGCGGCCTGCTCGGACACCTCGGTGGCCCGGTCCGCCGGACTCTGCGGCGCGTACACCTCGTGCCAGTCGTGCACCCGCTCCGCGACCGGACGCTTGCGCGCCTCCTTCTTGACGATGTGCAGAAATCCCTGTGGATCAGCCACGTGCCGCCTCCATGATCGCAGTGTCGACGTCGAGTCCCTCGGCCTTGGCCATCCGGGTCGCGTCCAGCACCCGCTGGTAGTCCACCGGCATCACCTTGGTGAACAGTGCGGAGCGGCGGGGCCAGTCGGCGAGCACCGACGCCGCCACCGCGGAACCGGTCCACCGGTGGTGCCGGGTGACCGCGCCGCACAACCAGTCGAGGTCGTCCGGGTCGGGTTGCAGGAGCTTCACCATCGCCGGGTTCACGTCCTCGGGGTCCAAGTCGAGGACGTACGCGATGCCGCCGGACATTCCGGCCGCCATGTTCCGGCCGGTCGGTCCGAGGATCACGACCCGTCCGCCCGTCATGTACTCGCAGGCGTGGTCGCCGACGCCCTCCACGACGGCCGACGCACCGGAGTTGCGCACCGAGAAGCGTTCGCCGACGCGGCCCCGGAGATACAGCTCCCCCGAGGTGGCACCGTAGAGCAGGGTGTTGCCCGCGATCACCTGGGTTTCCGGGACGAACAGGACGTCGTCGGCGGGACGGACCACGATCCGCCCGCCGGACAATCCCTTGCCGACGTAGTCGTTGGCGTCACCGGTCAGGTCGATGGTGATTCCCGGCGGCAGGAACGCGCCGAGCGACTGCCCGGCCGAACCCGTGAACGTGAGCCGGATCGTGTCGTCCGGCAGCCCGGCGGCGCCGTACCGGCGGGTGACCTCCGCGCCGAGCAGTGTGCCGACGGTCCGGTTGACGTTGCGCACCGGCATCTCGATCTCCACGGCGTGCGCGTCCTCGAGTGCGCCCTCGGCCAGCTGGATGAGCGTGCGATCCAGCGCCCGGTCCAGTCCGTGGTCCTGGTCGCGGTCCCGGCGCCGCTGTGGCAGCGGCGTCCCGTCCGGCCCGGTGGGCATTGCGAAGATCGGGGTGAGGTCGAGTCCGCGGTTCTTCCAGTGGGCGATCCCCTGCGCGGTCTCCAGGACGTCGGCGTGACCGACGGCCTCGTCGATGCTGCGGAACCCGAGGTTCGCCAGGTACTGGCGCACGTCCTCGGCGACGAAGCGGAAGAACTCCTCCACGAACTCCGGTTTGCCGGTGTACCGCTTGCGCAGCTCCGGGTTCTGGGTGGCGACACCGACCGGGCAGGTGTCGAGGTGGCAGACCCGCATCATGATGCAGCCCGCCACGATCAGCGGGGCCGTCGAGAACCCGAACTCCTCTGCACCCAGCAGCGCCGCGACCACGACGTCCCGCGCGGTGCGCATCCCTCCGTCGCACTGGACGGTGATGCGGTCGCGGAGACCGTTGAGGACCAGCGTCTGCTGGGCGTCGGCCAGCCCGATCTCCCACGGCGCCCCGGCATGCTTCATCGACGTCAGCGGGGTGGCGCCGGTTCCGCCGTCGTTCCCGGAGATCAGGACCACGTCGGCGTGCGCCTTGCTGACTCCGGCGGCGACCGTTCCCACACCCACCGAGCTGACCAGCTTCACGTGGACCCGGGCCCGGTCGTTGGCGTTCTTCAGGTCGTGGATCAGCTGGGCGAGATCCTCGATCGAGTAGATGTCGTGGTGCGGCGGCGGCGAGATCAGCCCGACCCCCGGCGTCGAGTGCCGGGTCTCCGCGACCCACGGGTACACCTTGTACGCCGGCAGCTGGCCGCCCTCACCGGGCTTCGCCCCCTGCGCCATCTTGATCTGGATGTCGCTCGCGTTGATCAGGTAGTCGCTGGTGACGCCGAACCGCCCGCTCGCCACCTGCTTGACGGCGCTGCGGCGCGACGGATCGTAGAGACGGTCGACGTTCTCGCCGCCCTCGCCCGTATTGGAGCGTCCGCCGAGGTTGTTCATCGCGACGGCCATCGTCTCGTGGGCCTCGGCGGAGATCGAGCCGTAGCTCATCGCACCGGTGTTGAACCGGGTGACGATCCGCTCGACCGGTTCCACCTCGTCCAGCGGCACCGGCGGGCGCACGCCCTCGCGGAACGTGAACAGGCCGCGCAGGGCGCCACCGGCCTCGGCGAGCCGGTTCACCTCCTCGCTGTACTTCGCGAACACCTCGTGCTGACCGGTGCGGGTGGCGTGCTGCAGCAGGAACACCGTCTCCGGGGTGAACAGGTGCAGTTCGCCGTCGCGGCGGAACTGGTACTCGCCGCCGTCCTCGAGCCGCCGGTGGGCGAACTCGGCCGGGTTGTCGGGGTACGCCTGCCGGTGGCGGACGGTGACCTCCCGGGCGATCTCGTCGAGACCGGCGCCGCCCAGCTTGCTGACGGTGCCCTTGAAGTATTCGTGGACGAGGTCGCGGTCCAGGCCGATCGCCTCGAACACCTGCGCCGCGGTGTACGAGCCGACAGTGGAGATGCCCATCTTCGACATCACCTTGAGAACACCCTTGCCGAGAGCGGTGAGGTAGTTCCGCACAGCGATCGTGTGCTCGACGCCGGTGAGTTCGCCCTCGGACACGAGGTCCTCGATCGACTCCATCGCGAGGTACGGGTTGACGGCCGCGGCGCCGTACCCGATGAGCAATGCCAAGTGGTGGACCTCGCGGGCGTCACCGGATTCGACGACCAGCGCCACCTTGGTGCGCTCCTTGGTCCGCACCAGGTGATGGTGCACCGCCGCCACCGCGAGCAGCGACGGGATCGGCGCGCGGGTGTGATCGGAGTCGCGGTCCGAGATCACCAGCGTCCGGTAGCCCTCCGCGATCGCGGCGCTCGCCTGGGCCCGCAATTCCTCGATCGCCTCGGCCATCCCCGCACCGCCGCGCTCCACGTCGTACAGCGCGCGCAGCACCGTCGCGGCCAGCCCCGGATGGTTGCCGTCCGCGTTCACGTTGATGATCTTGTTCAGCTCTTCGTTGTCGAGCACCGGCCACGGCAGCACGATCTGCCTGCACGACGCCGCGGTCGGCTCGAGCAGGTTCTGCTCCGGGCCCATGACCCGCGACAGCGACGTCACGATCTCTTCGCGGATCGCGTCGAGCGGCGGGTTCGTGACCTGCGCGAACAGTTCGACGAAGTAGTCGTAGAGCAGCCGCGAACGCTGCGACATGACGGCGATCGGCGTGTCCGTCCCCATCGAGCCGAGGGGCTCGCCGCCGGACGCGGCCATCGGCGCGAGCAGGATGCGCAGATCCTCCTCGGTGTACCCGAACGCCACCTGCCGTCGCACCACCGACTCGTGGTTGTGCTGCGCGTGCGGACGATCCGGCAGCGTCTTCAGTTCGAGCAGACCGGCATACAGCCACTCGGCGTACGGCAGCTCCGCCGCGAGCCGCATCTTGATCTCCTCGTCGGGCACGATCCTGCCCTCGGACGTGTCGACCAGGAACATCTGCCCCGGTTCCAGGCGGCCCTTGGCCACGACCTCCGCCTGCGGGACGTCGAGGACACCGCTCTCGCTCGCGAGGACCACCCGCCCGTCGACGGTCTGCCACCAGCGCCCCGGACGCAGGCCGTTGCGGTCCAGCACGGCGCCGACCGCGGTCCCGTCGGTGAACGTCACACACGCCGGTCCGTCCCACGCCTCCATCAGCGACGCGTGGAACTGGTAGAAGGCCCGCCGGTCGGGGCACATCGACGTGTCGTTCTCCCACGCCTCCGGCACCATCATCATCACCGCGTGCGCCACACTGCGGCCTGCGAGGTGCAGCAATTCGAGTACCTCGTCGAACGACGCCGAATCCGACGCGTCGGGGGTGCAGATCGGATACAGCCTGCGCAGATCGCCCGGGATCACCGAACTCGACAGCAATGCCTCGCGGGCGCGCATGCGGTTCCGGTTGCCGCGGACCGTGTTGATCTCGCCGTTGTGCGCGACGAACCGGAACGGATGCGCGAGCGGCCAGGACGGGAACGTGTTGGTCGAGAACCGGCTGTGCACGATGGCGATCGCACTCGCGATCCGCGGGTCGCGCAGGTCCGGGAAGTACCGCGACAGCTGGGACGTGGTCAGCATGCCCTTGTAGACGACGGTCCGGCTCGACAGCGACGGGAAGTACACGCCGCTGTCCTCGGACTCGACCTCGGGAGTGACCTGCTCGGCCCGCTTGCGCAGTGGGTAGACCAGGCGGTCTAGTGCCAGGCCGCCGGGCCGGATCCCGCCGACGGCGGGGGCGGTGACGAACAACTGGCTCATGTGCGGTTCGCAGGCCCGGGCCGTGGAGCCGACGTCCGCGCCGTCGGGGTCGACGGGCACCCGGCGCCAGCCGAGGATCTCGAGCCCTTCCTCGGCCGCGAGGTCGGACACGCGCCGTTGCGCGGCCGCCCGCGCCTGCGGGTCCTGCGGGAGGAAGCAGATGCCCGCCGCGTACGTGCTGCTGCCGTCGTCGAGCGGTGCGGGGAGATCGAAGTCGACGACGCCCCCGAAGAATTCGGCGGGGAGCTGGAGAAGGATGCCGGCGCCGTCTCCGCTGTTCGGTTCCGATCCTGCCGCACCGCGGTGCTGGAGATTCTCGAGGGCGAGGAGTCCGTCGGAGACGATGGAGTGTGAGCGGCGGCCGTGCACGTCCGCAACCATGGCGACGCCACAGGAATCGACTTCCTGGTCCGGGTCGTACAAGCCCTGGGGACCGGGCAACTGAGAGAACAGCACCGATATACCTCCACATCGGCCAGGAAGACCACCAGTGTGTGCGCTCCGCACGTGCTGTCGGCGGCCTCCGCTAGCGGGGTCGCCACGACGGGCGCTAACTGCTTTTCGGGGGTCTACCGGGACAGCTTCGGCCCGTGAAGGTTGTTACCGGACGTACACCCGGCGCGCTCAGCTTACCAGGACCGATACCCCGCGAGATATGCCGAATCCGGCCCCGGAAAGCACTGTGGCCCGTGTCGCATCAGCAACACGGGCCACAGTTCGGTCGGGGATCGTCACTGCTCCCGCAGGGGTCGTCCGTACTTGTCCTTCACGCTCCCGGTCAGCATCATGATGCCGTCGACCAGCGGCCAGATTCCCCCGATTCCACAGGTGAGCCACGTGACGGCGATCTGAGCCACGGCGATGCCGGGCTGGTTCAGGTAGAACCGCCCGACTCCGAAACCGCCGAGGAAGATCTGCAGCAGGCCTGCGGTCAGCTTGGACTTGTCCGAGTACGGCTCACCCGTCAGCGGATGCCTGCCGAACGGCGCCGACGGATCGGCGTACGCGTTGTAGCCGGCGGGGGCGTATCCGGGCGGCGGGAACCCCTGCTGGGGGTACCCCTGCTGCTGCCCGTACCCCTGCTGCTGATACCCGGGCTGCTGGTAGTCCTGCGGCGACTGCGGAGCCGCCCCGTACTGCGCGCCGTAGTTGGGGTCGGGTGCGCCGTAGGTGGGACCGTCCGGTTGCTGCTGGGGCTTCTCGTAGCCGGTGTAGGGCGCGGTCGGCTCGCCGACGTTCGGGAGCGGGGCCGTCGGCTCGGTTCCACTCGGCGACGGGTAGATGGGCGTCGACCCCCAGCCCGGGCCGTTACCGACACCGGAGTAGGTGTCCCAGCCCGGTCCGGTGCCGGACGAACCCGGTGATGGCGTCGCGTCCGACGTGGCCGGCGGCTGGGACAGCGAGGCCTCGGCGGTGGCGTCGTAATCGAAGGGTGAGCCGAACTCGGGCGGCGGGCTCGACTCGGTGCTGTTCTCGGTGCCGTCGCTGCTCTTCCCCAGATCGACCTTGTGTGCGTCCTCGGATGCACCCTTGCCGGAATCGTCGGATGCTTTCCCCGGTTCAGTCATTCGCGTCATCCTTCTTGCTGTCGATGGGCTTCGTGCCCGCCTCGCCGCCGGCACTCGCAGTACTCGCGGCCTTGTCGTCCGATACCGGCTCCGACGCGGACGCGCCCTCGTCCTTGCCCTCGTTCCCGTCCTCGACGTTCTTCTCGGGCTCCTTCTCCGTGGTCTCGCTGTCGACCGGTTCGCCGTCTGCAGGCCGCAATTCGGCCGGGTCCTCACGGCCCTTCGTCGCGGCGAAGAAGTACACCAGGGCCGCGACGAACACCAGGGCGGACGTGAACGAGTTCACGCGGACACCGGCGATGAGGCTCGCGTGATCGCTGCGCATCAGTTCGATCCAGAAGCGGCCGGCGCAGTAACCGGCCACGTACAGGGCGAAGAGTCGGCCGTGACCGATGCGGAAGCGGCGATCGACCCACACGAGCAGGAGGACGATCAGCACGTTCCACAGCGCCTCGTACAGGAACGTCGGATGCACCACGAACGCGACCTCGCCGGTGGACACCCCGTCGATCAGCTGCGGTGACACCTGGCCCAGGTCGTTGCGCCGCTCGAAGATCTCGAGCCCCCACGGCACGTCGGTCTCGCGACCGTAGAGTTCCTGGTTGAAGTAGTTTCCGAGCCGGCCGATCGCCTGCGCCAGCAGGATCGCGGGCGCGACCGCGTCGCCGAGCGCAGGCAGCGGGATGCCGCGGCGACGACAACCGATCCAGGCTCCGACGCCGCCGAGCGCCACGGCGCCCCAGATGCCGAGGCCGCCCTGCCACACCTTCAGGGCGTCGACGGGGTCGCCGCCTTCCCCGAAGTACGTCGGCCAGTCGGTCATCACGTGGTAGAGACGGCCGCCGATCAGGCCGAACGGCACCGCCCAGATGGCGATGTCGAGGACCGTGCCCTTCTCGCCGCCGCGGGCGACCCAGCGACGGTCACCCCACACGATCGCGACGACGATCCCGACGATGATGAACAGCGCGTACGCGCGCAGGGCCACCGGTCCGACATACCAGACACCTTGGGGCGGACTCGGAATGTAGGCCAGTACGTCCACAGTGGAAGTCACGACGCCACGGTAGCGGAGCGAACGCCCTCGGCGAGTTCCTTCGTGAGCGAGCGCACGGCGTCCAGACCGCTCTCCGCGGCCGTGACCAGCGCGGATCCGACGATGACCGCATCGGCGTACGCGGCGATCTCGGCGGCCTGCGCGCCGGAGCGGACACCCAGTCCGACACCCACCGGAATGTCCGAGTGGGCGCGGATGCGGGCCGTCAGCTCGGGTGCCATCGACGACACCGCGTCACGGGCGCCGGTGACACCCATCGTGGACGCGGCGTACACGAAGCCGCTGCTGGCGTCGAGTGTCATCGCGAGGCGTTCCTCGGTCGACGACGGCGCCACGAGGAAGATCCGGTCGAGGTCGTGTTCCTTCGACGCGGCGATCCACTCGCCGGCCTCCTCGGGGATGAGGTTGGGCGTGATCAGCCCGAGGCCGCCCGCGCTCGCCAGGTCGCGGGAGAACTTGTCGACCCCGTACTGCAGGACCGGATTCCAGTAGGTCATCACGACGGCCTTGCCGCCGACGGAGGCGATCGCCTCGACGACGGTGAACACGTCACGCACCCGGACACCGTTCCGCAGCGCCGTCTCGGCCGCCGCCTGGATGGTGGGTCCGTCCATCACCGGGTCGGAGTAGGCGATGCCGACCTCGACGATGTCGCAACCGGATTCGACCATCGCCTTGAACACGTCGATGGACTCCTGCACGGTCGGGAAACCGGCGGGGAGGTACCCGACGAGCGCGGCGCGCTTCTCCTCGCGGCACTGCGCGAACGTCGGGGCGAGGCGCGAGAGTCGTTCGCTCACTTGGCCGAACCTTCCTTGTCAGTCGTGGTGGTCTCGGTCGAGTCGTCGGGATCGAACAGTCCGAACCACTTGGCGGCGGTGTCCATGTCCTTGTCGCCGCGCCCGGACAGGCTGATGACGATGATCGCGCCCTCCCCCAGTTCGCGGCCCAGTCGCAGCGACCCGGCGACGGCGTGGGCGGACTCGATGGCCGGGATGATGCCCTCCCGCTCGGACAGCAGACGCAGCGCGTCCATCGCCTCCGTGTCGGTGACCGGCTCGTAGGTGGCGCGGCCGATGTCCTTGAGGAGTGCGTGCTCCGGTCCGACACCGGGGTAGTCGAGGCCCGCGGAGATCGAGTGCGACTCGATGGTCTGGCCGTCCTCGTCCTGCAGCAGGTACGAGTACGCGCCCTGGAACGCGCCCGGGGTGCCCGCCGCGAACGTGGCGGCGTGCCGCCCGGTCTCGACGCCGTCACCGGCGGCCTCGTAGCCGACCAGACGCACGGCCGGGTCGTCGAGGAACGCGTGGAAGATGCCGATGGCGTTGGAACCGCCGCCGACGCACGCCGTCACCGCGTCGGGCAGGCGACCCGTCAGCGCCTGCACCTGGGCGCGCGCCTCCAGACCGACGACGCGCTGGAAGTCGCGGACGATGGTCGGGAACGGGTGCGGCCCGGCAGCGGTGCCGAAGCAGTAGTACGTGTTGTGGGCGTTGGTGACCCAGTCGCGCAGCGCCTCGTTGATGGCGTCCTTCAGGGTCCTCGACCCCGACTCGACCGACACCACCGAGGAACCCAGCAACCGCATGCGGGCGACGTTCAGCGCCTGCCGCTCGGTGTCGACGGCACCCATGTAGATGACGCATTCGAGGCCGAGGAGCGCACAGGCGGTCGCGGTCGCCACACCGTGCTGGCCGGCGCCGGTCTCCGCGATGATGCGGGTCTTGCCCATGCGCTTGGCGAGCAGCACCTGACCGAGCACATTGTTGATCTTGTGCGAGCCGGTGTGGTTGAGGTCTTCGCGCTTGAGGATGAGCCGCGCCCCACCGGCGAACTCGCTCATCCGTTTCGCCTCGAAGATCGGGGACGGACGGCCGGTGTAGTCGCGCTGGAGACGATCGAGTTCGTTCAGGAACGCGTCGTCGGCGCGGGCCTTCTCGTACTCGGCGGTGACCTCCTCGATCACTGCCATCAGGGCCTCGGGCACGTGCCGTCCGCCGTACACGCCGAAGTGTCCTCCGGCGTCGGGGTCGTGCGTCGTGCGCTCGGCGATTCCGGCGCTGGCAGTCGGCAGATTGCCACCCTTGAAGACGGTTTCCTGATTACGTGAAGTCACAGGACCAGTCTGCCCCAACGCCGGGTTCCGCCGCCGTCCGGGTCAGATCCGCCGACGCAGCGTCAGCGTGACGGCTTGGGGCAGGACGGGTGAGCCCCGGCGTTGACCAGATCGGCGACCGCCTTGCGCGGATCCCCGCTGGTGACGAGGCCTTCGCCGACCAGCACCGCGTCGGCTCCCGCACCGGCGTAGGCCAGCAGGTCGGCCGTGCCGCGCACACCGGACTCGGCGATCTTGATGATCTCGGTGGGCAGCCCGGGAGCGATCTCGCCGAACGTGTTCTTGTCGACCTCGAGCGTCTTGAGGTTGCGGGCGTTGACACCGATCACCTTGGCGCCCGCCTCGAGCGCCCGGTTGGCCTCTTCCTCGGTGTGGACCTCGACGAGGGCCGTCATGCCCAGCGACTCCGTGCGGTCGATCAGCGACGCGAGCGCGTCCTGTTCGAGGGCGGCGACGATGAGCAGCACGACGTCGGCGCCGTGCGCGCGGGCCTCGTGGATCTGATACGGCCCGACGATGAAGTCCTTGCGGAGGATCGGGATGCTCACCGCGCGGCGGACGGCGTCGAGGTCCGCGAGGGACCCCTGGAACCGCCGCTCCTCGGTGAGCACGCTGATCACGCGGGCCCCACCGGCCTGGTACGCGGCGGCCAACTCGGCGGGGTCGGTGATGTCGGCGAGCGCGCCCTTCGAGGGGCTCGCGCGCTTGACCTCGGCGATGACTCCGATGCCCGGCTCGAGCAGGGCGGCCGCGGCATCGAGGGCCGGCGGTGCGGCGGCGGCGGCAGCCTTGACTGCGGCGAAGTCAAGGACGGCTTCGCGGGCGGCGACGTCGGCGCGCACCCCGTCGAGAATCGAGTCGAGAACGGTCATCGTGGCCCGAGTCCTTTCTGGGCAGAAACCCGATGTGAGGAACATCATCAGGGGTGAAGTCAGCCTAGATGGCACTCTGATTCTGTTTACGTTCGGGTCCCCGGGTCTTTGTCCGGTCCGTCAACTTGGTCGACAGGTTCGGCTTTCTTGTCTTCCACCGTCGGGTCCTCCCCGGCGTCCAGGGCGTCCCAGAGCATGCGCTGGGTGACGGGACCCTCGGCCGAATCGGCGCCGGTCTTCTTCGCCGCATCACGTCGCGCACCGGGGCTGTCGTACTTGGAGGAGAGCCCGGCCCGCACGCGCGGACGGCGGACGAGTTCCACCGCGGCGGCGAGCGCCGCCAACGCGCCCACCAGCGCGAGAACGGCGGGGCCGACGTGCACGGACACCGACTGGACCTCGGCGCGGCCCGGCAACTCGGCCAGCCGGCCCGCCTCGTCGTCGGAGGCGCCGGACACGATCAACCCCACGGCGGGGACCGCGGCCGCGACGGCCACGACCGCGACGAGCACACCGAGCACCTGCAGCGCCCAGCCCTTCACGGCGAACGACGCGGCGATCGCGGCGACCAGGGTCAGCGCCAGCGGCGTGAGCGCCGCGGCCCACGTGCCGCCGACGAGCGCGGACGTGCGCTCCTCGCCGAGCCCGTCGGAGGAGGTGACCTCCACCCACGTCATCCGGGAGGCACCCCACAGGCACAGCGCGGCGACGGCGAGCAGCAGCACCGAGATCATCGACCGGCGACGTCCCGCCCGCCCGGGTTCCCGGGCCGTCTCCGACGCGTCACTCACTGCGTGTCGCCTCCCAGGGTCTTCAGCGTGTGTGCCGCCGCGATCGCGCTGAGCACCGCCATCGCCTTGTTCCGCGCCTCGGTGTCCTCGTATTCGGGGTTCGAGTCGGCGACGACGCCCGCACCCGCCTGGACGTACCCGATGCCGTCCTTGATCAGCGCCGTCCGGATCGCGATGGCCGTGTCGGCGTCGCCGGCGAAGTCGAGGTACCCGATGATGCCGCCGTAGATGCCCCGGCGCGTGGGCTCGAGTTCCTCGATCAGCTGCATCGCCCGGACCTTCGGCGCGCCCGACAGGGTGCCCGCCGGGAAGCACGCGGTGACGGCGTCCAGGGCCTGCTTGCCGTCCGCGAGGTGACCGGTGACGGTGGAGACGAGATGCATCACGTGGCTGTACCGCTCGATGTGGCGGTAGTCGTGAACCTTCACGGTGCCCGGTTCGCACACGCGCCCGAGGTCGTTGCGGCCCAGATCCACGAGCATCAGGTGCTCCGCGTTCTCCTTCTCGTCGGCGAGCAGGTCCTTCTCGAGCAGGATGTCCTCCTCCTCGGTGTGCCCTCGCCACCGGGTTCCCGCGATCGGGTGCGTGGTGGCGACGCCTTCCGACACGGTCACCAGGGCCTCCGGGCTCGAACCGACGATCGAGAACGCGGTCTCGCCGTCGCCGTTCGGCACGTTGAGCAGGTACATGTACGGGCTGGGATTGGAGGCGCGCAGCATCCGGTAGACGTCGATCGGGTCCGCCGTGCAGTCGATCTCGAAGCGCTGCGACAGCACGACCTGGAACGCCTCGCCCGCCTCGATGTCTCCCACGAGCTTCTGCACGTCGGCGCCGAAACCTTCGGTGGTGCGCTGACGCCGGTAGTCGGGGGCGGGCTTCGCGAACGTGGACACGGTGGACGACGCCGGGGCCGACAGGGCGTGCGTCATCCGGTCCAGCCGCTCGACCGCGGAGTCGTAGGCTTCGTCGACGCGTTCGTCGGTGCCGTCCCAGTTCACGGCGTTGGCGATCAGCGTGATGGCGCCCTCGTGGTGGTCGACGGCAGCGAGGTCCGTCGCCAGCAACATGACCATCTCGGGGATCTGCAGATCGTCGGTGGCGTGCTCGCCGATCCGCTCGATCCGGCGCACCGCGTCGTATCCGAGGAAGCCGACCATGCCGCCGGTCAGCGGCGGCAGGTCGGGCAGCCGCTCGGTGCGGAGCAGTTCCAGCGTCTGGCCGAGGGCCGCGATCGGATCGCCGCCGGACGGGACACCCGCGGGGACGTTGCCGTACCACGCGGCCTCACCGTCGACGACGGTGAGCGCGGCGGGGCTGCCCGCGCCGATGAACGACCATCGCGACCACGATCGGCCGTTCTCCGCCGACTCGAGCAGGAAGGTCCCCGGCCGGTTCGCCGCCAGCTTGGTGTACGCCGACAGCGGAGTTTCCGCGTCAGCCAGCACCTTGCGCGTCACCGGGACCACCCGGTGTTCGGCGGCGAGAGCGTGGAACTGCTCGCGCGTGGTGGTCGAGTCGGACCCGCCGTCGGCCGGGGTTGCGGCGGACTCGGGTGCGGAAATCGTGGTGGGCTCGCCGTGCATGCCGACCATCATCCCAGGCGCACTCGTCGTGTCTGCGTGCGCGGGTAGCCTCGGCTCTCATGAAGCCAGGTCAGCTCGCACCGGAATTCACCCTGCCCGATCAGGACGGCATCGCGCGATCGCTGTCGAGCCTCCTCGAGGACGGCCCTCTGGTGCTGTTCTTCTACCCTGCGGCGTCGACGCCGGTCTGCACCGCCGAGGCCTGCCATTTCCGTGACCTCGGCATCGAGTTCTCCGCGGTGGGCGCGTCCCGCGCCGGGATCAGCACCGACGCGGTGGAGAAGCAGGCGTCATTCGCGCAGGCGCAGTCGTTCGACTACCCGCTGCTGTCGGACACCGACGGAGCCGTCGCGGAGAAGTTCGGGGTCCGCCGCGGACTGCTCGGCAAGCTCGCCCCCGTCAAGCGGTCGACGTTCGTCATCGACACCGACCGCACCGTGCTCGAGGTCATCTCGAGCGAGTTCCGCGCCAACACGCACGGCGATCAGGCGCTCGCCTTCCTCCGGACGCGTCAGTCCACCTGAATCGACCGTTTGGCCAGCCCCATCCAGAAACCGTCGATCACCTGCCGGGGAATCTGCTCGGGATCGCTCGAGGCGCCCAGCGTGACGAACAGCGGCGCGAAGTGCTCGATCGTCGGGTGGGCGTACGGCATGCCCGGCGCGAGCGAGCGGAAGTCGACGAGCGAATCGACGTCGCCCGCGGCGAGCCGCTCGTCCGCCCAGGCGTCGAACTCCGACGACCAGCCGGGTGCCTTCGCGTCGGGTGACGGGTCGCGCAGGAACGGCAGCCCGTGGGTGGTGAATCCGGAACCGACGATCAGCACACCCTGCTCGCGCAGGGGACGCAGCCGCTCACCGAGGTGCAGCAGTCGCTGCGGGTCGAGCGTGGGCAGCGAGATCTGGAGGACCGGGATGTCGGCGTCGGGGTACATGACCGTCAACGGCACGTAGGCGCCGTGGTCGAGGCCGCGGTGCGGCTGATGCGACACGGTCTCGTCGTCCGGCATCAGGGCCGCGACCTGCGCCGCGAGTCCGGGGGCGCCGGGCGACTCGTACGTGGTCCGGTAGAAGCGTTCGGGGAAGCCCCCGAAGTCGTAGACCAGGGGCGTGCCGGTGGTGGTGGATCCGATCGTGAGCGGCGCGGATTCCCAGTGTGCCGACACCATCAGGATGGCCTTCGGCCGCGGCAGGTCGCCCGCCCACTTCGCCAGCTGCGCGACCCACAGTTCACTGTCGACCAGCGGAGGCGCACCATGGCTGAGGAACAGTGCGGGCATGGTGGCGGTCATCGCGACTCCTTCGGATCGAGATCCAGCATTGAACTCTCAATGTTGAACCTTCAAGTTACTATAGGAGTCAACCCGGGGGCGCGGCAACTAATCCCCGGACACGATCCGGTCCGCGACGTGCTAACTATGTTGGACACGCTGCACGCGTGGATCGACGTACGGATGGAGGACACCACTGATGAGTGGTAACGACGAAGGCAAGTCGGCCGAGCCCGGCACCCGATGGCTCGACGCAGAGCAGCAGGAGGCCTGGCTCACCCTCATCGCCCTGGTCACCCGGCTCCCCGCCGCACTCGACACCCAGCTCCAACGCGACTCCGCACTCACCCACTTCGAGTACTTCGTCCTCGCCTCACTGTCCGGCGAAGCGAACCGGCGCCTGCAACTGTCCCTGCTCGCCCAGCGCGCCAACGCGTCACTGTCCCGGCTGTCCCACGTCGTCACCAAGATGGAAAAAGCCGGCTGGGTACGCCGCGAGAGCATCCGCGGCAGCCGCGGCTCCGACGCCGTCC
>NZ_UAUI01000015.1 GCF_900455735.1 Rhodococcus wratislaviensis | reverse complement strand
GGTCGCGGCGATGGCGACCTCGTCGATGCGCGCGGGGTCGAGCTGCGGATTACGGCGAAGCAGCTCGCGGATGGTCTTGACGACGAGGTCGTCCGCGCGGGTCTCCGCGTAGATGCCTTTGGGGCCGGCCTTGCCGAACGGAGTGCGGATGCCGTCGACGAACACGACGTTGCGTTGAGTTGTGGTGGATGGAGCCACGCGAATTCCTCCTGATGGAGCAGTTTGGTTCCGGATCACGGCCAGGCGTCCGGCCTCCAGACCAGCGTACCCCTACCGTTACTCGCGGGTAACTTAACGGGTACCTCATCGGGAATTCACGCGCTCACCCCGCGTGTCGGTGCAGTCGATCAGTCGCCGCCGGAACCCTTCCGCTCGGCGGCGGAGAGCAATGCGCTCGCCAGCACGGGCACGGTCAGCATCCGCTGCCAGGGGCGCGCTCCACCCGCATCGAGCACCCGGTCGATTGCCGCCTCGACCTCGCCGTCCGCGGGCGTCGTCCAGTCCCAGCACAACCTGCGGACGAGTTCCGGGGTCACCAGGTTCTCCACCGGCACCGACACGTCCGCGCCGAGGGCGGCCAGTGCGGCGCGGGCCGCCGTCAGCCGCTCGGCGGCGTCGGGGTCGTGCCGCGCCCACCGGCTCGCGGGCGGCGGTCCCGTGAACGGCGGGGTCTTCGGAGGAAGTTCGGAGTCCGGCAGTGCCCGGGCGTCCTCGAGCGCCTGCAGCCAGATCCGGGAGTGCCGCCGCTGGCGGGGACCGCCGAACACGGGCAGCGCCCGGAGTGCCTCGATGCTGCGGGGGTCCTTCGTCGCGGCGTCGATGATCGCCGAATCCGGAAGGACCCGGCTGGGGGAGACGTCGCGTTTGCGGGCGAGGTCCTCGCGGGCCTGCCACAGGGAGCGTGCGCCGGCCAGTTGCCGTTGCGTCTTCAGTGACGTGATGTGCGACGTCCGCCGCCAGCGGTCGGCCTTGGGTTTCGGTGGCCCCGCGAGCCGGATGTGCTCGAATTCCTGTGCGGCCCAATCACTCTTGCCCTGCTCGTCGAGTTCCGCGGCCATCACGTTCCGCAACTCGACGAGAACCTCGACGTCGAGGGCCGCATAGTTCAGCCAGGAGTCGGGCAGCGGCCGCTTCGACCAGTCGGCGGCGCCGTGGCCCTTCCGGAGTTCGAGACCCAGCGTCCGCTCGACGATCGCGGCGAGACCGACCCGTTCGAACCCGGCGAGGCGCCCCGCGAGTTCGGTGTCGAACAGTGTCGCCGGCGCCAGGCCGATCTCCGCGAGCCCCGGCAGATCCTGGTCGGCGGAGTGCAGGATCCACTCCAGCGGGTTGATCACCTCCGCCAGCGGGGCGAGATCGGCGGCGGCGGGGATCGGGTCGAGGAGCACCGTTCCCGCACCCTCCCGGCGCAGCTGCACGAGATACGCCCGCGCCGAATAGCGGAAGCCGGACGCCCGCTCGGCGTCGACAGCCAGCGGCCCGGTGCCCTCACTCAGCGCGGCCGCGGCCTTCGCGACGCCCTCCGCCGTGGTCACGACATCGGGCACGCCGTCCCGGGGTGCGAGCAGGGGAACGATCTGCCGGCCGGGCTCTTCGGCGGGGACGGGTGACGAGGCGTCGTCGGTGACTTCGGACATGACAGCTGACTCTACGTCGCTTCGGGATTCCCGCAGCGCACCGGCGGGTTCACGACCGGTTCTCCGCTGCCTCGACGAGCTCGTCCAACGCTGCGGGAAACGCGTCGACGAGGTCCCAGAGGTGGGGTGCGAGTTCCGGGCAGCTCATCAGGCCGACGTCGAGCTGACCGTTCAGCGACATCACCGTCACGTTGAGCCCGGCGCCGTGGAAGATCGGGCCCAGCGGATACATCGCCTTGATCAGAGCGCCCAGGAAATACAGCGGGACGGACGGTCCGGGCACGTTGGAGATCACCAGGTTGTGGACCACCGGATGCCGTTCCGCCAGGCCGAGGGTCGAGTAGAGGCGCATGGCGGTGCCGAACACGGCCTGGCCGGCGAACTGGGACCAGTCCTGCAGCAGGCTCGCGCCGAGGGTCTCGTTGTGTTCCTTCGACGTCGAGTTGTGCTCGCCGATCGCGAGCAGGCGTTCGGCCGGGTCCTCGATCTGGGTGCCGAGTTGGGTGAACATGCCGGACACCTGGTTGGTGCCCGGCCGGTCCGACTTTCCGTGGACCGAGACCGGGACGATGGCGACCAGCGACTTGTCGGGCAGCTCCCGGCGGTTCTGCAGGTATTTCCGCAGTGCGCCCGAGCACAGCGCGAGCACCACATCGTTGACCTTGACGTCGAACGCGTCCTTGACGGTCTTGACCTTGTCGAGGTCGAGCTGGGTGAACGCGAGGTTGCGGTGACTGGTCAACGTGCCGTTCAGGGACGTGCGCGGCGCGGTGAACGGTGCGGGCATCGCCTCGCCGCGCCGGGCCCGGCCGATCCAGCGGGGGAGCAGAGTCAGGCTCTGCGGGACGATTCTCAGCAGTTTCGCCGGCCGGGACGCGACCGCGAGCAGCCCGCCCACGGCGATGTCGAGTGTGCTCGCCTGCCCCGCGCTCTCGGCGGAGTCGTCGGGGCCGGGTCGTGGTGCGTCCGCTTCCAGGCCGCACAGCTGCGCCATCATGTTGGCGCCGGTGATGCCGTCGACCCCGGCGTGGTGCATCTTCGACATCACGGCGACGGAACCGTCCTCGAGGCCTTCGATCACCCACATCTCCCACAGCGGCCGGGCGCGGTCGAGGGGAATGCCCGCGATGTCGCCGCACAGCTCGGCCAGTTCGTCGCGGCCGCCGGGGGCGGGGAGTGCGACGCGATGGCAGTGCCGGTCGATGTCGAAGTCGGTGTCCTCGACCCACACGGGGTGGTCGAGGTTGAACTTCGAGTCCTGCAGCTTGCGCCGGAACGAGGGAATCGCTTCGGTGCGCGCGCCGAGCTCCGCCTTGAGCTGGGCGAACGTGTAGCCACCCGGAACCGTCGACACGTCGAGAACGATGACTCCGCAGACGTGGAGGAGTTGCGTCGACGTTTCGAGGTAGAGGAAGGACGCGTCGAGACCGCTGAGTCGCTGCATGGTCCGATACTAGAACACGTTCTAGAAGTTGGTCCATCGAATCGCGGAACTGTGAGGTCGGAGCAGTGTCCGACCCTTCGAGATGCCGTCCCGTGTCGTTCTCGATCCGGCGCCCGCCGGCACGCCGGTCAACCGATTGATTAGAACATGTTCTACGGTTGGGGTATGACCCGAGGTTTCGTTCTCCGGCAGGCCGTCGGCGCGGCACTCGCCGCCAACGCCCTGCGTCCCCTGCCCGGTGCGCCCACATCGGTGGTCGCCTTCTTCTCGGGGTGGCTCACCACCGAACTCGCGCCGCACCTCCTCGCCGTGACCGCGGCCGACGCCGCCCAGCACGCCGCGCGTCACGGAACGCGCACCCGAGGTGACCGTGTCGGCCTCGCGCTGGCCGCCGCGTCCGCCGCCGGGCTCGCCGCCGTGATCGCCACCGGCCGGGGCGCCGGAGCGGAAGCCGAATCCGCTCTCGTCGAGACGCTCGGCGAGAACTACACCGACCGCGACAGGGCCATCGAACACCCCGGACGACCCGTGTGGCGGCAACTCCTCAACCCGTTCTGGATGCGGAACAAGGCGGTCACCCGGGTCCGAAACCTGGCGTACGGGCCGGGCGGGCGCCGGGCCCGCCTCGACATCTACCACCGGCAGGATCTGCCGTCGAAGAGTCCGGTGCTCCTGCAGATTCACGGCGGGGGGTGGGTGATCGGGAACAAGGATCAACAAGGTCTGCCGCTCATGCTCGAGATGGCCTCGCGGGGGTGGGTGTGTGCGGCGGTCAACTACCCGCTGTCACCGAAGGCGAAGTGGCCGGAACACCTGATCGCGATCAAGCAGGCCCTGGCCTGGCTCCGGGAGCACGTCGAGGAGTACGGCGGCAACCCCGACTTCATCGCCGTCACAGGTGGTTCGGCGGGTGGCCACCTCGCCGCCATGGTGGGACTCACCGCGAACGACAGCCACCTGCAGCCGGGGTTCGAGGACGTCGACACGTCGGTCCAGGCGTGTGTCCCGTACTACGGCGTCTACGACATCGCCGGCGACACCGGAATCAAGGCCGTCCTCCAGCGCGTGCACTCCGGGTTGATGCCGATGGTGCTCGGCAAGCAGGCCAAGTTCCCCGACGACTACCGGGCCGCGTCGCCGCTCGCGCACCTCCGGGCGGACGCACCGCCGTTCTTCGTGATCCACGGCACGAGCGATTCGCTGATCCCCGTCGCCGAGGCGCGGATATTCGTCGACGAACTCCGGCAGGTGTCCGACAACCCCGTCGTCTACGCGGAACTGAAGGGCGCGCAGCACGCGTTCGACGTGTTCCCCTCGATCCGCAGCATCTCCGTCACGCAGGCCGTCGGGCGATTCCTGGAATGGTCGCGCAGCGCCACCACCGACGTGCCCGCGGCGGGCACCGAATCGGCCTGACTACTTGCCGCCGAGCGTCCGCAACTGCGACACCCCTGCGGGCGGCAGACCGGCCGCGTACGCCAGTACCTCGCAGAACGCCTCGACGTGCGTGGCCAGTTCGACCGACGTCGCCGTCCACGACGCGCGCAGTTCCAGCTGATGCGCATGCGGGGGACCGGCGATGTCGCCGTAACGCACCGACGTCGTCGCGGTCACCGTCCCGCCGAGCGCGTTGAGGGGTTCGTGGCGCGACTCGAGGGCGTCGACGAGCCAGCTCCACGCCACCTCGGGAAGAAGGGGGTCGGACGCCACGGCGGCGTCGAGATCGGCCTGAATGTAGGCGACCAGCCGCATCGTGCCGTTCCACGCCTCGTCGCCCTCGGGGTCGAACAGGAGGATCAATCTGCCGAACGCGTCACCCTCGCTCTGTTCGGCGACGACCCCGGTGTCCTCGTGCACGACCTCTGCGCCGACGGCGTAGCTGTACGGCGCGAGCCGTTGCGGGGGCCGGATGGGGCCCAGCTCGATGTCCGCGCGAACCTGCGCGGAATTCATCGCTTCGACGGCGGCGCGGAACTCGGCCGGTTCGGCGGGCGATCCCGAAGTCGTCACAGCTCGGGACGTTAGACCCGGACCTGCACATCTCGTCGGAGGCGCGCCGAGCAGGGCCGATCGGCGGCGGAGTCCCGGCATGGCAGCATGAGAGCTGCCGAAATTCGAGCAGGCAGAGAGCGCGAGGACCGATGAGCGGGTTGGAAAGCACCAATGCAGGCATGAGCGAACGGGCGACGTACACGTCGAGGCGGGTGCTCCCCGACGCCCCCCTCCTGGCGGCCGCGGAAGGCCGTACCCCCGGCCGCCGCCCGGTGTGGTTCATGCGGCAGGCGGGCCGCTCGCTTCCCGAGTACCGCAAGATCCGGTCGGGGATCGGCATGCTCGAGTCGTGCTTCGATCCGGCACTCGTCTGCGAGATCACCATGCAGCCCGTGCGCAGGCACGGCGTCGACGCCGCGATCCTGTTCTCCGACATCGTGGTGCCGCTCAAGGCCGCCGGCATCGATCTCGACATCGTCGCAGGCACCGGTCCCGTCGTCGCGAACCCGGTCCGGTCGATCGCCGACGTCGCCGCCCTGCCCCGCCTCGTGCCCGAGGAAGTCGGCGCCGTCGCCCAGGCCGTGCAGCTGCTCACCGCGGAACTCGGCTCGACGCCGCTGATCGGCTTCGCCGGAGCCCCGTTCACCCTCGCGTCGTACCTGGTCGAGGGCGGTCCGAGCCGCAACCACGAGCGCACGAAGGCGCTGATGCACTCCGACCCCCGGACATGGCACGCGCTGCTCGGCTCCCTGGCCGACACGACCATCACCTTCCTGCAGACCCAGCTGCGCGCCGGCGTCGACGCGATCCAGCTGTTCGACTCCTGGGCCGGGGCGCTGTCCCTCGCCGAGTACCGGGAGTTCGTGCTGCCGCACTCCGAGCGGGTGTTCGCCGAGGTGGAGAACGCGAAGGTGCCGCGCATCCACTTCGGCGTCGGAACCGGTGAACTGCTCGGCGCGATGGGCGAAGCGGGCGCCGACGTGGTGGGCGTCGACTGGCGCATCCCCCTGGACGTGGCGGCGCGCCGGGTCGGCCCGGGCAAGGCGCTCCAGGGCAACCTCGACCCCGCGGTGCTGTTCGCGGGACCGGCGGCAGTCGAGAAGCAGGTCCGCCGGATCACCGCGGAAGCCGACGCCGCCCTCGCCGCCGGCGCCACGGGACACATCTTCAACCTCGGGCACGGCGTCCTGCCCGACACCGACCCGGGCGCCCTGACCGCGCTGGTCGAGCTGGTGCATTCACTGTGACCGGGTCGTCGCCGAACGTTCTCGTCGTCGGCGGCGGTATCTCGGGGCTCGTTGCCGCGTACCGGCTGCGGCAACGGCTCGGCGCCGAGGCCCGGATCATTCTCGCCGACGGCGCGGAGCGGCTCGGGGGCAAGCTGCGCACGGTGGACCTGGCGGGGGAACCCGTCGACGTCGGGGCGGAAGCCTTCATCGCGCGGCGCCCGGAACTGCCCGCCCTGCTCGGTGAACTCGGCCTCGCCGACCAACTGGTGTATCCGGCGGGACTGCGGCCGCTCATCTGGTCCGAGGACGCGCTGCACCCCCTGCCGGCCGGCACGCTCATGGGGATACCCGCGGACGGGAACAGCCTGCGCGGTCTCGTCGACGACCGGACACTCGCGCGGGTGGCGGGGGAGCGGACGGTGCCCCTCGACTGGGCACCGGGCGCGGACATCGCCGTCGGTGCACTGGTCGGCGACCGGTTCGGCGCGCAGGTGGTCCAGCGGTCGGTGGATCCACTTCTCGGAGGGGTCTATTCGGGTCTGGCGGACACCATCGGCGTCCGCGCCGCGCTCCCCACACTCGCGGCGGCGCTCGACCGCGGAGCCACGAGCCTGTCCGCGGCCGTGGCGGACGCCCTCCCCGCCCCGACCCCCGGGCCGGTGTTCGGGGCGCTGCGTGACGGCTACGGCGTCCTGCTGCGCGCCCTGACGGAGGCCGCGTCGCCGGAAATCGTGCACGAACGGATCCGGACACTGGGCCGGGACGGCGACGGCTGGTCGGCCGACCCGGTGGGCCGCGTCGACGGGGTCGTGCTCGCCGTGCCCGCCCCCCAACTCGCCGACCTGCTCACCGGCATCGCCCCCCGCGCGACGGCGGCCGCCGCCGACATCCCGCTGGCCTCCTCGGCGGTCGTCGCTCTGGCCCTGCCGATCCGGGTGGACCTCCCGCAGAACTCCGGGATCCTCGTCGCCACCGACGCCGCGCTCGGCGCGAAAGCGTTCACCCTGTCGAGCCGCAAGTGGCCGCACCTCGCCGAGCGGGAGGTGACTCTCGTCCGGGCGTCGTTCGGACGGTTCGGCGACGCCGCCGTCGTCGACGCACCCGACGACGAGCTGATCGCCGCGGCCCGGCGGGACCTCGCGACGGTCACCGGGGTGTCCGCGGAGCCCGTCGCAGCGCATGTCCAGCGCTGGCACGGCGGCCTGCCGCAGTACGGTCCCGGCCATCTCGAGCGGGTGGCGGTGATCGAGCAGGAAGTCGCAGGTCTGGACGGTCTCGAGGTGTCCGGGGCACTGCTCCACGGGGTCGGTGTTCCCGCGTGTGTGGCCGCTGCGACGACGGCGGCTGCACGGCTCGCCGGGCGAGTGGCACGATAGACCCATGGCACGCCTCGACTTCGACGCATTGAACTCTGAAATCCGCTACCTCATGTTCTCGGTGTTCCAGGTGGAACCCGGTGTACTCGGGGACGACCGGGAAGCTGTGATCAAGGAGGCGCGGATCTTCTTCGAAGGTCAGGCCGACAAGGGTGTCGTGGTGCGCGGGCTCTACGACGTGGCCGGCCTGCGTGCCGACGCCGACTTCATGATCTGGACGCACTCGGCGAGCATCGAAGCCCTCCAGGCCACCTACGCCGACTTCCGCCGCACCACCGCACTGGGCCGCGCGAGCAAGCCCGTGTGGAGCAACGTCGCGTGCCACCGTCCCGCCGAGTTCAACAAGAGCCACATTCCGGCGTTCCTGGCCGGTGAGGATCCGGGCAACTACATCTGCGTGTACCCGTTCGTCCGCTCCTACGAGTGGTACCTGCTGCCCGACGACGAGCGGCGCAAGATGCTCGCCGACCACGGCATGGCGGCCCGCACGTACAAGGACGTCCGCGCCAACACCGTGCCCTCGTTCGCGCTCGGCGACTACGAGTGGATTCTCGCGTTCGAGGCGCCCGAGCTGTACCGCATCGTCGACCTCATGCGCGACCTGCGCGCCACCGAGGCCCGCCTGCACGTCCGCGAGGAGGTGCCGTTCTTCACCGGCCCGCGGGTGGATGTGGAGAAGCTGATCACCGCTCTGCCGTGATCTGAAGCACCACAGATGAATGACGCCGACGGGGCTCGCACCGCGCCCCGCTACCAGCACATGTCGCACTGGGGCATGTTCGAGGCCGAGGTCGCCGACGGCGACGTCGTCGCCGCCCACCCGTACACCGGTGACGCGAACCCGTCACCGGTGCTGGGCAACATCGCCGGGTCGGTCCGCAGCAAGGCGCGGATCACCGGCCCGGTGGTGCGCCGCGGGTGGCTCGAGAACGGCCCGGGACCCAGCAGTTCCCGAGGGTCCGACGAATTCGTGTCGGTCGACTGGGAAGAGCTGACCCAGCGGCTCGCGAACGAACTGCGCAGGGTCGTCGACACGCACGGCAACAGTGCGATCTACGGCGGTTCGTACGGGTGGGCCAGCGCGGGACGGTTCCACCACGCTCAGAGCCAGGTCCACCGGTTCCTGAACACCCTCGGTGGCTACACCCGGTCGGTGCACAGCTACTCGCTGGGCGCGACGGGCGTCGTCATGCCCCGGGTGGTGGGCACCCACTGGAAGATGTTCGCCCGCTCGACGTCCTGGAAGATCATCGCCGAGCACACCGATCTCATGGTGTGCTTCGGTGGCGTCCCCCTCAAGAACACCGGCGTCAATCACGGCGGGACCAGCGACCACCCGACGCGCGACGCGCTCGACGCGCTCCGGCGCCGCGGCGGCTCCGTCGTGTCGTTCAGTCCGCTGCACGACGACGTGCACGGCGCCGCCGAGCGCCACGCCCCGGTGCCCGGAACCGATGTCGCGATCATGCTCGCACTCGCGTTCGTCCTCGCGACCGAAGACCTGCACGACACGGCATTCCTGGGCAGCCACTGCGTCGGCTACGACCGCTTCGAGGACTATCTGCTCGGGCGATCCGACGGCGTACCCAAATCACCCGCATGGGCCGAGCAGATCTCCGGTATCGCCGCCGCGGACCTGGTCACCCTGGCCCGGCGGATGGCGTCGGGCAGGACGATGGTGACCGTCACCTGGTCGCTGCAGAGGGTCCGGCACGGCGAGCAGGCTCCGTGGATGGGGGTCACCCTCGCTGCGATGCTGGGCCAGATCGGCCTTCCCGGTGGGGGTTTCGGCCACGGCTACGGTTCCATGAACGAGCCCGGGCTCGCCCCCGTCCCGTACCCGCTGCCCACGCTTCCCCAGGGGCTGAACCCCGTCCGCGACTTCATCCCCGTGGCCGCGATCTCGGACATGCTCCTGAACCCGGGCGCACCGTTCGACTACGACGGTCAGCGGCTGACGTACCCGGACATCAAGATGCTGTACTGGGCGGGCGGCAACCCCTTCCACCACCATCAGGACATTCCCCGTCTGCGCCGGGCGCTGGCCCGTCCCGACACGATCGTGGTCCACGACCCCTACTGGACGCCGATGGCCCGGCACGCGGACATCGTCGTCCCGTCCACCACGTCCCTCGAGCGGGCCGATCTCAGCTGCACCCGCAACGACCCCCTGCTCGTCGCCATGCACGCCGCCGTCGGGCCGTACGCCGACGCGCAGGACGACTACGACACGTTCGCCGCCGTCGCCCGGAAACTGGGTGTCGGGGAGACGTTCACCGAGGGGCGCTCGTCCGAGCAGTGGCTCGAGCACCTGTACGGGCAGTGGCGAGACTTCGTCCGCGCGGACGGCGGTACCGCCCCGAGTTTCGACGACTTCTGGATGCAGGGTCACGTGCGGATGCGGACCGAGGACGACCTGATCCTGTTCGGCGACTTCCGTGCCGATCCGGTGAAGTTCCCGCTCGCCACCCCGAGTGGGCGGATCGAGATCTTCTCCGCCGACATCGACGGATTCGGCTACGACGACTGCGCCGGACACCCACGCTGGTACGAGCCCGAGGAATGGCTCGGAGGCAGGCGGGCACGCCAGTTCCCGCTGCATCTGATCGCCAACCAGCCGCGCACCCGCCTGCACAGCCAACTGGACCACGGCGGCACCAGCCAGAAATCGAAGATCCGGGGCAGGGAACCGCTGCGGATCCATCCGGACGATGCCGCCGACCGCGGTCTCACCGCCGGCGACGTCGTCCGCGTGTTCAACGACCGCGGCGCCTGCCTCGCCGGTGTGGTGGTGGACGAGGGCGTCCGCCGCGGTGTGGTCCAGCTGTCGACGGGAGCCTGGTACGACCCGCTCGACGCCACCGACCCGGATTCCCTCTGCGTGCACGGAAACCCCAACGTGCTGACCCCGGACGTGGGGACGTCGTCACTCGCCCACGGCTGCACGGGTCAGCACGTGCTCGTCGAGATCGAACGCTACGAGGACGAGCTGCCGCCGATCCGGGCGTTCGATCCGCCCACGATCATTCGCCGGTCGGTTCCAGGGTCAGCGAGATCGAATTGATGCAGTACCGCTGATCGGTGGGGGTGGGGTAGCCCTCCCCCTCGAAGACGTGGCCCAGGTGGCTGTGGCACGTCCCGCAGACCACCTCGACGCGGCGCATGCCCAGCGACGTGTCCTCGCGGAGGACGACGGCGTCCGAGTCGGCCGGATCGAAGAACGACGGCCACCCGCAGTGCGATTCGAACTTCTCCGTGCTGCGGAACAGCTCGGCGCCACAGGCCCGGCAGTGATAGACGCCTTCCGTCTTCGTGTCGGTGTACTCGCCGACGAAGGGGCGCTCGGTACCGGCCTGGCGCAGCACCGCGTACTCCTCGGGAGTCAGTTTCTCGCGCCACTCGCTGTCGGAGAGAGCAACCTTCGGGGCGGACTGCGTGGGATCCTGCTGCTGCGAACTCATGGCTCCACGCTAATACGTTTCGCCGATTCCGGCCGTGACGCCCGGCGTGGGATGCGACCTACGTCTTGGCGGCGGCCGACTCGACCTGCGGCTGCTCGTCCGGTTCCGGATCCCGCGGCGGGGCCTCGGGCGTCTTCACGTCCGGTTCGACGAGGAACGCCGGATCGATGCCCCGGTCGAGTCGCCCGTCCCGCCGTGCGGCGACGTAGCGGACGGTCAGCACACCGAAGATCACGAGGAGTATCAGACTCCACCCCAGTGTGGTCTTCATGTACTCGGCGGTCCGGCCGGCCTCGATGAACCGGCTCGACAGCCAGCTGTCGTAACTCATGAACCCGTACACGGCCAGCCACGCCGGCCAGTTCCGCATCACCGAATTCTTCAGCACCACGGACATCAGGAGCGGGAACAGCATCATCGAGTAGTACATCTGGCCCAGCGAGCCGAGCAGCCACGACGCCGTCAGCAGAACCCCGGACGTGGTGACGACGAAGAACAGCTCGTCGTGGCGGTAGTAGCGGTAGAGCAGCCACAGAGAGCTGAGCACGATGGCGGTGAAGACACCGCGCAGGGTCCAGATCATGGCGGTGGGGAGACCGTAGTACTTGCCGTTGCCGACGATCGCGCTGTTGAAGTAGTCGCGCGACTCCATCAGGTACGGCACCGTGTGGCGCACGAAGTCCATCGGGTCCGCGGACAGCGGCCACGCCACGGCGGTGAGGATCAGCGGGATTCCGATCGCGGTGACGAACACCTTCCACTGTCCCCGCACCAGAGGCAGCAGCAGGAGTGGGGCGAGGATCGGTTTGACCGCGAACGTCAGCCCGATGGCGACACCGGACCACATGTCCTTGCGCTTCATCAGCAACACGAGGAACGCGATCTCGCCGAGCAGGACCAGACCGTTGATGTTGGTGAAGACGAGGGTATTGGTGACGGTCTCGGACGAGAACGTGGCGAGCAGCAGGATCGGGGCGGCGATGGAGTTCAGTCCCAGCCCGAACAGCCGCAGGAGCAGGTACAACGCGATCACGATGGCGATCGCGTTGGCGATGATGAACAACCACCGGGACTTCTCGGGGTCGATCACCGCGATCGGCGCCATCAGCAGCGTGCCGGACGGCGGATACAGGTAATGCGGATCGACCCAGTTGAAGTTGGCGGTGTAGACGGGCCGCCCGTTCAGGAAGGCCAGCGCAGCGTTGTAGACCGGGCGGAAGTCGTCGGTGATGTACCCGTTGACCGCCTTGACGACCACTCGATGCAGCACAGTCATGACGGCGATCGGCCACAGCGCGAAGTTGATTACCTCGTTGGCAGTCCGCCCGGTGCGCGGTTCGAGTTGTCGAAGGAACACCACGGCACGGTACACCGAGAAGCTCTGACGTGCGGTCACGCACCCCCTGTGGGTGTCGGGCGGAACACGTCGGCTAGGCGGGGCAGGCGCTGCCGTCCGGGGGCAGCACGCCGTCCGAGACGTAGGTGACGATCGACTTCTGCGCGCAGTCCGAATGGGTGGCGGGGTGACCGCTGCCGTGCCACGTCAGCGTCGCCGTCGCGGCGCCGACGCTCGACACGGCCCCGGTCACCGTCCCCACCCCGGCGTTCCCGACGACCGGGTCGGCGGTGCCGCTCAGCACCAGGACCGGCAGCGTCAGCTCGCCGGGCAGGGCAGGCGGCGCGGTCGCGGGCCAGGAAGTGCACGCGAGCAGTCCGACGGCGGCGTTGGGACCGAAGAGCGGGAACCGCTCGCCCCACAGTTTCTGCAGTTCGCGGACCCGGTCGGGTGCGGGCCACTGCTGACCGTCCGTGCATCGGGTGATGAATTGGCCGTCGCTCTCGTAGGCTGCCTCGGCCTGCGCGACCGCCGTGAGGATCGGCGCCGTGTTTCCGGCGAGGGCGGCGGACACCGCATCGGACAGGGCGCGGACGCGGCCCTGCTGGTCGCCGCCCGCCGCGGCGAGCGACCCGGACACCGCGGTCAGGAGGGCGTTCGCGGAGACGCGAGGGATCTGGCCGTTCGCGGCGCGGGTGACGGCGTCGGCCATCGCGGCGCGGGGGTCGGCGCCGAGGGAACAGTTCAGGGCGGTGCACTGGCGGGCGAACGCGTCGAACGCCGCCTCCTGACCCGCGACCTGCTGCTCGGTGGCGGTCGCGGCATCCACGGTGGTGACGGCGGGGGAGTCGAGGACCAGCCGGCCGACCCGATCCGGGTACTTGGCGGCGTAGCTGAGCGCGACGGCACTGCCGTTGCCGGTGGCGAGGATCCCGAGCGCATCGACGTCCCAGGTGCGGCGCAACTCCTCGATGTCGTCGGCGGCGTGGGTGCTGTCGAACGCGAGTTCCTGCGGCTGCAGGTAGTCGGTGCATGCGATGGTGGCGTCGCGGCCCAGCGCGGTCACCTTGTCGACCTGGTCACCCGTCCCCGGGTCGAACTGCCCGAGATCCGCCAGGCTGCTGCGGAGCTCCGGGGTGAGGCATTCGATCTCCTGCGAGGAGGCGATGCCGCGGCGGTCCACCGCGACCACCGGTCGCGTCGACAGCAGGGACGTCAGACCGCCGGTGCTCAGCGCTGCGAGCGTCGCGGTCGACGACCGGTCCGATCCCGACGTGAGCACCAGTGGGGCCGCGCCGTCCGGGGTGTCGGCGAGCCGCGCCCGCATCGCGCCCATCGTGAAGGAGCCGGGCAGGGTGCCGCTCTCGTCGACGGCCGACTCGTACGAGCCGCATTCGAAGACGAGCCCGGCGGGCGGTGTCGTTCCCGGGCCCAGGGTGCCGAGGGTGCTCTGCGTGCAGTCGGTCCACGCCAGATCGTTCTTCGGGGTCTGCAACACGGGTGGGGGAGCGTCGGGGTTCTCGGTTTCGGTCGCGGTGGGTTCGCTGCCGCCGCCCTCGCGTTCGACCGCCACGTGCGGTCGGTTGGACGGTCCGGCTCCGCACGCGCTGCACACCACGAGAACCATTGCGAGCAACACCGATCTGCGCATGGCGACCACCCTGCCAGGTTCCCCTACGGGCGGGGCAGCCGCACCCACCTGGTGAGGACGGTGCCGTCGGTGTCGGTGAGGATGTGCGCGGGAGTCATCGCGGTGACCCGGGTACCCGGCGAGGTGGCGACACGACCCGCGGTCCCGCCGACGAGCACGGGCGCCGTGGTCAGGCAGACCTCGTCGACGGCGTCGTCCGCGGTCAGCTGCCCGAACAGGCTCGGGCCGCCCTCGCAGAGCACCCGGCGCAGTCCGAGATCCTCGAGGGCGGCGATCAGCCCGTCGCCGGTGACCTGCCCCTCGCCGGCCGTCACGATCCGCGCACCCGCGTCGGCGAGCGCCCGGACCCGCGCCGGGTCGGCGTCCGTGCACGTGACGACGATCGGGGCCACCTCGGTGTCGGTGAACAGGCGCGAATGCGGGTCGAGGTGGGCGCGTGCCGACACGACGGCGATCGGCGGGACCTCCGGCATCCCCGACGCCACCCGACGTCGCCTGCCCTCCGCGCCCACGCGCGCCCCGCCGTAGTTCTCCGCCCTGACGGTTCCGGCCCCGACCAGCACGACGTCGGCCAACTCCCGCAGGGTTTCGAAGACCAGCCTGTCCGCGGGTGTGCCGAGCGCTCCGCTGACGCCGTCGACGGAGACGGCGCCGTCGATGCTGCTCACGAAGTTGACGCGGACCCAGGGCCGCAGGGTCTCCCTCGGGTAGGCATACAGGCCGCGCAGCGCGTTCGCGGTCGATTCACTGGACTCCTCCCGGGCGGGCGGACTGTCCGGTGTGAAAAATGTCGCAATATGTACACGGTGCATGTTGGTGATCACAACACGTGGATACCCTGCTTGTATGCATGCACGTCTTGTCGATCGCAGCCCCGTGGTACCGGCTGATCAGTTGGTAGCTCAAATGGTGCCCCCGGCCATGTTCGACGAGGTGAGCTTCGCGTCGTACATCCCCGATCCCGCAGAACCCAGCCAGGCCGCCGCGGTCCAGACGGCCGAGGAGTTCGCGAAGAAGGTCGTGAAGATCCGCAGCGGCGGACGACGCGGCCTGTTCGGGAAGAAGACGCAGGCCACCGGTGCCGGTCTCTACCTCGACGGCGGCTTCGGCGTCGGCAAGACCCACCTTCTGGCCTCGATCTTCCACAGCGTCCCGTCGCCCAAGGCGTTCGGCACGTTCGTGGAGCTGACGCACGTCGTCGGTGCCCTCGGTTTCAACAAGGCCGTCGAGCAGCTGTCCGACCACAGCGTCCTCTGCATCGACGAATTCGAACTCGACGACCCGGGCGACACCATGCTGGTGTCCCGCCTGCTGTCGGAACTGTCGGCGCGCGGCGTGTCCATCGTGGCGACGTCGAACACCCTGCCCGGCCAGCTCGGTGAAGGACGATTCGCGGCACAGGACTTCCTGCGGGAGATCAAGAAGCTCGGCTCGATCTTCGAGACGATCCGCGTCGACGGCCCCGACTACCGGCACCGCGACCTGCCGCCGGCCCCGGACCCGATCTCCTCGGAGGAGCTCGCCGAGCGCGCCGACAGCATCCCCGGCGCCACACTCGACGACTTCGACGCGCTGTGCAAGCACCTCAGCACGCTGCACCCGTCCCGCTACAACAAGCTGGTCGAGGGCATCCCGGCCGTGTTCCTCGACGGCGTCCACCCCGCCGAGGACCAGTCGGTCGCGCTGCGCCTGGTGGTCCTCGCCGACCGCCTGTACGACGCGAGCATCCCGGTCACCGTGGCAGGGGCCAAGCTCGACGCGATCTTCACTCCCGAGATGCTGGCCGGTGGATACCGGAAGAAGTACCTGCGTGCCACATCGCGCCTGCTGGCGCTGTCGCGCTTCGAGGTCGCCGCGAGCTGACGCCGCTCGTCACAGCGCCCGCTGCATCACGAAATCGTGGTGCAGCTGGGTGCCGACGAGGAAAGTCTTCGTTCCGACCTGCGTGAATCCGTGCTTCGCGTAGAAGCGCTGGGCGCGCACATTCTCCTGATTGACGCCGAGCCACAGCCCGGCGAACCCCGCGGCGACGGCGCGTTCGACGATGGCGTCCATCAGCGCGGACGCGACGCCGGTCCCGTGATTACCGGGCAGCACGTACAGCTTGCTGATCTCGGTGGTCGGTCGCAGCGTCACGACCCTGCCGACGTCCGGATCGGCGGGTTCACCGTCGATCAGCATCGCGTAGCCGACGATCGCCCCGCCGTGGGTGACCTTCAGGACGGTGCGGTTCGGGTCGGTGAGGTACTCGGAGAACCGTTCGGCCGACAGCACGTCGTCGATGAAGGCGGCGATGTCGTCCTGTGTCGCCCCGGGCGGGCACGCGAGCGGGAACGTTGCCGCGGCGACGTCGGCGATCGCCTCGGAATCCCAGATCCCCGCCGGGTCTATTTCGACAGTCACAGCTGATCCACCGCGTCCTTCGCTTCCCGAAGTGTCATTCCCGTACTGTCCCGCAGCAGGGTGATCGCCGCAACGTTCTTGCCCTCGCTCTTGAGGTCGCGAAGCCTGCCCTCGATCGGCGCCGTGTCTCCGCAGGAGCGGATCCCGGCGGGGACCGGCCGGGCCTGGAGCCGGCCGTACTCGACCGTGGCCTTCGCGTGCCGCACGCCGATCCCGTCCCGTGCGACGAGAATCTTGATCGCCTCGAGCGTCCTGCCCCGGTCGAGCAGACAGCTCACCTCGTCCCGGACAGCGTCGTCGAGTTGTCGCCAGGTCGATGCGGGATGCAGGTCGTGTGGGGTGTGCGAGCCGCCACGAGCGGACCGTGACGAGACCAGAACCGCGACGTAGACGATCGCCACGGCGATCACGAACCATCCCCAAGTCGGCATGTCCTAAGTAGAACATCTGCTGTCAGTCGGGATCCGGGGCCCACTCGGATTGCCTGGCGCGGTCCCGGTCCGGGGCGAACGCCGGGGCGAGCAGGATGAGCCCCACCGCGAACAGGAGCGGGACGACGAACCCGATCCGCAGGCTGGTCGCCGCGGCGACGCCGCCGACGATCGCCCCGCCCACGAGGGTTCCCACGTAGTTGAACAGGTTGATCCGCGCCACGACGTCGTCCACCTGTCCGCCGGGCGCCAGCCGCCCGGCGGCACTGAAACACAGGGGAGCGACGACCGGCACGCCGAGGCCCACGACGAGGAATCCGGCAATCGCGACGGCCGGCGACGGGGCGAGCACGACGATCGTCAGTCCGGCGACACCGACTGCCGAACCCGCACGGACTACGGCGATCTCGCCGTACTTCGCCACCCAGTGGTCGCCGCTCAGCCGCGACACCAGGGCCGAGCACTGGTATGCGGCCAGCGCCAGGGCAGCTGTGCCGGCATCCGCGAGCAGAACGTTCCGGACGTACAGCGCGGACCAGTTGCCGACACCGAAATCGATCGCGTAGAACAACGCCATCGCGGTACCGAGCGCGAGCAGTGCGCGGATCGGAACCGGCACGGGCACAAAGCCGGTCGCCGGCGCGGCGGTGCCCGCCGGCTCCTGGCGGACGAGGAGCCGGGGGCCGCAGACGGCGAGACCGACAGCCACGACGAGCGCCGCCACCAGTTGCGCGGTGGCGACGCCCACGCCGAGGGCTGAGGTGGCGGCGACGAAGAGTGCACCCGCAATCGCGCCGACGCTCCACACTGCGTGGAACGACGACAGGATGAAACGGCCGTAGGCGTGCTGGATCGACACCGCCTGCATGTTGGCGGCGGCGTCGACGATGCCCAATCCGGCGCCGTACACGGACAGGCAGACGAAGAACGCCGCGGTATTCGGGCTGAAACCGAGGGCGCCGCCGGCGACCGTGATGGTCGCGAGGCCGAATCGCAGGGCCGACCGGCTGGAGAATCGGCGGGCCAGGTGCTCGGCGAGGACGCTTCCCGCCCCGGCAATGAGAGACACCGTCACGACCGCGACGACGATGACGGTGTCGTCGAACCCGAATCTGTCCTGGTACTGCGGCAGTTGCGTGAGGACGGCCGCGAGGAGAAAACCCTGCAGGCCGAATGAGCCCGCTGCGGCGATCCGTGCCGAGCGGTGATCCGCGGACACATCGGGGCGTCGTGAATCCGTCATGGGTCGGCCTTCGGTAGTGGACATCCAATCGATTGGACGAGTGTCCAATACTTTGCGGGGATGTGCAGCGTTCTCCGAACAGGCGGGCGAAATGTCCTGATGCGCGCGGTGCGTGAGGTGCCCGGAACAAGACTGAGCCCCAGCCTTGGATGGGGGGTCATGGCTGGGGCTCATTGCCATCGGGGGGGTGGATGGCAAGTTCGACGATACATGAGGAATTCCTCACGTTCCAGAGGCAGCGGTAACGATTTCGTCACCCGCCCGTCACCGGTGGTCGGGCGTGCGACAGGTGAACCGGGGGTTGTCTCTGCGGACGGTTGTCGCTTACAGTGTGATCCATGCAGCGCATTCTCGTAGTTCTCCGCCGTAGCGGGGTCTGATACGGACCGACCCCTCGCTGCGGGTCGTTGAGCTACGCGTTGGTCCTCCCTTCTTTCAGGAAGACCACGAGAATGAGTACCAACACTTCTTTCGCTTCATCTTTTCCCTCCTCGACCCCGGCCGCCGACCCGTTCGCCGCGCGCTACGGCAAGTCGCTGCCGCGGGAACTCCGCAACGAATCCGCCGGAATGGCATGGTCCGCGTTCGAAGCCGTCTACGCGCCGTCCAGCGGACCGTTCCGTCTGGGCAGTTGGTCGGAAACGAAGACCGGCCCCGGAATGTGGGATTTCGAAGCGACACTCGGTATCGGCGAATCGATCTGCCAGACCGCTGCGAGCGCTCCCGGCCCGGTGGCCGCCATGACCTCGATGCTGTACGACGCGGGGTGTGCGATGGAGATCCTGTCGTTTCATCAGCACGAGATCGGGCACCGCACCGCGACATTCCTGCTCTGCGAGCGCGCCGGCATCCGCCTCTGGGCGATGGGAATCGGCGAATCCCACACAGAATCGACTTTGCGCGCAATGATCGCCGGCGCCAACCGGCTCCAGCCTGCCTGAACCCGGAACGACAGTTCAGCCCCGGTCGATGACCGGGGCTGAACTGTCGTGAACTGTTCGGTTGAGAGTGAACTGGTGCGCGATACTGGGATTGAACCAGTGACCTCTTCCGTGTCAGGGAAGCGCTCTCCCGCTGAGCTAATCGCGCGGGATGAAAAGAAGAGAGCGGACGACGGGATTCGAACCCGCGACCCCAACCTTGGCAAGGTTGTGCGCTACCAGCTGCGCCACGTCCGCATTCGTGAAAGCCCCCGTCCTGGCGGGCCTCACTGGTCGAGCAAGTAAAACAGTCGTACATCTATCATCTATCTCGGTGCGCGATACTGGGATTGAACCAGTGACCTCTTCCGTGTCAGGGAAGCGCTCTCCCGCTGAGCTAATCGCGCGAGGTGGAGACGGGAATCGAACCCGTGTGCACGGCTTTGCAGGCCGTTGCCTCACCACTCGGCCACTCCACCGCGAAGGTTGAGTCCAACCTCTCGAGCGGACGACGGGATTCGAACCCGCGACCCCAACCTTGGCAAGGTTGTGCGCTACCAGCTGCGCCACGTCCGCATGCACCGTGTAACTCGCGGAGAATGTTCTCCGTGGTGCGGTTGAGAACATTAGCCGACCATCCGCGATAGTTACAAATCTGCAGGTCAAGGCATCAGACGGTGAACTACGCATGAACGACGCCGGGTCGCGGGTGTGCCGCGGGCAAGGGTCGACACGAATCCCAGCGACGTGATTTTCGTTCGGCCGCTCGGTCGTGTTAATGTTCCAACTCGTTCGAGCGCGAGTGTTTGGCGCGCTTCGGTCCCGTGGCTCAGTGGAAGAGCGTCCCGTTCACACCGGGGAGGTCGCTGGTTCGATCCCAGCCGGGACCACAGAGAAGAAGAGGGCGTTTCCGAAATCGGAAACGCCCTCTTTTTTCGTGTGGCGCACCCGAATAATCGGTTGTTCCGGCTCTCCGGCGCGGCGGACAATGAACTCAGCCGGCCGAATTCCCGGGTGATCCGCTATCGAAGGACTGAGTCCCATGTTCCCCGTGAGGCTGGAAGGCACCACCGCGCCCACCTTGATGTGGGCGGAAGAGTGGACCATCGAGCAGGCTGCGTTGCAGCAGCTGCGGAACATGGCCGACTTGCCGTGGGTACACGGGGTGCGGGTCATGCCCGACGTCCACGTGGGCAAGGGCGCGACGGTCGGTTCCGTCATCGCGATGCGGGAGGCGGTCGCCCCGGCGGCGGTCGGCGTCGACATCGGGTGCGGAATGACGGCGGTCCGGACCGATGTGACCGCGAGCGATCTGCCCGACAGCCTGCGGTCGATGCGGTCGCGGATCGAGCGTGCGGTGCCGGTCGGGTTCGCCATGCACGAGCGTGCGGTGAACGTCGGGGCACTGGATGTCGCGGACGCCGGGGGAGTGAAGAAGGGATGGCACCGCTTCTGGCAGGACTTCGGTGACCTGCATTCCGGCGTTCAGCCCCGCGAATCCAAGGCGATGAAGCAGATCGGCACCCTCGGCGGCGGCAACCATTTCATCGAGGTGTGCCTGTCCGACGCCGACGAGGTCTGGCTGATGCTCCACTCCGGGTCGCGCAACATAGGCAAGGAACTGGCGGAGCGGCACATCGCGGTGGCGCGGGCGCTGCCGCACAACCAGCGGCTGGTCGATCGCGATCTGGCGGTGTTCCTCGCAGGCAGTAAGGAGATGGACGCGTACCGCCACGACCTGACGTGGGCGCAGGAGTACGCAGCCCGCAACCGTGCCGTCATGCTCACGCTGGTGATGCAGGCGTTCCGGCAGGCCCTCCCCGGCAGGCCGGTGCGGTTCGACGAGCCGATCTCCTGCCACCACAACTATGTGTCGGAGGAGGTCATCGACGGTGAGCCGATGCTCGTCACCCGCAAGGGCGCGATCCGGGCCGGGCGGGGTGATCTCGGACTCATCCCCGGCTCCATGGGCACCGGTTCCTACGTGGTGCGGGGCCTGGGCTCCGAGCTGTCCTTCAATTCGGCGTCGCACGGGGCGGGCCGGACGATGAGCCGTACGAAGGCGAAGAAGCGTTTCACCGTCGACGACCTCGTGCGGCAGACGTCCGGAGTCGAATCGCGCAAGGACGCGGGCGTGATCGACGAGATCCCCGGCGCCTACAAGGACATCGAGCAGGTGATCGAAGCGCAGGCCGATCTCGTCGAGGTCGTGGCCCACCTGCGCCAGGTCGTCTGCGTCAAGGGATGACCCGCGTGCGACTGCGGCGGTGCGACGGCGCGCCGCCGCAGGTCGCGGTCGGTAGGGTGGACTGGTGACTAGCGGAGAAGCTCGGCCGGGACCCGCGCCCGAGAACGTGGACGTGGACGACTCGGATCTGTCGCCGTTCCAGGAAGCGGAGAGCCGCTGGCGTCGGTGGCGAGCACACATCGCCGCGCGGCCGAGCCTCAACCTGGCGTACCGCATCGCGGTGGGGGTGATCGGCGCACTCGTGCTGGCCGCGGGCATCGTCGCGATTCCCTACCCCGGCCCCGGCTGGTTGATCGTGTTCGCGGGGCTCGGAATTCTCGCGTCCGAGTTCGCGTGGGCCCACCGGCTGCTGCACTACGCGCGGCAGCGGTACGACAAGTTCATGGACTGGTTCTCGCGGCAGTCGCTGGTGGTCAAGGGGGCGGGCGCGCTGCTGACGTGTGCCGTCGTCCTCGCCACGCTGTGGTTGCTCGGGACGTTCGGTCTCGTCGGAACGTGGATCGGTCTCGACTACCCGTGGCTGGAGAGCCCGCTCTAGCCGGACGCATGGTTGGGTGTGACTGCTGGGCCGATAACATGGGCTGGCACATTCACCATGTCTGCACCGCACACCTCACCTAGGAGAACATCGCCGTGAGCACCCCCGCATCCGCCGCCCCAGCCGCCCTCGTCCGGGTGCCCGCGGGGACTACGGCCGGTACAGCGGTTCGGGAGGCCGGCTACCCGAGCAAGGGCCCGGACGTCGTCGTCGTGGTCCGTGACGCGGAGGGCCAGCTCAAGGACCTGTCCTGGGTGCCCGACGCCGACGTCGAGGTCGAGCCGGTCGCGGCGAATACCGACGACGGCCGCAGCGTCATCCGCCACTCGGCGGCCCACGTGCTCGCGCAGGCCGTCCAGCAGGAATTCCCCGAAGCCAAGCTGGGCATCGGCCCGCCGATCAAGGACGGCTTCTACTACGACTTCGCCGTCGATCGCCCGTTCACCCCCGAGGACCTCGCGAGCCTCGAGAAGCGGATGAAGAAGATCATCAAGGGGTCACAGCGGTTCTCCCGTCGCGTCGTCGAGTCGCTCGAGGAGGCCCGCTCCGAGCTGGCGAAGGAGCCCTTCAAGCTCGAACTCATCGACGACAAGTCGGGAATCGACGATCCGGAGATCATGGAAGTGGGCGGCAACGAGCTCACCATCTACGACAACCTGGACCCGCGGACCGGCGAGAAGGTGTGGGGAGACCTGTGCCGCGGCCCGCACATCCCCACTACCAAGCACATCCCGGCGTTCAAGCTCACCCGCAGCTCGGCGGCGTACTGGCGTGGCAACCAGGACAATGCCGATCTCCAGCGCATCTACGGCACCGCGTGGGAGTCGGCGGAGGCACAGGATCAGCACCTGGAACTGCTCGCCGAGGCCGAGCGTCGCGACCACCGCAAGCTGGGGTCGGAACTCGACCTGTTCAGCTTCCCCGACGAGCTCGGCTCCGGACTGCCCGTGTTCCATCCGCGGGGCGGGATCATCCGCACCGAGATGGAGGACTACTCCCGCAAGCGTCATGTCGAGGAGGGGTACGAGTTCGTCAATACCCCACACATCACCAAGGGGCACCTCTACGAGGTGTCGGGTCACCTGGATTGGTACCGCGACGGCATGTTCCCGGCGATGCACATCGACGAGGAGCTGAACGAGGACGGCACCGTGCGCAAGCCGGGCCAGGACTACTACCTCAAGCCGATGAACTGCCCGATGCACAACCTGATCTTCCGCTCCCGCGGCCGGTCGTACCGAGAACTGCCGTTGCGGCTCTTCGAGTTCGGTTCGGTGTACCGGTACGAGAAGTCGGGTGTGGTTCACGGACTCACGCGTGTGCGCGGCATGACGCAGGACGACGCGCACATCTACTGCACCCGCGAGCAGATGCGCGACGAACTGGCGACCACCCTGCAGTTCGTCCTCGGACTGCTGAAGGACTACGGACTCGACGACTTCTACCTCGAGCTGTCCACCAAGAACCCGGACAAGTTCGTCGGCGACGACGCCGTGTGGGAGGAGGCGACGGCGACACTCGCCGAGGTCGCGGAATCGTCGGGGCTGAACCTCGTTCCCGATCCGGGCGGCGCCGCGTTCTACGGACCGAAGATCTCGGTGCAGGTGCAGGACGCCCTGGGCCGCACCTGGCAGATGTCGACCATTCAGCTGGACTTCAACTTGCCGGAGCGTTTCGACCTCGAGTACACGGCCACCGACGGCACCAAGCAGCGTCCGGTCATGATCCACCGGGCCCTGTTCGGTTCCATCGAACGGTTCTTCGGCGTGCTCACCGAGCACTACGCGGGTGCGTTCCCGGCGTGGCTGGCGCCCGTCCAGGTGGTCGGCATCCCGGTGGCCGAGACGTTCGCCGATCACCTCTTCGACGTGGTGAAGCGGCTGAAGGCGGCCGGTATCCGCGCCGAGGTCGACGCGAGTGACGACCGCATGCAGAAGAAGATCTTCAACAACACGGCGCAGAAGGTGCCGTTCATGTTGCTGGCGGGTGCGCGCGACGTCGAGGCGGGCGCCGTCAGCTTCCGATTCCGGGACGGCACCCAGGTCAACGGTGTGCCCGTGGACGACGCCGTGCGCATCGTCACCGACTGGATCGGTCGCCGCGAGAACGCCTCGCCGACGGCGGAACTGCTGCAACCCGGTAAGGAAGGGTGACGCACATGACCGGAGGTGACGACGTGACGGCCGACGAGATGCTCGGCGGCCCCGGCCGCCTCGTCGACCGCGGCCCCGGCGAACCCGATCACCTCCAGCGGATCTGGTCGCCGCACCGCATGTCGTACATCGCCGAGGCGCCGAAGTCGCGGGACACCCCGAACGAGCCGTTCATCGACATCCCGAAGATGGACGACGAGGACGGGTTGATCGTCGCCCGGGGTGAGCACGTCTACGCGGTCCTCAACCTGTACCCGTACAACCCGGGGCACCTGATGGTCGTTCCCTACCGCAAGGTCGCGGCGCTGGAAGACCTGACGGAAGAGGAAAGCGCCGAGTTGATGTCGTTCACCCAGCAGGCCCTGCGGGTGATCAAGCGGGTGTCGCGGCCGGACGGGTTCAATGTCGGCCTCAATCTCGGTGCGGCGGCAGGCGGTTCGCTCGCCGAGCACCTGCATCAGCACATCGTTCCGCGGTGGGGCGGGGACGCGAACTTCATCACGGTCCTCGCCGGGGTCAAGGTCATGCCGCAGTTGCTGCGCGAGACCCGGGGGCTGCTGGCGAAGGCCTGGAATGAATGACTCGATAGATGAATGACGCGCGAGTCGCTGACTCACGCGTTCGGGGTTCCTGGCAGGAAGTGAAGAACGGGGTGGAGAGGTGCTGAGCTTCTTCGGACGGGCATCCGTGTCCAAGGTGACGGCGCCGTTGGGGAAGGCCCTGGTCAAGACGGGGCTCACTCCCGATTCCGTCACCGTCATCGGCACCGTGGCGACCGTGGCCGGTGCGGTCACGCTGTTTCCCAGCGGACATCTGTTCTGGGGAGCGATGTTCATCTGGCTGTTCGTCATGTTCGACATGCTCGACGGTGCCATGGCCCGCGCCCGCGGCGGCGGAACCCGGTACGGCGCCGTTCTCGACGCCACCTGCGACCGGGTGGCCGACGGTGCGATCTTCGCCGGTCTCGCCTGGTGGGCGGTCTACCACGAGAACAGCAAGCCGCTGCTGATCGCGACTCTGCTGTGCCTCGTCACCTCCCAGGTGATCTCGTACGCCAAGGCGCGCGCCGAGGCGAGTGGACTGTCCGCCGACGGCGGACTCATCGAACGACCCGATCGGCTGATCATCGTGCTGGTCGGCGCCGGGGTGACCGGGCTCGGAGTCCCATGGGCGATTCATGTCGCGATGTGGTTGCTGTCGGTCGGCAGCGTCATCACCGTGTTCCAGCGGGTCCTGGCGGTCCGCAGGTCGCCAGGCGCCCGCGACGTGCTGCCCCTGCCTCCGGCTGACACGACGCCGGAAGACGGACAGGCGAGCGCGCAGTGAGCGGACTGTCGGAACGCATCAGCGACCTGGGGTACGCGGCCGGCTGGCGGCTGGTCCGTGCGCTACCCGAGAAGGCCGCGGTCACCCTGTTCGACAGGGGAGCCGACCTCGCCGTCCGGAACGGCGGCCCGGAACAGTTGCGCCGCAATCTCGCCCGTGTGCTGGGTGTGTCCGCGGCCGAGGTGCCGGACACCCTGATGCGGGCCTCGATGCGGTCCTACGCGCGCTACTGGCGGGAGGCTTTCCGGCTGCCGTCGATGGACCTCGTGAAGACCGGCGCCGCCCTCGACGAGCTGATCGAAGGGCAGAAACACCTCGACGCCGCGAAGGAAGCAGGCCGAGGCGCGATTCTGGCACTGCCGCACAGCGGCAACTGGGACATGGCAGGCGTGTGGTGCGCCCAGCACTGGGGCGGTCTGTCCACGGTCGCCGAGCGTTTGAAGCCCGAGTCGCTGTACCAGCGGTTCGTCGACTACCGCGAAGGGCTCGGTTTCGAGATCTTCCCGCTCAGCGGGGGAGAGCACCCACCGTTCGTGGAACTGTCGGCGCGACTGCGCGGCAACGGGATCGTGTGTCTGCTCGGTGAACGCGACCTGGCGAAGAAGGGTGTCCCGGTGACGTTCTTCGGGGAACCGACGCGCATGCCCGCCGGTCCCGCCAAGTTGGCGATCGACACCGGCGCGCCGCTGTTGCCGGTGCACTGCTGGTTCACGGACGGCGGGTGGGGTTTCCGCATAGACCCGCCGATCGACACCACCGACGGGGTGTTCGCGGCGACCCAGGCCCTGGCGGACCGGTTCGAGGCCAACATCGCGGCACATCCCGAGGACTGGCACATGCTCCAGCCGCTGTGGCTCTCCGACCTGTCCCAGGCGAGGCTCTCCCGCATGGAGAACTCGTGAAGATCGGAATGGTCTGCCCGTACTCGTTCGATGTCCCGGGCGGAGTGCAGGCCCACGTCGTCGACCTCGCGGAGGTCCTGATCGAGCGTGGGCACAAGGTGAGCGTCCTGGCCCCGGCGTCCGACGACATCGACCTGCCGGACTTCGTCGTCTCCGCAGGACGTGCCCTCGCCATTCCCTACAACGGTTCGGTCGCCCGGCTGAGTTTCGGCCCGGCCGCGAGCGCCCGCGTCAGGCGCTGGATCTCGGACAACAACTTCGACGTCCTGCACATCCACGAGCCCAACGCGCCGAGCTTGTCGATGCTCGCCATGCGCGTGGCCGAGGGGCCCATTGTGGCGACGTTCCACACGTCGACCACGAAGTCGTTGGTGCTGAGCACGTTTCAGGGTGTGCTCCAGCCCTACCTGGAGAGGATCAGCGGACGAATCGCGGTGTCGGAACTGGCGCGACGCTGGCAGGTGGAGTCACTCGGTTCCGATGCGGTCGAGATCCCCAACGGCGTCGACGTCCCGGCGTTCGCGAACGCGGAGCCGCTGCCCGGCTACCCACGACCCGGAAAGACCATTCTCTTCCTCGGACGCTACGACGAGCCCCGCAAGGGCATGGCGGTGCTGTTGAAGGCGCTGCCGACCTTGGTGGAGAAGTATCCCGACCTCGAGGTGCTGGTGGTCGGCCGCGGCGACGAGGACAAGCTGCGTCGCGAGGCCGGCCCGGTATTCGGGCACCTGCGTCTTCTCGGCCAGGTCGACGACGCCGAGAAGGCGTCGGCGCTGCGGAGCGCCGACGTGTACTGCGCACCCAACCTCGGCGGGGAGAGCTTCGGCATCGTGCTGGTGGAGGCGATGGCCGCGGGAGCTGCCGTCGTGGCGAGCGAACTGGACGCGTTCCGCCGGGTTCTGCGGGACGGGCAGGCAGGCGTGCTGGTGCCGGTCGGGGATTCGGCGGCGCTCGCCGCCGGGATCGACTCGGTGCTCGGCGACCCCGAGCGCAGCGCCGCACTCACCGACGTCGGCCGGACGGTGGTCACCGAATACGACTGGCCGGTGGTGGCCGAACAGATCCTGCGTGTCTACGAGACCGTCACCGTCGGCCGCGACGGCGTCCGGGAGGTTGGCTCGTGACGTTCTCCGCCCTCACGATCCTGGTCCTCGCCCTGGTCGCCGCCGTCGTCCTGGCGATCGGCCTGTGGGCGTACGGAACGGCCAACCGCCTCGACCGCCTGCACGTCCGCTCCGACCTGTCCTGGCAGGCCCTCGACGCGGCTCTCGCCCGGCGGGCGGTGGTCGTGCGGGCGGCGGCCGCGGCGATGGACCCACCCGAGGGCAGGTCGCTGGCCGCGCTGGCGGCCCGGGCCGAACAGTCGGACCGGGCCGACCGGGAGATCGCCGAGAACGCGTTGTCGAGTGCGCTCTCGTCCCTCGACCCGGAGACCCTGCGCCCCCAATTGGTGGCGGAACTCGCCGATTCGGAGGCGCGGGTGCTGATCGCCCGCCGTTTCCACAACGACGCCGTCCGCGACACCCTCGCACTCCGCACCCGGCGTCCTGTCCGATGGCTGCACCTCGGGGGCACGGCCCCGCTGCCGACGTACTTCGAGATCACCGAACGCTCGTCCGCCGCGGCGGTCACCGAAGGTCTGGCTCTCGACTCCGTCCGGACCTCCGCCCGGGTGGTGCTGCTCGACGGTGAGGGCCGGGTCCTGCTGCTCCGGGGGCACGACCCGACCGTCCCCGACATCTACTACTGGTTCACGATCGGCGGCGCCGTCGAGAAGGGGGAGAACCTGCGGGCCGCCGCGGTCCGGGAGATCGCCGAGGAGACGGGGCACAGCGCGTCGCCCGAATCGCTGCGCGGACCGATGTGGCGGCGGGTGGCCATCTTCTCCTGGAACGGGCAGCTGATCCGCTCCGAGGAACTGTTCTTCGCGCTGCGCACCGACGGGTTCGAGCCGCACCACGGGGGCTTCACCGAACTCGAGAACCGCACCATCACCGGTCACCGGTGGTGCACCGCGGACACGGTGCGTGAACTGG
Source organism: Rhodococcus wratislaviensis (assembly GCF_900455735.1). Lineage (GTDB taxonomy): Bacteria > Actinomycetota > Actinomycetes > Mycobacteriales > Mycobacteriaceae > Rhodococcus_F > Rhodococcus_F wratislaviensis. Next base: position 72,775 of record NZ_UAUI01000015.1, on the reverse strand, counting down.
CGGCAGCAGGTGAAGCCGTGTATCCGCACGACCTCGCGGACCTCCTCGACGAGGCAGGCGCGGTGGCCTCGGCCGCGGACGAACCCGAGGTGCGCGCGATCACCTGAGCCGCCCGCAGATCCGGAGAAAGCCAGCAATCGCGGACTGGCTACGGAACTGGACCGCCGCTCGTCCTAGAATCGGGTACTGCAGCGTGAACGTCGTCGCTCACGCATGCCGCTTTCGAAGTCAATCCACGCCACAACCCAGGAGTTCGCTGTGAGCACCCCCGACACCACCCCCACCACCGGTACGGCCCGCGTCAAGCGTGGCATGGCCGAGATGTTGAAGGGCGGGGTCATCATGGACGTCGTCACCCCCGATCAGGCGAAGATCGCCGAGGATGCCGGTGCGGTCGCGGTGATGGCGCTCGAGCGGGTGCCCGCGGACATCCGCGCGCAGGGTGGGGTGTCCCGGATGAGCGATCCGGACATGATCGACGGCATCATCTCCGCGGTGTCGATCCCGGTGATGGCCAAGGCCCGGATCGGGCACTTCGTGGAGGCGCAGATCCTGCAGTCCCTCGGGGTCGACTACGTCGACGAGTCCGAGGTGCTGACCCCGGCCGATTACGCGAACCACATCGACAAGTGGCAGTTCACGGTTCCGTTCGTCTGTGGTGCCACCAATCTCGGTGAGGCGCTGCGCCGGATCACCGAGGGTGCGGCGATGATCCGGTCCAAGGGTGAGGCCGGTACCGGTGACGTGTCGAACGCGACCACGCACATGCGGACGATCGGTGGGGAGATCCGCCGGTTGACCTCGCTGAGCGAGGACGAGCTGTATGTGGCGGCGAAGGAGCTGCAGGCGCCGTACGACCTGGTCGTCGAGGTCGCGAAGGCCGGGAAGTTGCCGGTCACGATGTTCACCGCCGGTGGTATCGCGACCCCGGCGGATGCGGCGATGATGATGCAGCTCGGTGCGGAGGGTGTGTTCGTCGGGTCGGGCATCTTCAAGTCCGGTAACCCGGCCGAGCGGGCCGCGGCGATCGTGAAGGCGACCACGTTCTTCGACGACCCGGACGTGCTGGCGAAGGTGTCCCGCGGTCTGGGTGAGGCGATGGTCGGGATCAACGTCGACGACATCCCCGTCCCGCACCGGCTCGCCGAACGCGGCTGGTGATCCCCGCGATCGATCGGTGATCGGTCGCGGCGCTCCCGGCGCAGCACTGCTTCCGTTCGCACCGCACGAGGCCCCGACCCGGGCCTCGTGCGGTGCGGTGTGCCGGTGCCCGGGACCCGTGTGAGAGTGTCAGCGGACGAGCATCGGAAGGGGCCGTGGATGGCGACGATCGAAGAGATCCTGGAAGTGGAACGCCTCGAGGAGAACATCTTCCGAGGCATAGCGACCGAGACCATGCTTCCCCGCACGTTCGGTGGGCAGGTGGCCGGTCAGGCGCTGGTGGCGGCGGTCCGCACGGTCGACCCCCGCTTCATGGTGCATTCGCTGCACGGCTACTTCCTCCGCCCCGGAAACCCCACGATGCCCATCGTGTACCTCGTGGACCGCATCCGGGACGGCCGGTCGTTCGTCACCAGACGGGTCAGCGCCGTCCAGGACGGTCAGGCGATCTTCACGATGTCGGCGTCGTTCCAGGTCGAGGACGAGGGCATCGGGCACCAGGACGAGATGCCCGTGGTCCCGCCGCCCGACACGCTGCCGTTCGCCAGTGACTCCGACGACCCGGAGATCGCCTGGCTCGCCCAGGAGTGGTCCGACTGGGACATCCGGATGGTCGGACACGGCGAGGTCGACCGCCGGCGCGGTGCGGCCGCTCAGCAGCAGGCGTGGTTCCGGTCCCGCAAGACGCTGCCCGACGACCCCGTCTTCCACGTCTGCGCACTGGCCTACATGAGCGACATGACGCTGATCGGTTCCGCCATGACCCCGCACCCCGGAGTCGAGATCAACGGTGCCTCACTCGATCACGCGCTGTGGTTTCTGCGGCCGTTCCGGGCCGACGAGTGGCTGCTGTACGACCAGACGTCACCGTCCGCCGGTTTCGGTCGGGCGCTCGCGCAGGGACGGATCTTCGACCGGAAGGGCAACCTGGTCGCCGCCGTCGTGCAGGAAGGGCTGACCCGGTTCCTGCGCACGACGTGAGCGGGCTCAGCGGCCCGCCCGGACGGCGGGCCTCGGCGGATGGTCGTACCGCACCAGCAGGTCGGGTTCGACCGTGACGTCGGCCGCGCGGCGCAGCAGGGCGGGGACGGTCCACCGTTGATCGGCCGGGGTTCGGCGCATCAGGGCTCCCTCACCGAGATGGAGTTGCACGGTGACGTCGAAGTCGAGGTCCCGGCCGAGCAGCATCGGGCCGGCGACGAGAAGCACCTGACCGTCGGCCGCGGGAACACGGGCGCAGCGGGCGGAGCGATCCTCGTCCTCGTCCCACAGGCGCGGCAACCACCGGCGGTCGGTGCGGATCGACCGCACCACCTCCCGGTTCAGGGCGTCGTAGTCGAACCAGAGGGTGCGGTAGCTGAGTTCGTCGTCGCGTCCGTGCTCGAACCGCAGGGAGGCGGGCCGGACGTAGTCGTGGAGGGACACCACGTCGCATGGGCGGCCCTGCTCCCGCAGCGACGCGCACACCGCGTCCGCGAGGGGCAGGGGGTGCGCGCCGTCGGGAGCGTCGATTGCGACGACGGCGTTGCCGTGAACGGCGAGGCATCGTTCGGAGACGAGGGCGACGAGGCCGTCCGGGCTCGTCGGTGTGAACATCGTCATGGCACCCATGGTGCCTCGAGCCCGAACCGGGCGGATAACCTTGACCAGGCACAGAAGGAGGGCTCATGGCGAGCATCGAGGACGTTCTCGAACTCGAAGCGCTGGAGAAGGACATCTTCCGCGGCGCGGTTCATCCGTCTGTTCTGACGAGGACGTTCGGCGGGCAGGTCGCGGGTCAGTCGCTGGTGTCCGCGGTCCGTACCGTCGACGAGGCATTCAAGGTCCACTCCCTGCACGGGTACTTCCTGCGCCCCGGAAATCCGGCGAAACCCACCGTGTACCTGGTCGACCGGATCCGGGACGGCAGATCCTTCTGTACGAGGCGCGTCACCGGAATCCAGGACGGCAAGGCGATCTTCACCATGTCGGCGTCGTTCCACAGCGAGGACGAGGGCATCGAGCATCAGGACACGATGCCGTCCGTCCCCGCGCCCGAGGAACTCGTCGACGCACAGACCCTCGAGGAGTTCGCCGCCACCGACCTCTACCGGGAGTGGAAGGAATGGGACGTCCGCATCGTTCCGCCCGGATCCACCGGGAAGACCCCCGGAATCGCCGCGCAGCAACGGGTGTGGATGCGGTACCGCAGCAAGCTGCCGGACGATCAGGTCTTCCACATCTGCACGCTCGCCTACCTCAGTGACATGACGCTCCTCGGTGCGTCGAAGGTCCCGCACCCGGGAGTGGTCACGCAGACGGCGTCGCTCGATCACGCCATGTGGTTCATGCGCCCGTTCCGCGCCGACGAGTGGCTGCTCTACGACCAGACCTCGCCCTCCGCCGGCTTCGGCCGCGCCCTCACCCAGGGCCGCATGTTCGACCGGAACGGCACCATGGTGGCCGCCGTCGTCCAGGAGGGGTTGACCCGCATCCAGCGCGATCAGGACAAGCGCGATATCGAGACAGGAAACATGGCATGACCCGTCCCCTCGTCGGAGTACTCGCCCTGCAGGGCGACGTCCGTGAACACCTTGCAGCACTGAACGATTCGGGTGCCGACGCCGTCGGCATCCGGCGCCCGGAGGAGCTCGACAAGATCGACGGCCTCGTCATCCCGGGCGGCGAGTCGACCACGATGAGCAAGCTGCTGCAGATCTTCGAACTGCTCGAGCCGCTGAAGGCGCGCCTGCGCGACGGGTTGCCCGCCTACGGGTCCTGCGCCGGGATGATTCTCCTCGCGAGCGAGATCCTCGACACGAGACCCGACGCGCAGCACCTCGGTGCGATCGACATGACGGTGCGCCGCAACGCCTTCGGTCGTCAGGTCGACTCCTTCGAGTCCGACCTCGAATTCGAGGGCATCGTCGGCGAGCCGATCCGGGCCGTGTTCATCCGGGCTCCGTGGGTGGAGCGCGTCGGCGACGACGTGCAGGTTCTTGCCCGCGTGCCCGAGTCGGGTGGCGCGGCCGCCGGACGGATCGTGGCCGTCCGGCAGGGCGCCGTGGTGGCCACGTCGTTCCACCCGGAGGTGACGGGCGACCGGCGGGTGCACGAGTTGTTCGTCGACATCGTCCGCGGGGTCTAGCTCGCCGGACGGGGTGCGACGAGCGAGTTGAGGAGCGCCGCACCCTGCGCGGCGCCGTCCACGGTGACCGCGAACGGGCGGCCGCCGGTGCGGGTCACCACGATGCCGTCGCCGGCGCGGATCACGACCGCGGTCCCGCGCGGCGTGAAGCGGTAGCCCCAGCCGCCCCATTCCGCGGGCCGGATCTCGGTGACCCGGGCCTCGTCGACGGAGTCGAGCGGGATCCTCCGCCAGCGGACGTTCCACGACGACAGGGTGAGTCCCGTGCGGTCGATCTGCACGGTCACGGACGCGAAGCCGCCGGCGGCGACCGCCAGGACGAGGAACAGGACGGCGAGCCAGAGCGCTCCCACCAGCGCGGAGACGACGGCGGCCACGGCCATGGCGAGAGCGAGCACGCCCGCCCACCGCCCGTGGGCAAATCCGGTCCAGGCTGCGCGTTCGCCGGGACCCAGCGGGACGGGCAGCGTCGGCGCTGCAGCGTTCTCCGTGGAATGCGACGTCCGGGGGAGCAGGGCGAACGTCGCGATCGCCCACAGGATTCCCAGGAGGGGAACCACGATCCACCAGCCCAGCGTTGCGGCCTCGGGCGAGCCCGCGTCGATCGTGGCAGCGACGCTGACGATCCAGGCGGTGGCCACCGTCCACCCGATGAGAACGGTGGCGGGAAGCCAGAGCGCGGCGTCGGTGCGGACCCGCGCCGCCACGACGCCGGCGGTCACGGCGGCGGCCGCGCAGACGGCGGCAGCGATCCAGAAGTAGGTGGTCGTGTCGCTGAATCGGTCGGGTTCGGTGCCGGACCAGTGGCTGGCCACCACCGGCGGCAGTTCGCCGCTCCACGCGAGTCTCGCGATCACGAGCGCGAGGAGGGGCACGGCCGAGGTCGCGGCGAGGAGCCGCGTGCGGGAGGTCGTCATTGTCTGGTGGTCTCCTTGATCACGTCGAGCATTTGTTCGGTGTCGAGTCCGAGGCGTCGTGCCTCGGACACGAAAGCGCGTGCGGCTTCGGTCAATCCGGTGCGTACCGGGTCCGTGTCGGCGCGGACGACGGCGCCCCGGCCCCGGCGGAGGTCGATCAGGCCCTCGTCGCGCAGCGCGGCGTACGCGCGCAGCACGGTGTGGAGGTTGACGTCGATGGACTCGGCCAGCGCCCGGGCAGAGGGCAGCCGGTCGCCCGCGCCGATCTCGCCGCGCAGGAACGCGCCGCGCACATTGGCCGCGATCTGTTCACCCAGTGGGGTGGTGGAGCTGTGGTCGACCCGCATCAACATGTTTGCATTCTATGCAAACAATGCCGACTTATGCGAGTTGTTACCCCGGGAACGCACAGGGGCGGCCGGGCTGCGGGTAACATCGTCAAAGCTGAAACCGCGCATTCGGCGTGCCAAAGGCAGCAGGAAAGGGGCTTGAATCGCATGAGCGGCCACTCCAAATGGGCCACCACCAAGCACAAGAAGGCTGTGATCGATGCCAAGCGTGGCAAAGCCTTCGCGAAGCTGATCAAGAACATCGAGGTGGCGGCCCGTACCGGCGGTGGCGATCCTGCGGGAAATCCCACCCTGTACGACGCCATCCAGAAGGCCAAGAAGACGTCGGTCCCCAACGACAACATCGAGCGCGCGCGCAAGCGCGGCGCCGGTGAAGAAGCGGGCGGCGCCGACTGGCAGACCATCATGTACGAGGGCTACGGACCCAACGGTGTCGCCGTCCTCATCGAGTGCCTGACCGACAACCGCAACCGCGCGGCCGGCGAGGTACGTACCGCGATGACCCGCAACGGCGGCAACATGGCCGACCCGGGTTCCGTATCCTACCTGTTCACGCGCAAGGGCGTCGTCACCCTGGAGAAGGGTGACCAGTCCGAGGACGACGTGCTGATGGCGGTCCTCGACGCGGGTGCCGAAGAGGTCACCGACCTCGGCGACACGTTCGAGATCGTGAGCGAGCCCACCGACCTCGTCGCCGTCCGCAGCGCACTGCAGGAGGCGGGAATCGACTACGACTCCGCCGAGGCCGACTTCCGCGCGTCCGTCGAGGTCCCGGTCGACGCCGACGGAGCCCGCAAGGTGTTCAAGCTCGTCGACGCGCTCGAGGAGTCCGACGACGTCCAGAACGTCTACACCAACGTCGACCTGTCCGACGAGGTGCTCGCGGAGCTCGACGACTAGATCGCACGACGCACGGCGCGGGGTGGGGGAGCGGTGCTCGCCCGCCCCGCGCCGTCCTGCGTGTTGGTGCGCCGACTCGTCCGACCCCACGGCTAAGCTATCGAACAGCTGTTCGGCGTGGGAGAGGTGGCTTTGCGTGCGTGTGCTGGGTGTGGATCCCGGTCTGACCCGGTGCGGATTCGGAGTGGTGGACGGCGGCAGCGGCCGCACCGTCACCCCGATCGCCGTCGACGTGGTCCGAACCCCGGCAGACCTCGAGCTGTCGTCCAGGCTGCTACGGATCTCCGAGGCGGCCGAATCGTGGATCGATCTGCACAGGCCCGAGGTCGTGGCGATCGAGCGGGTGTTCTCCCAGCACAATGTGCGCACCGCGATGGGCACCGCGCAGGCGGGTGGCGTCGTCGCCCTCGCCGCCGCGCGCCGCGGCATCCCCGTGTGTTTCCATACCCCCAGTGAGGTCAAGGCCGCCGTCACCGGGAGTGGCTCGGCAGACAAAGCTCAGGTGACGGCCATGGTGACGCGCATCCTCAAACTGGCGGCCGCACCCAAACCGGCCGACGCGGCGGACGCGCTGGCCTTGGCGATCTGCCATTGCTGGCGGGCGCCGATGATCGAACGCATGGCCCGCGCCGAAGCCGCGGCCGCCGAACAGAAACGTCGCTACCAGGCCCGACTGGCCGAAGTGAAGAAGGCAGGTACACGATGATCGCGTCCGTCCGCGGCGAGGTGCTCGAGATCGCCCTCGACCATGCGGTGATCGAATCCGCGGGAGTGGGATACCGCGTGAACGCGACGCCGGCCACTCTCGGCGGACTGCAGCGGGGAACCGAGGCCCGGCTGGTCACGGCGATGATCGTCCGCGAGGACTCGATGACCCTGTACGGGTTCCCCGACTCGGAGTCCAAGGAGTTGTTCGGGCTGCTCCAGACGGTATCGGGTGTCGGCCCGCGCCTGGCGATGGCGACCCTCGCCGTCCTCGAACCCGACGCGTTGCGGGCGGCGCTGGCCGAGGGCAACGTCACGGCCCTCACACGGGTGCCGGGCATCGGCAAGCGCGGGGCGGAGCGGATGGTCGTCGAACTGCGCGACAAGGTCGACGCCGTCGCGTCCACCGCCGGGGCGGTGCCGCTCGGTGCGGGCGGCGGCGGATCGGTCCGCGACCAGATCGTCGAAGCCCTCGTCGGGCTCGGATTCCCGGCCAAGCAGGCCGAACAGGCCACCGACGCCGTCCTCGCCGAGGCGCCCGAGTCGACCACCTCGTCCGCGCTGCGCTCCGCCCTGTCGCTGCTCGGGAAGACCAGATGAATCCCGAACCCGGCGGCGACCACGACGAGGAGTCCCCGGTCTCGGCCGATCTCGTCGCCGGCGACGGCGACGTCGAGGCCAGCCTGCGGCCGAAGAATCTCCACGACTTCATCGGGCAACCGCGGGTCCGCGAGCAGTTGCAACTCGTCCTGACCGGCGCCAAGATGCGCGGCGGCACCCCCGACCACATCCTGCTCTCGGGCCCGCCCGGGCTGGGGAAGACCAGCATGGCGATGATCATCGCCGCCGAACTGGGCTCCTCGCTGAGACTGACGTCGGGTCCGGCGCTGGAACGTGCCGGCGACCTGGCCGCCATGCTGAGCAATCTCGTCGAGGGCGACGTGCTGTTCATCGACGAGATCCACCGCATCGCCCGGCCTGCCGAAGAGATGCTCTACCTCGCGATGGAGGACTTCCGGGTCGACGTCGTGGTCGGCAAGGGTCCCGGCGCCACGTCCATTCCCCTCGAGGTCGCGCCGTTCACCCTGGTCGGGGCCACCACCCGCTCGGGGGCGCTCACCGGGCCGCTGCGCGACCGGTTCGGCTTCACCGCCCACATGGACTTCTACGAACCCGCGGAACTACAGCAGATCCTCATGCGATCGGCGGGCATTCTCGGAGTGCAACTCGGCGAGGACGCCGGCGCCGAGATCGCGAGCAGGTCCCGGGGCACGCCCCGCATCGCGAACCGCCTCCTCCGCCGTGTCCGCGACTACGCCGAGGTCCGGGCGGACGGCGTCGTCACCCGCGAGATCGCCCACGCGGCCCTCGCCGTCTACGACGTCGACCAGCTGGGACTCGACCGCCTCGACCGGTCCGTTCTCAGCGCTCTCGTGCGCAGCTTCGGCGGTGGCCCGGTCGGGGTGTCCACCCTGGCCGTCGCGGTGGGTGAGGAGCCCGCCACCGTCGAGGAGGTGTGTGAGCCTTTCCTCGTCCGTGCCGGAATGATCGCCCGGACACCTCGCGGTCGTGTCGCCACGGCCGCCGCGTGGACGCAACTGGGCCTGACCCCGCCGCCGGACGCTGTGACCGGCGGAATCGAGGTTCGCGTCAACGAGCCGCAGGCCTCCCTGTTCGATCCGGAAGACCCCTGAGCGTCCCCCGGAGAAACGCCCGCCTCGTGCCGACCGAACCGGTGTCCGGGCCGGTGATGGCACACTGGTGTATTGCATCGGTCCAACCGGGACCAGTGCTTCGGACCGTGCGACATACCTCGAGGTTGACTTACAGATGGATTTTCTCTTCCCGCTCCTGATTCTGGCGCTGCTCGTCCCCATGTTCCTGGGGATCCGCCGACAGAAGAAGGAGGCGGCCAAGGTGACCGCTCTGCAGGACTCGCTCTCGGTCGGCGACCGCATCCTCACGACTGCCGGTCTGCACGGAACCGTCGTCGCACTCGGCGACGAGACGATCGATCTCGAGATCGCTCCCGGCGTGGTCACCACGTGGTCGCGTCTCGTCGTCCGTGAGCAGATCGTCGACGCCCCGGTGCAGGGTGACGTTTCCATCGACCACGAGTCGATCGACGCCGAGGCCCCCGCCACCGACATCGTGCGCGAGGATCGTGAGAACGGCGGCGACACCCCGCCGCGGCTGAACAAGGATTGATCGACGCTTCCGCGGCGTACCCGCGCAGCCGTCGCGTCGCAGACGCCGGGCGTGGCAACCGGGGCACAGCCCTGCGTCTGCCGGCCCGGTGCGCTGTGAACGTTCCCACCCGAACTGCACGTACTGAGGAGACATAGAGATCGTGGCACCTTCCACAGGATCGGTGCATCCCGTCCGCTACCTCACCGTTTTCGCGGTGCTCGTGGCGGTTCTGTATGCCCTGGTGTTCTTCACCGGCGACAAGTCCGCGACACCCAAGCTGGGCATCGACCTGCAAGGTGGGACCCGAGTCACCCTCACCGCACGCACCCCGGACGGCAGCAAGCCGACGCCGGACAGCCTGCGGCAGGCCCAGGAGATCATCGAGACCCGTGTGAACGGACTCGGTGTGTCCGGCTCCGAGGTGGTCATCGACGGCGACAACCTCGTCATCACCGTCCCCGGTGACGACAGCGCACAGGCGCGTTCGCTCGGCCAGACGGCGCGGTTGTACGTCCGCCCCGTGCAGACGTCCCAGGCCGCGGCCGCTCCCGGCACGCAGGCACCCGCCGCGGGTGAGACGCCGGCGCAGACTCCCGCTGGAACCGAGAGTCCCGCGCCCCAGAACCGGCCGTTCCCGGCTCAGGATCCGTCCACCTCTCCCGAGCCGGCTCCGACGGCGGAACCGGCGCCCGCCGACGCGTCCGGCACCGAGACCGCCGAGGCGGCCGACGAGATCGCGGCAGCGCGCGCCACGCGTCAGAGCACCGACCCGGCCGTGCAGCAGCAGGCCATGGCGACGCTCGACTGCAGTGTGCCCGATCCGCTGCGCGGCAACGACGACCCGGCGCTGCCGCTCGTCGCGTGCTCGACCGACGGTCAGGCCGTGTACCTGCTGGAGCCGGCGATCATCGACGGGCAGGAGATCGCCGACGCGACATCCGGCTACAACTCCCAGCAGTCGCGGCACGAGGTGAGCCTGACGTTCAAGTCCGAGGGCAGCAACACGTGGGCCACGTTCACGTCGCAGAACATCGGCAAGCAGGCCGCGTTCACGCTCGACTCCAAGGTGGTGAGCGCACCGGTCGTCCAGGGCGCGACACCCGCGGGCAGCTCGACGTCGATCACCGGCTCGTTCACCGCGGAAAGCGCGAAAGAACTCGCGAACACCCTGAAGTACGGCTCACTGCCGCTCTCCTTCGCGGCGTCGGAGGCGGAGACCGTGTCCGCGACGCTGGGTCTCGCCTCGCTGGAGGCCGGTCTCATCGCCGGTCTCGTGGGTCTGGTCCTGGTGCTGCTCTACTGCCTGCTCTACTACCGCATGCTCGGGGTGCTCACGGCGCTGTCGCTGGTGCTGTCCGGTGTGATGGTCTACGCGATCATGGTGCTGCTCGGCCGGTACATCAATTTCACCCTCGATCTCGCGGGCATCGCCGGTCTGATCATCGGTATCGGTATGACCGCCGACTCGTTCGTGGTGTTCTTCGAGAGAATCAAGGACGAGATGCGGGAGGGCCGCAGTTTCCGGTCCGCGGTTCCGCGCGGCTGGGCCCGTGCGCGCCGCACCATCCTGTCCGGTAACGCGGTCAGCTTCATCGCCGCCGCGGTGCTGTACGTCCTCGCGGTCGGCCAGGTGCGCGGCTTCGCGTTCACCCTCGGCCTGACCACCATCCTCGATGTCGTCGTGGTGTTCCTGGTGACGTGGCCGCTGGTCCACCTGGCCTCGAAGTCGCCGTTCTGGTCGAAGCCCGGTGTCAACGGGCTGGGTGCCGTGCAGCAGATCGCCAAGGAACGCAAGGCTGCCGCAGCGTCGGCGAAGGAGTCACGAGTATGAGCGAATCGACCACGTCCCAGTCTGCGTCGCAGACGGACCCCGAGTCTTCGCTGTCCGATTCGGGCGTCAACCAGTCGTCGATGCCCCAGCACAGCCTGCTGTCGCGGCTCTACACCGGAACCGGCGCCTTCGAGGTGGTCGGGCGTCGCCGCTTCTACTACATCCTGACCGGCACGATCGTGCTGATCTCGTTGCTGAGCATCCTCGTCCGCGGGTTCACCCTCGGTATCGACTTCGAGGGTGGATCGCGGATCCAGTTCCCCGCCGGCGCCGGGGTGGAGACCTCGCAGGTGGAGGACGTCTACTCCCAGGCGCTGGGCATGGCCCCCGTCTCGGTGCAGACGGTGGGCTCGGGGTCGAGCGCGACCGTGCAGATCCGCTCCGAGGCACTCGACGCGGCACAGGTGGTGACTCTTCAGGACGCGTTGTACGACACGTTCCAGCCGAAGGACAGCGACGGCAGCGTCAGCAAGAACGTGATCAGCGTCGCCGACGTCAGCGAGACGTGGGGCGGGCAGATCACCCAGAAGGCGCTGATCGCGCTGCTTGTGTTCCTGGTGATCGTGAGCGTGTACATCGCCGTCCGGTTCGAGCGGGACATGGCGATCGCCGCGATCGTCGCGCTGTTCTTCGACATCGCCGTCACTGCCGGTGTGTATTCGCTGGTCGGCTTCGAGGTGACCCCGGCGACCGTCATCGGCCTGCTGACGATCCTCGGCTTCTCGCTCTACGACTCGGTGGTGGTGTTCGACAAGGTCGAGGAGAACACGCGGGGGATTCTCCACCTCACCCGTCGCACCTACGCCGAGCAGGCGAACCTGGCGATCAACCAGACGCTGATGCGATCCATCAACACCACCCTGATCAGCGTGTTGCCGGTGCTCGCGCTGATGGTGGTCGCGGTCTGGATGCTCGGTGTCGGAACGCTGAAGGACCTGGCGCTGGTGCAGCTCGTGGGCATCATCGTCGGTGCCTACTCGTCGATCTTCTTCGCGACACCGCTGCTGGTCACGCTGAAGGAGCGGTGGGGTCCGGTGGCCGCGCACACGCGCAAGGTCCTCGCTCGCCGGGCGACGCTGGCGCAGGGCGGGGCGCAGAAGGCCGGTACCCCGGCCGCCGAGGTCGCAGCGTCCACGGCGGACGTCGCCGTCCAGCGCCGCCGGTCGGCGGCGACCGCACCCACTCCGGGCTCACGTCCCACCGGGAAGCGCAACAAGAAGAGGCACTGACATGCCCGCATCGCACAGCACCCGGCGCGGTGCGCCCACCCGACACGGCCGTACGGCGGCCGTGTCGGGTGCCGGCCTCCTCGCGACCGTGCTCCTCGCCGGATCGCTCGTCGGATGTTCCGAGGAGGGGGAGCAGATCCCGTCGATCGGGTACGCCATCGACAACACCGTCACCACCTACAACGCCAACAGCGTCGCGGGTGCGGTGTCGGGGGCGCGTCAGGCGTTCGCGCGGGTGCTGCCCGGGTTCAACTACACGGGACCGGAAGGCGGACCGGTGGCCGACACGGACATCGGCACCGCCAACGCGATGCCCGGGGACGCCCTCACGATCCAGTACAAACTCAATCCCAACTCCGTCTACTCCGACGGCGTACCGATGTCCTGCGACGATCTGGTGCTGACGTGGGCGGCGAACAGTGGCCGCTTCCCGATGTTCGAGGCGGCGAGCACCGCCGGCTACTCGGACATCGACCGGATCGACTGCCAGACCGGCGCGAAGGATGCCGTCGTCACGTTCAAGGCGGGACGCAACTTCACCGACTGGAAGTCGCTGTTCGGCGCGACGTCGATGATGCCGGCGCACACGGTCGCCGGCGCTGCCGGTGTGCCCGACATCGTGGCCGCCGTGCAGAGTTCGGACCAGGGGGCGCTGACCCGCGTCGCAGACTTCTGGAACAACGGATGGACGATGGCACCCGGCGACCTCGACCTCGCCCTGTTCCCCGCGTCCGGCCCGTACAAGGTCGAATCGTTCTCCGAGGACGAGGGTCTCGTGCTGGTGGCCAACGACCGCTGGTGGGGGAACCGCCCGGCCACGTCCCGGATCGTGGTGTGGCCCAAGTCTTCCGACGTGAGCGCGCGGATCGGTGACGGCTCGGTCGAGGTCGTCGACGTCGCCGCGGGATCGGCGCCCGATCTGGACCTCGGCGGGTTCGACGTGACGGAGGTGCCCTCGCGCAGCGTCGAGCAGTTCGTCCTGTCCACCTCGGGCTTGTTCGAGGACGCAGCCGGACGGCGGGCATTCGCGGCGTGCCTTCCCCGGGAGGAGCTCGCGTCGAAGTTCGGGATCGCCACGGAGTCGGACGAGGCCGGAGCCGCAACCGGAGGCCCGGTCGACACGCGAGTCACCGCCCCCGACAGCCTCGTTCACCAGTCGGTGGCCGGCGCCGTCGGTGGACGGTACGAGACGGCGGACACGGCAGCGGCGACGGACGCACTGGCCGACACCGGCAACACGTCGGCGACCGTCCGTGTCGGATACCTCGGCCCGAACCCGCGCCGCGCCGAGATCGTGTCGGCCGTGGCGGCGGCATGTGCCCCGGCCGGCATCACCGTGCAGGACGTCGCCTCGCCCGAGTTCACGCCGACCATGCTGCGCGACGGGCAGGTGGACGTGGTCCTCGCGGGCACGGCCGCGGCCCCCGGAGCCGCGGGCACAGCGGCGGCAACGACCGCGATGTACGCCCTCCGCAGCGGAGTCCGATCGAACTTCGGGGACTACAGCAACGGCCGTGTCGATCAGATCGTCGATCAACTCGCGGTCGACAGCTCGACCGCCACCCAGCTGTCGTTGTCGACGGAGGCGGAGAACATCCTGTGGTCGGACGTGCCCACGGTGCCGCTGTTCGACCAGCCGCGGACCGTCGCGTTCGCAACAGGGCTGCAGGCGGGAGCAATCAATCCGACGCGCTCGGGCGCCGGATGGAACATGGACAGGTGGGTTCTGCGCAGGTGATCGACCATTCTCCGGCCCGTGACGCCGTCACCCGGCTCACCCGGTGGGCCGACGACTTTCCGCAACCCGGGGTGCGGTTCGCCGATCTGACGCCGGTCTTCTCCGACGCGGACGGTTTCCGTGTCGTCGTCGACGCGCTCGCCGCCTGCGCGCCGGAAGCGGACGTCATCGCCGCAGTCGACGCACGAGGGTTCCTCCTCGGCGGCGGCGTCGCCCGGGAACTGGGATCCGGGGTGGTGGCCGTGCGGAAGTCGGGCAAACTGCCGCCGCCCGTGCTGTCGCAGTCGTACACCCTCGAATACGGCACGGCGACGCTGGAGATTCCGGCCGGATCGATCGGCCTGGACGGGCGTTCCGTGCTCGTCGTCGACGACGTCCTGGCCACCGGCGGAACCCTCGACGCCACGGCGCGACTGGTGGAATCCGCAGGTGCCCGGGTGATCGGTGTCGCCGTGGTCCTGGAGATCGCCGCGCTGGGCGGCCGGGAGCGACTCGGAAAGTACCCGCTCACGTCCCTCGTCACGGTCTGAGTACTAAAGTTGTGCCTGGTGGTCGTCACGGCCACCGGGGCGCATGCCCGAGACCAACCAGGGCCGCACGGCCCGAGCCATTTCAGTGGTAGGAGGTGACGGCATGACTTCGAATCTTGATCGGTCGCAGAACACGGGATCAACCTCGTCTGCGCAATCCGATGCCGAGTCACCTGCAGCGAACCCGGCTTCCGGTAACAACCGTGGAGCACAGGGATTCGCCGTTCCGGCGTCCGCATCGCGCCGGGTACGAGCGCGACTCGCCCGGCGCATCACGGGTCAGCGGAACACGACCATCCGGCCGGTTCTCGAACCCCTCGTCAGCCTGCATCGCGAGCTCTATCCCAAGGCGGACCTGGCGCTGCTGCAGCGCGCCTACGACGTCGCGGAGGAGCGGCACGCGAGCCAGCGCCGCAAGTCGGGCGACCCGTACATCACGCATCCGCTCGCCGTCGCCAGTATCCTCGCCGAACTGGGGATGGACACGACCACGCTCGTGGCGGCCCTGCTCCACGACACCGTCGAAGACACCGGGTACTCCCTCGAGCAGCTGACCGACGAGTTCGGCGAGGAGGTCGCCCATCTCGTCGACGGCGTCACCAAACTCGACAAGGTGGTGCTCGGCAACGCCGCCGAGGGCGAGACCATCCGCAAGATGATCATCGCGATGGCCCGCGATCCCCGCGTCCTGGTGATCAAGGTGGCCGACCGGCTCCACAACATGCGGACCATGCGGTTCCTGCCGCCCGAGAAGCAGGCCCGCAAGGCCCGCGAAACCCTCGAGGTGATCGCGCCCCTGGCCCACCGGCTGGGCATGGCGACCGTGAAGTGGGAACTCGAGGACCTGTCCTTCGCGATCCTGCATCCCAAGAAGTACGACGAGATCGTGCGGCTCGTCGCCGACCGGGCGCCGTCCCGCGACACCTACCTCGCGAAGGTCCGTGCGGAGATCAACGCGACACTGACGGCGTCGCGCATCAACGCCGTCGTCGAGGGCAGGCCGAAGCACTACTGGTCGATCTACCAGAAGATGATCGTCAAGGGCCGCGACTTCGACGACATCCACGACCTGGTCGGCGTGCGGATCCTGTGCGACGAGGTCCGCGACTGCTACGCGGCCGTCGGTGTCGTCCACTCGCTGTGGCAGCCGATGGCGGGTCGGTTCAAGGACTACATCGCGCAGCCGCGCTACGGCGTCTACCAGTCGCTGCACACCACGGTGGTCGGGCCGGAGGGCAAACCCCTCGAGGTGCAGATCCGCACCCACGACATGCACCGGACCGCCGAGTTCGGTATCGCCGCGCACTGGCGGTACAAGGAGACCAAGGGCAGGCACTCCGGTGACGTCGCCGAGGTCGACGACATGGCCTGGATGCGTCAGCTCCTCGACTGGCAGCGTGAGGCGGCCGACCCGGGGGAGTTCCTCGAGTCGCTCCGCTACGACCTCGCGGTCAAGGAGATCTTCGTCTTCACACCCAAGGGCGACGTGGTGACGCTGCCCGCCGGGTCGACGCCCGTCGACTTCGCGTACGCGGTGCACACGGAGGTCGGGCACCGGTGTATCGGCGCCCGGGTCAACGGCAGGCTGGTGGCGCTCGAACGCAAGCTCGAGAACGGCGAGGTGGTGGAGGTCTTCACCTCCAAGGCCGTCAACGCCGGCCCGAGCCGCGACTGGCAGACGTTCGTCGTCTCCCCGCGCGCCAAGACGAAGATCCGGCAATGGTTCGCCAAGGAGCGCCGTGAGGAGGCGCTCGAGGCGGGCAAGGACGCCATCGCGAAGGAGGTGCGGCGGGTCGGTCTGCCGCTGCAGCGTCTGATGAACGCCGAATCGATGGCGTCCATCGCGCACGAACTGCACTACACCGACGTGTCGATGCTGTACACGGCCGTCGGTGAGAGCCACGTGTCGGCGCAGCACGTCGTCCAGCGTCTGGTGGCCCATCTGGGTGGTGTCGGCGACGTGGAGGAGGAGCTCGCCGAGCGGTCGACTCCGTCCACGATGCCGATGCGGCCGCGGAGCACCGGCGACGCGGGTGTGCTGGTTCCCGGTGCGGAGGGCACGGTCGCGAAGCTGGCCAAGTGCTGCACACCCGTTCCCGGCGACGAGATCATGGGCTTCGTGACCCGGGGCGGCGCGGTCAGCGTCCACCGCACCGACTGCACCAACGCGGGCTCACTGCAGGAGCAGTCCGAGCGCATCATCGAGGTCAAGTGGGCGCCGTCGCCGTCGTCGGTGTTCCTGGTGGCCATCCAGATCGAGGCACTCGATCGGCACCGGCTGCTGTCGGACGTGACGAAGGCACTCGCGGACGAGAAGGTCAACATCCTGTCGGCGTCGGTGACGACGTCCGGCGACCGGGTGGCGATCAGCAAGTTCACGTTCGAGATGGGCGACCCGAAGCATCTCGGGCACGTGCTGAACGTGGTCCGCAACGTCGAGGGCGTGTACGACGTGTACCGGGTGACGTCCGCCGCGTAGCAACGACGAACGGGACGGTGGTTCGATCAGATCGAACCACCGTCCCGTTCGTGTAGCCGGGGAGGGTTCAGCCGACCTTCGCGGTCTCGATCTGTACCGGGGTGTTGGGCTTGCCGCCGCCCGCGGCCATGGATCCGTCGTCGCCGTCCGCCGCGATCTTCTCGACCGTCGCGAGGCCCTCCTCGGAGATCGAACCGAACACGGTGTAGTTCGGCGGGAGCACCGAGTCGGCGTAGACGAGGAAGAACTGGCTGCCGTTACTGCCGGGGGTCCCGCTGTTCGCCATCGCGACGGTGCCGCGCGGGTAGACCACCGGATTCGCGAGTGCCGGATCGTTCGGCGCGAACGCGGTCTCCGGGTACTCGGTGGCGAAGCCGTAGCCCGGTCCGCCGGTGCCCTTCCCACTGGGGTCGCCGCACTGCAGGACCTGCAGTCCCAGCTCCGTCGTCAGCCGGTGGCAGGGTGTGTCGTCGAAGTAGCCCTGCTGGGCCAGGCTCGTGAAGCTGTTGACCGTGCACGGGGCCTCGGCGCGGTCGAGGACGAGGCCGATCGGTCCGGCGCTCGTCTGGAGATCGACGGGAACCGTGCCCTCGGTGGAGACACCGGTGGTGGGCGGCGGGGTGACGTCCTTGGCGGCGGGCTGCCCTTCCGGGTACGCGCAGTCCACGGTGGCAGCCGCGGGCGGCGGGACAGCAGGCAGCGTGCCGAACTTGGACAGATCGAGCGACTGTTCCGCCGCGCTCGTGGACGCCGCCTTCGAGGTGCTGGTCGACGAGCCGCCGGAGTCGGACGACTCCGAACAGCCGGCGAGGAGGACCGCGAGGCTCACGCCTGCGACGAGGATCGAGGTGCGTTTCATCGGTCCATCCTCACACGAGACCTAGTCCATCCGGACGGACGTGATGTCGATGGGCAGGTTGGGCTTGCCGCCGCCAGCCTGCATCGATCCGTCGTCACCGGCCGCCGCCACCTTCTCGATGGTCGCCAGACCCGTCTCGTCGACCTTCCCGAACGCGGTGTACTGCGGGGGCAGCTGCGAGTCGGCGTAGACGAGGAAGAACTGGCTGCCGTTGCTGTCGGGCTGACCGCTGTTGGCCATCGCGATGGTGCCGCGCGGGTACGTCACCGGCACCTGCAGGGACGGATCCGATGCCTCGTACTGGTCGGTGGGGAATTCGTTGGCGAACCCGTAACCGGGGCCGCCGGTGCCTGCGCCCGTGGGATCACCGCACTGCAGGACCTTCAGTCCCTCGGACGTGACGAGCCGGTGGCACGGCGTGTTGTCGAAGTAGTTCTGGCTTGCCAGGCTCAGGAAGTTGTTGACGGTGCACGGGGAGTCGGCGTTGTCCAGGATCAGGCCGATGTTGCCCTGCGTCGTCTGCATGCTGACGCTGACTTCCTGGAGGGTGGTGTCGATGTCGTCGGTGCGCGGCGGGTTCACCTGCTTCGCGGGCGGCTGAGTGCCGGGGGTGTACGTGCACGACACCTTCTCGGGCAGCGGTTCGGACCGGCCCGCGGGCATCACGCCGGGCGACTGCGGCGACGCCGACACCGACTCGGCCGCCGACGCTTCCGTCGTGTCGTCGTCGCCGCTGGTGAGGGCGAAGACGACGGCGCCCGCCGCCACCACGAGCACGACACCGAGCACCGAACCGGCGATCGTCAGCTGTTTACGCTTGCGTGCTCTGTCGGCGCGGCGTTCGAGCTGACGCTCGAGCTTTCGTTTGGCTGCTTCCCGGCGCTGCTCGTTGCTCGGCACTGCGGTGGTCCTCCCGTATCGGTCTGTCTGGCAGTCGGTCGATATAGCAGTTGGTCGGTGCGCACTACCCCCGGCACACGACCTCCAGAGTCTGCCATCCGAACCTGAGAACATCCTGGCGGGGCGGCGGCTTAGGCTGTAGCGACTGCAATGTCCACTCGAACAGGAGCCTCACAGGTGCTCGTCACAGGATTCCCGGCCGGGATGTTCCAGACCAACTGCTACATCCTCGCGCAGGACGATGCCCAGGAATGCGTCGTCGTCGACCCAGGACAGGACGCCGCCGAACCGCTGTTCGAATTCCTGGACCAGTCGAATCTCACGCCGACCGCGGTGCTCCTGACGCACGGTCACCTCGACCACGTCTGGAACGCCTACGACGTCTGCGAAAAGTTCGGGATCCCCGCGTACATCCATCCCGAGGACCGGTACATGCTGTCGGACCCCGGCCGCGGCATCGGCCCGACGATGAAGCCGTTCATCGAGGGCATGACGTTCGTCGAGCCCGGCGAGGTGATCGCGCTGGCCGACGGCGACGTGATCGAGCAGGCCGGGATGTCGTTCGCCGTCGACCACACCCCGGGGCACACGCAGGGGTCCGTGGTCTTCCGGACCCGGGTCGACACCGAGAACGGTCCCGTCGAGATCGCCCTCACCGGTGACACCCTGTTCCAGGGGTCGATCGGTCGCAGCGACCTGCCCGGTGGCAACCACGAACAGTTGCTGCGGTCCATTGCCGACAAGCTTCTGATCCTCGCCGACGACACGGCGGTCCTCCCCGGGCACGGCGGGTCGAGCACCGTCGGTGCCGAACGTGGGTCGAACCCGTTTCTCGTTGGACTCTCGGGATCGAAATAAGGAAAAGTAACGACAGTGAGCAAAGCCAGCACCTTCTCCGCCCCCAAGGGCGTCCCCGATTACGTCCCGCCGCAGTCGTCCGAGTTCGTCGCGGTCCGTGACGGACTCACGCGCGCTGCGCGACTGGCCGGATACGGCCACATCGAACTTCCCATCTTCGAGGACACCGGGCTGTTCGCCCGCGGCGTCGGCGAGTCCACCGACGTCGTCAGCAAGGAGATGTACACGTTCGCCGACCGCGGTGACCGTTCGGTGACCCTGCGGCCCGAGGGCACGGCGGGCGTCATGCGCGCTGTCATCGAACACGGCCTGGACCGCGGCCAGTTGCCGGTGAAGCTGAGCTACGCCGGACCGTTCTTCCGCTACGAGCGTCCGCAGGCCGGTCGTTACCGCCAGCTGCAGCAGGTCGGGGTCGAGGCCATCGGCGTCGACGACCCCGCCCTCGATGCCGAGGTCATCGCCGTCGCCGACGCCGGGTTCCGCGGCCTGGGTCTCGACGGGTTCCGGTTGGAGATCACGTCCCTCGGTGACGACACGTGCCGGCCGCAGTACCGGGAGCGGTTGCAGGAGTTCCTGTTCGCCCTTCCTCTCGACGAGGAGACGCGTCGCCGGGCGGAGATCAACCCGCTGCGTGTTCTCGACGACAAGCGTAAGGAGGTGCGCGAGATGACGGCGGACGCACCGCTCATGCTCGATCACCTCTCGGACACGGCGAAGGCGCACTTCGACGAGGTGCTCGCACACCTCGACGCGCTGGGTGTGCCGTACGTGGTGAACCCGCGGATGGTCCGCGGCCTCGACTACTACACGAAGACGACGTTCGAATTCGTCCATGACGGTCTCGGCGCGCAGTCGGGTATCGGCGGCGGCGGACGGTACGACGGTCTGATGGCGCAGCTCGGCGGGCAGCCGTTGTCCGGCATCGGTTTCGGGCTGGGCGTCGACCGGACCGTCCTGGCGCTCGCTGCCGAGGGCAAGACCGCGGGCTCGACCGCCCGCTGTGAGGTCTTCGGTGTTCCGTTGGGCGAGGAGGCGAAGGCGAAGCTGGTGGTGATCGCTCAGCAACTGCGCGCCCAGGGGATTCGAGTCGATCTCGCCTACGGCAACCGCGGGGTGAAGGGCGCGATGAAGGCCGCCGATCGATCCGGCGCCGCGCTGGCGCTCGTGCTCGGCGACCGCGACATCGCCGACGGGACGGTGGGAATCAAGAATCTCGCCACCGGAGATCAGGAATCGGTCTCCTCGGCGGATGTCGTCGCACGCGTCGGAGCCATCCTTGGCGCGTGACGACACCGCGCCGGTGTCACTCGACCTCGTTCCGATCGAGTTGATCGCACCGCGGCTCAAGCGGGTCGCGGCGATCGCCGTGCTGATCGGTGTGGTGGTCGGCGTCATCGTCGGGTTCTTCGGGCCCGTGTGGGTCGGGGTGACGGTGGGGGCCGTGATCGCGGTCCCCACCGCCGCGTCCGCTCTCCTCACGTTGCGGCGTCGCGTCACATTGCAGACCGGGCGAATCCGGTCGACGGGGGGACTGCGTAGCCGGCACGTCGACGTCACGAGGGCGGTCGCGGCGGAGCTGGTGGTCCGTTCGGCTCGGGTGAGCGAGGTGAGCGTCCGGATCACGGATCCCGACGGGAGCCTGGCGATTCCGCTCGCCCTGTACACGACCGACGGGGGTCGTGAACTCGAGATCCTCGGGCTCCGCAGGCTGGCCGACGCGCTGACGACGAGCGAGTTGGTTCCGGCAGCCGCGATCGCGTCGGTGCTCATCGAGCAGCTCCGTGCGGAAGCGCGCGGCGCGGCCCTTCCCGAACGCCCCCTGTTCCGGGCCGTGGAACTGGTGCGTTCGGAAGGCCGCGTGCCCACCACCACCCTCACCGATCACGAGGTGGCAGCGCTACTCGACTGAGCGATCAGCTCGGGTCGCCGAACGCAGCCTCGTCGAGGTCCTCGCCGCCGATCACGGCGGGCGCGACCATCGGAAGGTCGCCGACGAACGCGTTGTTCTCTCCGGCGTTGACGAGGTAGCTCGGTGAGGACCGGCCGCTCAGCTGTTCGTCGCCCCCGCGCCCGGCGCCCGCCATCCCGGCGCCGCCCATCGCGCCCATCCCGCCCATGGCTCCGCCGGGTGCGAGGGGTGACGAGGCGGTGGCCGGAGTGGCGCCGGGTGTCGGAGTGGTCCCCGGCGGCGCCGGCGGCGCAACCGGTCCCGTGACCGTTCCACGGGGCACGGAACCGCTACCCGCGGATACGCTTCCGCCGCCGTACATGCCGATGCCCGCGCCGCCGGCCATACCCACTGCACCGGGAACGCCGCCCGCTGCCCCGTGTGCCGGGGTGACGGCTGATTTCGCCGACAGGGCGTCGGCGGGCAGGTCGGACGAGGAGACGCTCGCCGCCTGGGTGCCCGCCGACACGAGGTCGCCGACACTGTCGGTGACGGTGGAGATCATCGGTGCGCCCACGCCCTCGATCACGGTGGACGCGATGGCGAACGGTGACGTCGGTGCGGCCCCCGCCGCAGCTCCGGGCGCCGGGGGCGGCGGTACCGGGACCGGCGCGGCCAGACCGTTCATCGTGAGGGTCTGCTCGTTGAGTTCGGTGCGCGTCTGCGTCACGACCCCGATGGCCGCCTTCAGGTGCTCGGCCGCGGACGCGAGAAGCATCGCCTGCCCGGGCGGCGTCATCACCATCGGCGCGGCGGCGACCGCAGTGGCCGCGAACGACTCCGAAATCGTCATGAGGTTCGCGTTGCCCCGCGCCACGGACGCGGCGGCGGTCTGCGTGGTAGCCGAGATCTCCGTGCCGCGTTCGCTCAGTTCCGTGCCGCTCGACTGAGCCTGCAGGCCCTGCGCCTGCGCCGCCTGCGCTGCCTGGCTCTGCCAGATCTGGTCGAGCACCTTCAGCCCCGACAGGCTCATCGACATCGCCTGGTCGATCATGCCCGAGGACATGTCGAGCAGCGACGTCGGATCGACCGAGCCGAACGTGCCGGTGCCGAAGCTCCCGGCGAGATCGGTGAGCGGCTTGAACAACTGGTCCACCCCCGGCAGTCCGGGCAGCCCGTGCCCCTGCAGCAGCGCCTCCACCGGGTTCGGCGGCAGCGGCGGAAGGGCCGGTAGTGGCGGCAGGTCACCGAGCGGCGCATCGAGGAACGGACCGAGCGGAGAGTTCTGCAGGGCCTCGAGCGGAGTGCTCGGCAGTGGCGTGGCGAGGGCGTCGCCGACGGGCGTTCCCTGGATCAGGTCGAGGATCGATCCGCGCTCCACAGGACTTCCGGTGGTTTCGGGAGACGTCATGCGAGGCCTCCGATTCCGTCACCGGCCGCATCGAGCGCAGCGCCGTTGGCGCCGTCGACGGAGTCGTAGGAATCGGCGGTGGCATGGGCCGCGATCGCGGTCTGCGCGTAGTGAGACGCGAGTTCGGCGACCGATCTGGCGTGATTTGCCTGTGCGGCGGCGAAGGACGCGAGGAAGTCGGCGCCGATGGGACCGAACACGGGCGCGAGTGCCGCGAGATTCGCGCCGAGGTCGAGTGCGGCGGCGCCGCTGATCTGTTCGGCGGCCTGCGCAGCGGTGGCGCCGTAATTCCTGATGCCGTCCGTGACGACGAAGACATCGCTCAAGATAACCCCCCCAGTGATTAAGCGTTCGCCAGACTTTATCTCACGGGAACGACGTGCACGGCTAGAGGCGAAGGGGTGTTCCGCCCGCCGTCTCGGCGAGCAGTGCCCGCGACTTCACCCGGATTTCGTCCATCGGTTTCGTCCACCCGAGGGCTCGGAGGCAGGCATCGGCGAGGAGTTCGGCGGCGCCCTCGTTCTCGGGCCCGGGAAGCAGCCCGCGCTCGATGTCGGCACGGGTTGCGATGGCGCTCTCGACTATTCGGAACGGCAGGTCGGTCAGGGCGGGGGAGGTGTCGCCGGAATGTTCGGTGATCTCCGTGAGGGCCCGGTCCGCCAGCTGCCGGTAGTGCCGGCGCAGCAGGGTTCGCTGGGCGCGGAACGGCTCGAATCGCTCGGTCAGCAGTTCCGGAAGAAGATACAGCGCACCGAGATTCCATTTGGTTGCGGTGAGTTGCGTGACGTCGTAGGTGGCCAGCGCGTGCAGGCGCACCGTGGCGGGCGCGGCGGCGTCGGCGAGCCACCCCGCGGCGGCGAGCGCGGGGGACACCGTCTCCTCGAGGAGTGCCACCAGGATCTCCTCCTTGTTGGGGAAGTGATGGTAGAGCGATGCCTGCCGGATGCCGACCATCTCGGCGATCTGCCGGGTCGAGGTGGCTGCGAAACCCTTGGTGGTGAACAACTCTCCGGCGGCGTCGAGTATCTCCTCGGGAGTGGTCTGCCCTGGTCTGCGCTGACTGGTCAGTCGGGGTCGTCCCGGCCCTGTGGTCACCGCTCCATGATGTCAGGTCGCTCCCGGGATCGACGGTTCCCACCCGTCGTGAGGGTTTCGTCATGCTCCCGAAACGTAGGCAACGATGCTGTTACGGCCGGGCGCGATCTGGATACGCGGGCGTCACCCATCGAGGCCTTTCCGCGAGAAAACTATCGAGCGACAGATATTGCTCTCGCCGAAGGAGTAAGCCCTTGAGTACACCCACAAGGACTGCGCAAGTGCTGACCGCGCCGGCCGCACCTCCCCGCGCGTCCGGCGGAACCGGCGTCGACGACACGGGCGACCTCGGCGAATTCGGCTACGAGCAGCAACTTCACCGTTCCCTGGGTAAGTTCGCGTCCTTCGCCGCCGGCTTCTCGTTCGTCTCCATCCTCACCACCATCTTCCAGCTCTTCGGGCTCGGATTCGGATTCGCCGGACCCGCCTTCTTCTGGACGTGGCCGGTGGTGTTCGCCGGCCAGTTCATGGTGGCGCTCAACTTCGCCGAACTGGCCGCCCGTTACCCCATCTCGGGGGCGATCTACCAATGGTCACGCCGGATGGGCGGTGAGGTGGTGGGCTGGTTCGCCGGATGGTTCATGATCCTCGCGCAGATGGTGACGGCCTCCGCCGCGGCCATCGCCCTGCAGGTCGTGCTCCCCAACGTGTGGAGCGGATTCCAGATCATCGGTGACGACAGCACGTTGACGTCCGCGAGTGGCGCCGCCAACGCAGTGCTGTTGGGCTCCGTCCTCCTCGTGCTGACCACGTTCATCAACTGCATCGGCGTCAACTGGATGTCTAGGATCAACAACATCGGTGTGACCTGCGAGATCGTCGGGGTCATCGCGGTCATCGGGATGTTCCTCACCCACGCCCAGCGCGGACCGGACGTCGTGTTCGACACGGGCACGGCCGGTGCGTCACCCGGGTACGGGTGGGCGTGGATCGTGTCGGGTCTGATGGCGGCCTACGTGATGGTCGGATTCGGCTCCGCGGGCGAACTCGCCGAGGAGACGCGGAACCCGCGCCGGGTGGCGCCGCGCACGATCCGCCTCGCGCTGTCCGTGTCGGCGCTCGGCGGTGGGCTGATGATCATCGGCGCGCTGATGGCCGCGCCCAGCCTGACCGACGGGCGTCTCGCCGCCGAGGGCCTGCCGTACGTGCTCTCGTCGATCCTCAGCTCGCCCTGGGGCACCCTCCTCCTCGTCGACGTCGCGATCGCCGTGTTCGTCTGCACGCTCGCCATTCAGACGGCGGCGTCCAGGCTGGTGTTCTCGATGGCCCGCGACGGACGGCTGCCCGCCTCGCAGATTCTGTCGACCGTGAACACCCGCACCGGAACGCCCATCGCGCCGTCCGTCCTGATCGGCCTGGTCTGCATCGGCATCCTCGCGGTCAACGTCGGGAACTCCGCGATCTTCGCGACCCTGTCGAGCGTGTGCATCATCCTGATCTACCTCGCCTACCTGATGGTCACCGTGCCGCTCCTGCTGCGCCGGCTGAAGGGCTGGCCGCACGGTGGACCGCAGGTCGACGCGGACGGACGGAAGCTGTTCTCGCTCGGACGGATCGGGCTCCCCGTCAACATCCTGGCGGTCGGCTACGGCGCGCTGATGGTCGTCAACCTGTCCTGGCCGCGCGCCGAGATCTTCGACCCCAGCGGCGACTACCCCCTCCTGCGGTGGGCCGCCCCCGTCACCGTCGCCGCCGTGGTCGCGCTCGGAGTCGCGTGCTTCCCGCGCGGCCGCACGACCCCCAACCCCGTCACGATCGGAGCCTGACATGACCTCAGTGGACACCTCGACCACCAGTGCCGCGAAGGAACACGCGCGTGCCCAGTCGGGAGTGGTCACCGACTCGATGCCGGTGGTCCCGGCGTCGTCCTGGCCCACTCCACCGTCCGACGTAGATCCCGCGCAGCTCACATGGGCGGAGACGGTGCCCGGTGGCCGGTACACCACGAAGGTGCTGGGCCGTGGCACACGACTGCGACTGCGTGACCTCGACGGCCGGGCATGTGCCCACCTGCTGCTGTACCGGGCGGACGCGCCGTGGGAGCGGCTCAACGTCGCCGACACCGTGAAGGTGCCGTGGCAGGCGTACCTGGGGGAGGGACATCCGCTGCTCTCCGACCAGGGGCGCGTGCTCGCGACGCTCGTTTCGGACGGGTCCGGGCGACACGACGCCCTGTGCGGCACCACGTCGCTCGCCTCGAACACCGCGAAATACGGTGACGGCAGGCTGCATTCGGCGTCCCCGGCCGGGCGTGAACTCTTCACCGTGGCGGCGGCGAAGCACGGACTCGAGCGGCGCGACCTCCCGCCGTCGCTGTCGTTCTTCCACGGGGTGCGGGTGGGGGAGGACGGGTCGCTCGGCAGCATCGGATCCGCCGGCGCGGACACCGCGGTCGACCTCGTGATCGACCTCCCGGTGATCGTCCTGATCGCCAACACGGCGCACCCGCTCGATCCTTCGCCGACGTACGACACGACCGCGCTCGAAGTGCTCGCCTGGACCGGCGCCGATGTGGCCGAACCCGTCGACGCCGACCCGGAGTACCGCCGGGCCTTTCTCAACACCGAAGACGTCTGGGCTGCCACGCAGTTCCAGGGACGGGAGCAGGCATGACCACCACCATCGAGACCGCACCGCTGGTACCGGGAACGGTGATCCTGGACGAGGAAGTCGGCGCCCGCGGCCCCTGGTCTGCCGTCGTCGAGGCCGGTGACGTCCTGACCGTCGTCGATCTGTGCGGCAACCAGGCCGTGGACACCCTGATCTACGCGGCCGACGATCACCGGGCACGCTACTCGGCCGCCGCCACGGTGGCGGCGCAACGAAATCTGTTCCTGACCACGGGAAGTGTCCTCCGCACCGACGATCACGACGCGCTGATGACGCTCGTCGCGGACGAGGTCGGCTCCCACGACACAGTGGGCGGTGCCTGCTCGCAGGAGTCGAACACTCTGCGGTACGGCCACCACACCAAGCACCAGCACGCCTGCGTCGAGAACTTCCTCGCGGAAGGGTCCCGCTGGGGGATCGGCAAGCGCGACCTGGTGTCGAACATCAACTTCTTCATGAACGTTCCCGTCGACGCCGACGGCACGCTCGGAATCGTCGACGGCCTGTCCGCACCCGGCCGCCGCCTCGCACTCCGCGCGGAGCGCGACGTTCTGGTACTGGTGTCCAATTGCCCGCAGATCAACAACCCCTGCAACGGTTTCGACCCGACCCCGGTGCGGATGATCGTGACCCGGCCGACGGGAGTGCAGGCATGAGCGCCAAGATCACCGTGCACCGTCCCGGCATGCTCACCACGGTGCAGGACTACCCCGGGCGGACCGGGTACTGGCACGTCGGCGTGCCGCCGTCGGGGCCCATGGACGACCTGTCGTTCCGGCTCGGTAACACCGCACTCGGCAACGACGAGGGCGCCGCCGGAATCGAATGCGCCATGTCCGGTCCCGCACTGCAGTTCGACGAGGACACGGTGGTGTGTGTGACCGGCGCGCCCGCCCCGGTCACCGTCGACGGAGTGCTGCAGGCGCAGTGGCGGCCGGTACGGGTTCCTGCGGGCGGAGTACTGGACGTCGGCGCGGCGGCCGGACCCGGCCTCCGGATCTACGTACTCGTCCAGGGCGGGCTCGACGTCGACGACTTCCTCGGCAGCGCCTCGACGTTCACGCTCGGTAAGTTCGGCGGACATCAGGGCCGCACGCTGCGCCAGGGTGACGTTCTCGCGGTCGGCGAGCACACCGGCGCCCGCGCGGCCGCCGTTCCTGCCGAACACGTTCCGGCACTGTGCAGTCGCTGGGAGATCGCGGTCACCGAGGGCCCGCACGGCGCACCCGAGTTCTTCACCCGCGCCGACATCGACACGCTGTACCGGACCGACTACGAGGTGCACTTCAACTCGGACCGCACCGGGGTGCGGTTGATCGGACCCAAGCCCGACTGGGCGCGCACCGACGGCGGCGAGGCGGGACTGCATCCGTCCAACATTCACGACAACGCGTATTCGGTCGGCGCCCTGGACTTCACGGGGGACACCCCGATCCTCCTGGGCCCGGACGGACCGAGCCTCGGCGGGTTCGTGTGCCCCGTCACGGTCGTCGCGGCGGAACGCTGGAAGCTCGGACAACTTGCGCCCGGCGATGCGGTGCGCTTCGTGCCGATCAAGGCCGACCGGGCCGCGTCCACGCGTGCGCTGGGTCCCGCGCGGCGGGCGGCGCATCCGACCGTCTTCTCCACCACCGGTGACCGCGACGACGGCGTGATCGCCCGGCGCGACGGCGAGACCGCCGTGACGTACCGGCGCTCCGGTGACGACAACGTCCTGGTCGAATACGGCGACATGACCCTCGACCTCGCACTGCGGGCCCGCGCCCACGCGCTGCACCAGCGTCTCGAGGTCGAGAAGCCGGCCGGGCTGCTCGACCTGACACCGGGCATCCGATCGCTGCAGGTCCGCGTCGACCCCGACGTGCTGCCGATCCCGAAGCTCATGGGGCTGCTCGGCGAGGCGGAGGACGCGCTGCCCGCGGCGAACGAACTCGTGGTACCGAGCCGATCGGTGCGGATGCCGCTGTCGTGGGACGATCCCTCGACGCGTGAGGCGATCCAGCGCTACATGCACGGCGTCCGTTCCGACGCACCGTGGTGCCCGTGGAACATCGAGTTCATCCGCCGCATGAACGGACTCGGCAGCGTCGACGACGTCTTCGACACCGTCTTCGGAGCGGAGTACATGGTGCTCGGCCTCGGTGACGTCTACCTCGGCGCACCCGTCGCGACACCACTCGACCCGCGGCAACGGCTGGTGACCACGAAATACAACCCAGCCCGCACGTGGACGCCGGAGAACGCGGTCGGGATCGGCGGGGCGTACCTGTGCATCTACGGAATGGAGGGTCCGGGCGGCTACCAGTTCGTCGGCCGAACCACCCAGGTGTGGAACCATCGGCATCCCGAGAAGTCGGGACCGTTCGAGGACGGCACCCCCTGGCTGCTGCGCTTCTTCGACCGGATCTCCTGGTACCCCGTCGAACCGGACGAGCTGATGGACCTGCGATCCGACGTCGCGGCCGGTCGCGGCGGCGGTATCGAGATCACCGAGGGCACGTTCTCGCTCGCCGAGCACCAGCAGTTTCTCACTGCCAATGCCGAATCGATCGGTGACTTCCGAGCCGAACAGGCTGTCGCGTTCGCCGCCGAGCGGCAACGATGGTCTGCGGCAGGGGAGTTCGCGACGGTGGGCTGATCCGCGTTACGCGAGCATGTCGGTGAAGCTGTCCGGCCTGGGTGCGTCCGCGCGTTCCCTGGGCACGTAGTGCAATTCGACCACCCCGTTGCCGTACGACTCGGTGCCCACCAGTCGGAGGCCATGCTGGTCGGTTATCGCCGAGAACCAGGCAACACCGGGTGACACGACCGGATAGACGAAGAAATACAACTCGTCCACCAGCCCCAGTGCGAGGACCGATCGCGCGAGGGACGATCCGCCGGACAGGTGAATGTCCTTGCCCGGCTGTCTCTTCAGATCCTCGAGGTACGCTGCGAGCTCGCCGTCGGTGGCCACGACGACCTGTTCGGTGTTGGTCCATTCGGTCACCGGGTCGTCGCCGGAGCGGGAGAACACCAGCTTCCGGTAGGTGTTCATCCGTTCGGCCATGACCTGATTGGTTTCGGTTCCGGCGTGCTCGGACAGCGCGCGAGGCCAGTAGGCGGCCATCTCCTCGTAGGTAGTGCGCCCGACCAGCACCGTGTCGTAGCTCGAATAGATTCGATCGATCTCGCGGTACTGGTCGTCGACGACGTCGTGGACCCACGCTGCGGGGTCGTCGAGGCGGCCGTTGAGTGTCGTCATCATCTGCAGGACGATCTTGCGCATGTCCGGTCTCCTCCGTTATGCCTGTCGCTCAGCCAGTTCGGCGAGCTGCTCCGTGACGGTGCCCCAGCCGTCATAGAAGCCCATTTCTTCGTGGGTGTTGCGGTCGGCGTTGTTCTTGTGCATCACGTGGGCGACGTACTCCGTGCCCGTCGGATGGTCGTTCAACGTGATGATCGCGGTCATGAACGGCTGCTCGGCGGGTCGCCAGCCACCGACCAGCGAGTTGGTGAACACGATGCGCTCGAGTTCGTCGACGGCGAGGAAGCAGCCACTGATGTGTGGCACGAATTCGCCACCGCCCTCGCTGATCTGGGTGGTGAACGCCCCACCCGGGCGTAGTTCCATGTCGACGACCCGGCACCGGGACGGCGCGGGGACCCACCATTGCTCGAAGCTGGCGGGGTCGGTCCAGGCGCGCCACACGACCGGACGGGGTGCCCGGATGATGCGCGAAATCGTGAGGTCGAGATCGGGTCTCGCAGTGTCGGTCATTGCGGTGTGTCCTTTGCGTGTGTCGTGACCGTGTGTTCGGTGACGAATTGTTCGAGTCTGTCGGTGCGGCTCTCCCACAGTTCCTGTTGCTCCGCGAGCCACGACTCGACGGCCGTGAAGGGCGCCTTCTCGATCGCGCACGTCCGTACGCGGCCCTCCTTGTGTGTCCGGATCCATCCGCTGTCCTCGAGGAAGTGGATGTGCTTCATGAAGGAGGGCAGGGCCATGTCGAACGGTTTCGCCAGTTCGCTGACCGTCGCCGGACCCCGGCTCAGACGGCCCAGCACGGCCCGCCGCGTGGGGTCGGCGAGCGCTTGGAAGATGCCGTTCAGCCGCTCCGGATACTGAGCCATAAGGAAAAGTATCCACTGCAACAATGGTTAGCGCAAGGGCTAAGTGTGGCCCTGGCGGGTGGTGTCAGGCGAGCTTGCCGTGACCGGGGGTGAGCGGGACGTCCAGGGCGTCGTAGAGCCCCGGCGCGGCCGTCCGCAGCCACGGGATCGCGTTGACCAGGCGCCCCACCGCGGTGGCATTGCCGCCGGCCGCTCGGTTGCCGCCCTCGTCGGTGGCCTCCACGTTCACCTCGATGCGCGGCCTGCCTTCGATGATCACCTTGTGCGCGCCGTCCCCGCCGTCCGGCGGCACGGGCCAGTCCGGGGCGCACGACGGGTGGATCCGCGTGACGTGCTCGATGACGATCAGGGGCTCGCCGCCCACGATGCCCTGGACTTCGAAACGCAGCGCCCCCTGGGTACCGGCCTCGAACTCGCCCATCAGTTCGGTGGTGATCGTCTCGTCCAGCGGCCGGCGCAGCAGCGTCTCACGGATCCCGTCGAGCTCCACCCCGAGGGCGCGGGCGATGAGCCGAACCTGGCCACCCCACACCATCGTCGGCACCGTCGCCGCCACCATCGGCGGTTCGTAGTCCATCGGCTGGCCCATGCCGACGAGGTACCGCACGGAATCGTGCTGGTCGTACGTGGTGTAGTCGAAGATCTCCTGGCAACGGATCTGATCGATCGT
This sequence comes from Rhodococcus wratislaviensis, assembly GCF_900455735.1. Lineage (GTDB taxonomy): Bacteria > Actinomycetota > Actinomycetes > Mycobacteriales > Mycobacteriaceae > Rhodococcus_F > Rhodococcus_F wratislaviensis. The sequence goes on along the minus strand of NZ_UAUI01000015.1, from coordinate 41,214 downwards.
GCCGGCCAGACCCGTCATCAGGATCGGCAGGATGTCGTTCCCCCATCCCGGATCGACGCCCGACACGAACAGGGCGCCGCCGCCGGACTTCGCGGCCGTCTCGATCGGGTCGCGCAACTCGGCCGGCGCGTTGCGCTGGTCGTAGAGCGCGTAGATCGACGGAGTCACGACGACGGCCCCCGCGGAGAGCGCGCGGATGATGTCCGCTGCCGCATCGTCCGGGCGAATCTCGCCCGACGCGGCGTAGACGACGGCGTCGGGGGACGTCGCGAGCACGGCATCGGCGTCGTCGGTTGCTGTCACTCCCAGTGCGTGGCCCGAGCGGGCGAGGTCGCCGGCATCGCGTCCGACCTTCTCCGGGTTCGCCACGACCACCGCCGTCAGCTCTAGGGCGGGGTGTGCATCGATCGCGCGGATCGCGGCCCGCCCCACATTCCCGGTGCCCCACACCACGGTCCGGATCTTCCGCTGGTCAGCCATGGAATCGGACCCTACCGAGTGTGGAGGTGGACAGTGGCTGAATCGGGCAACATCGTGGTACTCGGGCCACGCCGGCGGAGTGGCCCGCCCGTGCGAGGGTGCTTCGCACGGGCGGGCCATCCCCCGACACGCACCGGTCGGCGATGCGTCCTCGGGGTGCAGCACTGATCCCTCATAAGGGGGCGCATGTTGCCTGTCTGCGCGGGGTGTGCTGCCTGCGTGTCTGCGAGTGAAGTTGTGGGTCGGAAGCTGTGTCCGGCGGCCTCCTTGCTGTGGTTCGGCGTATCGGGTGGTCACAATTGTGGGTTGACCTGCGAGCTTTCACACCGGCCGTTCGGCGTGTGTGGGTACCTGTCTTTTCGGGTTGCGTGTGCACAACCACCGATGTGCGCGCGGGGCTCAGGGGCGGTGGCACGTCTTTCGCGCCGACACGTCCGTGTTCAGGTGGACAATGGGGAGATGCACCCGCACGGGACGCTGCCCGGCTCGGGAAAAGGTCTGAGCAGAGCCGAACTGCTGGCCGCGGTATCGCTGGCGATCGACCTCGGTCTGGGTCAACCGATGGAACACATGCTTCGGTCGTCCCTGATCGCGACACGAATCGCCGAGCGGATGGGACTCGACCCCCGACAGCGAGCGACCGTGTACTACGCCAATCTGGTCGGGTGGATCGGCTGTCACGCCGACTCCCACGAACTCTCGGCGCTCTTCGGCGACGACATTGCCTTCCGAGCCGACACCTACGCGGTGGACATGACCGGTCTGCCGTTTCTGCGGCTGATGATGAGTCATGTGGGACGTGGATCGCCGGGCTGGGAACGCGGCATCCGTGCCGCTGTCTTTCTGGTCGCGGCTCGCGGCCAGGTCGCCACGCTGATCCATTCGCATTGCAGTTCTGCGGGGGTTCTTTCCGATCGGATGGGCTTGGACGGTCAGGTCGGAAAGGCGCTGGCCTACGCCTTCGAGCGCTGGGACGGCCGCGGGTTGCCCAACGGCTGTCGCGGAGAGGGTATCCCGGTCGAGATCCACATCGCTCACGTGGCTGACGTCGTCGAGGTGCACCTGCGGACGGGTGGGCTCGAGCACGCGAAGGACGTTCTCCGTTCCCGGCGCGGCAGTCAGTTCAGCCCGGCCGTCGCGGACGTGTTCGAACGTGACGCGGCGGCGATCGTGGACGGGCTGCTGGACACAGACGTGTGGATCGCGGCGTTGGCCCAGGCGCCGGATCGTGACCGAACCCTCATGGCGGACGAAAGCGACGAGTTACTCGGGGCCATGGCCGATTTCGTCGATCTCAAATCTCCGTTCACCCTGGGGCATTCGCGTGGCGTCGCGAATCTGGTAGGCGGGGCGGCCCGACACCTGGGCATGTCGCCGTCGGACATCACGCAGCTCTACCGTGCCGGCCTCGTGCACAGCCTCGGCAAAATGGGGGTGTCCAACCAGATCTGGGAAAAGAAGGGGCCGCTCACGACGGCCGAATGGGAACGGGTACGGATGTATCCGGATCTGACCGGCCGGATACTGAACCGAGTCAACGGCTTGGAGTCGGTGGTATCCGTGGCGATGAAGCACCGGGAACGTATCGACGGGTCCGGCTTTCCCCGGGGCATCACGGGCGCGGAGTTGACCGCGAAGGACCGGCTGCTGGCCACGGCGGAGGCGTATCAGCGACTGCTCGAGCCGCGTCCGCAACGGCCGGCGCTCGATCGTCGCGGCGCTGCCGATCGGTTGCAAGTGGAGGCGCGTGCCGGACGCCTCGACGCCGAGTCGGTGGCGGCCGTGCTGGCGGCGGCCGGGCAGCGGGTGTCGCGGCGGACGCCCTGGCCGGCCGGGTTGACCGACCGCGAGGTCGAGATCCTGCGACTCGTCGCGCAGGGCCGGTCGAACCGAGAGATCGCCGCCGAACTGTTCATCGCCGAGAAGACGGCACGCAACCACGTCGAACGTGTCTACGCCAAGCTCGGGGTGAACAACCGCACGCAGGCCAGTCTCGCCGCGATCGATCGGGGCCTGGTGGGCTTCCCCGTCAGTGCGGTTGTGGGGAAGTGAGGCATCCGCCGTGTGGCGGGACCGGCTGTGCGGGGCCGTCATCGACGGGATGCGCCGGGCCGCGACCGCCGGTCCAGTACCCACACGGTGGCCAGCATGAGAGCGACCGCAAATGAGGCGAGCGCGATGAGACTGGCGCCGGTGCCTCCGCGGAAGGTGTCGCCGTAGGCGGCCATGGCCGGGAGGGTGGTGCTGTACCGGTCGAGATCCAGGTCGCGACCCAAGGCTTCGAATGCGTGGCGGTTGGACAGGCCGAGGCTCATCAGGCGTCCCGGGAGGGCCATCTCGTCAACCGGGACGATGGCTCCACCGAACAGAACCTGAGGGAAGCAGAGCATCGGCAGGGCGAGGGCGGCCTGCGCGGCGTTGGAGACCGCGGCCGAGGCGAGCAAGCCAAGGGCCAGTGCCGAGATCGCCTCGATGACGATCGTCACGAACAGGAAGGCGGACACGTCCCATCCGACGGCGGGGAGCCGACCGAGCGCCCGCAGCACACCGAGCAGCAGCGCGCTCACTCCAGCCAGCACCGGAAGCAGGGCTGTCACCTTGGATGCCACGTAGGCGCCGACGCTCAGCCCGGCCAGGCGCTCCTGCCGGAAGACGGCCATCTCCCCGACGATCTGGAGGAGGCCGTACGTAAGGCCGAAGAAGAAGCCTGCGAATGCGATCCAGAACACGATCTGGGCCGGGCCGAGGTCGGCTGCGCTACGCGGATCGAACGCGCCGCGCTGGAACAGCGTCGCCATCATCGCCGTGACCAGCACCGGTGAGCCGAGCAGGACCGCGAGGGTCAGCCGGTTGCGAAGAAGGACGTCAACATTGCGTCGCGTGAGTAGCCACCATTGCCGCACCGCGCCTGTGCGGTCGACGTCGGAACGGGTGGCCGGGATGGGCGGTTGAGCCGGGTCGGGCCGGGGTTCCGACTTTCCACCGATGCCCGCGAATCGCTCGGCCCAGATCTGAGGGGTGTGCTCACGAGCCAGCCGGTCGTACACCTCGGCGAGATCCTCCACATCGAAGTAGCGCCGAGCCTCGGTAGGGCTGCCGGTGAAGGCCAGGTGGCCGTCGCGGGCCAGGAATACCGCCCGGTCACATCGGTCGATGCCGGCCGGTTCATGCGTCGTGAGGACGACTGTCACCCCGCGCCGGCTGAGTCGGCGCAGCAGGCGCATCACGTCGGCTGCGGTCGAGGGGTCGAGCCCGGAGGTCGGTTCGTCGAGGAAGAACAGGTGTGGCCGGGTCAGCAGCTCCACGGCGATACTGGCCCGCTTGCGCTGGCCGCCGGACAGCGCACGGACCGGCACCTCCGCCCGATCAGCCAGGTCGAGGTCCTGCATGGTCTCCTCGACTATCCGGTTCGCTTCGGCTGCCGATGTGCCCGCGGGCAGCCGTAGTCGCGCCGCGTAGCGCAGTGTGCGGCGCAGGGGCATCTCGAGGTGGATGATGTCGTCCTGGGGCACGTAGCCGATCCGGGAATCGGCGCTGACTCGGGCACCGCGAACGACGCCGTCGTGCCGGACCACCCCGGCCGACGGTGGTTGCAGTCCTGCGAGGATCTCCAGCAATGTGCTCTTTCCCGCTCCACTGCCGCCGGCAATGGCGACCAACTCGCCGGGTTCGACCGACAGCGACAGCTCCTGGAGGATCTGACGCGCCCCGACGTGCCGGCTCACGTCGACCGCATCGACCCGCCCGACGGCCGGTGGTTCGAATGTCGATTCGGTCATGTCCGGTGATCTCGGTGATTCCTGAACTCTCTTTGTCATGCTCTGATCATCGGTCGGCCGGTTCCGGGGTCGCATGGGGCGTTTGCCTCAAATCGCTAGGTCCGTCCGGCTGACCTGGTGGTGACCAACCCCCGTGCAGTGTCCTGTCGCTGATGCCGGTGGAGTCGGCCGCAGGCTTCGCGACGAACGAGGCGCCCGAAAACCGATCCAAGTCGGAGCCGATAAGGCAAGCTTTGGACAGATCGATGTTGCAGGCATGGATTGGGGAGCGGGGTGGCACAGACATTGCGGGGGCGGCGAATCGTCGCCGTCGTGGCGATCTCGATGACGGGACTGGTGGGATGCGGTGAGTCGGCGGTTCAACCAGCCGTGCCCGACACGCAGCTCACCGAAACGATTCCGCCGGCGATGGAGCACGCCTCGATACCTGGGGCCATCGTCGGTGTCTGGCAGGACGGCGCCGAGCCCTACGTCCAGGCGTTCGGGGTGGGCGACACGGCCACCGGCGACCCCATGTCGCCCGACCTGTTCATGCGCATCGGCAGCTTGACCAAGACCTTCACGACCACCGCCGTGCTGCAACTGGTCGATCAGGGAAAGGTCGGCCTCGACGATCCGATCGACAGGTACGTGCCCGACGTCCCCAACGGGGACTTGATCACCATCCGCCAGTTGGCGGCCATGCGCAGTGGGCTTCCCGACTACTCGGAGGTGGTGATCCCGGCGCTCCCGAGTCAGCCGCAGCGCCAATGGACGCCCCAGGAACTGCTCGAGATCAGTTTCAGCCGTCCACCGCTGTTCGCACCGGGCACCGAGTTCGACTACTCCAACACCAATACCGCGCTCCTGGGCCTCGTGGTCGAAAAGGTCTCCGGCCAGCCGCTGAACGAATACATCGACGAGTCCATCACGCGACCCGAGAATCTCGGCCACACCTCGGTCCCGACCGATGCGGCCCTTCCGTCACCGCACGCACACGGATACACGAAAACAACTGACGGCGAGACGGTGGACGCGACCGACTGGAACCCGTCGTGGGGATTCGGTGCGGGAAACATGATTTCCACGCTCGACGACCTGAGTGTGTGGGTGCGCGACTTGGCGACTGGAACGTTGCTCTCGCCGGCTACTCAGCGCGAACGGGAGCAGTTTCAGCCGGCGCCGTCGGAAGGTACGGGTTCGCTGTACGGACTTGGAGTCGAGTACCAGAACGGCTGGATCGGCCACAACGGAAATATCGCGGGCTACCAGACCTACGCCTATTACCTTCCTTCCGAGGGCAAGACGGTGGTGATGCTGGTCAATACGAACGCCGACCCGCTGGGCGTGTGGAACTTCTTCAGTGAGATCGTGAAGATCATCAGCCCCGACCATCCCTGGCCGGCGCCTCCGTCGTAGAGGTCGTGTGAAAAGGCTTGCAGTCGAACGGGTTAGGTAGGTTTTCGTCTTCGGGGTCAGGCTCCGTGGCCAGTATGAATTTCCGATCCCGGGCGTGCCGCTTCCCTGGGTCGCCGTAATTCCGCCTGTCCGGCGGCGACGCTGCCCAGAACGAGGGAGGGGGACGATTGTGCTGGCACAGTAGGATGATGCGGTGCCCGTTCGATGGCTCCAAGCGTGGGCGCGGGTGTCTGCAGAACAGAGAGAAGTCTGCGATAGTTCATCGCTGGCTGCAGTCCGAACTCTGACCAGCGAGCACAGGGATCCATCGGCTGCGGGTTCTCTCGCACCGAGAGAACCCGCAGGCACCGCTGGTGCTGTAATACAGGAATCGCTGGTTCAGCTGACGCGGATGAGTTTCTTGTTCACGAACTCGTCGATCCCGTATTTGCCGAGTTCGCGACCGAAACCGGAGCGTTTGACGCCGCCGAACGGCAGTTCAACTCCTTCGGCGCCAACGGCATTGACGAATACCATGCCGGCCTCCAGTGAGTCGGCGACGCGGTAGGCCTGATCGGGGTCGGTGGTGAAGACGTAGGAGCCGAGACCGAACGGGGTGTCGTTGGCCAGCTCGACAGCCTCTTCCTCGGAGCGCACCTTGTAGACAGTCGCTACCGGCCCGAACAGTTCCTCCCGGTAGGTTCGTGAATCCCGTGACACGTTCGTCAGCACGGCCGGCGGGAAGAAGGCGCCCTTCCGTTCCCCCTCGGACACCAGTGTGGCGCCCTCGGCGATCGCCTGCTGGACCTGATCGGACAACCGGTCGGCGGCGGAGACCGACGACAGCGGTGCGAGTTCGTCTGCGGTGGCGAGCACCTCGGTGGTGAATCTGCCGACGAAGTCGTCGTAGAGGTCCTCGGCGATGATGAATCGCTTCGCCGCGTTGCAGGCCTGCCCCGTGTTCTCGAAACGACCTTCCACTGCCGCTTGTACGGTGGCGTCGAGGTCATCGGTACTGAGGACGATGAACGGATCGGAACCGCCGAGTTCCAGTACCACCTTCTTGAGATTGCGGCCGGCGATCTCGGCGACGGCTGCGCCTGCACGTTCGGATCCGGTCAATGACACGCCTTGGACCCGGGGGTCGGCGATCGCGTCGGCGATTTGGTCGTTGGTGGCGTAGACGTTGACGTAGGCGCCCTCCGGATATCCGGCGTCGGTGAAGATCTGGTGTAGCGCTGCCGCCGATTCCGGACACTGCGGTGCGTGTTTGAGCACAATGGTGTTGCCCAGTGCCAGATTTGGACCCGCGAACCGTGCGACCTGGTAGTAGGGATAGTTCCACGGCATGATGCCGATCAGCGCACCGATCGAGCTGCGGCGGATCAGCGCGGTACCCGTGCCGTCGACCAGGTCGATTGGCTCGTCGGCCAGGAACTTCTCGGCGTTGTCGGCGTAGTACTGGTAGATCGCAGCGCTGAAGTCGACTTCCCCCAACGACTGGTCCAGGGGCTTGCCCATCTCCCGCTGGATGATCGTGGCCAGTTCGTCGCGGCGTTCGGTGTGTAACTCGGCGACCTTCTTCAGTAGTCCGGCGCGCTCGACCACCGTCGAGTGTCGCGACCACTCACGGTGCGCCTTCTCCGCCGCGGACAACGCCGCCTGCATCTGGTCGTCGGTCGCGGTCGGGTATTCGCGCACCGTCTTTCCGGTGGCGGGGTCCACTACTGCGTACAGGCTCATACTCACGTCTCCTTGAAATGTCGGGCATCCCAGTATTGCTTGCGAGGAGCGCTGTGGGTTGGTTCTCAGGGTCGGTGTTCGAGTAAATATCTCAGGAGTCTGCGTGCCGAAGGCAATCGCAGGGTCTTGCAGGCGCCACGTGGGATACATCGGATACGAGTTCGAATACATGTTCCCTACATACGCCGCACCGTTGCCGACTTCGGGCTCACCGTTCATCGTCGGGGCAGAATCAACATGGTCGCGACATGCTGTCACGCCACCGAAGAGAAGAACTTCGATGAGGGCGAATTCTGCCAGGTCGAAGGCAACGAGTTCGTCACTGGGCATGGAGCCAGTGGTTCGGCATCGAACGGTTGCGCAGCCCAGTCGGTCCTGTCGTTTGAGACCGTCTTCGACGGCCGCTCGTGCCGACGCGTGGAACGACATCGAACATGACAGTTCAGGGCCCCCGCGTGTGGTTCCCTCCGGTCCCGATCGCTGCGGAGGCGACAACGAGACCTACACTGCTGTCATGTCGGCAAAACTGCGCTATGCGCGGGTCGAAGATGTCCATGACCTTGCCCTGGGCATGCCCTATGTCAAGGTCGAATACGGGCCGCGAGGCAACCCCATCTACCAGGTCGGCGGCAAATCGTTCTTGTTCTTCCGAACCCCTCGCCCCGACGCCGCTGATCCGCACACCGGTGAGCGATACACGGACGTGATCGTCTTCTGGGTGCCCTCCGAGTCGGACAAGCGAGCAATGGTGCAAGACTCCGCATCGCCGTTCTTCACCACGGCACATTTCGATGGCCACTCTTCGGTACTGCTGCGGGCGAGCATGATTGGTGACCTCACGCTCCAGGAACTGACCGAGGTAGTGCAGGACGCGTGGCTCTCCCGTGCCTCGCCCACCCGGGCTGCCGCTTGGCTCGGTGGGCAGAGTCGCACGTAGCGAGTGCTCGGTCGGTTCGGTCGCCGAAAATCAGTGAGCCGCCGCAACGCGTGGCAATGTGTGGTCCCGCACAGTTGCATCGCTCAAATATGTTGCGTCGAGGTATATTACGAATGATCTTGTCGGGATAGAGTATTCCGACTCGATGTGCAATTTCGAGTGCGCCGAGGCCTGCGAACTCGCGGAACAGAGCCGCTGTGCCCTCCGCGACCGGCAGGGATGCGCGCGCCGATTTCTCCGAGACCGAGACCGAGGCCGTAGTGAGACCATGCCGTTGGTCCACAGATCACTTACGTTCACTCTATGCACTGGTCCATCAGGCCCGCAGTGACGTGTGGCGGAAGCATCAGCAAATCGAGGCACGAACAGTCACTTCATCGATCTGTGTGTGCCTGGGTCGTGGGCAGGGGAGTGGGACACTGTTCGTCGTATCACGACGTTGTTGGCGGCGTCGCTCGGAGGGTTTGATCGATCAGCTGTCGAGCGGCTCTGTCGGTGCGGGCTGCGTCGCCGGTGACGAGCCGATCCAGCAGCACTCCGCGTAAGCCTGAGACCAGGATTGTCGCCGTGGCCGTCGGGTCCTCGACCGGGGGTTCGAGTCGACCCAGTACCTGGGCGATGGCCGTCACCAGGAGCTCGACCGCGGACGTAGCGTAGTCGAGGAATGGGCCGCGCTGCACGCAGGCGTCTCCGAGAACTTGGAGCACAACGCTTGCGCTGGTCGCGGAGTCGCCGCTTGTGTTGGCAGTCCATCCCTCGTGCAGCCGCTGTCGCAGTGCGTCGGCATCGGCGACATCGGCGAATGCGGCAGCAATGTCAGGGCGCTGGGTTTCCAGGGCGGCGATGAGCATCTGCTCTTTCGATCCGAAGTAGTGAATCAGCATGCGCGCGCTGGTTTCCAACGATGCGGCCAGAGGGCGGAGCGAGAGCTCACTGAGCCCGTGCTCGCCGATGTAATCGATGACGCCGGAGAGGAGCTTGGCGCGTTTGATGCGATCGAGTGGCGGAGGCATGCGTTGACTGTAACGACTGTTCCAGGTACGAATGAACCCATGGATGTAACGAGTGTTTCATCATCGTCGGGTGGCGGTGAGGCTGTCACCGGTAGCGCGGCCACGGGGGTGATTCGTACCGCCCCTATTCGGTACGCCACCGCACGTCGATTCGAGCGATCCCACATGACCACCGGCCCAGACTGGGGCGGTCCATCCAGCGGGCAGATCTGTCCGCAGTTGCCGGGTCGCCTCTCGCCGGTGATGGGACCGAACAAGACCGACCTTGTCGAAGGCGAAGATTGCCTCAACCTGTCGATCGCGACACCCGGACACGACGCCGACGTCCGACCGGTCATGGTCTTCCTCCACGGCGGCGCGTTCAACAGCGGTGCGGGACTGATGGACTGGTACGACGGCAGCTCGCTGTCCGCGGAAGCCGACGTCGTGGTGGTCAGCGTCAACTATCGACTCGGCGTGTTCGGGTATTTGTGCCTGGACGGTGTCAGCGGTGGAAACCTCGGGCTCTACGACCAAGTGGAGGCCCTGCGCTGGGTGAAGGCGAACATCGCGGGGTATGGAGGCGACCCGGGCAACGTGACCGTTTTCGGACAGTCCGCCGGAGCGGTCTCGATCCGGCTGCTGATGGAGATCCCGGACGCGTGCGGGCTGTTCACCCGCGCGATCATGCAGAGCGGTCCGGGACCGGACATCGTCCGACCGCGCGAGTTAGCGGAGGACGTCGGAAGGATATTCGCCGAGATCGTTGGGGGAGACCCTCGAACTGCCAGTGTCGCTGCACTGCTCGATGCGCAACGTAAGACCGCGGCCGTCTGGGCGGAACGATCCGGCCCCGTCGGGGCGCCACCCTTCTCTCCAGTCTCGGGCACTGATCCCCTCCCGGTGCTGGGAGCGAGCTTCAGCGAGAACGTGCAGGATCTCGATGTGATCTGCGGCTGGAACGCCGACGATGTATCGGCGTTCACCGGTCCCGGGCCCGACACGGTCGAGATAACGCATCGAATGCTTGCTGAACCGCTGAGCGAATTCAGAGATCGCCTGGTCCAAGCGGGTGCTCGGGCGTGTACCTACCGCTTCGATTGGCGGCCCCACGGGTCTCGCTACGGGGCAACACACTGCGTGGAGCTGCCGTTGCTCCTCGGAACACGCGAGGCATGGGAAGGCTCTCCGATGCTCGGTGACACCGAGTGGGGCGGGGTCGAGCTGCTCGGCAAGACGCTACGCAGGATTTGGGGACGGTACGCGCACACCGGCGTGGTCGAGCCCGAACCGGCGCTGCCTATGGCCTGGGACCCGGCGATTTCGCACTCCCTGTGACCGACTCTCGTGGCCATTGTCGCCTTCGTCGGCATCCGCGGCGAGAACCTCACGCAGTTCGCTCTCGCCCACCGTCGCTATGGCGCGGATTCGTCCCACCGCGGGCTTGCACGGCACGCGGGTCCGAGCTCGGTGATGGTGGTGCCCACCTGGATGCCGAACGGCCAACGGGTGGTGACCGTCGCGGCCAGTTCGGCGTACGCAACCTTCGTCGCCGGCGGCAGCTCTGCAATGTCGAACTCCTCAGCGTCATATCGCCGTCGGAAACGATCCGTACGCTGCGCCTGCGGCCAAAGTTGCGCATGGTGCGCCTGCTGTCATAGATACTGCACCAGTGATGCTGACCAAACGAACCAGCTTTTCCGCCATATCGATGGTGATGCTCGCAGTCGCGGGCCTGCTGGTCGCGGCCCCGGGGAACAGTGGCGCCGCACCGCCCGCCTGGCGATACACGATGGTGGCGTTCAGCAACACCAGCGACCGTGACTTGGATGTCTACGAGTCGGGGGACGCCACTCACTTCCAGCCCCTCCGACTGTCGGCGTATCGGCCCTCGTCAGGAGTGGTGCGTGACTCGAGCATCTTCCGGCACACGGACGGGTTCTACTACCTCACCTACACGACAGTCGACGGGGCGAACATCGGCTTCGCGCGCAGCAGTGACCGCATCGAGTGGACGTTCCTGGGGGCCTGGCCGGTCCCGTTCTGCTGCGCGTTCCTTCCGGGCACGGGAGACGGAACGGGCTCGGCGAGCCCGCCGGGCTCATCGGGGTCGGCCGGGTTCAGCGACGGACCGTCGCTGTCACCGTTCACGACGAAGGCCTGGGCACCCGAATGGTTCGTGGACGGCGATCGCGTCCACGTCATCCTGTCGATGTCGACCGGCGGCGGATTCGTGCCGTATCTGATGACCGCGCTGGAACCGTCGCTCCGAATCTGGGGCCCGCCCACTCTGCTCGACGGGATCGGCGCGGACCACATCGACACCACCGTGGTCAAGGTGGGATCGACGTACCACGCGTTCACCAAGAACGAGACGAAGAAGGTGATCGAGCATGCGGTCGCGCCGTCGGTGACGGGACCCTATTCGTTCGTCCCGCCTGGAGATTGGGGCTCGCTGCTGGAGGGTCCAGCCCTGGTTCAGTTGCCGAACGATGCCTGGCGGATATATCTCGACGCCTATACCGAAGGAAAGTATCTCTATTCAGACAGCACCGATGGGCTGCGCACCTGGTCGCCCGTGCAAGAGGTTCCAGGCCTCTCCGGGACGGTGCGCCATCTCGGCGTGATGAGAGAGCCGGCATAACGACGACTCGATGACGGTCACGTCGTCAGCAAACGTGAGCGTCCGATCAGACCGAGGACGGCGATCACCGCACGCAACGCGGCGGGGACAGGCAGGGCCCGTATTGCGCACCGACGACACCACCACCGTTACCGAGGCGCCACCCCAGTAGGCCCTGGTGATTGCCGCGGAGTCCTCGTCGCCGTCGACTCAACGACGTGTCGGGGCCTGTGGTTACGGAGCCTCGGGCACTGTCGGGTACGCCGTGGACGGCGTGATTGTCAGGGAATCGTCGAGGGCGCGGGTGGCGGCGCGTTGGACGAGCAGAGGCACGAAGTCCCGGATCTGGCATCCGTCGAATCGGTGGTGGGCGGCATCGATCGCATGGTCGACCCGGTCGGTGTCGAGGAACTGGTACCGCCGGATCAGATGTGCGCGCACCGCGTCGATGTGCTGTCTTTCGGTGACGTCCATGACAAAGATTGTGGTCCTGTCGACGGCGGTCGGGAAGGGCCTTTCATGAGTCCACCAGCTGGTACACCCACGTGACGTCGGGTCGTCGGACTCGACAACGATGTGGCGTTGCGTCGCAGCGGCGCAGCCTTCTCACGCCCCGCGGCAGCAACGTCTGGATCGGGCCGCACCGAGCAGGAGAGCACCGGATGACACCGACGGTGCACGACCTCGACCCTGATTTCGCCCCGGTGCGGGTGTTTCGCGCCCCGCTGCACGAGGAGATCGCTGCGCTGATCGCCCGGAATCGAAACCGCCGAAGGGGCGCGCAGGCCCCGCCGAGGATCGGGAGCTATTGCATGTCTGCGCTGGCAGCTCGCGAAGGTGCGTCAGCTGGTGGCCGGGCTGACAGCCCGGTACCCGGAATTGCGCGGCATCGTCCGACCCGCGGCCGGTGACCGGCTTCCGGGGGATCAGGTGTGGCGGTGCGTCGACGGCGGCGTGATCAGGCCCCGCTCCAGGGGCTCGCGGATAATAGAAGACGGGTCAAAATGGCTGTACGCGTGAGTATCCTGGATTGGACAGGCATTCGGGTCGCCTGCTGGAGGGCAGGGCGCTTATGCTCCAACCCTGAAGGTCACCGAGCAAAAGAGGTGCCTCAGAGGGCCCACAGAAAGCGTTCTTGCGGCGCATCCGCGAAGGTGGCGGCGTCCCGGCCCACGGCTTCCTCCTGCAGCCGCGCCCGCACCACCTCGGCCGGATCCCAGTGTTGGGCCCTGGCGGTCGCGAGCGATGTAGGGGCGGCCTTGCGCAGATACGGCAGTCGCATGCGGGTGCAGATCTTGGCCAGCTCGTCGGGGAGGTGCGGCGCCGAATTGCTGCGTGAGGCGGCGCGGTGAAGCCACCGGGGAGCCGGTCTCGGCCTCCGCGGTCCCAGCGGTCCCACCGTAGGAGCAGAACAGCACGTGGACGGGGTGCGTGGGAACCCGCGCTCGTGTTGACGTGGCCTGGGAGTACCTACACGATGTCACGCGGACCGCGCCGGCGCAGTCTTGTCCGAGCCCGCGGCACCCCGGAAGCTGCCGCGCCACGGGGGGAGATGACCGAATGACCGCGATGGAACCCGACCACGACACCGCCCAGGCACGCATTTTCCTCGACGCCTTGCGGGCGGAGATCGAGATCCTCACCCAGCGCATCGCAAACGCGCACGCCCGCGCCCAGTGGGCGCAGGACGACGACGACCAGTACGTGCTGGCCGAACGCTTCCGGGCGGAGGTGCCGTTACTGCGTGAGCAACTACTCGGGGCGAGGCGGATGGCGGACCGGCTGATGCTCAGGTACCCCGCTCTCGGCGACCGCGGTGACGCCTCGGCGAGGTGACCGCCGGACGATCAGGTTCGAGGCGTGTTCGCCGACGGCCAATCGGGCGCAGTGACTGGCACGGTGGTCGTGATCGGCGGCAGACCGATCTGTGGCCACTGCGCGGCCCTGGTGAAACGGTCAGTGTCATCGGGGACTGTGTCACGCCACGTCGCATTGGCCATGCCATTGCAGAGGGCTACCGCACCGGCGCTGAACTCTTGGAGTCAGAGGCGTGCCGGTGTGAGAGCCCAGCCAGCAGCAGCCGTGCAAACAAATGATCAGAGAGTAGCCCAATGTGGTACGAGCGCAGCGACTGGACTGCGCCGTGACAACGGGCTTGTCCCAAAGAATCTCGGGCCGGACACGGGCATAGGCTGCCGTGTAGCAATGCTGCATGGGCAGCGCATGCTTGTGACCTTTGACACAAATGACGTACCAACCTAAACTGAAGTCAGTTCGAGTAGCAGTATTCATCGGAGTGAGGCGAGGAAACGTTCATGAATGAGTACCCCATCTCCAAGGCGGCCAGGAAAAGCCTGGCGCGTGACGTCTTCGGCCACGTCGTAGACGGGAGAGTGGTTCCTTCCCTCGACGGGAAGACGATGGACATCATAGATCCCGCTCGGGGAGAGGTCGTCGCACGTGCAGCCCTCGGGGACCAGGCGGATGTAGAGCGCGTGGTGACCTCGTCTCGGCAAGCCTTCGACGACGGCCGCTGGCGCCTTCTTGATCCGCTTGAGAAGGAGCGGCGGCTGCGCAAGATGGGCAAATTACTTCTGGACCGTCGTGATGAGGTCGCCGAACTCGATGTCATCGATGCCGGGCTGTTGCGGTGGTACGTCGACTTCACGGTCGATTTCGCCGCAAATGGGATCGATTACTATTCCGGTTGGCCGACCAAGATTCACGGCAGCATTCCGCCCACACCACCGAATTTCTCTGTGCGACAGGAACGTCTACCGATCGGCGTAATCGGGTTGATCACTCCGTGGAACGGGCCGATCAGTGTGTTCGGCTCCGTGGCGGCGGCCTTGGCGACGGGCAATGCCGTGATCCTCAAACCAGCCGAACAGACGCCGATGACCGCTGTTCTCATGGGTGAGATCGCCTCTGAGGCAGGCATTCCGGCCGGTGTGTTCAATGTCTTGCAGGGCCGCGGCGCCACTGTGGGCGCTGCGCTCGTGGAGCATCCTGGTGTGGACGCCATTTCGTTCACTGGCTCGGTCCCGACCGGCAGTGCCATTCAGGCGGCGGCCGCCAAGCGGGTGAAGCGGGTTTCACTGGAACTGGGTGGCAAGAGCGCGTTCATCGTGTTCCCTGATGCCGACATCGCCGCAGCTGCAACGGCTGCCCAGGCAGCCGTCTGGGGGGCATCCGGCCAGGTCTGTACTGCCGGATCGCGAGTATTGGTACATAGCTCGATCCAGGACGAGTTCACCGCGGCGGTTCTCGCAGGCACGCAGGGGATGAAGGTCGGTTCTGGCTTCGACCCAGCGACGCAACTCGGTCCCCTGGTCTCCGCCGAGCAACTCGACAGGGTGAGCTCATACGTCGACATCGGCAAGAACGAAGGTGCCACCCTTGCCAGCGGAGGGTCTCGCCTCGACATGCCCGGATACTTCCATGAGCCAACCGTTTTCACCGGAGTAACCAACGACATGCGCATCGCGCAGGAGGAGATCTTCGGCCCGGTGATGGCGGTGTTGTCCTTCGATGACGAGGCAGAGGCGATCAGGATCGCCAACGACACGAACTACGGTCTCGCCGCGGGAGTGTGGACCAGCGACCTCGATACCTCCCAGCGGGTGTCGGCGGCGCTCAACGCGGGCACGGTGTGGATCAACAGCTATCAGATGGTCTACCCCGGCGTGTCCTTTGGCGGCGTCAAGCTCTCCGGGCACGGACGCAATCTCGGCGAAGCCTCGATCGGCGAGCTAACTCAGGTCAAGAGCGTGTGGACGAAAGTCGGTGCGACACGATGACCACCATAGGGAAACGGACCGTCGGTGACGACCGGATCGCTATCGAAGAAGTCTTGTACCGCTACGCGTCGAGTGTCGATTCGGCGCAGATGCATCAGCTGCACGATGTCCTGCATCCTGATCTTCAGGCACAGTACGGCAATGGGGAGCCCGTCGAAGGCGCGGACGCCGTCATCACTTGGATGACCGACTTCACGAAGACATGTGAATGGCAGCACCACATGCTGAACGTCTATCACATCGACATCGAGGGCGATAAGGCGACGGCGCTCGTTTACCACAATTCCTTCGAAAAGTTCGCCGGCGACGACGATGTCTGCTTCTTGGTCGCTCGCTACCACAACGAGCTGGTGTGCCACGAGGGCACCTGGAAGATTGCCAAGCTTGTATTCGAAATAGTTTGGGGTGAAAAGCGCCCGGCCAATAATGAATACATTTCCGCCGTCGGTGGCCGTGGTCCGAAGATCCCCGGCTGGCCGTGAAGATTCGGCGAGCGCACTTCTTCCCTTCACGAGATACCTTCTGAGGAATAGAGTTCATGACAATCGAAGAACTGCTCGACATCGAATCCATCAAACATCTCCGAACTCTCGGATCGGCCTACCTCGACGGGGGCCGTTTGGATGAGCTGGTGGAGCTGTATCACCCCGACGCGGTGTGTGATTTCGGTCCATACGGGAGTTGGACGGACCGGACTGAGTTCAAACAGAATTTCGCCGCGGCCGAAAGACCCTTCTACGCCAGTGGGTACTTCTCCAACCTGCACGTCGTGGTCAATCACGTCGTCGAGCTCACCGGGACGGACACTGCGACGGGGCTTGTCTATCTTCTCGACTTCGTCACCGGTGATCAGATCCGCGAAGGGGGCAGCCCACTCTACTGGCTTGGCGTCTACGAGGAGTCCTACAGCCGCACCGATGACGGTTGGAAGATCTTGCGCCAGAGTCTCAACTTCATTTGGCCCGAGCGCATGCTTGGTGAGGGCTTCCTGGCCCGTCAAGCCGCCGCCGAGTGATTTGTCGCCCGGAAACTCACAGACCTATCGAGGAGAGTGCATGACCATTCCCACCGTCAGCCCGCAGCAAACCGCGGACATCGAAGAAATTCGTATGCTCTCTGCGCGTTACGCACGGGGGCTCGACCAGTTCAACATGGAGGCGCTGATGGAGCCATATGCCGATGATGCCGTGTTCGACGCCGGACCGATGGGACTAAAGAGCTACTCGGGTCGCGCGGCGATCCAGGAGTTCTTCGCCCATAACCAGGAAGTCATGGCGGACCAGATGCACCTGTTCAGCAACTTCGTCATCGAGTTCAGCGGTTCCGACGAGGCTTACGGGAGCAACTACCTCCTCCAGGACGGACACAACAAAGATGGTGCGACCGTTCGGTGCTTTTGCCTCAACGACGATACTTACAGGCGCACTGCGGACGGTTGGCGTATCGCCTCACGACGCATTAGTCCACTGATGCCACCACAGCTCGATTCGTACTGAACACACTGAGGTTCATAGAAACACTCGACGTTACCGGGTAGAGGCTCCGGACAGACCGATCGTGTCATGAGGTTGGTCGGCGGGGGCCGAGGCGGACGCGTGTCCACCGAAAGTGTAGGTACGGCGTAGGTGCGAAGTTCCGAGCTCTGAGTGCCTTGTGCCTGATCCTGCCGCTGGAACAGGCGGCCGAGGGTGCTACAAGGCAATGCATGAGTGCCGCGCCATCAAGGTCATGCTGACGCTCTGAACGAAGCTCAGGAAGCGAGCCTATCTTCTCGAACTCCAGCACACGATGGGAATGGTGACTCGCTTCGAGGCAGGGGTTGTTGGTCGGGAGACGTGGTGCCAACGAGGTGCCGGGAAGAGGTGGTAACGCCGGTTATGTTGTGGCGCAGTCAAGCGCCGCCGCCTCCGATGGGTAGCTGGCAGGGGCGCTACACCGTCGGCCTGCACGTAGTGGCGTGCGCCGCATCGATGCTGGCGGCAGGGGCAGGTGGGTCCGAGTGACCCGTTCCCGGTGTCGCGCTCTCGGTTCCGACAGCGTGGGTGTGCCACTGTGTTCACGCCGTCTGCTTGTTATCAACTGGGGTGCTCGATCGCTCCCACCGAGACCGCGCTCCCACCGAGACCGCGCTCCCACCGAGACCGCGCTCCCACCGAGACCGCGCTCACGGTGGGAGCGTGACTCCGCAGAGACGGGTAATCGGAACCAATTCCTCGAGATTGTGTCTCTTGGGCGCGCTGGATCTGGGCTGCGGCATGAGGACGAGACGTCCCGATCGGGAACCGCGAACGCCATTGCCGCTTGCTCAGGTGAGCAATCCACGTGCGCGCAGGCCTGACCGGAGCCGATTCGCGATGCTTTCGCGATCACGTCTATTGGTGCACGCTACTCCCTTTCGGCCGCAATCGCTGGGGCGGGACCGTGCCTGACCGTCACGTGGATCGGGGAGCCCCCAACTCTCCGATCCGCGAGGGCGGACCTGACATTTCGCGAAACATGCGTGTTTCGGGGTGACGTCACTACGTCCATTCGGACATTCTCAACAGAGAAGTCGCCAAACCCGCCGACGACGATGTGAACCCCATTGCTCGGTGGGGCGCTTTCACCGATCAGGTCAGAGTGCGGGGTGTCCGGATGTCCTGTCGCCTCGCGTTTTCGGCGGGTGTCGCAAGGCGCTGATCCTCACGTGGTTCCGGCGACGAGGCCGGATGCACGACCCTCGGTGACCATCGGGGAGTGCTCGGTGAAGCCCCCGTCGACTCTGATGACCTGCCCTGTGATGTATCGCGCGGCATCGGAGTGCAGGAACGCGACGACCCGGGCGATGTCCTCGGGCTGACCGACGTGAGGGGTGTCGCAGTGGCGCGTGTACTGGGTAATCAGCTCGTCCCCGAGTTGGAGACCGGGGGAGCTCAGTATGAGTCCGGGCGCCACGGCGTTGCACCGGATTCCCTGTTTGCCATGCTGTGCGGAGACAGCGCGCACGAGCTGGTTGACGCCCGCCTTTGCGACGCTATAGGTGGTCAAGTTGAGCTCGCCCATTTCGCCGGATATCGACGACGTGCAGGTGATGCTGCCGCCGCCGGTGTTCACCATTGCCGGGATCGCGTGCTTGCAGCCGAGCATCGGGCCCAGGAGCAGTGTTGCGATCTGGGTACGGAAGGTGTCCACCACGAATTCCGTGATGGGGGGGTCGCCGGGCTCCCATGGGATCCTCAGGTCGGCGGCGTTGTTGTGCAGAATGTCGAGGCGTCCGAACTCGTCCACCGCGGTCGTAACCATCCGCTGGACCTGTTCCTCGACGCGGACGTCGGTCTCGACGGCGATCGCGTCGCCACCGTCGGCCCTGATCTGCTTCGCCCGTTGCTCCGCAACCTCGCCGTGGATGTCCGCGAGTACGACTTTGGCGCCGAGTTGCGCAAGCAGACTCGCTGTCGATGCGCCTTGGCCGACGCGGTAAGGATCGTCGTCGCCATGGAAGGACGCTGCGCCGGTGACAATGGCGACCTTGCCGGTGAGATTGATCATGCCGGCTGTCCCTCGACAAGTGCGGGCCTAGGACAGGGACGATCCGACGGCGTCGCCGCGATGGACGCGAGGGTTAGATCCTTCCAAGGGGCCATTATCGGCTCGATTCGGATATTCGGCTTGCTGGTCATTCTCGCTCCTTTTCCTCATGCGCCACGGGAGGCGGCCGCCTCGCGAAGTAGGTTCCGTTTGCGACTACTGCGTAAACTGAACTCAGTTAAGTGAACTCTATTTCTGTCGGCTGTGCAACCGAAATCAGTTGAAAGGGAATGGCTTCGGCGTCACAACGCGAGTGGTAGGGGCAGCGCTGTGCCTGCCCCCGGGGCATCGGTCGGCGATGATCGTGTCGTGAACACCGAGCAAGGCGTGGCCTCCGAACAGTGGCGGTCGCCGAGTGCTGGGATTCAGGCGGAGTTGGCGCCGACAACGCACCCAGGGCAGGTGGAGCAGGTCCGTCGATCCGGTCCGAGTGCACGATATCGATGAAGGCGGGTGTGCGGTGGGGCATGCCGGAGTCGAGGGAATGGGTGCGGTGGGGTTGGTGAAGCACGGGTGATGGCGCCGTACCGGTGGCGGTCGGGAGGAGATCTCGGGTTTCGCAGACTGCGCCCGCTACCGTCCGAATGGTGATAGTGGCACCTCCGAGATGCCCGGCGTTGTGGGACAGTCCGGAACGGAGGAAATCCGAATTAGTCAGCCGTGCCGAATATCTCAAGGACACGCCCCATCGATCACCGCGCACCGAGGGTGGATCTGGGGTTCGCGCCGATGTGTTGCTCATTCCGGTCACGCCCACGATCTGTTCAGCATGTTCGGCCGGGTGGTCGCCGCCCGCGACCGCACCTCCAATCCCGCCCGTCCTTCCTGTGAATCCGCACCCTGATGGACGCCGCGAACGATATGACGGTGATGGACTGGTTATGCCGCACCGTTGGCGTTTTGGCCTGCCGCAACTGAGAGGGTCTCTCCGGTCATGTGTTTCGCACCGTCTGAGACCAGAAACATCAGTGCGTCCGTGATTGCCTGAGGGGGAATCCATGGAACTCCCTGGGGCTGATACCGGCGGAATTCCTCGGCGACATCGTCGATTGTCGGGGAGTCGAGGTCGGGTCGGAATAGCCCGTACATGACGCTGTTGTGGATGATCGGTGTGTCGACGCAGCAGGGACAGATGACGTTCACGGTGGTCCCGGTGGTGGCCACCTCGAGGGCGACGGTCTTTGCCAGCCCGATGACCGCCCACTTGGAGGCCGAGTAGTGACTGAATTGCGGGTACCCGCCTTTGCCCGCCATCGACGACGTGATGATCACCCGTCCCCAGGTCTGATTCAGCAGATGCGGAAGTCCCGCGTGCAGCACGTTGAATACGCCGTTGAGGTTGATGTCGATGACCACGTCCCAGTCGGCAGGATCCATGTGGCGAAATTCGCTGATCGCCATGACGCCGTGATTGATTGCAAGAATATCTAGCGATCCAAACGTGTCGACGATCCGTTCGACTGCATCGCTGATTGCCTCCCGGTCGCGCACGTCTGCCTTGAGTGCAAGAGCTTTCCCGTCAGCCTCGTTGATGAGCCGCATCGTTTCGTCCATCTCCGCCTGCGAGGAAAGGGGGTACGAGACATTCTTGATATCTTCGCAGACGTCGAGGATGGCGACTGAAGCGCCGGCTTTGGCAAGGGCGAGGGCGTGCGAACGGCCCTGTCCTCGCGCTCCACCTGTTACGAGGGCAGTTTTCCCTGTTAGATCGGCCATTTCCGTTCCTCTTCTCGTGGGTAGGTTGGGGACGATTCGGCGGCAGAGATCAGGGCGTGCGGCGAGCTATGACCGCGACTTACTGCGCCTGATCTGAGCTATGGACACTGCGGCCAAGAGCGCGGCACCGTTGAACAGGCTGCTCGTCCAGATCGGCACGCCGAGCAGTTGAAGCCCCTTGGCTCCGGTTGCCAGCAGAGCGATCGCTATCAGCGTCCCAGCCACATTCGCTCGGCCGGGATGAACCTGGGTCGATCCCAGGAAGATCGCGGCAAACGCGGGAAGGAGGTTATCCTCTTGCGTCGGAACTGCAGACGCCGTGAATGGTCCTTCCGTTGCCGGTGATCTGAGGCTTGTCGAGGTCGAAGTGTGCTACCACTGATAGGCAACCGAGACGGCGGAGGATGGTGCGGATCACGCTGTGCGGCTGTTGAAGCCTGTCGATCACACGGCAATATTCATCCCCCGGCGTCTGGGGAAGTCCGATCAGAATGCGCGGCTCGGCCCGTGAAGATCCTGCGTCAATCACCACTCGATCTGCTGGAATCAGGTGCAAGGGAACGTCCTCTCGACCGGACAGCTCACCAATTGCCACATAGAGGTAGTTGTGACCCAGGTCGGTGAATGACTCGAGATGCGTTCTTCCGCTTGGAGTATCCACTGACACGTGGAGGCCTGGCGATGGTGTCTTCCCTGAGACGAGGTCACGGAGCCCGACGATAGGAAGTTGGTGGGTGCGGGCGAACTCATGCAGGTCGTCACCTGAGGCGACGTCTGTTGGGTGGGTAGTGCCGACGATTGTGGTGAGCACCGCGGCGGGTGGGAACCCGGCTGCCGCTACCAGATGGACTGCCGCTTCGGGATGCCCGAATTCCGACATTGGCAGGGCCGCGTCCGTGCGTAGGGGCACCACATGGCCTGGACGGCTGAATGAAGCGGGTGACGCATCCGAGGACGCCAAGAGCCGGATCGTGCGTGCCCGGTCCGCGGCAGAGATGCCGGTGGTGATACCCGTGGCCGCGTCGACGGTGACGCACTGTTCGGCACCTGGAGCGGCACCCTGTTGAGCCGGAAGCAATAGGGCGTCGCAACGGTCCGACGGTAGGGCGACTTGCAGGAATCCTGATGAGTGACGGATAGCGAAAGCGGCATCAGTCGTGCTGATCCGAACTGCAGGAATGACGATCTCACCGCTGGTCGGCGAGTCGACCCCATCGGTGAGGATGATGGCCTCCCCGCGGGACAGCTGATTGATCGCGGCCATCACTCGTTCTTCCGCGCGGATGTCAGCGAGCGTCGGTGCGAGGCTGATGCTCTGCGCGAGCGGATTCTCGTCGGTGATAGTCATGGTGAGATCGTCTTCCTGGTGGTCAGGCCGGGAACTGCCCTGTCTCTCGGGCTGCTGTACACGGCTGTGTCACAGCTCGAGAGAATGGAGTGTTAGTTGACCGCTACCGGCTGATGCTGTGCCGCGTACTTCTCGGTGGCAGCGTTGATGGCCGCCATGGTCTCGGCCTTCCACTCGTTACCCCGCACCCACGCGTTGTGCTCGCGGATCGGCTTCAGCTGGCCCCGGAACTCGGGAATTACGTGCTCGGCCCAGAGCTTGACGGCATTTCGTTGGCGCTCGTAGTCGGTGAAGTCGGTGAGGGTCATGATAAAGCTTCCGAAGCCGCCCGTCTGGTCGGCAAGTTGCCGGATCTTCTCGATTGCAGTGTCGGGGGTTCCGATCAGCACCGACCCAGACTCGATGGCCTCGTCGATCATTCCCTCGACGTCTGGCTTCTCGGAGGCCGGCAGCGGCGAGATATGCGCCAGATAGTTCCAGATCTCCTCGAACCCGTGGGTGCAGTCCTGGCGCGCCTGCTCTTCCGTCTCGGCGATGTGGGTGATCGCCGAGAGCCGCCAGTTCCGACGAGACACCGTCCGCCCGGCCTTCGCCGCCTCGTCCTCGGCGATCTTCCAATGACCGCGAAGGGCGCCGAATGCGGCAGGGCTTGTGGCAGCAAGATTGATCATCCCCACGCCCAGCCTCCCGGCAGTGACAGGCCCGGACGGTGAGGTGACAGCTGCGACAACTACATCCAGCTCTGGCACACTATAGGGGCGTACCTGCAGTTTGGCCTCGCGCAGATCGAACCAATCCGTCTTCTCGGTCACCGTCTCACCCCGGAGCAACCGAACGATGACCTCCGCGGCCTCGAGCATCATGTCGCGCTGCTTCGTCGGGTCGATACCCAGCATGTAAGCGTCGGAAAGCAGCTGTCCGGGACCGAAGCCCATGATCGCGCGACCGCGAGATAGGTGATCGAGGGTGACCAGGCGTTCCGCAAGGAGGAAGGGATTGTGGTAGGGCAGCGAGTTGACGGCCGTCCCCAGCTTGATGGTCTTGGTTCGTTGCGCAGCCGCTGCCAGCAGCATTTCGGGCGCGCCGATCGGTTCGTGACCACCGGAGTGGTGCTCGCCGAGCCACGCCTCCTGGAACCCGAGGCTGTCGGCGAGCTCGATGATCTGCAGGTCCCGCTCATAGAGAACGGTGGGGCTCACTCCGATCTTGTGGAAGGGGGCCATGAAGACACCGAACGCGGTCGGGTAATTGGATTCGGACATGCAACACCTCGGTTTCTCGGTCTAGCGTGACTTTTGTCGGAGCCCAGCGAGCACATATGGTGCTGATGGGCGTTAGGCGCCTGCGGCATGGGCCGATCTGGCGCTTTCGATGGTCGCTGGCTCCACCCGGCCGCCGAGAGCGACAACCAGGGGAATCGGGTCGAAGAACTCGCAGAAATGGGTGATCTTCCCATCCCGGATGGTGAAACGCGTGACGTACTCGTTCCTCAGCTCGACCGGAATGACCATCTTCATGTCGCTCTTGTACTCGGCGATGACCTCCCCGGGATCGGAGTGATACGTCTCGAGCCTGAAGTCGTACAGCCCCTCGGTCTCGATGAGGGAGGGAATGGTCTCCAGGAAGGCCATCACTTCCTCGATACCCTCCATTCGACGATTGAATCCCGGTGGTGCGTAACGCATTTCGAAGACTATGTGCTCCGAGAGGAGCTCACGTTTGACAGCGAAGTCCCAGGTGTTGATTGCGTCGAGATACCTGCGGGCGATGTCGATATTCGACGCTCGCAACTCCTCGTCAGTAGGCACGCGCTCTCCTTTGATAAACTGAACTCACTTCATGCGAAGATTAGGCTGTGACCCACGTCTCGTCAATAGGTCTCTGCGCTGGAAGTCGAGCACCCGAAACGCTTCTGGTGCGCGGGCGTCTGCGATAGAATGAAATGAACCCAGTTCAGTTCGTTCAGAGTGGCGGTGTCAATGTCAGAAATTCAGGCTGCAGGGTTCGATGACAGATTCTGCGGCGGCGACGATCTGTCGCCGCATGTACTTCGTGGCGCGTACGGCCGGTTTCCATCAGGCGTCGCGGCAGTGTGCGCGGTGATCGACGGCGAGCCGGCCGGCATCGCAGCCAGTTCGTTCGTGTCAGTGTCGCTCGAACCAGCACTGGTATCCGTGTGCGTCGCCCTCACGTCAACTACATGGCCGCTGCTCCGTCGAGCCCAATCTCTGGGTCTCAGTGTGCTGGCCGACGCGCACGCGTCGACCGCACGGGCACTCGCGTCGCGAGTGCCCGATAGATTCGCAGGAATAGATTGGGTTCGCGACAGTTCCGGGGCGGTCTTCATTGCCGGCGCAGCCCTTTGGCTGAACTGTTCAATCTACGAGCAGGTTCGGGCGGGTGATCACGAAATCGCAGTGCTCACCGTCAACCGCATCAAGATGCACAGTTCCGTATCACCCATCGTGTTCCACGACAGCCAGTTCCATCGGATGGCGCGCTCCGGTCCTAACCTGTCGAGCTAGGGAAGGAAGACAATGTACATCGAGGTCACTTCTGACGGTTTTTGGACTCGTCACCTATTGGATCTCAAGGCGTTTCACGTACGCATTCGCTGCGATCGCGAGAAAGCCCACCAGTCGCTGGTGCGCGCAAAAATCGGTTACATCGACAACGACGCGGTCTTCATTAGATCAGCTTGGCTCCGCAACCAAGGACCACGCACCCGTGAGTGGCGTGAGGACTTCGGAGCCATGCTGTCTTACGCAGGGGACCGCGGTTGGTATGACGGGGAATTCATTGAAGGACACATAGAGCCCAATTAATAGACTGGATCTTGCTTCGAGCGCTCGGTACCACGCCCGCCGCCTGGCCGGCATAGATTAGTCGACTCCAACGCGCACGCTGGGCTCGTTGCGGCAATCGGAGCCGCCTTGCCCAGCGGCACGCGAACACTGCCACACCCATTTCGTGACGAATCTCGTATACCGGCCGTTGACAAAATTTTCGGATATGGGTGCGGACACTTCGGGGAAACATGCGAGATGGAACGCGCATGCGTTCTCAGCGGACGGTGCAACACCAATGGCCACCGATGGATCTGAAACTCGACCCCGTCGTGGGAGCGAACGCGGCGGCGAACATTTTGGCCTTCGGACTGACAGTGGCAGGCTGCGGGGAACGCCCCGCACACAAAGTGTGGGGAGGCAACTGTCGGTGAAAGAGGACGTCAACTCTAGCCCGTGGGTCAGCGGGTTCACATTTCGCCTGCCGATGACATCACCAAGCTACTCGAGGTGTGAGGTCCTCGACCAATCGATACACGGCCTGCTAAGGATCCACAACCTCCAAGGACGGTCCCCGCGTCGACCGTCGACGCAGTGGCTTGTGAGAACACGAGAGTGATGTCCGTGGTTGCGGGACCGAACGCCAAAAGCTGGTGCCGAGGGCAGGAAATGCTGGAGTCCTATCGCGCACCCCGTATCACCTCGCCTCACCGCTGCGCCGGGTCGCCGACATGATCAACCAGCGGATCGTGTTCGCCAATCTCGACCACGCCCCTACTCCTACAGGCCGCCGGGCCCGTCCACCGCGATGCCGACCTCAACCGTCGCACCCCGGGAGGCGCGGGAGGCGAAGCGCAACCACTTCACATATGCCGGCCGGTGACTGGTCGCCCAGGACGCGGCCACGGGTCGGTGATGTCGAGGACAGCGATGTCGGGCATCGTCAGCATGAGGACCGCTTCGACGAGGTCACGAGCGAATTGCCGTTGAACGCCGGCACGACCGCAGCCGGGGCCGCCACGAAGCTTCCGTGGACCCGACGCCGACGGCGATTCTCGAGTCTCGACTCGTTCAACAGATGATCGCGATCTGCGAGGCCTTCGCACACCTCGACGTCTCGGTGGACCGCGGGCGCGCCAAGCGCGCCACTGCCTACGGTGGCGATTACTTCTCGCTGGCTGACGGCCACGATTGAGTTGTTCGACTGAGCGGCACGAGATTCGCCCCGATCGTTCTGACGCCACCCTCGATGGCTGGGCCCCCTGCTGGGCGCAATTCGTCGATTCCGGTACGGACTTCGCGACCGCTACCCACGTGAAGGGCATCGACCCGGTAGTCCAGTTCCCGATTGCGCGTTATGGCGCGAGTGGAACTTTTACCAGCCGAGGTGGGGCGAACAACCTCATGTGGGGGAATCTGTCTGGCTCGAGGACAGGCCCAACCGCTCGTGCGCGATCACGGGTAGGAGCGCCCACAGGCAACTCGAGGGCACACCGAAGACCGAGAGGCGGTACAACAGCCTCCGGGTCCATGCGGAATTCCGGACGAACCGCGTCGACGCCTCAAGTGCGGGCAGCATCCGTTCAGGTGAGCGCGGCATCGCCGTGCCAGCGCGGCGTCGCGACCACAGCGGTATGACCAGCACGGCGAAGACGACTCCCAGCGCCGGAAAAAGGGTCTGGGACGTCGTCACGGTCAACTGTGCACCACCGACGATCGGGCCGATCGCGCGGGCGCCGCTCGACGACGCTGAGGACCTCCTCGCGCATGTCCTCCAGTTCCAGGCAGTAGGCCACGTCGTCGAGGAATCGTTCGATGATCAACGCCGGCGTTCCCGTCTTGCGGCTCAGGAGCTGCAACGCACAACGCACGAGTGGCAGCTCGAGGGCATCTCCGAAGCCGATCTCCTGTTCTACATCGCGCGGGGCGAGCCCGACCCCGGGATCGGTGTAGCTGAGTTCCTCGACGGGGTCGTAGCCGATGGAATCCGGCGTCGAGCAGCGCCGCGACCTTCGTTCGGACCAGTTTGGCGTCCTCTGATGTCGGAGACCGTATCGACGGGGAAATGGTTGCTGGTCAGCGCATTCCGAGGATTCGACGGACGGGACCGCGTTTGCGCTTCTTCTCGATCGTCGTGGCGAGTCCGATACGGCGACCGGTGAGTGGATCGGTCGCGGGGGCACCGCCGAACCCGGCTTCGGACGCGGTTTCGGGTGCTGCGTCGCGGGTGTCGGTGAGGTACTTGTCGGGGAGTGAGAGCTTCGCGATGGTGCGCCACGACTTCCAGTACTGCACCGCGAGTGGGCCGGTCGTGTACGGCAGGTCGTACTTGTCGCACAGCTGCTTCACGCGGATCGAGATCTCGTGGTAGCGGTTGGAGGGCAGGTCCGGGAAGAGGTGGTGCTCGATCTGATAGCTCAGGTTGCCGGTCATGAAGTCCATGACGGGGCCGCCGGAGATGTTCGCGGAGCCGAGCATCTGCCGCAGGTACCACTGGGCGTGCGTCTCGTTGTCGACGTCGGTCTTGGTGAACTTCTCGGCGCCGTCCGGGAAGTGCCCGCAGAAGATTACGGCGTTGGTCCACAGGTTGCGGACGAGGTTGGCGGTCGCGTTCGCCTTTACCGTGGACTTCCATGCCTTGCCGGTCAGCGCCGGGTACACGGCATAGTCCTTGAGGGTCTGCCTGCCGAGCTTGGCGAGCACTTCCTTGCCGCGCATCTTGGTGAGTTCACGGTCGTCCCGGCCCCGGGTCACTTTGCCCAGCTCGAGCAATTGGATGGCGAGGCCGTACTGGAACAGCGCCGCGAGAATCGCGTTGTAGGCGAGGTTGCCGAGGTAGAAAGGCTTCCAGCGCTGGTCACGGGTGACGCGGAGCAGGCCGAAGCCCACATCGTCGTCCATGCCGAGTACGTTGGTGTATTTGTGGTGCGCGTAGTTGTGGGTGAGCTTCCAGTGCGCCGACGGATCGGCGTTGTCCCATTCCCAGTTCACGGAGTGCACCTCGGGATCGTTCATCCAGTCCCATTGCCCGTGCATCACATTGTGCCCGAGCTCCATGTTCTCGATGATCTTCGACAACGAGAGCATCCCGGTGCCCAGCACCCACAGCGAGCGCCTGCGGGAGCCGAAGAGCACGGCGCGGCCGCCGAGTTCCAGGCCGCGTTGCAGCCGGATGGTGTTGCGGAGGTACCGGGCGTCGCGTGCACCACGCGATTCCTCGATGTCCCGCCGGATCGCATCCAGGTCGCGGCCGATGGCCTCGACGTCGGCATCCGTGAGGTGCGCGTATTCCTTGATGTCCGATATCGCCATGCGCCTACGGTACCGTAAGTTACGGAACCGTAGGTTACGGGCCGGTATTTTATGATGATAATCACTTTGACTGGTACGCACCGTTTTTCGCTGTCGAAAGGCGGACAGGGCGAGCAATTACCGCGCTCTGGGGCCGCGGCGACGACCGACCGCACCGTCCAGCAGGACAGTGCGGACGGTCTTATCGCCGCGGGCCCGGTCGAACGCGAGGGTCACATCTCGGGCCGGTACGTCAGAGCCTCGTCATGCGTGCGCAGTGGAGACTCCGTTAGGGGTGGGTCACTGGATGCGGACGTTGGCGCATGGTCGGTGTGAAGCGGGGGAGGATTGTGCAGAGGGCGGGCAGGTCGTTGCCGCTACCGAGGACGGTGCCGTCGGGCCGGATGATGGCGGCGCGGGCGCGGGCGCGGCGTAGCCAGTGGTGCAGATCGGTGCCGGGTCGAGCCAGCAGGACTGTGCCGCCGCGTTGTTCGATGTCGGTGCGTTGTGTCGGGGTCGGGGGGATGGAGGTGACAACCGCGAATCGGCCGGCGACGACCTCGGCGAATCGGCGACCCTGGTCGAGGTCCGGATTAGGGATCAGGCGGCCCGCTCGGCTTCTGCGTAGTCGAGGTCGTTCTATCAGAGTGGAGCGGTGGAGGGCCGGGGTTTCGCCGTCCATGATCTTGTCGCTCAGGCCCGGCATACGGTGCAGCAGCGGTACGACGATGCGGCGGATGAGGTTGCCGAGTTCGCCTCCTTCGGTCATGGCCATTCCGACGAGCTGGGCGCGCCGGATCAGTGCGAGCGCGTGGGGTTTGCGTTCGATCTCGTAGGTGTCGAGTGCGCTGTCGGGCAGATCCCCGGTGAGGACGCCGGCAAGTTTCCAGGCGAGGTTCATCGCGTCGCGGATCCCTGCCCCCATCCCTTGTCCGATGAACGGTGGTGTGAGATGGGCGGCGTCGCCGAGTAGGAACACGCGCCGGTCGCGCCATCGGTCCGCGATTTGGGCTTTGAAGGTGTACTCGGCCACGCGGACGAGCTTCAGGTCGTCGACCGGTGTGTTCCGCATCCACGGCGAGATGAGGGGTTGCAGTCGAGCAATGTCGCGATAGTCGTCGGCGGTCTCGCCGGGTTTGAGCCGGAACTCCCAGCGGTAGCGAGTGTTTCCGATCCGCATGTATGTTGCCGCGCGCACGGGGTCGCACACCTGGTGGGCGCCCTCCCACGCGCTGAGGTCGGCGGTGGTCGCGACGTCGACAACCAGCCAGCGTTGGTCGAACTTCAGGTCCCGCATAGTTGCCTGAATTTGGTTTCTGACCAGGCTGTTGGCGCCGTCGCAGCCGAGGACGTACCCGGCCCGCACCGATTCCTGCATACCGGTGTTTCGGTCGGTGAAGTCGACGCGAACGCTGCCGGTCGTGTCGTCGGCCAGCCCGGTGACCTCGACGTTGCCTTGGAGGGAGGCCTTCGGGTGCCGTGTCAGGTTGGCGCGCAGGATCTCCTCGAACTGCGGCTGGTCGAACATGTTGGCCTCGGGGTAGCCGTGGACGCCCGGACCGGGGTCTCGGTGGAACTCGGTGAGAACGCGCATGTTCCGGTCGACAAGCCGCAACCCGAGGCAGGGCCGGGAGATCACCGCGAATTCCTCGGCGATCCCGAGGTGCGCCACGATCCGGTGGATCTCACCGTCGAGATGGACCGCCCGTGGCTGCGCGTAGACGCCCTCCCAGCGCTCGAGTAGCAGGCACTCGATACCGTACTGAGCCAGCAGCGTGGCGGCGGTCAGTCCGGTGGGTCCGGCACCGACGATGACGACTGGGACGACCCGTTCACTCATCGGATCGATCCGAACAGGACTACGAGGTAGGCCACGATGGCTACGCCGACGACGATGGCAGGCGCCATCTCACGCAGTCCGTCACCGTTGCGTAGGTGTGTGACGACGGCACCCACCATCAGGAACAGCAGCCCGATGGCGGCTGCGGCGCCGAGCGCCGGCACGAGTCCTCCGATCAGGAGACCGACGGCACCGGCGACCTCGAGCGCACCGATGCCCCGATACGTGCTGACGGGCATACCGGCGTGGGCTGCTCGTTCCCGCATCGGCGTGGTTGCCGCTATTTTGCCGACGCCGAGCAGGAGGTAGAAGACTGCGAGGCAGAGTGCCAGAACTAGTGATGCGGTGGTCATGTGCGCACCGTGACCTTCCAATTGATCGCATATCGGTCCAGGATCGCCTTGACCGTCGGTTCGCCGGCAGGTCCGTCGATCTCGACGGTGGCAAGGATCGAACCGTCCTCGACGGACGCCTGGATGCTGTCGATGCCTGCGACGGTGGCGAGGGCATGCTCGAGTTCGCGCCGTGTCGCGTCGGCGCGCAGTGCGAGCTTGTAGAGCTTGCCTACCGCCGTGACGGGCAACGCGGGGAGGATGGTGACCGCCTTGGGTGCCGCGGCCCGTTCGGGGACGCGCTCGCTAGCCCAGGCTTGCAGCTCGCGCGGGGTGATGTCGGCGTCTGCGACAACGGTGACGTAGGCAACGGGCACTTCGCCGGCGTGGGCATCTGGGCGTCCCACCGCGCTGACCGCGGTGACCTGCGGATGGTCCAGAAGGACGTGTTCGACGACCGCTGGATCGATGTTGTGCCCGCCCCGGATGATGACGTCCTTCGCGCGTCCGACCAGGTAGATGAAGCCGTCGCTGTCGACGCGCGCCAGGTCGCCGGTGTCGAGCCAGCCGTCGACCAGTTTGCCCATGCCGTCGAGAACGGGTCCGTGTTCGTCGTGGCCGGAAACATAGCCGGCGAACACCGTCGGACCGCTGATCGCCAGCACTCCGGTCGCTCCGGTGGGCAGGTCGTCCCAGGCGCCGTCGTCACGGATGCGTACCACTTTGACCTGCTGATAGGGCATCCGTACCCCGACCGAGCCAGGTCGTGGCGCGTCGGGAAAGCTGCGTGCACTCGCGCAGGTTGCCTCCGTCAGTCCGTAACCTTCGAGAAGGAGCACCCCCGTGTGGTCCTGGAACTTCTCGATGAGCGCGGTCGGTAGAGGCGACGCCCCCACCATGGCGAATCGCAGACTACTGATGTCGGCGTCGACCGGGCGCTGCGCGAGGGCCGCGTACACGGTGGGCACCGCGCTCATCGACGCGATGCGGTAGTGCGCGACGATCTTCCAGAATTGGCTGGACAGTATCGGGTCGCGATAGCCGAGCGGGCCGGCCCACACCACGCCCTGGCCCTTGAACAGCGGCGCCAGCAGCGTGACCATCAAGGCGTTGACATGAAACAGCGGCAGGGCGGCGAAAACGACGGAGTCCGAGTCCCACGACGAGTTCGCGGCCAGCATCCAGGCATCGGCGACCTCGTTGTCGTGGGTGTGGGCGGCCAGCTTCGGAACACCGGTGGTACCACCGGTGTGAAACAGTGCGGCCACGTCGAACCCGCGGGGTGGATCACCGATGAAGTCGGAGGAATCGATGTCGGCCGACATCGCACTGAGGTAGCCGATCCGCACTCCGTCGACCTCGGGCAGGTCCGCAGGCGCGCCGGCGGCGCCGGTGGGCCGCAAGACCAGCACGGCGTCCACTTTCCCGCTCACGGCAATCTGGTGCGCGGCCTCCCATGTCTCGGGCGCGAGTTCGGGTCCGGCCGCGACGAGTACCCGGGCACCTGAGCGGCGCAACAATTCAGCGATGTGCTGCGGCGACTGCGCGGCGTTGATGGGAGCGGCGATGCCGGCAAGCTGTGCGGCGAGAGTCGCGGGGATCAAGTCGGCGCAGTTCGGCGCCATCAGGGCGACGGCGTCGTGGCGCCGCACGCCCAGATGATGGAGCAGGTTCGCGTAACGGTGAACATCGTCGAGTAGTTCGGAGAAACTGCGCTGCAATGGCTGCCGCCACCGTGCACCGTCCGGGAGGATGGTGAGCGCGAGGCGATCCGGCCACATGCGGGCCGCTCGGGTGAGTAACGCATAGGTGGATTCCGGAAGCCCCCGATCGCGCAGCGGCACGGCCTCGATCGTCGTCAGATCGGTGGGAACCGCGTAACGCGGCCACAGCAGGTCGGTGGTCATCGCGCGTACCTCACCACCGTGCGCTGGCGCCCCAAGTCGATGGTCCCGTCGTCGGTGGCGACAGTGGCTTCGATGAGGTCGCCGTCCTGCAGGTAGTTCGAATTCTTGGCCTGGCCCGCGAAGAAGAGCTTCCATTTGACTGCGGGCGGTAGCAGGGAGGAGAGGATTGCGATCGGCTTCGGTGGGGCGCTCAGTGCCGTCCCGACCGGCGTTCCGGTCAGCAGCAAGTCCCCGGCATCGAGGCGTTGAAACCGGGTCAGCGCCTGCAGAGTCTCGGTCGGCTGGTAGATCATGTCGGCAACGGTCATGTTCTGGCGCGGTTCACCGTTGACCCAGAGCCGCAGGCGCAGGTCGGTGAACCGCTTCAGCTCGTCGCCGTCGAGCAGTACGAGGGCGGGGCCGACCGGGGTGAATGTCGGGTATGACTTGGCCTCGTAGAACTGCGTTTTGGGAAGCTGGATGTCGCGCGCGGAGATGTCGTTGGTGACAACCAGGCCGGCAACGTGATCGGCGAGAGTGTCTGCGGTGATCGCTGTCCCGACCGGGATGTCGCGGGCGAGGACGAGCCCGATCTCCACCTCGTAGTCCAGTAGTTGGACGTGGGCAGGACGGATCACGTCGTCGTTGGGGCCGCTGATCGAACCGGATGCCTTTCGAAAGAAGGTCAACGGAATGGTGGCGGGGTTCATCCCGGCGTCCTCGACGTGCGAGGCGAAGTTCGTCATCTGTGCGACCACCCGGCAGGGGGCGGTGACCGGGGAGAGCAACGAGAGAGTCTCGACGTTCACGGTGCCCTTGTTGAACGCGGCTGCCTCGACGGCCGGTCGGTCGGCCAGCAGTTGGGCGGTGGTGGTGGCCGCGGTGTCTACCCGTGCGGCACCCGTGGGTGTGACGACCCACCAGGCATCGGCGGTGCGGAGGACGGAGATGGTCATGAGCTGGCAACTTTCAGAAGGCCGCGGAGGCGGTGGAGGTCGAATTCGTTGTCGGCGCGCAGCGCGTGGACGATGGCGCGCAATTCCTGGAGTGATTCCCGACCGGGGTTCAATCCGAGGAAGTCTTTGGTGGCGGGCGGCCCCCACTGGGACAGTCCGGACGCGGTCATCGGTGCCCAGCCTGCTTCGAGCGTGCTGTCGAAAAGATCGCCGTCGCTGAAGTGCTCGACCATGAATCCGTCAGGGTCGCGCCAGTAGTCGAAGATTTGGCTGCCCTGGATGTGCCGGCCGATGCCCCAGGACCGGCGGTAGCCCCGGTCGAGCAGGTATTCGCCTCCTGCAGCGAGGCAGTCGAGGTCGGCGACCTGATATGCCGAATGCACATAGCGGTTGGCCGGGCCGAGGACCATCGCGAGCGTGTGATGGTCGGTGGGCGTGGCGCCACGGTCGCAGCGGATGAAGCTCATGATCGGGCCCCGGGCCCGTTGACCGGGGTAGAAGAGGAAGTCGCTGACGATCAGTCCGAGGTGCTCGAGGTACCAGTTGAGTGTTTCGAGGTACGTCGTCGTCTGGAGCACGACGTGACCGAGCCGTTGCACGGTGGCCGGCGCGCGGGGCGGCCGCTGAGGAGCGTTCACCCGCCCGCGGTCGTGGCCGAAATTCAGTGGGAGCGGGGTCTGGTCGGACAGCGCCGGCAACTCGAACATGTCGGACACGACGCGGACTCCCAATGCGCTGGGATCCAGAAGATCGACCGTGATCCCGCCCAGACTCTCGGGGAGGGGCACGACCGCACCGCCGACCGCGTCCGCCAGTCGCAGCACGTCGGTCGAGTCGGCAGCCCGGAAGGCGGGACCGACGAACCGCGACCGCGGGCCTCGGCGGATGAGCACGCACGGCGAGCCGGGGTCTGTACCACGCAACTGCAGTTCGTGTGCGGTGCGGAGCGCCGTCGTGAAACCGAAGGCATGGGCGAACGCCTCCGCCCGCTCGAGGTCGGGCTTCTCGAACTCCAGCCACGCGAGGTCATGCACCTTGATGATCGGCTCGGCGGCCCGCCCCCGGTGTTCGCCCGCCAGGGCGCCCGGCTCACTGTGCAGACCGGTATGCGGGTCATGGTGGACACTCATTGACCACTCCCTTCAGGTAATGACGATATCGTCACTTACGACCATATCGTCAGTCAAGAGAAGTTGAGGAATTCGTCAATATTGATGACGAGCGGTAGGGTAGGGCCAGCTCAGACGAGTAGGAGATGGGCACGCACGCCATGACCGAGCAGATCACCGATGTACCGAACAGCCTGAGCTGGCGTAAGGCCCGTACCCGCGCCGCGCTCGTACGCGCAGCCCAGTCATCCATGGCGGCAGGGAAACCGACCGCCCCGATACTCGAGATCACCCAGGCTGCAGATGTCGGAATGGGGTCGTTCTACAACCACTTTCAGACCACGGAGGAGCTCTCCCTCGCGGCCGTGGAGGAGGCCCTCGACCGCCACGGCGCGACGCTCGACGAACTGCCCATCGGCAGGGAGCACGCCGCCGAGGTCTTCGCGCAGAGTTTGCATCTGACCGGACGCCCGCATCGTAGGAGCCCGGGCCCAGCAACGCTGTTCACCCACGGGCTGACACGTCGTCGGCGGGATGCTGATGGCTGAAATGGGTTTGGTGCAGCGGTTGCTCGGGCAAGACGGATTCGAACCGATTCGCTTGGTGACCGAAGTGAGCGGGGCCGGCGAGGCGAATCGGGAAGAAATTCCCGTGGAGCAGGTCGTAGCGCTCCTGCGGGAGCGTGTGTACGGCGCGATGACGTGTTTGGCGACGCTTGCCGTCCTCGTCCGCTACACGGCTCCCGACACGAGCCCATGGTCTCGGGTCCTGGATGTCGCGGTGGCCACCGGCGGGCTCTGGGCGGCGAGCCTGCTGGCCGACTGGGTAGCGCACCTCGGCGCGCACCACAGTGCTCCGCGCGGACGGGCAGCGCTGCGGATGCTGCAGGCCTCCGGCCAGATTGTAGAGGCCGCGGTCTTGCCCCTGCTTGTATTGATCGCAGCTGCCGTCGGACTATTGAGTCTATCCAACGCGATGTGGATCGCGATGTGGATCCTCGTCGTCGAACTTGGGGTAATTGCTCTGTTGGCCGTACGGATGGCCCAATTACGTTGGTGGCAAAAGCTGTTCACCATCACAGGTTTGGTCGGAGTGGGCGTACTCGTGGTCTGCATCAAGATCCTCGCGCATTAGGTTGGACCGTGTGTGGCGACTGCTTGCGGACTGGAGTAGCCGCCAAGGTTGAGGAATTCGTCAATATTGATGACACGCGGGTACTGTAGGGCAAGGTCGGACGGATCAGGAGAAGGGCACGGCATGACAGAGCAGATCACCGATGCGCCGAACCGCCTGGAACGGCGCAAGGCGCGTACCCGCGCCGCACTCGTACGCGCAGCCCAGTCCTTCATGGCGGCAGGGAAACTGACCGCCCCGATACTCGAGATCACCCAGGCCGCAGATGTCGGAATGGGGTCGTTCTACAACCACTTCCAGACCAAGGAGGAGCTCTTCCACGCGGCCGTGGAGGAGGCCCTCGACCGCCACGGCGCGGTACTCGACGAACTGACCGCAGATCTGGACGACCCTGCCCAGATCTTTGCGCAGAGCTTCCGTCTGACCGGACGCCTGCATCGCAGAAATCCCGAACTGAGCAAAGTTCTGCTCCGCGACGGGCCGAGTCTGGTCAGCTCGGACAAAGGCCTGGCGCCGCGAGCTCGCCGCGATATCGAGGCAGCAGCCCGTGCGGGCCGGTTCAACGTGCGCGACCCCGAACTGGCCCTGACGATCACAGCGGGGGCCGCGCTCTGTCTGGGTCAACTGCTGCACGACCACCCCGAACGTGACGACGCGGAGGACACCGACCAAGTCACCGAGGACCTGTTGCGCATGTTCGGTCTCTCCGCCGACGAAGCCCACGAAATCTGCCGACGCCCCTTACCCGACGCCGACGATCAAACCCACGGCGCAACCGCTACATAGTGTCCGAATGTGCGGACCGGACACGACACTGACCGAGATGAGCGCCGGCGCCGGTCGCTCGGGGTGATAGCTGCAGAGATGAAGGATGCAGTATTACCTCACCACCACAGAAAGCGGGCACGCGAACGGCGATCATGTGCTGGCGCCGCAGGAGTACGAGCAGTTCCTTGAGCACCAGCGCGATTTCACCGTGCGTCGTTCGTTTGTCCAAACGGCTCGGAAAACGAAGGCCCCCATCTTCCGCGAAGCCGTTGTGCAGGTGTCCGAATGGCTCGCCACCTACCCTCCGGTGCACGACACCGACGGACTAACCCGGGGGCTTGTGTACGGCGGCAAGTGGTTCTACAACCTCGGTTCGGCCACTGTGCACGGTTACAAGTGGATGCGTGAATCACCGAGTGTGCGGTGGCGCTGTTCGAGGCGCACGCTCTTGACCCGGCAGACCTGCGCAACGAGAAGTGCACTATCCGAGGCATCTGTCCGCCGCCGCTTCCACCTGGGCGGCCCTGTCTCGATAGGTCCGCGGTCCGCTAGCTGAGCTGACGTAATCGGGGAGGTTGTCGGCGAGTTGCTCGAACAGGGTCGGCACTCCGCGGCGAAGCCAGGTCAGCTGGCCGCGGTCGAGATGACCGCCGTCGAGAAGATGGGAGAGACGATGCTGCTGCGCGGGGACGCCGAGCTGACGGAGTTTGGCCGAGGAACTGGTACCGCTGGATCGGATGTGCGCACCGCGTCGATGTGCTGTTCTTCGGTGACGTCCATGACAGAAATTGTGGTCCCGTCGACGGTGCTCGGGAAGGGTTTCACCAAGCACCACAAATCTTTCGTACCGCGGTAGGGGAGCGGTGGCGGGTTGACGTCGGTCGCCGGGCTGGCAACGATGCTCGGTGGATTGCAGCGGCGCAGTCACCCCTCACGCACCGCGGCACCATCATTTGGAGTGCCGCCGCACCGAGCAGGAGAGCACCGGATGACACCGACCGAGCACGACCTCGACCCCCGATATCGCCCAGGCGCGGGTGTTCCGTGACCTGATGGACGCCGAGATCGCGGCGCTCACGGCCCAGATCGAGAGCACCCGGCACGCAGGCCACACCCAAGACGGGGAGCTGGGTGCAGGTCTGCGCGGCCAACTCGCCGAGGCGCATCAGCTGGTGGCCGGGCTGATCGCCCGGTACCCGGATCTGCGAGGCACCGAGCGACCGTCCAGGGACTGATCAGCGTCCTGGATCAGCGGCGGCGGTGCATCGGTGGGCGGTCGCGGTCGATGACGGATGCCTGATCTTCGCCGACTCCGAGGACCTCACCATCGATCCCAGCACCGGCCGCCATGCGGAACCGGAGTTGACGCCCAAGCCGGTCACATCCCCGGGGGAGTGATAGGCGGACGGGCAACGCAAGCCACCCACGGCTGCGTTCACCGGGCGGGTCCCTCGACCTGTTCAGGCGGAGGGTCGGTGGGGTACTCCCGGTCGGACAGGATCGGCGTCGTCGTCGATCTCGGGCACTGATGGAGCGGGGCGACAGGTGATGGATCTGGTGAGTGGTACGGCACGGGCGGTGACTGGAGTGGGTGCGGCTGCGACGGCTGGCCTCGGCGCGGTCGGTGGAGCCGCGGTCGGCGGCCTGGTCGGCAGTTTGAAGGGTGCGGCAGTCGGGGCCCAGGAGGGTGCCCGGCGTGGAAGTCATTCGACGCCGGCGGCTGTGTTGACCTTGGGTGTGGTCGCGTTGACCGGTGTGGTGCGGTGGCCGATCGTGGCCGCGGTCCGGGGGGACGGCGCTGGTCCTCGAGCAACTCGAACTCGGCACGAGGCCGGACGAGCCGGGGATCGGTGAGCAGTCGACCGGTGCCGGAGCGAAGGCGGCGGCCGCGTCGGCGGTCCCGGCCGCACCCGCGGCCGAAGCGAACACTCCCACTCCTGCCGGGAAGGCGGTGCGGGGGCGCCGGACGCCGGCGAAGACACCGCCCTCAAAGGCAGCCCCTTCGTCGACACCGTGACGGTGGGCCCGACGCGGACGTAGCGGGCTCGCCTTCGCTTCCACGGACTTTTCGGACACGGTGGCGCCGTCGAGCACCGTGGTTGCGGTGCTCGACGGCGCGACTGTGGGGTTTAGGTGTTGTTCGCTGTTCGCGGGGTGTGGTTGCGGGCTTCGATGGCAGCGACGGTCTTGTCGAACGCCGTTCCCAGGACGCGGGTGCCGAAGACGCCGAGCACGGCCCCGAGCGCTCGTCCTTTGAGGTTCTTGCCGTCGCGGACCACGACGGCGTCGACGTCGGTCGTTCCGTCGGGCCGCGGGGTGAAGGTGTAGGTGTGGCCGGAGTTGCCGCCCCACAGGTTGGAGTCGGTGGTCGTCATGACGACGCGGTGGGGGTCGGTCCAGTCGTAGTGCAGGCGTTCCCAGGCCCCGCCCGATCCTTCGGTGACGTCGGCGTGGGTGGTGCCGAGTTCGTGCACGTGGAGGTAGTCGTCGGCGCTGTTGCCGAACAGTGCCTGCCGGCCGGGCCCGAAGTCGGTGAGTGCGTCGAGAAACTGTTCGGGTGTTGCGGTGGTGGTCTGGTGCAGGTGGATCGTGGACATGGTGTTCTCCTGGGTGGGTGGTGAACGGTGAGGGGGTGACCGGGTGTCGAGGACGGTTAGAGGGGCGGCTCCGTCCCGGCCTGTTCGGCGACCATGTAGGCGGCGTACCAGTCGGGCCAGTTCGGATCCGCTGCGCCGGTGCGGTTCTCGTGTTCGCCGTGAGCGATTGCCGCGCGAATCAGCGCACTGGTCAGGTCGGTGGTGCTACTGAATGTTGTTGCCGTGGTGGTGACGTTCTGGGGGGAGCGGGTGTCGGTGGTGCTCATGGTTGCCTTCTCGCGGGGTCTCGCCGGGCTGCTCTACAGGTGGGTGTTGCTGTTCCAGCCGGCCAGGATCTGGTCGAGGACGATGGTTTCGGCGCGCCGGTCTTGCCGCTGGTCACGCTGGCGGTCGTGCTGGCGTTGCTGCATGTCGTTGTCGCGGTCGAGCGGATTGTCGTGGGTGACGGCGGCGGCGACGGGCTGCGCGGGGTTCGACGGTGCGGTGGTGGCGTTGGCGGCGCCGACCGGGATGAGTCCGAGTGCGGCGGTCGCGGCGCCGACGGCGGCCAGTCGCTTCCAGGAGGAGGTGCTGGTGGCGGAGTGGGTGATCGGGTGGAGCTGTGTGGTGCTCATGGTGGGTGTTCCTCATTCGAGTGCCGCGGGCCCAGCGTCTGCGGCTACTCGAACGGTGTGTGTGGGGGCCGGAAGCGTTACACCGACCAACCCCGGAGCTAGTGTGACGTGCGTCACTTACCGGAGCGGCTGTTGCGGCGGATCGGTGTCGATGGGTCGAGGCGGCATGGCATCACCGGCTGCGGTATCACGTCGGTGCGGTGATGCGCGGGCGATGGGGTGAACGTCGCTATCGCCCGCGAGTTGGCCGGCTGGTGTTGGTCGCTGGCGGTGATGGACTGTTGAGGACAGTCACCTGACCTGCTTCGTCGGTTTTGAGTCGGTGGTGGCCGTGCTTTGGATCGACCCGCGACACAACTGTGAGCAGACCTGCCTTCGGGTCGATGCTCGACTCTGGACGCGCGGATACGATCCAGCCGAAATCCCTTCCTGCGGTATCCAGCCCGCGTATATCAGTTTGCCTACATATCAGCTGTACTGCGGACAGAATCTAGTCGCACGTCCGCGCGCTGATCTCTGCGTTGCGCTGAGATCGGAGCCATGGACATTGAACGTCACCTTGTTGGATCCGGCGTGCTGTTGACATTGACCTGGGCTTCGATCACCAACGAAATATGCTCTATGATACGGCTTTTGGAGATTCGGGAGTTTCCGGTGAGCCAGTGCTGGTACAGGAAGGCGAGTGCGCCGAAGATCGCTATCGAGTTGAGTTGACTGGTGACCTTGTCGCGTGTGTCGTCGCCGCTCAGCCTGTCGAGTGATGCCGCGATCGGCGCCGTGAATTCTTTCACGAGTTGCTCGCCTCGTTGTGCGAGCTCTGGGACGCTCTGCGACTCGACGAACATGATCTTCCCGCGGCGACGATCCCTTGCGATGTAGTCGGTAAAGGCGCGGACGACGTGCCGAACAAGGTCGTGTGGCTCCGTCGGGGATGTTTGCAGCGCCGTGATCAACGTATCGCGTGCGGTGAGGACGACACGGTCCAAGACGGCAACCAGGAGTTCATCCCTGCTGGCGAAGCTCTCGTAGAAGTACCGCTCGGTGAGGCCTGCTTGACGGCAGGTTGCCCGCATCGTCGTGGCGGCTGCGCCGTCCGTCCCCATGATTTCCAGGCCTGCTTCGATCAGTTGTTCGCGGCGTGCGGCTCGTCGGTCTTCGGGCTCCTGTCCGCGCCATCGGCGGGGGGCGCTGCGGCCGGTCTCGATTTCGGTCATGTCTTCATCCTCTCACTGCGGCGAGATGTGAGTCGGACGCGTGTGTGGCAGCCCGTTGTATGTTGACATCGACTGCTGTTGACAGCGAGTGATGTCAGTTCTAACGTTCTCGACATGCGCGGCAACAACGAGGAGGGCGTCCGAATGGTCAGGTCTGCAATACCGGTGGAACTTCCGGTCGATAGCGTCGGGCGCGCACCCGAAAGGGTCGAGGTACTCATCGTCGGCGCGGGATTCGGTGGGCTGGGAACTGCGATCAGGCTGAAACAGGACGGCATCGAGGACTTTGTCGTGCTCGACCGCGCGGACGACATCGGTGGAACGT
>NZ_UAUI01000001.1:1085000-1389301 GCF_900455735.1 Rhodococcus wratislaviensis | reverse complement strand
ATCTTGATCTCGAGTTCCTCGAGCATCGGGTCGGCGAGGTAGCCGGCCCACACACCGAAGCGGCCGGACGCGAACTGCTTGATCTTGGAACCGCGGATGGTGCCGTAGCGGGAGATGTGCTCGCCGCCCTCACCGCTGTTCGACATGCCGCCGGCCATGTTGGTGCCGTGCGCGACGGCCTCGTGCGCGTTGGAGTTCAACGCACCGTGGCTCATCGCCCCGGACGTGAGGAACGGGGTGATGTCGCTGGCCTTCTGCACCTGCTCGATCGGCAGGCTCGCCGGAGCGGTGCGCAGCAGCGACAGACATCGCAGTGCCTCACCGGACGTGCGCACGACAAGAGCGTCGCCGTCCACGCTGTGCTCGCGGAGGTCGTCGCCGAACCGCGTCGCCAGCGATTCGCCGAGCGCCGCCAGCACCCGGGCCTCGCCCGCGTGGGGACCGGTGAGCCGGAGCCGGAACCGGTCCTCGCCGATGGCCTCGGATTCGAGTCCGCGCACGGCGAAGCTGTTGTTGCCCTTGCGGGAGAAGCGGCCCATCTGCTTGCGGAACTCGGCTGCCGTGGTGAGGAACGTGACGTCGGCAGGCAGATCCAGCACGTCGCGCAGCGCTGCGGGGCGACGGGTGCGCTCCTCGGCCATCGTCCGCGCGAATGCGCGGTAGCCGGGGGTGATCTCGAAGCGGTCGATCGCCTCGGGTGTCAGCTTCTGGAAGCCGGCGTTGCGGTAGGCGTCGTCGTCGAGACCGAACGCGTCCTCGAGCCGGTTCAGCGGCAGCAGTCGCAGCGACTCCGTGTGGTCCTGCGTGCCCGCAGTGTCGAACGAGATGGGCTCCTCGGTGAGGTCGACGAAGCCGCGCACGGCCGCCGTGCCGTACGAGTGACCGGCGCCCTCCGCGCGCTCCTTGAACAGGCCGAGCAGCGGAACGTCCTTCTCCCCGGTGACGGTCAGGGCGCGCTGATGCCAGTCGGCGACGGCCTGCGCGATGACGGCGAACCCGACACCACCCACCGGCGTCTTCACGTTCGCGAAGTAGCGGCGCAGAACCCGGTCGTCGGTGTCGAGGTAGTTGGGTTCGAAGAACTCGCCGCCGATGTAGCTCTCGGCGGTACACAGGCCGACCCGGCCCATCGTCTTCATCAGCGACTTCTCGGCGGCCTTCGCGAACCGCTTGAACGCCACATCCGCCTCGTCGGCGAACTTCTCCTCGGCGCGCAGACGGACGGCGAGCGGGTAGATCGCGGCGGCGCCGAAACCGAGGGCGGCAGCCACGTGGTGCGACGACGAGATCTGACCGCTCTCGGCGACGACGGACACCCGCAGGCGCAGGCCCTCCTCGATCAGCCGCTGGTTGACAGCGGAGATCGCCACGATCATCGGCAGCGCGGCGCGGTCGGTGGCCACGTGACGGTCGGTGAGGATCGCGATGCCGCCCTGTTCGCGGGCGAACTTCTCCACCTCGTCGCACAGCCCGTCCACCGCTGCCTCGAGCGCGGCCGCGTTGGCGGCGGAGTCACCGTGGACGGGGGTGTACAGCATCGGGAAACGCTGCACCGGCGTCTCGGACTGCTTGCGGATCCGCAGCATGTCCATGTGGGTGAGGATCGGCGACGGCACCACGATCTGCGGCGCCGACTGCGCCCCACTGTTCGGCTTGGCGCCCAGCGCGACGCGCAGCGTCATGCCGTCGGCCTCACGGATGCTGTCGAGCGACGGGTTGGTGACCTGGGCGAAACGCTGCGAGAAGTACTTGGCGACCCCGCCTTCCTGATCGGAGAGCGCGTTGATGGCGTTGCCGTAGCCCATCGCGGAGATCTTCTCCTGACCCGACGCGAGCATCGGGTCCATCATGAACTTGAAGCTTTCCTGGTTGTGCGAGTACGCGACGTAGCGCTGGGTGCGCTCGAGGTCGCCGTTGTACCGCAACGGTCCCGGCTCGGCCTCGACCTCGGGCAGCGCCTCGATGGTCCGCCGGGCCTCCGCGACGAGCGTCGGGTAGTCGTTCCGGGAGGCGAGCAGCTCGAGTGCCTCGTCGGTGGAGTACGAGCGGCCCTCGCGGTGGTCGAAGTACAGCATGCCGCCGGCCTCGATGCGTCCGCGGTGCAGGACGGTCGCGGGGTCGAAGTCGATCTGCCCGGCCTCCGACGTGACGCACAGGTACTCGTCCGTCTCCACCGAGCGCAGCGGACGCAGTCCGAGCCGGTCGAGGCGGGCGCCGACGACGGTGCCGTCGCCGAAGATCAGCGCGGCCGGGCCGTCGTTCTTCTCCTCGTACAGCGAGAAGTACTCGAGCATCGCCCGGACCTCGGGCGACAGGGCGGAGTCGTTCTCCCACGCCGGCGGCATCATCGACACCACCGCGGTCACCAGGTCGAGACCGTCCTCCACGACCCGGCTCTGCAGCGTCTGGTCGAGGCGGCAACTGTCGGACTGGCCGTGCGGGCGGACGATCTCCCGGTTACGGGCACGGGCGAGCGCCGTCTCGGACAGGCGGTTCTTCTTGTCCGTGTTGAGCTCACCGTTGTGTGCCATCAGACGGAACGGCTGCGCCATCGTCGGATGCGGATCGGTGTTCGTCGAGAACCGGGTGTGGAAATACAGGGTGTGGACGGCGTGGGCCGGGTCCACCAGGTCGCGGAAGTAGGGCATCACCTCGTTCGAGTTGAGGCGGCCCTTGAGCACCTGGGTGCGGGCGCTGAGCGACAGCGGGTACAGCCCGGCCAGATCGGGCCGGGTGTACGCGACGGCCTCGATCGCGAGCAGGGCCTCGTGGATGCGACGGTCGAACTCGGTCGCGTCGGCGCACGCGTCGGGCGCGGTGAACACCCACTGCCGGATCGGCAGCTGGTGCCGGATGGCGGCGGGCCGGAGCACGGTCGCGTCGACGGGCACGTCACGTTCGAGCAGCACCCGGAAACCCTGGTCGGCGAGAGCCCGCTCGATGACGGCCTCCGCGTCGACGTGGAATGCCACGTCGGTGGGGAGGAAGAAGTTGCCGACACCGAAGCGGCCGGCCTCGAGATCGTCCTGACCGGTCAG
This sequence comes from Rhodococcus wratislaviensis, assembly GCF_900455735.1. GTDB lineage: Bacteria > Actinomycetota > Actinomycetes > Mycobacteriales > Mycobacteriaceae > Rhodococcus_F > Rhodococcus_F wratislaviensis. Next base: position 1,386,263 of record NZ_UAUI01000001.1, on the reverse strand, counting down.
GGCGCGGAAGAACGGCACCGACAGGTCGACGCAGACACCGGCGCCGTCGCCGACACCCTCGGCCGACATGCCACCGCGGTGAGGAACAGCACACAGGGCCTCATGGCCCCGGGTGAGGACGTCATGGGTCTGAATGCCGTCCTTGCGGGTGATGAAGCCCACGCCGCAGCTGCTCTTGTCGAGCGTCCTGTCGTACAGGCCGGACTCGGTGGCACTCGTGTTCAACCGACTGTCTCCTCGCGATACTCGCCGAATGTGGGGCCGTGCTGGGCGCACGGGTGGCGTCGGCGAGAGGATCACGGCAGAGAACCGGCCCCGAACCGATACGCCGGTGAGGCAGACGTCGTTGTCTGAGGTGCGGAACCTTCGCAGGTCCGCGCGAAATCGCAGATTAGCCGAGGCTAAGTCTTTACTGCAAGCTGCTCGATTCGCAGCCGACGAGCGGTAGCAAATCCGCGCCGGGCGTGCAGCCGAACGCCGAGTTGCGAACATCACACCTGGCCAGGCCGCTGGTGCGGGTATGCAGATGCACGGACTCTGGTCAGATGCCGACCCTGATGCGGGGTGCGGATGACTATTCGGTGGGCATCTGCGGGGCGGATCTCAGTCGGTGAGATCGATGCGGACGGTCAGCAGGTCGGTGCCGACGGCCCGGACGGCGAGGCTGTTCATCCGGGGAAGCTCCGCCAGCCGGGCGCGGGCGTCGTCGTCGGGGAGCAGCGTGGCGGTTCCCGCGTGCCACCTACCGTGGATCCGCAGGCGAACGGCGTCGTTCGCACGGATGTTGCGGATGTAATTCGACCGCTCACCGAACTCGGACACCAGCCAGAACTCGGTGCCCGTCCGCCGGCCTCCGATGGGTGTGACGCGGGGCTGTCCGCTCACGCGGCCGGTGGTCTCGAGGAGCGTCTGGCTCGACAGTCGCCGGGAGAGCGGGTTGGCGACGTGCCGCTGGAATTGCATGACGATCCGTCGTTTGATCGCGTCGATGTCGGCCATGACGAGAGCCTTCCACGCGGGGAAGGCTCTCGTCGAGCATTTCGCTACGCCGCTGCGACCGCCTCGTCGTCCTCGAACGGGTCGCCGGTCCGCTCCGCGTTGTAGCGGGACTCGTCGAGGATGCCTTCCCGCTTCGCGACGATCGTCGGGACGAGGGCCTGGCCGGTGACGTTGACCGCGGTGCGGCCCATGTCGACGATCGGTTCGACGGCGAGCAGCAGCCCCACACCGGCGAGCGGCAGTCCCAGCGTCGACAGCGTGAGCGTCAGCATGACCGTGGCGCCAGTGGTGCCCGCGGTGGCCGCGGACCCGATCACCGAGACGACGATGATCAGCAGGTAGTCGGTGAACGACAAAGGCACACCGTAGAATTCGGCGACGAAGATCGCGGCGATCGCGGGGTAGACGGCAGCGCAGCCGTCCATCTTGGTGGTCGACCCGAGCGGCACCGCGAACGACGCGTACTCGCGGGGGACACCGAGATTGCGTTCGGTGACCCGCTCGGTGAGGGGCAGGGTGCCGATCGACGAACGGGACACGAAGCCCAGCTGCGTGGCAGGCCACACGCCGGAGTAGAAGGCGCGCACCGACAGCCCGTGCGCGCGGATCAGCACGGGATAGACGACGAGGAACACGATGGCCAGTCCGATGTAGACGGCGGCGGTGAACCAGCCCAGCGAACCGATGGCGTCCCAGCCGTAGGTGGCGACGGCGTTCGCGATCAGCGCGGCGGTCCCGATCGGTGCGAGGCGGATGATCCACCACAGCACCTTCTGCACGATCGCGAGCAGCGACGCGTTGAACTGCAGGAACGGTTCGGCCTTGGCCCCGACCTTGAGTGCGGCGATGCCGATCGCGGCCGCGACGACGAGCAGCTGCAGCACGTTGAAGCTCAGCGACGTGCTGGCGGCGCCCTCGGTGAGGGTGGTCTTCGCGTTCAGGCCGAGGAAGTTGCTGGGCACGAGGCCGGTGACGAACGCCCACCAGGAGCCGGTGGTGGCCGGTTCCTTACCGGTGCCGGTGACGGTCGTGTGTGATCCGGGCTGCGTGACGAGTCCGATGACGATCCCGATGACGACGGCGATGAACGCGGTGATCGCGAACCACAGCAGCGTCTGCACGGCGAGGCGCGCGGCGTTGGCCACCTCGCGCAGGTTGGCGATCGAACTGACGATGGCCGTGAACACCAGCGGGATCACCGCGACGGTCAGCAGTTTCACGTAGCTGGAGCCGATGGTGTGGACGGTTCCGACGAGCCAGTTCTCGTTGCCGTCGGCGGCGACGGGCATGGCGCGGGCGACGAGTCCGAGGATGACGCCGACGACGAGTCCGGTGACGATCTGGGGGCCGAACGAGGTGGCCCACTGGGGTAGTCGGCGTCGAGAGGTGGTCTCGGCGCGCGTGGACAGCGCGGGACTGGGCATGGGTGTGCCTTTCGCATGGGGCCGCGGAACGTCGCCCGGTGGGGCGGATACGGCGAGAGAGAGTCCTGAGTGGAGAGGTGCGTCAGCGCGAGCGCGGACAGATTGCGCTCGCCTGAAGGCGGAGGTCGACGTAGCGCCGAGAGGTCAGGAACAACACTGCGCGAACAATACTCCCGGTGGCGGAGGGCGTTTACTCCGGTTCCGCCTCGCCCGGATACCAGCGCGCGTAGACGTCGGGGTGCGCGCGGGTGCGGCTCTTCCACGCGTTCTCGCCATACGTGCGATAGAGCGGATTCGCCGGATCGAGTTCGATGCCGCGGGCACGTTCGGCCAGGTGTGGCGGCAGCTCGATGGTCGGGACCGTGGCGTCGAGAGCGGGATTGAGGAAGTACGGCACCGACAGCCGCTCGGGCGCACCGGCGGGCGTGAGCACCCGGTGCCGGGTGGCCCGCAGATATCCGCCGGTCGCGACTTCGAGGAGTTCACCGATGTTGACGACGAACGAGCCGGCGCGGGCCGGTGCGTCGATCCAGTTGCCGTCCTCGGTTTCCACCTGCAGTCCCGACGACCCCGGTTCGAGGAGCAGCATCGTCAGCACGCCCGAATCCTTGTGGGCACCGACCCCTTGCTCGCCGGTGTGGTCGGCGCTCGGCCGTTCCGGATAGCGGACGACCTTGATCAGCGTGGCGGGGGCGTGCGCGAAGGCGTCGTCGAAGATCGCCGGGTCGGCGTCGAGCGACGCGGCCCAATTCCGCAGCAGTCGCATCCCGACGTCCGCGAGCGCGGCGTCCAGGGCCTCGATCGTCTTCTCGAGGTCGGGGAGATCGGCGGGCCATTGATTGGGACCCTGCAGCCGCAGGTAGTCGGCGGCGCCGGGGATCGGCTGCCGTTCGGGACCGATGTCGATCTGTTCCCGCCAGTCGGTCTCGCCGTTGGTCAGTTCGCCGCCCACCCGGTTGTAGCCACGGAAATGGGGGCTGTTCAGCATCGCGATCGACTGCTTGGCGTCGTCGGGCAGGGCGAAGAACTCCCGCGCGACGGTGAACACCCGATCGAGCAGCTCCCGGTCCACACCGTGGCCGTCGAGGTAGAAGAACCCGACGTGATGGGTGATCTCCCGCAGCCGTTCCCGACCGGCCGGGGTGTCCAGTTCGGCGAGATCGATCACGGGGAGCATTCCTCCACGGTATCCCCGGGTGGTCGCGGTGTCAGGTCTCCCGGCGCCGCTCGAGCAGGACGCTGTCGTGCCAGACGCCGTCGATCTGCGCGAGCCGCTCCCGGACCCCGACGGTCCGGTAGCCGACTGCGTGGTGCAGGGCGATGGACCCGGTGTTCACCGCCAGCACCGACGCCTGGAGCGTCCAGATGCCCGAGAAGTCGGCCTCGTCGATGAGCCGCTGCATCAGCGCGGTCCCGACGCCCGCCCCGCGGAACTCTCTGGCCGTGTACACGGAGTTCTCGGCCACCCCGCGGAAGCAGCGCCGGGAGGACGCGGGGGACAGGGCCGCCCATCCGGCGATCGTCCCGTCCACCTCGGCCACCCACCGGTGTTCGTCCAGCCAGCGTGCGTCCAGTTCCGGCCGCGTCGGGGTCTGCGTGTCGAACGTCGCCCGTCGTGTCGCGATGCCCTCCGCATAGATCCGGAGCACCGACCCCCAGTCACTCGTGTCGAGTCTGCGTACGGTGATCGACGGCATCGTGGAGGTGTGGCCGTGAAGTGCTGGGAGACAACGCAATCGAGGATCGGGTTCCGAGGGGACGAGGGCAAACATGGCGCCAGCTTAACGTCTCGACGGGCTGACGTGGGGTGCCACGTTTCGGGGCGAATGTACCCGCGGGCGCCTCGGCAGCGCCGAGGGGTACATTCGCCCACCGAGGTCGGGGGGTGAGCTCGGTGTCGTGACCCTCACTGCCGCAGCCGGATCCAGGTTGTCTTGAGCCCGGTGTACTTGTCCATCGCGTGCAGGGAGAGGTCGCGGCCGAACCCGGACTGTTTGAATCCGCCGAACGGGGTCTGCGCGCTGATGGCGTCGACGGTGTTGACGGAGACGGTTCCCGCTCGCAGCGCCGACGAGACGCGGTGGGCCCGGTTCAGGTTCTCGGTCCACACCGAGGCGGCCAGACCGTAGATGCTGTCGTTGCCCATCCGGACGGCCTCGGCCTCGTCGGTGAACGTCTGGACGGTGAGGACCGGTCCGAACACCTCCTGGGTCACCACCTCGGCCGTCGGTGCGACGTCCGCGAAGATCGTCGGTTCGACGAAGGATCCCCGGCCGTCGACGGTGGTCCTGTTGCCGCCCAGCAGCACACGGCCGTCGGGCCGGGCCCGGTCGATGAACCCCGCGACGGTGCGAGCGTGGTTCTCGTCGACGATCGCGCCCAGCGTCGACGCGGGATCGAGCGGATTGCCGGGGCGGATCGACGACGCCCTGCGGACGAGGGCCTCGGTCACCTGTTCGGCCACCGACGCCTCGACCAGCAACCGGGAGTTGGCCGAGCACACCGCGCCCTGGTTGTAGAACGCGCCGAAGACCGCCTTCTCCACCGCTTCGCCGAGATCGGCGTCCGCGAAGACCAGGTTGGGGCTCTTGCCTCCGCATTCGAGCCAGACCTGCTTCAGATTCGAGTCCGCCGCGTACCGGAGGAACCGCTTCCCGGTCGCGGTCGAGCCGGTGAAGGCGACGACGTCGACGTCCGGATGCAGGCCCAGCGCCGCCCCGGCGGTGGCGCCGAGCCCCGGGACGACGCTCAGTACTCCGTCGGGCAGCCCCGCCTCGGTGGCGAGTTCGGCTAGTCGCAGCACCGACAGCGGGGCCTGCTCGGCGGGTTTGAGGACGACGCTGTTGCCCGCTGCGAGGGCAGGCGCCAGCTTCCACACGGCGAGGTCGAGTGGGAAGTTCCACGGGACCACCGCCCCGACGACCCCGAGAGGTTCGCGGGAGACGAGGGCGAGACTCCCGGGTTCGGTGGGCGCGATCTCCCCGCCGATCTTGTCGAGGGCCTCGCCGTAGAATCTGAAAAGCTCAGCGGCCGAGGGGACGTCGACGGTCAGCGCCTCCACCACGAGCTTGCCCATGTCGAGGGAGTCGAGCAGGGCGAGCTCGTGACGGTGCTCGAGGATCAGCTCGGCGAGCCGGAGCAGGACCCGCTTGCGGTGGGACGCCGGGCTCCGCGACCAGACGCCCGAGTCGAACGCCTCCCGCGCAGACCGCACCGCGGCGTCGACGTCCGGGGCGTCCGCGGCCGCGACCCGTGCCAGCAGCTCACCGGTGGCCGGGTTGATCGAGTCGAACGTCTCGTCCGACTTGGCGGGACGGAACGCGCCGTCGATGAAGAGCTCCCGGCGCGGCGTGATCGCCGCGGCGAGCCGGGTCCAGTCGTCGAGTGTGGTCGGGTCAGGCATCGTCATCCCTCGGGCTCGAAAGTGGTGGTGTGCGATCAGGGAACATAGATGGCGAACTGTTTGAGCAGGGGCTCGTCGACGCGGTACTCGCCGCGCCACCCCTTGGTCAGGGTGAACGCGTCGCCGGGTCCGAAGGTGTGTGAGGTGCCGTCGTCCGCTGTCAACGTCACCGAACCCTCCAGCACCCGGGTGTATTCGTCGCCCGGGTAGCACTCGATGTACTCGCGATACGGCTCCGCGCGCCACGAGCCGATGGTGAACTTCTCGTCCCCGCTGCGCAGGTGGACCATTTCGTGTTCCTTCGGATCGCCCGCCTGGAGCGTGTCCGCGGTGACGTACGCACTGGGTGTCATCGCCGCGATGTTCCGGGCGTCGGTCGGGATCGGGTGCACTGCGGTCATGGTGTTCCTCAGTTCTGTGCGTTGGCGAGTGGGGGGACGGAGAATGTTTCGACGGGTTCGATGGACAGTCCGGTGACTTCTCGTCGGAAGGCGACCGGGCCCGGGGCGGGTGGTTCGTCCAGTTCCTCGGCGTACCGGTGGCCGGACCAGACCGCTGCCGCGATCGTGGACGGCGCCCAGGCGTCGCCGATGCCGCGGACACTGCGCAGGTCGGCGTCGGCCCATTCGGATTCGCGCGACCGCAGTTCGTGGAACAGCCCGTCCTTCGGAAGCCGCGCGGTGACGAGGACGACGCTGTCCGCGTCGACGAACTGCTCGTCGCCGGTGAACGCGCACACGGTGCGCACGCCCTGCGGGGTGACCGCGGTGACGGCACGGTTCACCTGAACGTGCACACCGGCCTTGATGATTCGCTTGCGGATGCGGACCACTTCCATGGTGTTCGTCGTCCACTGCGACACGTGCGCGGCCGGCGTGATCAGGGTGACGTCGAATCCCTCCTTGGCGAGGAGTTCGGCGACGACCGCACCGAGGTAGTAGTGGTCGTCGTCGAAGATCACGACCTTGTTTCCCTGGGGGCGGAGCCCGGCCATCACGTCGTCGGGGGTCAGGACGTCGGCGTGCTCGTCGACGGGGACGGCGTGGGTGTGCCAGCGGCCGACGCCGTCGCGGCGCCAGTGCGAGCCCGTGGCGACGACCACGTGGTGGAAGTCGTTCTCGATGACGTCGTCGGCGGTCATCTCGCTCTCCATGAACACGTCCACGTTGGCGAGCTTGCGAAGTTGCTGTTCGCGGTAGTCGACCACGCGGATCCACGCGGACAGGCCGGGCAGTCTGGACTCGCGGGTCACGCGACCACCGAGTTGCCTGCTCGCCTCGGCGAGGCTGACGTTGTAGCCGCGTTGCCCGAGCGCACGCGCCGCCTCGAGTCCGGCGGGGCCGGCACCGACCACGAGGACGTTCGAATCGGTCGAGCGGACCTTGATCCGCTCCGGGTGCCACCCGCGCCGGAACTCCTCGCCCATCGTCGGGTTCTGGGTGCAGCGGATCGGGGACATCGTGAAGTCACCGGAGACGCAGATGTTGCAGCCGATGCACTCCCGGATGTCCTCGAGGTTCCCCTCCTCGATCTTGCGCGGGAGGAACGGGTCGGCGATCGAGGGGCGGGCGGCCCCGATGAAGTCGAGGATGCCGCTCTTGACCTGATGCAGCATCGTGTCGGGTGAGGTGAAGCGGCCGACACCGACGACGGGTTTCGTGGTGAGCTGCTTCAGTCCGCGGACGTACGGTTCCTGCTCCGCCTCCGGGCCGAACCGTGAGGTGACGGAGTCGTCCTCCCAGCTGCCGAGCACGAAGTCCCACAGATCGGGCGTCTCGCCGAGCAGGCCGATCACGTCCTCGATCTCGCTGCGGGTGATCCCCTCGTCGCCGAGGAGTTCGTCGACCGAGATGCGGCACGCGACTGCGGCCTTCCCGTCGGCGACCTCACGCGAATCCTCGAGGATCTCGCGGAGCAGGCGAACCCGGTTGGTCAGGCTGCCGCCGTACTCGTCCGTCCGGTTGTTGTAGCGGCGGGACAGGAAGTGGTGCAGGCCGCCGATCGCGTGCCCGGCGTACACGTAGACGATGTCGTATTCGGCCTTCAGCGACCGGCGCACCGCCTCCTTGTGCCAGTGCCGGAGGTCGGCGATGTCCGACTTGGTCATCGCCCTGGCCTGGACGGGGTCGTAGTTCCAGGAGACGACGGGCAGATTCTGCGGGCCGAGCGGGGTCTCGCGGCTGATCAGGTTGGGACTGTTCAGGCCGTTGTGGGCGAGTTCGATGCCGGCGAGGGAGCCGCCCTCGTGAATCTTCTCGGAGATCCTGGTCAGGGCGGGCAGGTCCTGGTCGTCCCACAGGCGCAGTTCGATGAACGGGCCGATGTCGGAGGTGGGGTGGATCTCGACCTGCTCGGTGCAGACGACGGCCCAGCCGCCCTCGGCCTTGACGCGTCGCATGTAGGCCTCCCCGGACGGGTCGCGGTAGCCCATGCCGTTGCAGTGCGGGACTTGGAAGAATCTGTTGCGGGCGGTGACCGGTCCGATCTTGACCGGTTCGAAAAGGATGTCGTATCGCGGATCACGCACGGTGGGTTCCTCACGCTGTCGGTTCGTGCAGTGCCAGAATCGTCGGTCCGCGCGGCCACAACAGTCAACAGGATCTTTTCGTGCCACTGCATCAGTTATTCAGATGCCAATTCGGCGGCCTCCACATCTGGAGAACTGATGCAGTACCCCTGATCTTTGTGCTGTACAGATTTGCCGAGCGCGGACGAGAGTAGTGACCGGCATCACTGCGACGTGAGAGGCATGATCGATGAGCGACAACACCCCCACCGCCCTGGCGGACGAACAGACACAACACCTGAAGAAGTCACTCGGCCGTTTCGACATCGTCTTCCTCATCGTCGCGGCGGTGGTGTCGGTCGAGGTTCTCGGTCAGGTCTCCACCTTCGGCGCGGAGACGTTCACCTGGGCACTGGTTCTCGCGGTGTTCTTCCTGCTGCCGTACGGCCTGATCTTCGCCGAGATCGGCAGCACGTTCACCGGCGAAGGCGGTGTGTACGTGTGGGTCCGGAGAGCGTTCGGCCGGCCCCTCGCCGCCCTCGCGTCGCTGCTGACGTGGGTGACGCAGCCCGTGTGGGTCGGTGGGTCCATGGCGTTCATCGCCGCGGAGACCTGGAACCACTACGTCTCTGCATTCGAGGAGGGGTCGGTGACGGACTACCTGTTCAAACTGGTCTTCATCTGGCTGACGGTGCTCGCGGCCGTCGTGAGTCTGGCTCGCGGCAAATGGATTCCGACGGTCGGCGCGTTCCTCAAGATCGTCTTCCTGCTGTTCTTCCTCGTCACCACCGGCATCTACGCCGCGAAGAACGGTTTTGCCGGCATCTCGGCGGGCGACTTCAGCCCCACCCTGACCGGGCTACTCGGCGTGACGCCGCTGCTGCTGTTCTCCTACCTCGGGTTCGAATCCGGAAACAGCGCCGCCGGGGAGATGAAGAACCCGGCCCGCGACGTCCCGATCTCGATCGCCCGCGCCTGCGCCATCGCCGCCGCGTCCTACCTGCTGCCGATCTTCGCCATCCTGCTCGTCGTGCCCGCGGACGACATCACCGGTGTCGGCGGACTTCTCGAGGCGGTCGCGACCGTCTACAGCGTCTACGGTCCCGCCGCACCCGCCATGCTGACGGTGACCGGCGTGATCTTCGCGGTCATCCTCATGACCCAGGGTGCGGCGTGGATGATCATCAGCGACCGCATGCAGGCGATGGCGGCCGCCGACGGCGCGTTCTTCGGCGGATTCTTCGGCCGATTCCATCCCCGCCTCGGCACGCCGGTGCGCGTCAACTTCCTGTCGGGGCTCGTCGCCACCGTCTTCATGATCGCGGCCATGCAGATCACCGGCTCCGGCGGTTCCATCTTCGCGGTCGTGCTCACCATCTCGATCTCGACGTTCCTGCTCAGCTACCTGATCGTCATCCCGTCGGCGATTCGCCTGCGCACGCGTTTCCCGGACGTCGTGCGGCCCTTCCGGGTTCCCACCGGAAACGCGGGCTTCCGCGTCCTCGGCATCCTCTGCTTCGCGTGGGTGCTGCTCGGTTCCTGGGTGGCGGTCTTCCCCGGCACTCTGGAGTCGGTGTTCGGCCTGGAGTACGACTTCGAAGAGATCTGGGGAGTGAGCCAGGGGACGTTCGAACTGTTCACCCTCGGGACGCTGGCCGTGCTCGCGCTCCTCGGCGCCGTCGGATACGTGCGCGGCAGGTCCGTGCGGTCCGCGAGTGGCCCCAGCATCGCGCGGGCGGACGGCCCCGGCTCGGAGCCGGACCCCGGCCTCGTGAAGGCCGACGCCCGCTGATGGTGCCGCGGCCACCGCGTGTGTCGTGGGTGGCTCCCCGGTCGGAGACCTGCAATCCTGGTGGCCTCAGATCCCGAGGAGAGCGCATGCAACGACGACCCGACGTGACGTTCACCCAACTCAGGTACTTCGTCGAGGCCGCGAACTTCTCCAGCATGACGAAGGCCGCCGACGAACTGATGGTCGCGCAGTCGGCGGTCTCGTCCGCGATCTCCCAGCTCGAGCACCAGATCGGCACCCAGCTGTTCATCCGGCAACGATCCCGCGGGCTGGTCCTCACCGCGGCGGGGGAGGAGATGCTCCGCGACACCCGCAGCGTCCTCGCCCACCTCGGTGAGGTTCTCGACGCGGCGCGCGGCCACGAGGACAACGTCCGGGGAACGGTGCGCCTGGCCTGCTTCGTCACCCTCACCCCGTTCATCCTCCCGACGCTGATCTCGGACCTGCGCGATCAGCATCCCGATCTGGAGGTCGAGGTCGTCGAGACGCAGGCGGAGGCGGTGCGGGCGGCGCTGCGGAACGGCACCGCGGAACTGGCCCTCACCTACGACCTCGCGCTGGGCGAAGACATGGAGACGGAGACGCTCGGGGTGGCCCGACCGCACGTCATCCTTCCGCCGGACCACCGGCTGGCCGGCCACGATGCGATCACCCTCGCCGACCTCGAGGGCGAACCCATGGTGTTGCTGGACCTGCCGAGCAGCCGCGACTACTTCCTGGCGATGCTGTCGGCGGCGGGGGTCACGCCGGTGGTCCGGTACCGGTCGGCGAGCTACGAAACGGTGCGCGGACTCGTCGCCCGGGGCCACGGCTTCTCGATCCTCAATCAGCGGCCCGCCGAGGGCCGGACGTATGACGGCGGACGGGTCGCGACGCTGCCCATCGCCGACGACGTTCCCGGCCTGCCCGTGGTGCTCGCCCGGCTGAAGGGTGTGCGGAGCACGGCGCGGGCCCGGGCCGTCGCCGAACGGGCGCGCGCCGTGTTCGCGAAACAGGCGGGTTCGGGCCGCTAGAACGGCCACCCCATCTGGGCGTCGCGGTCGGCGCCGAAGGCGTGGTCGACACGGTCGAGGACGTCGGGGTCCGCAGCCTGCAGCCGGTTCGCGGCCGCGAACGTGCGTGCCCGGTGGGCGCCGAGGTACAGGCTGCCCAGCACGTCCAGGTCGAGCACCACCTGAGGGGTCGAGTCGGTCGGGATGCACATCGCGGTGCCGTCCCGCACGGTCAGTGCGAACCGCCCGCCGGCGTCCAGGAACCCGTCGTCGACCTGGATCACGACGTCGAGGTCTGTTCGGTACCTGCGGGCCTCGAGTGCGGCGGGCACGTCCATGATCCGGACCCACAGCTCGTCGTGGCGCGAGGTGGTCCGCACCAGCCGGCCGTCGGTCAGCAGATACGGCAGTGGGTCCTCGGGGGTGAGGTGCGTTTCGATGCGGCGCACGAGGTCCAGGCCGAGGAGCGCCCGCCACAGCGCGGCATGCGCGTCGCGCGTGACCGTGCGGATCTCCTCCACCCGGGCGACGGTTCCGTTGTCGCCGGACATGCGACGGTAGAGCACGTAGCCGTCGTCGTGCACCAGCCCGAACAGGCTTGTGCCGCCGCCACGTTCGCTTTCGCGGTCGGCGAAGATCCGATTCCACACGATCCCGGGCCGGACCTGCGCCCCCGGGGTCACCCGTTGCCAGCGGTCGTAGACGTCGGTGAACGCGACCCGGGCCTCCGCGGGATGGACCATCCGCACACCACCCGGGTCCGGTGCCCTCGGGTGCGGCACGGCGAACCGGCGGTCGATGCTCGACGTGGTCTCGACGGTCGCGGGTCCGTACCCGAAGCGCCCGTAGATCCCGCCCTCACTGGCCGTGAGCAGCGACAGCGGGACACCCGACGTCCGGATGCGGGCGTGATGTTCGGTGTAGAGCGCGCGCAGGAGGCCACGGCGTCGGTGGGTGGGGGCGACCGTCACCGCGGTGACGCCCGCCGCGGGAACGCCCTCGCCACCGGGAACGGTGACGGTCATGGGGATGTCCATGGTGGCGCCGACCACCGCGTCCTCGTCGACCGCGATGATCGGCGGCGCGCCGCTGACGAGCTGCCGCCAGTGGGCGGTGAACTCCTCGTTCTGCGGTGTCACGAAGCAGATCTCGTTGAGCAGGGTGATCTTCGGCCAGTCCTGTTCGGTCGCCGTTCTGATCGTGATGCCGGCGGTGGTCGTCGTCATTCCCCGACACTGGCACACCCCACGTCGACTCGCAGCCGAATTTCGGCGTCCGACCTTGACCCGGTGCGCGCTTTCGGAGAGTCTGAAACCTTGCCGACCCGTGAGGGGGTGACGTCACGGTGTCGAGCGACCACACCTCGTCCGCGCCGCGCCGAACGCTCCGGCTGCGCCGCGAGTCCTGGGGATTCGTGATCGGCTCCTTCCTGTTCGGGCTGGCGGCCACGCGGATGTACGGGCAGGCGGTGGGCCCCGAGATCGACAACATCACCTACTTCGTCGGGTCGCTCTTCTTCACCACCGCCGGATTCATCCAATTGCGGCTCAGTGGGAGGCCGGTGCCCGGGGAGGAATCCGCGACGGTCGAACGCTACGACTGGTGGGCGGCGCTGATCCAGTTCGTCGGCACCCTGCTGTTCAACGTGAGTACCGGGGTCGTGCTGATCCAGAGCCTTACCGTCGAACAGGACCGGGTGTGGGGGTGGCGTCCCGACCTCTTCGGGTCGACGGCGTTCCTCGTCGCCAGCGGTCTGGCGGTGGTGGCCACCACCGAAACCGACAAGCTGTGGGATCCGCATGCCCGCAACTGGCGCAGCACCTGGCTGAACATGATCGGGTCGGTGGCGTTCGGGGTGTCCGCGGTCGGCGCGTACATCGTGCCCGGCACCGACGCGCTGAAGAACCCGACGATCGCCGATCTGGGCACGTTCGTGGGCGCGGTCTGCTTCCTCGTGGCCGCACTGCTGATGCGCCCGCCTCACCCCAGGTATTCGCCGAACCAGGCGAGGACACGTTCGTAGGCCTCGGCTGCCGCGGTCGCGTTGTAGCGGGGCCCGGTGTCGTTGAAGAACGCGTGATCGGCACCCGGAACCGTCACGATCTCGTGCGGTAGCCCCGCCTTCGCGAGTGCGGCGGCCGCGGCGTCGCGGGACGCGTTCACCCGGGCGTCCATTTCCGCGTAGATGGCGAGGACCGCGGCCTTCGACCCGGAGAAGTCGGCGCCCTCGGGGAGGGGACCGTAGAAGGGGACCGCCGCCGCCAGCCGCGGCTCGCCGGACGCGAGGAGTTGCCACACCATCCCGCCGCCGAAACAGAACCCGACCGCCGCGATCTTCTCGTCCGGCACCCGACGCCCGAGTTCGTCGATACCGGCCTTCATGTCGGCGACGAAGCGCGCAGGCGGCACGGTGGCCAGCGCGGCGGTCGCCTGCGCCTGATCGGTGAACGTCGCGGTCCCGCCCTCTTCCGAGAGCAGGTCGAGGGCGAGCGCGGAGTAGCCGGCACCCGCGAATCGGCCCGCCACCGAACGGATGTGGTCGGTCAGGCCCTTGTTCTCGTGGATGACGAGGACCGATCCGCGGGGCGAGGCCGCGGCGGCCCACGCACCCTGCAGGACCCGGCCGTCCGGGCCGGGGAACGTCACGGCTTCGGTCCCGACGGCGTCGGCCGCTCCCGGTGGCGGGGGCGTCGCTCCGCCGGGTGTCACCGGCGCCGAGGTCGGCGACTCGTCGCTGTCGGTGGAACATGCGGCGAGCAGCGAGGACGCCGCCGCCACGCCGAGACCGATGAGGCCGAGTCTTCGCAACGCCTCGCGGCGGGACAGCAGCCCGTCAGCATGGTCGATCGCGATCTCTTCGGCGATATAGCGTTGCAGTGGCGTCATGATCGTCCCCGTCCGCATCGGCTGATGTAGGGAATTATCCCTGGTCGAAGCCGTGGTCGGCATCGGTTCCCGATTCATCACTTTTCCTTATGCAGTGCGCCACTTATCTGTGTTGTACAGATTTCGCCGGGGACCTCAAGATTGGTGCAACGGCACGAACTCCTCGCTCACCGCACATAGAAAGGAGCCCGTCATGCCGATCGCTGACCGTCACGCAGCCGTCGAAACGACGGCCCGAACATCGGTGGCCCCACCGATTCCGGACAGCTCGACCGTGAACTTCATCGCGGCCATGGGCACCGTCGCAACCGGAGTCACCGTCGTCGCGACCGACGGCCCCGGCGGGCGCGCCGCACAGACCGTGAGCGCGATGTGCTCCGTCTCGGCCGACCCGGCGCTGGTGCTGGTCTGCCTGCACGGGCGAAGCCCGGTCAACGACGCGATCTCCGAGAACGGCGTCTTCTGCGTCAATGTGCTTGCCACCCAGCATGATCACGTCGCAGACACCTTCGCCGGCCGCCCCTGGCCCGGCAAGCAGCGGTGGGACTTCACCTGCGGGCACTGGACCGTGGCCGAATCCGGCTCGCCCCGCGTCCACGACGCGATCGCGTCGTTCGACTGCACCGTCCACGACGTCATCGAGGCCGGCACCCACCGCGTCTACATCGGGCGCGTCGCCGCCGTGGAGGCACACCCCGGTGAACCGCTCGTGTACGCCTCCCACACCTACAGCAAGCCCGCAGCATTCGAACCTTCCACCTTTCCCGACTACCCGGACGCACACCCCGCGCCGAGGACCAGGAGCACGAAATGATCCGCACCGGAGACGAATACAGGGAGTCCATCAGGGACGGCCGTGAGGTCTGGGTCGACGGGGAACGCGTCAAGGACGTGGCCGACCACCCCATGTTCAAGCCGATCGTCGACGTGCGGGCCCGCATCTACGACCTCGCGCACGACGAGGCCACCCAGGACGCGATGACCTACGTCGATCCCGAATCCGGCGAACGCAACGCCATCGCCAACAAGCTTCCCCGCACGCAGCAGGACTGGCTCGACAAGCGTGCCGCCGTCGACCTGGTGCTCGAGGACACCCGCGGAGTGGTCACCCGTGTCGGTGACGAGACCATCGGCGAGATGTGGTCGCTGTTCGACGGTCAGGACGTCCTCAACGAGGTGGACCCGCGCTTCTCGGAGAACATCCGCCGCCACCTGGAGCGTTCTGTCCGGGAGGACCCGTTCCACGTGTCGGCGAACACCGACCCCAAGGGCGACCGGTCCAAGGCGCCGCAGGATCAGGACCCCGACATGCTCCTGCACGTCGTGAAGGAGACCGACAACGGCATCGTCGTGCGCGGCGCGAAATACGAGACCGCCGCCGCCTACTCCAACCAGGCGTTCACCAAACCCACCATCGCCAACTGGGGCAACAGCGAACTGTCCGACTACGCCGTCGGATTCGTGCTCGACATGGGCGCGCCGGGCCTGAAGTACATCTCCCGCAACGGGTTCGCCGGCCGCGCGCCGTCCGCCGACTACCCGCTCGCCAACCGCGTCGACGAGGTCGAGTCCCTCGTCGTGTTCGACAACGTCGAGATTCCCTGGGAAGACGTCCTGTTCTACCGGCACACCCGGGCCGCCACGTTCATCCGCTCCACCCTGCACCGCTACAGCGCGTTCCCGTTCGTGCAGCGCACGCTGCACCTCGCCGATCTGATGATCGGATCCGCACTGTGGAACGTCAAGCAGAGCGGCCTCGAGAAGCAGCAGGCGGTGCAGGAGAAGCTCGCCCAGCTCGCCTGCTACCGGGAGACGATCAACGCCCACCTCACCGCGGCCATCTCGCTCGCCGAACCCAGCCCCGGCGGCCTGCTCATGCCCAACCAGTCCCTGCTCTACACCGGCCGGGTGATGGCGCTCAGCCAGCTGCCCGCGATGATGCACATCGCCCGCGAGCTGTGCGGCGGCCAGATCTGCATCACCCCGGACGCCGCCACGTTCGCCGACCCCGACGTCGCACCGTGGCTGGAGAAGTTCTACTCCATCAACGACAACTGGGTGGCCGACGACCGTCGCAAGCTCCTCGCGTTCGCCCGCGACCTCCTCAACAGCGACTACGCGGGACATCGCCTGACGTTTCAGCTCTTCGCCCAGTCGCCGCCCTTCGCGCAGCTCGCCGCCGTGTACCGCAACTTCGACTTCGACGGTCCGCTCGGGCTGGTCAAGGCCGCAGCGGGGCTGTCGGACAACGTCGACGGAGGTGCGGCATGACCACCCACACCCGCATCCGCCCGTTCAACACCCGCGACACGTACCCGGAACAGAACCTCGACAACGACCTCGCGCAGGCCGTCGTCGCCGGCGGAGTCGTGTATCTCCGCGGACAGATCGGGCAGGACCTCGACACCCGGGAGTCGGTGGGAATCGGCGACGTCGAGGCCCAGGCCGAGAAGGCGATGGCGAACATCGCGATGCTGCTGAAGGAATCGGGCAGTCGCCTCGAGGACGTCGTCAAGGTCACCGTCTACCTGGTGGACGTCCGATACCGGGAGACCGTCTACCGGGTGGTCGGACGCTGGCTGAAGGGTGTGCACCCGGTGTCCACCGGCATCGTCGTCGACGCCCTCGCCCGGCCCGAATGGCTCGTCGAGATCGACGCGACGGCAGTGATCAGCTCATGACGTTCTCACTCGTCGCCCGTGATTCCGGGGGCGCGTTCGGGATGGTCGTCTGCTCCTCCAGCCCCGCCGTGGCCGCACGCTGCCTGCACGTGCGGTCCGGGGTCGGTGTCGTCGCCTCCCAGAACGTGACCAATCCGCAGCTGGGCCCAATCGGACTCGACGCGCTCGCGTCGGGTGCGAATGCCGAGACCGCACTGAAAACCGCACTCGCGCACGAGAAGTTCCCGGAGTACCGCCAGGTCGTCGTCGTCGATGCGGACGGCGGCACCGCGGTGCACTCGGGCGCGCAGACGCTGGGCGTCCACAGCAGTGCGCAGGGCAGCGGCGCCGCCGTCGCCGGCAACATGCTCCGCGACGAAGGCGTCATCCGGTCGCTGCTGTTCGGCTACGTGTCCAGCACGGCCCCGACGTTCGAGGGCAGACTGCTCGACGGACTCACCGCGGCCGTCACCGCCGGCGGCGAGGCGGGGCCCGTGCACTCGGCGGGAATCCAGGTGGTCGAGGACGTGCCCTGGCCCGTCACCGATCTGCGCGTCGACTGGCACGACGACCCGGTCGGCGAACTGCGCCGGCTGTGGACGGTGTGGGAACCGCAGAAACGGGACTACCGGGTGCGGGGTGTCGACCCGACGGCCGCCCCGTCCTACGGCGTGCCGGGGGACCTGTGAGCGCCGACGCCGCGGTTCGCGACGGAGCCAGGAGGGCGGAAGGCCGGATCCTGGCTCTGTCGCACGACCTTCACGCCCACCCCGAGGTCGCGTGGGAGGAGGAACGCTCGTGCGTCCGGGTGGCCGGGGTGCTGTCGGACGCCGGTTTCACGGTGGAGCAGCAGTACGTGGGACTGCCCACCGCATTCCGCGCGCACGTCGGCTCCGGACCGCTGCACCTCGCGGTCTGCGCGGAATACGACGCGCTCCCCGGGCTCGGGCACGCGTGCGGGCACAACGTCATCTCCGCCATCTCGGTGGGGACGGCGCTGGCCCTCGCCCCACTCGTCGACGAACTCGGTATCACGCTGTCGGTGCTCGGCACCCCCGCCGAGGAAGGCGGGGGCGGCAAGATCGACATGCTGAAACGCGGAGCGTTCGAGGGCGTCCACGCCGCCGTCATGACCCACCCCGGCCCGGTCGACGTCGCCCGGGCCGAACCGTACGCGGTGTCTCACAGCCACATCCGGTACGACGGCAAGGCGGCACACGCCGCCGCGTACCCGGAACGGGGCGTCAACGCGGCCGACGCGTTCACGGTGGCGCAGGTCGCCATCGGGCTGCTCCGGCAACAGCTTCCGTCGAGCACGCGAGTACACGGGATGATGACCCGTGGGGGAGAGGCGCCCAACGCCATTCCCCAGCGCACCGAAGGCCGCTGGTACGTGCGCGCGGAGACGCTGGAGGAACTGGCCCGCATCGAGCCCCGGGTGGCCCGTTGCTTCGAGGCCGGCGCCGTCGCAACCGGCTGTGAACTGACCATCGCCCCGGAAAGCGAACCGTACTCGGAGTTCCGCACCGACGAAGAGCTGCTCGCGTCGTACGTCCGGCACGCCGAGGGGCTGGGCCGCGTGTTCCGCACCGGCGCGGACTCGCTGATGAACCGGGCGTCCACCGACATGGGCAACGTCTCGCAGGTGATTCCCGCGATCCACCCCTACATCGGAATCGACTCCGCGCCCGCCGTCAACCATCAGGCCGAGTTCGCCGCGGCCAGCGCCGCGCCCGCTGCAGACCGGGCGGCCGTCGACGGCGCGCTGGCCCTCGCCCTCACCCTGCTCGACGCCTGCGGCTCCGCCACCCGTGAGTACTTGTTAACCGCCCGACGTTAAGAAGTACTCACGGGCGGAGCAAAGAATTCGAGCGCGATGTTGTCCGGGTCGCGGAACGAGATGCCGGATCCGTAGTGCGCATTCTTGATGCCCCCGTGCTCGATGCCGAGGGCATCGAGCCGCTCCACCCACCCGGGCAGTGCGTCGGGAGAACACTGGAACGCGATGTGGTCGAGTCCGACCTGCCGTTCGTCGAACCGTGCGGGAGCGCCGCTGTCGGGGTGGGTGTGCAGGCCGAAGAGCATGCCGCCGTCGAGCGCAAACACCGTGTGATGGAAGGTTCCCGATTCCTCGTCCTCGTCGAGCACGGGGGCTGATCCGAACAATGCGGTGTACCAGGCGGTGCTGGCCGGTAGGTCCGACACGGTGATCGCGACGTGGGTGAGGCCCGGGAAACTGGACATCTGCGACAACTCTCTTCTCCGGTGAATCGGTCTCTTCTTTCGACCCTAGCGAGCAGGCCCCGCCGCGTGGTGGCAACGGCGAAACCCTGCCCGAGCGGACAGGGGTGGGGCATTACGCACCGAGCGCACCGCCCGAACCTGTAACAGGCTCGGGCGGTGCGATGTTCGGGTACTACAGCCGGGCGGGCAAGGGTGTGGCACCGGAGGTGGTCTTCGCCCCGGTCGGGCCGCGCCGCGCCAGGAGCAGGTAGATGGGTCCGGTCACCACCAGTCCGGCCACCCAGGACAGGTCGGCGCCGCCGAGGAACGCGGACGCCGGGCCCGTGTAGAGCGACGTGGCCATGAACGGAATCTGGACGACGATGCCGAGCAGGTAGGCGGTGATGGCCGTCCAGTTGAAGCGGCCGTAGATGCCGCCGTCGAAGCGGAAGATCGAGTCGAGGTCGTACACGCCCTTGTGGATGATGTAGAAGTCGATCAGGTTGATCGCCGTCCACGGCACCAGGACCACGAGCAGCACGACCACCAGATCGACGAAGTGCGAGACGAAGTCGGCCGACAGCGCGATGGCGACGACGGACGCCGCGACGAGGATGATCGTCGAGAGGATCACCCGGGCGCGGGCGGTCGGAATCCAGCGGGCACGGAAGGTCTGGACCGACGTGATGATCGCGAGGACGGCGCCGTAGAGGTTCAGCGCATTGTGGCTGATGACGCTGAGCAGGAACAGCACCAGCATGATGCTGCCGAGGCTTCCCGTCGTCGCCTTGACGCCGTCCATGGTGCCCATGCCGACCGGTGCGGCGAGCGTGACGACCGCGCCGAACGCGAAGGCGAGGAACGAGCCGAGGGTGCAGCCGAGGTAGGTCGCCCAGAACGTCGACGGCACACCCACGTCCTTGGGGAGGTACCGCGAGTAGTCGGAGACGTAGGGCGCGAACGCGATCTGCCAGAGTGCGCCGAGTGACACGGTGGCCAGCCAGCCGGCGAAGTTGAAGTTGCCCCGGGTGAGGAAGTCCGACGGCAGGTCGCCGGTGAGGATGGCGAAGAAGCCCACGAGGATTCCGATTCCGAGAACCCAGGTTCCGATCCGGTTGAGGATGTGGATCAACCGGTAGCCGATGATGCAGATGACGGCGGAGCCGAGGGCACCGACCACGATCCCCACGTCCACGGGTATGCCGTTCACGATCCCGTGCATCGACTGGCCGGCCAGGACGATGTTCGACGAGAAGAACCCGAGATACATGACGGCGGCGATCACCACGATGATGAGCGCCCCGAACGTGCCGAACTGTCCGCGGCTCTGGATCATCTGGGGGATCCCCATCTGGGGTCCCTGCGCCGAATGCAACGCCATCAGGGCTCCGCCGGCGAGATGTCCGACGACGAACGCGACGAGGCTCCACCACAGCGAGAGTCCGAACAGGCTGGGGCCGAGGGCACCGGTCACGATCGGTAGCGGGGCGAGGTTGCCGCCGAACCACAGCGTGAACAGATCGCGAACCTTGCCGTGGCGATCGGATTCCGGGACGAACCCGATCGTGTGCTTCTCCAGCATCGGGGCGACGTGGGTGTCGGGCATCAATCCTCCGAACGGCGCGCAAGTGCGCCACTTCTAGGTCGAGTAGTGCAGACCACAATGGTCGGAGGCAGTGAATCTGTACAGAACAACTAACTGATGCGTTGCATCACTTCTTCTGATTCAGCAGGTCGGGCTAGCCTGGGTCGATGCGCACCGTGGGAGTCGACCTGGCGGCCGAACCGAAGAAGACGGCCCTGGCGATCGTCGACTGGTCCGGCGGTGTGGCCCGCGTCGAGTCCGTCCGGCTGGGAGCCGGGAACGACGCCGTCACCGAGGCCGTGCTGGCGTGCGACAGGGCCGGTATCGATGCACCGTTCGGCTGGCCCGACGCGTTCGTCCGCATGGTGTCCGAGCACCACGCCGGCCGACTGTCCGCGACCAGCGGTCTCGCGAACCGAGAGGGGCGTCGTCCGCTGACCAAGCGGCGCACCGACCTCGTGGTGCAGGCGGCGACGGGGATATCCCCGCTCAGTGTGTCGGCGGATCTCATCGCGCACGTCGCGTTGCGCTGCGCCGGAATCCTCGCCGACCTGGGCCGGCTCGGCGTCGACGTCGGCCGCGTCGACGGCCGCGTGGTGGAGGCGTATCCGGCGGCCGCGCTGCGCACCTGGGGCCTGGTGTCGCGCGGATACAAGAGCGCCCAGAACCGGGTGACGCTGGGGGAGTTGGTCGACGCGCTCCTGGCGGCCGCGGACTGGTTGGATCTCGGTGCATTTCAGACGATCTGCCGCGAGTCGGACGACGCCCTCGACGCCGTGCTGGCCGCCGTCATCGCGCGGGCCGCGGCCGTCGGCTGCACGGCACTACCCGAGGGCGACGACCGCGCCGTCGCCGAACGGGAAGGCTGGATTCACGTGCCGACGGGAGACCTGCAGTCGTTGCGGCCGTAGCGGCGGATTTCTGCGACTGTGCTGGTAGACCGACCGCGGCGACGCCCTCGGGTGAAACCTGGCAAATTGGACACCACACGCACCGTGCGTGGGCACACGACGAAGGAGTCCAATGGCTTTCTGGGATCAGCTGAAGGCAAAGGCGTTCGAGATGAACGGCCAGCTCAAGACCAAGACGGCACAGTTCCAGAACAAGGAGTTCGCCAACGCCAGCATGGCCATGTGCGCCCTCATCGCCGCGGCGGACGGGACCATCGACCCGTCCGAGCGGCAGAAGACCGCGGCGCTGATCACCAGCAACGAGGCGCTGAGTGTGTTCCCGTCGGACGAGCTGAGTCAGAAATTCGACTGGTACTGCAGCAAGCTGCAGTCGGATTTCGAGTTCGGCAAGATCGAGGCCACCGCCACCGTCGCGAAGCTGAAGTCCAAGCAGGATCAGGCACGTGCCGTCATCCAGATCGGCATCGTCATCGGTGGCGCCGACGGAAACTTCGACCAGCACGAGCGAAACGTGGTGCGCGACGCGTGTTTCGCCGTCGGCATCGCCCCGGCGGAATTCGAACTCTGACGTGATCGGTGACGCGCCCGGCGGCGGGCGCGTCACCGACGCTCAGTAGGCCGTAATGATCGGCGCCGGGTTCCACAAGCCCGAACGCTGAATCCGGGTGGTGTCGATCTCCGCGGTCTTCGCGCCGGGGTCGAGCGGCGAGTACTGCTCCACTCCGCCCCAGTCGCGGTCCCAGTCGTCGCGCAGATACGACGGTATGGTGCGGCTGGCCCGGGTCATCTCGATCCAGCCCAGCGGGCCTCCGCCGTACCGGTCCTGCCACAGGCTGGTCATGATCGCGCCGGGACGGTCGGGGAGGATCCGGTATTCGGGCGCCTCGGCGACACCCGCGCGGTGGTCGAACGGTCGCTGGCACGGAAAGGCAAGTCCCACAGCCCAGTCGATCATGACGGGCGCATCGGATCCGATCACATCGTTCAGTGTCTGCGTCCGCGGAACACGCGGCGGCGTCACCGCCAGCCACTGCTGCGGGTCGCTGTCCGAATCCGACGCCACCAGACGGATGACATCCGTATCGTCCGGCAGGGAGTCCAGCGGAACGCGCAGATTGCGCCACGACGGTGCCGGGCCGATGTCGATCGGCGTCACGCGTCCCGACACCCCGACCGTGCCGTCCGGTTGCGTGGTGCCGTACTCCACCTCGAGGTTCTGGCCGTAGGTGACGACGCCGTCCGCGTCGACGGAGTGGATGCGGCCCGCCGCGGCGATGGAGACGATGTCGCCCGCCCCGGCGTCCGTGTCGGGGTTCGGCAACCGGTACCAGCCGGTGGTCAGTGACGCGTCGCCGTCGCTGCCGTCGCTGCCGAGGACGGGCGTGCGGTCGGGGTCGAGGCCGAACGGCAGGGCCACGGCGCTGCCGTTGACACCCACCGCGCCTGCGCCGCCGCCGGTGCCCGCGGCGTTGCTCGACGCCGTCTGGTCGGTGTTGTCGGTCTTGACGGAGTTGGCGACGCCCGCATCCGACGATTCCTCGTCGGCACTGAGGTCGCCGGCGACGCCGTTCGGTGTGAAGCCCACGGTGCCGGTGCCCGCGAGGGCGGTGGCGGCGTCACCGGACAGTGGTTGCAGCAGCGACGCGTTCGGATCGGTTTCGAGCAGGACGTCGTTGGCGAGACCGCACGGTGCGCCGGTGACGGCGTCGACGTTGGAACGGGCGAGGGAGAAGGCGGGGTATTGCGCGACCGCGCCCTTCGCCATCGACAGCACCTCGAACAGCACCATCGCGGCGGCCGCCACCGTCAACGGCGGGATCGCCCACAACCGGCGTCGCCGCACGGAGTCGGCCCGGGTGTAGGGCTCGCGGAAGTAGCACCACGCCGCGATCAGCAGCATCACCAGCGTGGCGCCGAGCAGGATCGTGCCGGCGCCCAGGCCGGCGATCGACACCGGCTTGTCCCACCACGGGACGCTGTAGCTGGACACGTACCACCACCCGTTGGTGCTGGTGAAACACATCGCGAGCAGGAACAGCACGGCGGCCGCGAACAGGGCGCGGTTGCGCGGCGAGCGCACCACGGCGGTGCTCACCGCCACGGACGCCAGGACGGCGAGCGACCCCGCGAGTCCCGCGTAGATGCCGAAGTGGTGCGTCCACTTGGTGGGCGTGAACATCATCAGCCCCATCGCGGCGAGCGTGATACCGATGAGCCGTCGCGACGGGCCGGCCGCGGTCCCGGGAATCCGGCCGCCCTTGCGCAACATCACGAGGACCGTCACGGCGATGCTCAGCACCATCGCGAACACGCCGAACCGGCGGGAGAGGGAACCGTCGACGGAGATGTTCAGCAGGTACTGGTAGCGGAGGTACTCGTCGAACCAGGGAACGTTGGGGCCGATCGCATGAACGTGCTGCATCTCCATGACGGCGGCGAGGGTCTGATCGGCGAACACTGCCACCAGGATCACGGTCCCCGACGCGACGAGCGGCGCGAGTAATGCGACGTATCCCACGGTCTTGGCCCGGGCGATCACGATCTGCAGGATCGGCCGGGCGCCCGCGACCAGGGCTCCGAAGCAGATCAACCCGGACGGGCCCGCGGTCAGCGTCGCCGCACCGACCAGGATCGCCACCGCGGCGGGCAGCAGTCGCCGCGTCGCGACGGCACGTTCCACCGAGCACCACGTGAGCAGCACGCCCACCGCGACGATCGGCTCGGGCCGCAGACCGTTGTTGTACGGGAGCCAGAACGCGAGAAACACCAGGCCGCCGGTCCACAGCGCGAGCCGGTTGCCCCGGACCGCGGCGCCGAGTCGCGGTGCGACTTCACGGCTGATCACCAGCCACGCGACGATGCCGGCGAGCAGCGCGGGCAGACGCACGAACGGGCTCGCCGGGGTGATGTTCGCCAGCACCGCGAGGACGTCGTAGTACGGAGAACCGAACGGCGCCTCCGGGACGCCGTACCAGCGGAAGTAGTTGGCCATATAGCCCGCGGCCTCGGAGGTGCGGGCCATGTTGAACTGATAGCCGTCGTCGGAGGTGGAGGCGCCGATGAAATGCCACAGCACCAGCGTGCCGAGGACGACGGCGTCGACCGCCCCGAACGACCACCAGCGGGTGGGCAGGAATCGTCGTGCCCGGCGCCCGTCCACGTTGTCGAGACGGTGCAGCGCCACCAGCGCCAGAATCGTCGCGAGCGCACCCACCACCATGGCCACGAACTTGATCGTCGACGGCGTCGACGAGAAGCGGCTGTCGATCTGGGCCGTCACCCGCAAGCCGTCGGGCACCGCACCGTCGAGGTCGCTGAAGATGCCCACCATCTGCGGTCGGAGGTCGCCGTCGACGACGGTCGGCGCGTCCTCGCCCACCCCGACGAAACCGGCGGTGGTCCGTGTGGAATCCGACGACACCACGAGCGCGCAGTCGGCGGGCAGCTGGTCCAGCGGCGACGACAGCAGCACCTTGTTCCGCAACTGCACCTCGACGCCGGCGGGACCGTCCGGGGTCGCACGATTCACTCTGGCGACCAGTCCGTACTTCCCGGCGTCGGCGGCGCCCGCGGGCGCGGTGGACGTCAGGACCCCGCCGCGGTCGGCGAGTGCACCGACCGCCGAACAGGGGATCTGCACGTCGAGGCTCAGCGGCGCGTAGGAGACGAGCGGCGCCTCGACGCTTCCGGTGCTGCCGTTCTGCGGCCAGGTGAGGGTCGCGCTGTCCTGCTCGACCGGAAGGAACGGGAGCGACAGCGTGAGCAGCACTCCGAAGACGGAGGCGATGATCGCGAGAAGGCGGGCGGAGCGGACCGACTGACCGAGGGGCGAGGACTGGGGCGGGGTCCCGATCGGCGACTCGTCCGAGTCGTCTCTGGACACATTCGCCGATTCCAGCCTGCTGTCAGTCACGACGTCGGATAGTACCCATCCGCGCCAATGGTTAGCGAAGGCAAGGAACGGGCCTGGTCGGCGGCCCGCGGTCCCGGCCGATCACATGTGAAAGTGTTTCAGGATCCGCGATCGGCGCTCCGCTCGAGTGAGGAGATGGTGGTGGTGCCGCGGACCACGGCGGTGCTGAACTTCGGAATGCACTTCGCGGATGATCTCGAACATGCCTCCGCCTTCCTGCTACGCGAGTCGGTAGCCCGACGGTAGGTCGGGGCCGGGGTGAGCCGATTCACCCGACGCGGGTGAACCAGGTCACCCGGTCACGGGCTGCACCGACAGCTGTTTCACCCAGGTCTGCGCACATCCGGTGGTGGGGTAGGGAAGGAACACCGACCCCGTGTCGTTCGGTGGGTACACCCTGAACCCGGCCACGGGGGTGGGTCCACACGTCTCGGCCGGATAGT
The DNA here is from genome assembly GCF_900455735.1 of Rhodococcus wratislaviensis. Classification (GTDB taxonomy): domain Bacteria; phylum Actinomycetota; class Actinomycetes; order Mycobacteriales; family Mycobacteriaceae; genus Rhodococcus_F; species Rhodococcus_F wratislaviensis. Next base: position 1,360,526 of record NZ_UAUI01000001.1, on the reverse strand, counting down.
TCTGCACCACCGTGGCACGCACCGCTGCGGTGGCCCGTGCGCCCGGGGCAACCGTCACCGGAGTCTCGGCTCCCCCGTCCCGATCGGCCGCGGCACCCACCTGCGGACCGTCCGGGGCCGCGACGTAGGACACCCCCGGGTAACCGTGGAGGACGCAGTCGCGGGTGCCGGTGTTGGTGAAGACGAGCGGGATCTCCTGAGATCCGGCGGCCCCACTCGCCTGTCCGAGCGTCACCTGCAGTTCGCCGATCAGGCAGCGGTCGGGGTGCGGTGCGGTCGTCTCGGTGGGCGCGGATCTCGTGGAGGTGATGTCACGTGAGGGTTCGGCGGTCCCGGTCTCGTCCGTCGAGCCGCACGCCGAGGCGGTGAGCACGGCGGCGATTCCGACCACGCCGAGAAGGGTGCGTGCCGGTGACTGCGTGCGCATCCGATCGCTCCTCTTCGCTGATGTGCTGCGGTACGTCGATGGTCCGCGATCGGTGCCGTCCCGGTGGGTGGTTCGGGGAGATCGCATTCGCCCCTTGCCGGAGGGTTCCGGTCGTAGGCTGCGGGGCGCAGGGGATCCGCGACACTTTCACTGGAGGCTGACCGATGAGCGAAGTTCTGGACCGGACCAAGATCTACATCGACGGGTCCTGGGTCGATTCGCAGGGAACGGGCCGGATCGACGTGGTGAATCCGGCGACCGAGGACGTCATCGCGGTGGTCGCCGAGGGCACTGCCGACGACGTCGATCGCGCCGCGACAGCTGCGCGAGCGGCCTTCCCCGCATGGTCCGCGCTCAGCGGCAAGGAACGTGGCGAGTACCTCCGGAAGGCTGCTGCCCTGATCCAGGAGCGCCTCGACGACTTCACCGCCCTCGTATCCGAGGACATGGGCATGCCGCTGGGATTCGCGAAGCCCATCCAGATCGGAATGCCGCTCGCGAACCTCGCCGCCTTCGCCGAACTCGCCGCCACCTACGACTTCGACGCCCACGAGGTGGGCAACTCCCTGATCGTGCGCGAGCCCATCGGTGTCGTCGGTGCGATCACCCCGTGGAACTTCCCGCTCCACCAGGTGGTGCTCAAGGTCGGCGGTGCTCTGGCCGCGGGATGCACCGTGGTGCTCAAGCCGACCGAGGTGGCGCCGCTCGCCACCTACGCGCTCGCCGACGTCTTCGACGAAATCGGTCTGCCGGCAGGCGTGTTCAACCTCGTCAGCGGATTCGGGCCGGTCGTGGGCGAGGCGATTGCCGGCCACCCCGAGGTGGACATGGTCTCGTTCACCGGCTCCACCCGCGCGGGCAAGAGGGTCGCGGTGGTCGCGGCCGAGACGGTGAAGAAGGTGGCACTCGAGCTGGGCGGTAAGTCGGCCAACGTCATCCTCGACGACGCCGACCTGACGAAGGCAGTCACCGACGGCGTGGCCAAGTGTTTCCTCAACTCCGGTCAGACCTGCTCGGCACTGACTCGGATGCTGGTCCCCGCGGACAAGGTGAACGAGGCCGCCGCCATCGCGGCGCAGGTCGCGCAGAACTACTCCGTCGGCGATCCCACGGTCGCCACGTCGATGCTGGGGCCGTTGGTGAACTCGAACCAGCTGAAGCGGGTGCGCGGCTACATCGAACAGGGCATCGCGGAAGGCGCCCGCGCCGTCGTCGACGGCCGGGAGACCGGCCAGGAATCCGGCTACTTCGTCGGACCCACCGTGTTCGCCGGTGTCACCGAGGACATGACCATCGCCAAGGAGGAGATCTTCGGCCCCGTCCTGTCGATCATCGGGTACCGGGACGAGGACGACGCGGTGCGTATCGCCAACGCGACGGAGTACGGACTCGCCGCCGGCGTCTGGTCCGGTGACCAGGATCGTGCCGACCGCGTCGCACGGCAGCTACGTGCCGGTCAGGTCGAGGTGAACGGCGGGGCGTTCAACACCAACGCCCCGTTCGGCGGGTACAAGCAGTCGGGCATCGGCCGCGAGGCCGGCGTCCTCGGCTTCGAGGAGTTCCTCGAGATCAAGTCGATCCAACGGTAGGCGGCGGAGCGCAATTGGCCTCACGCTGAACCGAATCCGTGACTCCCGACCGTCGCTGTCCTACCCTCGAACCGAGGGGTGGACAGCGGAATAGAGGAGAACTACATGGATCTCGGTCTGGGCGGCAAGCGGGCCGTCGTCACCGGCGGCAGCCGCGGAATCGGTCTCGCGATCGCCCGCAGCCTCGCGTCGGAGGGGGTCGACGTCGTGCTCGCGGCCAGGAGTGTCGAGGCGCTGGAACTGGCGGCGAAGACGCTGTCGCAGGAGACCGGGCGGCGGGTGATCGGGGTACCCACCGACACCGGCGACGAGAATTCGGTGCGCGCCCTCGTGCAGCGGACGGTGGACGAACTCGGCGGCGTCGACATTCTGGTGAACGCCGCGGCCACACCGTGGAGCGCCGGCAAGCCGAGCGATTTCGCCTCCACCACCGACGACGTGGTGCGCGCCGAACTCGAGATCAAGGTGCTCGGCTACCTGCGGACCGCCCGTGCCGTGGCACCGCACCTCGTGGAGCAGGGGTGGGGACGGATCATCAATATCAGCGGGCTCGGTGCCCGCCAGGCCAACTCCATCGCGCAGACCGTGCGGAACGTCGGTGTGTCGGCGCTGACGAAGAACCTCGCCGACGAACTCGGGCCCCACGGCGTCAACGTCACCGTGGTCCATCCGGGACTGACGCGGACGGAACGCCTCGTCGACCGGCTCGCGGCACAGTCCGAGGAAGAAGGGGTGCCGGTCGCCGAGCTGGAGTCGCGGCTGGCCACCAACTCGATCCACCGGCTGATCGACGCGAGCGAGGTCGCGGACGTCGTCACGTTCCTGGCGTCACCGCGCAGCGTCGGGATCACCGGCGACGCGGTGGCCGTCGGCGGGGGCGCTCCGGGCGCTGTCTATTACTGAGCGGTGACCTCCCGGGCGGCGCGCTCCCCGGATCGGACGGCCCCGTCGACCCAGCCGCACATCACGGACGAACTCTCCGTGCCTGCCCAGTGAATGCGACCGCAGGGCTTGCGGAGGGCGTGCCCGAATTGGGTGAGCACACCCGTCGGCGCATGACTGAGCATGCCGCCGCCGGAGTAGCGCTCGACGCTCCAGTTCTGCTCGATGTAGTCGACGGGGGAAGCTGCCTTACTTCCGAACCTCGAGGTCAACTCGCCGAGCACCTGGTTCTTGCGTTCCGCTTCCGGCAGCGTCCCCAGCTTGCGGGCGATCGGTCCCTCGACGATGACGCACAGAACACCGGGACGTCCCGTGTCCGTGCTCGCGTCGATGGTGATTGTCGCGGGGGAGTCGGGTGCCGCCGACTGCCCGGACAAACCGTCGGCGCGCCAGAAGGGTTCGTCGTAGAGGACGGCGATCTTCATGACCGCGCCACTCGGCATTCTCTGATGGAGGAAGGCCCGATCCATCGGAAGCAGCGGCTCGTAGAGGATCTGGCTCGCGATCGCGAGGGGGACCGCGACGATCGCCCTCTGTGCCCGCACGGCCATGTCCGCGGATCGGACGGTCACGCCGTCGCCGTCCTGCGCGATGTCCCGCACGGGTTGCGACAGATGGAGGGCGTCGCCGATCTCCGCTGCCATCGGACGGTAGACGGCACCCATCCCGCCGACCGGCCGCGCATCCTCGGCAGCGTCCTTCACACCGAGAACGAAACTCGGACCGCCGCCGGACGCCATCTGGTACAGGACGAACAGCATCGACACCTCGGACGCCGCGGGCGTGTAGCAGCCGGCGATGGCGGTCTCGAGAAGGTCGTGGGCGGGACGGGACAGCGTGTTGTCGCCGAGCCACTTGGCGAGGCTGATCGCGTCCCACTTGGCCGCCTTCTTCGCCTCCCACGGCGCGTCCAGCGGGATCGACTTGCACATCTCACCGAGTTCGACGAACACGGCGCCGAGATTGGCGGCGGCCCAGGGGCTCATCGTCAGGGGAATCGTGCCCTTGTACCGGTACTGCTTGCCGTCGACGACCATCATCGCCTCGCCGTCGGTGTACTGCTTGTAACTCTTGACGCCGAATTCGTCCATCAGGGCGTAGATCCGGTCCTGTCCCGGCCCGATCCACGCACCGCCCCGATCGATCCACGAACCGTCCTCGCGGACTTCGGTGAAGGTTCGCCCACCGATCCGGTCACGCGCCTCCAGGAGCGCGACCGATCGTCCGGCCTGTTTCAGGCGCAGTGCCGCCGTCAATCCGGCGAATCCGGCGCCGACGACGCAATAGTCGACCTCGATGTCTGCCATGGCAAATCCCCTCGCGCTCCGCGCGCGGCCCTCGTGCGGCCGTATGTAATGGGTGCGCAGCCATTGGTCCTGGGGGTGTGAATTCCTCTCTCCGGGAATGAAATCGCCGCGCACAGAACATCTTCATCCTTACTCGCGGCGAGTCGTGCGGTCAAGGGCGTCCCGCTCGTGAGTACTTGTTAACCGCCCGTGGTTAACAAGTACTCACGGGTGGGGACGAGCGGGAACACCTGCTCGGCGATGCGCTCGAGTTCCTGGTGTGCGGGGGAGCACTGGATGAGCAGCAGGGTGAGACCGGCGTCCTGGTAGGCGCGGATCTTCTCGGCGACCTGTTCCGGTGTGCCGACGAGGTCGGGGCGCAGTCCGCGCGTGCCGACGGAGTACTCGCGCCTGGACAGCTCGACGTCGAGTTCGGAGTTCTTCACGAACTCCTCGAACGAGGCGTATCCGGGCGAGTGCGGATCGACGGTGGTGATGCGTTCGAGTTCGGCGCGGGCTTCGGCTTCGGTGTCGCGCACGATGATGTACGTGGACATGCCGAATTCGGCCATGTCCCGCTGGTGGATTCGCTGCGACCGGGCGTTCATGTCCGCGATCTTCGTCCGCACCTCGTCGACGGTGCCGCCGTGCAGCACGTACGAGTCGGCGAAGGTCGCGATCGATTCGCGGCCGCTCTCGCTCTCCCCCCCGGCGAAGACCGGGGGATGGATGCCGGGTTTCGGAGACAGGATCGAGTCGCGCACGCTGAAATGCTCGCCCTGGTAGGTGAACGGGGTGTGCTCCCAGAGCCCACGGAGAACGTCGACGAATTCGGTGGCTTGCCGGTATCGGTCGTCGTGCCGGGTGAAGGCGCCGCCGTATTGCCGGGCTTCCTCCTCCCACCAGGCGGCGACGACGTTGAGCGCGAACCGTGCCGCACCGGCCTCGGTTGTTCCGGCGATGTCGGTGATCGTCGCCGATTCCTTCGCGGTGACCGCAGGCAGGTGGAATCCGGGTCGCACCGCGGTCATTACCCGGAGCTGTTCGGTGACCGCGAGGATCGCCGACGACAGCGACCACGCCTCGAGGCTGGGCGCGTCGACGCCCTTGCGGTCGTTGAGATAGAGCTCGGGCACGAGGGTGGTGTGGTATCCGAGCCGGTCGGCGAGCTGGGAGAGCTTCTTGACGTAGTCCCAGGTGGCGGGCATCCCTTCGTCGCCGAGGTTGCGCAGGAAGCCGCCGTAGATGGGCGTCCAGTAGCCGAAGTGCATGTCATTCCTCCGTGATGGCGTCGAGCGAAGCACGCAGATCGTCGACGAGGTCTTCCAGGTTTTCCAGTCCGATCGACAATCGGACGGTGCGGTAGCCGAATCCGGCGTCCCGGAGTTGTGTGTCGCCGAGGTGGCTGTGCGTGGTGGTGGCGGGGTGCACTACCAGCGAACGGGCGTCGCCGATGTTGGCGACGATGGCGAACAGTTGCAGCGAGTCGATGAACTTCGCCACCTTCGAGTCGTCGACGGCGAGATCGAAGGAGAAGACCGAGCCGGCGCCGCGCGGCAGGTACCGCTGGGCGGCGTCGTGCCACCGGTTGTCCGGCAGTCCGGGGTAGTTCACCTTCGCGACCGCGGGATGACCGTCGAGAAAGTGGGCGATCGCCAGCGCCGAACCGACCTGCCGTTCGAGCCGCAGGTCCAGCGTCTCCAGCCCCTGCAGCAGCTGGAACGAATTGAACGGGGACAGTGCGGGACCGAGATCGTGGACGATCTTCGTCTTCGCGTAGACCAGGTAGGCGCTTCGCTCGCGGCCGAACTCCTCCCACAGCACGAGGTCGCCGATGCGGGGGTAGGGCTCGGTGAACTGGGTCCACCGCTGCGGTTCCGCGCCGAAGTCGAATGTGCCGAGGTCCACGATCACACCGCCCAGCGAACTGCCGTGCCCACCGATGAACTTGGTGGCCGAGTAGACGGTGATGTCGGCTCCGAAATCCTTCGGGCGCAGCAGGTACGGGGTGGCGATCGTGTTGTCGACGATCAGCGGGACCCCCGCCTGGTGCGCGATGTCGGCCACGGCCCGGACGTCGAGCACGGAGGCGACGGGGTTGCCGATCGTCTCGGCGAAGAAGGCCCTGGTCTCGGGACGCGCGGCCGCACGCCAGGCGTCGAGGTCGTCCTGATCGACGAGCGTGACCTCGATCCCGAAGTCCGCGAACGTGTCGGTGAGGAGATCGACGGTTCCCCCGTACAACTGCCGAGCCGCGACGATGTGCTGTCCGGACTTGGCGAGCGTGAGAAGTGCGACCGCGACGGCGGATTGCCCGGATCCCGTGGCCAGGGCGGCGACGCCACCGTCGAGATCGGCGAGGCGCTGCTCGAACACGGCCTGGGTGGGATTCCCGGTGCGGCTGTACAGGTTCCCTTTCCGGCGGAGAGAGAAGATGTCCCGGGCCTGTTCGAAGCTGCCGAAGTCGTAGGCAACCGATTGGTAGATCGGGGGGATCGCGGTGTTCTGCGGCGTTCCGGGTTGATAGCCGGTGCGGACCTGCCGGGTCGCGAACCCTGTGGTCTCGGGCATCGGTGTGCCTGTCCCTTCGTCGATACGTCTGATGGGGTCTGGGTGAATGAGAAAGCGGGTGAGTGGCAGAGCAAAACGAATATGTTCGGAACAAAACACGAAGCGGGGCGAGAAGACACGCGTTTTGTTCTGCTCGAGCTTTAGTCTTGTTCGACCTCGCGCGTGTGGGTCAGGGTGACGCAGTCAATCCTGCGAACAACCCCCCGAATGAGGTAATCAGTGGACATCGACTGGCTGGAACCCGAAGCGACTGTGCGTGGCTCGGTGATCGTCGTCGCCGGCCGCGGTGAGCATGCTCACGTGTACCGCCGGTTCGCCCGCCGGATCGCCTTCGATGGTTACCGTGTCGCGGTGGTGGAGAACGATCCCGCTGCGACTGCCCGGGTGATCGACGATGCCGCCACCGATCTCCCGCTCACCGTCGTCGGGTCGGACAGTGGCGCCCTGACCGCCCTCGACCTCGCGGCGACGCATCCGGCCGTGTCCGGGGTGGTGGCAGCCGGTCTTCTCGTGGCGAGCGCCGACGCCTTCACCGGAGAGTGGGACGGCGAACTCGAGATCCGTTCCGCGTGTCCCGTGCATCGGGGGGTCCTGTCCTCGGCCGACGCTCTCGAGCGGGGAACGCTCGGTGCGGAGGCGCCGGTGGCCACGGCGGATTCGCTGAACCACGTGCAGGTTCCCGTCCTCGTCGTGCACGGAGGCGCCGACGCCCTGAGCCCGTCGGCGGATGTTCTCGCCGTCACGTCCGCGTTGCCCGACGCCCGGGTCGTCGTCGTCCACGAGGGGCGGCACGACATCCTCAACGACGTGTCCCACCGGTCGGTCGCCGCGGAGATCGTGCAGTTCCTCGAGCGCCTGCGCCTGCCCGGCATTCCCGACATCATCCTCCGCGAACCGGCCGGGGCACTCGCGCAGTGACCCGGACTCGCGGGGCGCGGGGCCGGTAGTGGTTGTCGATCGAAGGGGTGTGGATGTCAGCGGTGCTGGAGTCGGAGACGATTGCTCCGGAGTGGTTGCTCGAGCGGATCGACGGCCGCACCACGGAACTGGCCGATGCCGTCGCCGACCTCATCAGGTCGGGTGAGCTCAGCCCCGGCGATCGCCTGCCGACCGTCCGCGCACTCGCGAAGTCGACCGATCTCAGTGTCGGCGCGATTATCAGCGCCTGGGGCCGGCTGCAGGAACAGGGGTTCGTGCAGACCCGCCGCCGCGGCGGCACCGTCGTTCTTCCGCCGCTCGACAGCGTGCCCGAGCGCGGCATACCCGACTGGCGTGGCGTCGACCTGGCGCAGAATGCGCCCGACCTGGCTCTGCAGCCGTCCCTGTCCGACGCTTTGTTGTCCAGTCTGGACGCCGAGACGCTGAATGTGTTCGGCCGCGAACTGATGACCGAGCGGTTGAGGAATGCCGTCGCCCCGGGTTGGCCGTTCGAACCCGAGGCCTGGGCCACGGCGGGCGGTGGCACCGAGGCCCTGTTGCTGGCCGTGGAGGCGGCAGCGCCACCCGGTTCGATGGTGGCCGTCGACGAGCCCCTGGGCCCGGGTGTTCTCGACACCCTCCGCGACCTGGGCCTGGATGCGGTCGGCGTCGGCGCGGACCGCGACGGCCCCCGGCCGGACGCTCTCGACGCGGCCCTGACCGCCGGCGCGGTGGCGTTCGTGTTCCAACCCGGTGCGCCGTTCGCCGTCGATCATGCGGTCAGTGCGAGGCGCACGAGTGAACTCGCCGAGGTGCTGCGGCGGCATCCGGCGGTGTGGGTCGTGGAGGACGACTCGATCGGACCGCTCGAACCGCAGCAACCTCCCTCTCTGGGATCGGTACTGCCGCAGCGTGTCGTCCGGATCCGCAGCTACTGCAAGGCATATGGGATCGATGTGCGGACCTCCGTTCTCGGCGGGTCCCGCGAACTGATCGAGAAGGCGATGAAGGTGCGCAGTCACGGAGTCGGCTCGAACAGCCGGATCCTGCAGAACACCCTCGCCCATCTGATCGGCAGCGCCGACGCCGAGCACGCGGTCACGGCGGCGCACGAGCGCTACGCGTCCAGACGCACGTCGCTGCTGGAGGCGCTGATCGACCGTGGTATCGAGGCTTTCGCGGGCCCGCACAGTCTGGTCGTGTGGGTCTCGGTGTCGGACGAGACCGCCGCCCTCGTCGCGCTGGCGCGGCAGGGCATCTCCGTGGGGGCCGGCTCCCGCTCGTTCGTGCAGGCGCCCGCGCGTCAACTCCTGCGCCTGTCGGCCACCCAACTGCCCGACGACCCGGACCTGATCGGGCAACTCGCCGACGTCGTCGCGGTGGCCGTCGCGGAGTCGTCACGCGAGTTCTTCGACTGATCGGACTTTGTTCGACAGCCCTGCGGGACATACGAAATATGTTTTGAAACATCGAGAATTTAATACTCTGCACGCGTCTGTTTGCTCCATACACTTCAACGCGGCGTGCCGAGGCAGGTGCCTGACGGCGGACGACGAAGGAGCGAGAACATGACGAGACGGCAACTGAAATTGGGAGCTGTCCTCACCCCCACGGGTGGGCCCGGGCACCCGTACACCTGGCTGGACCCGGAGATTCCCGCCGACGCGAGCGTCGACATCGACTGGTACATCCAGTACGCGCGGCTGGCCGAGCAGGCGCGGTTCGACCTCGTGTTCATCGTCGACAGCCAGTTCATCACCCCGGACTCGCCCCCGCACTACCTGAACCGGCTCGAGCCGCTGACGCTGCTGTCCGCGCTCGCGGTGGCCACCGAACACATCGGGCTCGTCGGAACACTGACCACGTCGTTCAACCAGCCGTTCAACCTCGCGCGACGGTTCGCGTCCCTCGACCTGATCAGCCGTGGCCGTGCCGGCTGGAACGTGGTCACCAGTGGCGACTCGGGTACCGCCGGAAACTACGGCCTCGAGGAGCATTACGACTACGCCACCCGCTACGGCCGGGCCCTCGAACACGTCGAGGTCGTCAAGGCTCTGTGGGACTCCTACGAGGACGATGCGTTTCCGCGCGACCGGGAGGCCCGGCGCTTCCTCGACCCGGACAAGCTGCACACCCTCGATCACCGGGGTGAGCACTTCTCGGTGGTGGGCCCGCTCAACATCGAACGCTCGCGGCAGGGGCAGCCGGTGATCTTCCAGGCCGGCGACTCCGACCAGGGCCGCGACCTCGGAGCGCGCATCGCCGACGGGATCTTCACGCACGCGCCGAGTTTCGAGGCGGGCGCCGCGTTCTACGCCGACATCAAGACCCGCGCCGCGGCCTACGGGCGCGCTCCCGAGGACATCGTGATCCTGCCGGGAGTCAGCGTCACCGTGGGCGACACCGACACCGACGCACGCGAGATCGAACGCGCAACCCAGCTGGCGGACAACGACTTCGGAAAGTCCCTCCGGGAACTCGGCCGGCCCTTCGGCTGGCACGACTTCCGGCAGTACGACCTCGACGCGCCGTTCCCCGCCGAGGCACTGCAGCACGCCGAGCGCAGCTTCTACACGCAGGCGAAGAAGATCGCCGACCTCGCCGCCGACCGCGGGCTGACACTGCGGCAGACGGTCGAGGCGCTCAGCGCGCCGAAGACGTCACCGTTCACGGGCAGCGCCGAGACCGTCGCGAACGAACTGCAGCGCTGGCTGGACGGCCACGCCCTCGACGGCATCAACATCCACATCGGCCACCCGGCACAGTTTCAGCGCTTCGTCGACGAGGTGCTGCCGATCCTGCGTGAGCGCGGGGTCGTCCGGGAGGACTACGAGCAGAACACGTTGCGCGGCAACCTCGGCCTGCCGTTCGCGGAGAACCGCTACACCCGGGCGCGGCGTGCGGGAATCGACCCCGCCCCGCTGCCCGGCACCACCGCATCGCTGCCCGCGAGCGTCTGAATCACCACCCCCTCTGCATGGTCAGGAGCACCCAGTGAGCAAGAAGAGCCGGCGGATCGTCGGCGCGGTAGTACTCGGAGTGATCGTCGGGCTCGTTGCCACCGCGTGCGGTGGCGGCAGCAGCTCGGACGGCGCCGAGGTCAAGTGGGCGTTCAACCTCCCCACCTCCTGGGATCCGGTGACGAGCCGGACAGGAAACGACATCAACACGATCAGCCTCGCGTACGCGTCGCTGACCCGGCTCGACGCCGAGGGCAACGTCGAACCGTCACTCGCCGAGAGCTGGAAGTACAACGCCGACGGCACCGCCGTGACGTTCACCCTGCGTGACGGTCTCACCTTCTCCGACGGGACCACCCTCGACGCCCCGGCGGTCAAGGCGTTCTTCGACCGCGGCAAGACCCAGGACGACTCGTTCCTGCGCGATCAACTCGCCGGTGTCACCGAGACCACGGCCGACAGCGCCACCGACGTCACACTGCACCTGGCCGACGCCGACTACCAGATCCCGTACCTGGTCGCCGGGCGCACCGGTGCGATCGCCAGCCCGACCGCGGCCGCCGACCCGCAGAAGCTCAGTGTGTGGCCGGTCGGCGCCGGTCCCTTCCGGATCACCGATTTCGTCGCCGAGGATCACGCGTACTTCGAGAAGAACCCGAACTACTGGGACGCCGAGAACATCCACATCGACCACTTCGAACTCAGCGTCGCCCCGGACCCGGCCACACTCGTCGCCGGGGTCCAGTCCGGCTCCATCGATTTCGCGACGCTGCCGGCCCTGCAGTCCAAGGAAGCCGAGGCCGCGGGTCTCGATGTCACCGTGAAGCCGTCGCTGGCCGCGAACGACGTGTCCATCAACCTGAACAAGGCCCCGTTCGACAATCCGAAGGTCGTCGAGGCGTTCCGTTACGCATTCGACCGCCAGGCGTTCGTCGACGTCATCACGAACGGGTTGGGCAGCACGACGAGCCAGCCCTTCCCGGAGGGATACCTCGCGTTCAACCCGGAGATCGAGAAGCTCTGGAACTACGATCCGGACAAGGCATCTCGTCTCCTCACCGAGGCGGGCTTCGGTCCCGGACAGTTGTCGATCGAGATCACCGCGCAGTCGGCGGCCACCAACCGGGCGGAGCTCGTGCAGTCGCAGCTGAAGAAGATCGGCGTCGAGTCCACCATCAAGGTGGTGCCGCCGGGATCGTCGACGTGGCAGAGCGAGGTCTACATCGCGAAGAACCCGCAGCTGGCGACGGACGGCACCATCGGGCGTGAATCCCCGGTGCAGAATCTGCTCGCCGTCTACGGTCCGGAAGGCATCATGAACCTCAGCGGCCCGCACGCGTCGCCGGAGTTCACTGCCGCGCTCGACGCCGTGCGTCGCACGCCCCTCGAGGACCCGGAGTACAAGCCGCGGCTGTGGCAGGCCGTCAAGGTCGGCGTCGAGCAGTCGCCGACGAATTACATCTTCAGCAATCCGTGGATCATCGTGTCCAACCCGGACCTGAAGAACCTGAACATCCTGCCGTCCCAGGTGCGGTGGGAAGGCGTCACGGTCTCGTGACCACCGCCGACGTCCAGGCCGCAGGCACCGGGAGGACATTCGCTCTCCCGGTGCCTGCGGGCGCGCTCGGCACGGCGCTGCGGGTCGTGCTGAGTACCGTGCTGATCGTGGTCCCGGTCTTCCTGTTCTCCACCCTGATCACCTTCCTGCTCGGCGCGGCCAGCGGGCTGAATCCGGCCGCCGGGATCGCCGGCGACGCCGCGACGCCGGAGACGATCGCCCGCATCAACGCCGAATTCGGGCTGGACAAGCCGGTCTGGCAGCAGTACGTCGACTGGATGTCGAGCATGCTGAGCGGCGACCTCGGGGTCTCGTGGTTCAGCAAGATCCCGGTCAGCGAGTTGATCGGCGAGCGGCTGGCCGTCAGCGCCTCGATTGCGGGTGTGGCTCTGGTCATCGGACTCGTCCTCGGTGTCGGACTCGGTGTGCTCGCCGCCGTCTACAAGGGCAGCCTGATCGACCGGCTGATCACCGCCTACACGTCGGTGGCCTCGACGCTGCCGCCGTTCGTCATCTCGATCGGACTGATCCTCGTCCTCAGCGTCGGGTTGCACTGGCTGCCGTCGGCCGGGTACGTCCCGCCGGACGAGGACTTCGGCCGCTGGCTGTCGCTGATCATCATGCCCGCGATCGCGTTGAGCATGGACGTCGTCGCCGACATCGCGCGACAACTCCGCACCGGATTGGTCGCGGAGCTGGACCAGAACTACGTCACCGGCGCGGTGGTCCGGGGTATCGGTCCGTCCCGGATCCTGTTCGTGCACACACTGCGCAACGGCAGCGGTCCCGCGCTGTCCATCCTGGGTATGAAGATCCCCACGCTCATCGGCGGCGCCGTCGTGATGGAGACCATGTTCTCCATGCCCGGCTTCGGTCGCCTCGCCGCCGACTCCGCGCTGCGCGGAGACGTTCCCATCGTCCAGGGAACGCTCGTCGTGGCGATCGTGTTCGTGCTGTTCTGCAACATCGTCGTCAACGTCGCCCAGAGCGTCTTGCAGCCGGCAACCAAGCGGAGAGACTGAAAATCCCATGCTCACAGCAATCCTGCGCTACCACTCCGCTCGCGCCGCGGTGGTCGTCCTCGGGCTGATCGTGGTGCTCGCGGTGTTCGGGCCCGCCCTCGCGCCGTTCGACCCGCTCGAGCAGGACACGTCGGCGATCCTGCAGGGCCCGAGTGGAACTCACTGGCTCGGGACGGACAACGTCGGACGGGACGTGTTCAGCCGGCTTCTGGCGGGTTCGACCGTGTCGGTGCTGTCCGCACTGCAATGCGTCGTGGTCGGATTCCTCCTCGGCGTGATCCCGGGCTTCCTGTCGGTGTACCTCGGGCGCGGCGTGGAATGGTTCACCCTCCGGTTGATGGATGCGCTCATCACGCTGCCGTTCCTCGTGTTCGCCGTCGCGATGACCGCGCTGCTCGGAAACGGGCTCGCGCAGGCGATGTTCGCGGTCGGCATCCTCATCGCACCCGCGTTCTACCGGGTCACGCGTGCCGCGGCACTGACCGTGGCCAACTCCCAGTACGTCGAGGCCGCCGAACTGATGGGCGCCGACACGTCCTGGATCATCCGTCGTCACGCGGTGCGCAAGGTGCTGCCTGCGGTGGGGGTGACCTTCGCGGCGATGACCGGAGCCAGCCTCGTCATCGTGTCTTCGCTGACGTTCCTCGGGATCGGCGTCGTTCCGCCGGACCCGACGTGGGGCGGACTCCTCGCCAGCGGATTGCAGTACCTCTACCAGGTTCCGTTCGGCCCCGTCGTCCCCGCCCTGTTGATCGTGGCGACCGTGTGGGCGCTCAACGCCATCGCCGACGCGCTGCGGGATGCAACGGGGCAACCCCAACGCCGCGCCCGCGGGAAACAGGAGGTCACCTCGGATGTCCACTGACACATTGGATGCCACATCGGCACCCGCAACGACGCGCCACGACAGGCCGGTGCTCACCGTGAGCGACCTGCGCATCGCACTCGACGACGGAACCGAACTGGTCCACGGCGTCGACTTCTCCCTCGCGCGCGGCGAAGCCCTCGGGATCGTCGGCGAATCGGGCAGCGGCAAGTCGCTGACCTGCCGCGCCATCCTCGGAATCCTGCCCGGCGGAATCGACGTCACCGCAGGCTCGATCGACTTCGACGGCATCGAACTCACCGATCTCGGTCGCAAACACTGGCGGCCACTGCGCGGAACCCGCATCTCCGCGGTGTTCCAGGACCCGGCGTCCTATCTGAACCCGTCCATCCGGGTCGGTGAACAACTGGCCGAGGCGCTCCGGTCGACCCTCGGCCTGTCCCGCGCGGACGCCCGGCGGCGCGGCGTCGAACTGTTCCGGAAGATGGGGTTGAACGACGCCGACACCGTGTACCGCCAGTACCCGCACGAACTGTCCGGGGGAATGCTTCAGCGCGTGCTCATCGCAATCGCGGTGTCCGCGGAACCGGAACTCCTGATCGCGGACGAGGCGACCACAGCCCTGGACGTCACCGTTCAGGCCGAGGTGCTCGACCTCCTCGAGGACCTGCGCGACGAACTGGGCCTCGCCCTCGTCCTCGTCTCGCACGACCTCGCCGTGGTCGCTCAGGTCTGCGACAGCGTGATCGTGATGCGGGACGGCGCCGTCGTCGAGTCGGGGCGTGCGGAGGACCTGCTCACCGCGCCCCGACACGAGTACACCCGCCAACTCGTCGAGAACCATCGGGAGTACGGGCTCGAGTCGTTCACCGGGAAGGAGGCGGCTCGTGTCTGAGTCGTTGCTGCGCATGACCGGCGTCCGGGTGGAGCGTGGGCCCCGGGGGGCCCGCAAGCAGATCCTGCACGGCGTCGACCTGACCATCGATGCCGGTGAGAAGGTGGGACTCATCGGTGAAAGCGGCTCCGGGAAAACGACACTGGCCCGCACGATTCTCGGTCTGATCACTCCGACGTCCGGGTCGATCGAGATCCGCGGGCAGCGCGTCGACGATCTGTCCACGGCGCACCGCAGGGCGCACCGCCGCACGGGGACCGTCCAATACGTGTTCCAGGATCCGCTGCTGAGCCTCGATCCGGACATTCCGGTGGGTGAGTCGATCGCCGAGGGACTGCTCGTGCGGGGCGGACTCGACCGCGGCGTCGTGCGGTTGCGGGTGGCAGCGGTACTGAGCAGTGTCGGACTCGACGCCGGCATCGCGGCGCGGATTCCCGCCGACCTGTCGGGTGGGCAGCGTCAGCGGATCGCGATCGCGAGGGCCCTCGTCCTCGACCCGGCGCTGCTGCTGCTCGACGAACCGGTCAGCGCCCTCGACTCGGTCAACCGCATCCAGATCCTGAAACTGCTCACCGAACTCGGGCACTCGCGGCAACTCGCTCAGCTGTTCATCTCACACGACCTGGGGGCGGTCGCGGCCCTCGTCGACCGGATCGTCGTGCTGTACCGCGGCAACATCGTCGAGGACGGACCGACCCGTCAGGTGATCTCCGATCCCCAGCACCCGTACACCGCGCTCCTTGTCGGTTCGGCTCCCACGTTGAGCGGCGGCGCGGTGACGCGGGAACGTCGCCGCGAACTGAGGCTCCGCCTCCCGTGAGTACTTGTTAACCGCGGGCGGTTAACAAGTACTCACGGGAGCTAGCGGCGCAGTGCCTTTCGTGCCAGCCAGTTGCCGAAGAACTGGGAGGCCTGGACGAGCAGGATGATGACGAGGGTGGCGACGAGGGTCACCTGCCAGTTGAATCGCTGATATCCGTAGACGATGGCGAAGTCGCCGAGCCCGCCGCCGCCGATCGTCCCCGCCATCGCGGACATGTCGACGATGCCGATGAGGACGAACGTGTAGCCGAGAATCAACGGGCCCAGGGCTTCCGGGATGAGCAGGGTGACGATGATCCGCAGGGGTCCCGCACCCATCGCGCGGGCAGCCTCGATCACGCCGGGGTCGACGGTCACCAGATTCTGTTCCACGATGCGTGCGATGGCGAACGACGACGCGATGATCATCACGAAGATCGCGGCCTCGGTTCCGATGGTCCGGCCCACCACGGCAAGGGTCACGGGCCCCAGCGCGGCGAGCAGAATGATGAACGGAATCGGCCGGACGATGTTCACCAGAATGTTCAGCACCGTGTAGGCGGCCGTGTTCTGGAGAATCCCGCCCTTCCTCGTGGCGTACAGCAGCGTGCCCACCACGAGCCCGATCAGCCCGCCGACCACCAGGGTGATCACCACCATGTAGATGGTGGTGCCGATGGATTCGAACAGTACGGGGCGCAGTTTGTCCCAATTCGTGGTCATGCCTGTACTTCCTCGACGTCGGTGACGGTCCGCAACCGGCGGATCACGTCGTCGACGCCGTCGTCGGGACCGACGAGTTCGAGCGTGAGACTGCCGAACGAGCGGTCCTGCAGGGTGGTGATGCCGCCGTAGACGATCTCGAACCGGACGCCGTGCCCGCCCGCGTCGGAGAGGACCTCGCCGATCCGGCTGCCGTCCCGCACGTCGGCGGTGACGATCCGGCCACCGAATCGCGACCGCAGCCGTTCCAGGTCGGCGGGCTCCGGGCGGTTGCGCAGGATCGTGCTCACGAAGCTCTTCGACGCCGGCGCCTGGGGTTCGGAGAAGACGTCGAACACCGTGCCGAGTTCCACGACACGACCCTCCGCCAGCACGGCGACACGATCCGCGACGGCCCGGACGACGTCCATCTCGTGCGTGATCACCACGATCGTGACCCCGAGCTCCCGATTCACCTTGCGGAGCAGGCGGAGTACGTCCTGCGTGGTCTCCGGGTCCAGGGCACTGGTGGACTCGTCGGCGAGCAGCAGGTCCGGCGACGTCGCCAGCGCGCGGGCGATCCCGACGCGCTGCTTCTGCCCGCCCGACAGCTGGTCGGGGTAAGCCCGCGCCTTGTCGGAGAGACCGACGAACTCGAGGAGTTCGGCGACGCGTTCGCGGCGCTTCTGCCGCGGCCACCCCGCCACGACGAGGGGGTAGGCCACGTTCCCGGCGACGGTCCGGGAGCGGAACAGGTTGAACTGCTGGAAGATCATCCCGATCTTCGCGCGCACGTGCCGGAGTTTCGATTCCGACAGCGCGGTGATGTCGACGTCGTCGACGACGACGCGCCCACTGGTTGGGCGTTCCAGACCGTTGATCAGCCGAACCAGCGTGCTCTTCCCGGCCCCGGAGTACCCGATGACCCCGAAGATCTCACCCCTCTCGATGGTGAGATCGACGGCGTCGACGGCGGTGAGAGTCTTCCTTCCCGACTGGAAGGTTTTCGTGACGGATTCGAATCGGACGATCGGTGTCATCTACTTGGCCGAACGAATTCCCTCTTCGACCCGCGACAGGATCTGCTGCAGTTGGGCACCGTCGCGTTCGACCTCGACCGACGTTCCCTTCGACTCCTCGCGCACGGCGGCCTGGATCTCGGGGTCGTGCCAGATCTTCACGAGTTCGAGGTAGGTGGCGTTGTCCTTGTCCTCCGCGCGGGTGACGAACGTGTTGATGTACGGCTCGGCGGCAGGGCTGGACGGGTCGTCCTTGTAGAGAGCCGATTGGGGGTCTATGCCCGAACGCTCCAGGAACGTGTTGTTGACGATCGCACCGTCGACGGATGCGAGCGACAGCGCCGTCTGGGCGGCGTCGACCGGGGTCACCTTCACCTTGGACGCAGCCGTGTCGATGTCGGCGGGTGTCGGGGACGGGTTGTCACCGGTCAGCGTGAGCAGGCCGGCGCCCTTCAGCACGAACAGGGCACGAGCCTGGTTGCTGGGGTCGTTGGGGATCGCGATCTCGCCGCCCTGCGGAATGGCGGCCAGGCTCTGGTGCTTCTGCGAGTACAGGCCGAGCGGCACGATCTGGGTGGCACCGATCGGGGTGAGGTCGTCGTCCGCGCCGGTGTTGTACTCACCGAGGAACTGCAGGTGCTGGAAGAGATTGGCGTCGATCTGCCCCTGCGACAGGGCGATGTTCGGCTGCGAGTAGTCGGAGAAGTTCACGACGTCGAGCGTGATGCCCGCGTCCTTCGCCTTGTCCTCGAAGATCTCCCACGAGCGGTCACTGGCCTCGGTGGTTCCGATCCGGACCGTGTCGCCGTCGGCGCCGCCGGATCCACCGGAGCACGCTGTCAGTGCCGCCAGGAGTGGAACGGCGGCAAGGGCGAGAGAACGGCTGAACTTCACGGAAAATCCCCACGATCGATCGGATGACCACGGAGTGTGGCCGCTGGCACGGTAGCGCGTCCGGGCGCCGCGCGGAATGGTTTGGATCGCCGTGATTCGAAGGAATGTGTCGCGACTTCCGTTCCTGCACTGCATTATTCGACCGGAACCCCCGAGTGCTCTAGGGTGGCCGGGGTAGGCATGCGAGAGGTGATGAAGCAATGAAGGTAACGGTAGTTGCGGGCAATCCCAAGCCCGGTTCACGGACGCTGGACGCGGCCGGTCTGGTGGCCGCCGCGGTGACGGGTGCCGCCGCGGATTCGACGGTCGATGTGATCGAGCTCGGTGCGGGACTGCTCGGGTGGGGTGACGAGAAGGTCGCGGCGGCCGTGGAGACGGTGGCGTCGTCGGACCTCGTCGTGTTCGCCAGCCCGACGTTCAAGGCGTCGTACACGGGCGTGCTGAAGCTGTTCCTCGACCAGTTCGCGACCGGAGACGGCCTGAAGGACGTCGTGGTGGTGCCGCTGATGCTCGGGGCCGGGCCCGCACACGCCATGGCGCCGGACCTGCTGCTCAAGCCGGTGCTCGTCGAACTCGGCGCGACGTCCCCCGCCCCCGGCCTGTACCTCATCGACACCACGTACACGACCGACACACGCATCGCCGACTACGCCGAGCGGTGGGGTCCGATCCTCACCGCGGCGGCCCGGACCCGGACGGAACTCTCATGACGCAGGCAGGCGGCACACTGGACACGACTTCGCTCCGGGAGGCGTTCGGACATTTCCCGAGCGGCGTCGTCGCCGTCTGCGCCGAAATCGACGGTGAGCGCGTCGGGATGGCGGCGAGCACGTTCGTGCCCGTGTCGCTGGAGCCGCCGCTGGTCGCGTTCTGCGTGCAGAACACATCCACGACGTGGCCGAAACTCGAGGACCTCGCCCACGTCGGGATCAGCGTGCTCGGGGAGGCGCACGACGCCGCCGCCCGTGTGCTGGCCGCGAAGACCGGCGACCGGTTCGCGGGCCTGGACACCGAAACCACCGACGGCGGCGCATTGTTCATCGACGGGGCGTCGGTGTGGTTGGACACCACCGTCACCCAGCAGGTGCCCGCGGGGGATCACGCGATCGTGGTCCTGCGGATCAACGAGCTCAGGGTGCAGTCCGAGATCGAGCCGATCGTGTTCCACCGCAGCCGGTTCCGCTGGTTGCGTACCGTCGCGTCGTAAACCCGGTGGCGACTGAACTGACGACGCCGTCGGGGACGGGTGTTCATCCTCTGGACGACGCCATCCGGGAATCCCTGCGCGGTGCGCACGCGCATTTCGCCAGGTGGTCGGGCCGGGTTGCGCGGTACCACCCGGACGTCGCGCCGCACGTGGGCCACCCGGCGACGCTGGGGGACGGGGATTGGGCAGATCTCGCGACGCTGCTCGGGTCGACGGCGAACTGGAGGCGGCTCCGCCGCCCGTGAGTGGTTGACGAGTACCTGCACTCGTCAACCACTCACGGGGAGCGGGGCGCCCTCGAAGCGTTCGCGGAGGGTGGATTCGGCGTACTCGTACCGGAAGATCCCCTTCTCGCGCAGCAACGGCACGACGTGATCGACGAAATCGGTGAGCCCGGAGGGGAATCCGTCCGGCATCAGGTTGAAGCCGTCCGCCGCATCCGCTAGGAACCATTCCTCGATGGTGTCGGCGATCTGTTCGGGTGAGCCGACGACGAGCCGGTGGCCGAAGCCGCCGGCCTTGCGGAGCAGTTCGGACACCGAATACCGGCTTTCGAGTGCCAGTCGCACGACGGCTTCCCGGAACCCCAGTGAACCGGAGAACGACGGATCGACGGGAGCGAGGAGCAACTCCTCCGGGATCGGCCGGTCCGGGTCGAGCGAGCTCATGTCGACGCCGAGCATCCCGCCGAGCCGTTCGGCCGAGAAACCGTCGGCAGCTTTGGATTCCCAGTCTTCGTACCGGGCGATCGCCTCGGCCTCCGTGCTGCCCACCACCGTGACGAGACCGGGAAGGATCTTCACCGCCCGGGGATCGCGACCGGCTGCGCGGGCGACGTCCTTCACTTCCCGGTAGTGCTGCCGCCCGGCGTCGAGCGTGAGCTCCGCCGAGAACACCGCGTCGGCGCTGCGTCCGGCCAGTGCGCGTCCCTGCGGGGAACCGCCGGCCTGCACGAGCAGCGGATGGCCCTGCGGCGACGGCGGCACGGGGAGTGCGCCGTGAACGTGGAAGTACTCCCCGTCGTGCTGAATCGGGACCCTGGTGGTCGCCGATTCCCACAGCGCCGTGACGACGTCCACGAACTCCGTCGCCCGGCGATACCGCGACTCGCGGTCGGGAATCCGGGAGAGCCCGAAGTTGTGGGCGGTCCCGGCGTGGAACGTGGTCACCACATTCCATGCCACCCGTCCGCCGGACACGACGTCGAGGGAGAGGAACCGGTCCGCCAGGTCGAACGGGTCGTTGAACGTCGTCGACGCCGTGCCGATCAGCCCGAGATGCTCCGTCGCGCTCGCGACCACACCGAGCACGGTGGTGGGTTCGAGGGCCCGCGTCGGCTTGACGGCGGGATCCTCGCGGAGCGCAGGTCCGTCCGCGAGGAACAGCGCGTCGAGGGTGCCGCGCTCGGCGATCTTCGCGACCTCGGAGTAGTAGTCCGGGTCGACGAACGACGTCGGGTGCAGGTCGGGCGCCCGCCACGCGGACGGGTGAAATCCCACGTCCAGCACGTTGACGTTGAGGATGACCTCTCGTTGCGCGGGCATCAGCCGGCAGGCTTCGCGGCCGCGCCGTCGACGTTCGTCTGGCTGCGGTCGGTGGCCCGCGCCGATTCGATGCTCTGCGCCACCCGGGAGAAGAACGGGTCGCTGTCGATGAGCTGGCCGATCCGCGGGTCGTGGTAGGTGTCGAGCAGCGGCGCGAAGTCGGGGTTGTCCTTGTTCTTCTCGTTGATGACGACCTCGATCCAGTACAACTCGTAGGCGGGGGCGTTGAAGACGATCTTGTCGTCGGGGACGTCGGCGAGGTCGAAGTTGGACCGCCAGCCCAGCGCCAGGTCGACGTCGGGGAGCGTGCGCGGCAACTGCGCCAGCGCGGCCTCGGTGAACTCGAACGACTTCGGGTTGTCCTTCACGTCGCGGATGGTCACCCGCGACGGGTCGACACCGTCCAACAGGGTCAGCTGGCCGAGGTCCTGCAGGGTCTGCAGCGCCTGCGCCTGATTCGACGGGTCGTCGGGGATGGCGACCTTCGCGCCCTTCGGGAGGTCCTCGAGCTTGCCGTACTTCTCGGAATAGCCCGAGAACTTGAGGACGTACCAGTCTCCGGCCGCATACAGTCCGAGGTTGCCGTCCTCGTTCTGCACGCGCATCCATTCCTGATGCTGGCTGTGGTTGGCATCGATGTCGCCCTGGGAAACCGCCAGGTTCTTGAGCTTCGAATCCTCGATCTGAACCGGTTCGACGGTGATGCCGTGGTCGGGGGCGAGTTTCGCGACTTCCTTGGCGAGCTTCTCGTCCAGGATCGATCCGGCGGTGTAACCGATCTTGAACGTGGTCTGCGGGCCGTCGCCCTCGGTTCGGTCGTTGCCCCCGCCCGCGCCGCATGCGGTGAGGAGGAGAAGCAGCGTGGCCGTCAGTCCGCCTGCCGCCACAGCACGGGCGCGCGTCACCGAGCGGGGTCGAGTCGTCATGGGTGTTGTCCTCTGATCTGGGTGAATGTGAAGGAAGGCTCAGCGCCGGTTGGTGAGGCGGGCGGCCAGATCACCGACGAGCTGGATGACCTGGACGAGTACCACGAGCGCGATGACCGTCGTGATCATCACGGTGTTGTCGAAACGGTTGTAGCCGTAGGCGATGGCGAGGTTGCCGATGCCGCCTGCGCCCACCGCTCCCGCGATCGCCGACATGTCGAGGATGCCGATCAGCGCGATGGTCAGGGCGCCGATGATCGTCGGGACCGCTTCGTGGAGTTGCACTTTGCGGATGATCTGAAAGTTCGACCCGGCCGAGGCCCGGCCCACTTCGACCACTTCGGGGGGAACGTCCCGCAGCGAATTCTCGATCAACCGCGCGACGTACGGTGTCGCGGCCAGGGTCATCGGAACCGCCGCGGCCTGCACCCCGAGCGAGGTGCCGACGACGAATCGGGTGAACGGAATGATGGCGGCCATCAGCACCAGGAAGGGGAGTGATCGACCGAGGTTGACCACCCAGCCCGCCACCGCGTTGACCGCCGGGTTGGGGAACAGCCCGCGGGGAGCGGTGTTGTGCAGGACGACCGCCAGCGGGGTGCCCAGCAGGATGGCCAGGATCACCGTGATCCCGACCATCTGCACGGTCTGCTGCAGGGCGGGGAGGAACAGCTCGGGAAGTTCCTCGACCGGAGTCGAGATGGCCAGGACGACACTGCCCGGGGCGCTCATGCCGCGGCCTCCTCGGTGGCCCGGGCGGATGCGTCGTCGTCGACCCGGGTTCCGTGCAGACCCCACGACGACAGCAGCTCGCCGACGGATGGATGCTCACCGGCCACCGAGATGGTGACCCGCCCCGCCGGGCGTCCGCCGACCGACTCCACGGTCCCGGACAGCACACCGATCGACCGGCCGGTGGCCTTGCCGAGAAGCTCGATCCAGTTGGTGGGAACGGTGTCGGAGCCGTAGGTGACGTGCCAGAGCACGTCCCGGTCCTCCGCAGTGATGTGCGAACGGTCGGGGAGGAGGCCGACGCCGAGTTCGGAGTGCGGATCCCGGAGGAGTTCGATCACCGGGCCCGATTCCACCACCCGCCCCGCGTCGAGGACGGTGACCACGTCCGCGACCTGCCGGACGACATCCATTTCGTGGGTGATCAGCACGATCGTCAGCCCGAGGTCGTCGCGCAGTTCGCGCAGCAACGCGAGGATGGAGCGCGTGGTATTGGGATCGAGCCCCGACGTTGCCTCGTCCGACACCAGGACCTTCGGAGCGAGTGCCAGCGAGCGGGCAATCCCCACGCGCTGCCGCTGCCCGCCGGACAGTTGCCGGGGGTAGAGGTCGGCCTTGTCGGACAGGCCCACCCGCTCGAGCAGTTCCTCCACCCGTGCCCGCCGCTCGGAGCGGCCCACACCGGCGAATTCGAGCGGCAGCGACACATTCTCGGTCGCCGTGCGACGGGCGAGGAGGCTCGACGCCTGGAAGATCGTGCCGATCGCGCGACGCTGATCCCGGAGCCGGCGTTCGGACAGCCCCGAGACGTCGGTGCCGTCGAGCAGTATGCGACCCTCGGACGGGCGCTCCAGCAGGCTGATGATGCGCGACAGCGTGGTCTTGCCCGCACCGCTCTGGCCGATCACCGCCGCGATCTGGCCGGTGCCGACGGAGAAGTCGATGTCGTGGAGCACTTCTACGGAACGGGACCTCTTCCCGAATCGCTTCGTGACGGAACGGACTTCGATCATGCTGTACCACCTGTGTCGGATGACGGCGCCTCGGGTCGGCCGTCGGGGCGGAATGCCGGCCCGCGGAAGGGCCGGTGGATTCCCGAAACGTTAGGCGTGAGTAAACGGAAAGTCATGCCTAAGAATCGACTTGATCAGAAGGACTGCTAGTTCTGCGCGCCCGGATAGACCGGACGGCGGTGCGCCGGTGCCGGTGCCGGATCGGGCAGCCGCAGCGTCGCCCGGAGCGATCGCTGCCGGTACCCGCGGGGCCGGCTCGGCCTCGTCCACGCGGCGAAGCCGGCGTCGAGGTCGGTGACGGTGGCGATGTGACCATCCACCCCGGTGGCGTCGGGATCGTCGACGACGAACAGCAATGCGCGCTCACGCACCGCCGGCCCGTGACGGTCGACCTGACTGCCGTCCAGCACGACGATGTCGGAAACCTCGGCGGCGGAGACGATGTCGTCGCCGTCCTGCGCCCACCACGCGACGGGAATCTTCTGCTGCGGCGGGGTGGGGACGTTGAGGGGGCCGGCGATGTCGAAGACCCCGCGGTGGTCGGCGTAGACGATCCGGTCGGAGTCCGCGAAACGCACGTCGTCCGGGCGTCCACGGATCGTGTCGGCTGGCCAGCTCTCCCACAGTGTCCGGGAGGCGTGGATCGCATCGGTCGTGGCTGCGGGACTCGGCCCGGCATCGATCCAGACCCCCGCCGAGGCCAGGTTGCCCGGCGCCGATCGGTCTTCCCCACCGGTGAGCCAGCCGACCCGGCCACGGCTGGTGTGATCGAGCGATGCGAGCCGGCGAGCCAGGTTGTACGGATGGTCGAGGTGGGGGACCGCAGTGACGAACACACCGACGTCGTCGGTGGCAGCGATCAGGGCTGCGGCGGACACGCTGGGGGACAGGGCTGCGGTGGGCCGGGGAGCGGTCCGCGACACCCGCTCGACGCCGAGCAGGACGAAGTCCGCGCCGGTGCGGGTGATGAATGCGGCGAGTTCGTCGACCCGGCCGCGGCGAATGGCGTCGACGAGCAGATGCTCACCGAGTGCGAGCCCGTAGAAGGTCCTGCTGCGCTGGATCACACTCATCGGAGGTCTCCCGTTGTCGGTTCGAGGGTCTGCTGTCGTGATGTCAAGGGGCATCTCCTGAGAAGAGGGTGGATGTCGCGAGGGCGAGGGATGTCAGCCCCAGGACGACCAGCAACATCGATACGAACGCACTGCGCCGGAGGACACTGGACTGCGGATTCCGCGGGTCGTACCACAGCCAGAGGGACTGTCCGACAACGAATTCGCCCCTACCCGCGTCGGACAGCGAGGCGCCGAGTGCCGGACCGGGATCGAATGTCCTGCGCTGACCGACGAACTCGTCGCTTCCGACCCGATACGAGTAGGTGATCGACGGCCGTATGCCGACGATCGAGCACTCGGATCCGGTCCACGACCGGGACCTCCACAGCGCGAGGACGCCCGGAACCCCACGGAACAGGAGGAACGCACCCGCGATGACCCAGACGGTGATCACACGGGCGACGTTACGGCCCGGTCGGTGTGTCGTACAGCCTTCTCCGCAGCGTGAGCGGAACGCGAACCTGCGTGTTCCTGGCAGGCCGCAGGGGTTCGAATGGCATTGGCCGGCAGCCGGTTAGGAAGTTCGTTGAAATCAGGACGAGCGGAAGACTCGGATAACGGAGGGTCGACGGCCTACGGTTGCCGGGCAGGAAAACTTCGCAGAACCTCCACATCCGGCAGCATTTTCCGAAGGTGCGCGCAATGAGACCGAATTACTGGTACCTGGCGCGACGGGTGGGGCAGGCGTTCGTCGTGATCGCGCTGGCCTACACGCTCGTGTTCTTCGTACTCAACGTTCTTCCGGGCAATCCGATCGAATCGCAGATCAACAGTCCCGAGAACCCGATCTCGGCGGAGGACGCCGAAGTGCTCATCGCCTATTACAACCTCGACAAATCGGCGTTCGAGCAGTTCGCGCTGTCCGTGCAGCGCCTGGTCGTGCACGGTGACCTCGGTTTCTCGCTGACCTCCGGCAAATCTGTGGAACACCTGCTGTTCTCGGCCCTTCCCTCGACTCTGAAGCTGGCGTCCACGGCGTTGCTGCTCGCCATCGTGTTCGCGTTCGGCATCGCACTGACCGCGGTGTTCGCCAAGGGGGCGCGCATCCGTGAGGCCGCCCGCGCCATACCGGCGGCGTTTCTGTCGACACCGTCGTTCATCGTCGGGCTGCTGCTGCTCCAGTTCTTCGCGTTCGAGCTCGGCCTGGTCTCCGCCATCAGGGACGAGGGCGTGCGCTCGGTGATTCTGCCGGCGATCGCGCTGGCCATCCCCGTGTCCGCGCCCATCGCGCAGGTGCTCATCCAGGGACTGCAGAATGCGTCCGGTCAACCGTATGTCGACGTACTGCGGTCGAAGGGGCTGACGGAGAACCGGATCATCTTCCGGCACGTCCTCGGGAACGGCTCGATCCCGACGATCACGATCGTCGCCATCACGGTCGGGGAACTCCTCGCGGGGTCGGTCATCACCGAAACAGTGTTCTCCCGCACCGGAATCGGTTACCTCACCGAGCAAGCGGTCCGCAATCAGGACACCCCTGTCATTCAGGCGGTGGTGATCCTGGTGTCGGTCATCTTCGTGGTCGCGAACCTGCTCGCTGATCTCGCGTACCCGCTGATCGACCCCCGGATCTCCCTCACACCGGACAAGAAAGTGGTCACAGCATGAGTGTTCAGGCGACGGTCCCGAGCGCACCGGTCGTTCCTGCGCCGCGGCCGGCGTGGGTACGTCGGCACGGACTGACCGTCGGCGACGTCCTGTCCGTGGCGTTCCTGCTCCTGGTGCTGGCATGCATTCTCCTGCCGGGCGTGCTGGCACCCTTCGATCCGCTGGCGGAGTCCCCGGAGCATCCGCTGGAGGCGCCGAGTCTCGGACATCCGTTCGGAACCGACTACATCGGCCGCGACGTGCTCAGCCGCGTCATCCACGGGTCGGCCACCACGATCAGCGGTTCCGTCATCGCGGTGATTCTCGGACTGGTCGTCGGGAGTGTACTCGGCCTGACCTCGGCGTACTTCGGCCGTGCCTACGACACAGCCGTCAGCCGTGTCGTCGACGTCCTGCTGTCCATTCCGGCTCTGCTGCTGGCCATCACCATCATCGTCGCGCTGGGCTTCGGAACGGTCAACGCCGCCATCGCCGTCGGCGTCTCCTCCGTCGCGATCTTCTGCCGATTGATGCGCTCGGAGGTCCTCACGATCAAACACCAGCCATTCGTCGAGGCAAGTGAGCATCTCGGCGCCAACAAGATCTGGCTGCTGGGACGCCACATTCTCCCCAACGCCTACTCCTCGGTGCTGTCCCTGGCGGCGCTGCAGTTCGGCTCCGCGATCCTCTCCATCGCGGCACTGAGTTTCCTCGGATACGGCGCGCAGCCGCCGAATCCGGAATGGGGCCTTCTCATCGCGGAAGGCCGCAATTACATCGCCACCGCGCCGTGGTTGGTGGCGTTCCCGAGCGTGGTCATCATTCTGACCGTGCTCAGTGTCGGCAAATTGAGTCACATCGTCCGGAAGCAGGTGGGTTGATGACAGCGGTCGCGGAAGCAGCGGCCACGAGTTCTGCCGGGCGGCGCGGCAACGGTCCCTTGATCGTTGCGAGGTCGCTGCACATCGAATACGCGTCCGAAGCGTCGCACCTCCCCGCCGTACAGGTGGTGGACGACGTGAGCTTCCAACTCGAGCGCGGGCAGACGCTCGCCGTCGTCGGCCAGTCGGGTTCGGGGAAGACCACCATCGCGCGGGCGGCCATCGGACTCCTCCCGTCACACGGCCGGATCTCGTCCGGGAGCGTGCACATCCTCGGACGGGACGTGACCCGGTACGAACAGAAGCAGTGGCGCGACCTGCGCGGCGGCACCATCGGATACGTGCCGCAGGATCCGCTCGGTTCGCTCGACCCACTGCAACGCGTCGGCGACCAGGTGGCGGAGACGCTCCTCGTGCACGGGCGGGCCACCCGCCGGGACGTGCGGTCGAAGGTGACCCGCCTGCTCGACCGCGTGGGTATCCGCAATCCCGCCGAACGCGCGCGGTCCTACCCCCACCAACTGTCCGGCGGCCAGCTGCAACGCGTCCTCATCGCGATCGCGATCGCCGTCGAGCCCGCGGTCCTGGTCGCGGACGAACCGACGTCGGCGCTCGACGTCACCGTGCAGAAACGCATTCTCGATCTCCTGGCCGACCTGCAGGACGAACTGGGCCTCGGCATCCTGTTCATCACCCACGACCTGGCGCTGGTGCGTGAGCACAGTGATTCGGTTCTGGTCCTCAACGAGGGCCGCGTCCGTGAGGCCGGACCCGCGAGTGAGGTCCTCGACCACCCGACGGACCCCTACACCGTCACACTGATGAGTGATGCGCCCGCGCTCTCACCCGGCAAGTACGCCCACCGGCGCGCCGTTGCGGACCTGTCCGCGACACCGTTGCTCGAAGTGCGGAATCTGACGAAGACGTTCGCGACAGGCAGACGGGGCAAGGGGCAGGCGTCCACGGTGGCCGCACTCGACTCGGTGTCGTTCTCCGTCGCCCGCGGCAGCACGCACGCGCTGGTCGGTGAGTCGGGCTCCGGGAAGACCACGACCGCGCGAATCATCGCAGGACTCAGCACGTTCGACTCCGGTGAGGTGTTCGTCGACGGGCGGCCCCTGAAGACCGACCCGCGGTCGTACCGCCAGAACGCCCGACTGCTGCAGACGGTGCAACAGAATCCTCTGGCCGCGATGGACCCCCGCTACACCATTGCCGACGTGATCGAGGAGCCCCTGCGCATCGTCGGATCGGGTGATCGGGCGAGCCGGCACTCCGCGGTGCGTGACGTCCTCGATCGGGTCGCGCTGCCGTCCGACGTGCTCGGGCGGAGGCCGCTGGAGATCTCGGGAGGTCAACGTCAACGGGTGGTGCTGGCGCGCGCACTCGTCCTGGCACCGCAGATCCTGGTGCTCGACGAGCCGACGTCCGCGCTGGACGTCACGGTACAGGCGCAGATCGTCGACCTTCTGGTGGACCTGCAGACGCAACTCGGTTTGACGTACCTGTTCATCTCGCACGACCTCAGCCTGGTCCGCCAGATCTCCGACACGGTGACCGTGCTCGAACACGGCCGCCTCGTCGAGTCCGGTTCGATCACCGAGGTTTTCGGCAACCCGGCCGACCCGTACACGGCGCGACTGATCGACGCGGTCCCCGGCAGGATTCCGCTCACGGTGTGACTGCTGCCGCCCAGAGAATTCGATGCCACTTCACACAACCCGGAGGTTCACGGCTCATGGCACGCAGGTTCGGACGCTTCCGCCTCGCGGCGTGCATCGCGGCGACGGCGGTGGTGGTGGCGTCCTGCAGTCAGGCGCACGGCGCCACCGAAACGGGATCGCAGGTCAAGCAGGGGGGAGACCTGGTGTATCTCGACGCCGAGGTGACGGCGTCGATGCAGATCCAGGTGTCGTACTGGCAGAACAGCCTGGTCAAGGATCAGCTTCTCGACAGGCTGGTGTACCAGGATCCGGAGACCTTCGAGTTCGTGCCGTGGATCGCGCGGAGCTGGACCGTCGACGAACCCGGAACCACCTACCAGTTCGTCATCCGGGACGGCGTCACCTACAGCGACGGCACTCCGCTCGACGCGGCCAGCGTGAAACGCAACATCGAATGGCTGGCCGAGGGCGACAAGCCGAAGGGGATTCCCCGCAACGCCTGGTTCCCGAAGGTGACGGCGGTCGACACCGATGCGGCCGCCCGCACCGTCACCGTGCACCTCGCGGAACCGAACGCCCCGTTCCTGGCAGCGTTGTCGATGAACACGGCAGGCCTCGTCGCGGACGCAACGATCGACGCGAGCAAGGAAGATCAATCGGTGGTGACCAATCTGATCGGCAGCGGCCCCTTCGTCGCGGAGTCGGAGATTCCGAACAAGGAGATCCGACTCGTCAAACGCCGCGGATACGACTGGGCGCCCGCCACCGCGAATCACCAGGGTGAGGCGTACCTCGATTCGGTCACGGTGGTGCCCATCGAGGAGGACAGCATCCGCGTGGGCGCGTTGCGCTCCGGGGAGGGCGACGCCCTCCGCTACACGCAACCGCCGGACGAGGCGCTGCTGCAGAAGGAGGGGTTCACCGTTCTGGGCCTGCGCACGCCGGGTCTGGCCAACGTCCTGGACGTGCGTCAGACCGCCGATTTCGTCGACGACGTCAACGTTCGCAAGGCCGTGATGTACGGGATCGACCGGGACCAGATCGTGTCCACGCTGTACTCGGACAACTGGAAGCCCGCGAACAGCATCATCACCGAGGGCGCGCTGGGGTGGAAGGACCGTTCCGACGAGGTGCGATTCGACCCGGACGAGGCGAATCGCCGGCTCGACGCGTCGGGGTGGACCACGCGGAACGCGGACGGGATCCGGGAGAAGGACGGCAGGCAACTCGAACTCAGCCTGTACATCGACGTCTACGACCACACGTCGCAACCGTTGTACGAACTCGTGCAGCGTCAGCTCCGTGCGGTCGGAATCTCGCTGCAGCTGAGGCAGACCGACTTCGCGAACTATCCGAAGGCGACCGCGGATCCGAAACTGAGCCTGCGCCGGAACGGGTGGCCCACGGCCGACACCTTCCGGTTGACCCAGAACTACGACAGCGACCAGGGTGATCTGTTCCAGCTCGAAGGCAACGACCCGTATCTCGACGGCCTGCTCCGTTCGCAGGTCACCGAGACGGACCGGAGCAAGCGGATCGCGTTGATCGAACAGATCCAGGATCACGTGATCGACAACGCCTACACGATCCCCCTGCTGCTGGATACCCAGATCTTCGCCGTCGCCCCGCACATCCACGACTTCCGCAATGCGGCCAACTCCGTGCCCTGGTTCTACGACACGTGGACGGAACACAAGTGAGTGCTGTTGTGGGACAACATGCGTCCAGAATCAGAGTGAGCGCAACGCTCGTCCCGTGAGCGATGCTCTGGGAAGGTTACGACTATCGCGGAAAGGGGAACCGTCATGAGCCGTCATTCCGTCGTCGGACTGCACGTCGACGCCGCCGTCGTCACCGAACTTCTCGACCCGAGGTGGCCGGCGCGACGAGAGGAGTTCGGGCGCAGCATCGACGAGTCGGGAATCGACTTCGTCGTTCTCGGCGGTGACCGCCTGGACGCGGGGGAATCGAGTCACGCGACGATCGATGCGACCGTGGCCGCCACCGTCCTGGCTCGTCACACGACGTCGGTCGGACTGGTGGTCGCCGGTGCTCCCGTCCGCGATCATCCCTTCAATCTCGCACGACGGCTCGGGTCGCTCGACCACGGATCCCACGGCAGGGTCGGATGGCTCATCGGGTCGGGCCCGGTGGACGCCGCGGTCGATGCCGTGTCGGTCGTCCGGAAGTTGTGGGAGAGCTGGCCGGCCGACAGCATCGTCGACGATGCCGAGCGCGGCATCTTCGCGGAATCCGACCGGATCGTCTACATCGATCATGCGGGTACGTTCTCCGTGTCGGGCCCGCTCAACGTCCCCGAACCACCGCAACGCAAGCCGCCCGTCTTCTGGCGCCCCGCGACCGCGGCCGAATTGGTGGCGGCGCGGCGCACGGCCGACGCCGTGATCCTCGCGGACGAGGATGCGGCGCGACGCTATCGGGCGCACTTCGACCCCGATGCCGCCCGTGACCAGGTGTTGCTGGTCGACCGGCAATGGACGCCCGGCGGCGTTTCCTCTCTGGCGACGGAAGCCGACGGGGTGGTCTTCCGGGGAGCCACCACGACCACCGTGCCCGCCCTGCTCGACGCGGTACGGCGGGAGCCGATCCTCCGGGACCCGCGGCGCACCCTGCGTGACCGTCTGGGCTTGCAGGCGGCGGAGACCGTACTGTCCGGCGGCCGCAGCGCGTTCCCGGTCAGCTGAGCATTCCACCGAAGACAGGAGATTCACCATGACAGCGGTATCCGAGGCCCCCGCACCGGAGGCGGTGCGTCCGCCGGCACGCGGTTCCGCCGAATTGGCGGCCGTGATCGCCGAGATTGCCGAGGACGCCGCGCGGCGGCGGGCCCGTGGCGGGACCGAAGGACCGCGGCGGGCCGTCGAGTTGATCCGCGAACACCGGCTCGGGGCCGTGCGTGTGCCACGGGAACACGGCGGCGGTGGCTATACGTTGCAGGATCTCTTCGATCTGGTGATCGACCTCGCCGAGGCCGATCCCGATGTGCCACACGTCATCCGGGTCCACTACGCCTTCGTCGAGGAAGTGCTGCGGGTCCCGCGCACCGAACGCAAGGACGCATGGTTGCCGGAGATCCTGTCGGGCAAACTGTTCGGTGGCGCATCCTCGGAGCTGAGCACCCGCGCCGTCGGCTCCTACAGCTTCGAATCCACACTGACACCGCATCCCGGCGGGTATCGCCTCGACGGGGTCAAGTTCTACAGCACGGGTTCGCTGTACTCCGATTTCATCCGGGTCTCCGCCAACCTCCCGGACGGCAAGGCGCTCAGCGCCATCGTTCCCGCCGACCGGGCGGGGATCGTCCACAAGGACGACTGGGACGGGATCGGCCAGCGCCACACCGGCAGCGGGACGACGGTGTTCGAGAACGTCGCCGTCGACAAGTCCGAGACGCTGCCGTTCCGAGGCGGCGACGAGGAGACCCGGCCGCGGCAGGCCCTTCCCCAGTTGTACCTGCACGCGATCGCCGCGGGCATCCTACGTACCGTCACGACCGAGTCCGCCGAGCTGATCCGCGGCCGGCGGCGCAGCTTCGTGTTCGCTGTCGCCGAGGAACCACGGCACGACCCACAGTTGCTCGAGATCGTCGGCACGCTCTCCGCGGCAGCCTTCGCGGCGGAGTCCGTTGTCCGGGCCGCCGCGGCAGCACAGGATGTGGCCGCGGACGTCGCGCGCACGTCCGGCGTCGACACGAGGCTCGAGCAGGACGCCGCGGTACTGGCTGCCAAGGTGAAGGTGTCCATCGAGGACATCGCGCTCCGGGCAGCCACCCGGTTGTTCGAGGTCGGCGGCGCCTCGGCCACCCGGGAGTCGGCGCACCTGGACCGGCACTGGCGCAACCTGCGAACCCTGTTCTCCCACAACCCGACGGTGTACAAGGCGCGGGTGATCGGCGACCTCGTGGTCAACGAGACACCGCTGCCCGACACCGGTTACTTCTGATTCGGAAGGCACTGCCGTGAGTAGCTCCCGACGCCAACTGGTGCTCAATGTGAACGTGCTCGACGTGGGGATCGCCCCCGGAGCGTGGACGCTCGACGACGTGCACGCGCACTCCTTCGTCGATCTCGACCACTTCACCAGGGTCGCCCAGACCGCCGAGCGTGGCACCCTCGACGCGTTCTTCCTCGCCGACGGTCCCGGGTTCTGGGAGAACCCCCGGGTGAAGCCGACCCGGGCGCTGGAACCGTCGGTGATCCTGGCGGCCGTGGCGACGGCCACCGAGAACCTGGGCCTGATCGGGACCGCCTCCACGACGTTCAACGACCCGCGTGATCTCGCCGAACGCTTCCTCTCCCTCGACTACCTCAGCGGCGGCCGGGTGGCGTGGAACGTGGTCACCACGTATTCGCCGACGGCGGCAGCCAATTTCGGATTCGACCAGATCCCGGACCGCGACTACCGCTATCGCCGTGCCGAGGCGTTCGTCGGCGTGGTGACCGCGCTGTGGGAGAGCGCCCGGAGCGGTGTCCCGGTGTCGCACCACAGCGAGTTCTTCGACGTCGACGGAGTGCTGCGGGTGCCGCCGTCGGTGCAGGGGCAGCCGCCCCTCATCCAGGCGGGCGGGTCACCGGCCGGGCGTGACCTCGCCGGACGTACCGCGCACGGCGTCTTCTCCGCGGAGCTGACGCTCGACGCCGGGCGCAGGCACTACAAGCACGTCAAGGACGTGGCGCGTGCGGCCGGCCGCAATCCCGACGACGTGAAGATCCTGCCCGGGCTGATCACGGTGATCGGCTCGACCGAAGCGGAGGCTGTCGCTCGACACGAACAACTCCGTGCCCACGTCCCCGCGCAGTTCGGCTGGGACCGGCTGAGCCTGACCCTGGGCGTCCCGCTCGCGGAACTCGACCTCCACAAGCCGATCCCGGCGTCGCTGCTGGCCGGGCCACCCGACCCGGCGACGTTCGCGGGTTCCCTCGGGTTCCGCGAATCAGTGGTCGGGCTGGCGCGTGAGCGGAATCTGACCGTGGCCCAGCTTCTCCGCGAGTTGGACGGCGGTGGCGGGCACCGCGCCGTGATCGGCACACCGGGACAGGTGGCCGACACCATCGAGGCGTGGTTCCGCGCCGAGGCTGCCGACGGATTCAACCTGATGCCCGACGCGTTCCCGTCCGGACTCGACACCTTCGTCGACGAAGTGGTGCCCCTGCTCCGCAAGCGGGGGCTCTTCC
Organism: Rhodococcus wratislaviensis; assembly: GCF_900455735.1. GTDB lineage: Bacteria > Actinomycetota > Actinomycetes > Mycobacteriales > Mycobacteriaceae > Rhodococcus_F > Rhodococcus_F wratislaviensis. The sequence goes on along the minus strand of NZ_UAUI01000001.1, from coordinate 1,326,252 downwards.
GCCACGAATACGCGGAGAAGACCCTGCGTGAGCGCTTCGCGGTGCCGCTTCCCGAGTACGGCACCGCGCGGTCGGCCTGAGTTCGTTCAGACGGTAGGGAGGGGCTCGTGACGTCACCGCGTTCGGGCTCGCAGGCGGTGGAACGGGCGATCGCGGTACTCGCCTGCTTCGAGGGGGCCACCGACCTGACCGTCAGTGCTCTCGCCGCCCGCACCGGGTTGGCCGTCAGCACCGCGTATCGCATCGTGCAGGCCCTCGTCCGCGGCGGACTGCTCGAGCGCGACGAGCGGACCGACTGCTACCGGGTGGGGCCCAGCCTGATCTCCCTCGCCGTACCGTCGCTGGGGCGTCTCGACGCCGAATCGTTCGCCCCGCACCTGTATTCGCTCGCCGCGCATGTGAAGCTGACGGCCAGCCTCGGGGTCGCGAAGGACGATGTCGCGGTCACCGTCTTCTCGGCGCGCCCACCCGAACGGTTCTGCACGCATCAGCTGCCCGGGGCACGCCAACCGCTGCAGAGCAGCGCGATGGGGATGGCGATTCTGGCGTTCGGAACGCCGTCGGCACGGCGAAGCAGTTCGGTGGCGGCGTCCTCGGATCTCGAACGGGTCCGGCGGCTGGGGTACGCCGCGGCCTTCTCCTCGGAGAACCGGGACGTGCTCGCCGTCGCGGTTCCCGTTCTCGACGCCCAGGGTCGGCCCCGTGGCGCGTTGGGGGTGCAGGCGCTGCGCCGGCGACTCACCGACGATCTGGTGCGGGAGATCGTGCCGCCGATGCGCGGCGTCGCGGCGCGGATCGGTGCGGGCGCCGGATCTGCGTTTCCCGCGTTCCGGTAGGGAAAAACTCAGGGTGAACCTTTTTCGCATTGTGAAAATACCGTTGTAGCACCGTGGTTCGGGATTCGATGATGATCGCGACGTATCGATTCAGCCCGAAAACAGGAGTACTCATGACACTCACCACCGCCGCGCCCGCGAACTCGGATCAGACCGCCGACACCGCGCTCGAGGTCCGTCCCGTCGCCGGGCACATCGGCGCCGAGATCTCCGGAATCGACCTCCGGAAAGAACTGGCCGACAACGAGGTAGCGCAGGTACGCGACGCCCTGCACCGCTACAAGGTCGTGTTCTTCCGCGACCAGGAGATCGGGCACGCCGAACAGATCGCGTTCTCGCGGAAGTTCGGTGACGTGACGCCGTCGCATCCGTACGACGACGAAGCCCCCGAAGGTTTCCCGCAGATCCTCGCCGTCGACAGCCGCAAGTACGAGAAGCGCTTCGGGCGCAAGAAGTACAGCTACGACAACAAGTGGCACACCGATGTCACCGCGCTGATCAACCCGCCTGCAGGCACGATCCTGCGCGCGCACATCGTCCCGGAACAGGGCGGCGACACCCAGTGGACGAACCTCGTCGCCGCATACGAGGGTCTGCCGGACTCGTTGAAGGGCCTCGTCGACGGGCTCCGTGCCGAGCACCGGTTCGGTGGACGGCACCCGCAGTGGGCCGAGGACAGCAGCTACGCCCAGAAGACGCGGGAGAACCCGCTCGTCACCGAACACCCGGTGGTCCGCGTGCACCCGGTGACGGGGGAGCGGGCACTGTTCGTCACGCCCGGTTTCACCAGCCGCATCGTCGGGGTCTCGCCGTCGCAGAGCGACCGCCTGCTGGACCTGCTGTTCGCCGAGGTGACGAATCCCGCGTACACGGTGCGGTTCCGCTGGGCGCCGGGCAGCCTCGCGTTCTGGGACAACCGTGCCACCGCCCACCTCGCGCCTACCGACCTCGACCACCTCGACGTCACCCGCGTCCTCTACCGCACCACCCTCGAGGGCGACGTTCCCGTCGGCCCCGACGGCAAGGAGTCCACGTCCATCGCCGGTGCGGCCTTCCGCGGCGAGAAGTAGGCGCTGCGCGCCCGTGCGCGGTTGGCGAGTCTCTGGACTCGTCGGCCGCGCACAGAACCAAGGAGACAACAGAAATGACAGTTATCGACGACCGTCCCGGTGTCGCCACCGAGCTCCGCATCGCCCCCATCGCCGGCTACATCGGCGCCGAGGTCAGCGGTGTGGATCTCGCGGGTGACCTGGACGAGGCCACCGCTGCACGACTGCGGCAGGCGTTGCTCGACCACAAGGTGCTGTTCTTCCGCGACCAGCCTCTCGACCACGCGGCGCAGATCCGGTTCTCCCGTCACTTCGGGAAGGTGACGCCCGCCCACCCGTACGACTACAACGCCCCCGAGGGCTACCCGGAAATCCTGGAGGTGGACAGCCGCAAGTACGCGTCCCGCGGCGGCGCCCGCAAGTACAGCTACGCGAACTTCTGGCACACCGACGTCTCGGCGCTGGTGAACCCGCCGGCGATCACGTTTCTGCGGTCGGAACTGGTGCCGGACGTCGGGGGTGACACCACCTGGACCAATCTCGCTGCGGCGTATGCCAACCTGCCGGAATCGTTGAAGACGTTCGTGGACGGACTGCGCGCCGAGCACCGCTTCGGCGGGCGGCAGAAGCGGTGGGAGTCGGGCAGTGATGCCGAGCAGAACGTCACCACCAAGCCGATCGTGACGGAGCATCCGGTGGTCCGGGTGCATCCCGAAACCGGTGAGCGCGGGCTCTTCGTCACCCCGGGTTTCACGAGCCGCATCCTCGGTGTCTCCCCGGCGCAGAGCGACCGGATTCTCGACCTGCTGTTCGAGGAGGTCACGAACCCGGCCTACACCGTGCGTGTTCGCTGGCAGAACAACAGCATCGGGGTGTGGGACAACCGCATCACCGCGCACCTCGCGCCGGCGGATCTCGACCACCTGGACGTCGTGCGGGTTCTGTACCGCACCACCGTCGAAGGTGATGTTCCGGTCGGCGTCGACGGTCAGCCGTCGCGGTCGGTGGTCGGCAGCGCGTTCCACGGCGCCGACTGAGCCCCGGGAGACGACATGATCGCGGACTCGCCGATCGGGTTGCGCCGCAACAGATCGATCGTTGCAGCGGTGTTGGGAGCAGCAGTGGCGCTGGTGGTGGCCGCGTGTGGTGGGTCGGCGTCGGGCGGGGTCACCACGGCGGACGGCAAGACGGTGCTGCGGTACGAGGGGAGCCCGGCCAGTGTCACCTTCCCCGAACTCGCGGAGGATCTCGGCTACTTCGAGAAGGTGCAGCTGGAGTGGCTGGGCGACACCACGAGTGGACCGCAGAGCATTCAGTCGGCGGCCACCGGGGACACCGATTTCGGGTCCGCGTTCAACGGCGCCATCGCGAAACTCGTCGACGCCGGCGCGCCGCTGACCGGGGTCGTGTCGGTGTACGGTTCGGACGGCGACACCGAGGACGACAGCTTCAACGGCTACTACGTCGTCGAGGGCAGTCCCATCCGGACGGCCCGTGATCTGATCGGCGAGAAGGTGGGGATCAACACCCTCGGCGCCTACCACGAGTACGTCATCAAGGAATGGCTGTTCCGTGCCGGACTGACCAACGACGAGATCAACCAGGTCGAGCTGACCGTCGTGCCCCCGAACAACACGGAACAGGCACTGCGGTCGGGACAGATCGACGTGGGGAATCTCGGCGGGATCGTGAAGGATGCCGCGCTCGGCCGGGGCGGGTTGACGCCGCTGTTCACGGATGTCGATCTCACCGGACCGTTGGGGATCGGGTCGGTGGTGTTCCGGAACGACTTCATCGCCGAGAACGAGGACGCCACCCGCGACTTCGTGCAAGGTGTCGCGCGTGCCGTGCGATGGACGCAGACGGTCCCGAAGGAGGAGGTGGTCGACCGGTTCGTGAAGATCATCGAGGGTCGTGGACGGAACGAGTCCACGGAGTTCGTCCGGCAGTGGAAGAGTGCCGGCGTGCCCGCGCCCGGGGGAGTGATCGCCCCTGGGGAGTTCCAGATCTGGATCGACCAGGGCGTGCGGTTGGGGGTGCTGAAACCCGGAGGAGCGGCGGCGGAGGACCTCTTCACGAACGAGTACAACCCGTACGCGTAGGCGGCTCCGCCGCCCGTGCGTGGTTTGTGAGTCTCTGGACTCGTCAACCACTCACGGGCTGCGGAGTGACCGGCGGACGGCGTCGGCGAAGGACGTCGGGTCGTGGATCAGCCAGCCGTGACCGCCCGTCACGGTGAGGACGGGCGGATTGCGGAGTGCCTTCCTCATCGACTCGAAACTGGCGAGTGGAATCGTCCGGTCCCCGCGACCCCAGACGAGGGACACCGGTAGGCCCCGGTCGGCGAGGACGCCCAGTTCGCGGCGCAGGTCCGCCCGTCTGGCCAGGTGTGCCGTGCGCCACACCGCACCCGGATCCCGCAGCGTGTTGGGCAGGAAACCGTTGACGAGCGACGCCGTCGTGTGGGCGATGGTCCGGATCGACAGCGCCTCACCCAGTGCCGACGCGCCCCAGTCCCACAGTGGCCGCTCGCCGATGGGCCGGATTCCCCAGCCGTCGGACGACCAGGCGCCACCGCCGACCGAGTTGACGAGCACCAGGCGCGCGACCCGCTCCGGGAGGTCGTGGGCGGTCTGAATGGCGACGCCCCCGCCGAAGGAGTGGCCGACCAGTGTCACCGGCTCGCTGATTCCCGCGTCGTCGAGGAACCGTCCCAGCCAGGCCGCGTAACCGGCGAAGGTCCGGGCCTCGGGCGGATGGTCAGGAGTTCCGCCGAATCCGGGCAGCGTCGGAGTGACGACGCGATGCCCCTGCTGGGCGAGCATCGACAGGCTGTGGCCGTACACCCGCGGGGTGAGCCCCCAGCCGTGCAGGAAGACGACGGGCGAGCCACGCCCCACGACAGTGAGGGGCGCGGCGTCCGCACCTGCGGGTTCCCCGAAGATCTCGGGTTCTGAGTTCTGGATCAGTGACACGCACAACAGCGTGGACGACGCGCATGCCTCCGGTAACGGGCCGAATTGCCTGAAGGCATACCTGTTTTTGACGTTTCGTGACGGACCGGTCGGTTCGAGATCGGATTGTTATATACCTGGATTGCGAAAACAGGTATGTGTATGGGCCATTCGGCCGTTGTCCGCTGAGTCCGTGACCGGCATGTTATCTAACGTCTCGTCCGAGCGGCACCGATGTCGCCGGATTCTCATGAATCGAAGGACTCAGCTCAATGGCCAAGCATAGATTGCGTCGGGGCAATCGTCTGCAGTTTTCGACCGGCGGTCTTCTGATCGCCGCCGGTGTGGGAGTGGGAGCGTTTCTGCTTCCCGTTGCTCCCGCTGCAGCGGAGCCGATCACGATCCCAGGGATTGGGACGTTCGAGGTACCAGGCATACCACCAGTGCCTCCGGCTCCGGCTCCGAACCCAGGGCCCCTCCCGGGACCCCTGCCTGCCCCGCCGGCGTTGCCGTCCACGCACGGCACGCAGGCTCTCGCGGCCGCCGAATCGAAGATCGGATCGCCGTACGTCTGGGGTGCCACCGGGCCGAACGCCTTCGATTGCTCGGGTCTGGTCCAGTGGGCGTACAAGCAGGCGGGCATCTCGGTGCCCCGCACCACCTACGACCAGGTGAACGGGGGAACACCCGTCGACAAGGGCAGCCTGCAGCCGGGTGACCTCGTCCTGTTCAACGGGGCGCAGCACGTCGGGCTCTACGCCGGGAACGGCACGGTCGTCCACGCGCCCACCTCCGGGCAGCCCGTGAAGCAGGCGCCCCTCGATTCGATGCCGTTCTACGCGGCGCGCCGGTACTAGGCGGCTCCGCCGCCCGTGCGTGGTTAACGAGTCTCTGCACTCGCAAACCACGCACGGGGCGCGAAGCGCCCTACGAGTTGCGGATCAGATCCGACGCCCGCTCACCGATGAGGACGGAGGGTGCGTGGGTGTGCCCGCGGATGATGGCGGGCATGATCGACGCGTCGGCGACGCGCAGTTTGTCGACCCCACGGACCCGCAGGTCGGGCGTGACGACACTCGCGTCGTCGTTGCCCATCCGGCACGTCCCGACCGGGTGGTAGAGCGTGTGGGCGTTCTCCTGCAGCGCCCGGTCGAGGATCTCGTCGAGTGGCGTGCTCGGCGTGACCGCCGGGCGGATCATGTTGCCGAGCCGCGACTTCAGCGCCGGCGCCGATGCGAGGGCGTCACACAGGCGCAGTCCTTCGAGCATCGCCCGCCGGTCGACTCCGCCGCTGTCGCTGAGGTAGCGGGGATCGATGATCGGCTTGCCGAGGGGGTCCGCCGACTGCAGTGAGATCTCGCCTCGACTCTCGGGTTTCAGGAGGATGGTGCCGATGACCGCGGCGTGACCGGTCGCCGGGATGAGGCCCTCGTCGAAGAACGGCGCCGGCCCGAAGATCATCTCGAGGTCGGGCAGTGCCAGATCGTCACGACTGCGCGTGAAACCGTACGCCTCGGCGACATTCGACGTGAGCATGCCCCGGCGACGGGTCAGGTAGTTGAGCAGCTCGGGGACCTTCTCCGCGGCGAACAGCGAATCCGAGTCGACGCTGTAGCCGAGGAACGACACCAGGTGATCGAGCAGATTCTTCCCGACCTCCGGCAGGTGCTGCTGCACTGCGATTCCGTGCTCACGCAGTTGTGTCTCGTCGCCGATCCCCGACAGCATGAGGAGTTGCGGGGAGTTGATCGCCCCGCCGGCGAGGATCACTTCCTTCGCGGCGCGGATGGTGCGTCGCACCCCGTCCTTCTCGTACTCGACGCCGACGGCCGCGGAACCCTCGAACAGAACCCGGGTGGCGTGGGCGCCGGTGAGGACGGTCAGATTCTTCCGTTTCAGCGCCGGCCGGAGGTAGGCGTCGGCCGTACTCCACCGCGCGCCCCGCTTCTGGGTGACCATGGTCTGTGAGAAGCCCTCGGGGCGAGTGGTGTTCGCCCGCTCGACGGGGTAGCCGGTCTCCTCGGCCGCCGCGAGGAACGACCCGGTGAGCGCGCGGGGGCTCCGCTGGTGCGAGACGACGATCGGTCCGCCGGTTCCGCTGTCGGCGTCCGCCGCGTCCTGCACGTCCTCGATGCGGCGGAAGTACTTGACCACTTCCTTGAACGACCAGGAGTCGTCGGTGAGTTCGGCCCACTCGTCGTAGTCGGCGGCGAATCCACGCACCCACATCATCGCGTTCATCGAGGACGAGCCGCCGAGCATCTTGCCACGCGGCCAGTAGATCGTCCGCCCGCCGAGCCCGGGTTGCGGCTCGGTCAGGTAGTCCCAATCCATCTCACTGCGAAACAGTTTCGAGAACGCGGCGGGGATGTGCGCGAACTTGTCCTTGTCCTCACCACCGGCCTCGAGGACCACGACCGCGCTGCCGGAGTCGGCGCTGAGCCGGTCGGCCAGCACGGCACCTGCCGAACCCGACCCCACGATCACGTAGTCGGCCACAGACAGTTCCTGATTCATCGTTCATCTCCACTTCGACGGGGGTGAGGGATCGAGGACACGCAACCCTCATCCACGCAGCGCGGACGCGAAGATCGCCGGCAGCCGGGTCCATGAGGGTGCACCGGCAAATCCTGTCAGCAATCGGCCCGTCGTGGCGGCGGTTCGGTTGGTGACGAACCACGGGGGCTTGGGCGAGATGGACATCTCACGGTTCAGGATCGACCGCGGCGACGGACGGAACGGGCCCCGGACGACGGTGCGCTCCGGACGGTCGATGAGGAGGGCGTTGTGCACCACGCCGATGCCGCTCTGAACGTCGTTCAACGTGTGGCCGGGGAAGGCCCCCCAGGTCGCGGTGGCGGTGAGGTACCCGACGCCGGTCCACGCGTTCACGGCGATGGTCCCGTACTGCAGGCTCTCGAGCAGCGAGTCGAACTGCGCGCCGAGGTCGCGGATGGTCTGCGGGGCAGCGACGATGTTGACCCCCAGCGTTCCGACGAAGTCCTCGTTCACGAGGTCGGCGGCCTGTGCCGCGAACGCGGCGCCCGCGTGGGGGAGGTCGATCACGCCGAGTACCGGAGCGAAGTACTCGGTCTGCAGGAGCGGGGCGTAGGCGCCGGGCTCGAGATCGGTGACCAGGACGCGTCCGCCGTTCTCGCCCAGACGCGCGGCGGTGGGGAACGACGCGGTGGCGCCGGCGACCCGGGAGTCGCTGCCGGGGTAGTACGCGGGGCGGTCCGGTGCCGTGTCGAGGGCCTCCTTCAGGGCTGCCACGAACTCGTCGCGCTGCTTCCACTCGGACGACACGACTACCGCCTGCGCCGCGACGCAGTTGTAGCCGCCGTTGTGGAGTCGTTGCGTCGCAATGTGTTCGGCCTGGAACTTGATGTCGGCGCGGCTCCACTCGCCGGGCAGCACGATGGTGGGCGACACGCCGCCGAGCTCACTGGAGATGGCCTTGCCGAGCATGGGCTCGTTCGCAGCCTTGCGCCGCGCGCCCTCCTCGCCGGTCCCGAACACGATCGCGTCGTGGGTGAGCGCGCTGCCCGTCATGTGCACGTGGTCGACGAGGTCGTGGTGCACCAGATACGTCCCGACCTCCGCGCCGCCGGTCAGCAATCGGACCGCGCCGATGGAGATGAGCGGTTCCAGGACACGCGTCAGCACGGGCAGCAGGCGGTCGGTGATGGGGTTGAGCTTGAGTGCGACGACGCGATTGTGCGCGATCAGTTCGTACAGGGTGTCGAGCGGGGCGATCGACGTGATGTTGCCGGCGCCGAGGACCACGCCGATGCCCAGCGTCCGCGACGGGTCGCGCTGGGCGAGGCCGGCGTCGCGCTGTGCCGTCGCACGATCGATTCCCGGCTGCAGCCACACGTCCGCGCTGAATCCGCTGAGCAGCAGCTTGTCGAAGATGTTCAGGGGCAGCACCTTGACGGTCGTGCGGCCGCCGGGGGCGGTGCCGAACGTGGCGCCGTCCAGAGGGCTGGTCCCGGCTTCGAGTTTCGCCAGGCTCGCGGACAGCGCCGCGGTGCCGGTGGCCAGCGGGTACGGCCCGGACATCCATTCCTCGCCGACCAGCGGCGACTTCGGGTCGAGCCCCTTGATCGCGACCGCGGCGTCCACCCAGTCGGCGGCGTACTGCACGGTGAGGTCGTGCACCTTGTCGAGGAGTGTCCGGCGATCGGCGAGGGTGAGGTCGGCCCAGGTCTTCTCGCCCTCGGCGAGGTCGGCGAGGGCGGCATCGACCTCCGGATGCGGGGAGGCCGCGTCGGGGGTGTTGGAGGTGGCCTCGGGTTCTGAAGTGCTCACTGTGGACAGCTCCGCTCGGGTCGAGTACATGAAGGACCGCGCCGCAGAAACGAAAAACTACTGTGGCGTAGAACACTGATTCTCGTCCCAGTTCCGGGCGCCGCGCCATAGGCAGCGGCTGTCAATGTGAACATACGGGCTATGCCGTCGCACAAAAAGGGGATGGCGCGGACCACGTCCGGTGGATAGTCTTGCCGGATGACTGTCAGCTCGGATGTCGCGCCGTCGCCCACCGAAGTTCTGGGATCGATGCTGGAGTCCGTGGATCAGTTGTCCGAGCAACTCGTCTCGCGCATCCTGTCGGCCGAGCACGGCTACGTGGAGGCGACCCTCCTCACTCCCGAACAGTTGTACGCGGCATGCGTCGACAACCTGACGGCGATGCTGGGCAACCTCGCGGGCAGTGCGCCGATCCGGCTCGAGGCGGCGCGGGCAGCCGGACAGTTGAAGGCCGAACAGGGTGTGCCGCTCGCGGCGCTGCTCCACGCGTTCCGGCTCGGCGGCCGCCTGATCTGGGACGAACTGATGGACCGCTCGGAGGGCCGCGCCACCAACGCCCTTCTCGACATGGCCGCCCAGGTGTGGGCTCTCGTGGACGTCTACTCGGACAGCGCCGCGGAGGCATACCGGGAAACCGCCGACCTGCGGGCCCGCGAGGACGCCGAGTCGCGGGGCCGGCTGATCAGAACCCTGTTCGGTGACCACGCCGCCAACCCGGCCGGCGCCGCCGACGCGCTCCGCACGTTCCGGATTCCGGAGAACAGCACGTTCCTCGTCGTGTCCGTCGAAGCGGCGGCGTCCCCGTCCGCCGCGGACGTCGTGCAGTCGGACCTTCGCGGTGTGGGTGTCGACTCGGTGTGGGACACGGAGGTCGACGGCCGGATCGGACTGCTGTGGGCCGCCACCGCCGAGGTGCTCGATTCCGCACTGGACCTCCTCGGCCGCACCGGTCACGGACGGATCGGGGTCAGCTCGGTGTTCGGGCGTCCCGGTGGGACGAGCCGGGCCGTCGAGCAGGCGCGGATCGCCCGTCGCTGCGCGGGACACGGTGGATGCACCCTCACCCGCTACGAGTCGGTGCCGGTGTCGCTGCTACTCGTCAGCGTTCCCGACGCCGGCAAGCTCGCGTCGAGCCAGATCCTCGGACCGGTGCTGGCCCTGCCCGCGGAGGAGCAGGAGAGCCTGCTGGCCACGCTCGACGCCTGGTTCTCCTGTCGTGGCTCCACCACCGCGGCGGCTACCCAACTGCACTACCACCGCAACACCGTCCTGTACCGGTTGCGCAGAATCCACACCCTCACGGGACGCGATTTCTCCGACCCCATCGACGCCGCCGAACTGTACGTCGGTCTGCGGGCGCATCAGCTGCTCGGTGCGTGACCTGAGCGGCGCACCCTCGGCTCGGTGAATCCGGCCCCCGCGCCCGCCCGAGGGCCGACAATATGTGTGGGTCGGCCGTCGTCCGCTCGGGTGTGCCGAGCAGTGGGGCAGTGCAATGGGATTCATCATCGGATTCGCACCGTGGATCGTCTACTGGATTCTGGTGGGCAACACCGGATTCGTCGCTGCCGTCGCGATCGCATTCGGCATCGCGGCGGCAGGTCAGGTGCTGCAACGGTTACGGGGCGAGCCCTGGCGGACCCTCGAGGTCGGCACTGTCGCCGTCTTCGCGCTACTGCTGATCGCGGCACTCACCCTGGACGACGCCGTCCTCGAACGCTGGCTGCAGCCGGTCGGCAACTTCGGGTTGTTCGCGATCGCCGCGGTGGGCGTCCTGATCGGGAGGCCGTTCGTGCGCGAGTACGCGGCGGCCACCGTGGACGCCCGGACGGCGGCGAGCGGCGGATTCCGGTACATCACCACGGCCATGACGTGGATGTGGGTGGCCGCGTTCGGGCTGATGACCGTGATCTCGCTGATCCCGCCGATCGTCGACGGCGACGCCACCATGCGCGACGCCGGCGACACCCTGTCCGTCGTCTGTTACTGGGTGCTGCCGTTCACCCTCGTGGGCGTCGCGGGCCTGGTGTCCGCGGTGTTCCCCGGATGGTTCGAGAAGCGGTCGCAGCTTCTGGAGACGCAATCTTCGGCGGAGCCCGCGGTCACCGAGCAGCCCGTGCCGGCCGCGGACGTGTCGGCGGGGTCCCTCGAACTCGACGTTCCGGCGTCGTCGCGTCACGACGAGGCGTTCTCCCTGATCGTCCGCGGCGCCCGGCCCGGATCGTCCGTGACCGTCCGCACCACCGGGACCGACCTGTTCGGTGGGCAGTGGCTATCGGAGGCCACGTTCACCGTTCCCGCCGACGGGATCGTCGACGTCGCCGAACAGGTTCCGGACCACGGTGACTGGAATGTCGCGGACGCCGACGCCCCGCTGTGGGCAATGCGTTTCGTGTCCGAAGACCGGGTCCCCGACCTCTTCGTACCGCCACCCGACGCCTGGCTGGTCACCGTCGAGGCGAGCACTCCGGACGGAACGTCGCGGCGGACGGTGACGCGTCACGTGAGCGCCCCTGGAGTGTCCGTTCACCCATTGGATATCGGCGGTCGGCCCGCCCTGCTCGCGCTGCCCGCCGGCGACGCCCCCAGCGGCGGGTGGCCGGGCGTCGACTGCTTCGGCGGCTCGGAGGGCGGCGTCGACTCCCAACGTCCCACCATCGGGATGCTCGCCGCCAACGGGTATGCCGCACTGGCCTATTCGTGGGTGGACGAATCGGACACCGACGCGACGCTGGTCAACGTTCCGCTCGAGCGGTTCGCGTCCGCGGTCGGGGCGCTGGGTGCGCAGCCGACGGTGGACGCGAACCGCCTGACCGCGATGGCCATCTCGCGCGGTGCGGAGGGCCTGCTGGCGTCCGCCTGCGTCGGCGAACTTCCCGTTGCCGGGCTGATCCTGATCAGTCCGAGTTCGGTGTCGTGGCAGGCGATCGGCCCCGACGGCGAGATCGCCGACACCGCGTCGTGGACGTGGAACGGCGGGCCCGTGCCGTGGGCGCCGCTGCCGGGTGGGGTGCTGATGCCGCAGCTGATCCGCAACGCGTGGCGGGCGCACCACGACCTCGCCGCGCACCGGCCGAGCCTGCTGCGTCTTGCCGCCGCCTACCGGTCCGGGCTCGCGGCGGCACCGGTCGACGCGACGCTGCGGTCCGAGCAGGCGACCGCGTCGGTGCTGTGTCTGACCGGCGCCGACGACCAGTTGTGGCCGTCGGGCGAGATGGCCACGGCACTTCTCGGTCTCCGGTCCGACGACCGCGACGAACACCGGACGTTCGACGGCGCCGACCACCTCCTTCGTCTCGGAATGTTCCCCGCCGACGCGCAGTGGACCGGCGGCATTGCATTCGGTGGCGGGGGCGCAGGTCAGGGCCGGGCCCAGCGCGAAGCGGTGCACAGCGTGCTCGGCTTCCTCGCGCGGACCGCCGCAGTGGCGAGGGCCTGATGCGCGGCGCAGAGGACGGCTTCGGCCACTCGGACCGCATCGTCGGCTCGATCGTCGACATGGCCGGAGTCTCGCGGGCGAAGGTGCTGCCGATCTCGAGACTGTCCACCTTCGTCGACTCCGGTGCCGGCGCATCGCCGAGCTGGACTGTGTTCTGCGTCGACGGCCACCTCGCGTTCACACCGTCCTTCTCCGTCGGGGGCGACCTCCGTCTGCGTATCGACGGCGACGACGTGCGAGACCTGGGCAACGGCACGTACTGGGCGCCGGCGTGTCTGACCGAGCAGGACGGGACGCCGTCGCTCGCCTGCGCCCGGGGTGCGCTGCGGCGGGCGGCGACGCGGTTGGCGGAATCCGGGCTGACCGCACGAATCGGCCACGAGGTCGAGTTCACCCTGTTCGATGCGGCGACAGTCGAAGAATGGTCCGCGTACGGCCTGAATGCCGTTCTCACACAGGAAGAATTCCTCGAGCGACTGCTCGCGGCGGCGTCGACGGCGGAACTGCCGATCGAACAGGTCCACGCCGAGGCCGGGCTCAACCAGTTCGAGGTGTCGCTCGCCCCCGCGGATCCCGTCACGGCGGCCGACAACTCGGTGCTGGCCCGCGCCCTGATCAGCCGGGTCGCGCGTGCCCAGGGGCTGCGGGCGTCGTTCTCACCCATGCCCGTCGCGGGCGGAGCGGGAAACGGTGCCCATCAGCACGTGTCGATGTTCGAGGGTGACCTGCCGATCCTGTCGGGAGGCCCGGGCCCGCACGGGCTGACTCCCGCCGGTGGCGCCGCGGTCGCCGGGATTCTGCGGGCCCTGCCCGAGTTCACCGCCGTACTCGCCGGGTCGGCGCTGTCTCACCTGCGGTTGCGCCCGGGAATGTGGGCGGGGGTATTCCGCTGCTGGGGGCTGGAAAACCGCGAGGCAGCCGTCCGCCTCTGCGCGGCCACCGCCGGGAACCCACACGGCGCGAACCTCGAGATCAAACCCATCGACCCGTCCGCGAACCCGTATCTGAGCAGCGCCGCCATTCTCGGCGCCGCCCACGACGGCATCGCCGCCGCGCTTCCCCTCCCGGACGAGGTGTCGGTCGACCCCGCCGAACTGACCGAAGGCCACGCCGTCGATCTCCTCCCGACCCTGCCGTCCGACGTGCTCGGAGCGTTCCGATCGTCGGCGCTCGCGCGGGACCTGTTCGGTCCGCTGATCATGGAAGCCCTGGCGGCGGTCAAAGGGTACGAGCACGCCGAATACCGGGACAAACCCGTCGACGAGGTCGCGCAACGCTTCCGGTACGCGTGGACGTCCTAGTCAGTTACGGATCATCGCGAGCGCCGTGCGCAGCCCGCGCCGCTTCCCGGTCGCGGGGTCGACCCCGAATACTTCCTTCATCCCACCGCGGATGCGGAATCGCAGTTCCGACGCCGTCTCCGGTGCGTCGTCCGCGGACGCCGACAGGAAGCGGTTGGGCAGCGCGAGCTTGAAGATGGTGCGCAGGGTGAGTCCGTACTGGTGGGGGAGCGAACCCGTCGTATACGGGAGGTCGTACTTGTCGCACAGTTCCCGCATCTTCACACCGATCTCGGCGTAACGGTTACTGGGCAGGTCCGGGAACGCATGGTGCTCGATCTGGTAGCAGAGGTTGCCGCTCATGAACGCCAGCACCGGGCCGGCGTTGAAGTTGGCAGAGCCCAGCATCTGCCGCAGATACCACTCGGCCTTGGTCTCCTTCTCGAACTCCTCCTTCGTGAACTTCTCCGCGCCGTCCGGGAAGTGGCCGCAGAAGATCACGCCGTACGCCCACAGGTTGCGGATCACGTTGGCGGTGATGTTCGCCGTCAGCGTGCTCTTCCATGCGGGACCTGTCAGTGCCGGGAACACCACGTAGTCCTTGCCGACCTGCCGCGCGATCTTGCGTCCCACCTCCTTCGCGTTGCGGAGGGTTTCGGCGCGGTCGTAATCGCCGCGCCGGATACTCTCCACGTCCAGGTGGTGCAGCGCGACGCCCCATTCGAACAGCAACGCCAGCAGCACGTTGTAGAACGGCTGCGCCAGGTACACCGGCGACCACTTCTGGTCGCGGGTCATGCGCAGGATCCCGTACCCGACGTCGCTGTCGAGACCCACGATGTTGGTGAACTTGTGGTGGACGTAGTTGTGCGAGTGCTTCCACCCCGAGGACGGGCACGTGTTGTCCCACTCCCAGTTCGACGAGTGGATCTCGGGATCATTCATCCAATCCCATTGGCCGTGAATGACATTGTGGCCGAGTTCCATGTTCTCGATGATCTTCGCCGCACCCATCAAGGCGGTACCCAGGATCCACGCCGGTCTCTTCCGGCTACCGAACAGGACGACCCTGCCCGCGATCGCCAGCGACCGCTGCAGTTTGATCGTCCGGTCGATGTACCGGGCGTCGCGGGCGCCGCGGGACTCCTCGATGTCGGCCCGGATCGCATCGAGTTCCGCGCCCAGCGCCTCCACATCCGCCTCGGTGAGGTGGCTGTATTCCTTGATATCGGTGATGGCCATCTGGTCTCGATACCCGGTTCACACGATTCTCAATCTGCGAATCCGCCCAACCGTTGCGCAACCGTGTTGTGGTCACACGTCCGTGTGAGGGCGTCCGCTATTCTCTCCACGGTCGCCGAGCGTGTCGGTGACCCGGGTCCGGGGGTGGATCTCGATGCGGATATCAGGGGGAGATGTCGATGTCAGAGGGCGATATGACGTGGCCGGAAAGTGTCATTGCGTCGCTGGACGGGACCGGTGCGACGCAGCCGCCGCTGGCTGCCGTCCCCGGGCTGCCGCCGGTGCTCGGTGGAACGGACGTCGCGGTCGTCAAGGTGAACCCCGACATGCTGCATGTAATGTCCAGCGCGCTGGGCGCCATCGCGCGCGAGGTCGAGGCGTTGGGTGGCCGGCGTAGCTTCGAGCATGCGGTCCGGGCCGTCGAGGGGTCCGACACCGCGGCGGCCTGCCAGGACGCCGGAGACATCCTCGCGTCCGCACTGGGCGTCGCCGCCAGTCGCATCGACGAGATGGCGTTCATCGCGGGTGACGGGGCCGAGAACTACGAGGTCACCGACACGTCGTTCGCGTCTCAGCTGTCGGCGATGGGGGAGCTGTGATTCCGCGGAGGTCGCAACTGCATGTCTGGAACCCGCGGGACCTGACACTGGCGGGCGAGGAAATCGGGCGGACCGCCGAGGACACGCGGAGCCGGGCGGACGACGTCCAGCGTGCTGTCGCGGATCTGGGTCGGCACGACGACTGGCGCGGTCCGGCGCAGGCCGCCGCCGAGCAGCGAGCGAACAGTGAGCGGGCGGAAATCCGCCGGCTCGCAGATGATCTGGAGGATCTGTCGAACGCGCTCGTGGGTGGGGCCGATCGCCTCGGCCATGCGCGGGACTACGTCGCCACCGTGATCGACAAGGCGGCAACCGACGGATTCACCGTGTCCGACGACTGGCAGATCGTCAGCCCCCCGACGACGATGAGCGAGGCCGAAGCCGCCGAGCATGCCGAGCTGATGGAGTACTGGCGCAGCCAACTCGGTGGAGCGCTGACGGAACTCGACAACGCCGATCGGGACATGGCGACGACGATTCGGGACGCGCTCGGGGCCGTGGCGGCGAGTGCCCCGGCCTCCGCGGGGCTGTCCGGACACGAGGGCACCGCGCTGGGCGAGCAGGTCGCGCGCGGCGGTTCCGGCATTCCGCAGGACGTGCGTGACCGTGTTGCCCGGGAGATCGCGGCCGCGGGCCTCACCCCCCAACAGGTGAAGACACTGGCCGACGGCGGCAAGGTCACCGATCTGCCACAGGGAACGATCGACTTCCTGCAGCAGTTCTATACGGCGGCCGGCAAGGACGGCTTCCTCGCGCTGTCCGAGCAGTACAGCGAGAACGGACGCACCGAGGCTGCGAGCGCACTGTCCAACGGCCTCGCCGCGGTGTCGAACTACAACGTCGGCAGTGCCAGCGGTGACGTCGGCGGCCAGAGCCACATCCCGGAAAGCCTTCGGGGACTGTTCGAGGGCCCGGTGACGTCCACCGGCAACCTCACGAAGGGCGCACACGACGCCCCGCAACCGTCATTGGTCGTCAACAACGGCGACGACCTGGCACGCTTCACCAAGGCGTTCGGTCTCGCGGACCCGGGCGTCCAGCAGGGCAGTGAGCTGAGCGAGAGCCTCCTCACCCGTGCCGGCGAGATCGCCTCGGCCACCAACGACAAGAGTCTCCTGATCGGGGACTCGTTCGACCACAACGCTCTGGGCCGCGACGGTGTCGACACCCTCCTGCAGGACATGGTCGGCGTCGGTGGCCGCGACCACGTCGCCGTCCACAACATCCTGTCCGGTGAAGGCATGCCGGCCGACTACAATCGCGACGACGTCATCATGCCCCTGCTCCAACGTGATTGGGCCGACGGCGGCGAACAGAACGTCGCCGGGATGTTCGACTGGATCGCCGACGACGCCAGGCCCTCCGACCCGTCCGACCCCGGAGAAGTATTCCGGTCGACACAAGCCGGCGAATCCGCATTCGGACTCGCACAAATCCTTGCCGCGAAAGACGCCGAGCTACTCGACATCCCGGGAATGAACGGCCAGGCAATCGGTGAGGTGAACCCCAAAATCACGCAGGCGTTGGGCACGACGCTCGCACCCTACATCGGCAACATGGTGGGGGTGCCCGGCGAGTTCACCGGAACCAATGCGTTCACCGGCCAAACAGGCCATGAGTACCTCCGACTGGAGGATGCGCCGAGGATATTCTCGGTGATCGACTCCAATGCCGAAGGCGCCTCGTATTTCAATGCGCAAGCCTTGGGGTTGTCAGCCCAGTTGGAGCAGGCTTGGGCGGTCGACGGCCAGACGCCGCAGGATCCCCACTACCAGTACGGGACGTGGGCGGGCAATCTTCAAGGCGTAGTGGACAAGGGGCTCGACCTCGAGTTCGCCGACCGGCTCGGCGACGAAACATCCCAGAACGCTGCTGGTTTCGAGAGCAAGGGCGTTGCATACGACACCATCAGAACAGTGATCAGCAAAGGCGTCGAGTTCATTCCCGTAGCCGGCCCTCTGATTTCGAGTGGTATCGATCTCGCCGACCCGTCGTTCAAGAGCGCGGTCATGGGATCCATACCTGACAGCACACTGCAGGCGAACGATGATCTCGCAGACAGTGCGTTGTTGGCGAATCAGTATTACCAGATTGGATTAGGCCTTCAGGCCGCAAATGGCGGAGCACTGGATCCGTACTCAGCACTTGATGACTTCCGCGACGGATCGGACGGACCACTGCTTTCATACGAACAGCTCGCAGACGATAACCCGCATCAAAGCCTCCCCCAGCTGCAATCAGGATTGGCGGGTTACATGACCGACACCGGTGTGCGCGGCCTCGGCAATTTCATCGATGCATTGAATGCCGGGCGCGATCAGGTGAAGGACATGAGGTACGGGCAGTGAAGGGGATGCTCGGGCTGTGGGTCGCCGTTGTGCTGGCTGTATCGGCCTGCGGACCGGAGCATCCAAGCGAACCGCCGGGGCCGTCGACAACGGTCGGCATGCAGTACGCGGTCCCCGGCAACACCGATTACAACTACCGTTGGTCGGCGGATCCAGGCATCAACTTGCTCACGCCAGAGGCAACAGCTGTCAGGGCCTATGTGGAGTCGTATTACTTGACAGTCAGGGCACTCGCGACGTCGGCGGGCTATCCGGGATTCACGAAAGCCGTCGACGAGCGTCTTCGAGTGGACTATGGCTATCCCGATCAGCTGAAGAAGAGCGAGTTCGTTGGGACGCAATTTCAGCATTTGTTGTGGATGAGTCCAACGGAGCGTGGTTGGCTTGCGACGGTATGTACGGGCGACTACTCCGTAATGAGAATCGATGAGGACGGAAAGTATTACAACGTTGGCTCGACCAACGTGCATGCAGAAACGGTCGAGATGATGGCTCCCGACTTCACAGGTTCGAGTGCGGACGCCTCACTTCCCGCGGAGGGGCCCGAGCGGGCTCCAGAGGTAGATGTGTTCAGGGGTTGGAAACTCATCGACCACGTGAAGTCGGCTCGCAGTCAGGATGCGTTCCTTCAGTGTCGTTCGCGGGTGCCCGATCCTCCGGAGAATCGCCCGAGGAAACGCGACCTCCCACACGAGACCCCCTACCCGACGCTTGCTCCGTATCCGGGCTGGCCGCGCTACGACGAGAACTGAGGAGCACCTTCCCACCGTCGGCGGAAGGGCGCTGTCACCGCCGCCCTCGCACGGTCATATCCTCGACTGCAGCCTCCGTGTTCGGTGGAGGCTCGAGCGAATGATCGGACGGTTTGGTAGTGGACAGCAAATGTGACGTCGTTTATGCGGACGACCTCCGGGTGGGCGAGAAGTTCGAGCTGGGCTCGTACACGGTGACCGAGGAGGAGCTGGTCGAGTTCGCGGGGCAGTGGGATCCGCAGTCGTTCCACATCGACCGTGAATCTGCAGATAGTGGCTATTTCGGTGGGCTCATCGCGAGTGGTGTGCACACGATCGCGATATGTCAGCGGCTGTCGGCGACGACTCTTTATGCAGGGTGGAGCGTCATTGCGGGGGCTCGGATGCGCGACGTCAACTTCCTCCGGCCGGTGAAGCCGGGCGACGTGCTCACCGGAAAGCTGGTTGTCGAGGATGTGGTGCCGGACGATCGTGGACGGGCTTTGGTGACCGTCGCGGCGGAGATTCTCAACGGGTCGGGCCGGCAGGTCCTCACCTCGGTGACGGAGATGTACATGCGCTGCCGCCCGAAAACCGACTGATCGTCGAAATTCTTGGACGAAAAACTCTCTTCGAGGATTGTTTTCCGGGTTTCTGGGTACCGCCCCGAGAGGCCATGTAACCAACGGAGGCAGTCATGAGAATGGGCAGGAGAGTGGCCGCGGTGGCAGTATTCGCGGCTTCGATCGGATTGGGAGCATCCGGTGTCGCCTGGGGCGGCAGTCTCGACTCGGCGGTGCCGGTGCGTCGGCCGGACGTCATTCAACCGATGCCACCCGGGTTCCCGCAGAACGGTCCGATCGGATGCGACGACTGGGCGGAACCCTACGAGAACAATGTGCCGCAGTGGGGCACCGATCCGTACAACCAGTTCGACAACTGGTGCGACGGTCCCGAGGACGGCATTCAAACGCAGCCGCCGGTCAATGACCAGCAGGGCCGGACGGTCAATCCCTGATTCGACGGTGAGTGTCTGCACGAGGCACGGGGCCGTCGTGTAGCCCGGTCGTGAGCTGAAACCGACCGCCCGTCAAATTTCATTCACGAAATTCGTCCGTCGAGGATTGTTTACGTTGTCTTTGGGTATTGCCCTTAGGCAGCGTTATTCACCTATGGGAGGCAACGATGAAGGTCGGCTTGAGATTGGCTGCGGTCGCTGTGTTCGCGGCCTCGATCGGTTTGGGAACATCCGGTGTCGCCTGGGGTGACGCGCTCGACTCGGCAGTCGTACCGGTGCGCGCACCGGACACGGTTGCACCACTGCCTCCTGGTGTTCCGCCGACCGGTCCGGCCGGCTGCGACGACTGGGCGGAACCGTACGAGAACAACGTCCCGGCGTGGGGCGCCGAACCGTACAACCAGTACGACAATTGGTGCGACGGACCCGAGGACGGTCTGCCGCAACCGGCCACGTACAGCGGTGACGAGGGCGGAGGCGACTCGCCGAACGAGCCGTAACCGACCGATCCGAATCAGCGCGCCCCGGGAGTCTCCGTTCCGGGGCGCGCTGATTCAGTTGCCGGCGGGCGGTTCGTGCAGTCCGAAGGCGGAACCCTGGTCGTCGTGGCACAGCTTGAATCGCCCGAATTTCGCCACCGACTCCGTGTCGTCGCCAAGGTCGACGGCGTCGACGGTGCCCCCGAGCGCCAGTACGTGCTCGACGGCAGTGTCGAGGTCCGGTACCCGGAAGAAGATGTAGGGGCCGGCGCCCTCGTCGCCGCCATGGATCCCGCCCGGGACGTTCGGGGTGGTGATCGAGTAACCCGAGCCGCCGGGTCCGGACTCGAATTCCCAGCCGAACAACGCCGAGTAGAACTTTCGGCCCTGCTCCGTGTTGGCCACACCCAATTCGAAGAACGACAGTTCGCCCGACATGAGCACTCCTCCGTCGACAGTGTCCCCGTGACGCTACGCCGAGATGCCGTCACACATAAGGCTTGCGCGTTAGATCAATCATGCTCTAACCTTTGAGCAAATTCGATCCAAGGGGGCTTTGTGGAATTGACCGAACGCCAGACCGACCGGGCCGCAGGAGTATTGATCGCCGCCGCTGCGGGCGATGCTCTCGGGGCAGGGTACGAATTCACCACCCCGGCTGCCGAAACGGTGATCGACATGGTCGGGGGTGGGATGTTCGACTGGGCGCCGGGGGAGTGGACCGACGACACGTCGATGGCCGTCGCCATCGCGGAGGTGGCCGCGACCGGTGTCGACATCGGTCAGGGCGCCGGACTGGATGCCGTTGCTGCACAGTTCGTTCGGTGGATCGATTCGAATCCGCCGGATGTCGGCAACCAGACGCGCGCCGTGCTGTCGGTCCGCGACGGCTCGGCGGCGGCCATGCAGGGGCGGGCACGAAGTATCACGGGGAGAAAGGGTGGCAACGGTTCGCTGATGCGCACGGCACCCGTCGCGCTGGCATATCTCGACGACACCGAGGCGTGCGTCGAGGCCGCGTACCAGATCGGCGCCCTCACCCACGACGACCGGCGCGCCGGCGAGGCGTGTCAGCTGTGGTCCTACGCGATCCGGCACGCGGTGCTGTTCGGGACGTTCGACGGGGTGCGGGAATACCTGCAGGTCGCGCCGGCCGGTGTCGGCGAATACTGGGGACCCTTGCTCGACCAGGCGGAGCGCGGCACACCCGCCGAGTTCCCGAAGAACGGCTGGGTGGTCCACGCCCTGCAGACGGCGTGGTGGGCGATCACGGGTGCCGACGATTCGGGACCGCAGCAGCTTCGGTTCGCCCTCGAACGAGCCGTCCGCGCGGGCAATGACACCGACACCACTGCGGCGATCGCGGGTGGACTGCTCGGTGCCCGATGGGGTGCCTCTGCGGTCCCGGACCGGTGGCGGCGGATGTTGCACGGCTGGCCCGGATACTCCGCCGAGGACCTGGAGCGGCTGGCGGTGGGCGCTGTCCGGAAGGGTGCACCGGCCGACCGGTGCTGAGCATGAAGGTCATTCGTACGTGAGTGGCGCAGCGTGCCGGGGTGCACATCGCCACTCACGTGCGGGGAGCTGCGTCAGGCCGCCAACTCGTCGGCGATCTCGATGTCGATTTCCTGTTCGGTCATTCCGCCGAAGAGATGGTTGGTGAACATGTCAGCTCAGTTCTCGAAAATTGTGATTGATCCCGGCACGGTCGGACTTTCTTGTCCGATCTACTGGGTGTATCGGCGGCCGGAGCTGTTCCGTTTCAGGACCCGCAGGTGAGTGGCAAAGTGTGTTCGGGCGCGCATTGCCGCGCACGTAACGCTTAGGCTCGACTCGACCGTTCGTGTCCCGGAAACAGGAGATGAGTCGAGATGCCCGCAACCTTCGTTCTGCTGCCCGGCGCCGGCTCGGACTCGTGGTACTGGCACCGCGTCGCACCGATCCTGGAGGGCAGCGGGCACTCGGTGATCGCCGTCGACCTTCCGTACGGCGACGACACGGCGGGGCAGTACGAGTTCGCCGACGTCGTCGTGGACGCGGTCGAGGACGTCGAGGGGTCGATCGTGCTGGTCGCGCAGTCCATGTCCGCGTTCACCGCGGCGATCGTCTGTCAGCGCGGCGAGGTCGACGTCGACCTGCTGGTTCTCCTGGCACCCATGCTGCCCGCGCCGGGGGAGACACCCGGGCAGTGGTGGGGGACCACCGGACAGCCGGAGGCGAAACGGGCGTTCGCCGTGCTGGAGGGCCGCGACCCGGACGCGCCCGACGACCTGCGGGCGTTGTTCTTCCACGACGTGCCCGACGACGTCACCGAGGAGGCGTTCAGCCAGGAGGAGCCTGTCGTGTCGAACACCCCGTTCGAGACGGTGTGGCAGGCGGACGCGTGGCCGCACGTGAAGACGCGGGTCGTCGCCGGGAGGCGCGATCGGCTCTTCCCGCTCGACTTCATGCAGCGGATCGTCCGGGAGCGGCTGGGCATCGCACCGGAGGTCATCGACACGGGCCATCTGGCGGCACTCGCGCGCCCCGGCGAACTTGCTGCCATGCTGGAGCGCTACGCGTCCGAACTGTAGGGCATGTAGATCCGACGAGAAGGAGAGCAATCGATGGCGTTGTCGGTATCGGGCGAGTTCGAGATCGAGGCGCCCCAGGACCAGGTGATGGCGGCGCTGGCGGATGTCGAACGGATCCCGGAGTGGTCGGCGGTGCACAAGAAGGTGGTCGTCGAGTCCCGATTCGACGACGGACGCCCCCGCACCGTGCGGATGACGCTCGCCGTCCTCGGCGTCGCGGACACTCAGCTGGCCGAGCACAAGTGGCTCGGGGACGAGCAGATGTCGTGGACGCTCCTCGAGAGCGAGAAGCAGAAGTGCCAGGAGGGGGAGTACCGGCTGACCCCTACTGCGCGCGGGACGTCGGTGCACCTCACGATGTCGGTCGAGCCGAAGGTGTGGGTGCCGAAGTCCGTGCTGCGTCAGGGGCAGAAGCAGGCCGTGCGCTTGATCCGCAAGGGATTCACCAAGTTCGTACTCGAGAACTACGTCTGACGGGGACCAGATGACGGTCGAGCAGAGCAGCCCCACCACACTTCGGCGACTGTCGGCGCGGTTGGCCCTGATCCGCGACGACACCGACGACGACAAGCTGTCGGCCGGTTTCCTCCTCGTCGCCACGATCCTGGCGTTGGTGTGGGCCAACATCGGTGATTCGTACGAATCGTTCTGGCACACCCCGGTGACGATCCAGATCAGCGACTACAGCATCAGCCTCGACCTGAAGCACTGGGTCAACGACGGGTTGATGACGCTGTTCTTCTTCGTCGTGGGGCTCGAGGTGAAGCGTGAGCTGACGATCGGCGAACTCACCGACCGCGCCCGCGCCGCCGTCCCACTCCTCGCCGCGATCGCGGGTCTGGCCCTGCCCGCCGTGCTGTTCCTGATCCTCAATCCCACCGGGGACGAGGCCACTGCGTGGGGCGTCGTCGTCTCCACGGACACGGCGTTTGTGCTGGGCGCACTCGCGCTCGTCGGACCCCGATGCCCCGCCCGGTTGCGCGTGTTCATCCTGACGCTGGCCGTCGCCGACGACATCGGCGCCCTGGCCATCATCGCCTTCTTCTACACCGACAACCTCCGGCTCGGACCGCTGCTCCTCGGTTGTGTCGGACTGCTTCTGATCATCCAGTTGCGCAAGCTCGAGGTGTGGCGTGGCGTCGCGTACTTCATCGTCGCGGCGGGCACGTGGGTCGCGTTCTACGAGTCCGGTGTCCACCCCACCCTCGTCGGCGTGCTGATCGCGCTGATCCTGCCCGTGTATCCGCCGCGGCGCAGCGAGGTGGAGCGGGCAGGTGAACTCACGCGCGCATTCCGGCAGTCACCGAACTCCGACTACGCTCGCGCCGCCCAGCTCGGTGTGCTGCGCGCGGTGTCCGTCAACGAGCGGCTCCTGCGCTTCTACCAGCCGTACACGGCGTTCCTCGTCGTCCCGATCTTCGCGCTCGCCAACGCCGGCGTCGTCATCACCGGGCAGACGCTCGCGGACGCGGCACAGTCTCCGCTGGCGTGGGGCATCGTGCTCGGCCTGGTAGTCGGCAAGCTCGTCGGCATCACCGCGGCCACGGCCCTGTTCGCGAAACTGCGGCCGGGCAGCCTGCCACCCGGGCTGACACTGTCGCAGATCGCCGGTGGCAGCGCACTGGCCGGCATCGGCTTCACGATCTCGCTGTTCATCGTCGACCTGGCCATCGACTCACCCGAGCTGGCCAACGACGCTCGGGTCGGCGTCCTGACGGCGGCCGTCATCGCCACCGTCCTCGGGTGGGCGCTGTTCCGGCTGTCGGACTGGGTGCACCCTCCGACCGAGGTCGCCGGACTCACCTTGCTCCGGCCCGTCCACCTCGGACGCGATCACCTGCGCGGACCGGTGGATGCGCCGCTCACCCTCGTCGAATACGGCGACTTCGAGTGCCCGTTCTGCAGCAAGGCCACCGGCAGCATCCGGGACGTGCGGGCGCATTTCGGGGACGAGCTCCGCTACGTCTTCCGGCATCTCCCACTCGACGCCGTGCATCCGCACGCGCGTTTCGCCGCCCAGGCGAGCGAAGCGGCCGCCGCGCAGGGCCGGTTCTGGGAGATGCACGACCACCTGTTCGCCAACAGCGACGCCCTCGCCGAGGCCGAGATCTTCGGTTACGCCGCCGAGTTGGGGCTCGACATGGACCGGTTCGAGGAAGACATCCGCCGGGGCACCTACGTTCACCGCATCGACGACGACGAACTCGACGCCGAGTCGAGCGATTTCCGGGTGACCCCCACGTTCTACCTCGGCGCGACGGGCACGGACCTCGCCCGGCACAGCGGCCCCTACGACGCCGCCACCCTCATCCGGCAGCTCGAGGAGGCGCGCGGCGTCGACGGCGCGCCCTGATCAGCCCTGCGACTGCCGCACCGCCTGGATCGCGGCCGGGGTGACCGGGTCGGTGTCGTCGGCGAAGTCGTCGTGCTTCTTCAGGTAACCGGCGACGAACGGGCAGATCGGCACGATCCGCTTGCCGCCCCCGACGGTCTCGGTGAGCGCGCTTCGGATCAGGGTGGTGGCGAGGCCACGCCCCCCGAACTGCTCGCCGATCTCGGTGTGGAAGAAGATCCGTTGATTCTCGTCGTCGAGGTACTCGGTGAACCCGGCCAGTTCACCGTCGACGTGGACCTCGAATCGGTGGAGTTCGGGGGCGTTCCGGACCTCGGGTGCGGGACCGTTCTTCGTGTCGTCTGTCATGAACCCACTATGCCGCCCGGCTCCGTTCCGAGTGCGCGCCGGGTGTTCCCGGACGTCGAGGTGGTGGATGATCGAAGGAGTTCCGCGATCCGAGAGGGGACGCGACCGCCATGACCGACTACGGCAGGGTCCTGCAGTTCGGGGTGTTCGTCACTCCGTCGGTGGAGTTGCTGGCCAACACGTTCGAAGTCGCCGCGCTCGCCGACGAGACGGGCCTCGACCTGATCGGCGTCCAAGACCACCCCTACCAGGCGAAATTCCTCGACTGCTGGTCGCTGATGGGCACGTTGCTGGCCAGGACCGAGCGGGTGCGCGTGTTTCCCGACGTCGCGTGCCTGCCGCTTCGCCCGCCGGCCGTGATGGCGAAGGCTGCGGCCAGCCTCGATGTGATGTCGGGAGGCCGATTCGAACTGGCGTTGGGTGCGGGTGCGTTCTGGGAGGCGATCGGGGCGATGGGCGGTGACGTGCGCACTCCCAGGCAGGCCGCGACGGCATTGGAGGAAGCGGTCGAGGTGCTCCGCCTGATGTGGTCCGGTGAACGTGCCGTGTATTCCGAGGGTGAGCACTATCGCCTCGCGGGCGTGCATCCCGGACCGGTCCCGGCGCACCGGATCGGGATCTGGCTGGGCGTCGGCGGCCCCCGGCTGCTGCGTGCGCTGGGACGGTCTGCGGACGGGTGGGTCCCGTCGAGCTCGTACTTTCCGCCCGAGGTCCTGCCCGGCATGCACGCGAGGATCGATGCGGGTACGACGGATGCGGGCCGGGACCCGAGCTCGATCGTCCGCGCCTACAACGTGTTCGGTCAGGTGAGCGACACACCGTCGGACAAATTGTTTAACGGAACCACCGAGCAGTGGGTGAGCCAGCTGACGGAACTCGCGGTGGAGACGGGCATGGACACGTTCGTGTTCGGCACCGACGGCGACGACCTCACCCAGGTGCGCAGGTTCGCGGCCGACGTCGCGCCCGCCGTTCGGGCCGCAGTGGATCAGCACCGCGGAACGGGTGCGCGGGCATGAGCGAACCCCGGCTCCTCCTCATCGGCAGGCGCCAGTCCACGCTGGACGTGTTGAAGGAGGAACTGACCCGGTTCGGGCGGGACGTCGTGGCATCCAACGACCGCGAACTGATCCGGCGGGCACTCCTGGACGGAAACGTCGACCTCGTCGTGATCGGCGGCGGCCTCGACGATCCCGCCCGGGATGCCATGCGGGACTTCGTGCTCGGCGTCACACCGGACGTCCCCGTGCACCTGCTGCCCCGCACGGCCGGAGCGAGCCCGGCGTCGGTCATCCCGTTCGCCAACGAACAGATCGTGCTGTTCAAGGTTCACGCAGCGGCAGGCGACGAAGACGCGCAGTCCGACTAGGTCAGTTGCCGTCCTTCTCCTTGTCCTTGGGCTTGTTGTTTCCGTTGCCGTTGTTGCCGTTGTTGTTTCCAGGTCCGGTCTTCGGTGCCGGGGCGCCGGTCGGTGGGGGAGGCGCAACCGGGTTGACCTCGACGGCACTGCTCGGGGCGGAGACGGGCGCCGGGGCGGGAACGACGGCGGTGGTGCTCGCATCGGGACCGACCGTGCCGTCCTGGTCCTGCGACGCGATGGCCAGCGCCGCCACGACCAGCGCCACCAGCACCGCGGCGACGAGAGCAACGATCAGGCCGATCCGCCGTGGTTGCGGGGACTCGGGCGGCAGCTCATGGACCGTCGTCGGTGTGAATGTTCTCGTCGGCGGCGGATGCGCGCCGGGTGCTCCGAGGACGGCGTCCCGCATGACCCGGGCGTCGGCGTACCGCTGCTGCGGGTCGTGAGCCATCGCCCGCTCGATGGTGTGCACGAGGTGCGGATCGGCGTCCGGACGCGTTTCGCGCAGCGGCCGGGGCGCCCCGTCGGTGATGGCCCGGGCGAGCGACAGGATGTTGTCGCCGGTGAACGGCCGGTGCCCGGCGAGGGCTTCGTAGCCGACGACGCCGACGGCGTAGAGGTCGTCAGCGGTCGTGGCAGGGGTGCCCAGGATGCGATCCGGACTGAGGTAGGCCACGGTGCCCAGCACCTGTCCGGTCGCGGTGTGGTCGGAGGCGGCGCTCTTCGCGATACCGAAGTCGGTGACCTTCACCGTGCCCTCGGCGGTGAACAGCACGTTCCCCGGTTTGATGTCGCGGTGCAGGATCCCGGCCCCGTGAGCTGCGGCGACAGCGGCGAGCACGTCGGCGAGGACCGACCGCACCCGCGCGTCGGGTAGCGGACCGGCGGCGATCTCGTCGGCGAGGGTGCGCCCGGGCAGGCGCTCCATCACGATGAACGCCAGTCCGGCGTCCTCGCCGCAGTCGTGCACCGCGACCACGTTCGGGTGATTCAACGTGGCGGCCAGCCGGGCCTCCGCCTCGAACCGTCTGCGTGTGTCGGGGGCGGACGCCAGTTCCGGGCGCAGCACCTTGATCGCGACCGGTCGCTGCAGGCGCAGGTCCCATCCGTCGTGCACATCGGCCATTCCGCCGCGCCCCAGCACTCCCCGCAACTCGTACCGACCTGCGAGAACTGCGGACACCGACATGCGCTCACGCTATCGTCAGCACTTGTGCCGGACACCGCTGCCTCCCACCTACCATGACGCCATGACCGCTTCGGGTAAACGCCGACATCTGTCCGTCGTCCCCGACGTGCCGGTGATCGTCCGGCCGTCGGAACGGCCGCGTCGCCGTGACGTCGCGAGCTACCACCTGCGGATCGAGCTCGACGACGTGTCGCCGGCCATCTGGCGGCAGTTCGTCGTGCCGTCGAACCTTCGGCTGCACGAGCTGCACCCGATCGTGCAGACGGTCATGGGCTGGCAGGACAGCCACCTGCATTCGTGGGTCGGCGGCGAGCCGCCCGCCTCGGAGCGGTACGAGATGCGCGAGAGCATCGACGAGGGCTTCGCCGACGAGGACGACGAGCTGTGCGAGGACGCGGTCCGGCTCGATCAGGTTCTGGCCGAACCCGGCGAGCTGCTGTCGTATCAATACGACTTCGGCGACGGCTGGGACCATACGATCGTCCTCGAACGGATCGACTCCGACGAGCCGGCACCGACGGTGTCCTGCCTCGCCGGCGCTCGCGCCTGCCCACCCGAGGATTGCGGCGGACCGGGCGGATACGCCGACCTGCTGACGGTCCTGGCCACGCCGTCGCACCCCGGTCATCACGACGCCGGGGCGTGGGTCGGGCCGGGGTTCGCGCCCGAATCGTTCGGCGTCGACGCCGTGAACCGTAACCTGCGGATCGAAGTCGTGATCCGTGACCACGGGCCGGTGACGGATTCGAAGCTCGCCGAACTGCTGCGCCGGATCCCCCATCAGGCTGCCCCGCACGTCTTTTCGCTGCTCGAGCACGCCCGCCTCACCGAGCGGAGGGGCGACATACCCGCGGCCCAGGAACTGGCGACGCTGCACCTGCGATGGTTCCTGCAGCGCATCGGATCCGACGGCATCACGCTGACCCAGGCGGGCTACCTGCCGCCGGCCGTGGTGGCGGAGATGCGGCAGGAGCTACCGGGCTTCGACGACTGGCCCGCGACAAGCAACCGCGAGACGGACCAACGGCCCGTCCACCTGCTCCGGGAGTACGCCAAGACACTCGGACTGGTGCGGAAGTACAAGGGAAAACTCGTCCGAACCAATCTCGGAACGGCGATGGCGGACAACGCGACACAGATGTGGCGTCATCTGCTCGATCGCCTGCCGCTGGGCACCGAGCAGATCGAGCGGGAGGCCGGATACCTCGTGCTTCTCACGCTCGCCGCAGGCACGTCGTCGGACGAACGCAGGGACGTGATCGCCGAGGGACTCGCCGCCCTCGGCTGGCAGACCAGCGACGGGACGATCGTCGGCAGGGAAGAAGTGTTCTGGATGGGCCGTCCCACGATCACGTTCCTCGAACTGATCGGCGCAATGGTCGAGGGCTGGGTGCAGCGCGACCAGCCCATGGATCCCGAATGGGGTCGACTCTTCGCGCAGATGGTGCTGTCGATGTAGGCCGGTAACGTCGCCGACCCGGCGCCCGATGCTCACCACACATCGAACGTGTGGCGAGGAGGGGCGTATGAGTTGGTGGAAGACAGCATTGGGTGCGGCGGCGGTGGCTGTGACGGGGATGGTCATCGTCGCACCGGGAGCGTCGGCTGAGCCGTCGCCGAGCCCCGTAACGGCGGGGGATGTCACCGACTACTTCCGAACCCTCACGGACGCAGGCGCATTCGACCCGAATGACAATCACGCGCTGCTCCTGAGCCCGTGGGGAACCGCCGAGCCGATCACGTGCAGTTCGTTTCACGGGCACACCTTCGGATGCCTCCAGGCGGGGCCGGACGGCGTAGTCCACCCGGTCGGGAGCCTCGCCGACGCCGTGCCGTTCCTCTATCCGCTGCAGACGTATCCGGTCTACGTCACGTGGTGGTGGGAGAAGGCAACGCAATAGGCTTCATTGACGTCATTCGCGTGAACGACGCCTGTCGGCGTAGAACGATTTCGGCCCACATAGGTCGGATCCTTCTGCTTTGATACGACTCACGGGGAGTTGCCCGCCGCTCCCCAGGCATGGTCGGTCGCGAGCAAGGGAAGGTGATGATGATGGTCGATTCCACCGAGGTGCCCGAGGTTTCGTGGGCGGGAATGGTCGAGTGGTTGACGGGTTCGCTGGTCGAGCAACCGGTCGCGCTCATCGTCGAGATCGGCCCGAACAGCTATGTCAGCGAGGACGACGACGAGGAAGTCGTCTGCGCGCAGATTCAGGTACTGGCCGACGGTGTGTTGATGCTCCGTCGATCACGCGTCGAGCTCGGGCACCTGCTGCTCGCCGACTATTCCGCCGAGCACCTGACCCTCGACAGGTGGCATTTCGACGGCCATTTCGAAGACTGCACGGACGGCTATCTCTTCAGCCGAGACGTGAACCTCATCGCGAACACCTGCGTGGCCTGGTTCCGGGACAATTGGGGCACGCGGTCCACCAGTGAACTCGGATGCTCGTATCGGTTCCCCGACGAGTTGATACCGACTGAAAACGCCGACGATTTGTTCTGATTTGTCCCGCGGCGGAACTCGAGGATTCGACGGTCCCGATACGACGATTCCGGCACACTGGTTGCATGAGCACTCCGCCGCGTCGCCGGTGGGTGCTGCATGTCGATCTCGACCAGTTCATCGCCGCCGTCGAGGTGCTGCGGCACCCTGAGCTGCGGGGACGTCCCGTCGTCGTGGGCGGTCGCGGCGATCCCACCGAGCGCGCGGTGGTGTCGACGGCGTCGTACGAGGCGCGGGAGTTCGGTGTCGGCTCCGGGATGCCGATGCGGATCGCCGCACGGAAGATTCCCGACGCGGTGTTCCTGCCCGTCGACGCCGAGGCCTACACCGAGGTGTCGGCGGTCGTGATGGACACCTTGCGCAAATTGGACGTCGTGGTCGAGGTGATGGGCTGGGACGAGGCGTTTCTCGGTGTCGAGACCGACGACCCGGAGGCCTTCGCGCGAACCATCCACGATGCCGTCCTCGACGCGACCGGGCTGCACTGCTCAGTCGGCATCGGCGACAACAAGTTACGAGCGAAGATCGCGACGGACTTCGGCAAACCGCAGGGCATCTACCGGCTGACGGAGGAGAACTGGTTCGCCGTAATGGGAGAGCGTCCTACCGACGCGCTGTGGGGGATCGGCAAGAAGACAGCGAAGAAGCTTGCCGCACTGGGCATCAGCACCGTGCGAGAGTTGGCCGACGCGTCGGATCAGGAGTTGGCCGCGACCCTCGGTCCGAACATGGGTCCGTGGTACGCGCGGATCGGCCGCGGCATCGATCTTTCTCCGGTTTCGGCGGAACCCTGGGTGGCGCGCTCGCACAGCCGGGAGACGACCTTCCAGCAGAACCTCGCCGGCAAGGAGGCCGTCACCGAGGAGATCCGACGTCTCGCCGACCGGGTCAGGGAGGACATCCTCGCGGAGAACCGCATGGCGGTGCGAGTGGCGTTGAAAGTGCGCTACGCCCCGTTCGACACCCACACGACGAGCAAGCCACTGCCGGAACCGACGTTCGATCCGGACGTGATCTCCGATGCGGCCGCGGCATTGGTCGACAGGCTCGACCACGAGCGGGAAGTGCGACTCCTCGGTGTGCGGTTGGAGATGACCCCGCCCACGTGAGTGGCAAAGTGTGCTCGGGCACGCTTTGCCACTCACGTGTCAGCGGCGGGCGAAGACGGCGGGTTCGCTGTCGGGGACCTGGGCGACGAGGTCCCGGGCGACGAGGTGCCGAAGGTGAGCCGCCGCCTCGGACAGGGCCATCCCCTTGCCCATGGGGGAGATGTCGGCCCACGGCTTGTACCACTTCATGCGCTCGGCGACCTGCCACACGGTGATCTGATCGTCGCCGAAAGCCTTGTACAGGTGGTCGAGTCGCTCTTCGTGGTGCTCGATGAGCTCGCCGGCGCGGCCCGCGACGTCGTCGATGGGGATGCCGTGGGCACCGAGGCCCCGGGTGATGTTCATGGTCTGGACGCGGCGCAGCGAGTCCATGAACTCCGCCAGGGCGTCGCGTTCTTCGAGCGGGTAGACGAAGTTGCCGACGTGCGGCGTCGTCTTCTGCAGGACGTGGTCGCCGGTGAACATCACGTCGGCGTCTTCCAGGTAGAAGCAGACGTGGCCGGGGGTGTGGCCCGGGGTGTAGACGGCGCGCAGGTTACGACCGGCGAGCGCAATGAGCTCGTCGTCGACGAGAACGCGGTCGGGGGCCGAGTCGGGACCCGCAGGCGGCTTCCCGGACGCGGACTTCTCGAATGCCTCCAGGTCTGCCGGGGCGGCGCCGGCCCGCGTCATGTTCTCCTTCTGGAAGTCCAACCACGCGGGCCCGTGACCGGTCGACATGTGCTCGAACATTCCGTGATCGGATTCGTGCATCGCGATCCACGCACCGGAGGCCTCCCGGACGCGACCGCACAGACCGGTGTGGTCGGGGTGGAAGTGGGTGAGTACGACGCCTTCCACATCCTTGACCGAGTGCCCGATGGCCTCGAGACCGGAGGTGAGGCCGTTCCAGGCATTGTCGTCGTCCCAGCCGGCGTCGACGAGGATCAGACCGCCGGGGGATTCCATCGCGTACACCAGCGTGTGACCGAGGGGATTGTCGGTGATCGGGACCGGAATCTGGAAGATCCCGTCACCGATGGGCGCTGCGTCGTTCATATGCATACCTCGTTGCCTAGAGGAACAAATTAGTTCTACTTACCTTCATACTGACCTTTCGCCGCGGTTTGCGATACCGCGGGTCCCGATTAGCGGAACGACATGGCCCGTGACCAGGTGTTTTCGTGCGAAATCCGACCGGGAGACCGGAAGACCCACTGGATGCCGGACGCTATGGAATGCTCCACTCGGACCAGCTTTCAACATGCTCGCGTTGCGACAGGAGACTGCTTTGACCACAACCCTCGTTCGATCACGCCGCCGGTGGTACACGACCGGAATGTGTGGCCTCGCCGTAGTGGGTGCCTCGGGACTGCTTGCCCCCAGCGTGGCGGTTGCAGCGCCGGCGGCGTTGCCTGCCGGCTGTGTGCAAGGCGTCGGCACCCAGGTGACCTGCACGTTCACGTTCACCGGCAGTGCGCAGTCGTTCACGGTTCCCGAGGGCATCACCAGCTTGGCCGTGACGGCAACGGGCGGACGTGGTGGAAACAGTGAAACTGTCCTCGGCGGCGCCGCGGCCGTCGCAACCGGGCAGCTGACGGTCGCCGCGGGTGACGCGCTGTATATCCAGGTCGGCGGCAACGGTGGCGACGGCGACGGCCAAGCCGGATACAACGGCGGTGGAGCCGGCGGCACCGGCGCAAGTGGCGGTGGCGGTGCCTCCGACGTTCGCACCGGGACGGGTGCGCTGGCGGATCGTCAGATCGTCGCCGCGGGCGGAGGCGGTGCCGGTGACACCTACATCGGCGGCGCAGGCAATCTGGCCCCGACCGGACCCGCCGGCCAAGCCGGCGGCGGGGGAGGCGGCG
The DNA here is from genome assembly GCF_900455735.1 of Rhodococcus wratislaviensis. GTDB lineage: Bacteria > Actinomycetota > Actinomycetes > Mycobacteriales > Mycobacteriaceae > Rhodococcus_F > Rhodococcus_F wratislaviensis. The sequence continues at coordinate 1,292,681 of NZ_UAUI01000001.1, read as the reverse complement.
GAGGCGGCGCCACGGACGTCGCTGGTGGCCTCGGAGGCAACGGTGGCACCGACCCGCATGGTTCGCCGGGTGAGGCCGGTGTCGGTGGTGCCGGTGCAGGCACGGGCGGCGGTGGCGGCGGAGGCTGGTTCGGCGGCGGAGGTGGCGCCGAGAACTACGGTGGTGGCGGAGGCGGTGGGGGATCGTCCTATGCGCCCGGCGGAACCTTCAGCGCAGCTGGGGCGGATGCTGTTTCGTCGGTAGTCATCAGGTACGGTGCCGGATCCGGAACAGGGTCACTCGGAAACCTCTTCGGCAGCAGCTGATCTCGACTCCCGCGCACGAAATCGGCAGCGGCCCCGAACTTTGGTTCGGGGCCGTTGCCGATTGTGTTTTCAGACTGCGACAACCGCCGCCGTAGAGGCAGACGCGGGTTCGTAGATCGCCTCGATGCGGCGCCGAGTCTCGTCAGGGTCGGACTTCATCGCGAGGACGAGTTCGGAAATGACGAGCTGCATTGCGTGCTCGAGCTGCCGCTTCTCGCCGGCCGACAGCGGCTTGACCTGCGCACGCGTCATCAGATCGCGGATGACTTCACTCACCGTGAAGATTCCGCCCACGGTCAGCTTTTCCTGGTTGGCCTTGAACCGCCTGGACCAGTTCGACGGGTCGTCGACCGTCGGACCACGCAAGATGTCGAAGACGCGACCGACTTCGTCGTTGTTGATCGCATTCCGGACGCCGATGGATTCGGCTTTCGCTACCGGGATCTCGATGGACAGCCCGTTCTGGGCGACTTCGAACTGTACGTATTCGGTGGGCAAATCGTTGAACATCCGGGTCGTGAGCTTTGTGACTGTCACGGACCCATGGTGCGGGTACAGAAAGATATCACCGATATTGAGATTCATAGATTACCTACCCTTCACATACATTATGGCACACGCTGCCATCTTGACAACTGCTGACCAGATATGAACGATCTCTGGTGGGTGCTCCTACCGATTGCGAAGGCCGTTGATGACCAGAGTCGAAGCGTTCTCCGTGTCGCCTGACCTGCCCGCCGGCCCGTTGGGGCTGCGGGAGCGGCGACGCGAGCAGACGAATGTCGAGATCAGCGAGACCGCACTCACGCTGTTCGAACACAAGGGTGTCGAGGGCACGACCGTCGGCGAGATCGCGCAGGCTGCGGGAGTGTCGCAGCGAACCTTTTTCCGATATTTCGCTACCAAGGAAGAGGCGGCGCTCCGGGATCACTGGGCCTTCGAGGCGGTCCTGGCCGGAGGACTCGACCAGCTCGACTCGGAGGTCTCACCGAGGCTCGCGCTGGAAACGGCATTCGCTGCTGCTCTGACGATGTACTCGGACAGTTCGTCGATCGCCTGTCGGCGATTGCTGCGGGTGAACCGACTCATCAAGAAGGAGCCGGCGCTGCGGGCCGAGCTGGCGCGCGAGAGCGTGCGTCGGACCGCGGCACTTGTCGATGTGGTGTCGACGAGGTTCGACTGCGCCGACTTGCAGATTCGACTGGCGGTCGATGTGTCGATCGCCGTACTCCGGGCGGCGTTGGAAACGTGGGTCGACCAATCGTCCACCGACGAGACGGCGAGTCTCCCCGAAATCTATTCCTTGGCAAGGGGACTCGCGCAGGCCTGATCGGAGACGGTCCGCCGGCGCCGGTTCAGCCCTGCAGGAAGCTGAACCGGACGTGCCGCACCGGGTTGTCGACATTGGTGTCGACGAGACACACGGATTGCCAAGTGCCCGTCGCGAGTGCCCCGTCGAAGACGGGCACGGACGCGTAGGGCGGCAGGAACGCCGGCAGCACGTGGTCGCGCCCGTGCCCATGGCTGCCGTGGCGATGGATCCACCGGTCGTCGCGCGGAAGCACTTCGTCGATCGCCCGCAGAAGGTCGTCGTCGCTTCCCGCACCGGTCTCGATGACGACGAGTCCCGCAGTGGCGTGCGGCACCCACGCATGCAGCAGGCCGTCACCGGCGCCTGCTGAGGCGAGGAACTTCTCGATCTCACGGGTCAGGTCGTGCACCACCGGCTCAGCGCCGGTGCGCACCTCGATCTCGGTACTGAACATAGTTCTGACGTTAGTGCCCTGGGGCGTGACGGCGCACGCGCTATGTGACCAAGCCCTGCCACGATCGGAATCGTCAACAACGCATCGAGCGGCGTCGACAACTGAGGATGCAATCTTGATGACGAGCCCAACTAGTTGAGCGACCATGCTCAGGTACTCGAATCAGTTGACGGATTTACGGGTGGCTCGAGCGGCGGACCCAAACGCGCAGCGCTAGCGCCCTCGGGATGGAAATCATGCGTGGGGCAACAGGTTATTCTGTGTGCGTATTGAGGGTCCTTTCGGTGCAATGCCTGGTCCCAGCATTCCCTTGGCGGAGGGGGACCGGGCATACCGGAAACCGCTCCGCCGCCGTCACTGTCGCGGATGTGGTTTCGCGACCGCCGTCTCTGCTACTTACGGCCGGCTGCCCACTTCATGCCCCAGCTGTAGGTCTTGTCGAGATCGGCCTGGCTGCCCTCGACGTACTTCACCTCGCGGGTGACGGTGATGCCTTGTCCGGTGTTCTGCAGCATCGCGATGGCGCAGATGCGAGCGGAGCTGTTCGACGAGTCCAGTCGTACCTCCACCTCGGGGCCGCTGGTGGGGTAAAGGGTGACGACACCGTCCACGGCTGCCCAGTTGGGTGCGCCGTCGTAGATCATCGCGAAGATGAGGATCCGCTTGAACATCTCCGGTCGGTCGAGGTTGATGTGCATGTTCTCGCCCCCGGTCACGGTGCCGGTGCGGTCGTCGGCGTCGAGCTTGACGAATGGCGGGTCCTGCAGCGATCCGAAACTGTTGCCGAGTGCCTGGACCACACCCTTCGACCCGTCGGCCAGTTCGTACAAGCAGCCGAGGTCCAGGTCGATGCCGTTGTTGCCGCCCGCGGCGGCCGCGAGCTTCGCGAAAAAGCCGGCCTTCTTCGGCTGCGGCGCCGCGCCCGTCGACCAGTTGAGGTTGACCCGCATCGCGCCCTGCCGCTCACCCGACTTCGTGAGGCTGACGGAAGGCGCAGCCTTCGACAAGGTCACTTTGCTCAGATTGACTCCGCCCTGCGGTGCGGCAGGAGTGGAGGGGCGTCGGGTGTAGTCGATGGCCACAGGTGGGAACCTTCCGATTGACTGAGCGGCGCGCATCAGACCGTTGTCCGATTTGCACGATTTCGGTCCAGGGTAGCGGTAGTCGTCCGGGACGCAGTCGGCCCGACCATGCTCACGCTGATTCCCGTGCACTCCACTCGATTGCCGGGCACGTGTCCATCACCATGGCGACGCCCTTCGCGGTCGTTCGCTGGAAGGCGGCCTCGTCGATGACTCCCAGTTGGAACCAGACGCCTTTCGCCCCCACCTCGACGGCCTGGTCCGCGAACTCTCCGGCAGCCTCCGACTGGCGGAAGACGTCGACGACGTCGATCGGGAACGGCACATCCGCGAGAGTGGGGTAACCCTGCTCGCCGAGCACCGTCGGGGCGTCAGGATGAATCGGGACGATGCGCTTTCCTCGGCGCTGCAACAGCTCCGCGATCCGAAACGCCGTTCGGTCGGGGTTGCCGGAGAGCCCGACGATCGCCCACGTCTCCCAGTCGTCGAGCATCGACGACACGGCCTTGGAGTCCTGCCACTTGGTATCCACATCGCCAAACTACTACTGAAGGTGGAGGTCAGCCGGGGATCGCCGCGCTCGATCGAGGCCGTCGTGCGAAAGTATCCGCATGGTGATCCGAATTCCCGAGAATCCGCGTCTGGTGAATGGTTCCGAGGAATCGGTGTGGAATGCATTGCTCGGTCAGCTCGGTGACGGAGATCTCGTGGTGGCAAACCAACGGGTCACCGACAGGCTCAAGGACCATGAGATCGACTTCGTGGTCGCGCTCGAGGGGTACGGGATCGTCTGCCTGGAGGTGAAGGGTGGGCAGATCTGGCACGACGGCACCGATTGGTACCAACAGCAGCGAAAAGGACCAGCGGTCATCAACCCGGTCCGGCAAGCACGCGACGCGCTTTATGCCCTACGGAGCTACGTGGAGGCCGACCCGCGCTGGAGTCACGGGCGGCTGCGATGGGACCACGTGGTGGTCTTGCCCAACGTGGAGATCGCCGACGACTTCGCCCTGCCGGAATGCCCGCGCTGGAAAGTGATTGATCGCAGCAACCTCGATGAGGTGGTGTCGCGATTGCAGAAGGTGCTGTCCGGTCAACAGCTGGACCGCCCGGCGCTGCCCGCGGACGGGGTCGATCAGCTCACGACGGTCCTCTCCGGGCGGGGGCTGCCGCATCGTGACGTGGTCGCGAGGGCGATCGCGAACGAAGACGCTGCTGACGCACTCACCGCCCAGCAGTCGGTGATTCTCGACGCGATCCGGCTGTTGCACCGTGTCGAGGTGCGGGGCGGCGCCGGAAGCGGCAAGACGTTCCTGGCGGTCGAGAAGGCGCGACGGTTGGCGAAGCAGGGGCAGGGGTGGCACTCATCTGTTACTCGCATGGTTTGGCGTCGTATCTCGAGCGGTTGACCGCAACCTGGTCGTACAAGGAGCGTCCCGCGTACGTCGGGGAGTTCCATGCGCTCGGTCAGCGGTGGGGAGCGCCGGAGGGCCCGGACGAAAGCATCCGCAACACCGACACCGTGCAGTTCTGGGAACACGACCTTCCGCGGCACATGGCGGAGTTGGCGTCGGAGCTGCCCTTGCGGGACCGGTTCGACGCGGTGGTCGTGGACGAGGCGCAGGACTTCGCCGATGACTGGTGGGGGCCGTTGCTGGCGGCGCTGCGCGACGAGGAAGCCGGCGGCATATATGTGTTCAGCGACGAGGGGCAGCGGGTGTTCGACCGGCAGGGTGTTCCGCCGATTCAATTGGTCCCGTTGGTGCTCGACCACAATCTGCGCAATACCCGTCAGATCGCGGACTCGTTCACGCCGTTGGTCGGCCAGCGGATGCGTCTGCTCGGTGGGGAAGGCCCGGAGGTACTCTTCGTGCCCTGCGCGGCGGAGGATGCGCTGACAGTGGCCGACGACCAGATCGACTCGTTGATGGACGAGGGGTGGCGTCCCGAGGACCTGGCGTTTGCTCAATCTCTGCTACGTGCTCACGAACAGGGATGCTCGCAGACATATCGAGGTTGCGTCGGCTGTCGGCCGCCACCAGGTTCGCGACACCGTCGATCGGGATAATCGACCACGCCACGACGTTATAGATATGCGTTGCAGGCCATCCGCCTGTCACAGTAGAAGCAGAGGTCGTCCTGGAGGTCACGCAAATGGCTCCATCAGGGACCGAAGCGCAGTTCGATCTGTGCCGAACAGGAAGCCGTCCAGGTCTTCCGCGTCGAGTTCAGCGCGGTTGAAGGTGACGTCGTCGTGGGTCCACGCCGTCCGGATGAAGGCGCGAAGTCGTGCGGATATGCGACGCGACCCCTCCGGTATTCCGGGCCGCAGCGTGACCGTGCCGATGCGGTCGACCTCACCACCGTCAACTTCTCGTGGAAGCCGATGCGTCAAAGAGGAAATCGTCACGAGTGCCACGATCGCGCACGTGGGGAAGGACCGGTTTCCCGGCGCGCAGCTGTTCGAGGCATTGGTCGACAGCGTTCATGCGGGGCTCGCAGGGGTGAGCTGATGGAAGGTGGAGGTGTAGAGGAGCAGCGGGTCGGGGGTGTCGGTGGCGCCGAGTTCGAGGACGAGGTCGTGGTCGCCGACGGGTTGGACGAGGTCGATGTGGCAGTCGATCCAGGCGTGGGCGCCGGCGAGGCGGGGTGATCCAGGTGATGGCAATGGCGATGTTGACTTGGATGTCGCGCAATTCTCGTGATTACTACGAGGCGCTTGAGTATTCGGAGTCTGTGACGCGTGTGCGGAGTATGCCGAAGTTGGCTCGCCCGTTATCTACTGTGGTGTCCCACGCCAGCGCCGGAACTGTGCGGCAGTGTCAGCCCCCGCGGTGACAGCATCGAGATCTCGGACCAAGCCTGCGGTAAGCGACTGCAGTCCGAGTGATCCTTTTCGCTGGGTGTGGCCGAGCCGGGCGTTCAGCTCGTGGTCGCCCCGATCAACCACGATCTCGGCGTATTCCCAGACGAGCTGGCCGGTGGTGGGTGAACGCGGGGCCGCGCGCCGTGGCTGTAGGAATCGACATACCCACTTTAGCTGCCGCGGTAGCCAAGGTTTGGTGACCTCGCGCGCGAGGACGGTCACGTCGACCTACCTCCGGCGTCGTGTTAAGGCAGGTGGGTGCGTACTGCGTTGAGCAGGCTGTGGCCGGTCCTCGTAGTTGGCCGAGGTCTTGGACATCGGCGGCGCAGACGTAGCACCGGGGCGTCTTAGGGTCGAGCGGTAGTGCCTGGGAGGCGTTCGAGATCGTTGTTCCCTGCGATAGCAATTCGTGGACGCTGGCGGGGCGTTTCCGTTGAGGGTAGGCCGGGAGACCGTCGTGCCCTATCTCTGTCGTACCAATCACCTATCATGCTGCGGATGGTGATTGCGGGAGGTTCAGTCCGTTATACCGGACGGTAGCAGGGGGAGTTGTGCTTACAAACCGCGTTTCGTTTCTAGGTAGCTATGTTTTCAACTGGGCGCTATCTCGGGTTCGGTGCTACATCGAAGTCTCCGGTGTTGAAGCTGAACTTGATTCGGCAAGTACAGTATTGGAGGACCTCGGTTGGCGCAGCTGCAGCTTGGTCCGCCTCGACAACGTCGATGGACATCTCTCTTTTGTTCGCGATGTAAGGGGGACAATCAGCGCTCAAACAGAGGTTGAGCTTGTAAACAAGGTGAACCAGCGGCTGACGGACGCGTGTTGCACCGCCCGGATCAATGCTGTGGCGCTTGCGCCAATTCAGTACCCAAGTCCCGTGATGCGACCCGTAGTTCTCCCGAAGGATGGTCTCGTTATCGGAGGAATGCAGGCCGATCGGTTCAGTGAAGTCAGATACCCAGCCAGTTTCCCCGGCAACGGTGACGTAGGCGAGAACTCCAATCCGACACAGGATGACCGCTGCGTTCCCGCTACTGAAGAGCGTCCTGTTGATTCGTCGCGCTGGACGGTTCGGCTGGGGCACAACGTGTACGGGGCCATCGACAATTGGTTGGTGGGGCACCTTTCATCGCGGCTCGAGCGTTGGTTGCTCGGTGGCTCGACAGACGGTGATTCGCCGGTCCTGCGGAGAAGTTTTCTGCTTTGGGGTTTCGTGGTCTCACTGCTAGCGACGGTCTTGGGAGTGTTCACCCCGCGATTCAATCCCGCTGACGCGCTGAATGCTTGGCTAATTCCCGGCCTATTTATCAGCATGTTCATCTTCGTCGTTGTCAATTTTGCGGCGCTTCAGATCAGCACACGAGTCATCGTTGAGCCGAGAAAGTTCATCGGAATTCTTCCTTCACACTGGTCTCCGTACAGCTGTTCAAAATGGTCCGACACCACCAATCCCGACGTGGTGGAAATCCTCGGCAGTCGGCGGTCGAAAGCCCTGAGCCGGCTGAGTCGCACGGTCATGACGGTTTTGCGATTTGTGCTCATCGGTTTCAGCGGAGTATTTGTCTATCTCTTGTTCCAGTTGGTGCGGAGCACCCCAAGTCTAGTGGGAATCCCCGCTGTCCTGGTCATCGTCCTCGTATGGTTCGTACTAAGCGACATCCTCCGGTCGCGTAGGCGCGTAGTTGTCCGCAGTGCGGTGGTGCGTGGGATCCAGGTCCTCATGGTCGTCGGCGTGGGGGGCTTGCTGCTGAGATTGCCGACCCTCGCCTTCTATAATGAACTCGGCGCTACGGACCTGGCGCTGAAGGTCAGCTGGACCGAGGCCGCATTTCACGCCGTCCCACTGGTTGCGGTAGTCCTCGGTAGTGCAGTCTTTGTGTGTCGATCTGGGTGTTGGCACCGCGGCTGGACAGGTGGTCCCGTGATCTCTTCTCACTGGTTATGACTGCGAATGTTGTGTGCGCCGTTCTCACTGGGATAATTATCGCGATACAGCCAGCGGCAGAGATTCGCTCAGGCAACATCGCTTCTGAGAGCCCTGCCGTGAAAGCAACTTGCACGTTGAAAGACGGCACCTGGGTGCCGACATGGGCGATCGGGCGTATAGGGAATCCTGTGCTCGCTGACCGGTTTGTGGGCACAGATGAGAATATTGGGCCGCTGCAGGTTCCGGCAGACCCTGGAACTTTCAGGGTGGTTCACACATCGGATCCCTGCTGAACGTCGTCGAGGAAGGCCCCACCGACAAGGAGGCTTTCTGAATCGAGCCGCGAGCGTGAGACTGGCCCGCTCAACCTGGCGAGTTCGGCCCGAAGGGGGTCGTAGTAGGGAGGATTACACCCGACCCGGCGACGAGAGCGAAGCCCGAGAAGGCGAGAGCGGCCACCGTGCGCTTGATGGTGTTCGACATGCGAATCTCCTTGTTGAGAGGGGGTTTTGCTGACAACAAGAAGCTTGCCGGGCACGCGCGATTGGCGGTATTGACCCCAGGAGGGAACCTGATCACCACCCGGGAAGGGCGCCGCCGCGACCGAACCGTTCAGCCCGGTCGCAGCGGGCGCGTGCTCACCGACCGGTCAGCGCCCGGGCCTGTTCTGTCAATGCGACTGTCGCCGCACGTAACTGGTCGGCCGAGTCGAGTGGCTCTGCGTATCCGACGCGGGTCACGGCGACGCCGCGGGGGGTGGTGACGCGCAGGTCCAGTCCGTAGCGGTCGGCTCCCTCGCAGGTGACCGTTTTAGCATCGGGGAAACCTCCGAGCGCCTGGGCCATCGCGCGCAGGGCGTCCGCGTGGTCGGCGTTGAGGTGCTCGATCGCCCGGCCGGCATGCGGGGTGACGGGGTCTGCTGTCGCGGCGGCGTAGGACTCTTCGGTCGCCGAATCCATCCGCCCGTAGCCGCCGACCCACCGCACACGCTGCACCCGCAGCACCCAGAGCGAGAAGTCGCTGAAGTCGATGTAGACGTGCGCCGCCGGGACGGCGGCCAGGTGCGCCTCCCGCGCGGCGGCGAGTTCGTCGCCTTCCGGGCGGTAGACGTACCCGGCGAGGGTGATGCGGGTGCTGGCCAGCGGATCGGCGGGCGGGTTCGGCGCGACGATCGCGATGCTGGCGCGGGGGTCGTGCGCGAGGTTGCGGCCGTGCTCGGCCATCTGCGACACGCACAGCACGGGCGAGCCGTCGAGCAGACCGTAGGTGACGAACGACGCCCACGGGTCGCCGTCCCTGGTCAGGCTCGCGAGGGTGCCCACATTGGTCGTGGCCGCGACCGTCCGGGCCTCCTCTGCAGCGGACGGGCGGGCCGGGTTGGCGACCTCCTCCAACGGCGGCGGCACGGTTGGGGCATCACCGGGATCTCCGTGATCTACGTTCGTCATTCGTTGAACGGTACCCCGCCGGAAATTGCCGGTGGCATTGCCGTCGACCTGCGCTTACCGTTGAACTGAGGGCTCGATCGCCGAGTGGCTATGCGAGTGCGACCGGGTCCTCGCGAAGCGTGATCGTGGGTGATGCGAGATGACCGCGTTGGGCGTGCTGGCGCTGGTCCTGGGTGTGCTGTTGATCGTCGTCGAGGCACACGCACCGACCGCGGGTGTGCTCGGCGGGCTCGGGGCACTGTTCGTCGGGGCCGGGGTATGGCTGCTGTTCACGTCCAGCGACACCGCGCAGATGATCGCCATCCCGGCGGCCGCCGGAGTCGCGGTGGTCGGTGTGGGACTCGCCGTGGTCGGCGGCCGGAAGGCGCTCGCCGCCGGACACGCGCCCGTGCGCACCGGAATGCAATCCCTCATCGGATCCGACGCCACCGTCCGCAACTGGAAGGGACGGCAAGGTCAGGTCGAGGCCGCCGGAAGCCTGTGGAAGGCGCAAACACTGTTCGGGGACGACGAGACACCGACCGCCGGCGACTCCGTCATCGTCGAGCAGATCCGCGGACTCACCCTCACCGTGCGCCGCCGCGAACCCTGGGAGCTCGAGATATGACTACCATCATCGTCATCCTGTGCGTCGTCATCACCCTCCTCGCCGTCCTCGCGAGCAGCTCGATCCGGGTGCTGCGCGAGTACGAGCGGGCCGTCGTGTTCCGGCTGGGCCGGCTGGTCGACCTGAAGGGCCCGGGCCTCGTGCTGCTGATCCCGGCGATCGACCGGATGGAACGGGTCAGCCTGCGGACCGTGACCCTGAAGATCCCCGTCCAGGAAGTGATCACCCACGACAACGTGCCTGCCAAGGTCACCGCCGTCGCCTACTTCCGGGTGGTCGACGCCGACCGCGCGATCGTCGAGGTCGAGGACTTCCTGGCCGCCACCCTGCAGATCGCCCAGACCACCCTGCGCTCGATCCTCGGCAAGGCCGACCTCGACGCGCTGCTGGGCGAGCGGGAACGCCTCAACGAAGACCTGCAGAAGGTCATCGATCAGCAGACCGAGCCGTGGGGTGTGAAGGTCACCACCGTCGAGATCAAGGACGTCGAGATCCCCGCTAACATGCAACGGGCCATCGCCCGGCAGGCCGAGGCGGAGCGCGAGCGCCGCGCCAAGATCATCAACGCCGAAGCCGAGTTCCAGGCCTCCGCGAAACTCGTCGAGGCCGCCGACGTCATCAGCCGCAACCCCACCACCCTGCAGCTGCGCTACCTGCAGACCCTGAGCGCGATGGGCGGCGAGAACAACTCCACCGTCGTCTTCCCGATGCCCCTCGACCTGGTCCGCCCGTTCCTCACCGCGGCCAAGGACGCGGCAGCGACGGACGACGGCGACGAGCGGGCCCGGTTCGAGGCCCAGGCCAACCTCGCCGCGATGATCCCGCCCGCCGGCCCGGAGGCGCGCGCACCGCACCACGCACGAAACTGACGTCGTGCCGCACCGTTCACCGTCCGGCCACCGCGCGTGCCCCGGGAGGTGACCGGAGTGCGCTTGGCTAGGGTGGACACACAGTGGCGTCCACCCGGGCACCTGCCCCCGTCGGGGCGAGCGGAAGCGAGAGACCGATGAGCGGCACCGAGGCAGCCGACATACGGACGGCCGAGTATCCGCGACCGTCACATTTCGTGCTGCACCTCAGCGACACCCATCTCGTCGACGACGACCTGCTGTACGGGGCCGTCGACAGCGAGGCCACCCTGCGGCAGATCTTCACCGAGATCGAGTCGTCGCACGCCCGCCCGGACGCCCTGGTGTTCACCGGCGATCTCACCGACCGCGGTCAGCCGGGCGCCTACGAGAAGTTACGGGCGATCGTCGAACCGGTCGCGGCGTCGCTCGGCGCGCAGGTGATCTGGGCGATGGGCAACCACGACGACCGCGGCCACTTCCGGACGGAACTGCTCGGGCAGGAACCGTCGTACGAGCCGATCGACCACGTCTACGACGTCGACGGACTGCGCATCGTCACCCTCGACACGACGGTGCCCGGGCATCACCACGGGGAGATCTCTGAGAGCCAATTGCTCTGGCTGGCACAGCAGCTCGCGGTTCCGGCACCCCACGGGACCATCCTGGCGCTGCACCACCCGCCGGTGCCGTGCGTGCTCGACCTGGCGGTGCTGGTGGAACTGCGCGATCAGCCGCGCCTCGCCGACGTGCTGCGCGGCAGCGACGTCCGGTCGATCCTCGCGGGACATCTGCACTACTCGACGACGGCGACGTTCGCGGGCATCCCCGTCTCCGTCGCGTCGGCCACCTGCTACACCCAGGACCTCAACGTCCCGGCCGGGGCGCTGCGCGGACGCGACGGCGCCCAGGGCTACAACCTCGTCCACGTGTACCCGGAGACGATCGTGCATTCGGTGGTCCCGATGGGCAGCTACGACACCGTCGGCGAATACGTCACCGCCGAGGAAACCGAGCAGCGGCTCGCGGCCGAGGGTGTGCGGATCCCGGACATCGGGGAGCAGGCCGTCACGCGGGTCCGGGTGTAGTCAGCCCCTGCGCGGGAACTTCTCCCGGTACGCCATGACGTCGGAGAGCCGGAACCGGCGGTGGGTGCCGCGCATCTCGATGGGCAGGGCGCCGGAGTCGGCGAGCCGGCGCACGTAGGTGTCGGAGACGCCGAGGATCTCCGCGGCCTGGGACGTGGTGAGCAGGTCCGCGACCGCGCCGAGTGCCACACTCTGCCCGTCGGCGAGAAGGGTGAGCAGTTCGAGGACCGCGTCGCGCGCGGGGTCGGGCAGCACCATTCCGTCGAGGGTGACGATCGGCGACGCGTCGAGGGCGGTCCGGAGCTCGGCCGCGACCGTCGGCTCGAGCGCGGAAACGATGTGGTCGATGCTCATGGGTTTACGATCTCATGAGCCCGGACGGCGAGGCCCCGCGGCGGTAGTCTTGCTGTGTGGACGAATTGCACGATCCCGACGCCTTCGAACTCGCACGTGCCGGTCAGATCGACGTGACACCGGAGATAGACGAGATCGGGGAGTTGCTGCGCAAGTCCGGCCGCAAACACGCCATCGACGACACGGACGAGCCGTGGCGGCACGGGTACCCGTACGACGAGAAGATGACGCGGCGGCAGTACGAGAACCGCAAGCGCAAACTGCAGATCGAGTTGCTGAAGTTCCAGGCGTGGGTGAAGGAGAACGGCGAGAAGGTCGTCATCATCTTCGAGGGCCGGGACGCGGCCGGCAAGGGTGGCGCGATCAAGCGGTTCACCGAACACCTCAACCCTCGTGGTGCGCGGGTGGTGGCGCTGGAGAAGCCCACCGAACGCGAACGCACCCAGTGGTACTTCCAGCGGTACGTGCAGCACCTGCCCGCCGGCGGGGAGATCGTGATGATGGACCGCTCCTGGTACAACCGGGCCGGCGTCGAACGCGTCATGGGCTACTGCACCCCCAACGAGTACCTGGAGTTCACCCGGTCTGCGCCGGAGTTCGAGCGGATGCTCGTGCAGTCGGGCATCCACATCATCAAGTTCTGGTTCTCGGTGGGCCGGGAGGAACAGCACGCCCGGTTCGTCTCCCGCAGCACCGACCCCGTCAAGCAGTGGAAACTGTCGCCCACCGACCTCGCGAGCCTCGACAAGTGGGACGCCTACACCGAGGCCAAAGAGGCGATGCTCTTCTACACCGACACCCCGCAGGCGCCGTGGACGGTCGTGAAATCGAACGACAAGAAGCGCGCCCGGATCGAGGCGATCCGCTGGGTACTCCACAAATTTGACTACACCGGCAAGGACCCGCGGGTGGTCGGCACCCCCGACCCGCTCCTCATCGGTTCTCCCGCAACGGTCTACGACGAGGGCGAGCGCCCGGAAGACGCGTTTCCCGCCGTCTGATCAGATCCCGGTCTCCCACGGTGCCGGGATGGGGAAGTAGTTCTCCAGGAACTGCGTTACCTTCTTGGTGCGCAACTCCAGGTCGATCTCGGGTGCGCTGCCGTCGTTGAGACAGAAGAAGTCCATCGACCGCTTCGCGAGCAGCGAGTCCATGTCGCGGAGCCCCGACTTCATCGTGGTGTCGACGTACTTCACCCGTGCCGATGTCTGCACCACCGCGCGACCACTCATCAACGCGTAGTAGTGATACAGCGAGTTCGTCACCGAAATGTTGGTGCTGGCGCGGAAAGTGCTTGCGGCCGTGGCGGCGAACTCGTCGGGGAACTCCTTCTCCATCTCCTCCATCACGCTCTTGCGGAGCGGGGTGGCGGCGTGTTCGAGGTGCCGGGTGGTCATCAGACCGAAGCGGTCCTGCAGCAGCCGGCGGTTCACGCGGGCGGCGTTCTCGAAGCCGCTGCGCTCGTCGTCGTTGTGGCCCAACCCGATTCGGGTGGTCGCCTCGATGAACATCGTGATGCCGCCGGGGGAGAAGAACATCTGCGGACCCACCGAGCGGCCGAAGAACATGTCGTCGTTGGAATACAGGAAATGCTCGGCGAGACCGGGGATGTGGTGCAGCTGGCTCTCGACGGCCTGCGAGTTGTGGGTGGGCAGCACCGACGGGTCGGCGAAGAACTCCTCGCTCGGCATGAACGTCACCCGGGGGTCGTCGGCGAGCCACGCCGGACGGTCGGAGTCGGTGGCCACGAAGATGCGGCGGATCCACGGGGCGTACATGTGGACCGAGCGCAGCGCGTACTTGAGCTCGTCGATCTGCCGGAAGCGGGCGGCGGAATCGTCGCCCTCACCGACCACGTAGTTCTGCATCCGCTTGGCGCGCTGCGCCTGGAACTCCGCCGACGAGCCGTCCACCCAGGAGAACACCAGGTCGACGTCGAAATTGATGTCCGACGCATGGTCGGCGAACATGTTCTCGATGGTCGGCCACACCCGCCCGAACCGCTCGACGGTGCCGCGGACAGCCTCCTCCGAGCGCACCACGCGCCGGGTCAGGGAATTCTCCATCGGCAGCACGATCTCGTCGTCGCTGATCGACCACAACTCGATCTGCACCCCCGTCGACGCCCCGTAACTCAGGCCGCTCGCCAGGTGCACGCGCGGACGGAACAGCCGGAAGATGCGGGCCTTCGACGTCGCGGACAGGCTGCCGTCGGAGACCAGGACCGCGGGACCCTTGGCGTCGACGGTCTTGGAGTAGAACGGACGGTCCTCACACGCGGCGACCAGGGCCGCCCGCAACGCCTTCCGCTGCGCCCAGTTGACCGCGATGACCGGGCGTTCGTCGTTGCCCCGCACCAGCAGGTACTCGATCCCGGCGCCGTCGAGGACGTCGCGGACGAACAGCAGGTCCTCGACCATCGCCTCGTGCGGGGTGGTGTGCGTGATGGGCAGCGCGAAGCGGCCCTTGAACCGGACCACGTCGGCGCGGTCGCGCAGTCTCGACGCCGCGGCGGCGGAGGCGTGGGCGACGGCGTCCGCGGTCTCCTGCTCCGGGGGTACGAAGTAGACGTCATGCGGAGCGGAGGATTGCGTAATGTCGGGCCTTTCGGTGGCTGTCGCGAGTGCGATCAGTGCCAGTGTAGGCCCCGTTTCGGGGGCCCTGTCAGTCCAGGACGGTGAAGAACGAGTCGCCGTCCTCCGCGGACCCGTCGATCTGCCCCCGGTCGGTGCGCGAGTCCTGCACGATGACGCCCTCGACCACGTCGGCGTGCTTGTTTCCGAACACCGGAATGTCGATGTCCTCGTCGTCGATGACACGGTCGACGTCCTCGGTCAGCTGGTCGTCGGGGAGATCCGCCAACGACACCTCGCTCTGCTCCTCGAGCATCACGTCGGGCTCTTCCTCGGACAACTTCTCGTCCAGGGATTCACCCTCCCGCTCCTCGCGCGCCGTGGTGCCGAACTTGTCGGCCTCACTCCACCCGTCGGGCGGATCGACGACGTCGTCGCCGTCGTTGTTGCGCACGTCGTCGGAGTCCAGGCTCTCGCTGGGGCTCAGCGTGTCACCGGGCCCGTCTTCGATACTCATGTCCATCAAATGCCCAGATCAGGCGTCGTTGAAACTTCGATCGATCGAGGTCAGGCGACGGCCGGAGTGCTCCGCAACGCCTCGAGCGCCGCGATCTGCGCCGGCGACCACGGCGCCGAGTTCACCCGGCTCGAATCGAGGTGCACGAGTACGACGGTCAGCTCCGCGGCCTGCACACAGTCCTGGTGGATGGTGATCAGGAAGGTCAGCGAGGTGCTGCCGATCCGGTCCAGGGTGACGACGATGTCCGCGTCGCCAGTGAACAGTTCGCGTCCGAAGTTGCTGACGACATTCACCACGGCGGTCTGCGTGACCGGGTCGAGCAGGTCGCCGCACGCCTCGACGAGCGCCCGCTTCCACGCCGCACCCGCCGCCTCGTGCGCGCAGTAGAACGGCACATGGCGGCTCACGGACGCCGGCGCGTCCGGCGTGGCGTTGTTCCGCAGGGCAATCGTGTAACGAGGCATGGCTCGGACATTACCCAGATGCCGGTGGGCGGGCATTCTCAGGGGACTACTCGAACAACCCGCGGAGGTCGTCGGCGTCGAGACTGGAGCTGAGCAGGGAGTCGGCGTCCATCACGCTCGCGAACAGCGCCGACTTCTTCGCCTTCAGCGCCATCACCTTGTCTTCGATCGTGTCCTTTGCGATCAGCCGATACACCATCACGTTCCGCGTCTGCCCGATGCGATGCGCCCGGTCCACGGCCTGCGCCTCCGTCGCCGGGTTCCACCACGGGTCGAGGATGAAGCAGTAATCGGCCTCCGTGAGGTTCAGCCCGAAACCGCCCGCCTTGAGGCTGATCAGGAACACCGGGGCGGCGCCCTCCTTGAACTCGCGGAGCACGTCGCCGCGACGCCGGGTGCTGCCGTCGAGGTAGCTGTGCGCGATGCCGGCGTCCGCGAGCCGGTCGCGGATCTTGCCGAGGAACCCGGTGAACTGGCTGAACACCAGCGCCCGGTGACCGCCCGCGACGACGTCGGCGAGCTGCTCGAGCAGGGCATCCACCTTGGCGGACGGGACGTCGTGGTACTCGGCGTCCACCAGACCGGCGTCGAGGCTCAGCTGCCGCAGCAGGGTCAGCGACTGCAGGATCGTGAAGCGGTTCTTGTCGACGTCGGCGAGCAGGCCGAGGATCTTCTGCCGCTCACGCTGCAGGTGGGTGTCGTAGACCTTGCGGTGCCGCGGGTGCAGTTCGACGTCGAGCACCTGCTCCTGCTTGGCCGGAAGATCCTTCACCACTTGTTCTTTGGTGCGCCGCAGCATCAGCGGTTTCACGCGGCGGCGCAGCTGCGCCAGAAGTTCGGTGTCGCCCTGCTTCTCGATCGGCTTGCGGTAGTAGTCGGTGAACCGGGCCGGGTTCGGGAACAGTCCGGGGGCGGTGATCGACAGCAGCGACCACAGCTCCATAAGGTTGTTCTCCATCGGCGTGCCGGTGATCGCGAGCTTGAACGGCGTCTCGAGCCGGCGGACGCACTGGTAGATCTTGGACTGATGGTTCTTGGTGAACTGTGCCTCGTCGAGGATCAGCCCCGACCACGCGGCCTCCGCGTAGGCCTCGAACTCCAGGCGGAACAGGGTGTACGACGTGACGACGACGTCGGCGCCCTCGACCAGTTCGCCCAGGGGAACGTGCCTGCGCGAGCGGGTGTCGGAGATCGCGACGACGTTCGCGCCCGGGGCGAAGCGGGCAGATTCGGACTCCCAGTTCGATACGACACTGGTGGGGGCGATGATGAGGAACGGCGGCGCGTCCGGATTCGACTGCCGCGCATGGCAGATCAACGCCAGCGCCTGCAGCGTCTTGCCGAGCCCCATGTCGTCGGCGAGGATGCCGCCGAGCCCGTGCTCCCACAGGAAGGCCAGCCAGCGGAACCCTTCCAGCTGGTACGGGCGCAGCCGGGCGTCGAGCGTGCTGGGGACGTCCACGGGCCCGACGGTGGTCGGCGACATCAGGCCGTCCACCTGCTGCCGCCACTGCGTCGCCTGACGTTTGACGGTGCCGAGCGCGGCGAACTCCTCCCACAGGCTCGCCTGGAAACGGCTCAGGCGCAACGTGCCGTCCGCGCGGTCGCGGAGGGCCCGCGCCTCGTCGATCAGCTTCCGTAGGGTGTGGAGTTCGGGTTTGTCGAGGGAGAAGTAGGCGCCGTCGGGGAGCAACAGTTCGGTCTTCCCCGCGGCCAGAGCCGAAAAGACCTGGTCGAACGGAACGTCCCGGCCCTCCACGGTGAGGGTGACGCCGAGATCGAACCAGTCGGTGCCGCCCTCGGATGCGGTGACCGACACCCCGATGGCCAGGGAATCGCCGGCCTCCCGATAGTCGGCCGGCTCGCCCAGGACGTCGACCGACACGTCCGACTTGCCGTGGAGCAGCGGCAGGACCTCGGTGGTGAACCGCATCGTGTCGAGTCCGCGCAACGCCGTCGCCTCCGGACCGGCCGAACCCAACCCGTATCTGTCCCAGGCGATGTCGAGTTCGTCGAGCAGTGCGCGTTCGCGGGCGTCGTCCCGGTACTCGTCGCCGCGGGTCCGGGCCGTCAGCGGCGCACGGTGCTCGTCGTCGCCGACGGTGTACAACCATTCCCAGTCGACGGTGACCTCGTGATCGGGGAGATACGACGCCCGCATCACCAGGGTCGGAGCCGAGATCTCGGGTGGGACGAACGAGCCGTCCGAGGAGATCACCGTGGCCAGGTTGCGCAGCTTCGGCAGGAAGTCCGTCAGGAAACGGGACTCCTCGGCGGCGGGAACCTCGATCGGCGTGCGGCGGCGCACCAGATCCTGCAACGGGCCGGGCACGACGGAGTCGAGTCGCGCGAGGTGAATGCGCTCGTCCGCGTCGACGTAGAACAGGCCGTGAGCGCGGACGCCGATGAAACCGACGGTCACTGCGTCGACGCGCTCGCCGTCGACGTGGACCACCGGCCGCACGACGAGTGCGTCGGTGGTGTCGTCGCGGGTGGCGTCGAGGCAGACCTCCGCCGAGCGGTAGGGGGCGAGTGCGCCCAGACGCTTCGAGGAGTGGATGAGCTCCACACCCACCCGGGCCGCCTCGTCGAGTAGCGACCACAGCTGGCGGCTGGGAAAGACGCCGAGGTCGAGATCGGTGTGGTTCTGGCGGCGGTAGGTCAGACCCCCGACGGACAGCAGGTGGATCTCGTGCAGTACCCGGATCTGCTCGGCGGGATGCTGGAACTGGCTGCCCAGCTTGTTCCACGCCAGCCCGCCGACGATCCAGCCCTTGCTGCCCGGCTGGACGGGCCGCACCAGCAATTGAGGTGCCGCGTCGGCGGCCGACGCCTGGACCCGGAACTGGATGGCGAGCGGCGAACGCCCGCCGGAGTCGCCGAAGGGTTCAGCGGTGAGCAAGGAACCGAGCGAGCGCTCCCAGGTGGGCGCGACCGGCGCCTGGGCCTCGGTCCGCGCCTGTTTCATCGCGGTGATCAGCAGGGCGGCGACGTGCTTGCAGTTCATGCCGACCGGACACGTGCAGATCCCGTACCGGTACACGGTGCGGCCAATGCTGGAGACGACGAACGCAGACGCGGAGTACGGCTCCCTCGCCGTTCCCGCCACCTCGCCCCACAGCTCCTTGGCCGCCGGATCCCACGACATCTGGATGACCGCGTTGTCGCGGGCGTACTGCTCGCCGCGGCTGTACGTGGTGGTGCCGAGGACCGCCTTGATCGACGTCACGTCGAGATGGCGGAACTCCCCAGGCAGCATGCCCACAGGTTAGTCAACCGATCCGACACAGTCGCGGGGTGCCGCGAGTCCCACCCCAGGGTTCCTTGTTGCGCCGCCCACCCGATCGGAGACTTCGGTGCAGCGGGGGAATCCCAGCGATCGGAGAGAACAGCATGGCCGAGATGGTCGAATCACCGCAGGCACACCGCACAGGTGGTGTCGCCCGAACACTGATCACCGTGTACGGAACGCTCGTGTACGTCACGTTCCTGATCGTGTTCCTGTACGCGATCGGATGGGTCGAGGGCCTCGTGGTGGCCCACACGATCAACGACGGACCCGACGCCCCCGTCGCGGTCGCCGTGGTCATCGACGTGGCGCTGCTGACGGTCTTCGCCATGCAGCACTCCGTGATGGCCAGGCCCTGGTTCAAGAAACGCTGGACCAGGATCGTCCCCCAGCCGATGGAGCGCTCGACGTACGTCTTGTTCGCGACGGCCGCGCTGGCGCTGCTGATGTGGCAATGGCGTCCGCTACCCGAGCGGATCTGGGACGTGGAGACCGACTGGGTCCGCGTCGTGATCTACGCCGTGTCGCTCGGCGGATGGGCCCTCGTGCTGGCAGCGACGTTCGCCATCGACCACTTCGATCTGTTCGGGGTGCGCCAGGTGCTGCGCAACCAGAGTGGGAAGGCGGCTCTGCCCAGTCACTTTCGGACCCCTGTGCTGTACCGGGTGATCCGTCACCCGCTGTACGCCGGTTTCATCATCGCGTTCTGGGTGGCGCCGACGATGACCTGGGGCCGACTGTTGTTCGCCGTCGGGACCACCGGCTTCATCCTGGTCGCGGTGCGTTTCGAGGAGCACGACCTGATCGACACGTTCGGCGACGACTACCGCAGCTACCGCAGGCGGGTGCCGATGCTCGTCCCGAGGTGCGGCGCAAAGCCGCGGTAGTCACAGACCCCCGGCGACGTCGATGGTCGTGGCGGTGACGTAGGACGCCTGGTGCGACAGGGCCCACAGCACCGCTTCGGCGATCTCCTCGGGTTCCGCGACCCGGCCGAGTGGCACCTTCCCGGCCACTCGTCCGGGTCGTCCGGGATCGCCGGCAGCGGCGTGGATGTCGGTGTCCGTCGTACCGGGCGCGACGCCGACGACGCGAATGTTCGAGCCCGCCAGTTCCCGTCCGAGTCCCGTCGTGAAACTGTCCACAGCCGCCTTGGAGGCCGCGTACCCGACGTATTCGCCCGGGGCGCCGGTGCGGGCCGCGATCGAGCTGAGATTGACGATGACGCCGGGGCGTCCCTGCCGGACCCAGTGCTCGGCCGCCGCGCGGGCGTAGGCCATCGCGCCGAAGACGTTGACGTCGAACACCTCCCGCACCACCTCGTCCGGGGTGGTGAGGAACGTGCCGAGCGGGCCGGTGGTCCCCGCGTTGTTGACCAAGGCGACCAGCTGACCGCGTTGGTCGGCCGCATCGACGACGGCGACGGCCTCATCCGCGTCGCGCACGTCTGCCCGCACCGCGGTGGCGCGGACGCCGCAGTGGTGGACGAGTTGCTCGGCGGCCTCGTCGTCGTTCTGGAAGGTGAACGTCACCTCATAGCCGCGATGGACGGCGAGGCGCACCACCGCGGCGCCGATGCCGCGGGATCCGCCGGTGACGAGGATGTGTTCGGACACGATACGAGCGTATCCGGGTGATCAAATGCGGACCAAAGCTGACCGCTATCGGTTTTACGGTGGGTGCATCCGAGTCGCCGACGCAGGAGGACCGCATGACAGTCGATCCGATTCCCGAGGGCTACACCACCGTCACGCCGTGGATCATCTCCCGCGACACCGCCGCGCTGATCGACTACGTGAAGGCCGCGTTCGACGGCGAGGAACTCGGCCGGATGGTGGGCGAGGACGGCACCATCGGGCACGCCGAGGTGAGGATCGGGAACGCCGTGGTGATGATGTTCGACGCGCGACCCGACTGGCCGCCGACACCCGGGTTCCTCCGCCTGTACGTCGAGGACGCGGAGGCCGTGCTCGCGCAGGCCGTCGCCGCCGGCGGCACTCTGGTCACACAGGCGACGCACCTGTTCTGGGGCGACGTCGTCGGCCGCGTCCGCGACCCGTTCGGCAACCTCTGGTGGGTCCAGACCCACATCGAGGACGTCGACGAGGCGGAAATGACCAGGCGCCTGAGCGACCCGGCCTTCACCGCCGCAATGGACTACGTGCAGAGCGCGGACTTCTTCCCCGGACGTTGACCGCTGTCAGCGATTCGGCCTGCCGAACGTGATGCTCGGCGCCGTCACCGTGACGGACGCGATCCGGACCACCAGACCCGAGGGCGGCGGCGGCTCGGCGTCGATGATCGTGGGGTGATGGTCGACCTGCTCGGGCGACGGACGGGCCGGCGCGAACACGCTCCGGACGACACCGATCGGGGTGCGGGCAATCGCGTCGGCCGACTGCTGGATCTGTTCGAGGGTCCGGAAGACCGTGTCGAAATTATCGGACTGCTGGGTGGTGCTCACCGCCTCGACCACCGGACGCATCGTCCGCAGCAGGAAGACGACCTCCTCGAGCAGTTCCTCGGTGAGCCGCAGGATGTGGAACGACGTCTTCGCGACCTCGATCGGCACGGTCACGGCACACACCGCGACGCGGACCGGTCCCTCGGCGGCCGAGGCAACTTTGCTGAACATGCCCTCGACGAACGTCACCGCCGGGGCGGCGCACGAGGGCACGAAGCGGGAAACGAACGTCATCAGCCGACCCCCTCACAGCGCGGCGTCCTACTTGTGCCGGGGAGGTTACCGTGCACACGTTCGCCCCGCAGGTCGAGCAGGCGTCGTCAGCGCGGCAGCAGGGCCCGCACGGCGTCGATGGTGTCGGCGTCGGCGGCCGTCTTGTCGGGGCGGTAGCGCAGGACCCGCGCGAATCGCAGCGCGAGGCCGCCGGGGTAGCGCGTGCTGACCTGGACGCCGTCGAGTTCGATCTCCACGACCAGGTCGGGGTGCAGGTACACGGTGTGATCGTCGCGGCTGCGTTCGTGGCGCGGGAATTCGTCCGTCTGCCACTGCAGTAGCGCGTCGGTGAGGCCCTTGAACGTCTTGCCCACCATGATCGGTTCGCCGCCGTCCGGGTCGCGCGCGCCGAGGTGCAGGTTGGACAGGTAGCCGGTGCGCCGCCCGTAACCCCATTCGGCGCCGAGCACGACCAGGTCGAGGGTGTGCTCCGGTTTCACCTTCTGCCAGGCGCGGCCGCGTCGTCCCGCCGCATACGGCGCGGTGAGCGACTTGACCATCACCCCTTCGTGGCCGGCGGCAAGGGCGTCGTCGAAATGGGTTGCGGCACCGTCGCTGTCGGGTCGGATGAGTCCGGGGATGCGGTGTTGCGGGGCAACGCGTTCCAGGGCGTCCAGCCGCTGCTCCAGCGGCGCGTCGAGAAGGTCGACGCCGTCGAGGTGCAGGCAGTCGAAGAAGTAGGGGTGCAGCAGCAGGTCGCGGGCGGACTCGGCGCCGAAGCGGCTCATCGTCTCCTGGAAGGGCCGGGGCCGGCCGCTGTCGGTGAGCGCCAGCGTCTCCCCGTCGAACACCGCCGACGTGCAGGGCAGGCCGGCGACGAGTTCGACGAGTTCCGGCACGCTGCCGGTGATCTCACGCAGGGTGCGGGTGAAGATGCGCACCTCGTCGCCGTTGCGGTGCACCTGGATCCGTGCGCCGTCGAGTTTGTATTCGACGCTGACGTCACCGCCCAGTTCGGTCCACGCGTCGGTGAGTGATTCGGCGGGGGAGGCCAGCATGGGCCGGACCGGACGACCCACCTCCAGCCGGAACGCGGTGAGGGCATCGACCCCGCCGTCGAACGCGGCGACCGCGGTCGCGGGCAGGCGTCCCGACAGCATGAACGCCCGGCGCACCGGTTCGACGGGAAGGTCGGCGGCCGCCGCGATCGCGTCCGTCATCACCCCCTCGAGCGCACCCTGGCGGAGGTCCCCGGTGAGCAGTCGCAGCAGGAAGTCCCGCTCGTCGGCGGTGGTGCGGGCGAAGAGGTCGGCGAGCAGTTCACGGCGGCGGGCGGCGGATCCGGAGCCGGAGATCCCCGCAACGGCGGTGACGGTCCCGTCGAGCTCCGACACCGTCACGGACGGGACGTCGGCCGGGGTGGCAGGGATGTCGGCGATCGTCCGCCAGCCGATCCCGATCCGGCCCTGCCGAAGCTCCCCGGACAGCCACGCCACCACCGGTTCCACCTCGGCCGGCTCCAGCTGGGTGAGCGCCTCACGCAGCGCCCCGACCTTCACCTTGCGCGACCGCGTGGCCCCCACGTCCCGGGACGTCGCGACGATCTGCGAGAACAGCACACCCGACGGTAACCGGAACATCCCGTGGGCGGTCAGAATCCGCCTGATCGAAACCGTGGGCCGACCGCGCCGTCGTTCCTAGGCTTCGACGATGAGCACCCCACGTCGCCGGCCGCTGAAGACGGTCACGGGAGTCAGCGGCGCCGTGAGCACCTATGCCGCCGCCATCGATCCGCAGCAGTCGACCGTCGAATCGTCGATCGAGATCGCGAAGATCGCCGAGGCGAACAAGTTCGACGCGCTGTTCGCCGCCGACCTGCTCAGTTTCGGGGCGCAGGGCGCGATCGGCGCGCAGGAACCGCTGATCTTCCTGTCGGCACTCAGCGCCGTGACCTCGCATGTCGGGCTGATCGCGACGGTGACCACCACATTCCACCATCCGTACAACCTCGCGCGGCTGTTCGGCACCCTCGACCACGTCAGCAACGGTCGCGCCGCCTGGAACGCCGTCACGTCGTCACTCGGCGAGGAGAACTACAGTGACCGGGACCTGCCGAGCCCCGAGGAACGCTACGCCCGCGCCACCGAATCGCTCGAAGTGATCAAGGCGCTGTTCGACAGCTGGCAGCCCGGCGCACTGACGTCCGACGGGGCCGGAGGGACCACGCTCGACGCCGATCGAGTGCGGCCGATCGACCACGCGGGCACCTACTTCACGGTGAAGGGACCGTTGAACATCCCGCCGCTGCCTCAGCGTCGTCCCGTGCAGTTCCAGGCCGGCCAATCCGCGGCCGGCGTCGAACTCGGCGCCCGCTTCGCGGAGGTCGTGTTCACATCACTGCCCACCCTCGAAGACGCCGTCACCTACACCAAGAGCATCCGGGCGCGGGCCGCCGAACTGGGCCGCGCCGACGGGCTGCCGCTGATCATGAGTTCGTTCCACGCCACCTACGGTGCGTCCGAGGACGAAGTGCGACGGCTGGTGCGGGAACAGGAGGAGGCGACGGACCTCGACGCCGGCCGGATCAGGTTGGAAGACATGCTCGGTGGCGGCATCGACCTGTCCGGGCTGACGCTCGACAAGCCGATCCCGGCCGACGTCCTGCCCGACGTCCGGTCGGTGAACCGCCGTCGCGGCCGGGTCGAAATCTTCAGCCGGCTCGCCGCGTCCGGGCGGACCCTGCGGGAGCTGATCATCGCGTCCAAGGACACCGGCCACTGGGCGGTCGCGGGAACACCCGAACAACTCGCCGACGCCGTCCAGGAACGCTACGACGCGGGTGTCCTCGACGTCATCTCCCTCGGCGGGCTCGCCGAGGCGCGGACCCGGGACTTCGTCGTCAACGGGTTGCTCCCCGAACTGCGGCGTCGCGGGATCGTCGGCGACGACTACGTGGGCGGCACGTTCCGCGACAATCTGGAACTACCCCCGCTGCCCCCTCGGGACTGACGTCAGCTCTCCACCGTCGTGCCGTCCACCACGATCCGCACGCGGTCGGGGTAGAACGACACGTGGTCGTCGATGCCCGACGCCTCCGCGGTGGTGAACGGGTAGAACCAGGCAGCGTCCTCGACGGGCTCGGACCCGTCCGCCCCGGTGAACGACAGATACGACGCCGTCCCCTTGTACGGGCAGGACGTCCGTGTGTCGGAGGCGGTGAAGAATTCCGACCGCACGTCGATGCGGGGAACGTAGTAGCGCACCGGCAGTGACGTCTCGAACAGCAGTCGCGGGCGGACGGTGTCGGCGACGAGCGTGTCACCGATGAACACCTCGACGTGCCGGGACGACGGCAGCACGTCGACGCGCACATACGGGTCGCGGGCGTGGACGAACACCTGCTGGTCCTCCTCGTACCAGGCGTCCATTCTGTGCCAGTAGAACGCGACGTACGGGCTGAGGTCGAGGGAGTCCTCCAGCCTGGCGTCGTAGCCCCACACGGACTGCTCGGCGCGACGGTCGCCGACGACGAGATCCCAGTACCGCGCCTTGCCCTTCCACGGGCACGTCGTGGTGGCGTCGACGGGCTCGAGGAAGTCGAAGTTCACGTCGTCGCGGGGAATGTAGTAGACGGGCAGGTGCCCCTTTTCGAACAGGTACACCGAACGGGTGGTGTCGGCGACCACCTGACCGCCGAAGACCACCCGGATGCGCTTGTGGTTGGGTTCGATCGAGATGCGGCCGTTCTCCGCGAACTGCTGGGAAGCGGCGGCATGCGTGAGAGCTGTGGACATCACTCCATGGTGCGCCTTCGGCGCCCGGTGCGGGGTTAAGGAGTCTCTGGACTCGTTAACCACGCACGGGTGCGGAGCGCCGCGACACCGGCGGTCACGACCCACACCGTGAACGGGTACAGGGCCAGGCGTTCGGTGACGCCGAACGGTTCGCCGGGGAGGAGGATCGCCGCCATTCCGACGACCCCGACGAGGCAGCACAGACCGGTCCAGAGCGCGAAGATGCGCCATCGTTCGTAAAGCGCGATCGCGATGACGATCATGGCGGCGTTGCGGGCGACGAACGTCGGGGCCGCGACCAGCTGGTGCAGGTGGGCGTCCACGTTGATCGGAACGACGCCTGTCAGCGCCGCACTCACGGCCGCCAGACAGAGCAGCGTCAACGCGGCCCGGCGCAGGCGGCCCGGTGGCAGGAACTCGCGCAGGCCCACGGCTCCGGCGAGAATGAGCACCCCGGTCATCACGAATGCGCTGTTGATCACCGCGTGCAGCGGTGAGCAGAGCCGGGCGGCCGCGATCTGGGCAGCGGAGCCGTCGCAGCCCGTGACCCCCAGATTGCTGACCGAATTGGTCCGCACCTCGTACGGCCGCGGCCAGGCGCGCGCGGTCACGACCTCCGCGAGGAAATACAGGGCGATGAGCACCCAGGCCGTGGCTCCGACCCGCACAGCCAACAGTCGCCGGGCGGGTGACGGCGTTCGCACGACGCTCACTCCTCCGAACCGTACCCGGCTCACCGAGAGGATTGTTGACAATCTTCGGGAGCGGCTCGACCATGTAGCCATGGCCCCGCTGACGAGAATTCCGGTAGCTGACTCCGACGAGACGGGACAGATCGACGCGTGGCTGAGCTGACACGCCCCGCGGCCGACCTGCACGCCGAGCTCGCCGAGCTGGGCATCGACCTCGACACCGGATCGCGACGGCGCGCCGAATACTCCTTCGACGCCTCCAATTACCGGGTGCCGCCGCTGGCCGTCGCGTTTCCCCGCAGCGCCGGCGACGTGGTGGCGATCGTCCGGGCCTGCACCGACCGCGGCATCCCCATCACCAGCCGCGGCGGCGGCACGTCACTCGCCGGCAACGCAATCGGCAGGGGAGTGGTACTCGACTTCTCCCGGCACATGAATCAGGTGCGGGCCGTGGACGCGTCCGCTAGAACCGCCGTCGTCGAACCCGGGATCGTCCTCACGGACCTGCAGAAAGACGTGCAACTGGCGACGGACGGCGCGTTCACGTTCGCGCCCGACCCGTCCAGCAAGTCCCGCGCGACCGTCGGCGGTGCGATCGGAAACGACGCCTGCGGCAACCACTCCGTGCGGTACGGCCGCACGTCCGATCATGTCGTCGCGCTCGACCTCGTGACGGCGAACGGGCACCGGCTGACCGCCACCCGCGACGGGCTGCGGGCCACCGATCCGGACGACGCGTCCGCAGTGAGCGAGGCCCGGCGGATCGTCGCCGGACTCGACGAGCTGACGCAGGAGCATCTGGGCGACTTCCGGCTGGAGCTGGGCCGCATCCCACGACAGGTGTCGGGATTCCACCTGGCGAACCTGTTGCCCGAGAACGGCTTCGACGTGGCCCGCGCACTGGTGGGGAGCGAGGGGACGTGCGCGGTGATCGTGTCCGCGATCGTCGCGCTGGTGCCGGTGCCGCCCGCCGCGATGCTGCTGTGCCTCGGATACCGCGACCTGGTGGACGCGGCCCGCGACAACGCACTGATCCTCGGGTACTCGCCCGCCGCGATCGAGGGCATCGATTCGGCGATCGTCGACACCATGCGGCACCTGCGCGGCGCCGACTCCGTCGTCGGGCTGCCCGACGGCGAGGCCTGGCTGTACGTCGACCTCGACGGCGAGGATCTCGCCGAAGTGAAACTGCGCGGGGCCGAACTGGTCTCGAAACTGCGGGCCGCCGGACGGCTCGTCGACTCGCGGGTGGTCGGGGACCCGGCGGAACGCGCGTCGCTGTGGCGGGTCCGCGAGGACGGCGCCGGACTGTCCGCCCGACTCGTCGAGGGCGGCGAATCCTGGACGGGCTGGGAGGATTCCGCCGTCGCACCCGACCAGCTCGCCGACTACCTCGTCGACATCAAGGCCCTGCTCGCCGAATTCGGCCTCACCGGCGTCATGTACGGACACTTCGGCGCCGGCTGCATGCACATCCGCATCAACTTCGACCAGCGCACCGAGTCGGGCCGGGACGTGATGTCGCGGTTCATCCACCGCGCCGCCGAACTGTGCGTGCGATTCGGGGGATCGATGTCGGGGGAGCACGGCGACGGTCGCGCGCGGTCGGCGCTGCTGCCGATCATGTACACCCCCACCATGATGGCGGCATTCGCGACGTTCAAACGCCTGTGGGATCCGGCGGCCGTGCTGAACCCGGGCAGCATCGTCGACCCCGAACCGCTGCTGGGCAGCCTGGCACTCGACGGCGTGAACCCGCGGGCGTGGCAGACCACATTCGATCTCACCCCCACCAGCGACGTCCCCGTCGCGCCGTTCGTCCACGCCGTCCAGGGGTGCATCGGGGTGGGCCGCTGCCGCGCGTCGACGGGCGGGGTGATGTGCCCCAGCTTCCGCGCGACCGGCGACGAGAAGGACTCCACCCGCGGCCGGGCCCGCGCTCTGCAGGAGATGGTCCGCAACTCGCCGACCGTCGCCGACGGATGGCGCTCCGAGGACGTCAAGGAATCCCTCGACCTCTGCCTGTCCTGCAAGGCGTGCTCCACCGACTGCCCGGTGGGCGTCGACATGGCCACGTACAAGTCCGAATTCCTCGACCACCACTACCGCGGACGGGTGCGTCCGCTGTCGCACTACTCCCTCGGCTGGCTGCCGGTGTGGCTGAAGATCGCCGAACGCTCCGCCCCCGTGGTGAATCGGCTGACCGCAGGCCGGTTGGCGAAGGTCGCGGCCAAACTGGGTGGTCTCACCCCGCACCGGTCGATGCCGGAGTTCGCGTCCCGCAAGCAGATCCGCCGCGAGGTCGGGGAGACGTCCGAGAACGCCACGGCGGATGTCGTGGTGCTCGCCGACACGTTCACCCGGGGGTTCCGCCCGGAGGTGGTCGGCGCCGCGTCGCGGGTACTCGCCGAGGCGGGCCTGAGCTCCCAGTGCCGCAGCGACGTGTGCTGCGGGCTCACCTGGATCTCCACCGGACAGCTGAAGCAGGCCAAGAAGACCCTCGCCAGGGCGGCCGAACTCCTCGACGACGGCACCGACCGCCCCATCGTCGTCCTCGAACCGAGCTGCGCCGCTGCGTTCCGCAAGGACCTGCCCGAACTCGTCCACACCGACGCCGCACGACGCGTCGCCGCCCGCGTCCAGAGCTTCGCGGGCGCCGTCCTCGAACGGACCCGGGCAGGCTGGACCCCGAGCGTGGCGCTGCCCGAGGACGTCACCGTGCAAACCCACTGCCACGAATACGCCGTGTTCGGCGCGGCCGGTCAGCGGAAGGCCCTGCAGGCGGTCGGCGTCGAACGCGTCCGCGAGGCCACCGGATGCTGCGGCGTCGCAGGAAACTTCGGGTTCGAGGCCGACCACTACGACCTCAGCATGCAGGTGGCGGAACAGGCACTCGCCCCCGCACTGCGCGACAGTCCCGAAGACGCAGTCGTGCTGACCGACGGATTCAGCTGCCACATGCAGGTGCGGCAGCTCGACCCGTCCCGATCGTCGCAACACCTCGCCCAGCTGCTCGATCCCGCACCACCGTCGAAACCCGAACACCAGAGCGGAGACTGACATGTCGCAGTTGTCGATGACCAGTGAACAGCGCGAGAAGTTCCTCGCCGACGTGCACGTGGGGGTGATCGCCGTCGACCGCGACGGGCGGGCACCGCTCGCCGTGCCCATCTGGTACGGCTACGAACCCGGCGGCCACGTGTACGTCTGGACCGGTCGCGGGTCGATGAAAGAGCGGCTGATCCGCGCCGCCGGCCGCTTCAGCCTCGTCGCCCAGGACGAGAAGCCGCCGTACCGGTATGTCAGCGTCGAAGGTCCGGCGGAGTTCGACGAATCACCCACCGCCGACGTCGTCCGCGGACTCGCCGCCCGCTACCTCCCCGCCGAGGAGGTCGACAGTTTCGTGGAGGAGGCGTACGACGACAGCGCGATCGTCATCCGCATGCGGCCGGAGCACTGGCTGAGCGTCGACTACGGCAAAGGCGCGTAGCGCCCGTGCGCGGTTAGCGAGTCCCTGGACTCGTTAACCGCGCACGGGCGATTCGGTTCACGCTGATTCTGACGATGGCGGCACGGGCCGATGTGCGGAAGCGTTGAAGGGCAGTTGTTCCGCCTCGACAGGAGCGCCCTTCATGACCGAACTTCTCGACCTGAGCACCGACGTCCTCGTCATCGGCGGCGGCCCCGCCGGAACGTGGGCCGCGCTGCGCGCACGGCAATCCGGGGCGGACGTCGTCCTCGTCGACAAGGGGTACTGCGGAACCAGCGGCGCCACCGCGCCTTCGGGCACCGGCGTCTGGTACATCGACCCCGACCCGTCCGCGCGGGCGAAGGCCAAGGCCAGCCGCGAAACGCTCGGCGGCCATCTCGCCGACCACCACTGGATGGACCGCGTCCTCGACCAGACGTACGCGAACATGGATCTCCTCGCCGAGGAGGGCCAGTACCCGTTCCCCGTCGACCCCGACACCGGCAGGCAGATCCGCACCGGACTCCAAGGGCCCGAATACATGCGACGGATGCGGGCGTGGGTCAAGAAGGCGGGCGTCCGGATTCTCGACCACTCGCCGGCCCTCGAACTGCTCGTCGACACCGACGGCCAGGTGCGCGGTGCGGCGGGCTACCAGCGCCAGGACGACCGCGACTACCGGATCACCGCCGGCGCCGTCGTGATCGCGAGCGGCGGCTGCGCGTTCCTGTCCCGCGCACTGGGCACCAACGTCGACACCGGCGACGGCGCGCTGATGGCCGCCGAGGTCGGCGCCACGTTCTCCGGCATGGAATTCTCCAACGCGTATGCGATCGTCCCCGCCAACTCCACTATCACCAAGACCGCCTACTACGGCTACGCCACGTTCTTCCACGCCGACGGACGCGTCCTCGAGGGCGCCGGCTCCACCAAGGGGCGTTCGGTGATCGCGAAAACGCTGCTGTCCGAGCCGGTGTTCGCCCAACTGGATCGCGCCGACGACGACGTGCAGCGCCAGATGCGACTCGGTCAGCCCAACTTCTTCCTGCAATTCGACCGTCGCGGCATCAACCCGTTCACCGACCGCTTCGAGGTCAGCATGCTCGCCGAGGGCACGGTGCGCGGGACCGGCGGCATCGACGTGGTCGACGACACCTGCGCCACGTCCGTCCCCGGCCTGTTCGCCGCCGGCGACGCCGCCACCCGCGAACGCATCTGCGGGGGCTTCACCGGCGGCGGCAGCCACAACTCGGCGTGGGCGATGTCGTCCGGCACCTGGGCGGGCACCGGGGCCGCGCGGTTCGCGCGAGCCGAACGTCGGGTGCGGGCGGGCGAACTGCGTCCCGCCGGGCGGGCCGGGCTGCGTCCGGCGCAACGGTCGGGGCTGGAGGCGTCCGCCGTCGTCGCGGCCGCGCAGGCGGAACTCATCCCGTACGAGAAGAACTACCTGCGCGACGGCGTGCGGGTGCAGGGTGCACTCGACGAGTTGGAGTCGTTGTGGACGGCATTGTCGCTGGGCCTCGGCGGCGACTCCGGCGACGAGCGGGTCCGTGCCCGTCAGGCCGCGGCGATCACCGCGGTGGGCCGGTGGATGTACCACTCGACGCTCGCGCGGACGGAAACCCGCGGAATGAGCAAGCGCGCCGACTACCCCGACCTCGACCCCGCGCAGCACCACCACCTGCTCACCGGTGGGCTGGACGACGTGTGGACTGCGACCGCTGCGACGCACAGCGGGCTGTTGCGGGTGGCCTCGTGATCGAGGTGCTGCTGGCCGAGGCGTGCATCGGCTGCGACAAGTGCGTCGACGCGTGCCCCACCAACGTCTTCGACCGCACCGACGCCGGGATCCCCGTGATCGCCCGGCAATCGGACTGCCAGACGTGCTTCATGTGCGAGGCGTACTGCCCGGTCGACGCGCTCTACGTGGACCCGCAGTCCACGCCGCTCGCCGACGGGCAGGACATCCCGGCGGACCACATCGGCCGGTACCGCGAGAAGCTCGGCTGGGGGAAGGGGCGTGCCGCAGGCTCACTCACGGCTGTCGGGCCGTCCCTGCCGCACGGTGCACCGCCGCCCAGGCTCCGCCCGTGAGTGCGTAGCGAGTCCAGGGACTCGTCAAGCACTCACGGGCGGCGGAGCCGCTAGATTGGAGGTACCGGAACAGTCGTCACCTGGTGCAGGGGTGCGGATGCAGAACTCGAAGTCGACACCGATGACCGTGCCCGGGCTGCGGGTATCCCGGCCCGAATCGCCCGCGGCGCGGATGGCGCTCGTCGGCGCGACTGTCGTGGCCGGTCTCGTGCTCATGTGGATGGCCGGGCGGTCGGGTCCCGTCCGCACGTGGATGGTGGCGGTCGGAATCGCCGTCCTGCTGGTGGCCCGTGGACTGCACCTGCGGCGGCCCGTCACCATGACGCATTCGGTGGCGGCGGTACTGATCGTGGCGGCCGCGGATGTGGCGTACACGAGCGCACATTCGACTCCGGGGTTCCTCCTGCTGGTGGCCACCGGACCCGTCCTGATGCTGCCGGTGCGCAGTGTGCCGCAGCCCGAGGACCGTGCCCGAGTGTCCGCCCTGATCCAGCAGACCACGGACGACCCGTTGTCGCCGTTCGCCCTCAATTCGGCGAAGTCGTACTACTTCAACGCGTCGGGCACCGCGGCGATCGCCTACCGGGCGCGGTCCGGAATAGCGGTCGTCTCCGGCGATCCCATCGGCAACTCATTCGAATTCGGCGCCCTCCTCGACGAGTTCTCCGAGTTTGCGGCCGAACGCGGTTGGCGCGTCGCCGTGCTCGGCGCAGGAGAACGCGTCGCCCGGCTGTGGGAGATCGGCGGCGACACCCGAAAGCCGTTGAAGGCGGTCCCCATCGGCCGCGACGTGGTGATCGACGTCGGACACTTCACCCTGCACGGCAGGAAATTCCGAAACCTCCGACAGGCCGTGCAGCGCACCCACAATGCCGGGGTCGCCACCGAGATCGTCCCCGAAGCCGCGCTCGACGAACCGACGCGGCGGGAACTGACGGACATCGTCGACGACGCCCGCGCGGGGCATCAGCGCCGCGGATTCTCGATGATCCTCGACCACCTGCTGGACGGCACACTCCCCGGTGTTCTCCTCGTCGTCGCCCGCGACTCCGCCGGACGCGCCGTGGCCTTCCAGCGTTACGGCACCGCCGATGCCGCCCGCGAACTGAGCCTCGACGTTCCGTGGCGCGCCGAGGACGCACCGAACGGCACCGACGAACGCATGACCGTCGACGTCATCCGCCACGCCGAGCAGACCGGTGCGCGATACGTCTCGCTGTCGTTCGCGGCGTTCCCCGAACTCCTCGACCCCGGCGCACCCGGCGCGGGCGCCCGGCTCTTCCGCCGTGTCCTCCACCTCGGCGACGTCCTGATCTCGCTCGAGTCGCTGTACCGCTACCTCGGCAAGTTCCATTCCACGGGGAACCGGCGATACGTGCTCCTGCGTTTCCGCTACCTGCTGCCCGCCGCGTTCGCGTGCCTGACGTTCGAGTTCGTGCCGCACCGGGAGCGGGGCTGAGGCGAGGTCAGAAGTCGAAATTCTTCTCGTTCGTCGCGGTGAGCGCGTCGACGACGGCCGCGAGATCGGTCTTGGAGACGTCCGGGGTCGCCTCCTTCGGCGTCGGTCGCGTCGCCTTCTCCGGTGGGGTCTGCTTCTTGCCGGGCCGTTCGTCCGTCATCTGTGCACCTTCGCGATATGCCGAGCCGGGCAGGTTTACTGACCAGTACACCGTCGGGCGTCTGCCTCCGCAACTCGACGGGGTCCTGATGTGACGCGGTCCACGTCGAGCCAGCTATCTGTCAGTTACATCGCTGGACCGGACTGCGGCGACAGGTGCTCGTGGACGGCGATCCAGCCCGAATCGTCGCGACGCCGGAACAGGATCGTCTCCCGCTCGTCGAGCTCGACGGTCCCCGTCGAATCCCGCACAGTGGTGCCGACCCGATGCGTCAGCACCGCGACATCCGGGGCCGGGAACGTGACGCACTGCTCGCTGGAACGGCACGCCAGGACGCGGAACCCGTCCGACTCCCACTCGGTCCACAGGTCGCGGTAGGCCTCGCGGCTCGGCAGCGGCACCGGGTGGGTGTAGAAGACGAACATCGCGTCCGGGCTGAACGCCTCGAAGTAGGCGGCCGTGTCGTGCTCGCCGAATGCCCGGATCAGCGCGTCGATCGCGTGCTGGACGTCAGCCGTCGTCGCGTCAGCCATGAGCGGGGGTCTCCTCGCCTGCCAGTGCGGCTTCGCTGTCCTCGATGAACCGTTCCTCGGTGTTCAGGTCCAGCGACCGGGACAGCACCCAGTACACGATCCCGGACACGGCGAGTCCGACCGCGAACGCGACGTCGACCTCACCGAGGGCCGCGGCGATCGGTCCGACGTAGAACGGCAGCACCATGAACGGCACGGACGCGACGATGCCGGCGAAGAAGGCCGTCATACCCCGCCACGACCACATTCCGTACAGCCCGTCCGGTGTGAACAGGTCGGTGATGGCGTAGTGCCCGCGGCGCACGAAGAAGAAGTCGGTGAGATTGACGGCGGTCCAGGGCACGAGGAGGTACAGCATGATCAGCAGTGTCGTGTTCAGGACGGTCGTCGAATCGGTGAACAGCAGACTCAGCACCAGCCAGACCGCGGCCAGCGCGAGCACGGTCACCACCCGGATCCGGCGGGACGGGGTGACCTTCCGGAAGGAGTCGATGCCGGTGATCACGGTCAGCATGCCGCTGTACGCGTTCAGGCCCATGGTCGCCACCAGCACGAGCGTCGCGACGAGTGCGAGCACGCTGCCGAGGAACGGGACCACCGAGTTCCCGGCGTCGTGGATGCCGGCGAGCGCATCCGTCGCTCCCAGCCGGGTGGCCATCCACGCGCCCACCGGGATCAGCCACACCGGCGACGCGGAGGCGCCGAGGAACACGGCCGACACGATGGCCGACGTCCGCGTGTTGCGCGGCAGGTACCGCGAGTAGTCCGACACGTACGGCGCGTAGGTGATGTTGTAGGAGGCCGCGACACTGAACTGGGCGATGAACGCCAGCAGGGTGAACCCGCCCGTCGCGGCGCCCGCGTCGCCGCCGCCGGCGTGCCCGAACACCACACCCCACGTGAGGATCGCCCACAGCGGCAGCGACAGCCAGAACAGCACACGGAACGACAGGTGCAGCAGATCGTGACCATAGATCGCGAGCAGCGTCGCGACCGCGGTGATGACGACGGCGATGATTGCCGCGTTCCACCCGAAGATGCTGTGCAGACCCGCCTTGATGATGACGACGTCCACGACGTTGAACCCGACGTACGTGAACAACGTCCCGATGAGTGCGAGGACGACACCGCGATAGCCGAACTGTGCACGGGACTGCACCATCTGCGGGAGTCCGAGCACCGGTCCCTGCGACGCGTGGAACGCCATGAACAACGTTCCGAAGAAGATGCCGAGAATGCCCGCCACCACCGTCCAGCCCAGCGACAGGCCGAGGGCGGGGCCGACGAAACCGATGGCCACCGTGAAGGGCTGGAAGTTTCCGACGAACCAGAAGGGGCCCTGGTCGCGGACCTTCCCGTGACGTTCGTCCTCGGGGACGTAGTCGATCGACCGGGTCTCGATGGTGCCACCGAGGGTCGCGGCGGTGTCGCCGGAGTGATCTGTCACTGAAACTCCTAGAAGGTGCTGTGGCTCTGATCACTACTCTGCGCACTGCGCCGCTCCGGCACCAGAGGCGAGATGTACAGTTCGTCTATTACGGTTGGGCAATTAGTACAAGAGGTCACCGGTGATCACCGTTCAGGACGTTCTGTCCGCCCCCACGCTGCGGCTCACATCGATGAGCGGGACGGCGGGGGTGGACAACCCCATCACCGCAGCGCACGTGTCCGAACTGACGCGTCCGCGGGACTGGCTCCAGGGCGGGGAGTTGCTGATGACCGTCGGCCTCATGCTTCCCACCACCGAAGCGGGGTGCCGCGACTACGTGCGGGATTGCGTCGCGGGCGGGGTCGCCGCACTGTGCCTCGGTCTGGGGCACGGGCTGCCCTACCAGGCACCCCCGGAGCCGCTCGTCGCGGCCGCGCGTGAATTCGGCGTCCCGCTGCTCATCGCCCCCGACTCGGTGCCGTTCATCGCCATCACCAAGTGGATCTTCTCCCGGATAGCCGAGGAGGAGAAGCGTGCCCTCGAGGACGCGATCGAGCTCAGCTATCAGCTCACCGCGGTCGCGGCCGGACCGTCGCCGCTGAGCGGACTGCTCGACACGTGGCGTTCCGTCAGCGGCTCACTGTGCGCGGTGCTGGACGCGTCGGGTGGGGTCGTCCAGCTCTCCGACGGCGTCGATGAAGCGTTCCTGCGGGACGCCCAGGACCAGGTGGGTCGTTACACCACCCGCGCGAAGGGCTGGACCGCGTTCGGCGGCGCCGGTCGGCGGGAACTCGAACTGCACCCCGTCCGAATCGAGAACCCGCTCGCGTTCGTCGTGCTCGAGCGGTCGGCGGACAGCGCGCTGCGGCACGCGTCCAATGTGCTCGTCTCGCTGCTGTCGCTCGAACTCGAACGCCGTCACGTGGCAGGCGAACCCGAGCGGCAGCGGCGGGCGGCGGCGCTGGCACAGCTGCTCAGGCCCGGACTTCGGAGGGAGCGCGCCCATCAGATCGCCGCCGGCATCGGGCTGCCCCGTGACCCCCTGCAGATCGCCGTCGTGCGCTCCACCCCCGATTCGGTGGCCGACCTGACCGCCCGGATCGGGTCGGCCCTTCCGGATTCCGTCCTGAGACAGCGCAACTCGGACATCGAGATCGCGCACCCCGAATCCGCCGGGCTCGCCGACCTGCTGTCGGGTGTCGCGGAGGGATGCGCGATCGGGATCGGCGCGCTGGTTCCCGTGGACGCGCTGGCCGTGTCGGCGATGCAGGCGCGATCCCTCGTCGCCGTCAGTGCCCGACTCGGCCGCGCCGTCGACGCCAAGGAAGGGGAGACCGTGCAGTTGCTGCTGCGCCTCGGCTCGGCCGACGTGCTCAGCGGCTTCTCGACCGCCGTCCTCGCACCCCTCGATCAGCTCGAGCCGCGCGAACGCGTCGAACTCCAGCGAACGCTCGAGGAATGGCTGCGAGCCAACGGGGCATGGGACCCCGCGGCGGCGGCCCTCTCCGTGCACCGCAACACGGTCCGGAACCGGATCGACAAGATCGCGGCACTGACCGGGCGGACCCTCGACCAGGCCGACGACCGCATGGAGTTGTGGCTGGCGCTCAAGGCCAGGGCGGTGACACCGTCGACGGACGAACCCGACTGACGGTCACGCCCGGACCAGGATCTTCACCGCCGTGTCGTTGTGCTCGATCAATGTCGTGAGGCCCTCGGACACCAGGTTGTCGAGTTCGATCCGGCCGGTGATGAACGGGGCCAGATCGATCACGCCGGTGCGCACCATCTCGATCACCGCCTCGTGATCACGGACGTAGGCGATGGTGCCGCGCAGGTCGATCTCCTTGAGGACGAGCTTCTGCATGTCGACCGTCGCGGGCTTGCCCCAGATCGACACGTTCACCACCACGGCTGCGGGCCGGACGGCGTCGAGGATCGTGTCCAGGACGGCGTCGACCCCGGCGCACTCGAACCCGAGATCGGCGCCGACACCGCCGGTCAGCTCGAGCACCCGGGCCTTCACGTCTTCCGACGACGGGTCGATCACGTGATGCGCGACCCCACTGGACAGCGCCTTCTGCTTGCGGGCGTCACTGAGTTCCGTGACGATCGTGGTGACACCCAGACCCTTCAGGACCGCGGCCACCAGGAGTCCGATCGGCCCCGCACCGCCGACCAGCGCGACGTCGCCGGCCTTCGCCCCGCTGCGGACGACTGCATGATGCGCGACGCTGAGCGGTTCGATCAGGGCCGCCTCGTCGAGCGGGATGTCGCCGATCTTGTGCACCCAGCGGCGGTCGACCACCACCTTCTCGCTGAGTCCGCCTCCGCCACCGGCCAATCCGATGAAACCCATCTTCGTACACAGGTGATAGTTGCCTGCCTTGCAGGACGCGCACTCGTTGCACACGAAGTATGGCTCCACCACCACGTTGTCGCCGACGGCGACATCGGTGACGCCCTCACCGACCTCCTCCACCGTGCCGGAGAACTCGTGGCCCATCGTCACCGGCGCGTTCTCGTGCGACAGCGGATGCGGATGTCCCGGCGGGGAGATGAAAATCGGGCCATCCAGGTACTCGTGCAGATCGGTGCCGCAGATGCCGCACCACGCGACCCGGAGTTTCACCGCGCCCGGCCGCAATTCCGGCTCCGGGATGTCGTCGATCCGGATGTCGCGTCGGCCGTGGAAGCGTGCTGCCCTCATGAATCCGCCCTCACTACGTTGTGAACGTGCTGATTCGGGGAACGGTACGGTCGCGCGGCCGGGGGCGGGAAGAGTTGCAGTGTGTTGCAATTCGATGGCGCCGGTGTGACGTTCACCGGCGGATAGCTGGTTTGGCCGGATCTGCGGGTACCTTCGAAGGGAAAGACTGGTTCGATCTGGGGGAGTGAGGCATGGCACGCATACGCACGGCGGCTGAAGCTGAAATCAATGCCGCCGAGCAGATGCAGAAGCTCGGTTACGGCGACGCCACAGCGCTGCTCGGGGGCGCGGACGGCGGCATCGACGTCTACTCGTCACGCGCGTACGCGCAGGTGAAGTGGCGTGGCGGCAGTGCAGGCAAGTCGGACCTCGCGAACCTCTACGGCACCCGCGGAACCAGCCACGCCCGGAAACTCCTGTACTTCTCCGGCCCCGGATACACCGACGAGGCCGTCGACTACGCGGACGCGGTGGGTATCGCCCTGTTCCGGTGCGAGCCCGACGGCGAAACCCCGCCGGTCGGCGCCCATGCCCCGAAACTGGTGGCCGCCGCGCGTAACTCGACGGTTGCGGTGGCCCCGTCCCCGCCGCCGCCACCCGAGCCCGAATCGCCGGCGCGCATCGTCGCCCGCAATGCATGGGCGATGGTCGCAGGCTTCTTCGGCGCCCACTGGCGACTCCTCGGCGCCGTCGTCTGCACGATTGTCCTCATGATCGCCCCCTTCGGCGAAGGGAACGTGGGGCTGCGCGTGTTCGCGACGATCCTCGCCGTCGTCGGCGCGCCGGTGTTCTGGCTCCTCTACGTCCAGCACCGGCACGCGAAGGACCGGTAATACGAGGAAACCACCGTCGGTACGTACTGACGGTGGTTTCTCGTTGCGGTTCGGAGTGGGCGAATCTCAGTTCGCAGTCGGCAGCGACTTCAGCGACGTGACGGTGGCGACGCAGGCGCGAGCGGCCTCGGCGCCCTTCTTCACGAAGTGGTCGTGGAAGTAGTTCAGGTGCTCGTCGTGCTCGTGGAAGTGGTGCGGCGTCAGCACAACCGAGAACACCGGCACGTCCGTGTCGAGTTGCACGCGCATGAGGCCGTCGATCACCGCGGTCGCGACGAACTCGTGCCGGTAGATGCCACCGTCCACGACGAGCGCAGCGGCGACGACGGCGTCGTAACGCCCGGTGAGGGCGAGGCGGCGTGCGTGCAGCGGGATCTCGAACGCGCCCGGCACCTCGAAGAAGTCCAGTTCGTCCTTCGAATACCCCAGCGTGTTCACCTCGTCGGTGAAACCCTCGCGTGCGCGGTCGACGATGTTGCGGTGCCACGTGGCCTGGATGAACGCGATCCGTCCCTGACTCTCACTCATGGTCTGAAACTACTGCACCGGTGCTACCGCTGTGAACGGGGCAGTGCCGTGGACCGGCCCCACCCGGAGTCGTCGGTGAGGTGCTCGAGCAGCGGCTGAATCCGGTACGGCAGCGGGCTGGTCAGCGCGATGGTCGTGGTCGAGTGCGTGATCCCGGGCAGGTTCGCGATCTTCTCGAGCAACTTCTGCAGCTCCGCGTGCGTGGACGTGGCCACCCGCACCAGCAGATCTTCGCGGCCGGTGGTCGCGTGGATCTCGATGACCTCCGGCAGGTCGACGAGGCGATTGCCGACGGCGGTCAGCTTGCCCTGTTCGAGTTCGAGCCCGACGAACGCCTGGATGGGAATCCCGACCTCGGCGAGGTCGAGGTTGGGGCGGAAACCGGTGAGCAGTCCGCTGGTCTCCATGCGCTTCATCCGGGACTGGACGGTGTTGCGGGCGACGCCCAGCGAGTTGGCGAGTTCGGCCACGCTCATGCGTGAGTCCTTGCCGAGCAGTCCGAGCAACTGCACGTCGAGCTTGTCGATGCTGAGCACTTTGGGTACCTCCGGGAAGTGACGACCGTCACCTGTTGCGTGAACTGATCAGTTGATGCGATTTGCGTTGACCAAATCTTAGACCAGATACAGGATCAAGCTCACGAAATGCTCAACGCGACGGATCGGGAATCGCAGATGACTCAGCTAGACGACGCTCGCACCAGTGCAGCATCCTTTGATCTCGCCGACCGATACCGGGCCGACTCGGGCCCGGTGTTGATGACCGGTGTCCAGGCCATCGCCCGCCAGCTGGTGGAGCAGCACGAACGCGACCGCCGCGCGGGGCTGAACGTCGCGACGTTCGTCTCCGGCTACCAGGGCAGCCCCCTCGCCGGCCTCGACCGCACCATCGCCGCCATCCCCACGTTGAGCACCGACCACGACGTGAAGTTCGTGCCCGGCATGAACGAGGAACTCGCCGCGACGTCCGTCTGGGGCAGCCAGGTCGACCTCCCGCAGGGCGAGCGCACCCACGACGGCGTCGTCGGCGTCTGGTACGGCAAGGGCCCCGGCCTCGACCGCGCCAGCGACTCCATCCGGCACGCCGCCATGTACGGCGCCAACGCCCGCGGCGGCGTCCTCGTCCTCGTGGGCGACGACCCCAACGCCAAGTCCTCCACCATCCCCTGCGCCAGTGAGCGGTCCATGGCCGCGATGGGCATGCCCGTGTTCTTCCCGCGCAACGCCGAGGAGGTCATCACGTTCGGCCTCTACGGTGTGGCGCTGTCGAGGATCTCCGGATGCTGGTCGGGCATGAAGATCGTCGCCGACGTGGCCGACGGACTCTGGACCCTCGACCGCGACTTCGCGGACCTCGACATCGTGCTCCCCGACATCGAGTGGAACGGCAAGCCGTGGTCGTACCGGCAGCGCGTGCTCGCGTCCCCGCCCGACAGCGTCTACGCCGAGGCCGACCTGTACGGGCCGCGCTGGGCGATGGTCGAGGCGTTCAACTCCGCCAACGAGATCGACAAGATCGAGGTGAACCCGCGCACCGCGTGGCTGGGCATCGCCGCCGTCGGCACCGCCTACGACTCGCTGCGCCAGGCCCTGCTCGACCTCGGGCTCGGCGACTCCCAGCTCGAGGACGCCGGCATCCGCATCCTCCGCGTCGGCATGCCCTACCCGCTGGGCGCCGACAAGGTTCGCGAACTCGCCGACGGTGTCGAACAGGTCCTCGTCGTCGAGGAGAAGATGCCGTTCGTCGAGTCGCAGCTCAAGGACATCCTCTACGGCGGCGCCAGCGCACCCGCCGTGCTGGGGAAGAAGAACGCGCAGGGCAAGAACCTGATCCCCGTCGACGGTGAACTGACCGCCGCCCGGCTCACCGGACCGCTGCGCCGCGTCCTCAAGGACCGGGTCGCGCTGACGCCGGCCCCGCCGCCGCGCCTCGAGCTGACCGTCCTCCCGACGTCGCGCACCCCGTACTTCTGCTCCGGCTGCCCGCACAACCGCTCCACCGCGGTGCCCGAGGGATCGATCGCGGGCGGCGGCATCGGCTGCCACACCCTGGTCACGATGTCCGGCCGCACCGACAGCGCCGTCACCATGCTCACCCAGATGGGCGGCGAGGGCGCGCAGTGGATCGGGCAGGCCCCGTTCAGCGACGTCAAGCACATGTTCCAGAACGTCGGGGACGGCACCTACTTCCACTCCGGCCAGCTCGCCGTCCAGGCGTGCGTCGCCGCCGGCGTCAACATCACGTACAAGGTGCTCTACAATTCCGCCGTCGCGATGACCGGCGCACAGGACGCCGAGGCCGGGCTGACCGTGCCGCAGCTGACCCACAAGCTGGCGTCCGAGGGCGTCAAGCAGATCATCGTCTGCGCCGAGGACCCCAAGCGGCACAAGGGAGCCCACTTCGCCGCCAACACGCTGCTGTGGGACCGGACCCGGCTCGACGAGGCGCAGCGCGTCCTCCGCGACATCGAGGGCGTCACCGTGCTGATCTTCGACCAGCAGTGCGCCGCCGAGGCCCGCCGCAAGCGCAAGCGCGGCAAGCTGCCCGCCCGCCGCACCCGCGTCGTCATCAACGAGGCCGTCTGCGAAGGCTGCGGCGACTGCGGCGTCAAGTCCAACTGCCTGTCCGTGCAGCCCGTCGACACCGAATTCGGCCGCAAGACCAAGATCGACCAGACCAGCTGCAACACCGACTACTCCTGCCTCGAGGGCGACTGCCCGTCGTTCGTGACGGTCGAGCTGCCCGAGGAAGGCGCGCCGAAGACGTTGCGCGAGATCCCGGTTCCGCCGGAGGTCGGCGACCCCGATCCGGCCGTGTGGACGGGAACGCACAACCTGTTCATGGCCGGCGTCGGTGGAACCGGCATCGTCACCGTCAACCAGGTGCTCGGCATGGCCGCGTTGCGCGCCGGGCTGCACGTCGAGGGACTCGACCAGACCGGTCTCAGCCAGAAGGCCGGACCCGTCACGTCGCACCTGCGGCTCAGCGATCAGAAGACGCGTTCGGGAAGCTCGGCGCCGTCCAACCGGATCAGCCCCGCGACCGCCGACTGCGTCCTCGCATTCGACCTGCTGACGGCGGCCGACGCCAAGTACGCCGGCTTCGGCAGCTCCGAGCGCACCATCACCGTCGCGTCGACCAGCCAGACCCCGACGGGCGACATGGTCTACGACCCCGCCGTCCGCTACCCGGACGAGGACAAGCTGCTCGAGCGTCTCGACGTCTCGGCCCGCGAACTGACCGCGATCGACGGGCTCGCCGCCGCCACCGCACTGTTCGGCAGCACGGCCGCCGCCAACTTCCTGCTGGTCGGCGCCGCCTACCAGGCCGGTGGACTGCCCGTCCCCGCCCGGTTCATCGAGGAAGCCCTCGAGATCAACGGGGTGGCCGTCGAGTCCAACAAGGCCGCGTTCCACTGGGGACGCGTCGCCGTCGCCGACCGGGCGGCCTTCCTCGCCGCTACCAGCTCGGCCGCCGTGCCGCAGCGCAGCGACACCGTCGTCCCGACGCACCTGTTCGCCGGATCCACCTTGGGCGGTGCGACACGTGAGCTCACCGAACGCCGCGCCGCGAACCTCGTCGCCTTCCAGGGCGACCGCATCGCCGCCCGCTACATCGCCCTGGTGCAGCAGGCATGGGACGCCGAGCGCGAGCTGGGCAGCCGGACCGAGTTCAGCGAGGCCGTCGCCGCCGGCCTGCACAAGCTCACCGCCTACAAGGATGAGTACGAAGTGGCCCGGATGCTCACCGACCAGGCGTTCCTCGACGCCGCCGCCGGCGAGGTCCCCGGCGCGGGCAAGCTCACCTACAAGCTGCACCCGCCCGTCCTCAAGGCCATGGGCCGCAA
Organism: Rhodococcus wratislaviensis; assembly: GCF_900455735.1. GTDB lineage: Bacteria > Actinomycetota > Actinomycetes > Mycobacteriales > Mycobacteriaceae > Rhodococcus_F > Rhodococcus_F wratislaviensis. Next base: position 1,249,318 of record NZ_UAUI01000001.1, on the reverse strand, counting down.
GACCAAGATCGGATTCGGCCCCCGCTCGCACGTCGCGCTCAAGACCCTCGCCAAGGCGAAGTTCCTGCGCGGCACCGCGTTCGACCCGTTCGGCTACGCCAAGGTCCGTCGTCTCGAGCGTCAGCTGCTCGCGCACTACGAGTCCACGGTGGCCGGGCTCCTCGCGGACCTCTCCGCCGACACCTACGACACCGCCACGCTGATCGCCGCGACTCCCGACCTCGTCCGGGGCTACGAGGACGTGAAGCTGCGCAACGTCACCGTCTACCTCCAGCGTCTCGCCGAACTCGGCGTCGACACCTCCACCATCACGATTGCCACCACTCCGGAAAGGTCCTGAGAACACATGACTCTCACCGCGGAACGTCACGACACCGCACTGCCCGACAACGCTGGAGTGTTCGAGCGCACCGATTTCCCCACCGACACCGCCCACGAGCAGGTGACGTTCTTCCAGGACCCCGCCACCGGACTCAAGGCGATCGTCGCGATCCACGACACCACCCTCGGGCCGGCCCTCGGCGGCACCCGCTTCTACCCGTACGCCGACGAGGCCGCCGCGCTCAAGGACGTGCTGCGCCTGTCGCGGGGCATGACCTACAAGTCGGCGATCGCCGGAGTCGACCTCGGCGGCGGCAAGGCCGTCATCATCGGCGACCCGGCCACCGGCAAGTCGGAGGCGCTGCTCGAGGCGTACGCCCGGTTCGTCCAGACGCTCGGCGGCCGGTACATCACCGCCGGTGACGTGGGCACCAACTCCGACGACCTCGACGTGATGGGCCGCGCCACCGACTTCGTCGTCGGACGCAACACGTCCGCCGGCGGGTCCGGCGACAGCGCCCCGATGACCGCGCTCGGCGTGTTCCAGGGCATGCGCGCCGCCGCTCAGGCGAAGTGGGGCACCGCGAGCCTCGCCGGCCGCACCGTCGGCGTCGAGGGCACCGGCAAGGTCGGGTACCAGCTGATCAAGCTGCTGCTCGCCGACGGCGCCTCGGTGGTCGCCACCGACGTCAACGCCGCCGCACTCGACCGCGTGGCCCGCGACTTCCCCGAGGTCAAGATCGCGTCCACCGTCATCGACCAGGAACTCGACGTCTACGCACCCTGCGCGATGGGCGCCACGCTCACCGACGAGTCCGTCGCCGCGATCACCGCCCAGGTGATCTGCGGGGCCGCGAACAACCAGCTCGCTCACCCCGCGGTCGAGCACGACCTCGGCGAACGCGGCATCACCTGGGTTCCCGACTACGTCGCCAACGGCGGCGGACTCATCCAGGTCGCCGGTGAGCGGCTCGGCACGTCCGCCGACGACGTCCGCGCGCAGGTCGAGAAGATCTTCGCCACCGTCGTGCAGATCCTCGACGTCGCGAAGCGGGACGGCATCCTCGCCGGCGCCGCGGCCGACGCCGTCGCCGAGGCCCGCATCGCAGCAGCCAAGTAGGCCGCTCCGCCGCCCGTGAGTGGTTGACGAGTCTCTGCACTCGTCAACCACTCACGGGCGCGAAGCGCCTAGGCCGTGAGCCGCCGGTGCAGCTCCCAGGCGTTGCGCTCGACGCGGTTGGATTCGAGCATCCCGTCGGCCCGGACGTTCCACACCGCGGTGCCCGTCAGATGAATGGGTTGCCCGTCGGGTTCGGTGCCCATGAATCCGCGATTGCGGCCGGTCATTTCCCACAGCGACGCGACGCGGGAACCGTCCTCGTTCTGGAACGTTTCGACGGGGATGAACTCCAGATCCTCGACGGTCGACTGAAACTTCAGCACCCATTCCCTGAAGGCGTCACGGCCGCGGATCGCCTCTCCACCGGTGACGATGACGAAATCGTCGACGACGAGTTCGTCGATCGCGTGAGGCTCCTGGGGTGACTGCCACACCCGGGCCCAGAAATTCTCGACTGCGTGAACTCCGTGTTGTACAGACATGGTTTCCTTGCCTCTCGCTAACTTGGTATTTCCAAGTTAGCACGGATATGACGAGGTCGCGTGCTCGTTTTCGTGAGTGTGCGGTGGGCGGTGCGGCTAACCCTGCGACTCGCCCGCCGGCGTTCCCCGTTGCACATGCACGGCCGATGCCGGAACACGTCGACCGTCGTCGGTGACGAAAGCGAGGGACACGGCCTCGCCGGTGGTCTCGTCGGTGTACTCGGGGGAGGTGCTACCCGGACGCGGCAGATGGTCGCGACCGAACTGGCCCAGTGCACCGATCACGACATGCAGCTGCTTGCCCTTCTCGGTCAGCACATACTCCAGACGTTCCCGCGACCCTTCCTGGCGGTAGGCGCGGCGTTCGAGGATTCCTTCGTCGGCGAGCATCGCCAACCGTGCGGTGAGCACGTCGGACGCCACCCCGAGACTGCGGGTGAACTCGGAGAATCGGCTGTGGCCCCAGAAGGCGTCGCGGATGATGAGCAGCGTCCACTTGTCGCCCAGGAGTTCGAGGGTGCGCGCGATGGAGCAACGGGCAGGGGTTGCCGGCAACGGACTCATGCGACGAGGATAGTCCTCACTGGCTTGGTGCGTCCAAGCCAGCGGCTCCGCCGCCCGTGCGCGGCGAACGAGTGCAGAGACTCGCTAACCGCGCACGGGCGCGAAGCGCCTCACGCCCGCATCCCCGTGACGACCGCGTCGAGGAACTCGTCCGCGATCTCCTCGGGTGTCTCGGCGCCCGCGGGGGTGATCCAGAGGTAGCTGTAGTTGAACATGCCCAGCAGGCCCTTGACCATCAGCCGCGGGAGAGCGCGGAACTGTCCGTCGCGGATGCCCTGCTCCAGCGCGTTCCGCCAATGGGACTCGTAGCGTTCACGTTCGGCGATGATGCGATCCCGACGCTCGTCCGTCAGGGCGTGGTACTCGCGGAAGAAGACCGTCCACTCCGCACGGTGCTCGGCGATGTTCCGCATGAGCGCCCGTGCCAGGCCACGCAGCCGTTTCTCCGGATCCGCCTCGGACAGCGCGAGTTCGTCGGCGACCGTGTTCATCTGCGCGAGTTGCCGGCTGCTGATCTCGTAGAGAATCGCCTCCTTGCTGCCGATGTAGTGGTACAGCGCGCCCCGGCCCAGCCCGGTGGCCTCACCGATCTCGGCGACCCCGGTGCCGTGGTAGCCCGACTTCGCGAACAATTCGGCGGCCACCTGCAGGACTCGGTCCCGGTTGGCGTCGTACTTGTCGCTCATCGAAGGGCCCCTTTGTCTCCCGGCGGTCGAAGATGTGAGTCTAGACGGCCGGGATCACGGGTTCGGCACGGCCAGCCCGGTGATCAGGGCGTCGAGAAACCCGTCGGCGATCTCCTCGGGGGTGCGGGCCCCGTCGGCGGTGAGCCAGAGGTAGCTGTAGTTGAACATGCCCAGCACACCCTTGATCATCAACGGCGGCAGCAGTGTGAACACCCCCTCCCGGACACCTTGGTCGAACGCGTGCCGCCAATGCGATTCGTACCGTTCGCGTGCCGCGACGACCCGCGCACGCCGATCGCCGGTCAGGGCGTGGTACTCGCGGAAGAAGACCGTCCACTCCGCGCGGTGTTCGGCGATGTTGCGGAGCAGGGCCCGGGCGAGACCGCGGAGGCGGCGCTCCGGATCCGGTTCGGTCAGGGCGAGCTCGTCGGCCACGTCGTTCATCTGCGCGAGTTGCCGGCTGCTGATCGCGAACAGGACCTCCTCCTTGCTGCCGATGTAGTGGTAGAGCGCCCCGCGGCCGAGCCCCACCGCCGTGCCCAGGTCGGCGATCCCGGTGCCGTGGTAGCCCGACCGCGCGAACAGCTCGGCGGACACGCGCAGAATTTCGGCGCGGTTGAGGTCGTACTTGGTGCTCATCGAATCACCGTTCGACGTGCACGATCAGGGCCTGCCCCTGGCCGCCGCCACCGCACAGCGCCGCTGCGCCGACGCCACCGCCGCGGCGTCGCAGTTCGAGCGCGAGGTGCAGGACGATCCGTGCCCCCGAGACGCCGATCGGGTGGCCGAGCGCGATCGCGCCGCCGTTGACGTTCACCCGGTCCGCGTCGAGACCGAGGCGTTCGGACGAGACGAGTGTGACCGCGGCGAACGCCTCGTTGATCTCGACGAGATCGAGGTCGCGCGGCGCGATCCCCTCGCGTCGGCACGCGGCCTGGATGGCGTTCGACGGCTGCTCGTGCAGACCCGAATCGGGCCCGGCGACCACCGCGCGTGATCCGATCTCGGCCAGCCACGACAGTCCGAGCCGGACGGCCGTCGACTTCCGCGTGACCACGACGGCGCAGGCCCCGTCGGAGATCGGTGACGAGTTGCCCGCCGTCAGCGAGCCGCCGGCGGCGAAAGCGGGAGGCAGGCCGGCGAGGTCCGCTGCCGAGGTGTCGGCCCGGATGCCCTCGTCGTGGCCCACGTCGGTCGATTCACCCCGACCGAACGTGACCGGAACGGGAACGATCTCGGCCGCGAAGACACCGTTTTTGCGCGCGCGTGCGGCCGCACGGTGCGAGCGTGCGGCCCACTCGTCCTGGGCCTGCCGGGTGGTCCCGTACTCGGGATTCCTCGACTCGGTCAGCGCCCCCATCGACGACCCGGTGAACGCGTCCTGGAGCCCGTCGAACGCGAGGTGGTCGATCAGAACCGTGTCGCCGTACTTGTGCCCGCGACGACTGTTCCTCAGGAGGTGCGGCGCAGCGCTCATCGATTCCTGACCGCCGGCGACCACGATGTCGGCGTCGCCGGCGACGATCATCTGGTGCGCCAGCGTGATCGCGTCGATTCCGGAGAGGCACATCCGGTTGATGTTCAGTGCCGGTGTCGTCATGGGGATTCCGGCGGCCGCCGCCGCGACACGCGCCGGCAGTTGGCCGCTGCCTGCCGTGAGCACCTGACCCATGACGACGTGGTCGACGGCGTGTGCGTCGACGCCGGCGGATTGCAGCGCACCACCGATCGCGTGGCTACCCAGCTCCTGGGCATTCAGGCTCGACAGCGATCCCATGAAGCGTCCGAACGGGGTTCGTGCCCCCGCGACGAGGACGGTGGGGTCGTGGTCCGTCATTGTTCGTCTCCTTCGAGAGCGTGGTGCCGCCCTGCGCCCGTTCCCGGCCGCAGGGCGGCTGATGTCAGTTATTGCGCGACGTCTCGAAGGCGTCGGAGAACGCGTACCCGTCGAGCAGACGTCCCGCGGTGACCAGGTACTGGATCGTCGGTGTCCCCTCCTCGAGCCAATTGAGGCGGGCGTCGCGGTAGAGGCGCTCGATCGGGTGCGCGCGCGTGTATCCGATTCCGCCGTGAATGAGCAGTGCCCGGTCGGTCACCCGGCCGACGGCCTCGAGACCGAACAGCTTGCACATGCTGGCCTCGGCTGGAATGCGTTCGCCCGCATCCCACTTCTGTGCAGCGTCGGCCAGGATCCCGCGCAGGGCATAGACGTCGGTAGCCATCTCTGCCAGGTAGCGCTGGATGGCCTGTCGTGTGCCGATCGGCTTGCCGAACGTGACACGGCTCTTCGCGTGGGCGATCGACAGTTCGAGGGCGCGCTCGGACGTGCCGAGCGAACTCGCGGCGATGAATACGCGGCTGATCTCCAGTGCGCGTTCGAGGTGCTCGTTTCCCTGTCCTTCGGCGCCGACGAGGGCGGTGGCGGGAACGCGGACGGAATCGAGGGTGACGCGTCCGTGCTCGGTGCCCTTGCACCCCATCGTCTCGGGAAGCGCTGCGATCGAGAGACCCTCGGTCTCGCGGGGGACGAGGAACGCGGAGACGTCCGTGGCGGTCGTCTTCGCGAAGACGATGAAGTGAGAGGCGATGTCCGAGTTGGTGATCAACCACTTCTCGCCGTTCAGGACGTAGTCGTCGCCGTCGCGCACCGCGGTCGACCCGAGGTCCGCGCCCGTCCCGAAACCCGGCTCCGTCAACGCGAACGCGACCGAGTTCCGGCCCGTGGCCGTGCCCTGCAGCACGTCCGCCTTCTGCCGGTCGCTGCCGATCTCGGAGAGCGCGTGGGCGAAGGAGTTGTGCACGTGGACGATGACCCGGAGCCCGCCCTGGACCTTCGCGAACTCGGCGATGATCGGTAGGTACTGGGCGATCGAGAGGCCGCTGCCACCGTACTCGCGGGGGACGAGCAGGCCGAGTGCCCCGATCCGCTCGAGGATGGGCATGACGATGTCGTGTGGAACCTGCTCGTCGTCCTCGATCCGTTGTTCGAGCGGATCGAGTTCGGACCAGATCGCCTCGAAAATGCGGTCCCGGAGCGTCAGGTACTCCGACTCCGGAAGTCCGACCGAATGCGTGAGTGTCGCGGTCATGGTGTTGATTCCCTTCGTTGTTGGTCGTTGCGGTCGTGGTGTGTCACAGCGCCCAGCCACCGTCGACAGTGAGGACGGAGCCTGTGCAGAATGTGGCGTCTTCGCTGAGAAAGACTGCGGCCTTCGCGATTTCGTCGACGGTGCCGAATCGGCCGAGGACGGTTTCTCGTTCGATGCGCCTGCGTGCGGAGTCGGGCACCGCGTCGGTCATGTCGGTGGTGACGAAGCCGGGGGCCAGCACGTTGACCCGGATGCCGTCACGCGCGACCTCCTTGGCGAGCGACCGACCGAAGCCGATCATCGCGGACTTCGCACCCGCGTATGCGGTGTCGCCGGGGTGACCGATCAGGCCGACGACCGACGACACCAGCACGATGCTGGGTGACCTGCCGTGCGCGAGGTGGGGCAGGGCGGCCCGGGCGAGGGCGACGGTGCCTCGGAGGTTCGTCTCTATCACGCTCCACCAGGCGTCCGGATCCGTCTCGACGAGCCGCCCGCCCGACCACTGGCCCGCGTTCAGGACGAGCGAATCGAGGTGTCCCCAGTGGGTGACGACGCGTTCCACCGCGGTGGGCGCCGTGGTGTCGTCGTGCAGGTCGAAGCGGATCGGGAGCACCTGTTCGGGGGCGTCTGCGGCGAGCTTCTCGGCGTCGTCACGACCGGTTCGGTACGTGCATCCCACTCGGCAGCCGCGCTGCGTCAGGGCTGTGGTGACGGCGGCCCCGATGCCGCGGGAGCCGCCGGAGACCAGCGCGACGCGGGTGTCGTCGTGATCGTTCTCGTTCATGAACGAAAATGTACTGATCGATCCAAGAATAGTCCAGGATGATTGCAAACATCTCGTTGAACAGCGCATATGATCATTTACTACGCGAGGTCAGAATATGGATCGATCGGTACAAGATGTCTTGCGGTCGACGTCCGGGATGTGCTAGACCTGTGACCGTGGCCACACGGGGTGACGGCGCGGACGATGTCCGATCGGCGAACCCCGGACGAGGCCCGACGGCCCGCTCACAACCGCGGTGGCACCGGATGGACACACGGCAACCGCACCGCCCCACATCAGCAGCGATGGGAGATTCGATATGAGAGTCATCGACGACCTGGAGGTCACGCGGGTCAAACCCCGGAAGGTTGCCTTCGCGTCCTTCGTCGGAACGGCGATCGAGTGGTACGACTTCTTCATCTTCGGGACCGCGGCCGCCCTGGTATTCGGCAAGGCGTTCTTCCCGTCGTTGAGTCCGCTGTCGGGAACGCTGGCAGCGTTCGCGACATTCGGTGTCGCGTTCGTGTCGCGTCCCGCAGGCGCGATCGTCTTCGGGCACTTCGGAGACCGGATCGGCCGCAAGAAGATGCTGGTGTTCTCCCTGGTGCTGATGGGTTCGTCGACGGTCGCGATCGGACTCATCCCCACCTACGGAGCGATCGGTCTCGCGGCGCCCGTGCTGCTCGTCCTCGCGCGCCTGGCACAGGGCTTCGCGGTCGGCGGAGAATGGGGCGGCGCGGTACTGATGGCCGTCGAACACGCACCGCGCGAGAAGCGGGCGTTCTACGGCAGCTGGCCTCAGGCCGGCGTTCCTGCCGGACTCGTACTCGCGACGCTCGCGTTCCTCGTGGTCGAGCAGCTTCCGGAGGATCAGGTGCAGGCATGGGGATGGCGGCTGCCGTTCCTGGCCAGCGCCGGGCTGGTCGCGGTCGGAATGTACGTGCGACTGAAGGTCGTCGAATCGCCGGAGTTCGAGAACGTCAAGCGCAACAAGAAGATTGCCGACTTCCCGATCCTCGCGGTCCTGCGGGGCGAGAAGCGCGCGCTGGGCGTCGGGATTCTCACCCAGGCCGCCTCCCTCGTGCCGTTCTACCTTGTCACCGTCTTCGTCCTGTCGTACGGTCCGAAGGAACTCGGAATCTCGCGGCAGACGATTCTGTTGAGCATCCTCGTCGCGTGTGTCCTCGACATCCTGTCCGTGCCCTACGCGTCGATGATCGCGGACCGGATCGGAGCACGGAAGATGTTGATCTACGGGTCCCTCTACATGGCGGCGATCGCGTATCCGTTCTTCTGGTTGCTGTCGACCGGCGCGGGTGTCGCCGTCCTGCTGGCGATGATTCTGATAATCACCATCGGTCACGCCGTCACCTATTCCGCGGTGGCCGGATACGTCACCGGTCTGTTCCCGGCCGAAGTCCGGTACACCGGCGCGTCCGTCGCCTATCAGTTCGGTGGTGTCGTCTTCAGCGCTCCCGCACCGTTCATCGCGGTGGCGATCGCTGCCGAGACGGACGGGTCGTGGGCCCTGGCCGCGTACATCGCCGCGGCGTGCGCCATCACGGTGCTGGTCCTGACCCTGACGAAAACTGCAAAGGTGAATCACTGATGCCTCTCGACAGACTCGCCACGTCCGCACTCGCCGGCGCCTGGCAGGACATCGAATCCCTGCTGGACCGCGACCCGTTCGGTGGCGACTTCAACACCGCCCACGAAATCTGCACCCGCTATGCGACCGACCCGAACCGGGTGGCGCTCACCGTCCGGCACGAGGACGGCTCGGCCGACCGCTGGACGTACCGCGAACTCGACAGGCTCGCCGCCAAGGCGGCACGGGTGTTCGCCCGCGCGGGGCTGAAGCGGGGAGATCGCGTCGGCGGACTGCTCTCGCGGCAGGTCGAGAGTTGGATCACCGCACTGGCGGTGTGGCGCTCCGGGCTGGTGTACGTGCCCCTGTTCGGCGGGTTCGCCCCGGACGCGATCGGCCTGCGCCTCGACGCGGCGGGAGTCCGCGCGATCGTGGTCGATCAGCGGTACCGACCGGCGCTCGCGGAGGCGCAGGCGACCCACGGACTCGATCCGGCCGTGTTCGTCGTCGGCGACGTCGCGGCCGGCACGGGCGACCGGTCCTTCTGGACGGAGGTCGAGCGGGCCGACGCCGACGGCCCGCTCGCGACCACGGCACTCGGGGACACCGCCACCCTGCTGTTCACCAGCGGAACATCCGGAACACCGAAGGCGTGCACCATGACCCACGCCACTTTCGTCTCCGTCCTGCCCTACGCGAAGAGTGTTCTCGGGGCGACCCGCGACAGCGTCGTCTTCTCGACGTCGGATCCGGCGTGGGCATTCGGGCTGTACAGCACCGGTGCCGCCGTCATGGCGCTGGGCGTGCCACGCGTCATGTACTCCGGGAAGTTCGTCCCCGAGGCCTGGCATCGCGTCATCCGGGAAGAGAAGGCCACGATCCTCACCACCGCGCCGGCCGCGTTGCGGCGACTGACGGCGACCTTCGCGCAGGACGGGGTGCCGCCGACGCTCCGCACCGTTGCCGCTGCCGGCGAACCACTGACCGCCGCGGTCGCCGCGGCCTGGGCCGGCACCGGTGCGCCCGCCGTGCGCAACGGGTACGGACTGTCCGAGGTGGGCATGCTGCTGGGCGACACCCAGGGCACCGAAACGCGGTCCGGTCCGGGCTGGATGTCCGCCACGATTCCGGGTTTCGACACCTTCCTCGCGGACCGGGACGGTCAACCGGTGGCAGAGGGCCAACCGGGCCTGATCGCGGTACGGCGGCCCCGGCACCAGATGTCCAGCGGGTACGAGAACGCCCCCGATCTGTGGGCCGACCGCTGGCGCGGCGACGTGTTCCTCACCGAGGACCGGGCCGTCACAGACCCTGACGGACGGTGGCAGATACTCGGCCGGGACGACGACATGATCATCGCGTCGGGCCACAACATCAGCCCGGTCGAGGTCGAGAACGCGCTGTTGCAGCACCCGGCGGTCGCCGACGCCGCGGCAGTCGCGTACGACGATCCGATCCGCGGCGGAGTGGTCCGGGTTGTCGTCGTCCGCGCGGACACCCGGGCCGACGACAGCGACCTCGTCACGCAACTGAAACACCTTGTCGCGCAGCGGGTCGGACCCTATGCGGCACCCAAAGTCGTCGACTTCCGTCCCGAACTCCCGCGCACCGAAGTCGGCAAGTTGCGCCGGGCGGCCGTCCGCGAACTCCCGACCACATCAACAGGGGCAACCGCATGCGCGCAATGAGGGTCACCGCGCTCGACGGTCCCCGGGCGCTCGCCCCGGTCGAGGTCGACGAGCCCGTCGCGGACGAATTCGCGATCCTGGTCGAGGTTCACGCGGTCGGGGTGTCGTTCCCGGATCTTCTCCTCACCCAGGGCCTGTACCAGTACAAGCCGGAACTTCCCTTCGTCCCCGGCGGCGAGGTCGCCGGGATCGTGCGGTCAGCGCCGGACGGCAGCGGATATTCCCCCGGGGACCGGGTCGTCGGATTGACCGGTGTGGGGGGCGCGATGGCCGACGTCGTCGCACTGCCGCCGGAGACGACTTTTCCACTTCCCGACACGATTTCGATGTCCGCGGGCGCCGCACTGCTGTTCAACTACCTCACCGTGCATTTCGCGCTGGTTCGTCGTGGACGCCTCGAGGAGGGTGAGTCGGTACTCGTCCAGGGCGCGGCGGGAGGCATCGGCACCGCCGCGATCACACTGGCACCTCACCTCGGCGCGTCGCGGACCATCGCGGTCGTCAGTAGTGAGGAGAAGGCGGAATACGTGCGGGGTCTCGGCGCCTCCGATGTCGTGGCCACCGGGAACTGGCGGGACGAGGTCCTCGCGATCACCGACGGCCGCGGTGTGGATGTCGTGGTCGACCCGGTCGGGGGCGATCGCTTCACCGACAGCGTCCGATCCCTGGCGACGGGCGGGAGGATTCTCGTGATGGGTTTCACCGGCCGGGGCATCCCCACGGTGAAGGTGAACCGACTGCTCCTGAAGAACGCGTCCGCAGTGGGAGTCGCGTGGGGCTCGTGGTGGGCCGAGGACCCCGGACGATTGTCCGCGCAGTGGAGCGAATTGTTCCCACTTCTGTCGTCGGGCGCGTTGACGATTCCGGAGCCGACGCGGTACCCGTTCGATGCGGCAGCCGAGGCCCTGCTCGATCTCGAACACCGCCGAACCGTCGGGAAAAGTGTTCTCACCCTCCGGTGAGGCGGCTCCGCCGCCCGTGAGTGGTTAACGAGTGCCTGCACTCGTTAACCACTCACGGGCCGTAGGCCTAGGCTCTCCCTCATGGAAACCGAGTTCGTCCGCTGGACCGAGGACGGCACCGAGCATTCGGCGGTGTGGCGGTCCACCAGCGGGGCGACGCCCCCGAAGAAGATCCGGGTGGCCGACGACTCGATGACCGCCGACGAGGCCTACCGCCTGGCGTGTGAGGGGACGGCGCTGCTGTGGCGCGGCGACTTCCACAACGCCCGCCAACTCGGCACCGCCGTCGCCGCCCGCACCGACCGCAAGACCCGCAAAACGTCCACCGACCCCGCCACCGCGTTCCACCTGCACCGGCAGACGCAGTCGCGGCGGGCGGGGATCCTGGGGATGCTGTTGGTGCCGTTCGACGCCGACCAGACCGTCCCGCTGCGACGCGCCCCCGACGTCCGGCAGGCGGTGCTCGAGGCGTACGGACCCACAGACCAGCCGTCGGTCACCACACTGCGCGACCTGCTCGGGGCGATCGGCGCCCACCAATGGCAGAAGAAGGGCGTCGAGATCCCCGCCCTCGGGGCTCGCATCCACCCCGGTTACGGCGTGTTCTCACCGATTCGCGGCGAATACGTCGACCTCGTCGCCGACACCCCGCTCCCGTCCCTCGTAACGGCGTTCGATATCGGCACCGGCACCGGTGTGCTGGCCGCCGTCCTCGCGCACCGCGGCGTCGAGAAGGTGATCGCGACCGAACTCGACGCGAACGCGCTCGCCTGCGCCCGGGCGAACCTGGACCGGCTCGGCTACGCCGGTCAGGTGCAGGTGGTGGAAACGGATCTGTTCCCCGAGGGCCGGGCACCGCTGGTCGTGTGCAACCCGCCGTGGATTCCCGCCCGCCCCACGTCGCCGATCGAGTACGCGATCTACGACCCGGACAGCCGGATGCTCCGCGGTTTCCTGGGCGGCTTGGCCGAGCACCTCGAGCCCGGGGGAGAGGGCTGGCTCATCCTGTCCGACATCGCCGAGCACCTCGGACTGCGGACCCGCGAGGAATTGCTGACCCTGATCGCCGACGCCGGACTGACCGTCCTCGGGCGCCGCGACGTGGCGCCCCGGCATGGCAAGGTCGCCGACCGTTCGGATGCGCTGCACGCCGCGCGCAGGCGGGAAGTGACGTCGCTGTGGCGGCTCGGTGCGCAGGACTCGCCCGCCGGGTAGTAACGGGGACGCACTCCGGAACGGTCTCCATGTAGGTCATTGATTTCACCTACCTCGAGGAACCGCGAGATGACGTCGCCCCCGCCCGTGCTGGCCAGTGAGTCGCGGCCCACCGGTGCGGAGCGGGGAACCCGGGCGTTCACGAGATGGTGCGACCCGCTCCTCCTCGGACTCGTGGCGGTCGCGATCTCGGGCTTCCGGTCCTGGTCGCCGTCGTTCTGGCACGACGAGGCGGCCACCGTCTCGGTCGCGGGGCGCGACATCCCCGACATGGTGCGGTTGCTGTTCGACGTCGACGCCGTCCACGGCGCGTACTACCTGGGAATGCATGCGTGGCTGCGCCTCGTCCCCCTGACCGAGTTCTGGGTGCGACTGCCCAGCGTGGTGGCCGTGGGGATCGGCGCCGCCGGGCTCGTCGTGCTCGGAAAGCTGGTGTCGACGCGACGGGTGGCGCTGGTCGCGGCGCTCGTGTTCGCGATCCTGCCGCGGGTGACGTCCGCCGGCATCGAGGCGCGCTCGTACGCGCTGTCCGCGGCGCTGGCGGTGTGGGTGACCGTCGTGTTCGTCGTGGCCGTGCGCCGGCGGGCGGGCACCGCCTGGGTGCTGTACACGCTGCTCGTCGCGGTGTCGACCACGGTGTTCCTCTACAGCATCCTGATCGTCGCCGCGCACGTCGCGACGCTCGCGATGACGAGGACCGGACGTCGCTGCGTCGGGTCCTTCCTCCTGGCGGCAGGCGCGGGCATCGCGATCGCGGCGCCGGTGATCGTGCTGGTGCAGTCGCAGGCGGATCAGGTTTCGTGGATCGACGGCAGGAATTTCGATCTCGTGTGGATCGTGCTCGTCGAGCAGTACTTCGACAACGCACTTCCGGTCGCCGTCGTCTCCGGACTGCTCGTCGTCGCCGGAGTGACGGTCGGCATCGTTCGTGGGCGTGACTGCCGGGACGGCGAACAGCCCGGGCTTCTCGCGACGGCCGTGCCCTGGCTCCTGGTGCCCACCGCGCTGGTCCTGCTGTATTCGCTGACGTCGCAGAACGTGTATCTGGGTCGCTACTTCACGTTCACCGCCCCCGCGTTCGCACTGCTCCTCGGACAGTCGACGGTGTGGATCGCCGGCCTCGCCGGACGACGGTCGACGCCCCTTCTCGCGGTGATCCTCGCGCTGGTCGGTGCCGTCGCCCTGCCGCACTACCTCGTGCAGCGCGGACCGTATGCCAAGCCGAGCGGCATGGATTACAGCCGCGTCGCGGACCTCGTCGAATCCGAGGCGGCACCCGGCGACTGCGTGCTGTACGACCTGAAGAACGCGTGGAATCCCGGCCCGATGCGCACCGTCGAGGCGGTGGATCCGCCCGCCTTCGCCGCCCTCCACGACATCTCGCGGGGATCGACGGCCGCGGAACTGGGCGGATTGTGGGACGAGACGCTGGCGCCCGATCGCATCGCGGACCAGATCAGGAGCTGTCCGGCGATCTGGCTGCTGACCGACCGCTCCGCGGGTGTCGACAGCCACACCGGGTCCGCCGTCGATTCCCGTGATCCGGTGGCGCTCGGCGCCAACTTCCGCGTCGCGCGGTCCTACGGTTTCGCCGTTCAGGAGCGGTGGCAGCTCAACGTCAGCCAGGTCGTCCACTTCGTCCGGCCCGCCGCGTAGCGACTCACTTCGCCGCACCCAACCCGACCATCGTCCCCGACGTCAGGTAGACCAGGCGGGTGTCCGACGCCGCGACGACGGGTGTGCTGCCCCACGAGTCGTCGTCGATCACGGTCTGCAGGGGGAGCGCCCACAGTTCCTCGCCGGACCGGACGTTCTCGGCCCGCAGGACATCGGATTCGAGCAACACTGCGGTGTCGCCCTCTGCGGCGACGACGGTGCCGTACGAGTCGGAGTTTCGTTGCCACAGCCGTTTCCCGGACCTCAGGTCGAGTGCGGCTTCCGTCTTGCCCTCGTAGTCGCGCAGCAACGCGACATCCCCCAGGACGGCGACGGCGGTACCTTGCGTGGTGTTCGGGCCGTACGACTCCGGAGTGTTGACTCGCGGCGTCGACACGAGATCCGAGCTCGTCCACAGCAGTTCGCCCGTCGTCCGGTCGTAGGCGCCGTCACCGAGCAGTACCGGAATCGTGGTGTCGGCGGGGCGATCGGCTGCGAGGGTGTGCACCGCCTCCACGTCCGATGCCGCGAGGACGCGACCGGTGCGATCGACGGCCTCGGAGCCCAGCACCGTGCTCAGGGTGCAGTCGCTGTGGACGCGGACGACCACCCCGCCCTCGGTGGCCCGGGCGGACTGCGTGCAGTCGGGCAGAGTGCGGGTGAACGTCGGTGTCCCGGTCGCGAGGTCGAACCCTGCCACCTCCCCGCCGAGTTCGAGCACACCCTGACCGTGCTCGGTGCTCATGAGGTGGCCGAACGCGTGCTCCCACGCCGAGCCGAGGTCGAACCGCTGCGCCCAGCGGGCATCGGGGTCGGTGGGCACACCGCTGTGGACCCGGATGTCGTCGGATTCCGGGTCGCCTTCCATCACGTACAGCCAGTCGTCGGCAGCCGTCATCGCGAGGATCGTCCAATCGGTGGGAGTGCGGGTCACGGAGCCGTTCTCGGTGTCGACCGCCAGGATGACGGGTGCGTCCTCGAAGGGAGTCGTGTAACAGACCATCCGCCCGGCAGCGAGGGTGTCGGCGCACCCGCCCAGCGACTCGACCGGCGTCTCCCAGCGCACCGATCCGGTGTCGGCGTCCACCCCGGCCAACCGCGTCTCGTCCAGCCCGGACGTCTGCTGGTTCACCAACCCGATCATGGTGACCAGCACCTGTCCGGCGTCGACGAATCCCGGCTCGCCCGAGTCGAATCCGCTGCCGTACACAGGGTTGCGGAAGACGGCGAACTGTCGATCGTAGGTGGCTGCCGCATCCAGCGACCACTCGGGGCCGGGTGCCCCGGGCGACGCCTCCGGGGCGTCGGGACCCACAAAGCCGGTGACCACGGGGATGTTCACCTCCTGAAATTCCGGTTCGTGCACGATCACGGTGGCGACGGCGCCGGCGACGGTCACGACCGCCACGAGCGCTGCGGCCCAGAGATTTTGGGTGCTCGTGTCGAGGCCCATGTCGGCTACAACTCCAGTCCGGGGGTCGTGGCGAGGGATTCGAGAAGCTCGTAGGGGAGCGGGGTGGCCGGCAGCGTGGAGGTCGAGCTGACCGACACCCGGATGCCCGACAGCCGTGTCAGCGTCACGTAACGGCCGGCCTCG
The DNA here is from genome assembly GCF_900455735.1 of Rhodococcus wratislaviensis. Lineage (GTDB taxonomy): Bacteria > Actinomycetota > Actinomycetes > Mycobacteriales > Mycobacteriaceae > Rhodococcus_F > Rhodococcus_F wratislaviensis. The sequence continues at coordinate 1,233,581 of NZ_UAUI01000001.1, read as the reverse complement.
TCGACGGCGGGTTCACCGGGGTCGGACGCCGCGGAGGTGTACCCCTCCTGTCGCTCCGATACGGAGCCGTCCGGCAGTCGGGTGGCCTTCGCGGCCTGCGGGTCGTAGGACGGGTCGTACCTGTCCGGCTCGGGCGGAACGGTGTAGCCACCCTCGATCGAGATCCGCAGGGTCCCCTCGGATCCGGGTGTGGTGACGTCGACACTCTCACACACCGCGTTGTCGCTGTACTCGGCCAGTTGCAGCGATCCGAGCGGTTTCGACAGCGCGATATTCCGGTCGCGCCAGGCGTCGTCGAGCACGGCATTCAGCCTGTCCAGATCGGCGCGGGTCAGCGCCGGCCCGTCGTCCTCGGAGCCGATCCCGGACCCGCATGATGTCGGGGGAGGTGGAGTACCCGATGGAACGGGTGTGCTCACCCGCAGTTCGGGGCGCAGCACGATGGCGGAGAGTTCGTCGAGGGTCAGTGGGATGGTGCCGCTGTACTTGTTGCCCGGGTCGGCCTCGGCGAAGTTCTCGTCGGTGGCGTTGGCGTGGATCCAGGTGCCGTCCGGGAAGTAGCCGGCGACACTCCGGGACAGTGTGCGGTGGCCCTCGTACTCGGACCACGTGTCGTCCGCATCCAGCACCGTGCCGTCGGGCAGCGTCGTGCGACTGTCGAGTTCCCCGGCCACACACGGCGGAATCGGCCTGTCCGCCTTGCTGACCGACAACCACAGCGACCCGGGGGAAGAGTCCCGGAGCAGTGGTCCCCGAGCGCTGGTGACGCCGCCGAAGTCGTCCTCGACGTCCGGTGGCTGCTCGTACTCCGGAATCGGCTCGAACAGCAACGACTCCGTGGGGCTGACGAGGGGGATCTCCACCGCCTCCGGCAGGGCGCCCTGGACGGCGGCAGTCATGGCCGAGGCCTTGAGTGCCGAGAACCACGGGTAACGCGGGTTGTCGTAACTCTGCTCGCCTCCGACCCACATGGCGAAGGCTTCCCCTTCCGACGGCGGTTCCACCGTCGCGCAACCGGGGATGTCGACGGGATACTCGACCGTCGGGGTGACGTACGACGGAAGCCCAGCTGCGTCCTCGACAGTGGCCGTGCCGGATCCGGAATCGAGCAGTCCCGCGACGATCACCCCGCACGCCATGATCGACACCACGACGAGTGCCGTCGTCCAGCGGTCTTTGCGCCTGTCCGCCCCGTCGCTCATGTGCCCCCACCCGTGTCGCAGGCGCTCACCCCGAACGAAGGAGCATCCGAAGTCCTATTCGTCACGATTGCGAACAGCGTTACCGCCCGTGAGCGGTTGACGAGTCTCCGGACTCCTTAAGCACGCACGGGCGCGGAGCGCCTACCGGCCCTGCGGATAGGGGAGATGGGCGCTGCTGTCCTCGTTGACGAGTACGGCCCGGCCCAGTTGTGGGAAGGCGCGTTGCGCGCACGCGGGCCGGTCGCACACCTTGCAGCCCGCGCCGATCGGGACGACCGTGCTCGGGTCGTCCGTCTGGATTCCACGCGAATAGACCAGCCGATCGGCGTACCCGAGGTCGCAGCCGAGACCGATCGCGAAATTCCGTTCCGGAGCGAGGTAACCGAGACCGCCGCTGTGGGTGGTCCGCGCGATCCACAGGTAGGCGCGCCCGTCCGGCATCTTCGACACCTGCGTGAGGATCCTCCCCGGATTCGCGAACGCCTCGTGGACCACCCACAGCGGGCAGCTGCCGCCCACCCGGGAGAAGTGAAACGCGGTGGCGGACTGACGCTTCGAGATATTCCCGGCGCGGTCGGTGCGGACGAAGAAGAACGGCACGCCGCGCTGACCCGATCGTTGCAGCGTCGACAGCCGGTGACAGATCGTCTCGAACCCCACCTCGAACTTCAGGCTCAGCAGGTCGATGTCGTAGCGGAGCGATTCGGCGGCGCCCAGGAACAGCGTGTACGGAAGGATCAGCGCCCCGGCGAAGTAGTGAGCCAACCCGATTCGCGCGAGCGCCGCGGATTCGGCGGTCAACGACTCGTCCTCCGCGACGATCGCGTCGATCGTCTCCGACTGCGTGAAGAACGCCACCTGCATCGCGATCTGGAACGCGCGCTGACCGGCGGTGAGCCGTCGGGCCAGCGTCAGCGTGCCTGCCTCGGCGTCGTACAGTCGCTTGGGGCCCAGCTGTTCCGGTTCGTCGGTGCGGATGCGCACGGTCACCCCGTGCCGGTCGCGGAGGATGCGGGCCAACTGGAGGTCGAGCGCGCCGATCGTCAGTCCGTTGCCCCTGAACATCTCCTCGGCGGCGTCGTCGAGGCGACCGATGTGGTTGCGCCGATCGTAGAAGAAGTCCCGCACCTCCTCGTAGGGCATCGGCACGTGCGCCGGATCCGGCGCGGCGTCCCCGGAGATCTGGGCGGAGAACTGGTCGAGTTGGTCGGTGGTCGCCCGCAACCGGCGGTGCAGCATCACGAGTGTTCGCCCCACGGCGGGCATCCGGGCGACGAGTTCGTCGATCTCCGCCAGCGACACCTCGCCGGACTCCGACGTGTCCACCAGCGCCTCGTGCACGTCCGCGACCAGCCGGGCATCGGTGTCGGAGGCGAAGAACTGGACGTCGAGATCGAACACCTCGTTCAGCTTGAGCAGTACCGGCACCGTGAGCGGCCGCTGGTCGTTCTCGAGCTGATTGACGTAGCTCGGCGACAGCCCGAGGCTCTTCGCGAGAGCCAGTTGCGACAGCCGGCGTTCCTCCCGGAGCCGCCGCAGCCGGGGTCCGGCGTACATCTTCTTCATGCGTCCCACTCCTTGCTCGCCGCGCCACAGACAGTACCCAACGAGAATTCGCAGCATTCGCAAGTTTGCTGGGTTCGATACGCACGAATAGGCCTTTGCGAGGTCTTTCTTGCCCCCGAGACCTCTGCGTAGCGTGCGAAAGGAAGGACGAGGACCACGGAGGACACGATGAAGACACATCTCGTACGCACGCGACGCTCGGCGGAGGAGTTCCCCAGGAACGAACACCTGGCCTGGAAGATCGCGGAAGTGGCCACCGACCCCGTCGAGGTGTCCGGAGCGACGGCGGAGATGATCGTCAACCGGATCATCGACAACGCCGCCGTCGCCGCGGCCTCACTGACCCGCCGCCCCGTGTCGAATGCCCGGGCGCAGGCGCAGTCGCATCCCTACAGCCCAGGGTCGACTGTGTTCGGTGTTGACGGCACCTTTTCGCCCGAGTGGGCGGCGTGGGCCAACGGTGTGGCGGTGCGGGAACTGGACTTCCACGACACTTTCCTCGCCGCCGAGTACTCGCACCCCGGTGACAACATTCCGCCGATCCTCGCGGTCGCCCAGCACGCCGGACTCGGCGGACGCGACCTGATACGCGGCCTCGCCACCGGCTACGAGGTCCAGATCGACCTGGTGCGCGCAATCTCCCTGCACGAGCACAAGATCGACCACGTCGCGCATCTCGGCCCGTCGGCGGCGGCCGGGATCGGCACCGCACTCGGCCTCGACACGGAGACGGTGTACCAGGCGATCGGTCAGGCCCTGCACCTGACGACGGCGACGCGGCAGTTGCGCAAGGGCGAGATCTCCAGTTGGAAGGCGTACGCTCCGGCGCTCGCCGGCAAGGTGGCCGTCGAGTCCGTGGATCGGGCGATGCGGGGCGAGGGGTCTCCGTCGCCGATCTGGGAGGGGGAGGACGGTGTCATCGCGTGGCTGCTGGGCGGACCGGACAAGGAGTACCACGTTGCGTTGCCCGGCCCAGGTGAGGACAAGCGTGCGATCCTCGACAGCTACACCAAGGAACACTCGGCCGAGTACCAGAGTCAGGCGCCCATCGACCTCGCGCGCCGGATGCGGGAGCGGATCGGGGATCTGTCGCAGATCGCGTCGATCGTGCTGCACACCAGCCACCACACGCACGTCGTGATCGGCACCGGTTCGAACGACCCGCAGAAGTTCGACCCCACCGCCTCCCGCGAGACGCTCGACCACTCGGTGATGTACATCTTCGCCGTCGCGTTGCAGGACGGAACGTGGCACCACGAGCGCTCCTACGCCCCCGAGCGGGCGCAGCGCCCCGACACGGTGGAGTTGTGGCGCAAGATCTCCACGGCCGAGGACCCGGAGTGGACGCGCCGCTACCACTCGACCGACCCGGACGAGAAGGCGTTCGGCGCCCGTGCCGAGATCACGCTGAAGAGCGGGGAGGTTCTCGTCGACGAACTCGCCGTCGCGGACGCGCATCCGCTCGGTGCCCGGCCGTTCGCCCGCGACCAGTACGTCGCCAAGTTCCGCACCCTCGCCGACGGTGTGGTCGCGCCTGCCGAGCAGGACCGCTTCCTCGACGCCGCGTACCGCGCTGCCGACCTGTTGCCCGGTGAGCTGGACCAGTTGACGTTCACCGTGACGGAGGACGTGCTCGCCCGCGCACCGAAGCTGCCGAAGGGACTGTTCTGATGACCGGGCTGATCGCCGCGGCCACGTCGGTGGCCGACAAGCGGAAGGCGTTCCGGGCCGGGCTCGGCTCGGGCACGCTGCAGCGCCTGCCCGGAGCCTTCAACCCGTTGGTGGCCAAGCTGATCCAGGAGATCGGCTTCGAGGGCGTCTACGTCTCGGGCGCCGTCGTCTCCGCGGACCTCGCCCTGCCCGACATCGGACTGACCACCCTGACCGAGGTCGCGGGACGGGGGCAGCAGATCGCCCGCGTCACCGACCTGCCGGTCCTGATCGACGCCGACACCGGGTTCGGGGAACCGATGAGCGCGGCGCGCACCGTCACGGTCCTCGAGGACGCCGGGATCGCCGGCTGCCACCTCGAGGACCAGGTGAACCCGAAACGCTGCGGCCATCTCGACGGCAAGGCGGTGGTGCCGGCGGACGAGATGGTGCGGCGGATCCGGGCGGCGGCCTCGGCGCGCCGCGATCCGAACTTCGTGATCTGCGCCCGCACCGACGCCCGCGGAATCGAGGGGCTCGACGCGGCCATCGACCGGGCCAAGGCGTACGTCGACGCCGGCGCGGACCTCGTGTTCACCGAGGCCCTCGCCGAAGAGTCGGAGTTCGAGAAGTTCCGCGCGGGCATCGCCGTCCCGTTGCTCGCGAACATGACGGAATTCGGTAAATCCGAGCTGATTTCGGCGACGACGCTGCAGGACATCGGGTACAACGCAGTGATCTACCCGGTGACCACGCTGCGGCTCGCGATGTACGCGGCCGAGGCCGGCCTGTGGCAGATCGCCGAAGAGGGAACGCAGGCCGGTCTGCTCGATCGGATGCAGCACCGCAGCCGGCTCTACGAACTGCTCGACTACGAGCGGTACAACGAATTCGACAGCGGCATCTTCAATTTCCGGATCGAGGGGAGTGGGTCATGACCGAAGCAATTCCCACCATCTACAAGGGGCTGGCCGGTGTCGTCGTCGACACCACCGCCATCTCCAAGGTGGTGCCGGAGACCAATTCGCTGACCTACCGCGGTTACGCGGTGCAGGACCTGGCGGCGCACTGCAGCTTCGAGGAGGTGGCGTACCTGCTCTGGCACGGCGAACTCCCGACCCCCGCGCAACTGGAACTGCTCTGCCAGCGTGAGCGGGCGGCACGCCGCGCGGACCGCTCCCTGCTGTCGCTGCTGGCGAAGATGCCCGACAACTGCCACCCCATGGACGTGGTGCGCACGGCGATCAGTTACCTCGGTGCGGAAGACCCGGCGGAGGACGACAATTCACCGTCCGAGAACCTCGCGAAGGCGCTGCGCATGACGGCGGTGCTGCCCACGATCGTGGCCGCCGACTTCCGGCGCAGGCGCGGACAGGACCCGATCGCACCGCACTCGCACCTGGGGTTCGCGGAGAACTTCCTGAACATGTGCTTCGGGGAAGTGCCCGATCCGGCCGTCGTCACGGCATTCGAGGTGTCGCTGATCCTGTATGCGGAGCACAGTTTCAACGCGTCCACGTTCGCGGCCCGCGTGGTGACGTCGACACTGTCCGACATCTACAGTGCGGTCACCGCGGCGATCGGGGCGTTGAAGGGTCCGCTGCACGGCGGCGCCAACGAGGCCGTCATGCACGACATGCTCGAGATCGGCGATCCGGACCGCGCCGAGGAGTGGCTGCTGGGCAAACTCGCCGCCAAGGACAAGGTGATGGGTTTCGGTCACCGGGTCTACAAGAACGGTGACTCGCGGGTGCCGACCATGAAGGCGGCGCTGCACGACGTCGCCGCCGCCACCGGCGGCGAGAAGTGGGTGCGGATGTACGACATCCTGGAGAAGACGATGTCCGGCGCCACCGGGATCGCGCCGAATCTCGACTTCCCGACCGGTCCGGCGTACTACCTGATGGGATTCGACGTGGAAATGTTCACGCCGATGTTCGTGATGAGCCGGATCACCGGGTGGACCGCCCACATCATCGAGCAGGGCGCGTCGAACAGTCTGATCCGCCCGCTCAGCGAGTATTCGGGCGTCCCCCAGCGGTCCGTCGTCGCCTGACGGCTTGTGCGCCTTTGTGGTTGCTGCTGCTACCAGAAAGGCGCACGGGCGCTAGCGCTTCTTGACGTGCGAGACGATTTCCGGATCGCTCTGTCCGGTCGTCTTCATCTTCTTCTCGGCGCGCTTCTCCTTCAGCGACTTACCGGATTTCTTCGACATGGAATTGCGGGGCGATTTGTCAGCCATGGACCATCCCTGAATGCGGAACCTGGACGGCTCCGATAGTGCTGACAGTACGCCACATCCCGGGAAACCCGGACCGATCGTCGAAAGGGCGGCTCCTAGGACGACGGATCGTCGAACAGGGTCTGCTCCTCGGGGTTGGTGAACAGTCCCATCTGCTCGGGCCGCGGCTTGCTGTCGGGAGCACTCGCCGTCGGTGGCAGCACGACGGTCCGGAGGGCGTGGCGCAGGGCGCCGACGATGCGCTCCCAGTGGTCCGCCGACGCATCGTCGGTCTCACGCAACCGGGACACCCAGGCGGTCCCGGTGTCCAGGAGCACGAGGATCCGGTCGCGGTCGTGACCGCAGACGTCGGCGACGACAGCCGGATCGGCGTCCTCCCCGGGCCCGGAATCGAGATGGAACAGTGTCTGGAGTTCCTTCGGCAGGTCGGTCGACGACATCCGGCTCTCGGCGCGGGGTGCCGCGTCCACTTCCGGTTCGGGTTCCTCGTCGGGGCCGGAGTCCCGGTTGAAGAACAGTTCGCCACCGAACCGGGACGCGAACTCGTTGTCGACGGTGCGCAGGAAATCGGAGAACGCCTTGCAGCTGTCCGTGAGGTGCTGCGGGACGAACGGATTGCCCGACACTTCCAGGAATGCCGACAACCGGTCGTCGACCAGCACGAACTTCAGCCGCGACCACGTGCGGTTGAGGTCGGCGGTGACCTCGGCGGCCCGGGTGCGGTCGCTGATGTCGTGCACCAGCGGCGCGAACAGTTGCACGTCGACGGTGTCGGCGAGCGGGCCGACGAACAGGATGGTGTTGCCCATCCGGATCGGGACGTCCCCGTCCGGGTCGCGTTCGGGCAGCAGCCCGAGCATCGGTACCAGCGCGAGCGTGATCAGTTCGTGCAGATGCTCGACGTCGCGCGGGACCACGGCGGCCGCGGGGTCGAGCTGCGCGACCAGCGGCGGCCGCACCGCAACCGGGTCGAACGTGGCCTCGGGATCCGTGCTCGACGTCTCGGTGCTCAGGAACGCGGGATGCGTGATTCCCCAGACGTCGCGGAACGCGGCCACGGCCATCGCGGCCAGCTGATCCGACCACGACAGTTTCTTGTCGACGTAGAACGCGGGGGAGCCGTCGTCGGGTTCGTCGTCCGGACCGCGGGTCGGCCGGTTCCAGCCCAGCTCGGTGAGGTACGTCTGCTCGGCCTCGGTCAGCGCGCGGTCGGGGTGCAGGTAATGGTTCGACGGCACCTCGCAGCGCACCGTGTCACCGTCCCACACGACGAACTGGATGCACGGCATCAGCCCCTGGGATTCGTCGAGCTCCTCGAATCCCGATTCGAGGACCAGAAGGTCCTCGTCCTGCATCGCTGCCAGATAGTCCGCGAGGCGCCGCTGGAACTCGGCCCAGTCGCGGTTCACGCTCGAATCCAGATCGAAGTCCTGCATGTCTGCTCCGTCCGGGTCGGCCACGAATCACCTACTTCCGCTCTATACGGTAGCGGCGATCGCCGACACCGCAGCGCGGGAGGGTGCGGTGGGCTCAGACGGGGTGACCGGCCGCGATCCGTCCGGTCAGCCGGGTGACGGCGTCGAGAAGGTCCCACGACGTCCCGGGTTCCACCGCCACGGAGCTGTCGCCCCACACGAGGTACCGGCCGTCATCCTCGATGTCCCGCCACGCCAGACCGCCGACGGGGCGTGGTGAGTGCCGCGGGCCGCGGATGACGGTGACGACCCCCTGGCTCGTCGACGGCCGGTCGAGGATCCGGGCCGCCCGGGCGCTCCCGGCCGGTGTCGGCGGGACCACGACGCCCGCCGCCGTGCCCGCGTCGGCGTCGGGGAGCTGAGCGATCAGCTGCCTGCCGACGTCGTATGGTTCGCAGTTGCGGATCACCACGTCGGCGCCCGGATGCTGCACCGCCGCGACCCCGTGTCCCCGAGCGAGTGCTCCCGTCATGCGGATCGGGGCACTACCGTCGTCCGCACCCGCCGAACCCGAGATCTCGATCCGGAGGTCGGGTTCGGCGAGCACCAGCAGCGCCGACGCGAGCGGGTCGTGTTCGGGTCCGGAGAAGTCGGCGCGGATCCGGTTCTGCTCCGCCTCGAACTCGTCGGCGGTGGCCAGCGTGCTCGTGACCTCGAACGGATACGGAATGCGGTCCTGGCCGGTCCGCGCCCACAGTGCCGAGAACTGCGGACCGTTCAACACCCAGTGCGCCACGACTATTCGCCGATCACCGCGGGTGTGACGAGGGGCAGTTTCCCGACGAGTTCGCTTCCCTCGTCGATGCTCTCGAGGTACGTCGGGGGTTCCTCCTCGACTTTCCGCGCGGCGGGCACGGCCGGACCGCTCGACCGCTCGGGGCCGGGCGTCCGGTGAGAGGACACGATGCTGCGCGCGTACTGCGCCACCCCGCCGCCGACGGCCCCGGCCAGCGCCGCACCCGCGATCGAACCCGGCGCAACCGGTGCGGTCGGCGACGGGTCCTCGAACAGCACCTGGCCGCTCCTGCGGTGCTCATTGCGCGGGACGGATTCGGACTCGGACTCGGGCTCGGCCACCTGCTGATCGCTGGGTATGCCGTGCACTCCGTTCGGTCCGATGTCGAAGCCCACCGGCTGGCCGTGGGCCGTTGCCGCGGCGTGGGTCGCGGCGAGGCCGGCGGTGGGGAGTCGTTCGTCCGCATCGCGATACGCCGAGGTGTAGAGGGTGTCCATGGCGGCCTTCGCGTCCTGTTCCGCGGCGTCGGCGTCGGCTTCCGCGGTCCAGTTGTCCGGCAGCACCCGGGTCCAGTCGGTCGGGTGGTCGCCGGGAAGGGCCACTGCGCCGCGCACCGCTTCGGCGCCGGCGGTCGCGTGCCGCAACGCATCACCCACATCGGTGAACCGGCTCCCGACCTGCCCGGCGCGGGCGGCGTAGTCGTCGAGCGCCGACGCCACCGCGGTCGCGGCCGGCCCACGCCAGCCGGCGTCGACGGCGGCGCGGGTTCTGTCGTGGAACGCGGTGACCGACTCCTGGAACCGCCGTCCGAGGTCGTCCCAGGCCGCGGCGACCGCACCGGACTCGGCGGGCCTCAGCGCGTCGACCGCGCTCCTGATGGCGCGGTGATCCCACTCGCCCGACCGAAAATTCTCCCCATTCATCCCCGACCTCCGATGCTGGACACTCACGGTCCCGGAGTGGACCCCCCAATCCGGCGGGAAGCCACCTTACCGACTCCTGCACGGGGCTTGTCAGCGCTCCCGAGCGTCAGCCTCGCGGTCTGGTGGTGAGGGGCGGGATGGTGATCACCGGACGCGTCGTCGTGGTGGTGGTGACCGGCGGCAGCGTCGGCTCCGCGGGTGCCGCCGTCGGCGGGGCCGCGATCCGGGGCGCGGTCTGCTCGGTCGTCGTGACGACGGGAGGCCGGGTGACGGGTGTGGTGACCGGGGCGAGGCTGATCGTCGGGGGAGGTGGCGCGACCGTGGTCCGGACCGGTGGCGGCGGAGGCGGGGCGGGAGTCGTCGAGGGCGCGGGCGGCGGCGCCGTGGTCACCGGCGCCGGTTCGGTGGTGAGGGTGACGGCCCGCGGGGTGGTGAGGTCGGCCATCTGCCAGGTCGGGGTCGGCGGGACGAACACCTGGAAGGTGGCCGGCGCGGCGCTGTAGGGCCCGGCGGCCTGCAGGCCCTCCGACGTCAGCGGTGGCGGCACCACTGCCGGCCCGCGGTTGCCGAACGCGCCGCCCGCGGCACCGATCATCAGGCCGGAGACCGCCGACACGGTGGCAATCGCGAGTGCCCCGATCGCTACAGTCCTGTCGTCCATGTGCTACCCGTCGTCGGCGTGCAAATGCGTCCACCATAGAGGGCGCTGCCGCCTGCTGCCGCATGTGTCCGGAAGGTGAGTCGTCCGGGCTGGTTCGCTCGATGGTTGCCGGGGTTCGGCGCACGCTGACGAGAACCCTTGTTCGGGCGAGCCGGTCCGTCGACGATCGAGCGGTGTCCATACCGCTCCGACCGGGGGTAACGATGTCTCTGCTCGACTGGTTGTTCCGCCGCCCGCTGTCCGAACGAACCCGGGCGGCCGTCGCTGCGTCGGCGATGCTGCTCGCTTCGTGAGCCACCTCGAGATCGCCGCCGACGTCCTCGTCCTCGGCGGCGGACCCGCCGGAACGTGGGCGGCACTGGCGGCGGCCCGGGAGGGCGCGCGGGTCGTCCTCGCCGACAAGGGGTACTGCGGCACCAGCGGCCCCACCGCGTCGGGCGGCAACAACCTGTGGAACGTCCCGCCCGGTCCTGCACGCGAACGGTCGGTGCAGGCCCGCTTCGAGGACGGCGGCAGGCTGTCCGAGCCGGCCTGGATGTACCGGGTGCTCGAGGAGACCCACCGCCGGGTGGACGAACTGGCGGGCGCCGGCTACCGGTTTCCGTCCGGCGACGACGGCCGGGAGGTGCGCACCAGCCTGCAGGGGCCGGAGTACATGCGCCGGATGCGCAGGCGCGTGCACCGCGCCGGGGTCACCATCCTCGACCACAGCCCCGCCCTGGAACTGCTCACCACCGGGGACGGCGTCGTGTCCGGTGCCGCGGGTCTGCAACGGCAGAACGGATACGCGCCGTGGTCGGTGCGCGCCGGGGCAGTGGTCGTGGCGACCGGCGGCTGCGCATTCCTGTCCGGAAGCTTCGGAACGAACGTCGACACCGGCGACGGACTGCTGATGGCCGCCGAGGTCGGGGCGTCGTTCTCGGGCATGGAATTCTCGACGGCCTACGCGCTGGCACCGGCGTGGAGTGGCCACACCAAGGGTTTGATGATGCAGTTCGCCACCTACTACGACGCGGACGGCCGAACTCTCGGGGACGGCGGGTTCTCCGCACGCGGGGCCGCGATGGCGCACCTCGCCGCCGGCCGCCCCGTGTACGCGCGACTGGACCGGGCCAGACCCGACATCCGCGCGGCCATGCGCACGTCGCAACCGAATTACTTTCTGCCGCTGGACAAGGCGGGCATCGACCCGTTCACGCAGAAGTATCCCGTGCGGGCAGTGCTGGAGGGAACGGTGCGCGGAACCGGTGGCATCCGGGTCGCCGGCACCGACTGCGCCAGTGACGTTCCCGGCCTGTTCGTGGCTGGTGATGCGGCCACCCGTGAACTCGTCACCGGCGGTCGCAGTGGCGGCGGCAGCCACAACGGGGCGTGGGCCATCTCCTCCGGTACGTGGGCCGGCGCGGGTGCGGCCCGGTTCGCACGGGGGCGGCCCGTCCTCGACGGGGTGCGCGGCGCGGGCGCGGCGGGACTGCGCGGACCGTCCGCCCGCAGGCAGGCGTCGCGCTCCATCGTCGGACTGGTGCAGGAGCACACCCTGCCGCTGCGACGCAGCTACCGGCGCAGCGCGACGAGCCTGCAGGACAGCGTGACCGCCCTCGACGAGGCCTGGTCGGGTGCCGCCGATCTGCTCGGCGGCACCGAACGGGAACTGCTGCAGGCGCGTTCGGCCGCCGCGATGCTCGCCGTCGCGCGGTGGGCGACGCACTCCGCGCTGGCGCGGACCGAGACCCGGGGGATGCACGTGCGCACCGACCTGCCCGACACCGACCCGGCGCAGACCCGCCGACTGATGTCGGGCGGACTCGGCGAGGTGTGGGTGCGACCGGAACGCGGCACCGCCGAGGCCCGGACGGCCGCGTCGTGATCGAGGTCGTCGTCGCCGACCGCTGCGTGCAGTGCGACATCTGCATCAAGGTCTGCCCGACGGACGTCTTCCGTCGCGGCTCGGACGGGGTTCCCGTCGTCGCGCATCAGGAGGACTGTCAGACGTGCTTCATGTGTGAGGCGAACTGTCCCACCGACGCGCTGTACGTCGCGCCGTTCGACACCCCGGTTCCCGAGGACTCGACGCACACCGACGCCGAGGGGTTGGCGGAGTCGGGGGCCCTCGGGGCCTACCGGGCCGTGATCGGCTGGGGTGGCCGTCGCACACCGGGGTCCACGCTCGACCGGAATCACCTCTTCACCCCGTGAGTACTTGTCAACCGCGGGCGGTCAAGAAGTACTCACGGGTGTGGCCTTGCGGATGAACCGGCCGATCTCGCGGATGGCGCGGGTGCCCTCGGGGAGCAGACCGGCCGCGGCCTGGAAGACGTGCACCTGCCGTTCCCACACCTGCAGTTCGCACGGCACACCCGCCTGGGACAGTCGCTCGGACATCAGTTCCGCGTCGACGTACACCATTTCCTGCGAGCCGGTCTGGATCAGCGCCGGCGGCATGGAGGCGAGGGAGCCGTCCACGGGTGACGTGGACGGCTCGTGCCCGCCCCTGGTGTCCAGTCTTTCGATCAGCCTGGACAGGGCGCCGACTGCGCGTTTGGGGAAGACAGCGCAGAGGTCGGCGTTGGGATGGGCCAGCTTGTTCACCGGGTCGAGGTCGGTCAGCGGCGACAGCGCGACGTCGGCGGCGGGCCGCGGCAGCCCCTGGCGCAGGGCTTCGAGCGTCACCATGAACGTCAGGAATCCGCCTGCCGAGTCGCCGGCGATGACGATGCGGTCGGCGGTGTACCCGTGCGAGAGCAGCCACCGGTACCCGTCGACACCGTCCTCGACGGCCGCCCGGATGGGGTTCCGCGGGATCATCCGGTACGCGACGTTCAGCGTCGACGCCTGCGACTCCGCCGAGATCCGGGACACCATCTGGCGGTGGGAGTTGATCCCGCAGCACAGGAACGCCCCGCCGTGGAGGTAGAGGATGGCCCGGTCGCCGAGCGCACCCGGAGGCCTGATCCATTCGGCGCGGCAGTGCGGCAGCCGGATGGGCCGGCGCACGGTTCCGCGGATGGGGCCGAGCGAGTACCCGAACAGGTCGACGACTCCCGTGGGCCACGGCAGTTCGGGGTAGCGCGCCCACCCGTCGAGGAACGGCCGGACCGTGCGACGGAGTGTGTGGGCGAGGGCCGTCGACTGGAGGCTGGTTCCGGCGAACTCCCGCCGCGTCACCGGGAGGGGTGACGGGCAGAATTCGTAAGTCGCAGTGCTCATTGCCTGCCTCCGTTCCGGCCTCGGTGCCCGTCGACTTGCTGCCTTTAGGTTTTCCACCTCTTTGCGCCGTACGGTCTACATCGAAGTTGGTCGCACGGACGCTACGCCCGACGTAGCATCCAGGCGGAAGTCGTAATGGGATAGTGACCGAGCGGGGGTGAACGTCCAGGTGGGGATCATGCCGGTTACCGATTCGATATTCCTTCTCGGCGAATCGCGAGAGCATCCGATGCATGTGGGATCGCTCGAATTGTTCACACCGCCGGAGGATGCCGGCCCCGACTACGTGAAGTCGATGCACGAGACGCTGCTGAGACACACGGACGTCGACCCCACATTTCGGAAGAAACCGGCGGGCCCCGTCGGCAGTCTCGGGAACCTGTGGTGGGCCGACGAGGCGGACGTCGATCTCGAATACCACGTGCGTCATTCGGCCCTGCCTGCCCCGTACCGGGTCCGGGAACTGCTGACGCTCACGTCCCGGTTGCACGGCACGCTCCTGGACCGTCATCGCCCTCTGTGGGAGATGTATCTGATCGAGGGTCTCAGCGACGGCCGGTTCGCGATCTACACCAAGCTGCACCACTCGCTGATGGACGGGGTCTCCGGACTGAGGTTGCTGATGCGGACGTTGTCGACCGACCCGGACGTGCGCGACGCGCCGCCACCGTGGAACCTGCCGCGCAGGGCGTCGGCCAACGGTGCCGCCCCCGCCCCCGACCTCTGGTCGGTGGTGAACGGGGTCCGGCGCACGGTCGGTGAGGTGGCCGGTCTCGCGCCTGCGTCGCTGCGCATCGCCCGCACCGCGATGGGGCAGCACGACATGAGGTTTCCGTACGAGGCGCCTCGCACCATGCTGAACGTCCCGATCGGTGGGGCGCGCCGGTTCGCCGCGCAGTCCTGGCCGCTCGAACGCGTCCACGCCGTGCGGAAGGCGGCCGGGGTCAGTGTCAACGACGTCGTGATGGCCATGTGCGCCGGGGCGTTGCGGGGGTACCTCGAGGAACAGAATGCGCTGCCGGACGAGCCGCTGATCGCGATGGTTCCGGTGTCGCTGCGCGACGAGCAGAAGGCCGACGCCGGCGGCAACGCGGTGGGGGTCACGCTGTGCAACCTGGCGACGGACGTCGACGACCCGGCCGAACGTCTGACGGCGATCTCCGCCTCCATGTCCCAGGGGAAGGAACTGTTCGGCAGCCTCACCTCGATGCAGGCGCTGGCGTGGTCGGCGGTCAACATGTCGCCGATCGCGCTGACACCGGTGCCGGGGTTCGTCCGCTTCACACCGCCACCGTTCAACGTGATCATCTCCAACGTCCCGGGACCGCGGAAGACCATGTACTGGAACGGGTCCCGGCTGGACGGCATCTACCCGACGTCAGTGGTGCTGGACGGGCAGGCGCTCAACATCACGCTCACCACCAACGGCGGCAACCTCGATTTCGGAGTCATCGGGTGCCGCCGCTCGGTGCCGAGCCTGCAGCGCATCCTCTTCTATCTCGAGACGGCTCTGGGTGAACTCGAGGCGGCATTGCTCTGAGGCGCAGCCTTTTTCAGCGCCGGGCCGACTCCTGCTCGACGAGTGCCCGACGCGACTCCTCGTGGAGCACCCCGAGCAGTTCGTGTTCGACGTCCGCGAACTCGGGCGACGTCATCATCGACAATTCGCGGGGACGGGGCAGGCCCACCGTCACCTCGCGACGCACGGTGGCGGGCCGCGCGGACAGCACGACCACCCGGTCCGACAGGTAGACGGCCTCCCGGATGTCGTGGGTGATCATCAGGACGGTCCAGCGGTAGCGCTGCCACACGTCCTGCAACCAGGTCTGCATCTCGGTGCGGGTCAACGAATCCAGGGCGCCGAACGGCTCGTCGAGCAGCAGCACCGGACGGTCCTGGACGACGGTCCGCAGCATCGCCGCACGCTGTCGCATCCCGCCGGACAGCTGGCTCGGGCGGGCGTCCTCGAACCCGCCGAGACCGAACACGGAGAACAATTCCCGGGCCTTGTCCCGCGCCTGCTTCCGGGGCACACCCTGCACCTCGAGTCCGAGGGTGGTGTTGTCGAGGACGGTGCGCCACGGGAACAGCAGGTCCTTCTGCGGCATGTACGCGCATTTCGCGGGGCCGCTCCCCGCGGGACGCACCGGTTCGCCGCCGATCGTGACGGTGCCGGAGTCGGGTCGGTCGAGACCGGCGAGCATGGAGAACGCGGTGCTCTTCCCGCAGCCGCTGGGGCCGATCACCGACACGAACTCACCCGGTTCGACGGTGAACGAGACGTCGTCGAGGACCGGCCGGATGCCGCCGCGGACCGGGAATCCCTTGCTCAGACCGGACAGTGCGACGCGCGCGGTGTCACTCATGCCGGGCCCTTTCGTTCTTGATCCACGGGGCGACGACGCGCTCGACCGCGAAGGTGAGCAGGTAGAGGCTGACGCTGATCACGGCGGTCACGAGCACCGCCGCCAGCACGAGGTCGGTGCGGAAGGAGTTCTTCTGCGTCGCCATGTAGATGCCGAGACCGGACGTGGCCCCGACGTATTCGGCGAACACGGCACCCACGACGGCGTACGTGATGCCGATGCGCAGGGCGGTGAAGAACCGGGGGATCGCCGACGGAAGCCGCACGTAGCGGAATTCCTGCCACCGTGAGGCGCCCATGCTGCGCAACAACGCGCCGGCCTCCCGGTCGGCGGCGGCGAAACCCTCGATCAGACCGATCGTCATCGGGAAGAACGTGGCGAGCGCGATCACGAGAATCTTCGGCAGCAGACCGAATCCGAACCAGATGATCATCAGCGGCGCGATCGCGATGATCGGCAGTGTCTGCGACACGACGAACAGCGGAACGAACGCGCGTCGCAGCCATGGCGAGAAGTCCACGAGCACCGCGAGGGCCCACGCGAAGAGCAGGGACACAGCGAACCCGATCAGCGTCACCTGGAGTGTCGCGGAGGCGTGACCGGAGATGGCGTCCCGCGCCCGCCAGCCCTGCTGGACGACCCGCAGCGGCGACGGCAGCACCTGCGGCCGGATACCGCTGACCGTCACGTACACCTGCCACGCGACGACCAGCAGTGCCACGACCACGACCGCGGGCAGCACCCGCCGCAGCAGCGGGGACGTGCCCGGGGCCGTGGTACGGAGACTGGGGTCAGGGCTGAGCGAGGTACTCATTGGTGAAATACGTCGACCAGTCGGGTTCCGTGGTCAGCGGTGCCCCGTCGGGGCCGGTGAGCAGGCCGTGCTTGAACAGGAAACCGGAGTACCCCGCCCACTGCTCGGCCGTCTGTGTCCCGACCTTGCCGGAACCGTCCTTCATGTACTCGGAGGACAGCATCTGCTGGCTCTCCCGCACGAGGGATTCGTCCGTGAAGGCGCCGGGGTTGGCGTCGATCAGTATCTGCGCGGCCTCGTCGGGCCGGTCGGCAGCGAACTGGTATCCACGCTGCAGCGCCTGGACGAACTTGCGGGCCTGCTCGGGATGGTCGGCCATCCACTGCTCGTTGCCCTCGATGACGAGCGCGTACGCATCCGGGAAGCCGTAGTCGGTGTAGTGGAAGTAGCGCATCGGGGTGCCCTGGTGCTCGGCCTCGATGCCCTCCCAGCCGAAGAACGACACGGTGAAGTCGGCGGTGCCGGAGTACACGGCCTCGTAGGCCGAGGTGCCGAGCGTGACCGTGGTGAATTCGCCTTTGCCGCCGTCGTTCCGGATGATCTGCTTCAGCGTCTCCTCGCCGTCCGGGTCCGCGAAGCCGGCGTAGATCTTGCCGTCCAGATCCCGGGGGCGGGTGATGTCGGCGCGATCGGCCTTCACCGCGATGCCCGTCGCCCAGTGCTGCAGCGGAGCCATCACCGACGTGGTCTGTGCGCCCGCGGCCTTCGAGAACGTCGCGGAACTCTGGAAGCTCACCCCGAACTCCGCGTTACCGGCGTCGACCAGGGTGTCGGGCGAGGTGTCGTTGTAGGGCAGCACCTGCACGTCGAGTCCGGCGTCCGCGAACCACCCTTCCTGCTGGGCGACGAACAGACCGGTGTGGTTGGTGTTCGGTGTCCAGTCGAGTGCGAACCGGATGGTGTCGCCGGACTGCGAGTCACCGGCGCAACCGGTGAGCAGCGAGAGGGCGGAGACCAGGACGACGGCTGCGGTGGCGGCGCGTTTGATACGAGAGAAGAGTGTCACGACGCCGGCCATTCCTGCTTGTTGAGGGCGGTGTCCCAGAACATGAGTTCGTAGCGGCTGGCGATCACGAACGCCTCCGCCATCGCCTCGCGCTGGGCGTCGGTCGAGGCCTCGGCCGCGGCGTCCACGAGTTCGCGGGCCGTCGCGACGGCGGCGTGGAATTCCTCCGCGTCGTAGGTGGTCACCCACTGCGCGTAGGGGTGCGACGGGTCGGCGGAGAGCACCTCACGGGCGCTCGCCGCGAGCCGGTGCCCGACGTCGGCGTAGATCCAGAAGCAGGGCAGCACCGCGGCCGCGGCCACCGCGTACGGCTCGGTGGCGGCGACGGCCGTCAGGTAGGAGATGTACCCGAGGCAGGCAGGCGAATGCAGCGGCTCCACGTCCGACGCGGGAAGTCGCCCGCTCGTCAGCAGATTCTGGTGCAGCGTCGCCTCGACCGTGGCGGCCTCGGCCGCCGAGCCCGCCCAGAAGCCGGCCTCCACGGGGCCCGGCGCGTGCGCGGCCACCAGGGAGAGCGCCTTCGCGTACCCGGTCAGGTACAGGAAATCCTGCTCGATGTACGTGCGGAACACGTCCAGCGGCAGGGTTCCGTCGCCGAGGCGGCGCAGGAACTCGAGTTCGTCGATCGCCTCGCGCAGCACCTTGGTCCGGTCCCACAAGTGGTCCGTGAATCGGGCGTGCTGGCCTGCGCCGGCAGCGTCTTGGACAGAGCTATTCACAACGTTGACATCCCTTCGTCAGCATTACCTGAGCAGGTTCCCGGGTGTGTTCTCAGCCCCGCCCGTGCGGAGCACCCCGTGTCAGAACAAGCCGACCCTAGCACCGGCCGTGCCGCGGGCGGAAAGGCCCCGGGTCGGTGGACGGGCTCAGCCGGCGAGAAAAGCGGCCGCGGTCGGCGGGAGAGGTGCAGGGCCGCGCGTGTAGATCTCCGCGGGCCGGCCGGTCCCGACGACGGCCATGTCGCCGGTGTTGTCGAGGGCAGGCATCATGTGCCGCCGGAACGAGTCCTTCGGCAGGGGACGTCCGAACACCACCTCGTAGACCCGGCGGAGTTCGAGCACCGTGAACGTGTCGCCGGCAAGGCCGGACGGGTCGACGGACCGCGCGTACCGCTCTCGCAGGTCGGCGACGGCGAGGGCGACGACGTCCGCGTGGTCGAACGCCAGCTCCTGCGTCACCCGATCGTCGTCGACGGTGATCAACAGGGTGTCGCGGGGGAGCGCCGTGCGGGGCAGCGCGGCCCCGTGCGTCATCGACAGCACCCACCCGCGGTCGTCGCGGCCGGGATCGTCGAGCATTGCCAGCTGATGGAATTCGGTGCCACTCAGGCCGGCCTTGATGCGCAGGCACCGCTCGGCGGCGTCCTGCAGTCGTTCACCCTCGTGGAGGAAGGTGCCGGGGAGTGCGAGCTCGCCCGTACGGCGGGGAACCACAAGGACTTTCAATTCCGTGCCGTCGACGGTGAGGACGGCGACGTCGACCGCCACCGACGGGCGCGGATAGTCGAGGAGGCTCTTGCCCTCGGAATCGGTCCATGCGGCCACGCAGGAATGTTAGCGCACGGTTGATCTATATCTGTTCGATCGGTCCTGCCTGCTCATCGTTGGTAGTTTGACGAGAGATTCCCGGCACGAGCTGCGTGAGGAGGTCCGTCCGTGGAGGTCGACAAGTCCGGCGACACGCTCGTCGTCCGTGCCCGGGACGGCGAGGTGCGTGGCTACCCCGAGGGCGACGTCTACGCGTGGAAGGGCATCCCGTTCGCCGCGGCCCCCGTCGGCGATCTGCGGTTTCGCGCGCCGGTCCCGCCCGCACCGTGGGACGGTGTGCGCGACTGCGTCGACTTCGGCCCGATGGCGCCGCAGGGACACGGCACCGCCGTCCCGATCGACGCGGGACTCGAGATGGACGAGGACTGCCTGTCCGTCAACGTCTGGGCCCCGAGACCCGACGGCAACCCCCGGCCGGTGATGGTGTGGATCCACGGCGGTGCGTACTGCCTGGGAACCGCAGCTCAGGGCATCTACAACGGGCGCATCCTGTCCACCCTCGGCGACGTCGTGCTGGTCTCGTTCAACTACCGAGTGGGGGCGCTCGGCTTCCTCGACCTGTCGTCGTTCTCGACGACCGGGCGGGTGTTCGAGACCAACTGCGGGCTGCGTGACCAGGTCGCGGCCCTCGAATGGGTGCGCGACAACATCGCGTCGTTCGGCGGTGACCCGGACGAGGTGACGGTGTTCGGGGAGTCGTCCGGCGCCGGGTCGATCACCACGCTGATGACGTGTCCGAGCGCGGAGGGACTGTTCCACCGCGCGATCGCCCAGAGCCCACCCGCCACGTCGGTCTACGGGAGCGAGCGGGCGGCCACCGTCGCGAAGCAGTTCCTCGACATCCTCGAGGTGGAACCTGAGCAGATCGACACGCTGCTGCACCTTCCGTATCGCACGGTCATCGAGGCCAGCGACACCCTCGTCAACGAGGTGCCGACCAGGATTCCGGGCACCCTCGCGATGGCGCCCGTAGTGGACCGCGACTTCCTGCCCCGCTACCCGGTGGCCGCGTTCCAGAAGGGCTACTCGCACCGCATCCCCCTCATCATCGGTTCCAACAAGGACGAGTCGTCGATCTTCAAGTTCATGAAATCGCCTCTGCTACCGGTTACGTCGGATTCGGTGCAGGAGATGCTGAGGGCGATCGCGGCCGATCACCCCGAACTGCCCGCCGCCCGCCTCGCGGACATCCTGTCGGCGTACCCGGACCGCGGCAAGCCGAAGGGCGCGCTCGCGATGTCGCGGGACGCCGCGTTCCGGATGCCCGCGCTGTGGGTGGCCGACGCCCACAGCAGGCACTCACCGACGTGGATGTACCGGTTCGATCAGGCAACGCCGATGCTCAAGGCCGCGCGCATCGGAGCGGGGCATGCCACCGAACTCCCGTACGTCTTCGGCAATTTCGACACCCTCAACATCGACCCGACGTTCTGGCTCGGCGGCCGGAAGACGGCGCTCGAGGTGTCGGGCCGGATCCAGCGCCGGTGGCTCGCGTTCGCGCGGCACGGTGTCCCCGCCGCGCTGGACGGGTCCAAGCACTGGGCGCCCTACGACGAGGAGAACCGCTCGACGCTACTGATCGACGGCGCGGACAGTCTCGTGAAGGATCCCGACCACGAGATGCGGATCGCCTGGGGAAACGACGTCATGGGCTTCAACTGACGGGCACCTTGTCGTCCAGTTCCTTCAGCACGGGCAGCGCGAAGCACGCCAGCCCGATGATCAGGACCGGGATCGCGAGCACGAAGAACGTCGGCTGGATGCCCCACTTGTCGAGGAGGGGACCGGCCAGCAGGTAGCCCAACGGGCCCGCGGCGTACGCGGTGGACGTCATGACTCCGGTGACCCGTCCGCGCATGTGCTCCGGACTGCGAGTCTGCATGGCGTAGTTGGCGATCGGGCCGACCGGACCGAACACGAGACCCTGCAGGAGGGCCAGCGCCAGAATCGCCCACAGCGGCGGCAGGAACGCCATCGCGACCATGGCCGCGCCCAGCACCGTCACCGCCACCACCATCAGCATCCTGCGCGACACGAACGGCGCGAGCGGTCCGTACGCGAGGGCGCCCACCACGCCGCCGATGCTGAGCGCCATCAGGACCGAACCCAGTTGCGCGGGCTTGTCGAGTTCGGTGAAGTACACCGGGAACACCACCGATTCGACGGGCATGTACAGCGCGACCACCGCCATGTCCACCAGAGCGATCGTCCGCAGGAGCCGGTTGTGCCACACGAACTTCAGGCCCTCGAGCGTGCCGTGCCAGATGGACGTCGGGCGCGTGGCCGTGTCGGGTCTACCTGCGTTCTCGAGTCGCAGGAACGCGATGGTCACCACGGACAGCACGAAGCCGACGGCGGTGACCCACAACGTGTTCACCGCACCCACTGTGGCGATGAGGACGCCGCCGATGCCCGGTCCGACGAGATACGCCACGTTGTAGTTGGCCTCGTAGAGGCTGTTCATCCGGTCGAGGGACCACCCGGCGGACTTGGTGGCGGCGGGCAGCATCGACTCCCGCGCCGCGATCCCGGCCGGATCGAACGCCGCGCCGATCGCGGCGAGGACGGCGATCACCGTGACGGTGAGGCCGGTGGTGTTCGCGATCACCGGGATGGCCGCCACCGACAGGGCGGACAGGCAGTCGGAGATCATCGACGTACGGCGACGCCCGAACAGGTCGACGAACGTGCCCGCGAACAGGCTCGACAACAGCAGCGGCAGCGTGGCCGCGCCCGCTACGATCGCGGCGTCGGACGCGCGACCGGTCCTCTCGAGCACGAGCCAGGGCAGCACGACGATCGCGATGCCGTTGCCCGTGGACGAGAACAGCGTCGCGAGGTTCAGGAGGATCAGGGGCCCGAACCGGCGAGTCACAGCCGTCTCGGTGGCGGTCACGGCAAGGGTCCTCTGGTCGGCTCGATCGGTGGTCCTTCGACGCTAACAGCGAGGTCGAGGCCACCGCGACCGAATTTCGGCCGCTACTGGTTGCGTTGCAGGGTCAGTTCGGCGAGAGTGCGCGCTCCGTCGCACGGGTCGCCGGTGCCCGAGCGCTGCTGCACCCACCAGGTGATGACGCCGGAATAGGCGGCGGTGATCCCGCACGTCGCCGAATCACCCGGGCGCCGGGCGCTGAACGCCGACGTGCCCGCGATCGACGTGGTTTCCACCTGGTAGCCCAGCTGGTCCGCCACACTCCGCTCCCGTTGCAGCGAGTTGTTCTCGAACCAGCCGAACGTCACGTCGATCGATCCGGCGGCGGACGACACCGTCCACATGCACACCGCGCCGAAGAAGTACTGGTCGATGCCGGCGCCGTGGAGGGTCTCCGCGATCTTGTCGTTCGGGACCGCGTCGCACTCGCGGAGGAGCTTGTCGAACTGCGGCGAGCCGCCTTCTTCGGCGGCGGCCGCGCCTTCGGGTAGGGGGTTGCCGGTGACGGAGGTGCCGCAGCCGGCCAGCATCATCGCCGCCGCCACCGCTGCGGCGAGCCGGCGGCCGCCGCTCATTTGACCTTCTCCAACGTCAGCCGGCCGAGCGCGGTCGGGGCCGCGCACGGGTCGGAGGGTGCGGTGCCCGTGCCGTAGCGGACCAGCCAGTGCACGAAGTCGGCACCCGTGCCGAGCGCGACCTCGCAGAACCCGACGTTCTGCGAGGAGAATCCGCGATGCCCGGCGATCTCGAGGTCGTGGACCTCGTGACCGATGCCCTTGGCCACCGACCGTTCCCGGTCGATGGGGCTGCCCCGGTACCAGGTGAACATCACGTACCGTTCGCCGCCGTCCGCTTCCCACCGGCACTTGATGCCGTTGCGCGACACCGGGGTGAGCCCGGTGATCCCGGCCCGCTCGTACACCTCGGCGTCGGTCAGCGAGCCGCATTCACCCACGAACGCGCCGGGCTGAGCGGACACCGACGTGGTCGGCGCGGACGCCGGACCGGTCTCGGAACCGTCGCCGGAACCGCAGCCGGCCAGCACGACCGCCACGGCGACCAGGCACGTCGCGCGAACGGTCAGGCGGACCGGATCAGACGAGCTCCGCATAGCTCGGATTCTCGGCGATGTACTTCTCGACGTACGAGCACGACGGAATCACGGTGAGCCCGCGGGACTTCGTGTCGTCGAGGGCGGCCTTCACCACCTCCGCGGCCAGACCCTGCCCTCGGAACTGCGGGTACGTCACGGTGTGGTGGAAGTCGCGGGCACCGTTCCGCTCGAAGTAGTCGGCGTATCCGGCCAGCTGGCCGTCGAGGTAGATCTCGAACCGGGATTCCGACACGTCGTGCTCCACCGTGGCCGCCACAGACCGCTCCTCTGCTCGTGTGGCGTGCGCTGACCCGCGCACGCTGTCACTCGCAGATTACCGTCAGTCCGCGAGGTCGGTGCGCAGCAGCATGACGTTGTAGTCCGACCAGGTGGTGGCCAGGAAATACAGATCGGATCCCTGCGACCACGGGTGCATGTACGCGCCGTACAGCTCGGGCACGTCCCGGCTGCTCACCAGCACCTCGGGTTCGCTCCAGCCGGATTCGAGGTGGTCGGACCGGCGCATGACCACCGAATTGCCGGCATCGGTGTACATCGCCACGAACTGACCGAGGTACTGGTTGAACTGCACCGACAACTCGCTGACCGGTCCGGGGATGACCGGTGCGGCGACGGTCGCGTTGGCCTTCACCCACGCCTTGCCGTCCCAGTACTCGTACAAAGTGAGGTTCCGGATGTCCGCTTCCTTCACCCGCGACAACCGGGCGTCGCCGGAGCGACCCGACGGCGTGCCGAACGCGTAGACGAATCCGTCGTGCTTGACGTACGAGCCCATCTGGAAGTTCTCAGCGCCCGTGCCCGGCACGTTGGGCCGCAGCGTCAGGGGGTCGGTGACCCAGTTCTCGCCGTTGTCCACGGAGTACGCGATGCCGGACGCGTTGGTGTCCCACTCGCCGGGGGCGCCCCAGCTCCGCACGGACATGTAGTTGATGTACTGCGTCGCGCCGGGACCCTCGCCGACCGAGATGCCGGTGGTGGGGATGACGGTCTGCTCCACACCCGGGACCTTCTGGCTCTGGATGATCTCCTTGGAATGGTTCGGGGCGTCGATCGGGGAATTGTCGATGCCCATCCCGTCGGTGAGGTCCTTGTCGGAGCTGCGCAACAGGATGTTGCTGCGCCAGTCGCCGACCAGACCGCACAGCGGGTTGTCGCTCAGTCCGACGGTGTCACCGAACGCGGTGAGGATCTCACCTCCGCCGTTGTCCCACATGATGCCGAGGTCGGTGCCGAGCACCCGGAACCTGCCGATCGTGTCGTTGGAGCTGCGCGGCCCGGTGATGTGCGCGATAGCCTGAGTTTTGCCGCGGAGCTCGGGAAGGCGACCGTCGCTTCCGTTCAGCCAGGGAATGGGGTTGATGCCCTGATTCGATCCGCTCGACCCGAGGCTGCCGGTCCCGAGGCACGGCGCCGCCGTCGCAACAGGTGGCGTCATCGTGAACAACGTGCAGGTAGAAGCGAGTAAGGCGGGCATCGCCAGGGAGGCGACACGGCGGAGTCTGGTCACGAGCGCACCTCTCTGCGACGAATCGAGTCGGGTCCGGTCACGCTAGCAATACCTCACCTGTCACACCAGCCCCTAGGGTAACCATTGGGTCTCGCACCCGAACCGCGTAGCTACAGAATCGCTCCGGGGTTGAGGATCCCCAGCGGGTCCAGGGCGTTCTTGATCCGCTGCGTCAATTCCATGACGTCCTCGCCCAACTGGTCGGGCAGCCAGGCCTTCTTCAGCCGGCCCACGCCGTGCTCGCCGGTGATCGTGCCGCCGAGAGAGATTGCGAGGTCCATGATCTCGCCGAAGGCAACGTGGGCGCGCTCGGCCATCGCGGCGTCCTCGGGGTCGAACACGATGAGCGGGTGCGTGTTTCCGTCGCCGGCGTGCGCGATCACCGCGACCATCACGTCACGCTCGCGGGAGATGGCCGCGATTCCCTCCACCAGCGCAGGCAGTTTCGGGAGCGGGACCCCGACGTCCTCGAGGAGCAGGCTCCCGAGCCGCTCGACGGCGGGGATCGCGAATCGTCTTGCCGCGGCGAAGGCTTCGCCCTCCTCGGGGTCGTCGGTGGTGAAGACCTCGGACGCGCCGTTCGCCGTGCAGGCGTCCGCCATCACGGAAATCTCTTCGGCCGCAATCGCACCGGGCGCGTCCGTGCGGGCGATGAGCATCGCCTCCGCCGTCCGGTCCAGGCCCATCTTCAGCGCGTCCTCGACGGCGCCGATCGAGGCGCGGTCCATGAATTCGAGCATCGACGGCCGCAGCGTGCGGGTGATGGCCAGGACGGTGTCGGCGGCGGCCTGGACGGAGGCGAACGACGCGACGAGGGTGCTCGACGGCGGCTGGGCCGGGATCAGTCTCAGCGTCGCCTCGGTGACGATGCCGAGGGTTCCCTCGCTCCCGACGAACAACTTGGTCAGCGACAGGCCTGCCACGTCCTTCAGGCGCGGCCCGCCCAGGCGGACGTCCGTCCCGTCCGCGAGGACGACGCGCAGTGCGAGGACGTAGTCGGTGGTGACGCCGTACTTGACGCAGCACAGGCCACCGGCGTTGGTCGCGACGTTGCCGCCGATCGAGCACATCTCGAACGACGACGGATCCGGTGGATACCAGAGCCCGTGCTCGGCGGCCGCGGCCTTGACCTCGGCGTTGAGCAGTCCAGGTTCGACGACGGCGATCCGCGTCACCGGGTCCACCTCGATCCGGCGCATTCGCTCGGTGCTGACCACCACGCAGCCCGCCACGGCGGTGGCGCCGCCGCTGAGCCCGGATCCCGCACCGCGCGGGATCACCGGGACGCGGTGCTCGGTCGCCCAGCGCATCACCACCTGGACTTCCTCGGTGGTCGTGGGGCGGGCGACGGCGAGGGGGAGGACGGCGTCGGGATCGCGCGCCCAGTCCTGGCGGTAGGAGGCCAGGATGTCCGGATCGGTGACGAGGCATCCCTGGGGGAGCGCGGCGGCGAGCGTCGCGAGTGCGTCGTCGGTGACCGTCATCGTGACTCCTGAAATGCGGGTGTCGGAGGCCCCGACGGTAACCCAGCGGGCCACGGGTGTCCTCGAATTGGTCAGACGTCCAACTGAACCGATTCCGACCCGATTGTTCGGATATCGCTCCAACCTGGACGTTCGGCCTGGAAGCGAGACCCCAATAGTCCATCTGTTAGTTACTTACGCGTAGGAGTCTCACGATGTGGGATCAGGGGGGTGAATTTTTTCCGGGGTCCCGGTGATGGGGTATGCAACCGGGTCCGGAGGAGAAAATGCAGGTAGGGGCGCCCCGTTGACCGCATGGAACCGGACGAATCGGGTGTAACACAGGTCACATTCGTCACTCCGTTACCGGATCGTATCGACCAGGCAATGCAAAAACTCACTTCTACGGGTTAGCGTCTTGCATCGTCAAACACCGGCGAGGCGTTACACCCAAACGGAGATTCTCACGAAAAGTGAGCTAGAACACGGTTGGGGCCGGGTTTTGCCGCACCGACCCTGGAAGGACCCGCACCGATGAATGCACTCCACCGAGATCCCAGCAGCTACATCTCCGCGATGTTCTCGTACGAGTTCCTCGACGGTGGCATCGACTACGATTCCATCGAACAGATCCACCGTGGCGAGTTCGACGAATGGATCTTCGCACTGGCCGGTTCGGGGTTGTTCACCAACGAGGAAGTTCGGTCCATGGTGCAGGAATGGCGCCTGGACCCGAAGACCCTCCTGAACACGCTCCTCGCCGACGCGGACGAAGTCACCGCCAAGCGCTGCGAGGTCACCTGGGCCGCACTCGATCGCGTCGCCCCGTTCGCTCCGTCCGTGCCGGTCGCCGTCTTCGGCTGAAGGCCTTCCCGCCGCAGGGCTCGCCGTCGTCACACGAGTTCGGTTCGATCCCCGTTCACGACGATCGCCTGATCGTCCGTCAAGGTGCGGTACTCGACGCCGGCGAGCCTCAAAGCGTTGACAGTGCGCCGAACGGCGGCCGCGTCCTCCAAGGGCACGGCGTCTTCGGCCCCTGGAAGCTCCGCAGGCGGGTGATGCGGCACGATCGCGAAGCCCACCACGCCCAGGCCGTCCCAGAGCGGCTCCATGCCGCAGGTTGCGACCACCTCCGCCGGGTCATCGGAGGAGTCGAGACCGTGCAGCGTCGGAGTCATCACACACGCGCCCGCGCTGTAACCGGCGTACACCAGCGAATCGCTCCGCAGTAGTTCCGGGATCACCCGGTCCGCCCCACTCCGGGCCATCTGCGCGCGCAACACGAACGTGTTCCCGCCGCGCACCCACAGCATGCCGAAGCCGTCCAGCCGCTCCTTCAGCGCGGCGGACCGCGCGTGCCCGTCGCTGCCGATGTAGTCGCGCAGATCCACCTCCTCCGGGGTGAAGCCCAGCCGCGTCAGCGGCATCACGTCACTCACGACCGCGGATGTCCGCGCCGTCCGCGGCCACGCGTCCGCGGCCGCGGCGATCACCCCGACGCGCCCAGGCCTGCCGACGAGTGACAGCAGCCGCGCGGGATCCGCACCGAACCGATACGAGGACAGGAACAGGCGCACCGCGGTCAGATCGTGAACGCGAGGTTGTCGACGATCCTCTTGCCCACGGCGGCGTCCCCGCTCAGCGAGATCTCGTCGCGGTGATCCGCCGCCGTCGTCCGGCCGCCCGCCAACCGGGTGAACAGCCGGGAGTCGAGAGTCACGGTCGTGGTGGCCTCGGACGGCAGTTCGTCGACCACCGCGGCCCTGCCGTCGACGGCGATGTGAATGTTCCGCGCGAGCGGTCCCGTCAGCGCCAGGGTGATCCTGGACCCGTCCGGGGCCTTGCCGCGCTTGCCGACGAGGAACGCGACAGCGCCCGCGATCTCCTCGAACGCCGTCTCCCCACGCAGGCCGCCCTCGTCGCCGGGCAATGCGAGTGCGTCGCGCAGGTCGAGCTCGTGCATCCAGCAGTCGAACACGCGGATGCGCATGAACCGGAGATAGGGCGCCGGACCGACCGGCGTGGTGGTCTCGGCCTCGAATGCCTCGTCGGTCATCTCGCTCAGCTCCGACCGCCTCCGGGCGACGATCGCCCGGAAACGTTCGAGCATCTCGGGGCCGGAGCACCCGCGCAGTCCCTCGACCCACTCCTCGTTGAATGCACCGATCTCGTTGCGCACGTGTGCGAGGCCGCGGACGTCGATGCTGGTGTGTGGTGCGGAGATTCCGGCAAGGAGTGACTCGGTGCCGATGAGATGCGCGGTCACGTCGTGGACGGTCCACCCGGGCAGCGCGGTGGGTGTGAACCATGTGTCGCCGGACAACGAGGACAGCACCTCGTCGAGTACGTCCCATTCCTCGAACAGTGCGTCGAGGATCGGTTCCTTCTGCAGGGCATTCACGGGTCGGACGCCTCCTTTTGCCTCAACTCTAGGACCTCCTGCCGGGGCGTCCGAGCGTTTTCGCCGCGGGCGGACGAATGCGCCGGTGACGGCGTCGAAGGCCTCCCCGTCCCGGGTTCGGTGTGGTAGACCGATGGTGAGAATCTCCATTAACAAAAGGAGTGCGGATGTTCCCTGGAAACTTCGTGGCGACCACCCCGGACAAGCCCGCTGTCATTCGTCCCGCGGCGGGGGAGCAGCTGACCTACCGGGAGCTGGACGAGCGGTCCACCCGCCTCGCACGGCACCTGCGCTCGCTCGGCCTGACCGTCGGCGACCATCTGGCGCTCGTGTCGAGCAACGACCTCCGGGTCCTCGAGGTGTACTGGGCGGCCCTGCGATCCGGGCTGTACATCACCGTGGTGAACTGGCACCTCACCCCGGAGGAAGCCGGCTACGTCGTGGACGACTGCGGGGCCGAGGTGCTGATCGTGTCCGCCGACGCCGGCGGCGCCGTGCCGCGCGACCCGAATCAGCTTCCCCACGTCCGCCACCGTCTCGTGTACGGCGGCGAACTCGACGGATTCGACAGCTACGAGGACGCCGTGGCGGCGCAGACCGCCGAACCGCTCGATTCGCAGCCCCGCGGGCAGGACATGCTGTACTCGTCGGGCACCACCGGCAGACCCAAGGGGATCAAACCCTCGCTCCCCGAGGGCGAGGTGGACACCACGATGGATCCGTACACCGCCGTGTTCGCCCCGATGTACGGATTCGATTCCGACACCGTCTATCTGTGCCCCGCACCCCTGTATCACGCAGCGCCGCTGCGCTTCTGCGGCACCATCACCTCCGTCGGCGGCACGATCGTCCTGATGGACCGCTTCGACGCCGAGGAATCGCTGCGGCTCATCGAGGAGTACCGGGTGACCCACAGCCAGTGGGTTCCGACGATGTTCGTCCGGATGCTCAAGCTGCCGAAGGACGTTCGCGACAAGTTCGACGTGTCGAGTCTGAAGGTGGCCATCCACGCGGCGGCGCCGTGCCCGCCCGACGTGAAGCGTTCGATGATCGAATGGTGGGGCCCGGTGATCCACGAGTACTACGCGTCCACGGAGGGCGCCGGTGCCACGTTCATCGACAGCGCCCAGGCGCTCGCGAAGCCGGGATCGGTCGGTCACGACGGGGTCATGGGCATCGTGCACATCTGCGACGACGAGGGTGTGGACGTACCCACCGGTGACATCGGAACCGTCTACTGGGAGAGGGAGGAACGGCCGTTCGAATATCACAACGACCCGGCCAAGACCGAATCCGCGACGCACCCCGACCATCCGACGTGGACCACGAGCGGCGACATCGGATACATCGACGCCGACCGCTTCCTCTACCTCACCGACCGCGCCGCGTTCATGATCATCTCGGGTGGGGTGAACATCTACCCGCAGGAGTCGGAGAACGTTCTCACCATGCATCCCAAGGTGTTCGACGTCGCGGTGATCGGCGTGCCCGACGAGGAGATGGGTGAACAGGTCAAAGCGGTCGTGCAACTCGTCGACGGCGTGGAGCCGTCCGATGCCGTCGCCCGCGAACTACTCGACTACGTGCGCGACCGGGTCAGTCACTTCAAGGCGCCGCGCAGCATCGACTTCTCCGACGACCTGCCGCGCACACCCACGGGCAAACTCGTCAAGCACAAACTCCGTGCCCGGTACCTGAACGCCGGCTGAATTCCCGCACGTCACCTGTCCCGCGCCGCCCCGCAGCGCGGGCAGGTGCCCGCGGTGCGGTCGGTGAGGAACGACCCGCAGTCGGGGCACACGCGGTCGAGCCAGCACACGGGGTCGCCGCCGAGGTCGTCGCCCGGTCCGGTGAGGGGCGCGGCGTCGTCGCGGTGGGTGGTCACAACCGATCCAGCATGTACTCGGCAAGCACCTCGGCGTGACTGTGACTGACATCCTTCGTCGCGGTGAGGAGAACGATCGGCCGCCCCTGCGCGAGTTCCTGCACCCGCGCGACCGCCTTGCGGCCGGTCGGCGAATCGAGCTCGTGAACGTACCGCTCGCGGAACTCGCTGAACGCGGCGACGTCGTGCGAGTACCAGTGACGCAACTCCGTCGACGGAGCGAGGTCCTTGGCCCAGTCGTCGAAATGGAACGCGTCCTTGCGGAGCCCCCGCGGCCAGAGCCGGTCCACGAACAGGCGCAGCCCGTCGCCCTCGGTCGGATGGTCGTAGACCCGCTCGACGACGACCGGCGGATCCGCGGTGACGTCCTCCGCGCTCCGTTCCTTCGGTGTGCTCATGGCCGAACCTCCGCTTCCTTGCGGCTGTCTACCGTCAGACTACGACCAAACACCCTGTGACCGGGTTCACAAACGAGCAGAAACATCTGTGAGAACGACTGTTCGGACTCGATTCAGACGCCTACCCACGGACTTCTCTGTTCCCTACGTCACGCGTTCTCTGGCTACTATCAGCTAACTCAGTCGAGTCGGGGGAAATATTTCCGCTCATCATCGGTTGATCGCCGCTCGTCGCGGCACACACACCATCTACCGCAGGAAGTCGATACATGGATACATCGCAGAGCGCGTCCACTGCGCGCCCGACGGTCGGCGTCGTTCGGGAGTCGAACGACGGTGAGCGTCGGGTGGCGTTGGTGCCGAAGATCGTGGCGTCGTTGATCGCCAAGGGCGTCGACGTGGTGGTCGAGTCGGGTGCCGGGTTGGGCGCGCTGATCCCGGACGAGTTGTACACCGAGGCGGGGGCGAAGATCGCCGACCCGTGGTCGGCGGACGTGATCGTCAAGGTCGCGCCGCCGTCGGACGAGGAAGTGGGCCGGTTGCATGCCGGGCAGACCCTGATCGGGTTCCTCGCCCCCCGCAATCAGGACAATCAGGTCGCCGCGCTGAAGGCGGCCGGGGTGGCGGCGTTCGCGGTCGAGGCGATCCCGCGGATCTCCCGCGCCCAGGTGATGGACGCGTTGTCGTCGCAGGCGAACGTGTCCGGGTACAAGTCGGTGCTGCTCGCGGCGTCGGAGTCGACCCGGTTCTTCCCGATGCTCACCACCGCCGCGGGCACCGTCAAGCCGGCGACGGTGCTGGTGCTCGGGGTCGGTGTCGCCGGCCTGCAGGCCCTGGCCACGGCGAAGCGTCTCGGCGGCCGGGCCACCGGCTACGACGTGCGCCCGGAGGTCGCCGACCAGGTCCGCTCGGTCGGTGCCCAGTGGCTCGATCTGGGGATCGACGCCGCCGGTGAGGGCGGCTACGCCCGCGAACTGACCGAGGCCGAACGCGCGCAGCAGCAGCAGGCGCTCGAGGATGCGATCAAGGGCTTCGACGTGGTCATCACCACCGCCCTGGTGCCGGGCCGTCCGGCACCGCGGTTGGTGACCGCGGCCGCGGTGGAGGGTATGAAGCCGGGATCGGTGGTGGTCGACCTGGCCGGGGAGACCGGCGGTAACTGTGAGCTCACCGAGCCCGGTCAGACCGTGGTCAAGCACGGGGTGACGATCTGCTCGCCGCTGAACCTGCCCGCGAGCATGCCCGAGCACGCCTCGGAGCTGTACTCGAAGAACATCTCCGCGCTGCTCGAGCTGATGCTCGTCGACGGGGCGCTGGCCCCCGATTTCTCGGACGAGGTCCTCGCCGCGTCCTGCGTCACCCGTGAGGAGGGTGTGTCCTAGATGTATACCGAATTGTTGGCGAACATCGCGATCCTGGTGTTGTCCGGGTTCGTGGGGTTCGCGGTGATCTCCAAGGTCCCGAACACGTTGCACACCCCGCTGATGTCGGGCACGAACGCCATCCACGGCATCGTCGTGCTCGGCGCGCTGGTGGTGCTCGGCAAGGTCGACGACCCGCCGTGGGGTCTGCAGGTGATCCTGTTCGTGGCCCTGGTGTTCGGAACGATCAACGTGGTCGGTGGTTTCGTGGTCACCGACCGGATGCTGGCGATGTTCAAGTCCAAGCCCGCCGCCCCCGCCGCTGTTGCTGCTGAGAAGGGTGGGGACAAGTAATGGAGTATTTGGTCAACGTTTTGTACATCGTGGCGTTCGCGATGTTCATCTACGGTCTGATGGGCCTGACCGGCCCGAAGACCGCGGTCCGCGGCAACCAGATCGCCGCGGTCGGGATGGGTGTCGCGGTGGTCGCCACTTTGATCGCGATCCGGGACACCTCCAACTGGGTGCTGATCGTCGCCGGTCTGGTGATCGGTGTGGTGTTGGGGGTGCCGCCGGCGTTGCGGACGAAGATGACCGCGATGCCGCAGCTGGTGGCCCTGTTCAACGGGGTCGGCGGCGGCACCGTCGCCCTGATCGCGTACGCCGAATTCCTCGACTCGGACGGGTTCACCGCCTTCGCGCACGGTGAGTCGCCGACGGTGCACATCGTCATCGCGTCGCTGTTCGCGGCGATCATCGGGTCGATCTCGTTCTGGGGTTCGGTGATCGCGTTCTTGAAGCTGCAGGAAACCCTGCCCGGCCGGCCGATCGGCATCGGCCGGTTGCAGCAGCCCCTGAATGCGGTGCTGCTGATCGGGGCCGTCGCGCTCGCGGTGATCATCGGGATCAAGGCGATCGACCCGACCGGACCCACCAGCCAGTGGTGGATCGTGGGGGTGCTGGTGCTGGCGGCGGTGCTCGGGTTGATGGTGGTGCTGCCGATCGGCGGCGCCGACATGCCCGTGGTGATCTCCCTGCTCAACGCGCTGACCGGTCTGTCCGCGGCGGCCGCCGGTCTGGCTTTGAACAATCAGGCGATGATCGTGGCCGGCATGATTGTCGGTGCGTCGGGTTCGATCCTGACCAACCTGATGGCGAAGGCGATGAACCGGTCCATCCCGGCGATCGTGGCCGGCGGGTTCGGTGGCGGCGGCGTCGCGGCGGCGGTCGGGGACGGCACCGCCAAGACGGCGAAGTCCACCTCGGCGGCGGACGCGGCGATCCAGATGGCGTACGCCAACCAGGTGATCGTGGTCCCCGGGTACGGGTTGGCCGTCGCGCAGGCCCAGCACGCGGTCAAGGACATGGCCAAGCTGCTCGAGTCGAAGGGGGTGGAGGTCAAGTACGCCATCCACCCGGTCGCCGGCCGGATGCCCGGGCACATGAACGTGCTGCTGGCCGAGGCCGACGTCGAGTACGACGCGATGAAGGAAATGGACGACATCAACGACGAGTTCGCCCGCACCGACGTCACCCTGGTGATCGGTGCGAACGATGTCACCAACCCCGCCGCCCGCAACGATCCGTCGTCGCCGATTCACGGGATGCCGATCCTGAACGTGGATCAGTCGAAGTCGGTGATCGTGCTCAAGCGGTCGATGAACTCCGGCTTCGCCGGCATCGACAACCCGCTGTTCTTCGCCGACACCACCTCCATGCTGTTCGGGGACGCGAAGAAGTCGGTCGCCGAGGTCACCGAGGAACTCAAGGCCCTGTAGGCGGCTCCGCCGCCCGTGCGTGGTTGACGAGTCCAGAGACTCGTCAACCACGCACGGGCGCGAAGCGCCTCAGAGGCGCAGACTGCCGCGGTGCCGGGAGAAGGCGATGGCCGCGGTGTCGGGCCTGCGCTCTTCACGCTCGGCGGCGACGGGGGAGTACAGCATCAGGGTGGACGCCAGCGCCCACCAGATCGCCAAGATGACGACGCTGGCCGCGAGGCCGAAGATGCCGATTGGCTCGACCAGCGCAGCGGCCCCTGCGACACCGAGGACGACGGCGAAACCGAGGCCCGCGATGACGGGCCGGAACCGCGGCGCCGACACCAGCAGAGCCGAACCGTACAGCGCGGTGACGGCGACGACGTGCCCGCTCGGCAGGAGCACCGACGGTGCATCCGATTCCCACGCCCGGACAGCGGCGCTGGTGAGATTCGCGCCGATACACAGCAGCAGTACCGCACCCATGCCGTACGAAAGTTTTCGCATCGCCGCGACGATGGCGAGGACCACGGTCGCTGCGAGCACCGTGGTGACGTCGATCGCCTGGATCACGGGATCGGCGACGGGTCGGAGTGCCTCCGGGAGGACGAGACCCGACGATTGTGGGCGGATGAGGTACAGCGCGCACAGTGCCACCACACCCGCCGCGGCGAAGGCGAGGCGACGAACACTGCGACGCAGCCTGCTAGTCGATTCGGTCACGACACACAGTGTGCCAACCGACGCTGAACGATCGATGAGAGGCCGCTGTGAGGTCGGTGAACGGTCCTGTTCGTGCGGCGAGCGTGTGTCCCGATATCGGTCGGGTGCCGAGTGTCAGGTGCGCCGGACGGCCCCCGCGAACGTGGCGGCCACCAGCACGCAGACCAGGGGCACCACCATCGCGACGGTGAGCGGAACCACCTGGGTGATCCAGCCGATGGTGGCCGGGCCGGCGAGGAATCCCACGTATCCCAGCCCGACCACCCGGGACATGTTGGTGCCCGCGGAACCGGCGCCGAGGTTGCCCGCGGCGGTGAAGATCTGCGGGACACAGCCCGACAACCCGAGGCCGAACAGCGCCCAGCCCAGGACGGTGAGCGGGAGAAGCCCCGAGACGACGACGAGCAGCATTCCGAGGGCGGCGATCAGGGTGCCGTAGCGGACGACGGCGACGGGACCGAGCGCGCCGCTCACTCGGTCCGCGGTGAACCGGCCCACCGTCATCATCACCGAGAACGCTCCGAACGCGAGGGCGGCGACGGAATCCGACGTTCCGAGGTGTTCCTTGACCTGCAGGGTGCTCCAGTCGTTCGCGACACCCTCCGACAGCATGAGCATGAAGGCGATGCCACCGAGTGCGAGGACCCGCGTGGACAGCCTGCCCTGTGCCTTCTCGGCGGGAGCGATCTCGTGCCGAGAGCGGGGACGGTCCGCCATCAGCCACCGCGAGCCCGCGGCGACGGCGACGACCCCGACGACGGCTGCGGTCAGTAGCGCGGTCAGCGGTGCCCATCCGGCGGCGAGCGTCGCCGCTCCGAGCAGTGATCCCGCCACCCCGCCCACAGAGAACAGGGCGTGGAACGCCGACATTATCGGCCGTCCGTACCGCTGCTCGACTTCGACGGCCTGCGAGTTCATCGACACGTCCAGTGCGCCGTTCGCGAAGCCGAACACGAGCAGGGCGAGACCGAGCTGCCAGGCCGCGGAGGCCAGCCCCGGACCCACGGTGGCGGCCGACAACACGAGTCCGGCGATGATCACCATCCGCCTGCTGCCGAATCGGTCGGCCAGCGGACCGCTGACCTGCATGCCGCCGATCGCGCCGACCGCCAGCAGGAGCAGCAGCGAACCCAGTGTGGAGTGGCTGATGCCGGTCCGGTCCTCGATCGCCGGAATGTGCACGACCCACATGCCGAGGAGGAACCCGTTGATCCCGAAGATCCCGAACGTTCCCGCACGGGCCCGGCGGAGCGGCTCGGCCACTCGTGTCCGCGTGTCGACCGCGGACGCTCGGGAAGTGCTCACCGACCAAACGTACCGAGGATCAGAGGTGCGCGAGCAGTGAGGCGGGATCGTGCAGCATCGCCGCGACGGACGACAGGAACCTCGACCCCTGCTCGCCGTCGACCACCCGGTGATCGAACGACACGCTCAGGGTGGTGACCCACCGCACCGCGAGTTCGTCCTCGTGGACCCACGGTCTCCTGGTGACGCTGCCCAGGCACAGGATGGCCGATTCGCCGGGGTTGAGGATGGGTGTGCCCGCGTCGACACCGAACACCCCGACGTTGGTGATCGACACCGTGCCGTTGGTCAGCTGCGCGGGCTCGGCTCTGCCGCTGCGCGCAGTCGCGGTCAGCTCGGTGATCGCGCGGCACAGTTCGAGCAGGCTCAGCGACTGCGCCTCCTTGATGTTGGGGACGACCAGGCCCCGGGGCGTGGCGGCGGCGATGCCGAGATTGACGTAGTGCTTGGTGACGATCTCCTGGTTCTCCTCGTCCCACGAGGCGTTGAGGCTCGGGTTCTCGCGCAGCGCGACGATCATCGCCTTCGCCACCAGGCTCAGCGGTGTCACCGACAGTCCCTCGAAGGCGGGGTTCTCCCGCAGGCGTTCGAGCAGTTCGACCGACCGGGTGACGTCGACGGTCACGAATTCGGTGACGTGCGGGGCGGTGAACGCGCTGCGGACCATCGCCGCCGCAGTCTGCTTCCGGACGCTGCGGATCGGGGTGCGGGTCTCGCGCTCCGACGGCGCCGGGCCGGATGCCGACGGCAGGGCCTGCCCGGCCGAACCCGCATGGGATTCCACGTCGTTCCGGGTGACGGCACCGGACGGCCCCGTCCCCGCGATGACGGCGAGGTCCACCCCGAGTTCCCGTGCAGCCGCCCGGGCTGCAGGCGACGCGTCGGGGCGCCGACGGTCCGGGCCGGACGTGCCGGTCTCCGGAGCGGTCACCAGCTTCCGCCGAGCGCGTTTGCTCTCGGCGGCGGCCTCGGGCCCGTACCCCACCAGAACGGGCGTGCGCGCGGGTGGTTCCTCGGTGGCCGCATCCGTCGCGATCCGGATGATCGGCGTGCCGACCGGCACCGTCGCGCCCGCCGGAACCAGCAATTCCTCCACGACACCCGCGTACGGCGAAGGCAACTCGACGAGCGCCTTCGCTGTCTCGACTTCTCCGATCACCTGATTGAGTTCGATCGTCTGGCCCACCTCGACGGCCCAGGAGACCAGCTCGGCCTCCGTCAGCCCCTCACCGAGATCGGGTAGGCGGAATTCCTGCGCCAACGGACGGCTCCTCTCCTCCGATGAGTGCGATCAGGCCGCGAGGCTGCGATCGACCGCGTCGAGCAGGCGGTCGGCGTCCGGCAGGTGGTGCAGTTCCAGCTTCGCCGGGGGATACGGGACGTCGAATCCGCCGACCCTCAGGACGGGCGCGTCCAGCTGGTAGAAGCACCGCTCGGAGATGCGGGCGGCGATCTCCGCACCGAGGCCGAGGAACGTCGACGCCTCGTGTGCGACGACGAGCCTTCCGGTCTTGCGAACCGACTCCTCGATGGTGTCGAAGTCGATCGGCGACAGGGAGCGCAGGTCGATCACCTCGAGGGAGTGCCCCTCGTCGGCGGCGATGGCCGCGGCCGACAGTGCGGTCGGCACCACGGAGCCGTACGCGACGACGGTGGCGTCCGTGCCCTCCCGGGCCACCCGGGCGCGATGCAGCGGTAGGTCCGGTTCGGCGTCCACGTCGAACTCGGCCTTGTCCCAGTACCGCCGCTTCGGTTCGAAGAACACCACCGGGTCGTCCGCCGCGACGGACTGCTGGATCATGTGGAACGCGTCCGCCGGGTTGCTGGGTGTGACGACGCGCAGTCCGGCGGTGTGCGCGAAGTACGCCTCCGGCGACTCCGAATGGTGCTCGACCGCACCGATGCCGCCGCCGTACGGGATCCGGATCGTGAGGGGCGCGGTGACCCTGCCTTGGGTGCGGTAGTGAATCTTGGCCACCTGCGACACGATCTGGTCGAACGCGGGATAGACGAACCCGTCGAACTGGATCTCGCAGACGGGCCGGTAACCGCGCAGGGCCATGCCGAAGGCGGCGCCGATGATTCCGGATTCGGCGAGCGGGGTGTCGATGACCCGGTTGTCGCCGAAATCCTTCTGCAGGGTGTCGGTGACGCGGAAGACCCCGCCGAGGCGTCCGACGTCCTCACCCATGATCACGACCTTGCGGTCGTGTTCGAGAGCGCGCCGGAGGCCTGCGTTGAGTGCGGCGCCGAGCGACAGCGTGGTGGTGGTCATGACAGTGCCTCCTCGATGCCTGCGAAGCCCGCGAGGTACGCGGCGTACTGTTCGCGTTCCTCGTCGATGAGTGGGTGGTCGGTGGAATACACGTGCTCGAACAGGTCGAGCGGCTCGGGATCGGGCGCACCGATGGTCCCGGACCGCAGTCGCGCCGCGACGTCGTCGGCGGTGGCCTGCACTCCGGCGAGGAACGTGTCGTCGAGCAGGCCCTCCCGGTCGAGGAGGCGCCTCATCCGGTCGATCGGGTCGCGGGCTTTCCAGATCTCGGTCTCCGCTGCCGCCCGATACCGGGTGGGATCGTCCGACGTGGTGTGGGGGCCCATCCGGTACGTGATGGCCTCGATGAATGTCGGCCCACTGCCTTCGCGGGCCCGTTGGGTGGCCTGACGGGTGACCGCGAGGACCGCGAGAACGTCGTTGCCGTCCACCCGGAGGGCGGGCATGCCGTACCCGGCGGCACGCTGGGCGATGGGGACGGGACTCTGCAGGCGGACCGGTTCGCTGATCGCGAACTGGTTGTTCTGGCAGAAGAATACGACCGGCGCGTTGAAGCTCATCGAGAAGCCGAGGGCCTCGGCGAGGTCGCCCTGACTGGTGGCGCCGTCGCCGAAGTAGGCGATCGTCGCGATCTCCGCACCGTCCAGATGGGCGCCCATGGCGTATCCGGTGGCGTGCAATCCCTGGGAGCCGACGACGATCGCGGGATTCGTCACGTTCACGGAACTCGGATCCCACGCGCAATGGGCGCATCCGCGCCACATGCGGGTCATCACCCCCGGGTCCACACCCCGGCAGTAGGCGACGGCGTGTTCGCGGTAGCTGATGAACGCGTAGTCGTCGGGACGGAGGGCGCGGGCGGAGCCGACCTGTGCGGCTTCCTGCCCGAGCATCGGAGCCCAGAGTCCGAGTTCGCCCTGGCGTTGCAGCGCGACCGCTTCGACATCCATCCGACGCGCGACCACGAGGTCCTCGTAGAGGCCGCGCAGTTGGTCGGGTCCGATGTCGCGGACCAGGCTCGTGTAGTCGGGTCTGAAGACCCGTCGGCCGTCCGGCTGGATGAGCTGGACCGGATAGGCAATCTTGTCGACCATCGGGGTCACCTCGCGTTGTCGAGTCCGTGAACCTTGTGGGTTCGTTGGAGACGGGTACTGCGGTAGGGCAGGTGTGTGTCCTACTTCACAGCATCCACGAGAACGCGAAGTGCGCAAGTGGCACCGCCGGCTTCGAGCAGAATGCCCAGTTTTGGGGGTTGCACGGGTGTCATGCTGCGTCTAATGACCAATTCGGACACAACCGACACCAGGTTGTTGCTGCAATTGCCGGAGAACCCCGGATCACCCCGCGAACACGAACCCGATCGAGGCGAGGACGGCCAGCAACGCGAGGTAGACCGCGGGCATCGCGACGGCCCTGGTGTCGGGATTGCCGTAGTCGCCGTGCCGGACATGGAAGGCGATTGCGCACAAGAGGAGAATCAGCAGCGCCACCGTCGCGATCACTCCCAGTGGAGTCCAGTAGAGGCCGACGAGAACGCCGACACCGCCGGCGAGTTCCGCCACGCCGATCAGCCGGACCTGTTGCCTGCTCAGGCCCCGGGATTGCAGCCCCGTCCACGCGGTTCCCTTCAGTCTCAGCTTGGGAATGCTCACGGCGACGGCACTCACGGCGAGGAGCACGCCGCACACGATGAGGAAAACTTCCACGTCGGTCCCTCCAGTTCCGGCCGAATCGGCCTCACTGTTGCCACCCTAGGGCCGCGACCTGCGGTGCGGACCGGTTCCCTCCGCATCGGGCTTCGGAGCGGTTAGCATCGAGCGCGTGAATGCTGTGGGGCTGAACGAAGATGCCGTTTCTGCGTGGATTGCCGGACTCGGTGTGGGAGCGATCGCGCCGCTGAGCTTCGAGAGGATCGGGAACGGTCAGTCGAATCTCACGTACGCGGTCAGCGACGCGGGTGGTGGACGGTGGGTGCTGCGGCGGCCACCGCTCGGACATCTGCTCGCGTCGGCGCACGACGTGGTCCGCGAACATCGGATTCTGTCCTCGCTGCAGGGATCCGACGTTCCGGTGCCGAAGATCCTCGGGCTCACCGATGATCCGGAGGTCACGGACGCGCCGCTCGTGCTGATGAGTTACGTCGCGGGGGTGGTGATCGACAGCATCGGCGTGGCGAAGAAGCTGACACCCGAACAGAGGAATGCCGTCGGTCTGGCGATGCCGAAGGCTCTCGCGAAGATCCATGCGGTCGATCTCGGGGACGCCGGGCTGGAGGACCTGGCCAGTCACAAGCCTTACGCGGCAAGGCAGTTGAAGCGGTGGACGGATCAGTGGGAGAAGTCCCGTACCCGCGACGTACCGGCGATCGAGGACCTGGCGGGCATCCTCGAGCGCAACATGCCGGAGCAGGCCGAACTGTCGTTGGTGCACGGTGATTTTCACCTGAGCAACGTCATCACCTCGCCCGAGGAGGGTGAGGTGGTCGCGGTGGTCGACTGGGAACTGTGCACGCTGGGCGACCCCCTCGCCGACGTCGGCGCGTTGCTGGCCTACTGGCCCGAGGCGGGCGACGAGGACGCGGGACCGTTCCCCGCCTCCACGCTCGAGGGGTTCCCCACCCGGGCCGAACTCGTGGAGGCCTACGTCCACCACACGAAACGCGATGTCACGCATGTGGGGTACTGGCACGTTCTGGCGTTGTGGAAGCTGGCGATCATCGCCGAAGGCGTCCTGCGCCGGGTGATCGACGACCCCCGCAACAAGGCCGAGACCGGTGCGC
This sequence comes from Rhodococcus wratislaviensis, assembly GCF_900455735.1. Taxonomy (GTDB): domain Bacteria; phylum Actinomycetota; class Actinomycetes; order Mycobacteriales; family Mycobacteriaceae; genus Rhodococcus_F; species Rhodococcus_F wratislaviensis. Next base: position 1,192,286 of record NZ_UAUI01000001.1, on the reverse strand, counting down.
CCACGGTCGCGCTGATCGACGGCATCGTCGCCCGGGCGGTGGCAACGGCGGAGGCCGAGGGCCTGCGCTGAACCCCCTGGTGGCGCCGGATGTTCAGACGGCGTCCGGCTCCACCAGAAGGGTTGCAGCGCTCCGGATTTCGGCCGGGATCGGCACCGGCTTCCGGGTCTTCGCGTCCACGTACACGTGAACGAACCGGCCGAGAGCCGCGAGTTCGAGCGTGTCGTCGTTCTCGCGGAAGATCGCGAGCGCATACACGATGCTCCGGGTGCCCAGCTTCTCGACCGACAACCCCACCTGCAGACGGTCCGGGAACGTCAATTCGCTGACGTACTTGCAGGACGTCTCGGCGACCACGCCGATGGCGGGCAGATCACGGATGTCGGTGCCCGTCGTCGCGATCAGCCAGCCGTTGACGGCCGTGTCGAAGTACGAGTAGTACGTGACGTTGTTGACGTGCCCGTAGTGGTCGTTGTCCTCCCAGCGGGTCGGCACCGGCCACAGGGCGGGGAAGTCGGCGGCGGTCGGCAGGGCGGGGGCGTCGTCGTGTTTCACCGTGCCGACCCTAATGCCACGGATCACCCGGACCACGCGTCGGGCAGAATCGCGTCCTATGTCTGTGCCCGACAGTGATGTGCGTACACCCGATTCCGCCGCCCAGCCGATCAGCGCCGGAATCGTCACCGCCCTGGTGGGCTTCACCAGTTCGTTCGCGGTCGTACTCACCGGATTGACCGCGGTGGGCGCGAATTCCGCCCAGGCCGCGTCGGGACTGCTGGCGCTGTGTGTCACTCAGGCGCTGGGCATGCTGTGGATGTCGCGGCACTATCGCATGCCGATCACGCTGGCGTGGTCGACGCCGGGCGCCGCTCTCCTCGCCGGTGCGGGGACGGTCAGCGGGGGCTGGCCCGCCGCGGTCGGGGCATTCGTCGTCGTGGGGGCGGCGGTGATCCTCACGGGGCTGTGGCCGCGGCTGGGACGGCTCATTGCGGCCATCCCCCCGGCGTTGGCGCAGGCGATGCTCGCAGGGGTGCTGCTGCCGCTGTGCCTGGCGCCGGTGCTGGCGCTGCGTGACGCTCCGCTGGCCGTCGCGCCCGTCGTACTCGTGTGGCTGGTTCTGCAGCGGTACTCGCCCCGGTGGGCGGTGCCGGCCGCGTTCGCGGCCGCCGCAGTGGTGATCGCGGTCGGTCTCGCCTCCGGCAGCGACGGACTGGACACCAGCGCGCTCCTGCCGAGACTCGATGTCACCGCGCCGGCGTGGACGTGGCAGGCGATGATCGGGATCGCGATCCCGCTGTACATCGTGACGATGGCGTCCCAGAACATCCCCGGAACCGCCGTGATGAATTCCTTCGGCTATCGGGTGCCGTGGCGGCCGGCCATGCTCGTGACCGGTGTCGGGACCCTGGTGGGCGCGCCCGCGGGTGGACACGCCATCAACCTCGCCGCCATCAGCGCCGCCCTCGCCGCCGCGCCGTCCGCGCATCCCGACCCCAGGAGGCGGTGGGTCGCGGCCTTCACGGCAGGCTGGGCTTACCTGGTCCTCGCGGCGTGCTCGGCTGCCGTGGCCACCCTCATCGCCGCAGCCCCCGAGGGCGTCGTGGAGGCGGTGGCCGGGCTCGCGCTCCTCGGGACTCTCGGCGGGGCACTGGCCTCCTCCCTCGACGACGTCCGCGAACGGGAAGGCGCCGTCGTCACCTTCCTGATCGCCGCGTCCGGCGTGAGCATCCTCGGCATCGGGTCCGCGTTCTGGGCGCTGGTCGCCGGGCTGATCGTGCGGGTCGCGGTGACCTCGCGACGATAATGGGGTGATGACCACCATCGAGGTAGTTCAGGGTGACATCACGACGGTCGAGGTCGATGCGATCGTCAACGCCGCCAACTCCGGACTGCTCGGGGGTGGGGGCGTTGACGGCGCCATCCACCGGGCCGGTGGTCCGGAGATCCTCGCCGAATGCAGACAATTGCGGGCCACCACGCTGCCGGACGGGCTCCCGGCGGGACAGGCGGTCGCGACGACGGCGGGCCGGTTGCCGGCTCGATGGGTGATCCATACGGTCGGCCCCGTGTATTCCGCTTCGGACGATCGGTCGGCCACCCTGCGCAGCGCCTACACCAGCAGCCTGGCGGTGGCCTCGGATCTCGGCGCGCAGTCCGTTGCGTTCCCGCTGATCTCGTCCGGGGTGTACGGCTGGCCGGCGGACGACGCCGTCCGGCAGGCGGTCGGTGCCGTCCGTGAGTCGGACGCGGGAATTCCCCGGGTTCTGTTCGTGGCGTTCGACGCACGGATGGCGACCCTGCTGCGTGGCGAGGTGGGTGAATCGCACTGAACACCGATCTCGCCTTCCTGACCGCAGGGCTGGCACTTCTGCTCGCCGCCACCGTTCCGCGCCTGTTCCAGGACCGTGCCGTCTCGGCGCCGCTGATCGTCCTGGCGGTCGGGGCGGGGGGCGGCCTGTTTCTCGGCGAGTCGGGCACCGACACCCTGTCGCCGGCGCTGCATCCGGCCGTGACGGAACACCTGAGTGAAACGTGCGTCATCGTCGCCCTGATGGGTGTGGGACTGGCGATCGACCGGCCTCTGGGCTGGCGGACGTGGAATTCGACGTGGCGTCTGCTGCTGATCGCGATGCCGTTCGGTATCGCCGCGGTCGCGTTGCTCGGCTGGTGGGTGGCGGCACTGACCCCCGCCGTCGCGATCCTGCTCGGGGCCGTCCTCGCACCCACCGACCCGGTGCTGGCGTCCGACGTACAGGTGGAAGGTCCCACGTCGGGCGGCGAGTCCCATCGGGAGGACGACGAGGTACGGTTCGCGCTCACCTCGGAGGCCGGGCTCAACGACGCTCTCGCCTTCCCGTTCGTGTATCTGGCGCTGTTCATGATCGGCAAGGGGCCGATCGAGCAGTGGATCGTGCAGTGGGTGGCCTGGGAGCTGATCGGCAAGGTGGTCATCGGCGCGGCCTTGGGATGGATTGCCGGTGATCTGTTCGGCCGCGCGGTCTTCCGCTTCCCGATCACACACATGCGCCTCGCCGAACGCAGCGAACCCATCTTCGCGCTCGCCGCCACGTTCGCCGTCTACGGACTCACCGAACTCGCCGGGGGATACGGCTTCCTTGCCGTCTTCGCCTGCGCGGTCGCCATCCGCCGGACGGAGCGGGCCCACGACTACCACGCCGAGATGCACAGCCTGATCGAGCAACTCGAACACGTGCTCACCCTCGCCGTCCTGCTCCTGCTGGGGGTGGCACTCACCTCCGGTCTGCTGACCGGACTGACGTGGGGTGGGGTTCTCGTCGCGGCAGCCCTCGTGTTCGTCATCCGGCCGCTGGTCGGATGGGTTTCGCTGCTGGGCTGCGAGGAGATGTCCGGCCCCGAGCGCCGGGTCACCGCGTTCTTCGGGGTTCGCGGAATCGGGTCGATCTACTATCTCGCGTACGCCGCTGCGGAAGCCGGCGTGGACGACGAGAAATGGTTGTGGTCGACGGTCGCCTTCACCGTCGTCCTCTCCGTCCTCGTTCACGGGGTGAGTGCGACGCGGGTGATGCGCCTGCTCGATCTTCGTCGGGAAGGCGGTGCAGTCACGGACCGATAATGTCGCGACTGCACCGCTCGACCACCGAGTTGCGCGGGGTGGCGTGGTGCGGGTCTTCACTCCTTGCGCACGGCGGAGGTGCGCGCCGTGCCTGCCGGGTGCTCCGAGTCCTCGGCTCGGTGGACGAGGACGGGCGGCGCCGCCGAGACCACCGAGGGAGTGGGCCGGTTGCCGGCCTTGATCTCGTTGAACAGGATGTTCAGGAGCACCGCGACGATGCTCGCCGCGCTGATTCCCGAGTCGAAGACGATGTGCACCCATTCCGGGAAGGCCGCGTAGAACTCGGGCACCGCGATCGGTATGACACCGAAACCGAGTGCCACCGCGACGATCACCAGGTTGAGATTGCCGTCGTACGACACCTTGGACAGGGTCCGGATTCCGCTCGCGGCCACGGAACCGAAGAGGACGATCCCCGCACCGCCGAGGACGGGCAGCGGCACGGAGGCCACCAGCCGCCCCAGGATGGGGAACAGTCCGAGAGCGAACAGGACCGAACCTCCGGCCGCGACGACGTACCTGCTCTTGATCCCCGTGATCGCGACGAGCCCGACGTTCTGAGCGAACGCGCTGGCCGGGAACGTGCCGAACACCGGTGCCACGGTGGTGGCGAGCATGTCGGCGCGGAGACCGTCGCCTACCCGGCGAGCATCGACCTTCGTTCCCACGATCTCGCCGACCGCGAGGATGTCCGCCGTCGTCTCGGTCATGATCACGAGGATCACCACGGTCATCGAGATGATCGCACCGATCTGGAACAGGGGAGTTCCGAACGAGAACACCTGCGGCAGTTCGAAGATCGCGCCCTTCCCGACGGCGCCGAAGTCGGCCTTGCCGATCAGCGCGGCGAACAGGGTTCCCACGACGATGCCGATCAGGATCGACAACCGCGACAGGGTTCCCTGGACCAGCCTGCTCACCAGCAACACGATGAACAGGCTGAACCCGGCGAGCCCGATGTTGGACATCGACCCCCAGTCCGGGGCCTTGGCGTTGCCGCCCATCGCCCAGCGCACCGCGACCGGCAGGAGGGAGATGCCGATGACCGTGATGATCGACCCGGTGACGACGGGCGGGAAGTAGCGCACGATCCTGCAGAAGAACGGGCTGATCAACAGTCCGATCGCGCCGGCGACCATGATGGCCCCGAAGACCGATCGCAGTCCGCCCGGACCGCTGGCCACCGCCACCATGGTGGACACCGAGGCAAAGGAAATGCCCTGCACCAGGGGAAGTTTTGCCCCGAAGTAGGGAACGCCGAGGGTCTGCAGCAGTGTGGCCGCACCGCTGACGAACAATGCCGCCGACACGAGCAGTCCGATTTCGACGCCGGTCAAGCCGGCGGCGCCGCCGACGATCAGGGGAGGCGCGATCACGCCGCCGTACATCGTCAGGATGTGCTGCAACCCGTAGACGTACGACTTTCCGAGCGGCAAACGCTCGTCCTCGGGTCCGGTTGTTCCGGCAACCCGGTGTCCGATCCGCTTCATCGCCGCGTTCCTAGCAGAATCCGGGAACGGAATCCCAGGCGCGGCCGGCGTCGGGAGCGTCCTCGCGCTCGACGGTCGCCTCGATCAGCCCGTAGGGGCGGTCGGCCGCGAAGAACACCTCGCCGGGGTTGTCGAGTCCGAACGGTTCCAGGTCGACGAGGAAGTGGTGTTTGTTCGGCATGGAGAACTTCATCTCCGCGATCTCGGGATGCGCCTCGAGTACCGCCGAACCCATCTGGAACAGGGACTGCTGCAGCGCGAGCGAATGCGTCGTGGCGAATGCCTCCAGCATGACTGCCCGCACGTTCTCGAAGGTCTTGTCGAAGTCGACGTCGGTGGTGAGGTACCGCCACCGGGCGCTCACCGAGGTCGCGAGGATCCGGTCGGACGTCTCCTGCAGGGTGGTGTACTTGTCCTTCGGGTAGCCCCGGAACTCCGAGCCCGTCGACTTCAGCACCACCATGTTGCTCAGGCCGGACACGATCCACGTCCGGTCGCCGTCGATGGTGACCACGGTGTTTCGCCGTTCGTCGCTCGATCGGACGAAGGAATGGTCGTGGCCTTCGCCGTCGACCGGGATCCGCGCCCACGAGTACTGCTCGATCTCCCATCGGCCGCCGGTGATCCACTCGAATTCCGACGTGAAGTGCCGTCCGAGTCGCATGGCGAACGTCTCGATCGAGCCGACGCCGTCGCGGGCGAACGCGTACACCGTGTTCTTCTGGGTGTCCGTGGCCACGACGTGCGCGTTGTCGCCTTCGGTGTGCACCGCGTCGAGGTCGCCGCGCAATTGCGAAGTCACGGTGACGTCTTCGATCTCGTGTCGCTTCGTGTCCCGGGTGATCTTGACCAACCGGACTTCTGCCTTGCCGTACTGGTTCTGGCCGAGCACGATCTTGCTCATGATTAGCTCCCTCGGTAGGTCGAGTATGCGAACGGACTGAGAAGGACAGGTACGTGGTAGTGCTGTTCGCTGTCGGTCAGGGTGAACGTGATGGTGACGTCGGGGTAGAACGCCGGACGACCCTTCGCGGCGAAGTAGCGTCCGGTGTCGAAGACGATCCGGTAGATGCCCGGCTCGAGTCGGGCGGGGCCCAGGGTTGTGACGCGTCCGTCGTCGTCGGTGACGGCGTCGGCCACGGTGATCCAGTCGGACTGCCGCTGGACCGTCAGCGTGACCGGCACCTCCCGCGCGGGTATGCCTTCGGCCGCATCCAGCACGTGGGTGGTGACCTGGCTGACGTCGTTCATGCGTTCAGCATTCCGGCGAGTCGACGTGCGGCGATGTCGCGTAGTTCCTCTGCGACAACGGCTAATTCGCTGGCCTCGTCGTTGAGCAGCCGGCGGTCGAGTGCGGTGAGGATGTCGGACGTGCTGCGGCCGGCGGCGCGGACGAGGAAGACCCGTCCGAACTTGTCCTCGTAGGCACGGTTGCCGTCGGTGAGCCGTTTGTGCGCTGCCGCGTCGGACGAATCGACGTTCGACTGCTCCGCGCGTGCCAGGTGCGCCTCGGCGTCGTCGCCTCCCGGGGGTTCACCGATTCGGGGATGGTGCGCGAGGGCTTGTTCGATCTCGTCCGCGGAGAGTGGGCCGGCGCCCGTTCTGGCCGCGGTGAGAAGTGAGGCGCGATCGGGGTACGGCCGGGCGGACACGAGTTCGTCTGCCCACCGGGGAATATCCAGGCAGATCCGCACCAGTTCCGTTGCCTCGGACTGTGAAGCCTCGTTGAATCGTTGGAGTCCTGCATCGAGATCCATGCGACCCTTCTTCCACAATGCGAAATAATGATTCCGTATAGAGAAGCGTGACAGGGGTCACAATTCATGTCAAGACCCAAAATTGAATTGATCCAGATTCGGGCGCGAGTGCGATCCGTGGTGTGCTGGAATCATGAAGAATGAAAGCTGTTGTGGAACAACAGTTCATAAAAGGGTGCGCTGAATCGCGGGGCCCTGGTCGGGCGGCGCTGTCGCGATTGACCGGCGTGCAGGCCGGCGGGCGATGAGGAGCGCCGAGGACACCGTCGCAGGTGTCTCGGCGGTGCTCACCTCACGACCGTGAATACTCGGATGCCCTGCGGATTTCTTCGGGGGACGGACGCACACCGGTGTAGAGGACGAACTGCTCCGCCGCCTGCAGCGCGATCACCTCGGCGCCGGTGATGACGGTCTTGTGGCGTTCGGCGGCGGCCCGGATCAGCGGTGTCGCGGCAGGCATGGCGACCACGTCGAACACGGCCTCCGCCGCGTCGATCGCGTCGAGTTCGAACGCCAGATCGTCGGCTTCGGGACCGCCCGCCATGCCGACGGGGGTGGCATTGATCAGGAGCCCTGGCCGTGCCGCGCCGAGTTCGGGTCGCCACTCGAATCCGTACTGCTTCGCGACGGCGCCGCCCGTCGTCTCGTTGCGGGCGACCACGGTCACGTCCGTGAAGCCGTAGTCGCGCACGGCGGCGACCACAGCTTTGGCCATTCCGCCGCTGCCGGCCACCGCCACGGACAGCGAGTGGGGCAACGCGTTGTCGCGCAACAGGTTCGCGATCGCCTGATAGTCGGTGTTGTAGGCGTGCAACACCCCGTCCTCGTTGACCACCGTGTTGACGGACTCGATGACCGACGCCGATTCGTGCATCACATCGACGTACTCGATGATCTGCTCCTTGAACGGCATGGAGACGCCGGCGCCGCGAATGCCCAGTGCGCGGATGCCGCCGACCGCGGCCTGGAGGTCGTTGGTGGTGAACGCTTTGTAGACGAAATTGAGGCCCAGCTCGCCGTACAGATAATTGTGAAACCGGGTGCCGATGTTGCTCGGCCGGCCGGAGAGCGAGATGCAGAGAAGAGTGTCTTTGTCGAGCTGGTTCATCCGGTAAATACTAGTAGTGGGCTCCCATCCGTGCGCGTTCTCAGCTCCGAATACACGGTGACGACGGCAAAGGAGCAGGGCTGCGATGACAACGACGATCGGTGACCGGCACGAGGCGGCGCGGACGCCCCGGAGGCGGCGGCACCTGGTCTCCCGCGCGCTCGCCGGAGTGATCGCCGCCGGCATGGTGCTCGGGGTGGGCGAACTGCTGTCGGCGCTGATCGACCCGAACTCGTCACCGTTCTATGCGGTCGGGTCGACGACGGTGGACCGCAGTCCCGCCTGGGCTCGGGAGTTCGCGATCGACACGTTCGGCACCAACGACAAACCCGCACTCTTCGTCGGCATGACGATCCTCATCGTGCTCCTCGCCGCGACCGCGGGCATCGTCGAGCGCCCTCGGGCCCCGTTCGGCAGCGCGATCCTGGCGGTTCTCGGGCTGGTGGGAATCTATGCCTCGACCCAGCGCCCCAGCGCCACGTGGATGTTTGCGCTGCCTACCGTGGTGGGGGTCGTTGCCGGCATCGCGGTTCTGCGGGTGCTGACGACCGCCGCGCGGGCGCCCGAGGACTCCGACGTCGAGGATTCGTGGTTGCCGCGCCGGACATTTCTTCTGTTGGCCGCGGCCGCCGCAGCGACTGCCGCGGCCGCGGGAGCCGCCGGCCGGTACCTCGGGCAGCAGGTCGCGGGCGCCGTGGACAACCGCCGTGCCTTCGCCGTTCCCGAGGTGACGGACCGGGCCGCCCCGATCGCTCCGGGCACCGACATCGACGTGCCGGGCGCCACCCCGTTCGTCACGTCGAACGAGGAGTTCTACCGGATCGACACCGCACTGCGGGTCCCGCGGTTGACGACGGACGACTGGCAACTGCGCATCCACGGCATGGTCGACCGCGAGCTCACGCTGACGTGGGACGACCTGGTCTCGAGGACGCCCGTGGAACGGGTGGTCACGTTGACGTGCGTGTCCAACGAGGTCGGCGGAAATCTCGCGGGCAATGCCACGTGGATCGGCTACTCGATCAAGGACATCCTCGACGACGCAGGTGTGCACCCCGACGCCGACATGCTGTTGTCCACGAGTAGCGACGACTTCACGGTGGGCACCCCGGTCGAGGCCCTGCGGGACGGACGCGACGCGATCCTCGCGGTGGCGATGAACGGCCAGCCGTTGCCGTTCGAACACGGTTACCCGGTGCGGCAGGTGGTCCCCGGTCTCTACGGCTACGTGTCGGCCACCAAATGGGTGGTGGATTGGGAACTCACGCGATTCGACAAGGCGGAGGCCTACTGGACGAAGCGCGGCTGGTCCGCGGAAGGTCCGATCAAGACCGCGTCCCGGATCGACGTGCCCGCCTCGTTCGCGCCCACCGCGCCCGGGCGGGTGCTCGTCGCCGGAACCGCTTGGGCGCAGCACCGCGGCATCGAGAAAGTGGAGGTGCGGGTCGACAACGGCGAGTGGCAGACCGCGACTCTCGCCCCGCAGTACACCATCGACACCTGGCGGCAGTGGACCTGGGAGTGGCAGGCCACGTCCGGGCTGCACACCCTCCAGGTGCGTGCCACCGATCTGGACGGCAACGTTCAGGTGGAGGAGCGGACCCCGCCGATCCCGGGTGGCGCCACCGGCTGGCACACGCGTTCCTTCACGGTGAGTTGAGGCGCTCACGGGCACCGCTGCGCCACCTCGGCGAGCGCGTCGCGGTCCGCCAGCGTCACGGGAAGCCCGTACTCCACCGCCACGGAGAGGTACTTGCCCGCGTAGAAGCAGTGGTACGCCGGGTTCGGCGGTAGCCAATCCTGCGGGGTCTGGTCGCCCTTGTCCTGATTGTCCGCTCCATTGACGGCCAGCAGATTGAACATGACGTCGTTGGCGAACCGGAGCCGACGCTCGGGCGACCACGTCGACGCGCCCATGTCCCACGCCGCCGCCAGCGGGTAGACGTGGTCGATCTGAACGGCTTTCGCGTCGGCTCGGTCGAACGGAAGCACGTCGCCGGAGTACGGATCGGCCAGGACCCCGCTCAGCACCACACAGTCGCGGGTGCCGTCGCGGAACGCCACCGAGCGGAGGTCGATCGCGAGAACGTTGTTGCGGGTGTCGCACCCGTCGTGGCCGCCGGCGGCGTCCTGGTCGTCGGTCCAGGCCGGGCCGAAGACGCACAACTCCTTGCCCGAACACCCGCGCTGGTATCCGCCGGGGTGCGGACGGGATACGACCGTCGCGACCCGGCCGAGCAACTCCTCGATGTGCGCGCGGGGCGGACTGCCCGGCGCGGGCTCGTCGCCCAGGTCGAGAAGCGACACCCCGCAACCGGAGACCGACAGGATCGTGGCCATCCACGCGGCCGCCCACAGAAGTCTCATGCGTCCCCCCGGCGCTCGACGACTTTCCCCCTACCGCCCGGAGTATGCACCGGGCCCCCGACAGGTCAAGTGAAGGGGAGGCGTACCGCGGCGATCGACGACAGGTGCATGCCGTCGTGGCCGATCACCCAGGAACCGCCGCTCTGCCGGCATTCCGCGAGCAGATCGAGGGTGCGGAGGAGGAAGAAGATCGCTTCGCTGGGGGTGGGGGTGACCGCAAGCCTGTGTGCTTCACCGTGTTTCATCCCGTCGAGCCACACGCCCGACTGCCCGTCCAGTCGAATCGTGACGATGTGCGTGGCATCGACGAAGGCGTACTTCCGTTGCTCCCACGGAGTGGTGAGCGCGTACCCCTGTTCGAGAACCTGGATCAGGATGCTCATGACCGACTCCCGAGTGTCCGGCAGTTACGTCTCTCCAGCATCTACCTCGGAACGGGTGAAATCCAGACCTGCTAACCGAACTCGATCACGACCTTGCCGCTCGTGTGACCGGACTCCACCATCGCGAGAGCGTCACCGGCGTGTGCGAACGGGAATCGGTGCGCGACCCGCGGGTCGAGGGTTCCGTCGGCCACCAGCGCGGCCAGCTCCGCGAACACCGCGGACGTTCGGCGCCGTTCCACTCCCGAGCCGCCGAGGTCCCGCGCGGCGAGCGGGTCGCCGGTGCTGATGATCGCCGCCGGATCCGCGACCACCCGCGCCGCCTCGGCGAGCGCGTCACCGCCGACGAGGTCGAAGATGGCGTCCACCGGGCCGGGCACGCGTGCGGCCAGTCTCTCTCCGGACGCCACCCAGCTGGCGCCGAGCGATTCGACGACCTCCCGCTTGCTCTCGCTCGCGACTCCGATCACGCTGACGTCCCGCGCCGCGGCCAACTGCAGCGCCGCCACCCCCACGCCACCGCCCGCGCCGACGACGAGCAACCGACTGCCGGGCGCCAGGTCCAGGGTGGCCAGCGCGTCGTACGCGGTTCCCGCTGCGACGGGAAGCGTGGCCGCGTCGGTGAACGAGACCGAGTCGGGCTTGTGTGCTGCCGAGGCCGTGTTGACCAGCGTGTACTCGGTGTATCCGCCGAACCCGGTGGCGGTCGCGCCGAACACGGGATCGCCGACCGCGAAGCCGGTCACCCGGGGACCGGTCTCGGCGACCACACCGGCGACCTCCCGGCCGAGAACGGCGGGAAGAGTGACGGGGACGGTGTCCTTGCGCGTTCCCGCCCGCACCTTCCAATCGGCGGGATTCACGCCGGCCGCATGGACGGCGACCAGCAGCTGTCCGGGACCGGGGGAGGGAACGGGGACGTCGAAGAACTGCTGTGTCTCGGGGCCGCCGTACTCGCTGAAGCCGTATGCCATGCTCACGCCCACAGTCCTATCACGAACCGGGGCCAGAATTCGGGCACGAAGAAGGCCCGCCGAATTGGAGTCGGCGAGCCTTCTCATGAGAACTCAGGAGCCGAACAGGCTGCCTAGGGAGCCTGTGCCTCCGCCTCCGCCACCGCCACCCATCAAGGGTCCGAGGACCTGGATGAGTTGAACGAGAACTTCCAAGATCTGTTCCATGTCCATTTTGTCTTCCTCCGATCACTGCGATCACGTTCGGCAGCGATCCCGGTGAGTTACCGGCGTGGACAGCCGCCAACTCGTTCATCGGTGGAATATCGTCGAGGGTTACATGTCTCGAGCAGGGACTTCTCCCGCTGTCGGTCGCGCCTGATTGGATGGGTGCATGCTGCACGGCCTCTGGACACCCGGTTCGGGCCTCATGCTGTGGGTCGAGGACCGGAATCCGGCCGCCGAGGAGCCGACGGATGCGGTCGGACGGGTGCTGGCACGGAAGTTCCGGCACCACGTGAAGGTGCCGATGCCGACGCCGTCGGGGCCGGAGATGCTCGAGTGGGCCGCGGTCGCGCTGGCACCGCCGGATGCGACGGAGTTCCTGCTGTCGGTGTCTGCCCGCGACCCCCGGATCGCCGGGGATCTGCGCTACCTCGCCCACGTCGCCCGCGGTGTCGAGCGGTGGGCACGGGCCGGCCGGGTGGTGCCCGAGGCACACCGGGCGGAGGGCGGCTGGTGGCCGCGCTGGCGGCTGCTCGGCGGTGAGCGCCAGCGTGCGTGGCTCACGGAGCTGGCCGTCGCGATGCCGCCGGTCCAGCGTCACGGCACGACCCCCCGGGCCGTGCTCGACGACATGGTCACCGAGCTGACCGATCCCGTCGCCCGCCGGGTCCTCGAACGACGGCACCCGGACGATTCCGGCATCGATGCGGATCACCCGCTGATCGCGGCGCTCGTGCGCGGCGACCAGTTCGCCGAGGGCACCGCCCAGCTGTCGGGTTCGCTGGACGGGTGGCGCGACAGCCTCAAGGTGGACGAGCCCGAACTGGTGCTGCGGCTCCTCGAGCCGGAAGACGTGGACGTGGAGGGGGACTGGGATCCGGACACGGTGTTGTGGCGACTGGAGGTCTGTCTTCGTCCGGAAGGCGAAGCGCCGGTGCCGATTCCGCTGCACCGCACGGAGGCGAGCCGCCTGCAGATCGGGGTGCGCAAACTGACGGAGGCCGTCTCCGCCTACCCGCGACTGCAGGACGTCCCCAGTGACCCCGACAGCCTGGACCTGATGTTGCCCACCGCCGTGGTCATCGACCTCGTCGGGCACGGGGCGGTGGCGTTGAAGGAGAAGGGCATCAGCCTGCTGCTGCCGCGGGCGTGGAGTGTGGCGTCGCCGTCGATGCGGCTGAGGGTGAGCTCGCCGAGCACCCCGGCGAGCGCGGAGAACCGGGCGGTCGGCAAAGACCAGCTGGTGCAGTACAACTGGGAGCTGGCACTCGGCGACACGGTTCTCACCGCCGCGGAAATGAATCGACTGGTCAACTCGAAGAGTGATCTCGTGCGGCTGCGCGGCGAGTGGGTCCGGGCGGACCAGGAGGTGCTGTCCCGCGCGGCGCGCTACGTGGCGGAGCGGCACGCCAGCGGCGACCGGGCCATCGTGGACCTGCTGAAAGACCTGATCGCGGACGATCTCTCCGACCTTCCCGTCGAGGAGGTCACGGCCACCGGCTGGGCGGCCGCGTTGCTGGACGGCGACACGAAGCCTCAGGACGTGCCGACGCCGGACGGGTTGGACGCCACGCTGCGCCCGTACCAGAAGCGGGGGCTCGACTGGCTGGTGTTCATGAGCCGCCTCGGTCTCGGCGCCGTCCTCGCCGACGACATGGGTCTCGGCAAGACGCTGCAGTTGCTCGCGCTGCTGGCCCATGAAAACGCGCCCACCCCCACCCTGCTGGTGTGCCCGATGTCGGTGGTCGGCAACTGGCAGCGCGAGGCGGCACGCTTCGTTCCCTCGCTGCGGGTGCTCGTCCACCACGGTCCGCAGCGGCTGAGCGGTGACGACTTCACGGCCGCCGTGACGCAGAGCGATCTGGTGATCACCACGTATGCGCTGCTGGCCCGCGACGTCGCAGAGCTGAAGGAGCAGGACTGGCGGCGCGTCGTGCTGGACGAGGCGCAGCACATCAAGAATGCGAAGACGTCGCAGGCGCGGGCGGCGCGGAGCATTCCGGCGGCACACCGCGTCGCGCTGACGGGCACTCCGGTCGAGAACCGACTGGACGAATTGCGCTCGATCCTGGACTTCGCGAATTCGGGCATTCTGGGTTCGGAGGCGATGTTCCGCAAGCGGTTCGTGGTGCCGATCGAGCGGGAGCAGGACGAGACGGCCGTCGCCCGGCTCCGCGCGGTCACGTCCCCGTTCGTGCTGCGCCGCGTCAAGACCGATCCCGCGGTCATCGCCGACCTCCCCGACAAGTTCGAGATGACGGTCCGCGCCAACCTCACCGCGGAGCAGGCCGCGCTGTACCGGGCGGTGGTCGACGACATGATGGCGCAGATCAAGGACAAGAAGGGGATGAAGCGCAAGGGCGCCGTCCTCGCTGCCCTGACGAAACTCAAGCAGGTGTGCAACCACCCGGCGCATTTCCTGCGCGACGGGTCGGCGGTGATGCGGCGCGGACAGCACCGCTCCGGCAAGCTGGGGCTCGTCGAGGACATTCTGGACTCCGTGGTCGCGGACGGCGAGAAGGCGTTGCTGTTCACCCAGTTCCGGGAATTCGGTGACCTCGTCACCCCGTACCTCGCGGAGCGTTTCGGTACCACCGTACCGTTTTTGCACGGGGGTGTCTCCAAGCAGAAGCGCGACGACATGGTGGCCTCGTTCCAGGGCGACGACGGGCCGCCGATCATGATGCTCTCGCTGAAGGCGGGCGGGACGGGCCTGAACCTCACCGCGGCCAATCACGTCGTCCACCTCGACCGGTGGTGGAACCCGGCGGTCGAGAACCAGGCCACGGACCGGGCGTTCCGGATCGGCCAGCGGCGGGACGTGCAGGTGCGCAAGCTCGTGTGCGTCGGAACCCTGGAGGAACGGATCGATGCGATGATCGCCACCAAGCAGGAGCTGGCCGATCTCGCCGTCGGGACGGGTGAGAACTGGGTGACGGAGATGAGCACCGAGCAACTGGGTGAACTGCTGCGACTCGGTGACGAGGCGGTGGGCGAATGACGAACCGGCGACCCGGGCCGTACTTCGGCCAGTACGGCAAGCGACGACCGGTGACGGGCGGGCTGGAGGCACGGTCCCGGCGGGGATCGTTCGGGCGCACGTGGTGGGGCCGCGAGTTCGTGGACATCATCGAGTTCGTCGCCGACAAGGGCCGGATGAGCCGCGGGCGGAACTACGCGCGCAGCGGTCAGGTGATCTCGCTCGAGATCGCCGGTGGGATGGTCACGGGGGAGGTCCAGGGCAGTCAGCTCCAGCCGTTCGTCGCGACCGTCTCGATCGACCGCCTCGACGAGGCGGAAGTCGCGGAACTCGTCGCGCTGGTGCGTCGGCAACCCGGCAGTCTCGCGATGCTGGCGGGCGGCGGAGTTCCGGAGGTTCTGGGGCCCCTGCTGCTGCCCGCCGGGGCGTCGGCGCTGAACTACGACTGCACCTGCCCGGACGACGGCTGGCCGTGCAAGCATGCGGCCGCGGTCGCGTACCTCACCACCGAACGCATCGACGAGAACCCGCTCGAGATCCTGACGCTGCGCGGCGTCGATCTGGACATGCTGATCGACGGTGTCGGCGGCGACTCCTCCGACGCGGACGTCGACGACTGGTTCGGCGACGACTCCTCGCTGCCCGCCCTGCCCGACGCCGACTTCCGGGCGGCGATCGACGATCTCGACCCCCTGCTGCTGCGGAAAGCGGTCCGATCGGTCAGTGAGGACGAGCGTGCGGTGGACGCCGCGATCCGGGAGCTGAAAGCGCTGTACCAGCACTTCCGCTGACCGTGCGATGATGAGGACGCGGAAGCTCGCCTCGTTCCGCGACCGGGAGCTGGTCAGTCATGTTGACGGTCTACCTGCTCGGCGAACAGCGTGTATCGAACCCGGAGGATGCCCGGGTCGGCCCCATCTCGTCACGGGCGATCGCGCTGCTGGCCTATCTGGTGCTGCACGCCGGTCTCGCCCAGTCGAGGAACCGTCTCGCCGGGCTGTTCTGGCCGGAGTCGAGCGAGCAGCAGGCCCGCACCAACCTCCGGCGGGAACTGCACAACCTTCGCGGTCTCCTCGGATCGGACGGTGCGCTCGCGGCGGATGGGCCGACGCTCACCTGGACGGACTCGCCGTCGTGCCGGGTGGACGTCGACACTTTCCGCAACGAGCGGTCGTCCGCCGTCGCCGCCCTCGCCGATTCCGACGCGCGGGCATTTCTCGATCACGCGGACCGCGCGATCGACACCTATCGCGGCGAGCTCATGCCCGGCACGTACGAAGACTGGGTCCTCGAGCACCGCGAGGTGCTGCGCAGGCAGTGCGTCGAACTCTGTGAGGCGACGGTGCGGGTGTTGCGGGAGTCGGGTGACGTGGAGACGGCCACGGCGTGCGCACGCCGGCGTATCCAGCTCGACCCACTGGAGGAGGTCGGGTACCGGACGCTCATGGAACTGCAGGCCGCGTCGGGCGACCGGGCGGCGGCGATGACCACCTACCACCGGTGCGCGGCCGTTCTGGAAACCGAACTCGCGGTCGCACCGAGCGCGGCGACCAGCAGACTGTTCGACAACCTGCTGGGGGAGCACCCGAGGGCCGGTGCCGCCGCATCTCGCAGGCCCGAACGCGTCCGGGCCGCGGTGCCCGCTCTGATCGGACGGGAGCGTGAACGCGGGGAGCTACAACGGCGCTGGCGGCAGTCACTCGACGGCAGGCAGGGACTGCTGCTCGTCTCGGGGGACGCGGGTGTCGGCAAGACCCGGTTGACCACCGAACTCGCGGAGATCGCCCGCGCCGACGGGGCGGTGGT
This sequence comes from Rhodococcus wratislaviensis, assembly GCF_900455735.1. Classification (GTDB taxonomy): domain Bacteria; phylum Actinomycetota; class Actinomycetes; order Mycobacteriales; family Mycobacteriaceae; genus Rhodococcus_F; species Rhodococcus_F wratislaviensis. Next base: position 1,175,622 of record NZ_UAUI01000001.1, on the reverse strand, counting down.
GGCGACGACGCGGTGTTTCGGACTGCCGGGCCGCGTCGCGCTGGCGCCCGTCGCCGAGTGGCTGCGCAGCCCGGGATTTCGGTCCGCGATCGGGTCTCTGAACCCGATGTGGCGGGCCGAGGTCGAACGGCTGGTCCCGAGCGCCGAGGCCGGGCCGCGACCGTCGACGTCCCGGGCGATGGTGGACGCATGGCAGCGTCACCGGTTCTTCGAGGGCACGACGCGGGCGGTGCTGTCGTCCGGCCGGCCGGTCCTGCTCGTCCTCGACGATCTGCAGTGGTGCGACGCGGAGACGGCGGCCTGGCTGGCGTTCCTGCTCTCACTCGACACCCACATGTGCGTCCTGGTGGCGGCGACCGCCCGCACGGACGAGGCGCGGTCCCGCCACGATGTGCGGGAAGCGCTGCGAGCCCTCCGGTCGGCACGGCTGGTCACGGACGTCGAGGTGGACCCGTTGACCTCGGAGGGGACCGCGGAACTGGCGCGGTCCCTCGGCGGCCGGGCGCTGGACCCCGCGGAGGAGGCGGTCCTGTACGCCGCGACCGGCGGCTACCCGCTGTACGTCGTCGAGGCCGCCAGGATGGTGCCCGGCACGGATGCTACCGGGGGCGCCGACGACCTGGGGGAGGTGCTGCAGCGGCGGCTCGAACAGTGCTCGGAACCCGCGCGGGACGTCGCCGGCCTTGCCGCTGCGCTCGGCACGGATTTCGATCTGGACCTGCTCAGCGAGGCGAGCGACCTGGACACGGATTCTCTCGTCCAGGCGGTGGACGAACTGTGGCGGCGGAGGATCGTCCGGCCGGCGGGCACCGGCTACGACTTCGTGCACGACCTGGTCCGGGAGGCCGCGTACCGCTCGGTCAGCCCGCCGCGCCGCTGGCTCCTGCATCGGCGCCTCGCGCAGGGACTCGAACTTCTCCACGCGGGCAGCACCGACGACGTGGCAGCGCAGCTCGCCGAGCAGTACCGGCGCGGCGGCCGCCCCGACCGCGCCCTCCACTACCTGCAGCGCGCCGCCGAGATGGCAGCCAGCATGTTCGCGAACGCGGAGGCTCTGCGGCACTTCCGGGACTGCCTCGACCTTCTCGAGGCGATGCCGGTGGGCCGCAACCGGGACGCTCACGAGGTGGACGTGCGGCAGGGCATGTCGGCGCCGCTGACCACCCTGTACGGGTACTCCTCCGCCGAGCTCGAGCAGACGCTGGACCGCACCGTGGAGCTGGGGCAGCGTCTCCGGCGGCCGAAAATCGTGCTCGGCGCCCTGATCGGATTGTTCGCGGCACATTTCGTGCAGGGGCACACCGCGCAGGCCCACGGCATCGGCGCGCGTGCCCTCGAACTGTCCGCGGCCGATCCCGAATTCGAGGGTCAGGCGCAGTTCTCCGTGGCGGGGGCTGCCCTGGCTCTCGGCCGGCCGAGGGATGCGATCGAACATTTCGACGTCGCGCTGAGATCGTTCTCCGACGACTATTCCTTCATCCTCGGAACCAGGCTCGAAGTGCATGCCCACGCCTGGGAGTCGCACGCGTACTGGATGATCGGTGACGAGCAGAAGGCGGCGCGGTCGTGCGCGGATGCCCTCGCATTGGGCAGGACCTGCGGCCACCCCTACAGTCTCGCGGTGGCGTTGGGATACGCGTCGGTGCTGAATCAGATGCGAGGCGACGACACCGCGCTCCTCGCCTCACTCACCGAGTTGCGGGAGCTGTGCGAGCGCTACCACTTCGCCTACTACAGCCAGTGGTCGCAGATCCTCGAAGGCAGGCTCGTCGGCGGCGAACCCGGTATCGCGAAGATCCGCCAGGGGCTCGCCGAGTTGCGGCGGCAGCGGGCGTTCGCGCGCATGGCCTACTGGCTCTCGCTGCTGGCGGAGGTCCAGATCGACGTCGGTCACACCTGCGCGGCCCGCGCCACGCTCGATGCCGCCCTGATCGCCGCCGAGCAGTACGACGACCGCTGGTGGTTGCCGCAGGTGCTGCGCCTGCGTGCGGGCGCCGGGCCGTTCGCGGGCGGGACGTCGCCGCGAACGGTGCGCGAACGCCGGATTCCTACGGTGTGAATTACCAGGTAAGGCCCGTCCGGGGCCCGCCGATCCGAGGAGAAGGTCATGAGCACCACCACCACGAATTCGACACCGTCGACGACGACGCCGCCCCCCTATGCGGAACTGGCCGCATCGTTGCGCGGAGAGTTGATCACCCCCGACGACGACGGCTACGACGACGCGCGTGCGGTGTACAACGCGATGATCGACCGTCGACCCGCGGCCATCGCACGGTGCGCCAACGCCGCCGATGTCGTCGCGTGCGTGCGGTTCGCGCGGGAGCATCACGTCGAACTCGCGGTTCGCGGCGGGGGACACAACGCGGGAGGTCTCGGCGTGTGGGACGACGCCCTCGTGATCGATCTGTCGGGGATGCGCGCAACCACGGTGTCGCCGGCCGACCGGACCGTCCGGGTGGACGGCGGGTGCACCTGGAGCGACGTCGACCATGCCACCGTGCCGTTCGGCATGGCCACCCCGTCCGGGTTCATCGCCTCCACCGGTGTCGGCGGGCTGACGCTCGGCGGCGGAATCGGCTACCTGACGCGCCGTTTCGGTCTCACCGTGGACAACCTGCTCAGCGCCGATGTCGTCCTCGCCGATGGCACTCTGGTGACGGCGAGCGAACGGTCCCACCCGGACCTGTTCTGGGCGCTGAAGGGAGGCGGCGGAAACTTTGGTGTGGTCACGTCGTTCCAGTTCGCGTGTCACGACATCGGCGACCACGGCACCGTCGTCGGCGGGCCGGTGCTGTACGACCTGGAAGACACCCCCGACGTGATGCGGTGGTATCGCGAACTCCTGCCGTCGCTGCCCGAGGAACTCAACGGCTGGATCGGCCTGCTGACCATTCCGCCGGCGCCCCCGTTCCCCGAGGAACTGTGGGGACGCAAGGCGTGCGGCATCGTCTGGTGCTACACCGGCGACCCGGACAAGGCCGACGCGGTACTCGAACCGATCCGCGACTTCGGAAACCCGCTGCTGGTCGGACTCCACGAAATGCCCTTCACCGCATTGCAATCCGCCTTCGACGGACTGTACCCGGCGGGGTTGCAGTGGTACTGGCGCGCGGACTTCGTCCGGGAGATCTCCGACGACGCCATCGACATCCATCTGGAGTTCGGCCGTCAGCTGCCCACCGGTCATTCGACCATGCACATGTATCCCATCGACGGCGCGGCGACGCGGGTCGCCGAGGATGCCACCGCGTTCGCGTACCGGGACGGCGGCTGGGCCGGGGTGATCGTCGGTGTCGACCCGGATCCGGCCAACGCCGAGGTCATCACGGACTGGGCCAAGCGGTACTGGGAGGCCCTCCACCCGACGACGGCGGGCGGGGCGTACGTCAATTTCATGATGTCCGAGGGCGAGGACCGCGTGCGTGCTTCCTACCTCGGCAACTACGACCGGCTCGCACAGGTGAAGGCGAAGTACGATCCGGACAACCTCTTCCACGTGAACCAGAACATCCGTCCTGCGGTCCGGTCGGAGCAATAGGCGCAGCGTATGGATCCGGGGCAGGTGTGGGCGGCGGCATGGCCAATCCTGATCGGCGCGGCAGTGGGCCTGCTGGTCGCCTGGGTGGTGTTGGCGCTGGTGCTGTGGCGATCGAGACCCGACAGCACCCGTATCGGGGAGGCGATCCGGCTGCTGCCGGATCTGCTCCGTCTCCTGCGCCGGCTCGCAGCCGATCCGGACCTGCCCCGCGGTGTGCGCGTCCGGCTCGTCCTGCTGCTGGTCTACCTCGCGGTTCCGATCGATCTGATACCCGATTTCGTCCCCGTCATCGGATACGCCGACGACGTGATCATCATCGGTCTCACGCTTCGTTCGGTGGTTCGCCGCGCGGGCCCGCAGGTCGTGGCCCGGCACTGGCCGGGCACCCCGGAAGGCCTCGAGGCCGTGCGCCGGGTAACGTGCCTTTCCACCTGCTCGTGACGTCCGGACCGAGAGGATCCCGCCATCAGTAGCTCCCGAGACGATCTGCCCGCGTTCACGTACCCGGAGGTGGGTGCGAGCCGCGACGTTCCCTTCCCCGCGGGATATCACCATCTGACCGAGCAGAAGGTGATCGGTTACGGGGCAGACGCATTCGACGCGGCCGCCACCCACCTCTGTGCCTGGGGTATGCACCGCGGCGCCGGGCTGGACGTGCGGGCCGACGCTCCGACGGCCGCACCCGGCACGTCGGTGGAACTGCGATGGGGCATCGGTCCGCTTCGGCTGACGTTCTCCTGCCGGGTCGTCTACGTGGTCGACGAACCGCATCGCAGGGGATTCGCCTACGGGACGCTGCCGGGTCACCCCGAGAGCGGAGAGGAGAGCTTCGTCGTCGAACAGCGGCCGGACGGCACCGTGCTCGCGACCATCTCGGCGTTCTCGAAACCGGGTCGGTGGTTCACCCGGCTCGGCGGACCCGCGGGCCGGGTCGTGCAGCGGGTGATGACGCGCAAGTATCTGGAGGTGTTGGCCGAGGCCGCACGGTAGGCCGGAGCGTCCGGATCACGTATTCTCGTGGTTGGACCGGACCGGACGGGACCTTTGCAGTCCCACTGTCTGATCCGATGTGTCCGACCCCTGACAGAGCTGGAGCCGCCGGAATGATGCCCGTACATCTACGCGACAGCGTGATTCCGAAGCACGAGCAACTCCGTGCCATCCTGCTGCACAAGTGCACCAAGGAACTTCAGCCCGGCGACCTGATGACGAGTGAACGAAAACTGATGCAGGACTACGGCGTCAGTCGGATCACGGTGCGGGAGGCGATCGGGCAGCTCGTCAACGAGGGCCACCTGGTGCGGGTGCGTGGCAAGGGCACGTTCGTGGCGCATCGTCCGGTGCAGTCGAAACTCCACCTGGCCTCGTTCACGGAGGAGATGCGGGCGCAGGGGCACAAGCCGACGACGGTGGTGCTCGAGAGCGAGGAGGACGCGGCGCCGGAGGCCACCGCGAAGGCGCTGCGCATCGCGCCGGACACCAGCGCCTATCACGTCAAACGGCTGCGGCTGGCGGACGGCGAACCGGTCAGCGTGGACGACGGGTGGTTCAACGCCTCGCTGCTTCCCGGCCTGCTGGACCTCGACCTCACGGGCTCGATCTACCGGGCCACCGCCGACAAGTACGGCATGCCGATCGACCGGGCGGAGCAGACCGTGAGCGCCGACGGGGCGAGCCAGGAGATCGCGACCCTGCTCGGCATCAAGAAGGGCGCCCCGGTGATGTACTTCGACCGGGTGTCCTTCAGCGGCCCCACACCGGTCGAGCACACCCGCAGCTGGTATCGGTCCGATCGCTATCAACTGCAGATGGAAGTTCAGGGGGAGCGGGCTCAGCGCAGCGTCTGAGCCAGGCTTACAGTTGTCGGTCCGGTCTGGCATTCTCTGCTCATGGCTGACACCACAACGCAACGAACAGTCAAGGCCGAGTTCGACATCGACAGCTGGGATGAGATTCCCTACGACGAGCCGGCCGAAGGCCCGAAATTGACCAGGGTCGTGATCCGCAAGACCTACCGAGGCGCTCTGGCGGGAACCGGGGTCGCGGAGGTTCTGACCGCGCAGGGTCCCGAAGGTGCCGGTTACGTGGCTTCGGAACGCATCCAAGCGACACTGGACGGCCGGCACGGAACGTTCGTCATTCAACATGGCGGTCTGGCCGACGGCCCGGACCAGACTACGTTCGGCACCGTGATCCCGCATTCGGGTACTGCGGAACTGACCGGACTGTCCGGTCACGCCACCGAGGCCAGCCGAGGCGTCCTGACTCTCATCTACAGCATCGAGAACCCGTCCTGAAGCCTTCACGGTCGCGGCCACTCGGGATCCGTGGCCGACATGAATCAGCCGCACGCTGAGTTGATTTCGTGGCGAGTTGCGCCGGCGCCCGGACGATGATGCGGACCGGCGTACCCTCGCCGACCCGCACCACGTCGATGTGTCCGAACGCAGGTTCCCTCTGTCCCTACGGCGCCGTCCAGTCGAACAGGGCGTCGCCCGTGCTCACGTCGGATCCCACGGTGTCGGTGGACACCGAATCCGGCGTGGAATCCATGACGACGATCGGGCAGATGGCGGAGTATCCGGTGCCGTCGATCTCGGTCGGATCGAACCGCACCACGGGATCACCCGCGTCGACCTCGTCACCTTCCGCCGCCAGCAGGGTGAACCCCTCGCCCTTCAGCTTCACGGTGTCGATTCCCAGGTGCACCAGCACACCGCCGCCCGCCGAGCCCAGGATGACGAACGCGTGCGGGTGCAGTTTGAGGATCTTGCCCGAGATCGGTGCGAGCACGTCGAGGGCGCCACGGTCGCGCGCTGGTTCGATCGCGACTCCGGAACCCACCATCTGTCCGGCGAACACGGGGTCGGGCACGTCGGCGAGGGCGAGCACTCGGCCGGGCAGCGGAGCCTGCACGGACAGGCTCACAGGATGTCCTCGATGTCCTCGGCCAGCGTGTCCGCCTCGGGGCCGACGATGACCTGGACGACGCTGCCCGCCTTCAGCACGCCGTGGGCGCCTGCGGCCTTGAGCGCGGCCTCGTCGACCTTGGCGCCGTCCTTGACCTCGGTGCGCAGGCGGGTGATGCAGGCCTCGATCTCGACGATGTTGTCGGCACCGCCGAGGCCGCTGATGATTGCGTCCGCTTTGGACATCGGTTCTCCCTCGTAGTTCGCGTTCGAGCTGCAGGTGATGGTGCTGGATGGGTTAGCTGGATCACATTTGCCTGTTGACATCCTGTGCTCACCTGGTCAAACTAGCAACTGGTTATGACCGGACAGTACCCGTTGGGGGTGCTGGTCCACAATAGTTTTCCCGAAGCCGTACGACGCGCTCGCCGCCGCCGGTTTCGGGACTCACCAGACGCCGATTCGGCGACCGAAGCGCACAGAGAAGGCCGATATGACTGTCGTAGACAGCCCGAAAAAGGAATCAGCGGTGTTTGCCGGGTTACAGCGCCTCGGGCGCAGCCTGATGCTGCCGATCGCGGTACTTCCCGCGGCCGGCATCTTGCTGCGGCTCGGCCAGGACGACCTCCTCGGCCGATTCGACTCGATGCACACCGCCGCGTCCGTCATCTCCGCAGCCGGCCAGGCAGTGTTCACCTGGCTGCCCCTCATCTTCGCGGTGGGCATCGCCATCGGATGGGCCAAGAAGGCCGACGGGTCCACCGCCCTGGCCGCAGTGGTCGGATACATGGTCATCAACGGCGTGTTCGAGGCCATGTCGCCGGTCGTCCTCGAAGGCAAGACCGATCCGAACGGCGACCAGGCGCTGATCAACTACGGTGTGCTCGCGGGCATCGTGATGGGCCTGCTGTCCGCCATTCTGTGGCAGCGGTTCTACCGCACCAAACTGCCCGACTACCTCGGATTCTTCAACGGGCGCAGGCTCGTTCCCATCCTCACCGCCCTCACCGGTCTCGTCGTCGGCGTCCTCATGGCGTTCCTGTACCCGGCGTTCAACTCCGCACTGACGTGGGTAGGCGAGACCGTCGCCGAGAACTCCGTCGTCGGTGGCGGCGTCTACGGCATGGCCAACCGCCTGCTCATCCCGACCGGACTGCATCACATCCTGAACTCCACCGTGTGGTTCCTCGTCGGCGACTACCAGAACGCGAGCGGCGAACTCGTCCGCGGCGACCTCAACCGGTTCTTTGCCGGCGACCCCAGTGCAGGCATCTTCATGACCGGCTTCTTCCCGATCATGATGTTCGCCCTTCCCGCTGCCGCACTGGCGATCTGGCGCAACGCGCGGCCGTCGCAGAAGAAGGTCGTGGGTGGCATCATGCTCTCCACCGCGCTGACGGCGTTCCTCACCGGGATCACCGAGCCCCTCGAATTCGCGTTCATGTTCGTCGCCTGGCCGCTGTACCTGATCCACGCCTTCCTCACCGGCACCTCGATGGCGCTCGTCAACGCGCTCGGCATCCACGACGGATTCACGTTCTCCGCAGGCTTCTTCGACTACGTGCTCAACTTCGGCAAGGCCACCAACGCGTGGATGCTGATCCCCATCGGGCTCGGGTACGCGGTGATCTATTACGTCCTGTTCAGCTTCGTCATCAAGAAATGGAATCTGCGCACTCCCGGTCGGGAGGACGACGCGGAAACGAGCGCCGACACGGAAAAGGCAGGTCAGTGAGCATGGCTACACGAACGGTCCTCATCGGTTCGAAGGTCGGACTGCACGCCCGTCCCGCTGCGAAGTTCACCCAGGCCGCCGCGGCGGTACCGGTCGCAGTGCAGATCGCGGTCGGCGAGTCCGCGCCGGTGGACGCAGGCAGCATGCTCGCGGTGATGACTCTCGGCGCCGAGTTCGGCACCGAGGTGACGATCACCGCGGAAGGGGAGGGCAGCGAGGAGGCCCTCGACCGCCTCGCAGACCTGCTCGCCTCCGACCTCGACGCCGCCTGATGTCGACGGCTACCGAAGTTCTCGTGCACGGCCTCGGGGTGAGTCCGGGGCTGGTCTGCGCACCCTGGCTCGCGTTCGGGACACCGGTCGCGACGTCGGCCGAAGACCCTGTCGGCGAATCGGTCACGGCCGAACTCGCCCGTGTGCGGGACGCCCTCGCGACCGTGTCCGGCGATCTCGAAGCCCGCGCCGCGCAGGTGGACGGCGTCGCGTCCGAGATCCTGCTCGTGTCGGCTTCCATGGCCCGCGACCCGGGAATCGTGTCCGCCGCCGAGGAGAACCTCCGCGCCGGCATGCCGACGGCACACGCCGTCAGCGTCGCGTTCGCCGGCTACTGCGTCAAGCTCGAGGCCCTCGGTGGGTATCTGGCCGAGCGTGTCGCGGACCTGCGTGACCTCGGGAACCGTGCGGTCGCGGTACTGCTGGGGGTGCCGATGCCCGGCATCCCCGATCCCGGGCACCCGTTCGTTCTCGTCGCTCGGGATCTCTCGCCCGCGGACACCGCGATGCTCGGCGGCAGCGACGTGGTCGGGCTGCTCACCGCAGAGGGCGGACCGACTTCTCACACTGCGATCCTGGCGAAATCGCTCGGCCTGCCCGCGATCGTGAACTGCGCCGAACTCGACCGGTTGGTCGAGGGAAGGCCTGTGGTGCTCGACGGGACGACCGGCGAGATCGTCGTCGACCCCAGCGACCTCCGGCAGGCCGAGGTGGCGGAACAGATCACGGAGGCGCGAGCGCGGGTGGAGGGTTCGCGGGGACCGGGGCGCACCCGGGACTGGGCACCCGTCGGGTTGCTCGTCAACATCGGGACGGTCGACGACGCCGCGCGTGCCGCTGCCGCGGATTCGGAGGGTGTCGGGCTGTTCCGGACCGAATTCCTGTACCTCGGTAGGCAGATCGCGCCCGCCCTCGACGAGCAGATCGCCACCTACACCTCGGTGCTCGAGCAGTTCGCGGGACGCAAGGTGGTGGTCCGGACACTCGACAGCGGTTCCGACAAACCACTGCCGTTCCTGGACCTCGGCGCGGAGGAGAACCCGGCTCTCGGCGTGCGGGGGCTGCGGGTCGGCGCCGTCTACCCGGACGTCCTGGCCACCCAGTTGGAGGCGCTCGGCGCTGCCGCGGCCGCTACCGGCGCGGACCTGTGGGTGATGGCGCCGATGGTCGCGACGGCCGAGGAGGCGGAGGGGTTCGCCGCGCTCGCCCGCGCGCGGGGTATCGCCAAGGTCGGGGCGATGATCGAGATCCCCTCGGCGGCGCTGCGTGCCCGCGACCTGCTCGAACACCTCGATTTCGTCAGTATCGGGACCAACGACCTGAGCCAGTACACGTGCGCCGTGGACCGGATGGCAGGCAGCCTCGCCCCACTGCTCGACCCGTGGCAGCCCGCCGTCCTGGACCTGATCGGCCTGGTCGGCGCGGCAGGGACAGAGGCAGGCGCACCCGTCGGTGTCTGCGGGGAAGCCGCGTCCGATCCCGCGCTGGCGCCGGTGCTGGTCGGGTTGGGCGTCACCAGCCTGTCCATGGTGGCCCCGTCGCTGGGCGCTGTGCGTGCCCGTCTGGCCGCCACCGACCTCGGCCTGTGCCGGGAGATGGCCGCCGCCGCACGCGGCGCACGGTCCCCGCAGGCCGGACGATCGGCTGTGGCAGCTCTCGCGCCCGGAGCGCTTCGATGATCCTGCGTGGCAAGGTCGTCGTGGAGGACGGCGTGATCGCCGACGGTGTGGTGGTCACCGACGACGACCGCATCTCCTGGGTCGGCTCCGCGGTGCAGTACCGCGGACAGGTGCCGCTGCCGGAACCGAGTTCGTCGATACTGTTGCCGGGCCTGATCGACCTGCACTGCCACGGCGGCGCCGGCGCGGGGTTCCCCAATACCGACGCCGACGGCGCCAGACGGGCCGCGGATCATCACCGCGAGCACGGCACCACCGGACTGCTCGGCAGCCTGGTCTCGGCGGGGGAGCAGGACCTGCTCCGGCAGGCCGGGGTTCTCGCCGATCTGGTGGAACGCGGTGAGCTCCTCGGGATCCACCTGGAGGGCCCGTTCATTTCCGGTGCCCGGTGCGGTGCGCAGGATCCCGCGTCCGTGATCCCCGGCGATCCCGGCCTGTTCGAGCGGATCTGCGACGCGGCGCGCGGCACCGTCCGGTCGATGACGCTGGCGCCGGAGACCGCGCACTTCGGCGAACTTCTCGCCGCGATGCGCCGGCGTGACGTGCTACCGAGCCTCGGCCATACCGACACCGACGCGGCGACCACGTCCGCGAGAATCGCCGACGCCTCCGGCGGCCCACTGACCGCCACCCACCTGTTCAACGCGATGCCGCCACTGCATCACCGCGCGCCGGGGCCGGTGGCCGCATTCCTGGCCGCGGCCGGTCGAGGAGACATCGTCGTCGAATTGATCGCGGACGGAGTGCATCTCGCGCCCGAGACCGTGTCGATGGTGTTCGACACCGTCGGACCCGACCAGATCGTCCTCGTCAGTGACGCCATGGCCGCCGCCGGCGTCACGGACGGCGACTACCAGCTCGGGCCCCTGGACGTGCGCGTCTCGCGCGGTGTGGCCCGGCTCGCGACCACCGACGGGTCCGAGGGGGCCATCGCGGGCGGCACCGCACGACTGCTGGACGTGGTCCGCACCGCCGTCGTCGACAGCGGCGTCGGACTCGTCGACGCCGTCGCTTCCGCCACCAGGACTCCCGCCCGGCTGGTCGGCCTGGAGTCCGAACGCGGCAGCCTCGCCCCGGGCCGCCGCGCCGATATCGTCGTGACCGATCACCAACTGCGCCCTCGCGGCGTGTTCGTCGGCGGAATACCCGCCGAAACGGAAGGACTCGCATGGAAATCGTAATCCGGCAGACGCCGTCGGAGGTCGGCTCGACCGTCGCGGACATCGTCGAGGGGTACGTGCGCCGCGGTCCGACGACGCTGGGCCTCGCGACCGGCTCGTCCCCGCTCGGGAGCTACCGGGAACTCGCCCGCAGGCACCGTGAGTCCGGACTGGACTTCTCGAAAGCTCGGGCATTTCTGCTGGACGAGTACGTCGGACTTCCGAAAAGCCATGACCAGTCGTACTTCTCGGTGATCCGCTCGGAGTTCGTCGACCACGTGAACCTCGACCCGGATCGTGTGCTCAGCCCGAACGGCGAATCGCCCGACGTCGCCGAGGAAGGTGCGCGGTACGACGCGGCCATCGCCGAGGCGGGTGGCGTCGACGTGCAGCTTCTCGGCATCGGGACCGACGGCCACATCGGATTCAACGAGCCGGGCTCCGCGCTGACCTCCCGCACCCGCGTCAAGACCCTCACCGAGCAGACCCGCCTCGACAACGCGCGGTTCTTCGACAGCGTCGACGACGTCCCGCACCACGTCCTCACCCAGGGGCTGGGCACCATCAGCGAAGCCCGGCACCTGGTGATGATCGCGTTCGGCAAGGGCAAGGCCGAGGCGATCGCCGCCGCCGCGGAGGGACCGCTCGCCGCGTTCTGCCCGGCGTCGGTGATGCAGCTGCACCGGCACGTGACCGTCGTGATCGACGAAGCCGCGGCGAGCAAGTTGCAGCTCGCCGACTACTACCGGTATGCGCTGGAACACAAGCCTTCCTGGCAGTCGTTCTAGATGACACCCGTACTCGAACTAGCGGTCCAGGACGTCGCGGGTGCCCGGATCGCGCGGCGTGCCGGCGCGGTGCGCGTCGAATTGTGCACCGCGCTCGGCGCGACCGGCGGGTTGACGCCGAGCCTCGGCATGATCGAAGCGGTCGCGGCCCAGGGGATCGCGGTGCACCCGCTGATCCGTTGCCGACCCGGAGGATTCGTCTACGACGCCGACGAGATCGCGGTCATGGCCCGCGACGTCCGGGCTGCGGTGAGCGCCGGAGCGGCCGGGGTCGTGCTCGGTGCACTCACGCCCGACATGTCCGTCGACCGGGACGCTCTGGCTCGCCTACTCGACGGCATCGACCCGTACGCGGTCGAGGTGACGTTCCATCGTGCGATGGACGTCGTCGCCGACAGAGCGACCGCCATCGACACGCTCGCGCGATCGGGGATCATCCGGGTCCTCACCTCGGGAGGAGCGCCGCGGTGCATCGACGGCCTCGACGCCCTGTCCGGCATGGTCGCCCACGCGCACGGGCGGATCCAAGTGATGGCAGGTGGCGGGATCCGCGTCGAGGACATCGCCGCGGTCGCGGGCACCGGTGTCGACGCCGTGCACCTCTCCGCTCGCCGCACCGTCACCGACAGCGGTGGTCCCGGCGGTGGGTCCGGCGGCTACGACGCCGTCGATGAATCCCTCGCCCGGGCCGCGGCGGCGGCGCTGGGGGTCTGATTTCATCGGCTATTGCCGGTGGTGCAGATCGGCTGCTAGAGTCGAACATGCATTCGAACTGCCTTGGGGGAGGTTGGTTGTGGGGGAAGTGATGGCACCGGATCTGGCCGAGTTGCGTGCGTTCACGGCGCGGCTGCGTGTGGTGTCCGCCGGCGGGGATGCGGGGTTGGGGATCGAGTGGCTCGATGCGATCGAGGCGTTGAAGTCGGTCGGGTGCGCGGCGCAGGCGGTGATCACCGACGACGTCGCGACCAGTATCCGAAAGGATCGTGAGGCCCGGAGACTTCCGCGATCCGAGTGGGGCCGCGGGATTGCCTCGCAGATTGCATTGGCGCGCAGAGAATCCCCGAACCGTGGCGGCCGACACCTCGGTTTCGCGCAGGCTCTGGTGCACGAGATGCCCCATACGTTGGCCCTGTTGCAGACCGGTCGGCTGAATGAATGGCGGGCCACCCTGTTGGTGCGGGAAACGGCGTGCCTGTCGGCGGCGGATCGGGCAATCGTGGACCGCCGGTTGTGTTCGGACCCGGCCACTCTCGACGGCGTCGGGGACCGCGGTCTGATCGCGAGGGCGAAAGCGTTGGCGGTCGAGCTCGACGCCGCGTCCGTGATGCGTCGGCATCGGAAGGCAGTGTCCGAGCGTCGGGTGACGACGCGTCCGGCGCCGGATTCCATGGCCTTTCTGAGCGTGCTGATGCCGGTCGAGCAGGCGGTGTGTTTGCAGGACACGCTGGGCCGGGATGCGGACAGCCTGATTGCGACCGGCAACAGCGGCGGCCGCACCCGCAATCAGTTGATGGTGGACCTGTTGTTCGAGCGCGGCACCGGAGTATCAGTGGCATCGGGTGTTCCGATGGCGGTGAACCTCGTGCTCTCGGACGAGACCTTGCTTGCCGGCGGGCACGAGGCCGCGCAGCTACAGGGGTTCGGGCCGGTGCCGGCGGGGATCGCCCGGCGCCTGGTGGCGGATGCGGTCGGTTCAGACACCGAGACGTCGTTGCAACGGGTGTATTCGTGCCCGCAGTCGGGGGCGTTGACGGCGATGTAATCGCAGTCGCGCACGTTCCCGAAGAGTCTGCGGAAGCTGATCGACGTCCGCGATCAGACCTGCCGCACGCCGTGGTGTGATGCGCCGATCCGCCATCACGACCACATCCGCTCTCGCCGAAAGCGTGGTTCCACAAGCGTGCACAACGGGTCCGGGCTGTGTGAGGCCTGCAATTACGCGAAGGAAGGCGACGGGTGGACCGCCCGTCCGGTGAGCAGACCCGGCCGCACCCATCTGCTCGACGTCGGCACTCCGACCGGGCACCACTACCGATCGGCGGCGCCGCCGCTCCCGGCGGCCGCGCGACAGTCGGAAGTCGAGGCGGCACTGATCGCACAATTGCGTGCGTCTTGACCCGGTGGCCATGGGAATCGTCGTAGGGTCGTGTGCATGGCCAGCTGGAATGAGTTCGCCGAAGCTGCTCCGCGGATTGCCGCTATCTTCTCCCGCAGGCACGCGGCGACCGGAAACCTGTGCATGCTCGGCACGCTTCGCTCCGACGGATTTCCGCGGATCAGCCCGGTCGAGCCGAGATTCTTCGAGGATCAGTTGTGGATCGCCGGAATGCCGAACACCACGAAGTTCCGGGACCTGGCGCGCGATCCGCGTTTCTGCCTGCACACCGCGACCGTCGACACCGAGGTGAAGGAGGGCGACGCGAAGCTGTGGGGTGTCGTCGACGACGTCCAGGACAAGGCCCTGCATCAGCGTTTCGCGCAGGCGCTGTTCGACGAGACCGGGTTCGACATCCGGGGGCAGGAGTTCGATCACTGCTACCGAGCCGACCTCACCGGCGGCTCGGCAGTGGAGGTCGGCGACGGCCACATGGACATCACGATCTGGAAGCCGGGAGAACCGGAGCACGTCGTGCGGAAGCACTGAACGCTCACTCCGGCCACGGCACCACGGTCAGTCGGGGCCATTCCTTCTGCCACCGGGCGGTTTTGGATTCGTACACTTCGCGCGGGGCGAGGACGGGGTTGGGGCGCAGGATCATGTCGAAGAGATCGGTGAATCCGTGGGGAGCGTAGATCTCGTCGTCTCCGGTGGTGTGTCTGCGGATGCCGTAGCAGCAGGTGGTGGAGGCGAAGTGGTCGATCGCGTCCTTGCAGTCGGTGAAGGGTGTCGCGGGCACGCCGAAGTGGTCTTCGTACCAAAGATGCACACGTGCTTCGTTTCTGACCTCGACGCGCACGTCGAGGTCGTCGAACAGGGTGCCGGCTTTCCGGATGACGGCGTCTTCGGCCTCGTAACCGATGTCGCTGTCGTCGAAGTAGAAGAGGTCGTAGTCGTTGATTCCCGACTGCGGGTCGCGGCCGTCGAGGTGGTTCCAGACGGTCTGGAACACGGCTCCTGCGGTGAGGTACCAGTCCGAGAGGCCGAGCTGGGGTGCACGGTCCAGGATCGTGGTGATGCACGGGTTGGTCCGGAGGATGCGGAGGAAGTTCAGCTCCTCGGGAGAGTGGATCAGCATGACCCGATCGTAGGTTCGTGAGCATGACCGGATCGTCTGCGTCTGGACATACATGGACATCCAACTATAGGATGGGCTACATATTCGGAACTCCCTCATCATCGAGCAAGAAACGGGTTCGCACAATGGTTCAAGAGCTATCCCACTTCGTCGGCGGCAAGCGCGTCCCCGGTGCCTCCAACAAGTTCGGCGACGTCTACGACCCCAACACCGGCGAGGTGCAGGCGCGTGTGCCGCTCGCCGACAAGGCCGAGACCGAGGCGATCATCGCGAACTCGGTGGATGCTCAGCGGGAATGGGCGCTGTTCAACCCGCAGAAGCGGGCCCGCGTCCTGATGAAGTTCCTCCAGCTCGTGCAGGAGGAGATGGATTCGCTGGCACGCCTCCTGTCGTCCGAGCACGGCAAGACGATCCCCGACGCGAAGGGTGACATCCAGCGCGGCCTCGAGGTCATCGAGTTCGCCCTCGGCGCCCCGCACCTGCTCAAGGGCGAGTACACGGAATCCGCCGGAACCGGCATCGACGTGTACTCGATGCGTCAGCCGCTCGGCGTCGTCGCCGGCATCACGCCCTTCAACTTCCCGGCCATGATCCCGCTGTGGAAGGCCGGTCCCGCGCTGGCCGCCGGAAACGCGTTCATCCTCAAGCCGTCCGAGCGCGACCCGTCCGTGCCGCTGCGGCTGGCCGAGCTGTTCCTCGAGGCCGGTCTGCCTGCAGGCGTGTTCAACGTGGTCAACGGTGACAAGGAAGTGGTGGACGTCCTGCTCACCGACGACCGCGTCAAGGCTGTCGGGTTCGTCGGTTCCACGCCCATCGCGCAGTACATCTACGAGACCGCCGCGGCTCACGGCAAGCGCGCGCAGTGCTTCGGTGGCGCGAAGAACCATGCGATCATCATGCCCGACGCCGACCTCGACGAGGTGGCCGACGCCCTCATCGGCGCAGGTTACGGCTCCGCGGGTGAGCGCTGCATGGCGATCTCCGTCGCGGTCCCGGTGGGCGCGGAGACGGCGGATGCGCTCATCGCCAAGCTGACCGAACGGGTCGGCAAGCTCACCATCGGCCGCAGCGACGACGAGTCCGCCGACTTCGGTCCGCTGGTCAGCAAGGATGCCCTCGAACGGGTGAACAACTACATCCAGATCGGCATCGACGAGGGTGCGGAGGCCGTGATCGACGGCCGCGGCTTCACCCTCGAAGGCCACGAGAACGGCTTCTTCGCCGGCGCGACCCTGTTCGACAAGGTCACCACCGACATGCGCGTCTACAAGGAAGAGATCTTCGGACCCGTCCTGCTGGTCGCCCGCGCCGCGGACTACGAGGAGGCGCTCCGCCTGCCGACCGAGCACGAGTACGGCAACGGCGTCGCGATCTTCACCCGCGACGGCGACACCGCCCGCGACTTCACGAACCGCGTGAACGTCGGCATGGTCGGCGTCAACGTGCCGATCCCCGTGCCGATCGCGTATCACACGTTCGGCGGCTGGAAGCGCTCCGGCTTCGGCGACCTGAACCAGCACGGTCCCGACTCCTTCCGCTTCTACACCAAGACCAAGACCGTGACGCAGCGTTGGCCCTCGGGCAAGAAGGAAGAGACCAACCACTTCGTCATCCCCACCATGAACTGAACGGACCTCCATGTTCACCTTGACCGATGACGAGCGGGCGATCAGCGACACTGCCCGCGACTTCGCGGCCGAGCATCTCGCACCGCACGCCGTGGAATGGGATCAGACCAAGCATTTCCCCGTGGACGTCCTCCGCAAGGCGGCGTCGCTGGGGATGGGCGGGATCTACATCCGCGAGGACGTGGGTGGATCCGAGCTGACTCGCGTCGACGCCGCCCGCATCTTCGAGCAGCTCGCCAAGGGCTGCCCGTCGATCGCCGCCTACATCTCCATCCACAACATGGTCACGTGGATGATCGACAGGTTCGGCGACGACGAGCAGCGTCACGCGTGGGTGCCCGGGCTGTGCTCGATGGATCAGCTCGGCAGCTACTGCCTCACCGAGCCGGGCGCCGGTTCGGATGCGGCGGCGCTGAGCAC
Organism: Rhodococcus wratislaviensis; assembly: GCF_900455735.1. GTDB lineage: Bacteria > Actinomycetota > Actinomycetes > Mycobacteriales > Mycobacteriaceae > Rhodococcus_F > Rhodococcus_F wratislaviensis. Next base: position 1,158,254 of record NZ_UAUI01000001.1, on the reverse strand, counting down.
CAAGGCGGTCCGCGACGGCGACGACTACGTGCTCAACGGGGTCAAGCAGTTCATCTCCGGTGCCGGCACGTCCGATGTCTATGTCGTGATGGCCCGCACCGGGGAGAGCGGTCCGCGGGGGATCTCCGCGTTCATCGTCCCGAAGGGTTCGCCGGGTCTGTCGTTCGGGCCGAACGAGGTGAAGATGGGGTGGAACGCCCAGCCCACCCGTCAGGTGATCTTCGAGGACGTGCGGGTGCCGGCGGCGAACCTGCTCGGCTCCGAGGGTGGTGGCTTCCGGATCGCGATGGCCGGGCTGAACGGTGGCCGGCTCAACATCGCGGCGTGCTCGGTGGGCGGCGCGCAGACCGCGCTGGACAGGGCCGTCGCCTACCTGGCCGACCGCACGGCGTTCGGGTCGCCGCTGATCGAATCGCAGGCGCTGCAGTTCCAGCTCGCCGACATGCGCACCGAACTGGAAGCGGCACGCACGTTGCTGTGGCGGGCGGCGGCCGCGCTGGAGGAGGGCGCCCCGGATGTGGTGGAGTTGTGTGCGATGGCGAAGCGGTTCGCGACCGACACCGGTTTCGAGGTCGCCAACCGGGCGCTGCAACTGCACGGGGGTTACGGCTATCTTGCCGAGTACGGAATAGAGAAGATCGTCCGGGACCTGCGCGTGCACCAGATCCTCGAAGGCAGCAACGAGATCATGCGCCTGGTCATCGCCCGGAGTGTCGTCGGGGGAGCCCGGCAGGGAAAGCAAGGAGCGGCATGACTGACGCGGTATCCACCGAACCGGAAGTTCTGATCGACAAGAGCGGCGGTCTGGGCCGCATCGTGCTCAATCGGCCCAAGGCGATCAACGCCCTCAACCATGCGATGGTGCGGCAGATCGCGGCGGCCCTGGCGGTGTGGTCCGGCGACGACGCGGTGCGGGCGGTGGTGATCACCGGTGCCGGGGAGCGGGGCCTGTGCGCCGGCGGCGACATCGTGTCGATCTACCACGACGCCAAGGACGGCGGCACCGGGTCGCGGGAGTTCTGGCGCGAGGAGTACATCCTCAACGCGGCCATCGCGAACTACGGCAAGCCGTACGTGGCGATCATGGACGGCATCGTGATGGGCGGCGGGGTCGGGGTGTCGGCGCACGGCAGCGTGCGGATCGTCACCGAACGGTCGATGATCGGGATGCCCGAGACCGGGATCGGGTTCGTCCCCGACGTCGGGGGCACCTACCTGCTCGCCCGCACCCCGGGCGAGCTGGGCACCCACATCGCTCTGACGACGGCACGGCTGAGCGCCGGCGACGCGATCGCCTGCGGGTTCGCCGACCACTTCATCCCGTCGGAGAGGATCGGGCAGTTCCTCGAGACGCTGTCGACCACGACCGTTCAGGATGCGCTCGCACAGTTCACCGAACCGGCACCGGCCTCGGAGTTGCTGGCGCAGCAGGGCTGGATCGACGCCGCGTACTCGGCCGACCGTGTCACCGACATCGTCGCCCGCCTGCGCGGCAGCGGGATCCCCGAGGCGGAGAAGGCGGCCGAGCAGGTGCGTTCGAAGTCGCCGACCGCGTGCGCGGTCACCCTGAAATCGCTGCGCCGCGCCCGGCAGGCCGGCAGCCTCGAGGAAGTCCTGGGCGACGAGTTCCGGGTGTCCGTCGCCTGCCTGAGCTCGCCCGACCTCGTCGAGGGCATTCGGGCGCAGGTCGTCGACAAGGACCGCAACCCGCAGTGGTCGCCCGCCACGATCGAGGAGGTCGACGACGCGCAGGTCGACGCGTTCTTCGCACCACTCGGAGACCTCGAACTCGGCCTCACCGCCCCGCAGACGCAGCACTGACCACCAGCCACAAGCGTCCAGGAGGGACTGCTATGAGCACTACCGTCGGATTTCTGGGACTCGGCCACATGGGTGGCCCCATGGCGGCCAATCTGGTCAAGGCGGGGCACACGGTGGTCGGCTTCGACCTCGCGCCCGCCGCACTCGAGCAGGCAGTGAAAGACGGTGTCACCGTCGCTGATTCGGCCGTCGAGGCCGTGCGCGAGGTGGACGTCGTGATCACGATGCTGCCGAGCGGCAAGCACGTTCTCGGGCTCTACGCGGAGATCCTGCCCGCCGCGAAGCCCGGAACCCTGTTCATCGATTCATCCACCATCGACGTCGCGGACGCCCGGGCGGCGCACGACGAGGCCGTCGAGGCCGGCCACCGTTCGGTGGACGCACCCGTTTCCGGTGGCGTCGTCGGCGCCACCGCGGGAACGCTCGCGTTCATGGTCGGCGGCACCGCGGACGACTTCGAGTCGGCGAAGCCGCTGCTCGACGTGATGGGCAAGAAGGTCGTCCACTGCGGCGACCCGGGCAACGGTCAGGCCGCGAAGATCTGCAACAACATGATTCTGGGCGTGTCGATGATCGCCATCAGCGAGGCGTTCGTCCTCGGCGAGAAGCTGGGCCTGAGCAACCAGGCACTGTTCGACGTCGCGTCCAACGCGTCGGGTCAGTGCTGGGCGCTCACCACCAACTGTCCTGTGCCCGGACCGGTTCCGACGAGCCCGGCCAACAACGACTACCAGCCGGGCTTCGCGGCCGCGCTGATGGACAAGGATCTCGGTCTCGCCGCGAACGCGCTGAAGACCAACGGCGTCGAGGCGGACCTCGGGTTGCGCGCTGCCGAACTGTACAGCCGGTTCCACGCCGCCGGTGGTGGTGGCCAGGACTTCTCGGCCATCATCAACGACATCCGCGAACGTTCTACCGAGGGAGACCAGTGACCGACTTCGAGACCATCCTGCTCGAGCGCAAGGGCCGGGTGGGGATCATCACCCTCAACCGTCCGAAAGCGCTCAACGCACTGAACTCCGAACTGATGCGCGAGGTCGTGTCGGCGGTGGAGGAGTTGGAGAAGGATTCGGAGATCGGCGCCATTCTGATCACCGGTTCCGACCGGGCATTCGCGGCGGGCGCCGACATCAAGGAGATGCAGCCCAAGTCGTACATGGACGTCTACCTCGACGACTTCTTCGCCGCATGGGACCGGCTCGCCGCGGCCCGCAAGCCGACAATCGCTGCCGTCGCCGGGTACGCACTCGGCGGCGGATGCGAGCTGGCGATGCTCTGCGACATCCTCATCGCCGCCGACACCGCGAAGTTCGGGCAGCCGGAGATCAAGCTCGGTGTCATCCCCGGCATCGGCGGTTCGCAGCGGCTGACGCGCGCAGTGGGCAAGGCCAAGGCCATGGAACTGTGCTTGACCGGCCGGAACATGGACGCCGAGGAGGCCGAGCGTGCCGGGCTGGTGTCGCGGATCGTGCCTGCCGCGGATCTCCTGGACGAGGCGCTGCAGACGGCGACCACCATCGCCGAGATGTCCCTTCCGGTCGCGATGATGGCGAAGGAAGCCGTGAACCGGTCGTTCGAGACCACGCTCACCGAGGGTGTCCGGTTCGAGCGTCGGGTGTTCCATTCGACGTTCGCCACCGAGGATCAGAAGGAAGGGATGGCGGCGTTCGTCGAGAAGCGTGCGCCCGTCTTCAAGCACCGCTAGAGATACTGAAAACGGCTGTCGCCCGCACCGGGATCCGGTGCGGGCGACAGCCGTCTCACCACTTGGTGGGGGCGTCTCCGGTGTCGAAATCGCCTGCCTCGCGGCGCAGTTCGGCGAGGATCGTGACCAGTTGTTCCAGCTTGTCGCCGGACACCCCGGGGCTCGAGAACACCTGGGCGTTGAGTCGCTCGGTGGACTCGACAGCCAGTTTCCTTCCCGCATCGGTGATTTCGATCAGTGTCGCGCGGCGATCGCTCGGATGCGGTACGCGCCGCACGAGATTCGCCGTCTCGAGCCGGTCGACGGCGTTGGTGACGCTCGTCGGGTGAACCTGAAGGCGCGCGCTGGCCTTCGCCATCGGGAGCGCGCCCGTGCGGGTGAACGTCAGCAACGTCAGCAATTCGTATCGGGCGAACGTGAGCCCTGACGGCTTGAGCACCTCTTCCACCCGGGCCATCATGATCTGCTGTGCCCGCATCACCGAGGTCACCGCGGCCATGCCGTCGGCGACATCACCCCAGCCGTGCTTCGTCCACTGCCGGTGGGCCTCTTCGATGGGGTCGAGATGAAGTGGTGACGGTGGTGGCATGCGTCGATCATCCCATGACGGGTGATGGGCCGCGAAAGTCTGCCGAGCGTGTCGTCAGTGCGCTTCCGCCTTCGCGGCGGCCGCCAACGCCACCAACCCGAGTCCCGCGCATGCCGTCATCGTGACCGCGAGTGCGACGCCGGTGTTGCCGAGCACGCCGACCAGGGGAGCGATCAGTGCGCCGACACCGAACTGCAGAGCGCCGAGCAGCGCGGCAGCCGTGCCTGCCGCCTCCCCGTGCCGTCCGAGCGCCAGCGCCGGGGCGTTGGGCAGGACGAAGCCCACGCCGGCGAGGAGGAACCACAGCGGAACGACGAACCCGACGAGCCCGCCGAACTCGAAGTGGGCGGTGGTGATCAGTGCCAGGCCGGCCACCGTCGCGAAGGCGAGGGCCGACACCGTGATCTGCAGCGGTGACCAGCGTGCGAGGGCGCGGACGTTGAGTTGCGAGGCGCCGATCAGAGCGATCGCGCCGGAGCTGAACAGCAGCGCGAACTGCTGCTCGTCCAGGCCGTACTGGTCCTGGAAGACGAACGACGCTCCGGAGACGTACGAGAACAACGATCCCATCGCCACACTCGACACGAGGGCGAGCACCATGAACGCGCGGTCGCCCAGCAGGCTCTTGTACGTGCCCAGCACGGCGCGCAGATTGCTCTTGCGCCGCCGCTCCGGCGGCAGCGTCTCCGTCAGACCCCACACGCCGATCAACGCCGTCAGTATGCCGATCACGGCGAGGACGACGAAGATCCCACGCCAGTCGACGGCGATGAGGAGCGCCCCGCCGATACTCGGGGCGAGGACGGGTGCGACACCGAGCACGAGCATCAGTCGCGACATCACGACGGCCACGGTGTTCCCCGCGAACAGGTCGCGCACGACGGCGAGCGCGACCACCGCTGCGGCGGCGGCCCCGATGCCCTGGAAGACGCGGAGTACACCCAGCACCGCCACGGTCGGCGCGAACACCGCGAGCACCGAAGCGGCGACGTGGACACCGATGCCGGCGATGAGGGGTCGCCTGCGCCCGAGGCTGTCCGAGAGCGGTCCGACGATCAACTGCCCCAGCGCGAGGCCGAGCAGAGTGCCTGTGATGGTCAGCTGGACCGCGGACGAGGATGCGCCGAGGTCGGTTCCGATGTCCGGAAGCGCGGGCAGGTACATGTCGATGGTGAAGGGGCCGAGGGCCACCATCGCGCCGAGTACGAGGATTACCCGAAGGCTGGGACGGGTGGTTGTCCGGTCGCCGGCCGGGGCGGTGCGTTCTTCGGTATCGGTCACGAAGCAACACAGCAACGAGGGCACGTGGTTTGTTCCCGCCCCGGCGTGTCGGTTTCAGAATCACCGTGAGCGCAACCCTCGCGCCCGGGGCACCGGCCGGGGCACAGTAATCATCGATGCGGGTGTGACTGAGTGGTTGAGGTACCGGCCTGCAAAGCCGTTCACACGGGTTCGAATCCCGTCACTCGCTCGACGAGAACCGGCAGGTGATGCACCTGCCGGTTCTCTTTCGCGTGTTCACACGTCTTCGAGGCGAATGCCCTTGGTCTCCTTCATGAACAGGCATGCGACACCGGTGAGGACGGCCAGCACCATGATGTAGACGCCGAACACCCAGCCGAGGTCGAGTCCGAGGAGAAGCTGGTTCAGATACGGGGCGGTGCCACCGAACACCGCGACGGAGAACGAGTACGCGAATCCGATCGCCTGGGTGCGTAGTCGCGTCGGGAAGCTCTCCGACAGTGTGGACGACAGAATCGACGCCGGGACCGCGACGATCAGCAGGGCGGCGGTGGTGGCGACGAGCAGGGTCCACCCGTCGGACGTGATCATCATCGTCAGCGGCAACTGCAGGACGAACATCAGAACCGCGAAGGCCCCCAGCATGGGCCGCCGGCCGATCTTGTCGGAGAGCAACCCGAGGAATGGCAGCGAGACCAGAGCGATCAGCTGAGCGATCACCAGCATCCAATACGCGGTGTCGGGATTCATACCCTGCTGGGTGATCGCGTACGTGGAGATGTACGAGGTCCACGTGTAGTGCGCGGCCGTGATGCCCGAGGTCATCCCGATCATCAGGAGGATCGCCCGGACGACGGCGCGCCGGGGGATGCTCGGCTGATCGTCCTCCTTCTGCGCGGCGTCGAAGACGTCGCTCTCCTCCATGCTGCGGCGCAGGTACAGGGCGAACAGTGCCAGGAGCGCGCCGATGAGGAACGGGATACGCCAACCCCATTGACCGACCGCGGTGTCGGACAGCGAGGAGGTGACGACGCCGCCGACGGTGTAGGCCAGCACCGAACCGCCGAAGATCGCGATGAACGCGACGCTGCCCCACATGCCGCGCCGGTGCGGCGGCGCGATCTCACCGACGTAGGAATACGCGGTCGCGGACTCGCCGCCGTGCGCGAAGCCCTGCATCACGCGTGCCGCGAGCAGGATCAGGGACGCCCACGCGCCGATAGCCGAGTAGGTGGGCATCACTCCGATGATCAGGCTGCCGGTGGCCATCATCAGCATGGTCGTGACGAGGACGAACTTGCGTCCGCGCTTGTCGGCGATCCGGCCGAAGATGATCCCGCCGAGCGGGCGCATCAGGAAGCCCACCGCGAACACGGCGAGCGTGGACAGCAGGGCCGAGACCGGGTCCGAGTTGCTGAACATCGCGGCCGCGATGAACGGGGCGAACACCGCATACGCGCTCCACTCGTACCACTCGAGGACGTTGCCGACCGAACTGGCGAGGAGCGATTTCTTGCGGGAGGCGAGGGTGGTGCCGGAATTTGTGTCAGGCTGCGCCTGGCGAGTGAGGTCGACGTTCACGTGCAGTCACTTTCGTCGGGGTCGCGGAGTCGAAATGTCGAGGGAGGTGCGTCAACGCAGGTCGCTGCGCCGGATCTTGCCCGTCTGCGTCTTCGGGAGGTCGGAGATGATGTGCACCAGCCGCGGCCGCTTGTACGCGGCGAGCCGGTCGCGGGCGAACGCGACGAGTTCGTCCTCGGTGGCGGTCGCACCCTTGCGGAGCGAGACGTAGGCGACCACCGACTCGCCCTGGTAGTCGTCGGGTTGCCCGACGACGGCGGCCTCGTGCACGGCCGGGTGCTCGTAGAGGGTGTCCTCGACCTCACGGGGCCACACCTTGTAGCCGGACACGTTGATCTGATCCTTGAGCCGGTCGACGAGGTACACCCACCCCGCCTCGTCGATGATCGCGACGTCCCCGGTGCGCAGCCGTCCGCCGGGCAGCGTGTCCCGGGAGGCGTCCGGGTTGCGCCAGTAACCCGAAACAACCTGCGGTCCGGCGATTTCCAGTTCGCCTGCGGTGTGGGGCGGAACGGGGTCGCCATTCGGGTCGACGGCCCGGATGTCCACGCGGGGCAGCGGGAGACCGATGGACAGTGAGCCGCTCGACGGGTCGACCGGCGCCCGCAGGCCGGGTGGCACCGCGATCACTCCGGCCGTGGTCTCGGTCATCCCGTACGCGTTGTGGATGTACTTGCCGAACCTGGCTTCGAACTTCTCCACGGTGGCAGGCGGGATGGGCGCGCCGCCCGAGTAGAGGGTCTTGACCGAGGCGAAGTGGTCCGCGCTCACACCCGGCACCTCGGACAGGGCGTTGAACACGGTGATCGAACCGATCGTGTAGGTCACCCGGTGCTCCACGAACGTCTCCAGTGCGACGGCCGCGTTGAACCGATTCGCGAAGACGAGCACGCAGTCGCGGACGAGGGCAACACCGGCATTGAGCACGGCCCCGGTGATGTGGAACAGGGGAGCGACAGCGAACACGACGTCCCCGTCGACGACGCCGGCGCAGTCACCGAAGTCGAGTGCGGTGGCCAGCACGTTCGCGTGGGAGTTGAGCGCGCCCTTCGGTGGGCCGGTGGTCCCGGAGGTGTAGGTGAGCAGAGCGAGGTCGCCGCCGCCGAGTTGGACGAGGGGAGGCCGCCTGCCGCGAAAGCGCGTGAGCAGTTCGACGAGGTCGCCGTCGGCTGCCGGCGCGGCGCGCGTGGTGGACTCGAACACCCGCGGATCGTTGCGGGTCTGGAAGTCGAGGGCACTGGTGCTGATCGAGAATCGCACGCTGCTGCCGCGCAGGGTCTCGGCCGTGGCCGCGGCGCTCACGTCTTCGCAGATGATGCCGATCGGTTCGGCATCGTCGACGAGGCGGCGGAGTTCGTTTCCGCGGTACATCGGATTGAGCACCAGCGCCGCTGCGCCGACCTTCCACAGCGCCAGCAGAGCGAGGGCGTACTGCGGCACATTCTGCAGGTAGATGCCCACCCGGTCACCGCGCCCGACACCCCACTCGTCCAGCGCGACGGCGAGGGCGTCCGACAGGTCGTCGAGCTCGCGTGCCGTGAGGGCGCCATCGAAATAGGCCACGGCGGGGTGGTCGGGATGCGTCTGCACTCGCGACCGCCACGCGTCGAGGGTGGTCGCGACGGGTGGCTCCTGGATTCCGTCGTTGGTGAACGTCGACGACACCGCATGTCCCCTTTCTCCGGCTCCGGTCCGAACGGGATGTCCGAATTCGAACGGCCGACCGATCACTCGCTCGGTCAGTGGGCAAGTGTTGTGTGTCACACGAGGTGTGTCAAGTCGGCGCCTTCTCCCGGTGTCCGGAGGGCTGCTGCTTCCGTCGCGACCGCGTGGCGGTTGCGGCTCATATTTCCGTCTGGCAATATGAAGATATGAGCGCCTACGCCGCCCTGGCCGAGCCGCACCGCAGACAGATTCTCGACCTGCTGCGTGAGGGTGAGCGGCCCGCCGGAGAACTGGTGGAGCGCATCGCGCTCAGTCAGCCCGGCGTGTCCAAGCACCTCAAGGTGTTGCGCGAGGCCGGGCTCGTCGTGGTACGCGCGGATGGCAAGCAACGCCTGTACGCGCTGCGCCCAGAACCCCTCGCCGAGGTCGACCAGTGGCTGGAGCCGTATCGCGCGTACTGGTCGAGGCACCTCGACGCCCTCGAACGACACCTAGAGGAGAACCCATGACCGACGGAACCATGGAGACGATCGACGGTCGCCCGGCGCTGCGCTTCGAGCGCACGCTCGCCCACTCGGTCGAGCGCGTGTGGCGGGCGGTCAGCGTGCCGGCAGAGCTCGAGCGCTGGTTTCCCGCCGCCGCCGAGTGGACACCGGCGACAGGGGAGACCTTCGAGGCCTACGGCGCGACCGGCGAAGTGACCGAGGTCGATGCGCCCCATCGGCTGGCGTGGACCTTCGGCGGTGAGCGGTACAGCTTCGATCTGGCCGCTGAGGGAGACGGGTGCCGGTTGATCTTCATCCATGTCTTCGGCGACCGTGCGACCGCAGCGCAGACCGCGGCCGGCTGGGAGACCTACTTCGCGCGGCTCGAGCCTCATCTCGCCGGCGGGTTCCTCTCCGAGGCGGAGGCGCACGGGTCGTGGGACCGGTGGGAGGAACTTCACGAGCGCTACGCCGAGCGCTTCGGCGTCGACCCGACGCCGGGTCGACGCTTCCTGGAGGCTCAGCGCGCCGGCCAATGACATCCCGTAGGCCCTGGGGGCACCGACGAGCGCCGAATTCCTCGTTCGCGACGCGGTAGTGGAGGTAGGCGACGCTGCCGGGTCTGGATCAGGGTGTCATGTCGAGTGCGTCGACGTCGACGCCTGCGGCCGGAAGCAGGTGATAGAAAGCGCGTTCGCAGAGGTCGATCATGTCCGTGCGGTCCATGGTCGGCTCGTCGAGCCACGACAGCACGATCTCTTCCATGAACGCCTGCCAGCCCGAGATCGCGGCCTCGAGCGCGGGTGTCGTCGGCACCCCGAATTCGGCGAGCGACGCACCTATCCAGCGGGTGAACGTCCGCCGCATGCCGCGGTAGATCTGCCGCATCCGCTCGTCGCCGCTACCGGCCATCCGCATGACCGCCAGGTAGATGGTGGGGTGCTCGATCACCGCGTCCGCGAACGTCTCGACGCCGGCTCGGAGCTGTCCCGACACGGGGAGTGTCGCGTCGGGTGTCATCCGGCGTTGCAGTTCGGACGCCGAGGCCTCGAGGACGGCGTTGCGAAAACCCTGCTTGTTCTTGAAGTAGTGGAACAGCAGGGGCGGGGAGACGCCCGCCTCGGCCGCCACCTGGTCCATCGACAGGTCGTCGAACGGCACCGTTTCGAGCAGATGGACGGCCACGTCGAGGATCTGCGCGCGCCGATCTTCGGGAGAGCGGGGTGCGGCGGCCACCCCTGCACTCTATTGAGGAACCCTCGAACCGTCCATTGACTTTTACTCAACGGGATACGTAACCTCGGGTTACACATACCGAGTGTGAGGAGCGCAACAATGTCGGATTTCGATGTCGTCGTCAATGATGGGCTGTGGTTCGACGGAACCGGATCCGCGCCCCGGCGGCGCAATCTCGGCATCCGCGACGGCGTCGTCGTCCGCGCATCGATCCGTCCGCTGCCCGTCGGACCCGACACCGAGATCATCGATGCGGCAGGCAAATGGGTGGTCCCCGGGTTCGTGGACGTGCACACCCACTACGACGCCGAGGTGCTCGTCAGCCCCGGACTGCCGGAGTCGGTGCGACACGGCGTGACCACCGTCGTCCTCGGAAACTGCTCCCTGTCCACTGTGTACTCGACGCCGCGCGAGTGCGCCGACCTGTTCAGCCGGGTCGAGGCCGTGCCACACGACTCCGTGCTCAGGATCCTGGAGGAGAACAAGATCTGGCAGAGCCCGGCGGAGTATGTCGAGGCACTCGAGTCGCTTCCGCTCGGCCCCAACATCGCCGGTTTCATCGGACACTCCGACATCCGCACCCACGTGCTCGGCCTCGGCCGGGGCACCGACAAGCGGACCAAGCCGAGTGCTCGCGAACTCGAGCGGATGGGCGCGCTGCTCACCGAGGCCGTGGACGCTGGCTTCCTCGGACTGTCCTCGATGACCAATGCGCTCGACAAGATCGACGGCGACCAATACCGTTCGCGCTCATTGCCGTCCACGTATGCGCGGTGGAAGGAGTTCCGCTTCCTCAACCGCATCCTGCGCGAGCGCGGCAAGATCCTGCAGAGCGCGCCGACGATCAACCTGCACCCCAACATCGCGGGATTCTTCGCGGAGAGTTCGGGTCTGGGACGACGCAAACCCCTCAAGACGTCGCTGCTGTCGGCCGCGGACTCGAAGGCCTACCCGCCGATCGTGTACTTCATGCTCGCCGCTGCGCCGCTGCTGAATCGCTTCGCCAGAACCGACTTCAAGTGGCAGCACCTCCCGGTGCCGTTCACCGTCTACGCGGACGGAATCGACCTCGTGGTGTTCGAGGAGTTCGGTGCCGGCGCGGCGGCACTGCATCTCAAGGACCAGGTGGAGCGAAACGCCCTGCTGCAGGACGAGTCCTACCGACGTCGGTTCCGCAAGGATTACGACAACAAGTTCAGCCCCCGCATCTGGCACCGCAACTTCTACGACGCGGTGATCGTCGGGTGCCCCTACGAGACGCTGATCGGCAAGACGTTCGGCGCGGTGGGCGACCTGCGTGGCGTGCACCCGGTCGACGCGTACCTCGATCTCGTCGTGAAGTACGGCACCGACCTGCGGTGGCGGACCACCATCGCCAACCATCGTCCCAAGTTCGCGAAGAAGCTCGCGGCCAGCTCCGGGGTGCAGATGGGATTCGGCGACGCGGGTGCGCACCTGCGCAACATGGCGTTCTACAACTATCCGATCCGGTTGCTGAAGAAAGTCAAGGACGCGCAATCCGACCGAAAGCCGTTCCTGTCCGTCGAGCGTGCCGTCCACCGGCTGACGGGAGAGCTGGCCGACTGGTACGGCCTCGACGCCGGACACCTGCGTGAAGGGGACCGCGCCGATCTCGTCGTCATCGATCCGGCAGGCCTCGACGCCACGGTGGACGGATTGTTCGAGGCCGAGGTCCCCGAATACGGCGGTCTGCGCCGGATGGTGAACCGCAGCGACGGCGCGGCGGTCGCGACGGTGATCAACGGCAGACTCGTGTATCGCGACGGCGAGTTCACCGGCGGGTTCGGCGTCACCAAGACGGGACGGTTCCTCCGTGCCGGTGCGTCGGCCGCAGACCGCAGCGAGCGTGAGACGGCCGTCCGATGAGCGGCACGGAGCGGATCGGCCTGTTCACCCGTGACGGGCTCGTGTTCGACGTCCGCGACGAGGGTCCGATCGACGGCACGCCGGTAGTGCTGTTGCACGGATTTCCGCAGGACTCGCGGTCGTGGGACGCACTGGCGCCGTTGCTGCACCGGCGGGGTTTCCGCACCCTCGCGCCGGACCAGCGCGGCTATTCGGCCGGGGCCCGGCCCCGCGCCCGCTGGGCGTACCGCACCTCGGAACTGGTCGCAGACGTCGTCGCCCTCATCGACCAGGCAGGTCTCGGCCCGGCGCATGTCGTCGGGCACGACTGGGGCGCAGCGGTGGCCTGGGGTATCGCGGCGGAACGGCCCGACCGGGTCCGCACGCTCACGGCACTGTCGGTTCCGCACCCTGCGGCATTCGTGCGGGCGATGTTCACCAGTCGCCAGATCCTGAAGTCCTGGTACATGTTCGCGTTCCAGCTGCCGTGGATTCCGGAGCGGGTGATCGCCTCGGACCGTTTCGGCTACCGCGCCCTGCGCGCCAGCGGTCAGTCCGCGGGCGAGGCGAAGCGCGACCTGGAGTCGATGCGCGACCGGACGCGGGCTCGGGGCGCCCTGAACTGGTATCGGGCCATGCCGTTCACCGCACCCCGATCGGCCTCCCGGAAGGTTCGGGTGCCCACGCTCCTCGTGTGGAGCGACGGCGACACGGCGATCGGTCCGGTGGGGCCGGCGCTGACCTCGCGATTCGTCGACGGCCCGTACACCTACGAGGTGCTCCACGGCGTGAGCCACTGGATCCCGGACGAGGCGGCCGTGCGCGTCGACGGCTTCCTCGGCAACCACCTGCTCGATCAGTCGTGACGCCGATCGGTCCGTCCGTGCCCCGTCGCCGGGCGGTACTGATCGGCTGTCCGCTGTCGGTGAACGGCGAGGCGCCCGGGAGCGTCGTCTGGAAGACTCCGGAGGTATGGAAGCTCAGCGCAGACTGACGCTGGTGACGGCCGCTCCCGAGCAATCACGGGAGGAGCCGCTGGTGCGTGAGCTGTACGGGCGAGTGCTCCGCGAGGCGCGCCGGGACCAGGATCGGAGTCTCGAGGACGTCGCGGCCGCCGTCGGCATGTCGAAGCAGTACCTCTCCGAGATCGAACGCGGGAAGAAGGAGCCTTCGTCGGAAATGCTGCGCGCAGTGTGCGGCGCGCTCGGTCTGCCGGTGGAACACCTGCTGTTCCGGTCCGGGCGCCGGCTCGGCGCGGCGAACCGGAACTCGGCGGCCAGGAGCTCGAACCGGCAGGTGCCCACCCTGCTCGCCGCCTAGCGTCCTCCGGTCAGGCCGCGACGAGCGTGTCGGCCAGGCCGTAGTCGATGGCCTCCTCGGCTGTGAAGATGCGATCCCGGTCGGTGTCCCGCCGCAGGCGCTCGACGGTCTGGCCGGTGTGTTTGCTCAGAATCGCCTCGGTCTGCGAACGGACCCTCATGATCTCCGCGGCCTGGAGCGCGAGGTCGGAGATCGTGCCGTTGCCCTGCGTGGACGGCTGGTGCAGCAGTGTCCGGGAATGCGCCAGGACGTGGCGGTGTCCCTTGGTTCCCGCCGCCAGGAGCACGGCGGCGGCGGACGCGGCCTGCCCCATGCAGTACGTGGCGATGGTCGGGCGGAGGAACTGCATCGTGTCGTAGATCGCGAGCATCGCGGTCGTGGAGCCGCCGGGGGAATTGATATACAGCCCAATTTCCTGATCGGAACTGTCCGCCTGGAGGTGGAGCAGCTGCGCCATCACGACATTGGCGACACCGTCGTCGATCTCGGTGCCCAGGAAGACGATCCGCTCGTTCAGCAGTCGGCTGAAGATGTCGAACGACCGCTCGCCTGCCGGGGTGCGTTCGATGACGTGGGGAATGGTGTATTGGGACATGGCTTCACAATCCAATTCTCGGGGCGGTGGTGTGCGGGGCGATCTCGGCGAACGAGGACACGACGCGGTCGACGATCCCGTAGTCGCGGGCCTCGTCGGCGGTGAACCACCGGTCCCGATCGCTGTCCTCGGCGATCTGCTCGACCGGATGCCCCGTCTCGGCGGCGAGGATCTCCTGCGACTGTCGTTTCATCCGTTCGAGGCTCTCGGCCTGTATGGCGATGTCGACGGCGGTGCCGCCGATGCCCGCCGAGGGCTGATGCATCATGATGCGGCTGTGCGCCAGGCTGATCCGCTTGCCGTGGGTGCCCGAGCACAGCAATACCTGGCCCATGCTCGCGGCGAAACCCATGGCGACGGTCACCACGTCGTTGGGAACGAGCTTCATCGTGTCGTAGATGGCCAGACCGGCGAAGACGGAACCGCCCGGTGAATTGATGTACAGCACGATGTCGCGTTTGGGGTCGGCGGCCGCGAGCAGAACCAGTTCGGAGCAGGCCCGCTCGGCCATGGCGTCGTCCACCTCGCCGGTGAGGAGAATCGTGCGCTGGCGAAACAGTCTGTCCGCCAACAGGTCGCGGTAGTTCAGGTCGGGTAGTGCGGCTGTGGTCATGCCTCCATTACTACCGCCGCGCCGGCACCGTACCGGCAATTGTCTGCTGTGGGCAGACGGCCCCGGGTCCGGAAGGCCCGGACTCCCGGAAAGTGACGCAGATCGCACACGTGGCGGTGCGCGATTCTCACGGGCGTGAGCTGGGCGTTCGTGATTCGAGGTGACCACGAGGAATCCAGGGGATGAACGACTCACCACGGGCAGATGAACGTCGGAAACAGACCGCTCGGACAGTGGAATTGTCCGCGCGCGAGGGCGAAGTCGCTGGTTAGGGTTCCCTCATGCACGTTCTGTTCGTCTGTAGCGGGAACGTCTGCCGCTCACCGATAGCAGAGCGGCTGACACACGCGTACGCGCACGCCCACGACCTGCCGCACCTCACGGCCGAGAGCGCCGGTGTCCGCGCCCTCGTGGGCTTTCCGATCGAGCCCGTCGCCGCCCGCGTCATCGAAGGCCTCGGCGCGAGCGCCGACGGTTTCCGGGCGCGTCGCCTGCTGCCCGAGATGATCAAGCGCGCCGACCTGGTCCTCGCGATGACCGAGCAGATCCGGGACCGTTCGATGGAACTGCTCCTCGGGACGAGCCACTGCACGTTCACGCTTCGCGAGGCCCGCCGGATCGCCACCGACACCGGTGCCCGCACCGTCGCCGAACTCGCCGTCGCCCGGAGGGAGTACGGGGACATCGACGACGCGAACATCAGCGACCCCGTCGGCCTCGGCGAGGCGGCGTTCACGCAGGTGGGGGATCGGATCGCCGCCGAGCTGATGCCGCTGCTCGACGCGCTCGATCTCGGCAGCGGCACGAAACGGGAACCCGAACCCGAGGCCGAGGCCGAACCCCTACCCGAGGCCGGGCCCGATCCCGAACCGCCGCCGTCCCCGGTCATCCACCTGCCGCTGTCGCCCAGGCCGTTGATCGCGGCGCGGGCGGCGTCGTCGATCCTCGACTATCCCGTCAGCTGGTCGCGCTGAACTGGTAGTTGGCGAATCTCTCGTCCACCTGCTCGGCCGTCAGCCCGAATTCCTCGAGCGTGTACTTGTGCGAGGGGCGGCGGTCTCCGCTGCGACTTTCGGCGTGCATCGCCTCCATCGCCGCCTGGGCAGTGGAACCGAGATCGAGCCCGAAGTGCGTGTAGACCCCTTCGACGGTGCCGAGTGGATCGGCCACGAAATCCTGGTAGTCGACGTCGATGAACTGAGCGGGGTCGTGCCGGGCGCGGGCCGCGGTGAACTGCTCGAGCCCCCGGGCCCACAGCTCGAGCTGGCTCTCCCCGATGACGCTGCCCCGGAACTTCTCCGACCACCCTTCCGTCGCCTGCTCCGCCAGGCTGCACACCGACGGGACGATCGTGCGCGGCGGCCGGTGGGTCTGGACGATCAGTGCGTCCGGATAGACGGCGAGCAACTCGTCGAGCGCGAACAGGTGGCTCGGGTTCTTCAGCACCCAGCGGCGGTCCCGATCGGGAAGCCCGATCAGCTGCAGGTTCTTCTTGTGCCGCTGGTAGGCGTTGGTCCAGTCCTGGCCTTCGAGCCAGTGGGAGTACGTCGGGAGGGACGCCAGGCACTCGTAGGAGATCGATTTGAACGTCTGCCGCAGCAGTTGCCAGCACTCCTCGACTTCGCTCGCCGACATGTAGTGCACGCCCATGAATTCGGGGCGTTCGATGTGGTGGCGGCTGAAGCCCTCCTCGATCTTCTGGAACACGGGATTCGATTCCCACGTCTCGCGCGGCGGCCGGGGCTGAGGCATCTCGGTCAGCCACATCTCGAGGCCCTGATGAGACGGGTCCGCGGTGAGCAGCCGGTGCAGCGCCGTCGTCCCCGTGCGGGGAAGACCGGTGACGAAGATCGGCCGCTCGATCCGCACGTCCGCGTGTTCGGGGTTCTGCTTCCAGGCCGCCTCGCTCAGCAGCCGCGCCACCAGGGCGCCGCGGAGGAACACCCGGGACACCTTGCTGCCGAGCGGGGTCAGCTGCTCGTCGACGTGATACGAGTCCAGCAGGACGCCGAGGGCCTCGGTGTAGTCGTCCACGCCGAAGTCGGTGAGGCCGGTCAGGCGGGTGGCCGAGGCGTGAAGGTCCTCGACCGTGCCGACGGTGGTGCGCTCGCTCATGATGCTCCGGTTCTCGTCGCTAGTGATGGAATTCGCCGCAGTTGACGTCGAGGCACTGGCCGGTCACGGCGCTCGCCAACGGTGAGGCCAGGAAGATCACGGCGTCGGCCACTTCCTCGGTCGTGGGGAGCCTCTTCAGATCGGTGTTCGCGGCGGTGTGTTCGTAGATCTGCTCGACGGTCGTCCCGTACTTCTCGGCCTGGTGCGTGAAGTACTGCTTCAGCGTGTCTCCCCAGATGTAGCCGGGAGCAACGGAATTGACGCGGATCCCCTGTGGTCCCAGTTCCGTGGCGAGCGACTGCGACGTCGCGAGCAGGGCGGATTTGGCCATCTTGTAGCTGCCGTACCGCTCCTGGGAGTGCCGGAGCACCATCGAGTTGATGTTCACCACCGCCCCGTTCGCCTCGGCGAGCGCGGGGGTGAACAACTGGGTCAGCCGCAGTGCCCCGAGCACGGTCAGCTCGAAACTGCTGCGTATGTGGTCGAATTCCGTGCGGGCCAGCGGTTTCATCGACGGAACCGAGAACGCGTTGTTGATCAGCACGTCGACTGTGCCGTACGCGTCGACGGCCGCGGACACCAGATTCTCGGCCGATGCCTGATCCGTGATGTCGGTCGGGACGGTCACCGCGCGGCGTCCGACGGCGATGATCTCCTTGGCCACTTCGTCGAGGCGCGACGCGGTGCGGGCGGCCAGCACCACGTCCGCGCCCGCGTCGGCGCAGCGGACGGCGAGGGTTCGGCCCAGGGCCGGTCCGACGCCGGAGATGACGACCACCTTGTCCTGCAGGAGTTGTGGAGTAGTCATGGCCGTCACCCCAGCATCCGGTCTGCGACCGCGGCCTGGCGTGCGGCGATGCGTTCGGCGAAGTCCTCGGGCGAGATCTTGTTGGAGTCGTAGTGCGGCAGCGTCCGGTGGATCTCGTCGAACTTCACGACCTCGATGCGGGGACCGTCGTCCGGCGTCAGTTCGCGGGAGACGCGCTGCCAGCGGAATTGCAGGTACCCGCGGAGGTGCCCGACGGTGGCGATCCAGTTGGCGACGCCGGGATTGCGCTCGCTGACGACGAGCCTGATGTGGTCGTCGGGATCCACCTGGGACTGCGCGACATTCAGCGAGGTCTGGTGGTTGACGTAGTCGAGGGAGATATACCACATGCTGCCCAGCTGAAAACCCTGGTAGGGCACATCGGCTTTCGGGACGGTGATGATGATGGCCTCGTCGTCGGCGAGTTCGTAGTGCCCGACGGACGAGTACTGCGTGGCGAGGCCGCCCGGTGTCAGCCGCGGTTCGGTCATCGTGTTCACCGGCAGGTTCAGGTAGAACCACTCCGGGAACTGCAGCCAGGTCTTGACCCGGGAGACCAGGGCTCTGCCCGCACGGGCGTAACGCTTCTCGACGGCTTCCCGCGTGAGCGGGCCCGGAGCCGTACCCGTCGCATCCGCCCTGGCGATGCGGATGGTGCCGCGCTGCTGGCTCCAGTCGCTGTAGACCTCTCGGACCACCAGTTGCGACGAACCCGGTGCGAGGGTGAAGTAGTTGCGCCTGCCGGCGCTGTCGTCGGGGCCGAAACGCACCTCGAACGAGCCGTCGGGGGCGATGTCGATCTCCCGGTCGTCGAACGCGGTGACGCTGCCGGGAACGTGTGCGGCCGTGTAGTTTCCGCTCAGCACCTGGAAGCTCAGGTCCGCGGTGGTGCCGCGCCGCCCGGTGACCACGTATTCGCCGTCGTCGTCGATCCGCGCGCCGAAGTACAGGGTGTCGGGGTTGTCGAGACCCATCTTCATGTACGGGCCGGTGCCCGAGATGAACGTCGGGTGCGACCGTTCGGTGGCCCAGGCCGCGTGCGTCGTGGCGAGAATGCCGCCGGCGAGGTATTGGTAGCCCTCCAGCAGATCCTGTTCGGTGCGGATGTGGGGGGCGCTCTCGATCAGTTTCTCGGCCTCGGCCATGGCGTCGGCGAATGGGTCGGTCAGCACACCGTGCTCCTCACGATGGGGGTGGTACAAATATGTACCTGCGTGGTAGAACGTTGATGAACCGACAATAGAACGTGTTCTAAGGAGTGGTCAATGGGACACGAGGACGAGACGCCGGACAGGGCGCAGGGCCGGCGGTCGCCGCCCACCGAACGTGTGGTGCAGGTGCTCGACTTCCTGGTGGCGCGCAAGGAGCACCGCTTCGGGCTGTCGGAGCTGGCCCGGCAACTCGACATCAGCAAGCCCACCTGTCTGGGAATCCTCACCGAACTGGCCCGCGGCGGCTACCTCGTCCGGGATCCCGCCACGAAGACCTACGGCCTCGGGCCCGCACTCATCGCGGCCGGCCGCGCGGCACAGCAAGGATTCGCGGCCGGGCCGGTGGCGCGCAGGCATCTCGCCGTGCTCAGCGAGGAGTTCCGGACCACGTGCACGGCGTCGGCGGTGGTCGGCGACCGCATCGCCGTCCTGGAGCTGACCAGTCCGCCGGGCGTGCGAGCGGCCGCCAAGGTGGGGGAGATGTACCCGTTCGCGCCGCCCGTCGGCCTGATGTACGTGCTGTGGGACGGCGACGACGCGCTGCAGTCGTGGTTGCGGCGGGAGCCGACCCTGCCGGTGCGCCTCGACCGCGACCGGTTGCGCACCGTGGTGGACGAGTGCTCCCGCACCGGGTATCTCGTGGAGACGCTCACTCCGGTCGGTCAGCGCCTGCACACGCTCATGGCCGGGGTCGCCGCGCACGACCTGCCGCCGGAGTTGCGCGACGTGCTCGGTGAGATGGTGTCCAGCCTGGGGGAGCGGGTGTACCTGGACGCCGAACACGCGGACCCCGCCGCGCCGCACCCCGTCAGTCTCATCGCCGCGCCGACGTACGACGCCGAGGGGCATCAGGCCATGGTCCTGACGCTCTATGTGGGCGCCGAACTCGCGCCGTCCGACATCGCCCGGCGGGGCAAGGCTCTCGCCGCGGCCGCGGACGCGATCACGACGGAGGTGGGCGGCCGCCGGCCGCGGTGACGGTCGGGCATTGACCGCTATCTGAAACACGTTCTATTCTCGGAGGTGCATTCTTTTTCGACCGGGCTGGTCCAAATATGGACCAGTGGCCGGTAAGGCACTCGCGACGAGGAGTCGCCCATGACCGCACCGCCCGTGTACGAGTTGTCCCACCTCGGCGCGCTCGAAGCCGAAGCCGTGCACATCTTCCGAGAAGTGGCCGCCACGTTCGAGCGTCCGGTTCTGCTGTTCTCCGGCGGCAAGGACTCGGTGGTGATGCTCCACGTGGCCGCCAAGGCATTCTGGCCCGCGCCTCTCCCGTTCGCCGTCATGCACGTCGACACCGGTCACAACTTCGACGAGGTCATCGAGTTCCGCGACCGGACCGTCGAACGCCTCGACCTGCGCATGGTGGTGTCCAGCGTGCAGGACGACATCGACGCAGGCCGCGTCAGCGAGGAGACGGGTCCGCGGGCCAGCCGCAACCGGCTCCAGACCACTGCGCTGCTGCGTGGGATCCGGGACAACGGTTTCGACGCCATCTTCGGCGGCGCCCGCCGCGACGAGGAGAAGGCCCGCGCGAAGGAACGGGTGTTCAGCTTCCGCGACGAGTTCGGGCAGTGGGATCCGCGGGCGCAACGCCCGGAGTTGTGGAGCCTCTACAACGGCAGGCACCGCAAGGGGGAGCACATCCGGGTGTTCCCGCTGTCCAACTGGACCGAACTCGACATCTGGCAGTACATCAGCGGGGAGAAGATCGAACTACCGCCCCTGTATTACGCGCACCGCAGGGAGGTCGTGCCCCGCGACGGAATGCTGTTGGCGCACACCCGGTTCCTCACCCTGCTTCCCGGTGACGAGCCGTACGAGGCCCTCGTCCGATTCCGGACCGTCGGCGACGCCACGTGCACGGGCTGCGTCGAGTCGTCGGCAACCACCGCCGAGGCGGTGGTCACCGAGGTCGCCGCGAGCAGGCTGACCGAGCGCGGGGCCACCCGGGCAGACGACCGGATCTCCGAGGCCGGCATGGAAGACCGCAAGAAGGAAGGGTACTTCTGATGCCGCAGCTACTCCGGGTCGCGACCGCAGGCAGCGTCGACGACGGCAAGTCCACCCTCATCGGCCGGCTGCTGTACGACTCCAAGGCGATCTTCGAGGATCAGCTCGAGGCGGTCGAACGCACCAGCCGCGAACGGGGCGACGAGCACGCCGACCTGGCACTGCTCACCGACGGTCTGCGCGCCGAACGCGAGCAGGGCATCACCATCGACGTCGCGCACCGCTACTTCGCCACACCGCACCGCAAGTTCATCATCGCGGACACCCCCGGACACGAGCAGTACACCCGGAACATGGTGACCGGCGCGTCGACCGCCGACCTGGCCCTGATCCTCGTCGACGCCCGCAAGGGGATCCTCGAGCAGACGCGCCGCCACGCCTTCATCGCCAGCCTCCTCGGAATCCCGCACCTCGTGCTGTGCGTCAACAAGATGGATCTCGTCGGGTGGTCCGAGGACCGGTTCGAGGAGATCAAGGAGGAGTTCCGGCAGTTCGCGATCAAGCTGGAGGTCCACGACCTCACGTTCATCCCGGTGTCGGCACTGCGCGGCGACAACATCGCGCAACGCACCGTCAACATGCCCTGGTACGAGGGAGGGTCGCTGCTGCACTATCTCGAGCAGGTGCACGTGGCCTCCGACCGCAACCTCATCGACGCGCGGTTCCCGGTGCAGTATGTGGTCCGGCCGCAGCGCCGGACCGATTCCGCGCTGCACGATTTCCGTGGGTACGCAGGCACGGTCGCCAGCGGGGTGTTCAAGCCGGGCGACGAGGTGGTGGCACTGCCATCCGGATTCACCTCCACCGTCAGCGCCATCTGGGGTCCCGGCGGAACCCGCCTCGACGAGGCGTTCGCACCGTCGGCGGTGTGCGTGCAGCTCGCCGACCAGCTGGACGTGAGCCGCGGAGACGTGCTGTGCCGCCCCAACAACCGTCCGCTGGTCGGGCAGGAACTCGACGCGATGGTCTGCTGGTTCAGCGAACAGTCGTCGCTGACGCCGGATGCGCGGTACACGCTGCTGCACACCACCCGCGCAACCAGGGCGTCCGTCGTGCGGCTCGACTACCGCCTCGACGTGAACACCCTGCACCGCGACGAGTCCGCACAGTCGCTCTCGCTCAACGAGATCGGCCGTATCCAGTTGAGGACGTCGCAGCCGCTGATGTTCGACCCGTACCGCCGCAACCACGTGACGGGCAGTTTCATCCTCGTCGACGAGTCGACCCGGAACACCGTCGCCGCGGGCATGATCACCGGGCCGACGCTGTCCCGGTCCAAGGTGGTGTGGCACGCCGCGGCCGTCTCGCGGGAGGAGCGGGCGACCCGGGGTCGCACGGTGTGGCTGACCGGACTGTCGGCGTCGGGGAAGTCGACGGTGGCGGTGGAACTCGAGCGGCGCCTCGTCGCGGCCGGGGTGCCTGCCTACCGTCTCGACGGCGACAACCTGCGTCACGGTCTCAACGCCGACCTCGGTTTCAGTGCGGAGGACCGCGCCGAGAACGTGCGTCGCGTCGGCGCCGTGGCGCAACTGCTCGCCGACTCCGGGGTGGTCGCGATCGCGTCGCTGATCAGCCCGTACCGCGCCGACCGGGACCTGGTCCGGGAGCAGCATCGGGCTGCCGGGCTCGACTTCGTCGAGGTGTTCGTCGACACGCCGGTGGAGCAGTGCGAGGCGCGGGACCCCAAGGGCATGTACGCGAAGGCCCGCGCGGGGGAGATCACCGGATTCACCGGGGTCGACGACCCGTACGAGGCCCCGGAGAACGCCGAACTCGTCCTCCGGCCCGGGGACGGCACGCCGACCGAACAAGCCGAGAGAATTATGGAATTGTTGAGACGTGATCACTGACGCACGACTCGCGGCCGACATCGCCTCCGGTGCCGGTGCCCTGCTGCTGGACATCCGCACCGCGGGACTCGGATCGGCGGACGGTCGTGAACTGGGCAGGCGCGGCGACGTCGCCGCCGACGCCTTCATTCTCGGCAAGCTCTCGGCGGAGCGACCCGACGACGCGATCCTCTCCGAGGAGTCGGCCGACGACCGGTCGCGGCTGGAGCGTTCGCGGGTGTGGATCATCGACCCGCTCGACGGTTCCAAGGAGTACGGACTGCCCGGGCACTCGGACTGGGCCGTGCACGTCGCGCTGTGGGAACGCGGTCGCGGCATCACGGCGGCAGCAGTCGCGCAACCGGCGCTGGGCGCCGTGTATGCCAGTGACGACGACAGTCACGCCGTGCATGCCGAGCAACTCCCGGCACGACCACGGATCGTCGTGTCCGCCAGCAGGCCCCCCGTGTTCGTCGACGCCGTCGCGACGGAGATCGGCGCCGAGGTCACCACCATGGGTTCGGCCGGAGCGAAGGCGATGGCCGTGCTCCGTGGAGACGTGGACGCCTACATCCATGCGGGCGGGCAGTGGGAATGGGACTCGGCCGCACCCGTCGGCGTCGCCGCGGCAGCGGGCCTGCACTGCTCGCGGATCGACGGAACCCCGTTGGACTACAACGAGTCTCACCCGTACCTGCCCGACCTCCTGATCTGCCGGCCGGAGCTGGCCCGGCCCCTGCTCGCCGCGATCGCGACACACGCCACCGACACGGCCGACAGTGGCCGGGTCGCGATGGCCAGGGCCTACATCGATGCGCTGGTCAGCCACGACGCCACCAAGGTCCGTCTCGCGGACAACGCATGGCGGGTGGAGAACGGGCAGCATACGGGCGAATCGGGGGCCTTCATCCGGGACGAACTCGAGAACGGCCTGCAGTATCAGGCCATCCAGGCCGTGCGCGAACTCTCCTTCCACGAGTGGGGCGACAATGTGGTGGCCAGGTTCGTGCTCGACCTCGGGGCCACGCCCACCGAGGTGACGTCCGTCCGGATCACGGAACACTTCGACATCCCGGCCGGGGCGATCCAGTCCGTCATGGCCATCATCGAACCGTCCGCGATCGAAAGGGAGAACCGATGACCCCGGATCAACTGGTCACCCAATTCTGCGCCGAGTGGATCGAACCCGATCCGGCGAAGATCGCGGAGTACTTCGCGGAAGACGCCGTCTACCACAATATTCCGATGGAACCTGTCATCGGGCGGGACGCGATACGCGAATTCGTCGCAGGGTTCACCGCGGCTTTCGGCGGCATCGACTTCCGGGTTCACCGGCAGGTCACCGACGGCGGGCAGAGCCCCAACGCCGAGGAGTCGAGCGGTGTGGTGATGAACGAGCGGATCGACGTGTTCACGCTGAACGGCAACGTCGTCGAACTGCCCGTCGTCGGGGTCTTCGAGATCACGGACGGCAAGATCACCACCTGGCGCGACTACTTCGACATGGCGCCGATCCAGGCTGCTGCCGGCGGTGGATAGCGCTTCCATGATCGCCGTCCCCGCCGGGCAGGTGACGCTGTCGGACCGGCGAACCACCCGCAGCTGGAGCGTCGATCTGGGTGCCTTCGAGGTCGCCGTCCACCCGGTGACGCAGGGAGAGTACGCCGAGATCACCGGCGAGTGGCCGGGCACGACTCGGGGGGCGCGCCTGCCTGTCGACGGAGTGTCGTGGCGGGACGCGATCTTGTTCTGCAACACCCTGTCCGAGCGCGCCGGGCTTACCGCCGCCTATCGCGTGGCCGGCGACGACGTCATGTGGGACACCGCAGCTGACGGGTACCGGCTTCCGGCCGAGGCCGAATGGGAGCGCGCCTGCCGGGCGGGCACCACGGGTCCGCGGTACGGCCCGCTCGACGCGATCGCGTGGTATCGCGGCAACTCCGACGGCCGGTCGCGAGACGTGGGCGGCAAGCAGCCGAACGCATGGGGTCTGCACGACACCCTGGGCAATGTGTGGGAGTGGTGCTGGGATCTGTACGACCCCGAGGTGTACGGCACGTACCGGGTACTGCGCGGCGGTGGATGGTTCGACGAGCACTGGAGTTGTCGTGCGTCCGTGCGGCGTCGCAGTCACCCGACCTGTCGCATCGACGACGTGGGATTTCGCCTCGCCCGCGGGGTATTCGCTCCAAATTAAATATTGACGTCAGGTTCAAGTTAGCTCTACGCTGAGCTCGGGAGTATGACGACGGTCACACCCGGAGAGGGCGAGTCTGCATGAGCCAGATCAACACGGTCCGCGGACCGATCGACAGCGCCGAACTCGGACGCACGTACATGCACGAGCACGTGTTCGTGCTGACGCCCGACGTGCAGCAGAACTACCCGGACGAGTGGGGGAGCGAGGACGAGCGGGTCGCCGACGCCGTCACCAAGCTGCGCGCGCTCGCGGGGCAGGGCGTCCGGACCATCGTCGACCCCACCGTCGTCGGCCTCGGCCGGTACATTCCGCGCATCCAGCGGGTCGCCGAACAGCTTCCCGAGCTGAATATCGTTGCGGCAACCGGGCTGTACACCTACGACGACGTGCCGTTCTTCTTCCACTACCGCGGTCCGGCGCTGGATGCGATCGTGGGGGCCGAGGTCCCCGACCCGATGGTGGACATGTTCATGAAGGACATCGAAGTGGGGATCGCCGACACCGGGGTCCGCGCGGGACTGCTCAAGTGCGCGATCGACCACCAGGGGCTCACGCCCGGTGTCGAGCGGGTGATGCGGGCCGTCGCGAAGGCGCATCGCCGCACCGGCGTGCCCATCACCGTGCACACCCACCCCGGCAGCGAGGCCGGATTGCACGTCAGACGCGTGATGTGCGACGAGGAGGGGGTGCGGCCGGACCGGATCGTGCTCGGGCACAGCGGAGACAGCACCGATGTCGAGCATCTGACCAGCCTTGCCGAGGCGGGCTTCGTCCTCGGGATGGACCGGTTCGGGATCAATCTCGAGACGACGTTCGAGGCCCGCGCCGACACGCTCGTCGAGATGTGCCGCCGGGGATTCGCGGGGCAGATGGTCCTGTCTCAGGACGCCTCCTGTTACATCGACTGGATCGACCCCAACCTGATGGCCGCACTCCCGCAGTGGCACTACCTGCACATCGAGAACGACGTGCTGCCGTACGTCCGCGAGCGGGGTGTCACCGAGAAGATGATCACCGAGATGCTCGTCGAGGTGCCTCGGCGATACTTCGAGAACGTCGACACCTACTGACATGTCGCGCCCGCGAATCGCACCCACGCCGCCGGTCACGGCCCGGGGCGTCCGCACCCGCGATCGTCTCGTCGCCGCGGCCCGGGTGGTGTTCGAGCGCGAGGGGTACCTCGACGCCCGTCTCGTCGACATCAGCAAGGAGGCCGGACTCTCGACCGGATCGTTCTACACCTACTTCACGAACAAGGAGGAGGTGTTCGCGGCGGTCGTCGAGGTCACGCAGAACGATCTGCTGCATCCCGGCATGGGACGGGTCGCGGACGAAGGCGACGTGCACGCGGTCGTGGAGGCGAGCATTCGGGCCTACCTGCACGCGTGCCGCCGGAATGCGCGACTGCTGGCCCTGCTCGAGCAGGTCGCGCACGTCGACCCCGCCTTCCGTGAACTCGAACGCTCGCGGGACGAGACGTTCTACCGCCGCAACGCGCGGGCGATCGCCGATCTGCAGGACCGCGGTCTCGCCGACGCGTCGCTCGATCCGATGCTGACGTCGAAGGCGTTGTCCGCCATGGTCGGAAGGATGGCCTACAGCTATTTCGTCGGACCGCCGAGCGAGCGGCGATCGCTCACGTTCGAGCAGTTGACCGCCGGACTCGCGCGGATGTGGACGAACGCGCTGCGCGTCCCCGACCGCGTGTGAGGAGCTGTCAGTAGCCGGGTGCGTGGAGGATGCGCAGAACGAGGTCGGCGTTGATGTCGCCCAGCTCTTCCGGTGTGAATTCGCCGTCGGGGCTGTACCACCGGCAGATGTCCACCGCGAGCGACATGATCGCCAGGACCGCGACGCGGGGGTCGGGGATCAGGAACACCCCCTGATCGATCCCGTTCTGCACCTCTCGGATCGCCGCGACCCGGATCTGGAGCCGGGTCTCGGCGACCACCTCGCGGTGGTCGGGGGCGAGATGCCTGCTCTCGTACTGGGCGATGCGCGCGCGCCGGAAGTTCCGGGCGTGCATGATGCTGAATTCGCGGACCAGTGCCCGGACGCGGTCGATGGGGTCGGTGAACGGCGCCACGGCGTTCAGCACCAGCTCGAGCGCTCGCTCGTTCGACCGGCGGACGAGCTGGAACAGCAGATCCTCCTTGGAGGGGAAGTGCACGTACATCGCGGAGGGGCTCATCCCGGCCATGGTGGAGATGTCCCTCGTGCGGGTGGCTTCGAAACCCTTGTCGGAGAACAGTGTCGTCGCCGCGCGGAGCAGGCGTTCCTCGGATGTCGGCGGACCAGGGCTCGGCTCCTCGGCCGCGGACACGTCGTCTCGCAGTTCGGTCATCGGTGGTCCTCTCCGCCGTTTCGAGCTTCGTCCGCACCGGCGGGATTCGGCAAGATCAATCCCCTCGAGTGATTGACATCACACAGCTATTCAAACACACTAAGCAAGCGCTCACTGACTTGAAGTTGGCGTCATGTTCTGAAAAATCTCATTCCCACACCCATACGAAGACCTATCTCGAGGAGTGATCGGATGACTACATCCGCGGTGCAGCCGAGTAAGGACGCAGCCGGCGACACAGCCGTCTCGCGCACGCGTGCGCATCGGAAACTGCTTGCGGCGGGACTCGTCGGCAGTTCGATCGAGTGGTACGACTTCTTCCTGTACGGAACCGCTGCGGCACTGGTCTTTCCGCACGTCTTCTTCCCCGACTCGTCGGCGTTGATGGGCACCCTGCTCTCGTTCAGCACCTTCTGGGCGGGCTTCGTCGCACGCCCACTCGGCGGCCTCGTCGCCGGTCACTTCGGTGACAAGTACGGCCGCAAGCCGGCCGTCGTCACCTGCCTGCTGTTCATGGGACTGGCGACGTTCCTCATCGGCTGCCTTCCGGGCGCCGCGACCATCGGCGTCGCGGCCCCGATCCTGCTGGTGACCCTGCGGTTCGTCCAGGGCCTCGCGTGCGGTGGTCAATGGGGTGGGATCGTCCTCCTGCTGACCGAATCGGCGAGCCCGAAGCGCAGGGGATTCTCCGGGACCTTCGGCCAGATGGGCGTCTCCTTCGGCGTCCTGCTCGGCAACCTCGTGTTCCTCGGCGCCACCGCGGCGATCTCGAACGAGGCGTTCCTCGACTGGGGCTGGCGGATCCCGTTCTTCGCGAGCGCACTCCTGTTCCCGGTCGTGCTGTACATCCAGACCAAGGTCGAGGATACCCCCGAATTCCGGGACCTGCAGGAGGAGGCGCAGAAGAAGAACAAGACCGTCGTCCGCGCACCGCTGACTCAGGCGATCCAGGAGCACTGGCGCAAGATCCTGCTCGGCTGCGGCCTGCTGGCGGCCACCAACTCCCTGTTCTACATCTCCATTGCCGGCGTGCTCAGCTACGGCACCGCGGAACTGGGTATGAAGCGGAACGACCTGCTCGCGATCTCGCTGCTCAGCGCCGCGCTCACGGTCGGTGTCGTGCTGTGGTCCGGGCACATGTCCGACAAGATCGGGCGCAGGCCGATGATCCTGATCGGCGCGGCGATGATCATCGTGTGGGCGTTCCCGTACTTCTGGCTGATCAACACCCGGAACCTGCTGCTGTTCTTCATCGCCGTCACGGTCGGCAGCGTCTTCCAGTCGATGACCTATGGCCCGATCGCCGCGTACATGGGTGAACTGTTCGCTCCCAACGTCCGGTACTCGGCCGCGTCGCTCGCGTACCAGCTGGCGGCGATCACGGTCAGCGGCGGCACGCCGTTCATCATGACGGCGCTGATCGCCAAGACCGGAACCACCACGTTCGTCGCCGTCTTCGTCGCGCTGATGGGACTGGTCACGTTCCTCTGCGCGTGGAAACTCCGCGAGACCAACACCGCCGAAGTCCGGAACGATCCCACCGCCGTTCCCGGCGCCCAGTTCTACTAGCCGACTCCACGGGGCGGCGTGGGGTGGCTGGGATCCAGCCACCCCACAGCTGTCAGTTCGGCACCGTCAGCACGATCCGGCCCTCGCAGTCCCCGGATTCGAGCAGGCGGTGCGCCTCGGCGGCCTGCGCCAGCGGCAGCGTGGTGTGCGGCATGTTCACCGTGCCCGCGGCCGCCCATTCGATCGCGCGGCGCGCGGCGGCCTCGGCGGCGGTCGGATCCTGCATCAGCAGTCCGCCGACGTTGAAACCCAGGACGGCGCGGTTGGCGAGCCACAACTCGTTGGCACCGATCCGCACGTCGTCCTCTCCACTCGCATTGCCCACGGCGAGAAGCCGGCCCAGCGGTGCGAGCACCTCGAGGCTCTCGGCACGCAACCGGCCGCCGACCGGGTCCACCACGATGTCCACCGAATCGATGCCCGCGTCCGACAGCGCGCTGCGAAATCCGTTGCTCGACACCACGAGGTCGTATCCGTACCGCTCGGCCTCCGCCGCACGCCGGGACGACCGAACCGTGCCCAGCACCTGCGCGGCGCCGAGATGACGGGCCACCTGTGCGGTGATGCCCGAGAGGGCCCCTGCGGCGCCGTGGATCAGCACCTGGCTTCCCGGACCGACATTGCCCACGAGTTCCAGTGACAGCAGCGCCGTGGTGGTGTTCGGGACCACCGCCACCGCCTCGGCGGCATCGAGGCGAGGGTCGACGGCATCGAGCGGGATCGTGATGGCCGCATCGGCCACCGACACCTCCGCGTAGCCGCCCGCGGTGGGGCGAGAGAGCGTCACCACGGGCTGGCCGACCCGCAGATGATGCACTCCGGCACCGACTTCCCGCACCGTTCCCGCCACCTCGAGGCCCGGCACGATCGGTGGTGCCCCGCCGAACTCACCACGACGCATGAGGATGTCCGCCAACCCGACCGCGGCGTGCGAGACGTCGATACTCACCTGGCCGGGCCCCGGATCGGGGACAGGGAGGTCTGCCGTCTCCAGGACGTCAACCTCGCCGAAGCGTGAAATGGTGATCGCGCGCATGGCCTACCTCGTCATCTCGTCGTCGCACGGGTACGGCCGCCACCGTAGTACGGTGACGGCCGCATCGAGCCCTCCGGGCGTGCTGTCAGTGGTTGCCGATCTCCAGCACGAGTTTTCCGGTGTTGGCGCCGTCGAACAGCAGATTGAGTGTGCGGCCGAAGGCTTCGACGCCCCCGGTCTCGACCTGTTCGCGGGTCACGATCTCACCGGCGCGGATCCACTCCGACATCGCCTCCATGCCCTCGGGGAACCGGTCGAGGTAGTCGAACACGATGAACCCGGTCATCGACGCCCGGTTGACCAGTAGCGACAGGTACCGGGACGGGCCGGGCTGCGGGTCGGTGGCGTTGTATCCGGAGATCGCGCCGCACAGCGCGACCCGGGCGTTCTTGCGGAGCCGGCCGAGTGCGGCGTCGAGGATCTCGCCGCCGACGTTGTCGAAGTAGATGTCGATTCCGTCCGGTGCGGCGGCGCGCAGGGCCTTACCGACCGATCCCGCCTTGTAGTCGATCGCCGCGTCGAACCCCAGATCCTCGGTCAGCCACGCGCACTTCTCGGGACCGCCGGCGATGCCGATCACCGTGGCGCCCTTCAGCTTGGCGATCTGGCCGGCGATGCTCCCGACCGCCCCCGCCGCTCCCGAGATGAGCACGGTGTCGCCCTTCTCCAGCTTGCCGACGTCCGTCAGGCCGAAGTAGGCGGTCATTCCGGGGAACCCGAGCGCGCCCAGCCACGTCGGCGCCGGGGCGAGCGACTCGTCCACGGCGAGAGCGCCGCGGCCGTCGGAGATCGCGAACTCCTGCACGCCGAACTGCCCGGAGACGAGCTGTCCCTCCGGGAACTTCGCGTTCTTCGACGCCACCACCCGGCCGACGGCGTGGGTGCGCATCACCTCACCGATCGCCACCGGCGGCACGTACGACTTCACGTCGTCGAGCCATCCGCGCATCGCGGGATCGAGGGACACGTAGTTCACCTTCACGGTGAATTCGCCGTCCGCGGGTTCGGGGATCGGTTCCGACGTGATCTCCCAGGTGGAGTCGTCGGGTCGGCCGACCGGGCGCTTCGCCAGTCGGACCTGCCTGTTCACGGATGTCACGGTGTTCACCTTTCGGGTACTTCTGCGGTCAGTGCGTCGTTCTTCAGTGCTGTCCGGTCGATCGACCGCTTGAGGATCTTTCCCGTCGACCCCTTCGGGAGGGAGTCGACGATCGCGACGATCCGGGGAATCTTGTATGCGGACAGTCGTTCCCGCGCCCAGCTGGTCAGCTCGCCGCCGTCCAGACCGGAACCGGGGACGGTGGCCACCACAGCGGCCACCTCCTCGCCGTAGTGATCGTCGGGAACACCCACGACGGCGGCCTCGAGGATGTCGGGGTGTGTGTACAGCACCTCCTCGACTTCACTCGGGTACACGTTGTAGCCGCCGCGGATGATGAGGTCCTTCACCCGATCGACGATGCGGAGGTCCCCGTCCGCGTCGATCTCGCCCAGATCCCCGGTACGCAGCCACCCGTCCGGGTCCAGGACGGCCGCGGTGTCGGACGGTCGGTTCCAGTAGCCCTTCATCACGGTCGCCCCCTTCACGAACACCTCGCCGACGGTG
Organism: Rhodococcus wratislaviensis; assembly: GCF_900455735.1. Lineage (GTDB taxonomy): Bacteria > Actinomycetota > Actinomycetes > Mycobacteriales > Mycobacteriaceae > Rhodococcus_F > Rhodococcus_F wratislaviensis. The sequence continues at coordinate 1,126,802 of NZ_UAUI01000001.1, read as the reverse complement.
CCGGGAGGGCAGGCGACGTTGTCGTGGTCCCGCACCTGGACCTCCAGCCGTGGCACCGCGCGCCCGGTGTAGCCGATCTTGCCGCCGCGGTCGATGTCGTTGAACGTCCCGAATGCGGTGGTCTCGGTGAGCCCGTATCCCTCGAGGATGGTGCACCCGAAGCGGGACTCGAACTCGCGGGCCACTTCACCCGGCAACGATGCGCCTCCGGAGATGGCGATGCGGAGCTGCGTGAAGTCCTGCGAGTCGGCGCCGTCCGCGGCGTGTAGCATCGCGTTCCACATCGTCGGCACGCCGGCCATGATCGTGAGCCGGTCGCGTCGCAGGAGTGCGAGCATCGCGGCCGGGTCGAACCTCGCCAGCAGCGACAACGACCCACCGCCCGTGAACGTCGCCATCATGACCGAGGCCTGACCGAAGACGTGGAACAGCGGAAGCCCGGTGCCCGTCCGGTCGTCACTCGAACCGCGACTGCATTCGGCGCCGATCTCACCGCCGGACAGTAGGTTCCCGACCGTCAGTTCCGCGCCCTTCGGCCGCCCGGTGGTGCCGGACGTGTAGAGGATCGCGGCGGTGTCGTCGCGGTCCCGCGCGGCGACGGGGACCGGCTCGGCGTCCGATGCCGCGGCGTCGGGTGCGAGCGCCCAGACGGGGATGCCCAACCCTGACGCGGCGTCGCCGATCGCCGGCCCGAGCTCGTGCCACACGATGGCGAGCGCGGCGCCGGCGTCGGCGAGGACGTATTCGGTCTCGGGCCGGGTGGACATCGTGTTCACCGGGACCACGACGCACCCCGCCGCCTGAATTCCCAGATACGCCACCACGAACTCGGGCACGGAGGGTGCGGCCAGGAGGATTCTGTCGCCGGGGGACAGGCCCGCTTCGGTGAGTGCCCCCGCATACCGGGTGCTCGCGTCGCGCAACTGCCCGTACGTCAGGGTGCTCTCCGCGCCCCGCAATGCGATGTTGTCGGGAGTGGCGTCCGCGTGGCGGGACACCGGATCGATCACATTTGCCATGTCGTCAACCTCCGACGCGGTACAGGATTTTCGGCCTCGACGGCACGGGCGGTTATCCGGCCTCGACGACGCGGGCGACGGATTCGGACACGACCACCGGCTTGTCGGAGCCCTCGCGCTCGACGACCTGGCTCATGGTCACCTGGATGCCGCCTCCGACCTGTTCCGCGGACTGCACGGTGGCACGCATCCGGATGCGTGAACCCACCGGCACCGGCGCGGGGAAACGGACCTTGTTGTAGCCGTAGTTCAGGCTGTGGGCGAACCCGTCGAACCGCAGCAGGGTCGACGACAGTGCCGGTCCGAGGGACAGGCTGTACAACCCGTGCGCGATGGTGCCGCCGAGTGGGCTGGCGGCGGCGCGCTCGGGATCGATATGGATCCACTGGTGGTCGCCGGTCGCATCGGCGAAGGCGTTGACGCGTTCCTGGGTGACGTCGTGCCAGTCGGTGGGGCCCAGCTCCTTGCCGATCAACGCCGTGAGCTCGTCGAAGCTCGCGGGGCGAACGGGCAGTGCGGTGGTGTCGGTCATCTGTCTCCCTCAATTCCGGGTGGTGCAGGGCCTGGATGTGTCACGTTGGCTGCATCGAACTTCGAGGTGTTCGTCGAACTCCAACACTTGAACTTGACGACGGATTCAACTATACAAAAGAGAGACGCGAGTCACAACGCACGGCGAAGGAGAGGACACCTCGTGAAGGTTGCACAGAAGGTCGCCATCGTGACCGGCGGTGGAGGCGGTATCGGCGGGGCGATCGCAGACCGTCTCGCCGACCAGGGTGCCAAGGTGCTGGTCGCCGATCTCGACCCGAACGCAGCCGCCGCGGTTGCGGACGGAATCAACGCACGCCACCCCGGAACTGCCCTCGCCGAAGGCGCCGATGTCGCGGACACCGACCAGATCCGGCGCATCATCGACCGCGCCGAGACCGAGTTCGGCCCGGTCGATCTCTACTTCGCCAACGCCGGCATCGCGGGAGCACCCGGTCTCGACGCCGACGACGCCGGCTGGGATCTCGCGATCGACGTCAACGTCCGCGCCCACGTCCGCGCCGCCCGGCAACTCGTGCCGAAGTGGGTCGAGCGGGGCGAGGGGTACTTCGTGTCGACCGCGTCCGCGGCCGGGCTCCTCACCCAGATCGGCTCGGCCACCTACGCGGTCACCAAGCATGCGGCCGTCGCGTTCTCCGAGTGGCTGTCGGTCACCTACGGGGACAACGGAGTCCGGGTCAGCTGCCTCTGCCCGATGGGAGTCGAGACGAAGTTGATGCGCTCCGGCGAGAACTCGGGTGATCCACTCGGTGTCGCTGCCACCCGGGCCGTCGTCTCGGCAGGCGACGTGCTGCAGCCGGAGCAGGTCGCCGACATCGTGCTCGACGCCGTGGACCGGGAGACGTTCCTGATCCTGCCCCACGAGAGCGTCCTCGCCATGTACCGGCAGAAGGGGTCCGACTACGACCGCTGGCTGCGCGGGATGCGCCGCTACCAGAGTTCGCTGCTGGAGCACGCGTGACACCCGTGCACGCGGACCTGGTCCTCGCCGAGCGGCGCGGACCGGTCCTGGTGCTGACTTTCAACCGGCCGGACAAGCTGAACGCCTGGACCGACGACCTCGAGGACCGGTACTTCACGCTGCTGAGCGACGCCGAGGACGACCCCGGCGTACGCGCGATCGTCGTGACCGGAGCCGGGCGCGGGTTCTGCGCCGGCGCCGACCTCGGACGCCTGCAGGCCGTCGGTGACGTCTCCGAAGCGGACCTCCTCCGGCCGCGCCCCCGCGACCTTCCCGCGACGCTGCGCAAGCCGCTGATCGGGGCGATCAACGGGGTCGCCGCCGGGCTCGGAATGGTGGAGGCCCTCTACTGCGACGTCCGGTTCGCCTCCGCGTCCGCCCGGTTCACGACCGCCTTCGCCAAGCGGGGGCTGATCGCCGAATACGGCATCTCCTGGCTGCTGCCCCGGCTCGTGGGACGCAGCCGGGCCACCGACCTGCTGCTGTCGAGCCGCGTGGTGGACGCCGAGGAGGCACTGCGCATCGGACTCGTCGACCACCTCGCGCCGGACGGTTCGGTCGTCGACGCCGCGGTCGCCTATGCGGAGCAGTTGTCGACGCACTGCTCCCCGACGTCGATGGCCGTCATCAAGGACCAAATACAGAACGATGCGGACGGCACCTACGCCGAGTCCGTGGCCCGGGCGGAAGGCCTGATGTTGCAGGCGTTCCGCGGGGCCGATCTCGTCGAGGGCGTACAGAGTCACCTCGACAAGCGCACACCCACGTTTCCCTCACTACCCGTCAGGAGTTCCCATGTCCCTGTTTGACATCTCGGATCGCGCCCAGCAGTTGCAGACCGATCTGCTGGAGTTCATGGATTCGCATGTGTATCCGGCGGAGGCGGTGTACGAGGAGCAGATGCGGGAGTCGGGTGATCCGCATTTCCAGCCGCCGGTGTTGGAGGAGTTGAAGGCGGAGGCGCGGCGTCGGGGGTTGTGGAATTTGTTCCATCCGCATCCGGGGACGGGTGCGGGGTTGACGAATCTCGAGTATGCGCCGTTGGCGGAGATCATGGGGCGCAGTCATATTGCGTCGGAGGCGTGTAATTGCAATGCGCCGGATACGGGCAACATGGAGGTGCTCGAGTTGTTCGGTACGGCCGAGCACAAGGAGAAGTATCTGAGGCCGTTGCTGGAGGGGACGATGGCGTCGGCGTTCGCGATGACGGAGCCGGCGGTGGCGAGTTCGGATGCGACGAATGTGGAGTTGTCGATGGTCCGGGACGGTGAGGAGTATGTGCTCAACGGCCGGAAGTGGTTCGCGTCGAATGCGTTGCATCGTAATTGCCGGGTGTTGATCGTGATGGGGAAGACGGATCCGTCGGCGGCGCCGCATCGGCAGCAGTCGATGATGGTGGTGCCGATCGATGCGCCGGGGGTGACGGTGATGCGGGGGTTGCCGGTGTTCGGGTATCAGGATCGTGAGGGGCATGCGGAGATCGATTTCGCGGATGTGCGGGTGCCGGTGGCGGATGTGCTGAAGGGGGAGGGGGAGGGTTTCGCGATTTCGCAGGCGCGGTTGGGTCCGGGGCGGATTCACCACTGCATGCGGGCGATCGGGATGGCGGAGCGTGCGTTGGAGTTGATGTGTCGTCGGGCGTCGTCGCGGGTGACGTTCGGCAAGCCGGTCAGTGAGAATGCGAATATTCAGGATTGGATTGCGGAGGCGCGGATCGAGATCGAGATGATCCGGTTGTTGACGCTGAAGGCGGCGTATCTGATGGATACGGTGGGCAACAAGGAGGCGCGGACGGAGATCGCGGCGATCAAGGTGGCGGCTCCGAATATTGCGTTGAAGATTGTGGATCGGGCGATTCAGGTGCACGGTGGGGCCGGCGTCACCGACGACTTCCCCCTCGCCATGGCCTGGGCGCACCTGCGCACGCTGCGCCTGGCGGACGGTCCCGACGAGGTCCACAAGCGCGCCATCGCGCGGCAGGAACTCCGGCTGTACCGCGACACCGCCGTCAGCGCCTCCACCAACGGACACAAGGTTGCGGTGAGCTGACATGGCCGGACTCGACCTCACCGGACGCACCGCGATCGTCACCGGCGCCTCGCGGGGCATCGGCCTGGCCGTCGCCCAGGCCATCGCGGCCGCGGGTGGCAACGTGGTGCTCACCTCGCGGTCCCAGGAATCGGCCGACGCCGCCGCGGCCCAGGTCGGGGGCACCGCGATCGGAGTCGCCGCCCACGCCGTCGACGAAGAGGCCGCCCGGCGCTGCGTCGACGTCACCCTCGAGCGTTTCGGCAGCCTGGACATCCTGGTCAACAATGCGGGAACGAACCCTTCGTTCGGGCCGATCATCGACCAGGACCACGCGCGATTCGCCAAGACCTTCGACGTGAACCTGTGGGCGCCGGTGCTGTGGACGGGACTCGCCACGAAGGCGTGGATGGGTGAGCACGGCGGAGCCGTGGTCAACACCGCCTCCATCGGCGGCATGGCGTTCGAGGCGAACATCGGCCTGTACAACGCGTCCAAAGCCGCCCTGATCCACGTCACCAAGCAACTGGCACTGGAACTCTCACCGAAGGTGCGGGTCAACGCCGTCGCCCCGGGTGTGGTGCGGACCAAGCTCGCCGAGGCGCTCTGGAAGGAACACGAGCAGGCCGTGTCGGCGTCCACGGCGATGGGGCGGATCGGCGAACCCGAGGACATCGCGTCCGCGGTCGCGTTCCTCGTCTCCGACGCCGCGAGCTGGATCACCGGCGAGACCATGGTGATCGACGGCGGTCAACTGCTCGGCGACGCCGTCCCGTTCCGGCAGGGGGCCCAGCTCGGTGTCTAGCGTGGACGTCGTCGGCATCGACACCGAGGCCGTGGGCCGCTGGTTCGGCACGCTCGGCATCGACAGTGCCGGACCGTTGACCTTCGACCGGATCGGCCTCGGCCAGTCGAACCTCACCTACCTGGTCCAGGACCGGGCGGGTGGCAGATGGGTGCTCCGGCGCCCACCCCTCGGACACCTGCTGGCGTCGGCCCACGACGTCGCCCGCGAGGCGCGGATCCTCTCTGCCCTCGAGGACACCGCGGTGCCCACCCCTCGGGTCTTCGGGCTCACCGACGACCCGGGGGTGACCGAGGTACCGCTGCTCCTGATGGAGTTCGTCGACGGCCAGGTCGTCGACCGCATGTCGATCGCGGAGTCCCTGACCCCGGAACGTCGCCGGGCGATCGGTCTGTCGCTGCCGCGAACGCTGGCGAAGATCCACGCGGTGGACCTCGACCGGACCGGGTTGACCGACCTGGCCAGCCACAAGCCGTACGCGCAACGTCAGCTCAAACGGTGGTCGGGTCAATGGGAGAAATCGAAGACCCGCGAGCTGCCCGCCCTCGACGACCTGACACGGCGGCTCGCCGCCTCGGTCCCGGAGCAGCGGGAACTGACACTGGTGCACGGCGACTTCCACCTGCGCAATGTCATCACGTCCCACGAGACCGGGGAGGTGACCGCGGCCCTGGACTGGGAGTTGTGCACCCTCGGCGACCCGCTCGCCGACGTCGGCAGCCTGCTCGCGTACTGGCCGGAGCCGGGCGAGACCACCGGCGGCGACTTCCCGGCGTCCACCCTCGACGGTTTCCCGGACCGGGTGGAGATCGCCGGGGTGTACCTCGACGAAACCGGGCGCGACCCGCAAGCCCTGGCGTTCTGGCACGTCCTCGGCTTGTGGAAGGTCGCGGTCATCGCGGAGGGTGTCATGCGCCGTGCACGGGACGAACCGCAGAACAAGGCGGCGGCCGGCACCCCGACCGTCGAGCGCATCGACGACCTCGTGGCCAAGGCGTGCGACATCGCCGCCCGGGCCGGAATCTGATCGAACGACGATGGAGAACTTCATGAAGAGAACGGCAATCGTCACCGGCGCGGCACGGGGCATCGGTGCCGCGGTGGCGAAGAAACTGGCGAGCGACGGGTATGCGGTGGCCGTGCTCGACCTCGACGAGTCCGCCTGCGCGGCAACCGTCGACGCCATCGAGTCGACCGGGGGCCGGGCACTCGCCGTGGGCGCGAACGTCGCCGACGAGGCGTCGGTGACTGCGGCAGTCGAGCGGGTGGCGAACGAACTCGGTGCCCCGACGATCCTGATCAACAACGCCGGAATCACCCGCGACAACCTGCTGTTCAAGATGACCGTCGACGACTGGGACGCGGTCATGAACGTGCACCTGCGCGGTGCGTTCCTGATGTCGCGGGCCGTGCAGCAGCACATGGTCGACGCCGGGTTCGGGCGCATCGTGAACCTGTCCAGCACCTCGGCGCTCGGTAACCGCGGGCAGGTCAACTACTCGGCCGCCAAGGCCGGCATGCAGGGCTTCACCAAGACACTCGCCATAGAACTGGGCAAGTTCGGTGTCACCGCGAACGCGATCGCCCCCGGCTTCATCGAGACCGAGATGACCGCCGCCACCGCCGAGCGGGTGGGTGTCGGCTTCGAGGACTTCAAGAAGGCGGCGGCGTCGCAGATCCCGGTGAACCGCGTCGGGCAGCCCGAGGACATCGCCAACACGGCGTCGTTCCTGGCGAGTGAGGGAGCCGGATTCGTGTCCGGGCAAGTGATCTACGTGGCCGGCGGACCGAAGGACTGAGGAACATGACCACTGACGAACAGGCGATCGTACGCGAGCTCGGCGATCGCGTCGCGACCCTCGTCGAACGGAACGACCTGTCGGACCCGGCCGGGTTCCTCGGAGCCCGATTCGACGCCGGCCTCGCGTGGGTCCACTTCCCGCCGGGTCGCGGCGGGCTCGGTCTGCCGCAGAGCTTCCAGGCGCAGGTCGACGCCGAACTCGCCGCCGCCGGAGCGCCCGGTCCGGCGAAGGGCCGCAACGGGATCGGATTGGGCATGGCCGCGCCGACCATCGCCGCGTTCGGCACCGAGGAACAGCAGCAGAAGTACCTGCGGCCGATCTTCACCAGCGAGCACATCTACTGCCAGTTGTTCAGCGAACCGGGGGCGGGCTCCGACCTGGCCGCGGTCGCGACGCGAGCCGTCCGTGAGGGTGACGGCTGGACGGTCAACGGGCAGAAGGTGTGGACGTCGGGGGCGCAGAACGCGCAGATGGCGATCCTCGTGGCCCGGACGGATCCGACGGTGCCCAAGCACGCCGGGCTCACCTACTTCCTGTGCGACATGAGCGATCCCGGTATCGACGTCCGGCCGTTGCGGCAGATCACCGGTGAGGCCGAGTTCAACGAAGTGTTCCTCACCGACGTCCACATTCCCGATACCGATCGGCTCGGTGACGAGGGGCAGGGCTGGCGGGTGGCCACCGCGACCCTCAACAACGAGCGCGTCGCGATCGGCGGTTCCGCGGCCGCCCGCGAGAGCGGCATGATCGGACCGGTGGCCCAGGCCTGGCGCGAGCAACCCGAACTCCGCGACCCCGCGATGCACGACGAACTGCTCCGGCTGTGGGTCGAAGCGGAGGTCGCCCGGCTGACCGGGGAACGCCTGCGGCAGCAACTCGAGGCCGGGCAACCCGGCCCGGAGGGATCCGGCCTGAAGCTGGCCTTCGCCCGGCTCGCGCAGACCATTTCGGGTTTCGACATCGAACTCCACGGCGAGGCCGGGCTGCGGTACGACGACTGGACCATGCGCCGACCCGACAAGGTCGACTTCACCGGCCGTGAACCCGGCTACCGGTACCTGCGCGCGAAAGGCAACTCGATCGAGGGCGGCACGTCCGAGATCCTGCGCAACGTCATCGCAGAACGCGTCCTCGGCCTCCCGCCGGAGCACCGCGTCGACAAGGACATCGCCTGGAAGGACCTGCCCCGATGAGCACCGCAGATCTGCTGTACTCCGACACGGAAGACGCCCTGCGCGACTCCGTCCGCCGCCTCCTCGCGGACCGCTGCCCACCGGAACTGGTGGTCGGGGCGTACGACCGGGCACCCGCCGACTTCTCCGGTGTGTGGAAATCCCTCGCCGTCGAACTCGGACTGGCGGGCCTGCTCGTCCCCGAGGACCTGGGCGGCGCCGGCGCCGGCGCACGTGAGGCCGGAGTGGTCATGGAGGAGATCGGACGTGCCGTCGCGCCCGTCCCGTACCTTTCCAGCGCCGTGCTCGCGACGGTCGCCCTGCTGAAGGCGGGAGACACAGGAACGGTCGGCGCACTCGCCGACGGGACGACCACCGGTGCACTCACGGTCGGGCTCGCGACCGCACCGGGGCGGTTCACCCCGACCGTGCGCCGGGCGGGCGACGCCCTGACCGGCACCGTGACCAGTGTCGCGGGCGTCTCGGAGGCCGACATCCTGATCGTGCCCGTGGAGGGTCCCGGTGGACTCGAACTGCACACGGTGCCCGCCGGCACCGCGGGCGTCACGGTCACGCCCGTGCTCGCGCTCGACATGACCCGGCCGCTGTCGGATGTCGTGTTCGACGCCGCCGCGTCCACCCGCATCGACGACGGCAACGCCGCGGCGGCGGTCCGTGAGGCCCTCGTCGTCGGTGCCGCACTTCTCGCCTCCGAGCAACTCGGACTCGCGCAGTGGTGCTTCGAGACGACCCTGGCGTACGTCAAGGAGCGAACCCAGTTCGGCCGCGCCGTCGGCTCGTTCCAGGCGATCAAGCACCGCCTCGCCGACCTGTGGCTCGAGGTCACCTCCGCGGCCGCCGCCGCCCGCTACGCCGCGGACACCGCAGCCCGGGGCGACGCGGACGCCGAGGTCGCCGCTGCCGTCGCGCAGGCGTACTGCAGCGACGTCGCCGTCCACGCCGCCGAGGAGTGCGTCCAATTACACGGCGGGATCGGTATGACGTGGGAATACCCCGCACACCTGTATCTGAAGAGGGCAAAGAGCGATCAGCTCGCGTTCGGCACCGCCTACCGTCACCGTGCGCGCCTGGCCGACCTGATCGACCTGCCCGCGTAACCCGAGCTCCATCACCGACAGTCAGGAAGCAATCCATGAAGGCATGGCGTGTCCACGAACTCGGCGAGCCGCGCACCGCGCTGCAACTCGAGGAGGTCCCGGACCCGACGGCAGGCCCCGGCCAGGTGCTGGTGAAGGTTCTCGCCGCACCGGCGAACTTCCCCGACGTGCTGCTGTGCCGCGGCGAGTACCAGATCAAGCCGCCGCTGCCGTTCACACCCGGAGTCGAGCTGTGCGGCGAAGTGGTGGCGGCCGGGGACGGCGTGACCCGCTTCGCCGTCGGCGACCGGGTGATCGGCAACCCCAACCTGCCCGGCGGCGGATTCGCCCAGCTGGCCGTGATGGACGAGGCCAACACGTTCGCCGCCCCGTCCACGCTCGACGACGCCGAGGCGTCGGCGTTGAGCATCGGCTACCAGACGAGCTGGTTCGCACTGCACCGGCGCACCCAGCTGAAGCCGGGGGAGACGCTGCTCGTCCATGCCGCCGCGGGCGGAGTGGGCAGCGCCGCAGTGCAATTGGGCAAGGCTGCCGGAGCGAAGGTGATCGGCGTCGTCGGAGGCGCCGACAAGGTCGAGTACTGCCGCCGGCTGGGGGCGGATCTGGTGATCGACCGGCACACCGACGATTTCGTTCCGCTGGTCAAGGAATTCACCGGCGGACACGGCGCGGACGTCGTCTACGACCCGGTCGGCGGCGACGCCTACGCGAAGTCCACCAAGTGCATCGCTTTCGAAGGCCGGATCCTGATCATCGGCTTCGCAGGCGGCACCATCCCGACACCCGGCCTCAATCACGCCCTGATCAAGAACTACTCGATCATCGGACTGCACTGGGGTCTGTACAAGCAGTACAACCAGCAGGCGATCGCCGACTGCCACCAGGAGCTGACCCGCCTCGCCGACTCCGGTGCGATCAAACCGCTCATCAGCGAGCGGCTCTCGCTCGCGGACGTGGCCGACGGCATCGGCCGGCTCGGTGACGGCAGCACCGTCGGCCGCCTCGTCTTCCAACCCTGAAGGGAACGCACATGGACATGGGTTCACTGTTCGACGTCGCGGGCAAGACCGTGGTGGTCACCGGAGGTTCGCGGGGAATCGGCCGGATGATCGCGCAGGGATTCGTCGAGGCCGGGGCGACCGTGATCATCTCCGCCCGCAAGGCCGAGGCGTGCGAGAAGGCCGCGGCCGAACTGTCCGCGACCGGGCCGGGGACGTGTCACGCACACCCCGCCGACCTGTCCACCGACGAAGGGATCGAGAGCCTCGTGGCGCGGGTCGCCGAGGTATCGCCCCGGCTGGACGTCCTGGTGAACAACGCCGGAGCGACGTGGGGTGCGCCGGTCGACGATTTCCCCGCAGCCGGTTTCGACAAGATCTTCGACATCAACGTCAAGGGCGTGTTCATGCTCACGCAGGCGTTGCTGCCGAGTCTGCGGGCCGCGGCGACGGACGATGACCCCGCCCGGGTGATCAACATCGGATCGATCGACGGACTCGTGGTGTCGGGTAGCGAGAACTTCTCGTACGGGGCGAGCAAGGCCGCGGTCCACATGCTCACCCGCAAGCTCGCAGCGACGCTGGCCGCCGAGCGGATCACCGTCAATGCCATTGCCCCCGGACCGTTTCCGAGCAAGATGATGGCATTCATCCTCGACGACCCGGAGCGCAAGGATGCGGTCGAGGGATCGGTGCCGCTCGGCCGGGTCGGCACACCGGAAGATGTCGCGGGCACCGCCATCTTCCTCTCCTCGCGTGCCGGGGCCTACCTCACCGGCACCGTCGTTCCCGTCGACGGCGGGATCTCGGGAACACGCTGAACAACACGTCAGACAGTCGGGACACCGAACGAGCGAGAGGCGGTACGGCGGCGATGAGCTGGTACGACGACAGGCCCTGGATGGACCGGTACGACGAGAGCACGCGTTCCGTAGGGGAGATTCCCGCGCGGACAGCGCTCGACATGTTCTCGGCCGCGGTCGAATCCGCCCCGGACGGGCCGGCCATCCGCTACCTCGGCGGCACCCTCGACTACCGCGAGGTCGACGAACTCAGCGACGGTGTGGCCGCCTACCTCGCGGAGAACGGGTTCGCGAAGGGCAACCGGCTCGCGATCTACCTGCAGAACATCCCGCAGTTCGTGCTGGCGTTGCTCGGCACGTGGAAGGCGGGCGGTGTCGTCGTCCCGCTGAACCCGATGTACCGGGACGAGCTCTCCCACATCCTCACCGACGCCGGAGTCACCGCGATCGTGTGCAGCGAGAACGCATGGGCCGATCGGGTGGCGGAGCGGGCAGCCGCCGCGGGTGTGCGGATCGCGCTGACCGCGAGTGAACTCGACATCCAGACGTCGGACGACGCACGGGTGTTCGGGGGAGTGACCCGGGCGCGCGCCGAGGGCGTGCCGGACGTGCTCGAGGTGGCCCGGGCGCGCGCGGGCGCCGACGTGCCCGATCCCGGTCTGGTCCCCGACGACATCGCGCTCGTGTCCTACACGTCCGGAACGAGTGGAGTCCCCAAGGGAGCGACCAACACCCACCGGAATCTCACCGTCAACGGTTCCATCCTGCGCCTGTACGAGAGCAAGCCCGCCGGTTCGCCGATCTTCGCGCTCGCACCGCTGTTCCACATCACGGGCATGGTGTGCCAGTTGCTCACCGCGATCGACCTGGCATCGCCGCTGATCCTCGCGTACCGCTTCGACGCAGGGGTCGTGCTCGACGCCCTCGAACGGGAGCGGCCGGTGTTCATGGTCGGCCCGTCCACCGCCTACATGGCGCTGATGGCCCACCCCGACTTCTCCGGTGAGCGCTTCGCCTCGCTGGAGGCCGTGATGTCCGGTGGCGCCCCGCTGCCCCCCGCCATCGTCGAACGGTTCCGGGAGCTGACCGGAAAGTACATCCGCAACGGCTACGGGCTCACCGAGACCAGCGCGCCGTGCGTCGTCGTCCCGCCGAACCTGGAGGCGCCGGTCGACCCGTCGTCGGGCACGCTGGCGATCGGCCTGCCCCTTCCCTCCGCCGTGATCCGGATCGTCGGCGAGGACGGGCACGACCTGGACGCCCTCGAGGTCGGGGAGATCGCCGTCGACGGGCCGATGGTCGTGCCCGCCTACTGGAACAAGCCGGACGCCACGGCACAGTCGCTGCCCGGCGGCAGGTTGCTCACCGGCGACGTGGGATTCATGGACGCCCAGGGCTGGGTGTACGTCGTCGATCGCAAGAAGGACATGATCAACGCGTCCGGGTTCAAGGTCTGGCCCCGCGAGGTCGAGGACGTGCTGTACCGGCACCCGGCGGTCCGGGAGGCCGCCGTCGTCGGCGAGCCGGACAGCTACCGCGGCGAGACCGTCGCCGCGTTCGTCAGCCTCCGGCCCGGGCAGACGGTCGAGACGGACGACCTCGTCGACTACTGCCGGGAGCGGCTGGCCAGCTACAAGGCCCCGAGGCGGGTCGTGATCGTCGACGATCTACCCAAGACGGCCAGCGGGAAGATCCTCCGACGCGAAATGCGCCGCAGCACCCCGGCCTGAACCCGCCACCGTCCCGGACGAACGGGACGCTCGTTCCGTCAGATCGAACGAGCGTCCCGTTCGTTCCGTCAATCAGGCGACGACCGGGTGCGGGTAGTCCGCCGCGCGGTGCTGGAACGACAGGATCCGGGGGTTCTGCACGACTCCGTCGCGGATCTCCACGGCCCGCCGGATCGTGTCGCTGCGGTCCCAGGCGGCGGGTCCGTCGAGGACCGTCCCCAGATGGGGGAGCAGGGCCTCGCTGATCTCCCAGGTCGCCGAATTCCACAAGTAGGACGGGCTGTGATCGACCGCGTAGTAGCGGACGTTCTCGCCGATCATGAACGTCGGATCGGCGAACGACGTGGGCCGGGCCCAGCTGAAGCCCATTCCCTCGTCGCAGGACACGTCGACGACGAGGCTGCCGGGCAGGAGGGTCTCGACGTCCGAGTCGATCAGGAATGTCAGCGGCGATTCCGTGTCCTGCAGGACGCAGTTGACGATGATGTCGTGCCGGGCGAGGAACCCGGCCAGCGGCACCCGGCCCTCGTCCGTCGTGACGTGGCTGCGGCGCGGATCGGCGTCGTCGTGATCGAACTGCACGATCTCCGCGGAGTGGATCGGGGAGCTCACCGCGGTGACCCCGCGCTGCGTGACGACGTGGACGTCGTGGATGCCCAGGGCGTTCAGCGCGGTCACGGCGCCGCGGGCGGTGGCACCGAAGCCGAGGACCACGGCGCGGAGGCGGCGGCCGTAGTCGCCGGTCGAACCCGCGATCGACAGGGCGTGCAACACCGAGCTGTATCCGGCGAGCTCGTTGTTCTTGTGGAAGACATGCAGCTGGAACGACCCCTCGACGCTCCAGTGGTTCATGGCCTCGAACGCGATCAACGTGAGGTGGCGATCGACGGCCACCTGGGTGAGCTCCGTGTCCTGGACGCAGTGCGGCCACCCCCACAGGATCTGGCCGTCACGCAGATCCGCCAGATCCTTCGCGAGAGGTTTGGGCAGCAGCAGGACGTCGGACTGCTCGATCAGCTGCTCCCGGGTGCGCAGACCGCCCACCGACAGGGCCAGCTGCTCGTCGGAGACACCGAACGGCTCGCCGTAGCCGTACTCGAGATGGATGCGGCCACGGAGATCGGGGTCGATCCGGTCGAAGTGGAGCGGATGGATCGGGAGCCGGCGTTCGTCGGGCTTACTCGAACGCGCGACGACGCCGAGGGTGAGTGGATGAGAGCGGTGTTGCTGCACAGGGGTGTCCCTTGGTCGACACTGCCGGAGAGAGTCTTCGGCAGAGAGTTGTTGCCGCGGAACCCGCATTGGAGGAGGCCAGCGTTCGATCGATGGGCGCGGCATCTGCCGGCGCGGCTGCAGCTCTCGACAAAGCCCGAGGAGATCACTCGGGGAAGACTGGTAGCACCAGAGAGAAAGGCTGCGCCGCGACAGGCGACGCAGTTTCTCGTGGTGCCCCCGGCAGGATTCGAACCTGCGACCTTTCGCTCCGGAGGCGAACGCTCTATCCCCTGAGCTACGGGGGCGCACCGGAAAACCGGTGTGCCGATTGGGCTGGCCAATGGTAGCGCATGGGTAGTGGGATCGACCAAATCGGTCCCCCTTCTTCGTGGACTCGCCCCGGTAGCGGCCCGAACACGCCTAGTGTCGGGAGGACGTGGACGCTCGCGAACTCTCGGGGAGGGGTCGAGGATGACCGATGGACGGCAGGTGGGGTCGAAGGACTCCGACGGGCACTATTCCGATTCCGACCTCGAGCTGGACCTGCGGTGGTGGGCGGCGGCCAACTACCTGACGGTCGCGCAGATCTACCTGCAGGACAACACGCTTCTGCGGGAGCCGCTGCGCCCCGAACACATCAAACCCCGGCTGCTCGGGCACTGGGGGACCAGCCCGGGTCTGTCGATGATCTACGCCCTGCTGAACCGTCTCATCCGCCGGACCGACACCGACTGTCTCTATGTGACGGGTCCCGGGCACGGTGGTCCCGCGCTCGTCGCCGCCACGTACCTGGAGGGGACGTACTCGGAGGTGTATCCGGGCGTGTCCCGCGATGCCGCGGGTATCCACCGGCTGTGCCGGCAGTTCTCGACGCCGGGTGGCATCCCGAGTCACGTCAGTGTGCAGACGCCGGGCAGCATCCACGAGGGCGGCGAGCTCGGCTACGCTCTCGCGCATGCCGCCGGGGCGGCGTTCGATCACCCGAATCTGTTGGTGGCATGCGTGATCGGAGATGGTGAGGCCGAGACGGGGCCCCTGTCCGGTTCGTGGAAACTCCCCGCCTTCCTCAACCCGGAACGCGACGGAGCGGTGCTGCCGATCCTGCACGTCAACGGAGCGAAGATCGCCGGGCCGACCGTCTACGGCCGCAGCAGCGACGCAGACGTCGAGGCGTTCCTCGGCGGTCAGGGGTGGGCGCCGACCGTCGTCTCCGGCGACGACCCGCGGCAGGTCTTCCCGGCGCTGCATCGAGCCCTCACCGAAGCGCACACCGCGACCTCCGACCTACAGCGGGAGGCACGGGCCGGCCGGCGTGGCGCCGCGAAGTGGCCGGCGATCGTCCTGCGGACCCCGAAGGGCTGGACCGGTCCGCGCACAGTCGACGGCGTGCTCGTCGAGGGCACCCACCGAGCCCATCAGGTTCCGCTGTCGGGCGTGCGGACCAACGAGGCGCACCTGCGTCAGCTGGAGGAGTGGATGCGGTCGTACGGCCCGGGCGAACTGTTCGACTCTGCCGGCGCACTCGTCCCGGACCTCGAGCGACTGGCGCCGCAGGGTGACAAGCGGATGGGTTCGTCGCCGTACGCGAACGGCGGCCGCCTGCGTGCGGATCTTCCCGTGCCGCCGCTGGAGAAGTACGCGCTCGCCATCGAGAAACCCGGCACCACCCACCACGAGACCACCCGGGTGCTCGGGGAACTGCTCCGCGACCTGTACGCCGCCACCACCACACCCGACGGCGGTGGATACTTCCGGCTGTTCTGCCCGGACGAAACGTCCAGCAACCGGTTGGGCGCCGTGTTCGACGTGACCGACCGCTGCTGGCAGCTGCCGGTCACCGACTACGACGACGGGCTGTCGGCCCGCGGCCGGGTGATGGAAGTGCTCAGCGAGCACCTCTGCGAGGGATGGCTCGAGGGGTATCTGCTGTCGGGGCGGCACGGGCTGTTCGCCAGCTACGAGGCGTTCGCGATGGTGAGCGTGTCGATGCTCGTCCAGCACACGAAGTGGCTGCAGCATGCGGTGGACCTGCCGTGGCGGGCGCCGGTGGCGTCGCTGAACGTCCTGCTGACCAGCACCTGCTGGCGCAACGATCACAACGGTTTCAGTCATCAGGGGCCGGGCATGATCGACGCCGTCATCCCGCTGGCGCCGGACGTCGTCCGGATCTGGCTGCCACCCGACTCGAACACCCTGCTGTCCATCTCCGACCACTGTCTCCGCAGCACCGACCACGTCAATCTCATCGTCGTCGACAAGCAGCCGCACCTGCAGTACCTGACCCTCGAGGACGCCCACGCGCACTGCGCCGCCGGGGCCTCGGTGTGGGAGTGGGCGGGGACGGAGGCCGCGGCGGGCGCCGACCCGGACGTCGTGCTCGCGGCCGCCGGGGACGTACCGACCCAGGAGATCCTCGCCGCGGCGCAGTTGCTGCGCGAACACACGCCGGACCTGGTCACCCGGGTGATCAACATCGTCGACCTCATGGGGTTGCTCACACCCACCGAGCACCCGCACGGATTCGACGCACGGATGTTCCTGGACCTGTTCACCGCGGACACGGACGTGGTGTTCGCGTTCCACGGATACTCGCGCGCCGTCCACGAGCTGATCCACGGGCGCCCTGCCCCGGACCGGTTCCATGTCCGCGGCTTCAGCGAACAGGGCACCACGACCACACCGTTCGACATGGTCGTGCTGAACAGGATGAGCCGCTATCACCTGGTCCTCGAGGCATTGCGACGTACGCGGAGAGAACCGGCCGGTGCCGTCGAACTGGCCGACTTCTGCCTCCGGCAACTCGAACGGCACGGCGAATACGTCGTCGCGCACCTCGAGGACATGCCCGAGGTGCGCGACTGGACGTGGTCGTGAAGCCGGAGGTCATTTCATCGGGAGGGGAGCGGCGCCCTTCGCGGTGAGCATGTTCGTCATCACCGTCGCCTCGCTCTGCTGCGTGTCCACCATCGTCTGCGCGAGAGAGCGCACCGCGTCTTCCGACGCGTGCTGAGCCGCATATTCCATCATCGGGAGTCCGCCCTGGTGGTGACGCAGCATCAGCTGGAGGTACAGGACGTCGACGGCCGGACCGGTGGCCTGACGCAGCGCGGCCATGTCCTCCGACGACGCCATGCCCGGCATCTTCGACATCGAACCCATGTGCCCGCTGTCGGCGGTTCCGTGGTCGTGACCGTCGGAGTGCTCGGATTCCATCCAGCCCATGTAGCCGCCGGACGGCAGCGCCGGCTGATCCCACAGGGCGAGCCAGCCCTGCATCTGCCCGAGCTGGTTCTGCTGTGTGGTGAGGATGTCGTACGCGAGCCCGCGCACCGCCGGGTCGGTGGCGCCCGCCAGCGCGATCGCCGACATCTCCACCGCCTGGCTGTGATGCACGCTCATGTCCTGCGCGAATCCGACATCGACGGAACCGGCCTCCGGAACCGGGGCACCGGAGTCCTCGAGCGGAAGCCGGGCGAGGAACCCGAGCGCGAATCCGAGGGCGATGGCGCCGATCAACCCGATGACCAGGAGCGCTGTGCGCTGACTGGGTCGGGACGGGGCCGGATCGTCGGCGGAGTCGGTCTCGGGTCCGTACCCGGGTTCGGCAGAACTAGCCATTGCTGCCCTCGGCCGGAGCCTGCTGCAGATCGGACGGCAGCTGCAGGTCGCTCGGGAGCTGCATGCCGCTGGGCAGCTGCGCTCCCGCGCCACCGGATTCCGACTGGTCGGGGCTGATGCCGCCGCCGTCCATCGGGACCGCGTCCGCGCCCGGCGCGCTCGGGTCGAACGGCGGCGGGTTGTCGGGGTCGAAACCGGAGCCCGGGATGGACGAGCAGCTCGCGCCGACCTCCGGGTAGGTGTTCTTGTTGATCCGCAGCGCGGTGATGAACTGGTCGATGCGCTCGTCGTCGACGCTGTCCAGCTTCAGCTGGTGGCCCCACGACTGCAGCGAGACCGGGCTGTCGAGGCCCGGGTACGGCGACAGCAGCGTGTACGTCTCGCCGTCCACCTTGTCCTTCAGCGTCTCGACCTGGTCGGCGGACAGCTCGTCCGGGTTGTAGGCGATCCATACGGCGCCGTGCTCGAGCGAATGCACAGCGTTCTCGGTGCGGATCGCGTTCGGGTAGACCGTGCCGGTGCACGTCGCCCAGATGGCGTCGTGCGGGCCGCCGAACGGGGGCGACTGGTCGTACGCGACGCGCTGCGTCGGCTGGATGTGGATGCCGGCCGGGTAGTCGACCTTGACGACGCCGTCGATGTTGACCGACGGGTCGGGATTCTCGGCGCTCGGCGCGTACTTCGCGGCTTCTTCCTTGGCCTGGTACTTGGGGACCAGGTTGATCGCGAGGATCGCCACGAGTGCGAGAACGACAGCTCCGGCGCCGATCGTCAGCCAGGGGATGTTCCGCGGAGCGGACGCGCCACCCTTGACTTTCGCGCCGCCGCTCTTCTTCTTGGCGGCCTTGATGGCCTTCGCCGACTTCGCGCCCGAGTTCTTATCGGGACCGCGACTTTCCGAACCGCTTGGCATCGATTGTGATCTTTCGGTGTGTGGGTTACGGGCGCTCGACCCCCGGAAACCGGAAGCTGAGGGCCGGGACTCAGGGCGATACCACTGTACTTTCCCACCCTGAGCGCAACCTGGGAGAGTGGCCGCGGCCACGCTCGCCGGCGGTCGCCGGGCCCGCGGGGGCACTCGCGGCAAGGCGGATCACCGCTCGGGACGCGTTGGCCATAGGATAGATACCTGTGACTCCAGCTGACCTTGCCGAACTGCTCCGCGGAACCGCCGCGAAAGTGCTCGTCGAACGCGGACTCGACGTGTCCGTGCTTCCCGAAACTCTCACGGTCGAGCGTCCGCGCAATCCCGAGCACGGCGATTACGCCACCAACGTCGCGATGCAGGTGGCCAAGAAGGTCGGTACCAACCCGCGTGAGCTGGCCGGCTGGCTCGCCGAGGCGCTGACCGCGGCCGAGGGCATCGACAGCGCCGACATCGCGGGCCCGGGCTTCCTCAACATCCGCCTCGCCGCCGACGCGCAGGGCGCGATCGTCGCGAAGATTCTCGACGAGGGTGCCGCCTTCGGGTCCGGCCACACGCTCGACGGCAAGAAGATCAACCTCGAGTTCGTCTCCGCCAACCCGACCGGACCCATCCACCTCGGTGGAACGCGCTGGGCCGCTGTGGGCGACGCACTGGGCCGGATCCTGTCCACCCAGGGCGCGGCGGTCACCCGCGAGTACTACTTCAACGACCACGGCGCCCAGATCGACCGGTTCTCCCGCTCGCTGATCGCGGCCGCCAAGGGCGAGCCCGCCCCCGAGGACGGCTACGCGGGCGCTTACATCGCCGACATCGCGGCCCAGGTGCAGCAGCAGCGCCCCGACGTCCTGGAACTGCCCGCGGGCGAGCAGCAGGAAGTCTTCCGCGCCATCGGCGTCGACCTGATGTTCGCCCACATCAAGCGCACCCTGCACGAGTTCGGCGTGGATTTCGACGTCTACTTCCACGAGAACTCGCTGTTCGAGTCCGGTGCGGTGGAGAAGGCCGTCGAGACGCTCAAGGATTCCGGCAACCTCTTCCAGGAAGACGGCGCCTGGTGGCTCAAGAGCACCGACTTCGGCGACGACAAGGACCGCGTCGTCATCAAGAGCGACGGCAACGCGGCGTACATCGCCGGTGACATCGCTTACTTCCAGGACAAGCGTTCCCGCGGCTTCGACCTGTGCATCTACATGCTCGGTGCCGACCACCACGGGTACATCGGCCGGCTCAAGGCGGCCGCGGCCGCATTCGGCGACGACCCCGACACCGTCGAGGTGCTGATCGGCCAGATGGTGAATCTGGTTCGAGACGGTGTGGCCGTGAAGATGAGCAAGCGCGCCGGTACGGTCATCACCCTCGACGACCTGGTCGAGGCGATCGGCGTCGACGCGTCGCGGTACGCGATGATCCGGTCGTCGGTGGATTCGAGCATCGACATCGACCTCGAACTGTGGACGAGCACCGGCAACGAGAACCCGGTGTACTACGTGCAATACGCGCACGCCCGCCTGTCGGCGATCGCCCGCAACGCCGCCGACCTCGGCATCGCCGTCACGGAGCCCGACTTCTCGCTGCTCGTCTCGGAGCAGGAGGGCGATCTCATCCGCACCCTCGGCGAGTACCCGCGCGTCGTCACCAGTGCCGCGAATCTGCGTGAGCCGCACCGCATTGCGCGGTATCTCGAGGAGCTGGCCGGTGCCTACCACCGGTTCTACGGCGCCTGCCGGATCCTGCCCCAGGGCGACGAGGAGGTCGGCCCGCTGCACATCGCGCGACTGGCGTTGTGCGACGCGTCCCGTCAGGTCCTGTCCAACGGGCTCGCCCTGCTCGGCGTCAGCGCACCGGAGCAGATGTGAACGCGCACCCCGCAGGTCCCAAGCACGCCGAACAGCTGCACGCACCCGGGCTGCCCGAACGTCCCGCCGACGCGGCCGAGTTCGCCGCACTCTCTCCCGAGGTGTGGCCTCGCAACGCCCACCGCGGCGCGGACGGAGTCGTGAGCCTGGCAGGCATCCCGGTCACCGAACTGGCCGAGAAGTACGGCACCCCACTGTTCGTGGTCGACGAGGACGATTTCCGGTCCCGGTGCCGCGACATGGCTCGTGCGTTCGGGCCCACCGCCAAGGTGCACTACGCGTCCAAGGCGTTCCTGTGCGGCGAGATCGCCCGCTGGGTCGCCGACGAGGGCCTGTCCCTGGACGTCGCATCGGGCGGCGAACTGGCGGTCGCCCTGCACGCCGGATTCCCGGCGGAGCGAATTGCCATGCACGGCAACAACAAATCGGTCGCCGAGCTGAACGCCGCCGTGTCGGCCGGGGTCGGGCACATCGTGCTCGACTCTGCCACTGAGATCGACCGCCTCGACAAGGTTGCCGCCGAAGCCGGTGTGGTGCAGGACGTTCTGATCCGCGTGACGGTCGGAGTCGAGGCGCACACCCACGAGTTCATCTCCACGGCCCACGAAGACCAGAAGTTCGGGTTCTCGCTCGCGGGCGGAAAGGCGATCGACGCGGTCCGCCGGGTCTTCGCCGCCGGCAACCTGCGGCTGGTGGGACTCCACAGCCACATCGGCTCGCAGATCTTCGACGTCGACGGCTTCGAGTTGGCCGCGCACCGCGTGATCGGGCTCCTGCGGGACGTCGTCGCGGAGTTCGGTGTGGAGAAGACCGCCCAGATCTCGATCGTCGACCTCGGTGGCGGCATGGGAATCTCCTACGTCCCCACCGACGACCCGCCGCCGGTCGACCAGCTCGCCGCCAAACTCGGCGACATCGTGCGCAACGAGTCGGCGCTCGCCGGTCTGCCGGAGCCGACGCTGGCCGTCGAACCCGGACGCGCGATCGCCGGACCCGGCACGGTGACGCTGTACGAGGTCGGCACCATCAAGGACGTCACCGTCGGCAGCAACCTCACCCGCCGGTATGTCAGCGTCGACGGCGGAATGAGCGACAACATCCGTACCGCGCTGTATCAGGCGGAGTACGAGGCCAAACTGGTCTCGCGGGTCAGCGACGCGGCGCCGGTGGTGTCCCGCGTCGTCGGCAAGCACTGCGAGTCCGGCGACGTCGTGATCCGCGACACCTGGATGCCCGAGGACATCGACGCCGGCGATTTGCTCGCCGTCGCGGCCACCGGTGCATACTGCTATTCGATGTCGAGCAGGTACAACCTGCTCGCCCGCCCTGCCGTGGTGGCGGTGCGCGACGGACAGTCGCGCGTGATCCTCCGGAGGGAAACCGTGGAAGACCTGCTGAGCTTGGAGGTACAGGAGTGACGAGCGAATCGGCGCATCGCGCTATCGGTGTGGCCGTCCTCGGCCTCGGCAACGTCGGGAGCGAGGTCGTGCGCATCCTGCGGGAGCACAGCGAAGACCTCGAGGCTCGCGTCGGTGCCCCGCTGGAACTGCGTGGAGTGGCCGTGCGCCGCCCCGGCAAGGACCGCGGAATTCCCGAGGAGTTGCAGACCACCGACGCGGAGTCACTCGTGGCCCGCGACGACGTCGACCTCGTCGTCGAGGTGATCGGCGGCATGGACCTGCCCCGCAAGCTGATCCTCTCGGCGCTCAACTCGGGCAAGTCCGTCGTCACCGCCAACAAGGCGCTGCTCGCCGATCACACCGGTGAACTGGCCGAGGCCGCGGAACTGCACAACGTCGACCTCTACTTCGAGGCCGCCGTCGCCGGCGCGATCCCCGTGATCCGCCCGCTCATCCAGTCCCTCGCGGGTGACCGGGTGAACAAGGTCGCCGGAATCGTGAACGGAACCACCAACTTCATCCTGTCGGCGATGGACGAGACCGGCGCGGACTACGCCGCGACCCTCGCCGAGGCCGGACGCCTGGGATACGCCGAGGCCGATCCGACCGCCGACGTGGAGGGCTACGACGCCGCGGCCAAGGCGGCCATCCTCGCGTCGATCGCGTTCCACACCCGGGTCACGGCCGCCGACGTGTACCGCGAGGGGATCTCCAAGATCACCGCCGCCGACCTGACGTCGGCCCGCGCACTCGACTGCACGATCAAGCTGCTGTCCATCTGCGAGCGGATCACCACCCCCGAGGGCAAGGAGCGGATCTCCGCGCGGGTCTACCCGGCGCTCGTGCCGCTGGAACATCCGCTGGCCTCGGTCAACGGTGCGTTCAACGCCGTCGTCGTCGAGGCGGAGAACGCCGGACGCCTGATGTTCTACGGGCAGGGCGCAGGCGGCGCCCCCACCGCGTCGGCCGTGATGGGCGACCTGGTGATGGCCGCGCGCAACAAGGTGAACGGTGGCCGCGGACCCCGCGAGTCCAAGTACGCCAAACTGAAGATCGCGCCGATCGGCGACATCCCCACGCGCTACTACGTCAACATGCAGGTGACGGACAAGGCCGGGGTCCTGTCGGCGGTGGCTGCCGAATTCTCGCAGCACGGCGTCAGCATCTCCACCGTGCGGCAGGAAGGCGCCGGCGACGGTGCCCGCCTCGTCGTCGTCACCCACGTCGCGACGGATTCTGCTCTGTCGGAAACCGTTGAGGCACTGAGCAAACTCGAATTCGTCACCGCTGTGACCAGCGTGCTGCGACTGGAAGGCACCGAACAATGACCGGCACCCGTAACCCCGTTCACACCCCCTGGCCGGGGCTGATCGAGGCTTACCGCGACCGCCTCGCCATCGGACCGAACTGGAAGACGGTCACCCTGCGCGAGGGCGGCACCCCGCTGCTGCCCGCCGGGCACCTCTCGGAGCTCACCGGGTGCGACGTCTACCTGAAGGTCGAGGGGCTCAACCCGACCGGTTCGTTCAAGGACCGCGGCATGACGATGGCCGTCACCGACGCGCTGGCCCGCGGTCAGCAGGCCGTCCTGTGCGCGTCCACGGGCAACACGTCCGCTTCCGCCGCCGCGTACGCCGCCAAGGCGAAGATGACCTGCGCCGTGCTGGTTCCGCAGGGCAAGATCGCGATGGGCAAGCTCGCGCAGGCCGTCATGCACGGCGCGCGGATCATCCAGGTGCAGGGCAACTTCGACGACTGCCTCGAACTGGCCCGCAAGACCACTGCGGAGTTCCCGACGATCGGGCTCGTGAACTCGGTCAACCCGGTCCGCATCGAGGGCCAGAAGACCGCGGCATTCGAGATCTGCGACGCGCTGGGCAAGGCCCCCGACGTGCACGCGCTCCCGGTCGGCAACGCAGGCAACATCACCGCGTACTGGCGCGGGTACTCCGAGTACTACGCGGACGGACTCACCAGCGTGAAGCCCCGTATGCTCGGCGTCCAGGCCGCCGGCGCCGCACCGCTCGTCCACGGCGCACCGGTGAAGGACCCGGAGACGATCGCCACCGCGATCCGCATCGGCTCGCCCGCGTCCTGGAACGGTGCGGTCAACGCCAAGGAAGAGTCGCACGGCGCCTTCCGGGCGGCGACCGACGACGAGATCCTCGAGGCGTACCGGCTGATCGCCAGGACCGAAGGGGTGTTCGTCGAGCCCGCCTCGGCCGCGAGCGTCGCCGGTCTGCTCGCCGCCCGCAAGGAGGGCTGGCTGGACTCGGGGCTGACCGTCGTCTGCACGGTCACCGGAAACGGTCTCAAGGACCCCGACACGGCGTTGGCGGGTATGCCTGAGGTTCAACCGATCCCGGTCGATCCTGTCGCTGTCGCGTCGGCCCTCGAGCTGGCGTAGTGGTGGCGCCCACGCCCACCACGCCGCAGGACCACACCGCTGCCATGACACAGACCCTCCCCACGGGCCTCACCGTGACCGCCCGCGTGCCTGCGTCGAGCGCCAACCTCGGTCCCGGCTTCGACACGCTGGGCATCGCGCTCGGACTGTACGACGAGATCACCGTGACCACCACGGGTTCGGGGCTGAAGATCCGAGTCGAGGGCGAGGGTGCCGACGACGTGCCGTGGGGTCCGTCCCATCTCGTGGTCCGGGCCATCGAACGTGGACTGGAATCGGCGGGTGTGTGGGCGGACGGCCTGGATGTGGTGTGCCGCAACGCGATACCCCATTCGCGGGGCCTGGGTTCGTCGGCCTCCGCCGTCGTCGGGGGACTGGCGGCCGCCAACGGTCTGGCGATCAAGCTCGACCCCGAACTCGGGCTGTCGCTCGATCAGCTCGTCCAGCTGTCGTCCGAATTCGAAGGGCACCCCGACAACGCGTCGGCGAGCGTGCTCGGCGGCGCCGTGGTGTCGTGGAGTTGCGCGGGCGAGCAGACCGACGGAGCTCCCGCGGCCACCGACATCTACTCGGCCGTCGCGTTGAAGGTCCATCCCGCGATCCGCGTCGTCGCGCTGGTGCCGGGGGAACGCTCGTCGACCGCCCACACACGGGGTCTGTTGCCCGAGACGGTTCCCCACCGGGACGCGGCCTTCAACGTCAGCCGCGGGGCCCTCGCTGTGGTGGCGCTCACAGAGCGTCCCGACCTGCTGATGGCGGCCACCGAGGACCGACTGCATCAGACGCAGCGCGCTCCGGCGCTTCCGCTCACGACGCGATGGATCGCCGTCCTCCGCAAGGCGGGTATCGCCGCCACCGTGTCCGGAGCCGGACCGACCGTCCTCGCATTGACTACGGAGCCTTTCCCCGTGGATCTTCGAACGCAGGCCGAGGCCGAGGGGTTGCAGGTTCTCGAACTGGACGTGGCGGACGGCGTCCGGACCAGCTGACACGCCGTAGGGGCTTCTCCTTGCCCCTACGGTCGTTCACAGCTATCCTGGGCAATGTCCGTACATCGTGCGCATCAGACGCCGGTGCTTCACCAGGGCAATTACTCCAGGTCAATCGGGGTTGACGGCTCCTGGCACGATCCTCCGCACTATCTGTCGTGTAGGGATTGCGAGTACGCGCCTGTTTCAAAGGTGATGTGATGGCGGGCAAGCCGGCAGTTCTTCACATGCAACTACGTACGGCACATCCGAATTCGGTATTCGAAACCGAATTACGGGACGAACCCTCGACTCTGCGCAGCGCGAGTGAGGGAAGGAAAGGACCTCCGTGACCGATACGGACCTCATCGCCGCTCCTGTGCGCGCCTCCTCGGTGGATACCGTTGGCGCGCAGGCAGGCGACTCTTCACAGGCGTCATCGACCGCACCCGGCACCGGTGCCGTGACAGCCTCCACCAAGCGCGCCGAGGCGCGCCGGGGTGCCGGGCTGTCCGGAATGGTGCTCACCGAGCTCCGCACTCTCGCAGGTGAGCTGGGCATCAAGGGCATCTCGGGGATGCGCAAGGGCGACCTGATCGCCGCGATCAAGGAGCGTCAGGGCGGCTCTTCCGCTTCGGCCGCTGCTGCGACCGAAGCCGCTCCCCGGACCCGGGCGACGCGCGCAAAGCGCGAACAGTCCGCTCAGACCGAACTCGAAGTGACTCCCCAGGCGGAGACCACCGAGAAGGCCGCCGAGCCCAAGACGGCCGAACCCCCGACGGGCGACGGCGCAGCCGCCGACACCGACACCGCCGAAGGCGGCCGTCGCGGGCGTCAGCGCCGCGGATCCGCGCGTCGGGCAGGCGCACCCGAGCAGGGTGACCAGGGCGGCAACGCTCAGGACACCGTCTCGGCGAATGCCGCGGACACGCAGCAGGCCGAGCGCAAGCAGGCCGACGATCGTCAGGATTCCGCCGAGAAGCCGGCCAAGCAGGACGGCTCCGGCGAACAGGGCGGCGACCGCAACCGACGTGAGCGGGGCGGCGACCGCGGTGACCGTGGCGACACCCGGGGTGACCGCGGCGACACCCGTGGTGACCGCGGCGAACGCGGTGACCGGGGCGATCGGGACAACCGGGGCGACCGCAGCCAGGGCAACAACGGCCCGCGCAACAACGACAACCGTCCGGGCGACGACGAGGAAGGCGGTCGCGGACGCCGCGGACGCCGCTTCCGCGAACGTCGTCGTGGACGCGACCGCGGCGAAGGCGGCGGCGGTGACGCCCGCGAGACCGAGATCCGCGAGGACGACGTCCTGCAGCCGGTCGCCGGCATCCTGGACGTCCTCGACAACTACGCGTTCGTGCGGACCTCCGGCTACTTGGCCGGACCGAACGACGTCTACGTGTCGATGAACCTGATCCGCAAGAACGGTCTCCGTCGCGGCGACGCCATCACCGGCGCCGTCCGGGTCGGACGTGAGGGCGAGCAGGGCAGCCAGCGCCAGAAATTCAATCCGCTGGTCCGCATCGACACCGTCAACGGTGGCGACGTGGAAGCGGCCAAGAAGCGCCCCGAGTTCGGCAAGCTCACGCCGCTGTACCCGAATCAGCGGCTGCGTCTGGAGACGACGCCGAACATCCTGACGACCCGTGTCATCGACCTGGTGATGCCGATCGGCAAGGGACAGCGTGCGCTGATCGTGAGCCCGCCGAAGGCCGGTAAGACCAGCGTTCTGCAGGCCATTGCCAACGCCATCGCGACCAACAACCCCGAGTGCTACCTCATGGTCGTGCTGGTCGACGAGCGTCCCGAAGAGGTCACCGACATGCAGCGTTCGGTGAAGGGCGAGGTCATCTCCTCGACCTTCGACCGTCCGCCGGGAGACCACACCTCGGTCGCCGAGCTGGCCATCGAGCGTGCGAAGCGTCTGGTGGAGGCGGGCAAGGACGTCGTCGTCCTCCTCGACTCGATCACCCGCCTCGGCCGTGCGTACAACAACTCGTCGCCTGCCTCGGGACGTATCCTCTCCGGTGGTGTCGACTCGACCGCGCTCTACCCGCCGAAGCGTTTCCTCGGTGCTGCGCGCAACATCGAGAACGGCGGTTCGCTCACGATCATCGCGACGGCCATGGTCGAGACCGGTTCCACCGGCGACACCGTGATCTTCGAGGAGTTCAAGGGCACCGGTAACGCCGAGCTGAAGCTCGACCGCAAGATCGCGGAACGTCGTGTGTTCCCGGCCGTGGACGTGAACCCCTCGGGTACACGTAAGGACGAGCTGCTGCTCAGCCCGGACGAGGCCGCGGTGCTGCACAAGCTCCGGCGCGTGCTCTCGGGTCTCGACTCGCACCAGGCCATCGATCTCCTGATCGACCGCCTCAAGAAGAGCAAGAGCAACATCGAATTCCTCATGCAGGTGTCGAAGACTGCTCCGGGCGCGATCGACGACTGATCATCGACCCGAAGCGGGGCCCGGCGACTTTTTCGGTCGCCGGGCCCCGCTGTTTTTCCCTCGGGAACCCCTGTGGAACAAAACGCGGACCACCCGCGTTGACCACACCGCAAGCACAAATGCCGATTGGGATCGCGAACCTGCGATCTGGCATACTGAGCGGCTGAGTCCGGTTCCGGTTCACGTCTTCGAACGGCGAAGGCGACCCGGCGACCATTGAAAGGGACACCATGAAGTCAGGCATTCACCCCAATTACGTGGCCACCACCGTGGTCTGTGGTTGCGGAAACACCTTCGAGACCCACAGCACCAAGGAGACCGGACGTATCAACGTCGAGGTCTGCTCGCAGTGCCACCCGTTCTACACCGGCAAGCAGAAGATCCTCGACACCGGTGGACGTGTCGCCCGCTTCGAGGCTCGCTACGGCAAGCGCGCCGGCAAGGGCGCAGCCAAGGAATCTGCAGAGTCCTAGCTGTTCCGCCGACGCCCGTCCTGCGATAATTGCAGGCCGGGCGTCGGCTTTTTTGTGCCTATTCCCGAAAGAACGCAGAGCGGAGCGAATCATGGCAGGGACCACCCAGCCTTCGGCCATCGACGACATCCTGGCCGAACATGCCGGCCTGGAGCAGCAGTTGGCGGACCCGGCCCTGCACAACGACGCTTCCGCGGCCCGCAAGGCGGGCAAGCGATTCGCCGAGCTCGCGCCGATCATGGCGACGTACACCAAGCTCAAGTCGGCACAGGACGATCTGGATGCCGCGCGTGAGCTCGCCGCCGACGACTCCAGCTTCGCCGCCGAGGTGCCCGACCTCGAGGCGCAGGTCCTCGAACTCGACAAGACCCTCACCGACCTCCTGGCCCCCCGCGACCCGCACGACGGTGACGACGTGGTGCTCGAGGTCAAGTCGGGGGAGGGCGGCGAGGAATCCGCGCTGTTCGCCTCCGACCTGGCGCGAATGTACGTCCGGTACGCCGAGCGTCACGGCTGGCGTGTCGAGATCCTCGACGCGACCGTATCCGATCTCGGTGGATACAAGGACGCGACGCTGTCGATCAAGTCGAAGGGCGATGTGCGTGACGGGGTCTGGGCGCGACTGAAGTTCGAGGGCGGTGTCCACCGCGTGCAGCGCGTACCCGTCACGGAATCGCAGGGACGCGTCCACACGTCCGCCGCCGGTGTCCTCATCTACCCGGAACCGGAAGAGGTCGAGGAGGTGCAGATCGATGAAACCGATCTGCGCATCGACGTCTACCGCTCCTCGGGCAAGGGTGGTCAGGGCGTCAACACCACCGACTCCGCGGTCCGTATCACGCACCTGCCCACCGGAATCGTCGTGACCTGCCAGAACGAGCGCTCTCAGCTGCAGAACAAGGCCCGCGCCATGCAGGTGCTCGCCGCGCGGCTGCAGGCGGCGGCCGAGGAAGCCGCGGATGCGGAGGCGTCGGCAGGCAGGCAGAGTCAGGTGCGCACCGTCGACCGTTCCGAGCGCATCCGCACCTACAACTTCCCGGAGAATCGCATCACCGATCACCGGATCGGCTTCAAGTCCCACAACCTGGATGCGGTCCTGGACGGCGAACTCGACGCCCTCCTCGACGCCCTGGGCAAGTCGGACCGTGAGGCGAGGCTCGCCGCGGAGTAACCGCGAAGCGGGACCGCGCCACCGGACGGCGGGCCGCGTGGCAGTCTGTACCTGTGAGTCGCCTTCCTCTTCGCCTGGCCCTGATCGACGCAACCGCGCAACTCGACGAGGCCGGGGTGCGTAGCTCCCGTGCGGATGCCGAACTGCTCGCGGCCCACCTGCTGGGGGTGGAACGGACCCGGCTCGGCCTCGTCCCGCTGGTCGACGAGTCGGTGATCGACGCCTACAAGAAGATGGTCGACCAGCGCGCCAAGCGGATTCCGTTGCAGTACATCCTCGGTACCGCCGCGATGGGGGACATCGACATCGAGGTCGGCCCCGGGGTCTTCGTGCCGCGTCCCGAGACGGAACTGCTGCTCGGGTGGGCGCTCGCGTTCCTCGGAAGCTGCGATCAGCATCCGCCGGTGGTGCTCGACCTGTGCACCGGGTCGGGCGCGCTCGCGCTCGCGATCGCCAACGCCCGGCCCGACGCCGTCGTGCACGCCGTCGAACTCGAACCGCACGCGCTCGCATGGGCCCGGCGCAACGCCGACGCCCGCGAACAGGCAGGTGACGCACCGATCCGGCTGTATCAGGGCGATGTGACCGACCGGACGTTGCTGGCCGGGCTGGAAGGCGGCGTCGACCTGATCGTGGCGAACCCGCCGTACATCCCGGAGGGCGTCGAGCTCGAACCCGAGGTGGCCGACCACGACCCGCACAGCGCGCTGTTCGCCGGCCCGGACGGTCTGTCCGTCATCAAGCCGATGATCTCGAACGTCGCCCGCTGGTTGCGGATCGGGGGAGCGGTCGGCATCGAGCACGACGACAGCAACGGGTCCGACGTGGCGGCACTGTTCGCGTCCCGCCGGGTGTTCGGCGAGGTCGCGGAGCACCCGGACCTCGCAGGCAAGCCGCGCTTCGTGGTCGCCCGGCGCGTCGCCACCGATATCGAGGCGCAGCGTGCAGGGGCCGTCGCCGAGGGTGAAAGAATGGGCGGGTGAGTACCGTTTACGACTGTGGCCTTCCCGATTCACGCTCCGCCGGAATGAGTGCGGCCAAGAATGCGCTGAAGGCCGGGCGGCTCGTCGTGCTCCCCACGGACACGCTGTACGGGATCGGCGCGGACGCATTCGACAGCGAGGCTGTCGCCGCCCTCCTGCGGGCCAAGGGTCGCGGACGCGACATGCCGGTTCCCGTGCTCGTCGGCTCGTGGAACACGATCGACGGCCTGGTGTACAGCGTGCGCCCGCAAACGCGCGACCTCATCCGGGCGTTCTGGCCCGGCGGGCTGAGTCTCGTTGTGGAACAAGCACCTTCGCTGGCGTGGGACCTCGGCGACACCCGGGGCACGGTCATGCTGCGCATGCCGCTGCACCCCGTCGCCCTCGAACTGTTGCGCGAAGTCGGACCGCTGGCGGTGTCGAGCGCGAACGTCTCCGGACGGCCGCCCGCGACGACGGTCGAGGAAGCGCGCGAGCAGCTCGGCGGATCGGCGAGCGTGTACCTCGACGGTGGTCGGGCCGAACAGGGGCAGGCATCGACGATCGTCGACCTCACCGGCGCGACCCCCCGGATCCTGCGTCAGGGCGCCGTGCCCACCGGCGATGTCGCCGACGTGCTCGGAGTGACGGCGGAGAGTCTGTCCGCCCAGTGAGTGCTGCCGAATCGGCCGGCGTGGCGCTGGCCCAAGCAGGTGGGGGCGCGGGTGTCCCGCTGCGTGAACTCCTGCTCGTCCTCTTCACCGCTGCGGTGGTCACCTACCTGGCGACCGGGGCCGTGCGGCTGTTCGCACTCCGGTTCGGGGCCGTGGCCGTGCCGCGGGATCGCGACGTCCACGTCACCCCGACGCCGCGTCTCGGCGGGGTCGGCATGTATCTCGGCATGCTCGTCGCGTTGTTGTTCGCGCAGCAGCTACCCGCGCTCACCCGGGGATTCGAGTTCACTTCCGACATTCCCGCGGCCCTGGTCTCGGGGTTCGTGATCGTGCTGGTGGGGGTCGTCGACGACCGGTGGGGCCTGGACGCGCTCACCAAGTTCGTCGGCCAGGTCACCGCGGCGGGCATCCTCGTCGTGATGGGGGTGAGCTGGTTCATCATCTACATGCCGTTCGGGGACGGCAGCACCGTCATCCTCGACCAGCTCCAGGCCGGTCTCGTCACCGTGGGTGTCGCGGTCGTGATGGTGAACGCCATGAACTTCGTCGACGGCCTCGACGGCCTCGCGGCGGGCCTCGGCCTGATCTCCTCCCTCGCGATCTGCGTGTTCTCCGTGGGACTACTGCACGATCAGGGCGGCGACGTCAGCGCGTATCCGCCCGCGCTGATCGCCGCGGCGCTGGCAGGTGCGTGTCTCGGATTCCTTCCGCACAACTTCCAGCCCGCCAAGATCTTCATGGGCGACTCCGGCTCCATGCTGATCGGGCTGATGCTCGCGGCCATCTCCACCAGCGCGTCCGGTCGCATCCCGCTGACCGCCTACGGCACCCGCGACCTGCTCGGTCTTCTCTCTCCGCTGCTCCTCGTCGGTGCCGTCATGTTCATCCCGATCCTCGACCTGCTGCTCGCCGTGGTCCGGCGTACCCGTGCGGGGGTGAGCCCGTTCAGTCCCGACAAGATGCACCTCCACCACCGGCTCCTGCAGATCGGGCACTCGCACCGTCGCGTCGTGCTGCTCATCTACTTGTGGGTCGGTGTCCTCGCGTTCGGTGCGGTCGGATCTGCCCTGTTCGACCGTCGCGTCGTCGTCCTCCTGGTCGCGGGAGGCCTCGTCTTCGCACTGGTCGTCACGGCCGTCCCGTCGATTCGCGGACAGCAGCACGACCGTCGCGGCTGACCGGAGGGTTGCCGCGGACCGGCGAAGATCCACTACCCTTGGCGACCGTGACGTTCACCCCCGCCTCCGCCCCTGATCACACCGCGTCGTTGCGGGCTGCCGTCCGCTACGGAGTTCTCGGTCTGATCGTGCTGGCAGTGGTCGGCTCGATCATCGCATTTCTCGTCGCGGGCAAGCCCGGTCTGTACGGCGCACTTCTCGGTGCGGCAGTCGGGGGAGGGTTCATCCTGTGCACCGCACTGGGTGTGCTGTTCACCGCGAAACTTCCGGCCTTGACGGCGGGAGCGGTACTGCTCGGTACGTGGTTGTTGAAGATGATTCTCGCGATCACGGTCCTGGCGATCCTCAAACCGCTCGACTTCTACGACAAGACGGCATTGGTGCTGGTCATGGTGCTGTCGCTGGTGATCGTGCTGGGAGCGGAAACGTTCGGAGTCCTGGGAACCAAGGCGCCGTACGTCGAACCTGCGCCCACGGACGACGCCGGATCGCCGGAATCGGACGATAAGTAGTACTACGAGATGTAGTAAAATTGAATCGACCCGGACCCCGTCTACACGATGTCGTAGATGACTTGCTAAGGTCTGGGTCAAGCGAGAGCAATGAGAGTGCGAGTAAGTTACTCGCCGGTATTGCATGCTTGTAGGTGGCCGCACTTTCAGGGCCGCCGAGTCGACGAGAGTCGCCGACACCGACAGACGCTGGACTCGAACAGTCCGCAGCAGCTGACGAATACGCGAGTCGAGCTTGTCGACTTGTTTGATCGTCAATGTCCGATCGAACCGCAGTCAACGAAGGCTGCGGACCGACTACGGGAGAGAACGCTGAGCGTCATCAACGTGGCCGCTGGAGAATTCCACGCGCCTTCCCTGAACGACTTCTTCCCGCCCGCGGTCCTGTTCGAAGGGACTCCGTTCGAACTCGACCGCCTGATGCTGGTTCGCATCCTGCTGTCCGGACTGATGATGCTCTTCTTCGTCATCGCGCTGCGCAGCCCGAAGATCATTCCGCGCGGTGTCCAGAACATCGGTGAGATCGCGCTCGACTTCGTCCGGATCAACATCGCGGAAGAGATTCTCGGCAAGGAGCAGGGCAAGCGCTTCCTGCCGGTCATCACCACCATCTTCTTCCTGGTGCTCGCCAGCAACCTCGGCAGCATCATCCCCTTCATCAACATCTCGCCGAACGCGCGTATCGGCATGCCGCTCGTGCTCGCCGCCCTTGCGTACATCGTGTTCAACTACGTCGGCATCAAGAAGTACGGCTTCTTCAAGTACGTGAAGAGCAGCATCGTGGTCCCCGGGGTTCCGCTTCCGCTGCACTTCCTGCTCGTGCCGATCGAGTTCATCTCGACGTTCGTCCTCCGGCCGTTCACGCTCATGGTTCGTCTCATGGCCAACATGCTGGCCGGCCACATCCTGCTGGTGCTGTTCTTCAGCGCCACCCAGTACTTCTTCTTCATCTCCGGTGGCTTCCAGGCCGTGTTCGGTGTGGCCTCGCTTGCCGCCGGCATTGCATTCACCTTCTTCGAACTGCTGGTGATCTTCCTGCAGGCCTACGTCTTCGCGCTGCTCACGTCGGTGTACATCGATCTGGCGCTGCACGCGGATTCGCACTAGCACCACAAGTTTCACGACCAGCTACACCAAGAACTGAGCCTCCCGCCGAATCCGGCGGAGGTCAACAGAAAGGGAACGGAACACCATGAGCCTCGCCTACCTCGCTCAGGAAGCTGTCCAGGAAACCAACTCGACGGGTTTCGGAGCCATCGGCTACGGCCTCGCCGCGATCGGCCCCGGCATCGGCGTGGGCATCGTCGTCGGTAAGGCGATCGAGGGAATGGTTCGCCAGCCCGAGATGGCCGGACAGGTTCGTACCACGATGTTCCTCGGTATCGCCTTCACCGAAGCCCTCGCGCTGATCGGCCTCGTCGCCGGCTTCATTTTCTAAGACCGTCATGGCAGCCAACATCGCAGTCCTCGCGCAGGAAGAGAGTCACAACCCTCTCCTGCCCGAGACGTATGACATCGTTTGGTCGATCGTCTGCCTGGTCATCGTTGGTTTCGTCTTCTGGAAGTACGTCCTTCCGATGTTCCAGAAGGTCCTTGCCGAGCGAACCGAGCAGATCGACGGCGGCATCAAGCGGGCCGAAGAGGCCCAGGCCGAAGCGAAGGCGGCGCTCGAGCAGTACCGCGCTCAGCTCGCCGAAGCTCGCACCGAGGCTGCGCAGATCCGTGAGGACGCGCGCACCCAGGGGCAGCAGATCATCGCCGAAATGAAGGCACAGGCTCAGGAAGAAAGCGACCGCATCGTGGCCGCCGGTCACAACCAGTTGGTTGCCCAGCGTCAGCAGATCGTTGCCGAACTGCGCGCCGACCTCGGCCGCACCGCGGTCGACCTCGCTGAGAAGGTCATCGGTGAGTCCCTCGCCGACGACGTCAAGCGGGCCGGCACGGTCGATCGATTCCTGAACGAGCTCGACTCCATCGGCGCAAATTCCGCAGCAGGGAAGTGAGCACCATGTACGCAGCGAGCCGTGAGGCCTTGACGCAGACCCGTGCTGCGTTGTCTTCGGCCTTGGGATCCGTCTCTGCCGGAGCAGCCACAGCGGCCGCGGCCCAGATCGGGGCCGAGCTGTTCTCGGTCGTCGAGATCCTGGACGAGCAGCGCACTCTCCGGAGTGCCCTGTCGGACACCTCGACGCCCGGGAGCGTTCGCGAAGGTCTGGCCGAGCAGGTATTCGGTGGCAAGGTCTCGGCCGAGACCCTCGCCGTCCTGAAGGCGGCGGTGGGCCAGGACTGGTCCGTCACCTCCGACCTGCTCAACTCGCTGGTGCTCGTCGGTCGGGAATCGCTGCTGAAGGCAGCGGCCGATCAGGGACAGCTCGACGACGTCGAGGACGAACTCTTCCGCCTCGGCCGCATCGTTGCCGGTGACCCGAAGCTCGAGCAGGCACTGTCCGACCGTTCCGTACCGGCGAAGAGGAAGCGCGAACTGCTCTCCAAGCTGCTGTACGGCAAGGTCACCGCTGTCGCCGAGGCGCTGGCGAACCAGGCAGTGGGCCGGTTGAAGAACTCCGCACCCGCGGACGCCTTCGACGAACTGTCGAATCTGGCAGCAGCACAGCGGGAAGCAGTTGTCGCCAAGGTGCGCAGCGCTGCTCCGCTGTCCAGTGAGCAGTCTGATCGGCTGACCGCCACCCTCACCCGTACCTACGGGAAGCCGGTGACGGTTCACGTGGAGGTCGATCCTGAACTCCTCAGCGGCTTGGTCGTCCGGGTGGGCGACGAGGTGATCGACGGCAGCGGCGCGGGACGTCTCGCAGCGTTGCGGAAGTCCCTCAAGTAGTCCGCAACCGAACCCCATACCCCAGATCTTTTCGAAGACCAGACACCGAGAGCAGGAAAAACATGGCGGAGCTGACGATCTCCTCCGACGAGATCCGTAGTGCGATCGAGAACTACACCGCGAGCTACTCCCCGGAGGCCTCCCGCGAAGAGGTCGGCCTTGTGACCGACACCAGCGACGGCATCGCGCACGTCAGTGGCCTGCCTTCGGCGATGGCCAACGAACTGCTGGAGTTCCCCGGCGGAATTCTGGGTGTCGCGCTCAACCTGGATGCCACCGAGATCGGTGCCGTCATCCTGGGCGATTACGAGAACATCCAGGAAGGCCAGGAAGTCAAGCGGACCGGCGACGTGCTGTCGGTACCCGTCGGCGACGCCTTCCTCGGCCGCGTCATCAACCCGCTCGGCCAGCCGATCGACGGCCTGGGCGAGATCGAGAGCAACGAGACCCGCGCCCTCGAACTGCAGGCTGCCTCGGTGCTCGAGCGTCAGCCCGTCGAGGAGCCGCTGCAGACCGGTATCAAGGCCATCGACGCGATGACCCCGATCGGTCGCGGACAGCGTCAGCTCGTCATCGGCGACCGTAAGACGGGCAAGACCGCCGTCTGCATCGACGCGATCCTGAACCAGAAGGCCAATTGGGAGACCGGCGACGAGAAGCAGCAGGTTCGCTGCATCTACGTCGCGATCGGCCAGAAGGGCTCCACCATCGCGGGCGTCAAGGCTGCCCTCGAGGAGCAGGGCGCGATGGAGTACACCACCATCGTCGCCGCCCCGGCCTCCGACTCCGCCGGTTTCAAGTGGCTCGCGCCCTACACCGGCTCCGCCATCGGCCAGCACTGGATGTACCAGGGCAAGCACGTCCTGGTCGTGTTCGACGACCTGACCAAGCAGGCCGAGGCGTACCGCGCCATCTCGCTGCTGCTGCGCCGCCCGCCGGGACGTGAGGCATACCCCGGTGACGTCTTCTACCTGCACTCCCGCCTGCTGGAGCGTTCGGCCAAGCTGTCCGACGCCCTGGGTGGAGGCTCGCTGACCGCGCTGCCGATCATCGAGACCAAGGCCAACGACGTCTCGGCCTACATCCCGACCAACGTCATCTCCATCACCGACGGTCAGGTGTTCCTCGAGTCGGACCTGTTCAACAAGGGTGTCCGCCCCGCCATCAACGTCGGCATCTCGGTGTCCCGAGTCGGTGGCGCCGCGCAGACCAAGGGCATGAAGAAGGTCTCCGGTTCGCTGCGTCTGGAGCTGGCCCAGTTCCGTGAGCTCGAGGCGTTCTCCGCCTTCGCCTCCGACCTGGACGCCGCCTCGAAGGCACAGCTCGAGCGTGGTGCCCGCCTGGTGGAGCTGCTCAAGCAGGATCAGTACAGCCCGATCCCCGTCGAGGACCAGATCGTGTCGATCTACCTCGCCGGCGAAGGTGTCTTCGACAGCGTGCCCGTCGGTGACGTCCGCCGCTTCGAGGCCGAGCTGCTCGACGAGCTGCACCGCACCGCCTCCGGCGTGTACGAGAGCATCAAGGGTGGCAAGGCCCTCGACGCCGACAACGCCAAGGCACTGGTCGAGGCCACCGACAAGTTCAAGGAAACCTTCATCGCGTCCGACGGAAGCCGGGTCGTGAACGAGGCCGAGGCTGAAGCTCTGGACGCCGGCGAGGTCGGCCACGAGCAGATCAACGTCAAGCGCACCACCGTCAGCAAGTGAGCGGCCTGCCCATGATGCTGCGAAACATGAAGGGAGAGTGATCGATCGATGGCAAGCATTCTCGAACTGAGGTCTCGCATCAAGTCGGTCAACTCGACCAAGAAGATCACCAAGGCCCAGGAACTGATCGCGACCTCGCGCATCACGAAGGCGCAGTCGCGCGTCGCCGCGGCAAAGCCGTACGCCGAGGAGATCACGAAGGTTCTGTCGGAGCTGGCGAGCGCGTCGGCTTCGCTGGATCACCCGTTGCTCAACGAGCGCACCGATCCCAAGCGTGCCGCCGTCCTGGTCGTCACCAGCGACCGCGGTATGTGCGGCGGATACAACTCCAACGTCCTCAAGGAGGCCGAGGAGCTGTTCCAGCTGCTGCGCAGCGAGGGCAAGGATCCGGTCATCTACGTGCTCGGATCCAAGGGCCTGGGGTACTACACGTTCCGTGGCCGCGACTTGGGAGGTGCGTGGACCGGGTTCTCCCAGGATCCGGGCTACTCCGACGCTGCCAAGGCGAGCCGGCACCTGGTCGACCTGTTCATGGCCGGATCCGGCTCGGAGGTCCCTGCGCCGAACGGCGAGGGCACCATCGAAGGCGTCGACGAGCTGCATATCGTCTACACCCGCTTCGTGTCGATGCTGACCCAGTCTCCCGAGGTTCGCCGCATGGCTCCCCTCGAGGTGATGGTCTCCGAGGA
This sequence comes from Rhodococcus wratislaviensis, assembly GCF_900455735.1. GTDB lineage: Bacteria > Actinomycetota > Actinomycetes > Mycobacteriales > Mycobacteriaceae > Rhodococcus_F > Rhodococcus_F wratislaviensis. Next base: position 1,088,766 of record NZ_UAUI01000001.1, on the reverse strand, counting down.
GCACGTCGAACTCGGCGAGGACATGCTGTCGAACGGTCACGGGTCCAGCGACTCGGAACCGGTCGCCGGATACAACTTCGAGCCGGAACCCGACAAGTTGCTCGGTGCCCTGCTGCCGAAGTACATCAGCACCCGCATCTACTCCTCGCTGCTGGATGCTGCGGCGTCGGAGTCGGCTGCCCGTCGTACGGCGATGAAGGCCGCGACGGACAACGCAAACGAACTGGTGAACACGTTGAGCCGTCAGGCAAACCAGGCTCGCCAGGCCCAGATCACCCAGGAAATCAGCGAGATCGTCGGCGGCGCGAATGCGCTTGCCTCGAGCGCAGGAAGTGACTAAGCAATGACCGCAGCAGTAACCGAAAACAACGGGGCAGGCTCGGGTTCGTCCGTCGCCGGCCGCGTCGTGCGGGTCATCGGTCCCGTCGTGGACGTTGAATTCCCGCGTGGCGCTATTCCTGAACTGTTCAACGCCCTGCACGCCGAGATCACGCTCCCCTCGGTCGCCAAGACGCTGACCCTCGAGGTCGCACAGCACCTCGGCGACAACCTGGTGCGCACCGTCTCGATGCAGCCCACCGACGGCCTGATCCGCGGCACCTCGGTGTCCGACACGGGCAAGCCGATCTCGGTTCCCGTCGGTGACGTCGTCAAGGGCCACGTGTTCAACGCACTGGGCGACTGCCTCGACGCTCCCGGCACGGGTCGCGACGGCGAGCAGTGGGGCATCCACCGCAAGCCACCGGCCTTCGACCAGCTCGAGGGCAAGACGGAGATCCTCGAGACCGGTATCAAGGTCATCGACCTCCTCACCCCGTACGTCAAGGGTGGAAAGATCGGTCTGTTCGGTGGTGCCGGTGTCGGCAAGACCGTTCTGATCCAGGAAATGATCACCCGTATCGCCCGCGAGTTCTCCGGAACCTCGGTGTTCGCAGGCGTCGGTGAGCGCACCCGTGAGGGCACCGACCTTCACCTCGAGATGGAAGAGATGGGCGTCCTCCAGGACACGGCCCTTGTCTTCGGCCAGATGGACGAGCCGCCCGGAACGCGTATGCGCGTCGCCCTGTCCGCGCTGACCATGGCGGAGTACTTCCGCGATGTCCAGGGCCAGGACGTGCTGCTGTTCATCGACAACATCTTCCGTTTCACCCAGGCCGGTTCCGAGGTGTCGACCCTGCTCGGTCGTATGCCTTCGGCCGTGGGTTACCAGCCGACCCTGGCTGACGAGATGGGCGAGCTGCAGGAGCGCATCACCTCGACGCGAGGCCGCTCCATCACGTCGCTGCAGGCGATCTACGTCCCCGCCGACGACTACACCGACCCGGCGCCGGCAACGACGTTCGCGCACCTCGATGCCACCACCGAGCTGTCGCGTCCGATCTCGCAGATGGGTATCTACCCCGCTGTGGACCCGCTGACCTCCACCTCCCGCATCCTGGAGCCCGGCATCGTCGGTGCCGAGCACTTCCGGGTTGCCAACGAGGTCAAGCGCATCCTGCAGAAGTACAAGGAACTGCAGGACATCATCGCCATCCTCGGTATGGACGAGCTGCAGGAAGAGGACAAGGTGCTCGTCGGCCGTGCCCGCCGTCTGCAGAAGTTCCTCGGCCAGAACTTCATCGTCGCCGAGAAGTTCACCGGTGAGCCCGGCTCCGTGGTGCCGCTCCGCGACACCATCGAGGCGTTCGACCGCATCTGCAAGGGCGAGTTCGATCACCTGCCCGAGCAGGCGTTCAACAGCTGTGGTGGACTCGACGACGTCGAGGCTGCAGCCAAGAAGATCGCCGGGAAGTAGTCGACGATGGCTGAGATGACCGTGGAACTCGTCGCCGTGGAGCGACGGTTGTGGTCTGGTTCGGCGACTCTCGTCAGCGCACAGACGACCGAGGGCGAGATCGGTGTCATGCCTGGGCATGAGCCGGTTCTCGGACAGCTGGTCGAGGCCGGAGTGGTTGCGATCACGACGGCCGACGGTGAGCGTATCGTCGCTGCTGTGCACGGCGGATTCCTGTCCGTGACCGCGAAGACAGTCACGATCCTCGCCGAGTCAGCCGACTTGGCCGAGGACATCGATGTGGAAGCGGCCAAGGCCGTGCTCTCGGAGAGTGGAGACGATCTCGAGGCGATTGCTGTCGCCAAGGGTCGGATCCGCGCTGTAGAGCGCGCTTAGGCTGCACGAGAAAGACCGCGACGGAGCCGACGAACAGTGACAATCGGAATGACTGTGTTGATCATTCTGGTTGTGCTGCTCGCGGCCTTCGTCGCGGTTTTTCTGTATCGGCTTGCAGTACTGCGCCGCGGTGGCACCGCGGCGATCCTCCGGGTGACGCCTGCCCCGGGGGACACCGGGTGGCGTCACGGCGTCATCCGCTACGGCGAGGGTTCTCTCGTCTTCTTCAAATTGTCGAGTTTGCGTCCCGGCCCTGATTCGCGCATCGAACGCCAGGGCATCGAAGTCGCAGGTCGTCGCAGCCCGGAGGGCTCCGAATTCGACATCATGTCCGAGGAAATCGTCATCCTGTCGGTCAAGGACCGTGGTAGCTCGTACGAGATCGCATTGGACGGGGGAGCGTTGACCGCGTTCCTCTCCTGGGTCGAATCGCGGCCGTCCGGCCGATCGGTTCGCGGTCGCCGACTCTGATCAGGACTTCCCGGCTCCCGGCTTCCAGAGCACGTCGCCCTCAGGGTTCGCGAGCCTGCTGACGATGAACAGCAGGTCCGACAGCCGGTTGAGGTATTTCGCCGGAAGGACGTTGGTCGTCTCCGGGTTCGCGTCGACCGCCGCCCATGCGGAGCGCTCGGCACGCCGGGTCACGGTCCGCGCCACGTGCAGTAGAGCTCCGAGTGCCGTGCCGCCGGGGAGAATGAAGGAGTTCAGCGGCGCCAGGCGTTCGTTCAGTTCGTCGCACCAGCGCTCGAGACGGTCGATGTACTCGTCGGAGATGCGCAGCGGCGGGTACTTCGGTTCGGCCTCCACCGGGGTGGACAGGTCGGCGCCGGCGTCGAACAGGTCGTTCTGGATCTGCCGCAGGATCGACCGGATCTCCTCGGGCGGGTCGCCCAACGCCACCGCGACACCGATCGAGGCGTTCGCCTCGTCGCAGTCGGCGTAGGCGATCAGCCGCGGATCGTTCTTCGACACACGGGAGAAATCGCTGAGTCCGGTGGTCCCGTCGTCGCCGGTCCGGGTGTAGATCTTGGTGAGGTGTACGGCCATAGCGTTACGGTACCGGCCTCCGGGGTCGGCATCCCTGGCTCTAGGCTGTGTTCTGTGAGCGAACGCTTCCTTGTCACCGGCGGTAACCGCCTCGTAGGTGAAGTGTCTGTCGGGGGCGCGAAGAACAGCGTTCTCAAGCTGATGGCGGCAGCGCTGTTGGCTGAGGGCACCACAACTGTCACCAACTGTCCGGACATCCTCGATGTCCCTTTGATGGCCGACGTCCTGCGCGGCCTCGGCTGCGAGGTGGACCTCGACGATTCCATCGTCCGGATCACCACACCCGCGGAGCCCAAACACCACGCCGATTTCGCGGCGGTACGTCAGTTCCGCGCGTCGGTGTGTGTGCTCGGACCGCTGGTTGCGCGGTGCCGTCGCGCCGTGGTCGCGCTACCCGGTGGTGATGCCATCGGTTCGCGGCCCCTCGACATGCATCAGTCGGGGCTGCGGTTGCTGGGCGCCCACAGCACGATCGAGCACGGCTGCGTAGTGGCGCAGGCCGACGACCTGCACGGTGCGAACATCCGGCTCGCATTCCCATCCGTGGGG
>NZ_UAUI01000001.1:0-1080000 GCF_900455735.1 Rhodococcus wratislaviensis | reverse complement strand
CGCATAGCCGAATGAGGCGAATTCAGTGATCCTATGCTGCCGAGAAAAGCCTCTAGCGAGCTTTCACACGGCCCGTACCCCAAACCGACACAGGTGGTCAGGTAGAGAATACTAAGGCGATCGAGATAACTATGGTTAAGGAACTCGGCAAAATGCCCCCGTAACTTCGGGAGAAGGGGGGCCTCGTCCGGTGATCACTCTTGCAGTGTGAGCTGGGTGGGGCCGCAGAGACCAGTGAGAAGCGACTGTTTACTAAAAACACAGGTCCGTGCGAAGTCGTAAGACGATGTATACGGACTGACGCCTGCCCGGTGCTGGAAGGTTAAGAGGACCGGTTAGCCACTTCGGTGGCGAAGCTGAGAATTTAAGCCCCAGTAAACGGCGGTGGTAACTATAACCATCCTAAGGTAGCGAAATTCCTTGTCGGGTAAGTTCCGACCTGCACGAATGGCGTAACGACTTCTCAGCTGTCTCAACCATAGACTCGGCGAAATTGCATTACGAGTAAAGATGCTCGTTACGCGCGGCAGGACGAAAAGACCCCGGGACCTTCACTACAGCTTGGTATTGGTGTTCGGTTCGGTTTGTGTAGGATAGGTGGGAGACTGTGAAGCGCTCACGCCAGTGAGTGTGGAGTCGTTGTTGAAATACCACTCTGATCGTATTGGACCTCTAACCTCGGACCATGATCTGGTTCAGGGACAGTGCCTGGTGGGTAGTTTAACTGGGGCGGTTGCCTCCCAAAATGTAACGGAGGCGCCCAAAGGTTCCCTCAGCCTGGTTGGCAATCAGGTGTCGAGTGCAAGTGCACAAGGGAGCTTGACTGTGAGACTGACAGGTCGAGCAGGGACGAAAGTCGGGACTAGTGATCCGGCACCGGCAAGTGGAAGCGGTGTCGCTCAACGGATAAAAGGTACCCCGGGGATAACAGGCTGATCTTCCCCAAGAGTCCATATCGACGGGATGGTTTGGCACCTCGATGTCGGCTCGTCGCATCCTGGGGCTGGAGTAGGTCCCAAGGGTTGGGCTGTTCGCCCATTAAAGCGGCACGCGAGCTGGGTTTAGAACGTCGTGAGACAGTTCGGTCTCTATCCGCCGCGCGCGTTAGAAACTTGAGGAAGGCTGTCCCTAGTACGAGAGGACCGGGACGGACGAACCTCTGGTGTGCCAGTTGTTCCACCAGGAGCACCGCTGGTTAGCTACGTTCGGAAGGGATAACCGCTGAAAGCATCTAAGCGGGAAGCCTGTTCCAAGATGAGGTTTCTCACCCCCTCGAGGGGGTAAGGCCCCCGGCAGACCACCGGGTTGATAGGCCAGAACTGGAAGTCCGGTAACGGATGCAGGTGACTGGTACTAATAGGCCGAGGACTTACCACAAAGAAGCTACGCGTCCACTGTGCAGTATCTGAAACAACACACAGATACTCATTTCAACCCCACCGGTCACCCAGCAGGGTGCCCGAGTTGAGGGAACAACACGAAATGAGTGTGTGACAGTTTCATAGAGTTACGGCGGCCATAGCGGAGGGGAAACGCCCGGTCCCATTCCGAACCCGGAAGCTAAGCCCTCCAGCGCCGATGGTACTGCACCCGACAGGGTGTGGGAGAGTAGGACACCGCCGAACATCCGTTACCGAAAGGGGACCCAATATACTGGGTCCCCTTTCGTGGTTTGTGTGAAAGGAATGACTGTGTCGGAGAGTGACGACGGACGTCGGTCCTTCCGCGGAGGCGGTGCCTCCAACAACAATCGAGGCGGTGCCTCCAATAGCAATCGTGGCGGTGCGTCCAGCAGCGACCGTGGCGGCGCCGGTGGTTCGGGTCGTGGTGGCTCGACCGGTGGTCCCCGTCGCGATTCGCGCGACAACCGTGGCGGTGCCGGTGGCGATCGTCGCGGTGGCGGACCCCGTCGTGGCGGCGAGGGCGGCTTCGCGCCTCGCGGACGTGAAGGCGACCGTCCGCAGCGGCAGCAGGCCCGTCCGGACGAACCGGATCTTCCCGAGAACGTCGAGGCCGGCGAGCTCGATCCCGCTGTACGCCGCGACCTGCTGAGCCTGGACAAGACGAACGCGAACACGGTTGCGCGTCACCTGGTGATGGCCGGCAAGCTCGTCGACGACGATCCGCGTCTTGCGCTCGCGCATGCCCGCGCCGCGCGCCAGCGTGCGGGCCGTATCGCCATCGTGCGTGAGGCCGCGGGTATCACCGCATATCACGCTGGCGAATGGGCGGAGGCGTTGTCGGAGTTGCGCGCTGCTCGTCGCATGGCCGGCGGTCCTGGACTGCTCGCGGTGATGGCGGACTGCGAACGTGGACTGGGCCGCCCGGAGCGTGCGATCGAACTCGGGCGGAGTGAGGAAGCTGCAGCGCTGTCCGGTGACGAGGCCGCCGAGCTGCGCATGGTGGTCGCCGGAGCGCGCATGGACCTCGGTCAGTTCGACCAGGCCGTGGTCACGCTGCAGACCCCTGATCTCGACGCCTCGCGGACCGGTCCGGGTGCCGCTCGCCTGTTCTACGCGTACGCGGATGCCTTGGTGGCGGCCGGTCGCATCGAGGACGGACTCAAGTGGTTCCTCAATTCCGCTGCGGCGGATCTCGAGGGTGACACCGACGCGGAGGAGCGTGTGGCCGAGCTGACCGGAGACGATCAGTGACGGTTCTGCGCGACGGTTACGACGCCCTGCTGCTCGACCTCGACGGCACCCTGTACCAGGGGCCGCAGGAAATCCCCGGTGCGCGAGAGGCTTTGGCGGCCGGGGAGCAGTCCTGCTACTACGTGACCAACAACGCCAGTCGCAGCCCGGGGGAGGTCGCGGAACACCTGACCGAACTCGGATTCGACGCCGACGAGTCGACGGTGGTGACGAGTTCGCAGTCCGCGGCCAGGCTTCTCGCGGAGAACGTTGCCCCCGATTCGCCGGTCCTGATCGTGGGCACCGAAGCGCTCGCCGACGAAGTCCGGAACGTCGGACTGCGGCCGGTGCGGTCGTTCGAGGACGCGCCGGCGGCTGTCGTTCAGGGTCATTCGCCGACGACGGATTGGGCGATACTCGCCGAGGCGACCCTCGCGATCCGGGCCGGCGCGGTCTGGGTGGCGGCGAACCTGGACTCGACCCTCCCCACCGAACGCGGACTCGTCCTCGGTAACGGGTCGATGGTCGCAGCGCTGCGCACGGCGACGTCCCGGGAACCGCTCGTGGCGGGTAAACCGGCCGCGCCGCTGATGGAGGATGCGATGCGCCGCAGCAAGTGTGTGCGCCCGCTCGTCGTGGGCGACAGGCTGGACACCGACATCGAAGGCGCCAATAATGTCGGTCTCGACTCGCTGCTGGTACTCACCGGCGTGAGCACCGCGGTGGACGTGCTGCGCGCCGCGCCGGAGCAACGGCCCACCTATCTGGCGTCCGAACTGGACGCCCTCAACCGGCCCGCCGAGGAATCCCTCATCGGTGAGGACAGCCGGTGGTCCGTCGAGTTCGACGGCACCGATCTGGTGATCGAACCGACCACCGATTCCGCCGCGCCGGTGGATTCGGCTGCGCTGCTACGGGCCGTGGCCGTCGGCGCCTGGAAGTTCCCCGACTTCGCGCGGATCACGTCGAAGACGCCCGCGGTGAGCGCTGTCGTCTCAGGCTGGGGTGCCTGAAACCCGGCAGACCCGCGTTGTTCGTCACGCGATTCGCTGTATGCGTATCGGAACGCGATGGACTAGCGTTGTGCCCGATGAGCACGCCAATACCGCGCCCGGGAGCCCATCTACCTGGGCCTCCTCAGAGTGTCGACCCCGAGAAGATCCACACGGAGGTCGACGGATTGTTGTCGCGGCTCGGAGCCGTCGAACCGGATCCTGACGACGAGCACGGCGCCGGGGTCATCCCACGCAAAGCCCATCTTCTCGAGAAGGCGCACGACGTGCTGGTGGAGGCGCTGGCCACCGTGGACAAGATCTGACGTGGCCCGTCGAGCACGGGTGGATGCCGAACTCGTTCGGCGGGGACTGGCCCGGTCCCGCGAACACGCGCAAGAACTCATCGCCTCCGGCCGCGTACTGATCTCGGGTGCGGCAGCGACCAAACCGGCCACCGCGATCGAAGCGGGAACTCCGCTGCGGGTGGTCGAGGTCGACAACGAAGTGTCCTGGGCATCGCGTGGTGCGCACAAACTCCTCGGTGCGCTGGAGGCCTTCGGGCCCCGTGGGCTCCAGGTCGAGACCAAGCGCTGCCTCGATGCCGGCGCGTCCACCGGCGGCTTCACCGACGTGCTGCTTCACCACGGCGCGCGGGAGGTCGTGGCGGTGGACGTCGGCTACGGCCAGCTGGTGTGGCGGCTGCAGTCCGACGATCGCGTCCACGTCGTCGACCGGACCAACGTGCGATCGATCGACGCCGAGCAGATCGGCGGCCCGGTCGATCTGGTGGTCGCGGACCTCTCGTTCATCTCGCTGAAGCTCGTCCTCCCGGCGTTCGTGGCCTGCGTGGCCGACGGCGCGGATCTGATTCCGATGGTGAAGCCGCAGTTCGAGGTCGGAAAGGACCACGTGGGTTCCGGTGGAGTGGTGCGTGACCCTGAGCTGCGTGTCGCCGCGGTACTGGATGTCGCGAAGACGGCGGAATCGCTGGGACTGCGTACCGTCGGTGCAGTGGCCAGTCCGCTGCCGGGACCGTCGGGGAACGTCGAATACTTCCTGTGGCTCCGCGCGGATGTCACACCCGGGACGGATGATGTACCGGTCGAGTCGGTAGAAGAGTTGATCCGCACCGCGGTGCAGGAGGGACCACAGTGAGCGGGGGAAGCAGCGGCACCCAGCGAGGCGAGCGGGAGATCCTGCTCGTGGCGCACCCGGGCCGCGCCGAGATCACGGAGACCGCGCGACGCGTCGGCAAGATCTTCGAGCGTGCCGGCATCGGGCTGCGCGTCCTCGTCGACGAGGTCGACAGCACCCGCATCGAACCGATGGACGGCATGGCAGCCGACGAATTCCTGGTTCCCGGGCTGGAAGTCACCATTGTTCAGGCAGGTCCCGACGCCGCCCTCGGTTGCGAGATGGTGCTCGTCCTCGGCGGGGACGGAACGTTCCTCCGGGCAGCGGAACTCGCCCAGGCCGCGTCCATCCCGGTTCTGGGAATCAACCTGGGCCGGATCGGGTTCCTCGCGGAAACCGAGGCCGAGCACCTCGACGAGGCGCTCGCCCAGGTGGTGCGTCGTGAGTACCGCATCGAACACCGCATGACACTGGACGTGCTGGTCCGGGTGGACGACGAAATCATCGAACGCGGCTGGGCGCTGAACGAGGCGAGCATCGAGAACCGGTCCCGGCTCGGTGTCCTCGAAGTGGTGCTCGAGGTGGACGGCCGCCCCGTGTCGGCCTTCGGTTGCGACGGTGTCCTCATCTCCACCCCGACCGGGTCGACGGCATACGCGTTCTCGGCCGGCGGCCCCGTGGTGTGGCCCGAACTCGAGGCCCTGCTGGTGGTCCCGAGCAACGCGCACGCCTTGTTCGCGCGCCCCCTCGTGACGAGCCCGAATTCGCTGATCGCTGTCGAGACGGTGGCAGGCAGCCACGACGGCCTGGTGTTCTGCGACGGTCGCCGGACCCTCGAGCTGCCCGCGGGCGCCCGCGTCGAAGTGGTGCGTGGCAAGGAGCCCGTTCGTTGGATACGACTGGATTCGGCGCCGTTCGCGGACCGGATGGTGCGAAAGTTCGAGCTGCCCGTCACCGGGTGGCGAGGAAGGAAGCCCTAGACGTGCTGGCAGAGATCAGGATCGACAACCTCGGTGTGATCTCCGAGGCGTCGGCGCAATTCCACGAAGGCTTGACGGTGCTCACCGGTGAAACCGGCGCGGGCAAGACGATGGTGGTGACGAGCCTGCACCTGCTCAGCGGTGCACGAGCGGACGCGGGCCGGGTGCGTCTCGGTGCGCCCCGTGCCGTGGTCGAGGGCCGGTTCATGACGGACGAGGGCTCGGAGCACGTCGAACGTGCCGTGTCCCGGCTGCTCGAGTCGACCGGCGCCGAGCGGGACGAGGACGGCACCATCATCGCGGTGCGGACCGTCGGCAGCGACGGACGGTCCCGCGCCCACCTGGGCGGGCGCAGCGTTCCGGCGGGCGTGCTGTCCGAGTTCACCGATCCGCTGCTCACCGTGCACGGGCAGAACGATCAGCTGCGGCTGCTCCGCCCGGACCAGCAGTGCGCCGCGCTGGACAGGTTCGCGGACAAGACGGTCGGCCCGCTGCTGGCGCGGTACCGCAAGCACCGCGACGAATGGGTGACCGCACGATCCGAGCTGATCGAACGCACCGGGCGCACCCGGGAACTCGCGCAGGAAGCCGACCAGCTGACGTTCGCCCTCAACGAGATCGACGGCATCGCCCCCACCCCGGGCGAGGACGAGTCGATCGTGTCGGAGGTGCGCAGACTCAGTGAACTCGACTCGCTGCGCTCGGCTGCCGAGGAAGCGCACGCCGCGCTCGCCGGCGGCGACGACATGGACGGCGACGGCGTGGGCGCACCCGCGCTGGATCTGCTGTCCGAGGCGCGGGCCCGGATCGAATCGGCCACCGACCCCGAACTCGACGGGCTCGGACCGCGTCTCGCCGACGCGATCGCAGTGGTCACCGACGTCTCCGCCGACCTGACCACATATCTCGCCGGGCTTCCGGCGGACCCGGGGGCACTGGACTCTTTGCTGTCGCGGCAGGCGGAACTGAAGAACCTCACCCGCAAGTACGCCGCCGACGTCGACGGCGTACTGGAATGGGCAGACAACGCCCGTGCGAGGCTCGAGAAGATCGATGTGTCCTCCGATGCGTTGGCGGCATTGACGAAGCAGGTCGAGGAGTCTGCGGCGTCCACCGCGGAGGCCGCGTCGAAGCTGACCGCGGCCCGCGTCAAGGCGGCGGCCAAGCTCGCCAAGGCCGTCAGTTCGGAACTCGCAGGTCTGGCGATGGGCCGGGCCGCCCTCGAGGTGTCGGTCCGCCCCCGGATCGCCGGACCCCAGGACACGGCACCGCTCACCGTCGACGGTACGGAACTGCACGCGGGATCGTCCGGCGTCGACGAAGTGGAATTCCGGCTGTCGGCGCACAGCGGCGCACAGTCGCTGCCCATCAGCAAGAGCGCGTCCGGCGGTGAACTCTCACGGGTGATGCTGGCCCTCGAGGTGGTGCTCGCCGGGTCCGATTCGGGCGCGACGATGGTGTTCGACGAGGTCGACGCCGGTGTCGGCGGTCGGGCCGCGGTCGAGATCGGCCGGCGACTGGCCCGGCTCGCCCGGACGCACCAGGTCATCGTCGTGACACACCTGCCGCAGGTCGCGGCGTTCGCAGACACTCACCTGGTGGTCGACAAGGTCGACGACGCGGACGGCGTCGTCAGCAGTGGTGTGCACACACTCACCGACGACGAGCGGGTGGTGGAACTGGCCCGCATGCTCGCCGGACTCGACGACACGGAGACCGGTCGCGCCCACGCGGAGGAGTTGTTGGCCACGGCCAACGCCGAGCGTTCCGCCTGAACCCCGCCCGGCGGACCGTCGGCCGCACCCGTGGTAATGGTGTGACTGATGTGGTAAACGGTTCGGCGCGCCTCCACAGGTCGGTCCTGCTTCCGGTCCATCATCGAACTCATGAAGATGCCGGCACTGCTGTCACGTAACACCGAAACTTTGCCTGGGGTCAGCGGCATCGCCAGGGTGGATCGCAACACGGCCAAGTTGCTGCGACGCGTCGGACCCGGTGACATCGTCGTTCTCGACGAGCTCGACCTCGATCGCGGGACCGCGGACGCCCTGGTGAAGGCCGGCGTTCTCGCAGTGATCAACGCGTCGCCCTCGATCTCGGGGCGCTATCCCAACCTCGGTCCGGAGGTGATCGTCGCCAACGGGATCCTCCTGGTGGATTCGGCCGGCGCCGACATCTTCAAGAGCATCAAGGACGGCAGCAAGGTCCGGGTGAACGGGGGCGGTGTCTACTCCGGGGAACGGCGCATCGCCAAGGGCGACGAACAGACCGAGGCGGAGATCTCCGACCGGATGATCGAGGCGAAGACCGGTCTGGTCGACCACCTCGAGGCGTTCTCCGGCAACACCATCGAGTTCATCCGCACCGAGAGTCCGCTGTTGATCGACGGTGTCGGAGTCCCCGACGTCGACGTCGACATGAAGGAACGGCACGTCGTGATCGTGTCCGACGGCCCGGACCACGCAACCGACCTGAAGAACCTCAAGCCGTTCATCAAGGAGTACTCGCCGATCCTCATCGGCGTCGGTGCAGGCGCCGACGTCCTGAAGTCGGCGGGCTATCGCCCGGATCTCATCGTCGGCGACCCCGAGGACATCACCAGCGCCACGTTGAAGTCGGGCGCCGAGGTGGTTCTCCCCGCCGACCAGGACGGTCACGCCCCCGGTCTGTCACGGATCCAGGACCTCGGCATCGGAGCGATGACGTTCCCGGCGTCCGGGTCCCCGTCCGACCTGGCGCTGCTGCTGGCCGATCATCACGGCGCGTCGCTGATTGTCACGGTCGGGAGCACCGTCTCCCTCGACGAGTTCTTCGACCGCGGCCGCCGCGACAGCAACCCGTCGGCGTTCATGACCCGCCTGAAGGTCGGGCCGAAACTGGTGGACGCGAAGGCCGTGGCGACCCTGTACCGGAGCCGGGTGTCGGGCGGTGCGATCGCGTTGCTCGTGCTGGCCGGACTGGTCGCGGTGATCGTGGCCCTGGTGGTGTCGAACATCGGTGGTGAGGCACTGGACTGGGCCGTCGCGACGTGGAACAGCTTTGCGTTGTGGGTTCAGGGGTTCTTCAAGTGATTTCTCTGCGTCAACATGCCATTTCCATAGCGGCGATCTTCCTGGCTCTGGCAATCGGCGTGGTGATGGGTTCCGGCCTGTTGTCGAGCGGTCTCGTCTCGGGGCTGCGCGACGACAAGGCCGACCTGCAGACCGATATGGAGAAGGCGACCGAACGCAACAACCAGCTGACCGAGCAGTTGAACTCGGCGGACGGCTTCGATTCCGCGGTCGGCGGCCGCGTGGTGGCCGACTCTCTCGCGCAACGCACCGTGATGGTCGTGACGACCCCGGATGCCGACCCCGCCGACCTGGACGGGGTCAACCGGATGATCGCGCAGGCCGGCGGGTCGGTGACCGGGCGGGTGTCGCTGACCGACTCGTTCGTGGACGCCACCGGCGGTGACCGGTTGCGGACGGTCGTCAACAACGTGATCCCCGCTGGTGTCACGTTGAAGACCGGGGCCGTCGACCAGGGCAGCCTCGCAGGCGACCTGCTCGGCTCGGTCCTCATGCTCGGCAAGGAGACGGGTCAGCCGCAGAGTTCCGCGCAGGAGATGGCGCTCGCCCTCGAGACCCTCCGCGGGGCGGGATTCGTCAGCTACGACGACGGTGCGGTCCAACCGGCACAGGTCGCGGTGGTGCTGACCGGCGACCGCGACGTGGAGGACGGCGTCAGCGGCAACCGCGGTGCGGTGGTGGCCCGGTTCGCGGGCGCGTTGGACTCGAGAGGGGCCGGGGCGGTTCTCGCCGGGCGTCCGGCCTCGGCGCAGGGCAACGGTGCGGTCGCCGTGGCGCGGGCCGACGCGGCGCTCTCCGCGGCGCTCACCACTATCGACAACATCGACCGCGAAGCGGGCAAGATCACCGTTCCGCTCGCGCTGCAGGAGCAACTGAACGGCGGTGCCGGCCGGTACGGCACGGGGCCCGGCACCACCGGTGTCACCGTGGGGGCCACACCGGCGTAGCGCGCATCACATCGGGGCGGGCAATCGCGGCGCGTTGTTTCCGGGACGTACGACAAGGTGTTACCGTGAAGTCCCGTGGGTCGGCAGGCCCCAGCATTGCTCGAACAGACCAAGCCCTGCACAGTCGTCACGGGAGCCCCTTTGCCACAGTCACGCACTCATTCGCGTACCGCTACCAAGCACATCTTCGTGAGCGGCGGCGTCGCCTCCTCACTCGGCAAGGGCCTCACAGCCTCGAGCCTCGGGCAATTGCTGACCGCGCGAGGGATGCGCGTGACCATGCAGAAACTGGATCCGTATCTCAACGTCGATCCGGGCACGATGAACCCCTTCCAGCACGGTGAGGTCTTCGTCACCGAGGACGGCGCCGAGACCGACCTCGACGTCGGCCACTACGAGCGCTTCCTCGACCGCGACCTGTCCGGTCAGGCGAATGTGACCACCGGCCAGGTGTATTCGACGGTCATCGCCAAGGAGCGGCGCGGCGAATACCTCGGCGACACCGTCCAGGTCATCCCGCACATCACGGACGAGATCAAGAGCCGGATCCTGGCCATGAGCGGACCGGACCTCCAGGGCCATCAGCCCGACGTCGTCATCACGGAGATCGGTGGCACCGTCGGTGACATCGAGTCGCAGCCGTTCCTCGAGGCCGCCCGTCAGGTACGCCACGACGTCGGGCGCGACAACGTCTTCTTCCTCCACGTCTCCCTGGTTCCGTACCTGGCGCCGTCGGGTGAGCTCAAGACGAAGCCCACCCAGCACTCGGTCGCGGCACTGCGGAACATCGGTATCCAGCCCGACGCGCTGATCCTGCGCTGCGACCGCGAGGTTCCCCCGGCGCTGAAGAACAAGATCGCACTCATGTGCGACGTCGACGTCGACGGCTGCATCTCGACCCCCGACGCACCCTCGATCTACGACATCCCGAAGGTGCTGCACAGCGAGGGCCTCGACGCGTACGTCGTGCGTCAGCTGGGTCTGCCGTTCCGCGACGTGGACTGGACCGTGTGGGGCAACCTGCTCGAGCGCGTCCACCAGCCGCGCGAGACCGTGCGGATCGCCCTGGTCGGAAAATACGTCGACCTGCCGGACGCCTACCTGTCCGTCACCGAGGCACTGCGTGCAGGCGGGTTCGCGAACCGCTCGAAGGTGGAAATCTCCTGGGTGCCGTCCGACGCGTGTGAGACGGAGGCGGGCGCGCAGGCCGCCCTCGGCGACGTCGACGGCGTGCTGATTCCCGGTGGCTTCGGAATCCGCGGTATCGAGGGCAAGCTCGGCGCGATCCGCTACGCCCGTCACCGGAAGATCCCGCTGCTCGGCCTGTGCCTCGGCCTGCAGTGCGTCGTGATCGAAGCCGCGCGCAGCGTGGGTCTCGACGACGCCAACTCCGCCGAGTTCGAGCCCGAGACCACGCACCCGGTGATCTCCACGATGGCGGATCAGGAAGACGTCATCGCCGGCGAGGCGGACCTCGGCGGCACGATGCGCCTCGGTGCGTACCCCGCCGTCCTGACGAAGGGGTCCGTCGTCGCCCGGGCGTACGGCAGCGAAGAGGTGTCGGAGCGTCACCGCCACCGCTACGAGGTCAACAACGCGTACCGCGACCGGATCGCGAAGAGCGGACTCCGATTCAGCGGAACCTCGCCCGACGGTCACCTCGTCGAGTTCGTCGAATACCCGGCCGACCAGCACCCGTTCTTCGTCGCGACGCAGGCGCACCCCGAGCTGAAGAGCCGTCCGACGCGTCCGCACCCGCTGTTCGCGGCGTTCGTCGACGCGGCGCTGAAGCACAAGCTCGAAGAGCGGCTTCCCGTCGACGTGCACGGTGAGGAGCGGGCCGCCGTCGCCGCCGATGACGAGCTCGCCGACTCCGCCGACCGCGACGAGGTCGCGTCCGTCGACAGCGCGGGATAGGGCGAGACCGACCATGACCGACACCGGCCGGCACGAATTCGAGACTCTCGACTCGCGCGCCGTGTACAGCGGCGCGATCCTCGCCCTGCGGGTGGATCACGTCGCGATGCCGGACGGCCGGACCGCCGAACGTGAGGTCGTCGAGCACCACGGCGCCGTCGCCGTCGTGGTTCTCGACGACGAGGACCGGATCGTCCTGATCCACCAGTACCGGCACCCGGTGGGGCGCCGGTTGTGGGAGATCCCGGCCGGCCTGCTGGACGAGCCGGGGGAGGACCCCGTCGACGCCGCCGGCCGCGAACTGGCGGAGGAGACGGGGCTCGGGGCCCGTCGCTGGTCCGTTCTGGTGGACGTCGTTCTCTCGCCAGGGTTCACGGACGAGTCGGTGCGCGTGTTCCTCGCCGAGGACCTGTACGAGGTGGACCGGCCGGACCCGGAGGACGAGGAAGCCGACCTCGAGATCGAGCGGATTCCGCTCGACGACGTGGTGTCGATGGTGCTGAACGGGACCATCGTCAACGCCACGGCCGTGGCCGGGGTGATGGCCCTCGCCGCTGCCCGGTCCCGGCCGGGCGGTCTCGGCGAACTCCGCGACGTGACCGCGCCCTGGGTCGATCGCCCCGCCAGGTTCAGTGAGAGGAAACGCTCGCGCGCCGCCGGGGACGAGGCCGCGCGGGCATGACATGGTGATTGCGCGGCAGGTGGATTCGTACCTCGACCACCTGGCCGTCGAGCGCGGAGCTGCCCGCAACACTCTCGGTTCGTACCGCCGCGACCTCGAGCGGTACACGCAGTTCCTCGCCGAGCGGGAGGTCACCGACATCGGCCGGATCCGCGAACAAGACGTCAGCGACTTCGTGATCGCCCTGCGAACCGGCGATCCGAAACGCGAACTGCCGCCGCTGGCCGCGAGCTCGGCGGCCCGCGCCCTGATCGCGGTGCGCGGATTCCACCGGTTCGCCGCGGCGGAGGGGATGACCGCCGTCGACGTCGCCCGGGACGTGCGGCCGCCGTCGCCGGCGAAACGGCTCCCCAAATCGCTTCCGGTCAACGAGGTGCTGGCACTGCTGGAGGCAGTCGGAGGCAGCGGACCCGCCGACGGACCGCGGGCGGTCCGCGACCGCGCGCTGCTGGAGTTGCTGTACTCGACGGGCGCCCGCATCTCCGAAGCCGTCGGTCTGGATGTCGACGATGTCGACACCGAGACCCGGTCGGTGCTGCTGCGGGGCAAGGGAGGCAAGCAGCGGGTGGTGCCGGTGGGCCGGCCCGCCGTCGAATCCCTCGACGCCTACCTGATCCGGGGCCGGCCGGCGCTGGCATCACGCGGAACACCCGCGCTGTTCCTCAATGTCCGCGGCGGACGGCTGTCCCGCCAGAGCGCGTGGACGGTGCTGCAGACCGCCGCGGACGCCGCGGGCATCTCTTCGGCGGTGTCACCGCACACGCTCCGCCACTCGTTCGCGACCCACCTGCTCGACGGGGGCGCCGACGTCCGCGTCGTCCAGGAGCTGCTCGGACATGCCTCGGTGACGACCACCCAGATATATACGCTGGTGACAGTGGGTGCGCTGCGCGAGGTGTGGGCCGGAGCGCATCCCCGGGCGAGGTGACGGAAAGCGTGTCGAGGGGAAAATTCACGGTACGAGGCGGTAGCGTTCGTATAACGATGTGGGATCGGCAGCGATCATCGAGAGAACAGGGGATCATCGGACCGTGGTGACACCGCAGCCGCCAGCGGCGGAGTCAGAGCACTCGCAACAGGAGGGCGACATGTTCGACGTGCGGCAGACCGAACCCGCAGCCTTGTTCGAGGACGCTGCCGTGGTCGTGGAGGAAGAGCTCGGCCCCACGGGACGGCCGACGCGTGAGGTGCCGGAACCCGCCCCGTTGCCCTCGCACGGCCCAGCCAAGATCATCGCGATGTGCAACCAGAAGGGTGGCGTCGGCAAGACGACGTCGACGATCAACCTGGGAGCGTCTCTGGCCGAATTCGGCCGGCGTGTCCTGCTCGTCGACCTCGATCCCCAGGGGGCGCTGTCCGCGGGCCTCGGCGTCGCGCATCACGACCTCGAACTGACCGTCCACAATCTGCTCGTCGAACCCCGCGTCGCGATCGACGACGTCCTGATGCGGACACGCGTCGAGGGCCTCGACCTTCTGCCGAGCAACATCGACCTGTCGGCGGCGGAGATCCAGCTCGTCACCGAGGTCGGGCGGGAACAGACGCTCGGACGGGTGCTGCACCCGGTGCTCGACCGGTACGACTACGTCCTGATCGACTGCCAGCCGTCCCTCGGACTGCTCACGGTCAACGCGCTGGCCTGCGCGGACTCGGTGATCATCCCGATGGAGTGCGAGTACTTCAGCCTGCGCGGCCTGGCGCTGCTCAACGATACGGTCGAGAAGGTCCACGACCGGCTCAACCCGCGGCTCGAACTCGCCGGCATCGTCGTCACGATGTTCGACGCGCGGACCCTGCACGCGCGCGAGGTGATGGCCCGTGTGGTGGAGGTGTTCGGGGATCTCGTCTACGACACCGTGATCAACCGCACCGTGCGCTTCCCCGAGACCTCGGTCGCCGGGGAACCGATCACCACCTGGGCGCCGAAATCGACCGGCGCCGAAGCGTATCGTGCTCTGGCACGCGAGGTCATTCACCGGTCCGGCCGGTAAGTGGTGAATACGCAAGACATTCCGGCTCCACCGCAGACCGAGGACCCGCAGACCCCCGTATCGCACGCCGCGGAAACACAGGCCGCGGTCAAGCCCGGCTTCCGGGTGACCCTGCGGAATTTCGAGGGACCGTTCGACCTGCTCCTGACCCTGATCAACCAGCGACAGCTGGACGTGACGGAAGTGGCGCTGCACCAGGTGACGGACGACTTCATCGCCTACACCCGCACGCTGGGCGCGGAGATGGGACTCGATCAGACCACCGAATTCCTGGTGGTCGCGGCGACGCTGCTCGACCTGAAGGCGGCGCGTCTGCTCCCGGCAGGACAGGTGGAAGACGCCGAGGACCTCGCGCTTCTCGAGGCGCGCGACCTGCTGTTCGCCCGGCTGCTGCAGTACCGCGCGTACAAGCAGGTGGCGCAACTGTTCGGTGAGCTCGAGGCGGCCGCGCTGCGCCGGTACCCGCGTTCGGCGGCACTGGAGGACCAGTTCACCCAGTTGCTTCCGGAAGTGTTGCTCGGTGTCGACCCGCAACGGTTCGCGGAGATCGCCGCGACCGTGTTCACTCCGCGCCCGAAGCCGACCGTGGGACTCGACCATCTGCACGACATGCACGCGGTGTCGGTGCCCGAACAGGCGGCGCGGATGCTGGAACTGCTCCGCGAACGAGGCGCCGGGGAATGGGCGACGTTCGGCGACCTGGTCTCGGAGTGCGAGGTGACCGTCGAAATCGTGGCAAGATTCCTCGCGCTGCTCGAGCTGTATCGCGAGCAGTCGGTGTTGTTCGAACAGCCCGAGCCGCTCGGGGAATTGTTGGTGAGCTGGACCGGGGAGGGCACAGACGCCCCGGTGACCGAGGAGGACTACGGATGAGTTCGGCCCCGTTCGACGAGTCGGACGACCAGGGCGCCGTCGACGCAGATCCCGAGCTGTCGGACACCGAACTCGAAGCCGTTCTCGAGTCGCTCCTGCTGATCGTCGACTCTCCCGCCGGCGCCGAACAGCTCGCCTCCGCGACCGGCGCTTCTGTGAATCGCATCACGGACGTGCTGAACCGCATGTCCGCCGAGCTCACCGCCCGCGGGAGCGGGATGGACCTCCGATATGCCGGTGACGGTTGGCGTCTCTACACACGCACCGCGTACGCGCCCTACGTGGAACGGCTCCTGCTCGACGGCGCACGATCCAAACTGACGAGGGCGGCTTTGGAAACTCTGGCCGTGGTGGCATACCGTCAACCGTTGACCCGCGCACGGATCAGTGCGGTGCGCGGCGTCAACGTGGACGGTGTGGTGCGCACACTTCTCGCTCGCGGATTGATCGCCGAAGCCGGCGTCGATCCCGATACCAACGCCACGCAGTATTCGACGACGGAGCTCTTCCTGGAACGGCTCGGCTTGGCGTCTCTCGCCGATCTTCCCGCCTTGGCTCCGCTGTTGCCGGATGTGGATCTGATAGATGACATCAGTGACAGTCTGGAATCTGACCCACGATTTGCGAGAATGAATAAAGCTACGGCTTCCACAGAAGAGTTGGACACCGGGCTGGACACCGAAGACTGACAGGGATAGTACAAAAGTGAAGAAACCCGCTCGCCGAGATGGCACACCGGATCGCAACAACAACAAGAAGCAGCGCCCCACCAGGTCGGAGACCGGGGGTCGCTCGGACAGGTCGGAAGCTGGAGGGCGACCGAGCCGCTCCGAGACCGATCGGCGTCCGACCAGGTCGGACGCCGTCAAGGGGAAGCCGGGCAGGCCCGACGCCGCGGCCGCGAAGAACAAGCGCGGCAAACCCAAGTCGGCCAAGCCGCAGCGCGCCCAGGCCCACGCGCCCAAGATCAGCAACGCCAAGCCGGCCCGGCACCAGTACGCCGACGCCGCCGATCGGCCCGCCGGCCCGCCGCAGGGCGACGGCATGCGACTGCAGAAGGTTCTCGCCCAGGCCGGTGTCGCGTCGCGCCGTGCGGCCGAGGAACTGATCTCGCAGGGGCGAGTCGAGGTCGACGGCCGCATCGTCATCGAACAGGGACTGCGCATCGACCCCGAGAACGCGGTGGTGCGCGTGGACGGTGTCCGCGTCGTCGTGCAGAAGGACCTGGTCCACCTCGCGCTGAACAAGCCCCGCGGCTGGCAGTCGACGATGTCGGACGACCTGGGTCGCCCGTGCGTCGGCGACATCGTCTCCGAGCGGGTCGCCGCAGGTCAGCGGTTGTTCCACGTCGGTCGACTGGACGCCGACACCGAGGGACTGCTGCTGCTCACCAACGATGGTGATCTGGCGCATCGGCTGATGCATCCGTCCTTCGAGGTGTCGAAGACGTACCTGGCGACTGTGTCGGGTGCCCTCGAGCGCGGCGTCGGAAAGAAGCTCAAGGAGGGTGTCGAGCTCGACGACGGACCGGCGAAGGTCGACGCGTTCACCCTGCTCGACATCAACGAGGGCAAGTCGCTCGTCCGTGTCACGCTGCACGAAGGCCGCAAGCACATCGTGCGCCGCCTGTTCGACGCCGTGGGACACCCCGTCATCCGGCTCGTCCGGACGGACATCGGCGCGGTCGCTCTCGGCGACCAGCGTCCCGGCACGCTCCGCGTACTCGGTCGAGGCGAGGTCGGCGGTCTCTACGGGGCGGTGGGCCTGTGAGTACCTCGCCGCTGGTCGTCGCGATGGACGGCCCGTCCGGAACCGGGAAGTCGAGCGTCTCGCGGATGCTCGCGCAGCGGCTCGACGCCCGGTACCTCGATACCGGCGCCATGTACCGGATCGCGACGCTGCATGCGCTGCGTAAGGGCGTGGACCTCACCGATCCCGCCGCGATCGCCGACGCGACCGCAGGGCTGCCGTGGTCGATCGGCACGGACCCGGCGGGCGAGCAGGTTCTGCTCGACGGGGAGGACGTGGGGGAGGAGATCCGCGGCGACGCGGTGACCAAGGCCGTCTCGGCTGTCTCCGCCGTGCCGGCGGTGCGTGAACTGCTTGTCGCGGCGCAGCGTCGTCTCGCGGGCGAGGCCGAACGGATCGTCGTCGAAGGCCGGGACATCGGCACCGTCGTCATCCCGGACGCCGACGTGAAGATCTATCTCACCGCCTCGGCGGAAGCCCGGGCACAGCGCAGAAATGCGCAGAATCTCGCAGAAGGACGAGGTGACGACTACGCGGCCGTGCTGGCCGACGTGCAGCGTCGTGACCACCTCGACTCCACGCGCGCCGTGTCGCCGCTGCGGCCGGCCGACGATTCCGTGCTGGTCGACACCAGCGAACTCGGAATCGACGACGTGATCGGCAGGTTGCTGCTGGTGGTTAGCGAAAGAAGGGGAGCAGGGCAGTGACCGAACAATTCACCACCGAGTTCGCAGGCGACGGCACCTGGAGTGAGGAATCGGACTGGGAGGTCCTGGACCTCGAAGACGGTGGCGACGGAGAGTCCCACGTCCCGGTCCCCACCCTCGCAGTGGTCGGTCGCCCGAACGTCGGCAAGTCGACGCTCGTCAACCGGATCATCGGCCGACGCGAAGCCGTGGTCGAGGACATCCCCGGTGTCACCCGCGACCGTGTCTCCTACGAGGCGAACTGGAGTGGCCGCCGCTTCATGGTGCAGGACACCGGCGGCTGGGAACCCGACGCCAAGGGCCTGCAGCAGTCGGTGGCCCGGCAGGCGGAACTGGCGATGCAGACCGCGGACGCGATTCTCCTCGTCGTCGACGCCGTCGTCGGCGCCACCGCAACGGACGAGGCTGTGGCCAAGGTCCTGCGCCGGTCCAAGACCCCGGTTCTGCTGGTGGCCAACAAGGTCGACGACGGCCGAACCGAATCCGAGGTGGCCGCACTGTGGTCGCTCGGTCTCGGACAGCCGCACTCGGTGAGTGCGACGCACGGCCGCGGTACCGGCGATCTCCTCGACGAGGTGCTTGCCGCCCTCCCGGAAACCCCGCGTGAAGGCATCCCCGGCGGCGGGCCGCGACGCGTGGCTCTGGTCGGGAAGCCGAACGTCGGGAAGTCGAGCCTGCTGAACAAGCTGTCGGGCGACGAGCGTTCGGTGGTCCACAATGTCGCGGGGACCACCGTCGATCCGGTCGACTCGATCGTGGAGCTCGGCGGCAGGCCGTGGCGTTTCGTCGACACCGCCGGTCTGCGCAAGCGGGTCAGCCACGCCAGCGGCGCCGAATTCTACGCATCGCTGCGGACGAAGAGCGCCATCGAGGCCGCCGAGGTCGCGATTCTGCTGATCGACGCATCCGAGCCGATCTCGGAGCAGGACCTGCGCGTGCTGAGCATGGTGGCCGACGCCGGGCGGGCCCTCGTCATCGCGTTCAACAAGTGGGATCTCGTCGACGAGGACCGGCGACTCCAGCTGGACCGGGAAGTCGATCGGGACCTGGTGCGGGTGCCGTGGGCACAGCGAGTCAACATCTCGGCGCAGACGGGGCGCGCGGTGCAGAAGCTCGTCCCCGCCCTGGACACCGCACTGGAATCCTGGGACAAGCGCATTCCCACGGGCCGGCTCAACACCTGGCTCAAGGAAGTCGTCGCCGCGACTCCGCCACCGATGCGCGGTGGCCGACTGCCTCGCGTGATGTTCGCCACGCAGGCCGGAACGCGTCCGCCGACGTTCGTGCTGTTCACGACCGGGTTCCTCGAGGCGGGCTACCGCCGGTTCCTGGAGCGGCGTCTGCGCGAGGAGTTCAATTTCGACGGCAGCCCCGTCCGCATCTCGGTGCGGGTGCGGGAAAAGCGTGAGCGGCGAAGTCGTTGATCCGACAGAATGCGCTCTGACCAGGCGATTAGCGTTACGGACTGCCCCTGATGTAATCTCATCGAGCACCTGAACGAGGGTGTGGACGGGCTGTGGCGCAGCTTGGTAGCGCACTTGACTGGGGGTCAAGTGGTCGCAGGTTCAAATCCTGTCAGCCCGACCAGATGATCAGCGAAGGCGGTTTCCCGGAAACGGGAAACCGCCTTTTCTGTGTCTCGGGCACTCAATCCGTCACGATGACCGGGTCGCCGATCTTCGCGTTGTCGTAGAACCACTGCGCGTTCTCAGTGCTGAGATTGATGCAGCCGTGGCTGACGTTCTCGAAGCCCTGAGAGTTCACCGACCACGGTGCGGCGTGCACGAAGATCCCGCCCCACGTGATTCGGGTGGCGTACTCGACGTAGAGCCGGTAGCCCTCCTCCGAGTCGATCGGGACGCCGTACGTCGACGAATCCATGATCATGTCGCGGAACTGCTCGATGACGGGGAACGTCCCGAGCGGTGTCTCGTATCCGGGTTTGCCCATGGACGCGGGCATGGTCTGAACGACCTGGTCGTTGATGCTGACGGTGAACTGGTGCGTCGTCGTGTTGGCGACGGCGACGAGTGCGTCACCCACCTGGAACTGCGATCTCGCGCCCGCCGCCTCGACGGTCACCCGGGTGTGGGCCGGCCAGAAGTGCTCCGGGGTCCACTGCACGGTGCGGTCGTCGATCCAGGAGAACTGCCCGGGGACCGGTGTCGACGGCATGATCCGGACACCCTGTTCGGCGAGTGCGCGATCGGACACCGGTGACGCGAACCGGACGACGACGGGGTGCGCGATGCCGACGACCTGACCGCTTGCGGGGGACAGTGCCGGGGTGATGATCTTCCCGGTGACGGCCGGGGCCTGCGCCGCCGCGGTGGCGCTCACTGCGCACACGGCCAGCGCCGCGAGTACCGAGACGAGAAACAGACGTCCGACCTGCTGCGCTTTCGACATGACGTCCAGCCCTTCAGCGACTGTGAGCGTCATTTCAGTTAACCACGGCGATATCCGACAGCGGAACCAGGGAAACTGGATGCATTGTGCGCATCAGAGAGCTACGGGCGACGCGACGTCGTCACATCGGCCGCGTTTCGCCGGTCACATAGGTGACAGACCGCGACGGAAGGATGTGACCGGTGAACGAGAACGACGTGCTGGCGCAGCAGTTCGAGGCCCATCGCACGCACTTGCGCGCGGTGGCCTACCGGATGCTCGGCTCGATCGGCGAGGCCGAGGACGCCGTGCAGGAATCCTGGCTGCGACTGAGCCGCACCGACGCCGACACCGTCGAGAACCTGGGCGGCTGGCTGACGACGGTGGTGGCGCGGGTGTGCCTGAACATGCTGCAGTCACGCAGGTCGCGGCGTGAAGATCCCCTGGACGCGGTGATGCCCGACCCGATCGTGACCCGGGCGGACGGCAGCGACCCCGAACACGAGGCGGTGCTGGCCGATTCGGTGGGTCTCGCGCTGCTCGTGGTCCTCGGCACGCTCGCTCCTGCCGAGCGGTTGGCGTTCGTGCTGCACGACATGTTCGCGGTGCCGTTCGACGACATCGCCCCGATCGTGGAGCGAACCCCGGCGGCCGCCCGGCAACTGGCCAGCCGCGCACGGCGGCGTCTGCAGGGAGCCCCCGTTCCCGACACCGATCCGGTCCGCCAGCGGGCGGTCGTCGACGCGTTCCTGGCGGCCGCGCGGAGCGGCGACTTCGACGCGCTCGTGGCGGTGCTCGATCCGGATGTCGTGCTCCGCGCCGATACCGGAGCACTGCCTGTGGGCGCCTCCACGACGGTGCGCGGTTCGGAGACCGTCGCGGGCCGGGTCCTCGGGTTCGCTCGGCTGGCTCGATTCGCGCATCCGGCGCTCGTCAACGGTGCCGCCGGGGTGGTCGCGATCTCCGACGGGCAGCTGCTGTCGGTCATGGGCGTCACGATCCGGCGGGGGAAGATCGTCGAGATCGACATCCTCGCCGACCGCGAGCGCCTCGCCGGGCTCGTCGTCGAGAACCTCGACTGACGAGCCCAGCGTGGTCAGTTCGTGCGGTGCTCGCCGTCTCCGTGTGCGTTGCCGGTGCGCAGGCCGATCAGGGCCGCGGCGACGAGGAAGATGCTGCCGGTCAGCAGCGCTCGCTGGAAGCCGAGGGTGAGTGCCTCGGGCACAGGCGAATTCGCTGCGAGCAGATGCTGGGAATGCGAGGTGGCGATCGCGGCGAAGATCGCGAGACCGAGTGCGCTGCCGACCTGCTGGGAGGCGTTCAACAACGCCGCCGCGAGCCCTGCCTCGCCGGCAGGCACACCGGCGTTGGCCGCGGTCGTCACACCGACGAAGACGGCGCCGAGACCGAACGACACGATCATCAGTCCGGGCAGCAGATCGTCGAGATAGGACCCGTCGACGGGAATCCGGGACAGCAGGTACAGGCCGGCCGAGGCCACCAGCGCGCCCGCGACGATGACGGGACGGGGTCCGGTCCGGGTGAGCACCTGGGAGGAAATCCCGGCGGCGACACCGACACCCAGGCAGAGCGGCAGGTAGGCGGCACCGGTCTGGATGGGGGAGTAGCCGAGAACGTTCTGCATGTAGAGAGTCAGGAAGAAGAACATCGCGATGAGACCCGCAAAAGCAATCAGCCCTGTGACATTGGCGGCGGCAAGCCCTTTGACGCGGAATATCGACAGCGGCAGGAGAGGGTGCGGATTGCGCTGCTCGTTGATCACGAACGCCACGATCAGAACGAATGCGCCGGCGAACTCGGCGATCGTGCGGGCGCTGCCCCATCCCTGGTCGGGTGCCTTCACCAGGGCGTAGACGAGCACCAGCATCCCGCCGGTGCCGAGCACACTGCCCGCGACGTCGAAATTCGCGAACCGGGCGCGGCGCCGGTCGCCGGGAATGAGCGCGAAGACCGCCGGAAGCACGAGCGCGCACGCCAGTGGGTTGACGAACAGCACCCATCGCCAGCCAGGCCCCTCGGTGAGCACGCCGCCGAGAAACACACCGACGGCGGATGCGAGACCGCCCACCCCGGCCCAGACACCCAGTGCGGTATGCCGCTCGGGGCCCTCCTCGAACGTCGTCGTCAGAATCGACAGCGCGGCCGGAAGCATCAGTGCCGCACCGACACCCTGCGCGAGCCGTGCGCCGATCAGGATCTCCGCGTTTCCGGCGAACCCGCCGATCAGCGATGACAGCCCGATCACGACGGTGCCGGTGACGAGCACGCGACGGCGACCGAGCAGGTCGGCCAGGCGGCCGCCGAGCAGCATGAATCCGCCGTAGGTGAGGAGGTAGGCGCTCGGGACCCATTGCAGTTCCTGAACCGAGATGTCCAGGTCGCTGCGCATGTCGGGCAGGGCGATGTTGACGATGGATGCGTCGACGAAGTCGAGAAATGCCACGGCGCACAACAGCGCCAGCGTGAGAGTGCCGCGGGCGGTGGAGAGAAACGGGCGTGCCGGGGTCGATCGTCCGGCCCGGGAGGTATCGCCGACCGAGATGTCCATGTCGAAGCCTTTCTGTGCTCAGGGTTCGTGCAGAGGACGCCGCAGTGGTCGTCCGTCACTTCTATGACCGACGGCCCGGCGGTGATGTGACCGCGCCGCGGCTGCGTCGCGAGTACTGTCGGAACCCGGCAGGTCACGGAAACGGGAGGCTGGCATGGCTGGACGGTTCGAAGGCACTGTTGTGATCAATCGCCCCATCGGGGAAGTGTTCGCGTACCTCGCCGCCGGGGTCAACGACCGGGACTTCAGTCCCCGGGTGCAGGAGATCGTGAAGAAGACGGACGGTCCGCCGGGCGTCGGGACCATCTTCGTCAGCACCGTCAAGGATGCCGGGATGACCACGAAGCGGGAGTTCGAGATCACCGAATTCGAGGTGCCACGGAAGATTCGCTGGGCGGAGCGTTCGAAGAATTCCATCACCGCGAAAGAGGGTGGTTACGACCTCGAACCCTCGGGCGCAGGGACCAAGGTGACGATCTTCAACGTGCTGGAGGGGCACGGAATAGGAAAGCTGATCGCACCTCTCGCCCTTCGGGCGGCCCGGAAGGACGCACCCGATTTCGCGCAGCGGATCAAGGCCGCCGCGGAGAAGTGACCGGCCTTACCGTGCCGGAATGACGAGCTCCAGTACCTGATCGACGTTGTCCGCGAGGCTGTCCGCCGCGGTGTCGTCGCCCGACAGATACCGTGCGAGGCTCTGCTGGAACAGTCCGTCGAAGACCGCATACATGGTGGCCGGGGCGATGGTGATCGTGCGCCCCGCCAGTTCCGCGTACCGGGACACGATGCGCCAGATCATGTTTTCGAGACTTTTGTCGATCGCGGCGACGTCTGCGCGGAACGACTCCTCGAACAGCGACTGCGAGCGGAGGTCGTACCAGAGGCGATGCATGGTGGCCTCGTCGCGGAGCGAATCCACCAGCACCCGGCCGAATCCCGCCTTCAACTCCTCGGGAGTCTGCGCTGTGGCGACCACGCCGTCGTATCGCGTGACGCACCGGGCCTTGTAGTGCCGGACGCAGTGCGTGATCAGATCGACCTTGTCGCTGAAGTAGTAGTGCAGGACGCCGTGGGAGAACTCGGAGTTCTGGGCGATCTCCCGGAGGCTGGTGCGGGCGTAGCCGAGTTCCGAGAGGGTCTGCAACGCGGCCTCGGCGAGCTGATCCCGGCGCTCGGCGAATTTGTCGACCTGGCGGCGCGAGACCCGATCGGCGTTCTTCTCGGCGACGGGTGTCACGGCAATGATTCCTGTTCGGCTCGCATGGTCCAGCACGGTGTGCATCAGTCTAGCTCGCGTTCCTTGACGACTGTGTAACAAAAACTTGACAGTCGTCAAGAGAATTCTTGACAGTCGTCCAAAGTCGAATACTCTGTGATCCACACCACATTGCAGGGCTCGGTCTCGTGACGTGGTTTCCGCGAATCGTCTCGTACGAAGGCAGGTCGGAATGAGCGTGAGTGATCTTGCAGGACGGAAAGCGCTGGTCACCGGTGGTGCGAAGGGGTTGGGCGCCGGTATGGCTGCCGCCCTCGCCGACGCCGGTGCGGCGGTCGTGATCGGCGACGTCCTCGAGGAGGAGGGGCACGCGACCGCCGATTCCGTCGGGAAGTCCGGCGTCGACACCGGATTCGTGAAACTCGACGTCACCGACGACGGCAACTGGGAGCGCGCCGTCGCCGCCACCGTGGAGCAACTCGGCGGATTCGACCTCCTCGTCAACAACGCGGGCATCGAGATCTCGTCACTCGTGGTCGACATCGATCCCGCCGACATCCGCCGGATGTGCGACGTCAATATTCTCGGTGTCGCGCTCGGTCTGAAACACGGTCTGCGCGCCATGCGTCCCGGAGGCGCGGCGGGAGCGGGCGGGGCGATCGTCAACGTCTCGTCGGTGGCCGCGACGATCCCGTTCCCGGGTATCGCCGGGTACTCCGCCACCAAGTCGGCCGTCGACCGGCTGACCCGGGTCGCGGCCCAAGAGGCAGGCAAACTCGGGTACGGCGTCCGCGTGAACTGCGTGTACCCCGGGCTGGTCGCCACGGAGATGGGACTCGGGCTGGCCGCCGACATGGAGAGGCTCGGACTGTGGCCCAGCGCCGACGCCGCGGTGGCCGACGTGATCGGCCTGACGCCGCTCGGGCGACTCGGCGAGGTCGCGGACATCGCCGACACCGTCGTCTTCCTGGCCTCCGACGCCGCTCGCTTCGTCACCGGAATCGGCCTGCCGGTCGACGGTGGCATGGGCATGTAACCGATCTCCCCGGACTCTTCTCACATTCTGAAAGGCACGTCATGACCGACAAGAAGCCCGTCATCGTCTACGGAGTCTCCGGTTACACCGGGCGGCTCGTGTGTGAATACCTGCGCGAGTTCAACATTCCGTTCGTCGCCGCGGGCCGGGACAAGAAGCGGATCCAGGAAGTGCTGGACCGCATCCCCGGGCTGGACACCGTCGACCACGAGGTGGTCGAGGTGGAGCACACTGTGCCGGCGCTGACCGAACTGTTCAGCGGCGCACGGGTTGTCAGCAACATGGTCGGCCCGTTCATCAAGCACGGCGCCGTCGTCGTCGAGGCGGCTCTCGCCGCGGGCTGTCATTACACCGACACGACCGGTGAGCAGGACTGGGTTCTGGACGTGCAGGCGAAGTTCGGCGACAAGTTCGCGGAGAAGGGGCTGCTGCTGTCTCCGGGCGTCGCGCAGATGTACACCACCGGTGAAATCGCCGCGAACATCGCGCTGGAGACGCCGGGGTTGGACACTCTCGACATCCTGGTGTTGTGGAAGGGCTTTCCCACCTACGCGTCCACGCAGACGATCTTCACGATCCTCAAGGCCGACTGGTACTACCTCGAACAGAACCGGTACGAGAAGTGGGACCCTGGTACCACATTCGACGTCGTGGTGCCGGGACAGCACCAGATGGCCCTCGCGCTGCCGTGGGGCGGCACCTGCCATCCCGTGTGGTTCAAGGACGATCCGCGGGTGGCGAACGTGAAGGCGGCAGGAGGCGTGTTCGACCGTTCCGTGATGGAGGGTGTCGTCGCGACGCAGAAGATGGTCGAGGAGCAGATCAAGACCCTTCCCGCGGACGAGCAGGACGCGGCCCTCGCGGAGATCGCCGGCTCCGTGCAGGCGGGAATGCCGCCGAGGGAGAACCCGCGCGTCAACACGTCGCTGGACTCCGTGTACGCGTCGGGCCCGCTGGGTCGGGCGCACTGCGTCATCCACGGAAACTGCAACTACAAACAGACGGGGCTCCTGCAGGCGTACGCCGCGTACTCCCTGTTGCAGCAGCCTCCGAAGCGGACGGGTCTCGCGTCGGCGTGCCAGGCGTTCGGGCATCGCGAACTTCTCGGAATCCTGCGCAGCTTCGGCCTCGTGATGGAGCCGGTTCTCACCGTGCAGAGCTGATCGTCCCGGCCGCGACTTCGAGGAGGACCGCACGATGCGCTTGACCGACTACCTCGACAAGGGTGCCTCGCTCGGACCGTCGGAGCCGTGCCTGACGATGGGCGACCGGACACTGTCGTACGCCGATGTCCAGGACCTGAGCCGGCGCGTCGCGGCCGCGCTGGCACGGTCGGGGATCGCCGCGGGCGATAAGGTGGCCGTCCTGTCCGGCAACGACCCGACCGCGTTCTCCTGCGTGTTCGGGATCAGCCGGGCGGGGGCGGTGTGGTGCCCGATCAACCCGCGGAACGAGGCCGCGGAGAATCGGGACCTGCTCGACCTCTTCGACTGTCGCTGCCTGATCTTCCAGAAGGCGTTCGCGCCCTTGGTCGATCGGATCCGGCAGCAATTGCCGCTGCTGACGACCCTCGTGTGTCTCGACGGCGACGAGGAGTACGCCCACCCGTTCGACGACTGGCTGGGTACCGAACGTCTCGACGCCGAGCCCGTCGACGACCTCGCGCTGATCGTCGGCACCGGCGGGACGACGGGGAAGCCGAAGGGTGTGATGCTCACCGGCCGGAACATCGAGACGATGTCTGCGCTGACCCTGATGAGCTACCCGTTCGACGGCAGACCGGTCTACCTCGCACTCGCGCCGTTGACGCACGCGGCCGGCGTCCTGTGCTTTCCGATCCTCGCCCTCGGCGGGCAGGTGGTCATCATGCCCGCGCCCGACCTGGGGCAGTTCCTCGCGCACATCGACCGGAACCGCGTCACCCACACGTTCCTCCCGCCGACCCTGATCTACATGCTGCTGGACCACGCCGACCTGGAGACGACGGACCTGAGCTCGCTGCAGTGCTTCTGGTACGGCGCGGCGCCGATCTCGCCGACCCGGCTCGACGAGGCGCTGACCCGGATCGGGCCGGTGATGGCGCAGCTGTTCGGGCAGAGCGAGGCGCCGATGATGATCGCGACGATGGCGCCGAAAGACCATTTCCACGCGGACGGCTCGGTCGCGACCGCCCGGCTGAGCTCCGCGGGCAGGCCCTCCCCGCTGGTCACCGTCGCGATCATGGACGGGCAGGGGACGCTGCTGCCTGCCGGTGAGCGAGGCGAAGTGGTCGTGCGCAGCTCGCTCGTCATGACGGGGTACTACAAGAATCCCGTTGCGACGCAGGAGGCGTCGGCGCACGGCTGGCATCACACGGGCGACATCGGGTACCTCGACGACGACAACTTCCTGTACATCGTCGACCGGGCCAAGGACATGATCATCACCGGCGGGTTCAACGTCTATTCCGTCGAAGTGGAACAGGCGCTCATGGCGTACCCCGGAATCCAGGACTGCGGGGTGATCGGGCTCCCCGACGAGAAATGGGGTGAACGTGTCGTCGCCGTCGTCCAGTCCCGAGCCGGAACACCGATCGAGGCCGACGCACTCACGGCGTTCGTGAAAGCGCGCATCGGCAGTGTGAAGACCCCGAAGGAAATCCTGGTCTGGCCCGATCTGCCTCGTTCCAAGCTGGGGAAGGTCCTCAAGAACGAGATCAGGCAGCAGTTGCTCGGCTGACGGCCGGCGCGGGGTTCGAAACGCGGAGGATCGAAGCGTGGGTTTCGCCGCGACTGGCGATACTGTCGGGTGATGGTGAATGGGCACGCACTGAGCAGGGACCGGCTCGCCGACGCGCTGGCGCGCTTCGAACCACGGATCGTGGACCCGACGAATCGGCGGTCCGCGGCGGTCGTGATCGCCGTGATGAACGACGGCGCCGACGGTCAGGCCGTTCCGCTGACCATGCGCCCCAGCAAGATGCGCGCGCACCCGGGGCAGTTCGCGTTGCCCGGCGGCGGAGTGGATCCGGGGGAGACCGGCGAGGACGCCGCCCGGCGCGAGCTGCACGAGGAACTCGGCCTCGACGTGGAGCCGTCCGCGGTGCTCGGCCGGCTCGACGACTATGTCACCCGCTCCGGGTACGTCATCACACCGTTCGTCGTGTGGTCGGACCAGCCGATCACGTCGCTCGTCCCCAACCGCGAGGAAGTGGCGGAAGTGTTCTCGGTGGGCGTTCCCGAAATCGACGCGGAGCCGCGGTTCGTCGAGATCCCCGAATCGTCGAAACCGGTGATCCAATGGCCGTTCCGGCGTCACCTCGTGCACGCCCCGACAGGCGCAGTCGTGTACCAGTTCCGGGAGGTCGCGCTGCACGGCAGGCACACCCGGATCGACGGTTTCGACCAGCCGGTCTTCGCCTGGCGTTAGCGAGACCCCATCGACCGGCGGGCACGACTAATCTCACAGTTCGTGACCCTCTTCGAGTCTCTCGCCCGCAAGCTCGACCGCACCGGTGTCGACCCCGTCGTCTGGCACGCCCCGCCGCCACCCCTCACGGGAGTGCTCGCTCCCAACGGTGTGCTCGACGGCGCGCACCGCTGGACGCTCCCTACCGGAGAAGGCCCGGAGGACGTTGCCGTCGATCACGACGGCCGGGTGGTCACCGGAGGCAACGACGGCCGGATCTGGCGGTTCGACAGCCGAGGCGGTGCCACCGAACTCGCGAACACCCGCGGGCGCCCCCTCGGAGTCGAGGTCCTGGACGACGGCCGATTCCTGGTCTGCGACGCCGAGCGCGGTGTGCTGAGGGTCGACGAGAAGGGGCGCGTCGACGTGCTGGCCGACGCCGCGGCCGGGCGCCCGCTCGTGGCGTGCAACAACTCGGCGGTCGGCCGGGACGGCATCGTGTACTTCACCGACTCCTCGGCGCACTTCACGATCGCCGACCACCGCTACGACCTTCTCGAGCACCGGGGGACCGGCCGCCTGCTGCGCCTGGACCCGCGGACAGGGGAGACCGACCTCCTCGCCGAAGGACTGCAGTTCGCCAACGGCGTGGGACTGGCCTCGGACGAATCGTTCGTCCTCGTCGCCGAGACCGGCTCGTACCAGATCTCCCGCGTCGACCTGACCGGCCCGTCGCAGGGTGCGGCGTCGGTGTGGGCCGCGAATCTGCCCGGCATACCGGACAACATGACGTCCCAGACACGTGACGGGCTGTTCTGGGTGGCGCTCTACAGCCCGCGGATGCGGTTGCTGGACCTGCTCGCGCCGTACCCCACGCTGCGCATCGTCGCAGCGAACCTGCCGGAGGCCGTGCAACCGAATCCGGAGCACGCCGGCTGGGTGATCGCCCTCGATCACCGCGGCGAGATCGTCCACAGCCTGCGCGGAGGCAAGGGCAGCTATTCACCTGTCACCGGTGTGCGGGAACACGACGGGTGGCTGTACCTGGGAAGTCTGACCGCGGACGCCGTAGCGCGGGTTCCGGCCCCACCGCGACCGGGCGTCGCGCGGGGCGAATGACACGGCCGGACGGACGGGACGATCGACTGAACACCATCCCGGTTGTGGAAGAGTGGCGAGAGCGGTGCGACGAGCGCCCGAAGACAGGTCCGCACTCGACGCTGGGGAGATTTTGGTGAATTCGGTGGACCGGGACACTGCGCGGTCGGACCGGATCGTGACCGTCCCGAACCTCCTGAGCGTGGTTCGACTCCTCGGGGTGCCGCTGTTCGTGTACCTGCTGCTCGTCACCCATTCCGACGGGTGGGCGCTCGCGATCCTCATGATCAGCGGCTTCACCGACTGGCTCGACGGCAAGCTGGCGCGGATCCTGGACCAATCGTCGAAGCTGGGTGCGCTGCTCGACCCCTTCGTCGATCGGCTCTACGTCGTCACGACGCTGGTGACGTTCGTCCTGCGCGGATTCATCCCGTGGTGGGTGGCGGCCATCCTGATCGGCCGCGACGCCGTTCTCGCGCTCACGCTGCTCATCTACCGACGCCGCGGTCTGCCACCCCCCGACGTGATGTACCTCGGCAAGGGTGCCACGTTCCTGCTGATGTTCGCGCTGCCCATGACCCTCGCGGCGCACGGTGACTGGAGCATCGCGACCGTGGCGGAGCCGCTCGGCGCGGCGCTCCTGATCTGGGGCACGGTGCTGTACGTGTGGACCGGGTTGCTCTACACCGTGAACGCGCTGACCGTCGCGCGCACCGTTCCCGTGCGAGGACCGGGCGGCGAGGAACGCGAGGTCCATTGATGAAACGGACAGATTCCGGCATCCGCAGGAATCCGGTGCCGTCCCTGCTGCGGTCTCTGATGAACGATCATCTGGACCCCGGCTACGAGGGTGCGGCGGAGGATCGTGAACAGGGACATTCACGGCAGACGCGGGTCGGTCAGCAGGTGTGGGTCGCGATCGGTGCGCTGCTCGTGGGTCTGGTGCTGTCGGTCGCCTACCGGCAGGCGACCGAACGGCTTCCCGGCACCGAGCAGGTGCGGTCCGAGCTTCTGAGCAAGGTGCAGGACGCCGAGGACCGGGCGGGCGCCCTCGCCGCCACCCGGGACACGCTGTCGACACAGACCGACGACGCGCGCGCCACCGCGCTGGCCGGCGACGCCCGGGGTGCGGCACTGCTCGACGAGCTTCGTGGCCTCGAGGGAGACGCCGGAGTCGAGGCCGTGCACGGTCCCGGGCTCACCGTGACGTTGACGGACCCCGCGGCCAAGCCCAACCTGTCCGACTCGTCCCAGCGCAGTGTCGGGGGGAAGGCCGTGGTGCTCGACCGCGACCTCCAGTCGGTGGTCAATTCGCTGTGGGCGAGCGGCGCCGAGGCCATCGCGGTCGGGGACGTGCGGATCGGGCCGTCGGTGACGATCCGGCAGGCGGGTGGCGCGATGCTCGTGGACAATCAGCCGGTGTTCTCG
Organism: Rhodococcus wratislaviensis; assembly: GCF_900455735.1. GTDB lineage: Bacteria > Actinomycetota > Actinomycetes > Mycobacteriales > Mycobacteriaceae > Rhodococcus_F > Rhodococcus_F wratislaviensis. The sequence continues at coordinate 1,049,199 of NZ_UAUI01000001.1, read as the reverse complement.
CCGTACGTGGTCTCAGCGATCGGCCCGCAAGGGCCGATGCAGACCGGATTCGTGGTGAGCGACGCTTACCTGCGGATGTCCAGCGTGGCGCAGTTGTACGGCATCGGCTTCGCGGTGGCGGAGGCCGACGATCTCCACTTGCCCGCCGCCCCGGCGCGGGAAGTGCGGGCTGCCCGGGAAGTGGGAACACGATGACAACGGCGGAGTCGAATGGAGGCGTCACACGAATGAAGGCAGCACTGAAGGGCGGATCCGCGATCTACGGGGTGCTCGCCCTGATCGTGGGCATCGTGCTGGGCGTGGTGTTCAGCCCGCAAGTGCCCGACGCCGTGCAGCCCTACCTGCCCATCGCCGTCGTCGCCGCGCTCGACGCGGTGTTCGGCGGCTTGCGCGCGTACCTCGACGAGATCTTCGACTCGAAGGTGTTCGTCGTCTCGTTCGTGTTCAACGTCCTGGTGGCGGCCCTGATCGTGTGGCTCGGTGACCAACTCGGTGTCGGGACCCAGTTGTCCACCGCGATCGTCGTCGTGCTGGGCATCCGCATCTTCGGCAACGCGGCCGCGCTCCGGCGACGACTGTTCGGGGCGTGATCGCGGCGTGAGCGGACACGAGGGAAGACACGAACTGCACGGGAACGAACCGGCGACGTCGCAGCGCTCACACGTCGTCTTCGCGCTGCTGGCCGCGCTCCTGCTCGGCGGGCTGGGAATCGCGATCGTGACGCAGGTGAAGAACACCGGGTCCGGCGACACCCTCGACTCGGCGAGCCCGGCGGATCTGCTGGTCGTCCTGGACACGCTGAACCAGCGGGAGGCGGCTCTGCGGCAGGAGATCGCATCGCTGGAACAGACCTTGGCAACGTTGCAACAGAGTGGCAGTTCCGGGGCGGCGCTCGACGAGGCGCAGGCCCGGTTGACGGCACTGTCGATCCAGGTCGGCAGCGCACCGGCTACCGGCCCGGGGGTGACGATGCGCATCACCGACCCCAACAAGGGGGTCGGCTCCGAGGTTCTGCTCGACCTCGTGCAGGAATTGCGTGCCGCCGGCGCCGAAGCCGTCCAGATCCAGGGTGCGGAGGGCCCGCCCATCCGGATCGGCGTCGACTCCTGGGTGTCCGGTTCGGCCGGCGGCGTGTCGGTGGACGGCCGGAAGGTGAACGCCCCCTACGGGGTGGTCGCCATCGGTGATCCGCCGACTCTGGCGGCGGCCCTGAACATTCCCGGCGGGGTGGTCGACACGGTCGCGCGCAGCGGCGGACAGCTGACGATCGAACAATCGCAGCAGGTCACGATCTCCGCCTTGCGGGAGGCGAAACCTCGCCAATACGCTCAGCCCGGAAATTGATCTTCGCATCCGCCCGCGGATTGCCATCGAAAGGAAGCCACTGTGAGTGAGCTCGAAATCCCCGCCGATCGTCGGTACACCGCCGAACACGAGTGGGTCGAGCGGACGGGGCCCACGACGGTACGCGTCGGCATCACCGATTTCGCGCAGTCCCAGCTCGGCGACGTCGTGTTCGTCCAGCTTCCGGCGGTCGACGAGGACGTGACGGCGGGCGAATCGTTCGGCGAGGTGGAATCCACCAAGAGCGTCTCCGACATCTTCGCGCCGCTGACGGCGAAAGTCGTTGCCGCCAATGCCGATCTGGACGGCAACCCGGAACTCGTGAACTCCGCGCCGTACGGGCAGGGGTGGCTGGTGGACCTCGGTGTCGACGACGAGGCGACCCTCGACGCGGCACTGGCCGAAATGCTGGACGCCGCCGGCTATGCAGACATCACGGCAGGATAATTTCCCGAGAACACGCGAAGCGGTAATCGGATAGTTTCGGAAGGTGCCGACAGCCCGGAAAACCGGGTTGCCGGAAAAATCCGCTGTCGGAATACCGGTTCGTAATGTGCTGGCGGCCTGTCTCACTACACGCACCGGCGTGCGCAGGGTACGGTCGATGTTGAACGCATGTGCCGTGTCGGGGCGCAGGTCCGTAGTTTGAATGTGATCGTGGGAGTTTGCACAGAAGTTAATGTGCACGGGAACCGAATTATGTAGTACCGAGTGGCATTGCGTAGTCCAGCGAATCTTGCTGGATGATCGAACTAGGAGGAGAAACGGTGAGCGAGAACGGCAACGACGCGGTCTATGGGGAGACGCCGGCGGAAACCACGTCGGTCTTCCGCGCGGACTTTCTCAATGAGCTCGACAACTCCTCGGCAACCCAGGCCCCGGAAGCTCCGGTGTCGGGTGTGGAGGGACTGCCCGCGGGCTCTGCTCTGCTCGTCGTCAAGCGTGGACCGAACGCAGGGTCGCGCTTCCTGCTCGACCAGCCGACGACGTCCGCGGGACGGCATCCCGACAGCGACATCTTCCTGGACGACGTGACCGTCAGCCGTCGTCATGCGGAGTTCCGCCAGGAGGACGACGAGTTCCAGGTGGTCGACGTCGGCAGCCTCAACGGCACCTACGTCAACCGCGAGCCGGTCGACTCGGCTGTCCTGGCCAACGGTGACGAGGTCCAGATCGGCAAGTTCCGGCTGGTCTTCCTGACCGGACCCCGGACCACGGCCGGTGGCTCGCAGATCGGTGAGACGTCAGCTGGTGCGGGTAGCCAATGACCGCGGTGCGGCAGCAGCAGGCGCAATCGGGGATGTCGATCGGCTCCGTGCTGGATCGACTCCGCCCCGATTTTCCTGATGTGACGATCTCGAAGATCCGATTCCTCGAAGCCGAGGGTCTCATCAGCCCCCAGCGCACTCCCTCGGGGTATCGGCGATTCTCGATCGCCGACTGTGAACGACTGCGCTATGTCCTCACTGCGCAGCGCGATCAGTATCTGCCGCTGAAGGTCATCAAGGAGCAGCTCGAGGCCATCGACAGAGGTGTGGCCACGGTCGGCGCAGGCGATTCTTCGCCGCGCCGGCCGCGCGCGCTCACCGTGGCCCCGGGTGAGGTGTCTCCCGAGGAGTTCCTCACCGACCGTGAGGTGCGGATCAGCCGCGACGACCTGATCTCCCGGGCGGGAATCGACGAGAAGTTCCTCGGCGAACTGACCCGCGGGGGCCTGGTCGTTCCCGGACCGGCGGGGTTCTTCGACGAGGACGCGGTGACACTGGCGCGCACAGCGAGGGCGATGTCCGAGTTCGGACTCGAAGTGCGGCACCTGAGGGCGTTCAAGCTGGCGGCCGACCGCGAGGCAGGGTTGGTCGCGCAGATCGCCGGGCCCGTCGCCAAGGGCCGTGACGCCGGCGCACGTGATCGCGCCGAGGAGATGGTGCGCGAACTGGCCGCGTTGTCTCTCACGTTGCACACCTGCCTGGTGAAGTCGGCAGTCCGGGGTGCGCTCGATCGGTGAGGTGCGTTCGCCGACCGTCCCACCTCGGAAGTTCCCAACGACGCTGCGCTCGAACGGCTGTACGGTCGAAGAGCAGACACGAATCGAATAGAATCCTGGTACGGCATTGTGTGCCGCGGACGGACCATTGCAGGGTGGAGGCAGACGCGATGAGCGAAATGCACGTGATCGGAGTTCGTGTCGAGCAGCCCCAAAATCAACCTGTTCTGCTGCTGCGGGAAACCGACGGCGAGCGGTACCTGCCCATCTGGATCGGCCAGACTGAGGCGACCGCTATCGCACTCGAACAGCAGGGCGTCGAGCCGGCGCGTCCACTGACCCACGACCTGATCAAGAACCTGATCGAAGCCTTCGGCCGCACCCTGAAGGAAGTCCGCATCGTCGACCTCCGCGAGGGCACGTTCTACGCCGACCTCGTATTCGACCAGAACACCCGCGTCTCGGCTCGCCCGTCCGACTCGATCGCCATCGCACTCCGGATCGGGGTGCCGATCTTCGCCGAGGAAGCGGTGCTCACGGAGGCCGGTCTGGTCATGCCCGACGAGCGCGAGGACGAGGTCGAGAAGTTCAAGGAATTCCTCGAGTCCGTGTCGCCGGACGATTTCAAGGCCACTGACGGCTGATGTGGACCTGCAGAAAAGCCTCGGGCGCGGTAACGGTTGACGTTCTCCCGGCGCGTTGCGTTGACCCGGTCTCTTCGGAGTCATAGCGTTCGGTGCAGTGATTTTCTGCCCTGCAGATTGTATCGGGCGTACGCTGAGTAGGTTCAGGGTACGGACTAGCTCGATGTCACTGGTGGCGCTTGCGCCGCCCGATGTGCTGCGGCTGTGCCGCGGACACTGGCGACGCGCGTCACAGGCGCACTGATCGTCGGGTTCAGTGCAACATGCGAGAGGGAGTAGTCAGTGGGAGATCGGCCGCAGGAGAATGCGCTGAATCTTGCGCCCGGCGACAACGTTGCCGAGTCCGAATTCAGCTCCGAGGAGATCCAACCGGGCCTCTTCCCGGACGATTCCGTGCCCGACGACCTCGTCGGATACCGCGTCCCCATCGCCTGCCAGATCGCGGGAATCACCTACCGCCAGCTCGATTACTGGGCTCGCACATCCCTCGTCGTGCCGTCCATTCGTGGCGCAGCAGGCTCGGGCAGCCAACGGCTGTACTCGTTCAAAGACATCCTCGTCCTCAAAATCGTCAAGCGTCTGCTCGACACCGGAATATCCCTGCAGAACATCCGAGTGGCCGTCGACCACCTCCGTAAGCGCGGAGTGCGGGACTTGGCCAAGATCACACTTTTCTCGGACGGGACCACGGTCTACGAGTGCACGTCCCCGGAAGAGGTCGTCGATCTGCTCCAGGGCGGGCAGGGTGTCTTCGGTATCGCGGTGAGCGGTGCGATGCGCGAACTGACCGGCACCATCGCCGATTTCCCGGCAGAGCGCGCCGACGGCGGCGAGAGCGAGCAGAGCCCCGAGGACGAACTGGCGTCGCGGCGCAAGAACCGCGCGAGCCGCAAGACAGGCTAGCCCGTATCCGTCGGCGGCGGCGCTGCCTGCGCCGCCATCCGCAGCCGTGACATAGACTGGGCGGTGCGTCGACGCCGTGCGGGAGAGTTCCGGGCACTGCAAGCACAGAAACATCGTGTGTGCGGGAGTTCGGGCGCCGAAGGAGCAACACCTCCCCGTCAATCTCTCAGGCAGACAGGACCGTGCGGGCTCCGACGTCTCTGGAAAGCGGTGGGAGCACCCACCCGCCCACGGGGAAAGGGCCGTCTTCACACGCGAACGACGGTACCGAATCTCTCAGGCGCTCGACTCGAGCAGGCGACAGAGGGGGAGGGACGTTCCGCTACGCGGGGCGTGTCCTGATCCTCCGAACTGCTTGGGAGTTGTCGTGATCGACGCTGGAAGCCGTACATTCGCCGATCGTCATGTCGGCCCGAACGCTGCGGAACTCGCGCACATTCTCGAACTGGTCGGAGCCGATTCGCTCGACGACCTCGCGTCGAAGGCCGTCCCCGCCGTCATCCTGGACGGGGTCACGGGCGGCATCGCCGACGGCCTCGACGCACTGCCCGCACCGGTATCCGAGCACGAGGCGCTCGCCGAACTGTCCGCACTCGCCGCGCAGAACACCGTGGCGACGTCCATGATCGGTCTCGGCTACTACGACACCCTCACTCCGCCGGTCCTGATCCGGAACATCATCGAGAACCCGGCCTGGTACACGGCCTACACGCCGTACCAGCCCGAGATCAGCCAGGGCCGCCTCGAAGCCCTCCTCAACTTCCAGACGATGGTCGCCGACCTGACCGGCATGGAGGTCGCCAACTCGTCGATGCTCGACGAGGCCACCGCCGCCGCCGAGGCGATGACGCTGCTGCGCCGGGCGAGCAAGAGCAAGTCCCCGCGGTTCGTCGTCGACGCCGACCTGTTCCCGCAGACGCTGGCCGTCGTCGAGACCCGGGCCGAGCCGCTCGGCATCGAGATCGTGGTGGCCGACCTGTCCGCCGGCCTCCCGGACGGTGACTTCTTCGGTGTCCTCGCGCAGATGCCCGGCGGGTCCGGTCGCATCGTCGACTACACCGACGTGATCGCCGCCGCCCACGAGCGCGGCGCACTGGTCGCGGTCGGGGCGGATCTGCTGGCGCTCACCCTCCTCACCCCGCCCGGCGAGATCGGGGCCGACGCCTGCTTCGGCACCACGCAGCGGTTCGGTGTCCCGATGGGCTTCGGTGGCCCGCACGCCGGCTACCTCGCCGTGCACACCAAGCACGCACGCCAACTCCCCGGCCGTCTGGTGGGCGTCTCCGTCGACGCCGACGGTGACAAGGCGTACCGACTGGCGCTGCAGACCCGCGAGCAGCACATCCGCCGCGAGAAGGCGACGTCGAACATCTGCACCGCTCAGGTGCTGCTGGCGATTCTGGCGGCCATGTACGCCAGCTACCACGGTGCCGAAGGACTGAAGGCGATCGCCCTGCGCGTGGCGAACACGGCGCGCTCCCTGGCTGCGGCGCTCCGCAAGACCGGGGCAGTCGTCGTCCACGAGCACTTCTTCGACACGATTCTCGTGCGTGTCGACGGCCGGGCGGCGGACGTGGTGGCGAAGGCGAAGGACGCCGGCATCAACCTGCGGCTCGTCGACGCCGATCACGTCGCCATCGCGTGCGACGAGGCCACCACCACCGACGACGTCACGCACGTGCTGGCGGCGTTCGGCGGCGAAGGCCCGGTGACCGACGAAGCGGGCACGTCCGTCCCCGACGCGCAGCTCCGCGGATCCGACTACCTGCAGCACGAGGCCTTCACCCGGTACCGCACCGAGACGGCGATGCTGCGCTACCTGCGGGCGTTGTCCGACAAGGACATCGCACTCGACCGCAGCATGATCCCGCTCGGTTCCTGCACGATGAAGCTCAATGCCACCGCCGAGATGGAAGCGATCACCTGGCCCGCGTTCGCCGGGCTGCACCCGTTCGCTCCGACCGGGGACACACCGGGAATTCTCCGCATCATCAAGGACCTCGAGAACTGGCTCGTGGCGGTCACCGGCTACGACGCGGTCAGCCTGCAGCCGAATGCCGGTAGCCAGGGCGAGTACGCGGGACTGCTCGCGATCCGCAACTACCACCTCAGCCGCGGAGACGACCACCGCGACACCTGCCTCATCCCGTCGAGCGCCCACGGCACCAACGCCGCATCCGCGGTGATGGCCGGGATGCGCGTCGAGGTCGTCGCCTGCCGCCCGAACGGTGACGTGGACCTGGACGACCTGCGGGCGAAGATCGCCGACCATGCCGAGCGCCTCGCGGCGATCATGATCACCTACCCGTCCACGCACGGTGTGTACGAGCACGAGATCGCCGACATCTGCGCCGCCGTCCACGACGCCGGCGGCCAGGTGTACGTCGACGGCGCCAACCTCAACGCCCTGGTCGGCCTGGCCCGTCCCGGCCGGTTCGGCGGCGACGTGAGCCACCTCAACCTGCACAAGACGTTCTGCATCCCGCACGGTGGTGGTGGCCCCGGTGTCGGTCCGATCGGTGTGCGGTCCCACCTGACGCCGTTCCTGCCCGGACATCCGCTCGCACCGGAACTCGGCACCGGCGGACCGATCTCCGCGGCCCCCTACGGCAGCGCGTCGATCCTCCCGATCACGTGGGCGTACATCCGGATGATGGGCGCCGTCGGACTGCGCCGGGCAAGCCTGACCGCGATCGCGTCGGCCAACTACATCGCCCGCCGCCTGGACGAGTACTTCCCCGTCCTCTACACCGGCGAGGGTGGAATGGTCGCCCACGAGTGCATCCTCGACCTCCGTCCGATCACCAAGGACACCGGTGTGACCGTGGACGACGTCGCAAAGCGCCTCGCCGACTACGGATTCCACGCACCGACGATGAGCTTTCCGGTGGCGGGCACGCTGATGGTGGAGCCCACCGAGAGCGAGAACCTCGAAGAGATCGACGCGTTCTGCGAGGCGATGATCGCGATCCGCGCCGAGATCGACCGGGTGGGCGCGGGGGAGTGGCCGGTGGACGACAACCCGCTGCGCGGTGCCCCGCACACGGCCGGTTGCCTGGCAGCGGAATGGAACCACCCGTACACCCGTGAGACGGCGGTGTTCCCCCGCGGCAAGGCACGGCCGAAGGTGTGGCCGGCCGTCCGGCGCATCGACGGTGCGCACGGCGACCGCAACCTCGTGTGCTCCTGCCCGCCGATCTCCGCGTTCGAAGGCGCCTGACACAGACGATGCCCGTCCCGCTCACGCGGGGCGGGCATCGCTCGCTCAGTCCTCGCGCACCAGCTCGAGGATCGTGATCTCCGGCGGGGCGCCCACACGCACGGGCGGACCCCACGTGCCCACACCGCGGGTCGTGTACAGGACGGTGTTCCCGATGCGGTCCAGTCCCGTCACCGACGGCTGCTGCAGCGGCACCAGATAACCCAGCGGCCACATCTGACCGCCGTGCGTGTGCCCCGACAGTTGCAGGTCGACACCGAGGTCGGACGCTTCCAGTGCCTGACGCGGTTCGTGCGCGAGCAGCACGACGAACGTCGACGGATCGTGTCCGGCGAGCGCGGCGGGAAGATCGGGTTCGTAGGGGGCCGGCGAGGAATAGTCGTGGATGCCCGCGATGTCGATGGTGGCGCCACCGCGGGTGATCGTCGCGCGCTCGTTGCGCAGCGTCCGGATGCCCAGTCGGTCCCACACGTCCAGCCACCGGCCACCGTCGTCGGCGTAGAACTCGTGGTTGCCGCTGACACCGAACACCCCGAGTGGGGCCTCGAGGTCGGCGAGCGGTTGCAGATCGGGCGATACCTTCGCGACGGTCCCGTCGACCAGATCGCCCGCGATCGCGACGAGATCCGGCTGCTCCGCGTTCACCAGGTCGACGACGCGACGGGTGAAATCGACTCCTCGCGCCGGGCCGACGTGGAGGTCGGACACGAGCGCCACCCGCAGACCGTCGAACTCGGCGGGGAGACGTGTCAGCGGCACCCGAACCCGCACGATCCGCGGCCGCGCGGCCTCCGACACCCCGTAGCCGGCGGCGGCGACGGCACCCACCACGACGACGGTGGTGGCGATGCGCAGGCTTCGCCGCCGCGACAGGTCGACCTGTTCGCCGTTCGCGGTGCCGCGCAGGCGGCCGAACAGCCGCGTCAGCAGCGACATCAACGCAACCAGGAGAAGCCCGAGCACCAGATAGAACATCGCGCCGAGCCACACCCAGCCCACCCACCCGGGGGGACGCGCCCATCCCGGGTCGAAGGCTTCGCCGCTGCCGACTCCGATGACGGCGAGCACCCACAGGACCACGAGAGTCACGTCGACGACCACCGACCAGGGGCGACCGAGTCCGGTGGCCCGGACGAGTCGCCGGTGGAGCCACCAGGTGACGAGTGCGAGGAAGACCGCGAAGACCAGGAGCCTTGTCACGACAGCAGCTTGCTGATCGCCGTCGGCAATGCCGCCCCGTCCGAGGACGTGACCTTCTCCAGCGACCCGCCGGTGCGATCGGCCAGCGCCTGCAACGTGTTGAGGTCGGAGTTCTCGCCGATCGTCACCACGTCGATGCGCACCGGCTTCGATGTGCTCGAGGCCGCGGCGATGGCGGACAGCAGATCAGCGCGCGCCACGGAGTCGTCGTTGGCGCCGTCGGTGACGAGCAGCACCGAGTTGGTGCGGCCGGGCGTGTATCCGTCGACCGCGCTCGTGTAGGCAGCTTCGAGGGACGTGTAGGTGGAGGACCCCGTGGCGGGTGTCGCCCTGGCGAGCCGGGCGTCGAGCGCCTGCCTGCGGGTGCCCTCGGTGAAACCGCCCGCCGAGAGGGGACCGGTCGCGACCACGGTCGTATACGGCCGGGACCCGTCGAGCGCGGTGCTGTACTCCCACAGCCCGAGATTCGACGAGTCCGGAGAACGGTCCACGTGGGCCGCGAGCGCTGCCGTCGTGTTCGCCAGGCGCGTCGCCGTCCCCTCACGCTCGCCCATCGAGCTGGACAGGTCGAGCAGGACGGTGGAGGTGCGTGGCGTGATCGGATTCCGGATCACCTGCATCAGCTCGGCCGCAGCGGCCGCATCCGCGGGAACCAGGGTGGATTCGAAACCGGGAAAGGCCAACGGGGTGTCGTCGGGCCGGGTGAGTCCTTCGACTCGGAACCCGGCGTCGGCCAGGACCTGTGCCTGTTCGGGCCGACGGACGAACTCCGCGAACTGCGCGGCGGCGCGGCTCTGCGTCTCGTCGACGGACGGGCCGGCCAGGACGGCCGCCGGGTGATCTGCCACGGGTGTCGGACCCTTCGGCATCGAGGTGGTGATGTCGGCTCCGGGTGCGTCGCGCAGGGCCTGGTAGACCTGCTGTTCGGTGGCCGCGACCGCGTGGATGCCGGAGGTGGCGGGATCGCCCTGCTCGGCCAGCGCGGTGAGTGCCTCCCGCGTCGTCGCGGGTTTCGTCCCCGACGACGCCTCGTAGCCGAGCGCCAGAGCGGTGAGCGCCGACGTGACGGGTACGGAACGTGCCTGCTCCTCCGTCACCGGCCCCGTGCTGCTTCCCGTGACCGCGGCCGCGACCGCCTCGACTGCCATCTCCGTGCTCTCGGCGCCGGGGCCGACGGGGAGCGGCACGCCCAGGCTGCCCCAGCCCGGCAGGCCGAGCGTCGCGAGGGAGTCGCGGCCGGTCTGCAGCGACGGCAGGTCCTTCCAGTCGATGGCCGTCGTGCCCGGTGCGTTCGCGAACGCCGTCCGGACGGCGAGCACCACGGGGCTGGTCGCCAGGGGCCGGGCTTCGCCGCTGATGACGCCGGTTGCCGAAACCTGCTTGACGGAGTGCGAACTGGACGGAATCCACAGAGCGGGGCGAGGACCGAGTGCCGCTGCGTCCCAAGGGCCGTCCGGCCCCGCGGACAAGGCGTCGCGCACGGTGTCGGACGCGACGGCAGTGACCGTCACCGACACGCACTGATCGCGGATCACCGGCGCCGTTTCCGTGAAATGGTCGGCGAGGGTCTGGAGCTGGGGTGCGATGTCGGGATCCGCCGCGACCGCGAGCACGGATTCGCCTTCGACGCAGGCGCCCGCGGCTGCCACTCCCTGATCGTTGATCCGGTCACGCAACTGGAACCAGCCGAACACACCCAGCACGATCACGACGACGAGACCGAGCACGATCAAAGGCCCTCTGCTGATACCCCTGGCGCGCGATTCGCCGCGATGCTGCCCCACGTGCTTTCCAGCCCCTGTCCGACGAGTTGACGTTGACCCTCGCAGTGTAGTGATGCGCAGGATCACCTCGCCTGACACGTGAGTGGCGAAGTGTGCCGGGGCACGCTTCGCCACTCACGTGGGGGCTATCGGTCAGGCGTTGGCGGCTTTGTATTCGCGGCGGCGGCGGTGCAGGATCGGTTCGGTGTAGCCGGACGGCTGGTGGGTGCCGTCGAGGATGAGTTCCTTGGCGGCTTGGAAGGCGATGTTGGTGTCGAAGTCCGGGGCCAGCGGCCGGTAGGTGGGGTCGTTCTGGTTCTGCCGGTCCACGACGGGGGCCATCCGTTGCAGCGACTGCACCACCTGGTCGGCGGTGACGACGCCGTGCCGGATCCAGTTCGCCAGCAGCTGGGAGGAGATGCGGAGGGTGGCGCGGTCCTCCATCAGGGCGACGTCGTGGATGTCGGGGACCTTGGAGCAGCCGACGCCGGCGTCGATCCAGCGGACCACGTACCCGAGGATGGACTGGCAGTTGTTGTCGAGTTCTTCCTGCTTCTCGGCCTCGGACCAGTCGGTGTTCGGGGCGAGGGGGATGGTGAGGATCTCGTCGAGGGTGGCCCGCCGGGTGCCGGTCAGCCGGTTCTGGACGGCGGCCACGTCGACCTGGTGGTAGTGGGTGGCGTGCAGGGTGGCCCCGGTCGGGGACGGCACCCACGCGGTGTTCGCGCCGGCCTTGGGGTGGCCGATCTTCTGCTCGAGCATCTCGGCCATCAGCTCGGTCATCGCCCACATGCCCTTGCCGATCTGCGCCCGCCCCTGCAACCCGGCGGCCAGGCCGACGTCGACGTTCCAGTCCTCGTAGGCGGTGATCCAGGTCTGCTTCTTCATCTCGGCCTTGCGGATCATCGGCCCGGCCTCCATCGAGGTGTGGATCTCGTCGCCGGTGCGGTCGAGGAACCCGGTGTTGATGAACACCACCCGCTCCGACGCCTCCCGGATGCAGGCGGCGAGGTTGACGGTGGTGCGGCGTTCCTCGTCCATGATGCCGACCTTGAGGGTGTTGGCGGGCAATCCCAACACCTGTTCGACGCGGCCGAACAGTTCGGTGGTGAACGCGACCTCGTCGGGGCCGTGCTGCTTGGGTTTGACGATGTAGATCGATCCGGTGCGGGAGTTGACCAGCGGGCCGGTCGCCTCGGAGGTGCCGAGCCCGTGGACGGCGCACAGGGAGGTGATCAGGGCGTCGAGGATGCCCTCGGGGATTTCGGTGCCGTCCGGGTGCAGGATCGCCGGGGTGGTCATCAGATGGCCGACGTTGCGGACGAACAGCAGCGACCGCCCGTGCAGGGTCAGTTCGGACCCGTCCGGGGCGGTGTACACCCGGTCGGGGTTGAGGCGGCGGGTGAACGCCTTCCCGCCCTTGGTCATCTCCTCGGCCAGGTCGCCGCGGTTGAGTCCGAGCCAGTTGCGGTAGCCGATCACCTTGTCGTCGGCGTCGACGGCGGCGACGGAGTCCTCGAAGTCCATGATGGTGGTGACCGCGGACTCGAGCACCACATCCTTGACCCCGGCCGCGTCCGTCCGGCCGATCGGGGAGGTGGGGTCGATCTGGATTTCCGCGTGCAATCCGTGATTGCGCAGCAGCACACCGGTCGGGGCGTCGGGGGTGCCGAGGTAGCCGACGAACTTGCCCGGCTCGGCGAGGGTGGTGATGGTGCCGTCGGCGAGCTGCACCCGCAGGGTGGTGCCGTCGACGGTGTAGCGGGCGGCGTCGGCGTGCGAGCCGGTGGTGAGGGGGGCGGCGGTGTCGAGGAACTGCCGGGCCCAGGCGATGACCCTGTCGCCGCGGACCTTGTTGTAGGTGTCGCCCGCCTCCGCGCCGCCGTCGTCGGGGATGGCGTTGGTGCCGTACAGGGCGTCGTACAGCGACCCCCAGCGGGCGTTGGAGGCGTTCAGCGCGAAGCGGGCGTTGAGGACCGGGACCACCAGCTGCGGGCCGGCGGTGGCGGTGATCTCGGTGTCCACGTTCGCCGTGGACACCGCGAACGGGGCCGGTTCGGGCACCAGGTACCCGATCTCGGTGAGGAACGCCGTGTACTCGGCCGGGTCGATCGCGGTGCCGGCCCGGTCCCGGTGCCAGGCGTCGATCCGGGCCTGCAGGTCGTCGCGGGTGGCGAGCAGCGCCTGGTTCTTCGGCGCCAGATCCCCGATCACCTTGGCCGCACCCGACCAGAACCCGTCCACCGACACCCCGGTCCCGGGCAGCGCCTCCTCGTTCACGAAGTCGTAGAGCACCTTCGCGACCTGCAGACCGCCGACCTCAACACGCTCAGTCATGAAATGCCTCACTGTTCCGCTCTCGGAGCACCGCACGGGTGCCATGAACCGCACCCAATGTTACCCGCTGGTAAGGATGCGGTGTGGCGGATGTCGTGAGGGCTCGCTCCCAAGGTGAGGGCGGGAGGTGAGGTCAGGCCTTCTCTCCGGTGGACGGCTCGAGCGACGGGGCCTCCGACTCGATCGGTGTGTCGTTCTCGGCGTCGATCCGGTGCAGATCGCCAGCGGCCTCGGCAGCGCTGAGACGCGACCGACGCCAGGCGACGACCAGCAGTCCGGCCCACACCGCAACGAGAGCGAGGTACCCGAGGGTCGCAGCGACACCGGTCACGTCGAACGTCTTGAACAGCTTCTGCGCGTTGGTGATGATGATGATGCCGCCGACACCGGTTCCCAGAAGGGTCGCGGGCACCCGGCTGACGAGCCAGGCGGCGAGCGGTGCGGCGATGATGCCGCCGAGAGCCAGCCCCGCGATGATGGGGATGTTGTCGAAGAAGTCGCTGCCGAGACCGAAGATGAACCCGATGCTGGCCGCGGCGGACACCAGGAACTCCGACGCGCTGACCGAACCGATGACGGTGCGCGGTGCGGTCTTGCCGCGCGAGAGCAGCGTGCTGGTGGTGATCGGCCCCCAGCCGCCGCCGCCGCTCGCGTCGATGAATCCACCGAACAGCCCGAGCGGTGACAGGAACTTCGCCGTGTGCGGCGACGTCCGGGCGTCGTTGACGGCGGGAGGGCGGATCGAGAAGCGGAGCAGCACGTAGACACCGATCGCCAGCAGGATCGTCGACGTCACGGGGACGGCGGCGGCCGTCGACAACTGGGACAGCACCGTCGCACCGAGGAACGCGCCGATGGCGCCGGGGACGCCCAGGCGCAGGACGAGGGCCCAGTCGATGTTGCGGAACCGCCAATGCGACGCACCGGAGGCGAGCGTCGTACCGACCTCGGCGAAATGCACTGCTGCGCTGGCGTGTGCCGGTCCGACGCCGCTGAACACGAGCAGGGTGGTCGCAGTCACGCCGAAGGCCATGCCGAGAGCGCCGTCGACCAACTGGGCACCCACGCCGACCAGCGTGAAAATCAAGAGCTTGAACATCGAGACTCCGACCGAGAGAGCGAACCGTCAGGGCAGCAAAGACCAGCGAGCAGGCTGGTCAGCAACATCCCTGGTCGAAGGCATGGCCTCGGCGGGAGGGCCAGAAGGGCATGAGGGCGAGCGAGGCCGCGGGGCCTGCCTGCGCGCTCGTGCCGTTCACTCGAACTCCCACATCTCTCGTCGCGTGCGCGGCCGTCCGCGCACAAGGTTCGACACTAGCGGGAGGGGTGGGCGCGTGTCATCTTCACACGCGCCCAACCGCTCACAGTTTTCGCGCAGAGATCTCGAAGCCCGCGTCGCGCAGCCGTGTCACCAGGACGTCGCCGAGTGCCGTCGCGGGGGTGAGGACGCCGGCCGAATCCGGCAGTGCATCGCCGCCGAGGACGAGGCTCAGCGCGGATTCGCCGAGCATCACCGCGGTGGCGCGGTATCCGGGATCACCCTTCGCCTTCACCCGCGATGTGTAGCGCGCGCCCGTGGTGGTGGTCGTGTACACGTCGATGGTGAAATGACCCTTGCGTTGCGCCTCTTCGCTGGGGCCGTCGCCTGGTGAGGGCAGAACGCGGTCGAGGATGTACCGGGTGGGCGGGAGGGCCATTCCGACGATCATTCCGCCGAGGCCGGCCGCCACCGCACCCGCGATCACCGGTGTGATCGGGGAGCTTCCGACGTTCATGACCTCGCGGTACTTGAATTCCCGACCGTAGGCCCAGTCGCGGAGCGCGTTGCTGCGCCGCACGACCCGGGTGTTGTAGGGCCCCATGAAGAAGGGCGCCTTCCACCCCTTCAGACCGGGTGCGATGTCCTCGCCGTTGACCACGCTCATGTCGGACTGCTTGCCGAGGTCCGGTTCCTTCGAGCGGTCGGGGCTCAGCGAGTACGGCGAAGCCGCGAGATGCCGCGACGCCGGATTCTTCTTCGACACGTCCACCTGCGTGCGCAGCGAATCGATCGTGCCGCCGCTGACGCCGCCGCGCACGGACGTGACCACCAGGGTGGTGTCGGTGAGTTCGCCGGCGCCGTCCTCCCGGACCTTCTCGTGGAGGACGTGCACCCCGAGGTCGGACGGAATGGAGTCGAACCCGCAGGAGTGGACGATCCGGGCGCCGGTCTCGCGGGCCCGGTCGTGGTTGGCGTCGATGCTCTCGCGGGCGAACAGCACCTCACCGGTGAGGTCGACGTAGTCGGTGCCCTCCTCGGCGCAGGCCGCTGCGAGGGCGTGTCCGTACTTGGCATAGGGGCCGACCGTCGTCGCGACCACGCGGGTGCGTCCCGCGAGGGCTGCGAGCGACGCGGCGTCGTCGGAGTTCGCGACGATGAGGGGCCACTGCGCCGCCC
Organism: Rhodococcus wratislaviensis; assembly: GCF_900455735.1. Lineage (GTDB taxonomy): Bacteria > Actinomycetota > Actinomycetes > Mycobacteriales > Mycobacteriaceae > Rhodococcus_F > Rhodococcus_F wratislaviensis. The sequence continues at coordinate 1,033,367 of NZ_UAUI01000001.1, read as the reverse complement.
GCGGTCCGAGTGCGGACCGCACCGCTTCGAGCTTGGCGGCTGTGCGCCCCGCGAGCGCGATCCGCACGCCGTCCGGGGCGTGCTGTGCGAGATAGTCGGCGAGAAGTTTGCCGACGAAGCCGGTGGCCCCGTAGACGACGAGATCCAATTCACGTGCGCTGTCTGTCATGACACGACCCTACTCGGCGGTAGGGAAGGACGAGCTCAGACTCCGGTACCGCCGGGGTGGGTCGGAGCGAGGGGTACCCGGGTGCGAACCCGCAGGACGACGTAGCCGACCCACGAGGTGACGATGCCGAGCGCGACGAGAGTTTGCATCGCTCCCGCGGCGGATTCCGGGTAGACGACACCGGTGAGGTAGTGGGAGATGAACCCGGACGAGGGGAGCGGGTCCTGCCCGGCGCGGACCCGGGCCCAGCTCTCCACGTGTGTCAGCGGGCAGTCGATGCCGACCAGCAGGCCAGTGAATCCCCAGGCCACCGCAGCGAGGTGGAGTGCGATCGTGCGAGGCCAGCGCCAGGCGAGGAACCCGCCACAGGCGACGTAGAGGATGAAGATCAAGTGCGCGACGGCGGTGGCGTCGGCGACGACCTCGTAGAAGACGCTCCCCATCGATGCACCCCTGACATCCGAAGTTCCCCCATACGCCATCGTAAGCGTCGCTCGGCCGGGTCCGCCGGGTAACGGGCTCAGGCGGTGCCGCGCACGTCTTCCTTGACCACCAGGATCGGAATGTCGACCTCGAGGAGGAGGCGCTGCAGCCATCGTTCCAGGAGGAACTTGCCGATCGGGGACATGCGCCGGGTCCCCACGACCAGCAGATCCGCACCGCTGCTGTCGACCAGCGCGCGCAGCGCGCTCACCTGATCGCCGTCGTGTTCGTTGGTGCGCAGTTCCCACGACGACTCGCCGACTCCGCCGCTCTCGAGCGTCGCCTGGATCTCGGCGCGGAGGGCGGAGCGGTCGGACTCGGCGTCCTGCCCGGGGTCGTCGTCGAGGACGTGGAGGACGAGCAGCTGTTCCCGTCGTTGCACAGCCTCGCGGGCGGCGTGGACGATGGCCGCCCGGCCTTCCGGGCTGTCTCGGTGGACAACGGCTATCGCCATGAAGCGCCTCCATTTTCAGGTATCGGTACGACCCCTATTATCCCCGCGCCGGAGAGTGCTCCGGCTGTGTCGATGCTCTCGTAGGTGGATCCGAGCGGTGCTCGATCACCAGGGTGAGGGCTCGTAGTCCTTCAGGAAGCAGCCGTGCAGATCGACGCCCTGCTCGCCCTGGACGATGGGGTCGTAGACGCGGGCGGCGCCGTCGACGAGGTCGAGGGGGGCGTGGAAACCCTCGTCGGCCAGGCGCATCTTGGTGTAATGCGGCCGCTCGTCGGTGATCCACCCGGTATCCACCGCGGTCATGAGGATGCCGTCGTCGAGCATCTCCTTGGCGCTGGTGCGGGTGAGCATGTTCAGTGCGGCCTTCGCCATGTTGGTGTGCGGATGCCCCGGACCCTTGTAGGCGCGGCTGAACTGGCCCTCCATCGCGGAGACGTTCACCACGTATTTGCGGCGGGCGCCTGCCGCCGCCATCGCGGGCCGCAGCCGGGACACGAGGATGAACGGGGCGACCGAGTTGCACAACTGCACCTCGAGCAGCTCGATCGGGTCGACTTCCTCGACCGTCTGGACCCAGCTGTTCGTGTGCGCGAGGTCGGGCAGGAGTCCGCCGGCGTCGATCGCCAGACCCTGGTCGATGCGATCGGGGGATGCCGACTTCGCGACCAGTGCGAGTGAGCTCACCGCGTCGGGGGACAGTGCGGCGCCCGCCATCGCGGACACGTCGGACAGCGAACCGGCGAGTGCTGCCGGGTGGGCGTCGCTCGTCTTGCCGAACGTCAGGACGTCGGGCAGGTCGCCGGAGGGAAGGGCGCCGGACTCGGCATCCGCGAGCGCGCTGTAGGCGCCGGGGGAGCGTCGCACCGTCTGCGCGGCGTTGTTGATCAGGATGTCCAGCGGGCCCTGTGCGGCAACGGAGTCGGCCAGCGCGACGACCTGCGCCGGGTCGCGCAGATCGATGCCGACGACGCGCAGCCGGTGAATCCACTCGCTGCTGTCCTCCATGGCCTTGAACCGGCGGATGGCGTCGTTGGGGAAACGCGTCGTGATCGTGGTGTGGGCTCCGTCGCGGAGCAACCGCAGGGCGATGTACATCCCGATCTTGGCGCGACCACCGGTCAGCAGCGCCCGGCGGCCGGTGAGGTCGGCGCGTGCGTCCCGCTTGGCGCGGCTCTTTGCCGCGCAGTCGGGGCACAGCTGGTGGTAGAACGCGTCGACCCGGGTGTAGCGCTGCTTGCAGATGTAGCACGGGCGGGGCCGGATCAGGGTGCCCGCGGACGCGCCGTCGGCGTTCGACGTGAGCGGGATGCCCGCGGTCTCGTCGTCGATCCGATCGGGGGAACCCGTCGCGGTCGCGGCGACGACCTGACGGTCGGCCTCGGAGACGGCGTCGCGGGCCGCGATCCGCCTGCGCTTCTTCAACTTCTTGAAGAGGTGACCGACAGCGCGCTGGACCGTGACGGAATCGGGATCCGCATCGTCGAGTTCCGCCGCCTGATCGAGAACCTTCAGGCAGATCTCGAGATCCGCCGGATCGATCGTCGTCGTTGTTTCACCCATCGAACTTCGCCCTCTCACGAAGAAGGCCCCGGTTCGATGAACCGGGGCCTTTTCGTCTGTCTCAACTCAGAGTGTCCGAGGGGGGACTTGAACCCCCACGTCCGTTAATAGGACACTAGCACCTCAAGCTAGCGCGTCTGCCATTCCGCCACTCGGACTTGCTTGCCCCCATTTCCTGGGTGCTGCAAAAGATTAACCGATGAACCGCCACGGCCCAAATCGCCCCTCTCACCTGAGCGTTTCCGCTGCTGCGGTGGTAGGAAAGTGGAGTGCCAACTACACAGGAAACCCCAGGCCAGGGTCGCGCCGAAGCCGAAGTCGTGGATCTCGTCAGTTCACTGATCCGCTTCGACACGTCCAACACCGGAGAGCTCGCCACGACGAAGGGCGAACGCGAGTGTGCGGAGTGGGTGGCGGCCCAGCTGCAGGAAGTGGGCTACGAGACCGAGTACGTGGAGTCGGGTGCACCGGGCCGCGGCAACGTGTTCGCGCGGCTGAAAGGCTCGAACCCCGACCGCGGCGCCCTCATGCTGCACGGCCACCTCGACGTCGTTCCCGCCGAGCCGGCCGACTGGCGCGTCCACCCGTTCTCCGGAGCCGTCGAGGACGGTTACGTGTGGGGACGCGGTGCCGTCGACATGAAGGACATGGTCGGGATGATCCTGGCGGTCGCCCGCCAGTTCAAGGCCGAGGGAATCGTTCCTCCCCGCGACCTCGTGTTCGCCTTCGTCGCCGACGAGGAGGCCGGTGGCAAGTACGGCTGCCAGTGGCTGGTCGAGAATCGTCCCGATCTGTTCGAGGGTGTGACGGAAGCTGTCGGCGAGGTCGGCGGCTTCTCCCTGACCGTTCCCCGACCGGACGGCACCGACCGCAGGCTCTATCTCGTCGAGACCGCGGAGAAGGGTCTCGGATGGATGCGGCTGACGGCCAAGGGCCGGGCCGGGCACGGTTCGTTCCTGCACACCGACAACGCCGTCACCATCCTGGCGCAGGCGGTCGCCCGGCTGGGTGCGCACACGTTCCCGTTGGTCATCCCCGATTCGGTGGCCGAATTCCTCGAAGCGGCGGGTGAGGAGACCGGACTCGACCTCGACCCGAAGTCGCCCGACCTCGACGGCACCCTCGCGAAACTCGGCACCATCGCCAACATCATCGGCGCCACCCTCCGGGACACCGCGAACCCGACCATGCTCTCGGCCGGTTACAAGGCCAACGTCATCCCGCAGACCGCGGAGGCCGTCGTCGACTGCCGGATCCTGCCCGGCAGGCAGGCCGAGTTCGAGGCGACTGTCGACGAGCTGATCGGACCGGACGTCCAGCGCGAATGGATCACGAAACTCGACTCCTACGAGACGACGTTCGACGGACATCTCGTAGACGCCATGAACGACGCGATCCTCGCGCACGATCCCGGTGCCCGGACGGTGCCCTACATGCTGTCGGGTGGAACCGACGCCAAGGCGTTCGCGAAGCTCGGCATCCGGTGCTTCGGGTTCGCTCCGCTGCAGCTGCCCCCCGACCTGGATTTCAGCGCGCTGTTCCACGGTGTCGACGAACGGGTACCGGTCGACGCACTACTGTTCGGTACACGCGTGCTGGAACATTTTCTGCTCCACAGCTGATCCGAGAACCGATACGCGACAAGAGAGGAACCGCATGTCACACGACCCGTACGAGGCCCTTCCCGACCTGCCGAGTTTCGAGCTGACCTCCACCGACGTCACCGACGGGCAGCCGCTGAACAAGGAACAGGTCAGCGGAATCTTCGGCGCCGGCGGCTACGACAACTCACCGCAGCTGTCGTGGTCGGGGTTCCCCGCCGAGACCAAGAGCTTCGCGGTGACGGTGTACGACCCCGACGCGCCGACGGCGTCCGGATTCTGGCACTGGGCGGTCGCCAACATTCCGGCCGACACGACCACGCTGGTGAGCGGGGCAGGCGACGACGACGGAACCGGGCTCCCGAGCGGTGCGATCACGCTGAAGAACGACGCCGGACTGCGTCGCTTCCTCGGCGCGGCCCCGCCGGAAGGACACGGGCCGCACCGCTACATCTTCGTGGTCCACGCGCTCGACGTGGAGACCCTCGACGGGGTCACCGCCGACTCGACGCCGGCGTTCCTGGGTTTCAACCTGTTCTCGCATGCGATCGCTCGCGCGAAGATCCAGGGAACGTACGAGCAGTAGCTCGATAGCTCCGGAAGACACGAGTGGCCGGCGAATCCTCGGGATTCGCCGGCCACCGGTCTGTGTGCGGTCCGTGTCAGCGCACGGCGCCTGCGCCGACCGCATCGGCGACGGAGGAGTAGCCGGCCGCGCGCACCTTCCGGGCCAGCCCCTTGTGGATGCGGCGCGCCCAGAACGGCCCGCCGTAGATGAAGCCGGTGTAACCCTGCACGAGGGACGCCCCGGCCAGGATCCGTTCCCACGCCTGGTCGACCGTCTCGATGCCGCCGACGGAGATCAGCACCAGGCGATCACCTACCCGCGCGTGCAGGCGGCGGAGGACCTCGAGGGATCGTTCGGCGACCGGAGGACCCGACAACCCGCCCGCGCCGATCGCCGCCACTTCGTCGTCCGGGGTGTTCAGCCCGTCCCGGCGGATGGTCGTGTTGGTCGCGACGATGCCGGCCAGACCGAGTTCGAGCGCGAGATCCGCGACCGCGTCGACGTCGTCATCGGACAGGTCGGGGGCGATCTTCACCAGAACCGGGACGGTCACGCAGTCGAGAACCGCACGCAGGAGAGGCCGGAGAGACTCGACGGCCTGCAGGTCCCGCAGTCCCGGGGTGTTCGGTGAGCTGACGTTGACCACCATGAAATCGGCCAGCGGGCCGAGCAGTTGCGCGCTCGCCGTGTAATCGGCCGGGGCGTCCGCGGCGTCGACGATCTTGGTCTTGCCGATGTTCGCGCCGATCGGGACACCGGCCCGGCGCTGACGGAGATGGTTGGCGGCATTGCCTGCGCCGTGATTGTTGAAACCCATCCGGTTGATCAGGGCGCGGTCCGCGGGCAGCCGGAACAGGCGGGGAGCCGGGTTTCCGGGCTGCGCCTGGGCAGTGACGGTGCCCACCTCGGCGAACCCGAAGCCGAGGGGACCCCACGCGTCGACGCCGGTCGCATCCTTGTCGAATCCGGCGGCCAGTCCGAGCGGCGCCGGGAAGTCGAGTCCGAACACGGTGTTCCGCAGTGCCGGATCGTCCACGACGAGAACCTTGCCGACGAGCTGACGCAGCGGCGAGAACCGCGTGACCAGGCGCATCGCAGCGAAGGCCAGGTGATGAATCCGCTCCGGAGGAACGCGGAACATCACCTGTAACAGCAGGTGGTACAAGGAGGTCTCCCTAGATTGCGGGGTCGGGGACATGGTGAGCGGTTTTCCTTCGTTTGAGCAGCACACGGCGGCTTCCGTCGGAGTACAGGCGGACTCGGGACAGCTCCCAGCCACCGAACTCCGCCTGGATGGCCAACCTCATCGAGGCGCTGATGCGGGTGACGTCGGGTGGCAGCCGAAGCGGCACGTACTCGAAGTCCTCGGATTCGATCTCCCACCCGGAGGGGAGTCGACGTGAATGCGATGCCATCTACGAACTCCTCGTCGGGATCTGCTGCAGGCCGTCTCCCGTCGCGGAACCGATCAGGAGGTCACCGTTCACGGTATCCACAGTGACAGAGTTCGGCTGCCGGACGGTGGGATACCGTGCCGTTTCCACGCCCACTCCACTCGACAGGTCGAATCCGACCACTTCGTTGGTCTCGGTCAGCGTGACCCACGCCCGGTCGGCGGTGTCGTCGTAGGCGACGGCGTACGGCGCGAGCCCGGCGGGGAACCGTTGGCGGAGCATCAGTGTGTCGGTGGTGTAGGCGAGCAGTTCGTCGCCGGTGGTGTCGGTGACGAGGATCCGCCCGTAGTGGTCGGTCGTGAGTTGTGTGGCGCCTTCACCGGCGCGCAGCGCGACACCGAGCGCGGAACCGGGGACGTCGATGGCGGTCACGGACGTCTGACCACGGTCGAGAGCGGTGAGCGAGTCGCCGACGACGGCAAGCCCGTCGACGGACGTGAGTCCGCCGATCACCTGTGACTCGTTCGTCTCGGTGTTCACGATGTGAATCTCGCCATTGCCCAGGCCCATCGCCAGCCGCCCGTCGGGCAGTGGGGCGACCGACCGGACGTCACCGCCGGCCGGTACGAACGTCACCTCGCCCGTGCGCAGGTCCAGGCGTCCTACCTGCGTGTTCATCGCGAGTAACGCCACACCGCCGGGGGCGAGGGCGACCTGGGCGACGGTGTCGTCCAGCGGAACCACCCGCGGAACCGCCGTGAAATCCCCGGCCGGGAACAGCAGGATCTGGTTGCCTCCGCCTCCCAGGACGACTGTCGTGCGGGTCTCGGGGTCGAATGTGGTGGACTCGATCGGCAGGCCGACAGGGTGAACGACACCGGCGGGCGTGATGTTCTGGGCCGGGGACTGCGCGGCACTCGCGGGGGCGATCGTGATCGCCTGATCCTCGTCGGAGTTCGACGAACAGCCGGTGACCAGTAGAAATGCCACTCCGATACACGAGGCGACGACGCGCGCTCCCGGTCTACCCATGTGCTGCTCCTCGGGTTCTCTCATCGACCTACACCTGCACAACTGCCTACAAGCATCCCTGATCCGCGAAACGCCCACGAATGCGGTCGGTGCCCAGCGGGTGCCGAGGCGATACCGTGAGAAACATCGACCCCGCGCCCGGCGGTCTTCCGACCGCCGGCCCAGGTCATCGAGGAGAAGACCGTGGAAACACCCGAAACACCGACGTTCACCGTCGAAGACATCTCGGTCGGACCGCACGCACACGGCTTCGGCCGGACCGCAGAAGGTAACTCCTACGCATTCCGGGTGCGCAAGAGCACCATGCACGTCGAGGTCTACCGCGCCGACGTGGAAACCGAGGTCCCTGCTCCGGACGACATCGTGGCGTCGGCGCGGCGCTCGGTCCGGGAGATCGACCTGACCGATGAACGCAGCATCGTCGCCGTCGTGCGAGATGCCGTGTCCGACCCCGATTCGCAGGGGGCAGGGCCGCCGGAGGACGGGATCACCGTGCGGGCGGTCCTCAGCCGTCTCGGGGCGGTCATCGACGGACTGTGACCGCGGCGGTCTAACGCCGATCGCGGCGGGGGAGGACGAGGGTCGCGCCGGTCACCGGGTGCTCGATGACCTCCACGGGGTGCCCGTACACCCGAGTCAGCAGGTCCTCGGACAGGACGTCTGCGGGAGGCCCGTCGGCGGCGACGCGGCCCTGCTCGAGGACCACGATCCGGTCCGCGTACGCGGCGGCGAGCGCGAGGTCGTGGAGGACGACCACCACCGCGGTGCCCTGCTCCGCGCGGGAGCGGGCGAGACGCATCACGGTCTCCTGGTGCCCGAGGTCGAGGGCGGCAGTGGGTTCGTCGAGCAGGATCGTCTCGGTGCGCTGCGCCAGCACCCGCGCCAGAGCCACCCGGGCACGTTCGCCGCCCGACAACGCGGTGAACGGCCGGTCGGCGAACGCCACGACGTCGCAGATCTGCATGGCCTCGGCGATGGCGGCGGCGTCGTCGTCGGAGCGGGGCGTGCGTGCCCACGGGGACCGGCCCATCGTGATGACCTGACGTGCGGTGAACGAGAACCCGACCGTGTTCTGCTGGGGGAGGACCGCCCGGCGCTGGGCCATCTCGAGCGCCGTCCACTCGCCGAGGTCCCGGTCGTCGAGGTGCACGCTGCCCGCGTGCACATCCTGATCGCCCGACAGCGCCGCGAGGAGCGTCGACTTGCCCGCCCCGTTCGGGCCGACGAGAACGAGGACCTCGCCGATCCGCACGTCCACGGACACGTCGTCGAGCACGGGCCTGCCACCCCGGGTGACCGCGATCCCGTGCGCCCGCAGCGTCACGGACCCGGACGGGCGCGGCGGGGGCACCGGGTCGGTCCGCCGGAACAGGCTCTGCTCGATCGCCTCGCCGACTCGGGTGCGGAGCGGGTGGAATGCCGGACTCATGCCCACCCACCCTGACTGGCCCGGGTGCGACGCAGCAACCAGAAGAAGAACGGCCCGCCGACGAGGGCCGTCAGCATGCCCAGCGGGAGGTCCGCGTTCGCCACGAGCGACCGGGCGCCCAGGTCGGCGAGGAGCAGCACGAGCGAGCCGCACAGCGCGCTCGCCGGGATCAGGGCCCGGTGACCCGGCCCGACGGCGATGCGCATCAGGTGCGGGACCACCAGTCCGACGAAGAGGATGATGCCGGTGAACGCCACGCTGGACGAGACGAGCAGGGCGACGATCAGCACCGCGATCTGACGCAGCCGCTCGACGTCGAGGCCGAGGTGCCGGGCCGCGCTCTCGCCGAGGGACAGCAGGTCGAGTTTCCCGGCGATCATCGTCGTGGCGGCGATCCCGGCGACGGTCATCGGTGCCACCACCGCGACCGCGTTCCAGGTGGCCCCGTTGAGGCTGCCCAGTTGCCAGAAGACGATCTGATCCCGCGCCGCGGGGGACGCGACGAACGTGAAGAAGGCGATGAGGCCGCCGGCGAACGCGTTGACCGCCACACCGGTGAGGACGAGGGTGACCACCTCGGTGCGGCCCTCGTGCCGGGCGAGGACGTAGACGGCGACGGTGGTGATCAGTCCGGCGACGAATGCGGCCGCGGCCACCGTCCACCCGGCCGCGAACGCGCCGCCGACCACGATCGCGGCGCTGGCGCCGACCGCGGCACCGGCCGACACCCCGATGACACCGGGTTCGGCGAGCGGGTTCGCGAACACACCCTGCAGCAGCGCACCCGCGCATCCGAGCGCCGCCCCGACCAGGATGGCGAGGACCACCCGAGGGAACCGGACCTCCCACAGCGTCACCTCGCCGCTGGGGTGCGCGGGCATCGGACCGAGATCCAGTCCGATGCGGTGCAGGATGCTGCCGAGAACCTCTCCGGGGCCGGTCGGCACCTGTCCGATGCAGGCCGAGAAGACGGCGGCGACGGCAAGGGCGATCAGCAGACCGCCGAGGACGGCACCGGTTCGAGTGCGTGAGGAAGGCTTACCCGGAGCGTGGAGGTCTTCGACGGTCATGGATTGTCGGTCGGGTAGACGGCGTCGGCCAACGCGCCGAGAACACGGCCCGTGTTGGGGCCGAAGCTGAGCAGCACCCCGTCCTGCATGTCGACGACGCGCTGGTTCCGGCCCGCCGGGGTCTGCGCCACCCCGGGGATCTTCTCGAGCCCCTCGATGCCGCCGATCGATTCCAGCCCGCCCGTCATCATCAGGAGGACGTCGGGAGCGGCGGCGATCAGGGCCTCGCTGGTGATCGGCGCGAACTGCTGCGTGATCCCCGATGCGGTGCCGGCGTCGACGGCGCCGAGAGCGTCGATCAGCGAGTCGGCGCCCGAGCCCGGGCCGCCCATCATGGTGATCGCGGTGCCCCGCAGATAGAGGAATGCGATCTTCAGGGGATCGTCGCCCCGGGGGGCGCGGCTCCGGGCGGCCGCGATCTCACTCTCGGTGCGGGCCGCGAGTTCGCGGCCCTGCTCGGGCACGCCGAGCGCATTCGCCACCGCCGTGATCTGATCGGGCACGCCCTCGAGGGTCCGCGTCGGATCGAAGAAGACGACCGGAATGCCGGCGGCCCGCAGCTGATCCTGCACGGCCTGCGGTCCGATGCTGGTGTCGGTGAGGATCACCGTCGGCGCCAGGTCGAGGATGGCCTCGGCGTTGAGGGACTGCCCGCCCGGTGTCACCACCGGCACGTCCTGTGCGGCCGGGAACTCGGAGGCGATGTCCCGGCCGACCACGTTGTCGCCGAGTCCGAGCGCGAAGACCGTCTCGGTGAGCGTTCCGTAGCGGTCCGCGGTCACGATCCGGCTCGCGTCCGTGATCGTCACGTCCGCCCCGTCGAAGCTGCGGACCGTGACGGGCAGCGCGGGTGTGGCGGGGGACGCGAGAGGTTCGGGATTCAGATCGTCGAGGACCGCCGTGCGCGCACCGCCGGTGCCGCCGGTGCTGTCACCGGTGCCGGCACTGCATGCCGACACCCCCACCGCAGACACGAGAAGCAGGACGAGAACGGCGAACAGCGACCTGTCCGTGCGGGTCCGGAACACCGATCTCATCGTGCGAGGTACCGGTCGATGTCCGCTTCGAGGGCGGCGAACAGGTCGCCGTTGAGACGGTAGGCGAGGTTGACCTCGTCGATCACCCGTTGCTGGTCCTCCGGAGACAGGGGCGCGGCGTCGAGTTTCGCGCGGTAGGTGTCCTTGAACACCTTCGGTTTCGGGATCTCGTCGAAGATGTAGAACTGCAGGCCGTCGGTGGTGTATCCGTAGGCACGCTCGAGCATGCGCCGGATGATCTGCCCACCGGACAGGTCTCCCATGTACCGGATGTAGTGGTGCGCAACGAAACCGGCGGGCCACTCGTACGCCACCTCGCGCAGCCGCTCCACGTAGCGGGTGGTGGCGGGCAGCGCGGACACCGTCTCGCGCCACGACGGCCCGCGCAGGAACTCGAGATCCGCTTCCAGCGACGGAACCCGCAGCAGTTCGTCGTGGAGAAACGGCGACGCGACGGGGCTGCCGGTGTGGGTGCGCCCCGCGTCCTCGAGTTCGCGGTAGACGAGGTACGTCTGCGCGAGCAGTTCGGCGTAGCCGTCCGAGGTGAGTTCACCGGCGAGGAGGGCCCCGACGAAGCGGGACTGCTCGGTCTCCCGGTGAGCGGCGTCCGTGCCTGTCTTGATGCGCTCGGCGAAGCCGACGGCTCGGCGATCGGCCGCGTCGGCCTCGTTCAGCGTGGTCATGGACTCTCCTGCAGATCTAACGGCGTCGGCCGGTGGGCACCAGGTTAGCCTGCCCTGCACGTGAACTGCAGGTGCACGTCTGCCGGCTCCTGCACACGCTAGGCGCTGACGTCGTCGAGCGCCGCTGCGATCGCGGCGGGTAACTCCAGTTCCTCGGCGACGAGCACACCGGTGAGCTGTGCGATGTCCCTGGCCCCGACGACCGCGCTCGCGACACCCGGACGGTCGCGCGCCCACGCGAGCGCGACGGCCAGCGGGGACGTGCCGAGCCCGTCGGCCGCGGTCACGACCGCGTCGACCACCCGGACGGAGGAGTCGGTGAGGTAACTCTGGACGTCCTGCGCGTGCGCGTCGTCGGCGCCGCGTGAATCGACGGGAATGCCGTTTCGGTATTTGCCGGTCAGGACCCCGCGGGCGAGCGGGACGGCAGCGAAAACACCGATGCCGTGATGCCCCGCCGCCGGAACGAGCTCTTCCTCGACGCCCCGGGCGAGCAGCGAGTACTCCACCTGGGTGGCGACGAGCGTGGTGCCCCGGGACGCGCCCGCCGCGGTGGCCAGCTGCCACCCGAGGTAACCCCGCGCCCCGACGTACCGGACCCGGCCGCTCGCCACCGCGAAATCGAGTGTGGCGGCGACCTCGTCGACGGGCGTGAACGGATCCCAGGTGGCGACCTGCCACATGTCCAGGTAGTCGGTGCCGAGCTCGCGCAGGGTGGCGTCGAGCTGGGCGACGAGACCCCGTCGCGAGCAGTCGATCCGCGACGGACCCGACGGATTGATCCCGGAACTCGAGCTCAGGACGAGTTCCGTTCGCGGCACCACGTCGTCGAGCAGTTCCGCCAGGATCCGCTGCGCCACACCGTCGCCGTACGCGGGCGAGGTGTCGACGAGCGTTCCGCCCGCATCGACGAACGCCGCGATCTGCGCCGCGGCCTCGTCGCCGTCGGTGTCCCGACCCCAGGTGAGCGTGCCCAGGCCGAGACGTGACACTCGTAACCCGCTTGCTCCGACCGATCTCTGTTCCATAACCGCCTGCGTCTCGTACCGTAGCTGCAACCCGGGCTTCGCCCCCGAAGATGCTGGTGCCCCCCGGGACCGGCCACCACAGGTGCAGAGTAGTGGGGTATTGCGTGGCAGTGGGTCCTGCCACGCCGGATTCTGCCGGAGGTCGCCCTCCCCGGTACCGTGGCGCCGGTGAATTACGAACGCGACATGGGAAATTGGCGTCAGAGCGGCACATTCGACCTCGGGACCGGTGAGTGATGGGCGAGGCGATGTCCTGGCTCCAGGCGATTGTCCTCGGTGCGGTCCAGGGATTGACCGAGTTCCTGCCGATCTCCTCGTCCGGCCATCTCCGGATCGTGTCGGAGATCTTCTTCGGTGACGACGCCGGTGCGTCCTTCACCGCCGTCACCCAGCTCGGCACCGAAGCCGCCGTGCTCATCTACTTCGCCCGCGACATCGGACGGATCATTTCCGCGTGGTTCCGGGGACTGTTTCACCCCGAGCATCGCGGTGACCTCGATTACCGGATGGGCTGGTATGTGATCATCGGCACGATTCCGGTGGGTGTGCTCGGCTTCCTGTTCAAGGACCAGATCCGCACCGGTGCCCGCAACCTGTGGCTGATCGCCACCATGCTGATCGTGTTCGCGTTGGTCATCGCGGCGGCCGAGTACTACGGGCGGAAGGTGCGTCCCGTCGAGGACCTGCGCGCCAAGGACGGCATCATCATGGGTTCGGCGCAGGCGCTCGCCCTGATCCCGGGCGTCTCGCGATCGGGCGGCACGATCAGCGCCGGTCTCTTCCTCGGACTCACCCGCGAAGCCGCGGCGCGCTACTCCTTCCTCCTCGCCATCCCCGCGGTCGTCGCGTCCGGGCTGTTCAGCCTGCCGGACGCGTTCGAACCGGCCGGGGAAGGTCTCAACGCGAGCGGCCCGCAGCTCCTCGTCGCAACCGTGATCGCGTTCGCCATCGGCTACGCGTCGATCGCGTGGCTGCTGCGGTTCGTCGTCGACCACTCGATGTACTGGTTCGTCGGCTACCGCATCATCCTCGGCGTCGTCGTCCTGTCGCTTCTCGCGACCGGCGTCGTGTCGGCCACCTGAGATCGGGCGGCCGGAGAGTGCACGACACTAGGCTGGGCCAATGACAGTTGTGCTGCTGCGCCACGGGCGGTCGACCTCGAACACTGCACACACGCTTGCCGGCCGGTCACCGGGAGTCGAACTCGACGACCGCGGCCGCGAGCAGGCGCAGGCCATCGTGTCCCGGCTCGCGGACGTGGCGATCGAGGAGATCGTGCATTCGCCGCTCGTGCGGTGCGAGCAGACCGTGGAGCCGCTCGCCCGGGCACGCGGCCTGACCCCCGTGGTGGAGCATCGGCTCGTCGAGGTCGACTACGGCGAATGGACGGGTCGCGAGCTGAAGGTCCTGCTCGAGGAACCGCTGTGGAAGATCGTGCAGCAGCACGCGTCCGCCGCCGTGTTCCCGGGAGGAGAGGGGCTCGCGCAAGTCCAGGCCCGGGCCGTCGCCGCGGTCCGCGAGCACGACGCGCGGCTCGCGGAACTGCACGGCCGGGACGTCGTATGGGTGGCGTGCTCGCACGGTGACGTCATCAAGTCGGTCCTCGCGGACGCCCTCGGCGCGCACCTCGACGGTTTCCAGCGGATCGTCGCCGAGCCGGCCTCGATCAGCGTCGTCCGGTACACCTCCACCCGTCCGTACGTGCTGAAGATGAACGACACCGGGGCCGATCTGTCCGGAGTGAACACGCCACCCGTCTCCGGAGACGGAGCGCGGGCCGAAGTATCCGGATCGGTGCCCGGCGGGGAGGTCCGCCTGTGACGATTGACGGATAATGAACGCAACATGCTGCGAGGAACAGTCCGAGACGGAACAACGAGTGGGCAGCGCCGCAGTAGGGCCCGGCTCCAGCTGAAGGAGGTGCAATGTCACGCGCAATTCACGTATTCCGCACTCCTGACCGATTCATTGCCGGGACGGTGGGTGAGCCCGGCGACAGGTCGTTCTATCTCCAGGCCGTACACGAGGCGCGAGTGATCAGCGTCCTGCTGGAGAAACAGCAGGTGCAGGTACTGGCCGACCGGATGGGGCTCCTCCTCGAGGAAGTGCACCGACGGTTCGGGACGGAGGTTCCGCCGGAGGGGGCCGAACTCGACGACGCGAGCCCCCTCGTCACCCCGATCGACGCCGAGTTCCGGGTGGGCACGATGGGCCTGGGCTGGGACGCGGACGCCGGAGCCGTCGTGGTGGAACTGCTCGCCGTCAGCGAGACGGAGTTCGACGAGTCCGTCGTTCTCGACGACTCCGAGGACGGACCGGACGCCGTGCGCGTCTTCCTCACCCCGTTGCAGGCGCGGGACTTCTCGTTGCGGTCCGAACGGGTCATCGCCGCCGGGCGCGCGCCGTGCCCGCTGTGCGGTGAGCCACTGGCCCCGGAGGGGCACATCTGCATCCGAACCAACGGGTACCGCCGCGGCCAGAGCTTCGGCCTCACCCCGGAGATGGACGAGGAGGACTGACGGTTGCCTGCCGAGGAGTCCGATCCTCTGGAGTCCGGCGAGCTGACCCTCATCGGCCAGATCACCCACGCCAGTAACGCCACCCTGGTGTGCGACGCGGTCGAGGGTGAGAACACCGTCCGCTGCGTGTACAAGCCGGTCCGCGGGGAGCGTCCGTTGTGGGACTTCCCGGACGGCACGCTCGCCGGACGTGAATACGCGTCGTATCTAGTGTCCGAGCAGCTCGGGTGGGGTGTGATTCCCCGCACTCTCCTGCGGGACGGCCCGTTCGGCCCGGGGATGGTGCAGCGGTGGGTCGACACCCCTGACCGGCACGCCGACGACACCGGTGGTCTCGACCTGGTCGACATCTGCGCTCCCGACGCCGTCCCCGAGGGGTGGTTCGAAATCCTGCGCGCCACCGACATGGACGGCGAACCGGTCGCGCTCATCCACGCCGACGATCCGCGGCTGCAGCGGATGGCGGTCCTCGACGTGCTGATCAACAACGCCGACCGCAAAGGCGGCCACGCGCTCGAGGGGCTCGACGGTTCCGTCTACGGCGTCGACCACGGCATCTGCCTGCACACGGAGAACAAACTACGGACCGTGTTGTGGGGGTGGGCCGGGACGGAGGTGCCGGGTGCCCTCGTCGTCGACATCGCCGAACTGATCTCCTCGCTCGAGGGCGAGTTCGGTGCGCGACTGGGCGAGCACATCACGTCCGGCGAGGTCGCCGCGCTGTACGAGCGTGCCGTGGACCTCCTCGCGGCGCCGGTGATGCCCCGGCCGAACGGTCACCGGCCGATTCCGTGGCCCGCGTTCTGACGGAACCGTTCGGCGCCCTGGGGGCGGCGGCTCCCTCCGAGGCGGAAATGCGGGTCCACTAGGCTCGCTGTCATGCAGTCTTGGTCCGAAACCGCTGTCCCGTCCGTTCCAGGCCAGGGGCCTCCGCTGCGGTTGTTCGACACCGCTGACCGGCAGGTACGTCCCGTCACTCCCGGGCGCACGGCCACGATGTACGTGTGCGGTATCACCCCCTACGACGCCACCCACCTCGGTCACGCGGCCACGTATCTGACGTTCGATCTGGTGAACCGGATCTGGCGTGACGCCGGCCACGACGTGCACTACGTCCAGAACGTCACCGACGTCGACGACCCGCTGTTCGAGCGCGCCAACCGCGACGGGGAGGACTGGGTGGTCCTCGGCATGCGCGAGACGGCGCTGTTCCGCGAAGACATGGAAGCCCTCCGGGTGCTGCCCCCGCGCGACTACATCGGCGCGGTGGAGTCGATCGGCGAAGTGATCGAGATGGTCGAGAAGTTCGTCGCGTCCGGCGCCGCCTACGTCGTCGACGACCCCGAATTCCCCGACGTGTACTTCCGCGCCAACGCGACGGAGCAGTTCGGGTACGAGTCCGGCTACGACCGCGAGACGATGGACAAGTTCTTCGCCGAACGCGGCGGCGACCCCGACCGCCCCGGCAAGGAGGATCCCCTCGACGCCCTGGTGTGGCGTGCGGTCCGCCCGGGCGAGCCGTCCTGGCCGTCGCCGTTCGGCCCCGGGCGTCCCGGCTGGCACATCGAGTGTTCGGCCATCGCCCTCAACCGCATCGGTTCGGGTTTCGACGTGCAGGGCGGCGGCAGCGACCTGATCTTCCCGCACCACGAGTACTCCGCGGCGCACGCCGAGTCGGCCACGGGCGACCGTCGCTTCGCCCGCCACTACGTGCACACCGGCATGATCGGTCTCGACGGCGAGAAGATGTCGAAGAGCCGCGGCAACCTCGTGTTCGTGTCGAAGCTGCGCGGCGAGGGTGTCGACCCGGCCGCCATCCGCCTCGGACTGCTGTCCGGGCACTACCGGCAGGACCGTCCGTGGACCGAGCAGGTTCTCGCCGACGCCCACACCCGGCTGACACTGTGGAAGGACGCCGCGGCACTCGAATCCGCGCAGTCGGCGACCGACACGATCTCCCGGCTGCGCCAGCATCTCGCGGACGATCTCGACACCCCGAAGGCGCTCGACGCCCTCGACGGCTGGGCCCGTCGCGCCCTCGACAACGGCGGCTCGGACACGAACGCGCCGAGCGAATTCGCTGCCGCCGTGGACGCCCTCCTCGGTGTGCGCCTTCGGCGCCCGTGAGTACTTGTTAACCGCCCGCGGTTAACAAGTACTCACGGGTCAGGCGAACTCGAGAGCACCCTCCGCGGGCCTCGGGACCCGCCTGCGGAGGGGCGAACCGAGCGCCTGCGCCAGGTCGGTGCCGTCGTGTTCGGCGAGTAGTTCGCCATCCGACCACACGAGCAGCGTGGCGCTGACGCTCTGCTCGGCCGTCGAGTGCGCCAGATCGTAGTGCGCGCACCCCGGCACGCCGCCGTACGTGATCCACAGGTCGAACCCGGTCATGAACAGGTCGAGGTCGAATTGCACGCTGAGGCCGAGCAGTTCGGCCCGGCCGTTGTCGTCGACGCCGGCGAACGCCTCGTCCAGCGCCAGCAGTCGCGGTGCATGGGGGTCGGCCGAATCGAGCATGACGTGCGCTGCGGCGAACAACGGCAGGTGCAGCGAGACGGACTGCTCGCCGCCGGAGAGGGCGCTGTGCCGGGCGACGGTCAGCCGGTCTTCGTTGCCGGTGCCGCTGATGAGGGTGAACGAGAACACCCGCCACCGCCGGTAGTCGAGGGCGGACGCCAGGATCTCCGGGTACGAACGCTCCGGATGGGCGGCGCGGGCAGTCCTGATCTGGTGAGCGAAGTGGGCGCGCATCGTGGCGAGCTCGTCCGGCCCCAGCGCCGAGGTGTCGCGCTCGAGCAGTTTGGAGATCGCCTTCGCGCTGTCGTCGAGGTTGTCGGCGAGCACCCAGTGGACGCCGATGGTGTTGCCGGACGACATCCGGCGCTCCCGCATCTCGGTGCCCATCCGGGCGATGAGTTCGCGGGCGTCGACGGTCCGTTCGTGGATCTGCTGTGCGAGACCCGTGAGCAGCGCGTCCTCCAGGATGCGACGCTCGGATTCGGTGAGCAGCAATTCCTGATCGGAGCGCGCGGACGCGATGCGGGCGGCGAACTCGCCGATCGACGAGTACCCCTCGTCGTCCTGCACCTGCACCACGGTCACGCCGTCCGGGGCGTCCCACTGCAACCGGTAGTCCTGGCCGGCGGCCGCCAACTGTGCGTCGAAGTCCTGCAGCGCGGTGGTGAGCGCGGTGCGCGTCGACTTGCGCGCCGAGTCGCTGACCCGCACCGATTCGGTGGCGCCGTCCAGTGCGCGGAACAGCGCGTCCACTTCGGGCGGCAGGATCGGGGTGTCGTCTTCGGTGTTCTGGATGCGATACACCAGCTGTTCGGCACTCATCCACGCCGCGGAGCTCGCCGGCCAGGTGTGGCCGCCGTCGACGCCGAGGAGTTCGAGTAGGTCGCGCCGGGCATACGGCGCGAGGCGGGCGGCGTCGGCGTGCGTTTCCGTGAGCGCCAGCCGGAGCGTCTGGACGGCCGTGTTGTACGCGCCCTCGGCTTTGCCGATGGCTTCACCCGCGTCCTTGTCCGCCTTGCGGGCGTCGCGCTGCTCCTTCTTGCACGCCTCGATCCGCGTGTGCGCCTCCTCGAGCTGCCGGTCCAACTGCTCGGCCCCCGCTCCCAGCGTGTCGCGCAGCGTCTCGAGGCGTTGGATCTGTTGCGCGAGAACCTCTTCGGCGATGGCAGCTTCTTCCGCGAACTCCTCCGCGCTGCCGCGCGCCTCGTGCAGTCGGTCCTCGGACTCGCGGGTGTGCTCCACCTCCTTGGCGTGTTCGCGCCTGCACCGCTGCACCATCTCGCCCTGCTTCTCGAAGTGCCGGACGGCCGCGGCGAGCGAGTCGATCTCGCGGGCGACGTGGGGAGTCCGGTGCGTGGACGCAGTGGCTCGGAGCTGCTTCTCCTTCGCGGACAGGTCGGCGATGGCCTGGTCGAGTTCGCGACCGACCGTTGTCGCCGTGTCGGAGCGGCTGCGGAGTGCGCCTGCGGATTCGGTGACCTTCTTCAGCGCCGTGAGGATCGATCCCGTGCGGGTCAGGGCCTGCGCCGCCGCGGTGGTCCGCGACAGCAGCGACGCCGCCGCATCCGCGGACGCCCGGGCTTCGTCGAGCGTCGCCCGGGTTTCCTCGAGGGTGCTGTCGAGTTCGGCGATACGGGCAGCGCGCCTGCGGGCCCGTGCGGTGGTCCCGATGTACTCGGCGTCCGATTTCGTGTGGCGTCCCCGCTGGATTCCCTGCCGGTACGCGCCGTCTTCGGCGACACCCACCGGTCCTTCGGACAGGTCGAGGGATTCGAGGGCGATGGATTCGAGGATCCCGCGTACGCGATTGTCGGGAACACCCGTGTCCTGCTCGACCTCGAGAACGTCCGCGAGGGTCGTGCCGCCGGGCCGATCCTCGGCCGGAAGGGCCACGAGGAATTGTTCGGATTCGACGTCGGGGAGCGCGTCGTCGACGGTCACCCAGCCGTCGAGGAGGTTCGCCGCCTGCAGTGCGGCCTCGATTCCCGCCGCCGCGGCGGCGTCGACACTGTCGGCGAATCGGACCAGCCGCCACAGCGGCGCACCGGTCAGCCGGGAGCGGGCGTCGTGCCGGGCGGCCGAGAGTGGTGGGGCGTCGTCGTGCTCGGATTCGATGGCGGCGCGTGCCGATTCGTGTTCGGCGATCGCCTCCTCGGCGGAGGTGGCGTCGCGGTCGTACTGCTGCCGGCGCAGCCGGAGCGCGTCGACGGCGTCCGTGGTCTGTTCGGTCAGCGTCTCCGTCAGGGTCGCGGCGTCGTCGTCGCCGATCCGGGCGAGGGCGGCGTCCAGGGCCTCGAACAGTGAAGCGGGCGCGTCGATCTCGGCGTAGAGGGACGACTGTTCCGTCCACCAGGATCGGAGTTCGGTGGCGCAGCGGCTGCGGGCCGATTCGACCGCGGTCTCGGCTTCGAGAACGGCCACCGTCGCGGTGTCGAGCTGCTCCTGGCCGCGGCGTGCCGCTTCGTCGGCTCTGGTCCGTTCGGTGGCCGCCCTCTCGACGGTGGCGAGCGCTGCCCGGACCGCGCGGATGTCGCCGTCGCGTTCCTCGGTGTGCCCGCGCAGCGCCGCGGTCAGTTGGTCGGTCCGCGCATTCTCGGGCAGTGCGGTCCAGGTGATTCCCGCGTCCTCGGCGGCGAGGTGAAGTTCGTCTTCGGCGTGGGTGAGCGCCTCGACGGTGCGGGCGACGGCGTCGCCGGCCTTGTCGTGCTCCTCGGCTCGCTGTTCGAGGGTCGCCTTGGCCTTGCGTGCCTTCTCGGCCTGCAGTTCGGTCGATTTCTCGAGCGTCGAGACGGCCTGCGCGAGGTCGTCGAGCTGCGTCCGTCCCTCGTAGGCCGTCGACCGCTTCAGTGCGTCGAGGGTTGCATTGGCCTGGTCGAGTGCGCGTTCGGCGGCGGTGAAGCGGTCCTCGGCGGCCGCCCGGCTCTCCTGGCTGCGGGCCCGGTCGGCGGCCGCCCTGTGGAGGGCGGCGATGCCGGACCGCACGGCCTCGAGACGGGTCGCGAGGTGGTCGACGTCCGTACGCGCCTGCTGGCGAAGGTATTTCGCGTACACGCCGACGAAGCTTTGCGCCGCCTGGTCCGCCGCGGCCAGCCCCTCGAGCGCCCGGCCGACCTCCTCCATGTCGCTGAACGAGCGGGCGGCCTCGAGGACCAGTTGCTCGTCGAGTGGTCGGAGACCGTCGGTGAGTGCCTGCGACAGTCCCTTGGGGTCGAGGTTCTTCGCGAGCTGGGGCCGCCGGAGTGTGAGGATGAGGTTGATCAGCTGGTCGTACCGCTGGACGCCGAGCCCGAACATTCGGGCGTCGATGGCGGTGCGGTAGTCGAGCGGCCGGTCGGTGATGGAGTCGGTGCCGATCTGCTCGCCCAGTTGCTTCTTCGTGAGCGGACGGTCGTCGGTGCCGAGCAGGGAGAAGTCGACGCCGACGCGACCGTCGGCGACGAAGTACCAGCGTGTGACCTTGTCGTTGGTGCGGGTGGCGCGCATGCCGATGCCCACGGTGACGGCCTCGGGGTCGTCCTTCGCGCCGCGGCAGAACTCCATCCAGACGTACGAGTACGCGCTCTCCTGCCCGCGGTACAGGAGGTTCGATTTCATGGTGCGTTCCTCGCCGGCGAACGGATTGAGCCGCCGGGGTTCGATCCGGCCGTCGAAGACGAACGGGAACAGCACTTCGAGGGCCTTCGTCTTGCCGGAGCCGTTGGGACCGCGGAGAACGAGGCGACCGTCGGCGAAGGAGAACTCCTGATCGCGGTAGTCCCAGAGGTTGATGATTCCGGCGCGGGTGGGCCGGAAACGCGCACTCGTCATGCTGTGACTTCCTCGCTGTCGTTCGCTGAGCTCTGGAACAGGTCGATCTCGGGTGTGCGGTCGCGGATCGTGACCACCACACCCCGGTAGCGGGCGAGTGCCGGGAGTGCGAGCACACCACCCGGCACGGCCGCGGTGAGGCGTAGCCGCTCGAGCAGCGCCAGCGCCGCCCGTCCCAGACCGTCCGGGTCCGCCTGCCACCCGGCGGCGAATGTGCGCCCGAACCGTTCGGTCAGTGTCCGGACGGTGCCGGTGATCCACTCGTCCTCGACGAGGGGGAACAGCCGGTCCGCGGGGGCGGGGTCTGCGGGTTCGAACCCGTCGTTGCCGGCGAGGCTGTCGAAGATCCCGGACTGCGGAATGGCGCTGTCGACCTGTTCGATCAGGTCGTCGATCCGGCCCTGCGGCAGCGGCATCCGGGCCGTCTCCGGGGCGTCCGGGTCCAGTACGCGATCGGCGATCTCTCCGGCGAGCAGGAGCGCGACCTGCGCGACCGTTCCCGTCCCGGGGAACCGGACGTCGGACAGACGTCCGGAGGAGTCGATCATCGCGACACCCTCTTCACGCCGCTCCGCGACCAGTCCGGTGAGCAACTCGACGTCGGCCGCGGTGCGGGGGAGCGCGAGTTGGACCAGCTCGTGATCGTCCAGGTCGGCGGCGTAGACCACGGGCCGTTCGACGAGAGCACGCCGGACCCGCCGCGCGGTCTCCTTCACGTCGACCGGCCGGGTTGTCCCGAAATCCGAGGTGTCGTCCTCGGTCACCGCGTCCGCGCCGGCGAGCAGTCCGCGGATGGACCGGAGGTGCTGCAGTGCGCGCGGCGGCCGGAACAGGGCGATGACGACGGACCTGTCGATGTCGTACAGCGCTTCTCCCGCATCTGGATTGGCGGCCCAGCCGCCCGCGTCACCGTCGGCGAGGGCGATCGCGCCGCGGGCGGCGAGCCAGCCGACGGCGTCGACGAACGCGTCCCGGTCGGACGCGCGTTCCGTGGACAGATCCACACCGTCGACCTGTGCGGCGTCGGCGGCCACGTGATCGGCGAGTTCGGACAGGGTGATCTGGTTTCCGGCGCGGCCGAGTGCGGCCAGCGCCAACGCGAGATAGGCGTAGCGGTACCGGTCGAACGTGCGGTCGGTGGCCGTCTTGGCCGGCGTCCCGGCGTCGAGCCGGTCGCTCACCGTGAACAGCCGGGCGGTCGTCTCGGTGACTTCGAGTCGGTACCCGAAGAGCGTCATCAGATCGTCGCGTAGTTCGGTGGCCCACCGGCGGAGCAGGGGGAGTGCGATGCGATCCGGATAGGTCTGTGTCACCAGGTGATTCGACAGAATGACGCGGGCGGCGCGCTGATACGAATCGAGGGCGAGCGGCGAGATCTCCCGTGCCTTCACCGAACGCTCACCTGCAGTCCGTCGAGGTGCAGGCGTCCGCGGGCGGTGCGCACCACCGTCGATTCGCTGTGTGGGCTGAGGGTGAGCTTCACGCCGTTCTCCGATCCTGTGCTGCTGTTCACGCGGCCGCTGACCGGAACCCGCGCCGTCAGCGCGGCGTTGAGCAGACTCAGCAGCACGTCGGTTTCGGCCTCGTCGAGCTCCCGCTCGTAGACCCCGCCCCGGGCCAGCGACTGGGCGGCGGCGGCGCGAAGTCGTTGTGCGGTCAGCTGTTCCTCCCGCAGGCGGCGCACGCTGCCCTCGTTGCGCTGTACCCGCGCGGGCAGGCCGGGCGACGGGGGACGTCCGGTCTCGGCCAGCGTGCGGGAGATCTCCACGGGCTGGGCCTCCCACCACGACCGTGTGTCGGGAATGATGTCGGCGTCCGGATGCACCATCGAGAGGTGGCGCGGACGGCCGAGATCGAACACGGCCTGGAACAGCGCATGCGCGGCGTCCTCGGTCGGAGTTGCGGCGAACCAGCCTGCGAGGTGGCGCAATTGGCTCTCTCTGCTGACACCACCTTTGCGGGTCTCGGTGACGCGGCGCAGCAGCGACAGGACGGCGGCGATGGCACTCATCGTGCCCTCGCGCAGGCGCTCCGACTCGCTGAGACCCGCCTCGCTCCCGACGAACCAATGCGTCAGCCCCGCCCACCGCGCGCGCCAATCGGCTTCGCGCTCTTCGATGCCGAGGAACACTCGCTCGTCGCTGGCGGCGGCCCGCGTCACCATCGTCTCGACGCCGGTGTCTTCCACGAGCGCGATCGCCGCCGCGAGTTTCGGTGCATAGCGCGAGAGGTCGGAGCTGAATTCGCGCATGTGTGTGAGGAGAGCGTCCTTGTGGGACATGAACGTCTCGGGGGTGATCTCCGTGGTGCGGACGAGATCGCCCAGGGTCAGGTAGAACTGGGCGGCGCGTCCGGCCATGTCCGACAGCGTCGCATCGAGACGGTTGAGTTTCCGGTACACGAGGTCGTTGTCGGCCGCGCGGTTGGCGGCGGCCAGGTCGTTCATGTCGGCGAGGAGGTCGGGCAGCGCCAGCCGGGACAGCGACGCGTCGTCGAGCCGGGCCGCCAGTGCGTCCTCGACGGCTCGGAACACCTGGTAGCCGGCCTGGCTGAACTGATAGACGAAGTGCCGGTTCCGGTATTCGGCCAGCGTCGCGGCGCGTGTTCCGTCGTAGCTGCGTTCGAGCACCTCCCAGACGTGGAGTTGCTCGAGTAGGGGAGTGATGTCTCCGGCGCCGAGTTGTCCGGCCGGATCGTCGCCGGCGAGGCCGTTCAGAATGCGGGCGACGTCGCCGGCGTGGAGCAGGACGACGTAGTTGGCGCGGGCATGGTCGAAGGCCCGCAGCACCCACAGGTACTCCGCGCGCTTCTCGGCAGTGGTGAACGCGAACAGTTTCAACCGGTCGTCCCGGAGTGGGGGTGGAACCGCCGGGCGCGCTGCACGCAGCCCCGAGGGGGACCGACCTGGATCGCTGCCTGATTCACTCACCGTGACAGGTTATGCGGTCGCGTAGCCGTCGAGCGAACGCCGTGCCGACCTGCGTCATCAACGCCGATATCTGAATCGGACCATGACGGAATGCGATAATTAACCGAATTTACGTGGTTGGCTCGGTTCGAACCACCCAGCGCCGCCGGGGTTCCATCGTCACCATTCGCCCCTTCCTCACACCGCTGCACCGATGAAGGAAGGCGGGCATTCAGAGGATGAACAGCACGAAGACGATCGCCACCAGCACGAGAGCCAGCCCGACCGCTGCGGCGACGAGCCAGGACGCCCGGGACGTCGAGTCGGCGGTGGATTCGTCCCCGGACTGCGCGACTGCGCGAGGTTCCGGCGGTGTCGCGACCGCCGTTCCGCCCGACACGCGAGCGGGGGACGCGCCCACCGCCGCGGCCGACGCGGGGTTGTGCGTGCGCGTCGCCGGCCGGCTCGCGACCGTGGAGGTCGAGGGCACCGGCTCGCCGACGACGGCATCGATCACCTCGGTGACGTCGTACGACGGCGGTAGGCCGATCGGGGTGACCCTGTGCGTGGTGGGGTTGAACCCGGCGGCGCGGATGGCGGCACCGAGCGCTGCGGTCTGCTCGGGGCCCGGGCCGACGACACACCGCACACCGAACTTCTCACCGACCGTGGTAGCGAACCCGTGAATGGCCGCGGAGTCCCTCGCGATCAGGCCGTCGCCCGTCACGACCACGGCATCGAGGTTGCCGGGGAGCCAGCCGAATGCACCGAGCGCGGTGGCGATCTGGGCCGTGGGGGAACCCCCCGACGAGAAGCGGAACGCCTTGCCTGCCTCGACGCCCGAGCGGATCAGCGCGACGGTCGCGCCGGTGTCGTCGACGTGATAGATGCCGACCAGCTGCCCGGGACGCTCCGCGATCTCGGATTCGAACCAGGCCGCGGCGGCTTCGGCGTCCGAGACGAGGGACAGGTAGGACATGTCGGCGTAGTCCAGGGCGTCGCGCAGCGCCGCGACGGCGGCCGAGTCCCAGCGGGTGGGGTAGGTGGCCATGATGTCGGGGGCGCCGCCCGTCCGGCCGCCGTGGTCGGGGAGAGGTTCGCACTCCCGGAGCAGGCACCGCATCGCGCCCGCGACCAGGTCCTCGGCGCGATACCGCGATCCGTCGCCTACCGCGACACCGGCCGGGTCGCCGACGCGGGGAAGGAACCCCGACACGGTGTGGGTGTCGCCGATCGTGTGCGGCGCCGATCCGCCGAGAATTGCGGTGCCGTCCGGGCACATGTGGAGGACGGTGTCCCGGACGATGACGACCGGATCCGGGGATCCTGGATCGTTCGACGCCACCACCGCGGTGGACACGACACTGCCGATCCTGAGCCCGACTCCCATGGACATGCACGTACCCCTATTCGTTTTGCGAACGGATTGCGACTTCCGTCAGGCCCGTTCCGACTCACTCGGTGAGGCCACAAGATGTACATCCTGCTACCCGAGCGCGCTTGTGCGCGCCATCACGCGCGGCGTGGCGTAGTCGTATTGCGCACACTCGGGCATTTTCGCCCCCGGCGAGTGATCGTCAGGTAACCGTCGGTGCGCCGAGGGCTGTTCTCCACTCGGGCGCGTTCTCGGTCATCCAGTCGAGGAGGTGCTCCGCCTCCTGCGGATGACGACCGGTGCCGGCGAGTAGATCCGCGAAGGCTTGCGCGGGGGCGACCAGGCGGACGTTGTCGCGGAAGAGGGTGCGCTCGAAGACCGCAGCCGATCGGGGAGTGGCGACGAGGACGTTGGCGCCCTGATCGACGGGGCGTAGCTCGAGCGCGCCTGCCAGCGCCTCGCCGTGGTCGGCGTAGATCTGGACCTGATGCGCCGGCGCGTATTCGACGAACGCCGCTGCTGCGAGTGACCCGGTCACCGCATAGAGGTGGCCGGAGACCTTCGCGAGTTTCGCGACGAACGACTGCACTCCCTCGGGTGCGAAGTAGCCGACGGTGGGGCAATCCTTGAAACTGGAGTCGCTGCTCCAGGCGCGCAGCATCTGCTGCCACCGGACGCTGGTGATGGGCCCGCGGGGGAGTCGCTCGAGCAGATCGCGTTCCTCCAGGGTTTCGACCACCCGATACGTCGCGCCGGTGGACGCTCCGGACAGCCGGACGAGTTCGGGGACCGTCAGCTGACCCGAGTGATCGGCGAGGGCACGCACGACCCGGGCGGCCGGATCGCCGGTCAGTTGGGCGGCCGGACGACCGGGGCCACGCCACGGGTCGGCGTCCGCGCCGCGGTCGCGCACCCAGATCGCGGGCCGGTCCGCGGCAAGTGAGGTGTTGCCGGTCGCGTCGGCGTAGGAGAGACCCCTGGCGTCGAGTTGACGGCGAACGGGTTCGGAAAGGTAACGGGCGCAGACGAATCCTCGATCGGACCCGGACAGTCCGTCGGCGAAGCGGGCGGCGTCGCCGGCGAGAACCCCTCGGGCGGGGATGACGGAGAAGGACGCCACCTCGCCGTTGGGCGCGCCGACCAGTAGTCGTTCCGGCGCGTCGGCGAGGGAGCGGGACTTTCCGGACGTCAAGGTCCAGCCGTGGGGGAGTGCGGCCTGGAGGGTGGCGATCGCCCGGCGGTAGAGATCGATGTCGCGTTCCGGCTTCGGAAACGGCACCTTCGGCTCGCTACCTGCGAATTCGGCGTTCTCCTGATTCGGCACGTCGCCAGTGTACTCAGTCGGTCCGAGACGGAACCGTAAAATAGACCGAATAATCGTGGTCGGCTCCCAGCGCCATCGAGTAGCCCGATCCCATCGCCACTCACCACCGCCACGTGAACCGGTCCCCGAACGCCGTGACGGCGTGGGGAAGTTCCACTCCGTCACGGCAGGTTCAGGGACGCCGGGCCGTCCAGACGGTCCGGCTGCCCCGCACCGTCAGGTCCCCGCGGTGCAGGACGCTGTCGGGGTTGTCCACCGCGAGAAGGCGATCGAGCGTGTCGCGGTCGTCGGTGGCCAGTTGCCCGTCGAGCGCGGAGCGAATGCGGCGCAGGAAAGTCTGTGCGTAGCGTCCGGTGCTCGGCGGGGCCGGGGTTGCCTCGCTGGAGACACTGCGCTCCTCGACGTCCACGAAACCGGCCCGTTCCACGTGCGTCCGCCAGTTCGGGTGGGAGTTCCAGTCCAACCGCGCCAAGGCCTCGTGGCAGCGCGACTCCAGGCCCGGGCGGCCCAGACCGAGGTCGTCCGGCAGGAGACGCGGCAGCGCGTCCATTTCGACGACCACCAGCACGCCGTCGGTGTTCAGCGCGCCGTACATGTCGCGGAGTACTCGGTCCGGGTCGGCGACCTCGTGCAACGAGGAGGCTGCCCACACGACGTCCGCCGCCTCGACTGCGGGCCAGCCGGCATCCAGATCGGCGTGCAGGACGCTCAACCGGTCGGCGACGCCTTGCACGTGTGCGGCCGTACGGATGCGTTCGAGCATCATTTCCGACCTGTCGATCGCGATCACCTCGGCCGAGGGAAACCGTCGAGTCAGGGCCAGGCTTCCGACTCCCGTGCCCGCGCCGACGTCGACGACCCGGCGCGGGGTCGTGCGGGTCCGCTGCCCGGCCCACTCGGCCACCGGGTCCAGGTAGGCGCCGAAGACCTCTGCGTCCAGGTCCAGTAGATCCGCCAGCGCTGCCTCGTGGTCCCGGGTGTGCCCGCCGTGGTGATGGGCGTGGTGATGGGAATGCTGTGTCATGGCTCCAGGCTAGCCATGACCTGCGCTATGCGCATACACTCTTGCGTATGAAGCAAGAAGTCGGGTTGGACAGTGTGATCCGTCAACGGATCCGCGGCCTTCGGCTGGCCCGCGGCTGGTCCCTGGACGTGCTCGCTGCGCGCTGCTTCCTCAGTCCGTCCACCCTGAGCCGCATCGAAACGGGTCACCGCCGGATTGCCCTCGACCAACTGGTCCCGATTGCACGCGCCCTCGGCACCACGATCGATCAACTCGTCGAGTCCGTCGAGGACGAGGATGTGGTGATCCGGCCGCAGCCCGAGCACACGCGAGGCCTGACGATCTGGCTCCTGTCTCGCGAACGCGCACTCCACGGCGCGACCGTGGCGAAGATGCGCATCACCCCCGATCGGCCCGCGGGCCCGGAGCACGTGAGTGTGCACCCCGGCCACGAGTGGTTCACGGTGCTCTCGGGGACGGCCCGCCTGCAGCTCGGTGAGCGAACCATCCTGATCGAAGCCGGTGCCGCAGCGGAGTTCTCGACCATGGTCCCGCACTCCATCGGCGCCCACGACGGTCCCGTGGAGATCCTCACGATCTTCGATCACGACGGGGAGCGTGCCCACCTGCACGCCGACCACAACGAGTAGAAAGGGCGGACATGTCCTCTTCCGACACCGCAGACCCGACGGAGTTTCCGGCGAGCATGGGGAAGGTCTCCCGGCGTGAGCTCGCATCCCACGGCTATACGCGCTTCGATCATCTGACGACGGTCACCGCCAAGGAACTGTTGAAGATCCACGGCGTCGGACCGAAGGCGATCCGAATCCTCGAAGAGGAACTCGCGGAGCGGGGGCTCGGTTTCGCCAAGTGAACCGAACCCGGCCGCGCTACAACAGGCCGTGCGTGCGCTGATAGGTGGCCGGTGGTGTCCCGACCACGTGAGTGAAGACACGGGTCAGGTGAGCCTGGTCGCTGAACCCCAGTTCGTAGGCGAGCGCCGACCAGTCGATCCTCTCGCCCGAGTGCGCGGCGCCGGCGGCGTCGAGGATACGAAATCGCTGGATCACCCACTTCGGGCCGATACCGACGTACTCGGTGAACAGCCGTTGCAGGGTGCGCAGACTGCAGCCGGCATGTGCGGCGAGCTGGTCTGCCCGGACGATGTCGCGGTTGCTCTGGGCGTCGCCCACCAGGTCTGTGATCTCCCGTCCCGTGGGATCCGGAACGGGATCGGTGCGGAGAAGGTATCGCTCGAAGGCGTCGATCATTTCCGCGCTGTCCGTGCCTGCGAGGATCCGCTCCGCGACCGGGCGATCGTCACCGGCGAGCAGGTGCCGTCCGGGCTGGATGGTTCCCGAGATCGCGCCGACGCTGCCCTTCAGCAGAGGCCGGAACCCTCCGGCGTGGAAGGCGGCTCCCAGCACGTGGCCGTTCCCGGTCAGCGTTCGGTAGAACGGCGACCGGGAGATCCCGTGCACGAGCAACTGTCCGTCCTCGGCAGCGACATGAACGCGGGGCTGGGGCACCACCTGCTGTCGATGGGGCTTCGGCACCGACCACCTCACCAGCCAGTGGTAGTCGACGAACTCGGCCAAAGCCTCTCGGGGAGCGACCCGTTCGACCTCGAACCCCGGTGCGGCGGCCGTCGGGCGGACGATCGCCTCGGGATGTCCTGGCACAGTCGACATTCGCTCATCCTAGTGTCGCGAATGTTCAAGAACGCCACGCTGCCTCGTACCTAGAGTCACGTGTCATGAGCTACTCACACATTGCACGAGGCAAGTTCTCCATCGCCTCGTGGTCGGAATCGGTGATCGTCGACATCGACGGCGAGGGTACGACCGCCGGCGACGCCTACTACCCCACTCGCGGTGCCAACCGAGCGACCGTCGCGTACTCGTACTCCGGGGACATCGAGGGAACGAGCACCGTGGTCTACCTGATCGCATACAAGGCCGATGCCGCGCCGGTGCTCGGTTTCGAGCGTTTCGAGGGCTCGATCGGCGGGCACGACGGGACGTGCGTATTCCAGCACATCGGCAGCCAGGACCAGGGTTCGGTGTCAGCCCGGATCGAGGTGGTACCGGGTATGGGCACCGGCGGTTTGATCGACCTACGTGGCGGCGCGGACCTGTCCATCGCGGGACCCGGCGACAGCGGTTACGAATTCGTCCTGTCGTACGACGTCGGCTGACAGTTCCACGTCGCTCATGTCGTCGAGGGTGCGGCGAGCGGCTTCAGGCCACACGCCGTCGCGAAGCCCTGTGATTCGATGCCGAACGCGGTGTTGGTGCGGGTCACGAGATTTGCCAGCGCGATGAACGCGGTCAGTTCCACCAGCGCGGCCGGGCCGAGCGGCTCGAGCAGCCGGGCCGACAGTTCGTCGGTGACCGTCGGCGGGGTCTGGGTCATCGCTTCGGCGTACTCGAGCACGTCCCGCTCCAACGGTGTGAACACGTCCGACTGGCGCCAGCGGGGTACCTCGCGTGCCTTGGTCAGATCGAGTCCCTCGTTGTGGGCCTGGAAATAGCCGAAGTCCAGGCAGAAACTACAGCCGACCAGGCTCGCGACCGCCATGTGCGCGAACGACTTCAGGTTCTGGTCACACTGATCCCACTTCTGAGCCCGGCGGCCGACGCTGAAGCTGAAGTTCAGCACCTTTCGGTTGTGCCACGCGACCTCGACGGGCTCGGCCACGTCGCCGAGCATCTTGCGGGACATCCGCTTGACGATCGCGCCGTAGATGCCGGTCAGCTCGGCCTTCGGGATCCGGGTATTGCCGGCCATGATTCCTCCTCCGGTGGTGTGCTCTCGGCATGAGACACCGGCCACGAGCGGAATGTGACACCCGCACCGAATTTAGCCGCTCAGCCCGGTGCGAGTGCGTGGTCGGCCAGCGCGGCGACGACAGGTGAGAGTGCCTGGGCGTGTTCGAGGGTCAGGTGGTTGTCGTCGCGGTACACGAGGTCGTTGCCGACGATGACGGGGCAGCGCTCGGTGGTGCAGAACAGGGAGGTGAGGTCGGCGTACCGCCCGCCGCCTGCCGCGGTGGCCGCCGCCTCGGCCGCGACGCCGGCGTCGTTCACCGCGACCGGTCGCGGCGGCGAGCAGGCAGTCGCGTCGTCCAGGTGGGCGGAGAGGCAGGTGGGCACGGTCGACTGCGGATCCGGGATCGGCCCGAGGACGAGGACGGCCGAGCCCGTGGCCCGGAGTTCCGTGACCAGCCTGGTCAGGCTGTCGAGCCAGGCCTGGCCGTACACGGTGAAACCGAAATCGGCGCCGTACCGCCGGGACATGCTCAGCACGACCAACCGGGGCCGCTCGGCCCGCAGTCTGTCGACGACCTCGCCGCGCCATTCCTCGCATTCGGTGTATTCCCGGCCGAGGTAGGGGCTGGTGAGGGGGAGGTCGAGAAGCGGACAGGTGACCTTGCCCATCGTCTCGAGCCGCCAATGATTCTGCTCGGCGGCCGATTCGAAAGCCGGGGCCCACATCGCGGCATGCGAATCGCCGACCAGCGCCACCGTCGTCGGAGACGCGACGTCCCCCGACGCGCACTCGTCCTGCCCCACCTCGAGCCACGACCGCACGCAGCCGTTGACGAACACCTCCGGCTTGTCGGCAGGCGCGTCGGCGAGCGGTGGAGACAGATTCGACGGGACCGCCTGCAGCCCTGCCGATTCCCCGACAGCCGCCTGTACCTGCGCGGTCATGTCGTGCACCGCCGCGTCACGCGGATCGACTGTGGGAGGCGCCGATTCGGCCGGTGCAGAGACGGTGAGGGCTGTGGCCGCGGCTCCGTGTCCGACCGGAACCGGCCGCGCGATCAGCAGCACCAGTGCCGCACACACTGCGATGGCGGTGACGGCGCCGCCGAGCACGAGGCTGCGCGAGGCCGAGCGGCGCAACGGAGCAGCGAAGCGGACGGGATTCTCGACCAGGACCAGTGTCAGTCCGGCCAGACCCGCGGACACCATGACCATCGCCAGACGATCGGTCAGGTCCAGCGAGCGGCCGAGCACGATCGGCGCGAGCAGCAGCACCGGCCAGTGCCACAGGTACCAGGAATAGGACACCCGCCCGACCGCCCGCATCGGCGGCAGCGACAGGCTCCGCCCGACCCCCAGCCGGGGTGCGGCACATCCCGCTCCGATCACCAGCACCGTGCCGACGACCGGAACCAGCGCGGCGGTGCCGGGGTAGGGCGTCGTCTCACCGAGTCGAAAGCAAGCGACGACGATCAGTCCGAAACCCGCCCATCCCGCCGCGGCGGCGACCACCGACGGCAGCCGCTGCCAATGCCGAACGGACAGGGCGACCAACCCACCCGCGGCCAGTTCCCAGGCGCGGGTGGGCAACGAGAAGAACGCCCACGGCGGCAGCGTCCGGGTCCAGTCGAGCGAGACCGCGAACGACACTGCCGCGACCACGGCGAGAACGATCAGGTACGGCGTCGTCGACGGTGGGTTGTCCGCGTCGAGGCGCCGTGCCCTGCGCCGGACGAGCCACGCGACCCCGATGATCAGCGCAGGCCACAGCAGGTAGAACTGCTCTTCCACACCGAGCGACCAGTAGTGCTGGAACGGTGACGGGGGCGTGTCGGCGGCCAGATAGTCGGTGCCGTGCAGGGCGAACCGGTAGTTGCCGACGTAGAGCGCACTGGCGATCCCGTCACCGAGGACCGCGCGGGCCTGCAGAGGGGGCAGGAGCAGGGCCGCGCCGATGGCAGTGGCCACCAGCACGATGCACCCGGCGGGCAGCAGCCGGCGGGCCCGCGCGCCGTAGAACTCGGCCAGCCGGACACGGCCGGTGGTCGCGACGCTCCGCCACAGCAGCCCGGTGATGAGAAACCCCGAGACGACGAAGAAGATGTCGACGCCGGCGAACCCACCGCCGATTCCGGGGACGCCCGCGTGGAAGAGGACCACGGCCAGCACCGCGACGGCCCGTAAACCCTCGATGTCGGCGCGGAATACGGTGTCGGCCGACCGGCCGCCGATCTGTGGACGGCTACCGGATCGGCGCCGTCGTTCCGGGCTCGCGACGGTATTCACTCGACCAGCGATCTGTCCATGCGACGCGCCCCTTCAGCTGCAGCATTGAGCTCATGATGACAGCGGTGCCTAGACTTTCCCGAAAGGCACGCCGTATCGGGTCAGAGCGCTGGTGAGTGGCCACTCAGACGCGCACGACGACCGACCCTTCGCGAACCGATGCGGTGTAGGTGCGGACCGAGCTCACACCCTCGGATGCGCAGGCGCCCGTGTCGAAGGCGAACGAGTACTGGTGGAGCGGGCACATCACGCCGGTGGCGTCGATCTGACCGTCGGCGAGCGGACCGCCCTTGTGCGGGCACACCGCGTCCATCGCCCGAACGGTGCCGTCCGACAACAGGAATACGGCCACCTGACGGTTCTGCACGACATATGTCCGGCCCTCGCCCGGTGTCAGGTCGCTGACCGGACCCACAGCGACCTCGGAGGGGCCCTCGATCAGGGCGGTCATCGGACCGGCACCTGAGGGAGCGGCAGCAGCGGGAGCGACGGAGCGAACTGTGCAGGCGATTTCGGTGCGCTGCGCTCCTTCCACGGATCCCGGTAACCGTCCACCGCCGTCTGGATCCGCTCGTCCAACCCCGTCACGATGTCCTCCTCGTCTCGGACCAGCAGCGCCCGAAGATGTTCGAGTCCCACCCGCGGGACGAAGTCGTACGTGCGTTCGAGCCATTTCGCGTTCTCGCGGTAGTACTGGATGAACCGTCCGCCGAGTTCCACCACGGCGTCCGGTGATTCGACCGTTGCCAGCAGATCACCCTTCCGGATGTGCGCTCCGGCGGCGCCGCCGACGTAGATTTCCCATCGGCCGTCGCCGACCGCGACCACACCGAAGTCCTTGCACAGGGCCTCCGAGCAGTTGCGTGGGCACCCGGCGACCGCGAGTTTCAGCTTCGCGGGCGTCTCCAGGCCCTGGAACCGTTCCTCGAGCGCGATGCCGAGGCTCGTCGAATCGCCGAGACCATAGCGGCAGAAATCGGTTCCGACGCACGTCTTCACCGTGCGCATGCTCTTGCCGTAGGCGAACCCGGACGGCATGTCGAGGTCCCCCCACACCTTGGGGAGGTCCTCCTTCTTGATGCCGAGCAGGTCGATGCGCTGCCCGCCGGTGACCTTCACGAGCGGCACGCCGTACTTGTCCGCCACGTCGGCGATCTTGCGGAGTTGCTCCGGCGTCGTGACGCCGCCCTTCATCTGCGGAACCACCGAGAACGTGCCGTCGCGCTGGATGTTGGCGTGTACGCGGTCGTTGATGAACAGCGCGCCGCGCTCGTCCACCCAGTCTGGACCCCAGATCGTGCGAAGCAGCGAGGCCAGGGGCATCTTCGCGGACGCGTCCTCCTTCGCGTCCGTCGCGAGTTCGGCGAACACCTGGGACACGGCCCGGAGGTCGCGTTCCCGGATGGTCGCGATGAGTTCGGGCTTCGCCATCGGGATGCAGGGCACATACCAGTCGGCGGAGGGGTCGGCCTCGAGTTCGCCACCTGCGGCGCAGGCCACGATGTCGGCGACGAGTCCCTTGCACGACCCGCAGCCCTTGCCTGCCCGGGTCTGGGCGCAGACGTCGGTGAGTGTCTTGGCGCCGGAATGGACGCACGCGACCAGATCGCCCTTGCTCACGCCGTTGCAGTTGCACACCTGCAAGTCGTCGGGGAGGTCGGCGACACTCGTTGCGGCGCTCGGGGCTCCGACGTCGAAGAGCATGCTGATCCGCTCCTCGGGCAGCGGCACCTTGCCGTCGAACGCCTGAGTGAGGAAACCCGCCTTGCTGATGTCGCCCATCAGGGTGGCGCCGATCAGCTTTCCGTCGCGGACGACGAGGCTCTTGTACGTGCCGCTGCGCGGTTCGTAGTACTGGACGAATTCGTCGTCCGCCGTCTCGGGTCCCTTGACGCCCATCGCGGCCACGTCGACACCGGCGACCTTCAGTTGGGTGGTGGTGCGTGAACCGACGTACGCCGCTTCGGGATTCGAGCCGGTAAGGACGTCGGCGAGGATGACCGACTGTTCCCACACCGGGGCGACGAGGCCGTAGGTCTCCCCGCGGTGCTGTGCGCACTCGCCGACGGCGTATACGGAACCCTCGTCCTCGCAGCGCATCTGGTCGTCCACCACGACGCCGCGTTCGACCACCAGCCCGGCGGCACGCGCGAGTTCGGTGTTGGGCCGGATTCCGGCGGTGACGACGACCATGTCGGCGTCCAGGGTCGAGCCGTCGACGAACGACACCCCGGTCACGAGGCCCGCCTCGTCGCGCAGCACGGCGGTGGTCCGCATCGAGGTGTGGACGCCGACGCCGAGCTTCTCGATCTCGGCGCGCAGGACGCTGCCGCCGCGTTCGTCGAGCTGCTGGTTCATCAGGTGCCCGGGGGAGTGCACGACGTTGACGGTGAGACCCTGTGTGCGCAGCCCGTACGCGGCCTCCAAGCCGAGCAGGCCGCCGCCGATCACCACCGCGGACACGTCGTCGCGGGCCTGCGCCATCTGCAGCATGCCGTTGGTGTCGGCGATGTTCCGGAATCCGAACACCCCGCGGGCCAGGCGCCCGTCGTGCTCCCGCAACCCGTCCATGTTGGGGAAGAACGTGTTGCTTCCCGTGGCGATGATGAGCACGTCGTAGTCGACGACGCGGCCGCTCTCACACGTGACCGTCTTCGCGAACCGGTCGAGTGCGACCGCGCGATCGCCGGCGTGGAGTTTGACGCCGTTCGCGGTGTACCAGCCCATGGGGTTGAGGATCAGGTCCTCGTCGTCGACGGCCGCCTCCCCGGACAGCACGTGCGAGAGCATGATCCGGTTGTAGTTGCCGTAGGGCTCGTCGCCGATCATGGTGATCTCGAAACGCTCGCCGCCGCCACGGTTCAGGATCTCCTCGACGGTGCGTGCGCCGGCCATACCGTTGCCGACGACCAGCAGCTTGCTCGAACTCGGAGTGTTGGCCATGCGTCGAGGCTCCGCCCCGGGAGTGTCGTAACGGCTGCGCGCACGTTACGTGGGAATCAGGAACACCTCACAGCCCTCCCGGAAGTCATGTCAGGCAGGTGCGCGGTCGCGGGGCATGAGCAGCGGGGCCAGCACGGCGAGGAGCAGTGCGGGCAGCAGGAAACCGGCCGCGGGCGACACCGAATACACCGGGGTGAGGGTGATCGGGGCGAGCGCGTTGCCCATGAATCGCAGCGCCTGCACGACGGACACCGCGCCACCCCGGTTCGGGCCCGGCGAACCGAGCACGGCGGCGTTGACACCGACCAGGATGAACTGACCGGCGATTCCGGCCGCGAACCACGCCACGGCCACGACCGCGAGGAGGGACACGGTCCCGGCGGCTGCAACGAGAATCGCCCCGCCGAGCGCACCGATCAGGACCGCAGACCGCGCCCCGATCTTGTCGATGACACCGCCGACGAGGCGTGCGGTGAGGATGCCGGCCACGCCGAACCCGGTGAGCAGCAGCCCGCGCTGGGTCGGGCTGAGCCCGAAGACGTCCTCGGCGCGGAACGCGACCAGGAAGCTCAGCCCACCGAGCGCGCCCCAGCCGAGGAGTGCGACCACCCCGATCCTCAGCACCGACGGGGTGAGGGCGTCGCGCAGTCGCGGGCGCGGCGCCCCCGGTTCGGCGGGAGGGCTGTCGGGAACGCCGACCAGCCCCAGCACCGCGGCCACGAGGGCGATGACGAGGAACGCGAGCCTCCAGTCGACCTCCGCCGCGAGACCGCCGACGAGCGGCGCGCTCGACTGTCCCGCGGCCTGGAAGGCACCGAAGATCCCCAGGGCCCGGCCGAGATGCTTCTTCGGCGTCGAGGCGGCGAGCGCCGCCAGCAGCAGCGGCGTCGTGAACGAGTTCGAACACCCCTGGAGCACGCGGGCGCCGAGGAAGAGCGGCAGCGTCGGCGCCGCGAAACAGGCGAGCGACGACAGCAGGTAGACGCCGTACGCGATCCGCACGGTCCGCATCTGCCCCCACCGGGCGCCCAGCGTGCCCGACACCAGCATCAGCAACGCGAACGGCAGCAGATACGCCGTCAGCGAACCGGCCGCCGCAGACGCACTCACGCCGAGGTCGTCACCGATCTCGGGAAGGATCGAGGCGACGACCCCGCCGCCGAACGGACCGAGGAAACCGCCGGCGTAGAGCGCCGTGCGCTGGAGCGAGGAACGAAGCGACTCGGATGAGTTCTTCGTCACAGCCCGAAGCTGCCGGGCCCACGCCTGCGGAGGTACCGCTCGAACTCGGCCGCGAGCGCGTCACCGTCGATCTTCGAGATGGCGTCGGAAATGTCGGTCTCGGCGTCGCCGCGCTCCTCGAGTGAGCGGACGTACTCGCCGATCTCCTCGTCGTCCGCGGTCATCTCGGTGACGGCTTCCTGCCAATCGTCGGCCTGGGACGGGAGTTCCCCGAGGGGCACCTCGATGTCCAGGACATCCTCGACGCGTTGCAGCAGCGCCACCGTGGCCTTGGGATTCGGCGGCTGGGACACGTAGTGGGGCACGGCCGCCCAGAACGACACGGCGGGAACACCTGCCCGGACACACGCGTCCTGCAGCACCCCGGTGATTCCGGTCGGCCCCTCGTAGCGGGTCTGTTCGAGCTTGAACCGCTCGGCGGCCTCGCTGCTGTATGCGCTGCCCGTCACCGGGACCGGCCGCGTGTGCGGGGTGTCCGCGAGCAGCGCGCCGAGGATCACCACGGTGTTGATCTGCAGCTGATCGACCAGTTCGAGGAGGTCCTCGCAGAAGCTCCGCCAGCGCATGTTCGGTTCGATCCCGCGCAGCAGAACCACGTCGCGGTCGCTGCCGGGAGGCGAGCACACCGACAGGCGGGTGGCGGGCCACACGATCTCCCGGGTGACACCGTCGACCTGCCGGACCGTGGGTCGATTGACCTGGTAGTCGTAGTATTCCTCGGAGTCCAGCTCGGCGAGCGGCTGGGCGTCCCAGGTCAACTCGAGGTGCTCGACGGCTCCGCTCGCGGCGTCGCCGGCGTCGTTCCAGCCCTCGAAGGCGGCGACGAGGACAGGGTCACGAAGTACGGGCACGCCACTGTCCGTCGCACCGGCATCCGCGGTGTCGGGGGTGTCGTCGGCGCGGCCCGCAGGCGTGACGGGGAACTCACTGGAACTCACCCACCCAGCCTACGGCCAGCATTGGTTCGCGCGCCCACTAGTCTGGACGGCATGTCTGCGCCATTTCACTCTGCCCTGCTCGATGCGTTGAACCAGCGCGTTGTCATCGGCGACGGAGCCATGGGCACCATGTTGCAGGCCGCGGACCTCACGCTCGACGACTTCCTCGGGCTCGAAGGCTGCAACGAAATCCTCAACGACACCCGCCCTGACGTGCTGAAAGACATCCACCGCGCGTACTTCGAGGCCGGGGCGGACGCCGTCGAGACCAACACGTTCGGGTGCAACCTACCCAACCTCGCCGATTACGACATTTCGGACCGTATCCGGGAACTGGCCGAGAAGGGCACCCGGCTGGCGCGTGACGTGGCCGACGAGATGGGGCCTGGACGCGACGGCATGGGCCGCTTCGTCCTCGGCTCGATGGGGCCCGGAACCAAGTTGCCGACGCTGGGCCACGCGCCGTTCGCGGTCCTCCGCGACGCCTACGCGGAGGCGGCGATGGGCATGATCGACGGGGGAGCGGACGCGATCCTCGTCGAGACCTGCCAGGACCTGCTGCAGGTGAAGGCGGCCATCCTCGGCAGTCAGCGGGCGATGGAGACGCTGGGGTCGCGGCTGCCGATCATCACTCACGTGACGGTCGAGACCACCGGCACGATGCTCCTCGGCAGCGAGATCGGCGCCGCGCTGACCGCGCTCGAGCCGCTCGGTATCGACATGATCGGACTCAACTGCGCGACCGGTCCCGCCGAGATGAGCGAACATCTCCGCCACCTGTCCAAGTACAGCTCCCTTCCGGTGTCGGTGATGCCCAACGCCGGATTGCCGCAGCTCGGCCCGAACGGCGCCGAGTACCCGCTCACCGCGGAGGAGCTCGCCGAGGCGCTCAGCGGTTTCGTCACCGAGTTCGGTCTCGGTCTGGTCGGCGGCTGCTGCGGCACCACGCCGGAGCACATCCGGCAGGTGGCCGAAGCGGTTCGCCTGGTCGAGAAGGCCGAGCGGAACCCGGTGCACGAGTCGGGGACGTCCTCGCTGTACACGGCGGTGCCGTTCCAGCAGGACGCCAGCATCCTGATGATCGGTGAACGCACGAACACCAACGGCTCCAAGGCATTTCGTGAGGCGATGATCGCCGAGGACTACCAGAAGTGCCTCGACATCGCGAAGGACCAGACCCGCGACGGCGCCCACATGCTCGACCTCAACGTCGACTACGTCGGACGCGACGGTGCCGTCGACATGGCCGCCCTCGCAAGCCGGTTCGCGACGTCGTCGACGCTGCCGATCATGCTCGACTCCACCGAGCCCGCGGTCCTGCAGGCCGGCCTCGAGCACCTCGGCGGCCGGTGCGCCGTGAACTCCGTCAACTACGAGGACGGCGACGGACCGGACTCCCGGTTCCAGAAGATCATGCGGCTCGTCACGGAGCACGGCGCCGCCGTCGTCGCGCTGACCATCGACGAGGAGGGCCAGGCGCGTACGGCGGAGCACAAGGTCCGCATCGCCGAGCGCCTGCTCGAAGACCTCACCGTGAACTGGGGTCTCGACGAGTCCGACATCATCATCGACGCGCTGACGTTCCCGATCTCCACCGGTCAGGAAGAGGTCCGCCGCGACGGCATCGAGACGATCGAGGCGATCCGCGAGCTGAAGAAGCTGCATCCGCGGGTGCACTTCACCCTCGGCGTGTCCAACATCTCGTTCGGTCTCAACCCGGCGGCCCGGCAGGTCCTGAACTCGGTGTTCCTGCACGAGTGCACCGAGGCCGGCCTGGACACGGCCATCGTGCACGCGTCGAAGATCTTGCCGATGGCGCGGATCCCCGACGAACAACGGGAAACGGCCCTCGACCTGGTGTATGACCGCCGCCGCGAGGGCTACGACCCGCTGCAGAAGCTGATGGAACTGTTCGAGGGCGTCTCCGCGGCGTCGGCGCGCGAATCCCGCGCCCAGGAACTGGCGGCGCTGCCGCTGTTCGAGCGGCTGGAACGCCGCATCGTCGACGGTGAACGCAACGGCCTCGACGACGACCTCACCGCGGCGATGGAGGAGAAGCCGCCGCTCGCGATCATCAACGAGACGCTGCTGTCCGGCATGAAGACCGTCGGCGAACTCTTCGGGTCCGGGCAGATGCAGTTGCCGTTCGTGCTGCAGTCCGCCGAGGTGATGAAGGCGGCCGTGGCATACCTCGAACCGCACATGGAGGCCACCGACGAGGACGGCAAGGGCCGTATTGTCATCGCCACCGTGAAGGGCGACGTCCACGACATCGGCAAGAACCTCGTCGACATCATCCTGAGCAACAACGGGTACGACGTGGTGAACCTGGGCATCAAGCAGCCGATCGCGACGATCCTCGACGCGGCGATCGAGCAGAAGGCCGACGTCATCGGCATGTCCGGGCTGCTGGTGAAGTCGACCGTGGTGATGAAGGACAACCTGCAGGAACTCAACGCCAAGGGTGTCGCGGAGAAGTTCCCCGTCCTCCTCGGCGGTGCCGCACTGACCCGGTCGTATGTGGAGAACGATCTGGCCGAGGTGTACGAGGGCGACGTCAGCTACGCGCGCGACGCGTTCGAGGGCCTGCACCGGATGGACGAGATCATGGCCGTCAAGCGTGGCGGCGGACCCGACCCGGACAGCCCGGAAGCGATCGCGGCCCGCGAGAAGGCGGCCGAACGGAAGGCACGGCACGAGCGGTCCAAGCGGATCGCGGAGAAGCGCAAGGCCGCCGAGACCCCGATCGAGGTGCCGGAGCGATCCGACGTGGCCACCGACATCGTGGTGCCGAGCCCGCCGTTCTGGGGCAACCGGATCGTCAAGGGTGTCTCGCTGTCGGACTACTCGGGACTGCTGGACGAGCGTGCCCTGTTCCTCGGGCAGTGGGGTCTGCGCGGGCAGCGTTCCGGCGACGGTCCCACGTACGAGGAACTGGTGGAGACGGAGGGTCGCCCCCGCCTGCGATACTGGCTCGACCGGCTGAGCACCGAGGGAATCCTCGCGCACGCCGCCGTCGTGTACGGCTACTTCCCCGCGGTGTCGGAGGGCGACGACGTGGTCGTGCTCACCGACCCGACACCCGACGCGGAGGAGCGCTTCCGGTTCACGTTCCCGCGCCAGCACCGCGACCGTTTCCTGTGTGTCGCCGACTTCGTCCGGTCCCGCACCGAGGCGAAGGAGACCGGTCAGGTCGACGTGTTCCCGATGCAGCTCGTCACGATGGGGCAGCCCATCGCGGACTTCGCGAACGAGTTGTTCGCCGCCAACGCGTACCGCGACTACCTCGAGGTGCACGGTATCGGCGTGCAGCTGACGGAATCGCTGGCCGAGTACTGGCATCAACGGGTCCGCGAGGAACTCGTGCTGCCCGGCGGTCACAACGTGGCCGAGCAGGACCCGTCCGAGGTGTCCGGGTTCTTCGACCTCGCCTACCGAGGTGCCCGGTACTCCTTCGGGTACGGCGCCTGCCCCAACCTGGAGGACCGCGCGAAGATGGTCGCCCTGCTCGAACCCGAACGGATCGGTGTGAAATTGTCGGAGGAACTGCAGTTGCATCCCGAGCAGTCCACGGATGCGTTCGTGCTGCACCACCCCGAAGCGAAGTACTTCAATGTCTGAGGCAGTCGACGGTCTCGCAGGTGTTCTGTGGGACATGGACGGAACGCTGCTCGATTCCGAGAAGATGTGGGACGTCGCTGTCCGCGAGCTGTCGCTGCACCTCGGCGGGCCGATGACCGAGGAGACGCGGCTGAAGACGATCGGCGCGTCCAGCACCAACGCCCTCGGCGTCATCTTCGACGCCCTCGGGCTCGACCGGGA
The DNA here is from genome assembly GCF_900455735.1 of Rhodococcus wratislaviensis. GTDB lineage: Bacteria > Actinomycetota > Actinomycetes > Mycobacteriales > Mycobacteriaceae > Rhodococcus_F > Rhodococcus_F wratislaviensis. The sequence goes on along the minus strand of NZ_UAUI01000001.1, from coordinate 991,404 downwards.
TCCGGCGGCGCTCGCCGAGGCCAAGGAATGGATGTTCACCCGCGTCGAGGAATTGTTCGGCGACGGGATCCCGTGGCGACCGGGCGCCCACGACGCACTGCGGACCGTCCGGACGCACGGCCTGAGGTCCGCGCTGGTGACCAACACCGAGCGCCGGCTCACCGAGCGGGCGCTCGAGACGCTCGGCAGGCACCACTTCGACCACTCGGTGTGCGGCGACGAGGTGCCGGCGGGCAAACCGCATCCGGACCCGTACCTGCGGGGCGCGGAACTGCTGGGTCTGGATCCGTCGCAGTGCCTCGCCATCGAGGACTCGCCCACCGGTGCGGCGTCCGCGCAGGCCGCGGGGTGCGTCGTCCTGATCGTCCCGTGCGAGATCGCGGTGGCCGACGGCCCGGGGCGGGTGTTCCGGGACAGTCTCGTGGGTCTCACCGGTTCCGACCTGGTCGAGGTGTGGGCGCAGCGGAGTGGCGTCCGTCTCTAGGTAGTCTGGTTTCCCGTGGCTGTCCCGAAAATCGTGCTGTTCTACGTGTTCACTCCGCTCGCCGACCCGGAGGCGATACGGCTGTGGCAGTACACACTCGCCGAGGCGAACAACCTGACCGGCCGGATCCTCGTCTCCGAGCACGGCATCAACGCGACGGTCGGTGGTGACATCCACGACGTCAAGCGGTACGTGAAGGGGACGCGCAGCTATGCCCCGTTCAAGGACGCCGACATCAAGTGGTCCGACGGGCTCGGTGACGACTTCCCGCGGCTGAGCGTCAAGGTGCGGTCGGAGATCGTGACGTTCGGTGCGCCGGGCGAGCTGAAGGTGGACGCGGACGGCGTCGTCGGCGGCGGCACCCACCTCGCGCCCGAAGAGCTGCACCGACTGGTCGAGGGTCGCGGTGACGATGTCGTCTTCTTCGACGGGCGCAACGGTTTCGAGGCGGAGATCGGCCGATTCCGGGACGCCGTCGTGCCCGACGTGGCGACCACGCGCGAGTTCGTGCACGAACTCGACAGCGGCAAGTACGACCATCTGAAGGACAAGGCCGTCGTCACCTACTGCACCGGGGGAGTGCGGTGCGAGGTCCTGTCGTCGCTGATGCGCTCGCGCGGTTTCGGCGAGGTCTACCAACTGGACGGCGGCATCGTCCGCTACGGCGAGGAGTTCGGCGACACGGGCCTGTGGGAGGGGTCGCTGTACGTCTTCGACAAGCGGATGAACATCGAGTTCAGCGACCAGGCCAAGACGCTGGGACGTTGCACCCGGTGTGGCGGCCCGACGTCCCGGTACGAGAATCTGCCGGACGACCGGGGCCGCGAACTCGCGCTCGTGTGCGCCGAGTGCACCGAGAATCGGGTGGGCTGACGTGGCCGGGGCGCCGCTGCCGGTCCGCGACGGTCTCGGTCCCGATCGCATCCGGATGCCGGCAGGCCACGGCGCGAAGACGGTCGCCGAGTTCCTGGTCGAGACGTACCCGGACGAGCGGGCGCACTGGCTGTCGCTGATCGACGGCGGGGAAGTCGTCGACGAACACGGCCGGGTGGTGGACCGCGGAACCCGTTATGCCCCGACCCGTTTCGTGTACTTCTATCGCGACCCCGCACCCGAGATCCCGGTTCCGTTCGAGATCGACGTCCTCCACCGCGACGACCACCTCGTGGTGATCGACAAGCCCCATTTCCTCGCGACCATTCCGCGGGGCGCGCACATCACCGAGACGGCGGTGGTGCGGCTGCGGAGGGCGCTCGACCTGCCCGACCTCACGCCGGCACACCGGCTCGACCGGATGACGGCCGGTGTCCTGGTGTTCCTGATCAGGCGGGAAGACCGCCGGGCGTATCAGGAACTGTTCGTCTCCCAGCAGGTCACCAAGGAATACGAGGCCGTCGCCGACCACGACCCCGCGCTTGCCTTTCCGCGGACCATCCGCAGCCGCATCGTCAAGGAACACGGAATCATGACGGCGACGGAGGAACCGGGGGAACCGAACAGCGAGACCGTCGTCGACCTGATCGAGACCCGGGAGGGCCGCGCGCGGTACCGGCTGCTACCGAAGACCGGCCGGACACATCAACTGCGGTTGCACATGTCGTCGCTGGGGCTGCCGATCGAGGGCGACAACTATTACCCGGACTTCCGCCGATCCGAGCCCGGCGACTTCTCGACCCCGCTGCGGTTGCTGGCGCGGGCCATCGAGTTCACCGATCCCCGTTCGGGCGAGGTCCGCCGGTTCGAGAGTCGCCGCACACTCGGGTGGTGACCGGTTCGGAGAGGTCCGCGGCGGCGTGAAACAATGGGTCCTCGTGAAGACCTTCGAATCCCTGTTCGCCGAGCTGACCGAGCGTGCCGCTACCCGCCCCGAGGGGTCCGGCACCGTTGCCGCCTTGGACGCCGGCGTCCATTCGCAGGGAAAGAAGATCCTCGAAGAGGCGGGTGAGGTGTGGATCGCCGCCGAGCACGAGAGCGACGAGGCGCTCGCCGAAGAGATCTCTCAGCTGCTGTACTGGACGCAGGTGCTGATGGTGGGTAAGGGCCTGAAGCTCGAGGACGTCTACCGACATCTGTGATCGGTGATCGAGACTCCTCCACCCGCTCCCGAAAGGAACCCTCAGCCATGCTGCGCGTCGCAGTCCCCAACAAGGGCTCGCTGTCCGAGTCCGCCGCCGAAATCCTCAGCGAGGCCGGCTACCGCCGTCGCACCGACTCCCGCGACCTGACCGTCCTCGACCCGTCCAACCAGGTCGAATTCTTCTTCCTTCGCCCCAAGGACATCGCGATCTACGTCGGATCCGGTGAACTCGATCTCGGCATCACCGGCCGCGACCTCGCCCGGGACTCGGGTGCTCCGGTCTCCGAGCGGCTGTCGCTCGGCTTCGGCCGCTCCACATTCCGGTACGCCGCCCCCGCGGGCAAGGACTGGTCGGTCGAGGACCTCGCCGGGCTCCGGATCGCCACGTCCTACCCCAACCTGGTGCGCGACGACCTGTCCGCACGTGGGATCGAGGCCTCGGTCATCCGCCTCGACGGCGCCGTGGAGATCTCGATCCAGCTCGGCGTCGCCGACGCCATCGCCGACGTCGTCGGCTCCGGCCGCACGCTGCGCCAGCACAACCTGATCGCGTTCGGCGACACCCTGTGCGACTCCGAGGGTGTCCTCATCGAGCGCGCCGGTTCGCCCGCCGACGATTCCGCGCGCAACCAGCTGGTCGAGCGGGTGCGCGGCATCGTGTTCGCGCAGCAGAACCTGATGCTCGACTACGACTGCCCCAAGACGATCCTCGACGACGCGTTGAAGATCACCCCGGGCCTGGAGTCGCCGACGCTGTCGCCGCTCGCCGACGAGAACTGGGTCGCGGTCCGGGCGATGGTGCCGATCAAGGGCCACAACGGAGTCATGGACGAACTCGCGGACCTCGGTGCCAAGGCCATCCTCGCGTCCAACATCCGGTCCTGCCGCGCACTCTGATCCCGTTCCACCGCAACACGGTCCGCGCTCGCTCCGATCAGGGGCGGGCGCGGACCTGTACGGTCTGGGCGATCCGGCCGACGGCGCCGGTCTCGTCGTAGAGCACGCCCGCACACATTCCCACTCCGTCGGGTCCGATGGAGGTTTCGGAGCTGACCCCCACCCAGTCGCCCTCGGGGACCCGGAAGATGTGCACGGTGAGGTCGGTGTTGAGGAACGTCCAGTCCGCCGGGTCGAGTTTCGATCCCACACCGTTGGCGATGTCCGCGATGGAGAACAGTCGCTCCAGCGGCGTCAGGGTCTCGCCGAGAACCAGTGTGGGCCGCGGCTTCGCCCACAGCTTGCCCGGGCCCTCGCATCCCATCTCGGCGATCCACCGCCAGTCGAGGGTCGTCAGGTAGCCCGAATTCCAGGCTTCGCTGAACTTGCCGTCCCGGCCGGTGGACCGCGGTTCGAGTGGCGGGTCGACGACGTGGACGGCGTCGCTGGTGTCGACGGTCTCCATCCGCCAGGCCGAGCCCCGCGCCACGGCACGGGGCCGGTCGCCGACGGTCCACAATTCGGCGACCACGAGCTCCACCCGGCGTCCCGGTCGCTGCACCCAGGACCGGACCTCGAGCTCGGCGATGGGGATGGGACCGAGGATCTCGACCACGACCCGGGTGAGACGCACGTCGTCGCGTGGGGCGCAGCGCTCGAGTGCTCGCACGAGCAGCGCGGACGGGGGAGCGCCGTGCTGCATCGTCTCGGCCCACACGCTGATCGTCAGATCCGTGCTGTCGAACCGCTCGACGGTGATCTTCCGGTCCGAGTCCACGTCCGGCGCACTCAGTGCTTCCGAACCGAGTGGTACGTAATAGGACTCGGAACTCATTCGACAATCTCCTCGAAACCCGGTGCGTCTTCGGCGGGCCCCTCCGGCCATCCCGGGTAGGGAGGCGGCGTTCCGCCGAACGAGGGGCACAGGGACTTATGATCACACCAGTCGCAGAGCCGGCTCGGCTTGGGTCGGAAATCGCCGGTGACCCCAGCCGCCAGGATGGCCTTCCAGATCGCCGACAGCGTGCGCTCGAACCGCAGCAGTTCGTCCTCGTCGGGTGCGTAGGTGAGGACCGTGCCCGACGCGAGGTACAGCAGCCGCAACTGCGCGGGGACGATGCCGCGGGTGCGGAGCAGGACCAGCGCGTAGAACTTCATCTGGAACAGCGCCTTGGACTCGGACATCTCGCGGGGCGCGCGGCCGGTCTTGTAGTCGACCACCCGCACCTCACCGGTGGGGGCGACGTCGATGCGGTCGACGAATCCGCGCAGCAGCACCCCGTCGGCGAGTTCGGTCTCGACGCGCTGTTCGCACGATTCGGCCTCGAACCGGGTGGGATCCTCCAGCTCGTAATAGGCGGTGACGAGGGAACGCGCCTCGTCGAGGAAGGTGTCGCGCTCCTCCTCGGGGACCAGGTCGATCAGGTCGGGGGCCTCGGCGAGAATGCGCTCCCAGGACGGGAGGATCAGATCGGCCGCCTTCTGCGGGACGCGTTCGGCCGCGGGCAGCCCGAACAGGGTCTCCAGTGCGGCGTGCACGACCGTGCCCTTCACCTGCGCGCGTGACGGCGCCTCGGGAAGCCGGTCGACGGCGCGGAAACGGTAGAGGAGCGGGCACTGCTTGAAGTCGCCGGCGCGGGACGGCGACAGGGCGGGGCGCCTGCGGGTGGTCGAAGTGTCGCCGGGCTGTGACGGGGAACCCTTTGTGACGGGGGCTGGCGACTCTGAGATGCTCACACCTGGCAGGGTAGGCCCCCGGTCCGACAGTCGAGTCGGGGCGCGGTGTGGGCGTCGGACGGCGCCGGACGAACAGGCTGAGGAGTCGGTGACGATGGTGGGACGCGAAACGCGACCGAGCGGACCGTTTCGGGTGGGCGATCGCGTCCAGTTGACGGACGCGAAAGGCCGGCACTACACGGTCAACCTGGAGGCCGGCAAGGAGTTCCACACCCACCGCGGCGGCATCCTGCACGACGATCTGATCGGCACCGACGAGGGCAGCGTGGTCAAGTCGACCAACGGCACCCCGTACCTCGCGCTGCGACCGCTGCTCGTCGACTACATCCTGTCGATGCCCCGCGGGGCGCAGGTCATCTACCCGAAGGACGCCGCGCAGATCGTGCACGAGGGCGACGTCTTCCCGGGCGCCCGCGTGCTCGAGGCCGGTGCCGGGTCGGGCGCGCTGACGTGCTCACTGCTGCGGGCGGTCGGTCCGGAAGGCCGGGTCATCTCGTACGAGGTGCGCGACGACCACGCCGAACACGCGGTCCGGAACGTCGAGACCTTCTTCGGGGAACGCCCCGAGAACTGGGATCTGACCATCGCCGACGTCGCCGAGTTCGACGCCGACGCGGCGGGCGGTCAGGTCGACCGGGTGGTCCTCGACATGCTGGCCCCCTGGGACGCGCTGCCCGCGGTGTCCAAGGCGCTGGTTCCCGGCGGTGTGCTCATCGTCTACGTCGCCACTGTGACGCAGCTCTCGAAGGTGGTCGAGGCGATGCGCGAGCAGGAGTGCTGGACCGAGCCGCGGTCCTGGGAATCGATCGTTCGCGGGTGGCACGTCGTCGGGCTCGCCGTGCGCCCGGAACACCGGATGCAGGGCCACACCGCGTTCCTGGTGAGCGCCCGGCGTCTCGCCGAGGGAACCGTCACCCCCAAGCCGCAGCGCCGCTCGGGCAAGGGCTGAGACACGCCTTCGGCGGCGCCCGGAGAGGGCGCCGCCGAAGGAGGAAAACTAGCTGCAGCCGGCGCGTGCCATGCCCAGCAGGGTGCACGTGCTCTCGTCCGACACCTTCCAGGTGCCGTCGACGTTCTCCCACGTCCACGCGGTCGGAGCGGCCGTGCCGTGCGGGCTGACGATCGCGACGTTCGCCGTCGCGGTATCGCCCTCTACCTGCACATCCGTGACCGTGAAGGACACCGGGTAGTTGGCCATCGCCGCCGTCATGGCCTCCAGATTCGGGCGGCGTTCGTCGCCGTCGACGACCACGGCGGTCTTCTCGTCGACCGGTCGGGCAGGATCCACGAGCAGCTGGAGTGTGCCGAGCAGTTCCTCCGACGTGGGGGCCGCAACCGCCTCGGCTGCCGCCGACGATGTGGCCGCGGACGTCGTCGCCGCGGCGTCGGAAGCGTCGTCGGACGAGCAGGCCGACATCCCCAGCGCGAGAACCACCGCGCCGACGGCAACCGCGGACCTACCGATGAAGGATGTGCCGTTCACGGGCTTGCGGATTATCACGACGAACCCTTTCGTTACACAGGACAGAGAGGCAACTGCTTGACAAGTAGGTAAGGCTAACATGAGAGGTTCGGTGGCCCAGGGTGTCGTGTATGCCGATTCGCAATCGGCAGAATCCGTGTCACGGCGCAGAATTCGGGCAGTGCCGGTAGCGTTGATAGATCTCATTGGGAGGAGACGCACATGAGCTCGACAGAGAACCCCGATTCGGTTGCGGCCGCACGAGAGCTCGAGGCGTTGCGCGCAGAGGCGTCGGCACTGCGCAGGCAGCTCGCGGAGTCGCCGGAACAGCTTCGTGAGATGGAATCGCGAGTGGACTCGCTGTCCATCCGGAACACCAAGTTGATGGACACCCTCAAGGAGGCCCGTCAGCAGCTCATCGCCCTTCGAGAAGAAGTCGATCGCCTCGGCCAGCCGCCGAGCGGGTACGGCGTGCTGCTCGGAGTGCACGACGATCAGACCGTGGACGTGTTCACCTCCGGGCGCAAGATGCGGTTGACCTGCTCCCCGAACGTCGACGCCGAGATCCTCAAGCTCGGCCAGACCGTGCGCCTCAACGAGGCACTCACGATCGTGGAGGCCGGCAACTTCGAGCGTGTGGGTGAGATCAGCACGCTGCGCGAGGTCCTCGACGACGGTCAGCGCGCCCTCGTGGTCGGGCACGCCGACGAGGAACGGATCGTCTGGCTGGCCGAACCCCTCGCCACCGTGTACGCGGACAGCGAGAGGGAGTCGATCGCGTACGACGCGGAATCGCCCACCCGCAAGCTTCGGCCGGGCGACTCCCTCCTCGTCGACACCAAGGCCGGGTACGCGTTCGAGCGGATCCCCAAGGCCGAGGTCGAGGATCTGGTCCTCGAAGAGGTTCCCGACGTGCACTACGACGACATCGGCGGCCTCGGACGGCAGATCGAGCAGATCCGCGACGCCGTCGAGTTGCCGTTCCTCCACAAGGACCTGTTCCACGAATACGAGCTGCGGCCACCGAAGGGTGTGCTCCTCTACGGTCCGCCCGGGTGCGGGAAGACGCTCATCGCCAAGGCGGTCGCCAACTCGCTCGCGAAGAAGATCGCGGAGGCCCGGGGGCAGGACAGCAAGGAAGCCAAGTCCTACTTCCTCAACATCAAGGGCCCCGAGCTGCTGAACAAGTTCGTCGGCGAGACCGAGCGGCACATCCGGCTGATCTTCCAGCGGGCCCGGGAGAAGGCGTCCGAGGGCACCCCGGTGATCGTGTTCTTCGACGAGATGGATTCGATCTTCCGTACCCGCGGATCGGGCGTCTCCTCCGACGTCGAGACGACCGTCGTGCCGCAGCTGCTCAGTGAGATCGACGGTGTCGAGGGACTCGAGAACGTCATCGTGATCGGCGCGTCCAACCGCGAGGACATGATCGACCCCGCGATCCTGCGTCCCGGCCGCCTCGACGTGAAGATCAAGATCGAACGCCCCGACGCGGAGTCGGCACAGGACATCTTCTCGAAGTACCTCGTCGAGACGCTGCCGGTGCACAGCGACGACATCGCGGAGTTCGGCGGCGACCGCACGGCCTGCATCCGGGTGATGATCGAACGGGTCGTCGACCGCATGTACGCCGAGAGCGAGGAGAACCGTTTCCTCGAGGTCACGTACGCCAACGGCGACAAGGAGGTCCTGTACTTCAAGGACTTCAACTCGGGCGCGATGATCCAGAACATCGTCGACCGCGCCAAGAAGTACGCGATCAAGTCGGTGCTCGACACCGGTGCCCCGGGCCTGCGGGTCCAGCACCTGTTCGACTCCATCGTCGACGAGTTCTCGGAGAACGAGGACCTGCCGAACACCACCAATCCCGACGACTGGGCCCGGATCTCGGGCAAGAAGGGTGAGCGGATCGTGTACATCCGCACACTGGTCACCGGCAAGAACGCGAGCGCGAGCCGCGCCATCGACACCGAATCCAACACGGGCCAGTACCTGTAAGCCGTCCGGCACCACCTGCGCGGCGGGAACCCGAACCCGGTTCCCGCCGCGCAGGTGTGCTGTGTGTCAGCGGTCCCGTGTGACGAGGTAGTCCTCGAGGAGTGCCCGGGTGTCCGGTACGAACGGCCACTGCGGGTCGTGCAGGTGCGTCACCAGTTCGTGGGGCGTCCACCACCAGCCCGACGCGATCTCGCTGGCCTGATGGACGATCGGCCCGTCCCAGTGCGTCTCGTAGGCGTACAGGTGGCAGCGCAGCCGCAGACCCTGCCAGTGCCCGTCCCACGCCACCGTCGCGATGGGGGTGAGGCCCACTCCGGTGATGCCCAGTTCCTCCGCCAGCTCCCGGCTCGCGGCCTCCTCCGGGGTTTCCCCGGGATCGACCACCCCGCCCGCCAGGCAGTCGTGATGTCCGGCGAACACCGTCTTCGTGTCCGCGCGTCGGTGCACGTAGAGGCGCTTCCCGTCGCCGGATCGGACGAGGACGCCGGCACTCGCATGCCACAACCCCTCGGCGTAGACGCGGGAACGCTCGGCGGACCCCACCGGTCGTCCCGCACTGTCGAACACCGCCACCACTTCGTCCGTGCCGGGTGGGGTGTTCGGTGCGGAATCCATGTGTCGATCCTGCCAGCACCCCGGCGGACGTCGGTACTGTCGAGGTCGGTTGCTCGTTCCGGTGCCGAAGGGGTGAGAGTGCATGGCGTTGCCGCGTTCGGTCGCCCGATTCAACCGGGTCGCCACCAATCAGGTGAGCCGTCACGTGGCGACGATCCTGCCCGGGTTCGCGATGGTCGAGCACCGGGGCCGCAGGTCGGGCAAGGCGTATCGCACACCCGTCAACGTGTTCGTCGTGGACGGCCGCTACCGGTTCGCGCTGACGTACGGTGCGCACAGCGACTGGGTGCGAAACGTGGTGGCGGCGGGCGGATGCACCATCGTGACGCGCCGCCGGACGGTGCACCTGACGGACCCGAGAGTCGTCACCGACAGCACCCACTCCTGGGCTCCCGCCGGGGTCCGGACGGTGCTCCGGGCGATCTCGGCGGACCAGTACCTGGAGTGCTCGCCGGACTAGTCGCCGGACGCGGACGGCTCGCGCGGCAGGAGTGTGCCGCCGGGTGATGTGGGTGATCGCATAGGCTCGGCAGCATGCAGCGGATCATCGGTGTCGAAGTCGAGTACGGAATCTCCTCACCCAGCGAGCCTTCGGCCAATCCGATCTTGACGTCCACCCAGGCGGTGCTGGCCTACGCGGCGGCAGCGGGAGTGCCGCGCGCCAAGCGCACCCGATGGGATTACGAGGTGGAATCCCCGCTGCGCGATGCCCGCGGATTCGACCTGGGCCGGCTGAGCGGCCCGGCGCCGGTGATCGACGCCGACGAGGTCGGCGCGGCCAACATGATCCTCACCAACGGCGCCCGGCTCTACGTCGATCACGCGCACCCCGAGTACTCGGCCCCGGAGGTCACCGACCCCCTGGACGCCGTGATCTGGGACAAGGCCGGCGAACGGGTGATGGAGGCGGCCGCCCGGCACGCCTCGAGCGTCCCCGGCGCCCCGCGACTGCAGCTGTACAAGAACAACGTGGACGGCAAGGGCGCGTCGTACGGCACCCACGAGAATTACCTGATGTCCCGGGCCACGCCGTTCTCCGCGGTGATCAACGGGCTGACCCCGTTCTTCGCGTCCCGTCAGGTGATCTGCGGGTCGGGCCGGGTGGGCATCGGCCAGTCCGGTGACGAGGCCGGCTTCCAGCTGTCCCAGCGGGCCGACTACATCGAGGTGGAGGTCGGGCTCGAGACGACACTCAAACGCGGCATCATCAACACTCGCGACGAACCGCACGCGGACGCGGACAAGTACCGGCGTCTGCACGTCATCATCGGCGACGCGAACCTCGCCGAGATGTCGACGTACCTGAAGGTCGGGACGACGGCGCTGGTCCTCGATCTCATCGAGGCCGGTGTCGACCTCACCGACCTGCAACTGGCCCGCCCGGTGACCGCCGTGCACCACATCAGCCACGATCCGACGCTGCGCGCCACGGTCGCGCTGGCCGACGGCCGGGAACTGACCGGGCTTGCGTTGCAGCGGATCTACCTGGACCGAGTCGACAAGTTCATGTCCGCCGAGGGCAACGACGACCCCCGCGTCGCCGATCTGCTGGAGAAGTGGGCGATGGTGCTCGACCTCCTCGAGCGGGACCCGATGGAGTGCGCTCACCTGCTGGACTGGCCGGCCAAGCTGCGGCTGCTCGAGGGTTTCCGGAACCGCGAGGGCCTCAACTGGTCCGCGCCGCGACTGCATCTGGTCGACCTGCAGTACTCGGATGTCCGCCTGGACAAGGGGCTCTACAACCGGCTGGTCGCGCGCGGGTCGATGGAACGGCTCGTCTCGGAGCAGGCGGTGCTCGACGCCGTCGACACCCCGCCCACCGACACCCGCGCCTACTTCCGGGGTGAGTGCCTGCGCAAGTTCGGGGCCGACATCGCGGCCGCGAGCTGGGATTCGGTGATCTTCGACCTCGGTGGCGACTCCCTGGTCCGTATCCCCACGCTCGAGCCGCTGCGGGGCAGCAAGGCGCACGTGGGGGAGTTGCTGGAGTCGGTGGAGACCGCGAAAGAGCTCGTCGACGAACTCACGAACTGACCCGTCGACCGGTCCCGGACGGATCTGCGCCGGAACTCGCCGTCGCGTCGGCACACGTGGGGCGGCGACGCTCGGTAGGGTGAAGGTCCGAGCGGATGATGTAGTCAGACTGCTTGGCAGGACAGGACGCTCGGAAGAAGAGCTCCCTTCACACAAGGAGGTCGGCTGCGATGGCGCAAGAGCAGACCAAACGAACTGGTGGCGGCGACGAGGACGACACCCCGGGTGCTGACGGTGCCGCGGGTCAGGAACGTCGCGAAAAGCTGGCCGAGGACACCGACGACCTGCTCGACGAGATCGACGACGTGCTCGAGGAGAACGCCGAGGACTTCGTCCGGGCCTATGTCCAGAAGGGCGGCCAGTGACGGCGGATCGACCGGCATTGCGGACAGGCGACGGTGAGACGAGGCTCAGTTTCGGTTCGAATCTGAGCTCGTTCACCGAGTATCTGCGTGGTCACGCACCAGAATTGCTGCCGGAGAATCGGATCGGCCATCGATCGCACTCGACACGGGGTGGTGATGGGATGGAGAGCGGTGATCTCGCACCGCACGGAACGACGATCGTGGCGCTCACCTACAAGGGGGGCGTCCTGCTCGCCGGCGACCGGCGCGCGACCCAGGGCAACCTGATCGCCAGCCGGGACGTCGAGAAGGTGTACGTCACCGACGAATATTCGGCGGCCGGCATCGCCGGCACCGCGGGTATCGCCATCGAACTGGTCCGCCTGTTCGCCGTCGAACTCGAGCACTACGAGAAGATCGAGGGCGTTCAGCTGACCTTCGACGGCAAGGCCAACCGCCTGGCGTCGATGGTGCGGGGCAACCTCGGGGCGGCCATGCAGGGTCTCGCGGTCGTCCCGCTGCTCGTCGGCTACGACCTCGACGCGGACGACGAGGCCCACGCGGGCCGGATCGTCTCGTACGACGTCGTCGGCGGCCGGTACGAGGAACGAGCCGGATACCACGCGGTCGGTTCGGGATCGTTGTTCGCGAAGTCGGCACTGAAGAAGATCTACTCGCCGGACAGCGACGAGGAGACCGCCCTGCGGGCGGCCATCGAATCGCTGTACGACGCGGCCGACGACGACTCGGCCACCGGTGGGCCCGACCTGACCCGCGGCATCTACCCGACCGCGGTCACGATCACCCAGGCCGGTGCCGTACACGTGTCCGAGGAGACGACGTCCGAGTTGGCTCGGCGCATCGTCGCCGAGCGCACCGAAGAAGGGGGGTCTGCGCGATGACCATGCCGTATTACGCCTCCGCCGAGCAGATCATGCGGGACCGCTCGGAACTGGCGCGCAAGGGAATTGCCCGGGGACGCAGCGTCGTGGTGCTCACGTTCCGCGACGGCGTGCTGTTCGTCGCCGAGAATCCCTCCACCGCGCTGCACAAGGTCAGCGAGCTGTACGACCGGCTCGGCTTCGCGGCCGTCGGCAAGTACAACGAGTTCGAGAACCTGCGGCGCGCCGGGATCGTCCACGCCGACATGCGCGGCTACTCCTACGACCGCCGTGACGTGACGGGCCGATCGCTGGCCAACGCGTACGCCCAGACCCTGGGCACGATCTTCACCGAACAGCCCAAGCCGTACGAGGTGGAGATCTGCGTCGCGGAGGTCGGGCGCGTGGGCAGCCCGAAGGCTCCCCAGCTGTACCGCATCACCTACGACGGATCCATCGTCGACGAACAGCATTTCGTCGTGATGGGTGGCACGACCGAGCCGATCGCGACCGCCATGCGCGAGTCGTACCGTGCCGACCTCGATCTCGAGGCGGCGGTCGGTATCGCGGTGAACGCGTTGCGTCAGGGCGGTGCCGGGGAAGGCGAGAAGCGGAACGTCGATGTGGCCAGCCTCGAGGTGGCCGTGCTCGACCAGTCCCGTCCTCGCCGCGCGTTCCGGCGGATCACCGGACCCGCGCTCGAACAGCTGATCCCCGCAGCGCCTGCGGCCGCCTCGGAGCCCGCTCCGGAGTCGAAGCCGGACACCGAGACGAAGCCGGCCGACCCTCAGGTCTGAGGCCGGTACACCGCGATACCTTCGGGCACCGTCCGGAAGTCGAACCTCAGGGCGTCGGCGACCACTTCACCGTCGGTGGCCAGCGCGACCGGCGAGCCGTCCACGCGGACGGTGAGCCGGGGCACGAGGGATCGCACGTACACCCGGCTGCTTCCGAGCGTCCCGGTGGCGGCGGCGAACAGCAGCCGCGGCCGGGACGCTGTCCGGTCGGCCCGCACGTACCGGACGTCGAGCAGTCCGCCGGTGATGGCGGGACGCGACATCGGGACCTGATCGGCCGGGGAATACCGACCGTTCCCCACGAACAACATCCAGACCTTCACGGGCCTGCCGTCGATGGTGACGGCGAGCGGTGTTGCCGCGGAGAGAATCCGGATCATCGCCACACACGCCGCGGGCCACTTGCCGTACCGCGGCTGCCACTTCTCCCGCAGTCGCACCGCGTCGGGATAGCCACCGAGACTGGCGGTGTTGAGGAACGGCGCCGGCTCCGCGACGTCGGTGTGGACGACGGCCTGATCGACGAGAACCGCATGTCCGGTCTCGACGGCGTTCGCCGTGTCCGAGATGTCGGCGACGCCGGCGTCCCGCGCGAAGTGATTGAGCGTTCCGCCCGGGAACACCGCCAGCGGCAATGCGTGACGCGCTGCCGCGGACGCGACGGCGACCACGGTCCCGTCGCCACCGCACACTCCGAGGGCGCGGGGCTTCCGGTCGGTCACCCAGGTGTCGAGTTGTTCGGCGAAATCGCGGTCGGTGTCGAGTGCGCGCACGTCGGCCTTGGGGAGAGCGGTCGTGATCTCCTCGCTGGGATCGACACTGTCGGGCCCGGAATCCGGGTTGACCACCACGAGCAGGTCCTCACCGCCCCGAAGTGCCGGTGCGTCGACGGTGGGGCCCAGCTCTGCCGGTTCCTCAGTGCGCACCGCCCACCAGCGGCGGGTGCCCGATGCGACGGCCCCGCCGAGTATCAGCCCGGCGGCGACGTCCGTCGGCCAGTGCACGCCGTTGTGCACACGGGAGTAGGCGACCGCGGCGGCAAGGGGGGCCACGACGGCAGCGGTCGCGGGCGATTCCAGGGCGACACCCGTGGTGAATGCCGCCGCCGACGCCGCATGTCCGGACGGGAACGACGAGGACCGGGGGATCGCCACCCCACGCCGCACGTTCGTCCATACGCGGGCCGGTGGGCGGCGCCGCGGGAACAGCGGCTTGAGGATGCCGTTGGCCAGACCGCTCGCCATCGCGAGGGACAGCAGGCCCCGCACACCACCGCGCCGGGCGCGCCCGCCGACCAGTCCCAGCACCGCCGCCACGAACCACCACAGCAGCCCCTTGTCGGCCGCGCGGCTGAGGAAGCGCATGGCCCGGTCGAGCCCGGACGGGCTCAGATCGGCGCTGCGGTCGAAGACGATCTCGTCGGCCCGGTGGATTCGGTGTAGGTGTCGGTTCACCATCTCAGGGTATGCGCGGTGTGTCGCCGGACGGTTTTAACGCTCCGCCGGGTGATCCGCGTTGTACTGTCGAGGTGTGCAGCGACGAATCATGGGAATTGAGACAGAGTTCGGTGTGACCTGCACCTTCCATGGTCACAGGCGACTGAGCCCGGACGAGGTTGCGCGCTACCTGTTCCGGCGGGTGGTGTCGTGGGGCCGGAGCTCCAACGTGTTTCTCCGGAACGGTGCCCGCCTGTATCTGGACGTCGGCTCGCACCCCGAATACGCGACAGCCGAGTGCGACAACCTCATCCAGTTGGTCAACCACGACCGGGCGGGGGAGCGCGTACTCGAGGAGTTGTTGATCGACGCCGAACAGCGGCTCGCCGAGGAAGGCATCGGCGGCGACATCTACCTGTTCAAGAACAACACGGACTCGGCGGGCAATTCGTACGGCTGCCACGAGAACTTCCTCGTGGCCCGGGCCGGCGAATTCTCCCGGATCTCGGACGTGCTGCTCCCGTTCCTGGTGACGCGGCAGCTGATCTGTGGCGCCGGCAAGGTCCTGCAGACGCCGAAGGCAGCGACGTTCTGCCTGTCGCAGCGCGCGGAGCACATCTGGGAGGGTGTGTCCTCGGCGACCACGCGGTCGCGGCCCATCATCAACACCCGTGACGAGCCGCACGCCGACGCGGAGAAGTACCGCCGCCTGCACGTGATCGTCGGCGACTCGAACATGTCCGAGTCCACCACCATGCTCAAGGTGGGCACCGCCGCGCTCGTCCTCGAGATGATCGAGGCCGGGGTGTCGTTCCGCGACTTCGCGCTCGACAACCCGATCCGCGCCATCCGCGAGGTCAGTCACGACGTCACCGGACGCCGTCCGGTGCGGCTCGCCGGCGGCCGGCAGGCCAGTGCCCTCGACATTCAGCGGGAGTACCACGCGCGCGCGGTGGAACACCTGCAGAACCGGGATCCCGATCCGCAGGTCACGCAGGTGGTCGATCTGTGGGGTCGCATGCTCGACGCGGTCGAGACGCAGGACTTCGCGAAGGTCGACACGGAGATCGACTGGGTGATCAAGCGCAAGCTGTTCCAGCGCTACCAGGACCGGCACGGCTTCGAGCTGGCCGATCCGAAGATCGCGCAGCTGGATCTGGCGTACCACGACATCAAACGCGGTCGCGGCGTGTTCGACGTGCTGCAGCGGAAGGGTCTGGTCAAGCGGATCACCGAGGACGAGACGATCGAGGCGGCCGTGGACACTCCGCCGCAGACCACCCGGGCGAAGCTGCGCGGCGAGTTCATCACCGCCGCGCAGGAGGCCGGACGGGACTTCACGGTCGACTGGGTGCATCTCAAGCTCAACGACCAGGCTCAGCGGACCGTGCTGTGCAAGGACCCGTTCCGGTCGGTCGACGAGCGGGTGGAGCGCCTGATTGCCTCGATGTAGCGGCGCTGTGGGAGTCCGTAACGGGCTCACCCACTAGGCTTCCGGGCGTGCCGACTTCCAAGATCGAGCGGTTGATGAACCTGGTGATCTGTTTGTTGTCCACCAGACAGTTCCTCACCGCCGAGAAGATTCGCGAGAGCGTTGCCGGGTACGCCGACTCCGCGAGCGACGAGGCGTTCAGCCGCATGTTCGAACGCGACAAGAACGAGCTCCGGGATCTCGGTGTTCCGCTCGAGACCGGGCAGGCATCGCGGTTCTCGACGGTCGAGGGCTATCGCATCAACCGCAACGCGTACGAGCTTCCCGACATCGACCTCAGCCAGGAGGAGTCGGCGGCGGTCGCGGTGGCCGTCCAGTTGTGGGAGTCCCCGGAGTTGACGTCCGCGGCCCAGGGGGCACTGCTCAAGCTGCGTGCAGCGGGCGTGCAGGTGGATCCGGATTCGGCGGCAACCCCGATCACGGCGGTCCCCGCCCGCACCCGAGGCTCCGAACCGGCGCTCGGCAAGCTGCTGGCGGCGGTCGATGCCGGCCGCGCCGTGCATTTCCCGCACCGCGGCGCCCTCAACGAGCCGTACACCGAGCGCACCGTCGAACCCTGGGGTGTCGTCACCGCGCACGGCCGGTGGTACCTCGTCGGTCACGACGTCGACAGGAAGGCCGTGCGAACGTTCCGGCTGTCGCGGATCGGCGACGACGTGACGGAGTTCGGACCGTCCGGGGTCGTCCACAAACCGGCGGGCGTCGACCTCCGGGAGATCGTCGACCGGGTCACCGGCTCGGGGGAGGTCACCGGGACCGCCACCGTGTGGGTGGCCGAGGGCCGAGCCCAGGAACTGCGCCGACTGGCGACCACGGCGGAGGAGAAGCGGGTGAACGAGCGCAGCGGCACCGTGCTCGGGATCCCGGTCCGCTCCCGGGACTGGATCGCGCGGCTGGTCGCGGGCCACGGTGCGGACGCCCTGGTCCTCGATCCGCCCGAACTACGCCACGACGTGCTGACCAAGCTGAAGGACGCCGCAGGGGAAGGGGGCACGTCGTGAGCAACAGGCTGTCGTCGAGGCTGTCCCGGCTCCTCAACCTGGTGCCGTACTTCATCGCGAACCCCGGGATGAGCGCGGCCGAGGCCGCCGCCGAATTGGGCGTCACCACCACCCAGCTGATGTCCGACCTCAACCAGTTGTGGGTGTGCGGCCTGCCCGGCTACGGTCCCGGCGACCTCATCGACCTCTCGTTCTCCGAGGAGAGCATCGAGGTGACGTTCTCGGCGGGCATCGACCGCCCGCTGCGGTTGACGTCCACAGAAGCGACCGCCCTGCTGATTGCCCTGCGTTCGCTGGTGGAGATGCCGGGCATGGTCGATCCGTCCGCGGCGCACAGCGCCATCGCCAAGATCGAGGACGCCGCGGGCACCGCGGCGGCCCGCGCGGCGGTGACGCCGGCGTCGGAGCGGGATGCGGTGGAGGACGTCGCGGAAGATCCCATCGCCGCCGCGGTGCGGTCCGCGCTCCATCATCGGCGCGCACTCCACCTGACGTACTACTCGGCGTCCCGGGACCGGGTCACCGAGCGCACCGTGGATCCGGTGCGGATCGTGCTGGTCGACAACCACAGTTATCTGCAGGCGTGGTGCCGGCAGGCCGAGGGGGTCCGGCTGTTCCGGCTCGACCGGATCGACGCCGCCACCGAGCTGGACGAGCCGTCCACACCGCCGGCGCAGGCCCTCGTGCGGGATTCCAACCTGGAATTGTTCAGCGGCGACGCGTCCCTTCCCCAGGCCCGGTTGCACATCGGCGCCGACTGCGTGTGGGTGCTCGACTACTACCCGATGGATGTCCGGGCGGTTGCCGCGGACGGCTCGGTCGAGGCGAGCATGAGCTACGGGGCGCTCGAGTGGATGGCCCGGCTCGTGCTCGGTTTCGGCGCCGGGATCACGGTCCTCGAACCGGCCGAACTGGTCGACGAGGTGCGCCGCCGGGCCGTGGAGGCGCTGTCGGCCTACGACGCCGTCGAGGCATGAACGGCGACGGACGTCCGCTGCGGATCAGCGTCTTCGGCGCGGGCAGCATCGGATGCTATCTCGGGGGCCGGCTCGCCGCGGCCGGCGCCGAGGTGACCCTGATCGGCCGGGAGCGCGTCGGCGCGGAGATCCGCGAACACGGGTTGCGGCTGACGGACCTGCACGGAGTGGACATCCGGGTCGGTGCCTCCGGGATCGGCTTCGCCACCGGCCCCGCGTCGGCGGCCACGGCCGACCTCGTCGTCGTCTCGGTGAAATCGGCGGGGACACCGGACGCGGGTGCCGCGCTGGCATCCGCGATCGGTTCCGACACGGTTGTGGTCAGTGCGCAGAACGGGCTGGGCAATGCAGACACCCTGCGTGCGGCATTGCCGGAGCAGGTCGTCCTCGCGGCAATGGTCCCGTTCAACGTGGTGCACCGCGGCGGCGGGCACTTCCACCAGAGTTCCGAGGGCGACCTCGAGATCGAGCAGCATCCGGCGGTGCGCGCATTCGAGCGGGTATTCGACGACGCCGGGTTGCCGCTACACGCACGTGCGGACTTCCGCTCGGTGCAGTGGGCGAAGCTGCTGCTCAACCTGAACAACGCGGTCAACGCCCTGTCCGGCCTGCCGCTCCGCGAGGAGTTGTCGCAGCGGTCGTTCCGGCGCGCGGTCGCCCTGGCGCAGCGGGAAGCGCTCGCTCTCCTGACCGCCCGCGGCATCGCTGTCGCCAAGCTCACACCGCTGCCGCCGCAGTGGATTCCCCGGCTGCTGACCGTCCCGGACGCGGTGTTCCGGGTGGCGGGCAGCCGGATGCTGGCCATCGACCCGCACGCACGATCCTCGATGTGGGACGACCTCGAAGCGGGCCGGCGGACCGAAGTGGACTGGATCAGCGGGGAGATCGTGCGGCTGGCCGCGGCGTCGGGCAGGGCCGCGCCGGTGAACGCGAGGCTGGTCGAACTGGTCCGCGAGGCCGAGGCGGGCGGGAACCGGCACTGGTCCGGGGACGCCCTGCTCGCCGATCTGCGCTCACAGTGAGCACTCAGGAAAGCGACAGGTAAACGGCAGCGCAACTAGCCGGTTTCGGCCGGACCGGTGCCGTGTATGTCCGGTAGCATCAGGGTCACCTGATCTTTTGGAGGTTTCATCATGGGAGCCATGAGCCCCTGGCACTGGGCCATCGTCGCGTTGGTCGTCATCATCCTGTTCGGTTCCAAGAAGCTGCCCGACGCGGCTCGTGGACTCGGCCGTTCGCTCCGCATCTTCAAGAGCGAGGTCAAGGAGATGCAGAACGACAACAGCACGCCGGCGCCCACCGCGCAGCAGAGCGCGCCCGCCGAGCTGCCCGTGGCGGACACCACCGCCGCACCGGTCACCCCTCCGGCGCCGGTGCAGCCGCAACACACCGAGCCCAAGTCGGCGTAGCCCGAGCCGCCTGACAACCGGGGTGACTCTTCACCCCGGTTGCCTGCTGACCAAGACTAGGGCGAACAACAGTGCGAATTCCGTTCGATCCGCGCACCAGCAAGCGGAGGACCAATCCCGACGGCACCATGTCGTTGGTCGATCACCTCTACGAGCTGCGGACGCGACTGCTCCTGTCGGTGCTGGCCATCCTGGTCACCACCGCGGTGGGCTTCTACTGGTACTCCCACCAGATTCTCGGGATCGAGAGCCTCGGTGAGCTCCTGCAGGGGCCGTACTGCTCGCTGCCGGCGTCGAGCCGCGCCGACCTGACCAGCGACGGGTCGTGCCGCCTCCTCGCGACCGGACCGTTCGAGCAGTTCATGCTCCGCTTCAAGGTCGCGCTCACGGCGGGCATCGTCCTCGCCTGCCCCATCTGGCTGTATCAGCTGTGGGCGTTCATCACCCCCGGCCTCTACGCGAAGGAGCGCCGCTACGCGATCGGCTTCGTGGTGTCCGGCGCGGTGCTGTTCATCGCGGGCGCCGTCCTCGCCTACGTGGTCGTCGCGAAGGCCCTGCACTTCCTGCTGACGATCGGCGACAACGTCCAGATCACCGCACTCGGCGGCGCGGAATACTTCGGGTTCATCATCAACCTGCTGATCATCTTCGGAGTCAGCTTCGAGATCCCGCTGCTCATCGTCGCCCTGAACTTCGTCGGCATCCTGCCCTACGCGAAGCTCAAGGCGTGGCGCCGCGGCCTGATCTTCGCCCTGTTCGTGTTCGCCGCGATCGCCACCCCCGGGCAGGACCCGTTCTCGATGCTCGCCCTCGCGTTCGCGTTGACCCTGCTGTTCGAGGTCGCCGTGCAGATCGCCCGCATCAACGACCGCCGCAAGGCCCGTCGCACGGAGCAGGAGTGGGGTGCTCTCGACGACGACGAGGCGTCGACGATCGCCGCGCCCTCGGACCTGAACGAGGCGTTCGACGTTGCCGCCACACCGGTCCCCGAGCCGGCGGGCCGATTCCGGAGGTCACGCAAGTCCGGGAAGTCCGGCCGCGCGAACAAGACCGACGACGCGAGCACGACCGGCAGCAACACACCGGGTCAGGACTTCTCCGACACCCTGTGACAATCTGACGGGGTGGCAGTGACAACAGGTGACACGACCGGCGGCACCGAACTCGATGTGTTCTCGGCGCAGCTCGGCTTCGTGCTCGACCCCTTCCAGATCAACGCCTGCCGCGCGCTCGAGGGCGGCCACGGCGTACTCGTCTGCGCCCCGACCGGTGCGGGAAAGACCGTGGTCGGCGAATTCGCCGTGCACCTGGCGCTCACGTCCGGGCGCAAGTGCTTCTACACCACACCCATCAAGGCGCTGAGCAATCAGAAGTACGCGGAGCTGGTGCGGCGGTACGGCAAGGACACCGTCGGGCTGCTGACCGGAGATTCGAGCATCAACTCGGACGCCCCGGTGGTCGTCATGACCACCGAGGTGCTGCGGAACATGCTGTACGCCGACTCCCCGGCGCTGCGCGGGTTGTCCCACGTCGTCATGGACGAGGTGCACTTCCTGGCGGACCGGTTCCGTGGGGCCGTGTGGGAAGAGGTGATCCTGCACCTGTCCGAGGACGTCCGCCTCGTCAGCCTGTCGGCGACCGTCAGCAACGCCGAGGAGTTCGGTGCGTGGATGGAAACGGTGCGCGGCGACACCACTGTCGTGGTCGACGAGAACCGCCCGATCCCGCTGTGGCAGCACATCATGGTCGGGAAGCGGCTGTTCGACCTGTTCGACACGAGGGCGCGCAGCGGGGACGCCCGCAAGGATCTGGTGGTCGACCAGGATCTGGTCCGTCACGTCAAACAGCGGCAGGCCCTCGAGCGGGCCGACTCGTGGGAGTCGCGGGGTAGGGGACGCCGAGGCGGCGGCCGCGGGTTCTCCAGCGACTTCCGGCCGCTGCCCCGACCGGAAGTGATCTCCCGTCTCGACGACGAGGGGCTTCTCCCGGCGATCACGTTCATCTTCAGCCGTGCCGGGTGCGACGCCGCGCTGGCACAGTGCCTGCGGTCCCGCCTCGATCTGACGACGCCCGAGCAGGTCGCCGAGATCCGGACCATCATCGACGCCCACACCGCGGAACTGCCGAAGGCAGATCTGGAGGTCCTCGGGTACTGGGAATGGCGCAAGGCGCTCGAACGGGGCCTCGCCGCGCACCACGCGGGGATGCTGCCCGCGTTCCGGCAGACCGTCGAGGAACTGTTCGTCAAGGGATTGGTCCGGGCCGTGTTCGCCACCGAGACGCTGGCGCTCGGCATCAACATGCCCGCCCGCACGGTCGTCCTCGAACGCCTCGTCAAGTACAACGGCGAGGCGCACGCCGAACTCACCCCCGGGGAGTACACGCAGCTCACCGGCCGGGCCGGACGTCGCGGCATCGACATCGAGGGGCACGCGGTGGTCCTGTGGCAGCCCGGGGTGGAACCCGTGGACGTCGCCGGGCTGGCCTCCACCCGCACGTTCCCGCTCCGCAGCTCGTTCCGTCCCGGCTACAACATGACCATCAACCTGGTCGATCGCATGGGCGCGGCGGAATCACGGGCCCTGCTCGAGCGGTCGTTCGCCCAGTTCCAGGCGGACCGGTCCGTGGTCGGCCTGACGCGGGGGATCGAACGCAACGAGGCCGCGCTCACCACGCTCCGCGAACGGCTGGGCGGCGAGGACGGCGAGTACTTCGAGTACGCGCGCCTGCGGGAAGAGCTGAGCAGCCGGGAGCGGTCACTCGAACGGGCAGGCCGGACCGAACGCCGGGACGCCGCGGTCGCCTCGCTCGTCGCATTGCGGCGTGGCGACGTGATCGCCATCCCCGTGGGACGGCACTCCGGTCTGGCCGTGGTGCTGGAACCGGACCGGGACCCCACGGATCCGAAGCCGCTGATCCTCACCGAGGCGAAGTGGGCGGGCCGGGTGTCGGCCGGCGACTTCCCGGAGCCCGCACGGTCTTTGGGATCGATGCGGTTGCCGCGGCGCTTCGACCACCACACCGCCCGGGTACGACGCGATCTGGCATCGGCGTTGCGCAGCACCGGAATCGTCGCGCCGGGTCGCCGGAAGCGTAAGAAGTCGGGTGCAGCCACCGACGACGCCGAGATCGCGCGGCTGCGGCGCGCCATCCGGCAGCACCCGTGCCACAGTTGGCCGGACCGCGAGCAGCTCAGCCGGATCGGTGAGCGCTACAACCGGCTGGCCCGCGAGACCGAGACGATGCGGCAGAAGGCGGCTGCCACGACGAACTCGTTGGCGCGCACGTTCGATCGCATCCTGTCGCTGCTCGCCGAGCGCGACTACATCTCGCCGGGCGAACACCCCGACGCCACCGAACACGGCACCCGGCTGAGTCGAATCTATTGCGAGAGCGACCTCTTGGTGGCCGAGTGCCTCCGGCAGGGTGTGTGGAAGGGTCTCGGGCCCGCGGAGCTCGCCGCCGTCGTGTCCGCCGTGATCTTCGAATCGCGCCGTGAAGGGGACACCGTCGAAAGCGGCGGTCCGGGAGCGCTGCGGCACGCCCTCGACGAGACCGTGCGGGTGTGGCGGGAGCTGCGGGCGGACGAGATCCGGCACAAACTGCCCCCCACCCGTGAGCCGGACCTCGGCTTCGCTGCCGCGATCTTCCACTGGGCGAGCGACAATTCGCTCGTCGAGGCGCTGATCGCGGCAGGAGATCAGGGGCGTGCGCTGTCTGCAGGCGACTTCGTGCGGTGGTGCAGGCAGGTGATCGACCTGCTCGAACAGGTCCGGTCGACGTCCCCCGATCCGGAGGTCGGCAAGGCCGCAGGTCGTGCGGTCGCGGCGATCCGCCGCGGTGTCGTCGCCGTGGATGCTGCGTGATCCGACGCCGTGTGGTTGGATTCGCACGCTGTCCGAAGGCCCGAATCCGATGGTGGGGCGTTACGGTAGGTACAAAACTTGACACGTGAGCGGGAGGCGACGATGAGCGGCCCTTACGGACCGAACGACCCGAACGGGCAATGGGCCCAGGGACAGCAACCGGGCCAGGGAAACCCTGACCAGACCGGCGGCCAGTACGGGGCGCCGCAGTACGGTCAGCAGCCGCCCGCCCAGCCGTGGGGACAGCCGGGACCGGGTCAGCCTCAGCAGCCCGGGCAGCCGCAGTGGGGTCAGCACCCCCAGCAGCCCGGGCAGCCGCAGTGGGGTCAGCAGCCGCAACCCGGTCAGCTCGGACAGCCGGGTCCGGGACAGTGGGGGCAGCAGCCCGGGCAGCCGCAGTGGGGTCAGCAACCGGGCCAGCCGCAGCAGTGGGGCCCGACCCAGGGCCAGCAGCAGTGGGGGCAGCCGCCGTCGTCGGGGAAGTCGAAGCTGCCGTTGATCATCGGCGGTGTGGTGGCACTGCTGGTGATCGTGGGTATCGCCCTGGTGCTCGCGTTCACGGTGTTCGGCACGGACACCCTCGACCAGAAGGCGGCCGAGGACGGTGTCGAGCGCATCGTCACCGATTCGTACGGCGCCGAGAACGTGTCCGGTGTCACCTGCCCCGCGGATCAGGAAGTGAAGAAGGGCAACAGCTTCACGTGCAGTCTCACCGTGGACGGCGAGAAGAAGCAGGTCACTCTCACCTTCACCGACGACAAGGGCACGTACGAGGTGAGCCGCCCGAGCTAGGCGGCTCACCCGGCCGTCACGGAACCCGTGCGGCGGCCACCTTTTTCAGCGCCGCCGTGAGGCGGCCGACGGAATTCTCGATTCCGAGTTCCTCCGCCAGCCTGCCGAGCCGGTCCGTATCGACCGGTTCGGCAGGCAGCGTGTCTTCGCGGGACAGTTCGACATCCGCGTCCCGTACCACCCGCACCACCGGCAGTGCCGCGTCGAGATAGTCCGCTGCGGCGGCGAATTTCGCGCGCGCACCCTTCGCCATGTCGGATTCGGGATCGACTGCGGCGGCCCGCAGGGCGGCGAGCGATCCGTACTGCATGATCAGGCTCGACGCGGTCTTCTCGCCGATTCCCTTCACTCCCGGCAGCCCGTCGGACGAGTCGCCGCGCAGCAGGGCGAGTTCGGCGTAGGCCTCGCCTGCCCGGTCGGCGGGCACCCCGTACTTGGCTGCCACCTCTTCCGGCCCGAGCAGTTCGGCCTTCGCGAGGCCGCGCACCACGTACAGCACCCGCACCGGCACCGGGTCGTCCGTGACGACCTGCAGGAGGTCGCGGTCCCCGGTGACGACGATGGTCGTGTCGCGGGTCTCGGTGGCGGCCAGGGTGCCGAGCACGTCGTCGGCTTCGAGGCCTTCGGCACCGGCGGTCGCGATTCCGGTGGCGGCCAGGACATCCAGGATCATCGGGACCTGCGGCGACAGGGTGTCGGGTACCTCTTCCTCCGCCCCGCCCGTGTCCTCGGCGACCCGGTGCGCCTTGTAGGTGGGCACCGCCTCGACGCGGAACGCGGGCCGCCAGTCGAGGTCGAGGCACACCGCGAGCCGCGACGGCTGGTGCTTGGTGATCAGTGCGGCCACCATGTCGGTGAACCCGCGCACCGCGTTGACGGATCGACCGTCGGGTGAGGTGATCGAGTCGGGTAGCGCGTAGTACGCGCGAAACCACAGGCTGGCACCGTCGAGGAGAAGCAGAGGCCCTGTCATGACCCTCATCCTGCCAAACCGGTTTAGCCTGAAGCCATGAGTTCCCTCGGCGCATCGACTTCACGCTTCCCGACCACCATCTATGCCGACCGGATCGCCCGCGCAGGCGCACTGGCCCGCGACGCCGGACTCGACGGCCTCCTCATCACGCCCGGACCCGATCTGCGGTATCTGCTGGGTTCGCGCGCGGAGTCGTTCGAACGGCTCACCTGCCTGGTGATTCCCGCGAACGGTGACACCGCGTCCGTGGTCGTGCCGCGGCTCGAACTGGCGTCGCTCACCGAGTCGGCCGCGTCCGAACTCGGTCTGACGATCCGCGACTGGGTCGACGGGGTGGACCCGTACGCGTTGGTGTCGGGACTGCTGCCGTCGCCTGCCCGGACCGCCGTCACCGATGCGATGCCTGCGCTGCACCTGATTCCGCTTTCGGAGGCGCTCGGTGCGCTACCGGTCCTGGCCACCGGGGTGCTGCGGGAGCTGCGGATGGTCAAGGACGACGCGGAGATCGACGCGTTGCGCCGGGCCGGTCAGGCCATCGACCGGGTCCATGCCCGCATGGGGGAGTTCCTGAAGGTCGGCCGCACCGAGGCCGAGGTGGCGGCGGATATCACCGCCGCGATCCTCGCGGAGGGGCACACCGAGGCGGCGTTCGTCATCGTCGGCTCGGGACCACACGGCGCCGACCCGCACCATGAGGTGTCCGAACGGGTCGTCGAATCGGGTGACGTCGTGGTCATCGACATCGGCGGACCCGTCGAACCCGGCTACAACTCCGACTCCACCCGCACGTACAGCATGGGTGAGCCCGATCCGGGTGTGGCCGCCAAGTTCGCGGTACTCGAGGAGGCGCAGGCGGCGGCCGTCGACCTGGTGCGTCCCGGCGTCACCGCCGAGGCGGTCGACGCGGCCGCCCGCGACCTGTTGGCCGCGCAGGGCCTGGCCGAGGTGTTCGTGCACCGGACCGGGCACGGAATCGGGTTGTCGGTGCACGAGGAGCCGTACATCGTGTCGGGTAACGCGATCGAACTGGCCGAGGGCATGGCGTTCAGCGTGGAGCCGGGCATCTACTTCCGCGGGGAGTGGGGTGCGCGGATCGAGGACATCGTCATCGTGACCGCCGACGGCTGTGAGCCGGTCAACACCCGGCCGCACGGGCTGACGGTTCTTCCCGGCTGAGGACCGGGAGCGTGCGGGGGCGGTGCGGCGCGGGTAGTAACATCTCCCATTTGTTCACGACCGCACTCGCCGCTGCACGTCTGCGGGGAGTCGGGATCACAGATCACGCGAAGGTGTCATGGAAAGCGTCGCCCCGAAGGTAACCGTCGTCGTACCGACCTACAACGAACGCGACAACCTGCCCAAGATCGTCGAGCTTCTCGCGGCGTTGGATGTTCCGAACCTGCATGTGCTGGTCGTCGACGACAACTCGCCGGACGGCACCGGTGAGGTCGCCGACACGCTCGCGCAGAGCGGTCCGATCCCGGTCGGGGTCCTGCACCGGACCGTGAAGGACGGCCTCGGACGGGCCTACGTCGCCGGGATGACCCGGGCGCTGGCCGAGGGTGCGGACATCGTGATCCAGATGGACGCCGACCTGTCGCATCCCACCGAGGCCATTCCGCGGATGGTGGAGACCCTGGCGACGACGGACGCGGCCGTCGTGCTCGGCTCCCGCTACGTCGCCGGCGGCGCGGTCGCCAGCGACTGGCCCTGGCATCGCAAGGCGCTGTCGGCGTGGGCGAACTTCTATGTCAACGCGATCCTGCGGTTGCGCGTCAAGGACGCCACCGCCGGGTTCAAGGCGTGGCACGCGGACACCCTGCGGGCCATCGACGTCGACGGTGTGCAGAGCAACGGGTACGCGTTCCAGGTGGAGATGAATTACCGCACGGTGCAGCGAGGCATGACCATCGCCGAGGTCCCGATCCGGTTCGAGGAGCGCACCGACGGCGTGTCCAAGATGAGTCTCGCCGTGCAGATCGAGTCCGCACTGGTCCCGTGGAAGCTGCGGTTCAGTGGTGACGCAGCGCAGCCGAGCCGAGTACGCGGCTGACGGCGATCTCCACGACCACACGGGTCGGGTTCACCCGGGGCTGGCGATACCTGGCCGCGTAGCGGGCGACGGCGTCGGCGACGGACTCGGGGTCGGTCAGTACCCGGGCGGGGCCCTCCAGGGTCATCCAGCGCGGTCCGTCCACCTGGCTCACCGCGCCGTATCCTCCGCGTTCGGCGTTGAGGGCCTTCTGCGAGGAGCCGTTGGTGATGACCCGCGCCAGCCCGTGCTCCTGATCCCACGTGAAGCCGACGGCGACGACGTGCGGGGTGCCGTTCTTGCGGAGCGTGGTGAGCGTTCCGAGGTGGTATTCGCCGAGGAAGGCGAGCGCCGCGTCGGTCAGGCGGATCGGAGTGGTGGGGGTGCGGTCCATGCCCCGACGGTAATCCAGGACACTGGACGGGTGAGCCTGGGATCGAAGAAGAACAGCGGCAAGCCCGGCGACGACGGGGCGGTACTCCTCCTCGGTGGTCGCAGCGAGATCGGCCTCGAGATCGCCTCCCGGCTCGCGCCCGGCCGCACGATCGTCCTCGCGGCCCGCCGCAGCACCGAACTCACCGCCGAACGGCAGGCCCTGCTCGGCGCGGGCGCGTCCTCGGTGGACTGCGTGGAATTCGACGCCGACGACCTCGACAGCCACGAGAAGCTGCTGCGGTCCGTGGTGGAAACGCACGGCCCGCTGTCGGTGGCGGTGCTGGCGTTCGGCATTCTCGGCGATCAGGCGCGCGCTGAGCGGGACGCACGGCACGCCGTTGCGGTGGTCCACACCGACTACGTCGCGCAGGTCGGTGTGCTCACGCATCTCGCCACCCTGCTCCGGGAACAGGGGTCGGGACGGATCGTGGTGTTCTCGTCCGTCGCGGGCGTGCGCGTGCGCCGCGCCAACTACGTGTACGGGTCGGCGAAAGCGGGCCTGGACGGGTTCGCCTCCGGTCTCGGTGACGCCCTCCACGGCAGCGGTGTCTCCCTCCTGCTCGTCCGGTCCGGTTTCGTGATCGGCCGGATGACCGAGGGGATGTCGCCGGCGCCGATGTCGAGCACACCGGCACAGGTCGCGGACGCGGTCGTGCGGGGCCTGCACCGCGGTGCGAGCCGAGTGTGGGTGCCGGGACGGTTGCGCCCGGTGTTCTTCGTCATGAGGTTGCTGCCGCAGGCGGTCTGGCGCCGGATGCCGCGATGATCGACCCGATCGTCGTCGTCGGGATCGGTGCCGACGGGTGGGACGGTCTGTCGCCGTCCGCGCGTCGCGAGATCCAGGCCGCCGACGTCGTGATGGGGTCCGGGCGTCAGCTGGCCCTGATCCCCGAGTCGCCGGCACTGCGGGTGGCCTGGCCGTCGCCGCTCGTCCCCGCGCTGCCGGGCCTGTTCGAACAGCACCACGGCCGGCGGGTGTGCGTCCTGGCCAGCGGAGACCCGATGTTCCACGGCATCGGCGTCACTCTCGTCGACCTGCTCGGCGCGGAGCGGGTGCGGGTGATCTCGCACCCGTCCTCGGCCACCCTGGCGTGTGCCCGGCTGGGCTGGGCGGCGCACGAGACACAAGTGGTCAGTCTCGTGAACCGGCCCGTGGACACCCTCCTGCCCGCACTCGGAGAGCACGCGCGACTGCTCGTGCTGAGCCGCGACGAGCACACCCCCGCCGCCGTCGCCGAACTCCTGACGCAACACGGGTTCGGACCGTCGCGGCTCAGCGTGCTCGGCGAACTGGGCGGACCCGACGAGTCGAGGCTCGACGGCACGGCGTCGGCATGGTCACACGAGCCGGGGGCACGGCTGAACGTGATCGCGATCGACTGCCGCGCCGACTCCGGCACCCTCCGGCTGACCCGGATGCCAGGACTGCCCGACGTCGCGTTCACGGGCGACGGGCAGATGACCAAACACGAGATCCGCGCCCTGACGTTGTGTGCCCTCGCACCTGCGGTGGGGGAGTTGTTGTGGGACGTGGGAGGCGGGTCCGGCACCGTCGCGATCGAATGGATGCGTACCCACCCCCTCTGCCGGGCAGTGACTTTCGAGCGCAGCGCGGCACGCGTCGGCCAGATCGAGTCGAACGCGGCCGGGCTCGGGGTGCCGTCTCTCGAAGTGTTCGGTGACGCACCCGCAGCGTTCGAGGACGTGCCACCCGAACTGTCCACGCCGGACGCGATCTTCGTCGGCGGTGGCGTCACGCAGGACGGTCTGCTCGAGGAGTGCTGGTCGCGGCTCCGGGTCGGCGGCCGCATGGTGACCAACGCGGTGACGGCGGAATCGGAAGCACTTCTGCTGCAGTGGTTTTCGAAATGCGGTGGGCAGCTCCGCAAGTTTCAGGTGTACCGCGGTGAGCCGCTCGGCGGGTTCACCGCGTGGCGGCCGCAACTGCCGGTGGCGCAGTGGTCGGTGACAAAGCAGTCGAAAGGTGATGCGGCATGACGGTGTACTTCATCGGGGCAGGTCCCGGCGCGGCCGACCTGGTCACGGTCCGCGCGCAGCGGATCATCGCGGCGAGCCCCGTCTGCCTGTATGCGGGCAGCCTGGTCCCGCAGGAACTCCTGGCGGAATGCCCCGAGGGTGCGCGGGTGATCGACACGGCGCGACTGAGTCTCGACGAGATCGTCGCCCTGCTGATCGAGGCGGACGCGGCCGGTCAGGACGTCGCCCGCCTGCATTCGGGTGACCCGTCGATCTTCAGTGCCGTCGCCGAACAGGTGCGCCGGCTCGAGGCCGCAGGCGTCGCGTACACCGTGGTGCCCGGGGTGCCGGCGTTCACCGCCGCGGCGGCGTCGCTGGGGCGGGAGTTGACCGTTCCCGGTGTCTCGCAGTCGATCGTGCTGACCCGGGTGTCCACGCTGTCCACCGCGATGCCGGAGGGAGAGGACCTGCGTTCCCTCGGCCGCAGCGGTGCCACGATGGTGGTGCACCTGGGCGCGCACCGGATCGATCAGATCGCCCTGGAACTCGCCGAGAACTACGGTCGCGACTGTCCCGCCGCGGTTGTCGCGTTCGCGTCGCGTCCCGACGAGATCGTGCTCCGCGGCACCCTGGCCACGATCGCCGAGCAGGTGAAGGCGGCGGGCGTCACGAAGACCGCCGTGGTGATCGTCGGTAAAGTGCTTGCTGCCGAGGGGTTTCCGGACAGTTACCTGTATTCCGCCACCCGCGAGCGCACCACCCACTGAGCGTGGCACGGATCCTGATCCTCGGCGGCACCGGGGAGGCCCGGGCGCTCGCCGCCGCACTCGCGGACGTTCCGGGCGTCGACGCGGTGTCCTCTCTCGCCGGCCGGGTCCGCGATCCTCGCATGCCCGTCGGTGACGTGCGGATCGGCGGATTCGGGGGAGCGGACGGACTCGACGAGTGGCTGCGCGCACATCCCGTCGACGCGATCGTGGACGCGACGCACCCGTTCGCGGCGCAGATCACGAGCAACGCCGCCGACGCCGCGCACCGTCGCGGGATACCGCTCGTCGTGCTGCGGCGCCCCGAATGGTGTCCGCGCCCCGGCGAACGCTGGCACCGCGCCACCGACC
Source organism: Rhodococcus wratislaviensis (assembly GCF_900455735.1). GTDB lineage: Bacteria > Actinomycetota > Actinomycetes > Mycobacteriales > Mycobacteriaceae > Rhodococcus_F > Rhodococcus_F wratislaviensis. The sequence goes on along the minus strand of NZ_UAUI01000001.1, from coordinate 960,531 downwards.
TCGCCGACGCGGCCGCCCTGCTTCCCGACCTGGGAACGAGAGTCTTCCTCACCATCGGCAGGCAGGGTGTCGGCGCGTTCGCCGGCCTGCGGGCACTGTGGTTCCTCATCCGCGCGATCGATCCACCGGACGTGGCGATGCCGCCGCAGTCGACGCTGCTCCTCGCCCGCGGGCCGTTCGCGGTGCCCGACGAGATAGCGCTGATGCGTGAGCACCGCATCGACGCCCTGGTCACCAAGAACAGCGGCGGCGGTCAGACCGACGCGAAGCTCGACGCCGCCCGTGATCTGGGCGTTCCGGTCCTGATGATCCGTCGTCCACCGTTGCCGTCGGGGACGGCAACGGTGGACGACGTCGAGGGAGCGCTCGAGTGGATCGACTCGGTCATCCGATGAGGAGACGGGCACGGTGACCTGTCAGCAGGCGGGCGCCGGCGCGTCCTCGGACAGGGGCTTGCCCTCCGGTTCGGTGTAGAACGCGAGCAGCACCAGCGGTTCGGTCCCCAGATTCGAGCCCTCGTGGACGTGATCGCTTCCGTGGTCCTCGGTGATCGCCTGACCGGCCGTCGTCACCGCTTTCGTGCAGTCCTGCAGGGTGCGGGACAGCACACCGGATTCGACGAACGCATACACCGGACCGTCGTGGTAGTGCCATCCCGTCGTGCCGCCGGGGGCGATCTCGATGCGCCGCAACGTGAGATCCGTGCCCGCCGAGCTGCCCGCGACCGCCGGAACCGTGGTCTCGAACAGGATCTGCGCGGTCACACCCGAAGACGGCGTCGCCTGGGCGGGGGAAGCGGCCAGTACCGCGGCTACGGCACAGGACAAGACGACCACACTCGATCTGAGGAGCATCGTGACGACCTCTCGGCGCGCTGGCCCCGCACACGGCGCGCAGGCATCCAGGGGAGTGCATTCGGCGTGTCCAGGGTAGGGCTCCGGAGGGAGCGGCCGCGGGGATATCCGCGAAACCGGCGCCCGGGCCGGTCGGATTCAGCCGTTGTCGAGGTCGGTGCGGATCTGCATGGCCAGGACCTTGGAGTAGATCCGGCAGAGCTGGAAGTTGCCGGAGGAGAACCACAGTCCGGGTTGTGCGGTCCGCTTCCACGTGTTGCGGACCTCGCCCTCGTCGTCGTATCCCCAGATGGGGCCGACCGCGTCGGCGATCTCGTCGCCCAGCAGCGCGCGTACACCCTCTTGCTGGGTCTGGTATCCGGTCGCCAGGATGACGGCGTCGGCCTCGACGACGTCGCCGTTGGTCAGACTCAGACCGTCGGCGACGAACCCGGCCGTGTCGGCGTACTGGACCAGCCCGACCTGCCCGGAGATCAGCAGATCCGAACAGCCGACGTTGAGGTAGTAGCCGCCACCACGGCGCATGAACTTCATCTGCTGGCCGGTGTCCTCTTCGCCGTAGTCGGTTCGGAAACCGATGCGATTGAGGGCGGCGACGAGATCCTTGTCGAGTTCCTTCATCGTTGCGGTGATCATCTGGCTGCCCGTGTAGAGGTCGGGATAGACCGTTGCCATCGAGAGGAGGTCGCAGTCCTCGAGGGTCGGTGCAGTCAGGTACGACGCGTCCGCCGCCGCGGCCGAGGGGTCGACGCTCACGATGGTGGTCGAACTGCGCTGCACCATCGTCACGTCGACACCGTGAGCATGCAGGTCCTGGGCGACGTCGTGGGCACTGTTCCCGGTTCCGATGATGACGACTCGCTGACCCGCGAATTCGCCGGCGTCGTCGTAGTCGCTCGAGTGCAGCGTGCGACCCGCGAACTGGGAAAGTCCGGGTAGCTCCGGGACGTACGGGATGCCGCTGACACCGGTCGCGATCACGACGTGCTTGGGGCGCAGGGTGCGAATGGTGCCGTCGCCGCGACGAACTCGCGCAACCCAGGATCGGGACTGTTCGTCGTAGTCTCCGCCGACGAAGGCGGTGGCACCCCAGAAGTTGATCTCCATGGCCTCGACGTACGCCTCGAACCATCCGGCAAGCTTGTCCTTGGGAACGAACTGCGGCCAGGTTGCGGGGAAGGGCATGTACGGAAGGTCGTTGAGCCACACCGCGTTGTGCAGGGTCAGGGCGTGGTATCGGGTGCGCCAGTTGTCGCCGGGCCGCACATGGGTGTCCACGACCAGGGCGTCGACGTCGAGCTGCCCGAGCCGGGCTGCGAGGGTCAGTCCCGACTGCCCACCGCCGACGATCAGCACGTCGGGGTCGCGGTTCTCGTAGGCTTGCGCGGCGACGCGGCGGTCCAGCCAGTTGGGGCCACCGAACTTGGACGAGTCCGCCTGCCCGACGGGGCGGTGCTCGCCGGTGCGTTCGGGGTGGTCGGCAAGCTGGTCGAGTGTGGTGAAGAGGGAGCGCACGAGCAGACCGCGGTCCGGCACGTCGACCAGCCGCGCAACCCCGACCCCGGACCCGGCGAGGGTGTCGAACTCGAAGATGACCTCCAGGCAGGGGATACCCGCCCGCTCCACCAGACGGGGAGGAGTCCGGTCTTCGGCGATCCGGATGTTCGTCGCCTTCGCGAGTTCCTGGCGGCGGAGCAACTCCGCGGGAATCTCGTCGTTGAACGTGCGCAGATCCCCGGTGAACGCGAGCACGTCGCGCCAGTAGGACTGCGGGGCGAAGACAGCCGTGGGCGCGAGTTCGGCGGTGAGGAACCGGGAGAATCCGTCGAGCCACGCCTGTGCGTCGGTTCGAAGGTCGGTGTCACTGAATGTGGTGGTCATGATGTAGTCCTGTCGAAAGTGTAAAGGGATTACGGAATCAGGCGAAGCCGCTGGAGTTGCTCGAGGTTGGCGACGAAGCTCTCGTGGGTGTCGATGCACGCGGTGAAGCCGGCCCGGCGGATCTTGATGGTGCTCTGCACCATGTCGGACTCCATGGCGAACCATCCGTCGACGAACGGCCAGGCTGCCACCGCGGACAGCGGGAGCGGGCGTAGCTGGTGCCGGGCGACGACGTCGTCCCAGAGTGCAGATTTGTCCGCCATCTGCTCGGCGAGCGTCATCGGCTGTATCGGCGCGACGTCCATGCCGAAGAAGCCGGCGATGTCCGGCCACAGATGCTGCCAGCGGAAGTTGTCGCCGTTGGTGACGTTGAACGTCTCTCCGCGTGCCGTCTCGGCCTCGAGCGCCCAGTGCACCGCGGCGCCCACGACGGCACTGTCCGTCGCCTGGTGTAGCGCCGTCCAGGCCTTCGGGGTGCCGGGGAAGCGCAGCGGCAGACGTTGATGCCGGCACAGGGTTGCGTAGACGCCGACACCGGTCAGCATGTTCATCGGTGATCCGATGCTCACACCCAGCACTGCATCCGGGCGGAGGACGGTCCAGGTGTACCCGTGCTGCTGGGCGTCGGCGAAGAGCAGGTCCTCCTGGTCGTTGTAGAAGATGGGACCGAGGTGGCGGGGGTCGGTTTCCTTGGCCGGGGTCTTGTAGTAGCCGAGGTGCTCGCCGTACGACTTTCCACCGCCGATCAGGACGACGTGCCGGAGGGTGGAGGGTGACCCGCCGACCGCCGCGAGCACGTGCCGAAGCATCGCGAGGTTCGGTGCGACGGTCGCCGCCATCGACTCACGTTCGGTGTATGCCGTGTAGACGATCGTGTCGATGTCGGCACGGCCGGCGAACGCAGCCGAGGTGGCCGCGCCGTCGAGGAGATCGACCTGGATGTGGTCGGCGACTGTCGTCCCGCCCGGCAGCTCGACCGGGCCGCGGCGTGCCACCGTGACCACGTCCCTGCCCTCGTCGGTCAGCGTCCGCACCACTGCGCTGCCGATCACCCCGTGGGCGCCGACGACCAGAGTCTTTCCGGCGCTCATGCCCTGCCTCCGATGCTCGTGGGTGCGGTGCCCGCGCCCAGTGCGACGTACTTCGTCTCGAGGTATTCGTCGAGGCCTTCCGGGCCGCCTTCCCGCCCGTAGCCGGAATGTTTGACACCGCCGAAGGGTGCTGCCGGGTTCGACACCGTTCCCTGGTTGATCGCGACCATTCCGCTGTCGAGTTGTTCGGCGACTCGGATCGCGCGGTCCAGATCGCGCGTGAACACGTAGGCGGCCAGCCCGTACCTGCTCGAGTTGGCGGATTCGAGGACCGCGGTTTCGTCGTCGAAGGAGATGATCGGCGCGACGGGCCCGAAGATCTCGTCCTGGATCAGGAGCGCGTCATCGGGCACATCGGTGAGGACGGTGGGCGCGAAGAAGCAGCCCGGACGGTCGAGGGCGTGCCCGCCCGTCGCGACGCGTGCGCCCTTGGCGACGGCGTCGTCGACCAGCCTCTGCACCTGGCGTCGCTGCTTGTCGTCGATGAGCGGGCCGATGTCGGTGCCGGGGTCCATGCCGGGGCCGATGGTCAGCGCGGAGAAGCGCTCGGCGAGTTCGGCAGCGAACTCGGCGGCGATCGAGGAATGGACGTACAGGCGGTTGGCGCTGGTGCAGGCTTCCCCGTTGTTGCGCAGTTTCGCCTGTATCGCGGCGTCCACTGCCGGGCCGACGTCGGCGTCGTCGAAGACGATGAACGGGGCGTTGCCGCCGAGTTCGAGCGACACGCGCAGCAATTGGTCGGCCGACTGCCGGACCAGTGACTGTCCTACCTCGGTCGAGCCGGTGAACGAAATCTTCCGCAGCCGTGGATCATTCATTGCCGCGGCCACGATTCGGGTGGAATCACTGCTGGGCACGATGTTGACCACTCCGGCGGGAACACCGGCTTCCTCGAGGATCGACGCCGTCGCGAGCATGCTCAGCGGAGTCTGCTTCGCGGGTTTGACGATGCAGGTGCAGCCCGCCGCCAGCGCGGGGCCGATCTTGCGGGTGCCCATCGCGAGGGGGAAGTTCCACGGTGTGACGAACAGGCACGGACCGACGGGCTGGGCCATCGTGACGATCCGGCCGACCCCCGACTCGGTGACGGTGTAGCGGCCGCTGATGCGCACAGCTTCCTCGGAGTACCAGCGCAGGTATTCGGCTGCGTACGTCACCTCGGCCCGGGCCTGAGCGTACGGCTTGCCCATCTCGAGCGTGGTCAGGGTGGCGAGATGGTCGGACCGCTCGAGCATGAGCGTGTAGGCGCGGCGCAGGATGTCCGAGCGCACCCGGGGAGCGGTGCGCGCCCAGTCCCGTTGGGCGGCCGCGGCGGCGTCGAGAGCGGCGGCCATGTCGGCGAGCCCGCCGTCGGCGATCTCGGCGATCACATCGCCGGTGGCGGGGTTCTCCACCGCAATGGTTTGTCCCGTTCCGGGTGATACCCACCTGCCTCCGATGAACAGATCGGTGGGCACCTTTGCCAGTGCGGCATCGGGTTTCATGGTTTCGTACGTCATGGTTTCCTTTGATCGTGTGTCAAGCATGCTGCGTCCCCGAGGACTTGATGCGCAGCCGGTCCAGCGCCACCGCGAGCACGATGACCGCGCCCTGGATGATCTGCTGGTAGAACGTCGAGACGTCGAGCAGCGTCATACCGTTGACGAGGACGCCGATGATCGCCGCACCCACCAAGGTGCCGATCAGTGAGCCTCGCCCACCCATCAGTGACGTTCCGCCGAGGACCACGGCGGCGATCGCCGACAATTCGTATCCGGCGCCGAGGTCCGGCACCGCGCTCTGCAGACGGGCCGACGCGATGATTCCGCCCACGGCGGCGCAGATGCCGGAGATCACGTACACGGTGGTGAGCACCCGCCGGACCGGGATCCCGGCCAGCCGTGCGGCTTCGGCGTTGCCGCCGACTGCGCGAACCCAGCGTCCGAAGACGGTGCGATTGAGCAGATACCACCCGCCCGCGAAGACCGCGGCCATGACGAGCACCGGAATCGGCACACCGAGAATCGAGCCGTGGCCGAGGACGGCGTAGCCGAGGTCCGTCGAGAACAGGGTCTTGCCGTCGGTACCGACGTACGTCACTCCGCGCAGGTACGTCAGCGCGGCAAGGGTGACGATGAACGACGCCAGCCCGAGTCCGGCCACCAACACACCGTTGATCAAGCCGATGACCAGGCCGGCGGCCAGCGCACCGAGCAGGGCGACCGGGGCGGGGGCGCCGTTGATGGAGAGGGCGACGGCGACGAACGCGGTCACGCCGACCGCCGAACCGACGGACAGGTCGATGCCTCCGGTCATGATGACGAAGGTCAGTCCCGCACCGAGTATGGCGGTCACGGAGATCTGCCGGGCGACGTCGAAAAGGTTGTCGACCGACAGGAAATACGGTGCGACCGCGGAGAACACGGCGATCAGCACGATGAGTGCGAGCGCCACGCCGAGCCGATCGGCGAGTGCGGTGACGTGGTGTCGGATGCCGTTCGACCGCGGGGAGCGGTGCGGCGCCGCCGGCAGGGTGGGGGAGGGAAGTCGGGTGGTCATGAGATTACCTCGGTGAGCGATGGAGGGGCAGTCGCGCTTCCGGTGGCGTGCCGGATGATGTCTTCCTCGGTCATGGAGTCGCCGGAGAGCTCGGCGACGATCCCGCCTTCGCGCATGACGAGGATGCGGTCGGAGAGTCCGATGACCTCCGGAAGTTCAGAGGAGATCAACAGTATTGCAACGCCTTTCGATGCGACCTCGTTGATGAGCGCGTAGATGTCGGCCTTGGCTCCGATGTCGACGCCGCGGGTGGGTTCGTCGAGGATGAGTACCGACGGTTGCTTGGCCAGACAGCGTGCGAGCAGGACCTTCTGCTGATTGCCGCCGGAGAGGTCCCCGACGCGCTGGTCGACGCCGGTGGTTTTGACGCGCATCTGCTCGGTGTACCGAGTGGCCGCGCGTTCCAATGCTGCCGGCGAGGTCCGGCCGAAGCGGTGGCGGCCGAACGCCGTACCGAGGCAGACGTTGTCGGCGATCGACATGTCGAGGAACAGGCCCTGTTCCTTACGGCTCTCCGGGAGCATCACGATCCCGGCTGCCGCGGTCGAGCGGGGGTTGCCGAGGTCGACGTGTTGGTCGCCGACCTCGACCCGGCCGGCCGCGGCTTTGTCGACGCCTGCTACCAGGCGGCACAGTTCGCTTCGGCCGGCGCCGACGATGCCGGCCAATCCGACGACCTCTCCCGCGCGGACCTCGAGGGAGCAGGGTTGCACTCGGTCGGAGGAGAGGTCGCTGACCTGGAGTCGGACGTCGGTGCGTGCCGTGGGTCGCCGGTGCTGATACATCGCCTCGACCGGCCTGCCCACCATCGAGGTGACGATCCGGTCCGGGGTCATCTCCGCTCGGGCCATCGTGTCGGCGACGACACCGTCGCGGAGGACGGTGACGTGATCGGCGATGCGGTCGATTTCCGCCATCCGGTGACTGATGTACAACATGGCCAGACCGTGCGCCTTGAGTTCGGCGACCAGGCGGAGCAGGTTGTCGGCCTCGTCTTGAGAGAGTGCGGCAGTCGGCTCGTCGAGAACGAGGATCCGTGGCTCTTCGGACAGGGCGCGGGCGATCTCGACCAACTGTTGCTGCCCCGTACTGAGTTCGGCCACATAGGTTTCGGGACGGATGGTCGACCCCACCCGGGCCAGGGCGGCGACCGCGAGTCGGCGGGCGGCACCGCGGTCCAATCGACCCAGGCGCCGCCGCGGCTCCCGGCCGAGCACCATGTTCTCGGCGACGGTGAGTTCGGGAACCACGCTCAGCTCTTGATGGATGACCGTGAGTCCGTGTGCGCGTGCGTCGCCGGGGCCGGTGAAGTGCGCTGGGTTGCCGGCGACGTGGATCGTTCCCGAGTCCGGTTGGTGAATTCCGGTCAGCACCTTGATCAGGGTCGATTTGCCTGCACCGTTCTCACCGGCGAGGACGGACACCGATCCGGACTGCAAGGACAATGACACCCCGCGCAGGACAGAGTTGCCGTTGAAGGACTTCGTGATCCCTTCGAGTCGCGCGGCGGGGACCTTCGTGAGCGTACCCATGGTTCATCCCCAGGTCTTGTAGGCGGTGATGGTGTCCGCGGTGACGAGGACGGTGGGAATCAATGTCGGTGCGCTGTCGACCTTCTCGCCGGCGGCGAGACGAACAGCGGTGTCGAGTCCCGAGCGGCCGAGCTGGGCGGGGTCCTGCCCCGAGGTGGCGATGATGGAACTCTTGCCGAGGAGGTCGGTCAGTTGTTTCGCGCCGTCCACTCCGACGACCTTCACGTCGGTGCCCTTCTGCTGTGCAGCGAGGGAGATTCCGATCGCGGTGGGATCGTTGACGCCGAAGAAGCCGTCCACGTCGGGGTTCGCGGTGAGGATGGTGCTCGCGACGTTCATGGCCTTGTCACGGGTGAGATCTGCGCGCTGAGTAGCGACGACCTCGATGCCCGGGTGGGCGTCGAACGCTTCCCGGCATCCCTGCATGCGGTCCGCGATCGCCGATACCGCGGCCCCGTCGACGATGGCCACCTTGCCGGAGCCGCCGAGTTGCTCGACGAGATACGTGCACGCTTCGCGGCCGGCCTGGACGTTGTCGCTGGTCACGGTCGCGTCGGCACCGACCGCAGTGACATCGACGGCGACGACGGGGATGTTCGCCTGCGTCGCCCGGAGCAAGGCGGGACCGATGCCGTCGGAATCGACGGCGTCGACGATGATCGAGTCGACCTTCTGCCGGATGAACGTATCGATCTGGTCGCTTTGCACGGCGACGTCGGCATTGGCATACTGAACGGACACTTCCACGCTCTTCTCGGTGGCGGCCGCTTCGATCGCCTGGCCTTCCGCGAGGAAGAAGGGGTTCGACGCCGCGTTGAGGGTGACGCCGATCGTGGTCTTGCCGTCGTCTCCGGCACCCGCGCCGGACGTGCACGCTGTCATGGTGCCGGCCGCGATCAGCGCGGTGCCCACTGCAGCGACTATCTTCGACGGCGTTTTCGCACGCGGGCAGGTTCTATCGTGAACTGACATCAGGCTGTTCCTTCTTGCTGGTCTGGATCGGTCAGACGACGGGCGTGACGCCGCCGTCGATGCAGAAATTCGCCCCCGACACGAAACTTGCGCGGGTGGACGCGAGATAGACGACGATTCCCGCCACCTCGTCCACGGTTCCCAGCCGGCCCACCGGGATCTTGTTCAATTCAACGTATTTGGCGAGCGCAGTCTCTTTGTCGACGCCGAACTCGGCCGCCAGTGAATCGGCGATACCGCCGGGCCGGTCGTAGATCGGAGATCGGATGAACGCCGGCGACACGACGTTCGACCGGATGCCGTCGGGGGTGAACTCCGCGGCGAGGACTTTCGAGAGCATCAGAATTGCAGCTTTGGAGACGCTGTAGTCGGGCAACCGGGGATTGGGCATCCGGGCCGCTTCCGATGCGATGTGGACGAGGGCGCCGTCGCCGTGCCGGCGCATCGCTGTGATCGCGGCACGGGACGCCCGGACGTAGCCCATCAGGTTGAGGTCCAGCGTGAGGGCCCAGTCTTCGTCGGATGTCGTCAGGAAGCTGTCGCGTACCGGCGCGACGCCGGCGTTGTTGACCAGGACGTCGACGCGTCCGAACTCGTGGAGCGCGAAGTCGATCATCGTCTGCGCGCCGGACGGATCGAGGAGGTCGACCTGCGTCAGGCGTAGGTGCTCGGAATCGTGGGGCAGGTCCGAGGTGGTGACGTCGAGATCGGCGCCGACCACCTTGGCCCCCGCCGCGAGCACGTGTCGAACACAGGCCCCGCCGATGCCGCCCCCTGCACCGGTGATCACGACCACGCGGTCGTGGAGCTCGCCGCTCATGTCCTTGCCTTCCTGCTGGTGAGTCGTACCACGGACTGTGGTGCTCACCACTGTCTCACTTCACGGACGACATGTCTAGTAGGCGAGACAAACTAAGCGGGGAGGCGCGAGTAGGGCGCGGCGTTACCCGAAGTTCGCGACCTTCCGGCCGGCGAGATCCACGCCGAGGGCACGAGAAATCTCCTGTCCACCGCTGATCACCTCCGCCTTCCAGCGGTCGCCGTCGGCTCCGAGGATGGATTCACGGACGCCGCTGATCGACAGTGCCGCCCGGACCCGGCCCTGGTAGTCGATGATCGGGACGCCGATCGCCGCCACGCCGACCGTCACGTCCTGGTCGCTGATCGCGATCCCCTCTTCGCGGGTGCGCCGCAGCAGTGCACGCAGTTCGGACGGCTCGGCGGGGGTGGAGGGGGTCAGCCGTGTCAGTGGGGTGTTGCGGGCGATGTAGGCCTCCCACTCGCTTTCGTCCCGGAAGGCCAGGATGGCGCGGGAGGCGGCGCCGGTATGCATGGGCAGGGACCCGCCCAGGCGCAGGGCCAGCGACTGCACGCGTTTGCCGTCGAGGCGTTCGATGCACACTGCCTGGTCACCGCGGGGGACGCAGAGGAACACCGTCTCGCCGGTGAGTGCGTGCAGGCGTTCCATGACCGGCTGTGCGAATTGGCGTTCGTCGAACCGTTCGACCACCGCCGAGCCGAGCGACACCAGCTTGAATCCGAGGCGGAACTTGCCGCGCCGCGATCCCGCCTCCACGAGGTCTTCCTCCTGCAGGCTCGCCAGCAGGCGATACATCGAGCTGCGCGGCTCGTTGATCGCTTCCGCGATTTCGGTGGCAGTTGCCTCCCCCTTGGCCAGGAAGTCGAGCAACTCCGAGACCTTGCGTACCAACATCAAACTTCCGTCATTTGCCATGCGTTCAGATTATCGCTCAGCGGACAAACAGTCCATCAAATAGTTTTACTGCTCTATGGACAAGGCGTCCGACAGTTGGTACTTTTCGTCCATGCTGACACCAACCCCACCGGTCACCGACCACGACGACGACCTCGTCGACCTGATCTCCGAACGCGCGCTGTTCGCACGCCTCGAAACGGTCCGCCTCATCTCCATCGCCAAGACCGGCCATTACGCCTCCGGCTTCTCCTGTGCCGAGATCCTCGCGACCCTGTACTACGGCGTCATGCGGCTTCGGAAGGGTGAGCCGGATTGGCCCGACCGAGACCGCTTCCTGTTCGGCAAGGGCCACGCCGCGGCGACGCTCTATCCGCTCCTGGCGGATTGGGGGTTCTTCGACCCGGCCGAGCTCGACGAGTACACCCGCCTCGGCAACGCCTTCGGCGACCACCCCGACATGACCCGGATCCCCGGCATCGATTTCAGCAGCGGATCGCTCGGGCACGCCCTGTCGACCGGCACCGGAATCGCTCTCGGCACCCGCCTGCAGGGCCGCCCCTCCAACGTCTTCGTCCTCCTCGGCGACGGCGAACTGCACGAAGGTCAGATCTGGGAAGCCGCGCTCAGTGCGGCCCACCACGACGTCTCGAACCTGATCGCGATCGTCGACCGCAACGACCACTCCCTCGACGGCCGCATCGACACCGTGACCAACATCGAGCCGCTCGGCGACAAATGGCGCGCCTTCGGATGGGACGCGCACGAGGTCGACGGACACGACGTCCGCGCACTGCTCGCGACCTTCCGCGCGATCGTCGAGGACCCCGAACGAACACGCCCGGCCGTGATCATCGCGAACACCGTCAAGGGCAAGGGCATCTCCTACATGGAATCCGAATTCGGCTGGCATCTCGGCTGGCTGGCAGAACAAGACGAAATCAACGCGATCGAAGAACTGAGGAACAACCGATGAGCGTCGCACCCGGCCTGCAGGCCGAGTCCTGGCACCTGCTTACCCTGATCGAGCGGGCCCCCGGCTTCCACATACTCGCCGACACATTGGCCGATCTGGTCGACGAGGGGCATCCCATCGTCGCCGGAACCGCCGATCTCAAGTATTCGAACGGTCTGGTCGCGTTCCAGGAGCGTCACCCCGACCGATACGTTCAGTTCGGCATCTCCGAACAGCACATGGTCTCCACCGCAGCGGGACTCGCCACCACGGGGCTCCAGCCGTACGTCGCCACCTTCGCGTCGTTCATGGCCTACCTGGCCTGCGAGCAGATCCGCACCGACATCGCGTACACCAAGCAGCCGGTCCGGCTCATCGGCCATCACGCCGGCATCACGCTCGGCTTCTACGGCACCTCGCACCACGCCACCGAGGACCTCGCCATCACCCGCAGCATCCCCGGGCTCACGGTCATCGCCCCCGCCGACACCGCTCAGCTCGGGTCCGCGCTCCGTGCCGCCGTCGATCATCCCGCACCGATCTATTTCCGGATCGGCCGTGGTCAGGACCCGGACGTCTACGCCGACGGCACTCACCCCTTCACCATCGGCACCGCCATCGAACACGGCGCCGGCACCGACCTGACAATCATCGCCACGGGGTCGATGGTGCATCCCGCGCTCGCGGCGGCGCGGGCACTGAACGCCGGTGGCATCGCCACGGGTGTCGTCGACATGCACACCGTCAAGCCCCTCGACACCGAAGCCGTCGCCCGCGCCGCGCAGCGGTCCCGCATCGTCCTGACCGTGGAGGAACACAATGTCATCGGTGGTCTCGGGGGCGCGGTCGCGGAGGTCGTCGCCGAGCACGGGTACGGCACACGTGTCGTCCGGCACGGTGTGAAGGACGAATACGCGCTGATCGGACCGCCGACCCACCTGTACCGGCACTACAAGCTCGACGCCGCAGGTATCGAGGAGGTTGCGCGAACCGCCGTAGGGGCGTAAATCCGCACACGGCAGCACCATTTCCCGCGGTCCGTTCTGCCGGGCGGGGCGACGCGACTCCCGGCCCGGCCATTCCGCCCGCGCCGGGGGTCGCGCGCAGCTGCGCGGCGAAGCGGGTGCTCGTGTCGTCCCGCTCGGCGACACTGGAGTGACGTGCCGGTTGCGGCAATGACGTCGTGGCAGTGTGTTGCGGAACGGAGTGACGGGAACGGTATGACGATCAGGCAGTTGCTGACCACGCACTTTCCGGACGATCCCGTGATGGACGCGGCGCTCGCCACGGCACTTCTGCGTCGCACCGCGCGAGAGCCGAATGCCCCTGCGCTGGTGCGCATCTACAGTCCCGCGCGAACGCTGTCGTTCGGGCGGCTGGACGCTGTTCGAGCGCAGTTTCCGGCCGCCACCGCGGTGGCGCGGCAACACGGATTCACCCCCGTCGTCCGCGGCGCCGGAGGTCGGGCGGCGGCCTACCACGAGCAGAGCCTCGTCGTGGAGATGATCTCCCGGGACGCCGAGGGCATGGTCGGGGCCCGCCCGCGCTTCCAGCGCATCACCCCGAGGCTCGTCGCGGTGCTGAGGAAGCTCGGTGTCGATGCGCGCATCGGACCGGTGCCTGGTGAGTATTGCCCCGGTGATTGGACGGTGAACGGCGCAGGCCGCGTCAAGCTGGCAGGAACCGCGCAGCGAATAGTCGCCGGGGCGTGGCTCTTCGGTTTCGAACTGGTGGTGTCCGATCCCGACCCCGTGCGGGCGGTGCTCACCGATGTCAATGCCGCCCTCGAGCTGGAGTTCGACCCCGGCACGGCGGCGTCCCTGACGGACCTGAACCCGGACGTCACCCTCGAACAGGTCCGGGCCGCGATCCTCGCCGAACTCGGCGTGGTCCACGAACGGACCGCTGACCCCGACCTCCTGGAGGAGGCAGCGAATCTGCGCGACGCACATGTGGCGTGAGGCGTCACCGCGTCGGGTGTGCGGGCCTGGGAACGGAATGTGACGGATAGCACGGTCGTGTCAGTTCATGAGGTCGTCTTCGCCGATCCGGTGGACGTGGATGAGGTTGGTGGATCCGACGGTGTGCGGGGGTGAGCCGGCGACGATGACGACGAGGTCGCCGCGCCGGTAGCGGCCCAGTCGGAGGAGGGCGGTGTCGACCTGGCGGATCATTTCGTCGGTCGATTCGACCGGGTCGACGAGGAAGGTTTCGGTGCCCCAGGTGAGGGCGAGTTCGTGGCGCACCTGGGGTACCGGGGTGAACGCCAGCAGCGGTAGCGGGGTGTGGAGCCGGGCGAGACGTCGCACGGTGTCCCCGGACTGGGTGAACGCCACGAGCGCGGTGGCGTTCAGCCGCTCGCCGATGTCGCGGGCGGCGAACGAGATCACGCCGCCGTGGGTTCGCGGGATGTGTGTCAGGGCGGGAACGGTGGTGGATTCGTGTTCGACGGCGGAGAGGATCCGCGCCATCGTCGCGACCGTCTCGATCGGGTGGGCGCCGACGGAGGTTTCCCCGGAGAGCATCACCGCGTCCGCGCCGTCGAGGACCGCGTTGGCCACGTCCGACGCCTCCGCCCGGGTGGGCCGGGAATTGTCGATCATCGACTCGAGCATCTGCGTCGCCACGATCACCGGTCGGGCGTTCTCCCGGGCGATCTGCACGATCCGCTTCTGCATCAACGGCACCCGCTCGAGGGGGACCTCGACCCCGAGGTCGCCGCGCGCGACCATGACCGCGTCGAAGGCGCGCACGATCGCCTCGATGTCGTCGACGGCCTCGGGTTTTTCGATCTTCGCGATCACCGGCACCCGCCGGCCGATCCGGTCCATCACCTCGTGGACGCGGTCGATGTCGGTGGGGGCGCGCACGAACGACAGGGCGATCAGGTCCACCCCGAGGCGCAGGGCGAATTCGAGGTCGTCGATGTCCTTGTCGGACAGGGCGGGAACGGAGACGTTCATTCCGGGCAGGCACACGCCCTTGTTGTTGCTGATCGGGCCGCCCTCGGTCACCCGGCACACCACGTCGTTGTCGTCGACGTCGATGACGGTCAGCGCGATCTTGCCGTCGTCGACCAGGAGGCGGTCACCGGGCCGCGCGTCCTCGGCGAGCTGGCGGTAGGTGGTCGAGACCCGGTCGTGGGTGCCCTCGCACTCCTCGACGGTGATCCGGACCTGTTCCCCGGCCGCCCACACCGCCGCGCCGTCGGCGAAGCGGCCGAGGCGGATCTTCGGTCCCTGCAGGTCCGCGAGGATTCCCACGGCCCGGCCGGTGCTGCCGGCCGCGGCGCGGACGCGCCGGTAGTTGGCCTCGTGGTCGGTGTGGTCGCCGTGGCTGAAATTCAGGCGGGCGATGTCCATCCCGGTTTCGACGAGGGCGTGGGTGCGTTCGTCGGTGGCGGTGGCAGGGCCGAGCGTGCAGACGATCTTCGCCCTGCGCGGAGACAGCAGTGAAGCCGAGTCGACCTCGGCAGCGAGTGACGAGTGGATGTCGGTGAGAGTCACAAGGATCCTTCGTTGTGCACAGTGGGGGTACGAGCGGCGGTGGGCCACTTCGATGGCGTCAGCGGGTCGACCCGACCGGTGGAACGGCGACCTTGCCGAGGTGGCCGGGTGCAGGGCGCGTTCCTTGGCGGTCATCCCACCCCAGACTCCGTAGGGTTCGCCGGCCGCGAGGGCGTGCTTGCGGCAGTGCGTGAGGACGGGGCAGCGGACGGGATGAGGGCAGCTGGTATCGCGGGTCGTTCACGGCGTCGCTCATACGGCGGTAGGTGCGGCGACGGCAGTGGTGGAGCGGCCGATTCGCCTGCCGATGCGGGTGAGGATTTTGCCGGTCAGCTCCGGGTCGGCGGCGGTGTTGCGGTCGGTGTAGTCGCCGAGGGCATGGATGTACTCGAAACCAGCCGGTGCCCAACGGTTCCGGGAGAGCGTGTTGCGGCCGGCGACGGCGATCACCGGGACCGGGTGGGCGCGGCGGGCCAGGACGGTGAGAAGTTTGCCGTGTTCGGTCTGCTCGTCGATGCTGCCCTCGCCGGTGATCACCAGGTCGGCGCTGGGGAGGTGTCCGTCGAAGTCGAGCAGTTCGAGGAAGAACTCGGCGCCGGAGACCATCCGGGCCCCGAGCAGCAGGGCAGCGAAGCCGAGGCCACCGGCGGCACCGGCCCCGGCCGCATCCGCCAGACACCGTGCGTGCGGGTAGCCGCTGCGGGTGAACGCCTCCACGAGGGTGCGCAGGCCGGCGTCGAGGAACTGCAGGTCGGCTTCGGTGGCGCCCTTCTGCAGACCGTAGACGGCGGCGGCACCGTGCGGTCCGGTCAGCGGGTTGGTGACGTCTCCGGCGATCACGATCTCGATGCCGGACAGGTTCACCGTTTGGTAGGCGTCGACCGTGTGGACCTGGTGCAGGGTCCGCCCGCAGGCCCGCAGCTGACGGCCGTCGGCGTCGGCGAAGGTGAATCCCAGCGCGGCGAGCATGCCCATCCCACCGTCGGTGCTGGCGGACCCGCCCAGGGCCAGCACCAGCCGGGTGGGGTGGTGGCGCAGTGCCTGACCGATGGCTTGCCCCATCCCGAGGCTGGAGGCGTCGAGCGGAGCGCGGCGGCCGCCCGGGAGAGTGGCCAGGCCGCAGGTGTCGGCGACCTCGACCACGACTGTGCCGTCGTGGACGGCGATCCGGCCGTAGTGCGGGGTTCCTGTTGCCCCGGCCACGGTCACCGGGTGTGGCGTGAAGCCGGCGGCCAAGGCGGCGTCGATGCTGCCGTCGCCGCCGTCGGCGAGCGGAAGTCGGTCGCTGTCGACGCCCGCCTCCGCCAGTCCCTCGGCGAGACGGTCGGCGACCTGCGACGCGGACAGGCTTCCCTTGAACTTGTCGGGAGCAACCAGAACCCTCACGGCTGTCTTCTTTCCTGCTGGTAGTGGACCGAGGACCTCGGGAGTCAGCCGAGGATCCGGATGAGAGAGGCGGCGGAGATGACGGTGGTGACACCGCCGAGTCGGGTGGAAATCTGCGCGAAGGGCATGAGGTTCATGCGGTTGGACGCCGACAGGATCGCGACGTCGCCGGTGCCGCCGAGGCCGCTGTGGCAGACGGTCACCAAAGACGCGTCGACCGGGTACATGCCGATCGCCTTGCCGACATAGAACCCGACCAGCACCATCGAGAGCACCACGGCGGTGCAGGTGATCACGTATCCGATGGAGACGACATCGATGACATTGGCCAGCGGCACGTAGAGCATGCCGAGACCGATCATGACGGGATAGATGAAGTATCCGGAGATGATCTTGTAGACGCCGCGGGCGCTGTCCTCGACGCTCTGCGGGAAGACGTTGAACAGCTTGCAGATCACCGAGATGAGGATGACGAGCACCGGTGCCGGCAGGTGGACGAAATGTTCGAGCATGGTGCCCAGGACGAACAGGCTGCAGATCGTCAGCACACCCATGGCGTAGTTGGGTGAGGTGCTCGTCTCCCGATCGGCGGAGTCGTCGGACGGGGCGAGCAGGTCGTCGGTGTCGCCGGTCTTGACCAGCTGCCCGCCGCCGTCGAGGTGGGGTTTGCGGTCGCCGATCCGGCGCAGGACGCCGGCGCTGATAATGGCGACGATGTTGCCAATGATCGCGGCGGGGATGAGCTGCGAGATGTAGGTGGACGATTCGCCGCCCATCGCCGAGGCGTATGCCGCCGAGAGCGGGATGACTCCCTCGCCGATTCCGCCGCCGAGGATGGGGACGACGATGAAGAACAATGCGCGGTGGAAGTCGTAGCCGAAGAGCATGGCAACGCCGATGCCGACGGAGACGGCGACGACGGTGCCGATGAACAGCGGCGGGAAGATCTTGACCAGGCCGCCGATCATGACCTTGCGGCTCATGCCCAGGATGCTGCCGACCACCAGGGTGCAGATGACGAAGTAGAGGAAGTTCGCTTCCTTCATCAGCGAGTGCACGGCGTCGAGGGTGTTGTCGTTGAAGACCCCGAAGTAGACCAGGATGGACGGGGTCATCAGGCAGACGAGGGCGCCGCCGCCGATCTTGGAGATGATCGGGAGCCGATTTCCCAACGGTCCGAGCAGCATTCCCAATCCGACGATGACCGCGAGGCCGCCGATCATGTTCTTGGGAATGGAGTTGAACAGGCCTGCGACCATCACGATGGCGGTCAGGGCGATGGGAATGATCAGTGGCACGCCGTCGAGACGGGGACGGCGGAAGGATGAAGCAAGGCGTGGTCGAGTCTCGATGCTCATGGGATTCCCGTTCGGGGGGTGTGGCGGCCTCGCTAGCCGCAAGTGGAAGGAGCGGAGGCGTCACGCTCGATGAAGCTGCGCATCAATGCGCGAACCGCCGGATATCGGCGACGAGCCGGGAGGAGGTGAGGTCCTCCACGACGAAGAATTCGGTGGGCCGGGTGCCGACCGGTGACCGATCGGCCGGGTCGACACCCGGCAGGAGGTGCTGATTTCTCTAGGATCGCACCAACGCCATGCTGGTGTTGGTTTCGAACTGGCGGCGCACTGCCTCGCCGAGAGTCTTGGTGGTGGCCGTGCCGCCCATGTCAGGGGTGAGCGTGTCGCCGCCGACTGCGAGGACGTCCTCGACTGCGGTCATGACGGCGGCGGCGGCCTCGGTCTCGCCGAGGTGTTCGAGCATCATGCTCGCGCTCCAGATCTGCCCGATCGGGTTGGCGATGCCCTTGCCCGCGATGTCGGGGGCCGACCCGTGGACCGGCTCGAACAGACTCGGGAACTTGCGCTCCGGGTTGATGTTTCCGCTCGGGGCCACGCCGATGGTGCCGGTGCAGGCCGGGCCGAGATCGGACAGGATGTCACCGAACAGGTTGCTGGCGACGACGACGTCGAACCAGTCCGGGTGCAGAACGAAGTTCGCGGTGAGGATGTCGATGTGGTACTTGTCCACCGCGACATCGGCGAAGTTCTGGGCCATCGCTTCGACGCGCTGATCCCAGTACGGCATCGAGATCGAGATGCCGTTGCTCTTCGTCGCCGAGGTCAGATGCTTCTTCGGCCGGGACTGGGCGAGATCGAAGGCGTACTTCAGGATTCGGTCGACACCGGTTCGCGTCATCACCGTTTCCTGGATGACGGTTTCGCGGTCGGTGCCCTCGAAGATCTTGCCGCCGATGCTCGAGTATTCGCCCTCGGTGTTCTCCCGCACGACGTAGAAGTCGACGTCACCGGGTTCGCGGCCGGCGAGCGGGCTGGTGATGCCGGGGAGAAGTTTGACCGGGCGCAGGCTCACGTACTGGTCGAAGTGGCGGCGGAACTGCAGCAGGCTTCCCCACAGGCTGATGTGGTCGGGGACCACGTCCGGCCAGCCGACCGCGCCGAAGAAGATCGAATCGAAACGATTGAGCTGGTCGAACCAGCCGTCGGGCAACATCGTGCCCGTCTTGGTGTAGTAGTCGGCGCTGGCGTAGTCGAACTGCTCGTAGTCGAGTTGGAAGTCGAATGCCGACGCCGCGGCCTCGAGGATCCGCAGCCCCTCGGGGACGACCTCCGTGCCGATTCCGTCTCCGGGAATGACTGCTATCCGATGCGTTGCGCCCATGATGCGTGTGCTCCTTGCTGGGGTGAGAATGTCTGGCTTGCGGCGTAATTCGCGGAAGACGGAGTGACCGGACTACGCGATGCCATCTACTGTGGGACTGATCACAGCCTATAAGGCAACAATCGGCCTGGAAAGCCGCAAATGAGCAAGACAGTTTTTCCAAATAGGAAAGAATGGGACCATGTCCAGTGATGCATCAGCGGAAGACGTCCTGTTCTTCGACGTGGTTGCGCGGTCGTCGAGCTTGACCGAAGCGGCCCGCGAGTTCGGCGTGTCGGTCTCGTCGGTGAGCAAACGACTGAGTCGGATCGAGAAACGGCTGAACGTGCGGTTGATCCAGCGCACGACGCGCCGCCTCACCCTCACCCCTGAGGGGGAGCGTTATGCGGCGGGGGCCGCGGGCATCGCGGCGGAGTTGACGGAGCTCGAGGAATCGATCTCCGAGCAGCATGCCGAACTCGTCGGCCGGGTGCGGGTGCATGCCACCTTGGGGTTGGGCCGGGCGCACATAGCCCCGCTGGTCGGTCAGTTTCTCGACGAACATCCGCGGGTGCAGATCGAACTCGATCTCTCGCCGCTCCCGCTCAACATCGCCGGGACCACCTTCGACATCGGCATCCGAGTCGGCTCGTTGCAGGATTCGAGGTTGACCGCCAAACGCCTGAGCCGGAACCGCCGAGTGGTGTGTGCCTCCCCGGAGTATCTCGAACGGCACGGAACTCCCACACAGCCCAAGGACCTCGAACACCACAACTGCATCGTGCTGCGAGAGAACGAAGGCGACTACGCATTGTGGCGGTTCGGGGAGGCCAACGACGAGATCGCCATCCGGGTGGCCGGGAACCTGTTGTGCAACGACGGGGACGTCACAACCCGCTGGTGCGTGGAAGGGCACGGTGTGATCATGCGCTCGATGTGGCACGTCGCTCCGCTTCTTCGTGAAGGGGCGCTCGTCCAGGTGTTGTCGGACTTCCCCACCCCCGCCGCCGACATCAATGCGCTGTACTCCGCCACGTCGCACGTGCCCCGTCGTATCCGCGCACTCGTCGACCATCTCGCCGCCGGACTGGGCGACCGGATCGAGCAGTGACACACCCCGTCGGTGAGCGGCTCGGGAAGAGGATTCACGACGAGTCCGCGTTTCTCGCCGACACGATATGGGCGACGGCAGGATCGGGGAAAGGAGGGGGAACGACCATGAGAATCGATGGTCGTGTTCGCCGTCGCACGGCTAACGAACAAGATCGCGCAGATTCTTTGCAGAACAGTCAATTTCACGTGTCCTGCGGGGCGCGCGCGAGCGTTCTGTTCCGGAGAACGCAGGTATCGGTACAAACTGTTGGACCACTGTTCCGCCCGGTTCTAGCGTTGTCGCATAGCCATCCGGTGTGACGTGCGGCACGTGGGAACCACTGCGACACGTCGGAGAATTCGTGGAGGAGTCCAGCGTGAGCTTGCAGAACCGTTTCACCGAGAAATTCGGAATCGAGCATCCCATCGTCCTTGCCCCGATGGATTACGTCTCCGATGGGCGATTGGCTTCTGCGGTGGCCGAGGCAGGTGGGCTGGGATTGATCGGCGGCGGGTACGGCGACGAGTCCTGGCTGCGCGATCAGTTCGACCGCGTGACGACCGACGCGGTCGGCTGTGGCTTCATCACCTGGTCCATGGCGCAGCAACTGCAACTCCTCGAGAAGGCGATCGGCTACCGGCCGGCGGCCCTCTTCCTCTCGTTCAGCGACCCGGCACCGCATGCGCCTGCGATTCGTGCGGCGGGAATCCCGCTGATCTGCCAGGTGCACGATCTCGAGCAAGCGCGCCGCGCGGTGGCGGTAGGTGCGAGCGTCATCGCTGCGCAAGGAGGAGAAGCAGGCGGCCACGGAACAGGAACCCGATCGACGTTCACCCTGGTACCGGAGATCGCCGACCTTCTCCAGCGGGAGGCACCGGATGTGATGCTGCTGGCGGCCGGTGGAATCGGTGACGGCCGAGGCCTGGCGGCCGCCCTCGCGCTCGGAGCGGACGGTGCCCTCGTCGGGACCAGGTTCTGGGCGGCCGAGGAGGCGGCGATTCCCCGTGCCGCCCAGCACCGTGCGCTACGGGCGAGTGGGGACGACACGATCAGGCAAAGAGCCTTCGACATCGTGCGTGAGAAGCCCTGGCCGAGTCGGTACACGGGCCGAGTCCTGCACAACGACTTCATTCGCCGATGGCACGGCGACGAGTCCGGCCTCCGGGGCGTGCTTCAGGAGAAGCAGGAGCAATTCCGGGCAGCGGTGAAGGCCGAGGACTACGACGTCGCGAATCTGATCGTCGGTGAGGTCGTCGGGCAGATCGATCGTGTCGACACCGTCGCGTCGATCATCGATGACATGGTCGGCTCCGCCGCCGCCATCCTGGGCCGCACTTCGCACCAGCTGGCGGCGCTCGGCTCCTAGCGCCGTATCGGTGCGACCTCGCAAACCCTCACCCCGCGCGTCCCCAGAAGGATTCCCCATGACCAGCCAGTCCGTGTCACCACCTGCTCTCGCGAGCGGTGTCGCGAAGAGCAGTCTTCGCAAGATCATCACCGCGTCGAGCGTCGGAACGTTGATCGAATGGTACGACTTCTACATCTACGGGAGCCTCGCGGTCGTGTTCTCCGGGATGTTCTTTCCCGAAGGAAACGGAACCGCAGCACTTCTCGTCACGATTGCCGCCTTCGGCACGGGCTTCGTCGTACGCCCCATCGGTGCCGTGGTGTTCGGCAGAATGGGAGATCGCGTCGGACGTAAGAAGACGTTCATGACGACGTTGCTCATCATGGGCGGCGCCACCACGATGCTCGGACTGATGCCCACCTATGACCACATCGGGATTCTGGCGCCGATACTGCTGGTGACGTTGCGGCTGCTGCAGGGTCTCGCGATCGGCGGAGAGTACGGGGGCGCAGTCGTCTACATCGCGGAGAATTCGCCGGCGAAGAAACGCGGAGCCCTCACCAGTGTTCTCCAGACCGCCGCGACCGGTGGTCTGCTCCTGTCGATCGGCGTCATCGTGCTCTGCCGGGTCGGGTTGGGCGAGCAGGCATTCAATTCGTGGGGCTGGCGGATTCCGTTCCTTCTGTCCGCGGTCCTGGTGCTGTTCTCACTGAAGATCCGCATGAAGATGCACGAATCACCGGTGTTCGAGGAGATGCGGCGGAGCGGAAAACTCTCGCGGTCACCGATCAAGGATGCGGTCGCGCACGGGCCGGCCCTCGCGTTGCTGCTCGTCGTGCTCTTCGGAGTCACGGCCGGGCTGGGAGTTGCCTGGTACACCAGCCAGTTCTACACGCTCTACTTCCTGCAGACGATCTTGAAGATCGACTTCCTCACCGCGAACGTCTCCGTCGGAATCGCCCTGGTTATCGCGACACCGTTCTTCGTCATCTTCGGCAAGATGTCCGACAGGTATGGACGGCCTCGGATCATTCTGTGCGGCTTGGTGCTTTCGGCGGTCGGCTACCTCCCGCTGTTCCTGTGGATCCGGGATGCCGCGGTCCACGGCCACCATATCCAGATGGTCGTGCCTCTGACGATTCAGGTCGTCTTCGTCACCATGGTCTACGGGCCCACTGCGGCATTCCTGTCCGAACTGTTCCCGCCACAGATCCGCTACACGGGACTGTCGCTGGCGTACCACATCGGGACCGGCGTGTTCGGTGGCTTCACTCCTCTGGTGGCGCTCTCGCTCAACTCGGCGACCGGGAACGTCCTCGCCGGGCTGATCTACCCCATCGCGGTAACCACGGTCACGGCAGTGGTGTTCGTGCTGACGTTGCGGCGTGGAGTGGACAGCCCGATAGTCCGGCGGGCGTGGAAGCACATCGATTCCGAGTGCTCGTCATGAGACACCCGACCCGGTACGGCGCGATCGCGTTCACTGCTCCGGTGGCCGAGCGGCAGAAGGCGACGGGGAGCATCAACTGGTACGGGCGCATGCGGGCGCAGGAGGACGACCCCGGCCTGCCCGACGAACTGGACACCCGCGTCACTGCACTGATCCGAGCCACCGATTCGTTCTTCATCGCGACTGTGACGCCCTCCGGGTGGCCCTATATCCAGCACCGCGGCGGCCCGCCCGGCTTCGTGCACGTGCCGAATCCGACGACGATTGCGCTGGCGGACTATTCGGGGAATCAGCAGTTCGTCACGGTCGGCAACCTCGACGAGAACGACCGAGTGGCCCTCTTCTTCATCGACTACCCCACCCGCAGCAGAGTCAAGGTCTACGGACGAGCCGAGGTCGTCGAGCGTGCCGACGATCCGGATCTCATCGCACGGCTTCTCACCACACCGGACGGGGTCGGTAGGGCAGGATGCGATCGTGCGTTCGTCGTCCACGTCGAGGCCCTCGACCGGAACTGCACGAAGAACATCCCCCCGAAGTACGGCGAGGCGCGGATGCAGGAATCGCTCACGTGGGCCCGCAAGGGTTTACAGGAAGAGATCGAACTGTTGCGATCCCGCAATGCAGAACTGGAACGGGAGATCACCCGGCTCCGCCTGCACAACGACGACGACGGTCAGCCGTGGTGACCGGCGGTGCCACCGCCGGGTGGGGGAGAGTGCCGGATCGCGGCGTCCCGCAGCACCCGCAGCAGCGGTGTCACCCGGTTGCGGCGGTACACGAACCTCACGATCGCGGGCGGCGCACCGACCAACGGGATGAACTGGACATTCCGATGGGTTACCCGCCTCCGGGCAACTTCGGGAACCGTGCCGACACCGCGATCGGCGGCGATCAACTCGAGCCACTCGTCGAAGTTCGAGCACGTCACCACCGGACCGTCGTGGTTCGGCCACAGATCTTCGGATGTGGTGCCGCTGAGGGTATTGATGACCAGAGGAAGCGTTCCGAACTCGGCCCAGTCGATCGAATCGCGGGTCGCGAGAGGCGACGCGGTCGAGACCGCCGCAATCCGCTGCTCCTCGAACAACGGGTGCTGCACGAACTCGTCGCCGGGAACATCCCGGCGGATGACGGCGGCGTCCACGGTGGCGTTGTTCAGTGCGGCGACGGGGTCGTCGTAGCGACGCGGAACGACGGTGGCGCGGGAGTTCTTCTCGACGTCGTCGATCACCTGCTGCGCCCACGGATCGGGGAGGAGCCAACTGAAGCCGAGGACGAGGGATCGGTTGGTGTACAGCGCAACCGCGGAATCGAGATCGCCGAGAATGACGCGCACCTTCTCGACGAATCCGGCACCGTCCTCGGTGAGGGCGAGTGCCCGCGAGGTCCGGTCGAACAATCGAACGCCGAGCGAGGTCTCGAGCTGCTGCACCGTTCGAGTCAGCGCCGGCTGGGTGATGTGGAGCTCGTTCGCCGCGGCGGTGAACGAGCCTGCCTCGGCGACGGCAACGGCCGCCCGCAGATGCCGCAGTTCGATGGACATAACTCCCAAGCATAGATCCAGCCGAATAGGCATTTCCGCTCCGCAAAGCGGCGGTGCACGATGAGGAACGGAAAGACCACGCACACATCGACCGAAAGGATCCCGGTGTTCGATCTCGACGACGGCCTCCGAATTCCCATCATCGGGGCGCCCATGGCAGGAGGGCCGAGCACGCCCGAGCTCGTCGCCGCGGTCTCGTCCGCCGGTGGCCTCGGCTTCCTTGCGGCCGGGTACAAGACAGTCGACGCGGTTCGACGGGAGGTCGACGCGGTCCGCGCGCTGACGAGCGCACCGTTCGGACTCAATCTTTTCGTCCCCGGCCGCCCTCTGGCCGATCGCGCAGCGGTGGAGGCCTACCGGGAGCGGCTGCAGCCGCTCGCCGAACGCCGGCAGGTGGTGCTGCCGGAGATCGTCGACTTCGACGACGACGCATTCGACGCCAAGGTCGACCTCGCGGTCGAGCGTGCCGTTCCCGTGGTGTCGTTCACCTTCGGCCTTCCGCCGCGGGAGGTCGTCGATCGGTTACACGACGCCGGCAGCGCGGTGGTGGCCACGGTGTCCGACGTCGACGAGGCGGTCTCGGCCGCTCGCTTGGGCGTCGACGCGATATGCCTACAAGGAGTCGACGCGGGCGGGCACCGAGCGACGCTCGACCCCGACGCCGAGCCGGACCCACGTTCGACGAGGGAATTGGTCGAGGCGGCCCGCTCGGCAGTCGACCTTCCCCTCATCGCGGCGGGCGGGATAGCGACCGGAACAGATGTTGCGACGACACTCGCGGCCGGTGCCACCGCCGTCCAGATCGGCACCGCTCTGCTCGACGCCGACGAGGCCGGGACCAAACCCGCACACCGGGCCGCGTTGCACGACGCCCGATTCACCGACACCGTCGTCACTCGCGCGTTCTCCGGTCGTCCCGCGCGTGGCCTGGTCAATGACTTCATCACCGACTTCGATGCGTATGCGGTGGCGGCATATCCGCAGGTACACCTGCTGACCACTGGGCTGCGAGCCGCAGCCGCCGCCAGCGGCGACCCGCACGGCCTCGCCCTGTGGGCCGGCATCGGCTATCGCAGTGCTCGTTCGGCCCCCGCAGGGGAGATCGTTCGGGACCTGTGGAGTGAAACACGGTAATTCCCATGGACATCGGCGATCTGAACTTCTTCCTGGCCGTGGCCCGCGCCGGCGGAATTTCTCGGGCATCGAAGGAACTTCTGACGGTTCAGTCGAACATCAGCTCACGGATCCGCGCGCTCGAAGACGAACTCGGAGTGGCACTGTTCCGCCGTCATGCCCGTGGGGTGACCCTGACGAACTCCGGCGAACGTCTGCTGCCGTACGCCGAACAAATCACTCAGCTCGTGCGGGAAGTGACGCAGGTCGTCAGCGACGATCGCGATCCGGCTGGAGGACTGGCGATCGGCTCCATGGAGACCACTGCGGGATTGCGGCTGCCCGGTGTGCTGGCCTCCTTCAGCGAAGAGTGCCCGCGAGTCGACTTCACCTTGGCGACCGACACCACCGACGCGCTGACCACCCAGGTGATCGAGCATCGACTCGACGGTGCTTTCGTCTGCGGCCCGGTGCGGCATCCGGACCTGGTCTCCGAGCAGGTCTTCGTCGAGCAGCTCGTGCTGGTGAGCGGCGTTCGCATGGCAGACCTGGACTCGATACCGGCCGACGGCGGGCGGCACAAAGTTCTCGTCCTCCGGGCCGGCTGCGCCTACCGGGCCCGCCTGGAGCGGCTCTTCGAACAGCACGGAGTGCCGGGCCCGGCGGTCCTCGAGTTCGGAACTCTCGAGGGCATCCTCGGATGTGCGGCCGCGGGGATGGGCGTGACCTTGCTGCCACTGGGTGTGGTGACCACGTCGCCGTTGGCGGCGGCCTTGAAGGTACATCACCTCGCGCCGGCCGACGCGCGCGCGGAAACCCTGTTCATCCGACGCAAGGACGCCACCGTGACCCCCGCCATGTCGCGTTTCCTGTTCCACACCCACGCGTCCAGCCGCCCGGCGTCCCTGAAATCCGTGGCCCGCTAGCGCGGCTTGCGGGCCACCAATCACGGCACCGGCGGATCTGCACACGCCCGAGAAAGGGCGATTCGCAGGCCGCCTAGTTTGTGACTACCCGGTTGCAGCCTGGACCAATGCGGCTGCGAGGGCATCTGGCTGGGTCAACTGCGACTCATGGCTACCGGGGGTGAATGTCTCGCCGTCGCTGGGAATTCCAACTCGCTGTTCCACTTCTGCTCCTCAGGAGACTGATCCAAATCGTTGGCTCGACGTTAGATCTCCTGCGGGCAGGTGGAGTGTCTCAGTTCTGCGGCTCCCGACGGACCTTGGGTCCGGATTGGGCGGGGGAGGATTGGGTGGCCTCCGTAATTCCCGTGCATCACACGCCTTGCGCACCCACCATCCGCAAGGACAGCTCCACATACCGCTCAGCGAGAATCGTCGGGTCGGAGTGCGTGTTCGAGGGGAACCATCGGCTTACGTCGACGCCGAGTGAGGTGATGGCGAGGGTGGCGGCTTCGGTGTCGATCGTTCGGAAATCGCCACACGCATCGCCTGCTTCGATGATGTGCGTGAAGACTTTCGACGTCGATCGTCGGATCGCCGCGATTGCTTGGAAGTGTTCGGGTGAGAGCGATCGCAGCTCGTGTTGCACTACCCGCGCAAGGGAATGGTTGCGTGCGTGCCACTCCACATAGGCAGCGACGGTGGAAGTGAGCCTGTCGACCGGCAGTGCGGTGGGTTGATCGGCTTTTGTGATCGCCGAAAGCGCCGAATAGTGCCCTTCCAGGCTGATCGCGAAGAGCAGCGATTCTTTGGTCTTGTAGTGCGGGTACACGGCTCCGGGACTGAGGTCCAGACTCGCGGCGATTTCCCGAGTGGTGGTCGCCCCGTATCCCTTGGCGGCGAAGACCTCGATGGCCGCTGCTCGTATACGCGCGGCGGCCTTGGATGTACCCACCTCGCTGGCGACGTCAGGCGCTGATGCACTCACCGCACTGCCTCTCAATCGGTAGGGGTTGACAGGTATCTATCGACGCCGCCAGTATATGCGAGCGCATAGAAAATAAGCACATGCTTAGAACTGAGGGGCTGCAGGTCCGCACCGACTGCCGTCCACCACGTCAATCGGTAGGAGTTACTCATGCCCGAGGCCGTCATCGTCTCCATCGCCCGTTCCCCGATCGGTCGCGCCATGAAGGGATCGCTCAAGGGCATGCGCCCCGACGACCTCGCCGCGCAGATGGTCCAGGCGGCACTCGACAAGGTGCCCGCACTCGACCCCACCGACATCAACGACCTCATCCTGGGCTGCGGCCTGCCCGGCGGCGAGCAGGGCTTCAACATGGGCCGCAACGTCGCGGTCCAGCTCGGCTACGACTTCATCCCCGGCACCACCATCACCCGGTACTGTTCGTCGTCGCTGCAGACCACCCGCATGGCTCTGCACGCGATCAAGGCCGGTGAGGGCGACGTCTTCATCTCCGCCGGCGTCGAGACCGTCTCCCGGTTCACCGCGGGCAACTCCGACTCGCTGCCCGACACCCAGAATCCGCTGTACGCCGACGCGCAGACCCGCACCGAGAAGCTCGCCCAGGGCGGCCAGCAGTGGGTCGACCCGCGGCAGGAGGGGCTGGTCCCCGACACCTACATCGCGATGGGCCAGACCGCCGAGAACGTCGCGCAGATCACCGGCATCACCCGCGAAGAGCAGGACCGGTGGGCGGTGCGCTCACAGAACCGCGCCGAGGAGGCCATCGGCAACGGTTTCTTCGAGCGGGAGATCACCCCGGTGACCCTGCCCGACGGCACCGTCGTGACGAAGGACGACGGCCCCCGCGCCGGCACCACCTACGAGGCCGTCAGCCAGCTGAAGCCGGTGTTCCGTCCGGACGGCACCGTCACCGCCGGCAACGCGTGCCCGCTCAACGACGGCGCCGCCGCCCTGGTGATCATGTCCGACACCAAGGCCACCGAGCTGGGGCTGACCCCGCTGGCCCGGATCGTGTCCACCGGGGTGTCCGGTTTGTCGCCGGAGATCATGGGCCTCGGCCCGATCGAGGCGTCCAAGCGGGCCCTGGCCATCGCGGGCCTGGGCATCTCCGACATCGACCTCGTCGAGATCAACGAGGCATTCGCGGTGCAGGTGATCGGCTCCGCGCGGGAGCTGAACATCGACGAGGACAAGCTGAACGTCTCCGGCGGTGCCATCGCCCTCGGCCACCCCTTCGGCATGACCGGTGCCCGCATCACCGCGACCCTGCTGAACAACCTGACCACCCACGACAAGCAGTTCGGCCTCGAAACCATGTGCGTCGGAGGCGGACAGGGCATGGCCATGGTCCTCGAACGCCTCAACTGACAACAAAGACAGGAAACCTCGATGGGCAACATCACCTACGATTTCACCGGCAAATCGGTCATCGTCACCGGCGCCGCCCGCGGCATCGGCCAGGCACTCGCACGCCACTTCGCCGACGCCAAGGCGACCGTGTTCATGGTGGACTTCGACAAGGACGAACTCGACAAGTCCGCCCGTGAGGTCGGCGCGGTCGGCATCCCCGCCGACGTCAGCAGCACCAACGACGTCGAGAAGGTCATCTCCACCGTGATCGCCGAAACCGGGCGGATCGATGTCCTGGTCAACAATGCCGGCATCCTGCGGGACAAGGTGCTGTGGAAGCTGACCGACGACGACTGGGACCAGGTCCTGAATGTCCACGCCGGCGGGACGTTCCGCTTCACCCGGGCCTGCGTGCCGCACTTCCGGAAGCAGGAATTCGGCCGGGTCGTCAACATCACCTCCTACACCGGACTGCACGGCAACCGGGGCCAGGCCAACTACGCCACCGCCAAGGCCGGGATCATCGGGTTCACCAAGACCGCGGCGAAAGAACTGGCCGCATTCGGTGTCACCGTCAACGCGATCTCGCCGAACGCCGCCACGCGGATGACGGCCTCGATTCCTGAGGAGAAGATCGCCGAGCTCACCGGCCCCATTTCGCGGTTCGCCGACCCGTCCGAGATGGCCGACGCCATCTGCTTCCTCGCTTCCGAGGAAGCCGGCTACATCACTGGCGTCGTCCTTCCGGTCGACGGCGGTGTCTCCATCTGACGCCACTTTCTGAACGGATGAACCCATGACCGACGTACTCTCCCGGCGCGACATCGACTTCCTGCTCTACGAATGGCTCGACGTCGTCTCGCTGACCTCCCGCAAACGCTTCGCCGAACACTCGAAGGACACCTTCGACGCCGTCCTCGACCTCAGTGCGGACATCGCGCACAAGCACTTCGCCACGCACAACAAGAAGGCCGACGCGAACGAGCCGACCATGCGACCGGACGGCACCGTCGACATGATCGACGAGGTCAAGACGGCGCTCGACGCCTACGCGGCCTCGGGCCTGATCGCCGGATCTTTCGACGAGAGCGTCGGGGGCATGCAACTGCCCGCCACGGTGGCGCGGGCGGCGATGGCCTGGTTCCAGGCCGCCAACGCCGGCACCGCCGCCTACCCGTTCCTGACCGCCGCCAACGCCAACCTGATCGCGACCTACGGCACCGAACAGCAGATCGACGACTACGTCCGTCCGATGCTCGAGGGCCGCTGGTTCGGCACGATGTGCCTGTCGGAACCCCAGGCAGGGTCGTCGCTGGCGGACATCACCACCCGGGCGGTGCCGCAGGACGACGGCAGCTACCGGTTGACCGGAACCAAGATGTGGATCTCGGGAGGCGACCACGAGCTCACCGAGAACATCGTGCACCTGGTGCTGGCGAAAATCCCGGGCGGCGGTCCCGGGGTCAAGGGCATTTCGTTGTTCATCGTCCCGAAGTTCCTTCCCGGCGCCGACGGCGCGGTCGGCGAGCGCAACGACGTCACGCTGATGGGCCTCAACCACAAGATGGGCAACCGGGGCACCACCAACACCCTGCTCGCGTTCGGTGACGGAACGCATTCCCCAGCAGGGCAATCCGGCGCTGTCGGGTTCCTCGTGGGGCGGGAACACCGGGGCCTGTCGTATATGTTCCACATGATGAACGAGGCCCGGATCGGTGTCGGTTTCCTCGCGATCTCCCTCGGCTACGTCGGCTACCAGAAGTCGCTCGAGTACGCGAAGGTGCGAACCCAGGGCCGCCCCCTCGGCGCCAAGGACCCGTCCTCGCAGCCGGTTCCGATCATCGAACACGCCGATGTCCGCCGCATGCTGCTGGCGCAGAAGTCCTACGTCGAAGGCGCTCTCGCGCTCGGCCTCTACTGCTCACGCCTGGTCGACGAGCAGGACACCGCCGAGGACACGGCGACGGCCGAGGAAGCAACATTGCTCCTCGACGTCCTCACCCCGATCGCGAAGAGCTGGCCGTCGCAATGGTGCCTCGAAGCCAACAGCCTCGCCATCCAGGTCCACGGCGGGTACGGCTACACCCGCGACTACGACGTCGAACAGTACTACCGCGACAACCGGTTGAATCCGATCCACGAAGGCACGCACGGCGTTCAAGGACTGGACCTGTTGGGTCGCAAGGTCACCATGCAAGACGGTGCCGGACTCTCACTGCTCGGATCGAAGGTCACCGCGACCATCGAACGCGGTCGTGTGATCGGCGGCGACACCGCCCGCTACGCGGCCGAACTCGATGCCGTGTGGAATCGGACCGTCGAGGTCACCGCGACACTGTGGTCTGCGGGCGACGCGACGACGTCGTTGGCGAACTCGTCGGTGTACCTGGAGGCGGTCGGGCACACGGTGATCGCGTGGATGTGGCTCGAGCAGCTCACCGCAGCCGACGGCAAAGAAGGCGACTTCTACGACGGCAAGCGCCACGCCGCCCGCTACTTCTACCGCCATGAGCTGCCCAAGGTCACACCGCAACTCGACCTGCTGGCAAGCCTGGACCGGACCACCCTCGACATGAACCCCAGCTGGTTCTGAACCCCAGGAGACATTGCGCATGAGTGTGCTCGACAAATTCCGTCTCGACGGCCGCGTCGCCATCGTCACCGGCGCGTCGTCCGGCCTCGGCGTCGCGTTCGCCAAGGCCTTCGCCGAGGCCGGCGCGGACGTCGTGCTCGCGGCCAGGCGCGTCGACAAGCTGCATGACACGGCCGCGATGGTTCGGGCCAGCGGACGCGGCGCTCTCGCTGTGGCAACGGACATCGCCGACCCGGATCAATGCACGGCGATGGTCGACGCGGCGATGGCGGAGTTCGGCCGCGTCGATGTTCTCGTCAACAACGCCGGAATCGCGACCGCCTTCCCGGCCACCCGCGAGACCCCCGATCAGTTCCGGTCGGTCATCGACATCAACCTGGCCGGCTCGTACTGGGCCGCCCAGGCGTGTGGCAGGGTGATGCAACCGGGCAGCTCCATCGTCAACATTGCCAGCATCCTCGGACTCACCACCGCCGGCCTGCCCCAGGCCGCATACAGTGCCAGCAAGGCCGGCATCGTCGGTCTGACCCGGGACCTCGCCCAACAATGGGGTGCACGCAAGGGAATTCGCGTCAACGCGATCGCCCCGGGCTTCTTCGCCTCCGAGATGACCGACCAGTATCACGACGGCTACCTCGACGGTCTGGCGTCCCGGATGGTTCTCGGGCGGACGGGTGAGCCGGCGGAACTTGCCGCGACCCTCGTCTGGCTGGCTTCGGATGCCGCGGGTTACGTCACCGGACAGACTCTCGCGGTCGACGGCGGCGTCACCATCACCTGATCGTTCCGTCGACCCCGTTACCATCCGCCGATCTCTTCACTCTCCGAGAGCAGGTAATCATGCCCACCACAGTCGAGGACGTCGACGGCCTCCACGGCCTTCTCGGACACCAACTCCAATGCAGTGAGTGGTTCGACATCACCCAGGACCGGGTGAATACCTTCGCCGACGCCACCGACGACCATCAATGGATCCACGTGGACGTCGAGCGCGCGAATACCGAAAGCCCCTACGGCGGGCCCATCGCCCACGGTTACCTCACGCTGTCGTTACTCAGTGCCATGTTCCTGCAGGTCCTCACCGTTCGGCAGGCGTCGATGGCAGTGAACTACGGTCTGAACAAGGTCAGGTTTCCGGCACCAGTTCCTGTCGGATCCAAGGTCCGACTGAGCGCGGAGCTGATTACCGTCGAAGACATCGCCGGCGGCATCCAGATCGTTGTCCGAGCAATAGTGCATTGCACCGCGGTGGACAAGCCCGTGTGCGTGGCAGAACCTGTCTTTCGATTTTACCGATGACCGCTCAATCCGATTGATAACAGTAGATTTCTCGATGGCAGTGAGTTTCTCAACGATGGACAGTCGACTTTTCGGTGAACCAGCATGACCGGACGATCTGGCGTGGCCGACGCCCCAGAATCACCTTTGCTCGACCGGCCTCATCGTCGTTTGATGTGGCACGCAACATGCGGGTCGCGGCAGGGGCCTGTCAGCCGCCTATTGGGAGGCCGCGCTGTCGCAGAACGGGCCGCGTCGTTCCGGCGGCTGCAGTCGCGGCCGCGGTACTGACCGTCCGGTTTCGTCAGCGAGCCATTGTCGGATGAGCAGGGTGATCGGAAAGCAGGTATGTGCACGCGTACTTCGGCCGATGTGGTCACGACGAGTAGCGGCCATGCTGGCTTCCACGTCGCCGGCGCGCGGCACGGTGAAGAGCACACGGAGATCGTCATGGTGAGTCAACGCAGAGGCCGAAGATTTCAACCACTTCACGCGATTCGCGCGAGTGTAGGTGGCGCGGCCTGTCTCGCCGGCCTCGTCATCGGCGCCATGGCGCTGACGATTCTCGCGTTCCCGGCGCCCGGGGTGCAGGCCGAAACGGTCACGTCCCAGAGCGGGTACAGCGCGGGGGAGCGGACCCACCCCGGATGCGCCCCCTCACCTGAGATCTGCAGAAACGAGTCGGAGCCACAGCCATAGACGCGTGGTCGGATTGTCGAAGTCGATACCGAACTCCTCGGCGACGCGGGTGATCCGGTACCGAATGGTATTGCCGTGGACATGCATTCGGTCGGCCGCTGTGGACACGCTCGCGTTCGAATCGAAGTAGGCACGCAAAGTGATCAGGAAGTCGGTGTGATGGGCGGCGTCATATGCCCGGATCGCATCGATGACGTCGAACCTGCCGAGATGCTTCTCGGCTATGTACGTGCCGATCTCCAGCAGGTTGAGCTCGGTCCAATAGTCTTCGAACACTGCCGCTGCCGGGGGGTGCAGAGTCGGATTCTCTCTCGTGACCGACTGTTGGTGCATCAGGTACTGCAATGTCCGCACCGCCTCGGTCCGGGATCGGGGTAGCTCGCCGATCTGCTCGGCGATACCGCCCACTGCGGCGACAACGGGATGCGCGCTGATCGTCGTCGCATAGGAGCCGATGTCACGAATCACCCGACGGTGGGCTGCACGGGGAGACTCGCCTGCACAGGGCAGCAACGCATACACGACCGAGTCGATCAGGGCACTGTATGCACTGCGGAACTGGACGTTGCACGTGACGGTCACGAGTTGAAGTAGCCGATGCTGCTCACGCATGGCGTCGAGGCTGCCGGTGTTCGGGTGGGTGAGAGCGAAGGCCGCAATGGCGAATCCATCGGTGAACTCGAGTCCGAGTTGG
The DNA here is from genome assembly GCF_900455735.1 of Rhodococcus wratislaviensis. Lineage (GTDB taxonomy): Bacteria > Actinomycetota > Actinomycetes > Mycobacteriales > Mycobacteriaceae > Rhodococcus_F > Rhodococcus_F wratislaviensis. The sequence goes on along the minus strand of NZ_UAUI01000001.1, from coordinate 926,387 downwards.
GCGGCAGCGAACGAGGCCTGGGCCGGATCGTCCATCAACGTCCGCATCAGGTCGGCGTTGCGGCGCTCGGTGAAGTCGGAAGCGGACCGGGCGTGAAGCATGTGGAGACCGGCCAGTGGCGCCAGCCTGTCGAGCGCATCGAGAGCCGATTGGCGGCGTTCACCTCCGGGATCGATGATCCAGATCGATCCGAGCAGTTCCCCGCCCGCCCGGACCGCCAGTGCCAGCCGGTCCCGTATCCCGCTCGGCGACTGCACGAACAGTGCGTCGGTGGAGGCGTAGACGACCTTGAAATCGGCGTCGAGGGCCGGGGGCGTCCGCTCCTGCAGGGTCAGAGTCGTCTCTCGCCGAAGGTCGTCGATCGGCTGGCCCGGCACTGTGGAGTATCCGAGGATGCGGCCCGAAGGATCGACGATGCTGGCGGCCCCATTGGCTATCGAGGCAACGGCGTTGGCGAAGGCGAACAGATCGCCCAAACGCACGCCCGATACCGAATCGACCGCAGCGCCCGCGACCGCTGTTCGTGCCATCGCAATCAGCCGTGTCCAATCCGCGTCGTCTCCGACGACGAGCACCGGAACGTCGTGACGGCTGGACGCGGCCCGCAGCTCCTCGATGGGCGTTCCTCGTGCTTTGACGATCACGGCGGCGGCCTCGCCGTCGGCGGCGTGGACGAGTACTCGCTCGAATCCCACCGATCCGCACGACACCCCCATCGCAAGGACGACTGCGTTCCTGACGTTCGCCTGATCGTCGAGTGCGTCGTAGAGCTGCACGTCGGCGACGGGGCGGCGGAGGTTCTCTGCCGTCGGATTCGCGTGCAGTAGATCTTCTTGCACGAGGTCGGTCCAGGCCGACAGCGCGATCGGCACAGGTGTCGCGTCGCCGTGCCTCGACAACTCCTCCGAGGGGTCCATTGGAATATCTTACAAGCAAAGAATCCGAGCTTGGAAACTCCTCCATATCAACTAGGTGAGGTCTGGATCACTATTGGTTCACCCCACGCACCGGGTGTCAGCACCATTTCGAGGAGCCCCCATGAAACTCAGAGATATCAAGTCGTTAGTGAATGTCGAGGGCCCCGCTCGGTCCGTGTCACAACGGCTCGCACGGCGATGCCACAGCATCGAAGACGTACGCAAGATGGCCGCCGCACGTCTCCCGCTGAGCATCCTCGACTACATCGAGGGCGGCGGGGAAGACGAAGCGTCGGTCCGCCGCAATCGTGCCTCGTTCGACGACTGGTCCTTCGTGCCACGGTGGGGTGCGGTGGAGAACCTCGACTTGGCGTCGACACTCCTGGGCGAGCCGGTATCCATGCCGTTGATGCTCTCTCCCACCGGGGGAACTCGGCTCTTTCACCCGGAGGGCGAACTCGGTGCGGCGCGTGCTGCTCTCGCCGCGAATGTCCCATATGGTCTGGCACACCTGAGTACGACGCCGATGGAACTGGTCAGCGCGCAGACCCCGGGCCTTCGTCGCTGGTTCAACATCGAACCGATGGCGGACAAGGGCATGCTCCAGGCGATGCTCGACCGGACAGCGGACGCGGGATACGAGGCCTTACTGGTCAACGTCGATTGCCGAGCGATCGGCCATCGCGAACGCGACTACCGCAACGGCTTCACGGCACCTCCGTCCCTGAAGCCGCGGACGGTCATCGAAGGGGCACTACATCCCGCGTGGGCGTGGGGGTTTCTGCGCAACGACGCGATCGCCTTCCCCAATCTCGACGGGACCATCGCGGAAGGGCCGCTGGCGAGCACGCCGGATATGTGGCGAACCCTGCTGTCGGGTTCCTACGAGCCCACCGACTGGGACACCCTCTGCGACCTACGCTCCCGATGGAGCGGTCCGATCGTCCTCAAGGGGTGCGTCAGCGCCGACGACGCGGCGATCGCCGCTGACATCGGGATCGACGCCATCCAGGTCAGCAACCACGGCGGCAGGCAACTCGATCACATGGCCTCCCCGATGGACGTTCTGCCGGAGATCGTCGACCGCGTGAACGGTCGGGTCGAGATCATCGTCGACGGTGGCATTCGCCGCGGCTCGGACGTGATCAAGGCTCTGGCGCTGGGGGCGAATGCGTGTGCGATCGGACGCCCGTACCTCTACGGCCTCGCGGCGGCGGGTGAGGAGGGTGTCGCGCACGTGCTGCGGATCTTCGCGGAGGAGATGACCCGGACGATGATGCTGCTGGGGGTCTCGAGCATCAAGGAACTGCAGGACAACGGACCGTCGCTCGTGCGCAACCGCCACGCCGCCTTCGCCGCCTCGACGAACGCGTACACCGGAACGCAGACCGCGCGGAAGCAGAAGTCCTCGTCATGACAAGTCGTGCCGGAGGCTACTCTCACCGATTCCTGTGTGCCGGCGCACTCGCCGCCCTTCTCCTCTCCACGGCCGGTTGCGGTCGGCTCGAGGAATTTGCGGACCCACCGGCCTCGGCTCCCGTCGAGGGCGACAGTACGCCCGCGCTCGCGGTGAACGACGCGGCCGTCGCATTGCTGCCCGACACGGTGGCAGCACGCCGCACACTGCGGGTGGCGATCCCGACGAATGAACCGCCCACCCAGTTCTATTCGGAGGGCACCCGGTACATGACGGGGACGAACCCCGATATCGCGAGACTCATCGGGAAGGCCCTGAACCTCGACGTCGACATCAAGGTCGTCAATTTCGACTCCATCATTCCCGGCATCGCAGCCGGACGCTACGACATGACGGTGTCCTCGATGACGCCCACCACCAAGCGGATGGCGGCAATGGATTTCGTCGACTACATGCAGATGGGAAACGCCATCGTCGTCGCGAAGGGAGGGGAGCCCGTCACGAAGGACACACTCTGCGGCAGGAAGGTCGGCGTCCTGACGGGCTCGTATCAGCTCACCGTCACCATTCCGGCGTATGAGCAAGAGTGCGTGGCCGCCGGTAAGCCTCCGATCCAGACCGGCCAGTTCCAGGACACGCGGCAGGCGATTTCTGCGCTGACCAGCGGCCGGCAAGACGCCGTCCTGGCAGATTCCCCGATTCTCTCGTACGCCACGGCGAACAATCCCGACCTCGAGTTGTCGGACACCTTCGATTACGCCCCCGTCGCCGTGGGCGTGACCAAGGAACCCGCACTCGTCGACGCCGTGTCCGCGGCACTGGACTCCGTCATCGCCAGCGATGCGTACAGGGAAGTGCTCGGAAAATACGGTTCGGAGTCCGCGATGATCACTCGAGCTCGCGTCAACGCGGCTCAATAAGGAGACCTACCATGCAACAATTGGCCTCGCGAGACGCCTTCCCTCCTCCGTCCGCGGTATCGGCGTCCCCGGACACGTCCATCCCGGTTGTGCCGCTCAAACATCCTGTGCGACAGACGTTCGGACTGGCACTGCTCATCGTCGCCGTGGCAGTGACGTGGAACGTCGCGACGAACGACCGATTTCATTGGAATGTCGTGTCGTCCTATCTCTTTGCCCCGGAGATACTTCGAGGCGTCGTTCTGACGATCATCTTGACAATCGTCTCGATGACCGCCGGTATTTCGCTCGGAACGCTCCTTGCCGTCATGCGACTGTCGGACAACCCGATCGTCAATTCGATCGCGCGGGGCTACATATGGTTCTTCCGGGGAACCCCGCTCCTCGTTCAGCTGATCTTTTGGTACAACATCGCAGCCCTTTATCCCACCATCTCGATCGGAATCCCGTTCGGGGGACCCGAGTTCATGGTCGGTTCCGTCAACACGCTGATCACGCCACTCGGGGCTGCTCTCCTCGGGCTGTCTCTGAACGAAGCGGCCTACATGGCAGAGATCATCCGCGGTGGCATCGGATCGGTGGACAACGGCCAGTACGACGCGGCTCAGGCGCTGGGAATGAACAGGCCTCAGCTGATGCGCCGCATCATTCTTCCCCAGGCCATGCGTGTGGTGCTTCCCCCGACGGGGAACCAGGTGATCTCGATGCTGAAAGGGACAACCCTCGTCAGCGTTCTGGCGATCTCCGATCTGCTGTACTCCGCGCAGATCATCTATTCGATGAACTACCAGACGATCCCGCTGCTCATCGTCGCGAGCCTCTGGTATCTCCTGATGACCACCATCCTGAGCTTCTTCCAGGACAAGCTCGAGAAACACTACGCGCGCGGATTCACCGCGTCGGTAGCCCCCACACGCCGTCGATTTGCATTGGGAAGGGCGAAATGAACACCGTCATGGTGAAAGCACAGGGCGTCCGGAAGCGCTTCGGTACCACCGAGATCCTCAAGGGCATCGACCTCAGCGTCGAGCGCGGATCGGTGACATGCCTCATCGGACCGTCCGGGTCCGGGAAGACAACCTTCCTGCGCTGCATCAATCACCTCGAGAAGGTGGATGCGGGACGCCTGTACGTGGACCAGCAATTGATCGGCTACACGGAACGCAATGGCCGGCTTCACGAAATGAAACCACGGCAGACGGCACGGTCTCGGCTGAATGCCGGCATGGTGTTTCAGCGCTTCAACCTGTTTCCACATATGACGGTTCTCGAGAACATCGTCGAAGCCCCGATTCACGTTCTCGGCAGATCCCGCGCCGAGGTGACAGCCGAGGCGCACGTGCTCCTCGATCGTGTCGGACTGGGGAACCGAGGTCAGGCATACCCGCGGGAGCTCTCAGGGGGACAGCAACAGCGGATTGCGATTGCCCGGGCACTGGCGATGAAGCCCAAGTTGCTGCTCTTCGACGAACCGACCTCAGCGCTCGACCCGGAACTCGTCGGTGAGGTACTGGACGTGATGAAGTCCCTTGCGGAAGCGGGGATGACCATGGTCGTGGTGACCCACGAGCTGGGGTTTGCCCGCGAGGTCAGCGATCAGATCGTCTTCATGGACCAGGGGGTCGTCGTCGAGGCGGGCCCGCCGTCCGAGGTTCTCGGGAATCCGCAACAGGAGAGAACCCGCGCGTTCCTCTCGAAGGTCCTCTGAACAGCTCACCCGCCCGCCCGACATCGAGAACAACGAACACTCAGGACTGAGGAAACCCATGAACAGGCAACACGTCAGCACCGAGCACGCACCCCGCCCTGCAGGGCACTACTCCCAGGCGATCATTGCCGATGGGGTCCTCTACACGGCAGGCCAGACTCCCCACCACCCGAACACCTGGGAACTCGTCGGCACCACCATCGAAGAACAAACGGAACAGGCGATGCGCAACCTCGCGGCCGTACTCGACTCGTGCGGCTCGGACTTCTCGCATGTGGTCAAAGCCACCGTCCACCTGCAGAATCCAGCGCGAGACTTCACCGGTTTCAACGAGACCTATCAGAAGTTCGTCTCGCACCCGTACCCGGCGCGCACCACCGTCGGATCGCATCTCGGCGACTTCCTGGTCGAAATCGACGTCGTCGCTCTGTGCCCAGAGAAAACCCAGTCCCGATAGGGCCCCGCACGGCAGAGATCATGTGGCATTCTCACGAGGTGCGACGGTGCGGAGGTGAGAGTGGTGCGGCCGGTGTTCCGGCCGCGACCACGTCAGGGGCAACCCCTGGCTCGACAGTGTTCATCGGAGACACCGTCCGACGCGCGACCGTATGCTCCGCGTGCCGGGGCGCGCCGCAGACGACAGATATCGGTCACCTCGCACCGTCGCACACATGACAGCCGGCCGGGCCTTGCAGCCTGAAATCGCTCGTCGCCTCGCCTCGGCGGCGACCGCCGGGGCCTGGACCAGAGCCGGCCTCGTGCTCCGCTTCGAGGAAACCGGTGTGCCGGATGCCGGCCGGATCGCGACACGGCTCCACGACCTGATGCCCACCCCGCCGATCGACGGAGTCGACAGCGTCTATCGATTGCTGTCCGAGCTCCCGCAGATCGAGCAACCGGAGACGGTCGTCGAGGTGTCCGGCAGTGACTGGAAGTTCGACGTCCCGCGGTGGTCGCGCACGGCGGCGGTCGCCGAGGCGGTCGGTCTCACCCCCGCCGAACTCGACTGGTTCGCAGATCCCGGCGGATGGCTGCGCACGAAAGCCACTCCGCTGCAGCACTACCGTTATCGGATCCGTCCGGACAACCGCCTGCTCGAGGCGCCCAAGGAACGCCTTCGAGAGGTGCAGCGCCGGATTCTGCGCTCTGTACTCGACCGCGTCCCTCCCCACGTCGCGGCGCACGGATTCGTCCGAGGCCGCAGCGTCCACACCTTCGCCGCTCCCCATGCAGGACACGAGGTCGTGGTGCGCATGGACCTCCGCGCCTTCTTTCCTACGGTTTCCCGGACTCGGGTGAGGGCGGTCTTCGATGCCCTCGGCTACCCGACCCGGGTGTCACGAGTGCTGGCTGGGCTCTGCACCACGTCCACCCCGCCCGGTATCCTCGCGCAGCTTCCCTTCGATGCGGCGAGTCGGCTCCGGGGTGCGCACCTTCCGCAGGGGGCACCGACCTCGCCGGCGCTCGCCAATCTCGTCGCACACCGGCTCGACCGGAGACTGACCGGACTCGCGAGAACACATCGCGCCGGTTACACGAGGTATGCCGACGACCTCGCGTTCTCCGGCACGGAACTGGCGGCGGACCGGCTGATCCACGCCGTCGGCCGCATCGTTGCGGACGAAGGCTTCTCGGTACACCCCGGCAAGACCCGGATCATGCGGGCACACCGATGCCAGCACCTGGCGGGGCTGGTGGTCAATACCCGTCCGCAGGCGGCGCGAGCCGACTACGACGACCTGCGAGCGCTGCTCTTCAATTGCGCTCGCTACGGACCCGATTCGCAGAATCGTGACGGCAGATCACATTTCCGTGAATACGTCTACGGACGCATCGCCTGGGTCGGGGAATCCAACGTGAGCAGGAAGCGGTCGCTGCACACACTGGCCGACCGGGTCGACTGGGCGGGGTGAGGCTCGCACTAACTGTGCCGCCCGCACGGTGCGTTCCGAGGGGAGCGCTCAGGTATTGCCTGCGTGCTGGTCGACCATCGTGCGGAGTCGCGCCGCGACGTCCGGTGCGTTGTGCAGGTCGGAGTGGATACAGAGTGATTCGACGGTGACGTCGATCTCGGTGCCGTGGATCGATATCGTCTTGCCGTCGACGAGTGCCCGGCGTGCTTTGGCTTCGATGTGGACGAGATCATGGGGGGCGGCGGTCCGGTTGACGATGATGGTGCCGTCGTCGTTGTAGTCGAGATCGACGTAGAACTCGGCGACGAATTCCACACCGCGGCGGTCGGCCACGCGCTGATGGGCGGTGTGGGGGAGGCCGAGGATCGGGACACCGTACTGTTCGGCGACATCACAGGCGGATTCCATCAACTCTTCGCTGCGCGAGAGCATCCCGTAGAGGGCGCCGTGCGGTTTGATGTGATGTAACGGTGCGCCTACGGCGTCGAGAAATGCAGTCAGGGCACCCACTTGGTAGCGGATCAGATCCCGGATCTCGTCCGCGGTCAGCATCATTTCTCGACGCCCGAAACCCACCGGGTCGGGTAGCCCCGGGTGAGCGCCGACAGTGACATCCGCGTCGAGGGCGGCGGTGACCGTGTGCGCGATGGTGCTCGGGTCTCCGGAGTGCATGCCGCAGGCGACGTTGATGGTGTCGACGTAGTCGAGCAGGGCGGTGTCGTTGCCGAAGGTGTGAATGCCGAAGGCTTCGCCCATGTCCGAGTTGAGGGTGATGGACATCAGGCGTCCGTTCCCGTGGGAACATCCAGGGAGGGTGCCCTGCGCGCACCGACGGCGAGTTCGACGCCGCGGGCGACCTGGAGCAGTGTCGTTTCTTCGAAGCGGGTGGACATGATCTCCAGACCGACCGGGAGTCCGTCTGCCGTGAATCCGGCAGGGACGGAGACTGCGGGAAAGTGCAGTTGGGAAGCGATGACGGTGTTCGTCGGATAGGTCAGGCAGGTCCAGCGGCCGCCGAGCACGTCGTCGTGCGTGGGCGCCGGGAGTTTCACGTCGGGAAAGACGATGGCGTCGAGGGCGCGTTCGACGAACAGCGCGGTGGCGATTCGCGCGAACTCTTCGCGTGCGAGGACGCGGTCGAGATAGTCGGGATCGGATTTGGGGTCCGCGGGGCCGTCGGTGATGCCTTCGAACAGGTCGAGATTCGGGTCGTACGTGCCGTTTCGGCGAACCTCGTCGACACCGGCGATTCCGATATCGGGGTTTTCGGCGAAGAAACGGTTCATGTCGTTGCGGGACCGGGTGAAGTAGAGCGAGGTGAACGAGACGTAGTGGTCGAGCTTCGGGATCTCGACGTCGACCAGTTCGGCACCGGCGGCGTCCAACTCCGCGAGTGCGTTGTCGATGACCTCGTTGACGGCTGATCCGGCCGAATCATTCGCGTCGCCGAATGCGCTGCGCAGGACGCCGATCCGCTTGCCTGCCACAGTCGCGCCCTTGATGTTCTCGGCGAAGGAACCGGAGTGGCGGTGATGGCGAGCCACCGTGGTGAAATCGTCGGTGGGGTCGTAGCCGACCAGGACGTCGAGGAGTTTGGCGGCGTCGGTCACGGTTCGGGTCATCGGGCCAGCAGTGTCTTGCGGTACCACCAGGGGCGACATGCCGTTGCGGCTGATCATGCCGGGTGTGACGCGGAAGCCGACGAGGTTGCAGAACGAGGCGGGGAGACGGATCGAGCCGCCGGTGTCCTCTCCGATACCGACGAGGGCGAGATTTGCCGCGATGGCTGCTCCGGAACCGCTGCTGGATCCGCCCGGATCCCGGGTCAGGTCGTAGGGGTTCTTGGTGACCCCGGAGACGGAGGAGGTCGAGAACCATGAAGTGGCGAAGTCGGGCATCGTCGTCTTGCCGAGGATGATCGCGCCGGCGGCCTTGAGCTTCTTGATCGCGGTTGCGTCCTCGGTTGGCACGTAGTTCGCGGCGTTCTTGTTGCCGAAGGTAGTGCGCATCCCTGCGGTCGCGGCCTGATCCTTCACCAGGACGGGCACTCCGTGGAGGGGCCCTGCCAGCTCCCCGGTCAGAGCGAAGGAGCGGTCGAGCACGTCGGCGTCGTCGAGGGCTGTGTCGGACACGGTGATGACCGAGTTCAGTCGAGGCCCGTCCTGGTCGAGAGCCGCGATGCGGTCGAGGTACGCCTGGACGACGTCGCGCGTCGTTGCGGTGCCGTTGCGATAGGCCTGCTGAACGCTGTCGATGGTGGCTTCTTGGATATCCCAATCGAGGCTCATCTGTGGTCACTTCCGTGGTGCCCGGCGCGCGGGCCGGGGCGGCGGTTGGGTTGTTTGTCGAGGTGTGTGGGCGGGATTTCGGTCAACGTTCAATGTTGGACATTGAACGTTGGGCGTTACTGTAATGCAGAGCACAACATCAGGCAACGGAGAGGTGTCCCGCAATGGATCGAGCGTTCAGGCCGAAGGCGCTGACCCGTAAGGACGCCTCGGGGCAGATCGCGAGGCAGCTCAGGTCGGCGATCGCCGACGGCGTCTGGGTCCCGGGGGAGCGGCTGCCCACTGAACTCGATCTCGCGGACACGTTCGACGTGTCGCGCAACACCGCCCGCGAGGCCCTCAAACTGCTGACCGCGACCGGTTTGCTCACATCGGTCCGCGGCGGCGTCGGAGGCGGCACCTATGTGGCCGTCCCGGACTCGGACGACATCGCCGAGTTGCTCGGCGATGCCATCCGCCTCTGGTTCCGCGCCGGCGACGTCACCGTGCACGACGTGGACGAAGCGCGCCGGGTGCTGGAGGAATTCAGTGTCGCGATGGCGGCGCAGCGCCACACCGAAGGAGACCTCGAGGCCATTTGGAGGCCGGTGCTGGCGTCGCGAGATTTCGAGATGGACATCGAGGAGTGGCTCGGCCTGGACCTGGAATTTCACACCGCGATCACCCGGGCGGCGCACAACCCGATCCTGGAGTTGGCGATGACCTCGGTGCACCTGATCCGCCCGGTGACCAACCGTGTCTTCGTCGATCGATTGGATCGACGCCTGGTGATGGAACAGCACGAGGGCATGTATCAGGCGATCGCCACCGGCGACCCGGTAAAGGCCCGTGAGGCATTCGCGACTCACATCGGCTACCTCGATTCGGTGCGCAGCGAGGTGCTGCGCGACCTGAACACCGACGACGTCCGGATCTCCGACATCCCGGGTGTGTAAGGGGCAACCGCTTTCTCGGCAGCGTGTCTGACGGCCCGCTCGGTCAGCCGCGACCGATGTACGGCATCCCGGTGGCCATGATCGTCATCATCGGCACGGTGGCGTCCAACGAGTTCTGTACTCGACCGCGTCCCTCCTCACGTCGCCGCGCGTTCCAATTCACTTCATGCCAGCCGGGGACGTGGCGTTGCCGAGCCAAGAGACTTTGGTCGTTCTCTTACGCTTCAGGACGGGTGTTGGCGTGCTGGCTACAGCCGAAGCCCGACAGTGAGCAACTCCCTGGAAGGAATGGCATCGATCCCCCGGGGTGAGCGAGGATTGATTGGTGATGACGCGGTTCCCCAGTGAGTTCCGGCGCTGGCGCACGGCCCGCCGGATGAGCCAGCTCGATCTCGCGCTTCGGGCGGGCACCACCCAGCGGCACGTGAGCTTCATCGAACAGGGCCGCTCCCGCCCGGGGCGGGGCATGGTGTTGCGCCTGGCGGAGTCGATGGAGCTCACGCTACGGGAGCGCAACGAGCTGCTCCTCGCTGCCGGCTTCGCCCCGGCATTCCCGGAGTCATCGCTCGACGACGAGGCGCTGCGCCCGGTTCGTCAGGCGCTGGAAACGATTCTCGACGGTCATCTCCCGTACCCGGCGATGGTCGTGCGGCCGCACGGCATCCTCGTCACCGCCAACCGGGCGTTCGAGGTGTTTTACGAAGGCGTCGACCCCGCGTTGCTCGCACCACCGGTCAACGTGTTCCGCCTGGCCCTGCACCCCGAAGGGAACGCGCCCCGGGTGCGCAACCTGCCGGAGTGGGGCAGGCACATCACCGAGCACCTGCGGGCTCAGCTGGCGCAGAGCCCCGACCCGGCGTTGGAGGCGCTGCTCACCGAACTCGAGTCCTACCTTCCGCCGCTGCCCGAGGAGGCCGACGTCCTCGGCTTCGCGGTGCCGCTGGAGCTGGGCTCGGCCGATGGCGACCTCCGGCTGATCACGACGCTCACGTCGTTCGCGACCGCCGCCGACGTGACGCTCGCCGAGCTGCACCTCGAGGCGTTCCTGCCCGCTGACCACGGCACCGCCGAGGTGCTGCGCCGCCGATGGGGTGAGGATCGACGATGGGGGTGACGATCGACGATGCCCGGGCGATCGCCGGCACGTTGCCTCGTTCCTACGAGGCGCTCGTACGCGACGAGGTGAGGTTCCGGGTGGGACGCATGGTCTACGCGGCGTTCTACCAGGACGACACGATCATGGGCTTCGGCTTCCCTAGGGAAGAGCGAGAGGCGCTGGTGGCCTCGGAGCCCGATAAGTTCCTGATGCCCCGCGCCTCCGACATGCGGTTCCGGTGGGTCTGCGTACGGCTCGATGCCCTCGACGTCGAGGAGCTGCGAGAGCTACTCGTCGACGCGTGGCGCATGTGCGTGCCGAAGAAGGTGGCCGCCGCCTACGAGGGTTGACTGATGCCCATGCTCCGAATGACATGGCCGACGTCGGGTCGTCCCGAATGGGAGAGCGCAGTTCTCCCAGCGACGGCGGCGAAAGGTTTCTTCGGCACGCTGATGTGTCAGCAGTGCCGGGTGCCGAGGGTGCCGGTCACCGACAGGCTAGCTAGTTACGTTGTGGTGCAGATGGATCGATGCCCGCGGGAAGAGTGTCTCACCGGCCGATCTCGAGGACTTCCTGCGCGCCCACCCCTCGTCAGCCAGTGCATGGTGGTCGGCGATGCACGCCCATGCATCGGCGCCCTGATCACCCTCGATCCCGATCCCTACCAAGCTGGAAGGACCGACACGGCGTCCCGCCCGCCACGCCACTGCCGGAGTTACTCCGCAATCGCGACCTGATCGCCCAAATCGATACCGCGGTCGCCGAAACCAACGAGAAGGTCTCCAGGGCAGAGCAAATCAAAGAATACCGAATCCTCGACGCCGAGTGGACGCAGAAAAGCCATCGATCAAGCGCGAGGTCGTCCTCGAGCAACACGACGGACATCGAGTCCATCTACTCCCGATAGCGGGGGTGGTCGGCGGGCCCGGAGCGTCCGCAAAAACCTGTTGGCGGACCACGGCGGCCACTGCTACTTTTCTGGAGGCCGTGCGAGAGAACGAGGAGGTGGTACCCGTGAACGCAGTATCGACATGGGTGCTCCCCTTCGGGGTCACGGTCGGGCGATGGGTCGCCCGGGAGCGCCGTTGACGAAGCACTCCCGAAAGGCACGACAATGCAATTCACTTCCGAACAACGCCTCGGCGACGGTGTCCTCGAGCGCGAATTCACTCTCGGCGAGATCCCCGGCATCCTGTGGACGCCTGGATCCGCATCTGCACCACCCGCACCGGCGCCGCTGATCCTGGTCGGCCACCCCGGCGGACTGCACAAGATGTACCCCCGACTTGTGGCCCGGGCCCGGGGCGCCGCGGCGGAGGGCTTCGCCGCGGCCACCATCGAGCTCCCCGGGAGCGGCGACCGGCCCCGTTCCGCCGCCGCCGAACAGGCCCGCGCCGACCTGCACCGGGCGCTGGAGGCCGGCGAGTCGGTCGACGACGGGATCATCGACCGGCTCGTCCTCCCGCTGGTCGAGACGGCGGTCCCGGAATGGCGGGCCGCCTTGGACGCCCTCCTTTCGCTGCCCGAGATCGGCGGCCCGGTGGGGTACTCGGGAGGGGTGATCGCTGTCGGCATCCGGCTGGCGGTGGTCGAGCCGCGCGTCTCGGCCGCCCTGCTGTTCGCCGGGAGTTTCGTGCCCCGCACCATGTTCGAGGAGGCCCGGCAGGTCACCATTCCGCTGCAGGTCCTGCTGCAGTGGGACGACGAAGGAAACGACCGGCAACTGGCCCTGGACCTGTTCGACGCTTTCGGCTCCAAGGAGAAGACGCTGCACGCCAATATGGGCGGGCACACCGGCGTTCCGCAGTTCGAGGGGGACGCCGGGAACCGGTTCTTCGCCCGGCACCTGAAGTGATGCCGGCCCGTCAGGCCGGCAGCAGACGATAGGAGCTGCCGGCCAGGATGCCGCTCGTCGAGGACAGGTCCCGGCTCTCCTCGCTGGTGAGTGCGCGCGCGGCACGCTTTAGTCAGCAGTCGCGCGCGGCGTACTACAAAGCCATCGGGCTGGCGGGCAACACCGCCGAGACCGCCTACCTGACCCGCCGCCGCGACCAACTGCGGTAGCGCTCACGGATCCGCTTCCGGGAACCGCTCGAACTGTTCAAGGTTCCGACGACTCGTGTCGGTCTTCGTTCGACGAGTGGATTCGTTCCCCGGATAAGCTCGTAAAGAGTTGCGAGCCCGATCGCCAACGACGATGACGATGACGAAGGATTCATTGGTGAGGTGCGGCAAGCCAGGATGGGGATCGGGGTCGGCGAGTCTCGTGGTAGTGGCGGCCCTTGCGATGACCGCGTGCGGCGACGGGCTGGGCACTCATTCGATTGACGAGGATGCTGCCCGTGATGCATTGAAGAGCCGTGGAGTGGAGATCCCGTCCACGTTCAGATTCGGTCAGATGTACGAATCGCAGGTCTTTTCGGGTGCGAACTCATACCTGGGTCGCTACGACGGGCCCCAGACCGTCTTCGTGAATTCGGCCCAACTGTCCGCCGCCAACTCGACGTTTCCACCCCTGCAACCAATCCAGTGCACCGATCCGGCAGTCGCCACGCTCGAGTGGGGAATCCTAGGATTCTCTTGTACCAAGGAGATGCAACTACTCGCTAGTGAGAACCCAGCGAACAGCGAGTTCCCCACCGACAAAGTCACACTGCTTCTGACCAGCGACGGCACCCGCGCCCACCTTTTCGTCAGCGCAGAAGGGCACTGACCACACACGGGATCGGTGACACAAAGCTGTACTCGACGTGAATTCCCGTCATGAACCTCACCGATCCCGACTGGCCAAAGAACCGGATTCAGTCGTGCCGGATTTTGTTCCAGAGCTGATGGATAAGCCCGCTGGGGGAAGCGACGGTCTCGACTGTGAAGCGGTCTTCGATGCCGTCCAAGCCCTCCCAGAGGGATATGCCGCGTCCGAGGGTGATGGGCACGATCACCAGGTGCATGAAGTCGATCAAGTCGGCTTGCAGAAACTGCCGCACAGTCGAGGGACCTCCGCCGATCCGGATGTCGTGACCGTTCGCAGCTTCCTGGGCCATGCGCAGCACCTCACGGGGTGGCGCGTCCACGAAGTGGAAGCTGGTTCCGTTGGGAAAGTCGATGCTGGGGTGTGGGTGGTGGCTCATGACGAACACTGGTGTCTGAAATGGCGGTTCGTCGCCCCACCAGCCTCGCCACCCGTCGTCGGGCCAATCGCCGGTCTGGGGGCCGAACTTGCGACGGCCCATGATCTCTGCGCCGATGCCTTGGCTCCACAGGCTGGTCAGGGCGCGGTCCAGGGTGACGGGGGCGTCTACCCGGTCGACCCCGTGGATGACGCGTCCGTCGAACCGATCGAATAGCCGTTCGGCACCGCCGATCGGGGCGTCGAACGTCACGAACTCGCCGGCGGCGTAGCCGTCGAGGGAGATGTTCATGTTGTGGATCCGGGTGCGGGGCATGGGCGACTCCTTCAAAGATCGAATGGACCAGATATACCTAAACAGACCGGCGGAGACGGCCGAACTCATCGCGGATCATTGAAAATAGTGTTCTGTTGGGCGATCGTCTATCGATCGTTCCGCCGTGGGCGGCGCCTGCGATCCTGGACTCCGAGGCGGGGGCGCTGAATGCCCTTCTGACGGCGATAGGGGCGGGATGATGGCGAGGTAGCGGATCGCCCGCCAACACCCGGGTGTATCCGAGACACGTCGCGAGGGTGATCGGGGTCAACACCGGCATTACCGTGGCGCGCCGGCATCGGTCAACGACGTGCCGATGGCGCAGTGGGCGCCGGAGGAGATCTCGGCCCATATGCAGTACATGAATGACTTCGCCGCTCGGCTCGAGGGCACCGGCGAGTTCGTCGACAGTCAGGCACTTTCCGCGGAGGGCACGTTCGTCCGGTACGACGGCGAGGGGCGGCCGCCGGTGACCGATGGCCCGTTCGCGGAGACCAAGGACGTGATCGCCGGTTGGATGGTGATCGACGTCGACACCTACGAGCGGGCACTCGAGCTGGCCGGCGAATTGTCCGCAGCTCCGGGTGCGGGTGGCACGCCAATCCACGAGTGGCTGGAGTTGCGCCCGTTCCTGGGTGAATGTGCGACCGTGACGGAGTGACGGACGGTGGGCGAGGCCCTGCTGCGGACCCCTGACCCCGATCGAGGCCGTGCGCGGGGTGCTGCGGATGATGGATCGGGTGGACGAGGTGACAGATGCGGGGTCGGCGAGGGGTTGGCGGATTTCGCTAGGGGTGTGCGCGGGTCTGCTGCTGGGGTTCTTCTGTTATCTGCCTGCGGTGATTTTGTGGCAGCACTACGGCAATGTTCCGCAGCCGCGGGTGTATCCGCACGGCTCGTTCACCTCGTTCGGGTCGGATCCGCCGCCGGCCGGGTACTGGGTGAGTTGGGCGGGTCCGGCGGTGCTGGTGGTGGCGTGCGGGTTGATGACGGTTCCGTGGCGGCCCGCCCGGCAGTTCGCGGTGCCGTTGGTGTGCGCGTTCGCGCCGATGGCGGCGTTGGTGGCGTGGTTCTTCATCGGAATGGAGCTGTTCTTCACCCCCGACTAATCCTGTTATCGGGGTTGTTCGGTGTCGAGGGGGTCGGTGATGAGGTGGGCGGGGCCTGGGGTGGCTTGTGGGCGAGTTCGTGTTGAAGGTCCTGCGCATCTCGCTGACGCTGAGTGGCGCGAGGTCGGAAACGATCGAGGTGCCGTGCCGGTGGTAGTGGGGTCAGGTACTTACCTAGCTGCCGACATCATCGTTCGCCAGGGGTGGGCGTCTCGCCCAGTCCGGTGATGACGGCCTCTGGTCTCCGGGTCGGTTGACATGATGCTTGACCCACCGCGCCTCTCGGTGGTCCCAGTAGCGGGTGCGATCCTGTGAGTGGGCGCGACCATTGGACGGTGACGCGGGCGCAGCTGTGCCCGTCGCGGTTTTCCTGGGTGATTCTGTGTTGGCGCAGAGAGAACCACCGGCTGTCCCGTGTCCGATGGCAGGGCTTCGGTGAGGCAGCCTGTGCGCCCGCAGAACCACGTCGTGGGTGTGGTGTGCACCCGCGCCGCCACTGATCGAACGCTCCCGCACCTCGTTCACGTCGATGTGCCAGCTGTCATCGAGTAGCGCCGCCACATCACCGGGGGAGACCCAGTCGTCGGGATCGAAGCCGTGCTCGCGCGCCGTATCCGCGTTGTGGACGTCGTGGTGCACAACGAGCAAAATGCCGCCCGGTGCGACGGCGGAGACCAGCGTGCGTTCGGCGGCACGGTCGGCGCTACTGCGCAGGGCGGGGTATTGAGCTGAGACCAGGTCGAAACCGCCCGCGGGCAAATCGGCATCGAGCAGTCCGCTCAGCACCCAGGTGATGTCCACGTCTTCCCCGTCGGCGTGGGCCCCGGCCCGGTCGAGGGCGACTCGAGAAACGTCCAGCGCGGTCACGGCCCATCCCTGGCGGGCGAGCCAGAGCGCGTCGGTGCCTTCGCCGCAACCGACGTCCAGGGCCCGTCCCGGCCGTGCGCCGGTCATCTCCTCGACAAGTGCGCCGTTGGCTTCTCCGCTCCACACGCGATCCCGCTCGCTGTAGCGCGCATCCCACTCGTCCGCCTCGTTTGATGTCGTCGTGACTTCGCTGTCTTCGCCCGCTTCTTCCATATCAACACAGTGCAGTAACACCGACGGTTTCGGCGAGAGTTCTTGCCGTATCGGCAAGCATGCCGCTGCTCGGAGCAGGGCGGTGGGCCGACTTGTGGTTCTGGATTGCGTTCTACTGCGATCCTGACGTGGACAATGTCATGCGGGTTGGTGCCTGCTCGATGTCGAGATAGTCATCGACAAGAAAGTGCCATTCATTCCGGCGGGGGTTGCTGTGGGATCACGGCGGTCTGCGTACCGATCAGGGTGTGTCATTGTCAATCTGAGAGCCATCGATGGGTCGAATTGTATTGCCCATCAAGATGTCTCAACTGGATGGGCCTATCGGGTGGTGGTTTCCGGTGGAGGTGCGGATTGGCAAGTTCGTGTGGTGCGGGCTTGGTCGGTGGCGGTGCGGCGCCGGCCGATCGCGGCGGTGAATGCTGATTCGGGGGTTTTCACCCGGTGACCGGTGTCCCTTCCGCTTCCACCGGCACGGACCCGCTCATTGCGGCCGTCCCATGGCGAGCGTTTCGGACGGTCGGCGTGTGCTCGCTCGAATGGGCCTCGCCCGCACACGGGCCGTCGCGGGATCTCTCGTGTCCAGCGGACTGATGTTCTTCGGCTACCGCCCAGTGTGCGATAAGCTGTGTTGAGCAGCAGGTCCTCTGACGGCCTGGGTGCGGTGTCGACGTCGGCCCTTCTTGCGGCACTCCCGAGCGCACAGTCCCTGACGGCAAGCGCATCACATGCTCTTACGCTTTCTCGGCGCCGGGCGCTTCGCTTCTCTCCCGAAATGGATTGCCGTCTTGCGTAACCCAGCCCGACCGATACATTGCGTGCTCCTTGACCAACCACATGACAGGATGGTGTGAAAGCGCATGTACACCAACATAATTGCTTCCGGCGCGGAGCGGTCGATCATCGAGGACACACTCGACCGGAACCGTGAGGCACTGATCGAGACGGTGCGAGGCCTCTCTGATACCGACGCTCGCCGACGACTCGTCGCATCGCTGACGACACCGATCTCGTTGATCAAGCATGCCGCCGCCGCTGAACGGATCTGGTTCCAACGGTTCTGGGCGGGGCTCGACGAATCCGAATGCGATGGCTATTCGCGCCGCGACGAGGGTACGTTCGCCGTCGCCGACGACGAGTCGCTGGCAGATGTCATCGCTGAGTTCGAGCGAGCAAGCCAACGATCACGTGAGATCGCGTCCCGCTTCGATCTCGATGATCACAAGGACAGTCCCCGCGAGGGAAACGTCAGCATGCGATGGACACTGCTTCTGATGATCCAGGAGTTCGCCAGACATGCAGGTCACGGCGACATCCTTCGCGAACAGATCGACAATCCTATACTGCGACAGCCGAACTCGTGACCAGTCTCGGTACCTGACGCATGTCACTCGCAGAAGGGTGCGCTACCGAAACAGTCGCGTGCGAGGAGCTACCGTCGCCGATTGCAGCAGCAGCCACGACTGGTGCGGCACGGCTCGTGCGCCGACGGCCGTGTACGGCGGGTGCACCGCACCACCAGCAGCCACGAGCTGGCCTGGGACGGGTCCGGTACCGCCCGGGGACACCGCCGCAGGCCGCGGTCATTCGCGCGTTTTCAACCGTGAGGTGTGTCGCTTCGCTACATCGAGGTCGGCGTCAGCGATTCCGAGCGTGTCCTGAGCGGCGCGGAGGGCGTCGACGGCGCTCTCCAACGCCTCCGGTGCCGTGGTCGGGTCGCCGAGTGCGTCCACGTCGAGCGCGTTCGCATCGAGGTCTGCGAAGGTACGCTCGAGGTCGAGGAGGGTTCGACGTAGGACGTGCAGCGCATCCCGGACCTTGGTTACCTGCTCGTCGAGGTCAGCGGGCGTGCTCACACGATCACATCCCAGCGCGCCACGGCGGCGGTGGTGAGGTGCGGCCGCACGTCGGCCAGACGGCGGACCTGCTGCTGTACGCCGGCTATCGGTTGGTCGAGGTCGGTCATGCGATCACTCCATCTGTTGTGAATGACTCAGCCGTGTCGTGCAGGGCGGCCCGCTCGATAGCACTTCGGTAAGAAACGCGGTCGTGGCGACAGCTCTGCCCGGGGACGATGACACGTCCCGAGGCCTTCGCCGATACGGCCGCCGACTTCTCAGCTGGTCGGGACTGGCGGCGGCAGCGGTGCCGAAGAAGGCTCCGGCGGCGGCTGCTGGGTCGGTGGTTGCGGGGTCGGGTTGTCCGGCGGCGTAGGCGGGGGTGGTTGCGGGGTCGGGTTGTCCGGCGGCGGAGGTGGGGGCGGTTGCGGGGTCGGGTTGTCCGGCGGCGTAGGCGGGGGTGGTTGTGTGGTCGGGTTGTCGGACGGGACAGGCAGGGGCGGCTGCGGAGGCGGGACCATCGTGATGGTGGGCTCAGGGCTGGTGGACGGCAACGTCTCGGGCGGAAGCGTGAGCGTCGTCGTGGGTAGCGGCGGCAGTGAAGTGGGCGGCAGTCCCGGAATCTGCAGATCCGTCGGCAGGGTTCCCGGCAACTGCTCGACTCCCGGCGCCGTCGTGGAGCCGGGTGTGGCCGGCAACTCGGTGGTCTGGGTCGGCGTGTCGGTGGTGGTGGTACCGGGCGTCGTCGTCGCAGGCGGCGTGGTGGGGGCGATCTTCTCGACCTCCGCGGCGAGCTTCGCACGCCACGCGTCGAGTTCGGTGCGCATGTCGGCGTCACGTACCCCGCCGGCACGGTCGGCGGCGCCCTCGAGCAGGTTCTTCGCCGCCTCCGCGTCGCCCGCGGCGATCAGCCGCTCGGCCTCCTGCAGCTGCGACGTGGTGTCGATCTGCGCGACGGTCGAATCGGCCTGCTGGCTGAACACGACCGACTTGACGCTCCACAGCGGATCGCCGGGTGCGGCGTTGTACGAGAAGATGGTGGCGCCACCCATGACGACTGCGATCGCGGCGGCAGCGCCTGCGATCGGTCGCAACAAGCGGAGCTTGCCGCGGGCGGCGCTGCGTGCGGATCGGGCGTCCGAGGCGTCGATCGCCGCGATCACGTCGTCGAGCAGCGGCCCGGTCGGCATCGGCGTCGCCACGATGTCGGCGCGCCAATTGGTCAGCAGAAGCGCGAGCTGGTCCTGCTCCGGCGAATCCGTTTCGACGGGACCGCCGGCGGCGATCGCGTCGATCAAAGCGTCGTCGCGGCGCACTGCCGCGACGTCCACCGGTGCGTCGTCTCCTGGGAGATCGGCATCGGGATTGCCGTTGCGCTTGATGCCCCTAGCCAAACTTCTCACCTGCCCTCGTCACTCGCGATGGCTCGTGTCGAGCCACGCGGACAACTCCCGTGGCACTACCCCATCTCCCGGTGCTTCTCCGGCGGCGTGCTCAGCAGTCCGTTCATTTGCCTGCTCGCTTCCGAGTCCAGCGCCCGCAGTTCGGGTCCGTCATCGTTGACTATGACATCTAGTACGTCGGTGACGGGCTCCGACTTGTTACCGCATGTCAGAGAAGAGCGACAAGAAATCGGGGCCCTCCGTGTCGGTTGTGGGTTCGTCGGTGTCGTCCGCACACCGTCGGTTGCCGCACGACCACACCCGTCCTCTTTGGGCCGACCCCGGCGCACTCGGGCGGTCCTGAGGCCCTGGGCCGGGGTCGACGTTTTGCAGGGTCGTCTTCGGGTGGACGATCCTCCTGGTTGGATTATTCCACCGGTGGCCGGTATTCGGCGAGGCTCAGCAGTTGTCGCGTTCACGATCTCGGTGGTGAGGATCTCCTGGCGGAGGGCTTCGAGTTGCCGGATGTGGTTGCGTATCTTCATGTCCGGGTTTGACGTGCCGGCCGTCGACCACGTGAGAAGGAATGCGCGCTACGCGTTGGCTTGTGCGAGTACCGACGCGATGCGCGGCGCAGAGTAGACGTCTCGAATGGGCACCGACCCGCCGAGGACGCCGAAGATCCGTTCGACTACCTCCGGTTGGGTCGCAGCCGCTCTGTAGAACGCCGTGAGTCCGTTCGAGAGCGGCGCGAGGCGGGCCGTGTTGAGCGCAAGTTCGAAGCCGTTGGCGGTGAGCTGGTCGCGCTGACGTGGGTAGTCGCCGAGTGCGTCGTCGACGGGACGGCCGGCGCGCGCGCTGTGGATGGCCTCCGCGAGCAGGTCGGCGCTGAGGAATGCATCGGCGATGCCCATCCCCGTGGAGGGGTCTTTGTGGTGGCCGGCATCGCCGAGCAGCGCCCATCCCGGTCCGACCGATGTTCGGTACTGGTTGGGTAGGTAGGCGGTACCGACGAAACGTTGTTCGCGGTGGCCGGAGGCGACCGTGTCACGCAGACCTGGCACCAGATCGAGGGCGGCATGAAAGCTTCGGTCGAGGTCTGTGCGGACGCGTGCAAATTCCCGGCGGGGCCAACCGACGTAGATGCAGGTGAGTCCGTCGTTGGTGGGCCAGACCAGGATCAGCTGGCCGGTTCGGGCGTGGAACGACGCGCGTACATCGCCGAGGCCACTCCAATAGGAGTAGTACACGCACGTCAGCGGCGGATGGTGGTTGTAGACACGAGCCGCGACTCGTCGCGCGACGGTCGAGTGCAGACCATCGGCCCCGACGACCAGCGGTGCCCGCAGCGACAACGAGCCGCCGGCGCCTCGGCGACGGCCGCGCACGCCCGATGCCCGACCATCCGCCCACACCACGTCGTCGACGACGACGCCGTCGATGAGTTCGGCGCCCGCCTCGACGGCCGCCTCGACCAGCACCGTGTCGAGGACGGTCCGCCGCGGGCAGTACACGGCCGTCTGCCCCTCGACACCAGGTCCGATACCCGACATTTGCACGGGGCCGACGTCGAAGGTGATCTGCTCGATCGGTGCGCAGCCGCGGGCGTGCAACCGATCGAGCAACCCCCAATCCCGCAATCGGAACGCGGCACGTTGCCACAGGAAATGGGTGGACATGGTGTCGCTGGGAAACGACGCTCGATCGACCACCGCGACACGGTGCCCACCGCGTGCCAGAAGCATCGCCAACGACGCGCCTGCGCACCGGGCGCCCACCACGATCACGTCGAACATCGGACCTTCTCCTTCGGGCCTGTCTGAATGGCCGTCTGAAACAAAGATAGCACGATCGTTCGTACTGTACTAGGATGAGTTCATGGCACAGAAGCGGAACACGACCCCAGGGGCCAAGACGCGGGAGACCGTGCTGCACGCGGCCGCCGACGTCGCATCGATCGATGGTCTGGACGGACTCACCATCGGGCATCTCGCGAGCCTGACCGGGATGAGCAAGAGTGGGCTGTTCGCCCACTTCGGGTCGAAGCAAGACCTCCAACTGGCCACCATCGAGGTCGCGCGCCAGCGTTACGTGCGCGAGGTGGTCACACCGGCGCTCGGGTCGGGTCCGGGCATGCAACGCCTCACCGCACTCTGTGAGTCGTTCCTGTCGTATGTCGAACGGGGAGTCTTCCCGGGGGGATGCTTCTTCGCCGCCGCGATGGCCGAGTTCGACGGCAAGACGCCCGGCCCGGTGCGTGACGCCGTTGCCGAGTGTCAGCGCCAGTGGATGGGGACCCTCGCGCAGGCGGCACGCGAGGCACAGCAATCCGGTGAGTTGTGCACCGACACCGATCCGGACCAGCTCGCGTTCGAGCTGGAAGGCACACTGCTGGCGGCCAACTCGTATTTCCATCTCTTCGCCGACACGCGTTATCTCGACCGCGCCCGCCTCGCGGTGCGTGCACGCCTGGCGAGTGGAGAATCGACACCAGAACGGACGGCAACCCGCGCATGAGCACCCACACAACCGACGACGTCGCCGCCGGCGTCAGCGCTACCCGGCGCGGCCTCGGCATCTGCGTGACCCCACTGGAAACGCGCCGTGACGTGATACTGCACGTCGCCCGCCGCGCCGAAGATCTCGGCTATGACGGGTTCTTCCTCGCCGAAGGGTGGAGCCAGGATGCCGCCGTCCTGCTCACCGAAATCGCCACCAGGACGGAGCGGATCACCATCGGTACCGGTGTGCTCAGCGTCTGGGGCCGCACAGCCGGAACCCTCGCGATGCTCGCCGCCAGCCTCGACCAGGTCTCACGCGGCCGTTTCGTCCTCGGCTTGGGGGCAAGCAGTCCACAGCTCGTCGAAGGACTGCACGACCAATCGTTCACCGCGCCGGTGGCGAAGCTGCGCGCGGTTACCGCACAGGTCCGTCGACTGCTCGACGGCGAGCGGGTCCTCCCGACGGCGACCCACGACCACCGGCCCCTGCGGCTGGGTGTCGCCGCGCGCACCGGCCTGCCGATCTACCTCGCCGGACTCGGCAACAAATCCATCCAGCTCGCCGGCGAACTGGCGGACGGCTGGACGCCCTTCTTGGTCCCGCGGTCGTGGCTGCCCCGCGGAATCGACCTGCTCCAGCAGGCGGGCGCCCGATCCGGACGCACCACACGCCCCTTGGTGTGTCCGGCAGTTCCCACCGCCGTCGCGGCCGATCAGGCAACGGCCCGCGAGATCGCGTCCTGGTGGATCGCGTTCTACCTCACCAGCATGGGCTCGCTCTACCGCCGCTCGCTGAGCGAACGGGGATACCACCACCCGGTCGAGGCCGTGCTCGCCGGCAACCCGACCCACGACACCACCGACGTGCCGGCCGCAGCCCATGTTCTGCTCGACGAGCTCACCGTCTGGGGCACACCCGACACGGCTCACGACCACCTCCAGCACTGGTACACCTCGGGCGCCGAGATGCCGATCCTCACCCTCCCGCCCCACCGCACCGTCGCCGAACTCGACTACATGCTCGACACCATGCGCCCACACCCCTGACGTTCCGCGGGACCGGGAACGACGTAGTTCCAGGCTCGCCCCGCAGATCGGTCAGGGCTGGATTTTCCGGCCGGCGCTGCTTCGGCTGTTCACAATCCTGGGAGTGTGGTCCAGAACGTCTCGAGTTTCTCGGCGGTGATCACGGTGCCGAAGTTCTGTGCGACGACGGACACCGAAGCGTCGTGGGCTGTTCGGCTGTAGGTGGCTGCGCAGTCTTCGACGAGTGAGACCCAGTATTCGTGAAACAGTGCGCTACGCAGACTCGACTCGACACACACCTCGGTGGCGACGCCGGTGAAGAGCAGGGAGTCGATGCCGAGGGAACGCAGGGTGAGATCGAGGTTGGTGCCGACGAATGCGCTGAACCGGTTCTTCGTGATCACCACGTCGCCGTCCTGCGGAGCGACGGCGTAATAGTCTGCCCCGGATGTTCCCGTGCGGCAGGTAATTCCGGTGCGTGCCGCGTCCGGTCCCTCGCCGACGCGGCCGAGCCACTGGGGTGTATCGGTGGTTTCGTCGTGCAGGGTACGGACGAAGATCACCCGGACCCCGGCCGTGCGCGCGGACGAGACGAGGTGGTCCAGTCGCGGAGCCATCGCCACCGGGGCGGTCACGTCGAAGCCCTTCCGTGCCAGCGACCCGTCGGGGGAACAGAAATCGTTCTGCATGTCGATGACGATCAGTGCGCACCGGGCGGGGTCGTAGCGGAACGGGACCGAGCTCATTCGTAGTGTCCTTCCATGTCAGGGGTTGTACGGAAACCGTGTTCGGCGATCATCCGCTACCAGATGATGACGGCAGCTCCGGTGGCCAGGAGCAGTCCGGCCATCACCGGGACGACGAGGTGGCGGACCAGTTCGGCAACCGGTATCCGGCAGAATCCGGCGACCACCACCAGCGACGACCAGATCACGAGAGTCCCCCCGCCTGTCCACGTGGCGCCGTTCTGGGCGATGGCCGCCAAGGTCGCGGTGTCCATCCCGGATTGCGGGGCCAGTGCGGCAGCCAGTCCGCCGGTGAGGGGTAGGCCGGCCCACCCGGAACCGTCGAGACCGACCGCCATACCGATGAAGAGCATGCTGAGTGCGACGAAAACGCCGTTGTCGGGGATGTACGGCTGCACCCGTTCCACGGTGTCGAAGAGGAAGGCCGGACCGGTGGTGTCGTCGTCGAGGCCGAGAATGGCGCCCGAATAATCGGGAATGCCGATGTACACGAAACCTGCGACGGGAAGGATGATTCCCATTGCCTTGAAGGCGTACGACAGACCATCGATGAAGTGGGTGGCGCAGAATTCCAGAGCCTCGGAGCGTCGTGAGGTGACGGTCACGAGCGTCATCAGGATGATCGCCGTGCCTCCCACCAGGGACGCGCCGCCACCGTCCTCCCAGGGGACGACGTCGGTGAAGCGACCGACCAACATGTAGGCCAGGACGGCGAGGAATGCGGCGGGCACGCCGATCGCCCACGCACGGGTCAGTGTCGGGCGATCCGTGATTCTCGTTCCGTCGTCCTCGAAGCCGGGCAGTTCTTCGTCGAGCACGTCCGTCACGGTGGGTGAGACCTCGACGTCCGGGCCCGGTGCGAAGCCGGCAGACCTGCCACCGGGGGTGCCACCGACACCACCGGGGGGATGCACGGTTCCACCGATCGGCTCGGTCCCCGGAACTGCCTCCGTACGCATCCTGCGGCGGACGGTCAGGAAGTAGGCGAGCACCGCCGCGGTGATACCGACGATCAATGAGATCACCAGGGCACGGTCGGCGATGTCGTCGGCGGGGACGCCTGCGCCGCTCGCGGAAATCGAGGGTGCCAGACCGATCACGTAGTCGGAGGCGATCGACATCCCCTGGCCGGAGATCGCGAGAACCACCGCGGCTCCGAGCGGTGGCAGACCCACCTTGATCGCGGCAGGAAGTAGGACGGCACCGATCAGGGCCAGTGCCGGGGTCGGCCAGAAGAACAGCGAGAGAAGATAGGTGAAGACGAACAGCACGATGTATGCGACGCGGCCATTGACCATCCACCGGCTGATGGGGCGCACCATCACCTCATCGGAACCGATCGCCCGCATCGCCGCGAGCATCGAGGTGACCGCGGCGATGACGATGAAGATCTCGAACAGCGCGGTGCCGGAAGTGATGGTGGCCCGGAATACCGACATGATGGCATTCGGGACGCTGCCGCTGTATGCAAGTGCCGTGGCGAATGTCGCGAGTACCGCGGGGATCATGACGTTCTTGCGTAGCGCCATGGCCACGATCAGAGAAGCAAGGCCGACTAAGAACACGATCTGCGCAGCGCCCACGTGCGACTCCTTGTATCGAACTACTTGCGGCGAGTACCTCGGAAATGTGCGGGTGAGGACGCCCGAGTAACGACCTTGTCGGTCACGACGCGGGGCGCCGCAGCCCGGTTGTCGTATGATCCTGGTCTTCCTTCGATGTGTCGTCAACGTCAAAGTGACTATGCGAGAGCCTATTCGATGTGCAAGGTGCGCAGAAGATGACAACGGTGTTTCGGCTTCGGCCGGTCGTGTGAACGATTACAGTATTTCGCGGCCGCGTGGCCCGGGACGCCGGAGGCCGGTGTCGACGAGGTGGGAGAGGCGGCGCTGCTGCTCGTCGACACCGAGCTGGGCGAGCCGGTCGTAGACGGGGCTCTTGAAGCCCCGGCCCGTTCGGTCAGCCGCGACCGATGTACGGCATCCCGGTGGCCATGATCGTCATCGTCGGGACGGTGACGTCCAACGGGAGTTCTACCAATCGGGTTACCGCGTCCGCGACGTACCGCGGATCGAACGTGGGTTCCGCTCGCAACGATCCGTCCGGTTGACGGGCGGATTGGCCGATGCCGGCCGTCATTGCGGTTGCCGCGTTCCCGATGTCGATCTGGGTGCAGCAGATGTCGTGGTCACGCCCGTCGAGCGCGATCGACTTGGTCAATCCCGACACACCGTGTTTGGTTGCCGTGTAAGCGACGCTCGCGGGTCGTGGTGTGTGGGCGGACAGTGAACCGTTGTTGATGATGCGTCCGCCGCGCGGTGTCTGCGTCTTCATCATTCGCACCGCCTCGCGCGAGCAGAGGAAGACTCCTGTCAGATTTGTGGCGACTGTGCGGTCCCAGTCTTCGGGTTCGATTTCGTCCACCGCGCCGGAGGGGCCGAATGTGCCCGCATTGTTGACGAGTACATCGAGGCGGCCGAATCGTTCGGCCACGGCGGCGAAGAGGCTGTGCACCGACTGTGGTGACGAGACGTCGGCCGGTACCACGACTGCGTGTTCGTGACCGTGCGCTGTCTCGTCCAACGTCTCCCGCACCCGTCCTGCCAGCACCACGTGATGTCCGGCATCGAGCAGTCCG
This sequence comes from Rhodococcus wratislaviensis, assembly GCF_900455735.1. Classification (GTDB taxonomy): domain Bacteria; phylum Actinomycetota; class Actinomycetes; order Mycobacteriales; family Mycobacteriaceae; genus Rhodococcus_F; species Rhodococcus_F wratislaviensis. Next base: position 899,427 of record NZ_UAUI01000001.1, on the reverse strand, counting down.
GTCGCCATGGACCGGCCAATTCCCGAGCCGGCACCCGTCACCACGATGACCCGTTCCGTCACATCCACTCCTTGTTCGCGTGCATCACATGGTTCCCGACCAGGTGTCGGCAACCCTTCGAATTGTCGCCGACCGGCGGCCGTCGGTGCGGCTGTTCGCGCGTTCCGTTCGCGGTTGTCGACGCGACCGCGGGGGATCCCAGGAATCACGGTGCGCCTAACACTGGAGCGGGAGACGGTGGTCGGCTTTCCTGTCCGGGTGACCATCGCAGATATCGCACCCCGCACGGCGCTGCAGCAGCGCTACTGGGACCCCGCCCTCACCGAACCCGCGCAGTGGAATCCGGTCCTGGAAGTCCTGCACTCGCACCGGTCGGTCCGCCGCTACCTACCCGATCCGCTGGCCGACGAGACGCTCGACGTCCTCGTCTCGGCTGCGCAGTCGGCCGCCACATCGTCGAACCTCCAGGCGTGGAGTGTCGTCGCGGTTCGCGACCCCGACAGCAAGGCTCGCCTGGCCGCACTCGCGGGCGGCCAGGCCCACATCGTCGAGGCCCCCGTCCTGCTGGTCTGGCTCGCCGACTTCGCCCGCGTCCGTCAGCTCGCCGACGACCGCGGCGCGCCGATCGAGGGAGCCGACTACCTCGAGAGCAGCTATATCGGGTTCATCGATGCCGCCCTGGCGGCGCAGAACGCCGTGACCGCGGCGGAGTCGCTCGGGCTGGGAACGGTGTTCATCGGGGCGCTGCGGAACAAGCCCGAGGAGGTCGCGGCGGAACTCGGTCTGCCGCCCCATGTGTTCGCGGTGTTCGGGCTCGTCGTCGGACATCCGCATCCGGACGCCGACGCCCAGATCAAACCGCGCCTGCCCCAAGCGGCGGTGCTGCACCACGAGAAGTACGATCTGCCCGCTCAGCGAGACCACGTCGACGCCTACGAGGGGCGGATCGCCGCCTTCTACTCGGCGCAGCAGCTCGAACATTCCTGGATCGAAAGGGTTCTGGACCGACTCGCCTCCGCGGCGCGGCTGAACGGGCGGGATCGCCTGAAGGAATCGCTCATCCGTCTCGGGTTCCCACTTCGCTAGCGGCGTGTCGCAGCCGCCGGTACCAGGTGGCTTCCGGAAGGCGGAACCCGGTGGGTGGCTCTGCGGCCACCCACCGGGAGTCGCGCCGTGGGGCCCTTGACTTCGCGGGCAATTCCACTACAACTGGGACCAGGGAGCGGATCCGGTAAGGGACGCCGTGGACAGTTTGTGGCTCGGTGACGTCGAACTGACCTATCAGCTGCGCGAACGCGGTGAGCGTGTCGTGCTCGTGCATGCCAGTGCCTTCGTCTCGTGGTACGACCCACTGGTCGAGCAGCTGACGGGGTATTCGACCCTGCGGTATCGGCGGCGTCTCCCCGAATCCGCCAGTGGGGGATACCGGCCGCTCACGGTCGCCGAAGATGCCGGATCCTGCGTCAGGCTGATGGATCATGTCGGCTGGGACGCGGCCCACGTCGTGGGTCACTCCTACGGTGCGCTTGTCGCGCTCCAGTTGGCGATGGAGAATCCCGAGCGCGTCGCCTCGGTGGCACTGCTCGAACCCGCAGTCCGGGGGATCCCCAGCTCGGAGCAGGTCACTGCTGCGCTGCAGCCGGTCATCGCTGCGTACAGAGCAGGTGACAAGGCCGCCGCGGTGGACGGGTTCCTGCGCCATGTGTGCGGCGACGGCTATCGTGTCGTGCTGGATCGGGTGATTCCACACGCCTTCGACGAGGCGCTCGACGAAGCTGACTTGTTCTTCCACGCTGAGATGCCGGCCGTGCAGCAGTGGAGTTTTGGAGCAGGGGAGGCCGGGCGCATCACGCGGCCGGTGCTCAATGTGCTCGGCGCCGAGAGCGCCCCGCGGTTCGTCGAAGGAAGCGACCTCGTGCAGTCCTGGTTCCCGCGGGCCGAGCGACTCTCCGTGCCGGAGGCCGGGCACCTTCTGATGGTGCAGAATCCCACGGCATTGGCGCGGGGCCTGAAGGACTTCTTCTCACGCCATCCGGTCTGTGCGGAATCGCCGGAAGAATGATGGCTACAGATCCGGGGGAGTCCCCGGACCGATGCCGGGGACTCCTGTCCAGGGCGATCAGGACTTCAGGCTGGACCGTGTGGACCCCTTTCTGTTGCGGACACACGACGACAGCAAACGTTCTGGTGCTGCCCGATGAGTGATCTCCAACAGAGGGGCGGGCCCTCTCCCCACCTCGGGTGGGATACCCAAATCATCACCCGGACCTGGTGCTTCGTCACTTCGGAAACGGCTGCCGGGCGGCGCCAAGCCTTCCGCGCCCTAGGATGCGGCGATGCCGGACCAGATGGTCGAAGCGACTCTGTGGGCGAGATCTGCGGTGTCGGTGTCCCCGCGGAGGAAGGCTGCGTAGTAGGCGCCGAAGCACAACGTTGCAACGGTGTGGGTATCGACGTCGGCGCGAACCGCCTTGCGGTCGCGCAGATTCTCCAGGACACGCTCGACCAGATTCACTCGCGGTTCGACCGCGTGCTCGCGCACTATCTCGAGCAGTGCTGGTGTCCGTAGCTTCTCGCCCATGAAATTGCCCATCAGGACCATCGCATCCGGATTGAAATAGCACGGGTCGACCCTGCGGACAGCTTCGACGAAGGCGTCGAATGGTGGCAACTTTTCGAGTTCGAGACCCGGGTACGACGCTCGCTGAGCGCGGAATCCGTAGTCCAGGGCGTCCACGACGAGCTCGAACTTGCCGGGCCATCGACGGTAGATGGTGGGCCGGGTGACTCCTGCGTCGGAAGCGATGTCTCCCATGGACATTTGCGAGTACCCGTCCAATACCAGGCGTCGTCGTGTCGCTTCGATGATCGCGTCGTCCAGGGCCGGATCACGAGGTCTGCCACCCCGCGAGCTCGTTGCATCCGTGGTGTCCGATGGAGCCGTCCCAGCCGACTTCTCAGCCATCGTTCACCCCTTGTCGAGTTTGGTTACGGGCGGTGATTGTAACTTTTTCCGGTGCCGGCTGCACGTAGCGGTGCGTCGGCGGCGCCCACCGGCGAGTCACGCACTCGAGGGCGCGTCCGCTCGATTGCGGCGGAAGGCGAGTCCGACGAAGGCGGTGGTAGCGAGCGATGCCACCAGGCCCGCATAGATCCTCGTGGTTGCGATGAAGCCGAGGCGGTCGATGAGAGATCCCGCAACCAGGGAGGGAATGCAATTGGCGAGGTAGGCGACCGTATAGACACTCGACAGGAGTGCGGCTCTCTCGTGAGGTTGCACAAGGGGCATGACAGTGCGGATCGCGCTCTGAAATCCTGCTCCGAAGCCCACGCCTGCGATGGCCGTTCCGGTCAGAATCGCAATTGCGGAGGATTTTTCGGAGCCGTAGAGCGTTGTGGCGACTCCGGCGACGAGGGTCCCGGCGCCCACGAGCAGGATCGTCCGTGGCCCGACAGCGCGTAGCACGAAGATGGACGCAGCCCCGGTTCCGGTCAGCGTCGCCACCATCGCGGCGCCGACCATCGACGTATGTACGTGCAACGCGTTGTGGGCGAGCGACGGGCCGAGGGAGAGGTAGAAGCCGGCGAGAGCCCACACCGCGACAACGTACGGAACGGTGAGAAGGAACGCCCCGACTGCGGGCCCCGGAACTGTCACCCGCGGTCGAATCGACACGGGGCGGTTGCGTCGGCGCGGCGCGGTTTCCGGGATCGTCAGTGCCGCTGCGATTTCCACCACGAACACGACGAGGAGAACGAGATAGACGGTACTGGTGGGCCGGGGGAAGTGCTCGCTCACAGTACTCGAGAAGAGTGCTCCCACTGCGAGTCCGATCGGGTGGGCACTGCTGTTGATCCGGGCGCCATGGCCTGGGGAGGCTTCGAGGTCGACAAGCGCAGAACCCAGTGCGCTGATTGCGGCGCCGGTCGCGAAGCCCTGCACAATCCGCGCAACGAGAAGTAACTCCAGGCCGGTTGCGCCGGCAAAGATCGCCATGGATGCTATTTCGAGCATGAGCGCGGCGACGATGACGGGGCGCCGGCCGATCTGATCGGAAAGCGAACCGACGGTCAGCAGGGCCAACAGCAGGCTGACGGCGTACACGCCGAACGCGAGTGTGGATTGCGACGTGGAGAGCGCCCATCTCTGCTGGTAGATCGCGTAGAGCGGGGTTGGAACTGCGGAGGCGCCGACCAGTGTGGCAGTGATCGCAGCGACCATGGTGAAGGCCGCGGCGTGAGACCGTGGGCGGACTTCTCGAGGAGGGGTTCTCCACGAGGGCGAGTGAGGCATGCGATGTCTTCCGATGCAGTTACGTTACAGATGTTGACTGTAACGTAATTACGTCCTACTGTGCGAGTAGCCGCAAGAGTGGTGTGAGTCTCATTCGTAGGAGTCAAGATGAATCCCAGCCAAGCCCTGATCGAGCGCAGTATTCCGTTCCTCGAAGAGGTGAAGAACCGCACTGCCGGCGGCGAGCTGGAAGACTGGCTCAACAGCACGTACGGCCCCGGAACCGCTCTGTACGACGACCTTGCGCAGATGATCACGGACGGCGTCGAAGAAGGGTGGGCCGCGAACGTCGAAGTCGACGGGCCGCGCTATCGGCGGAGTCGCATCGCCGAACCGAGCGACGTCCTCAACTACTTCAGCGTTACCGCGGTCTATATGGACAGCGTGCCCCGCTACCGCGGCCAGTACCACCAGCATCCCTACGGTGAACTGAATCTCGTCGTACCGCTCGATCCGGGCGCCGAACTTGCCGGACCGCGCGGCTGGCAGGGCGCGGGTTGGACTGCGCCGGGTCCTGGCAGTCATCACTATCCGGAGGTCAGGGGAGGAGCGTTGATCGCGCTGTTCTATCTCCCTGCAGGACGGATCTCGTACGACATCACCCCGGCCACGGTCGGCTGATGTTGGAAGAGGTCCAGTGTTTCATGAACGAAACGACCACCCCCGCATCAGAGGTGCTCCCGGAGTCGAACAACGCAGCGAGGCAACTGACGGTCGAGCAGGCTCTGCTGAGCAGGCGGAGCGTTCGAGCCTTCTCGGCGACGCCGGTTCCGCGCTCGGTCGTCGAACGGCTCCTGGAACTGGCAGCGCGCTCAGCGAGCAATTCGAACTGCCAGCCATGGCAGGTTCACGTAGTCACGGGCTCGGTCAAGGCCCGCCTCACGGCGGCCCTGCTGGCCGCCCATGACACGGATGGTCGGGTGCGAACCCGGGAGTACGACTACCAGCCGAAGCCTGACGAGTGGCCGGAGCCCTTCCATACGCGGCGCCGACAGTTCGGTGAAGGCCTCTACGGGGGCGCGCTCGGCATCGCGCCGACGGATGCGGAGGCGCGGTTGGCGCACCACCGTCGCAATTACGACTTCTTCGGCGCGCCGGTAGGTCTCATCGTGACCGTGAGTCGTCACCCATTGGCCGGCGCTCTCGTCGATGCCGGTCTCTTTCTGCAGGCTTTGATTCTCGCCGCTCGCGGCATCGGACTGGACACCTGCCCACAGGCGTCCTTCATCGACTTCTATCCGGTGTTGCGGCAGCAGCTCGACATCCCGGAGGACCACATCATTGTCTGCGGCCTGGCTCTGGGCTACGCGGACCGCCAACACAAATTGAACGGTCACAGCACCAGCCGGGAGCCGGTGACGTCCTTCGCCAGGTTCTACGGCGACGACGGCGCGCCATAGTCCGGCAGTTCTCTACCCGCTCGCCCATCTCGGGCGAGCGGGTAGTTTCGCGTATCCGGGATACTTCTCCCCACGGTTCCGGCGGCGCCGGGGGAGTGGACTCGGGAATGGCAGGACCCGCAACGCTTTCGCGTGCGGGTCCCGGGTCGGTGCCGAACTATGCGGCTTCGGCGTTCGCCGGCCGATAGAACAGAACCAGCTGGCCGATCCCACCGACGGCGCCGACGCCTACTGCAACGACGAGTCCGGTCCATCCATCGAGCGGATTACTGCCGAACATCAAATGTTCGACGCTGAACTCTCCGGCGCCCAGAACGGCGATGCACACGGCAGTCACCGCGAGGATGAATGTGTATTCCCAGCCCGAGCCCATGATGTAGAAACCGTTGGGGCGGTGCACTGTCCAGGCGGCGACGAGCATGAGTGCCACGAAAGCTGCGGCGGCGACCGAAGTGAACAGGCCGAGGGCGAGGGCGGCCCCGGCCAGGATCTCGGTCCCTGCCGCCACGCGAACGTGGAAGGCGCCGGGCCGCATCCCCAGTCTCTCGAACCATGTGGCGTTTCCTGACAGACGGCCGCCGAGGAAGATCTTGTGGCAACCGTGAGCGGCCATGGTGCCACCGAGGCTGACTCGTAGCACCGATAGCGCGAAATCGAATGAACTCATCGACGGCGATCCGATAAGTGCCGCTTGCACATTCACGTGCTCTCCTTGGGGTTGACCAGCCAGTGGGACCTGACCGGGGGTTCGGTGATTGCCCTCCACTCCGTGGTGGAGAAGTGCTGGAACGGCCTGGATGGGCCGTCGCAGTGGGTAGAGCGTAGACACAGAGGATAGGTTACAGCTATTGACTGTAACGCAATCCACTTCTATGGTCTTCGTCATCGGGCAACGAGGCGGTCCCGTTCTCGGACACCACGGGGACGCGATGCCTACCCCGAACCGGACTCGCCCCAACGCGAAAGAAGTCGTAATGGACTCGGAACTCTCCCGCTCCCCAGTGCGCCCTGCCCACGGGATTCTCGTCAGTGATGTCATCGACAGACGACCCGTCGGCCGCTTCCACTACCTCCTGCTTGCCCTTGCCGGAGCCGTCATGTTCCTCGACGGCTTCGACACCCAGGCGATCAGCTTCGTCGCGCCGGCGATAGCCCGGGAATGGGGTCTACCCCTCGCATCGCTCGGCCCGATCTTCTCCGCGGCGATCGTGGGATTGATGGTCGGATACCTGGTTTTGTCACCCTTGGCGAATCGGTATGGACACCGACGCACCGTCATCGCGTGCACCGCACTGTTCGGCATCCTCACCCTGCTCTGCGCTCTCACGACCGGCCCGATTCAGCTGATCACCCTGCGTTTCCTGACCGGTGCCGGGCTGGGCGCAGCCATCCCCAGCCTTGTCGCTCTGACCAGCGAATTCGCCCCCGTCCGGCGACGGTCGTCCTTCGTGATGTTCATCTACTGTTGGTTCGCACTCGGCTTCGTAGCCGCGGGAATCGTCTCCGGCATCGTCATCCCACACTGGGGCTGGCGCGCGATGTTCGTCATCGGAGGCATCGTGCCATTGGTGCTACTCGTTCTTCTGCTGCGTTACTTCCCCGATTCGCCCCGCTACCTTCTGATGCGCGGCGCCTCCGCCCGTGCACACGCCACCCTCCGCCGCATCGAACCCGGCTTGCCTGCGGATGCGGTCATTCGGGCCGACTACTCGAGTGTCGAGGAACCCGATCGTGGGAGGGTTCAGGTGGTCGTCGATCTGGTACGCGGCAGGTGGTTCCTGAGCACCCTCCTGCTGTGGACTGCATTCGCGGCAAATCTGGCGGCCTTCTACGCAATTCAAAGTTGGCTTCCGACGATCGTCGGCTCGCTGGGAGCGTCTTCACGCGTCGTGATCGCCTCGACCGTCTTGACCACGATCGGCGGGATTCTGGCAGCAATCGTCATCGGTCCCGCGATGGACAAGACCAACCCGTTCCGCACTCTGGGCATTGTCTATCTCGGTGGTGCGGCCTTTGTCGCCGCGCTGGGGTTGGTCATCGGCGGCGGCAGCACTTGGGCACTTCTCGGAACTGCATTCCTGACGGGAACGTGTGTGACCGGCGGGCAGATGAGCGTCATCGCCCTCGCAACTGTGCTGTATCCACCCGGAATGCGGTCCACCGGAGTCGGCTGGGCCCTCGGGATCGGACGGCTCGGTGGAATCGCCGGCCCGTTGATCGTCGGGTCTGCACTCGGCGCCGGCTTTCTTCCACGCGACGTCTTCTTCGCCATGGCGGTGGTTCTGGTTGTCGCCAGTATCAGCGTCCTGATGCTCGAACGTCGCTCTCGCACCCAACGACGTGCATGAGCTCGAATCTTCCACTCAACGGGCGTAGGCGCCTTCCGCGAGTCGATCCGCTGTCTCGGGTGGCGTCGGCAAGGCCCGGATCGCGTCGCGCAGTACCGCGGCCGGTTCGGTGCCTGACGGCCACCATCCGGCAGGCGCCCCGTCCGGGCGCGCCAGGAGTGCCCCGCCGCGGGGGATGCCCATTCCGCGAGCGGTGATGGCGTCGAGGTCGTGGACGACGAGCGGAGGCCCGGGAATGGAACTCGCAGCGCGTTGCCAGGCTGCGCTCGGGCCGTTCGTGAACATTGTCAGCCCGGGTCCGAGTAGGTCGAGGGTGGACGCAGCGTCGGCCCGGGAGCGCACCCAGACGTGCGGGATTCGGCCGCCGAGGTCCGCGGGCAGTTCTTGTGCGGCGAGTCGGGCCCCGCCGTGCGGATCGGCCGATCGGGCCACGTTGTGCGCGGCAACCGGTCGACGCTCGGCCTCGTAGGTGTCCAGCAGTTGCGGTCCGGTCCAGCCGCGGAGCACCCAGGCGAGTTTCCACCCGAGGTCGTAGGCGCTCTGGATGGCGGTGTTCATGCCGGTGCCCCCGCGTGGGGTGATCTGGTGTGCGGCGTCGCCGACGAGAAACGCGGCACCCTCCCGCCAGCGGTCGGCGAGCTGCGCGGCGAAGGTGAACGTCCCGATGCGTTCGATCCGCGGAGCCAGGTCGGCACGTCCGCTGCCGAGCCGGATGAGGCGGGCGGACTGCTCCTTCGTCAGACTTGGCGAGGGCTCCTGCGCGAGTTCGTGTTCCACGCCATAGACCCATCGGTCACCGCGACCGGCGGGGACGAAGACTCCGGCGGCTTCCGGGTGGGTGACGGCGTAGATGCAGTAGCGGCGGTCGCCGAGCAGTTCCCACAGCGGGGCGCGGAACTCGGTCCCGACTGCCTGGGACAGACGCCCCGGCCCACGCATCACGATCCCGAGGGCGTCGCGCACCGTGCTGCGCGCGCCGTCCGCCGCGACGAGGTAGCGGGCGTGGACGATGCGGGTTTCGTGGGTTTCGACGTCGCGCAACGTCACCTGGACGTCATCGGTTCGGCCGTCCAGGCCGACCACTTCGGTGCCCATCTCCACCCGCGCGGTGCCGAACGAGCGCAGGTGGTCCAGCAACACGGGTTCGAGGTGATCTTGTGGAACCGAGGCAGGGGCGGTCGGGCTGAGGACCGCGCTCTGCTCCCGGGTCGGGAAGCTGGTCAGGTGAGTGTCGCCGGCCGCGGTGAGTGTAGGACCGACCCATTGCTTCCATTCGACCTCGACCCCGCCCGCCCGGATCTCCTGCTCCAGCCCCCAGGAACGCAACAGCTCCATCGTGCGGGTGCTGACCGAGGCCGCCCTCGGCAGCCCCGACTGGGTGGCACGTCGCTCCACGACCATGACCTCGATCCCGTGCCGAGCCAGCGTGATTGCCGTGGTCAAACCCGCCGGACCCGTTCCGACCACGAGTACAGGCGTGGACGCCGGGGGTGCCGGCGGACGGGTGGATGTGGTCGGGCTGTTCACGACGTCAGCTCCTTGGTCGGAAGGCTGGGTTGTCTCGGTGTCCGGGGAGGGCAGCGGGCTCTTCTCGATTTCGCCGGACAAGATGTCTTTTGATTAATAGCGTGAACTTCACAAGACGATGTGTCAAGTGAAAATGTTAGAGTGACGGCTGTGGCCACCAGGAAGTATGAGCAGCGCCTGCGCGCGGAGGCGGCAGAGGAAACGCGCCGCAACATCCTCGACGCGGTCTATGACCGGCTGCGCCGAGCACCGTCCACACCGGTGAGTGTCGAGCAGGTTGCCCGCACGGCGGGGGTCTCCCGGTCCACCGTCTACCTCGTCTTCGGTTCACGAGCGGGGCTGTTCGACGCAGTCACCACCGACCTGTGGTGGCACCGGGCAGGGTTTCAGGCGGTGGTGGATGCGGTGGAGCACCCGGACGCGCGGGAGCACCTGCGCGGCGGAATCGACTCCGGTGTCCGGGTGTTCGCGGCCCACCGCGACGTCTTCCGGGCGCTGTTCTCGATGGCCCAACTCGACGCGGATGCCGTCGGCGGGGCCATCGCGCGGATCGAGGAGAACCGGGCCGGCGGGATGGCCCACCTCGCCCACCGACTGGCCGAGCAGGATGTCCTGCGGCCGGAGATCACCGTCGACGAAGCCGCAGACCTGCTCTGGCTGTTGGCGAGCTTCGACAGCTTCGACCAGCTCTACACGGGGCGGAATCTCCCCGTTGACGACGTCTCCCGGACCCTGATCGCAACCGCCGAACGCACCCTCTGCCGGTGACCGGTCGGCCTCGTAGGCCCAGGTCCGTGCGCGGGCACGTTCACGCCGGGTCGGTGTTTCTCCGGGGTTGGCGGCGCCGGTGAAACCGTGCGCGCTGGAGATCGAGGAGTGTTGCGCTCTCGGCATCTACTCGCCGGTGTCGACGGGCGATTCCGACCCGGACGGCAGTCGTGTGTCGGTGCAGTGCTGCTGCACGGCCGTGTGCGTTCTCGTCCTCGAGGAGGTAACCGGCCGCTCGGTCGCATCGAATGAGCAACTGTTCGTAGGCGAGGCGCGCTGGTGCCTGTTCGTCGAGTTGCCTGATCGCGATGTGCTCCACGAATTGCAAAGGCATACGGAGTAATTGGTAATTGATTCGCAAAAGTGTCATCGGCACGCCGCTCAGTGTTGTCACGATCGGGGATGTTCGCGCTCGTGGAGGAAACGTGCGGAGGGTTTTGTGCCGATGCGCCGACCACGCTGCGGGTCTGCCGGACTGAAACGACCAGGGCTGGCATCGTCTTGGCTGGTTCGAAGTCCAGTTCGGCGTCCTCGAGCAGGTTCTGAGCTCGTTGGATGCGTGAGTAGTGACGGAGTATCATTCGGCGATCCGGTGGTCGGTGTCATCGCTGGGCGTGCTCACTGCGACTCTGTCATGTGCGGGGTCAGTCGCGGGCCTTGCGCGCGCCGCGTCCTCGTGTCACGCTCTAGAACTATGACTACCGGAAAGGCGGACACCGCCACCGTCGCGTGAGCGCCGCACCGTTTCGCTCGGTGGATCGATCCCGAGCGCAATTTACCGAGAACACCGATGTCTCCTCCGACTTCATTCTCGCCGTCGAGGCCGTGCGTGATGTATGGCTCGGGCACGGGCTGTGCGCACGCCCCTCCGATCGCGTCACGGCAGAATCAGCTGTCGCGCAACTGTATCGGAAGTCAGGATTACGAATACCGGAGTTCGTGTGGGTTTCGTCTCCCGTCGCCGGATCGGACCTCATCGTCGCCGAAGGCTTGTCACCGCCGATGTCGTTCGATGGCAACGGAATCCATTGCGCTTCCGCCCGTATCGCAGCCATGCTCTCGGAATCACGCAGACGCATGGACGCACGAATCGAGCGCAGGAGATCCGACTGGCCGAACGAGCGCCGGGCGGTCGAGGCCGCACGGGTGAAGCCGCCCGAGGATGCTGCCCGCGTCGGCATCAGCCCCGATAGGATTATCCGAGCAACCGTCTGGGATTCGCTTCACACCACGCTTTTCGACGGAGTCGCCGCTGCGATACGGGCACTTCTGACCCCTGCTGTCCTCGGTGTCACCTGGTACGGACAACAAGAAGCCCACCGGGTCGCCTACTACGACACGTACCGTCGATTCGGCCTCGCGAAATTCCACTCCCACGACGACGCGCTACTCGACGCCAACATCGCGCTGACTGGCGCAACCGGATGGTGGTGGGCGTTCGACAACGTATGTGTCATGGCAGAACGACCCACCACCCTTCATACCGAACCCATACCGGGCCGTGTGCACAACGAACACCGGCTGCACCACGCGGATGCCCCTGCACTCGAATTCCAAGACGGCCGCACAGTGTTCGTTCAGCACGGGACCATCGTCCCGGGCTGGGTCGTTCGCGACCCGACTGCCGAACGCATCGCACGCGAACGCAACGTCGAGATCCGCCGATGCGCCATTGAACGCCTCGGATGGGACACCTACATCGATGCGGCCGGACTCACGCTGGTCGACCAAGCCGACGATCCCGGCAACGCCGGTCGCACTTTGCGGCTCTACGCGACACCGGACGGCTGGGGGCGCAGTGGCCGTATCCTGCTCGCAGTCAACGGTTCTTCCGAACGCGACGGACATCGGCGGCAGTACGGGCTTCATGTTCCCAGATGGATCTCATCGGCGCTGGACGCCGCAGGCTGGACCTACGGCCTCGGCGGAGTCGACTACGCCCGCCTCGTTCGTCGCACCTGAACAAGACCGAAACCTGAATCCCTGAAATCGAAGGTGACTCGCATGAATGCACCCATGACCTTGTCCACTCTCACTGCCCTCACCGGCCTCGATGTGTTCGACTATCTCGACCAGGAGGTGTCCATACCGGTCGTCGACGGTCTGCAGGCCCAGGGCGATCTCATCGTGATCCCGTATGCGCTTGTCGCCGGCATCGTCACGTCCACCGCGTGGACGCGGACGGAGAACGTGCCGCTCTCAGGAGTGGAGTTGCTGCGTAGCGCTGCGGGCGGGAACCCACACAGCCTCGTCGCTGACGAAGGGGTTTGCACGTGGTCGACGCCGGTGAACGACCCCCGGCGTCTCGCGCTCGGTATCCTCGACACCCGAGTGACTGCGTACCTTATCCACCCCGAGCACGGAGCCACCGGCATCGCCCCCGGCCGGTATGTCATCGGGCGGCAGCGCGAACAAGGCATCGGACGATTCGCCGAAGGGGCGCGGTTGGTCGCCGACTAACGTTCGGGACCTCGTCCGACGTAATCGGATCCGTACCCGCAAGGGCGAAGGCGCACGCAACTACCGTCAAGGTCGCCTCACGACGGTCTCGGCCGGGCTGCTGAGGATCCGGATGCCGTGATCGCCGCCTCCGTCGCCGAGGCGTACTGCAGCGACGTCGCAGTCAGGGTGGCCGAGGAGGCGGTTCAGCTGCATGGCTGCGTCGGGATGACCGGAACACCTGGCTCATCTGTGTCTCAAACCGCGCGAGAGTGGTCGGATTGCCCTGGCCGCAGCCGGGAGTCACCGCGCGGCAATCGAGCCGGTGGACCTCCTCCCGGCCTGACCGGCGTAGACGCAAGCTGGCTCCTACGGGCAAAGGAATGGTCACGAAGTCCTTGTCGAACAACGAGGCGTGTGATTACTATTGTCGACACTAATAATTGATCGTCCTTCGCAAGACGGGCGCTGAAGGTTCCGGCTCTCTGGTCTGGCGTAGTGCTAAGTAACAGGAGGAATCGCAATGGCTCTCAAGATCACCCCGCTGACGGGGTCGATTGGCGCCAGCGTCGAGGGCGTCCGCCTCGACGAACTGGATGACGCCAGCTTCGCAGCAATCCATGAGGCGTTCCTGGAGTACCTCATGCTCGTCTTCCGCGATCAGCACATCAAGCCGGCCACGCATGTCGAGTTCGCCCGTCGCTGGGGCGACCCGGTGGTCACGGCGATGTTGACGCCGCTGGACGGTCAACCAGAGATCGTGCAGATCACCAACATCCCGAAGGAGACGTCGGCGACCGAGGCGTGGCACTACGACGCCCCGTTCACGGAGGTCCCGCCGAAGATCTCGATCCTGGCTGGGGTCACGATCCCGCACGGTGGCGACACTATGTGGTCCAACCAGTATCAGGCCTTCGAGCGGCTATCGCCGGACATGCAGGTGTGGTTGACCGGGCTCAAGGTCCGCTTCCGCGGCTCCAAGCTCGGCAAGATGCTGAGCGTCGACGAGCAGGACATCCCCGAGGCCGTGCACCCGCTGGTGCGGACCCACCCGGAGACCGGGCGCAAGGCGCTGTACATCACGCACACCGAGAACCTGCTGCGGGTCGAGGGATGGACGCGCGAGGAGAGCCTGCCGCTGCTCGAGTACCTCTACAACCATTCGATCGGGCCCGATAACCTTTACCGCCACATGTGGCGCGAGGGTGATGTCGTGATGTGGGACAACCGCTGCACGATGCACTACGCCGTGCACGACTACGGCAACCAGGACCGCGCCCTCAATCGGGTGACATTGAAGGGTGAAGTCCCGGTCTGACTAGAGCGCTCCGGGGGTCACAGGCAAACGGCCTGGCGTCAGTGCAACGACCGCAAATCAATAGGATGCCAGCGTCTTTCAGCGTCGGGTGTCGGCCGCAAGCCGATGCCCGACGCTGTCGCATGCCCGGACTCGGCGCATTGTGATTCGGTTTAAGAATTATGTCGACAAGAATAATTCACCCTGTTAGGTTGAGTGACGCGGCCCACATACCCGAAGGGCAGTCGGCGGAGCCACCCCGCCCGAAGCAACGTAGGAGACCAGGGATGACCATTCACTTCAGCCCCTTGACCGGGGCCATCGGAGCCTCCGTCGAGGGCATCCGGATCGATGTGCCGCTCTCGCAGGATGTCTTCGAGCAGCTTCACGCGGCGTTCCTCGAGCGCACCTTGCTGGTCTTTCGCGGCCAGCACATAGACCCGGCGAGCCAGTTGCACTTCGCGAAACTCTGGGGGGACCCGGTGGTGACCGCAATGCTGAAGCCGCTCGACGGGCACCCCGAGATCGTCCAGATCAAGGACATCCCCAAGGCGACATCGTCGACGGAGGCGTGGCATTACGACGCGCCCTTCACGGCGGTCCCGCCCAAGATCTCGATCCTCTCCGCCGTGGTCGTCCCCGCCGGCGGCGACACGATGTGGTCGAACCAGTACCTTGCCTACGAGACCCTTTCTCCCGCAATGCAGGAGACCATCGACGGCCTCCGCGTCCGGTTCCGCGGCTCCAAGCTCGGCAAGATGCTCAACGTCGACGAGCAGGACATCCCGGAGGCCGTGCACCCGCTCGTGCGTACGCACCCCGAGTCTGGTCGCAAGGCCCTCTACGTCTCGCACCTGGAGAACCTGCTCCGCATCGAGGGCTGGACGCGCGAGGAGAGCGTGCCGCTCCTGAGGTACCTCTACGAGCACTCGATCACCCCCGACAACACCTACCGTCACGTCTGGACCCCCGGTGACGTGGTGATGTGGGACAACCGCTGCACCATGCACTACGCCGTGCACGACTATGGCGAGCAGGAGCGCGTCCTGAACCGCGTCACTCTGCATGGCGAGGTCCCGCAATGACTGGCGTTGACACCGGACAGGAGCTGTTCATGGACTTTCAGATTCGCTTCTCGGGGGTCTCCCACCGGTACGGCGCCAACAGCGAGGTGCGCGCCACCGATGACGTCGACCTCGACATCAAGCAGGGCGAGTTCGTGGCGCTCATCGGGCCCTCCGGCTGTGGCAAGACCACGCTGCTGAACATGGTGGCCGGTCTGGTCTGCCCGTCGGACGGCCAGGTCCTGCTGGACGGCCGCTCGATCGGAACGTCGGTGCCCGACGGGCTGGGCTACATGATGGCGCGCGACGCGCTGATGCCCTGGCGCACGGCTCAGAAGAACGTCGAGTTCTCCCTGGAGCCCCTCGGCCTTTCGCGCAGCGAACGTGCAGACCGGGCCGCTGCCGCCCTCGAGCAGGTGCGCCTGGCAGGTTTCGAGCACCACTACCCGAGCCAGCTGTCACAGGGCATGAAACAACGCGTCGCCATCGCTCGCACGTTGGTGGCCGAACCGAAGATCGTGCTCATGGACGAGCCGTTCGCGGCCCTGGACGCCCAGACGCGCGTGCTGCTCCACGAGCAGTTCCTCGAGCTGTGGGAGGCGACGAGGTCCACGGTCATCTTGGTGACGCACGACCTCAACGAAGCAATCCTGCTTGCTGACCGCGTCGTGATCATGAGCGCCCGCCCGGGTCGCATCAAGCGCGATATCCATGTGGATCTCCCGAGGCCTCGCGACATCGAGAGGCTCCAGGTCTCCACCGAGTACCAGGCCATTTACGGCCAGCTCTGGGACTCCCTCCGCGAGGAGTTCCAACTCGACGCAGCACGGAGGAGCTGACATGATCCGCACCGCAACACTCAGCGAGAACAAGCTCACCGCAACAACACTCAGCGAGAACAAGGGCAGCGCAACACTCACCGAGAACAAGTCGGGAACCGGTCGGATGAGTAGCATCCGCCTGCTGGGTGCTCGGCTCGTGTTCGGGGGCGCGCTCCTCGGCATCTGGGAGCTCGTCACCCGCAGCGGTTGGGTCGACCGGGACTTCCTGCCCGAGCCGACGGCCATCGCCTCCTGGCTGGGGGAGGCGCTGAGCGACGGCAGCATCTATCGCAATGCGATCGCTACAGGCATGGCGATGTTCCTGGCCTTCGTCATCGGTTCGGCGTCCGGCATCCTGGTGGGCGTCCTCTTCGGCCAGTTCCAGCGCGTTGCCGCTGTCGTCTCGCCGTTCATCTACTTCCTGAACGCCCTGCCACGCGTTGCCCTGGCACCGCTGCTGATCCTCTACCTCGGCATCTCCATCTGGTCGAAGGTGTCCCTGGGCGTGAGCATCGTGTTCTTCGTGCTTCTGCTCAACACCGTGGCGGGCCTGCGCTCGGTCGATCCCGACCATGTCAAGCTGGCGAAGTTGAACCGCTTCTCTGCACGCCAGGTGTTCTGGAAAGTCTCGTTGCCGACGGCGGTCCCGACGATCTTCGCCGGCCTGAAGCTGTCGGCGGTCTACTCTCTGCTCGGCGTCGTGGTCAGCGAGATGGTGGCGTCGACCAGCGGTCTCGGACAGCTGATCATCTACAACACCAACACGTTCAACATCGCCGGCGTCTACGGCACATTGTTCATCCTGGCCATGCTCGCTTTGATCCTGACGTCGTGCATGGACATCGCGGAGCGCAAACTCCTGTCGTGGCAGAGGTTCTCGTAGCCGAGCGCGTGGCTGGTCCACACCGGCCATCGGAGTGCTCGGCGTAGTGCTCCATCGAATCCGTCCCCTGTCGACAGAAGGGGGCGGATTCGTGTTTTCGGGGCGTGCTTGGCGGGTACGAAGAAGCCGGCCCGGTCCTCTCGGGACCGGGCCGGCTCATGCTGTCGTGATCGGGGAATCCTCAGACGACAGCGGCTGGTGCAGTGTCGAAGTGGCCGGCGAACCGATCGCGCAGGGCCTGCTTGAGGACCTTTCCGGTTGTGCCGAGAGGGAGGGAGTCGACGAAGACGACGTCGTCGGGCGTCCACCACTTGGCGATCTTGTCGGCGTACCACGCGATCAGCTCCTCGCGCGAGGGCGCAGCCCCGCCCCTGGGCACGACGACCAGGAGCGGTCGTTCGTCCCACTTGGGGTGACGGATCCCGATACAGGCTGCCTCGGCGACGTCCGGGTGCTCCATCGCGATGTTCTCCAGG
This sequence comes from Rhodococcus wratislaviensis, assembly GCF_900455735.1. GTDB lineage: Bacteria > Actinomycetota > Actinomycetes > Mycobacteriales > Mycobacteriaceae > Rhodococcus_F > Rhodococcus_F wratislaviensis. The sequence goes on along the minus strand of NZ_UAUI01000001.1, from coordinate 882,110 downwards.
TCGATGGAGCCGATCCACTCGCCGCCGGACTTGATGACGTCCTTCGAACGGTCAGTGATCTGCATGAACCCGTCGGGGTCGATGGAGGCGATGTCTCCGGTGGGGAACCAGCCGTCGATCAGGGGGCTCTCGTTGCGACCGAAGTACTCGTCGAGCACCCAGTGTCCGCGGGTCATCAGATGACCGGAGATCTGGCCGTCCCAGGGAAGTTCGACACCCTCGTCGTCGGTGATCTTGAGGTCGATGCCGAAGACGCAGCGGCCTTGCTTCGCCTTGATGTGTAGGCGATCCCCATCGGGCAGATCGAGCTGGTGTTTCTTCAGCACCGAGGCAGTGCCAAACGGGCTGGTCTCGGTCATACCCCAACCATGGATCACCTCGACGCCGGTCTCCTCCAGGTCCCGCAGCATCTGGGGTGGGCACGCGGCGCCGCCGACGATCGCGCGCAGGAGTGACCCCAGGCCTGAGCCGGCCTTCGCGCAGTGCTGGAGCAGCCCCTGCCACACGGTCGGGACGCCGGCGCATAGCGTGACGCCCTCGTTCTCGATGAGCTCGTGCAGGGAGGCGCCGTCGAGATCCGCACCGGGGAAGACCACCTTGGCGCCCACCATGCAGGCGCCGTACGGCATGCCCCAGGCGTTGACGTGGAACATCGGAACCACCGGCATGACCACGTCGCTGGCCGAGAGGCCGAGTGAGTCCGGGAGCGCGACCCCGAAGGTGTGCAGGACCGTGGAGCGGTGGCTGTAAAGCACGCCCTTGGGATCTCCCGTCGTGCCGCTGGTGTAGCACAGCGACGACGCGCTCAGCTCGTCGAAGGCCGGCCAGGTCCAGTCGCCGTCGTGCTGCGCCAGGAGGTCCTCGTAGCATCGCCAGTCCGGTACGTCGGGCATGTGCGCCCGGTCGGTCATCACCACGAACTCGCGCACCGACGTCAGCCGTGGCGCGATGGACTGTACGAGGTCGACGAACGTGAGGTCGAAGACGAGTACGTCGTCCTCGGCGTTCTCGATGATCCAAACGATCTGGTCTTCGTGGAGCCGTGGGTTGACCGTGTGTAGCACGGCGCCCGAGCCGGAGACGCCGAAGTAGAGCTCGAGGTGTCGGTGGCCGTTCCAGGCGAGCGTGGCAACGCGGTCTCCGTGCTGCAGGCCGAGGCCGTCGAGTGCCTGGGCCGTTTGCCGGGAACGCTGGGCCATGTCGCGGAAGGTGTACCGGTGGATGTCGCCCTCGATCCGGCGGGACACGATCTCCTGCCTGCCGTGGTGGCGTTCGGCGTGGACGAGCAGGGACGAGATCAGGAGCGGTTGCTGCATCATCTGGCCGAGCATGATGTTCCTTCCGGTTGGGGGGCTATGTCGATCACGGTGTGCGCCCGGGCGGCAATCTTGCGGAGCAGCTCGAGCGCCAGGTCGCCGGCCTCGGGGCCGCCGTCGACGTCGCCGCGGACGTGGAGCGGCCGCAGCTCTTCGATTTCGTTCAGGGCGTCGATCAGGTCGCGCTCCGCGAGGCTGTACTTCCGCAGCGTGTTCACGATCAGCATGGATGTGTGGACGATGTCCTCGGCCTCGTCGCTGACGCCACGTCGGTGGAGCACGAGGTTCGCCCAGTGGGTGCCGGCGAGCATGGCGGCCTCGATCTTCACTTCCCAGTCCGCGGGGCCGCACTTCGCGGCCGCGCGTCCGATCTGCTCTGCGAGCTGGCGGTGGCGTTCGGGGGTCATCGCCGTCGCCGCTCAGTGAGTGCCTCGAGAATGGAGGTGACCGAGGCCAGGCTGTTGACGCACTCGGTGACGATCTCCGCGGTCGGCTCGCGGTATCCGCGCAGGCACGGGTCCCGGTGCTGCTCCAGGGTGTGGAGGGCCGCCTCCATGTCGACGAGCTCTTGGGGCAACGGCCCGGGGATGGCCGGCCAGCCGACGTGGCTCACGTCGCCCGGACCCCGCAGCTCCCTGGCGTACGTCCCGTCCTCCTGGGGCACCACGTGGACGCCGGGAATGGTCGAGAACACGGTCTCCTCACGGGTGACGCCGGTGAGGTGCAGCGACGCGTTGTACGCCGTGGTCCCTGCCGTCAGGCTCGTCCAGTACCAGAGACCGAAGTCGTCGATCGGGTCCAGGCGCGTGAGCAGGTCGGTCATGCGCCGGAACTTGTCGAGGTGCGACGTGATCTTCATTTGCCCGCCTCCTCGTCGAGAAGGTCCTTGGCGACGACGATCACAATCTTCCCGACGTGCGCATCGGTGGCCATGTACTCGTGGGCGTCCGCGACGGCCTCCAGGGGGAAGGTGCGATCCACGGGCATCGACAGCTCTCCCTGCGCCAGCTTGGGAAGCAGATCGCGACCGCAGGCCTCGATGCAGGCGAAGTGCTCTTCCTCGGTGCGGGTTTGGAACGTCACGCCGATCAGGTGCAGGCGCTTGAACCACAGGGTCTCGAGGTCGAGGTGGGCCGAGCTCGAGCCGAGGCGGCCGATGTTGACCAGGCGACCCTTGACGGCCAGGCACGAGAGGTTCACCTCGAGGTCGGTGCCTCCGACCGAGTCGATGACGATGTCGACGCCTCGGCCGTCGGTCACCTGCCTGACGACCTCGGCCTGGTCGTCGCGGCCCACCACGATCACGTGGTCGGCACCGAGCTCCAGCAGGCGTTGGGCCTTGGCGGGGGAGCGGGTTGTGGCTATGACGGTGGCTCCTGCGAGCGACTTCGCGATCCGCATCGCGGCCAGGGCGATGCCGCTGGCGGCCGCGTTGACGAGCACGGTCTCGCCCTGTGCCAGGCGGCCGTTCGTGACCAGGGCGTCGTGCGCGGTGATGAAGACATTGGGGAAGGTGGCGGCGTCGATCCAGGGCAGCCCTTCCGGCATCCGCATCAGTGCGCGATCGGCGGCGACCACTAGCTCCGCCTGGCCTCCGGTGCCGTGGCCGAGGACCTTGTCGCCGGCCACCCACTGGTCCACCCCCTCACCGACGGCGTCCACGACCCCGACGAACTCGACCCCGATCCCGCGGGGCGCGCCGGACTGGGCCTTGGCGACCATCTTGAGCTCGCCGCGGTTGACGCCGCTGGCGAAGACGCGCACGAGCACTTCGCCGGGGCCGGGGATCGGATCCGGGACTGGTTCAACGCTGAGGCTTCCGCCGGATGGGCTGGGGACAATTCGCGCCGCAAGCATCTTCTCTCCTCTGGCTAAGGTTAGTGTCGACAATAACAGAATATCGGCGTAGGTTCCCAGGCGGCACCAACTGATCCCCACAGATCACTCAACTGAGGAGACTCGACATGAATGTCCCCCTTCAGGCCCGGATGTCCAGGCTCAACGGCCGCATCATCGACTTCCGGCTCCGCCCGCCGACGGGCCCGTACCGCAACTTCTTCACCCCCACGGTGGTCGGCTCGGTGAACCGGATCCTCGGCAACCCCGTGCCGCGCTCGTACACGATCAGCACCGACCCGTTCCCGCGCTCCGAGGAACGCGCCCTGGCCGCCATGGTCGACGAGATGGACAGTGCCGGGGTCCGCGTCGGTGTCGCCAACGGCCGCCACTCGGTCAACCGGCCCGTGCCCGTCCACATCGAGGACGCCGACCTAGGTGAGCTGTCGCAGCGCACCGGGGGCCGCATCCTCGGTCTCTCCGGCATCGACTTCGACAAGCCCACCGAGGAAATCATCGCCGGCCTCGACACCGCGATGAAGGAGCACGGTCTCGTCGGGGTGTGCATGGAGCCCGGTCTCGCACGTGAACCCATGTACGCCGACGACGAGCGCATCTTCCCGATCTACGAGAAGATCGACGAGCTCGGTGTGCCGCTGCTGTTCATGAGCGGCCCGCTGGCCGGACCCGACATCAGCCACACCGACCCGGTGCGATTCGACCGCGTCGCCCGCAGGCACCCGAGCATGCCGGTCGTGCTCGGCCACGGCTGCTTCCCATACGTCACCGAGACCATCGCGCTCGCATTCAAGAGCGAGGCAACGGGCGTCCACAACGTCTTCCTCTCGCCGGACGTCTACATGTTCGCGCCCGGTGGGGAGCACTACACAGACGCTCTCAACTGGCTCCCGAACCGGTTCATCTATGCCTCCGCGTACTCGTTCAACGGCATCGAGGAGTCGGTCACGGAGACACTCAAGCTCGACATCGACGACGACGCCCTGGATGCCTACATGCACCGCAACGCCGAGGCCCTCCTGCCGAAGTTGGGCTCATGATGTCGCGGGCCAACACGCGGGTCGTCATGCGCCGACACCCGAACGGGATGGTGACCGAGGCCGACTTCGCGATCGAGCACGGCACCGCACCCGAGCCGGCGGAGGGCCAGGCGCTCGTGCAGGTCAAGTACCTGTCGCTGGACCCGTACATGCGGCCGATGATGGACCCGGTGCGGTCGTACGTGCCGCACCTGAACCCAGGACAGCTGATGCCCGGTGCCACGATCGCCGAGGTCGTCGAGACCCGCGACCCCGGGCTGCCCGTGGGTACGACGGTCGCCTGCGCGCTGGGTTGGCAGGAGTACGGCCTAGTCTCCGCGGCCGACGTACGCATCGTCGACCCCCAGGCCGGCCCGATCTCCGCGGCGCTGAGCGTCCTCGGGATGCCCGGCGTGACCGCGCACTACGGCCTGCTCGAGCTCACGGAGCCGAAGGCGGGAGAGACGGTGGTCGTCACCGCGGCCTCCGGTGCCGTCGGTAGCGTCGTGGGTCAGCTGGCGAAGCTGAAGGGCGCTCGCGTCGTCGGCATCGCCGGAGGTCCCGAGAAGTGTGCCTACGTGGTCGGCGAGCTGGGCTTCGACTCCTGCATCGACTACAGGTCCGCGACCTTCGAGGAGCAGTTGGCCGAAGCGACGCCCGACTACGTCGACGTGCTCTTCGAGAACGTGGGCGGCCCGATCTTCGATGCCGTGCTCGGGCGGGTCAACGACCACGCGCGGGTCGCGCTGTGCGGGAACATCAGCCAGTACAACGCCGACGAGCCGTACGGCCTCAAGGGCGTCCGGCAGCTGTTGATGCATCGGGTCACCGTCCACGCGTTCGTCATCGCAGACCACCGGGGCTACTGGCCCCGGGCGCTCCCGGAGCTCTCCGGCTGGCTGGCCGACGGCTCGATCCGTTACCGCGAAGACGTCGCCTCCGGCCTGGTGGACGCCCCCAAGGCATTCATCGGGATGCTCACCGGCCTCAACTTCGGCAAACAGCTGGTCGAGGTCTCGGCCGACTGACGGTCCAATGCCGAGGCAGCGCCCATGGCCGTCCATGGTCAGCCGGGCGTTGCCTGGGCAACCGATCTCGCCTCCTCCGTCTCGAGGACAAGGAGGGGTGTAGATGTTCCTCTTCGAGCACCTCCTGCCGGATAAACCACCACCGAGTCGAACTCGATGTGGTCCTCGGCCGTATTCGGAGCCACCGATTTCCCTCAGGCCTCTAGCAATTCGCTATGGGTATCGACGTGTGTGAGGCGCGATCATGTCTGAAAGAGTGCGTCCGGTAATCGATCTCGAACCTCTCCGCATGCTCGTCTTGGTCGCCGATCTCGGCAGCATCTCGGCCGCTGCCCGCGCCGAACAGATCAGTCAGCCGTCGGCGAGCAGGCGAATCAAGGTATTGGAAGGGCAGCTGGGGCTGGAACTCATCGATCGCCGAAGCCATGGCGCCGAGCTGACCACGCACCGCCAGATGGTCACCGACTGGTCTCGCGGCGTCGTGGACTCCGCGGATACGTTGGTGATCGGAGCCAGGGCCTGACATCACGGGCTACCGACAACGTGAGTATCGCGGCGAGTCTGACTGTGGCGGAGTATCTCGTCCCGACCTGGCTGGCCGAGTTCCGTCGACGTGGAGATTGGCCGCGAGTGCAGCTGCGCGTTGCCAACTCGCAAGGTCTATCTCGCGGCACTGCGTGCGCGCGAGAGAGACCTGGGATTCATCGAATCACCCGACGTTCCCAGCGATCTGCGAAGCCTTCCGGTTGCTCACGATCGACTTGTGCTGGTTGTCTCACTGCACTCGAATACAGCGGTCAAGGTGGCGGTCGGCGCGGGTGAGTACGCCGCCGTGCTGAGCGAGTTGACCGTGCGGCAGGAACCGCGTGACGGACGGTTGATCGCGGTCCCGCCGGCCGGTCTCGACCTGACCCGATCGCTGCATGCCATTCGGCGAAGTGGCACCCGCATACGCGGCTCCCTCGGCGACTTCCTCACGCTGGCAGCGCACCATCCCCAGGCTCGGAACCGCCGTCGCCGTCGTCGGGGTCATCGGACAGGCCCAGGTCGCGATCTTCGCCGCCGCGCTCTTCGCTATGGGCACCGACGTACATATCGAGGAGATCTGCTTCAACTCCGGGGAGCGATCGTCCTCTCGCTCATCTCCGCCCTCGGCATTGCCGCGATATCCCTGGTCGGAGTCACTATCCTTATGTGTGGCCGGGCGGCTGGCTGCGCCCACCCGCTCCGTCACTCCCGCCCGAGCCCGTTGCCGCTATGAGGTAGTGGGCCCGCTGGCGACGGAGGCCCGGTGAGCCTCGAGGGCGCGCACCGACAAGTCGCGGATCTCCGTGATCCTTCCGGACGCGATCTCGATCACGCGATCGTCGTCACGGTCGGCGACGGCCTCGTGCAAGGCCTCCCAGGTCTCCACCATGTGGGGCGCGGCGCTGGGGTTCGCCGCGAGACCCAGGCGCACGTAGCGCAGCGTCCGCAGCGAGATGGACTTGAGCATGTCGACCAGGAGACGGTTGCTCGCGAGATCTGCGATGGCGTAGTTGAGCAGGAAGGTGGCAACGACGTAGTCATTGATCGACTGCTCAGAGGCAGCGCGCAGCGTGGGCACGTGGGCGGCGAACACCTTTTCGAGGTCGGCCGGTCGTTCGTCCATGAGATTTTTGAGGAGCACGGAGAACAGCGTGCTGCGGACGAAGAAGATGTCTCGCAACTCAGCCGCGTCCGGCTCGGTGACCAGGGCACCTCGACGTGGCTGGAACTCGATCAGACGATCGCGCTCCAGGATGCGAAGGGCCTCGCGGACCGGTGCCCGGCTGACGTTGAGCACGGCGCTGATGTCCTGCTCCAGCAGGCGTTGTCCGGCGTGAAGTAGGTCGAGGGTGATGACGCCCGCGAGCTTTGCCGCGATCTGCTCGGGCAGCGATGCCGCGACCGGGGCGGAGTTGCTGTTGCGGAGAACAGCTTGTTCCACTGCCAGCATCAGCGAGTCCTGGGGAAGCAGCAGAGGCGAGAGGTCGGGAGTGTCCGGGGTTTTTGGTCGACTCATGATGCTCCTGGCGTGATGGATGGTTCGGCAGATCGGACGGTGGGGACTCGGGTCGCTCCAGCGCTCAGGGGAACTTCGAGATGTCATCGTAATGCGCCCTCTCGCCGGACTGTGGCAGCCCGGGACACGCGCGATCCCCGGGCCGGTAGAACCGGCCCGGGGAAATCGCGCGCGACGGCGTTCGTGGTGGCTACCTCGGTTCGATCAGCGCGGTGGCCTCGTCGTACGAGACCTTCTCGGTCAGCAACTTGCCCTTCAGCAGGATCGCGACGAGCTCGTCGAATCCGCCCTGGTCGAAGCTAAGGCCGTACTCACCGATGAGGTTTCCCTCGCCGGGGTTGTAACGCTCGGCCGTTGCCTCGGCGTCGTCGGGACTGAGGCCGTACACCTGGGTGAGGAGCGCGTCGAAGTCCTCGATGTTCGACTCGGACTGCGCCCATGTGATCGCCTCCTCGGCCGCCCTGAGGTACTTCGCAACCTTCTCCTCCTGCGCCTCGGAGATGCCGCGTTTGGTCACGTAGGCGGCCTCGGGAAGGTTCTTCAGCGCGGGGATGTCCAGGGTCGAGATCACCGGATCGCCATCGCCGGCGACCTGTAGCTCCGCGGCGGTGACCGGGTTCGCCATCAGGAGGTCGACCTGGCCCGACTTGAGGGCACCGCGCGAGGTGGGCCCGACGCCGACGCTGAGGAAGTCGAGGTTGCCGGGCGCGACACCTGCTTCGTTGAACATGCCCTCCGCCATCACTTGGGCGTAGCTGGCCGTCGCCGAGATGCCGACGCGTCCCTCGGCCAGGGCCTGGAGGTTGTCGGGGTAGGACAGGCTCGTGGAGCTGTCGGCGAATCCCTTGCGACGTACGAGTTCGAAGCCGTAGCTGCGTACGGTGCCCGCGACGATCTGCACCTTCTCGGTCGCTGCCAGCACGTTGCTGGTCGGGGCCCACGTCACGTCGACGCTCTCGGAGAGCAGCAGGTTGACGAGGCCGGGACCGCTGTCGGTGTTGACGAACTGAACGTTCAGTCCGGCGTCCTCGAAGATCCCGCGCTCCTTGGCGATCATGTCTGGCAGGCTGGCCGCGCTGCCAGCGATGTAGCCGATGCGCAGCGTGTTGGAGCTGGCGCTGTCCCGGCCACCGCACGCGGTGAGCAATGACAGGCCGAGCGCGGCCACGGTGAGCAATGCGGTTCGAGATCTCACGGGTTTCTCTCTTTCGTCCGGTGCGGGCCAAGACTTCGATCACGAGGGGAATTCTCTCGACCATAAACCCAAATATTCTTGTCGACAAGAACCTTGACGGTCTCGTTTGTTCGGGGTCTACTAAGCAATCGCTTATTCGCACCTGCGCCGCCAGAAACAGCGGTCGCTCAGGTGCGGTCACCCACCCCGACGTTTCTGACATGTCGCTACCGGTTCTGGTGAGCACTCGGCTGGACCGGCTCGGTCGGTCGATGCTGCACATGATCTCGCTCGGCGCCGACCTGCGTGGGCGCGGCATCGGCCTGAAGGTGCTCGAGCAGGGGATCGACACTGCCACCGCCGAGGGCAGCGCCATGTTCGGGATGCTGTCGGTCCTGGCCGAGTTCCAGCGCGAGCTAAACGGCGCCAATACTCGCGACGGGTTCGCCGCCGCCCGGGCCCGCGGCCGCAAGGGTGGCCGACCCTCGAAGCTCAGCCCCGGCCAGATCGAACTCGCTCAACGCCGTACGACGCAGGCGATCACACCGTCGCGCAGATCGCCGACATGCTGAAAGTGCCGCGCACCAAGGTCTATGGGCATCTGAACAAGCGAAGGGTGGACATCGCACCGGTCACGCAGGAGATCACCGTAGTCGCGCCTACGTCTCGCACGTGCCCGACCTGCGGATACGAGCCGACCACTCGTGCACCAACGTGCCGACCTCGCGGTGACCTGGCTCCACGCCGATGCCGACCACCGCGGAACGGTCATCGGATGCTCTCGGCAAGGAGTACCACCTCAATGCACCGTGGTTCACTCCTGCGCGGTGGCTGACGGGCAACGGAGTCGACCTCTAGCGAGTGACACTGTGAAGCGGCTCGGCCGAAGCCGCGGTCAGTATTCTCTACGCGGTGGACAGCTAGAAGTGCTCGGGGACAAGACTCGTCGTCGCCGTATTTGCGGGGTTATTGTGCGCCGACGTTCAAGTTGACGCATGTCGCACGAGGGGGCAGGTCGGCTCGAGGGTTTCACACGGCGGGGGAGTGTCGACTTGAAGTGTCCTTCGTCGGGGGCTCGCCGGCGCCTGCCCAATCCGAACGTACGTGGCGGAGGTGCGCACGAATCAGCGTGTCCAGTCCACTCGTATTCTTGGCTCGGATAGCTGCAACAATTTCGTGGTGCTCGCTGGCAGAGTCGGCGAGCACTCCGCGTTCTGCCAGGTCATCCAGTCCGTACAGACGCGTTTGGTCGCGCAGTGCGGCGACGGTGGCGACGAGGCGTTTGTTCCCGCAGAGCGTGAGGAGGCTCAGGTGGAAGCGGCGGTCCGCGTCGAGGAAGGTGACGACTTCGCCATCGCGTGCCGCAGCTTCGATGTCGTGGGCGAGTGATTCGAGCTGAGCGATGTCGTCGACGGTGGCGTTCTCCGCCGCTTCGAGTGTTGCGGGGACCTCTAGGAGCATCCGCATCTGGTACACCTCGTCGAGGTCCTGGTCGCTCATGGGAACGACGCGGTAGCCGCGATTGCGCACCGGTTCCATCAGTCCCTGGTTGACCAGGGTGAGTAGAGCTTCGCGTACTGGGCTGCTCGACACGCCTAAACGTGTGGCCAGTGCTGCTGCCGAGTACATGTCACCCGGTCGGATCTCGCCGGATACCAGCGCCTGCCGAACGATTTCGAGTACTCGGTCGCGCAGTGTGGTGGATCTCAGCGGTCCGATTTCGGGGTCAGCCATTCGTCACCTCCTCTTCACGTTTTCCTTGACTTTACTGGTGTGACATAGCACTCTATTCCTACCACGCAGCCGGTAGGCGGTAACCGGTTACCGGTTGGAACGGAGGAGTAGCAGTGTCAGAGGTACGGGGTTACTGCACGTTGTGTCGTTCCCGGTGCGGGGCCGTCTACAAGATCGACGACGGCGCCATGACTGGCGTCCGACCGGACTCGGCTCACCCGACTGGCGCCGCGATGTGTCCCAAGGGGCGCGCGGCTCCAGAGATCGTGCACAACCCGCAGAGATTGACGCGGCCTCTGCGTCGCACCAGTCCGAAGTCCGACCCCAATCCACAGTGGGAGGAGATCGCTTGGGACGAGGCGATGAGTGAGATCGCGGCCAAACTGGGGCAGTTCCGCGACGAGAACGGACCCGAGTCCGTGGCCTTCGCCGTGACCTCACCCAGCGGAACTCCGATGTCCGATTCGATCGACTGGGTCGAGCGTTTCATCCGCCTCTTCGGCAGCCCCAACACCTGCTACTCGACGGAAATCTGCAACTGGCACAAAGATTGGGCTCACGCCTTCACTTTCGGTACCAGCCTGCCCACTGCCGACTGGGCAGCAACAGATCTTGCCATCCTGTGGGGCCACAACCCAGCCAAGTCATGGCTGGCGCAGTCCGCTGCCCTGGCCGACACCCGAAGCAAGGGCACGGCTGTAGCGGTGATCGACCCTCGCCGTTCGACGAGTGCGATGCAGGCTGATCACTGGCTGCGGGTCCTGCCCGGAACGGACGCGGCCCTGGCCCTGGGGATCGCCGGCCTTCTGATCGACCGCAATGGGCACGACGGTGCGTTTCTGCGCGCATGGAGTAATGGACCGCTGCTTGTCCGCACGGATACGGGGCGGTTCCTGCTCGCCGACGATTTGGCACCGGGCCTGGACGGCTATGTGGTGTGGGACGAGCAGGCAGGAAGGCCGGTGCCCTATGACACCCGCTTCGCCGCTGCTCACGCCGACCGGTTCGCTCTTTTCGGCAGACGCCCGATCTCGACGTTGGCCGGTGACGTCGAATGTGTTCCGGCGTTCGAGCGGTACGCCGCGGCATGTCGGTCATGGTCGCTCGAGCGCACCTGCGCCACTACCGGCGTAGACGAGAAGGCGCTCCTGTCGTTCGTCGACGCACTCGCCCAGGCGCAGTCGGTCGCCTATCACGCTTGGTCCGGTGTAGGTCAGCACACCAACGCGACACAAACCGAACGGGCGATCGCGAGCCTGTATGCGCTCACCGGAAGCTTCGACGCGCCAGGCGGGAATGTCATCTTGCCCAAGCATCCGGTCAACGCCGTAACCGGGGTCGATCAATGCGATCCCGGTCAGCGCGCGAAGGCGCTCGGACTCGATCAGCACCCGCTCGGCCCCCCGGCACAAGGATGGGTCTCCGGTCGCGAGTTGTGTAACGCCATCCTCACCGGTCGGCCGTACCCGCTGCGCGCGTTGGTGGGATTCGGCGCCAACCTCGTGGTCACGCAGCCCGATCCTCGTCGGACGGCTGCGGCACTGCAGAGCCTGGAGTTCTTCGTTCACGTGGACCTCTTCCTCAATCCCACCGCTCAATATGCCGACATCGTTCTGCCGGTGAACACCCCGTGGGAGCACGAAGCGGTCAAGGTCGGATGGGAAATCAGCGAACGCGCGCAGGAGCACATTCAGCTGCGTCCGCAGATGCTCGAACCCCTCGGCGAATCCCGATCCGATACCGAAGTGATCTTCGACCTCGCTCAACGACTGGGCATGGGCGACCAGTTCTTCGGTGGCGACATCGTCTCGGCGTGGAACTATCAGCTCGCCCCCCTCGGTCTCACCGTGGAAGAACTCCGCCGCCACCCTGGCGGGATCGATCTCCCATTACACACTCGATACCGCAAGTACGCCTCCCCGGACGCCGACGGCGGTGTGACAGGCTTCGCCACGCCTACGCGTCGCGCCGAGGTCTACTCGGAGCGTCTGGCCGAACACGGATACTGTCCAGTGCCCGAACATCCAGTGCAATCACAAGATTCCCGATATCCACTCATCATGACCTGCGCCAAGAACGGCTACTTCTGTCACAGTCAACACCGCGGAATCTCTTCACTGCGCAAGCGATCGCCGGACCCCACTGTCGACATCAGCGCGGAGTTGGCAGCTGGACGCGGAATCGAGGAGGGCCAATGGGTGGTCTTGTCCACCCGTAACTCAGAGGTCCGTATGCGCGCCCGCCTCGACTCGTCGCTGCACCCACGTGTCGTCGTCGCCGAGTACGGGTGGTGGCAAGAAGGCACGGATCTCGGCTTGCCAGGCTTCGACCCGGTCGCCACGCGAGGTAGTAACTACAACCTTCTTATCGACGACGAGCAGAACGACCCGATCAGCGGCTCGGTACCGATGCGTTCGGCCTGCTGCGACATCAGACCAGAACCCACTGAGACATGGACGGGAACCGTGCCCTTCGTCGTCACGGCAACACATACCGAAAGTAACGAGGTGCGCGCCCTGACGTTACAACCATCGGACGGGCGGCCTCTCCCAGACTTTCTACCGGGACAACACATCACGGTGTCACATCCGCTGATGGACGGTGAAGCCGCGTTGTCCCGAAGCTACTCATTGACCGGGCCGGCCACCGCCACCGACCGTAAGGCGTACACGCTCGCGATCCGGCACGTCGTTGGTGGGCAGTTTTCCGGGTTTATCCACCAGCAACTTCAGACCGGGACCACCGTCAACGTCTCTGCTCCATCCGGTCTGTTCGTCATCCCCACCGCGATCGCGCAACCAGTGGTACTGATCGCAGCGGGGATCGGCATCACCCCGTTCCTCAGCTATCTCGAGACCCTGGCCGGCTGCGCATTTGACCACTCACCGGAAGTGGTGCTGCACTATGGCAGCCGCAATCGAGATAGCCACGTCTTCGCGGATCGAATTCGTGCACTGCAGCAACGAATTCCAAATCTGCGAGTCATCAACCATTACAGTCGGCCCGACTCGGACGAAAGCGAAGGCACGCACTACGACGTCCGAGGCCGAGTTCGTGCCGAGCACATCGACGCTGATCTGATCCGTCGGAGAGCACGATTCTATTTCTGCGGACCCGAAGAGATGCTCCAAGATCTCATCGACGGTCTCGTCGACCGCGGAGTCCCCAAATTCGACATCTTCGCCGAAAAGTTTCACTCGGCACCCGCCGAGGTCACCATTTCCGATGACGCTCAGGCCACCATCCGATTCGCGCGATCCGGAAAAGAACTGACCTGGCGTAGATCCGACGGCACGCTACTTGAATTCGCCGAACGAGAGGGCGTCGCGCTCCCCAGCGGATGCCGCCTCGGCCAATGCGAGAGCTGCGCGATCAGCGTGCTCTCCGGCCAGGTCGCCCACTTGGTCAAGACGAACGACGACCTCGCCACCGACCAGTGCCTCACCTGCCAAGCAATGCCCTTATCCGACCTCACCCTCGATGCTTGACGACAATCAGGAGACTGCAACATGTTGACGATCAACGCCGAAGACACTGCGACCCTGCTGGCATTCGACGACCTCATACCTGCACTCCGTGAAGGGTTCATCCGCGGCGCCTCCACGCCGAATCGACACCATCACACCCTCGACGAAGCCACGGACGCATCCCTTCTGGTCATGCCGTCCTGGGACGAGAAATACCTCGGTGTGAAACTGGTCGACGTCTTCCCCAGTAACACGGAGTCTGGTCGCCCCGCCTTATCGTCCGCCTTCATCCTCGCCAGTTCCACCACCGGAGAGCATCTGGCCGTGATCGATGGCAACGAACTGACACGCCGACGCACGGTCGCCACATCCGCCTTGGCCGCCTCATACCTCGCACGCCGAAGCAGCACTACCCACCTGATCGTCGGTGCCGGCCACGTCGGAAGTCTCGCGGCCGAGGCTTACCTCAGCGTATTCGACATCCAGACGGTGCTCATTTACGACCAATTCGCCCCGAACGCTGAGCGCCTCGTAGGTAACCTGCGCCAGAAAGGTATACACGCCAACACAGTCAACAACCTCGCATCCGCGGTGGCCGGCGCCGACATCATCACCTGCGCCACCCTCGCCACCGAACCGATCATCCGAGGACAGTGGCTCCAGCCAGGGGCCCACCTCGACCTCATCGGTAGCTTCCGCCCCAACATGCGCGAATCCGACGACCAGTGCATCATCCGCAGCAACGTGTACGTCGACACCCCTGTCGCACTCGAGGAATCCGGCGACCTCACCCAACCGATCGCCGCTGGAATCCTCGACGCCGAAGTCAATCCCGGCACCCTTTCGCAGCTGTGCCGGGACGAAGTACACGGCCGTCAGGACAACAACCAGATCACCTTGTTCAAGGCTGTCGGCAGCGGCCTGGCAGACCTCACATCCGCCGCATTCGTCTACGACGCGGCACTGCATCCCGTCTCCTGAACTCGACCCACCGTCAACGGAGCCCCACATGAGCAAAATCATGGCTGACGAGTCCATTCCACTTGCATCACAGACCAATACAGAGGAACCACAGCTAGGTCTTCTGGCGCGCTTCGCTACTCGCTCGTCGAATTTTTCGGAGCGTTGGTTCCCCAGCACACTTGTGTTCGCCCTGCTGACGGTGACTGCCGTTGCGATAGCCGCGATGGGTATCGGAGCCACCCCTGCCGTCGTCGCAAGGACCTTCGGCAACGGATTTTGGGACCTCATCCCCTTCACCATGCAAATGGCGATGGTTGCCATCGGCGGCTACGTCGTCGCGACCTCGGGGCCGGTGGCCCGATTCACCACCCGTATCGCGCTGATCCCCAAGACCGGGCGTGGAGCCATCGTCATGGTGGCCTTCGTCAGCCTGGTCTCGGCGCTCTTCAACTGGGGATTCAGCCTGATCTTCAGCGCTCTGCTGGTCCGGCGACTTGCCGAGCGCGCAGGCCTGAGAATGGACTACCGCGCCGCCGGTGCAGCGGCCTATCTGGGACTAGGCGGCAGTTGGGCGCTCGGACTGAGTTCATCGGCCGCCCAGCTTCAGGCAAACCCCGCCAGCATCCCACCCACTCTCCTCCCCATCACAGGTGTCATCTCCTTCCGAGAGACCATCTTCTCCTGGCAATCACTGCTGCTCGCGGCGATCATCATCGCTGTATGCATGATTGTCGCGCATCGCTCGGCTCCCCGCGGATCAGTCGTCCGCACCGCGAGTGACCTGGGAATCGATCCCCACGACCCGATCGAGGACCACCAGCCCCGCAGCCGCCCGGGCGAGTGGCTCGAGTACAGTCCGCTGCTGACCCTGGTCGTGGTCGCCCTGACCGCGGGTTGGGCGATCCAAGAGTTCGCAGCGAAAGATCCGATCGTCGCAATCTCCGGGCTCAACACCTACAACCTGCTCTTCCTCACCCTCGGAATGCTCCTGCACTGGCGCCCACGGCTGTTCGTCGCTGCGGTAGCCAAGGCCGTGCCGGCCACAGCCGGTGTACTGATCCAGTTTCCGTTCTACGCCGCCATCGCCGCGATCATGACCAAAGCAGCAGACAGCGACGGCAACACGGTCTCGCACTATTTGGCATCCGCCTTCACCAGCGTCGGCTCACCGGTCCTATTTCCCGCACTGCTCGGCATCTACTCGGTCGTCCTGGGGTTCCTCGTCCCATCCGGCGGGGGCAAGTGGATCATCGAAGCACCCTACGTCATGCAGGCGGCGAACGATCTACACGTCAACCTCGGCTGGACTGTGCAGATCTACAACGCCGCAGAGGTCCTCCCCAACCTCGTCAATCCCTTCTGGATGCTCCCGCTGCTCGGAGTGCTAGGACTCAAAGCGCGCGACATCGTCGGTTTCACCTTCCTCTATCTGCTTGCCCTCGCCCCAGTCATTCTCGGGCTTCTGACCCTCCTGTCGTTGACGCTTCCCTATCATCCGCCGATCCAGCCATGAGCCGTCGTGCCCGGGATCTCGCGCTTCGGGTCTCTGAGTTCCCGGGCAACGGCGTCTCCTGCACTGTTGCGGGGACAACCTCATGCGCCTCGCCCATGCCTTCCCGCGCGGAGCGGGGTTGGTGTTCGATGGAGTCAGGTTGTCATTCAGACGCAGAATCGGCGGCGCTGTCGGCTTACTGCACGCCAGGCGAGCCGGTCGGTCTCGACGACGTCGACATCTGGGTGGGGTGGCGGCTGGACTTGGTCGCGAAGGCCCGCCTCGGTTGTAACCCCATCTATCCGGACCGGGTTTACGTTCCGTCGTGGGTTACGCGGGTGGCGACGGCACAGGTGGTGGCGACGCTGCGGATCCTGGCGTACCAGGGGGGCGCGATCACGGCACTGCGGTTCGATTTGACCCGGCCACCAGGGTTTTGGCGACGGCGACTGAACCAGTTGACTTCTGTCGCTGCTTCGTCCGGGGCGTGCGACGTCAGCTCGCCGCCCGCGCCTGCCGCGGCGGTGGGGGACCGGCCAGCCGGTTGCGGATCACCGAGGTAGAGGTACCACCGCGGATGGCGGTGATGGCCGAACTATCGGCCGCCGATCGGCACCTCGCGCAGATCACGGTGGCAGGCCGTGAGCTGGTGCTGACGATGAAGTTTGCCCACCGGGCCCGACCCCGGCAGACGACCTGGAATCGGCCACCGTCGCGGTCGGGTCGACCGGTCCCGGTCCACGCTCGGCGGCGCAGCCATCGCCGCCGAACACCCTGAAGGGCTGTTGTCGGACTATCGGGGCTTTACCTACGACGACCGCCACGGAATCAATCTAGCCCGCCTACTGGCCGAGGGGATGCTGCACCGGTTGATACGACTGGCCGCCACCGTCCCGCCCGTGGCCTGCGCACGGCTAAGCCCGGATCCACCGATGTGGTGCGGGTCGGGTGATGGGTTCGGTTGTGGCCATTGATGGGCTGTCGGGGTGTGGGTGATCGCCCGACCTGTGTGTCGGATTGTTCCACTGGGTTTTTCGGGTCGGGCCGGAGGCGGCGGGACGGACTAGATGGCCTGCGGTTTTCGTCGCTGCGTGGATGCGAACAGTCGTGACCATTCGTTTTCCCAGGGCCACCGCTGTGGGAGATGCAGGGTCAACGTTCGGGCCGAGGACGCGATCCGGGCCGGGACAGATATCAGGGTCCTGCGGATGGTGGCGGTGGTCGCCTTGGCCAGCCGTGCGCCGGTGATGGCGGCGGCGCGGGTGAGATTGAACGCCATCACCGCCAGTACCAGCCAGGCACTGTTGGCGGCGAACCGTCCCGAGGGCAGGTGCGCGAGCGCGGAATTCTTCAGGTCGGCGTGGACCTGCTCGATGATCGCGTGCCCGCGGTGAACCTTGTCGGCGGTCACCGTGTCCAGCATCGCCGGGTCGGTAGTGGTGAAGAACGCGTGGAACCGCCAGGTATCGAACAAGGCGCTCTGCCCGTCCCCGGCCTGGGGATTGAGGTCAGGGATGCGGCGCACCACCAACCGTCCCGGTGTCCGTTCGGACGCGAGTCGAGTGAAGGCGGTGAAGTCGATCTCGGCGACCTCGGCCCGGGAGATCCACCGGCCGCTCGGTTCGTCGTAGACGGCGTCGGTGTCCTCGATCGGTGTCCACGCCGTCTCGTCGATGGCGGCGATGGCAGCTTTCACCTTCGCCGTCATCCGCACGGTGACCGACACATCCACCCCGGCCCGGATCGCCGCGGACACCATCTTGTGCCCGTAGAACGCCGAATCGGCCCGCACCAGCACCCCGCCCGGTGTGTGCGGGTGCAGGCGGCGGACGGTAGCGACGGCGTCGGTGACCATCCGTGCTGCCCCGCGCGGGGATCCGGCTCCGCCGCGGCGCAGGCGTTGGCCGACGATCACCGGTGCCCGCCCGTCGGTGGTGGCGGTGGCGATCAGCGCGTTCAACCCCCGGACCCCCGTATATCCGTAGCCCGAACCCTGCTTGGCGTGCCCGTGCACCGGGACGATGGTGTCGTCGAGGTCGACGAGGATCCGCCCACCGACTTCGGGCCCATCGACCAGCGGTGTTCGTTCGGCCAGGCCACACAGGAAACGGGTGGCGACGGCGTCGAGTTGGCGGACGTGCCCGAAGGAGAACGTCCGCAGGAAGGAGCCCAGCGTCGACGGGGCGTACGGGTGGTCGAATACCGTGGGCATGGCGCCGTGCCGCAGCAGCGCCATGTCGTCGATGCTGTCGGCGCCGGCGACCATGCCCGCTACCAGTGCGGTCACCTTCCGGCCCGCGTGTGCGCCCTTGTCGGTGGGCAGCGTCAGATGCTCGTCTGCCAGGTCATCGAGGCCGCAGTCCTGAGCCAACCCCAGGACCGGGATCAGTCCGGCCTCGGCGAGGAGATTGCGGTCGTCGAACGCCGAGGCCGTCACCGGGTGGGTGTGGGATAGTTGCACCCTAGAGATGCCCTTCGTGTCGATCGAACTGGTTCTGTGAGAAGTCCAATTCTTTCAGCACGCAAGGGCATCTCGCCGTTTCGACTCACCTACCCCGACACCGCATCGGTGGATCCGGGCTAAGAGAAGATCGCAGTCCAGACAGCCACCGCACCGTGGTGGGTCAAGAGGGGGACGACTAACCGGGACCTGGCGTTCCACTTCGCCCGCCAGGTCACCGACTACGCCAGCGCCGCGCGCGGATATGTTCACGGTCGACTGCTTCACCACCGTCGAGACCCGCGGACACGGACGGGTCAACAACAACCTGGCCGCGCCGTCCGCTCGCCGCCAAGCCGTCGCAGCCCTAGCTCATGCCGCCGCTGGTATCGGCATCGCGCTGTTCGCAGTGCCCACCCGAGGATCGTCCGCTTTATGTTCGGGCTGCGACGATCCGATCGCACGCCCCCGCGGCTACCATCACGCGTGGTGTCCACGCTGGGGGTCGGCGGCAACCGAGACCGTGTGGCCGGAATCAACCTGGCCACACGCGCGCTGCTCGGCAGAAACAAGGTCACCCGTCGGCATGGGGAGTGGTACGCGGTCTGGGTGGCCGAGCATGCGCCGGTGCGCAAGTGCCGCGACAAGAACGGCACGACACCGCGATACGGACGGGTCCGCCGTGGTCTGCCCACCGTGACACAGCGGATAGGGGTGAATCCGAAACAGCATATTCGTACGCCAATCCGGTGGTACGGGACACGGTCAATCCCACACCACCGCAAGGTGATGCGGGTAGCCGTGACATACGTACATCCCCAAGGCCGCCACTCCAGTGGCAGATAGTAGGAGATCAGCGTCAACGCTAGGACGAAATTGGTTCGGCACGCCGTCGCTGAGGCGCTCATTTGTACCGGCGGGGTGCCAGTTTGATGTGCCGGTGCGACATGCCTACTCCCTGTAAGCCGTGTGGAATCGCAGTCAGTAGGTTGCGCAGAAACCGATGTGGGTGAGTACGCCGATCCCGGAGGCGTGAGCGGCATTTGTGGGCGAGCTGGTGGAGGACCGGGGCGGGAACGCCCGCGGCTATGCCAATTCGCTGATTGAGCTGTGACAGCAGGTGCTGGAAGTACTCCCATGGGAGAGGCCGAACTCGACGAGGATCTCTTCTCGGGACCCGCGCCCCCGGTGCCGCAGTTCTGGGCGAAGGTGACCGGGTAGTTGGTGTTGTAAACCTCGTGTGCATCGTTTGAGATGTATCCCGTTCAGTACCTACGGCAAAGATCGGGTGAGCGTAAAGATCGTTATGCCGGAGCAAACGTCGCTGTGGATGCGTTGCTGACGCGGTGGTGTATCGCTGTTGGCGACCTCGGTGCGAGGATGATGAGGGACCGGTGGAGGTCGATTGGGAACACAGACAAGGCAGTTGACGACCGCCGCCAACTTGAACGCAGAGGGCCCACGTCAGGCGTTCATGCACGGTAGTCAGCTACTGGTGGTGCCGTGTGGGCGCCTGTACCACGCGGCGTACGGATGCTGTGAGTGCGGAGCAGCATCGATTCGCATACGACGCCACCAGACGAGTCGTTGCCAAATCCGAGTCACCGCATGCATTTAGATGCCTGCGTTCGCCGACATGAAGCTTGTCAGCTTCATGTCGGCGGGATCATCAATCGTGGTTGTCCCGAAACGAGATTCTCGGGGCCTAGTTCGTCGAGACCAGTGACCGAAGGAAGAACGCCAGGTTGGCGGGGCGTTCGGCGAGGCGGCGCATGAAGTAGCCGTACCACTGTTCACCGTAGGGCAGGTAGACCCGCAGATGCTGCTGCTCGCCGACGAGGCGGAGCTGTTCGGCATCGCGGATGCCGTAGAGCATCTGCAGTTCGAATTCGTCGGCGGTGCGGCCCTTCGCTTCGGCGAAGTGCAGAGCCGCGCTGATCATGGCCGGATCGTGGGAGGCGACCATCGGGTAGCCCTGGCCGTTCATCAGGATCCGCAGGCACCGCAGGTATGCGTCGTCGACCGCGGGCTTGCCTTGGTAGGCAACAGATGCGGGTTCCTTGTACGCGCCCTTGCACAGCCGGATTCGCGATCCGGGGCCGGACAGGTCCCGGCAGTCGGCCTCGGTGCGCTTGAGGTAGGCCTGCAGCACGGTGCCGAGGGACGGGAAGTCCTGACGTAGTTCCCGCACGATCGACAGGGTCGAGTCGGTGGTGCTGTGGTCCTCGGCGTCGACGGTCACCCACGCGCCGGCTTCGTCGGCGGCGGTGCAGATCTTGTGGGCGTTCTCGAGTGCGACCTTGTGTCCGTCCTGTGGCAGGAACTGCCCCAGCGCCGAGAGCTTGAGCGACACCTCCACATTGCGCACTCGGGAGGGCGGGAAGGCCGCCTTGTCCTTCTCGCCGTTCTGTGTGAACTGGGACAGTGCAGACAGAAGGGTGAGGTAATGCGAGACGGTGTTGTTGGCCTGCCCGAGATCGGTGGTGTCCTCGCCGAGATAGTCGATGCTGATGTAGCGGCCGGAGTCGAGGATATCGGTGGTGGCGGCCACCGCCTGATTCTCGGTTTCGCCGGCGACGAACCGGTCGACCAGGTTGCGGGTCACCGGGATCTTGGTGACGGTCCGTTCCATGCGAGGGGAGCGGGCGGCGGCGAGCAGGGCGGGCCGGAGCAGATCGGAGGGTGCCATCAGATGTCCTGGTGGGGGTAGTGGTGGTTGGTGGCTGGGACGAATGTTTCCTTGATGGTGCGGGCGGAGGCCCAGCGCAGGAGGTTCTGCGGGGAGCCGGCCTTGTCGTTGGTGCCCGACGCGCGGGCTCCTCCGAAGGGTTGCTGTCCGACGACGGCGCCGGTGGGTTTGTCGTTGATGTAGAAGTTGCCGGCGGCGAATCGCAGGTCGTCGGTGGCCTGGGCGATTGCGGTGCGGTCGTCGGCGATGATCGACCCGGTCAGCGCGTAGGCGGACCCCGTGTCGACCAGGTCGAGGGCCTTCTCGAACGATCCGGCGGCGGAGTCGTCGTAGACGTGGACGGACAGGATCGGTCCGAAGTATTCGGTGCGGAAGGCCTCGTCGGTGGGGTCGTCACCGAGCAGGACGGTGGGGTCGACGAAGTAGCCGATGCTGTCGTCGACGTGGCCGCCGGCGGCGATGGTCAGGCTGGGGGTGGCCTTGGCGCGGGCGATGGCGTCGGCGTTGCGGTCGAAGGCTCGCTGGTCGATGACGGCGCCACCGAAGTTCGAGAAGTCGGTGACATCGCCGTATTTCAGCGTCGACGCCTTCTCGATGAAGTCGTTGCCCATCTTCGCCCACACGGACTTCGGGACGAACGCGCGGGAGGCCGCGGAGCACTTCTGGCCCTGGTAGTCGAACGCGCCGCGGAGCAGGGCGGTGGTGAGGGTGTCGGGGTTCGCGGAGCTGTGGGCGAGGACGAAGTCCTTTCCGCCGGTTTCGCCGACCAGTCGCGGGTAGCTGTTGTAGTTCGAGATGTTGTTGCCGACCTGGCGCCACAGGTGCTGGAAGGTGGCGGTGGACCCGGTGAAGTGGATTCCGGCCAGGCGCGGGTCGGCGAGAACGATGTCGGAGACGGCGGCGCCGGCGCCGTTGACGAGGTTGATCACGCCGGGCGGCAGGCCTGCGGCCTCGAGCAGCTTCATCGTCCAGTACGCGGCGACGGCCTGGGTCTGCGACGGCTTCCACACCACGGTGTTGCCCATCAGGGCGGGTGCGGTGGGCAGGTTGCCGGCGATGGCGGTGAAGTTGAACGGGGTGATGGCGTAGACGAAGCCCTCGAGGGAGCGGTATTCGAGCTTGTTCCACACGCCGGGGGAGGAGATCGGCTGGTCGGCGAGGATCTGCCGGGCGAACTGGACGTTGAAGCGCCAGAAGTCGATCAGTTCGCACGGGGTGTCGATCTCGGCCTGGTACGCGGTCTTGGACTGGCCGAGCATCGTTGCGGCGGAGAGGGTTTCACGCCACGGTCCGGACAGCAGGTCGGCCGCGCGCAGGAACACCGCGGCGCGGTCCTCGAACGACAGTGCCCGCCAGCCCGGGGCGGCGGCGGTGGCGGCGGTGACGGCGTCCTGGATGTCCTGGGCGCCGGCATTGGTGAAGGTGCCCAGGACCGCGGCGTGCCGGTGCGGTTGCACGACGTCGATCGCGGGGCCGTTGCCGCGCCGGTGCGCACCGCCGATGACGTTGTGGATCTCGGTGGGATTCGAACCCAGCTCGGCCAGCTTCGCCTGCAGGCGGGCACGCTCGGCGCTGCCCGGTGCGAAGGAGCCCACCGGCTCGTTGATCGGCTGGGGGGTGGTGGTGACGGCGTCCATGGAACCTCCTACGGGGGTGTGGCGGCGAAGGGACCGCCGCTCGAACTAGACGTAGTCAACACCGGACCAGGGCTCAGATAATGAGCCAGGAGGACAAACTTTTACTGCTGAAGTTGTACTCTTGGCCAAGACGCTTTCTGAGTTCCCAATTGGAGACCTGCCCGTGACCGCTGACGATCGAACACTCCCGAACGATCTCGCCGTAACCGCCGAATCAACCGAAACCATCACGCTGCGTGAGCTTCTCCGTGCTCTCGACACCGCCGTCGTCGAACTCGTCGACGCCCCGGCAGGTGACGACGTCGTCGTCTCCTCGGTGGCGCTCGTCGATAGTACGGACCTGGCGGTCGAGATCGAATCGCAATCTCCGATGCCGGACCTCTTCCTCCACGTCGGAGTCGGCAAATCTGAGGCGGTGCGTTGGTTCGACCAGGTCGCACAGCGCGCTCCCGCACACCGACCGCGCGCGGTGATGTCGAAGATGGCGACCGAATCCCGCGGGCTGAAGACCGCCGCCCACCGTGCCGGTGTCGCGCTGGTTGCCGTGCACCCGAAAGCTCGATGGGACCAAGTATTCCCGCTGGTGCAGCGCATGCTCGACCGCTCCCGTCGGCAGCAGGCCCGGCTGGGGGACCCGGATCTGCTGGCCACCGACACCGACCTGTTCGGACTCGCCCAGATCGTGGCCCAGAACTCTGGTGGCATGGTGTCGATTGAGGACGCGCAATCGCGCGTGCTGGCGTATTCGGCGTCCGACGAAGCAGCGGACGAGTTGCGGACGTTGTCGATCCTCGGCCGGGAGGGGCCGCGAGATTATCTGCGTGTGCTGCAGAAATGGGGGGTGTTCGACAGGCTCCGTGAAAGCGACGAGGTGGTCGACGTGCCCGCGCACGAGGAACTCGCCACCAAGCGGCGATTGGCGGTCAGCATCCGGCAGTCCTCCGAAGATGGTTCGGCCGCACCACGGTTGCTCGGATCGATCTGGGTTCAGCAGGGGGACACACCATTCACCGCGGATGCGGCCGACGTGCTGCGGGGAGCGTCGGCGATCGCCGCGCGCATCATCTCCCGAACCCTCAACGCCCCGTCCACCGAAGCACTGTTGATTCAACGGCTGTTCGGCGCGCGCGGTGGAGGAGTGGACGTCCCGTCCGTGGCGAATGCCCTGAACCTGCCAATCACCGGACCGGCCGCAGTCGTCGGATTCGCGCCGACCGCCACGGAGGCCGCAGCGCCGATCGGCGAATTCGCCGCTTCGGGGAACATGCTCCGCCTGCATGCGAGCTCGTTCAGCCGTGAGTCGGTGGCCACCGTCATCGGCGATCGCGCGTATGTACTACTGCCGAGCTACAAATCGGCAAGCAGTGTGGCGGCGTGGACCCGGCAACTCGTAGACCAATTCGAAGCGAAGCGGTCGATCGTCCTGCGTGCCGCAATCGCCGTCCCGGTGCCGGACCTGGGGCAGGTCGCCGGTGCTCGGAGCGAGGTGGACCGAGTCCTGGACGGCACTGCCGCGACCTTCCCGGAGGGGCGAGTGACCACGCTCGCAGAATCTCGTACTCCGGTCCTTCTCGGGGAGATCCTCGACCTCGTCGGCCGGCATCCCGAACTGCGCGACCCACGCCTGGATGCACTGATCGACTACGACAGCACGCACGCATCGAATCTCTGTGAGAGTGCGGAAGTGTACCTCGCCGACCACGGCGACGTCCGTGCCGCCGCGACCGCACTCCAGGTGCATCCGAACACTCTGCGCTATCGGATCCGTAGGGTCGAAGAGATCGTCGGCATCGACCTGCAGGATGCCTCCGACCGGATGCTGTTCGAATTACAGCTTGCCCTGCACCGCCGAACAGAAATCGGGTAACGCCTGTTCCCGGCGTTTGGTCGGCCAACCAAAGTCTGTCAACATTTTTCGGACGCTGGGCCGAATACTTCGCAGTGCGCTGCAGGTTTACTGACTGTCACAGTAGTGGCAACGAGGCCACGCGCGAGGAACCTGACAGAGGGAATGGTGAGCTCACAGTGAGCATGTCGACAGATTCCGAGGAACTGAAGGCTTCGATACTTGGCACAGCGCACCTCGATATTTTCGACAGTCTGCGATCGGTCTTCTTCCGTCATATCACGCAGGACGACACCGCGGCCGTAGACGCCACCGTGCGTCAGCACCTTGACCTCGCCGCACGGCGCACGGAAGCCAATGATCTGGTGGCGTACCTACCGGCCGATCGCGAGGCACACACAGGTCCGGCACTGCTGGTGATCACCGACGACAGGCCGCTGCTGGTGGACGCATTGACCGCCGGTGTCGAGTCGGCCGGGGCCACAATCGCTCACCTGCTGCATCCGGTCATCTCCGTGGTCCGAGGTCCGGACGGTGCCCTCATCGACCTCTCTGTCGGTGCCAGCCCCCCTGCAGAGACCATCGTCGAATCGTGGATTCGGATCGAATTCGCAACACCGCCTTCGGACTCGATCCGCGAGAACATGATGGAATCCGTTTGGCACCTGCTGCTTACCCTCCGTCAGATCAACACCGATTCGCCGGTCATGCATGCTCAGCAGCGCGATCTCGCCGACACTCTGGAAAAGGCCAGCGTTGCGGGTGAATCAAGCTGG
This sequence comes from Rhodococcus wratislaviensis, assembly GCF_900455735.1. Classification (GTDB taxonomy): domain Bacteria; phylum Actinomycetota; class Actinomycetes; order Mycobacteriales; family Mycobacteriaceae; genus Rhodococcus_F; species Rhodococcus_F wratislaviensis. The sequence goes on along the minus strand of NZ_UAUI01000001.1, from coordinate 856,631 downwards.
AGCGAGGACGAACTCGTCGATGCAGCGGCGCTGCTGCGCTGGCTGGGCGACGGGAACTTCACCCTTCTCGGATACCACTATCGCGGCGACGATCCACGGGAGGATCGTCGCCCCTCCGCTCTCGGGACGTATCGCGCCGACGCTGGCGATCCGCGGACCCCAGCGGCGCCGGTGGCGGACGGGCCCGTGTCACTGACTGTGGCACAGGGGCCGAAGTTCCTTAAGGGACGGCGTGGTATGCCTTCGCACCTGGTCGTCGTAACCGAGACAGATGGCGACGCCGTCGTCGGCGAGCACCATTTCCTGGGACTGTTCACCGTCACCGCTCTACACGAGAATGTCCTCGACATCCCGGTACTCGCTCGGCGGGCGCGAACGGTCATCGCGCGTGCCGGGTATCGACTCGAGTCGCATTCCGGACAGAGTCTGCTCGAGATCATTCAGGACTATCCCAGACCGGAACTCTTCTCCATCGACACCGACGCTCTTCTCCGCACCGTCGTTTCGGTCCTCGCTGCCGCGTCTCGCGAACAGTTGTTGCTCTTGTTGCGCCCGCGCGCCGGGAACCGACAGATGTCCGCCTTGGTGTATCTGCCCCGCGACCGATACACCACCCGAGCCCGGATTGCCATGCGAGATGTCCTGCGCGACGAGTTCCCCGGTTCGAATATCGATTCCACCGTGCGCGTCACCGAAAGCAGGCTGGCACTTGTGCACTTCACCGTCGATCTCGCGCCGGACGGCACCAGCGACCTGGCTAGCGACTGGGCAGCCGTTCAGAATCGAGTGCAGCGCAGTCTGACCGCCGTCACCCGCACCTGGGACGACGATCTGCGTGATCTGTTGCGGGTTGAGGGCCCGGCGCGGGCGGCGCTCGGCGACGACTATGCCCACCGCTTCCCGGAGTCCTACAAGCAGGACTTTGATGGGCCTCGGGCGGTCGCCGACATCACCAGACTCGAGGCGCTCGACGCCCACGGCGTCGACGTCAATCTCTACTCCCGGTCCATTGGAGAGCAGACGGAACTGCGCTTCACCCTCTACATTGCCGGGGAACGCATCTCCCTGAGCGAGGTGCTCCCGATCTTGCACAGCCTCGGGGTAGACGTCCTCGACGAGCGGCCCTACCCTCTCGTCCGGCTCGATGGGACAGCGACGTGGATCTACGACTTCGGGCTGCACAACGACCAGACGTTGACCGATCTGGCCAGCATGCACCCCCGCGCCGGAGCGCTCGGTCCACGGTTCTGTGACACCGTCGTCGCTGCATGGTGCGGTGCCGCCGAAGTCGACCAGTTCAACACTCTCGTGTCCCGCGCCGGCCTTAGCTGGGTCGAAGCAGCCGTGCTGCGTGCGTACGCGAAGTATCTGCGGCAAGTGGGGTTTCCGTACAGCACCGAGCGCATCGCCACGGTCCTAACTCAGCATCCGGTGACCACCGGTAAACTTGTGCAGCTGTTTGACGCTCAGTTCAACCCGGATCATGCCGACCCGGTGGTCGCAGCCGCCCTTGCCGGCCAGATTGGCTCCGCAATCGACGACGTCGTGGGCCTCGAGGCCGACCGGATCCTGCGTGCGTACCTCGACCTGCTGCAGGCAACGACGCGTACTAACTACTACCGGCGCACCACCCCAGACACCCGCCGATCGAGTGCCCTGGCGCTCAAGTTCGATCCCCGGGGGCTCAGTCAACTACCGCAGCCACGACCCCGGTTCGAGGTATTCGTCTATTCGCCGCGCGTGGAAGGCGTGCACCTGCGCTACGGCGCCGTCGCCCGCGGAGGGCTACGGTGGTCCGACCGCTCCGAAGACTTCCGCACCGAGATCCTCGGTCTGGTCAAGGCCCAAGCGGTCAAGAATGCGCTCATCGTCCCGGTCGGCGCCAAGGGCGGATTCGTGGTCAAGAGGCCGCCACAGTCGACGGGAGACGCGGCCCTTGACCGCGAGGCCTTCCGGGCGGCCGGTGTCGACTGCTACCGCTCCTTCATCGGAGCACTGCTCGATGTCACCGACAATGTCGATCCGGAGACCGGTGTAACCGTGCCCCCTACTGACGTCGTCCGCCGAGACGAGGATGATCCGTACCTCGTGGTCGCCGCGGACAAGGGCACCGCGACCTTCTCCGACGAGGCCAACGCCGTCGCCGCCGACTACCGGTTTTGGCTCGGCGACGCCTTCGCATCCGGCGGGTCGATCGGTTATGACCACAAGGCGATGGGCATCACCGCCAAGGGGGCATGGGAGAGCGTTAGACGGCACTTTCGGGAGATCGGGATCGACACCCAAAGAGAAGATTTCACGGTCGCCGGGATCGGTGACATGAGCGGAGACGTCTTCGGCAACGGCATGCTCCTCAGCGAGCACATCAGACTCGTCGCCGCGTTCGACCACCGGCACATCTTCATCGATCCAAACCCCGACGCCGCGACCTCATACAAGGAACGGCGCCGGTTGTTCGATCAACCGCGCTCCTCCTGGGCCGACTACGACCAGGCTTTGATCAGCGACGGCGGTGGTGTCTTCGAACGCACCGCCAAGTCGATTCCCATTTCCGCACCGATGCGTGACGCCTTGGGTCTTCCCGCGGACGTGCAGCGGTTGCCGCCGCACGAGCTGGTCACCGCCGTCCTGCGTGCCCCGGTGGATCTGCTCTGGAACGGTGGCATCGGCACCTATGTCAAGGCTGGCGCGGAGACGCATCTCGAGGTTGGCGACAAGTCCAACGATGCGGTCCGGGTCGATGCCGACCGGGTGCGGGCGCAGGTTATCGGCGAAGGCGGCAACCTCGGCGTGACCGCACGGGGACGAATCGAGTTTGCCCTCCACGGGGGCCGGATCAACACCGACGCGCTCGACAATTCGGCCGGTGTGGACTGCTCCGATCATGAGGTCAACATCAAGATCCTCCTCGACGGGCTGGTGTCGGTCGGCCGTCTCACCACCGCGGAACGCACCACCCTGTTGCAGGAGATGACCGGTGACGTCGAAACCCTGGTGCTCGCCGACAACATTGCCCAGAACGACTTGCTGGGCACGAGTCGGGCCACCGCGGCGGCCCGGTTGCGTGTTCACGCCCGGCAGATCCGGGCGCTGGCCGTCGAACGTGACCTCGACCGCGGGCTAGAGGCACTGCCGGACGACACCGAACTGGACCGCCGGGCCCGCCAGGGCCTGGGACTGACGTCCCCGGAACTGGCCACCCTCACTGCTCATGTGAAGCTGACACTCAAGACGGACTTGCTGGCCAGCGATCTACTTGGCGGGGATGTGTTCACCGACCGACTGCTCGCCTACTTCCCGGCCCGGCTTCGGCAGGACTACCCGGATGCGATCGCGGGACACCGGTTGCGCCGCGAGATCATCGCTACCGTCGTGACCAACGAGGTCGTCGACACCGGCGGGATCTCGTATGTGTTCCGGCTCTGTGAGGACACCGGCGCCTCCAGCGTGGACGCTGTCCGTGCTTTCGCGGCGGCCAGCGCGATCATCGATCTTCCTGTACTGATCGGTCAGATCCGCACGCACGCAACGAATACCGCGGTGTCCGATGCCATGATGGCCGAGATGCGACGGTTGCTCGATCGGCTGTCGCGATGGTTGCTCAACCACCGGCCGCAGCCGATCGCGATCGGCGCCGAGATCGCACGATACGGCGCCGTGGCGCAGCTGATGCCGATGGTGCCGAACTGGCTGCAGGGTCCGGACGTGGAGGTCGTGCGGACCCGGACCGAAAAGCTGGTCGCCCTGGGAGCCGATCGGCACCACGCCACCGCGGTGTTCAGCCTGCTGCACGGGTTCTGCGCGATGGACATGATCGACATCGCCGATCTCGAAGGCCGAGACCTCGGCGAGGTCGCCGAGCTGTACTACACGCTCAACGCGCACCTGGGCCTCGACCATCTGCTTACCGCGATCTCTGGCCTCGACGACACAGACCGGTGGAATGCCCTGGCCCGGCTCGCCCTGCGCGACGACGTGTACGGCTCGATGCGACTGCTGTGTCTCGACGTCCTATCTGGGTCGGCGGCAACTGAGACCGCGTTCGAGAAGATTGCGGACTGGGAACGCATCAACACCTCGCGACTGGGGCGTGCTTGCGCTATCTTGAACGAAATTTTCGCCTCCGGGCCCACGGAACTGGCGACCTTATCCGTCGCGGCCCGACAGGTGCGGACCATGGTCGGCCGCGCGCGCATCGGGCACTCGACAATATGACGCCGTCGAACGTGTCCCCACGTCTTTCCGTCCGATCTGGTTCCAGGATCGACGAGTACAGCCGGCAACACACCGTAGATCTCTCTTCGGACGGCCGTCTGCACGTCCTCGATGCCGCCCGGTTGGTAGCCAGAACGTACGAGCGGGCCCTCTGGACTCTGCTCATCGAACCAGTCGAACCCGGAGAACGTAATCATGACGTCAAATGACGCACCGTCCGCCCGGCCGGCATCGCTCACGATGACGGTGCTTATGACTCCCGATATGGCGAATTTCTCGGGCAATGTTCACGGCGGAAATCTGCTCAAGCTCCTTGACCAAGTGGCCTACAGCTGCGCGAGTCGGTACGCAGGAAGCTATGCGGTGACATTCTCGGTGGACCGCGGTCTGTTCCGCGACGCCATCTATCGGGAATTTGTCACCTTCTCAGCGTCGGTGAACTGCCCGACACCCGTCCGGGTGGTTCAGCGCAGAGGGTTCTCCAGCCTGCTGTTCCATCCCACGACCTAGGGGCAAGGCAGTCTTCCGACGCGGCGTCGCCGGCAACCCATCGCACCTGAAAATGTAGTGGGCGGTAGGAAGAATCGGGTAGATGGTTACTCGACGCTGTGCTGACGATATGCGAGATCCTTGTTTGGTGGCTACAGGACCAAATCGCCGCGAGAGCGCGATGGATCGGTTGCCGCTCGCGTATTCGACCGCGTTGCGCTTGCGGGATGCCGGACTGTCCGACGACGCGATCGCTAGGCGCGTCGGTGTCGAACCCGAGGCTGTCGGCCCCATGCTGCGGGTGGCCGAGGCGAAGCTGGCCAGCGTGGGCTACGACGACGCCGATGGCGGTACGCGCTAGGTTTCAATCCTCCGCCGACGTGCGGACGACTGACTGAGCGTTTGCCCCGAGGTAGCGAGTACGGGCACGGAGGTTTGCTCTGCTCGGTCCATCAAAATTCCGCGCCACGCGACTACCATCAAAACCGTTCGGTTTGTTGACAACCGTGAGGTGGTTCGCTCGAGCGCGCCGTATTAGTCGAACAGACGACTGGAATACTTCCGCCCTTACTGGGCGGCTGATGGTTACCGGTCAATCGCCGTGTGGGGAGACATGAGACGTCGTGTCATCGCGTCTGGACGCGGCCGGAGGGGCCGGCCGTGACATGTGAGTGGCCCCTGATGGGGCGTGCGGAGGAACTGGGGCTGATCTCCGACGCGCTCGTAGGAGAGGACGGCGTCAAAGGCTTCGTGATCGCCGGTGCGGCTGGCGTGGGGAAGACTCGGCTGGCGAGGGAGGCCCTCGCCGTCGCCGCGTCGCGTGGAATGCAAACGCAGTGGGTGGCTGCGACCCAGTCTGCGCAGCCGGTACCCCTTGGCGCATTCAGTGACGTCGTAAGCCATTTCGGTCCCGATCCTGGGCTTCGGGTGCGTGAGGTGATCGCCGCGTTGGCCCCGCGACATGGTGCAAGTCCACCAGTGGTGCTTGGAGTCGATGATGCACATCTCCTCGACGACCTGTCGGCGCTCGTCGTTCACCAGCTCCTACTCCGGCAAGTGATGCGCGTCGTGATCACCGTTCGAAGTGGGGAACTCGCCCCTGACGCAGTGACGTCGGTTTGGAAGGACAGGCTCGCCGAGCGGCTCGACCTCCAATCTCTGTCCCTCGACGAAACAACCATCCTCCTCGAGGCGGTATTAGGTGGGCAGCTGGATTCCCGCAGTGTTCGCAGGCTCTGGACGCTGTCCCGCGGGAATGCCCTGTATCTGCGGCAGCTGGTCGACGAGGAGATCGCATCCGAAAGGCTTGAAAACATTGCAGGCGTCTGGATCTGGAGTGGCGAGCCGATCATCTCGGCCAGCCTCGCCGACCTGGTGGCCGCGCGTATGGGGCGTCTTTCGCCGAAGCTCGTCGATGTCGTAGATTCGCTGGCCCTTTGTGAGCCCCTCGATTCTGATGTTCTTTCCCGGGTGACGCAGCGCATCGCGGTCGAGGAGGCAGAGACGCAAGGGCTCATTACTCTCGCAACGGAGGACGGCAGCAGTCGGACAGTCCGACTAGCCCATCCGTTATTCGGTGAAGTTCGACGTGCCGGCTGCGGCACGCTCCGCAAGGCCCGTATCCGTGGACAGATTGCGAGCGAACTAGCTGGACACCGCTGTGCGGATATGCGAGAGGTCGTACACCGCGCAATTCTGACACTCGACTCAGACCTGGCACCCAACCCCACCTCGGGCGTTCTTGCGGACCCAACCGCGGGAACTGGCGGCGGGCCACACCAGACGTCGAGTCCGTCGCCAGGATTGCGAGACCAGTGCGCTGCGCGGTGGGCGAGGAAACCGGTCAGGCGAGTGTTACGCGGTGATTCGTTCTTGTAAACAACGTGCGTTTTGGCTCTGCAGGGCTGGACGGCACTGTTGGATCCAGTGTATACAGTGAATATGTCGCCTACATCACAAGAGTTCGGGTCTCCAGAAGGGGACCTGACGTCCCGGCTCCGGACCTCGATCGTCGAGGGCATTTACCCCCCTGGGCATCGACTGGTGCAGGAGGAACTGGCCGATCGGTTCGGAGTGTCCCGGATCCCGCTGCGCGAGGCTATCCGAACCCTTGCGGGGGAGGGTCTGCTGCGATCGGTCCCCGGTCGCGGCACGTTCGTCACCGCGCTCGATCTCGATGAGATCGACGAAATCTACGACCTTCGCCGCCTCGTCGAGCCGAGCTTCGCCGAGCACGTCACCGAGCGGGTGTCACGGAGAGACATCAGCCGATTCGAGGCGATGGCCGAACAGATGGATCAGGTGGCCGAGACCGGGGCCGATGTGTGGTCGCGCACGAATCTGGTGTTCCACCTTGACATGTACCGGCTGTCGCGCCTGCCGATGCGCTACGAGATCATCGCGCAGATGTATCACCGGCTCGAGCCGTATTCCCGCTACTACGTTCACGGGACGTGTGCCTACGACCGGGTGCAGGACGAGCACAAGGCCATGGTCCAAGCCCTCGCCGACGGCAACTCCGAAGAACTGGCGCGCCAGATCGTCTTGCACATCGACGGCGGGCAGACCGGTCTGCACCGCGCGTGGGAAAACTCGGCCGAGGACATGCGTACCTACTGGGCGGAGCGCACCTGATGGGCTCTCGGACGGTCTCGATCAATACCGATATCGGCGAGGGATTCGGGGTGTGGGGGGTCGGCGACGAGGCGCCACTGATGGACCAGGTCACCGCCGCGAACATCGCATGCGGGTTCCACGCGGGCGATCCCGACATCCTGCGCCGAACCTGTGAAATGGCTGCTGCACGCGGCGTTTCGGTGGGTGCGCAGGTGTCGTATCGAGATCTGGTCGGTTTCGGTCGTCGCTTCATCGATGTCCCCACACTTACCCTGGTCAACGACATCGTCTACCAGATCGGTGCCCTGCAGGCTTTCGCCCGGATCGCCGGGACATTCGTGTCTTACGTCAAGGCGCACGGCGCGCTCTACAACACCGCTGCACGGCATCAGGGACAGGCAAGCGCGATCGTGGAAGCGATCGGACTGCTCGATGCGGGACTTCCCGTTCTCTGCCAATACGACACGGTGCTGTGGAAAACAGCCCTCGATGCCGGATTAACGCCGCATGCCGAGGTTTTCATCGATCGGTCGTACACCGATGACGGTCTGCTCGTGCCGCGGTCGCATCCGGATGCGCTCATCGTCGACCCCTCGGAGGCTGCGACACGCGCCGTGCACATGGTCGAGACCGGGTCGGTCGACTCGGTAGCTGCCCGGTCCGTCACGGTGGTTCCAGACGATGCCGCGACGATTGCGATGTGTATCCACAGTGACACCCCGGGTGCGGTCGACATTGCTCGGCAGACCCGGTCGATGCTCGAGCAGAATGGCCAGACGCTGGTTCCGATCGGTGGTGGGCGCCATGGCTGAGGCCAGCAACCTTCTCCGGGCCGGCGATCGCGCCTGGATCGTCGACATCGCCCCAGACCGCATCGCCGCACTCGCCGCCGCCGCGCGGGCGCAGACGTGGTCGGCACTGGTGGAGGACGTCGTTCCCGCCGCGCGCTCCATCATGTTCCGCGCCCATACATCGTCCGATATGGGACTTCTCGCCGACAACGTTCGCAATCTGCTTGCAACGACCGATACCGAAGCATCGGCTGCATCCCCCGAGCGGGCACCGCTGGTCATTCCGGTGCGATACGACGGGGACGACCTCGCGGAGGTGGCTAGCACGCTGGGGATGACCGTGGAGGCAGTTGTCGAGGCGCACACCTCCGCCGTGCATCGCGTCGGCTTTTTCGGCTTCGCACCGGGTTTCGCGTATATCGACGGTCTGCCCGAGTTGCTCAAGTTGGCCCGGCGAACCTCGCCGCGCCCTCGCGTCGGGGCCGGCCTCGTCGCGATCGCGGGCACGCAGACCGTCGTCTATCCGGGTGGAACCCCGGGCGGGTGGCACCTGATCGGATCGACATCCGAGGTGCTGTGGGACATCAACGCGGCAACTCCCAGCCGACTGTCCGTGGGGGACCGGGTGCGCTTCGAGGCGGTGGAATAGATGACGACCACGCTCGCCGACCCTGTCCGTCTCCTCTCAGACACAGTGGATCCCGCACGGGTGACCGTTCTCGACGCGGGTCTGAGCACGACGCTTCAGGATCTGGGCCGGCCCGGATTCGCCCACCTCGGGGTCACCGTGTCCGGTGCCGCTGACCGCACGAGTCTTACGCTGGCGAACCGCCTCGTCGGCAATGCGGACGGCGCAACCGCGTTCGAGAACACGTTCGGTGGGCTCGCAATCACGGTGTCCACCGATCGGTACGTTGCTGTCACCGGCGCCACCGTCGACATCCACATCGACGGCCGCGCCCCGACCGAAGGGCGGCGGACACTTCTGCGGGCAGGGCAGGTTCTGACCCTGGGCCGGCCTGTCACAGGGCTGCGTGCGTACCTTGCGGTCGAAGGTGGAATCGAGACGGAAAAAGTGTTCGGCTCCGCGGCAACCGACTGCCTGTCCGGACTCGGCCCCGCGAGAGTACGAACCGGGTCGGAGTTCACGCTTGGATCAGCAATTCACATACCGCCCCATAATGTTCCGCTCGAACTGACGCCGCCGCGCCTTCCCGTCGGAGCAGTCGAAGTATCCTTCCGCTGGGGTCCACGCGAAACCATCTTCACCGCACGAGATCGGGCAGCACTGACCGCCACACCCTGGACCGTGAGCGCGGACTGCGACCGCGTCGGCGCGCGGCTGACAGGTCCACCCCTGAGCATCGGGTCGGTGGATCTCCCGTCCGAGGGCATGGCCCTCGGAGCAATCCAGATCCCACCCTCCGGTGAACCGATCGTGTTCCTCGCCGACCATCCCGTGACCGGCGGATACCCGGTCATCGGGGTGGTCACCGAACGCGATGTCGACCTCCTGGCTCAGGCAGCGCCCGGCACCCGGATCCGATTCACACCGCTCCGAAACGAAGATCACTGACCCACACCGGCAAGTCCGACCCCCGTCCCGAGTTCAAAAAATAGAAAGAAGGAAGACACCCATGACCGCCCAGCTGACCACCCTCGTTCCGTTCCACCTCGCCATCCCCGTCGACGACATCGACGCCGCCCGCAACTTCTACGGCGGCGTGCTCGGTTTCAGCGAAGGACGGTCCGATACCAAATGGATCGACTGGAACTTCCGGGGGCACCAGGTCGTCACCCATCAGGTCGGCGACGGACCCAGCACGACACCCCGCGACGGGGTCGCCGGGACCAACCCGGTCGACGGCCACGACGTCCCGGTGCCCCACTTCGGCCTGGTTCTATCGGTCGACGAGTTCAAGGTCCTCGCCGACAAGCTCACCTCCGTCGGCACGAAGTTCGTGATCGAACCCTACGTCCGATTCGAGGGCGAACCGGGCGAACAGTGGACCATGTTCTTCCTCGACCCCGCGGGAAACGCGCTCGAGTTCAAGGCATTCGCTGACTTGAACCAGCTGTTCGCGGTCTGAACCCGCGAACACGGTCATCGGCAGGACGGCCATCCTGCCGATGACCACTTCGGCACCCCAGCGCCGCGGTGCCACGTTCTCCGACCCTCGATCGAGGGTCCTCCCCGCAGCACCTCAGTCACCTCTTCGTTGGAGTCGCCATGACCACCGTACCTGCCTCCATGCCCCACACGGGCGATCACGTACCCGCGCCACCTCGTATGCAACCTCGCCGGGCGGCGGTCGCCGCCGCGGCCGGCACTGCCGTCGAGTACTACGAGTTCGGCGTGTACGGCTATCTCGCCGTCATCATCGGCCCGCTGTTCTTTCCCAACGACAACCCGACGGCCTCACTCCTCGCCACCCTGGCAGTTTTCGGTAGCGCCTTCATCATGCGACCGCTCGGTGGCATCGTCCTCGGACGCCTCGGCGACCGGATCGGACGCAAACCGGTACTCGTCACCACCATCGTCGGCATGGGAACGGCGACCGCGGCGGTCGGCCTCCTACCCACCGCCGGTTCGATCGGCATCGCCGCCCCCATCGCACTGCTTCTCGTACGACTGGCGCAGGGCTTCTTCGCCGGCGGTGAAGTCACAGGATCGGCGACCTACCTGTCAGAGTCCGCCCCGGTCGGCCGCCGCGGCTTCTTCGGCGCCTTCACCCCGGTCGGCGTCGCCCTCGGAGGAGGAACCGCTGCTCTGGTAGCAGGCATCACCACCACAGCACTTACCGACGATCAACTCCGCGACTTCGGTTGGCGCATACCGTTTCTTCTGGCACTGCCCCTGATCGCCGTCACGTTGGTTGCGCGCAGCAAACTCGAAGACTCGCACGCCTTCGTCGCCGCAACCCAGCAGCACGCTCCCGCGAAGTCCCCGCTCGTCGAGGTTCTCACCGAACACACCGCCGCAGTATTCAAGGTCATCTACCTCTCGATCGGATCCAACGCCGGTTACTGGGTCGGCCTGATTTTCATGAACATCTACCTGACCACCTACCTCGGGTACCCGAAGTCGAACACCTTCTGGATCATGGGCGCCATCAGCTTCTTTGTCGCCACCCTGATGCCCTTCTTCGGCGGACTCTCCGACCGGGTCGGCCGCAAGAAGGTCATCACGATCGGATTCCTCGGCTACGCGATCTTGGTGCTACCCACCATGATCGTGATGGACAAGGGCAGCTTCGCCCTCGCGGTCGGTGCGATGGTGGTGCTCGCACTGCCGATGCCGATCGTGCAATCGGTGACCTACCCGACCTACGCCGAACTGTTCCCCACCCGAGTCCGCTACACCGGGCTGTCGATCGCCTTCAACATCGGAACCATCATCGGCGGTGGTCTCACCCCATACCTGGCCACCTACCTCATCTCCCGCACCGACAACCTCCTGGCTCCCGGATTCCTGCTGATGGGCGCCGCCGTCCTCGCCCTGATCACACTTCGCACCGTGCGCGAATCGTCGAAGGAGGCACTGCAATGACGGTGCCGGTACCAGCTCATCCGCGGGACCTGCGCCGACTCGTCGCAGCAGGGGAGTGGACCGCACCGACGGCCGGCATCCTCGACGACTACCAGCAGGCCAATCTCCTCGTCGTACCGTCCGCCGCCGCCGACGACTTCGCGGAATACTGCCGCCGCAACCCCGAGGTCTGCCCACTCCTCGCACGGACAGCTCCAGGCAACCCGGAACTGACCTACGACAACTGCACAGTCGACATCCGCACCATGCTCCCGCGGTACCGCGTCTGGCAGCACGACACACTCGTGGCCGAACCCACCGACCTGATCGCATATTGGCGGGACGACGCGGTCGCGTTTGCGTTGGGCTGCAGCCACACCTCGCCCCCATACGGCGCCCACATGCTGGCGAAACCTATGAGGCGCTCGGCCTCGATGTCGGGATGGATCCGGTTGCGTGTGGCTTCCATCCAACCGGCGCGGCGCCTCTGGCGCCATTGGCGATATTGACGGGTGGTCACGGGATCTTCACCTCTGATCGGACTTAGGACAGGCCCTCGTCCCAAGCCGGGCATTCGACTTTCCGCAGCTGACGGGTGTGAAGTGCTCCGAGCAAGGAAGTTTCGATGAGCGGCGCTCTGAGGGCGTAGGGCGCTCCGTCGCCCCACCGGTAGGCGGTAGATCGAAGGATGATCGATGTCAGTGCCATGCCGACCGGTGGGGGTGGGGTCACCGAGTCGGCTGGCCCGTCATGGGATGCCGACTTCGGGAGAAGGTGTCGGGGATCTCTAGACACCGGGTTGGCCGCTGTTGTGAGCGGGCCATGCTGTGTGAGCTAGTGCTCAGGACTCGCCGTCGAGCTCGAAAATGAACTCGACCTCGACGGCGGAGCCGCGGGGGAGTTCGGCGACACCGACCGCGGAGCGAGCATGCCTGCCGGCCTCGCCGAAGACCTCGATCAGAAGGTCGGAGGCTCCATTGATGACTTGGGGTTGCTGTGAGAATCCGTCTGCGGAGGCGACGAATCCTACGACCTTGACCACCTTCACGATGCGGTCGAGACCGACGAGAGCATTGACGGCCGCCAGTCCGTTGACGGCGCAGAGGCGAGCGGCCGCGGCTGCCTCGTCGACCGTGACGTCCTTGCCGAGTTTGCCGGTGGCGGTCGTGCGACCGTCAACCAGTGGGAGTTGGCCAGAGGTGTACACGTATCGTCCGCTTCGGGTGGCGGGAAGGTAGGCCGCGGCGGGGATCGCCACCGGCGGGAGTTCGATGCCCAGAATTGCGAGCTGCTCGCTCCATCGGCCGGTGTGGACAGTGGTGTTCGACATGTGTGAGGTCACCTTGTGCAGTCATGGCGCTGCAAAGCGTTCGCAGCGCGGCGGATTGTGTGTTCTGTGTTCAGCGGATGGGCAGGATGTGGGGGTTGAGCAGCCCGGCCGGGTCGATCGCGGCGCGTATCGACTTCATCAGGTTGATGTCCTCGGGCGATCGTCCGAGTGCGAGCCAGGGGGCCTTAGCGCGGCCGACGCCGTGTTCGGCACTGATGCTTCCGCCGTGCTGTGTCACGTGGCGGAGGACGAAATCGGTCACGCGCTCACGCTCAGTTTCCTTGACGTCGAGCAGGTTGACGTGCAGGTTGCCGTCGCCGACATGGCCGAAGCAGATCGCCCGGACGTCCGGGAAGTTCTCCGCCAGAGCGGGGGTCAAGGTGGTGAGGAACTGCTCGACCTCACGGAGGGGAGTCGAGAGGTCGAGCTTGACCGGCGGGGTGGAGGACTCGGCGCTGATGGATTCGGTGTGGCTCTCTCGGTATCGCCACAGCTTGGGTGCGGGCCCTTCCTCGACTGCGGCGTCGAGCACCGATTCGCCGGCCTGCTCGAGGACGTCGAGGAGCAGGGCCTGGGTGTCACGCTGACCCGACACCTCGGCCAGGAGCAGGAACGGCGAGTCGACATCCAGCGGGGCGCGCAGATCGTGGTGGCGACGGACCAGGTCGATACCGGGCCGTGTCATCAACTCGGCGGCTTCGAGGGTCAGTCCCGCCCGCTCGAGGCGGTCGACGAGCTGCAGTGCGTCCGAGACGGTGGTCACGGCCACGAGAGAGACCTGTGTCCGTGGTGCGGGGATGACGAGCCGCATCAGGACGCGGGTGATCACGGCGAGGGTTCCCTCGGCGCCGGCCAGCAGGCCGGGGAGGTCGTAGCCGACGTTGTCCTTGACCAGTTCCTTCCAGCGGGTTACGACGCGCCCGTCGGACAGAACTGCCTCGATCCCGAGGAGTTGCCTTCGGGTGTTTCCGTTCTTGATCATCCGGATTCCGCCGGCGTTGGTGGAGACGATTCCGCCCAGGGTGGCCGAATCACGGGAGGCGAGATCGACACCCAGGTCCAGGCCGTGTTGCCGCGCTGCCTCCTGTGCTTGTGCCACGATCACGCCGGCACCGGCGGCGAGGGTGCGATCGACCACATCCACCCGCTCGATCGTGGTGAGCCGCCGGGTACTCAGGACGATCTCGCCGTCCATCGGAATGGAACCTCCGACGAGGCCGGTGTTCCCGCCCTGGGGGACGACCCGGAGTCCGTGTCGGTGGCAGGCGGTGAGGACGGCGGATACCTCCGCCGTCGAGCCCGGGCGGACCACCGCTTCGGTGTGTCCGCTCCAGTGCCCGGTCCAGTCGGTGACGTACCCGGCCGTGACGTCCGGATCGGTGAGAACGTTGGCCGGGCCGACGATCTCGGCCAGCTCGCTGACGATGGACAGGGTCGTGGAGGTCATGCGGGTTTCCTCTTTTCTACGAGCCGTCCGGCGTGGCGTCCGGTGAATTCACCGTCGAGAATGGCTGGAGTGCCGTTGACGAGGACGGATCGAACACCCTGTGCCAACTGCCACGGATCGGTGAACGTGGAGGTGTCGGTGACGGCGTCGGGATCGAGTACCGCCACATCGGCGATGGCACCGGGACGGAGGACGCCGCGGTCGCCGACTCCGATCCGGGAGGCGGGCAGCGAGGTCATCTTCCGGACCGCCTCCTCGATGGTCAGGACCCCGCCCTCGCGGACGTAGCGGTGCAACACCCGCGCGAAGGTTCCGAAACTGCGGGGATGGGGACGGCCCTCACCCGACGCGGCGAGCATCCAGCCGTCGCTGGCCACCGACACCCAGGGATGGGCGAGAACGGTGCACACATCGTCGTCGCTCATCGCGTGATTGATCATGGGGACCGCGCCCTTGTTCGCGGCCAGCAGGTCGAGGGCTGCCTCCGCCGCATCGGTGCCGCGGTCCTGCCCGATCTTGGAGATCGACCATCCGATGTAGCGGTCGAAGTCGCCGGGGAGAAGGTCGGCGATGACGACGCCGTCCGGGTCGACGTCCCGGCCGAACCGGGCCCGCAGGGCCTCGGCGAGGCGGAGGCGTTGCTTCGGGTCTGCGAGGTGTTCGAGCAGTGCGGGCCGTCCCCCGTCGAGGGCCCATTGCGGCAGCCGCGTGGCCAGATCGGTGCTGGAGGCGGTGTAGGGGTAGACATCGGTGGTGACATTTACACCGCGGTCGCGCGCCGCGTCGATCACGTCGAGCGCGTGGCGAACCGATCCCCAGTTCTCCTGTCCCATCGCTTTCAGGTGGGAGATCTCGAGCCGGGCGCCGGCCTGCTCGGCGACGGTGATCGCTTCTTCCACCGCCGCAACGAGTTCCGACGTCTCGTTGCGCACGTGGGTGGAGTAGAGCAGGTCGGCAGCGGCCGCCGCCCGGACCAGGGTGAAGAGTTCGCTGGTGTCGGCGAACAGTCCCGGCATGTAGATCAGGCCGGTGGAGAAGCCGACGACACCCGGCTGCTGGGCCGAGTCGGTGATGATTGCACACATCTCGTCGAGTTCGGCCGGTGTCGGCGGGCGGTCGTCCTCACCCATCACCGCGACACGCAGGGGGTTGTGGCCGAGTTGGAGGCCCACGTTGACGGCGGGCTTCGCGGACATCACCTCGGCACCGAATCCGGCCGCGTCCGACCAGTTCCAGCTCAAGGGCATCTCGCCTCGGAATCCGATGGAACGCCGTGCCTGCTCCTGGTTTCGGATCGGGAAAGGTGAGTGGCCACAGTTTCCGGTGATGATCGTGGTAACGCCCTGGGCGAGCTGGGTCGGTGCCGCCGGGTCGAGGGGGACGCTGAAGTCGGCGTGGGAGTGCAGGTCGATGAATCCCGGTGTCACGACGCATCCTGTGGCGTCGATGACGGTCCGAGCCGGGTAGGTGCCTGCGCCGATTTCGACGATTCTGTCGGAGACCACGGCGAGGTCGGCTCGGCGTGCCGGCGTCCCGGTGCCGTCGATGACGAGTCCGCCGCTGATGACGATGTCGTAGGACATGTTCGTTGCTTCCTATCGGGTCTCGATGAACATGATGATCGTGTACATGACGCTCGCCGGGATCAGCAGGGCCCATCCGGTGATCAGCATGTTCTTGAGGCTGAACGATCGGGACAGACCCATCGCACCCATCATGTTCGCGTTCGGGAACGGACCGTAGGTATCGGCCTTCGAGGCCCACAGCAGCACGATGATCCAGGAGCTCACACTGACACCGATCGTTGCGGCCATGTCTCCGAAGATCTGGTTCAGCAGGACGACCTCGGCCGCGGCGGCGCCGGGAACACCAACCCAGCCGAACAGGGCGATCGCAATGGCGAACGGGAACGGGCCCAGGTTCTGGAACGAGTCTCCGTAGGAGGCGACAACGATGCTGAACGGATCGATGAGGTCGATCGTCACGAACATCACGGCGAGCAACCAGAACAGCAGGAAGATGTGGATAAGTGCGCCCGCGCCCCGGTAGATGGCCTTGCCGGTTTCCTCCGCTGTCAGTCCGCCGGCGAGGCCGGTGAGGATGGCGATGACGGGTAGGGCGAGCAGGGGAAAGGTGATACCGGCCGAGGTGACGGCCGCGTACACGATGGAGGTGAGCAGTCCCACCAGAAACACTGCGGTGGCGCGACGTTGGTGCGGTGCGTCCTCTTCGTCGAGGCCCAGGTCGTGTTCGTTGTAGAAGTCGTCGTCATGGCAGGTCCTGCGCTGCATCCACGGCACGACGACCAGGCCCATCACCAGCGACAGAACCGCCAGTGGACCGCCGCCGACCAGCAGGTACTGCAGGTAGCCGACCTCCGCGGCGCTCATGATGGCAACGTTGGACCCGGCGAACGGGGCGATCGCCAACCCGGCGCAGCCTCCGATGAAGATCATCGACGCCGTCGCCGACCGGGTGAAGCCCTTCTTCGCGGCCATCGGCAGCAGCAGCGGTGCGGCGACCGCGAGAGCTCCGGCGAGGGTGCCGAGCGCGGCCACGAGGATCAGGCACGAGACCATCGTGCCCAGGATGAACGCGAGCTGACTCTTGTCACCGGCCACTCTCATGACCGACCGCACGATCTGACCGGCCACCCCGGTCACGCGCATGACCTCGGCGAGGCCGGCTCCGAGCATGATGATCAGACCGATCATCGTCACCTGATCGCCGATCGATTCACCGAGAATGTCGGCGGCCCCGGTGGGCGCGGGGAGCAGGATCAGCATCGCCGACGCAACGGACACCACGGTCGCGACCATGACGTCCATGCCGAAAATCGCCAGGGCGCCGTAGATGCCGATCGGGAGCAGGCCCCACAGGGTCGCTCCGTCGACGACTGTGCCGAGCACAAGCGACAGGACAAGACTTCCTATCGCGACGGTGTTCAGTATTCGCTGCTTCGTACACATACCTGTAGATGCTGACGGGTCAGCGGGGGGGAGCTGCTCGTCCCTCTGCTCTGGAGCGCTGAGCGGTTTTGTCACGTCGAACCCTCGGATCGGTCGGTGGGGGCTGATGGCCACCCACGTGTGGTGGGAGAGTGACTGGCGTCACTGGTAGTTACTTGGCGTCAAGCCTTGCCTCTGGCGGGTCGTCCTGTCCAAGTCCTAGAGTCGATCCTCCAATCTCATATCGATATAATCGCTGGATGAACCTGCAACGCGCCCACTATTTTGTTACCGTGGCGAAACAAATGAGCTTTACTCGGGCGGCCGAGGAGCTCCATGTTGCGCAGTCGGCGTTGAGTCGTCAGGTCAAGCTGTTCGAGCACGAACTCGGAGTGGAACTGCTCGATCGCGCCGGGCCGCGGTTCGCCCTCACCGCCGCCGGCGAGGTCGCCGTCGCCGAGACCGAGGTGCTGCTCACGCTCGTGGAGCGATCGGTCGGCAGGATCCGCGCGGCCGCCGCGGGGACAGGCGGCGAACTCCGGATCGCACACACTCGTTCGTGGGCGGGCGGGAACATCGCCCGCGCGGTCGAGCGGTTCCGGGTTCGGTATCCGGGCACCACGATCATCGAGCACCGCGGCTTCACCGCCAGGAACATCGAACTCGCGGCCGCCGGCGACATCGACGTGGCCATCGTCCGGCCACCGATTTACGAATCAGGTTTGGCAGTAAAAATATTGGACCAGGAGGCGTTGCTCGTCGCGGTACCGGCAGATCACCGGTTCACCGCGGACAGCCGGATCGACCCGGCAGAACTCGCGGATGAACCCGTGGTCTTCTGGCCACGGATCAACGGTCCCGGCATGCACGACGCCATCGTGCGGCAACTGTGGCCGCACCGGCCGCCGAACGTGGTCCGCAACGAAGCCGACGACGAGCAGGTTCTGCACGCCGTCGCGGCCGGCGTCGGTATCGCACCGATGCCGGCCGGCCGCGCCACCGCCTTCCGCGTGCCCGGTGTCGAACTGCGGGAGGTCGCGGGGGAACCCCGGTACCTGGAGGTGGCCGCCGCCTACCGTTCCGACAATCCCAACATCGCGCTGCGGCAGTTCCTCGAAGTCGCCGAAGAGTTGGATTTGCCCACCGGCTGAGTGCGCGAGCATCGCCGCCAACATCTCCATCCTGGAGACGACCGCCGATCGGGGAGGGCGAAGCTACTATTGCGGGCCCGGCGCCGCGGCAGACTGCGTCCCGTCAGAGGCGAGACTTACATCCGCGACGTCGAGCCCCGACCCGTCCGGTCGGTGCTCGGCCACCCAGTCGCGGAACGCGTCGGTCGCAAACGAGAGCGACCGATCCCGGCGTTGCACGAGATAGATCACCCGCTCGAGTCCTGGCCAGGCGAGTTTCCGTGCGACGAGCCATTTGCTGTCGAAGTGGCGCAGTGCGAGCGCGGGGACGATGCTCACCCCGAGGCCCGCTTGCACCATCCCGGCCACCGTGGCTGGGATGCGATCAGCTCTTCGCCGTAGGCGCTAGGAGAGCCGCCCTTCATTCCGTGAATTCTCCCTTACCGGAGGAAGATTCCGGCCCCAACTAGTCCGGTGCAGTGGGAAGATCGTCGCGGATTCTCTTGCGCCCAAGGAGGCACCATGAAGTCTGATCTTGGCATCCGCAGTTCCCTTCGCATCCTTGCTCGTTCGCTCCCCATGGCAGCCCTTATTCTCCTGCCCAGCGCCGCAGCTGCCCTACCTGCACAGGCAGAGCCGGCGGCGGTCACCGAAGACACCTTCACTGATACCTCCGACCGTGTCGGACCCGCCTCGTACTGCTCGGATGGGCCGCTGTACAACCTCACCGAGACTTTTAACTTCTCGGTGCGCACTGTCGACACGAGTGCAGGCGTTCAGCGCCTCAACTTCCGGTTCACGGTGCTGGTGACAGGGACTCCCGTCGATCCGGGCTTGCCCACCGTTACCGCAACCGGAGCCAGCGGTGGGGGGCTCACCAGCGGCCCAGCCGAATCCAACTCTAGTCAGCTACTGATCAAATGGTCGTTCTCCGACGGCACTCAGCTGACCGAGCGATCCCTGTTTCACTACACCTTTGCCAACGGCGATTTCACAAACTTCCGAGTGACCTGCAACAGCGTCCCGTAATCAAAGGCCGAGCAGTGGTCGGTGGCGCGCTGAACAGCTTGGTCTAGCCGGTATAGGGTTGGCCAAAACGGACCCTGGTGACCGCAAAACGCCGTTGAGCCCGTTTCGCCTCCTAAACCAGACTGGTTAGCTTGCTGCCCTCGCGATTTCAGCGGCCTGTGTTGCCGCTTCGCTGGTAACGGCGCTCCCACGGTCAGCGATAGTTGATGCAGGTCGGGAGGACCAGGAGTACGTCATTACAGGCATGGGCACCGGGACAGAACCCGCTGACGGTCTCGCGCCCGTCGCGCACCCTAGGTGACGACGTGTACATCCACCGTCCCGATCCGAAACTTGCGGAAGGGGTGTGCGATGGACTGGAACTACTTCATCCATCCGGATATCTACCAGTGGATCTACTGGCTGGGCAGCATGGGTCTGTTGTGGTGGGCATGACCGAGATGCATTCCCTCCTGCCGTGCCGCGCCTGACGTTTCCCAGCTCGAACGCTCAGTAGGCTACGAGATCGTGCACCTCTGCTACGTAGACGACTCAGGTGACTCCAATGCTGGAGTCACCTATACAGCGCTGCTGATTCCGGATCGGGAATGGTCGCCGCTGCTCAGCCGCTGGCTGCTCGCCCGAAAGAGCATCCAGGAGCGGTTTCAGATCGCGAAGAAGACAGAGCTGCACGCAGTGAATCTCATGGCCGGCCGCGGGTACTCTCTCGGCTCCGGGAGAAGAGCCCGTTCGCAGGGTTCCGAAGCATCAGCGCAACACCATTTACCGCGACATGACCCTCGCAATCCCGGGCGCGGGAATCCGCGTGATGACTGTCGCGAAGAAAGGGGCGAACCCAACCGGTACCTATGAGCATCTTCTGGCCGAGCTCCAGCAATGGGCTGAGGAGGAGGACACCTACATCTTCCTGATGTACGACGGCAAGGAGTTGGGTCGGAGCAACAGCGTTGAGGATGAAGACATCATCCTGCGGAATCATGCGGCGCTGAGGGATCTCCACCGTGAGTTGTTGTCGGCGTGTCTGGGCCCTTCCTCTGTAAGCCCGTCAGTTCAAGAGCGACATAATCGAACAACCAAACCGGCCGCCGTCGAGGCATTCACCGCCGAGATCGACAGCGGTGACATCGGCGTCGACGTCGGACGGTTCGCGATAGCCTCAGCCGGTGCTGAACCGACGAACGCCATGAGAATCTGGGCCTATCTGACCGACATCGTGCGGTCACCGAATACGGTCAGCAGGCCGCGTTCACGAGTCCTCACGGCATCCCGCCGCTGCCGGCAGAGCAATGATGTCCTGGCCGGGCTCGACTGACCCGAAAATAGGATGGTGAGTGGGCAGGCCGAAGGCACCGGGCGGAGCCGGGTTATGGTGTTCTGCCGCAAGAAGTTTGGGGTCAGGCGACGGTGTCGGTGATGACGGCTTTGCCGTCGCGGATGGCGATGTGCTGGCCGGTGAGTGTCTGGAGTTGGGTGGCGAGGTCGCGGGCGCGGCGGTGTTTGTTGATCCGGGATTCGTAGTATCCGGGCCCGAGGTCGCAGAATTTGGCGTCTGGGTCGGAGAGCAGGTGGTAGATGACGGTGAGTATCGAGTTGCCGGTGGCGACGATCGCCTTCTGCTTGCCGCGGCGGCGCGCGAGGCGCCGATAGCGGGTGCCGAGGAAGGTGTCGGCGCGGGAGTTGGCGAACGCGATGCGCCCAAGGGTTCCGGCCAGCCAGGGGTTGCCCTTGCCGCGGCCCTTGCTCGTGGACTTGCCGGCCGACTGGTGGGTCTGCGGGCAGAACTTCGCCCACGACACCAGATGTGCGGCGGACGGGAATCGGGTCATGTCGACCCCGGTCTCGGCGATCAACTCGGCGGCGGCAACGGTGTTCACGCCGACGATGTCAGCGAGGCGGGTTGCCTGTCGGGAGAAAGGGCTGATCGCGTCCTCGATCAGCGCGTCGAGTGCGGCGATCTGGTCGCCGATCCGGTCACTGTTGTCGAGCATCATCGTCAGAATCGTCGCGTGGTGGTCGGTGAAGAATCCGCGCAGCGCCTCTTCGAGCTGGTCGGTCTTCTTCCGCGCACCGCTCTTGGCCAGTCGGGCCAGTGTCCGCGGATCGCGCTCTCCGGCGATGAGGGCGTGCATCATCGACCGTCCGGATGCGCCGTGCAGGTCCGAGAGCACCGACGAGATCTTGATCTGGGCATCCTCGAGCAGCTTCTCGACCCGTTGCTGCTCGCGGGTGCGGTCCTGCACCAGGGCACGGCGGTAGCGGGTGAGGTCACGTAGCCGGCGGATCTCGGGCGGCTGCACCAGCGATGGCCGGCACATGCCACGTTCGGCCACCTTCGCCAGCCATACCGCGTCGGCCCGGTCGGTCTTCGCCCTGCCCGGCACGTTCTTCACCTCGCGGGCGTTGACCAGCCAGCAATCGAAGCCCTCGGCTTCGAGAAGGTAGTACACGCCCTTCCAGTAGGTGCTGGTGGATTCCATCACCACCCGCTGCACGTGCCAGTGCCGCAACCAGGCCACCATCGCCAGCAGCTGTGCGGTGGTCGTGCCGTAACCGCGCAGCTCCTGCATTCGCCTACCGAGCCGCTGCGGGTGCGGCACCCGCACACACGCCTCAAGAACGGCTTTGCCGAGATCCAGCGCCGCGACCCGCTCCACGAGCAATTCGACATCGTCGACCTCATCCATGACGAAACTCCTTCCCACCGAACCGATTGCATGAACACGGTCGCCCGCGGGAGCCGAACAGGGAAAGGTAAGAGTCGGACCCTCGTGCTCGTGGCAACAATGCGCAGCCCCACGATCGGCTCCCCGGATCAAACTGTTATTCGGGCTCACCGGCGCCAAGAAAAGATCGACCTCGGCGAGCGACCGCACCCGATTTTCCCGCATGCGCGGGCGTCCCCGGAAGGGACCACACAACTGTTATGCGGACCGTTCCCGTTTTCAGTGGCGCGGGAGGCTCGGGCGCGGACTGCAATTCTGTGTCAGCGACGGACACTTGGTTCAACTGGCGTGTCTTCTCAGTCGCGGTAGATGGCCGGGGGTGGGCCCGCGACCGGTCCGAGCCCGGTGGCCAGCCACCGATTGTAGATGCGCATCCAGGTGCCGTCGGCGCGGATACGGTCGAGGGTGCCGTTGACGAACTGCACCAGGTCGCCCCGGTCCTTGTTGACTCCTATTCCGGCGTGTTCGGTTTCGAGTGGTGGCCCGACGATCTGCAGTTCCGGGTCCTGGGCGGTGAATCCGGCCAGTAGTGTGTCGGAGGTGCTGGCGGCGTCGGCTTGCGCTTTTTGCAGGGTGACGAGACAGTCGTCCCAGTCGGGGACGGCGATGATCGTAGCCTGCGGCGCGACCCGTTGGACGGTGGCAAGCGAGGTGGTGGCGATGAAGCTGCAGACCCGTTTTCCGGCGAGGTCCGCCGGTCCGGTGATGTCGGATCCTTTCGGGACCAGCAGGCGCTGGTAGCTGCGCAGGTATTCGGTGGAGAACCCGATCCGTTGTGCGCGTTCGCAGGTGATGGAGGTGGAGTGGACGACGACGTCGACGTCGTTGTTCTCGAGTGCGGTGAACCTGCCGGCGGAGGTGAGCAGCCGGAATTCGATCTTCGCCGGATCGCCGAAGATGTCGTGGGCGATCTCGCGGGCGATGTCGACGTCGAAACCCTGCAGGGTGCCGGTGTCCGGGTCTCGGAAGCTGAGCAGATTGGTGTTCTGATCGATACCGACGATCAACCGTCCGCGGGCGGCGATCTCGGCGAGCGAGCCGCCGAGCGGCATCTGCCCGGGTGTCGGTTGTGGGCCGGGACGCAAACTGGCCAGGGCACCGCACGATTCGGGTGGGGGTGGTTCCGCAGACGCGGTGCCCAGGGGTTCGATGATCTGTGCACCGCCGGACATCGGTCGGGTGTAGGTGCCGACGGTGATCGGACTGAGCGGGTCGGGTGCCGCGCATGCGGTCAGGACGGTGGCGGCGATGGCCGAGACACCGATGGTGATGCGGTGCCGGGTGGCCGAGCGCGTGGGTGGGGTGGAAAGCGTCATCCGGGTCATCAGTGGTACTCGTTCAGTCTCGGCCAGATACCCCCGCCGACGGCGAATCCGCCGAGAACACCGAAAACAATGCTACCGGCGGTCAGCATCGACATCGACCGATACGCATCCGTCACCGCGTCGACCTCGTCGTCTCGAAGCCGGTCGATCGCGCCGCGCAGGGATTGGTCGAGCGCGGCGAACCATGCCATCGACGCCGCAGGGTCGGATCCGACGGCGATTGCCGCGGCGGCGGGGTAGTCACCGCGTTCGAGGGCAGCGTCGATGTCCTGATGGGCGGCACGCCACCCGTCGAGGGTGGTCACGGCGTTGCCGATCTGGTCCGTGGCAGCATGGCCGTGCGAGTCGGCCAGCTGCCGGCCGAGTTCTTTTGTGAGCGCCTCCGTGCGCCGGGCGTAGTCGACGGCGAACCGGGTGTCCGATCCGCGTTGCACTATCGCGAGGGTTTCGTCGGCGCGGGCCTGCTGCGCCAGGATGCGAGCGCGGGCGACACCATCGAGAGGTTCGGTCCCGTCGAGTCTCGCGCGGTCGCTCGCCGTCGACGAGACCACGCTCGCCGCGGCCAGCCAGACCAGTAGACCGGTCATCAGCACGGTGGCGGCGGCCAGGCCGGGGTTGAATCGGCGTTTGTTCTTCCGCCGCAGGTACAGCTGGGCGAGGGTGAGGGCGAGGAGGACGACCGCGATCACGGTGAGGGCTGTTGCGGGGAGTTGGGCAATGTGGGTCTGGGTGTCGGTGACCGCCTGGGATTGGTGGACGTAGAGCCGTTCGGCCATCGGGAGGATGGTGTCCTGCATGAGGGTGGAGGCGTCGGACAGGTACGCCACCGCGACCGGGTTGCCGCCCCGGTCGTTGGCCTGCGCGGTCGCGACGAGGTTGGAGTATTCGGTGAGATTGCGCACGATGTCCGACAGCAGCGACAGGGATTCGGTGTCCTGTGACGAGACGCCGTTGGCCGCGGTGACCAGCGCAGTCGACGCCTCGCCGATCGCCTGGGTGTACTGCTGCCGGACGGCGGTCGTGTCGGAGCCACTGGAGAGGAAGGACGTGGTGGCGTCGGCGTCGGCGATCGACAACGCGCTGTAGAGGTTCTGTGCGGCGTTCGCCAGCGGTTCGGTGTGGATGCGGAGGGTCTCGACGCGCTGTTGTCGGGCTGCGACCGCAGCCGAGGTGATCACGCCCGCGGCGAGCACCGCGGCAACGAGCGCGATCCCCAGCACGGACAACCGTCCCGGTGTGGACGCGAGAAACTCCATCCACGGGCGGCGGCCAGCCTCGGGCTCAACGAGCAGACCCTCATCGAGGAGGGGGGATTCGGTGACGACGCGGTCACCCCGGTGAAACATCCGGGCCTCCTACACCGTCTTCGCCGATGCCGATGAGCAGCACCGATCCGTGCCGGTAGCTGAGTTCAGTGTGCACTGGCGGTGTCGCATCTGGCATCTCGTCTGCGTACGCAAGGCACGTGTGGTGGCCTCGGTGTAGTGCACGTGCCGCGGGTTTTGCGGAGGGGTATCGAGTTTTCCATTCGTGTGCCCATCCTGTGCCGCCGACTCGTCGGACCAACGTGCTCGGCGGGACCGCCGAGCACTTCATCACAGTCGCCGATCCGCGTGACGACTGGTGCACCCGTCAGGATCTGCTCGACTGGGGTTACAGCGATGCCGGGATCACCCGTTCTTCGGACCGGAAACCGAAGGACCGCAAGCAATCACCGGGTGGACCTGGAGGTCTTGGCCGACCGCTGAGAGGTGCGGGCCGTGGAGTGCGGCGGTGGTGAGGGTTCGGGTGACGGTGAGGGCGGTCAGGGTGCGGCCGGCCACGGCGGACGCAGGAACGATCCTCGCGATCGAAGGGTCCAAGGGCAGGTCCCGGCAGATGGTTTCGGCGATCGCCCCGTCCGGGCTGTCGGCGATGTAGAGGTAGGCGTAGCTGCGGCCCGAGGGAGTCGAACCGGCCACCGGCGAGCTCGTCCTGTTGCGCGGTCGGGTTGGGGGAGTGCGGGGCGCGGTGGCTGCTGTGCACCCACCACACCACTGTTCCGGCGGTGAGCACGGTCTTATGCGCCGGCCGGAGTAACCCTGCGGCCGGTGGTTCGATGTTCGGCATCAGTCGGGCAGCACCGCGGCGGCGAGCCGCTCGAGTTTCTTGCTGGCTGCGGGGTCGGGGTCGGCGGCGAGGTCGGCCGGGGTCTGCCCCTCGGGTAGGCGGGTGGAGGGGGTCAGCCACCACGACGCCACCCCCCAGGGGTCGGCGGCCGCGCCGAGGGCCGTGTTGACGGCGGCGACGGTGTCGCGGACCGAGGCGGTGGCCTCGTCGAACTGGAACGCCGGGTACCGGTAGCTGTTGCCGACGGGCAGGGCGACGACCTTGCCAGTGGTGCGGAGCCTCGAGGCGAAGGTGCGATCTGATGCGGGCCGGTGCAGGACGGCGGCGACCTGGCTGGCGGTGAGCATCGGGTGGTCGAGGATGTGCCGGCGGGCGGCCTGCTCGATTTCGGCCTGGGCGATGGCGTCGTCGACGAGGTCGGCGCCGATCCGGACGGCCTGGGTGCGGTCGGTCAGGGTCGGTGCCATCGCTAGCAGCGCGGTGACCTGATTGCGGACCAGGTGCATCTCGGGGCGGGCGGCGAGTTCGGAGGCGACGACGTCGATCAGTTCGAGGGTCGACAGGTCCAACAAACGGTGCCGTTCGTCCGGCGATGGCGTGCCCTGCGGGCGGTCGCCGGCGCGGGTGTAGCGGCCGGTCACGGCGTCGCGGCGCAGCCGGTAGCCGGCGAGCTTATGGTGTCGCCGGGGAGAGATCGATCGGTGTGTTGACATGAGCACTCCTTGCTACGTTTGCACCACTGTCCTACACCGTTGCTTCCGTTGCATCGATCGCGATTGTCAGAAGACCGTACCGGGTGGCGTGTACGTCACCGGGGGTGTCATTCCGGGTGTCGACGATGCGTTCCGGGATGATGGCCCCCGGATTCACCCGGACGCCCGGTGGTCGCTTCCTAGCCCGTCCCGGGCGTGCTCGGACCGGAGTCATGGCTGGATCAGATAGCGATCGTTGTGGCTGTTGAGTTCGTCGAGGACCTGGTCGACCGCGGTGGTAGGGATGCGGAAGTCTTCGCCTTCCGACGATCGGAGGCGGGCTCCAGCCGGGCGGCGAAGTCGTTCATGTACTGCACGTGGGCCGAGATCTCCTCCGGCGTCCACTGGTCCATCGGTACGTCGTTGACCGATGCCGGCGCGCCACGGTAATGCTTGAGCAGCAGGTACTTGGCCATCATGTTCTCCTTTGGTGCGGTGCGGCCCATTGTGGGCCGTTTCACTGCGGGGACGAAGCCGCGCGTTCACTGCGGGGACGAAGCCGCGCGCGGGTTCTCGGACATCCCTCGGCGACATTTCCTAGCTCAGTTGTCGGATGCGGGGGAGTACATCGACGAGTTGCTCGAAGAGGGTGGGCCAACCCCGGCGGAGCCAGGTCAGCCGGCCGCAGTCGAGGTGGCCACCGTCGATGAGGTGGGAGAGGCGGTGCTGCTATTCGGGGACACCGAGCTGGGAGGGCCTGGCATAGACGGGATTCACCGGGAGCCGGTGGCGGGCGATGTGGGCCCAGACGTCGGTGATCCAGTTTCAGATCGGCCCGTACGCGATGGTGCCGTCGGCGCGGGTGATGATGCCGTCGGGGCGGCCGTCGCGGGTGTAGAGGTGCCGGCGGGCGGCGGATTCGTCTCCGTGCATACCCCCATAGTTTGCCGGGCCCAGGAGATTGTGAGCGCGTCGGGCGGGCTCGGTGAGCACCCTGTGCAAATCGAGGGGCGTGCCGACGGGGCGGAGTGGTCCCAGTGGCCGGAGTTGGCGAGGACCTGCAGTAGGGGTCGGATACCCGTTGCATGCGTCGGAGGCTGCATCCCGGCCGCGCGGTGACGGGATATGACCTCCGACTGAGGCGGCTTCGGAGCTGGCTACTCAGTTAGGTCGATGATGATCTTGCCTGGTTGACCGTTGGAGAACGAGTCCACGAAGGCGGCCGGCAGCTGCTCGAATCCGGGCAATACCGATTGCACGGCCTCCAACTGTCCGGAACTGAGGAGTTCGCCGAGCGTGGCTTCAACTTCTGCTGCGCGGTCCATGTAGTCGAGCACGACGAATCCTTGTGTGAGGATTCGCTTGGTGAGAAGCTGTCCGAAATTGTCTGGGCCGGAGGGCCGTTCGGTCAGGTTGTAGCCGTCGATCAGGCCACATAACGCGATGTGGGCGTGGTTGTTCAGCCGGGCGATGGATGCGTCGAACATTGGGCCCCCGGAGTTTTCGAAGAGGCGGTCGATGCCGTTCGGTGTTGCCGCCTCGAGCTGGTTCTTCCAATCAGGGGCCTTGCGGTCGACGATGGCGTCGGCGCCCAGTCGGGCCACCATCGCGCACTTCTCGGCGCCGCCCGCGACGCCGACAACCTGTGCGCCCGTCTGCTTCGCGAGCTGGACGGCCACGCTTCCGACTGCGCCAGAGGCGCCGGAGACCAAGACGGTGTGACCTGGTGCCGGCCGCAGGATGTCGCACACTCCGGCCCACGCGGTCAGGCCCGTCATCCCGAGGACGCCAAGGTAGTGCTCCAAGGGAACTTCCTCGCGTGATGCGATCCGGTCCCAGTCAGTGCCGGGCGAGCTGACGACCTGGTGCCGTTGCCAGCCGACGAAGCCACGAACGATGTCGCCTACGGTGAAGTTGCTGTTGCGTGAGGCGGTCACGCGGGCCAGACCGAAAGCGCGAACTGGCTCTCCGAGTGCAACTGGCGGAAGATAACTCGGTCGGTCGTCGAGCCAGCCCCTGATGGCCGGATCGATCGAGATGAAGAGGGTCTCGAGTGCGACGTCGCCAGCCTTGAGTCCAGGCAGAGCGACGTCCTCCACGCGGAAGTCCTCCACGCTCACGTGCCCGCGGGGGCGCTGCGCCAGGACGATTTGTTGTGATGATTTCACGGTGTGCTACTCCTTCGTCACCAACGACGGTAGAAGTCATGACACGGCGAAACTTGGCCCTATGCGCACGGGATTCGAAGAGCGCGCACAGCGCGCATCTCCATGCCGAATACGGTGCGCCTGATGAAAGCAGGTGCGCGCAAACAGCCAAGACGTGATGTCCATCACTTCATAGGGTCGGTGACAAATGGGCTTCGTGCCGAGGGGCCCTCCTGGAAGATTCGGAGTCAACGCAATGAATGACACGCGCGCCGACCGACCTCTCAAGATCGCGGTGACGATCGATGACTTCGTCCTGTGGGACGGCGTTCCCATGCCGGACGACACGACTCCCACGGACATCACGCGGTCTGTGGCGAGAACGCTGAACGACTACGGACTTAAGGGGACTTACGGCTTCTCTCACACGTACCGGATCGAGAACGAGCCTGAGCAAATGGAGGCCTTCGAGGCGTGGGCTGAAGCGGGTCATCACCTGGGTAACCACACTCACCAGCATGCTCCGCTGCGCTGGATGCCCGACGCGGCATTCCGATGCGATTTTGAGACGGCCGAGAAGTACATCGGTCATCTGATCGACGCCGCACCGTCGAAGTACTTCCGGTACCCCATGGACATGTCATCAGGATCCGAACGGCGTCGAGGGGAAGTCGAGAATTACCTCGCAGATCGCGGCTACCGCACTGCCCCGATCACCAGTTGGTTCAGTGATTTCGCGTTCATAATGCCGTACTTCCGCGCGGTGACCCTTGGCGACAAGGACGTGCAGAAGCAGGTACGCGACCTGCACGTGTCGACCGCGGTTGACATGCTCTACCAGCACGCGGACACCGCGCACACCCTGTTCGGTGCCGACGCGCCCCTCATCTGGCTCGTCCACGGCACCACGATCTCTCGCGACACCCTCGCTCCGATCCTCGAGGCATTCCTCGAGCGCGGCGTGGAGTTTGTAACCCTCGATGAGGCGATGAAGCATCCGGTGAACTTCGGGAAGCCGCCGTGTAATGAGAGCTTCACCAACCAGCTACAGAGATTCGCGCTTGCTGCGGGCTTGCCGAAACCTGAACTCGACGTCGAGCGGCTTGCCGAGATCCTGAACCTCGCGCCCATTCCCGGCCTCGACACGATGGCGACTTACGAAGAGCGCATGTTCAAGCCGTTGGCGAAACGGGTGGGAGCTGAGTACGACTGGGATTGGTCCTGAGACGGAAATCCACATTCAAAACGTCATCATCTGAAAGCAGGATCATGCTCAACCTGGCCACCATGCTTGCCGACACTGCTCGACGCACTCCCGGCAGAACCGCTGTGATCGAAGGCGACCGAACCCTCACCTTCGGTGAGATCGATGCGGCTGCGAACAGTGTCGCCCATTTTCTTCTCTCACGGGGGTTGCGCCCAGGCGACCGCGTCGCCCTGACGATCGCGAATGTTGTCGAGTTCCCGATCGTCTACTTCGGCATCCTCAAGGCCGGTGGAGCCGTCGTGCCGCTCAACACGATGCTCAAGCGGGAGGAGGTTGCCTACCACCTCCGCGACTCGGGCGCGGCGGCCTACTTCTGTAGCGTGCCGGGGCTCGACGACGAGGCGTGGCGCGGATTCCAGGACGTTGAATCCTGCGAGCATCTGGTCACCGTTGGTTCCGCATTGCTCGATGAGCCAGGCGTGGGAACAACCTTGGCTGACGCATTGGCCGAACACCCCGCGGAAGACGTCCTGCAGGTGACCGAGGCAACGGACACGGCGGTGGTCCTGTACACGAGCGGGACGACCGGCAAGCCGAAGGGGGCGGAGCTCACCCACGCCAACATGGTCCTCAACGCCATCGGGCATAACCAACTGCTCGACGCCCGAGCCGACGACGTACACCTGGTCACTCTTCCGCTCTTCCACTCGTTCGCGCAGACCGTACAGCTGAACGCCGGCTTCGCAATGGGTGCCACCCTGGTCCTGCTGCCACGATTCGACGCAGCTGAGGCCCTGGCGTTGATGACGCAGCACCAGGTGACGGTCTTCGCCGGTGTCCCGACGATGTACTGGGCTCTGCTCAACAAGGCCGCTGACGGAATAGACGTTGACCTCGCCGGTCTCCTGCGAATCGCGCTGTCCGGCGCAGCTGCCATGCCCGTCGACGTGCTGGAGCGGTTCAGGGATGTATTCGGTGTCGGGATCCGGGAAGGCTACGGACTCTCCGAAACCAGTCCGACCGTCACGTTCAACCCGCTCGACCAACCGAACCGGTCGGGATCGATCGGCAAACCGATCTGGGGAGTAGAGGTAAAGCTCATCGGCGATCACTGGAACGAGGTCCCCGCCGGTGAGCCAGGAGAGCTCGCCGTACGTGGATGCAACGTGATGAAGGGATACCTGGGGCGGCCCGAGGCGACAAAGGAAGTGATCCGCGACGGCTGGTTCCGCACGGGCGATATCGCAACCCGAGACGAGGACGGCTACTACTTCATCGTCGATCGCGCCAAGGACTTGATCGTGCGGGGAGGCTTCAACGTCTATCCGCGCGAGCTCGAAGAGGTGATCATCGCCCATCCAGAGGTCAGCCTCGTGGCCGTCGTCGGAATCCCCGACGCGCGAATCGGTGAGGAAGTGAAAGCCTTCGTCATCCGCGAGCCTGGATCGGAGTTGAAGGAGGAAGACCTGATCGGCTGGTCGCGGGAACGGTTGGCAGCTTACAAGTACCCGCGACTGGTGGAATTCAGGGACACCTTGCCGATGAACGCGACAGGAAAGCTCCTCAAGCGGGCTCTGCGATGATCACGCCGTTGGCGTGGGCGCCGGCGCGCGCTACCGTCGACTGTGGCACGAGTCGCAGTTTCGGCATACCGGTGTGAGAAGGTGCTGTGACCTTGTATTCCGTCGATACGTTGCGCAGCAACGAGCACGACCAGCGCGAGCGCGGTGATTGGTGGCGCGATCAGGTCTCGTCGATCCACTGTCCGATGGCCTTCTCCCTTGCGGACAGCTACCAGGGAACCCTTGAGCATCAACATTCGGACACGTACCAGCTAATTCGCTGGTGGGGAGAAGCAGAAGTACTCACCCGCACGGCAGCCGACATCCGTCGACATCCTCATGGCGCCTACGAACTGCTCCTACCGGTTCGAGGCGAAGTGATCCTCGAGCAGGACCGTCGTGAAGCCACCATCACACCGGCGGTCATGGCTCTCACATCGCTGGACACCGCGACCGATCTGCGCCATGGTGATGACTTCTCCTCTGTTGCATTCGTGATTCCACATGACCGGATTGAGGCACGGGTGCCGACATTGCCGCACGCAGGCACCGTCCTCGATGCGACGTCTGGACTGGGACGCATCGTTGTCGACGTGGTCAGTAGTCTGCGCAGGGAGCGGCACGAGCTCACCGGCAGTCAGTTCGACGCGATCGCCGACCGAATCGTGGACCTCGTGGCGCTCGCCTACAACGCAGACACAGCCGCCCCCTCCGTCGATGTTCAGGAAGCGTTGGTCACCGCCATCCGGCGCTTTGTTCGAGAGAACGCGCACGACCCGAACCTCACAGGAGCCGTGGTCGCGACGCGGCTCGGCTGGTCGCTCCGGCACGTTCAGGCCCAATTGCAGCGGAGTGGGACAACACCGTCGGACCTCATCCGAGAGGAGCGTCTGGCGTTGGCCCGGTTGCGTCTTCAGGACCGTGGCTGGAGCCACCAGAGCGTGACTCAGGTGGCATACTCCTCAGGATTCGGCGACCTCAGCACCTTCAGTAATGCGTACCGGCGGGCCTTCGGCGAGCGCCCGTCCGACACACGTTCTGCGGCATCCGAAAACGACTGAATCAGCAGACTCGCGTGGCGGCTCAGGCTCGACGACCGGGCCCGCCCGCAGGTCTGCTCATGTCCGCTGCGCGCAATGCAAGCGAAGTGCGCTGCCCCCCAAGAGATAACGCCAACCCGGTCCTAGCGTCGATAGCATGAATAGTGCAACCACCTCCGAAGAGCGACCGGCACCCGAGATCCTCTTCTCTGTCGCCGGGAGGACCGCCGTCGTAACCGGTGGCTCACGAGGAATCGGCGCCATGATCGCCCGCGGCCTGGTACTGGGCGGTGCCCACGTTGTCATCACCAGCCGAAAGGAAGAACAGTGCCGCGCGACGGCCGAAGCCATCAATGCCGAGGCAGACGCTGCCGGAACGGCAGGACGCTGCACCCCCGTCGCCAGCGACCTGTCGTCCGCTGAAGGGGTGACCGGTCTGGTCGACTGGCTCGGCGAGCACCTGACAAGCATCGACATCCTGGTGAACAATGCCGGGGCCACCTGGGGTGCCCCACTTGAAGAGTTCCCCCTCATCGGTTGGACGAAGGTGCTCAACACCAACCTTGTCGCTCCGTTCTACCTCATCACGGGAACGCTTCCGCTTCTGCGCAATGCGGCCCGTCCCGACCAACCCGCCCGTGTCATCAACATCGGCAGCGTCGATGCCTTGACTACACCGAGCTGGGAAAACTACTCCTACAGTGCGAGCAAAGCCGGGCTGCACATGGTCACCCGCCATCTAGCCAAGCAACTGGCGTCCGACGGCATCACCGTCAACGCCATCGCCCCCGGCCCGATCTCGACGGACATGCTCGGACACGTCGCGGCGGATCCACAGGTCGAGGCAGAGCTCCTCGAGCGCGTCCCGCTGGGCCGCTACGGACAAACCGACGACCTGATCGGCACGGTCCGGTACCTCGCCTCCCGTGCCGGCTCCTATCTGACCGGCACCATCATTCCGCTCGACGGCGGGATCTCCGGCTGCGCCGGCTGAAAGTGAACCACCACTTGCACCTTCTTCCACACAGCAATCACCGATTGGAGGAACAACCTTGCCTGAAGCTGTCATCGTCGCCACTGCACGTTCGCCGACCGGAAGAGCCATCAAGGGCTCCTTCAAGGACATTCGGCCCGATAACCTCACCGTCCAGATGGTCACGACCGCGTTGGCGAAAGTACCTGCACTCGATCCAAGCGACATCGACGACCTCATGCTCGGTGGCGGCGAACAGCGACTGAACGTCAACGGTGGGGCATCGTCATCGTCCACCCGTTCGGCATGACCGGTGCGCGGATCACCAGCACCCTCATCAACTCACTACAGACGCACGACAAGCACTTCGGCCTCGAAACCATGTGCGTAGGCGAAGGACAGGGCATGCCCTGATCCTCGAACGCTCTCCTGACCCGAAGTTACATCGATCCAATCCTCGAGAGGAACCTCGATCTCGTGAACGCATCACCTCATCCCGAACACCGCCGTACCGCAATTGTCACCGGCGCTGCACGGGGAATCGGCGCCGCCGTCGCGCAGCGGCTCGCAGCAGACGGCCACGCTGTCGCCGTCCTCGACCTCGATGAGGTCGCCGCCCAGTACGTGGTTGACACGATCACCCAGGGCGGAGGCACTGCACTTGCTGTCGGCGCAGATGTCTCCAACGGAACTGGTGTCGAGAAGGCAGTGGATAAGATCACAACGGAGCTCGGAGTGCCGGTCGTTCTGGTCAACAACGCGGGCGTCACCCGCGACAATCTTCTGTTCAAAATGTCTGCCACCGAATGGGATACAGTCATGAACGTCCACTTGCGTGGCTCGTTCCTGATGACGAGAGAGGTCCAGGGACACATGACTCAGGCTGGTTTTGGACGAATCATCAACCTCTCGAGCGTGTCGGCGCTCGGAAACCGTGGTCAAGCGAACTACGCCGCAGCCAAAGCCGGGCTGCAAGGTTTCACCAAAACTCTAGCCCTCGAACTCGGCAAATTCGGCGTTACCGCCAACGCCGTTGCTCCCGGTTTCATCGAGACCGAGATGACAGCCGCGACGGCGGAGCGAATGGGAATGAAATTCGACGATCTCAAGAAGAGGGCGGCCGCCGACATCCCCGTCGCCCGAGTTGGGGTCCCCGACGACATCGCACACACGATCTCATTCCTTGCCAGTGAGGGAGCCGGATTCGTCTCCGGACAGGTTCTCTACGTCGCCGGAGGGCCCAAAGCGTGAAGACACTCAACGGAATCGACGAACTACACGCGGTGGCGAACACCCGGATCGGCTACTCGTCATGGCACACCCTCACCCAGGAGAAAATCGACTCGTTCGCTGACGCGACGGGTGACCACCAGTGGATTCACGTCGATCCCTCACGGGCTGCTGACGGACCGTTCGGCGCCACCATTGCCCACGGACATCTGCTGACTTCGATGATCCCGATGCTCGTATGGGAGGTCTACGCCGTCAACGGCGTCCGAATGGGAATCAACTACGGGTCGAACAAGGTTCGATTCCCAGCACCCGCCCCCGTCGGCTCGCGGATTCGGGCTGCAGTTGACATAGCAAACGTTGAAACCGTTCCCTCGGGCGTCCAGGTTGTCACGGCCGTCACGATTGGACGCGAGAATGCCGACAAGCCGGTTTGTATTGCGGAGATCGTCAGCATCTACGTTCCGAATTAACGTCGCAAACTTGCGAAATCCCCACCGGATAGATTGCAC
The DNA here is from genome assembly GCF_900455735.1 of Rhodococcus wratislaviensis. GTDB lineage: Bacteria > Actinomycetota > Actinomycetes > Mycobacteriales > Mycobacteriaceae > Rhodococcus_F > Rhodococcus_F wratislaviensis. Next base: position 821,587 of record NZ_UAUI01000001.1, on the reverse strand, counting down.
GATGACAGTCGAAGGGGCTGCACCCGCAATGGTTGACATCTGACCTGTGAAATCAGTCTTCATGCGGAAGGGTGCTGCAATGTCGAAGCCGTTCCCCGAATCGTTTCCGCCACGACGGGTCGCCGCAAGCGCGCAGCCCCGCTGAACGAGATCGCGAAAGACTTCGGCACCTCCGAGCCGATCCTGCACAACTGGTCAAAATGGGCCTCGGTGACGAGGAAATGGGGAGTGAGGCTCCGGTGAAGACGTCGCGAGGGAGACTCGTGAGTGGGCGATCAGAGAGGGTCACGAGGTGTCGTCCCGCGGCGGATTTCGGCCGAGCTCGCGCGAGCCTTTCATGACGCTGAGGTAGCGATGCCGGTCGTGTGAGCTGCGACATGCCCTGTTCCAAAGCGTGGCCATCCTGCCGGGGAGGCAATGCAACTTGAGCTTGTCCTGCACCAGCGTCCGCAGCGCACTGTCGCGAGCGAAGATGCTGCGCCGACGACGACGCGTCTGCTCTCGAGCTCGCGAGTGCGCCAGACCGGCGTCGTAATTCCCGTCGTCGCCGGCGCGCATGTTTCGGCGCAATTCCCGTGAGATCGTCGACGGCGCCCGATTCAGGCGGCGAGCGATCTCACGAACACTGCACTGCTGAGCGTGCAGGACAGCGATGCGCTCGCGCTCGAGCAATGACAGGTAGCGTCCGGATCGAGAATCCTCGGGCAGCACATCTCCACCCGATTCTTTTACCAAGAGGGTGTTGCGACGAATACTCGAACCCAAGGCCGGAAAGGGGTCAACTTTCGGGTTCCGTTGACACTCACCATGTCAGACGGTCCCGGACCAGGTGCCTCGTCATCGAGGATCCGACCATGGGACCGTCTGACCGCTCTCCACCCATACCGAATCGCGTCACTCGCCCCTATAGGACGTTCCCTCTGAACTCCATGGCACCGTCGATCAGCGCACGTGTACCCGCGCTCAGGTCGTCCCGCCGTGTACAGAGGCACATCGTCGACCGCGGCGCATCCCTGACCGGCACGAAGACGACGCCCTCATGCGGTCGTGTGGCCTCCACGGCTCTGGTGGTAATCACAATCGCCGCTCCACTCGCCACAACTTCGAGCATCTCGTCCATGGTGCGTACCGACGGGCCGTAAACGACCGGCCGACCACTCGGCCGAGGGTCGCACGCCCACCACCTGACCCATTCGGGGTCGGCGCCGTCCGACCGGACATGCGGTTCGTCGTCGAGATCGCCCAGATCGACGTAGTCGCGGCCCGCGAGCGGATGCCCAACCGGAAGCACCGCCACACGCGCCTCGTCACACAGCACGTCGAGTCGGAGTCCGGACCGGTCCGACATCGGCGGACGGAGGATCGATCCGTCGACCTCACCCGACCGGACCGCGCCTGCCAAATCGGCCCATTGAAGCTCGACCAAGGCCACCTCGAGCCTCGGCTGGCGCTCTCTCACGAGTTCCAGAAAACGACGGGTCTGCCCGACAAGGGAGGCCGCCATGAACCCCAGCCGAACCGGCGGAACCTCCGATGTCGCCGCCTCCACCGCCCGTCGTGCGGTGGCCAGAAAGGCCCGGGCCTCGGGCAGGAACCGGCGCCCGGCCGCCGTCGGCTGCAACGGATGCGCCGATCTGTCGATCAATTCGACGCCCAACTGCTTTTCAAGCCTCTTGATCTGCTGACTCAATGCAGGCGTGCTGATGAAGAGCTTCTCCGATGCGCGACCGAAATGTCCCTCTTCGATCACCGAGACGAAGTATGCGACGAGCCTCGGATTCAGATCGTCCACCTGGTCACCGCGCCTATTCCTGAATCTCTGACCTGCCGCGATAAGCAACAGGTTAACGAAATGAAAACAAGTGTAATGGACATCACATTCGTTACCGAGGAGATTCTAAATCACTCCCGAGGCCACCCGGACCACGGCAGCCACATCACAATTCCGGGCATTCTCCCCACGAAGATTGGATGCGATCATGCGCACTGCAGGCCCCGAGTACTGGATGACCAATCCCGGCATCACCGCAAAGGGAGCACGCAAGGAATTCATCGATCCCGAGCAGATCCCGTGGACCGATTGGCTCATGCCCGGTACCCGTTTCAAGCTCCTCTACTGCAACCTCGTCACCGGATCGTTCACCGTCATCCTGCAGGTCGATGCCGGCAGCGTCGCACCGCCGCACTGGCACATCGGCAACGTGCAGGCGTACATCATCGACGGCGGCTTCTACTACGACGAGGACGACAAGGGCGAGACCGGGATGTACACGTGCGAGGTCGCGGGTGCGGTCCACTCTCCGACGTCGCCGCAGGGCACGACGATGTTCGCCATGGTCGACGGACCGATCGCCGGTTACGGGCCCGAGGGCGAGCTCGGCGCCATCGCGGACGCCCGCCTGCATTACTACATCGCTGCGGCGAACGACGCCGTCGGTCACACCCAGCTCGTCGACTACGCGACCGATCCGTCGGTCGGCATGCACAGCATGGTCCCCGAGGCCGCGAAGTGAAGTGCTCACTGGGGCCGGTCCGGCAGCTCGGCTACGCGGTCACCGACATCGACGCCGAGCTCGATTACTGGACGAACAAGCGTGGCGTCGGCCCGTTCTTCGTCGTCGAGCACATCCCGTTCGAGGACGTGCACTACCTTGGACAGAGCGTCGAGATCGACCTGACGGTCGCGATCGCCTACAGCGGGTCCATGCAGATCGAGCTCATCGAGCAGAACGACGCAGGCCCGTCGCCCTACCGCGACTTCATCGCTGAGCACGGCCCTGGACTGCATCACCTCGCGGTGTTCGCCGACGACTTCGATGACACGGTTCTGCAGGCACAGGCGTCGGGCGAGGCGGCCACCTTCACCGGCAGCATCAGCGGCTTCGGCCGGTTCGTCTACTTCGACACGGCAGGTCAGCACCTCGCCGTCGAGATCGGTGACGTCGGAGGCGGAACCGGCGTGACGGAGATGTTCGCCGCCTTCGAAGAAGCCGCGAAGAGCTGGGACGGCACGGACCCGGTCAGGGTCGTCAACCCGGCAGTCTGATTCGCACTACGTCCGTTTCCCGCACTCGGTCGGAACGGTGGCCGCCAGCCTGGTAGTGAGACACCGGGCTGGCGGTCAGGCGGGAATCGGAGTGAATGTAGAGTATCGGATGAGAACACCTGTCTACTTAAAGGCTTGCGGCGGTCGGACTTTCACCGTGTTCCTACCCAAATATTCCGTGTGGAGAGGGATTCCGGTGAAGTGTTGTGCGTCGAACGCGTGGTGGGCAACGGCAGGGCTGTGTTCGCCAGTTCAGATGGAAAGTGTTGATGAGGCTGATCCCTTGGCCCCGGCGGGCTTGAGGAAACAGCGGCGGTCGAGTGCCGCGAGGGACGGGTTGACGCGCGAAGACATGGAGAGGATGGACCTTTCGGGTGGGATCAGGGGAAGGTGAGCGTGGTGTCGGCGTGCAGGAGTCCGTCGAGCAACTCCTTCTTTCAGGCCGCGAGCCGGCTGTCACCGCGTGATCGTGGCCGCGCCTGCGGGATCGGCAGGTCACGGGTGATGCCCTGCTCGGTGAGCAGCAGGACGCGGTCGGAGAGGACGAGCGCTTCCTCGACGTCGTGGGTGACGAGAAGAACGGTGCGGGGCCGGTCGGCCAGCACCCGCTCGAGCAACTGCTGCATCGCGACCCGGGTGATGGCGTCGAGGGCGCCGAAGGGCTCGTCGAGCAGCAGTACGTCGGGCTGATGTAGCAGTGCGCGGGCCAGGGCGACGCGTTGGCGCTGCCCGCCGGACAATTCGGAGGGCCAGTCCGTCTCCCTGCCGGCGAGGCCGACCGCGTGGAGCAACTCGACCGCCTTGTCGCGCTGGTTTCGGGTGCCGAGTGCTGATCCTCGGCTGGCAGTGGGCGTCGTCGACCGGCGCGATATCCCCGTCGATCCTTCCCCCGCCCAGCACGGTGCTCGCCACCGCGGATCAGCTGTGGACGTCGGGCGAACTGCAGTGGCATCTTCTGGTGAGTGTGCGCTGGATCCTGATCGGGTTCACCCTCGGCGCCTCCCTCGGCCTGCTGCTCGGCTTCCTCGTCGGGCTCTCGAAGATCGCGGAGGGGCTCGTCGACCGCACCCTGCGGATGCTGCGGGCGCTGCCACACCTCGCGCTGGTGCCGCTGCTGATCGCCGCGTTCGGCATCGGGGAACTGCCGAAGATCGTCCCCGTCATGCTCGGCGTGATCTTCCCCGTCTACCTCAACACCGTCGCGGGTATCCGTACCGTGGATCCCAGACTGATCCAGCTGGGCGAGTCATACGGACTCGGCCGCGGCGCCCGGATCCGCGACATCATCGTCCCCGGCGCGATGCCGATGATCCTCACCGGCATCCGATACGCCCTCGGCGTCGCGTGGCTGACCCTGGTGATCGCCGAGACCATCGCCACCAGCGAGGGCATCGGCTTCCTCGCCCAGAACGGCCGCGACATGCTGCGCAACGACCGCATCGTCCTCGCCATTCTTCTGTACGCGATCGCGGGTCTGCTCGCGGACCAGATCACCCGGTTCATCGAGGCCCGGGTGTTGCGCTGGAACCCTCACTACCAAAACGGAAGTCGCTGATGCCCCGCCCTCCCTCGTCGGTCTCGACCTCAACAGCACCGCGGGCCGGCGGCGGCGGCGCGGCGCCGACGGGCGGTCGCCGGGAGGTGAGGTGGCGCCGCGGCGCGGTGCGACCTGGGTGTCAGACATATCGGACGCCCAGGATGGATGGGTGGGTGGTTGTGCATGACTTCTCCTTGTGCCGACGCCGAAGGAGCCTACGAACAACTGCACATAGATGTATGCATCTGTATACACACGGATCAAACCATTTACTCGAACGCCTGCGCTCCGGTAAGGGTTGCGTCATGGCATGTCTTCATGCCGGAGAGAGGACAACCCGTGGAACGAGAGTCATCGGCGTACAAGCAACTACGCGAGCGCATCACCGGGGGCACCTACCGCCCGGGAACGATGCTGGTGCCCGCGACGATCGGCACCGAACTCGGGCTCTCCCGCACACCGGTGCGCGAAGCGATGCAGCGCCTGGACTACGAGGGCCTCGTCGTCCAGGCGCCGCGCGGGTACCGGGTGCGCGAGCGGTCCGCCGAAGAAGTGCTCGAGATCTGCGAGGCCCGTATGGCCCTCGAATCGGCGTTCGCCTACTCCGCGGCCACCCGCCACACCGACCTCGACCTCGCTCGACTCACCCGACCGTTCGACCAGGCCGTCGAAACCCCCGATCCCGTGACAAGCTTGGCTCTACACAACGAATGGCACAGTGCGCTGCGCAGCGCTGCACACAACCAGACGATCGCCGAATTGATGGATCGACTCGACGCCCAGCTTCGGGTGTACGACGCGGAAGAAGCGCAGGCCGAATCGAATCTGCAGCAGATCGAAACCGAGCACCGCGATATCCTGACCGCCGTCCGCTCGGGAAATGCCGAGCAGGAGAGGCTTCTCATGATCGCGCACCAATCCCGCACCCGTGACCTGCGAATCGCCGCGATGGCCAGATGCTGACGGGACCTGGTCGTGCACCTGGGGGCACAGATTCTTCGACCCGGCTGTAATTCGCGGTGCGGTTCGATCGACGCGGATGCGGGCGTCACTGCCTGCCCTCGAAAACCGTCGCCGTGCATGAGCCGTCCGAATGCTCCCGGGGCCGACTTGTCGGTCAACACGACGGCGCAACTGGCGGCCGACACCGGAAGGCCGCCTGAGACGGAATCGAGTGGGGGTGTACTAGTGGCGGACGGGGCACCGAGCGATGACCCGACGACCTCTATCTGCAGGACACGGACCTCGGCGAGCGGAGGGACCGTATCGGCCGCTGCTCAGGACCCGCCCAGCGTTTAGTGCGACATGAGGGTGGCGTCGTATGTCGGGTTCAGGTGCGGGCGTGGTTGTCGATGTCTTCGGTGAATTCGCCCATCATGTCGGGGGTGAGGGTGGGGCGGACGGTGCTGATGACGTCGAGGTAGTCCTGGGTGCTGGCGTGGCAGCGGCCGCCGGAGTCGACACTGCACTCGAAGGTCGCTTGCGCGACGGTCCGTGCCGCGTGGGCGACGTCGGCGGGCGTGTAGCCGTCGGTGGCGGCGACGAGTGCGGATACGTCGACGTCCTCGTTGCCGAGGTAGCGCTCCCACAGGGCGTGCCGGGCGTCTGCGTCGGGTGCGCCGATGGGTAATACGTAGTCGAACCGGCCGTGTCGCAGGAACGCCTCGTCGAGTGCTCGAACGGAGTTGGTGGCGCATACCAGGAGTCGGCCGCCGCGCTCTCGGAAGGTGACGATCGATTTGAGCAATTCGTTGACCACGCCGACGGATGGTGAGCCGGGGTGTCGCCGGGAGGCGACTTCCTCGACCTCATCGATGAAGACGACGACGTGCTGGAGTTCGTCGAGCGAGGCGAATGCGTCACCGATGCCGGCGGCGAGTCCGTTTCCGTTCGTCGCGAGCCGGGAGGGGAACAGTTCGACGAAGGGCCAGCCGAGGCGGCTGGCGATGGCTCGGGCGAAGGTCGTCTTGCCCGTCCCCGGCGGACCGAAGAGCACCACGGCTCGCGGCGCTGTCACGCCGTGGTCGGCGGCGAGCGCGGGTCGCGACAGTGGCAGAACGATGCGGCGTTCGATGAGGGATTTCTCGTCGGTCATGCCCGCTACCTGTTTCCACAGTCCGGCCGGTGGGACTCCGCCGCCGAGGCGGGTGAGGACGGCCGCCGTCTGTGGTGACACGGTTTCGGTCTTTTCGTAGTAGGTGACGCCGCTGCGCGCTCGGAAGCCGGAGTTGGTCAGGGCGGCCGCGCCGGTCTCGCCGTCCGGGAGGAGAGCGGACAGGCGCCGGACTCCTTTGGCGAGGAGGCGGTGCTCGAGTTGCGAGAGCAGGGCGCTGCCGAGTCCGCGGTGGCGCCAGTCGGGGTGGAGGGAGATGCGCACGATCCATGCACGGTCCTCGTCGACTCGGCTGATCGCGGTCCCGACGATGTGTCCGTCGACCAGTGCGACGACGGCGGGGTGGTGGTTCGACAGGCTCGACACGACATCCGACAGTCCGAACAGTGGCGGTTGGTCTGTCGTACTGGAGTCGGTGTCCATGCGGACGACTGCGTCGAGGTCTTCGGGTGCGAAGTCCCGGATACTCCAGGCGTCCATGCAGCGCCTCCTGGACGTGGTGGCGGAAAATTAACAGGATACCCCCGGCGGTGAACCTCTCGACAGGTGTCTCTACATGGTTTCTGTCAAGCAGCTGCAACGGATGGTGCTCGGTAGAACGACCGAACGACGGTAGACCCGGCCGGGCTCTTCAGGGCGGCCAAGGAACGGTGTACCCCTGCGCCCGGGTGGGCCAGTTGGGGGTTGGTTTGCCGCGCAGGACATCTCACCTGGAGGCGGTGTCAGCGGTGGGTACGTGTTGGTTCTGAGCCGCAGCGGTGGCAATCGGTTCGAAGCCGACCTGGGGTCCATCGAACGGTCAGGTGAGCAGCTGTTCCCCGAAAACGGCACCGTCGGCGAGCGTCACCGAGAACCGTCACGCCGGGCCTCATCGTCCTGCTTCCCGCCGTAGCCTCGGACGCATGAAGTGCTGACCCACATCGGATGCCGGGGCACGCGTTGGCTGCAGATCCCCCGGCTCACGTTGCGGCAACCGAATCTAACGCCACGCGTGGGAGGTGAGTGACCGTCCGCATGAGGACGACCATCAAGCGTGAAGGAAGTGGTGGTGATGGTCAAGGCTCCCGCTCGTCGTTCCCCCGTCGCGGCGCGGTGACACCCCGGAGCGCGGTCCGATCGCTCGACAGCGAAATTCCAAAGCGTCTGTCGCGCAGTCGCGTATGTGTTAGCGGCCGTACTTAGTTGCGTCAATGCGCATCTATGACGGTTTAAGATCAAGATGGTCCTTGTCCTGTTCTTGTTCGACTACCCAAGGATCAGCGTTGAGGATCGTGCTGCTCGACGACCAGCACGAGGTGTGGGCTGCGGCGCTGGCGTTTATCGCAGACCGCTCTCAACATGGCCGTGGAGTCGCTTTGGGGCGAGTCACCCCGGGACGATCCTTCGCTCGTTCAAGGTGAAGGACCTGTTCGACCCGGCCGCTGATATGCACAGCGGTCGGGCCGAACATGCGGTCTGTTGCCGCCATTAGTCGTTGTCGGAACTGCCCTACAGGACCGTCCGCAGCGCGGTGATGGTCGGTTCAATCACAGGGATATCAGCCCGCTGGGCACTCGTCTCGGCCGCTGACTTCAGTCCACTCGAGGTGATGACCAGGACGATCTGGTCCTTGCCGCTGAGTGCCCCAGAATCGCGCAGCTGTACAGCCACAGCAAGGCTCATCGCCGACGTGGTCTCGGCATAGATTCCAGTTGTACGGGCGATGAGTGCCTGTGCATCAAGTATTTCGCGGTCGGAAACCGGTCCGGCCGCGGCCCCTTCGGTCCGACGGATCGTCGCGAGCGTCTGGTATGTCCCGACCGGCGTCCCCGCGGAGAACGCGAGCGTCGGTCGCCGCTCGATCTCTGGGACAACGTCCCCGCAGTCGTTGCGGATCCCCCGTGCGTGCGGGCCGAGGGCTTCCGCGGCGATCATGCGTGGCAGGGCGTCGATGTGGCCGACGGCACGGAGTTCTTCGAAGCCACGTGCGATACCTGTCAGCCCATCACCGTACGCGGTGGGCACGATGACCTTCGACGGCGAACCGCCGAGCTGCTCGAACAGTTCGAACGCGATCGATTTGTACCCCTCGATGCCGTATGGTGGCGAGCCGATCGGCGGCCCGGAATAGCCGGAGACCGGAAACCAGCCGAACTCCTCGATCCCCGCACGCATCACGGTCCATCGATCCGGAATGGTCGGCAGCGCAATGACCCGCGCTCCATAGACGCGCATCTGCTCCATCATGAGTACGGAGGCGCTGCGCGCGGCGAGTACCACGCACTCGAGGCCCGCCGCGGCAGCGTACGCCGCTGCAGCGGCTCCGTGGTTTCCGGTGGAGGCAACTACTACTGTTCGTGCCCCCATCTCGACTGCTTTCGTGATGGCGACGGCGGCCAGGCGATCCTTGTATGACGACGTGGGGTTTTGACTCTCATCCTTGAGAATGACCGAGCGCACGCCGAGATGTTTCGCTAGCGCCTCAGATCGGAAAGCGGGCGTGTTCCCCTCACCCAGGCTGACGGGACGAGAAGTGGGTGCGATCGGATAGCCTGCGCGCCAACGGAAGATCCCCGGCTCGTTGGGATCGGCCGACGCTACTGGGTCGTAGTCCAAGAAATTGGTGTGCAGATTCACGGGGACTCCGTCTGCCGCACACGACCGGCAGCCCCCGACCCCGAACTCCTCTGCGACCAGCCCCGCGCAGCGTGGACAGGCCATTTTTCCGGTGTAAGGGCTGGTCACGAGACGACCCGCAGATCGCGGGTGCTGATTGTGAGGCTCTCGCAGCCGTCCTCCGTAATCACCAGGGTGTCTTCGACCATTATGCCGCCCCAGCCGAGCACATAGTAGGGCGTCTCCACGCAGAGTACGTTCCCAACCTCGAGTACGTGGGTTTCGTCGGACGCCACCCGGAAGCCCTCGTAAATCTGCTGGCCGATCCCGTGCCCGGCGTGCTGGCGCCGATACGGCTTGATCACGCCGGCCGCCTCGACGGTCTCGATGGCCTCGTTGAACAGCTGCGCCGCAGGCACTCCCGGTGCGGCGATCTCGATCTCGCGCAACTCGCCGGCGAGGATCGCGGCATAGCGATCACTTTGCAGGGCAGTCGGCTCACCGATGACTGCGGTGCGACCGATATCAGAGCGGTAACCGTCGTAATCGCAGCCGATATCGAAGCGAAGCAGATCTCCCTCTCGAACTACCGCATCGGTCGAGAACTCATCCGCCAGTGCCGACCGGACGCCGGTGGTGAGGGTGATGAACTTTGGGATGGCACCCCCCTCGGACATGGTGCGTGCGACGATCGCGGCCAGTTCGTTCTCAGTAACCCCAGGCCTCGCCGCCTCGATCGCCGCGGTGACCCCATTCTCGGCAAGTCGCGCAGCATGGCGGAGTCGATCGACCTCGCCGGGGAGTTTGATGCTCCGAACGGACTGCAGCCAGCCGCTGGCGTTGCGGAAGGATGCCCCGGGAAGTGCATTCACAAGGGCATCTCTGACCTCGATCGAGCAATCCTCATTGTCGACTCCCACGACACCTGCCGAGGAGATCAGCCGAGCGGCGTAGGCCACTGCGGAGCCGAGTGAGGCCTGCTGGGGCGCCGTCTGCAATGCGGGGTGATCGTCGACGATCGAGTCGAAAAAGAACGTGCCATACGGGATGTAGCGGTCCGGAGCGAAGCCGCCGGCGATTGCGGGCGCCGATTCGGCGGTGCCCCCCACAAGCAGGACCGTGTTCGTCGTGACGATTGCCGCCATCCGCTGGGCCCGGCGGTTGACACCGGGCGCGCTGCGGTAGCCCGTGGCGTACTGAATGTTCTCGAAGCCGCAGCACACGAGGGCATCGAAATCGGACTCGGCGAGTTGCGTCTGCAGCCGCTGCAGGCGTGCGACCGTGATGTCGTCGAACTGGGGGAGGGTCGGGACGGATGCTGTTGCGGTGGTCATACCAATCTCTTTTCTTAGCAATCGTTTAGGAAAATCAATGGACGGCGGCAACCGGCGCTGGCGAGCCCGCTGCCGGCTTTCGCTTAGGCTGGTTGTAGCCGCGAACTGTCGCGACGCAGAAGATGCTGATGCCAACAGCGATCAGGCCGTAAATCGTGATGGCTGTGGACGAGCCGGTCGTGTCGAGCAACATGGCCGCAACGAACGGGGCAATGCCGCCGCCGACGATGCCAGCCAGCTGAAAGCTGAAGGCCATGCCGCTGAACCTGGTCTCCGGCGGGAACAGCGAGGCGAGAAGGCTGGCGTATGGGGCCCAAACTGCCTTGGCGGCAATGCCATTGGTGAATACCGCAGCGGCGATCGCAAGGCCGGGCCGGCCGGTGTTCAGCAGGGGGAAGTACGCTCCGACGCCGATTGCGAGTCCGACCAGGCCGAACAGGGCCAGCTTTCGCACGCCGATGCGGTCGGCGAGCATGCCCATGAGCGGTGTGGTGACGACCGCGAGGCCGGCGGCACACATGGTGGACATCAGAATCACCGAGTCGGACATGAGATTCTGTTCCTTGACATAGATGATGGCGAAGACAGTGACAATGTAGAACGCCACGTCGTTACCGATCCGGCAGCCCATGGAGAGCAGGAACGTCACGGGCTGCTGGCGCAGCACCGCCAGCAGTGGGGTGCGGACCGCCTCGGTCGTCTCCATTCGCTGCTCGAACTCGGGGGTCTCCGTGATTCGCAGTCGCAGCCACATGCCGACGGCGATGATCACGAGGCCGCCGAGGAACGGTACGCGCCAGCCCCACGATATGAACTGCTCGTCGTCGGTGAACGCTTTGGCAAGCCAGAATGCGCCGTTGGCGAGCAGCAGGCCAAGCGGATCGCCCGCCTGTGGGATGCTTCCGAAGAATCCCTTCCGCTTACTCCCCCCTCCTGCTCGACAGCGAGTAGTACCGATCCGCTCCACTCACCGCCGAGCGACAGGCCCTGGACGATGCGACAGACCACGAGCAGCGTGGGCGCCCAGATGCCGACCTGCTCGAAAGTCGGCAGCAGGCCGATACCTCCGGTAGCCGCGCCCATGGCGAGCAGGGTCACGAGAAGCACCTTGCGGCGGCCGATACGGTCGCCGAAGTGACCGGCGATGGCGGCGCCGATCGGGCGTGCCACAAAGCCGACCGCGAAGGTCGCGAAGGCACTCAGCGTGCCCGCAACGGGAGAGCTGTGTGGGAAGAAGATCTGGGGGAATACGAGCGCGGCCGCGAGGCCGAAGATGATGTAATCGTAGAATTCGAGCGTGCTGCCCACCAGGCTCGCTTGCAGCGCGCGGCGCTGGCTTTGGTCCGATTGCGTAGCCACTTTTCCTCTTTCGTCCCTAATCTCGACGCGAGACGTTCGCGTCGTGTGATCGATGTCACGAGTATGGGGAGTACCTGATCGTTCACACAAGGTGAATATTGTGAAGTAATTGCTTCACTTCTTCTTCCGATTCGTGATCCAGTGCTTGACCTGCGGAGACTGTGCCTCCTGCACGCACTAAAGCGGCTCGGGACAGGACCATCGCCGCAGTAGCCGACGCACTCCGCTTGGCCCCGTCCGGCGTCTCGCAGCAACTGAGCCAGGTTGGAGACCACCGGCGTGAAACTGCTCGAGAGAGTGGGCCGCAACGTCCGGCTTACCGCCGAGGGGCAGGTGCTAGTCGGGCACGCCAGGCAGCTGGAACGGCAGGCGCCGACCTCGCGGCCGCCGTGCACGAGCCTGTAGGCACGATCCGGGTCGGCGCATTCCAGACCGTGGCCGAATCCATCGTTCCCGGCGCTGGCGATACTGAGGCACAAACGACCGCGTGTTGAGGTTATCGAGGCGAAGCCAAGCAACGCACTGCCTGCGCTGCTGTCTCGCGACTCAGACCTGTTGATCACCGAGCAGTTCCCTGGCTACCCGTACCCCGTGCCACCCGAGGTGACCCGACTGCCGATCGGGCACGACCCCCTGAATCTCGCTCGGCCGGGGGACAACACCTCGCTCGACCTTGCCACGCACGCTACGACGCATGGGTCATGGAACCTGAAGGCAGCGTGGGCGGACGGTAGGCCATCGCCCGGTGCCGGGAAGCGGCTTCGAAACCGACATTCGCGTCGAGGCGGCCAACCTCTCCATCCATGTTCAGCTGGTGCCGGCGGGGCATGCCAACGCGTTGCTCCCCGGCCTGCTGTGGCGGACACACCGGATGCCGAGCAGCCTCACGATCTTCGCCGACGAGCCCCGCTCGACGTCGATCGCGCTCCGCGTCGGCAGCGACACGCACCCCGCGATCAAGGCCGTCTCGACGGCCATCCAAGGCTCCGCAGCCGCCCTGGCGACCGCGGGCCCATCGCCCCGGAATCCGCCAGGGGCACAGAGTCCTCCATATCGACGGACATCCCTGGTACTCGGTGATCGCTGCTTGAGCCCGGTTGAGATTGACAATTGTGCTGACCATGATCTCGTGAGTCGTTTGCCGACGATGCTTCTTCCGTTCAGACTCAGACACCTTTGAAAGTTGCGCTCGTGCTGCCGTTGTTGGCGCAGTGCGACATACGCTTGCTGGCGACCTCGAGTGGTTTACGGCAAGGTCGAGAAAGATGCAGGAGTAGGTTCCCGACCTCGGCCTTGGGCGGGTCAGGCTGTTCGAAGGTTGTTCCCGTACACCGACCATGCGAACTTGGCGATTCGTCGCCTCTCGCCAGGGTTCATTCGTGTGTCGGTGGTGACGACGGTGCAACTCACAGATCAGGGATTCGACCTTCGGGCGCGATCCGTTTCGTGCTCTCGAATGGGGCCTGCGCAGGTCCCCGGACAATCCCCCCAGATTAGTCTTCCTCGTCGAAGAGGGGGCGGATTCCTTTGGCGGCCATGATGTGGTCGTTGCTGGTGCCGGCGGCGACCATGGGCCAGACCAGGGCGTCGTCGCTGACGATGAAGTCGATGACGACCGGTCTGTCGTTGATGGTTCTGGCCTGGGCGATGACGCGGTCGACGTCTTCTTCGCGTTCGCAGCGCAGGGCGGCGCATCCGAGGGCTTCGGCGAGTGCGACGAAGTCGGGGATCCGGTGTGAATGGGTGGCCAGATCGATACTGGAGTAACGCTCTTCGTAGAACAGGGCTTGGAGTTGTTTGACCATCCCGAGGTTGCCGTTGTTGATCAGCGCCACCTTGATCGGGATGCCCTCGATGGCGGCGGTGGCGAGTTCCTGGTTGGTCATCTGGAAGCATCCGTCGCCGTCGATGGCCCACACTTCGCGGTCGGGGGCGCCGAGTTTCGCGCCGATCGCGGCGGGGACGGCGTATCCCATGGTGCCCAGCCCGCCGGAGTTGAGCCAGGTGCGGGGTTGTTCGAACCCGACGAAGTGCGCGGCCCACATCTGGTGTTGACCGACCCCCGACGCGTAGATGGCGTCCGGTCCTGCTGCTTTTCCGACGGCTTCGATGACGAACTGCGGTGAGAGCATTCCGTTCGCAGGGGTGGTGTAGCTGAGGGGGTATTGGTCGCGGATCCGGTCCAAGACCTCACGCCAGCCGGTCAGGTCCGGTGGGGGTGAGGTCTCGAACCTATGGCGCAGGGTGGTGAGCAGTTCGGTGAGGATGCGGCGGCAGTCACCGACGATCGGGACGTCGGCGTGTCGGTTCTTGCCGATCTCGGCGGGGTCGATGTCGGCGTGGATGACTTTGGCGTGTGGGGCGAACGAGTCGAGGTGGCCGGTGACGCGGTCGTCGAATCGGGCGCCGAGGGCGATCAGCAGGTCACTTCTCTGCATTGCGGCGACAGCGGCGACGGTGCCGTGCATGCCGGGCATGCCGTAATGCAGCGGATGGCTGTCGGGGAAGGCGCCGCGGGCCATGAGGGTGGTCACTACCGGGATTCCGGTGAGTTCGGCGAGGTCGAGGAGTTCGGTGGCGGCGTCGGCTTTGATCACCCCGCCGCCGACATACAGCACGGGCGCGGTCGACGACGTGATGAGTGCGGCGGCGGCTCGGATCTGTTTGGCATGCGGTTTGGTCACCGGCCGGTATCCGGGCAGATTCAACTCTGGTGGCCACGAAAAGCTGGTCTGTGCCTGTAAGACGTCCTTCGGGATGTCGACGAGGACGGCGCCGGGCCGACCGGTGGAGGCGATGTGGAAGGCTTCGGCAATGGTGCGGGGAATGTCTGCCGGGTTGGTCACCAGGTAGTTGTGTTTGGTGATCGGCATCGTGATGCCGCAGATGTCGGCTTCCTGGAACGCGTCGGTGCCGACCAGGTTGGAGTGGACCTGTCCGGTGATGGCGACCACGGGAACGGAGTCCATCTGGGCGTCGGCGAGGGGGGTGACGAGGTTGGTGGCACCGGGCCCGGAGGTGGCCATGCAGACGCCGACCCGGCCGGTGGCTTGTGCGTAGCCGGTGGCGGCGTGGCCGCCGGCCTGTTCGTGCCGGACCAATATGTGTCGCACGCGTGTGGATTCGAGCATCGGGTCGTAGACGGGGAGGATCGCCCCGCCGGGGATGCCGAAGACGTAGTCGACGCCGAGTTCCTCGAGTGTCCGGATCACCGCTTGGGCCCCGGTCACCCGTTCGTGTGATGGGCGGGCAGGACGGTCTTCGGACGGTTGGTCGGCTCGAATCGAGATGACATCGGCGATTGGTGTATTCACTGTGCGGTTCCCTCTGATCTTGTGCTGCACCGTTGTGCCGCGTGAGGTATGTCGTTCGACGGTCGGGGTTCGTCCGCAACGAATCTCAGGAAGATCTGGTCACGTGGTGCGCCGCGCTTCAGCGGGATCTCGACCAAGCGCTGTCATGGCGGACAGTCGGTATATGTGCTCTGCAGAGGTGACGCCGCGCTGAGGCGTGTCAACTGAACCCTCGCCGCCTGTCGGAGTCGATGAGTGTATTCGCTGAAGTCGGTGGCGGAGGCGGCCGTCACGGTTTCCGGTGCAGACCCCCGAGAGGTACCCGGAGGAGCGCGTAGTCGAGAATGTCAGTGTCGTTTTCGCCGTCCACATCTCTTCCTACCAAATTTTCCTGCTCTGATGCCTTCCCCGACTTGGATGAGGCCAGCGCACACCCTCGTTCACCTTCGTTGTTCAGGTGACAGATCGCCGAGGGCATATCGAAAGGGTGGGAACCTGAGCGGTCGCCGGTGGCGCGGGTAGGCGCTCGCCAAAAGGCGCACCTCGTCGTGGGTGCAGCTGGACTCGGGGATGAGCTGCCACAATCGCTCGGTGAACCGGTGCGTGGTCATGCCGAAGTGGACGAGGATTTCGTCCTCGGTGGCGCCCCCGTAGGGGGCCCACATTCTGGCGAACTCGATGAGGCGCGCCCCCTCGTAGTCGGGATGCGTGCGCGGGCGGTGGGCATCGATCCACCTGGCACGCCGCCGCTGACGCCACTGGCGATACTGGTGGTACTGACGAGAGTTCATGGAATTTCACTCGGATATTCGGGCCGGAGAGACTTTCGGAATCGGGACGCGAGAGAGATACGGGAGGCGAGCCGGTGACTCTAGCGGTGACCGTCATTGCTTCTCGCACTGCACAAGGCAGTCGGCTCCGCCGCCGATCCCATACTGCGCGTCGAGCTTTCGTATGCAGAAATCAAGCAGCCGCTTCTGCTCGTCGGGGGAGAGCTGGTGGTCGCGGACGGGACGCAGGGCATCGAGAACCCGACGATAGAATAGCGCCGGACCGATTCCGAAGTGCGGAAAGATGAATTCGTCGCCACCGCCGTAGGGTTCCCATCGGACCGAGAAGGCGAGCAGTTCCCGTTCGTACCCACTCAACGGTTCGCTCTGCAGTTTCGAGTAGGGGGCGGTCACTGTAGGTCCTCGACTGGGAAGCCATTCTCGAGTCGCCGTTTGACCGCTGTCAGGTAGCGTGCGGCGTCGGCGCCGTCGACGATGCGGTGGTCGTACGATAGCGACAGGTAGGCCACCGACCGAACATCGATCCGCAGTTCGCCGCTCTCGCCGCGGGTGGGAACGAGGCGTTCGACCACGGTTCCGATCCCGAGAATCGCTGATTGCGGTTGGTTGACGATAGGGGTGTCGAACAGCGCCCCACGGCTGCCGGTATTGGTGATGGTGAACGTGCCACCGGACAGGTCGTCGGGGCGGATGGCGCCGGTGCGCACACTGTCAGCGGCACCGGCGATCGCCCGGGCGAGTGCGGGGATCCGCAACCCGTTGGCATCGCGGATGACAGGGACCATCAGGCCTTTGTCGCTGTCGACGGCCATGCCAAGGTGCACAGCACCGTGGTAGGTCACCTCGGTGCAGTCGGCGTCGAGCGAGGAGTTGATCACCGGGTGCGCGGTCAGCGCCTCCATGGCCGCCGCCACAAAGAACGGCAGGAACGACAGCTTCATCCCGGTCCGTGTGTGGAAGGCCTCCTTCTCGCGGGTACGCAGGCGGGCGATCGCGGTGATATCGACCTCGACGACCGTGGTCAGTTGCGCCGAGGTCTGCAGCGACTCGATCATCCTCCGCGCGATCGTGCGGCGAATGCGCGGCAGCTTCTCTACCCGATCACCGCTGTCTGCCTGCGGCGCTGCCGCCGGGGACTCCGGTGCCGGCGGCGGAGTGGGTACCGGCGCGGACGGGGTAGCCGGGGCCAGGGCCGCCGGAGCCGGGACCTGGACGGCCGCGGCTGGGGCTGCCGGGGATTCGGGGGCAGGCGCAGGGCTGGGTGCGCTGCTCTGGGCGTGCGCACCCGCGGTGTCGGGCGGCCGTGCACCGAGAACCGCCACCGCCGCGCCGACATCGACTAATGCGTCTTCCGGTGTGAGCACTTCGAGCAGGGTGCCGGCGATCGGGGAGGGGATCTCGGTGTCGACCTTGTCGGTAGCGACTTCGAGCAGGGGTTCGTCGAACTCGACGTACTCGCCGGGGGCTTTGAGCCAGCGGGTGATGGTGGCTTCGGTGATGTTCTCACCGAGCGAGGGCAGCGTCACCGTGGTGCCGGTCTGTGTCGTAGTCATTCGTGGTGTCTCTCTGGGTCAGTCGGCGAGGTTGAGGGCGGCGCGGACGATGCTGTCGGTGTCGATTCCGTGGTAGCGGTAGACGTCGTCGAGGGAGCCGACCTGCCCGAACTTGCTGACCCCGAGCGCGGCCCCGCGCACCTGGTTGATGCCGGTGAGGAACGCCAGGGTGTGCGGGTGCCCGTCGAGGACGGTCACCATCGGTGCCGCCCGCTCCGCCGGGAACACCTGATCGAGAATCCACGACGGGCCGTCGGCCAATCCCCGGCGGGCCTGGACCGCCTGGAACAGTAGTCCGGGGCTGGTGACGCACACGACGTCGGCGGCGATACCCTGCTCGGCCAACCGGTTTGCGGCGGCGAGGGTTTCGGGGATCATCGCGCCCATCCCCACCAACGTGACCGCCGGGTTGTCGGCGTGCCGCAGGGTGTAGGCGCCTGCGACCACCTGCCGGCGGCGACGCTCCCGAGCCGCCGGATCCGACGGTACATTCGCCAGGGTCTGATCGACCGGGCGGGTCGACAGGCGCAGATACGATGACGACCCGTCCGGGCGCCCCAGCCGGGAGATGCTGTCGAGCAGGGCCCACTCGGTGTCGATCGCGAACGCCGGTTCGAAGCTGACGCAGCCGGGTTGCTCGAGTCCGATCGATGGGGTCTTGATCGACTGATGCGCCCCACCCTCCGCGGCCAGGGTCACCCCGGACGGGGTGCCGACCAGGATGGACTGCCCGCCGGCATAGATCCCGTACGACCACGGTTCGAGGGCGCGTTCGACGAACGGGTCGTACATCACCCCGATCGGGAACAGCGGCTGACCCCAGCGACTCCAGGTGGCACCGAGCTCCCCCATCAGTCCGACGAGGTTGGTTTCGGCGATGCCGAGTTCCATGTGTTGCCCGGTGGGCTTTTCCCGCCAGTGCATGATGGTTTCGGCGTCGTCGTCGAACCAGTTGCGGCGCTCGTTCGGTGACCACACCCCGACCTTGTTGAGCCACCCGGCCAGGTTGGTGGTCGAGGAGACGTCGGGGCTGATGGTGACCACCCGTTTGGCGGCCTCGGGTGCCTGCCGGGACAGGTCCAGCAACGCGCGACCCAGTGCCGCCTGGGTGGTGGACGTCCCGGACGGGGTGCGTCCGATGTCGGTGGGGACGGCGGGCGGGGTGGTCAGCTCGATGGGTTCACGCTGCAACCAATGGGCGGAGGCGGCGCAGACACGGCCGGCGGTGCTGTCCGGGTCGAACCGGGCCCATGGGTTGTTCGGGTTCATCCCCAGCTCGGCGGCGAGTTGTTCGTACTGCTCCACCGTGAGCAGCGACGAGTGGTTCTGCGGATGCCCCTGAGTGGGCAGGCCGCGGCCCTTGATGGTGTAGGCGATGATCACCGTGGGGCGGGTGTCGTCGATCTGCCCGTAGGCCGCGCGCAGGGCGTCGAGGTCGTGCCCACCGAGGTTGCGGATCGCGGCCAGGAGGGTGGCGTCGTCCAGGTCGGCGATCAACGATGCGATCGCGCTCGAGTCGGGGCCGTCGCCGGGCAGCCGGTCGCGCAGCTGCTCGGCGGTACAGCGCAGCAGCCGCTGGTATTCGGGGTTGGGCATGTCCAGGATCCGGGTGCGCAGCGCCGGCCCGCCGGGGCGGGTGAACAGCGACTCGAGCAGGGTCCCGAATTTGACGGTCAGCACCTGCCAGCCGGCGGCGGAGAACATGGATTCGAGGCGGCCGGCGGCGATGTTGGGGACCACCCGGTCCAGGGACTGCCGGTTCAGGTCGACGATCCACACGATCTCGCCGAGTTCGGCGACGGAGTGATCGAGGATCGCCTCCCACACGGCGCCCTCGTCCAGTTCGGCGTCGCCGACGAGGGAGTACTGCCGACCGGTGCCGGCGCCGCCGATGTGGGTGTCGACGAAGCGGCGGGCGATGGCACCCCAGATCGGGGCGGTCGCACCGATGCCCACCGACCCGGTCGAGTAGTCCACCGGGTCCGGGTCCTTGATCCGGGACGGGTACGACTGCAGCCCACCGAATTCGCGCAGCGTGGTCAGGTATTTTTCGTCCAGCTCGCCGAGCAGGTAGTTGATGCCGTGCAGCACCGGGGAGGCGTGCGGCTTGACCGACACCCGGTCACCCGGGCGCAAGGTGGCAGCGTTCGGGCTGCCGGTACGACATGAGTTCTGTATGCAGAACGTGGAATAGTTGATCATCCGCTTACGCTTTCGGCAAGACCGGCCGCGGATTTTCAGCATTCTGCGCAGCATCATCGAGTTCACATCAGTGGGAGGTTGGCAATATGCCCACCCGGAGCACCATCGATTCCATCGACGCCAGCATCCTCGAGGCATTGAACGCGGACCCGCGAGCCACCGTGATCGCGCTGGCCGACAAGACCAAGCTGTCCCGTAACACGGTGCAGGCCAGGCTCGCCAGGCTTGAGAATCAGGGCGTCCTTCGCCCATTCGAACGCCGTATCGACCCGGCTGCGCTCGGTTACCCGCTGACCGCGTTCATCCTCACTGCGGTCACGCAGCGCAAGTTGACGCCCATCGCCGCCGCGCTCGACGGCATCGCAGAGGTGGTGGAAGTGCACGGACTAAGCGGCGTCACAGACCTTCTCGTCCACGTCGTCGCCCGCGACGCCGACGACCTGTACCGGATCGCTGGCCGCATCCTCGACATCGACGGCGTCGAGAAGACCACCACAGCCCTCGTCATGCGCCAGCTCCTCGACTACCGTCTGACTCCACGACGGCCTCGATGGCGGCGGCGAAGAGATCCGCTGTCCGCAGCCCCGGTCGGCAGATCTCGATCTCGCGCTCCTCACCGCGCCAGATCGCGTTGTACCGGTCGCTCTGCAACGCGGTGGGCTCGCCGATCACGGCGGTCCGGCCGATATCGGACCGGTAGCCCTCGTAATCGCAGCTGACGTCGAACCGCAGCAGGTCGCCCTCGCGGATAACGGTATTCGTGGGGAACTCGTCGGCCAGCGCCGAACGCTCGCCCGTGGTGAGGGTGATCGAGCGCGGCATCGCCCCACCGGCGGCCATCGTCCGACCGACGATGGCGGACAATTCGGTTTCGGTCACGCCCGGTGCGGCCGCGGCGATGGCCGCGGTGATCCCGTCTTCGGCCAATCCGGCCGCATGCCGCAATCGATCGATCTCGCCGGGCAATTTGATGCTGCGCACACCCTGCAGCCACCCGCTCGCGTTGGCGAACGTGGCGCCGGGCAATGTGCTCACCAGTGCGTTACGCACCTCATCGGCACAATCGTCCTCGTCGACGCCGACCACGGACAGGGGCACGGACTGGAGCAGGCGGGCGGCGTACTCGACGCCGGCGCCGAGCGAGGCCTGCTGCGGTGCACACTGCAGTGCGGGATGGTGTTCGGTGACGGAGTCGAAGTAGAACGCGCCGTAAGGGATGTATCGATCAGGGGCGAGGCCGCCCGCCACAGCCGGGGCTGCTTCGGCGGTACCGCCGACCAGCAGCACCACGGCCGGGGTGACGATCGCGGCCATCCGCTGGCTGCGGCGGTTCGCCCCGGGCGCGCTCCGGTAGCCGGTCGCGTACTGGATGTTCTCGAAGCCGCAGCACACGATCGCGTCGTAGCTCGATTCCGCGAGCTTGTCCCGCAGACGGTCCAGCCGTGCCTCGGTGATATCGCCAATTGCCGGTAACGTCAGCGTCATGTGATTACTTCTTCACTATTGGGTGAGCGTTTTGGTTAGGTGAGTCTTTTGGGTGAGTGGTCGAATCGGCCGAAGACTGCTGCGCATAGGGGCGGACGGCGGCGACGCAGGCGAGGCTGATCGCGATTGCGATCAGTCCGTACACGGTGATAGCCCACGAGGAACCAGTGAATTCGAGCAGCGTCACGGCCACGAAGGGTGCGATGCCGCCGCCCACGATGCCGGCGAGCTGGAAACTGAATGACATGCCGCTGAAGCGCATCTCCGGCGGGAACAGTGTGGACATGAATCCCGCGTAGGGTGCCCAAAATGCCTTAGCCGCAATACCGCTGGTGAAGACAGCGGCAGCGATAGCAAGCACTGGTTGCCCCGCATTGAGTAGTGGGAAGTAGGCGGCCACGCCGACACCGAGAGCCAGAAGCCCGCAGATCGCCAACTTGCGCAGGCCGATCCGATCGGCGACCACACCCATCAGTGGTGTGACGATCACCCCGACTCCCGCTGCAGCCATCGTCGCGATGAGCACCACCGAGCCATCCATCAAGTTTTCGTGCGTGACGTAGGTGATGGCGAAGACGGTCACGATGTAGAACGCGACATCGTTGCCGAGACGGCAGCCCATCGAGAGCACGAAGTTGCGCGGCTGTTCCCGCAACAACGTCACCAACGGCCGCTTCAGCGGCTCGCTGACCGTGGCCATGCGCTCTTCGAACTCGGGCGTTTCGGTGACCCTCAACCGCAGCCACATCCCGACGGCGACGATGACAAGCCCAAGCAGGAACGGCACACGCCACCCCCACGCCAGGAAGGCCTCATCACTCGTAGTGGCCTTGACGATCGCGAAGGCGCCGTTGGCGAGCAACAGTCCGAGTGGATCACCGACCTGGGGGATGCTGCCGAACAAACCTTTACGCCGGCTCCCCGACGTCTGCTCCACAGCCAGCAGCACCGACCCACTCCACTCGCCGCCCAAGGAGAGGCCCTGCACGATTCGACACACCACCAGCAGCGCCGGCGCCCACAGGCCAACCTGGTCGTAGGTGGGAAGCAGCCCGATACCGCCAGTGGCGACACCCATCGCAAACAAGGTGATGAGAAGGACTCTGCGACGACCGATGCGGTCACCGAAATGACCGGCGATCACCGCACCGATCGGCCGGGCGACGAAACCTACCGCAAAGGTCGCAAATGCGCTGAGCAACCCCGCGGTCGGTGAACTGTGGGGGAAGAACACTTTGGGGAACACCAACGCGGCTGCCAGCCCGAAAATGATGTAGTCGTAGAACTCCAGCGTGCTGCCGAACAGGCTCGCTTGCAGCGCGCGTCGGAGCCTGGGGTCCGAATTTTTGGGCATGGGGAGTCTCTATCTTCATCGGCACCGTTGTGAGGGATGTCATAAGTATGGTGACGGTCAAAAATTCACACAAGGTATCGTTTTTGAGCGAAACCATTCGCTTTTACTGACTTGTTGGAGGGCTCATGCTCGACGTCCGCCGCCTACGCCTGCTCTATGAACTCGACAGGCACGGCACCATCGCTTCCGTCGCGCAGGCCCTACATTTCGCACCCTCGGGGGTCTCTCAGCAGCTCAGCCAGCTCGAGACCGAGGCCGGTGTTCGGCTCCTCGAACGAGTGGGGCGCAACGTGCGGCTGACCGCACAAGCGAAGGTGCTCGTCGAACACGCGAAGAAAGTCTTCGCGCAACTCGAGCAGGCCGAGTCCGACCTCGCCGCCGCAGCACACCAACCAGTCGGCACCATCCGCGTCGGGGCGTTCCAGACCGTCGCGGAGTCGATCGTGCCCGGCGCCCTGGTCGCGCTACACCAGCACGAGCGACTCCGAGTCGAGGTCGTCGAGGCCAAACCCAGCACCGCACTGCCCGCTCTGCTCGCCCGGGACCTCGACCTGCTGATCACCGAACAATTCCCCGGCCACCCCTTCCCCGTGCCAGCCGAGATCATCCGCCTCCCCGTGGCCGATGACCCGCTCTATCTCGCCCGTCCCAACCACCCCGCCTCGTGGGACCTAGCCGACGCACGCCACGACGCCTGGGTGATGGAACCCGAAGGCAGCGTCGGTCGCCGATGGGCCATCGCACGGTGCCGTGACGCCGGTTTCGAACCCGACATCCAGTTCGAAGCCGCCAACCTGTCGATCCACGTTCAGCTGGTACACGCGGGCCATGCCAGCGCATTTCTACCCGGCCTACTCTGGCGCACTCACCCACGCCCACCAGGACTCCATCGACTTCCCGGGGAAAAGCGCTCCATCTCCATAGCCCTGCGCGCCGGCAGCGAGACGCACCCCTCGATCACGGCCGTGTGCGGAGCAATCCAGAGCGCCGCCGCTGCCATTCCCACCAACGTGTGACGGACGACTCGAGCACAGCACCAGGCAGAGGAGGGCGGCAGACCGTCGTCTCAGGCAAGTGGTGCCCAACGGCGTGGTCGAAACACGCAAATGGATCCTCATGATCCACCGCACGGCCGCACTCGCTCCCCGAGCCGGTCCACTCTCGTCTCGCGACGACGGGGATCGATCGCAATCGGGACGGCGGCCAGGAGGAGACGCGAATTCAACCGTTGCGCACCAGTAGGCGCACGCGCCTGGCGGCCTCATCGAGGCCGGTGCGGCAGTGAGTGGCCGCACAGATCTTCTACCACTGCTCACTGGACTCGGCTCAGGCTGCTCTTTCGCTGACCTATCGCGCTGACCGGGTTCGACTCCTCACGGCCACGACGTCGGCAGAGGTGGGCGGCCGGTTAACAGCACGTCGCGCACCGGACTCGACCAATCACCCAACATCGCACGCAGTCGTGTGGCACCGTGTTCGCCCATTGACGAACCCACGAGTGATCGGAACTTCTCATCGATCTCAGTCTCGCCCATTGCTGGGCCAACTTCACCTACAGGACAGCGGATTTCGCGACCGTCCGCAGCGGAACGAATAAGGAAGCCCATCTCTCCGGCTCTCAACTCCTGTACATCCTCGGCGGCGACGACGGTGACATGGACCATCGCCATGGCTTGCTCGAGTTCGTCCGTTATCGAGACCTCGATCAGATCGCGCGCCGCGATCGCGCCGCGCGCTAGATACATCGCCACCGCGAGTTGCAGACTGAGGTGACGCTCGAGTTCGCTGTCCGGCGAGGGATGATTCACATTACGTGCAACCTCGCGCGGAAGCTCGAACGCGATGCGGCGAAGCGGCGCGTGGTCGAGTCGCTGCCAACCCTCGACGAAACCATGTAACGGGCCGAGGGCGTTACCGCAGCAGCTGTGTGGCTTGTAGTAGATCTGAGAGGGCCGGTGTTCGGCGTATGCGGGTAGGCGCAAATCCGACGCCGATACTCCTCCGAGAACGCGCAGAAAGCCCAACTGACCATCGAACGCCTCGAGGCCACCGGCGAGGCCTGCCCCGGCCAGCACGGCTGCCTCGTAGCCGACGCGCGCGGCATTCGCAGGGATGATCAAGCACGAGGCACTGCCGTCCACTGCGAATTGGCGCACCCCTGCTGCCTGCGCAACCGCAAAGTCCAGAGCATGCGCAGTGGCGGCCTCGTCCAGCCGGAGCAGTCGCGCCGCTGCAGCCGCGGCAGTGAGTGCACCAATGGTGCCGGTGGTACAGAAGCCTTGCTGATAGTGACCGGGATTGACCCGGCGCCCGAGGGACATTCCCAGGATCAGCGCGGTCGCGACTGCATCGGTCAGCTCGCCCACGGTGGCGTTGCTCCGCCATCCGGCGGACAGTCCCGCCGCGATGGTGGGTGCGCCGAGGTGGCCCCAGGTCTCCCAGTCGCCGTCGTCGAGTTCAAACGCGTGGGCTTGCAGGGCGTGCACATATGCGGCGGATGCAGGGTGCAGCCTCGTCGTCGAGTGGCCGAGCGCCGGAACTTCACCGGAGATGCCGCAGATATCGGTGACGACGCGCGCAGCAGGGTGGTCCGAGCCCGAGATCGAGCAGCCGACAAAGTCCACCAGCGACAGGTGCGCGCTGGCGAAGGTATCGGCGGCTTCGAGCCGGGGTGCGGCTTCACAGAGCCATGTGACGACGTCGGAAGTGGTGGTGGGCATCGAACTCTCCGCATCTTCGAGGGTCGATTGGCGGCCGGCGACGCGGTTCTCGTCAACGACCCCTACAGCGGCGCTCAACACACTCCCGATATCCTGCTGTTCAGTCCGGTCGTGGTCGACGACGACGTCGTCGGATACGTGGGCTCGGTGGCGCACCACATCGATGTCGGCGGACGCGTCGCCGGTAGCGTGGCCGGAGATAACCGGAACATTTTCCAGGAGGGCCTGCGTATCCCCCCGATCATCGCGTATCGGAATGGAGTAATCGACGAAACGTTCGCCAGCATCCTCGCAGCGAACGTGCGCCTGCCGGAAGTCACCTTCGGTGACCTGCAGGCCCAGTTGTCGGCGAATATGCTCGGCGTGTCCCGAGTTCACGGAATCGCACAAGAACACGGCACCCGGAATGTGTTGACCGCCATGGATCGGTCGATCGAGGCCACGGAAACGGAATTCCGGAAGAGGATGGCTGATCTGCCCGACGCATGTGGCACCGGCGAGGACTTCGTCGAAGACGACGGCCTCGGCAACGGTCCCCTCACCGTCAAGGTCTCAGTCGAGATCACTGGCGATGGGCTGGTCGTGGACTTCACCGGCAGCTCTCCCCAAACCGACGGCCCGATCAACTCAGTCCTCAGCGCAACCACCGCATCCGTGTTGTACGTCATCCGATCGGTGTTCGGACCGGACCTCCCGGCCAACGACGGACTGAACAGTGCGGTGCGAATCGTCGCGCCGTCCGGAACCATCGTCAATCCGACCTCGCCGACCGCGTGCGGCGGCCGAATGCAGACGTGCTACCGCGTTGTCGATGCCCTACTACGAGCATGTGCTACCTTCACACCCGACCGCTACACGGCCGGCAGCTGCGGAAACATGACGATGAGCCTGCAGTTCGATCGCCGCGCCGGTCACGCCCCCATCTTCTTCGAGGTCATGCCCGGCGCCCTGGGCGCGCGACCCGAGGACGACGGAATCGATGGCACCGACGTGCACATCTCCAACTGCATGAATGCCCCGATCGAAGCGCTCGAGGCCGAGTTCCCGATCGAATTCACCTGCTTCGAGTTCAGACCCGACTCCTGCGGCGCCGGTCGATTCCAAGGCGGTCTGGGTCTACGGCGCGGCTTCCGGCTCCGCGAACTCGGAGGAGAGCTGATGATCCGCGGCGACCAGGTGACCTCCGGACCCAGCGGAGTAGACGATGGCGCCGACGGCCAACCCTGCCGGTTCGTACTCAACCCCGGAACCGAACACGAACGAGTCCTCCCGTCGAAAACCCTCGTCTCACTCGAGGCAGGCGACGAATTCCTACGCGAGACAGCCGGCGGCGGGGGCATCGGAAACGGCTGCGACCGAGACCCAGCCCTTGTCACGAGGGATCTCGATGACGAACGAATCAGCAAGAAATACATCCACACTCACTATCCCCAGCTGACCTAGGCCAAACCGACGCACTCGCTGGTGCGGTAGGCGCTCGTGTGATCCAGGCACCGACCGCACGGCTTTCGCACAGTCGCGGGCCCCAGCAACTAGACACCACACGAATAGCAGGTGTACCCGCAGCAACTGAACTGGGTGCCCGTCAGCGGCGTCGTTCAAGGAGGTGGGCGGCTTTAGTCCTTCCCGTCAACGCCTCACTGGCCCCAAAGCCAGCCCAGTTCGCAACTCCCCAACCCCAGCCTGTCTCCTCTAGGAGAGCCCACATGGACATCGTCGACCCCCCGAGCAGCTCCCCGACCACGCATTCTGTATCTCCGTCCGCCCGGCTCGAGCGCCTACCCAGAATCACCCGCTCTCACCGAGTATGGATAGCACTTCTCAGCTTTATCTACGCATGCGACTGGGCCGACATATTCAGCCTGTCCTACGCGATGCCCGCTATGCGTGAAACGTGGCAGCTGTCGACCACACAAATTGGCGCCGTGACCTCATGCACCTTCGCGGGAATGGCGATCGGCGCTGTACTCGGCGGCAGACTGTCCGACAAATTCGGTCGCCGGCCCACCCTGATTGCGGGGACGGTGGTCTTCTCGGTCGCCTCCATCCTGTCCGCACTATCACCCAACTACGAGGTGTTCGCCGTCCTTCGCACCCTGACGGGCGCAGGCCTGCAAGCCGTTGTCGGTGTCGTCCTCGTCTACGTCACCGAAACGTTTCCCCGCGTGTCCCGCGGCCGGTACATCTCCCTCGTCATCGGCCTGGGCTCCCTCGGCATGCCCCCCATGGCACTCGCCGCCCGCATCATCGTCCCCGCCGGACCAGAGACCTGGCGTTGGGTGTTCGTGCTCGGTGGCATCGGACTCCTCGCAGTGGTCTTTGTCCCGAAACTGCTGCCGGAATCCGTGCGCTGGGACGAAACCAACGGCAAGACCGCCCGCGCCGCCCAACTCGTGACAACGCTCGAACAGCAGGTGATAGCACGTACCGGTTCCCCGCTGCCGGCACCCGCTCCTGCCGCTCCCACCACACCGCAACCGATGAGCAACTTGTTCACCGCCCGATACCGGCGCCGTACGGTGGTGCTCTGCGTCGCGATGACCTTCTTCCTCCTGGGCTACTACGGTTTCAACAACTGGGTACCAACCTTGCTGGTCGATCGCGGGTTGTCCATTTCCGCTGCGCTGACCGTGACCACCGTCCTGTCCGCATCGCCACTGGCAGCAACGCTTCTCGCGTTGCCGATCACCGATCGATGGGAGCGGAAGCGGACCTGCATGGTCCTGTGCATGCTCGCCGCAGCAGCAGTGACTGCCTTCGCCTACACCCACAACTACGCAGCCCTGGTTGTTTCGGGCTTCTTGACCCAACTGTTCTTCGTGACGACCTTCCAGGTGCTGTACGCCTACCTGCCCGAGAACTTCCCGACTGCCCTGCGCGGATCCGGGGCGGGCCTCGCCAACGGCGTCGGCCGTGCCGCGGGCATCGCCAGTGGCTTCATCACGGCGGCAGTCGTCACCGTGCTGGGCTTCGCCGGCGCTTTCGGAGTAGCTGCCTTGTTCTCCACACTTGCCGGGCTGATCATCGGCGCCTTCGGAGCGAACACACGCAACCGCAACCTCGACGATATCGACGGGCACCAACAATCAGGTGTCGCAAATAGCTCTGCTGCAAGCGAACCACGAACGCTTGAACGCGCCGCGGCACCAGCGACGCCACAACATCACAGCGACGCACTCGATGCCAGGCGGGGACGGGCGAGAGATCTCGGCGGACCCCAGCGGGGCACGGACTGAACGACTCCGTCGGTCGCGCTCCGCACAGATCGGAAGGGGTGAATCTCGAAAAGCGGCCGGATCGAATACGGGACTCTCGGGAGTGAAACCTTCCGGTCTGTTACGGCGCGGACAGAGCCCGACCACGGCCCGCAGGCCCGACCATAGCAAGGCAGAGGCGCAGTCGGTGGGCAGGCCCTGGCGAAATCCGGGGCAGGCCCGCCCTCCGCGAAACCGGTCAGGCCGCCCGCGGCGGTGGTCGCGACAACTGGTGGCAGCGATATCCTGGACGCATCATCGATAGGGGAGTACAGATCAATTTGCACTGGTCGTGCCGTCGGGACCAGCGCACGACAACTACGAGCCGGCGGAGTGAGTAGACCGTTCCGATGGGTGCAGGTGATCCGCTCGACACACAGCGGTCTCCGGTGTGCCCGGCTGCCGAGCTGATGGGAGTCGGCTTCGATAACGCTGAGGAAATCGGCCGAGGCGGATTCGGTGTCGTCTACCGCTGCACCCAGAGCGAATTGGATCGCACAGTCGCCGTGAAGGTTCTGACTGTCGAACTCGACGAGGAGAGCCGGACGCGATTCTTTCGCGAACAGCGGGCGATGGGGCGGCTGACCGGGCATCCGAACATCGTCCACATTCTGCAGGTCGGCGCCACCGACAGCGGGCTTCCGTTCATCGTGATGCCCTACCATTCGCAGGGTTCGCTCGATGTGCGGATCCGCGAGCAAGGTGCGTTGCCATTAAGCGAAGCGTTGCGGCTCGGGGTGAAGATGGCGGGCGCGATCGAGACCGCGCATCGACGCGGCATCCTCCACCGTGACGTCAAGCCCGCGAACATTCTGATCACCGACTACGGCGAGCCTCAACTGGCCGATTTCGGCATTGCGCACGTCGCCGGTGGCTTCGAGACCGCCACCGGTGCTATCACCGGGTCGCCGGCGTATACCGCGCCGGAGGTGCTCGCGGGGAAACCGCCGAGCCCGGCCTCCGACGTCTATTCGCTCGGCGCCACCTTGTTCAGTGCTCTCACCGGTCACGCTGCGTTCGAACGCCGTAGCGGTGAGCAGGTCGTCGCCCAATTTCTGCGGATCACCACCCAACCGGTTCCCGAACTGACCGAGCACGGGATCCCTGATGACGTGTCCGCGGTGATTTCCCGCGCAATGTCCCGCACCCCCGATCAACGTCCGGCGACCGCGTCCAACTTCGGTGAGCAACTGCAACAACTTCAAAGGGACCACGACATCCTGGTCGACGAGATGGCGTTACACGCCACACCCGAGACGCAGGGCGGCCGAGGAGGGGCGCCAGTCGGTGGTGGACGTCGTGCATCCGGCGCCTCACCGACGGGGAATCTTCCACTGGAGTTGACCAGTTTCGTCGGCCGCCGGCATGAGCTCACCGAGGCGAGGAATCTGCTGGCGCAGTCCCGACTGGTGACCTTGACCGGAATCGGAGGTGTCGGCAAGACGCGCCTGGCGTTACGGGCCGCCGCGAGCGTAGGGCGCAAGTATCCCGACGGGGTGTGGCTGGTGGAGCTGGGGGACCTGCGCGACGAGTCGTTGCTGGTGGACGCGGTGGCCGGGACCCTGAGGATTCAGCACCACTCGGCACGGCCGTTGCGTGAGGTTTTGCTGGAGTACATCGGGAACCGCGAGCTCTTGCTCGTCCTCGACAACTGTGAGCACATCGTGGGCGCAGCCGCGGAGCTGGTCGAGACCTTGTTGCAGACCTGTCCGGGGTTGCGGGTGCTCGCCACCAGCCGCGAGCCCCTGGTCATCGGCGGAGAGGCGGTGTTGCGGGTGCCGCCTTTGGCTTTGCCGGATCCCGAGCGTCCACCCTCGCTTCGGGGATTGCCCGCATACGATGCAGTGACGCTTTTCACCGAACGGGCCGCCGTCGCCGTTCCCGGGTTCGCGCTCACCGAAAACAACGCGCGTGCAGTGACAGGAATCTGTCACCGGCTCGACGGTCTGCCCTTGCCGATCGAGTTGGCTGCGGCTCGGCTGCGGGCGATGTCGACCGAGCAGATCCTGCAGCGACTGACTGACCGCTACACCCTGCTCACCCATGGCCGTAGAGGCGCGCCGACACGGCAACAGACCCTGCGCTGGTGTATCGACTGGAGCTACGAGTTGTGCACCGCCCACGACCAAATGGTGTGGGGACGCCTGTCGGTGTTCGCCAGTAGCTTCGAGCTGGAGGCTGCCGAGCAGGTGTGCGGGACGGACCTGACATCGGAAGAGATCCTGGACGCAGTGACCTCGTTGGTGGACAAGTCGATCCTGATCCGAGAGGAATACGAGTCGGGTGTGCGGTTCCGCTTGCTCGAAACCCTGCGCGACTACGGGAACTCGAAACTCGAGCAGACCGACGAGAAGACGGCCCTACGCCGACTGCACCGGGACTGGTACGAGGCCTTAGCGCTCGAGGCGGAGGCGGAGTGGATCAGCTCACACCAGCTCGAGTGGATCGCCCGCCTTAAGCGCGAACTACCGAACATCCGCACGGCGCTCGAGTTCTGCGTCGACGACGAGGACCCCGACGCCGGTCTGAGCACCGCCGTCGCACTCCGACCGTTCTGGACCTCCCAAGGCCTCTACGACGAAGGTCGACGCTGGTTCCGCCGCCTACTCGCCGGCTACCGCGGTCCGCCGACACCTGCACAAATCAAAGCGCTCTACAGCGCCAGCGTGATGGCGAGCATGCAGGGCGACCTGCATGCCGGGGCTGCACTCGTCGAGGAGATACACACGCTCACCGCGGACACCAGCGACCCCATGATGCTCGCGGTTGTGTCCTACGCCGACGGCATGCTCGCCCTCTACAGCGGGCAACCTGAGGATGCGTATCCCCACCTCGAAACCGCCCTCGCGCAAGTCCGCGAACACAACGAACGTACGCCCGAAACCAGTATCCCCTACCCGTTAGGTTTGGCCTACGCATTGGCAGGCTTGACAGACAAAGCTGTCGAATGCCTCGAGCGCGCGCTGGAGACCACAGAAGCGAGCGGCGAGAAGATGTACCGGTCGTATTCTCTGTGGGCCCTGGGAATTGCTGTTTGGCGGCAGGGTGACACCGAACGAGCAGTACGGCACTTCGACGAGGCGCTGAAGTTGGCCCGGACCGTGCACAGCCCTCGCCTAGCCACGACATGCCTGGAGGCGCTGGCCTGGATCGCAGGCGAACAGCGCGACGCTCATCGAAGCGCAGTACTGCTGGGAGCCGCGGAAGAGCTGGCGCGATCGATAGGAAGCCCGGCGATCGTGCATCCGAACTTGCTGCGATACCAAGATGATTGCGTCAATTGGACGCGCCAGAGGCTCGGGAACGATACCTTCACCGAGGCTTATCGCAAGGGCGAGCACCTCAGCTTCGACCAGGCAATCGCCTACGCGCTTCACGAAAAAACCTCAGGCAGCGCTAGCCGTGCCGTCGAAACATCGACGCCATTGACCAAGCGGGAAGAACAGGTCGCCGATCTCGTCGCCGAAGGCCTGACGAATCAGTCAATCGCTGCTCGGCTGGTCATCTCACCGCGAACCGCACAAGGCCATGTCGAGCACATCCTGGCCAAACTGGGATTCACCTCGCGAGCTCAGGTCGCTGCCTGGGTCATCGAACGGCGTCACGATTATTAGTGCATCTGCAGGATCGGGAAACTTGTTCAGGGACAAGCCGGTTGATGTTTCGGCAAGCGCGACAGGCAGTATTGGAGAAGCGCCGGTGGACCCACGTGTGGGCGACCGGCGCTTCGCTGCTGGGCGTCGTCAAGGATCGAACTACATCGAGGTGGGGAGTACGACGAAGAGCCAGGCGAGGATCGGCGCGACGAGGACGATGTATCCGGTGTACTTGAAGAGGGCGCGTTGGAACTTGTCCCGGTCGGGCACTTGGGCGTTGGCCAGGACCATGACACCGTTGCTCGACAGGGGGCTGACGTCGACGATGACGGCGGAGAACGATACGGCGGCGACGAATCCGATGAGGCCAACTTCTCCCATCATCAGCAGCGGTGCGGCGAGGGGTAGGACGATGCCGAGGGTGCCGATGGAGGAGCCGACTGCGGAGACGGCGGCGACGGCGTAGCAGAGAATCAGGGCGGTCAGCAGTGGGGATCCGAGGGAGGCGGCGGCGTCGCCGAGGAATTCGAGGGTGCCGTTCGCTTTGAGCACGCTCATGTAGGTCAGCATTCCGCAGACGAGCAGGACGGCGGACCAGGTGACGTTGTTGACGGCGGGCTTGTGCTTGTGGGGGGCGAGCACGAGGAGGATGGCCGCGATGACCATCGAACACACGCCGACGTCGATCTGGAACACGGCCGATCCGATGAGCAGGGCGACCATGCCGAGTAGTGTCAGAACACGGAGAGGGGTGAATCCGGTGGATTCGACTTCCTCGAGCCGATCAGGTGTCGGTTGCGGTGCTCCGGTGGTTACCACCATCGGACCGGCGCCGGGCCGGGCGGAGGTGGCGTGCTGGCCGGCGTTCGCGCCGTCTACGGCCTGGGCGCGACCCTGTTCAGTGCGTTGACCGGGCATGCCGCGTTCGAGCGCCGCAGCGGTGAGCAGGTGGTCGCCCAATTCCTGCGGATCACCACGCAGGAGGTGCCCGACCTGCGCGAGCACGGGATCCCCGACGACGTGGCCGACACAATCGCCCGGGCGATGTCCCGTGAGCCCGATCAGCGAC
The DNA here is from genome assembly GCF_900455735.1 of Rhodococcus wratislaviensis. Lineage (GTDB taxonomy): Bacteria > Actinomycetota > Actinomycetes > Mycobacteriales > Mycobacteriaceae > Rhodococcus_F > Rhodococcus_F wratislaviensis. The sequence continues at coordinate 788,286 of NZ_UAUI01000001.1, read as the reverse complement.
CGGCCACCGCCGCCGACTTCGGGGAACAGCTGCGAACCCTGCAACGCGGTCACGGCTTCTAGGTAGACGAAATGGCCCTCCGCTTTGAACCCGGCACAGAGGTCAGTGGCCGAGCACTAGGGCATGTCTCCCAATAACTTGAGCCACTCGACGATGCCGGCGAGCAGGAATCCGGCGCGGTAGGTGAGGGCGAGTTTGTCGTAGCGAGTGGCCACCGCACGCCACTGTTTCGCCTTGTTGAAGGCCCGTTCGACCACGTTGCGCCCCTTGTAGACATCCCAGGGGCGCAAGTCGTCAAGCAGCTTGGGTGGTGCGGCGGTGGTCCCAGGCGATGTGTTCGTCGTAGTGGGTGCGGTGGCGGAGGCAGCCGTGGAGGACGCCGACGAGGCGATTGCCCAGGGCGCGGAGAGCTTGATGGTGCAGGTCGCCGGCGTCGCGTCGCTGGTCGTAGAACTCGCGGGCGCCGGGGCTGGACGAGAGTGCGCAGAATACCCATTGGTCGATGGCATCGTAGAGACGCCGGTTGCGGACGTGGCGGGCGAGCACCGCGCGTTTCTTGCCGGACGCGACAGTTAGCGGGGAGGTGCCGGCGTAGTTTCTGCGAGACTTGGTATCGGTGTAACGGTCGGGGTCGTCCCCGAACTCACCGAGCACCCGGGCGCCGAGTATGACACCAAGTCCTGGCAGGGAGCGGTAGATGTCGGCGTCCGGGTGTGCTTCAAAATGTATTGCCAGGTCGGCCTCGAGTTCGGTGATCTGCCGGTTCAACTCGGCGATGAGGCCGACGGCGGCGCGGGTGGTGGCGGCGAACGCGGCGACGACCGGCGCCGGTGCGGTGAGGTGCTCGACCCGCAGACCGGCCTGGATTTCGCGGGCCCGGGTGTCGATATTGCGTTGCCGACCAGCCTTTTTGAGGGCGGATCGGATCGCCGGCAGGGTCAGGTGCGCGGCCTCGGCGGGAGTCGAGGCCCGCCCGAGCACGGCGAGCGCGTCGCGGTCGTGCAGGTCGTCGAACACCTCCAACGCGGCCGGGTAGTACTCGCGCAACGCCGACCGCAGCGCATTGGTCTGCCGGGTGCGAGCCCAGATCAGATTCTGGTGTCCGCGGGCGAGGACCTTGATCGCCTCCACGTCCGCGCTATCTCCGGCGATCGGGCGATGATTGTGCCGGTCGGTGCGCACCAGGTCCGCGAGCAGCTTGGCGTCACCGGCGTCGGACTTCGCGCCCGAGACGTGGTGACGGTCGCGGTAGCGCGCGACCGCGAGCGGGTTGACCGCGTACACCTGATAGCCGGCGGTGGTCAGCGCCTGCACCCACAGGCCGCGGTCGGTTTCGATGCCGACCACGACCTGACCTGGTTCTTCGGCGTGCTCGGCTACCAGTTCATGGAGCTGCCGGATGCCGGCCAGCCCTTCCGGCAGCCGCCGAGATGCCAACCTCCGCCCGGCCTCGTCCATCAGATACACATCGTGATGCTGTTCGGCCCAATCGTCGCCGACGAAGATCATCGATCACCGCCCCTTCCTTCGGTTCTCGCTCAATCAATTTCGAGCCCAAGGACACCCGGCGGCTACCTAATGGACCAGTGCTCGAGGTTGGCACGACATCCCATCAGCGCTACAGGCGACCTCACCGACCGGCCGGGGCACGCTCTACAATCAGGAATCTGAATCGACCCTCTCTCCAGGCTCTCGCAGTGCTCACCGGCCGGCGGCTCGGTGATCAGCTTCCCCCTCGTGATCCGTTTCCTGTCGAAGGCTCGCTGATCGACTCCCATTAGGACTCCGGGTCGAAGTTCGGTGGCCGCCCGCCCGCGCGGCCCTTGTTCACCCGGTTCGCTGCCTGATCGGTCTTCTCGGGGATCACCGCCTTGATGCCTCTGCTTCGCAGCAGTTCCCGGTTTGCCCGTGATGAGTACGCCTTGTCGGCCCGGACCTCGTCGGGGCGCGTGCGGTGCGCTCCGCCCGCGAGCCGCGGCACGCAGATGCCCTCCAGCACGTGGGCGAACATCGGACTGTCACCGGCTTGGCCGCGGCCGACCAGCACCGACAGTGGGCGCCCGTGACCGTCGCACGCCAGGTGCGCCTTGCTGGTCAACCCGCCCCTCGACCGGCCGATGCCGTGATCGGCAGGCTCGTCACGCAGGTTCGTGTAATTCGGTAGATCCCCCTGTGTGGCGGGCGGCGTTCGCACCGTGCTGATGGACACGGACCACTGTGGAATCGACCGATACCGCCCAGTCCAGGTTCCCGCCGGCGTCGGCCATCGCGACCAGAGCCGTCAGCACCCGATCCCAGGTTCCGTCTCCGGCGTATCGGCGATGTCGCTTCCACACCGTCTTCCACGGCCCGAAATGCGACGGGAGATCTCGCCAGGGCAACCCGGTCCGCAGTCGATACAGCATCCCCTCGACCACCACACGATTGTTCCGGAACTTCCGCCCCCGGAGCCCATCGGAACTGGGCAACAGCAGCGCGAGCAACTCCCACTGCTTGTCCGTCAACACCTCAAACCGATCAACAACGTCTGCCACACCGAAGAGTCTGCAGCACAACACCACAAATCATTGGGAGACACACCCTAGTACTGGGGCGGCACTGTCGTTGCAGTACTGACGGGGCTGCGCCCAAGCACGACAGGGCATGTCGTGGTCGGCGCTGGCTTTGGCGCAAGCTCATGCAGGGACTCGCGGTCAGAGTGGCCGACCGCAACCGCTCGCACTACGCCGATGAATGTTGACCATAACGCGGGTCGGGTGCGCTGTTCTTTGCGCTGGGGAGCGAGCGCGTTCGACGCTACGCCCGACGCCTACCTGAGAACGACGAACTTGACTTCAGATACCAGCTCCGTCGGTCCACGGCTTGTAGCGGCGGAGATGGGCGGGCATCTGGGCTTCGAAAAGCACCAGGTGGTCGGCTGGAGCGGAGCCAATCTCAGATTAAAGGGTCTATAGGACTAGTGTTTAGGGCAATAGTCTCGTACTGTGACCCTCATGACAGATATCTTGAATCGTCGGATGCTACTGACTTCTCGCCCGACCTGGACTGTGACCACAGATGACTTCACGCTCGATAATGGGCCGGTTCCGTCGCCTGGGCCTGGCGAGGTGGTTGTTCGAGTGGTCTGGCTTGCGTTTGATCCGGCTATGCGGGGCTGGATGAATGATGGGCCGTCGTACGCCCCTCCCGTTTCTTTGGGTGACGTGATGAGGGGTCACGGTGTTGGGGAGGTAGTCGAGAGCGCCTCGCCCGATTTGCCAGTAGGAACAATGGTTCACGGGAGTTTTGGTTGGCAGGAGTACGTTCTTGCCCGTGCTGAGGTTCATTCGGTCGGGTCTCTCGAACACATACATGGTGCGGATTCTGACCTTCCTGCGGCCAGGGCGATTCCGGAAGGAGTTGCTCCGACCGCCGTGACCGGTGTACTCGGCACTACCGGTCTGACTGCATACTTCGGGATGCTCGAATTGGGCCGTCCCAAGCCGGGGGACATTGTGGTGGTGAGCGGGGCAGCGGGAGCGACGGGGTCTGTTGCGGGGCAACTCGCGAAAATCGCGGGTGCAACCGTAATCGGAATTACAGGCGGTCCAGACAAAGCGCAATGGCTCACGGACGTCGCCAAGTTCGATGCCACCATCGATTATAAGAGCGAGGATGTCGAGCAGCGGATCGCCACTCTTGCTCCGCGCGGGGTAGACGTCTTCTATGACAACGTCGCCGGACCGATCCTCGAGGCGGGGATCGCGAATATCGCTCAGCGTGGGAGGGTTGTTCTGTGCGGAGGAATCTCGAGTGGATACTCGAACGAAGCAACCCGGTACGGACCGAAGAACCTATCCACGATCACGGTTCGTAGCGCGAGTATGCACGGATTCATCGTCACCGACTTCTCCGACCGATTCAGCGAAGCCACCGAACGACTCTCCACCTGGATTCGCAATGGCGAAATTACTTGGCTGGACGACATTCAGCACGGAACGATCGAGAACGCGGTGGACGCTCTCAACCGACTCTTTGATGGGAAGAACTTCGGAAAGCAATTGCTGGAGGTCGCAGCTCCCTCGGCCCCGGGGTCTCCCAATTCGACGGCGGCCAATGGCGAGGCCGCACAGGTGGAGCGCAGCCATGTCGGTCGCTGACCCGGTGGCAGTCACCGACGACTTCCAAAAAAAGAACTCATTATTACCGCGACATATCTAGGAGCCACTCATGTCCATTCAGATCGAGGACCCCGCTGTGGGCATCGTGAATTCCACAAGGAACAACTCCACAGGGCGTCCGGTGGGGGTGTGGTCTCTATCCGAGCTGGCCGCTGCGGTCGATTCAGGAACCATCACAAAAGTCTTTCTGGCCACGGCAGACAACGCCGGGCGGCCCCTGGGCGAGTATGTGCCGGCGCGACGATTTCTCAGGCACGTGGACGATCCCGCGGCGTTCAGAATCCCTCTGATGATCTGGCAGCTCGATATCGAGCAGAACACCGACCCGAACCTCGAGGCGGTCGGGGGACTCAGCAACGGGGCTCCGGACTGCCTTCTGATACCTGACTTGAGCACCCTGCGAGTCCTGCCGTGGCTCCCGGACACCGCATTTGTCATCTGCGATCCCATCCTCGCCGACGGTTCGACGCTGGAGATCGCACCGCGCCAGATCCTGAAACGCCAGATTGCGCGACTCGCTGCCAGAGGTGCGACTGTGCAGGTGGCCTCGGAGTTGGAATTCTTTCTGTTTGAAGAAGGCTACGAGGACAGCTGGGAAGCAAATTATCAGCGGCTCACACCTGCGTCGCGGTACCAGGCTGCCTATGACCCTATCGCGTCGATAAGCGTCGAGCCCTTCATCGACGCCGTCGTCGAGCAGATGGGGAAAGCCGGAATCGAGATCGAAGGTGTGTCGAGTGAGTACGGCTTGGGGCAGCAAGAGATCAATCTCACTCACACCGACGCCTTGGAGATGGCCGACCGGCACTTCATCTACAAGTTTGGGGTAAAGGCGATCGCTGCACGCCTCGGTCGGGCCGCCACGTTTATGGCTAAGTGGGATGCTGCAAGTGTTGGTAGTTCATGTCATATCCATACCAGCCTGTGGTCGCTCGACGGGAATACACCGCTGGGTGACCAACCAATCTTCGACAGTTTCCTGGCAGGTCTTGTAGGTGAGTCCCGCAGAATGTGTCTGCTGTATGCACCCAATATCAATTCCTACCGGCGCTTTCAGCCGCATTCTTTCGCGCCGACGACAGTGGCGTGCGGCGACGACAACCGGACCATGTCATTTCGCACAGTCGGCGACGGGCCTCAGCGCAGAGTAGAGAACCGCATCCCCGGCGCTGACGTGAATCCGTACATCGCGATTGCAGGGGCGATAGCCGCGGGTGTACACGGGATCGAGCGAGACTTGCCGATGCCAGACCTCGTGGACGGTGACGGTTACACGCGAGACGATCTGCCCCAGCTACCTACCTCCATCGACGAGGCGATCGCTCTGTTCGCGTCCAGTGACGCAGCCAAGGAAGGCCTCGGCCCCGAGGTGTATTCACACCTGCTCACTGTCGGACGCGGAGAACAACGTGCGTTCCTCACGCAGGCGGTCACGGATTGGGAGCGGCGACGCTACTTCGAAAGGACGTGAGATCGGTGTCGGGTGTGTGCGATGTCCGCTGATCTCATGGGATGTTGCGGTCGAAGGCATCGTGTTCGCTGCGCTTCCAGGATCGGTCAAGTGCTGGGTGCGTGACGAGGTAGCGCTGAGGCTGCGGTGAGCGCCGCGGCCTCAGGGCTGCGCAGCGTGTCCGTCCAATCCGGGGGAGGCGTGTCCCATTTGTGGGTTGACTTTGTCGAGAAGTGTCGTGTCCGGATTGAAGAACCTAAGGTGAATATGAAGATGATCGCTGAGGACGCCGCACGGGTCCTCATTCTGTCGCAGGTGGCGGCCTTCGGGTGGCCACGTGACTAGGGTGCAGCCACCGGCGCAGGTGGTGGCGTTCGAGCCGTCACTGGGGCGAGATGCCCGGATCGGATCGTGGGAAGATTTGGCGAAGGGGACATTTCGCGTATCCGTCGAGAAGCTCGAGGCCAGAGAATTCGAGTCTGCGGCGACACTCGTCGAGATCTCGGTGCTCGAGGCCGAAGAGTTGCGCGACGTCTACGAGCGTTGGCCGACAACGGTCGTCGAGTGGATCAAGTCGCGTGGGGTCCTATCTCGTGATGTCGACCGGGAGCTCGAACGCCTCACAGGACTCATCGGCGAGACCGCGATGGACGGTATCGCGGCGGAGTGGCCTCAGTTTTTTCGCGCAGTCGACTGTGCGGCTGAATTGTGTCGAAGTAGGGACTCCGGGGCCGTCAACGCCATCGAAACCGCGCGAGTGATCTGGCTCGGGATCCACGACCGCGCCGTGGATCGCCTCTCCGGGCTCATCGACATCGCCGTGAGGATGGTCGGCGAGTCTTCGCTCGGCGATCTGTGGAACTTCCTGATGGACGAGTGGTATCCCGTCCACGCCCGCTATTCGCTGTCGCACCAAGCATGGTCCGAGTCAGCTCACCAGCTCATGATCGCCATCGTGGATGGCTTCCACGCCCATCTGGCAGGTGCCTCCCGGCAGGGTGACATCGAGCTGATCGAGGAGGAAGACCGAATCGGATTCCGTTTCGCGCCTTGTGGTTCCGGAGGTCGATCTGTCGATCGGTCCATCACCGACGGAAGCCCGCTGGCTGGACCACCCTACGATTTTGCCGTAACGACCGAACCGCACGATTGGGCGTGGAACACGCGTGGGATCTGTTCGTACTGCGTCCATTGTTGTCTGCTCAATGAGCTCATCCCGATTGACAGACTCGGATATCCGACGCGGGTGATCGATCCGCCTACCTGGCCGAACGATGGGAGCAGCGTGAACGCTTGCACCTGGTGGGTCTATAAGCACCCCTCTCTCGTTCCCGACAGTGTCTACCTGCGGGTGGGGCGCTCTCCCGTGGTTCGTCCTGATCCAGAATAAAACTGAATGGTCGGACCGGTGAGGGAATTCAGACTTACTCGACGTGAGCCCGTCTTGCCGGGGCGCCGGCGGCGGGGTACGTAGCGAGGCCGGAAGGAACAGAGGTGACCAACCGGAGGCCTGTCGGCCACGGTCGACGACGTCGAACCGGCGCAATCCCGAAGTGAGCATGCGAGGTAACCTGCGCGAGCACTCCTTGTGCGTGCCTTCGTACCAGCAAGTCGAGCAATCCACTCGACGTGACGCGGCCGCTCGTCAACGAGTGGGATGACTTCGTCGCCATGCGATAGCCGGTGGAAACGGCCGTGCGGGTCGTATATGGGTCATAGTTCCCAGTGAGTTCCACGTGCCGGGCATGCGCACGGCTGTGGATCGCACTGCGGTCGCGACACTGTTTCTCTCAACCGGAGCCGCGAGGACGCACGGGCGGTCGCGCCGCATAGTCGGTACGGACTGACCGGTCGGTTGCTACGTCGTCGATGAGCACAGTCCGATGAGTCGTCGGAGGCTCTGGCGGGAGACTATCCTGTAGGGGAGCGTGTCGAGGTGGTGCAGGCCTATGGCGGACGAACCGTGGGTTACGCAGCGCGAGCCGGACATCGCGGTGGATTTGGCCGCCGCCGGCTTCGACGAGGCCGACGAAATTGGACGCGGGGGGTTCGGGGTCGTCTACCGCTGCCTCCAGGAAGAGTTGGACCGCACGGTCGCCGTCAAGGTCCTCACCTCGGACGTCGATCCCGAGAACCTCGCCCGCTTCGTGCGCGAGCAGCGTGCGATGGGCCGGATGTCAGGACACCCGAACATCGTCGACCTCTACCAGGTTGGAGTCACTCGTAGGGGGCATCCCTTCCTGGTGATGCCGTACCACGCGCACGGATCGCTGGATGCGCAGATCCGCAGGACGGGACCGATCGGGTGGGCGCCGGTGTTGCGGCTCGGCATCAAGATCGCCGGGGCTCTCGAGACCGCCCACCGGGGCGGCACCCTGCACCGTGACGTCAAGCCAGCGAATATCCTGCTCACCGACTACGACGAGCCGCAACTCACCGACTTCGGGATCGCGCGGATCGCGGGCGGTTTCGAGACCGCAGCGGGATCGATCACGGGCTCGCCCGCATTCACAGCGCCCGAAGTGCTCGAGGGGCGGCCATCGACCGTCGCCTCAGACGTGTACGGCCTCGCGGCGACGTTGTTTTGTGCATTGACCGGCCACGCCGCCTTCGAGCGCCGCAGCGGTGAGCGGCTGGTTGCGCAGTTCCTACGAATCTCGAACCAACCGGTCCCGGACCTGCGCGGTGGGGGCATACCTGACGAAGTCTGCGAGGTCATTGAACACGCAATGTCGCGTACCGTCCAGGAGCGTCCCTCTACGGCTTCCGAATTCGGCAACGCTCTCCAATCGGTCGAGCAGCGCCATGCCTTATCCGTCGAGGCGATGCCCATACCGCCAGATCGGGCCATCGCGAGACACTACCAATCCGCAGCTGGGAACTCGAGCGCGGCTAGCGCCAGGATCGAGGTCGCCGGGAGGCGGCCCATGCCGCGATCCCGTGACGCAATGTCCCCTTTGCGAACTCCGCCAACACCTATCACCAAATTCCACCCGCCCACGACCACCCGCAAGCTGATCCGCAGGCACCGCCTACTCGACGCGCTGCGAGCGGGGCAAGAGAGCCGGTTGACGCTCGTCCACGCACCCGCGGGGTTCGGGAAGAGCAGTCTGGTCGCGCAGTGGCGCGATGAACTGGTCGGCGACGGGATCGCTGTCGCCTGGCTGGCTGTTGACCGGGACGACGACTACGTCGCGTGGTTCCTGTCGCACCTCGTCGAGGCGATCGAGCAAGTGCGCACCGAGATCGCCACCGATCTGCGGCAGTCCCTGGAAGAGCACGGCGATGTGGTCGAACGGTTCGTCCTCACCTCGCTGATCAACCGGATCCACGACAGCGGTGCCCCTCTCGTAATCGTGATCGACGACTGGCATCGCGTGACGGCACGCAAGACGATCGCGGCCCTGGAGTTCCTCCTCGACAACGGCAGCCATCATCTGCGGATCGTTGTGGTGAGCCGCAGCAGATCGGGCCTCCCGATCAGCCGGATGCAGGTCCGCGACGAACTCCACGAGATTACCTCGGAATCGCTGAGTTTCGACCTCGCCGAATCGACGAGATTCTTCGCCGACCGTGTTCGCGTACCGTTGACGGACTCGGAGGTTGAAGAACTGCGGGCGTCGACGGACGGGTGGATCGCCGCCCTGCAACTGGCGTCGCTGTCACTGCGGGAATCGGGAAGTCCCGAGGTCCTGCTCCGGGACTTCCGGGCCGGAACCGGCACTCTTGGTGAGTACCTCGCGGAGAACGTGCTTGACGCTCTCGAGCCGGAGATGCTCGACTTCGTGCTCGTCACTGCCGTCCCCGCCCGGGTGTGCGGTGAACTGGCGTCCGCGCTCGCCGGCGTTCCCGACGGGCAGGCGCGACTCGAGCAAGTCACCGCCCGCGACCTCTTCCTCGGCCGGGCACGCGACGACCGGCGGTGGTACCGCTACCACCACCTCTTCGCGCAGATCCTGCGACGCCGGCTCGAGCGGGACTACCCGGGCAGGACCGTCGAGCTGCACCGCAAGGCTTTCGCCTGGTTCCGTGAACAGCACCTGCTGGGCGAAGCCCTCGACCACATCCTCGCCGCAGGTGACCCGGGTGTGGCCGTCGGCATGCTTGAGCACGATATCCTCTACCTGCTCGACCGGTCGCAGATGTCGACCATCTTGGGCTTGATCGGGAAGCTGCCTGCTGACCTGGTGGCTGCGAGTCCGCGTCTGCAGCTCACTATCGGGTGGGCGAACGCCGAACTACAGCGCATTGCCGTCGCCGTCGAGGCGCGTCAGCGTGCGCAGGACCTACTCGGGCTGCTCGACCTACCCGCCAACCAGGCTCACCAATTGCGGGTGGAGGCCGATGTTTTGCAGGCGGATATCGACGTAACCGCGGACCGGGTGACCGGGGTGAAGGACCTCGTGGCCGAATGTTTGACGCACGCGGCCGATCATTCTCCGTTCGTCGTGTCGATGGCCGCTCTCTTTGATGCGTTCGTCGACTGTTACGAATTCCGGTTCGGCGATGCGTGTCGCAGGCAGAGCTGGGCGGCGCCGTTCCACAGCCGGACTACCGGAACCTATTCGGTGGCTATTGGTTATTGTGTTGCGGGGATGGCGAAGGCTGAGCAGCTGGACATCACCGGGGCCACCGAGATGTACCGCAGTGCGTTTCGACTTGTGCGTGATGCTGGTAATACGCAGTCACAGCATGGGCGGCTCGCCCGTGTGCTTCTCGCTGAGATGCTGTATGAGCAGAACCAGGTCAGCGCCGCAGAGGAACTGCTGAACGAGACGTTCGACGCAGCCGCAATGGGCGGCCCGACGGACTTCATGATTCGGTACTACTGTCTGCGCGCGCGGATCATGTGCGTCCGAGGCGATGACACTGGGGCAACGCATCAGTTGGACGAAGGTGCCCGGACTGCCGACGCGTTCTCGCTCCCACGGCTGAAAGCGTCTCTTGACAATGAGCGGGTCCGCCTCGGCCTACCGCCGCGTCCCGGATTCACCGCGGTCCAGCGCGATACCCGTGCAAAGGCATCCGACGGAGTAGAGCAGATCATCGCACAACTCGAGGACGAGACAGCCGTCTTCATCCTGCTGCGCGGGGATGCCGATCAGATCCGGGCCGCTTGCGAATGGGCCGGCGAATGGGTGCGGAGACTCGAAGGAGCCGGGCGTGAGCTCGCGTCACTCCACGCCGCCCGAATGTTGGTGGCGTGTCAATGGGCTGCGGGTTGCCGCGAGGACGCCGAAACGACGCTCATCCCGGTCGTGGCCAACTGTGCACGGCACGGATTGATCAGATTCCTCCTCGACGGCGGACCACACGTCGTCGCCGCGCTCACAAACCTGCACAAGCACCTGAGCTCACAAGAACCGGATGCGGAACAGAGTTCGCTCCGCTCGTTCGTCGAGGTTGTCTCTACAGCGGCCCGGATGCGCTCGCAGGTGAGTGAGGGGTGACCCGCTCCATACTCTGAGGAGACGCACAGCGGCAAACAATTCGTGTTCAACCGTGCTCATGCCCTAGCGGGTTCGGTAAGGCACAGGCCTTACTCCTGGTATGTCCCCGGGAGGTGAGTCCACGTCTTGGAGTCCCTGTTTCCCGACCTGGGATTGGAAGAGCATACGGACTCGTGCTGGACGGTAGAGGGCCTCGACAGAAGAGATTGTGCGCTAGCTGTTCCGCCGAGGCGGACTCGCTGCAGCAGGCATCTCCAAGCCCCCGAGTGCTGAACGCGCCCCGCGAGCTGACCCTGCACCCGGGCGAACTCCTTTTGGTCGCGCCATATTTCAACCCGGCGAGGCCGATAGGCGGCGTGGACAGCGTTTTCGGAGGTGCCCCGAAAATTATGGACTAGACACTTGACCATTTAGTCGGCGACGGCAAAACTGAGGGCTGCAATCCGCTTCCATTGTCCAGAGTTACAGACGTCGGGGGCGGAACCTACGGGCCACGTGGCGCTACTGAGATCACGGCGAATTGGCATCCGGCAGGCGAGCATCCAGCGAAGAGCTGACAATGGTTCTCGAAAAAGATGAAGGGATCAAGCGATGTCAGAAGAAGCGTCCAGTCGTGTTCTAGCCGAGATCGACAACGCACGCAGCGAGATCGTTAAGGCAGTGCGCGGACTGATCGAGGTACCCAGCGTCAACCCGAACTATCCCGGAATTCGCGAGCAGGACTACTTGGGGCATGAGTCTGAAGCGAACCTTCTTCTGAGGGACCAGTTTGGGCACCTCTTCGACAAGGCGGAGATGCTCGGGAGCAGGAAGAAGCGCGAGAACTTCGCAGGCGTGGTGTCGGGTTCAGGGGGTGGTCGTTCGCTGCTTCTGAACGGCCACGTGGATGTCGTACCGGCCGGCGGCCGCGACCTGTGGGAACACGATCCGTTTTCCGCAACCGAGAGCGACGGACGCATCTATGGGCGAGGAGCGAGCGATATGAAGGGCGGTGTCATCGCGTCGTTCTACGCAGTCGAAGCGCTCCAGCGTGCAGGCGTTCGATTGGCCGGCGATTTGGTGGTACACGCCGTCGCAGGTGAAGAACTCGGGGAACACGAGGTGGGCACAGGATGCTTGATCGGAGCCGGGTACACCGCCGACGCGGCGATTGTTGTCGAGCCATCGGCCAACTTCGACGGGCCTCTGGCGATCAATCCTGCCGCCGCAGGTCTCCTGTGGGGTCGAGTCCGGGTCGAGGGTCTCGCCGGCCATCCAGGGCTCCGACGTGAACTTATCAGGGCAGGTGGAGCCGGTGTTCGTGCAGGAGTGAATGCAATCGACAAGGGCTATATCGTCTTGCAAGCGCTCTACCGAATTGAAGAACAGTGGGGACTCAGCAAGCAGCAGTCCCTCTTCAAGCCAGGACAGTTCGTTGTCATGCCGGGCACCATCCATGGCCGCGGCAAGGACATCGACATCCCCTTCGTCTTCGCCGAGTACTGCGAGATCGATTTCCTGGTCTGGTATCCACCCAAGGAGGAAGCGGGTGCCGTCCGCGATGAGATCGAAAGGTACATCGCGCGTGCGACTTCAATCGACCCGTGGCTCGCCGACAACCCACCTGTCGTCACGTGGCATGTCGACTTCCCGGGATACCAAACTGCGGCTGATCACGACATTGTCCGTGCGCTGGAGGGTGCTAATAATGTACAACCGGTCATCCGGCGATCCTGGAGGCGTTTGCGGCCGCTTGCGATGCCACATGGATCTCGCAAGTCGACATTCCTGTCGTCAACTACGGACCCGGCCATCTTGCGGATGCGCACAAGGTGAACGAGTCGTGCTCAATCGACGAAATACTCGCTGCGACACGCAGCCTAGCGTTGACAGCGATGAACTGGTGTGGCATTGCTGAGTGAGGCGATTCACCCAAATGGACGAAGCCCCTGACTATTACCTAAGCCTCCATAATCACTTCAGGTGGCAGCAGGGCCGTTCGACGACGTTGCAGCCGTCGTCAGTCGGGTCGAACGTAGGCGGACGGCTGCTGAACCCAGTCGGCGTCGATTGCCAGCTTCATCGTCCGGTTCGGCGTCTCCGCCCACATCCTGCCCGCGGCGCCGAAGCAAGGCGCGGTGGGCGGGAGCGGAGTGCGCCGTGTCGCACCGACTCGACGTGGGGACACTCGCACCTCGTATCCGCAGGTGTGCGTACGCCACTACGGATACGCTGGTGAATCACCCGACTCTGCAGCGCAGATCACGTCATGCGGCGGCGACGAGGCGGCGGGTGGGGGCGAGCTCGCGGCGGCGGTCGCGGCGGAACGTGAGAACAGTCGTGCACCACGCCCCAGGGGCTTCGACCTTCGCCTGAGTGCGTTGCGTCCCCATATCGGGATAGGAAACCCGGATGTGGTCGTCATAACAGCGTACATCCACTGCGTTTATATGCCTGAATCACCATGGTGGTCTCTAGCGCCGTTGCGTGGGCTACCCATCGCTCGGTTGTAACGTGGTTATACAGCCGCTTCGGCGTGAAGGCCTAACATCGCACGCAATCTGATCACTCCCTCGGCGAGCAACGCATGGACGCGGCGGGCTGTGGCCTCCGAGATTCCGGCGCTACGTGCGAGCGAAGTCGTGCTGGCCCGTCCATTGAAGTTGAGTTCGCGGATAATCGTTTTGTCAACGGAATCGCGCGGCTATTTGGTGCGCTCGACATCAAAGGCCTGGGGTGCCGGAGGCACTCCGAGCTCGGATCGCTCGGTCGCAGTGAGCACACCGCCGTCCGACTGGCCGACAGTGCGAAAGCTGCGGAGAATAGGGCCGGTCCAGCAGCGGACCACCCCCGTGGTCGCGTGTAGATCGTCCATCACCAAACGGGCCTAGCTGATGGCGGGGCACCATGAATTCGGCGACACAATCCGCGGTACCGGTGAGGGGGTTGACAGAGATGCAATCGCTGCGGTGGGCAAGTGCGCTGGCGGCTACGCGCACGGCTCCTGGTGTGCACTGAAGTCGCACGATCGCGGTGCCGCTGGTGATCTCGATCGCGGTGACGGCAACACGCCCTGACTCGCGCAATGCCATACCGCGCTGAGTGACGTTGCGCTCGGGTTCTCCCAATGCCTGCGCGATGCGGCTCCACGACGCATGGCCATCTACTTGCAACGCGGCTGTAATACTCGGTCGAGAGAGATTGTGCGCTCGGGCGTGAACGCGAGGCTTCTTCGTGGGTCGGAGGGATGGCGTCGGTTTCCGCGGCAGGCACGTGCTGTACGACTGCCACGTCATCTCGTGCTGTTCACGCGAGCAGCAACTACTTCCTTGCTCCTACGCGTCGCCGATCGGACTGTGAACGGTAGAACTCCGTCCCTCGGAAATCCGCTGACGCAATCTTTTCGCGGGAAAGACTTGAAGGGCGCGCCGTTCTGCCGGCTGAAGACTATCGCGAGCATGTACACCGGCGAGGTGGTGATATATACGACCGTAGGATTCGAAAGGGCAGATATCGAACTCGAGGAAAATCTCTTCATCCGCGCCGCCGAAGTGGATCCAGGTCCTAGTATGGTCGATCATTGCCTTGTCGCGTGCGCCCATCGACAGTTTCATTTCGGGTTTCAAGTACCTGAGTCGTCAATAGTTGGAAGCGGTCCACGGGCCCCGTGTCCGCGGACCGTTCACCAATCTTGCGACCTTCCCAAGGTCACATTTACTAACCCAGCAGCGGGGGACAAGGGCTCCGCTGGTGCTCCGACTTAGCTCACCTTGACTACCAGACGGCGGAGGAGTTTGGTGGCCAGAACGTAGGACGACGCGCTGAATGGCCACTGGGAAATGATTTTTCCAGTTCCACCTCGGAAGTAGCTGGTGGTCTTCGCCCATACCGTCCGCGAGAGACGGGACTGTAGCCAATCGTTGTAGATCAGGAAGGCGGATCGGCGGACTTCCACCTTGGTGGCGCCCTTCTTCGCGGCACGAGAAATGCTGCCTGCAGCGAAGTTCGCCTGCGCCTCATAGAAGGTGACTAGTGGAATGGCGTTTGTGTTCGGGCCGAACATGATGAAGAAGTTCGGGAAGCCCGGAACCATCATTCCCAGGAAGGCGTCCGGCTCGCGGTTCCAGGACTCATGCAGATCGACGCCACCTTCGCCGCGGACCTTGTAGGTGCCGAGGTAGTTCGCCGCATCGAATCCGGTGGCCAGCACGATCATGTCGAGTTGGTGCTCGTCACCGTTCTCATCGATCGCCCCTGATCGCGAGAGTCCTTTGACGGCGTGCGGAACGAGAGTGACTTTCGGGCTCTTCAGGGACGAGTAGTAGGTGTCGCTCGTGACTGTTCTGCGTCCCTCAAAGGCGAATTTGGGGGTCGCGAGCTCGATAAGGTCCGGCCGGTCAGCGAGTTCTCGGTGCAGAAACTCGATCGACGCGCGGCGCCGATTGCGGTTGGAGCGGCCGTCCTCTCGTGCGTGGCCAGTGAAGTGCTGACGCATGTCGTAGTCGGCATAGAGCTTCAGTCGGCGCCAGAAGTAGACGGGCGCGAAGCGGTTGAGTTTACGTTCGAGGCTGGTGAAATCATGCGCGTTCTTGGGAAGGAGCCAGTTCGGTTCGATCTGGAAGACCTTGACCTCCGATCCGACCTTTTCGGCCTCGGCAATGACCTGGACCGCTGATGAACCCGTGCCCAGAACACCGATCGATTTGTCGGTCATGTCCAGCCCGTCGACCCACTCCGACGTGTGGCAAATGGGCCCCTCGAAGTCGTGCTCATCCCGCACGAAGGGTGGAACCAGCGGCGTGTTCAGGAAGCCGACGGCGCTGATCACCGAGGTGAAGCGACCATGATCTTTCCCGCTCGAAGTCGCAACAACGTAATCACGACGCTCGTCGGACCAGGTCACCTCGTTCACGGCCTCGTTGAACCGCATGTGGGGGTACAACCCCCACTTGCCTGCGACATGCTCGAGGTAGCCGAGAAGTTCGCTCCAACCTGCATGCGTCCGAGTCCAGTCGTAGCGTTCATAGGAGAACGAATAGATGTGTGACTCGAGGTCCACCTCCGCACCGGGGTACCTGTTGTGCCGCCATGTCCCGCCGAGTCCATCTGCACGCTCGAAGATTACGAAATCTTCGATCCCTTTTTTCTTCAGTGCGATCGCCGCAGCGATGCCGCTGAACCCCGTGCCGATGATCGCAACGCGCGGTGAGATCTTTCGGGTCCTGATCGGGCTCACTGTCTGCTCCTGTCTTGAGGTCTGGACATGACGCCCAAGTCCTTCACTTAAACGTCTATTGGTTCAGTATTTAGGACTTTAATTGCAAAGTCAATGCCGCACAATGCTGTGAGCAGTTGGCCCGCTGTGGACACCAGACAGCGCCCACCCGGTCGGTCCGCAAGCCGAGCAGGAGGGCGCTGTCTCCGGGACTCCACTACTTCAGTTGAGAACTCCACCCGCCGTCGACGACGAGATCGAATGCCGTAATGAACGACGCGTCATCTGACAGGAGAAACGAGATCGCTCCGGCGATGTCCTCCGGCCGACCGAGTCGGCCCAGCGGCGTCCTGTTTTCCATGTCAATGCGTCGTTCGGGAGATCGTTCGTAAAGGAATTCGATCATCGGTGTGAGGATGGCGCCCGGGCAGACCGTGTTGCAACGAATGCCCTCTTGCGCCAGTTTCAGGGCCATGGCATGACTGAGTGACACGACCGCCGCCTTGCTGACCTGATAAGCGTCCAGAGGTGAATCCATTCCACGGATGCCGGCAACGCTGGCGACGTTGACGATGCTTCGGCCTTGACCACGCCTAAGGTGGGGCAGCGCCGCGGCCGTCAATCTCCGAAGACCATGCAGGTTTACTCCCAGCGTGACATCCCACGTCGACTCGTCTACGTCGAACGTTGATCCGTCGCGATCTAATAGCGCAACTCCTGCCGCGCTGACCAGGTAGTCCAATCCAGCATCCCCGCAGGAGGCGAACAACTCCTCGAATTCGGTAGCCTGCAACAGGTCGAACCGGATGAATTCCACGCTGTCGGGTAGCGAGTCCACCCGCTCCTTGACGTCGGTGGCAATGACCCGATGGCCCTCTTCGGACAATCGCTGTGCCGCTGCGAGGCCGATCCCGCCGCCGGCGCCCGTTACCAATGCTGTTTTCACTGGACAACTCGCGAGGTCAGGGCGCTGGACAGACGCGCGCCGGCAAACTCCATCGCAGCAGATGCGGCTGGGAGCAGTTCGTCAAGACCAAAGAAGCCATGGATCATGCTGGGGCTCTCGTGCACCGCCACCTTCACGCCCTTCGCGCGCAGCGCTTCGGCATACAGTCGTCCCTGAGGTGCGATCGGATCGCACCCGGCAAGGATGATGGTGGTGTCCGGCAGACCCGTGTGATCGGCGTCGAGGATCGAGACTCGCGGATCAGTGGCGTGGCCGGGACTGGGCAGATAGTTGTCCTGATGCCACTGTACTTCGTCCCGGTAGATCATCACTCCCTCGTACTGGGCGTCGAACCCCACATAGATGTCGCAGGTCGTCACCGGGTAGACCAAGAGTTGATGCTCAAGTCGTGGACCGCTCTCTCGCGCGTGTAGTGCGAGAGCCCCGGCGAGATTGCCACCGGCACTGTCGCCCGCAACGGCGACGTGGTCCCGATCGATCGGAAGACCGGAAGCGGGCCCCGTTGCCCACTCGAGGGCATCAATTGCATCATTCACGGCGGTCGGGAACAGGAAGTCCGGTCCGCGACGGTAGTCGACGGACAGAACTGCACTCCTGGAGGCGTTGGCCAGCATCCGTGTCGCAACGTCATGGGAGTCGATGCTTCCCAAAAGCCAGCCACCGCCGTGGAAGTAGACGGTCAGCGGAAGTGCAGTTTCCTCGACTGGAAGGTAGAGCCGCCCACGAATTGCATCGCCGTCCCGTGTGGGTATGCGCACTTCGATGGTCCGGAAGACCTCCGGCTTCGCCAGCGCACCGAAGGTGTCTTCGAAATTCTGCCGTGCGGTCGCGATCGGTAGCAGATGCGCGTTGGGCCGACCTGATGCCCGAGAGTCATCGATCAGCTTCTGAGCAATCGGATCTATTTGCATTGGTGTCCTTTCGGATCGGTTCTCGTCAGACCCGCTCGTAGTAGCGCCGCAACTCCCAATCGGTGACTGTCTGGGAGTCGAAGGCGACCAGCTCGGCCTGAGCAAATGCCAGCAGATGCTCGAATACGTCGTCGCCGAACGCCGACCGCGCAACTTTGCTGTGTGCAAAGGCGTCGATGGCCTGGTGAAGTGAGGTGGGTACCAGTTCGATGTCATCGACGTCCCATGCGTTGCCGGATAGGATCGTCGGCATGGGAAGGTTACGTTCGATACCGTCGAGACCGGCGGCTATTGTTGCTGCGTACGCGTAGTACGGATTCACGTCGGCGCCCGGCACGCGGTTTTCGACTCGGTACGACGGACCGTTTCCGACCAGGCGGAATGCGCACGAGCGATTGTCCTCGCCGAGGGAGATCGCCGATCCAGCGAACTGACCGGGCTGAAACCTCTTGTACGAGTTCACGGTAGGCGCGAACAGCAGGCTCAAGCTTGCCGCGTTCTCGAGTTGGCCGGCGACAAAGGACCCAAAACGCTGAGACATACCGCCGTCGGGGGCGTCCGACCAGCACAAGGACTGCCCCGATTCGACCGACCACATGCTCACATGCAGGTGGCATGACGAGCCCACGTCGTCGATCTTCGGCTTCGCCATGAACGTCACGGTCAGGTCGCAGTTGTGAGCGAGTTGCTTGATTCCGTACTTGAAGAGCACGTGCCGGTCGGCCATCTCGAGCGCGTCGCAATAGTCGAGGGTGACCTCCTGCTGCCCGTGGCCCCACTCCGGCTTCGAGGACTCCACCGAGATACCGAACTTCGGCATCTCGTTCCGAATCTGTCGAATGAACCAGTCGTCGCGGCTTGCTTGGACCATCTGATAGTCGGCGCGGTATTCAGACAGCATCTTGAGGTCGCGATACCCTGCATCCCAAGCCTTGTCAGAAGTCAGCGCGGCGATGTAAAACTCGAGTTCAGACGCAAATTTGAACGCCAGACCCATATCCGCAGCACGCTGGAGCTGACGCTTCAGGATCGCACGCGGCGATACCGGAATGTCCTTCTCGGATCCCGACTCGTACGCATCGCCGATTACGAGTACGACATTGGGCTCCCACGGCACCCGGCGCATCGTCGAAAGGTCCGGCATAATGCGGATATCTGCCCAGCCGTTCTCGGCGTTGGCGATGGGAAGGTCAACCGGGTTCATCTCCACATCGGTGGCAAAGAGATACCCGCTGGCATGGAATCCGTCGCCTTCGAGACACAGCGAATTGAATCCCGACACCGTCAGGCGCTTCCCGACCAAACGTCCGTATGAGTCCGGAGTCGCACAGACTACGGTGTCGATTTCCCCACTGGTGGCCAGGCGATGAAACTCGTCGAGGTCAAGTGCCCGGAACGATGCTGTCGTCATTGAAACTCCAAATGTCGAAGACGGTTGCGGTCTGGCGCTCTGCGCACCCGACGGGCGCAACCGTGAGGTAGTTGAGGGGGGTCATGTGACTTCGAACCCGCCATCGACACGAAGATCCGCCCCGGTGATATACGAGGCTTGGTCACTGAGCAGGAAAGTGACGGCGTCCGCAATGTCGCCCGCGGATGCGAATCGACCCAACGGGACACGCGCCTTCAGCTGCGGGGATAGGTGTGTTGTGTCACCGTGCACCGCTGCCATAGGAGTGGCCACGAATCCCGGAGACACGCTGTTGACGCGCACACCGGTGCTTGCGAGTGCCCGCGCGGCCGTTCGTGTGAGCATCGCCAATCCGGCTTTCGACGCCGCATACTGCGGGTTGGGGTCCGGATCCGTGAGGGCGATCACCCGAGCCGCCTCCAGTGAGGTCACGTTGACGACTGCCGCGTGCGTGGCGTCCCTCAGGAAACGACCCGAGGTGTTGACGACGTTGTATGCACCGATGAGATTGACCTCGAGGCAGCGGAGCCAGGACTGGTGGGATACGTCCGCGAAGCCGGTGTGCTCGATGATCCCGGCGCAGTTGACGACATAGCTGAGGCCCGCTGGACCAATCTCTTCTGCAAGGACGGTGCTCAATGCCTCGGTGTCGGTGACATCGACGGCGCGGCGTACCTGCAATGCTTGATCCACCCCGTCGAAAGGGGCGGGTTCGCGGAGGTCGAGGCACAGGGTCTTGACGCCTGCGTTCAGGAGCGCGCTCGCCGTGGCCTCGCCGATTCCGGAAGCTGCGCCGGTCACCAGTGCCGCGCCTCCCGCGTAGGTCAGTGAGCGACTCCGCGGCTGCTTGTGCTCTGCGATGGTCATACTCGGCCGTACCTCCTTTCGTGCTCCTCCAGGGCTTGGGCGAAGCAAACGCGAGGAGCACGAATAACCCCGGCGCCGATTTGTCCACCGTCGCGGCCGGCGAGACCTACATCCATCACCGGAAGAATCGAGGTCTGCAGGACCTTCCGTATATCGACTCCCGTCGGCGTTCCTTGGAAGCCGAACAGCGGGATCCGATAGGCGTGGTTCTCACCGTGTGTAATCGCGTACATCTCGCGGTTACGCTCAATCATCACCTCCGGGGAACCTCCCTGGTAGTCCTGCAGCGAGAGTGCACAGGCTTGTGCGAATCCGCCCAGTCCGACCGTCTCGGTGATAGGGCTTTCGCCGCCCATCCAGGTGATCTCGTCTTCGGTGTGGCCGGCGAACAGCTTGCCCTCGTGGATCGGCGGTGGTCCTTCGAACCAGATGTTGCCGAGGCCGGCGAGTTTGATCGCGAAGCCCCGACAGCTGAAGGCCATGGCCGAGACGAGTGTGGATCCGGGAACGACCATTGCGTCCGCGGACGCCTTCGCCGCGGCCATCGACAGCCGTAGGAAAAAGTAGTCGTTCTCGGCGAGGTGGAGCATGGTCTCGTGGACCCCGGGCACGGAGTCCGCGATCATGTCGAGCACTGACGGCAGGATTTCGCGGTTGAACAGGATCGATGCGGCCGCGTTGCGGCTGTGCACCTCGTCGCCCATCCGCAGCGCGCGTGCGATGAGCGGCTTGAGCGCGATACCGCCGCGGCGGCGGATCGCCTCACCGACGACGGGAGCGAGGACGGTGTTGACGTGCTCGAGCCGTTCATGGACGCCCTCGTCGTAGCAGCCGTAGTTCAGGCGCCGTGGCTCCTTGCCCTCGTAGAAATTGCAGAACCCGACGTTGCCGTGGGTGCGGTTCTCGACGACGAACACCGGCATCGACGCGGTGTAGATCCCGGCGAGCGAGCCCACGGCAGAGTAGTCGTGGCACACCCCGATCTCGATGCTGCCGTCGGCGAACTTCGCGATCGCCTCGTCGCGGTCGGCGGCCAGCCCTTCGAACAGGGCCCCGCCGATCAGCGCTTCACGCTGGCCGCCGCTGTAGGCCTCCCACGGCATCGGTGCACCCGAGGTAAGTACCAGGTTGTCCTTGTAACCCGGAAGTACCTCCCGCGCCGGCCGGACGTCAACGACCCACGGGTCGGCGTCGTTGAGGCGGCGGAATGCCTCGTTATTGGCGGCCTCGACCGACCCACCCCAGATCTCGGCGGGGGCGGTCGCGAGATCGTTTACGGTCACCACGCGGTGACACCACCGTCGACGAGCAGGGTCTGGGCGGTGATGAAGGAGGCGCGTGGGGACAGGAAGAACTCCACCGCCTCGGCGACTTCCTCGGGTTCACCGATCCGCTTGAGCATCGCGTAGCTCGCGCTGACCTCCTCGCCGCCGGAGACCCGCGCCATCGACGGGCTCATCGGAGCGCGGATGACCCCGGGGGCGACGTTGTTGACCCGGATCCCGCGCGGAGCCAGCTCCTCCGCCAAGTAGCGGGTGTAGGCGGCGATGCCCGCCTTGGTGGCACCGTAGACCGACGCACCGCGGAACCTGCCGAAGTGCCCGGTGAGGCTTCCGACGTTGACGATCGCCGAGCCCTCGGTCAGCAGCGGGGCCGTGACGTCGACGACCCGCGCCATGCCCGCGATGTTCACCTGGAACATCAACTCCAACTTGGACTCGTCGAGCTCGCCGAGGAACGAGTCGCGCAGAATGCCGGCGCAGTTGACCACACCGGCCAGCGTCTCGCCTTCCGGGACCACGGAGCCGACAGCGCTCTCCACGCTTTCGCGGCTGGTGACGTCCATCGCGACGGCGATGGTGCCCTGCAGTTCGTCCTGATTCGGGTCGAACGCGTCGATCGCCTGTTTCACATCCGCTGCGATCGGGGTGTAGTTGCTCAACAGCAGTCGGCGGCAGATTGCCTGACCGATCACCCCTGCGCCGCCCGTGACGATTACCTTGTTGCCCATTTCAGGTTCCTTTCACACCAGTGATCGTGATCACCACGACAGGCCCAGTCTGATCATTAAAGGGCTATAGGTCAAGTGTTTAGGTCTTTAGTGCGATAGGTGTGGATGCCGAGGCGAGTGGACTTGGTCTAAAGGACTAGACAAATGACACGGTGGTGAGGCATGCGCTACATTGAGCGCACGGGGAAGGAGTCGTGAATGACGACAGCAGAACGGGCGGCACTGAGTCCGATCCGGCAGATCGCTGCGCACGAACTCGTCGTGGACCAGATGCGGCGATCGCTCGAACTCGGTCAGTTCCGCCCTGGCGACCGACTGCCTACCGAACGAGAACTCTCGGAGATGCTTGACGTCTCCCGGACAGTTGTACGTGCCGCTGTGGCAGTTCTCGAGCGTGAGGGCAGGATCGCCGTTAGGCGGGGGCGTGGCGGCGGATTCACTGTGGTGGCACCCAAGTACGACGCGGGCGAAGCGCGCCGGCTGATGAGGGAGAACCGAACCGCGGTTCGAGACGCGTTCGACTACCGAATCGTTGTCGAGACCGGAGCAACGCGTCTGGCGGCGACGCGCCGTCGCGCCGCGGACCTCGTGAACCTCCGAAAGCTGCTCACCAGCATGGATGAGACCTTGAGGGCGGCGATGGAGGAACAGTCCATTCACCTCGTCACTGAGTTCCAGACCCTCGACTCAGCGTTCCACCTTGGCATCGCGCAAGCTTGCCGCAACGACTACCTACTTGACGCTGTGGCTGACGCCCGACGCAAGATGTGGCTCCCGGTTGGCGCGATCTTCGGCAGGCTCGAGCCGAACGCGAATGACTTCCACGAGGCCATCGTCGACGCGATCGAGAAGAAGGATCCCGACTTGGCCGCCGACACGATGGAAGAGCACATCAAGGGAACGCGCGAAACCCTCGAGTCCTGGCTCCGTCGTTGACTGTTCAGTCAGATCAGCCAGGCAGCACGGAATGCGTCTGGCCGCTGTCGAAGCTCACGGTCCGGTCACGATGGAGTCGCCCTGGCCAATCTCTGCTGAGGAACTGCCTTCGCGATAGAGCTCTTCGGGTCCTCCGGTCCGGATAGATCCAGGCAACACCGCGTTGACGGTAATCTTTCGATCGGTCAACTCCGGGGCTGCGGAACGGGCGAGACCAAGCTGCACTGTCTTCCTGGGCCAGTGGTGGCCTAAGCCCAGGGAAGTCTGTCGTGGGCCCTGTGGCCGAGTAGGTCACGATGACCGCCCACGGCCCGAGCGCGCGGGCGCGATAATGCATCCTTAAACGCTGGATTGATCTGTGACGTTGATGGCGAAGTTCTCGAGTTGGTCGGCTGTGAGTTCCTCGGGTGCGTGAATGGGCATATTCCTGTATTCGCCCGCAGGGCACCCGAGGACCGCCCAGTTCCCCTTCTACCACCCGCGCCATGAGCGGACATGAGTTCGGATCTGCGACGTTCTAGTGATGGCGACTAGGTGGTAACTCTTTCCGCTCCACCTGGCGCGCGATTCTGGCGTGTCGACTCGGTTCGGTCGACGACAGCTGTGGTCAGGGTGGGCGAAGATTTCGGCAATGCTAGGCCAATGCCTTGGCTGCCACCGGTGACGAGGACACTGAGTCGCTCGATGTTTCCGTCACGAGGAGTGATGTCGATTTGAACTGCATGAGTGGGCCGCGCAGGCGTCCCCACTCATGCAGTTTGGGCGTGGTGATGGATCGGGGATGGTTAGGCGGCGTCGACTGCGGGATCAGGAGCGCGTTCGGCGCCGGCGGCGTTCGTGCTCTCGTCGAACACCGTGCTGCCGATCCGCGCAAAGAGTTCTGGCTTGAACGAGCGCAGGTAGAGGGCGGCCGCTAGGGAGCCGAACAGCAAGATCGCGAGGATCCACGGAATCGACTTGTAGAAAACCGAATCGGACGCTGAACCGGCTGCGGTCTTCATATTCGACGCCATCAGATAGATCACGAACACCATCCCCAGGCCGCCGACAATCGGGCTGATCAAAGTCCGCCACACGTTCGCGGTTTCCGGGTGCTGCTTCTGAACGTGAAAATACGTGATAACGGAGATCGAGCACATCACCTGGACGATGAGCAGGCACAGGGTCGCCAGAATTGCGACAAGAACGAACAGAATTCCGTAGGGGTCGGACTTGGTCAGCGCGCAGAGAAACAGAACGAGTGCCGCGAATATGCTTTGGGTCAGCGAGGCGATCCACGGCGAGCCATGTCGAGGGTGCACTTCACCGAGTCGCCGCCACAAAAGCTCGTCGCGCCCGAACGCGAAGAGGTAACGGGCGGCCGAGTTGTGGACGGCCAATGCGCAAGCGAACGCGCCACCCAAGACGAGCCATTCGAATACCAGCACGCCCCACGAGCCAACAAAGGTACGCGTGGGGGCGTACAGCAACTCGAAGGGATTAGGGCCCGCGGCGAGCTCGACAGCCTTGTTTCCGCCGTTTGCACTCACGATCGCCCAGGAGATGAAGGTGTAGAAGATGCCAATGCCGATGACCGCGATCAGAGTCGCCCGAGGCACGATCTTCTTGGGATCCGTAGACTCTTCGCCGTAGATGGCGGTCGATTCGAATCCGACCCACGACCAGAACGCCATGAGCAACCCCAACCCAACTGCGCCTCCGGCGATCCCGTTCGTGCTCAACGCAGAAACGGGATTCAGCGAGCCCCAAAGAATACCGTCCGGTCCGCCGCCATTGAGGAGAGCTCGCACTGCTGTAAGGGTGAGCATGGCAATCTCGCAAATGAGTGCAAGACCCAGAACCTTCGCCGCGACAGAGATGTCCTTGTGCGACAGGATTGCGATCAGCACTACTGCGACGAACGCATAGACCTCCCAAGGCAGCTCGACCCCGAACTGCGAGCCAAACGCCTGACGAGCGAATGTCGAGAAGAGGCCGATAATTCCGGCTTCCATCGTCATGTACGTGAACATCGACAGGACGCCCGCCGGTAGACCCGCGATCTTGGACCAGCCGCGCGAGACGAACGTATAGAAGGCGCCGGCGGCGGTGATATGACGGGCAAGCGCGATGAATCCGACGCTGAAGATCGTCAACACCACGGTGGCGATGATGAACCCCGCCGGAGCGCCGACCCCGTTACCGAAGCCCACCGCGACCGGCAGATTCGCGGTCATCGCTGCGATGGGCGCCGAGAACGCGACCACCATGAAGACCACACCGACCAGTCCGATTGCGCCCTTCTTCAGATGGGCAGGGCTGTTGTCGTGCCGTGTGGGGGATGTCTCCCGCGGAGACGGTGAGTTGATGCTCATGCGGGCCTACCTTTCACTTTTGGATGCCGCGAGAGCGTAAGTCGGTTTAAGGACTAAAGACAAGACCAGTAGACCACAAATTTGTGTTGTGCGACACATCGGGCTCTCGGTCGCGCTCGCGCGGATCGCGGCCTGAGTCGACTCGGCGGAACGTCGCCGAAATAAGGTCTATTGACTAGTCCTAATAAGCGTAATAACCTTCTATTGTCGAGCTTTGGGCCAACGACTGCAGCTAACGTCTCTCGGACATGCGGGCAGTGGTGGCAGTGATGGCGGCACGAAGGCGTGCCGCCCCGGCTCGCACCATTCCCCGTCGAATCTGAGGTGCGTCATTCCCACACATATCGCGCGTCTCGAGACGCGCACAGCGCAACTTCAGCGGTATCTTGATGCCGCTGCCGATTGCGGTCGTGCCGCCTCCGAAACAGGTCGAGTGTCGAGTCGGATCCCCGCTCTTAGCGCAGTTTCTCCCGAGAAATTTGGCATGGCCGTTGCCACGATCGATGGGGACCTCCTCACGACCGGGGACAGCGCCGACCCGTTCTCCATCCAGAGCGTGGCGAAACTATTCGCCCTGTGTGCCCTACTTCAGCGCAACCCGTCGGCGTGGGAGCATGTGGGATGGGGACCGACGGATTCGGGATACAGCTCGGTGGCCGAACTCGAGCGCAGCCAGGGCCGTCCCCGCAACCCATTCGTCAACCCGGGCGCGCTTGTCGTCACAGATCGCTTGATGGAACTCACCGGAGACGCAGTCATGGCGACGATCGAACTCCTAGGGGCCTGTGGTGGCGCAACAATCGTCTCTGATCCCCACGTGGCACTCTCCGAGACCATCGCCGATCACCGAAACGCGGCCATTGCCCACGTCCTGGCAGAGCACGGCAAACTAGTCAATGGCATCGACGAAGTTCTTGCCCAGTACTTCGCACAATGCGCCATTGCGGCGACTGCAGAGGCGGTCGCGACGTCAGCCCTGTTCCTTGCCGATCGGTCCGCGCATGCGCGCGTCCTTGACGACGCCTCCATCCGCAGGGTCAACGCGGTTCTGCTGATGTCAGGCATGTACGGAGCGGCTGGTGACATCGCCTACCGTATCGGTCTCCCCGCCAAGAGCGGTATCGGCGGAGGTGTGGTCGCCATCATGCCGGGGATCGGGGCGGTGTGCGTGTGGAGCCCTCCACTTGATGCCGACGGGAACTCTGCTGGAGGCGTCGCTGCTCTCGAGGAGTTTGCTCGCCTCGCCGGGTGGTCCGTGTTTTGACGCCACCAGCATCTGCCAACCCGGCAACAGTCGCGACCAAGCTAAAAAAGGGGAAACGATGAACGACGAAAGACCGGTTATCGCGGTAACTCTCGACTTCTCTATCCTTCCAGGGTTCGTTCATTGGAAGGATATGTTCCGCGGTCTCGTTGCCGCCGATGCAGTACCACTGGCAATAGACTGCGGCCGGCCACGCACCGACCTCGAGCATCTTCTCTCGACCGTCGACGGGCTTCTCATCAGTGGTGGTTCTGACGTTGACCCAGCACTCTATGGCGGCGACACGAACGATCCGCTCGTCACAAGGATCAACCGTGACCTCGACGAGAATGAACTCACCGCCCTGCGGATTGCGCGGACACGTGGAATCCCTGTGTTAGCGATCTGCCGCGGAGCGCAGCTGACCAATGTGGCCTTGGGGGGAACACTGTACGCGGACCTCGCCAGGGACCGGCAAGGGGAAACTAGACATTCGCGCAGTGAAAAGGCACTGGCGCGTGCCCTCCACCTCGTCACTATCGAAGCCGGGACCCTCCTAGCGAAATGGATGGGCGTCGACGGTACGGTCGCTGTCAACAGTCAGCACCACCAGGGAATTCGCGTCCTCGCCTCTTCCGCGAGGGCGGCGGCGTATACCGACGACGGCCTGACCGAGGCATTCGAGATCGACGATGAAGACATCGTCGCCGTGCAGTGGCATCCGGAGGTTCTCTGGCGTACCGAAGCGCATGCGATGCAACTCCTCCGCGGCTTTGCAAACCGCTGCGCGCAATCGGCCCTCGGTGTGTGACGTCGTTTGTGCCAGCCACACGGCTATCCGCCACCCGTCCGCTGTCCCGTCACAACCAACCAAGGAGAACTACGCAGATGTCCGGACTTGACACTCCGCTGACCCCACTTCGTTTTCTCGGCCGTGCTGCCGAGGTACACCCGGACAAGACCGCAGTAATCGACGGTCAACGCCGATACACCTACGCTGGGCTATCCGACATCGTCACCCAACTCGCGCATGCGCTCCGTGGATCCGGAGTCCAGCCCGGGGATCGTGTTGCGTACCTCGCCTCGAACTCCGCAGAGTTGCTGGTTGCGCACTACGCAGTACCGCTGGCAGGCGCAGTCCTCGTCGCCATCAACACCCGCTTATCCTGCGACGAAGTGCAGTACATCTGCGATCACTCCGCGGCTGTGATGCTCGTCGGCGATGCCGGCCTCCTTCGCGAGCTCAAGAACGCCAAACTCGAATCTGTACGGGAAGTGGTCGAGACCCCGAGCGTCGACGGCGACTACGTCAACCTGCCAGGCACTATTCGCTACGAAGAGCTCCTCTGCCGTGGCAGTGATACTCCCATCCGTTGGGAGATTGACGACGAGACCCGAACGATCGCTATCAATTACACCTCCGGCACAACAGGCAGACCCAAGGGCGTGATGTACACACACCGAGGTGCCTACCTAAGCTCACTCAGCCAACAGCACCACCAGAACTTCGACGTCTACACCCGCTACCTATGGACGCTGCCGATGTTCCACTGCAACGGCTGGTGCAACCCCTGGGCAGTTACCGCGGCCTCCGGCACTCACGTGTGCCTCCGCGCAGTTCGTGGTGACGCCATGTGGGCCCTGATCGACGCCGAGCAGATCGACCATATGAGCGGTGCACCTACCGTGCTGACCATGCTCGCGTCCGCACCGGAGGCCCACCTCCTTGAACGTCCCTTCACGATCGCCACAGCAGGCGCTCCGCCGAGTCCAACGACGATCAACAAGATTCGAGCACTGGGGGCAACTCTCCTTCATGTCTATGGGCTGACCGAAACCTATGGCCCGTATGCGGTATGCGAGCCGAAACCCGAATGGCACGACCTCGATGGAGACGAACTGTCGCGCAGACTGGCACGGCAGGGCGTCGGCATGCTCACCGCCGACCACACGCGGGTCGTGCGTACTGCCCCCGACGCACAAGGTCAGCTCGTCGACGTGG
Source organism: Rhodococcus wratislaviensis (assembly GCF_900455735.1). GTDB lineage: Bacteria > Actinomycetota > Actinomycetes > Mycobacteriales > Mycobacteriaceae > Rhodococcus_F > Rhodococcus_F wratislaviensis. Next base: position 759,330 of record NZ_UAUI01000001.1, on the reverse strand, counting down.
TCGCCGACGGCGCCGAAATGGGTGAGATTGTCATGCGCGGAAATCTCGTCATGAAGGGCTACTACCGCGACGACTCGGGTACGACCGACGCGTTCGCAGGAGGGTGGTTCCACTCAGGCGACCTCGGCGTCATGCACCCCGATGGATACATCCAGCTCCTCGACCGCGCCAAGGATGTCGTGATCTCAGGCGGGGAGAACATCTCGACAATCGAGGTGGAGCAAGCCCTGATGAGCCACCCCGCCGTTGCTGATGTCGCAGTTGTGGGTGTACCGGACGAGAAGTGGGGCGAACGGCCGAAAGCCTTCGTCGTTCTCGCCTCAGGTGTGCTCGTCAACGAGGAAGAGCTCGTGAACCACGTGAAGGGCCGCATAGCCTCCTATAAGGCACCGCGTGCGATCGAGTTCATCATCGAGCTACCCAAGACATCGACCGGCAAGACACGAAAGAACGAGCTACGCGATGCGGAGTGGGGCCGCGCAGGAATCAGGATTCAAGGGTAGCGAGAAACCTCCGGGCGATAAGTCAACAAGGGGAGTGACTAAGAGCGTGTCTCATGTGGATGAAGTGACTTGTGGTGCAATATTTGACGCGCGGTAGATGAGTTGTCTCTGCGGTTTGTGCCGGATGCGTTGTGGGAGAGCGCCGAACCGTTGATTCCGCGCTTCGCCGCCCGCAGGGAGGTGCGAGCGCGCCGGTCGACGATCATGCGATCTTTACCGCGATCGTGTTCGTGCTGACAAGTGGGTGCGCGTGGCGGCACCTTCCGCCCTCGTTCGGTGTGACCGTCCCTACCGCGCACCGCCGGTTCACCGCATGGGCGGCGGCCGGGGTGTTCGACAGACTGCGGCTCGGGCGCCGGGGAACTCGACTGGTCGGCAGCGATCCTGGACGCGGCAAGCGTCCGGGCAAAAAAGGGGCTCGCTGACCGGACCCAGCCCAGTCGATCGAGGCAAGAAGGGATCGAAGATCCATATCCTATCCGATTCGAACGGAATCCCGCTGGTCGTCGACGTTTCCGGACCGAATACCCACCACAGCACCCTGCTGCAAGCGATGGTCAGCGCAATTCCTCCGGTGAGGTCCAGGCGTGGTCCGCGCCGTCGTAAACCCGGAAAACTCCGAGCCGACAAGGGCTACGACTACGACGTCCACAGTTGGTGGCTGCGCGCACAGGGCATCGTCCCGCGCATCGCGCATCGCGCATCGCGCGACGCGCGACGCGGGATCGACGGGAACGATCGGCTCGGCCGATACAGGTGGAAGATCGAACGCACCATCGCCTGGCTCACTGGTTACCGACGCCTAACCATCCGCTACGAACGCCAGAACACTTCGCCGGATTCCCCCACCTCGACGCCGCACTCACCTGCTTCAAGTAACTCCCCACATGAGACAAGCTCCTAATCGGGGATTGCTGGTCTCGAGGCGTCCAACTTGTGCTGGCAGAGTGCGATGATGCGTTGCCGGTCCGATGGGTCCAAGCGTGGGCACGGGGGTGTGAGAAGGAGTGTGAGGAGTCTGCGGTAGTAAACCGTTGGCTGCAGTCCGAACTCCGGCAAGATGTACTCGTCGAAGTCGGGGAGGGTGTAGTCGTTTACTGCAACTATTGGGGCCCACCGTAGGGCGAATTCAACGAGTCGGTGATCGTCTCGGGTGCCGTGTCCGGGCACAGAGCCTGGGATGTGTGCTGGCCCGTTCACTGCAGGTCCGAGGGGTCGAATCCGGTTTCCAGCCGCTGCCGGACGGTGGCGAGGTAGCGGGCGGCGTCGGCGCCGTCGACGATGCGGTGGTCGTAGGACAGTGACAGGTACGCCATCGACTTCACGTCGATCTGGAGTGCGCCGCCGTCGCCATGGGTGGGGACGAGGCGTTCGACGACGGTTCCGATGCCGAGGATGGCGGATTGGGGTTGGTTGATGATTGGGGTGTCGAAGAGTGCCCCGCGGCTGCCGGTGTTGGTGATGGTGAACGTGCCACCGGAGAGGTCGTCGGGGCGGATCGTTGCGGTTCGCACACTGTCTGCGACGCCCGTGATCGCGTGGGCGAGGTCGGAGATCCGCATCCGGTCGGCGTGGCGGATGACGGGCACCATGAGGCCTTTGTCGCTGTCGACGGCCATCCCGAGGTGCACTGCCCCGTGGTAGGTCACCTCGGTGCAGTCGGTGTCGAGCGAGGCGTTGATGACCGGATGGTGTGAGAGCGCTTCGGTGGCGGCGGCGACGAAGAACGGCAGGAACGACAGCTTCACCCCGGTCCGGCGGTGGAAGTCTTCCTTCTCCCGGTTGCGCAGCCGGGCGATCTCGGTGACGTCGACCTCGATGACGGTGGTCAATTGCGCTGATGTCTGCAGGGATTCGACCATCCGCTGGGCGATGGTTCGCCGAATCCGGGGCAGCTTTTCCACCCGGTCGCCCGCGGATGGCAGAGCAGCAGCCTCCGGGGTGGTCGGGTTCGATACGGGTGCACGTGCCGGAGCAGGAGTGGCGGCTGTCGGTGCAGGCGTGGGAGTTGCCTGGGCAAGGGGTGGCGGTGTGTCCTGGGTTTCACTGCCTTGTGCGGTGAGGACGGCGAGTGCCGCGCCGACCTCGACGACAGCGTCTTCCGTGGCGATGATCTCGAGGAGGATGCCTGAAGCGGGGGAGGGGATCTCGGTGTCGACTTTGTCGCTGGCCACCTCGAGCAATGGTTCATCCTGCTCGATGTGGTCGCCGGGGGTCTTGAGCCAGCGGGTGATCGTGGCTTCGGTGACGTTCTCACCGAGCGACGGCAGCACCACTGTGGTGCCTGTCTGTGTCGTGGTCATTCTGGGTCTTCCTGGGTTAGTCGACGAGGTCGAGCGCGGCCCGCACGATGCTGTCGGTGTCGATGCCGTGGTAGCGGTACACCTCGTCGAGGGAGCCGACCTGCCCGAATTTGCTGACCCCGAGGCAGGTGCTGCGCACCTGGTTGATGCCGGCGAGGAACGCCAGCGTGTGCGGGTGGCCGTCGAGGACGGTCACGATCGGGGTGGCGCGGTCGGCGGGAAAGAGCTGATCGAGGATCCAGCTGTCGCCGGACCCGTGGCCTCGGCGCGCCTGGATCGCTTCGAACAGCAGACCGGGGCTGGTGACGCAGACGACGTCGGCGGGGATGCCTTGTTCGGCGAGACGGTCGGCCGCGGCGAGGGCTTCGGTCATCATCGCGCCCATGGCGACGATGGTGACCTGCGCGTCGTCCCGGCGCACCAGCGGATACCCGCCGGCCACCACCTGACGTCGGCGGCGTTCGCGGGCCGCCGGGTCGGTGGGCACCGCGGCCAGGGTCTGGTCGACGGGGCGGGTGGACAGCCGCAGGTAGGCGGAGGTGCCGTCCGGGCGGCCGAGCCGGCCGATGCTGGCCAGTAGTGTCCACTCGGTGTCGATCGCGAAGGCGGGTTCGTAGCTGATGCAGCCGGGCTGCTCGAGCCCGATCGAGGGGGTCTTGATCGACTGGTGCGCACCGCCTTCGGCGGCGAGGGTGACACCGGAGGGGGTGCCGACCAGGATCGACTGGCCGCCCGCGTAGATACCGTAGGACCAGGGTTCGAGGGCCCGTTCGACGAACGGGTCGTACATCACCCCGATCGGGAACAGCGGCTGTCCCCACCGGCTCCAGGTGGCGCCGAGCTCACCCATCAGTCCGACCAGGTTGGTTTCGGCGATGCCCAGTTCCATGTGCTGCCCGGTAGGCCGCTCATTCCAGTGCATGATGGTCTCGCGGTCGTCGTCGAACCAGTTGCGGCGCTCGGCCGCCGACCACACCCCGACCTTGTTGACCCACCCCGCCAGGTTGGTCGTTGAGCTGACGTCCGGGCTGACGGTGACCACCCGCTTCGCGGCCTCGGGGGCCTCGCGGGTCAGGTCCAGCAGCACCCGCCCGAGGGCGGCCTGGGTGGTCGCGGTGCCCTTGGGGGTGCGGCCGATGTCGGTGGGGATCGCCGGTGTCGGCGGAGCGGGAACCGGGTCGCGGCGCAGTCGGGCCGCGGTGGTCTCACACAGCTGGCCGGCCGCGGAGTCGGCATCGAACCGGCCCCACTGGGACGCCGGGTCCATGCCCAGATCGGCGGCGAGTGAGGCGTATTCGTCCACCGACAGCCGAGGAGTGGTTCTGCGGGTGTCCCTGGGTGGGCAGCCCGTAGCCCTTGATGGTGTAGGCGATGATCACCGTGGGCCGGGTGTCGTCGATCTGACGGTACGCGGCGGTCAGGGCGGACAGGTCGTGGCCGCCGAGGTTGCGGATCGCGGCGGTCAGGGTGTCGTCGTCGAGGCCGGCGATCATGGCCGTGATTTCCGCGCTGCCGGGGCCGTTCCCGGGAAGGCGGGTGCGGACCTCGTCGGCGCTGCAGCGCAGCAGCCGCTGGTACTCCGGGTTGGGCATGTCCAGGATGCGGGTGCGCAGGGCCTGCCCGCCGGGCCGGGTGAACAACTCTTCGAGCAGTTTGCCGAACTTGACGGTGATCACCTGCCACCCGGCGGCGTCGAACATCTTCTCCAACCGGTTCGCGGCAATGTTCGGAATCACCCGGTCCAGGGACTGCCGGTTCAAATCGACGATCCACACGACCTCGCCGAGGTCGGCGATGCCCGGGTCGAGGATGGCCTCCCACACCGCGCCCTCGTCGAGTTCGGCGTCGCCGACCAGCGAGTACTGGCGGCCGGTGCCGACTCCGCCGGTGGTGGTTTCGACGTAGCGGCGGGCCATGGCGCCCCAGATCGGGGCGGTGGCGCCGATGCCGACGGATCCGGTGGAGTAGTCGACGGTGTCGGGGTCCTTGGAGCGGCTGGGGTAGGACTGTAGCCCCCCGAACTCGCGCAGGGTGGTCAGGTACTTCTCATCGAGTTCACCGAGCAGGTAGTTGATGCCGTGCAGCACGGGGGAGGCGTGCGGTTTGACCGAGACCCGGTCACCGGGCTGGAGCTGTTCGAACCACAGCGAGGTCATGATCGAGACCATCGATGCACAGGACGCCTGATGCCCGCCGACCTTCAGGCCCGTGGGGTTCGGCCTGATCCGGTTGGCGTGATGGATCATCGAGGTGGACAGCCACAACACTCGCTGCTGGATCGTTTCGAGTGTTTCCAGATCCACCGAATGTCCGGCTTCTGCGACGGGGGTCGCGGTTCCGGGGCTGGCGGGCAGGGTGTTGGGCATCGGATTCTCTTTCCTCACATGTGCGGATCGCTGCGGACGAGCGCAACTACAAGAACGGCTCCGACGGGGTAGCCGGGGAGCAATCCGCTCGACCGGTAACAGGGTGGGTGCGGTCGGATGCGGTATCGGAATGCGGCGGTGCCCGGATCTGGTCTGACCGCCGCCCACCTGTTATAACAGTGGATCAGGATTTTGCCGCCTGCGCAATAGTCGGTGTTGAGATTGAGCAGAATGCACGCCGACAGGGCACTCGAGGGAAGGTGGGATTGGCACAATGCCAAGCACGCACAGAGCGGATCAGATCGACGCCCGGCTACTGCTCGCGCTCGCCGAGTCGCCGCGGGCCACGACCATTGCCCTGGCAGACCGGATAGGACTCTCGCGCAACACCGTTCAGGCCCGGATGGGCAAGCTCGACGACTCGCACGCGCTGCGCTCCTTCGAGCGCCGCATCGACCCGGCGATCCTCGGTTATCCGCTGCAGGCATACATCTTGACCAACGTCACCCAGCGCAAGCTGGCCAGTGTCGGGGCCGCTCTCGACGGCATTCCCGAGGTGCTCGAGGTCCTCGGCCTCAGCGGTGTCGCGGATCTGCTCATCCACGTCGCCGTCCGGGACGCCGACGACCTGTATCGAGTGGCCGGGGACATCCTCGGGATCAAGGGGATCAAACGCACCACCACCGCGCTGGTCATGCGGGAGATGGTGGACTACCGGATCACCCCGCTGGTCGAAAAGCTCACCGACTGACACCGGTCGATCCGCGCCCAGACCTGCATCGACCCGGTGTTATAACATGCCTTGCACGTGGTGACAGCGATGACAACGAGACGGAGATGGTCGTGACAACGAGCACGAGAAACCCGCAACCGCTGGTGCGGGCCCTGACTCCGACCTCCGTTCCCGAACAGGTCGCCAAGGAAATCCGGCGCTCGATCCTCTCCGGCGAACTCCGTCCGGGCCAAACCTTCTCGCTGCGGGAGATCTCCGGCCAGCTCGGGGTGAGCTTCATCCCGGTCCGGGAAGCACTCAAAGAGCTCGAAGCGCAGGGTCTGGTGGTGACCCGCCCCGGGAAAAGCGCTATGGTCGCCCCGCTTTCGCACGAGGACCTGCACGGAATCTATCGGCTACGCCGCCAACTCGAACCGGAAATCGCCGGCCGCGCCTGCAAACTGCTCGACGACGCGGACCTGCGTCGCCTCGAGAACTACGTGGCCATGTTCGGCGACGAGAGCCTCGACCTCGACGACATTTACCAGGCGCACCACGCCTTCCACTACGAACTGCTCCGGCCCGCCGTCACCGCCTGGGACCTGCGCGTGCTCGACGGCCTGTGGCACGCCGCCGAACGGTATATCCGCCTGGCGTTCTCGGGTCGCGAGGCCGAACCGGACGAACACGAGCGGCGGGGACACGTGCATGCGGACATCCTCACCGTCGTGCGCACCCGCAATATGAGGAAGGTCGCCGCGGCGACCCGGCAGCACCTCGACGACAACGAACAGATCGCGCTTCGGGCGCTCGACCCGATCGCGCCCTGAACACCGCCGCCTCGGCGCATGTTCACGTCGGCTCTGCGGCCGCCGAGGCACCGGCCCCGGCGGCCTGCCCTCAGGTGAGCGTGGAGGTGCCGGCGCGGTGGTCTTGGAACCGCTGCGCATAGTCGATGTACCAGTCGAGGGCGGCGGTGTCGGCGACGGTGGCGCGGTTGATCGCGGTCTCCGCAGACACTCCCTGGATCAGCTTCTTGACGGGAATCTCGAGCCGCTTACCGGTGCGGGTGATGGGAATAGCCGGGACGTCGATGATCTCGTCCGGCACGTGCCGGGGAGAGGCCTCTCGGCGGATGGTGCTGCGAATCTTCTCCACCAGGGCGTCGTCGAGGTCGTATCCGGCGCGCAGGACCACGAACAGCGGCATGTGATAGCCCCCGTTGGGCAGTTCGGCGCCGATCACCAGCGCCTCGGCGATCTCCGGCAGCGCTTCGACGGCCTGATAGATATCCGCCGATCCCATCCGGACCCCGCCGCGGTTGATCGTCGAATCCGACCGCCCGTGGACCACGCAGCCGCCGTCGGCTTCCATGGTGATCCAGTCTCCGTGCCGCCACACCCCGGGGTAGACCTCGAAATAGGCGTCCCGGTATCGGTTTCCGTCCGGGTCGTTCCAGAAGTAGATCGGCATCGACGGCATCGGTGCGGTGATCACCATTTCCCCCACCTCACCGATCACGGACCGGCCGTTCTCGTCCCACGCCTGCACGTCGACGCCCAGGTAGGGGCCCTGAAGTTCGCCGGTGCGGACCGGGCTCAGCGGGTTGGCTCCGATGAATCCGGTGGCGACGTCGGTGCCGCCACTGTCCGAGCCCAAATGAACATCCGGGCTGACCGTGTCGTAGATCCACCGCCAGGTGCTGTCCGGCAGCGGCGAACCGGTCGACATGATCGACCGCAACCCCGACAGATCGAAATCGGTGCCGGGCTGGGTGCCGGCCTTCTCGCACAGCGTCAGATAGGCGGCACCGGTGCCGAACCGGGTGGCCCCGTACCGGGCGCAGATCTCGAATTGGTGGTCGGGCCGCCCGAAAGTGGGGCTGCCGTCGTAGGTGATCACGGTGACACCGGGGGCCATGCAGTTGACGAGCATGTTCCACACCACCCAGGCGGTGCTGGCGGCGATGAACACCCGATCGGTGGGGCCGAGGTCGTAGTGCAGGGCGTTGGCCTTGAGGGCTTCGAGCAGGATTCCGCCGTGTGAGTGCACGATCCCCTTGGGAAGGCCGGTGGTGCCGGAACTGTAGAGAATCCACAGCGGATGATCGAACGGCACCCGCTCGTACTCGGGTGCGGCGTCCCCGACGACGAGCTCGGCGTAGTGAGCGATGCTCGGCCGATTCGTCCCGGTGACGGGCAGGCCGAGGTTGTCGACCATGATGGCGTGCCGCACCGTCGGCAGCTGGTCCAGCAGGGCGGCGAAGACGTCTCGGCGGTCGATGCGTTTACCGTTGAACTGGTAGCCGTCCACCCCGATCAGCACGGTCGGCTCGATCTGCGCGAACCGGTCGACCATGCCTTTGACACCGAAATCTGGTGCGCAACAAGACCACACCGCACCGACGCTGGCGGCGGCCAGCACCGCGACGACGGTGGGCGCGATGTTCGGCAGCATCGCCGCGATCCGGTCTCCGGGCCGCACGCCGATGTTCCGGAAGTGGGCGGCGAGGTTGGCGACCTGCGCAACCAGCTCGGCCCGCGAGAGTTCCCCGGTGGTGCCGGTTTCGTCGACCGAAATGATCGCGGGCCCGGCCTGATCCGTGTGGCGGAGCAGGTTTTCGGCCCAATTCAGCCGGGTGCCGGGGAACCATCGTGCGCCGGGCATCTGGGGGTCGGCGAGCACCGTGTGCGGTGGCGCCGAGGCGATGACGTCGAAGTACTCCCAGATCGAGAGCCAGAACCTCTCGAGGTCGCCGATCGACCAGCACCACAGAGAGTCGAAGTCGGTGGTGGAGACGTTCTTCTCGGTCGCGAGCCAGCGTTGGTACCGGCTCATGTTCGAGGCGAAGACCCGCTCGGGTGGTGGGGTCCACAACACTTCACGTCCTGGCGCGGTCATTGTTGGTGCGTCCTTTCCGGCTCCCCCCCCGCCACGGGCAGAGGTGGTGTCGTGGTCTGCCCGTGGCGGGAGGGTTTCGTGCGGTGGTGTCAGCGGGAGAGCACGGTGCCGAGGGCCCGGGTGAGCTCGTCTGCGGGGTCGGCGGCGGCGCCGGCGGCGCGCCAGGCGACGTGGTTGTCCGGGCGGACCAGGATCGCCCCGGTGTCGTCGATCTGGCGGAGTTCACTCCAGCGGCCGGTGGGGTCGGTGTAGTCGGTGCCGGCGCCGATCTGGGCGACCTTGATCTGAATACCGAACTTGTCGTTGGCCAGCAGGGCGGCGTCGGACCAGGCGGCTCCGTCTGCTGCGGTGATGAGCACGAAGTGCGCGTTGTTGCCGGTGAGGTCGTGGGTGGAGATCTGCCGGCCGTCGTGCTCGAGCCAGGCGTGGGGCAGGCGGTGCCCGGGGCGCGTGGTGGGGTGGTAGTTGTGCCCCATCGGGTCGCGCGGCGGTGCCTCGGTGCCGTCCGGGACGAGGGCCCCGTCGCGGTAGGCGAAGCCGATTTCGAGGTCGTGGGCCTGGAATTCGGTGCGCTGGGTACTGATCACCTCGGCGGCGCGGGCGCGGCGGGTTTCGCCCATCGGGGTGTCGGAGAAGTAGTCCCGGAACACCTGGACCTGGGCTTCGAGGGGCTGGCCGGGGATCAGGCCGAGGCCGGCGTCGACGACCATGTGGTTGAGGAAGGTGAACATGGCCCAGTCGACGTTGCGCATGCCGACGAGGCGGCGTTCGGGCTCGTAGGTGTCGAGCAGGGCGGGGGCGGCGTCACCCTTGATCACCGCGGCCAGCTTCCAGGCCAGGTTGTGGGCGTCCTGGATGGCGGTGTTCAGGCCCAGACCGGTGGTGGGCGGGTGTCGGTGGGCTGCGTCGCCGGCGAGGAAGATCCGGCCGACCTGGTACTTGTCGGCGAGCACCCCTTCGAGGATCCAGTGGCTGACCTTGTGGATCTTCAATTCGAGGTCGGGGAGTTTGAGCAGCTCGCGCAGCCGCGGAACGATGGCTTCTTCGTCGAACCGGGCCGGGTCGTCGGGGCGGAAGGTGAAGTGCAGGACGAATTCTTCCGAGTGCTTGCCCCACGTGGGGCCCATGGCGGCCATGGCGCCGCTGTTCCAGGATCCGGCGCCCTCGGGGTTGAGCAGCCAGGTGATCAGGACGTCGTCCTCCCACCACTGCGACAGGTCGGCGGTGAAGTGGGTGCTGACCATGTCGAGGATCCCGGTGGGGCCCTCCATTTTCACACCGAGTTCGGGTCCGACGGTCTTGCCGCCGTCGGCGGCGACCATGTACCGGGCGTGGACGGTGTAGGTCTCCTGGGTGTCGCGGTTCAGGACGACGGCGTGGATTCCGTTCTCGTCCTGCTCGAACGAGACGAGTTCGCGGCCGAAGTGGATCGAGTCCGGTGCCCGCTTCTCGGCGTGCTCACGCAGGAGGGGCTCGAGCCGGATCTGCGGGTAGTTAGTGGACGGGCACGGGCTGTCGACCGCGTATGCGCTTTCGAGGCGTCCACCGCCGAACGATTCGAGGGTGTACAGGGTGCGCCCGTCCAGTTCGCCGTCGCCGCCGAGGGAGGTGACCCACCGGGTCTTGCCCATGTTCTTCGGCGGGGTGCCCACCGCGTAGATCGAGTCCGCGACCCCGACCTGGCGCAGCACCTCCATGGTGCGCTGGTTGAGGTAGTGGGCCTTGGGCAGGTGGGAGGTGCTGGTGTGCCGCTCGATGAGGTGGTGGTCGATGCCGTGCTCGGACAGCAGGATCGAGGTGGTCAATCCACACCCGCCTCCGCCGACGATGAGGACGGGAACGGTGATCTCAGACATGGCTGGTGCTCCTGGAAACAGTGGTGAGTGGGTGTGGGCGGTTGGTGGCGGCGAAACGGTGCCGCATCTCGCCGATGGTGTCGGCGCGGCTGACGAGTTCGTCGTCGATACCGATGAGCCGTTTCGGATCGCGGGTGAAGCCGATACCCGACGGGGTGCCGGTAAAAATGAGGTCGCCGGGGCGCAGCGGCACGATCGACGACAGATAGGACACGAGGACCGGGATCGGGAAAATCAGGTGCCGGGTGCGCGAGTTCTGCATCACCTCGCCCGACAGGACCGTGCTGACCTCGATGTCGTCCGGGTTCTCGAATTCATCCGGGGTAACCAGCACCGGCCCGATCGGGGCGAAACCGGCGAACGACTTGCCGAGCGCGAACTGCTGCGGTGGGGGACCGGACAACTGAAGCTCCCGCTCGGACAAATCCTGACCGAGGGTCAGCCCGGCCACATACTCCCAGCCCTCGGAAACGGGAACGTGTCGGGCTTCCTTACCGATGACCGCCACGAGTTCGACCTCGAAATCCACCGACCCGCCGGGGTGTTCGATGGTGGCGTAGGGCCCGGTGATCGAGGCCGGGAACTTGGTGAACACGAACGGCGCGTCGGGCAGGGTCAGCCCGGATTCCTCGACGTGGTCGGCATAGTTCACGCCGACGGCGAAGATCTGACCCGGCCGGGGAACCGGGGCGCCCAGCTCCGACTCCACCACCGGTGCCCCGTCGGTGAAGTCCACCGTGGCCGCCCATGAGGTGAACTCGTCCCACCGGTCGAAAATCTGCTGGGGTTCGGCGGAAAAGCGGCCCCCGCTGGCTGTCTCGACGTCGACGGCGACGCCGTCCGCCACTACCTGGAGCCGACCGGCTTGGTTTGCCACACGCATGAGATGTCCTTCGGAGAGAGGAAGTGCTGATCTGTCGGGCCGAGCGTGAGCTCGGGTGCGGTCAGCTGGTCAACGCTGCCATCGGGTCGGGCAGGTCCGGGCTCGTCTGCAGGGCCCAGGAGTGGGTGGTGATCTCCGAAACCGGGATGCCCTGGACCAGTGCTTGCCGCATCAGTTCCGGGACGAACGACACCCCGACCGGGTTGTTGGCGTACTCCGGGCCGTTCATGTAAGCCGTCGCCTCGTCCGGGGTGGTGAAGTTGTCGATCTGCAGCTCGACGAAGTTGCCGTCCGGATCCTGGTAGTACAGCGACGTCGTCACCCCGTGCTGGATCGGCACCTTCGGCTCAATCCCCTTCTCCTTGAGCGAGTCGTACCGATCGAGCAGATCGTCGAGGGTGTCGAAGGTGTAGGCGGTGTGGTGCATGCCCGCCGCACCCGGATTGCGCGGTTCGAGCTGCACCGGGGCACCGAGCAGCGCGACCCGGTGGTGTTCCTCGTCGAAGGTGATGAAGCACAATCCGTGCCCTTCGTAGACCACGTGCGCATCCAGCACGGTGCAATACCAATCGCGCATCTCCTCGAACCGGCTCGTCTGCAGCACGACGTGCGCGAACTTAGGGGTGGCGGTCATCGTTGACTCCTTCGATACCGATCACGGTCGGGTGACCGGGAGGGATGTGTGAGACCCGGGTTCGAAATGTCGTTCCACAGCTAGGGTGGATTCCTACCCGGAGCTATATTTGATAACAGCTCGCGTTGCCGCGAGCACCCTGCAGAGACCATTGCTGTGGTCCCCGTCACGTTGTTGTCTCCCCATTTCACGAGATTCCATCGCGGATGGCTAGTGGCTGGGGAACAGGAACTTCGAGGGAAATTGGTTTACAGCCCAATTTGGGTGATGTGTGGGCTGTAGCGTTGACGTGGTCGGAAAGGATGTCGGGTGCCGCACTGGACTGGTGAACTATCGGGAGCGCGGGCCCGGCAACCGGAGCTCGAGTGGCTCAGCCCGGACGCCGAACGCGTTCGCGCCGCCCTCGGCGACGGCGCGGTGACCTGGGCGGTTGAAGTGGGCCAAGACATTGCCGCCACGATCTCGCGGAAAGTTCCCGCAGTGGACGACGGAGCGCCACCCCTGGACGCGATTCGGCGAGCAACCACGGCGACCGTGTTCCGGGCACTGACGCTGGTCGCGGGTATCGGCGAATCGGAATCTACTCTGGCCAGTGCCGAGGTGGAGGACATCGCCCGCGATTTCGCCCGCCGAGGCATGGAGCTCGACGATCTGCTCCGGACCATCCGCGTCGGGTACGCCGTGCTGGCGGCCGCACTTCTCGACGCGGCGACCCGGCTGCTGCCGCCGAGTGAGAGCAGCGGCGAGCTGCGCCGCATCTCCGTGCTGCTTTTCGAGGTGCTCGACGACTTCACCGGGGTGGCCGCCGCGGCCTTCCTCGAGGAGCAGAGCGCATGGGCGGCGGGGGTCTCGGCGGCCCGGCTCGACCTCGTCACCAAGATCATCGCCGCGGACCCCATCGAACCCGCCCACGCCGAACAGGTCCTCGGCTATCCCCTCGGCGGCCATCACGTCGCCCTCATCGCCTGGAGCGGCCCGCACTCGAACCACGACCTCCGGACCGTCGTCGACCCGGTGCTGCGGCATTGGGGAACACCGACAGCATCACTGGTGATCCCCGTCGGTCTCCAGGCGATCTGGGCGTGGGGGGCGATCACCCCGGACCCGACCCGCGCCCTGACCTCCTCCCTACCCGACTTCGTTGACACCTTCGTCGTCGCCGGCCAACTCGGCTCCGGGATGAAAGGATTCCGCAGAAGCCACCTCGAAGCGCGGGCCGTCGAGCGGCTGGTTCGCCTGCGGGTAGGTCATCCACCCACCACCACCGGTCACGAGCACATCGGCCTGGAAGTGCTCCTGCTCGCCGACCCGGAAGCCGCAGTGCAGTTCGCCTCCCGTCTGCTCGGCCCGCTCGCCGGCGACGACCCCCGGATGGCCGACCTGCGGTCGACCCTGAGCCTCTATCTCGACATGGACCACAGCCTGTCCAAAGTCGCGTCGGCAGAGCACATCTCCAAGAACACGGTGACCTATCGAGTGCAGAAGGCCTTGAGCCTGTGTACGCCTTCGGATGGGTCGACTACGGACCTGCGTGCCGCGCTCCGCATTTATGAGTGGCTTAAAGACGCCCCCATCGCTCAGTGGTAGCGACCGTAGGCCGATAGCCCGAATCCCCGGCTGGTCCAGAAACCAAAGTTGGCGACAACGCTGGGCTCTGCAGTAGTGCGAACTGGGTCACTGATGCGGTCTACTTGTGGTGTAGGACACACCAGCTCCTGGTGATCGAGAGGCCGACAGGCCGAACACGAACTCCGTCCAGCCGCGGGGAATCGCGGTGAGAACCGCAGTCGACAGAAGGAAGTCTTTCGATGCACACCCCCTCGAGTCCTGTCCAGGAAACGTTCAAGGACGTGATGGCACACGTGGCCACTCCTGTCGCCGTCGTGACCTCCATGGACGGCGGCCTGCCCTTCGGCACCACGGTCAGCGCCTTCACCTCTTTGTCGATGACACCACCGATGGTCCTGGTCTCCCTGGACCGCGGATCGGAGACGCTCGAACTGATAACGGCATCGAAGAAGTTCGGGTTGAACGTGTTGGGTAGCGACCAGCAAGGCACCGCGCTGAAGTTCGCGAAGAAGGGCGGAATAGGCAAGTTCCATGGCGTGCGGTGGGACGTCGACCACGAACTTCCCCGAATCGCCGGCGCCGCCGGCTGGATCGCCTGTCACGTCGAGCAGTTTGTCGAGGGCGGCGACCATGTGGTCGTGCTCGGCAACGTCGTTGCGGCAGAGAACAATTACAGCGAGCCGCTCACCTATCACCGCCGCGTATTCGGCACGCACTCGGCGCTCGAACCCGCATAGCACTGCCAGGCCTCGATTACGCCGCGGCTAGAGCAACTCGACAGCAGCACCGAATTATTCTGCAAAGGAAGGCACGCCATGACGACCTTGTTAGCGCCCCGCGCCTCGCACCATCGGTCATGGTCGACACTCGCAGCCGGTAGTGGCACACTCGCCGACGGCGAGCTGATCATCCTGAGCCATCACCGCCGCGTGGTGCTCGTGGGGTGCGCCGGCGCCGTGACCACCGAGCAGATGGCCTTCCTGATCCGCCACACCACCGGATTTGTGCAGGTGGCACTGCATGAACGTGTCTGTGACCGTCTCGTCCTGCCGGAAGCGACCCCCAGGGTTCGGGCCATCTCCACACTCGGCCACGGCCAATGTGTCACCGTCGACGCCGCTGCCGGTATTACCACCGGAATCTCCGGCGCTGACCGGGCGCGCACGGCCCGCATCCTTGCCGACCCGGCCACGGAGCCAGACGATCTCACCCGGCCCGGGCACCTGGTCCCGGTGCGCGTGACACCCACGGAGTTCCGGATCCGCGCGACCACCGCGTCCCTTGCCCTCACACTCACCGACACGGCTGAACCCCCGTACTCGGGCGCGGTGTTCGCCGACCTCGACGGCATCGCCGACCCGACCAGCGTCGGCGATCGACACGACGCCGAAATCCTCGCCGGCCGGTACGGACTGACACTCGTCGCCGGCCCGAACCTGAAGGGCAACGTTCGCTGATACCCCCCGCGGTGCCGCACGCGACACGCACACCCGAACCAACCAGAATCCGCACACCCCAGGCGCGGTTTCCGCACGCCCGGAGCTGGGCCGATCTACACCCCCACAGCCACGAACAGTTACTTTCACACACCGGAGGAAACAATGGACATCACCCGCACCGAACTCATGGACCGGGTGCACGCCCTGGTACCGGCCTTCGCCGAACGCGCCCAGAAGACCGAGGAGAACCGTGCTCCCCTCGACGAGACGATCACCGACCTCATCGACTCGGGAATCCTGGCCACGCTGACCCCGAAGGAGTACGGCGGACTCGAACTCGGACTCGACGTCGCCGCCGAGATCGTCCGCACCATCAGCGCCGCCTGCCCGTCGACCGGCTGGGTCACCTCCTTCTACATCGGAGCGGCCTGGCGGGTGAACATATTCACCGAACAGGCGCAACGAGAAGTGTTCGCCGACAAGCCCTACACCCTCACCGCTGGTACCGCGGCCCCGCTCGGTCAGGTGCAGAAGGTCGACGGCGGCTACCGCATCACCGGGCAGACGGCCTGGAACTCCGGTTCGGTGCACGCGGAATGGTTCACCTTCGCCGGTGTCGTGTTCGAGGAGGGCAGCGCCCCCACCCCGTTGTGGTTCCTGGTGCCTCGTGAGGACGTCAAGATCCTCGACACCTGGTACATCGCCGGCATGTCCGGGACCGGCAGCAACGACATCAGCGTCGACGACGTCTTTGTCCCGGACTACCGCACCGGGCCGTTCGCCCTCGCCCTCGCCGGTACCGCTCCCGGGCAGCTGATCCATCCCAACCCCATGTACCACCTGCCGTTCCTGCCGTTCGCGATGGCCGAGGTCACCCCGGTCGTCGTCGGTGCCCTGCGCGGTGCGGCGGACGCGTTCGTCCAGCGCACCCGGGACCGGCAGGGAACCATCAGCCAGGAGAAGGCCTCCGGCAAGCAGGCCGCCCAGATGCGGCTCGGCCGGGCGCTCGCCGCGGCGGACGCCGCCGAAACACTCCTCGACGCCTTCTTCGAACGCCTCACCGCCCAGCGACCCGAGCAGTCCGACCCCCGCGATCGTGCCGAAATGAAGCTGAAGGCAGCATATCTGGCGGACCTGGCCCGCAACGCCCTCAACGACATGGTGCGCGGAATTGGCGGCGACGGGTATCGGAGCTCGGCACCGATCCAGCGGTTCTTCCGTGACCTGTCCGTGCTGTCGGTGCACGCCTTCCTCGACATCGACACGGCCTCGGAAACCATCGGCCGGTTCACCCTCGACCTTCCGGTATCCGATCCGCTCCTCTGACCGGCTGCGGCTACGTCCTCACCTCCCGAGCCTCGGCCGCGGATCGCCCGCGGCCGAGGCTCGGACGGCAACCGAGTAACCGCGCAGGTACCCAGGTCCCGTTCCCGCGGCACCACCGTCGGAACTCGGGACCCTATGGCCACAAATGATGCGACCACCGAGCAGTCCGTAGCGGCACGTCGGTGAATCGACATCGTCAGCTCAGGATCAGGAGAGAAGCATTGGTGAGCAGTAACGCGACGATCGAATGCCTCGACGACGCAGCCAGAGCCCTGCTGTTCGGCGGCGCACGAACGGTCAACAACTTCGCCCCGACCCCGGTCAACGATGACGAACTCGCCCAGATCTGGGAAATGACCCGCTGGGCGCCCACGGCAGCGAACTCCCAGCCGATGCGCGCGCAATTCGTGCGCACCGACGACGCCCGCCGCCGACTGCTCGCACACCTCGACGAGGGTAACCGTGAGAAGACGGCGTCAGCGCCCGTCACCGCAATTGTTGCGGTCGACAGCGAATTTCACGAGCACCTTCCCCGCCTGCTGCCCATCCGGCCACAGCTCCGTGATGTCTTCGCGGACAACGACGCGCTGCGCGAGCGCACCGGCAACTTCAACGGTGCCCTGCAGGCGGGGTACTTCATCCTCGCCATCCGTGCCGCCGGCCTGGCGGCCGGGCCGATGGCAGGCTTCGACCCGGCAGGAATAGACGCGGAATTCTTGTCCGGAACCTCCTGGAGGTCCATCCTGGTCGTCAACATCGGACATCCCGGCGAGAACCCGTTTTTCGAGCGTCTCCCCAGACTCGACCCCTCAGAGACCGTGCGCTGGGCCTGAGGGCTGTAGACCGCTCTCCGATCGTTCCCATATCGAGTCCAGATCGATCCCCACAGTGCGGGGGCATCCCGTCACATCACCAGAGAAAGAGAGTTCGCGATGACCGCAGTCACGACCGAGGTCGAGACCACCCGTAAACTTCTCGAAGCCGCCGACACCGACATCGCCGCGTTCTTCGACTACTTCTCCGACGACTGCGTCTTCCGGATGGGCAACAACGCCCCCGTCATCGGAAAGAGCGCCATCCAAACCTGGGTAGCGCAGTACCTGAACTCGGTGGTGTCGATGCGCCACGAGATCATCGAAGAATGGTCAGAGGGAAACGTCACCGCGCTCCGGGTCGAGGTCACCTACACCTTGCAGAACGGTGAATCCTTCACCCTTCCCGCCGTCACGCGCACCCGCGTCGAGCACAACAAGGTGACCGAGTATCTGATCTTCATGGACCCCAGCCCCGTTGCCTGGGGCACCTCGCGATAGCAGCGCCCAAGTCGGACCGCGGGCCCAATGGGTGAACACGACAAGCTCTGACTTGTTGAATCACCTGTGGATGCGATTGGGATCTGCAGTCTCGTAGCGTCCAGGGTGTCGATCGGCGCAGGCACTATGCCACCATTTTTGAGGTTGGCTCACTAATAGCGCGCCATGCCGGTCGACACCCGCCCTGCGGTGTGGCTCGACAGAGGCGTGAACGAGATCTTCAAGTCAGGATGCTCACCGCAGGCACGTTCGACTTCGCCTACAGAAGGAGTACTGCCAGGTGGTCATCATCGGAATCGACCCGCACAAGTCGTCATTCACCGCAGTTGCCGTCAACCGCAGCGGCGCCACCGTTGGGTCCCGTCGGTTCGTGGTCAATGCAGGCACCGCCACTGCGTTGGTGAAATGGTGCCGCCGGGACTTGGCCAAGGACGTGCTTGCCGACCTCCGGCGCATCGATTCGAGCATCAAAGCCAACGAAGCTCAGATGCGCGATGCAGTCGCCGCCACGACGACGACTCTGCAGAAAGTTCACGGAATCAACACCGTCAGTGCCGCCAAACTCCTCGGCCACATCCGGGACATCACCCGATTCCCCTCTGCCGACCCCTTCGCCGGCTACACCGGCACCGCTCTTCTCGCCGCGTCGAGCGGCGAGAACACACGCCACCGGCTCAACACCGGTGGCAATCGTCAACTCAATTCAGTGCTGCACACCATCGCCGTCTGCCGAGCCCGCGACCCGGGGCCCGGCCGCGTCTATTACCAGCGCAAACTCGACGAGGGCAAGACACGAGCCGAAGCCCGGCGAGCACTCAAACGCCGCCTTGCGAACGTCCTCTATCGCCGGATGCGCAGGGACCAACAACACGCACCACCTACGGCTGCTTGACACGCGGAGGCGCTATTGGGTGAACACCCCGAGGAGGGGTGTTCACCTATGGCGAGCAATGGTGCGGGCCTTGGTAGCTCCCAAACTGACGCGGGTAATCACGCGTAAAGGGGCCTCCAATCACACCTGATTCCGCCCTGCTGCGGGTACGGTCGCGCACTCCAGGCGAACGGATGGTTGCTTCGGATCGTTCTGGTGGGCGCAGTGCCGGCGGGCGAGTGGAGTGAGCGCCTGACCATCAGTGTCGCCACTGGCGGACCTGCAGACCTCCGCTGGCGAGGAGTCCGTAGGTCGCTGCCGGTCTGTGGAGTGACTGCTGTAAATGAACGTCAGGGACAGATGGACCGGGTGGCTTCGATGAGCCGCTGTTCGGTCGATCCGTAAGAACAGGACCGGCGGCGGATCCGCGAAGACAGCCAGGTCGACCGAGACCCATCGATTCATGCCGTAGCGAGTGAGGAAGAAATCAGCACTAAAGGTAAGTTCGATGTACCATTAATGGTAAACAACCTGCGGTTAGGAGATGGAATGCGGATTCTCGTAGCGGGCGGTACCGGCAAGGTCGGCGCGGCCGTCGTGGAAGCGCTGAGGGGCAGGCACGAGGTGCTGGTGGCCTCTCGTACGAGTGAGTATCGGGTGGATGTCGGTGACGGATCATCGATTGATCGCCTGTACGGACAGGTTGGCACCGTCAATGCGGTGGTCAGTGTGTTGGGATCGACGCCGTTTCCGCAGTTCGCAGACCTGACGACAGACCACTTCCGGGCCGGTATCGCGAACAAGTTGCTCGGGCAGGTCGACCTGGTGCTGCGCGGTCTCCCGTTCGTCGCCGACGGCGGATCGTTCACGCTGGTATCGGGCATTCTCGCCCGCGAGCCCATCCGTTCCGGCGCCGTGGCATCGACCGTGAACGGAGGGCTCGAGTCCTTTGTGCGGGCAGCAGCGACGGAACTGCCGCGGGGCATCCGCATCAACGCGGTCAGCCCTACGGTGGTCACTGAGGCCCTCGACGTGTACGGCGAGTTCTTTCCCGGATTCGCGCCGGTGCCGGCTGCCGAGGTTGCCCGGGCGTTCGTGAAGTCGGTGGAAGGTGTTCATACGGGGCGCATCTATGAACTCGACTGAGTTGCGGGCTCGGCGTACTTCTTGGTATCACCGGATGTCGGACGGTTCGCGTGTGGGTGCGGTCCACGGCGGGGCGGGATGGGCGGTTCGAACTGGTGGGCAATCGGTCCACGGGCACCTGCCGGTCCCGGTGTCGGGCGCTTCAGATCGGGACAACGCCGAGTGGCAGCAGTTCTCGGCGTGCCGGGGTTCGAATACCGAGTTGTTCTTCCCGCAAGACGGTGAAGCGCAACATGTTCGGGTGAGTCGTGAACGGTCCGCGAAGGAACTGTGTGACGTCTGCCCGGTGGCGCGTCAATGCGCGGACTATGCGTTGGGGACCAAGGAGCGGCACGGTATCTGGGGTGGTATGACCGCTCAGGAACGGCGAAACCGTGAGCGCCGCGCGCGTTTCGCGGTGGCGCGGAATTCTCGGTCGGTATCGCTCTGATCAGCCCGGCCGGGGCGTTGTTGTATCTCGAGCATCGGTATCGAGGAGGATGTATGCCGGAACGCCCTGAGGCTGCTCTCCTGCCGGTGGCCACGACCACACCTCGCGGCGGTGTGATCGCGCAGATCAAACCCACCATTGTGCGCGGTTCGCTGCAGCCTGGGGAGAGGCTCACCGAGGCACGGCCCTCCTTCGAATTGAACTTGAGTCGTCCGATGTCCGGGAGGCGCTGAGTCAGCTGGCCCAGGAAGGCCTGCTCGTCCAGGAGCCCTATCGGGGGTTACGGGTGGCCTCGCTCGACATGCGGCACTGCTCGATATCGCGGAAACGCGGATGGCGCTCGATATGCAGGCGGCGTTGGAGAACTACCTGTTGATGCGACTGTGGCCGGTGACGGAAGCGCATATCACCATTGCGCTGCTGCACGATCAGTACACGCGCGCCGAACCCGCACGCGCGCACGCGGGCACGCCGCCTTGATCGAGGCTTTCGAGACCCGTGACCTGGAGCAGATTCGCGCTGCGTTCACGGTGCACACGATCGGCATGCGCGAGAGTGGGTCGCTCTGATGGCCGTGCGCCGTGCCGGCACCTGAACTCCCGACTGCCTGGACCTCGTGTCGGGCCCGTCCTCTCAAACCCGAAAGACATAGCCGATGCCGCGGACGGTGTGGATCATTCGTCCGGCTCCCGTCGCCTCGAGCTTGCCGCGCAGCGAGCTGATGCACACGTTCAGCACGTTCGACCGTGCCGCCATCGACACCGGCAGTGCCCAGACCGTGCGGAGGAGATCTTCGCGGCGAACGACGCATCCGACATTCTTGGCAAGGACGACCAGGACGCTGAACTCCTGCCTGCTCACGTCGACCCATCGGCCGTTGGCGTGCACCGTTCTCCCGGTAATGCTGATGGTCAACTCAGGGAAGACGAGGTCATCGATCGGTGCCCAGCGCACCCGACGGAGGACAGCGCGGAACCGCGCTGCGAGTTCAGGAACGGTGCAGGGCATCACCACGTGGTCGTCAGCGCCGGCATCGAGGATGGCGATGCGGTCGGCGCTGGACGCAGTACTGCTGATGACACAAATTCCGGCACCGACTCCGTCGAGTCGCTGCCGTTGAACCGTGGACACGATCTCGACCCCCTCGCGTTGAAAATAGGCGATCAAATCGGGGCTCAGTGCGTCGAGCCTGCCCGGCGTCAGGTCGCGGAGGTCGGTGCAGGACACTCGAAGACCGTGGGCGCCGAGCTTGCTCAGCAGGTTCGGTGACCCGAGGCCCACCAGCAGTACCGAGGGTTGTGTGCGCTCATCTGTCTCGAGGCAAGTCACGGATCCGATCCTCTTCGGGAAGCATCAACGGAGACGACATCTGCATCGGCATGCTGCAACACATCTCGCGAAGAAAATCTTGGCACAGCACGGCCCAGGAGGGCGGGAAGGGTTCGTGTGCGGTCACATTCATCTGAGAACTCCGGATGCTCGGGGGCGCCGGTGGCGCCCTGCGGGGGCGTCTCCGCCCGTCGGAGACGCTTCCCGGTTCTGTCGTGACCCCGATTACATCTCATGCTTGCCGTTTTTGGCAAGTTGCATTTACCATTTATGGGTCACTTGCTCTCCAGGAGGTATCCATGTCAGAAGATCTCAAGGGCGTCTACTCCGCGGTCGCCACTCCGTTCACCCAGGATCAGCAGCTCGACGAGGCCGGTCTGCGCCGGTTGGTCGACCGCACCATCGAATCCGGGATTCACGGGCTCGTTCCGCTGGGCTCGACGGGTGAGTTCTTCGCCCTGAGCCGCGGCGAACGCGAATGCGCCCTGGAAGTGGTGCTCGAGCAGTCCGCAGGACGGGTGCCGGTGGTGCCGCACACCGGTGCAACCAGCACCGCCGAGGCGATCGCGCTGTCCCGGCACGCGGAGAAAGCGGGTGCGACCGCACTGATGCTGGTGGCGCCGTACTACGAGCCGTTCAGCATCGAAGAGGTCAAGAGCTACTACAAGGACGTCGCCGCGTCGGTGTCGATCCCCGTGATGGCCTACAACCTGCCGGCCGCGACCGGAGTGAACCTGACCCCGCAGATCCTCGGTGAACTGATCGACGAGGTTCCCAACGTCAAGTACGTCAAGGACACCAGCGGTGACTTCACCGCCGCGGCGCAGCTCATCCACGAGTTCGGGGACAGGGTGTCGGTGTTCGTGGGCTGGGACACCCTCTTCTACGCCGCCCTGCTCGAGGGCGCCGCCGGTTCGGTCATCGGTGCGGCGAACGTGGTGCCGCGTCAGCTGATCGATGTATACGACGCCATCGCAGCCAGCGACCTGGAGCTGGCCCGCAAGCTGTGGGCCAAGCTGTTCCCGGTGATGAGCACCCTCGTCAGCGGTGGATACACCGCGGCCGTCAAAGCCGGGATGGAACTGGTCGGTCATCCCGCCGGGCCGCAGCGGGCGCCCGGTGCCGCCCTGACCGGTCCTCGCCTCCGCGAACTCGAAAAGGCCCTTGCGGCAATGTAAACAGGGACATTCACGCCCCCGCCGATATCGATGATCGCCGGCTCCGACACGGGGCCGGCGATCATCGATATCGGCGCCCCTTTTCGACTCGGGAATCCGAATCGGCCCTATCGGGACCGGCAGATGAAGGGCGTGTTCTGGGCCGCGCCTGGATCTCGCTGTCGGCGAGCTGGTCTTGCACTTGTCATGCCGTTTGGAACCGAGTGCGTTTCTCGATCATCGGGTGCTGGGCGGGGCCGTCGATGGCGAGGTGCGTCCAACCACGATCGCCTCGGGACCGGTCATGCACCATGCGCGTCGGGGCGAATCCGCGTCGTGGAGGCTCGACGTGCAGGCCTCGCGATGCGGCTTCCCCAGGGTGCATCAGATGCAGCGCTGGTCTGTTCTCGCGCGGTCACCAGGTCGGTCCGCTCCGATGCACGACGAACGGCGGGGGACGAAGTCGTGACTTCGTCCCCCGCCGTGCGGATTTAGGCCTAGTGGCCGTCGCTGTCGGGTCTCATGCGCGACCGGCGCGGAGCCGTTCGGCGACCTCGATGGCGTCACCTTCGGGTGCGGTGGAGTCGGCGCCCGGCTTCGCGATCACCAGGTAGAGGAACCCGGCGACGGTGATGATGGAGAACCCGATCAGCGCGATCCAGCGGTCGACGAACGGAAGGCTCTCGTCGCCGCTGGGGCGGGCCAGGATGATCATGGCGATGATGCCGTAGACCAGGGCGGCGATGTTGACGGCGACGCCCAGTTTGCCCAGGGTCCACGGTCCGCCCGGCTTCCAGCCCTTGAACCGCATCCGCAGCGCGGCCAGGACCACCATCTGGAAGGCAAAGTAGGCGGCGATGACCTGGAACGCGGCGATCCGGAACAGGGAGTCGGGGAAGAAGTAGACGAAGACCGTGAGCAGCACCGGCGCGACGTTGATACCCAGCAGTGCGTTGACCGGGATGTGGCTCGAGGAGGTGCGGGCGAAGAAGTGGCTGCCGGGGAACATGTCGTCGCGGGCGAAGGAGTACACCAGCCGGCTGACGGCCGTCTGCTGGCCCATGACACCGGCCAGGAAGGAGGTCAGTGCGATGACGAGGAACGCCTTGGAACCGACCGTGCCGAGGCTGCGCTGCAGGATCGTCGGGATGGGGTTGGCGTCCTCCCCGGCCACGACGGCGGCCAGATCCGGGCAGGCGAGGACGAATCCGGAGAAGGCGAGCAGGGCGGCACCGCCGCCGACGAGGACCGTCAACGCCATCGCCCGAGGAATGGCGCGGGCCGGATTGGGGGTCTCCTCGGCGACCTCGCCGCAGGCCTCGAAGCCGTAGAACATGTACAGGCCCACCAGCGATGCTCCGACGAAGGCGTAGATGTAACTCTGCCCGCCGCCGGCACCCATGGTGTCGAAGAAGACCGTGAAGGGCTGCTTGCGCTGGAAGATCAGCAGGTACAGGCCGATCGCGACGACGCCGATGAGTTCTGCGGTCAGGCCGACGACAGAGATCCGGGCGAGGGTCTTGGTGCCGGTGAGGTTGAACAGCAGGCAGACGGTCAGCACCGACAGTGTGATGACGAGTTTCTGCAGCCCGGTGGCCGAGACCGACGGCTCGTCGGCGGTGCCGAACAGCAGACTTGCGATGAAGTCCGAGCTGAACATGGCAGTGGTGGTGATGCCGATGGTGATGGCACAGATGTAGACCCACGACATCAGCCAGGCGTACTGGCCGTTCCAGAGCCGGCGCGCCCATTGATACAGGCCGCCCGCGAGCGGGAACTGGGAGACGATCTCACCGAAGACCAGGGCGACCAGCAGCTGGCCGAAGCCGACGATGAAGATCCAGAAGACCGCCGGCGGTCCGGCAGTGGAGATTCCCAGCGCGAAGATCGAGACCACGCCGACCATCGGGGACAGGTAGATGAAGCCGAGGGCGAAGTTCGCCCACAGGTTCATCTTGCGCTCGAATTTCGGTTCGTAACCGAGGGCGCGGAGATGCTCGTCATCTCCATGGGGGGCGACTTCGCGGCTGTTACCCGTATCGCGCGTCTCTAGCATGTTTCCTCCGGGGATGGGGACTGACCGAGTGAATCGAAGATCGACGCAGTGTGCGGATCGACTTCAACTCGACCTCTCAGTGATGCATGTCACTGTGCCATTAAGGTTAATTCACCTGGCCATTTTTGGCAATGCCATCGGGTAAATGTTGCGTGGCAGTACTGGGACTGCGATAGCACGAGACTGCACGCCCCCGAAATATGGGGGCGTGCAGTCTCGTTCGGCCTTCCGTGCGTGGTTGTCAGAGCGCAGTGAGCCAGGTGTCGCCCAGGGTGTATCCGTTCGGGAAGGGATCGCTGGGGTCGAGCCCGAGCTGAGTGGTTCCGGTGATCCAGGCCCGTCCGGCGACGCTGGGGATGACCGCGTCGTACCCGCCGATGGTGGTCACGGACTCCACGCGGGAGTCGAATTTGGTGCCGATCAGTGATTCGTGGACGAATCGTTCGCCGACGGCGAGTTCGCCGCGGGCGTGTAGGACCGCCACCCGTGCCGAGGTGCCGGTTCCGCAGGGGGACCGGTCGATCCGGCCGGGGGAGACGACCACGGCGTTCTTCGACGTCAGATACTCGCCGTTCTCGTCGGTCTGCCGGGACAGCGGCCCGGTGAAGACCGTCTGGGTGATGCCGGGGATCTCCGGGTTCTCGGGGTGCTTGACCTCGTATTGTGCGGCGCCGGCCTGCTTGATGCGCTGGCCGAGTTCGCAGAGGGCGCGGGCCTCGGAGGACACGAGGTCGAAACCGGCTTCGGCGGCGTCGACGACGACGTAGGTCATTCCGCCGTAGGCGATGTCGACGGTGAGCGTGCCCAGATCCGGGACCTTCAGCGGCACCTGGGTGTGGTAGACGAAGGCCGGCTGGTTGGTGAGGCGAACGTTTTCGACCTTGCCGTCCTTGCATTCGCACTGCACCTTGATCAGGCCGGCCGGGGACTCGAGGACCACTTCGGTGACCGGCTCGGTCATCGGCAGCATCCCGGTCTCGAGCAGCACGGTGGCGACGCACATGGTGTTCGATCCCGACATCGCCGGGTACTCCGTCGACTCGAGGATGACGTAACCCAGCGGGGCGTCGGGGTGGTTGGACGGCAGAATGATGTTGGCGTTCTGCACCGCGGCACCGCGCGGCTCGAACAGGATCAGCTGACGGATCTGATCGAGGTTCTCCTCGAGGTAGACGCGCTTGTCGAACATCGTCTGGCCGGGAACGTCGCCGATGCCCCCGACGATGACGTTGCCGACCTCGCCTTCCGCGTGGCAGTTGACCACATTGAGTACGCGGCTGAATCGCATTGTTCGCTCTCTTCTTTCGGCGCTACCGACGCGCGCTGAGGTTGTCTTTCGGGGGCACCCGCTGCCCGGGCGGATTTAGCGGTCACCGAAAATCGTTCGGTGCCAGTCCTTGTGGGCGACGCCGGTGATGTCCGACATCGCATGCTTGATGTTGGTGTATTCGTCGAGCGAGTAGGTCGACATGTCCTTGCCGTAGCCGGACTGCTTGTATCCGCCGTGGGGCATCTCGCTGATGATCGGGATGTGGTCGTTGACCCACACGCACCCGGCGGCGATGTCGCGGGTGGCGCGCTGCGCCCGGTACAGGTCCCGGGTCCACGCCGAGGCCGCGAGACCGAACGGGGTGTCGTTGGCCAGCGCGATGCCCTCGTCGTCGTGGTCGAAGGGGAGCACGACCAGGACGGGCCCGAAGATCTCCTGTTGCACGATCTCGCTGTCCTGTCCGGCGCCGACGACCAGGGTGGGCTCGTAGTAGAAGCCGTCGGCGAGGTCGCCGCCCGGGATGGTCCCGCCCCGCACGATCGTGGCCCCGCCGGCGCGGGCGCGATCGACGAATCCGGCGACGTGTTCCTGCTGACGGCGCGAGACCAGCGGCCCCTGATCGGTGGACGGGTCGGTGGTGGGGCCGAGCCGGACGGTGTCCATCACCGCGGCGACACCGTCGACGAACCGGTCGAACAGTGGGCGCTGCACGTATGCGCGGGTCGCGGCGGTGCAGTCCTGGCCGGTGTTGATCAGCGACGCGGCGACCGCGCCCTGAATGGCGGCGTCGAGGTCGGCGTCGTCGAAGACGACGAATGGGGCCTTGCCGCCCAGTTCCAGGTGCAGCCTCTTGCCGGCCGCGGCGGCGGCGATGCGGTGTCCGACCGGGGTGGAACCGGTGAACGAGACCATGCTGACACCCGGGTGGGTCACCAGTGCGTTGCCCGCGGTGGTGCCCTTTCCGGTGATCACGTTGATCACCCCGTCCGGGATCCCGGCGCGGGTGGCGGCCTCGGCGAACAGCAACGAGGTCAGCGGGGTGATCTCGGCGGGTTTGAGCACGATGGTGTTACCGGCGGCGACCGCGGGCAGGATCTTCCATGCGGCCATCTGCAGCGGGTAGTTCCACGGCGCGATCGATCCGACGACACCGATCGGTTCGCGGCGGATGCTCGAGGTGTGATCGCCCGAGTACTCGCCCGAGGCCTTGCCTTCGAGGTTGCGCGCGGCGCCGGCGAAGAAGGCGACGTTGTCGATGCTGCCCGGCACATCGAACTCGGTGGTCAGCTTGATCGGCTTACCGGCCTGCGCCGATTCCACGGTCGCGAGTTGATCGGCGATCGTCTCCAGTTCCCCGGCCCACCGGGTCATCACCTCGCAGCGGTGGGCAGGGGTGGCGCCGGCCCATTCCGGTAGGGCGCCGGTGGCCGCGGTGACGGCGTCGTCGACGTCCTCTGTCGACGCCAGGGGGCCGGTGACGACGACCTGACCGGTCGACGGGTCGAGCACGTCGAACGTGTCGGCGGATTTGCCGTCACGGTAACGGCCACCGATGTACTGCGCGGGGCGGTCCCAAATGTGTTGCGCCACAGTGATTCCTTCGGTCAGGGGAGGGATGGTGGGGTCAGGGTCGCGGCGGCCGGTTAGCGGTTGTCCACCATGACGTGCTTGAGGCGGGTGTATTCGAGCAGTCCGGCCTCGGCGTTCTCGGTGCCGATCCCGGACGCCCCGAATCCGCTGACGGGCAGGTCCGCGGCGAACACCAGGTGGTTGTTGACCCACACGGTGCCGAAGTTCAACGCGTTCTGGACGCGGGTGGCGGTACCGACGTTGCTGGTGAACACCGACGACGCCAGCCCGTACCGGGTGCCGTTGGCCAGCGCGATCGCCTGCTCTTCGGTCTCGAAGGTCTGCACGGTGAACACCGGCCCGAAGATCTCCTCCTGCACGAGTTCTTCGTCGTCGGCGACTCCGACGACGATCGTCGGCGGGAAGAAGAACCCGTCGCCTTCACAGCTCTCGCCGCCGGACACCACCTGGGCGCCGGTGCTGCGGCCGTTGATCTTGGCGAGCACCCGGTCACGCTGCAGGGCCGAGTTCATCGGACCCACTGTGGTGGTGGGGTCGAGGACGTCACCGAGCTTCTCCCGGCTGCACCGCTTCTTCAGGCCGTCGACGACCGCGTCCAGCAGGGGCGCGTGCACGATGACCCGGCTTGCGGACATGCACTCCTGGCCGGTGTTGTACAGCCCGCCGGTCGCGATCGCATCGAGTGCGGATTCGAGGTCGGCGTCGCCGAACACGATGACCGGGGAGTTGCCGCCGAGCTCCATGATGGCCTTCTTGACGCCGTCGGCGGCCGCGATACCGACCTTGCGTCCGGTGTCGATGGATCCGGTGAAGGAGACCACGTCGACCTTCGGGTGCCGGGCCAGTGCGTCACCGGCGACGGCGCCGGTGCCGAAAACCACGTTGAACACCCCGTCCGGGAGCACCCGGGCGACGATCTCGGCGAGCCACGCGGTCGAGTACGGAGTGGTCTCGGCGGGCTTGAGGACGTAGGTGTTGCCGGTGGCCAGCGCGGGGAACACCTTCGCGACCGCCTGCAGTAGCGGGTAGTTCCACGGGGTGATGCCTGCGGCGACGCCGATCGGTTCGCGGCGCATGATCGAGGAGACGCCCTCGAGGTAGTCGCCGCTGGAGGGGGCCGGCAGGGTGCGGGCGGCGCCGGCGAAGAACCGCATCGCGTCGATCACCCCGGGCAGTTCCTCGTCCCGGACCGCGGTGATCGGCTTGCCCGCATCGACGGCCTCGATGATCGAGATCTCCTCGAGAAGTTCCTCGGTCAGGGTGGCGATGTCGAGCAGGAATTTCGAGCGGGTGGCGGGGGTGAGGGCCGCCCATCCGGGCTGCGCGGCGCGGGCGGCGGCGACCGCTGCGTCGACGTCGGCAGCGGAGGAGGCCGGGACCGTTCCGATCTCGCGGCCGGTGGACGGGTCGAGCACCGTGATGGTCTCCGGCGAGTTCGACGGGGTCCAGCGGCCGTTGATGAAGTTGCCGGTCACTCGTCCCGCGAGCTTGTGGAGAACCGAACGCTGGTCGGAGCCGATCGTGGAGAGGGTCATGGGTGGAGTCCTTTGCTGTGAGGCAGGTGTGATGGGTGGCGGGGGGCTATCGAGGTGTCGGCCGGTAGGAGCCGGGATAGTTCATCGCTGCCTCGAAGATCTCGTCGGAGAGTTCCTCGGCGGCTTCTTCGAGTCGGGGCGGGTTGCGATGCTGACCGGGGTAACCGATCAGGCCACGCACCTCGGGGGCCAGGTAGTAGGCGCCACTGACCGCGGTGGCCACCACGTCGAACCGAGCCCGGTCGCTCTCGTGCAGGTCGACGACTGCCGGTTCGAGATCGGAGGCCGTCGCCAGCAGTGCCAGCTCCGCCTGCAGCGCACCGACCAGGTCCGCGCGTGCCGTGAGAGCTCGCTCGAGCCAGATGCACTCGGGGTCGGCGTCGCGGAGGCTGGGCCGGGTCGTCGTGGCGGGTATGAGGACGTCGGCGACGCGCCAGAGCGTTTGCCGTTCCTGCTCGCTCAGGTGGGTCATTCGGAAATCTCCTGCCAGCGTGCGTTGTTCGTCAGGTGTTCGGCGGCGCGCAGCGCCAGTGCCGTAATGGTCGCGGTCGGGTTGACCGCACCCGAGGTGGGCATCACGCTGCCGTCGACGATCGCCAGGTTCGGCACGTCGTGCGCGATGTTCCACTCGTTGACCACCGACGTGGCGGGGTCGGTGCCCATCGTGGCGGTGCCCAGCAGGTGTCCGGGCTGCTCCGGCCACAGGTCGGTCGCCACCGTGCGCACCGCTCCGGCGGCCTCGTGTGCCTCGACGGCGCGTTCGAGGTTGAACTGCAAGAGCCTCTTCGTGTTGTCCGACAACCGGTACCGGATCCGCGGAGCGGGGATTCCGTTCGAATCGGTGAGCGTCGGGTCGAGATCGACGTGGTTGGTCTCCTCCGGCATGTCCTGCGAGTTGATGCCCCACTGCAGGCCGCGGCCCAATGTTTCGTCCATACGGTCGTGCACGGCAGGCCCCCACTTCTCGGCGAACGGACGTCGATCGTGCAGCGACAGCGCGCGCAGCGGTCCACCGATGGGCATCACCTGCCACTTCGCGCCGCCGACGAAGCCGCGGGAAGGGTCGGTCTCGTAGAACTCGAGGGAGTGAATGGCCTGCCCGGCCGGCCCCAGCCAGCTGTCGAGCGGCTCGTCGTAGATGCCGGTGACCTCGGCGTTCGGGTGCAGCATCAGCCGCTTGCCGACCAGACCGGACGAGTTCGCCAGCCCGTTCGGGGCGCCTCCGTGCGCGGAGAGCAGCAGCAGGCGTGGGGTGCCGATGCCATTTGCGGCGACGACGACCAGGCGGGCCTTCTGCCGGTATTCGCGTCCGGCGGCGTCGACGTAGACGGCGCCGTCCGCGCGGCCCTTGGCGTCGACGGTGATCGTGCTGACCCGGGCGCCGGTGATCAGCCGGGCGCCGTGCCGGATGGCGGTCGGCCAGTGGGTGAGGTCGAAGGATGACTTCGCCCCTTCCGGACAACCGGTCTCGCAGGTGCCCCACCGGGCGCAGCGCGCGAACTCACCATGCTTTTGTGACGCAATGGCATTCGGGGACGGCCACCAGTGCCACCCCAGCTTGTTCATTCCGCGGGCCGCGATCCGCCCGATCCGGCCGATCGGGTGCGGGGGCAGCGGCGGCACCATGCCGTCGGGGTACATCGGGTCGCCTTCGAGCCCGGCGAGGCCGACGGCGGCGTCCATCCGGTCGTAGTACGGGGCGAGGTCCTCGTACGTTATCGGCCAGTCGTCGGCGACACCATTGAGGGTCCTGACGCGAAAGTCCGAGGGCAGCAGGCGCATCCAGTGCGCGCTGTAGATCAGCGTGCTGCCCCCGACGCCCGCGAACATCACCGGGGAGACGTCAGACTCGGACACGTTCGTCGGATAGTCGGTTGCGGTGCCGCGCACGTTGGGCTCGGGATACCACTGCTTCTGCGCCAGCAACTCCCATTCCGGCTTGACGGCAGGAAACTCGCCGCTGTTGACCCAGCGTCCCTGCTCCAGGCAGACCACCGAAAACCCGTGCCGGGCCATGTGCTCGGCCACGACACCACCGGACGGGCCGGCGCCGATGATCAGGACATCCGCCCGATCCGAAGGTGTAGGTGCCCCATCGCCGATTGTCATCGGGATATCTCCTCCCGGCCTCAACGGCCTCGGGTTGTACCGGAGCGAGACGGCAACCGCAGGTCGCGCATTCACTCGTCTGTTCACTCACGCGGCGCCGAGACGCCGATCACACCCAAGAGGATAATTAACTTGGCCATTTTTGGCAAGGTCAATACAACTGAGGCGGATGATCGTCAGATCATCCGCCTCAGGGGGAAGGGAAGGGCGCGGGTCAGGGGACTCCCGCAGTGAGGAAGGCCGGCAGTTGCCGATGCGGGGTGCGCTGGAGAACGTCCGCGACGATGCTCTCGAAGTGGCCGAGATGCCGGTACATCTCCTGCTCGATCTCGACAGGGTCGCCCCGCTTGAGGGCCGCCAGAGTGGCTTCGTGCAACTCCACCCCGCATTCGTAGTCTTCCGGGGTGCGCAGCATCATGTCGTGGACGGGCGCGAGCTCCTTTTCCAGCCCCTTCATCATCGCCTCGAGCGACGGGTTGCCCGCGGCGCGCCAGATGGTCCGATGGAACAGCAGCTCGGCCTGAGCGGCCCGGCTGAGGTGGTCCTTGTGGGCGCGCAGCAGATCGATCGAATGCTGCATCAGCTGGTAGTGCTCGTCCGTGGCACGCACGGCGGCCAGCTGCGCCACGCGCGGCTCGAGGGTCTTGCGCGCCTCCAGAATGCGGAAGATCTCGTCCGCCTGGAGCGGGTCGGCCTCCGGCAAATTCTCGAGGCCCTCGGGAATCCAGATCGAGATCACCTCGGGATTGCCGTGCCGACCCGGGCGGCTCCGGAGGATGCCCGCCTCGACGAGCTTGGAGATCGCGCTACTGACCGTCGGACGCGAGACGTCCATCTGTGCGGCGAGCGCCCGCTCCCCGGGCAGGACATCGCCTTCGCGCAGCTCACCAGACTTGATGCGGTCGATAATCTGATGCATGACGTCGCCGCCCGCGCTACGGCTCCGTACCGGCCTGAAGTCCCTCACGATTGCCTCCTTGTACGTTGCCGTCCGCTGTACGTTGCCGTCCGCGTCTCCATTGTAATGTAAGATATCTGCCAAATATGGCCAGTCGTTATGTCCGCTGGAGATGCAGAGTTGTTTTTCGCGGGCTCGGCTCTACCTGTCCAGGGTGCACTTCCCCCCAGTGCGGTCGCACCTGCCGGCGGCTCAGTTCGCGGTCGAGAGCGCGCAGGAAGTGGTGACAGTCCGTGCCGCCCTCGCCGGAGACCGATCTCGACACGGTGTCACAGTCGTACTGCGCCGGTGAGACGCGGAATCGGCCTTCTGTCAGCGCACCTGTGCTGGTGGGATCGCCTTGTCGGAGTTTGCTCGTCGCCGGCGTCAGAGGATTGACACCCGCGAGCGCCGCGACCGTGCTCGTGTTGACAGGGAGGGCGGCCGAGGAACGTCGTCGGCTCCTCAGCGAGAAGCGCGTGGCGGTGTCTTCGTGTGTCTGCCGCGACGTCAGTTCGTGTACAGCGCCGCGCCGAGTCCGCCGTCGACCACGATGGCTGCGCCGTTGACGAACGACGCGTCGTCCGACACGAGGAACCGCACCACATTGGCGACTTCCGCGGGTTCGGCGATGCGCTCCATCGGATACGCAGAGGAAATTTCGTGCCGTGCCAGCTCCGGGTCGGCGTGGGCAGCGAAGTACTGCTGAACCATCGGGGTGTTCATGTCGCCGGGAAGTACCGCGTTGGCGCGGATCCCGGCGCGCGCCAACTGGCGCGTCACGGCGATGCTGCGAGTGAGTCCGAGGACCGCGTGTTTACTGGCGGTGTACGCGGTCAGCATGGGGTCGGCCCTTACCGACAGTACGGAGGCGATGTTGACGATGCTTCCTCCGCGGCCGTGTCGCAGCATCGCTGCTGCGGCGTATTTGCACACCCAGAAGGGGCCGCGCACGTTCGTCACATCGATGATGTCCCAGTCCTCGTTGGTGGTCTCCAGAAAGCTCCGTTCGATCTGACGCCCAGCGTTGTTGACCACGAAGTCGAGCGTTCCGAAGCTGGTCTCGACCTGCGTGAGGGCGTCGACCACGCTCGGTTCGTCGGTGACATCGGCCTGTACGGCAATGACGGTCCCCTGCAGGTCGTGGGCCATCTGTGCGGTTTCCTGCAATTTGTCGGCGTTGCGGCTCAGGGCGACGACATTGGCGCCGTGGGCGGCCAGCGCCAGGACCGTAGCCCGGCCGAGACCACCGGAGGCGCCGGTGACGAGTCCGGATTTAGCTGTGCAAGAGAGCATGTGTTTCCTCGAGGTATGGGATCGCGATCGGAAGAACCGTTGCGGGATAACCGATCCGGAGCGTCGCGACCGGGCATTCGTCGGTTACACGAATGTCTCGGTCAAGGATTCGCCGACCGGGCGGGAAGATGGTTCGATTGCCGAAAACCTACCCTGGTAGGTGACCCGAGGCCCTGGTTTGCGCAGCCTACTTATCTCCCGCTTATCTTCCGTTTGGAGAAGTGCTC
Source organism: Rhodococcus wratislaviensis (assembly GCF_900455735.1). Taxonomy (GTDB): domain Bacteria; phylum Actinomycetota; class Actinomycetes; order Mycobacteriales; family Mycobacteriaceae; genus Rhodococcus_F; species Rhodococcus_F wratislaviensis. The sequence goes on along the minus strand of NZ_UAUI01000001.1, from coordinate 725,572 downwards.
ACACTCGTTCCTGCGAAGAGCTGAGCAGGAAGGGGGTGGTGAGGTTGAGGTCGAGCACCGCCGACCAGTCCGAGGGCGTTGTTTCGATCGCGGGGCCGCGGCGGATGATGCCCGCATTGTTGACCAGGATCGTCGGATGCGGGAACTCGGCTTTGGCCCAGGAGATCAGCTCGGCCGCGGTGTCGGGTGTCAGGTTGCTGAGGTCGGCGGTGCGGGTGGCGCAGTGAACCCCTCGGGCGAGCACCTCCTTGGCGACGTGGTCGAGTTCGCCGATATCGACGGCGAGGATGTCGGCTCCCGCCTCGGCGAGTGCGATGGCCAGTGCGTGGCCGAGGCCCCGGGAGGCACCGGTGACGAGGGCGGCGTTGCCGTCCAGCCGGAACAGGTCCATAACCGTGGTGTGGACGTAGGTGGAGGGAGGGAAGGAAGGAAGGTTATCTGGGGGGGTGTTCACCTATGGCGAGCGGTGATGCGCACCTTGGCAGCTCCACGAACTGACCTGCCGGTAATCACGCGTAAGAGGGGCCTCTAATCGCACCTGATTCCGCCCCGAGCATCTCGATGGAGCCCCGCTCCACCAAGAACTGGAACGCTTCGGTCCGTGTCACCGCGCGCGTGATGAGCGGGTGGACACGGCGCTGTCGTCTACGTTCGGCGTAGTGGGCGACGCCGGTCCAGTCGATGAACACGCAGGGCTCATCACCGAGAAACCAGCCGTCGTGTCCGGGCGGGCAGATCATGAGATCACCGGGGCCGAGCGCAGACCGGGTTCGACCCATTATTCAAGAAGACCCAGTGTTGCGAAATAGGACACGAGCCACCTCATCCGTACTTCTAACCTTCTCAGGTGCGCACTCCATGTGCATATTCGGAGCCGTTTCATGTCCCATCCCCCCACTTGAGGAGTAACCATGGCCTTGTTCGCTGTGATCTGGTCGTACACCACCGATGCCTCGGTCAAAGAAGCTGCGCATGCCGAACACCTGACTTTCGTCAAGGATGCCGCTGCCCGAGGCATGCTGCAGGAGGCCGGCGCCTGGGCCGACGGCGCCGGAGCCCTACTGGTATTCCAAGCGGTCAGCGAAGACGCCTTGCGTTCCCTGCTTGCGGAGGATCCTTACGTCAAGCAGGGCGTCGTCGTAGAGCAGCGCATTTACCAATGGAATCCAGTCATAGGCCCTCTCGTCGGCATCTAAAGACAATGCGGCACGCTCAGTCCCTGGTGGCTCGTTGTCGAAGTATCTTTACGGTTTGCCTTCGGTAAGTACTTGGTCGGTGGTGTTGGTCCAGACGAACGGCGCACAGCGGGTGTTACATCCGTTGACAAAGGTGCGGATCTTGGTGGTCAGCTCGTTCACGGAGCTGAAGGTCCGCGGTGGATGGCCTGCTGTTCGAATAGTCTGAACCACACCTCCGCAAGGTTTATCCATGATGCGAGGTGGGCGTGGAATACATGAATACGAGGATTTTCGTCAGCCACTCCCGGACTTCGGCCTGGTGGCGTCGTTGGCCTTCACCGGATACAGCTGCCGCTCCGAGTAGGCGCGGGCGAGGTGTTTGAGGAATAGAAGGAACTCCTGAAGGCGATGTCGCGGTTTGCGCTGCCCGAGCGAGCCGATCCGCATCGACAGCATCGGTGCGGTCCGGCCCATGGCCCGAATCCGCTACTTCTTCGTCCACGCACAGCACGAGGGTGTTGTCTGTGGATTCGAGTACAGGCCGACGGTGTCGATCACCTTGGCGACCAAATCCGGATCCGTAAGAACTTGAACAGTGAGTTCAAGCCACGGCAGTGAAGTTCCCTCTTTCCTACGAACGGTGTTTCACTGCCGCAGCCTTGTTCGCCGCTCGCCTGTGCGGCGCGAAAGATGGCACTCTACTTACGCTCTCGACTTGTGCTGTAGTTCCAGCCACAGTCACAGCTGCCAACCCGGTAGCCTTCTCGCTCGACAAATGACGTCGGGACCGGGGCGACGGTCATGCCTGCTTACGAAGGCCGGGTTTCGAAGTCTTTGCGCACAAAACAGATTGGACGCGGCTGTTCCAAGAGTATGTTGCGCAGGTCGTGAGTGGAGCGCGGGTGTGCCGGCGAAATCGCTCGTCTACGCCGTGGAGCCCGATTCGACCAATCCTCGGAATCAATGTGGAACTCAGCGAGTGCTCAGTTCATTTGTATTGTTGGACAAAGCTATTCGGTGCCGGTCAAAGCCGTCGACTCCAGGATCGGGCGGCGAAATCGATCATCTATGCTGCCCACCTCCTCGATCCCGCCAGGTTTCGTCGCGGATCCACCCTGCTCGGCAAAATGCTTATATACGTAAATTAATCTCCTATTGTGTTTCCGGGGTTTGGATGTCATGCTTGCCCTGCAAGGTGTTCCAGGTCACTTGGGATAGTCATTGCTGAATCGGTTTGTAAGGTGGCCGGGGCGCTGGACGGTCCACTGGCTATCGTCCTCACACGATTCGACGCCTCCTTACGCCGCCGTAGATTCGCGAACGGGAGCGGATGTCGACAAGGTCGAGTCGCTGGGCGGACCACGCCAGTCCGGGTGCCGGCTAAAAGAGCCAGGCAGCAGCGTGTTGTGATGCCTGTGAGTCTTCAAAGAGTGCTGAGTGCAAGTCTTTTGGGGACAAGTGAGTGATTGTCCCAGTTACTTTGACTACCGTCGCTCTACTGCACTGAGCACGGAAAGTCCGACATCGACCCGCCCGCGGTGAAAGTGCGGACTACAGAACAGTCGAGAAGATTCTCGTACTGGCACGCCTGCCGCGTTGCGTGGACGGGTGATCAGGCAATTCAAGTCCGCGCCGGGTGGTGAACTTCCAACCATTTCTGCGCCTACACAGATCGGGGAAACAAGATGTCCATGAGCTTGGACCACCCAGCACTGTCGTCGTCGATCGCTGACGGGAGAACGTTGTATATCGCAGGTCGATGGAGCACCGCCACCGACACTTTCGAGCGTGTAGATCCCTCCGATCTCCGCCGTGTGACGGGAATCTACGCTTCGGCGACTCCCGGCGATGTCGAGGCTGGGTATGCGGCCGCCGCCGGTGCTCAACCAGAGTGGTCCGAGACGACAGCAATTCAGCGGTCGGACTTTCTTCGTTCTGCCGCTGATCTCTTGGAAAGCCGCGTTCACGACGCTGCCCTGACAATCACCGCAGACATGGGGAAGGCGATCCGCGACGCACGCGCCGAGGTCCTGCGAAGTGTCGCCATTCTCCGCTACTACGCCGGTGAGATCCTACAGCCTAGTGGAGAGACGTACCCCAGTGCTGATCCACACACGATGCTGATGACGGTAGAGGAGCCGCTCGGCGTCGTCTGTGCAATCACACCGTGGAACTTTCCCTTCGCGCTTCCGGCATGGAAGATCGCGGCGGCAATAGGTTTCGGGAACGCAGTTGTGTGGAAGCCTGCAGAACCGGCCTGCGGATCCGCAGTGTTTCTGACGCGGATCCTCGCAGAAGCCGGGTTGCCCGCGGGGGTCCTCAATCTGGTGACGGGCAGCGGTAGAAAGCTTTCGGCGGCACTCACCGGGAACGCGCGACTCGCAGCCTTGACATTCACCGGTTCGGGTGCCGTCGGGTCGCGACTACGTCAGGCCGTCGCCGATCGCAACGTCAAGGTCCAGCTCGAGCTGGGTGGCAAGAACCCGTCCATTGTTCTCGCCGACGCCGATGTCGAGGATGCAGCGCTACAGATCGTGAAGAGCGCGATGCTCCACACGGGACAACGCTGCACAGCGACGAGCCGGGTCTACGTGGACCGCGCCGTCGCTCCCAGACTACGAGAACTGCTGGTGAAGCACGCTGACGCGCTCGTAGTCGGTGATCCGTACGACGAAGCCACCGACATCGGGCCCCTTGCCTCGGTGGAGCAACGTGACACGGTGGCCGGATACCTGCGACTCGCCCACGACGAGAACGCCGAGTTCCTTACGGGAAGGGAGTTCGACTCCGACACTTGTTATATCGCACCAACAGTCCTGGCCGGGGTGTCGGAGGCAAGCAGGCTCGTCAGGGAGGAGGTCTTCGGGCCAGTCGTGACCGTGCAGGAGGTCGATGGATTCGACGGTGCGCTGAAGGCCGCGAACGACACGGACTACGGCCTGTCCTCTGGAGTGTTCACTAGAGACATCGCGACGGCGATGACCTTCATCCGGCGCACACAATCGGGGTTGGTGCATGTCAATCGCGAGACGAGCAGTGTCGAGCCGCATGTGCCGTTCGGTGGCCTCAAAGGCTCGAGCAGCATGAGCAGAGAACAGGGCAAGGCCGCACGTACTTTCTTCACAACCACCAAGACTGCGTATGTCCGCTGGACCTAGAAGCTGGACCGGACGAGCTTCCCCGCATTCAGCTCTTCACTTTCTGCGACACAGAGCGCAATCGCCAAACCCCCAAGTAGCCCTTGGCATCAAGAGGAGACCAACATGAGCACTGCCGCACCGGCCGTGACCGAAGTACTCGACGTTCTCGTTGTAGGAGCCGGATTCGCCGGGCTGTACCAGCTCGAAAATCTGCGGAGTCGAGGCTATTCGGTGAAAGTAGTCGAGGCGGGTGAGGGTCTGGGCGGAATCTGGCACTGGAACCGCTACCCGGGTGCCCGAGTGGACAGCGAAGGTCCCATCTACCAGTTCACGCGCCCCGACCTATGGGATGAATTCGCGTTCTCCGAGCTCTATCCCGGAGGTGACGAACTGCGCCGCTACTTCAAGTACGTCGACGCGAAGCTCGATCTGAGCAAGGACATCTACTACAACACCCGGGTCATTTCCGCCGAGTTCGACGATACGGCGAACACCTGGACCGTGACCGCGGAGAACGGAAGCACTTTCGTCTGCAAGTACTTCGTTCTGTGCACCGGATTCGCGGCAAAGCCGATCTTCCCGAAGCTCCCGGGAATGGACAGCTTCGCAGGGATCAACCACCACACCGGTCTGTGGCCCGAAGGCGGAATCGAATTCGCGGGAAAGCGAATCGCCATCATCGGTACCGGCGCAAGCGGTGTGCAGGTCGCTCAGGAGGCGTCGAAGAAGGCCGCACAGCTGACCATCTTCCAGCGCACCCCCGTTCAGGCGCTCCCGATGCGACAGCGCCAGCTCACCGACGAGGACAACGCGAAGATCAAGTTCGATCTGGCGGACAGATTCAGTCGTCGTTCGGCGTCATTCTCCGGCTTCGACTTCGACTTCATACCCAAGTCAGCCCTCGAGGTGAGCGAGGAGGAGCGAATCACCACTTATGAGCGACTGTGGGAGTGCGGTTTCGAGTTCTGGCTCGGAACGTACCAAGACGTCTTCGTCGACGATGACGCAAACGACACGGCCTACGAGTTCTGGCGTGACCGGACGCGTGCCCGGATCAACGACCCGGTCATTGCCGAGAAGCTGGCGCCGATGAAGAAGGCGTACCCCTTCGGCGTGAAGCGTCCCTCGCTGGAGCAGACGTACTACGACATCTTCAACCAGGACAACGTGCGCCTCGTCGATCTGCACGAGGACCCGATCGAGACGATCACGCCCACCGGGCTGAAGACCACATCGGAAGAGCACGAGTTCGACATCATCGTCTATGCAACGGGCTTCGACGCCGTCACCGGTGGCCTGACCGCCATCGACATTCGCGGCACCGACGGTACATTGCTCCGGGACAAGTGGTCGAATGGTGTGCGGGCAAACCTCGGAGTCGCAACGGCAGGATTTCCCAACCTGCTTTTCCTCTACGGACCACTGAGCCCGTCGGGCTTCTGCAACGGGCCCAGCTGCGCCGAGATCCAAGGTGACCTCGTCGTCAACACCATCGACTACATGCGGGACAACGGATTGAACCGCATCGAGTCCGAGGCGGACGCGGATGCTGCCTGGTCCGATCACGTCGCCGAGCTGACGGCCGAGGCGCTCTATGACAAAGCCGACTCCTGGTACATGGGTGCCAACGTCCCGGGTAAGCCGCGGCAGTTGCTGAACTACCCCGGTGGTCTTCCCCTCTACCTGGCCAAGTGGGACGAGACCGTATGTGCGGGATACAAGGGCTTCACGCTTTCCTGAGCAGTCAATTTGCCTCCCTCGTGTAGTGATGAAAGTGAGCAACACATGTCCGTGAGCAAAGAATCCCTGTTCCTCAACGACCTGTACGCTTCGTGGCTTACCCGGTCCGAAGGAATGGACCTCGCCAGTCAGCGAGATATGTTCGAAGAGTGGCATCTTCCGACCATCGAACCCATCGACGTCACCTATGAGGAAGTGACAGCCAATGGTGTGCCGGCAACGTGGGCCAAGCCTTTGGGGGCCGCCGGGGACCGCGTGATTGTCTTCACCCACGGTGGTGGGTTCGTGACAGGTTCACGGTTCTCACACCGCAAGCTCGCAGCACACCTCGCTAAACTGGCGGGTGTTCACGCCCTGATCGTGGACTATCGGCTCGCGCCGGAGCATAAGCACCCGGCCCAACTCGAAGACTGTATGGCCGTCCACAAGTGGCTTCGCACGCAAGGTTACAAGGCGGAGTACACGGCGACTGTCGGCGACTCGGCGGGTGCCAATCTCGCGATCTCGACAGCGTTCGAACTCGCGAGCTTGGAACTGCCCACCCCTGCTGCCGTCGTCACGCTTTCGCCTTGGCTCGATATGGAGATCAAGGGGTTGACGGTCGAATCGAACGACGCGGTCGACGTACTGGCCAAGAGGGCGGTTCTGGAAATGATGCGGGAGATGTTCCTCTCCGAACCCGCAGATGCAACGGACCCGCGCGCGAACCCCCTCCTCAACGACTACACCGGCTTCCCTCCGGTGTACGTATCGGTCGGAGGCTTCGAGACGCTGCTGGACGACTCACGTCGGTTGGCCGAATTGATCGAGAAGGTGAGCGGCGAGGTTGTGCTCGACGTGGTCGATGAGCAACAGCATGTATTTCACTTCAACGCGGGACGGGCACCCGAGGCGGATCAAGCGGTGAGCCGGATTGCCCAGTGGCTGCGACCCAAGTTGGGCCTCGCCTGAAGTCTGCCCGCGCCGCGTGCGTATGAACGCGAAGGCTCTCGGCAGCAAGAGATGAACGTGCTCGTCGGCGGCGGCGGTCTGTCTGGCTCGCCGCCGACGAGTTCGTTCGCGTGCCGGTCGGGCACCAGTCGAACGATCGATCCGCAGTGAAAGATAGGGGAGATACACCCATGGATAGTCCAGTCCTCGTCCAACGCGACGGGTTCATCGAGACATGGACGATTAATCGACCCGCGCAGAGCAATCCTATTTCCGGGATGGAGGTAGTCGACGCATTGGTCGCCTGCGTCGAGGCCGTCAACGCCGACTACGGTGTGCGAGCTGTCATCGTCACCGGTGCCGGATCGACGTTTTCCGCCGGCGGAAACGTCAAGGACATGGCGAATCGTCGCGGATTGTTCGGGGGGAAGCCTCACGAACAACGGGATGGCTACAGAGCTGGGATACAACGGATTCCGCGGATCATGTACAACTGCGACGTGCCGCTCATCGCAGCAGTGAACGGCCCTGCAATCGGTGCCGGATGCGACCTCGCCCTCATGTGCGACCTCCGCATTGCCAGCGGAAAGGCATTCTTTGCAGAGAGCTTCGTCAAGCTCGGAATCATCCCGGGTGACGGTGGCGCGTGGCTGCTGCCCAAGGCCGTCGGGATGGCGCGGGCGGCAGAGATGATCTTGACGGGTGACCGTGTCGACGCGATCAAGGCACTCGAGTGGGGATTGGTCTCCAGTGTCGTTGCGCCGGAGAAGTTGCTCGACGAAGCTCGCGCGCTCGCCGGCCGGGTGGCCGCCAATCCGCCACACTCGGTACGGATGGCCAAGAGGCTCCTCCGCGAGGGACAGCACCAAAGCCTCGACAGTCTCCTCGAATTATCCGCTGCCATGCAGGCGCTGGTTCAGCAGACGACCGATCACACGGAGGCAGTCAATGCCTTCATGGAGAAGAGAACTGCCGCCTTCACCGGCGAGTGACGTGCCCGAGAAACCGAAGAACTCCGTGGATGCGAATTGGATGCTTCCACGGAGTTCTTCTTTCAGGTCTGCTCGCGAAACTGGTGCCCCTTCTGGTGGCGCCTGGGCACTTCAGCGGGTGATGAGGCCCCAGATATTCTCGCAACCTGCTTTGAGAGCGGCGGTAGTCAAAGTGTCGTCCCAGTAGTGGACGGATCCGAATTCTGAGCGCCACGCCAGGGCGGGATTGGTGAATTCGTGCAGCCTGTGCTCGCGGGTGGTGCCGATCGCACCGTGCACCTGGTGGGCGTTACGGACGACGACCGATGCCGCGTGTCCAGCACATGACCGGGCGACGGCAATGAGGAGTTCGAGGTTCTCATTCGACCACTGCGTGCGGACCGCTTCCGTCAGTGCTGCTTCGGTCGCTGTTCGGGCGAGGGAAGCTTCTGCTGCCATGTCAGCCACCAGGTTCTGAACGGCTTGAAATCTGGCCAGTGGGCGTCCGAATTGCACTCGCTCGGTGGTGTGGGCGACGGAGAGATCGAGGATGCGGTCGAGGGCGGCACACACCTGCAGCGCTCGGATGAGGGCGCCCCGCAGAAAGAGTTGTCGGATCGCCGAGTCCGACACTGGGGTGCCCGACAATGCGATCGTGTCGGCGGAAACGATGTCGCGGGGTTCGTCGGCGAGGTTGGACCCGGAGGTGATGTCGAAAAGTGTTGTCTCGAGGTCGGCGACGACGTACGTGTCGTTCTTCCGCCAGACCGTGACGATCTTGTCTGCCTGGGATGCCCACGGCACGCCGCGGGCGACGCCTTTCTCGTCTAGTACGCATGCGGTGAGGCGCGCTTTATCCATCGGTAGGCCGGCTTCTTCGAGGAGCCAACCGGCGAGCAGGTCGTGTTCGGCGAGAGGAATCCGGACCCCGTGTGATGCCGCGGCGCGGAAGAGTTCCGCGGCCTCGTACCAGCCTGCGCCGCTGCCGCCGGTCTCTTCGCGGCCGGTCAGCCGGACAAGACCCAGTTCGTCGAGTTGTGCCCACAGAGAGGGATCGCACGTGGCGATACCGTCCTCCGGCCCGTTCCGTTCCCGGTGATCGGAAAAGACCGCGGACATCATGTCGATGAGGTCCGCGTCGACCGTGGTTGGTGCGTGCATCAGCGCATCCCCAATCCCCGCGCGATCACGCCGCGCAGAACTTCGTTGGTGCCGCCACGGAGAGTAAATCCCGGGCGTTGGACGATGGCGTCCTCGAGCAATGAGGTGTACCGAGGAGGCGAAGATTCATCGGTGAGGAGGTCGGCGAAGTCGGCGATGTCGCCTTCGGTGGACGTCCCGAGGACCTTGACCACGGCTGCGGCGGTGTCGGCGGGTTCGTGGCGCTCGAGTGCGCCCGCCACTGCGGTCGACATCTGGTGCAGACCGGCGATCCGTGCGAGATACCGGCCCAGATTCGAATGCCGCGGTAAGGTTCCCTGCTTCATCTGTTCGGCGGTCTTCGCGAGTAGGACGAACGTCGACAGGAATCGCTCCGGGCCGCTGCGTTCGAAGCTGAGTTCCGAGGTGACCTGCTGCCACCCGTTGTCGATGGTGCCGAAGACCATCTCGTCCTCGACGAGGACCTCGTCGAGGAGGACCTCGTTGAAGTGGTGCTGCCTGTTCATCGACATGATCGGCCGGATGTCGACTCCGGGGGCGTGCAGATCGACGATGAACTGGCTGAGGCCATCGTGTCGATGTGCGGGATCGAGTTGGGCGGTGCGGGCAAGGCAGATGAACGCGTCAGCGCGATGAGCACCGGAGGTCCAGACCTTGGCTCCGGTGATAGACCACCCTCCGTCAACCCGGGTGGCCTTTGTGCGCACACTGGCCAAGTCGGACCCGGAATCCGGTTCGCTCATACCGATACCGAAGTAGCATTCTCCGCGCGTGATCGCCGGCAAGAACTTGTGCTTCTGGACCTCGGTGCCGTACTTCAGCAGCGACGGGACGATCTGCCGGTCGGCGATCCAGTGGGCGGCGACGGGGGCGCCGGCGGCGAGCAACTCTTCGGTGACGACGAACCGTTCGAGGTGGCGGCGACCGTGGCCGCCGTACTCGGCCGGCACGGTCATGCCGAGCCATCCGCGGGCGGCTAATGCACGTGTGAAGTCTTCGTCCCAGCCAGTCAACCAGGAGTCGACCTGTCGGCGGATCTTGCCTTCACTGAGCTGCTCGGCAAGAAACCCACGGACTTCGGTCCGTAAGTCGTCCATGGCGTGTGGATCACTGGAGACCGGGGGCACCAGTCTGAGCTTGGTCATGATGTTTCTTCCGTTCAGGAGGAGGTGGCCTGAGGCGACGTCGCCGTGACGACGGATGCATCGGCCAGCGCATGGACGCGGTCGGCGGAGTAACCGAGATCTTCGAGGATCGTGAAGGTGTCCTCACCGAGCAGGGGAGCGTGTCGGCTGAACGAAATCGGTGTGCGCGACATCGCGAACGGAGTGCGGGTGGCGTAATACTCGCCTTCGGTGGGATGTTCACGCTTGGTGATCAATCCCTGGTCCAGGACGTAGGCGTTCTCGTGTGCGTGGGCGAGATCGAGTAGGTCGGACGCGGGAATTCCCTGTGTCTGACACAAGTCCAACCATTCCCGCGTGGTCCGGCTCGGGACGGCCTCACGGATCGCCGAGAGAAGTTCGCCCATGTGGGTGTGGCGGTCGTTCACCGAGGCGTAGCGGGGGTTGTTCACCAGATCGGCGCGGCCGGCGATGATGAAGAAGTCGTTCCAGTTCTTCGCCGAGTACGGCATGATGCAGATCCAGCCGTCGGCCGTCTGGTGCGGGACTCGTTCCGGTGTCAGCACGCGCGCCCATCCGAAGTTCTCTTCCACGGGGACGAAGGTGTGGCCACCGAAGTGCTCGACGAGATTGAAGCCGATCATCGCGTCGACCATCGGCACGTCGACCTCCTGGCCGAGGCCGGTGCGCTTCTTCTCCATCGCGGCGGCGAGGACGGCGATGACGATGTAGAGCCCGACGACCTTGTCGGCGATGACGTATGGGGCATAACGAGGTTCTCCGTCGATGAGTTCCGCTAGTTTCGCGGCGCCGGACGCGGCCTGCACGATGTCGTCGTAGGCGGGGTAGTCCCGGAAGGCGGTCTCGGAGCCGTACGCCTGTGCGGTGCAGAGGATCAGTCCCGGATTGTTCTCCGAGAGTCGCTCGTAGGTGATGCCCAACTTCTGCCGGGAGCGCGGCCGTAGATTCGTCACCAACACATCCGCGTTGCGCACCAGATCGTCGAGGATCTCGCGGCCCTCCACGGAGGCGAGGTCGATCGCGATGCTGCGCTTGTTGCGCTGAAGGTTGAGTGTCAGAGCGCTCATACCTTCATGGCGGCGGGCACCTATATCTCGGCTCATGTCACCGTCGAGGCTCTCGACCTTGATGACGTCTGCGCCCATGTCGGCGAGGGTTGCGGTGGCGAAGGGGCCCATGATCACGGTCGTCAGATCGATGACGCGCAGACCATGAAGAGCGCCGGGTGTGAGTTCCACTGAAACCTCTTTCGCTGCGTCAGAAAGCACTTCAAGGACTATGTCAGCCTGAGCAGTTTTCCGCAATAAGGGAGCGAATTACAGATATAAGTAAGATAGAGTGGTGGTGACCGCTCGGATGGAGCAGTGCCTGTAGGGAGAATGTGCCGTGATGCAATCAGATGACACCCTCAATGTTCGAGGCCGCAGTCGCCATCGAACCGTGGACCGCATTGCTGCGATACTCGAGCTCGTAGCCCGATCCCGCACCGGACTCACCTTGAGTGGGATGGCCAAAGAGCTCGACGCGCCGATTAGTTCGACGCAAGGTCTCGTCAACGGCCTCGTTGCGACGGGTTATCTCGAGGAGCACGAGCGACGGTACTCGCTCGGCAGTGCCCCGTATCTACTCAACCGCCTCGCCGGACGGCAGCCAGTCTCGACGGTCACGCACGCCGACCTCGAAGACGTCCACGCGAGTTCCGGCTTGACGACCGTGCTGTCGATCGCCGTCGGTCCGAACATCTTCTACGTCGACTACTGCTCTTCCGACCCAAAGTTCGCGTACCTCGCCGAGAATTACGTGAGGCGATCGCTCATCCGTACCTCCGGCGGCTGGATACTGCTTGCCGGGATGGAGAAGCGGGACCTCTGGGCGTACATCCAAACTCTGCCCGACGAGGATCGCGACACTGTCGAGCGGTTCTTCGCTGCCCTACCGGAGATCGAACAGACCGGAATCTGCGCCTCCCCCAACGAGTCGACCGACGGCGACGGTGTCTCGGTCGCGGTTCGTGAGAACGGCAAGACCGTCGCCGCCGTCGGAGTCATCGCACCACACACCGTGATCACGAAGGAGCGCGACAGGCTGGTCGCCCTCTTGGAGCAAGGTGCCCGGAGTTGGTCCGATCGCAGCGTACGACCGTAATGCAGCCGACCCGGGACACCGTGGTCAGCCGGCGAACTGCTTGCCGAGGAATTCGACGACGGCACCGTGCAGTTCAGCGCTGCGCGGAATGGCGCCGGTCATCCAGTACACGGCATGGACAAGGCCTTCATACAGTTCGACCTGCACGGGGACGCCCTGGTCGGCCATCCTCCGGCCGTAGTCCACGCCCTCGTCCCGAGTGACCTCGTATTCGTTGAGCAACAGCAGGGTGGAGGGAAGCCCCGCCAGATCCGCGGCCTTGGCCGGGGAGGCGTAGGGATTCTCGGCGTCTTCCGGGGTGGCCAGGTACTGCTCCCAGAACCAGTCGATGGCTGCCGTGGTGACCAAGTACCCCTCGGCGTTCTCCTCGCGCGACGGGAATCGTGCCGTGCCGTCGATCACCGGATAGATCAATACCTGAGCGCGCAGTACCGGGGCGCCGGTGTCGCGTGCCCGGAGGGCTGTGACCGCGGCCAGATTGCCTCCGGCGCTGTCACCCATCACGGCTACGCGCGTGCCGTCGCCACCGAAGTCGGCTGCGTGCTCGACCACCCAGTTCAGTGCCGCGAACGCATCTTCGGGTGCGGCAGGAAACTTGTGCTCGGGAGCCAGCCGGTAACTCAGTGCAGCCACGATGACTTTCGCATCGGCGGCGAGCGCGCGACATGGCTGCTCGGTGACGTCGAGGCTGCCGGCGACCCAGCCACCGCCGTGGATGTACACCACGATCGGCAGAGGTGTTTCGGACTCCGGGATGTAGAGACGCACTGCCTGGTCGCCACCGGGGCCGGGGTAGACCGTGTCGACGACACGAGCGACGACCGCGTTCGGTGCCTGGAGGTCGCTGAAGGACTCGACGACCCCACGGACTTCAGCAATGCTCATCTGCTCGAACGACTTCAGTCCCTGCTCGTTCAAAGTGTCTATCAAATTCTTGACCGCAGGATCGAGTGCCATGGTGTTCTCCTTCATGTCATGAGCAAGTCTGTTCAGCCGACAGGTGGAGCCACCCTATGGGTGCGTTCGGCGCGGGGAGTGTCCGAAAATCACACACGCATCCGCGCCCCCGGCGTCACGGGCGTGTGTTTCACAATCGGACACGCCGACGCCCTGCGGTTCTAGTTTGATTCGGAGTGATCAACAGACGGCTGGAATTTCAGCGTCGCCGACAGAGAGGAACGGCAGTGAACGCGATTGCAGCGATCGAAGGAAGCGGTGACCATCGGATCCTGGTGTTGCACGGCTGGGCGCTGGACAGCAGCGTATGGCTCACCGCCCGCGCCCGGACGGATCAGTCCCGCTTCACCTACGCGTACCTCGACTTTCCGGGATACGGGGTCAACCGTCCCGAAGCACCGGCCGACGGAATCGACGGGATGGCCGCGGTCGCCCTCGACGCCGCCGATCAGCTCGGATGGTCGACCTTTTCCGTTCTCGGACATTCGATGGGGGGCACCACAGCGCTTCGGGTGGCGACCCTCGCACCTGAACGCGTGACCTCGGTCGTCGCACTGACGCCCGTCTCCCCGGCAGGTACCCGTCTCGACGAAGCGGCCTACGGTTCCTTTGCCGGGGCCTGGGCAGACCCGGGTGCAGCCATCCGTGGCGCACTGGCACCATACATCGACGAGACAGATCTGAAGAACCTCGTCGACCGCAACCGCTCGACGATGGACCAGGCAACCTGGGAGTCCTACCTGAAGAACTGGACCAGTCCCGACTTCCTCGATCGGATTGGCACCTACGAAGGGCCTGCCACCCTGATCGTGGGTGAGAGCGACCCGTTCGTCACCGCCGAATATCTCGGGGACACGTTGGCGGCCTTGAAGAACGGGTACCTGAAGACCGTCAAGGGCAAAGCCGGGCACTACCCCATGGTGGAGAACGCTCCGGAGACGGTGGCATTGGCGGAGCAATCTCTGTACTGATCTGACCGGGACGCAATCCGGGTTCCGAGCATGCCACGTTCGAATTACGAATCCAGGGAGGATTCTCACCATGTTGAATCACGTTGTGACGTTCAAATGGAAGCAGGACATCAGTGATGAGCACATTCAGTCCTTCCACGAAGCTCTGAGCGCAGTCTCGGAGAATGTTCCGGAGGTCGTGGAATACCGTTACGGAAGGGATCTTGCCCTCAAGCCCGGCAGCGGCGACTACGCAATCTCCGCGACCTTCGAAGACGTCCCCGACTTTCGCACATACCTGGCACATCCCGATCATGTGCGCCTCGTCCAGGAATTCATTTCGGTGATGGCCGAATCGTATTCGTCTGTTCAGATCGAATTCGCCTCGCGATAGACGCGACGGGACCGTCGTTCGTCGAACGACGGTCCGGTCGACAGTGTCGCTCGTTTCCGAAAGTTGTGATCCAGTGGTGTATGTCGAACATACCGGGCAGGCCCCGTCACGTGGTGCCCTGAGTCGTCCCGTCTCGGTGCGTGACGACGCGGCTGCGTGGGTGGAGGCGTGGCCGGATGCCCGAATACTTCGCGTGAACGGTCGCGGTCAAGTCCGGCTTGTCGACAGACAACTGATGCTGGAACCGGCCGCCGATCTCTACTCCGAGCCTCCCGCGCGCGCCGTGTTGCTCGGCGTCTGTGGCACGGTCCACGAGTGGGCGGTGCGGGACGAGTTCCTCGCTGACGATTTTTCTGCGGGAACCGAGGTCGAGGTCGGTGACCTGCGCTCACACGGAGCACTCCTCGATGCTGCTGACGCCGACCGGTATGTCACAGCGTTGGCATTGCTGACGTGGCAGGGCGACGCCCATTTCTGCGCGCGGGATGGGGCGCCGTCAACGATCACCTCGGGTGGGTGGATGCGCGTGTGCACGGCGTGCGGCCGGGAGGAATATCCGCGTACCGATCCGGCGATCATTTGTCTGGTGCACGACGGGGAAGACCGAGTACTGCTGGCGCGGCAGGCGAACTGGCCGGCACGGAACTTCTCGACGCTGGCGGGCTTCGTCGAGGCGGGTGAGTCCCTGGAAAGCTGTGTGGCACGGGAAGTTGCGGAGGAGGTCGGTCTCGTCGTCTCCGATGTGGTCTACGTCGGAAGTCAGCCCTGGCCCTTCCCACGCTCCCTCATGCTCGGATTCCATGCCACGGCCGACCCTCGAGACGAGCTCGTCTTCATGGATGGCGAGATCGGCGAGGCTCTCTGGTGCACCCGCGCGGAGGTGCGGGAGGCTCTCGCTGCCGGGGATTGGACGAGCTCGGCGGATGCGCGCGTGTTGTTGCCCGGCGCAGTCTCGATTGCGAGGCGCATGCTCGAGGCCTGGGCACGAGCCGGTGATTGACGCTCTGTCTCGATCGGCACGGTCCCGTCATCGCCTGGCACTACTGCGGAAGGAACCGGCTTCCGTCGATTCCCAGGGCGCGCATTTTGCGGTAGAGGGTGGAGCGAGCTACCCCCAGGCGTTGCGCAGCCAGTAGTTTGTTGCCGTCGGTCTCGACGAGTGCCCTGAGCAACGCGTCACGCTCCGCCAATTCGAGTGACGTCGAGGCATTTCGGCGGCGTAGATCACCGTCGCGGTATCCGTCGGGCAGATGCTGCACTCCGATGTCGGAGCCCATCGACCGCAGGAGCGATGACGCCAGAACCGATTCGAGCTCTCTGACGTTTCCCGGCCAGTCCCGCGCGACCAGCAGTTGCAATGCAGTGGGTTGCAGTCGCAGGCCGTTGCGGTCCGGGGAGTGTTTACGTAGTAAGGCGACACTGATGTCGGCGATGTCTTCGGACCGAAGTCGCAGTGGATCGATCTCTATGCGGCGCATGAAGTGATCGCACAGTCGTCCGGCGGGGCCTTGACGGACCCCTTCGCCGGCGGTGGCAATGATGTGAGCGCGATTGTCGACGGCCTCGCTGAGGATCGCGCAGACGTTGGAGACCAGTTGTTCCGGCAGGAGATCGAGATGCCGGATGATGAGGGCTCCGTCGACCTTGTTCCAATTGACCAGTCCGGCAATCCACGCGTCGGGGTCGACGGAGGCGGTACCAGCGTCGAACACGGTGAAATGACCGTCGGCATCCTGCATCCGGTGGAGGGCGCTCGCGGCGAAGAACTTGCCGGCGCCGGGTTCTCCGGTGACGAGCACAGGTGCGTCGATCGCGGCGAGTCGCTCGAGTTCGGTTTGCAGTCGTTTCGTCGACAAACTGCGGCCGGGAATCTTGACAGTCTCCGTGCGTCTTTCGACGGGGGAGGCCGACGCCAATTGACGGGCGGACGACTTCTTCGTATCGCGGGGATGCGGCCGCATCTCGATGACGATGCCTGCCGGCGTTCGGGCGTCTCCGACTCTACGTGCAGTTGCGGAAACCGTGACGTTGTCGGCGAGCCTGACTTCCCCGATGAACTCGTCTCGGCCGGCCAGCATTCGGCATGCCCAATCCCACAGGAGCGCCTGGTCGGACGTGTCGATGATCTGTGCGGCCATCGGAGTGGTCATGATGACATCTTGATTCAAGGACACCACTGCAGAGGAGCCGCGTCGAGAGGCCTGCAGGAAGGCCTGGAGAAGCAGTTGCTCGCGATCGGAGGACTCGGCGTAGAGGCGTGACTGAATTTCGCGAACGGCTGATTGCGCCAGGGCGCCCATCAGCGCGTTGGAGTCCGACAGGTTGGAGGTGATGTCGAGTATCCCCTCCACGGTGCGGGTGATCGGATGGACGATAGGAACACCGACGCACGCCAGGCTCTGCAGCGCCTCACGGAAGTGCTCACCACCGCTGACTTGGAACGGTCGTCGCTCCTCCAACGCGGTGCCGATCCCGTTGGTGCCGGTGTCCTCCTCGGCATAGCGGAAACCGGGTGCCACGTAGGCGCGGTCCAAACGCGCTCGCAACCCTGCGTCACCCGCCCTGCGGTCGACGATCTGAGCGGCGGAATCGGCCAGCAGGATGGTTGCGGGGGCGTCCTGCAGGTGTAGGACGAGGTTGTCGATCACGGGATCGGCGGCTCTCCTCAACCGGCTGTCACGATCGACGTCCGGCGTGTAGGGAAGGTCGCCATCGCCGGACGAGACGCCGATAACTTCACACCGCCGCCATGACGCCTCGATCTCGGGTCGGAGGGTGCTCAACTCCTGGCTCTCTCGTGATGGCGCTGATGTCCAGAATCGTTCACGTTCGTTCAATGGCTCGCGGCCCGCCTTGTCGATACTCATAGCCACCTTACATCACTGGTCAGGGGGTTTTCCGAGCTGACCCTCCTTGCAATGTAACCTGGCTCACATCTGTGGGTGTGTCCCGTTTTGCTACAGTCCGCTCGTTGTATCGGACCTGGTGGGGATGACTGCAACGTTGTGGTCGCTACCATCGGAGACTGTGCTCGCCTGGTCTGTCGATGTGGGCTGACCTGTGTTTTCCCGATGCTGTCGTCTGATGTCGGCTTTGTCGATCTTGCCCATTGCAGTCTTGGGGATCTCATCGACTCTCACGAAACGATCGGGCAGCCAGAACCGGGGGAGTGTTGTCGCCAGGAACGTCCGGAGCTCCTCGTCGGTCACGTCGGCGTCCAGCCGGAGCCACGCGAGGGGGCGTTCCTGCCATGTGTCGTCCGGTATGGCGATGACGGCGGCTTCCGAGACAGCAGGATGAAGCATGAGCGCATTCTCGAGGTCTACCGAGGAGATCCACTCCCCACCGCTCTTGACGAGGTCCTTTTCGCGGTCCTTGATCTGCAGGCCGGCATCTGGGTGAACGGTCGCCACATCGCCGGTGCGCAGCCAGCCGTCTCGAAAGCTGTCCGGCGTTCGTGGATCGTCCAGGTATTCCCGGGCGACCCACGGCGAACGTACTTCCAGTTCGCCGACGGTCTGACCATCCCAGTGTTGCGGTGAGCCGGATTCGTCCACGACGCGGAGCTCGAACAACGGCAGTGGCCTGCCCTGCATCGAGCCGCCGGGGGAGAAGGTGCCCATCGGAGATGTCTCGGTCATTCCCCATCCATTTACGACGCGGGCGCCTTGCTCAGCCCACCACCGCGCCAGAGCGACCGGCGGCACCTGCCCTCCGAGCCACATCGTCTTCAGCTCCGAGAGATCGTAGCCACAGTTTCGGCGAAGGTGCTCGTCGCGCATGAGGGCGGCGACCGTTGGCGAGCCGACGAAGGTGTCGGGCCGTTCGCCGTGGATCAAGTCCAGGAACCGCTCGGGTGTGGGGTGCGGTCCGGGAAGCACCAGGCGTGCGCCCTGGAGCGCCGCCGCGTAGGGGACACCCCAGCCGTTGACGTGCGACATTTGGGTGGCGAGCAGGTAGGCCCGCTCCGCGTCGATCTCGACTCCGCCCTTGGTGCTGATCGCCATGGCGTGGAGCACGATGCTCCGGTGGCTGTAGACCACGCCCTTGGGCGACCCGGTCGTGCCCGAGGTGAAGCAGATCGACGCCGCAGTGTTTTCGTCGATCTCCTGGAAGGACCCGTGGGTGGATGCGCGTGAAACGAACTGGTCATAGGGAATGACCTGGTCGAAGTCATCGATCGCACCGGGGTCGCCCACAACGATGAGGTGGCGAACCGTGGGAATCCGGCCACGCATCGCCTCTACCGACGGGAGGAGATCCTCGTCGACGATCAGAACCTCATCTGAAACATGGTTGATCGTATAGGCCATGTGTTCGACTGGCATGCGGTGATTTACCGTGTGCAGGACGGCCCCGAGCGCTGGAACCGCGAAGTATGCCGCCAGGTGCTGACGGGTATTCCACGCCATGGTTGCGACTCGGGACCCGCGTTTCACGCCGATCGATGCGAGCGCACCGGCCAGATCCCTCACGTCGGAGACCAGGTCCCGGTACGTGAAACTGCGAACCCCGTCCGAAGTCCAGGCCGTGTTGATCCGAGCGCCATTCACGTTCTCGGCGCGCCACAGCAGCCTCGCCACCGACAATTGACTACTCATCATGAGCCCATCCACCGGTCCTACCGCCTTTCATCAGATTGCTCCAAGTCGGGTCCTCGATGGATGCCAACTCTGCGACCACGTAATAGGCCGATCCTGTACCTCCCGTCGGGCACAAGGTGTCCTATAACGAGTCATCGCTCGCCCCAACGTGGTGTTGCATTTTCGGACATTCGCTTGATCACTCAGCCGACAACAGTGGTAGAAACGCGGGTTTGAAATGCCGAGCCCGAAACGACTCCGAATCTAAAGGGGCACAACCATGACCGAATACACGCTGCGAACCATTGTCGACGGTTACTCGTACCTCGAGGGCCCCCGCTGGCATGACGGACGTCTATGGTTTGCGGACTTCTACACCCACACCGTGAATGCCGTGAACGCCGACGGCAGCATCGAACTTGTCGCGACGGTCCCGCACCAACCCTCTGGGCTCGGCTGGCTACCGGACGGGCGGCTGCTGATCGTGTCGATGAAGGACCGCAAGGTGCTGCGTCAAGAGTCGGACGGCACACTCGTCGAGCATGCCGACATCCGCGACCTATGCGGTGGCCACGCCAACGACATGGTCGTGGACGCCCAGGGAAGGGCCTACGTGGGCAACTTCGGATTCGACCTCATGGGTGGGGCGCCACACGAGCACACCACTGTCGTCCTCGTCGACACCGACGGAAGCGCCTCCATCGTCGCCGACGGACTGTCATTCCCCAACGGCATGGTCATCACTCCCGATGGTTCAACCCTGCTGGTCAACGAATTGTTCGGCAATCGGATCTCGGCATTCGACATCCACCCGGACGGCACGCTCGGCGAGCGAATCGAATGGGTCGGCTACGGAGACCTCGGTGCCGAGCCCGACGTCGGCACACGACTCGAGGCCGCCACGATCGTGCCCGACGGTCTGACCCTCGACGCCGAAGGCGCCGTGTGGATTGCCGATGCCGCGAACAACCGAGCGGTGCGGATAGTCAAGGGCGGCGAAATCCTCGACGAGGTCAGCACCGCACCCGACGGGGTGTTCGCCGTTGCGCTCGGCGGCGACGACGGACGCACCCTGTTCTTGTGCGTCGCACCGAATTTCGACGAGACCGAACGCACCGCAACCCGTCTGGGGCGCATGCTCGCCACCGAAGTGGACGTACCACACGCCGGCCGCCCCTGACCCTCCGGATCCCGCTGTGGAACCCTCTCCCGCAGCGGGTCCGGCGTTGATCTCACATTTCAACTGACCAAGGAGCCCCGGGGTGTTCACTACCTCCTTCACACGGATCTTCGACGTGGAGCATCCCGTCGTCTGTGGCGGCATGACTGCGGTCGGCACTGCCGACCTCATCGCCGCCGTCGCAAACGCGGGTGCTCTCGGATTCCTCTCCGCTCTCTCCCAGCCGACACCCGAAGCCTTGGCCGAGGAGATCGCAAGGTGTCGGTCCATGACCGACCGACCCTTCGGTGTCAACCTGACGATCCTGCCAACCCTCAAACCTGTTCCCTACGAGGACTACCGCGCTGCCATCATCGACTCCGGCGTGGGCGTCGTCGAAACGGCAGGTAGCAACCCCGCTCCCCATCTGCACGCCTTCGCCGCCGCCGGCATCAAGGTAATCCACAAGGCCGTCTCCGTGCGCCACGCGCTGAAGGCGGAGAAGCTTGGAGTCGACGCGGTCAGCGTCGACGGGTTCGAATGTGCCGGCCATCCCGGAAACGACGACGTTCCCGGTCTCGTCCTGATCCCTGCCGCCACGCGCAAACTGTCGATCCCCGTCATCGCCAGCGGCGGATTCGCCGATGGTGCCGGCCTGGCGGCGGCTCTGGCATTGGGGGCCAGCGCTATCAACATGGGAACCAGATTCGTCGCAAGCACAGAGGCGACGGTCCACGAGAACGTCAAACGCCAGATCACCGTCAACGACGAACGATCCACGCAACTGGTGTTTCGAGAGTTCAACAACACCGCCCGCGTCGCCCGCAACTCCATCTCGGAGAGAATTTCCGAGATCTCCGCGCTTCCGAACGCAACATTCGACGACGTCGCCGATCTGGCCTCCGGGGTGCGCGGTCGCCAGAAGGTTCTGGCCGGCGGTGACGTGGATGCCGGCTTGTGGTGGGCCGGGCAATCACAGGGACTGATCGACGAGATCCTCACCTGCGAGGAGATCGTGACCGGCACGGTCAACCAAGCCCATGATCTGATCGTGAACAGACTTCCCCAACTTGCGGGTGCCGTCCGATGATCCGCACCGTGGATGTCGAGTACGAGACGATCGCCCTCGAGCTGCGCGACGGCGTGCTCATCGTGACGCTGAATCGACCGGAGTTGCTCAACGCCTTCACCATCACCATGGCTGATGAGCTCGAGCACCTCTTCGGGGCCGTCAATGACGACGACGACGTCAACGCCGTGGTAGTGACCGGCTCGGGCCGTGCGTTTTGTGCCGGTATGGATCTCACGACCGACGGCAACGTGTTCGGCCTCGACGAGACATTGGAGCCGACCCTCCACGATATGGGTGACTTGCAGGACCCGGTCATTGTCCGCGGCGTCCGCGACACCGGCGGTCGGGTCACACTTGCGGTGTTCGACTGCCTCAAACCCGTGATCGCCGCCGTAAACGGCCCCGCCGTGGGCATCGGAGCCACCCTGACCTTGTCCATGGACGCCCGACTCGCCTCCACAGCAGCACGATTCGGGTTTGTCTTCGGCCGCCTCGGGATCACACCCGAAGCAGCCTCGACCTGGTTCCTGACGAGGATCGTCGGACTCGATACCGCACTCGACCTCGTGTACTCCGCTGACATCCTCGACGCGGCCGACGCGGCCGAGATCGGCCTGGTTCGCTCGGTCCACTCGCCGGACGACCTTCTCGATGCCGCGCTTGCACTGGCACATCGCTTCACTCGCGATCGGTCGCGTGTCGCGACCGCCCTGACCCGGCAGATGATGTACCGCAACGCGCTTCTCGATCACCCCGCCGAGGCACACCGCATCGATTCACTCGCCATGTTCTACACCAGTATCGGAGATGGAAAAGAAGGTGTCCAAGCATTCCGAGAGAAGAGGAAGCCCCAGTTCAACGGACGCGTATCCACCGACCTTCCTGACTTCTACACCGACTGGATAGAGCGGTAGCGCCGCTGAGACATAGGCTGTGATGCCGCTCGCGGAATACGGGAGCACCTTTCATCGTCACTGCTACCGGCCAACGAAATCCGAGCAGTGTCGACGAGCCCACTAGTGGCCGATCAGCTGTGATCGGGGCAGTGCCACAGCGCCGCTGGCCTCGCGAACCCGGCGCTTCTCTCTTACGGTCGAGGCTGGTTCGGGGGCGCCCGCCGAGGAGATCATCGCCACCCCGTCGCGACCGGCCAACTGAACGACGGCCGCGCAGGTGGAAGAGAAGTGCACCGTCACCGCCTTCTTTGTGCGATGCGACGCACCTCTCAGTTCTGGGGTGGGGGACCTCAGCCACGAGCTGTTCGAACAGAGGAATTTCGCGATGACCGGGCCATGAGACCGCTGGCCAGGCCCTCCCCGTGTTGTGGGTCCCAGATCTTTGGTGACGCGAGCATCACGCCAAGCGCGGGTCAACCGGTACTCGTTCATATAGCCCTGCCGAATTGGACTTGGACGCAGTGGGCGATCACGTCGTCACCATTGGCATTGGCAGCGTCAATCGGCGTCAACTCAGCGCCCACGTGGGCAATCGCGTACTGATCGATGAATGCTCGGGCGACTTCGATCCGAGTAACGAGATCGGCGCGGGGCAACCCACTGTGCTGAAACTGACCGATCGACTGCCAAAATCTCTGCGGTTCTTGCAGTACTCAACGATTTCGTCGAGGATTTGCGCTGCGTGGGCGAGGTCGCTGAGCCTTTCATATCGGCTTCGATTGCGAACAGTGTGATGCCGGGGGACTTCTTTTGTGGGCGGTGCGTGCGGCAACTACCACCAGGTCGGCGGAGTAGCCGTTGGTGATGAATGCCTTGGCTCCGTGAAGGATCCATCCTTCCCGTCCTTGGCCGCGGTCGTCTTCAACGAAGCCTGATGATCCACCCGAGTCTCGGTCATGCCGGTCGCAGCGAACATCTCGCCACTGCATAACCTCGGGAGCCAGCGCTGTTTCTGCTCCTCACTGGTGAGGTGGACAAGGTACGGTGCCACGAGGTCGGCGTGGATGCCGGCACAGGAGCTGAGTTCCATTCTCTACGTGCAGAGTTGGGCAGGAGTGTGGGGATTCGCTACAGGCACTGTTCCGGTCGAAGACCGGTTGCTGTAGTCGCAGGGTGGATGCCCTCTGATGAATTGGCCGTTCGCCACGCGAGGCGTGCGTGCACGTGTGCCCGGTGCGTTCCGCGTGTCCGGTGGATCGATATCGGACAGTCCCGGGTTCTCGAACGGCCCTAGCGTATGTGATGTCGGTCATACGAACGGGCCGGTCTGGCACACATCGATCTGCTCCTCGGCGCGGGTCCCAGGCATTTCACTCAAGGAGGCAGCATGGCCACGATATCGATCGATCCGAGGGAGCTCGACGAGACGAACGGCGTCTTGGACGTTCTCGTCGTCGGAGGCGGCTTCGCGGGTCTGTATCAACTCGATCAACTTCGTTCACGCGGATTTTCGGTGAAGGTCGTCGAAGCCGGTGACTCGCTTGGGGGCATCTGGTACTGGAATTGCTACCCGGGTGCTCGAACCGACAGCACTGGGCAGATCTATCAGTACTCACGCGAGGACCTGTGGAAGGACTGGAGTTACGATGAGCTCTACCCGTCGTGGTCCGGTGTGCGCGATTATTTCGCCTACGTCGACGGCAAGCTCGATCTGTCTCGAGACATCATCTTCAGTACCCGGGTGACGTCTGCGGACTTCGACGGCGAGCGGAACCAATGGACAGTGCGCACCGATACCGGCCGGACGCTTCGTGCCAGGTCTGTGGTGATCTGCACTGGATTCGGCGCCAAGCCGTACATTCCCAACATCAAAGGGCTCAACAGCTTCGCCGGTGAATCTCACCACACCGCTCTGTGGCCCCAAGAAGGTCTGGACATGGCCGGCAAACGCGTGGGGATCATCGGCACCGGGTCGAGCGGCGTTCAGGTCACCCAAGAGGCCGCCGCAGATGCCGAACAGATCACCATCTTCCAGCGGACGCCCAACCTTGCGCTGCCGATGCGGCAGCAACAGTTGACAGGCCAGCTCAAGGAGAAGCTGAAGGAGCACCTTCCCGAGCGATTTGCCCAGCGCCGGAGGTCGTTTGCCGGATTCGATATGGACTTCATCCAGAAGAGCGTGTTCGAAGTCTCGGACGAAGAGCGAGCTGACACCTACGAACAGATGTGGGCTACCGGCGGTTTCGAGCTATGGCTCGCCAACTATCAAGATATTTTGCTCGATGAACACGCGAACCGCACCATGTACGATTTCTGGCGCAACAAGGTCCATCAGCGCGTCACCGACCCGGTCAAGGCCGAGAAGCTTGCCCCGAAGGATCCGCCCCATCCGTTCGGGACGAAGCGACCCTCGCTGGAGCAGAACTTCTATGATGTGGTGAACCAGGAGAACGTCGACATCGTCGACGTCAACGAGGATCCGATCGAGCGGATCTCCCCGACGGGGGTCCAGACCAGGTCCGGTCTACGCGAGTTCGACATCCTGGTGTTCGCGACAGGTTTCGACGCGAACCGCGGTGGCATCACGTCGATCGATATCCGAGGAACCAATGATCAACTCCTGAGCCACAAGTGGTCCGAGCGGCTCGATACCTTCATGGGACTCGCCACTGCAGGATTCCCCAACCTGATGTTCGTGTACGGCCCGCAGAGCCCTGCCGGATTCTGCAACGGGCCCACTTGTGCGGAGGTGCAAGGAGAGATCGTTGTCGATTTCCTGACCCACGTTCGCGACGGCGGATACCAGCGGTTCGAGACCAGCGAGGACGCAGAGCAATCATGGACGGCGCACGTGGAGGAAGTCTTCCACATGTCGCTCTTTCCGCGGGCCAAGTCTTGGTATCACGGGGCAAACATTCCCGGTAAGCCGAGCCAGATGCTCAACTACTCTGGCGGCCTTCCTTCCTACTTCGACCACTGGGAGGAAAACGTCGCGGCCGGGTACAAGGCATTCACACTGTCCTGATCACGCGCGCGAACGGCGGACAGGTCGACCAACAGCGGATCTCGCGGAAATCGTCAGGCGCAGGGTCCGGCGGCCCTCACATCTTGCCAATGAGTTCCGATGATGGCGGTCGTCGCGCTATCCGACCTGTTCGTCCTCGACGCGCGCGAGCCGCCGGCCTGACGACCGTCCGGCGGCCGCTCGTCGACAATGCCCCCAAAGCGGTGCAACTGCTGCTAGAGCTTGTGTATGCCGAGCTCGAGCGCCGCGTTTTGTCGGCGGAGAACCAGGCGCCGACCGGGGATGCGATGAAGGCGTCCAAGCGCGGCCGCCTCGGGTTGCGACTGTCGCAAAGCAGGGACAGACAGCGCCGGCGGCCACAGCTGCCCGGTCGTCCATGGAAATCTCAACCGTACGATCACACGATGTGGTGGGCGACAACCGGTAGTACGTGACTCCGGACGAATGCCTCGCGTCCCGGCAACCCTCTGGTTTGCCGGGACGTAGGGTCCCGGGGTCAGAGCAGTAGGTGGAAGATGTCGAAGGCGACGTTCCATTCGGCGGTGCCGGGGTTCTTGCGGTCCGGCTCGACCGTGACGAAGGTATGCGCCAGCGCCACGCTCAAGCCTCCGGCGATCAGCGGCAGTCGCTGCTCGGTCTCCTCGGAGAGAGCCACGTCCAAGGGCGGCCGGGCCGTCAGTTGATCGAGCAGAGGCTGTAGTTCGATCTCCTCGTCCAGTTTTTCGAACCGGTGGATGCTCTCCTGCAGCCCCTTGGTGATCGGCAGGTCCCACGGTTCGATCACGTCACGCAGGTTTGCCTTTGCCGAGGCTTTGCCGATGAGGATCAAATCGTAGATCTTGTCGTCGATGAAATCCGTATAGCGCTTGAGGTCGTTCCGGTCGACCTGTAGTCCAGCCGCTGCCCGGAAGAACCGCTGGAATTTCACGGTGCCCATCACTGGCATGTCGTCAGCTCCTTTCGAAGTATTCATGGATTTGGCGTACCGCCATCGCTCCTTCACCGACTGCGGATGCGACTCGTTTCACCGAGCCGCGGCGGACGTCGCCCGCCGCGAACAGGCCGGGCCGGCTGGTTTCGAGCGTCCTGGACAGCCCGGCGCTGATCGGCCGGTTGCCGTCTCCTCGGGCGTGGACCGCGTCCATGCCCGTGAGGACGAAGCCGTGGTCGTCGAGTGCGATCGCGTCGGCCAGCCACCCGGTGTGCGGCGTCGCCCCGATGAAGACGAACAGGGCATGTACCCGGATCGTGTCCTGGTCGCCCGTGCGATTGTCCTCGACCACGATTTCGTCGAGGTATTTCTCGCCGTGCACCGCACGAATCTCGGTGTTCCGGTGCACGGTGACGCGCGGGTGGTGCTCGATCTGGTCGACCAGGTATCGGGACATGCTCTTTCCGAGGTCGTCGCCGCGGATGAGCAGGTGAACATGGGATACATGGTCGGCGAGGAAGACGGTGGCCTGGCCGGCGGAGTTTCCGCCGCCGACGATAGCCACCGGGTCGGTGCCGCACATCCGCGCTTCCTGATGGGTCGCGGCGTAGTACACGCTCGTCCCCTCCAGTGCCTCGATCCCTGGAACGGCCAACTTGCGATATCGTGCCCCGGTGGCGAGCACGACGGCCCGGCCGCGAACCGCGCCGCCGTCCGCCAGCCTGAGCACATGGTTCCCGGCCTCGGATCCCAAACCGGTCACCTCCGCCGACACCAGGATGCGGGCGCCGAACTTCCCGGCCTGGATTACGGCCCTCTCGGCCAATTCGGAGCCGGAGACCCCTGCTGGGAAGCCCAGATAGTTCTCGATCCGGGAGGAGGTACTGGCTTGGCCGCCGGCGGCGATCGACTCCAGTGTCACCGTGTTCAAACCGTCCGAGGCGCCGTACACGGACGCGGCCAGACCGGCCGGTCCGGCGCCCACGACGACGAGGTTGCACACGTCCTGGGCTGCGTCCGGGACCGAGTCCGGGACCGGAAGCCCGACGATGCGTGCGAGTTCCGCATTCGTCGGATTGCGCAGCACCTTCTCGCCGTGCCAGATCACGACGGGAGTGTCCTCGGGGGCGACGTCCAGGCTGCGCAGCAGCTGCTCCGCCCGTTTGTCCCGCTCCAGATCGATCCACCTGTGGGGCAATCGGTTTCGGATGGCGAACTCGCGAAGCCGCAACGTGTCTGGGGAATAGCAGGAGCCGATGATCCGGAACCCCGAGCCGAGCCCGATCAGCAGGTGCCGGCGCACCAGGTAGGCGCGCAGGATCAGATCGCTGAGCACGGGATCGTGGGCCACCAGCTCGCGCACCCGCTCGGCCGGGACGACGAGGACCTCGCCGTCCTCGATCGCTTCGGCGGTGAAGAACGCCACCTGGCCTTCCAGCAGTCCGAGCTCGCCCAGGAAGCGGCCTGGACCGTGCACGCGCAGTATCCGGCGTTCGCCGTCCCCGTCGCCCTCGTCGAGGACCGCGACCTTGCCGGAAAGGATGACGAAGAAGTCGTTGCTGGGCGCGCCCTCTCGGATCAGCACCTCACCGGCGCGAACCGATCGACGCGTGCCACCGGTCTCGAG
The DNA here is from genome assembly GCF_900455735.1 of Rhodococcus wratislaviensis. Taxonomy (GTDB): domain Bacteria; phylum Actinomycetota; class Actinomycetes; order Mycobacteriales; family Mycobacteriaceae; genus Rhodococcus_F; species Rhodococcus_F wratislaviensis. Next base: position 697,568 of record NZ_UAUI01000001.1, on the reverse strand, counting down.
GCTCGCGACCTGGTCGTCCGTCAGCCGCGGGAATGCTCCGACCGCATCCGGAGTCTCGTCGTCGACCGGCGGACTGTCGCCGACGGGTGCGGCCTCCTCAGACGAAGTTCTGGTCGACATAACACCACCGCCAATCTTCACCTGGCTCCATCGACTGGACGATCGGATGGCCGATGGCGTGAGCGTGCGCGCTCGCGTGCTTGCCCGGCGAAGAGTCGCAGCAACCGACGTGTCCGCACGTCAGGCACAGCCTCAGATGCACCCACGGGGTGCCGAGGCGAAGACATTCCTCGCAACCCTGCGGGGTCCGGGGCACCACGGCCCGGATCGCGGTCACGTGTGGGTCGGCATGGACATAAGTCATGACTTCGCCTCCTTGCCTGCATTTTCCGAGAGCGCCTGATCGAGCCACGTGCGCAGCTGGGGTACCGGAGCTGCGCCCGCCTGACGAGCGAGGACTTCACCCCGGTCCATCACCAGCAGAGTCGGCACGGCGCGGACGGTGAACCGTTCGGCCGTCTGGGGCGCAGCATCCACGTCGACCTTGACCAGCTTGATCTGACCTGCGCGTTCTCTGGCGAGCTGCTCGAGCGCCGGGCTCACCATGCGGCACGGGCCGCACCACGTCGCCCAGAGATCGACGAGCACAGGCACCGAGGACTTCTCGGCGACCTCCGCGAAGTCGCCGTCCCCTGCCGAGGCGATCCAGGGCAGCGGCTCGTGGCAGTTCCCGCAGCGGGGTCTTCCGTCCCCGGACGCCGGCACCTTGTTGACCTTGCCGCAGTGCGGGCACTTCACCTTCTCGGATTCCATGACGACACCTCTTCTCAGGCCGCCGCGACGGCGGGTTCCGCATACGCGACGGCGAGCTCGCCGCCGTCCACCGTGACACGGATGGTGCCACCCGGTTCGATTTCGCCCCGCAACAGCGCACGACCGATCTTGGTCTCGACCTCGTGGGCGATGTACCGTCGCAGCGGCCGCGCACCGTAGACCGGGTCGAAACCGTGTTCGGCGATGAGCCGGCGTGCTTCCGGCGTGATATCCAGGTGTATCTGGCGCTCCGACAACCTGTTCCGAAGTTCGGTGAGCTGCAGCTCGACGATGTGCTCGATCTGGGGCAGCGTGAGCGGGGTGAACAACACGATGTCGTCGACCCGGTTGAGGAACTCGGGACGGAAGTGCCCGCGCAGTTCCGCCAGCACCCGCTCCCGGGCGTCCGGCTTGATCTCGCCGTCGGCTGTGACTCCCTCGAGGAGATGCTGGGATCCGATGTTGGAGGTCATGATGATCACCGTGTTCCGGAAATCGACTTGCCTGCCTTGAGAATCGGTGATCCGGCCGTCATCGAGCACCTGCAGCAGGGTATTGAAGACGTCGGCGTGGGCCTTCTCGATCTCGTCGAAGAGCACCACGGAGTACGGCTTGCGGCGCACCGCCTCGGTGAGCTGGCCACCCTCGTCGTACCCGACGTACCCGGGGGGCGCACCGATGAGCCTGCTCACCGTGTGCCGCTCCTGGTACTCGCTCATGTCCAGGCGCACCATGTTGTCTTCGCTGTCGAAGAGGGCACTGGCCAGCGTCTTTGCGAGCTCGGTCTTTCCCACGCCCGTCGGGCCCAGGAAGATGAACGAACCGATCGGCCGGCGCGGATCACGGATACCGGACCTCGCCCGGATCACCGCGTCTGCGACCAGTTGCACCGCCTCGTCCTGACCGACGACCCTCTCGTGCAGAATCTCGTCGAGCTTCAACAGCTTCTCCCGCTCACCTTCCTGCAGCCGGGCGACCGGGATACCCGTCCATGCGGCCACGATCTCTGCGATCTCGTCTTCGGTGACCACTTCACGCAGCAACGGATTCCGGCCCTGCCTGGTAGCCAGTTGCGCCTCCGCCGCCTCGAGCCTGCGTTCCAGCGCGGTGATCTCGCCGTATCGCAACTCGGCGGCCCGATTGAGGTCGTAGTTGCGCTCCGCCTCCTCGGCCTCGTGGCGCAATCGTTCCAGCTCTCCCCGCAGCTCCTGCACCCGCCGGATCGCCTGCCGCTCCGCCTCCCACTGAGCGTGCCGGGCGTCGGCCTCGGCCCGTAGATCGGCCAGCTCCTTACGTAGCTCTTCGAGGCGCGCCTTGCTGGCCGCGTCCGTTTCCTTGGACAGCGCGGCCTCTTCGATCTCCAGCCGGGTCACCTTCCGGGTGAGCTCGTCGAGTTCGGCGGGCATCGAATCGATTTCGGTGCGTAGCCGGGCGCACGCCTCGTCCACCAGATCGATCGCCTTGTCCGGAAGGAATCGGTCGGTGATGTACCGGTGCGAGAGGGTCACGGCGGCCACCAGTGCGCCGTCCTGAATCTTCACGCCGTGAAACACCTCGAGGCGTTCTCGAAGTCCGCGCAGAATCGAGATCGCATCCTCGGCGCTGGGCTCGTCGACGAGAACGGTCTGGAAGCGTCGCTCCAGTGCTGCATCGGATTCGATGTGCTTGCGATACTCGTCGAGAGTGGTGGCACCGATCATGTGCAGTTCGCCGCGGGCGAGCATCGGCTTGAGCATGTTGCCGGCGTCGAGAGACCCTTCGCCGCCGACTGATCCCGCACCGACAACTGTATGTAGCTCGTCGACGAACAACAGGATGCGCCCCTCGGCCGCCTTCACCTCGGACAGCACCGCCTGCAGTCGCTCCTCGAACTCGCCGCGGTATTTCGCACCGGCCACCAGGGAACCCATGTCGAGCGAAAAGATCGTCTTGTCGCGCAGGCCCTCGGGCACGTCGCCGCGGACGATCCGCTGGGCGAGGCCCTCGACGATCGCGGTTTTACCGACGCCGGGGTCGCCGATCAGCACCGGATTGTTCTTCGTCTTCCGGCTCAGGATCTGCGTTACCCTGCGGATCTCGGCATCTCGGCCGATAACCGGATCGAGTTTGCCTGCCCGCCCCTCGGAGACGAGGTCGCGCCCGTACTTCTCCAGCGCCTCGTACGCCCCTTCCGGGGTGGCCGAGGTGACGCGCTGATTGCCGCGCACTTTCGTCAGCGCCGTGAGGAAGGCGTCTCGTGTGACCCCATGACTGGCGAGGACCCGCCCGGCCGCACTGGCCGATCCCTCCTCGGAGAGGGCCATCACGAGATGCTCCACCGACACGTAGGAATCCTTGAGTCGCTTCGCCTCCCGTTCCGCGGCGTCGAGCAGCTTGGCCAGGCGCTGGGTGATCGTCACCTGACCGGGTGTCGCGCCGGGGCCGCTGACCTTCGGCCTACGCGACAGTTCACGTTCCAGATCGGATCGCAGGGCATCGACGTTCGCGCCGGCCTGCTCGAGCAGTCGGGGTACCAACCCTTCCTGCTGATCGACCAACGCGAGCAGCAGGTGCTCTCCGTCGACCTCGGTGTGACCCATTCTGGTCGCGACGTTCTGGGCTTCCTGCAGGGCTTCTCGTGACTTTTCAGTCAGGCTGCCGGTGTCCATGGGGGTGTCCTCCTTCTGCGGGAAGCTGCTTCGAGTTTCTCGATTCGATCCAGCAGATCGAGCACGAGCCCGATTGCCGAGTAGTTCAGGCCCAGACCGGTCCGCAGCCGTTGGATGCGGGCGGCGTGGGCCACTTCGGATGGTTCGAACGACATCTCTCCGCCGGTGTCGCGGTGGGCGTCGAGCAGGCCGAGAGCCACAAGCTTTCGTGCCAGGTCCGGGTGCAGCCCGGTACGTTGGGCGAAGGCATCTGGCGACAATCCGGTGCGGCGAACCAATACGTACTGGGTGACCGGGGTCGGGGTGCTCATGTCTCTTTCCTCGGATCGAAGTTCGATTCGGCGGCCAACTGCTCGAACAGCTCGCGTTCGCGTGCGGTCGGTTTCGACGGCACCATCACCTTGATTTCGGCGTAGAGGTTGCCGTTGGCGCCCCGCGGATTGGGCATTCCTTCTCCGCGCAGGCGCAGCTTCCTTCCCGTCGACGAGCCCGGCACCACTTTGACTTTCGCCTCGCCACCCGGGGTGGGGACGACGACGGTCGACCCGAGGACCGCCTCCCATGGCGATACGGGCAGGTCGACGTAGATGTCCCGGCCCTGCACGCGGAACCGGGGATGCGGCTTGATCCGCACCACGAGGTACAGATCCCCGGGCAGCGCGTCACCGTTGCCCCGGCCGCCTTGCCCGGCCAGCCGGATTCGCTGGCCGTCCAGGACACCGGCCGGAATGTCGACGTCGTACTGCCGTCCGTCCAGTCTGAGAGTGCGTTTGCCGCCCCGATACGCCTCTTCCAGGGGCAGTTCCAGTTCCGCTTCCTGATCGGCGCCGGGAATCGGCCCGTACCCGCCCCCGCCGCCGAACATCTGCCCGAAAAGGTCCTCGAAGTCGACGCCGCCCTCGCCACCGACACCGTGACCGAAGTGCACCCTTCTGCCCCCGCCCCCACCGCCGTACCCGCCGCCGCCGAACCCGCCGCCGTACCCACCGGCGCTTGCCCGGACCCGTTCGTCGTAGTCCTCGGGCACACGCCGGAAGTCGTCACCGAATCGGTCGTAGCGTTTCCGGGTGTCCGGGTCGGACAACACCTGGTAGGCCTCGTTGGCCTCCTTGAACTTGTCCTCCGCAGTGGGGTCCTTGTTCACGTCGGGGTGGTACTTGCGGGCCAGCTTGCGGTAGGCCTGCTGGATTTCGTCGGTGCCGGCGCCCCGCGGGACCCCGAGCACTTCGTAGTAGTCGCGCGCCATCGGTGCTCACCCCTCGGGGCGGCTGACGACCACCGCGGCGGGACGCAGCTGCCGCCCGTCCTCTCCGTAGCCCGGGCGCAAGACCTCGACAACGGTCCCGGAGGGAAGGTCGGGTTGGGCCACCACACTGACCACTTCGTGGAGCTCCGGGGAGAACGGCACACCGACCTCGTCGTGGCGCTCGAAGCCGAACCGTGACAGCACCTGCACCGCCTGATCCCGGATCGCCTTCACACCCTCGACGACGGTCTGAGGATCGCTGCCCGCATGCGCCAGCGCAAGCTCCAAATTGTCCAGTACCGGCAACCACGCCGCGGAAACCTTCGCCACCTCCGCGGCGCGTTCACGGTCCAGATCCTTGGCATACCGTTTGCGCAGGTTGTCCAGATCTGCGAGGGCCCTGCGCCAGCGGTCCTCGAGTTGAGCCAACTCGGCCCCCGTGTCGGTGCGATCGGGCGCCGTCTCGGTCTGATCCGTGCCGGTACCGTCGGTAGCCGGCTCGGTCGTCGAATGATCTGCAGACCTTTCCATCGTGTGCCTCAGCTTCGATCGAATTCGGCGTCGATCACGTCGTCGTCATCCGACGACGCAGCCTCTGCGCCGCCAGCCTGGTGTCCGTCGCCGCCGTCCTGGACCGGCGCGAGCCCGTAGAGCAGCTGCTGGAGCTCTGAGGTCAGTGGCTCTACCTCCGCGGGTGAAGCACCGTCTTTGACGGCTTTCCTGGCGTCGGCGATCAGCATCTCGGCCCGCGCCTTGTCGTGCGGTGGCGCACTGTCACCGAGTTCGGCGAGTCGCCGTTCCACTTGATAGGCAACCGAATCGAGCGCGTTGCGTGCGTCGACCGCCTTGCGCAGGGCCTCGTCCTCACCCCGGTTCCGTTCGGCCTCTGCCAGCATGCGCTCGACCTCACCCTGGTCCAGGTTGCCCTGCTCACTGATCGTGATGCTCTGCTCCTTGCCGGTGTCCTTGTCGCGGGCGGTGACGTTGAGGATGCCGTTGGCGTCGATATCGAAAGTGACTTCGACTTGGGCCTCGCCACGTGGTGCGGGGCGGATGTCTTCCAGCCGGAACCGGCCGAGCACCCGGTTGTCGGCGGCCCGTTCGCGTTCGCCCTGCAGCACCACGACGTCCACGGCGGACTGATTGTCTTCCGCGGTGGAGAACACTTCGCTGCGCCGGGCCGGGATCGTGGTGTTGCGCTCGATGATCTTGGTCATCACCCCGCCCTGCGTCTCGACGCCGAGGGATAGCGGGGTGACATCGAGCAACAGCACATCGGAGACCTCGCCCTTGAGCACGCCCGCCTGGACTGCGGCACCGAGCGCCACGACCTCGTCCGGGTTGACGCCCATGTGGGGGTCCTTACCGCCCGTGAGCCGGCGAACCAGCGCCTGCACCGCCGGAATACGTGTCGAACCACCGACCAGGATCACCTCGTCGATGTCGTTGGCGGTGACCTTGGCGTCACTCATCGCCTGCTTCACCGGGTCGAGGCAGCGTTCTACCAGATCCGCCGTCAGATCCTCGAACTTCGATCGCATGATCGTGGTGGTGAGGTGCTTGGGACCGTTCGCGTCAGCGGTGACGAAGGGCAAGTTGACCTGGGCCTGCGTCACCGAGGACAACTCGACCTTGGCTTTCTCCGCGGCCTCGAAGAGGCGCTGCAACGCCTGCGCATCCTTGCGCAGATCGATGTTCTCCGCACTCTGGAATTCGTCGGCGAGGTAGTCCACCAGGCGTCGGTCGAAGTCGTCGCCGCCGAGGTGGGAGTCGCCGGCCGTGGAACGAACCTCGACCACTCCCTCGCCGACGTCGAGCAGGCTCACATCGAAGGTGCCGCCACCGAGGTCGAAGACCAGTACGGTTTCGTGGGTCTGCTTGTCCATGCCGTACGCCAGCGCCGCAGCGGTCGGCTCGTTGATGATCCGCAAAACCTCGAGGCCGGCGATCCGGCCGGCGTCCTTGGTGGCGTTGCGCTGCGCGTCGTTGAAGTAGGCCGGAACGGTGATGACCGCTTCCTTGACCTTCTCACCGAGGAACTTGCTCGCGTCGTCGACGAGCTTGCGCAGCACGAGGGCACTGATCTCCTCCGGCGCGTACTTCTTTCCCCGCACGTCGAATCGGGCCTCACCGCTGTCACCTGGTACGACGTCGAAGCTGACCGCTTTGGCCTCCTCGGAGATCTCGTCGTAATGACGTCCGATGAAGCGTTTCGCCGAGTAGATCGTGCCCTTCGGATTCAAGATCGCCTGCCGTCGGGCAAGCTGGCCGACCAGGCGCTCGCCGCTCTCGGTGAACGCCACCACCGACGGCGTCGTCCGCGCTCCCTCGACATTGGAGATCACCACCGGCTCGCCGCCTTGCCAGCTTGCGATGACCGAGTTGGTGGTGCCCAGGTCTATACCCACAGCAGTCGCCATGACTCATTCCTTTCGATCGGTCCGGCCGGTGAGCAGGCGGACGGCTTCGTCCGCAACCTCGACATCGGCGAGGACTTCGTAGTGACGTGGTTGTAATGACTGGATCGAGGTGAAGTCGCGCCGGCCGCCCTGCAGCGCATACATGAGCAGGCCGAGCAGGGCACCGACAACGGCACCGAACACCAACCCGTAGAAGGCGAGCGCGAGGCCCGTGAGCAGCGGCTGGACCCAATCGAGTAACCCGAAGATCCAGCCGAACAGCGCACCCGTCAGCGCGCCCGCGGCGGCGCCGCGCAGAGCGGCCCAGCCGTAGTTCAAGCGGCCGACGATCTGCTCGACCAGCTCGATATCGCGACCGACGATGGCCAGTTTGTCTACCGTGAAATGCTGGTCGGAGAGATAGTCGACGGCGCTTTCAGCGTCGGCGTAGTTGTCGAACGTTGCTACCACCTGGCGGGCAGGTCGGCTCGGACGTACCGCGGAGGTCCCGCCACTGGACTCTGACATCACGCCCCCTAGGCGTCAATAACTTGGGATCCGCCGAGCCCGCGCGTACCAGTTCGGCGTTCGGTCGGTCAGTCAACCGTTTGAGCTCACGGAGGCTCAACCGCCTGAGAGTTCCTCATCTGCCTCTGGGCGTCATCAAGATTCGCCTAAGGGGCGTCCACACCACGGGGGACAGTGGCGTCCACACCCCACCCAGGGCATAGATGTCCGCCGGAACCCGCTCGAGGCGGCCGCTACGCGCACTCCGGGCATCAGCCACTACTCCGGGAATCCCATGAGTAGATCTCCCGATAGCAAATTTTCGCAGCCGAAGGAGGTGGATGACTAGGGCCCAGCAAGTCGAAAGCAGGAAGCCGATTCCACCCCGACAGTACAGTCGCGGGAGCACTCGAAATAACAGCTTCTTCATCCTCACGTAGAGGATCAGGCTCTCGGCGGTGGGCCCTAATTCTCTGGCGCAGAATCGAACCAGTGACGGAATCCACTTTTCAGGTGTTGGATTAGCCCATCGGGTGGAGTCGGCGAGACTCTAATTTCGTTGTACCGCAACCGAATCGGGTGCAAACCGGGGATCTGGTCTGAAAGTGAAAGTAGTGCAACGGTATACGACTCGAAGCTGTAGCAGTGAGACACTCGCACCGTAATCGTCGATGCAGATTTTCCATCGGTATGTGACGCGGGTCGGGAGTCGCCGACCACGGGAGCAGCAGGGGTATGTTGATCGGGTGGGCCCGCTCGCGGCAGGTGCATGTAGGAGACCGATTCCTCACGGAGGCGGTCGCTGATGCGCGTGCCGTCGACCGTACGTTCCTCGATCTGGGCTCCGCTGGTCGCGATCGTGGTCCTCCTCCTCGCGGGATGCGGCGCCTCGGCTCCCACCACCTCGACGCCCTCAGCGGGGCCTGCCGTAGACCTGCCGGCACTGGTCCGGCAGGTGGAGGCCTCGGTCGTCACCGTGCTCACCGGGTCCGGCGTGGGCAGCGGCATCGTCTACAAGACTGACGGCACCATCGTCACCAACGCCCACGTGGTCGAAGGTGCCCGGCAGGTGAGTGTGGCGTTCGCGGACGGGCAACAGGTGTCCGCGAACGTGCGGGCCGTCGATCGCGTGACCGACGTCGCGGTCCTTCAAGCGGACCGCACGGATCTGACTGCGGCGACGTTCGAGACAGCGCTGCCAGAGGTCGGCGCGCTCGCCGTAGTCGTGGGCAGTCCGCTGGGGTTCGAGGCCACGGTCACCTCGGGCATCATCTCAGGATTGCACCGTCAGATCCCCGGGTCGGCCTCCACCGGGGCGCCGCTGGTCGACCTGATTCAGACCGACGCCGCGATCTCGCCGGGTAACTCCGGGGGTGCGCTGATCGACGGACAAGGGCGGGTCGTGGGGATGAGCCAGGCCTACATTCCCCCGTCGGCGGGTGCGGTGGCTCTGGGCTTCGCCATCCCCGCGGCGAATGTCGTCGATGTCGCGGACCAGCTGCTGGCCTCGGGAACCGCCCAGCATGCGTACGTCGGCATTCAGCCCGGCACGCTGACCCCGCAGATCGCCGAACAACTGGCAATAGACCGCACCAGCGGTGTCGTCGTCCTCGAGGTCGTCCCGCTCGGTCCGGCTGCGACCGCGGGTATCCGGCCGGGCGATGTCATCACCGCGGTCAACGGTCACGACACCGAGTCGGCGGAGGACTTCATCGCGGCGATCCGTGCCGTCGACCCCGGCGATCGAGTCGAACTGACCGTGCTCCGCGGCGGCGAGACCCAGCAGATTTCGGTTACCGTGACAGACCGCCCCGCCAGCTGAACGACGATTCCAAGAACGACCAATACGGGCGTGGACGGGATTTGTGTCGCGGCCCGGCACGTTGCGTTGGCTAGCCGATCGTAGTCGTGTCGACGGTGCACCCTCGGACGCTCGTGGTGTCTACCGGACAGAGGCAGCGGCGATCCGCGGCGGCGCTGTGATGCACGCGCACCCACTGCCTGGAGTTTGGGGGCAGGCCCGGCGGGTACGCGGAGGCGGTGGATGCGAATGAGCACCCGGGGGGAGGGCAATCCGGTGCGGAGGGCGAGCAGGTCTCGGTGCTGTTGATCGCGGATCCGGGCACGCCTGCGGCTCTCGCGGAACGCATCGCGGAGTACCTGCCGCAACGCCTGCGAAGCCGTGATCGCCTCGAGCGTCGGTGGACGACGTGCGTACGCGGCAAGCCGTACCTCTCAGACGAGCAAGCGGATTTCGCAGATGTGATCCACGCGGTTGATCCGTCCTCCGAAGGGGAGGACATCGTCGTGTACCTCACCGATCTACCGCGTCGCGAGGACACCCTGCCAGTGGTGGCCGACGTCAGCGCCGACCACCTCTTCGCGCTCATCTCCGTCGCCGGGGTGGGCGGCGTCCACATCGGGCACCGCGTCCGCACTGTCACCGAACTCGCGATCGCCCGCGTCCTCGGGGAACCGGAACTCATGCCCCCCGGCGCGGCGCGACGGTTCCCGTGTGTGCAGATTGAGGACGGTATCCGGTACTTCGCGCCCTCGGGGCTGCGGCGGCTGCGACTGCTGTCGGGGATGGTGCGGGCCAACCGGCCGTGGAGACTGGTCACCGGATTGTCGAAGGTACTCGTCGGCGCCTTCGCCACGGGTGCGATCGCGCTGGCCACCGACACGATCTGGTTGTTCGCCGACACGATGGGTCCATGGCGTATGGGTGCGGCGACGGTCCTGTCGATCGTGGCGATGATTCTCTGGCTGATCCTCGATCACGAACTCTGGGAGCGGCCGAAGTCGCCGGAGGAGCGCGATCGATCGGTGCTGTACAACACCGCGACCGTGGCCACCCTGGTCATCGGCGTCGCCATCCTCCACGTGGCCCTGTTCTGCCTGCTCCTGTTCACCACGTGCCTCGCTCTTCCCCCGGAACTGCTGTCCCCCATTCTCGGGCACGGGGTGAACTTCTCCGACTACCTCACGCTCACCTGGCTGCTGGCGTCCATCGCCACCATAGGTGGGGCGCTCGGGTCGGGTCTCGAGGACGACGCCGCCGTCAAGGAGGCGGCGTACGGGGTCCGGCAGCGGCAGCGCATCGAGGAGACGCGGAGGCGGTCGAACGAGGCGGGATGATCGCGGCCCGCGAAGCGTGCGACCCAACTCGGGGGCCCTGACGAGGTGTGCAATGTCGGTCGGCCGAGCGTCCATCGAGATACGAGCGACCGGGCGCGCTCACCCTGCTTTCGCGCGACGGTCGAAGGCTCCTTTTCGGTGGCGATGTGTGTGACCATTGGGAACCATGAGTACTCGTGGCGTGGTCCGAGAATGGCATGGCCACGACCTCCTCGGCGAGGATTGACTCGCCGGAGACCCCGGGCGGTTGCTGGGTGACTGGTCCACGGTTGCCGGTTGTGTGCCGATGGGGACGCTGTGACGGCGCCCGGGTGGCGTTCGAACGGACGGGCAGCGGTAACAGCACAGCCGGTGATCGCGAAGTTGGTCTTGTTTAGACTCGGGTCTGGTGGAGTCGGTCGACGACGAGGCAGATCATCGCCGCGTCGGTATCGGCCGGGCGGGTCCGTCGGGCCTGGTTGGGGATCGCAGGCATGCAGGTTCCGCTCCCTCCGAAGCTGCAGGGGCGGATCAGGTCCAAGACGGGGTTACAGGTGGCCGGTGTCTCCCCGCGCAGCCCGGCCGCCGAGGCGGGGCTGCGCGGGGAGACATCATGGTCGAACTCGACGGCAAGCCGATCGTGACGACGACTGCCGTTCAGCGGTTGATGGTCGAGGATGCGATCGACCGGCAGATCGAGATCACGGTGTGGCGCAACGGTGCGCTGGTGGATGTCTTCGCTCGTCCCCGTGAGCTCGCCGCCTGACGACCGCTGTCCGGACCCACGCCAGGAAGGTGCGCTCGTTGGAGAGGGGGAATCCCGGATCCGGGTCCGCGCCCACCTGCGCCGCCACCGCACGTCCGGATCAGATATCGGAACCGAGCCGATCGAGCACGTGCACCGCTTCGGTGATCAGGCCGTCGAGAATGCTCGCCACGTCCGTGCGCTCGCGAAAGTAGCCGACCGACTGTCCCGCTTCCGATTTCATCAACGGCTCGATGCGGTGCCGGGACACCGCGCCCAGCAGGTCACCGACGAGGATGTCCTGCAGCGGCATCGCCAAAGGTTCGGGTGCGCCCGGCTCGGACCATTCGTCGGTCCACGCCGTTGTGATCTGACGCAGGGTCTTGCCGCTGTCGGCCCGGGACCGGATCGTGTCGCCGGAGTCCGCCGCGGCCAGCTTCGCGAGCACGAGGGGATCGAGGTCGTGCTCCTTCGCGAACAGCCAGGCGGTTCCCATCCACACCCCACATGCACCCATCGCGAGTGCCGCGGCGAGATGTCGGCCGGTGGCGACTCCGCCGGCCGCTACCACGGGGATGTCACCGGCGAGGTCCACGATCTGCGGGACCAGTGAGAAGGTCCCGATGTCCCCGGTGTGCGCGCCGGCGTCGTAGCCCTGAGCGACCAGCATGTCGGTGCCGGCGTCGAGCGCGCGGCGGGCGTGCTCGGTGGTGCCGACGAGGGAGATCACCGACTTGCCTGCGTCATGCAGTGACGAGACGGCCTCGGGTGGGCTGCCGACGCCCATCGCGGTGATCGGCGCTTCCGATGCGAGCACGACGCCCAGTTGTGCGTGCGCCATTTCCTGTGAGCGCACGAACCGGGATCGGGTACCGGGTAGCCCGTCGTCCGGCACCGCGTACTTGGTGCGAAGGGCCGCAACGAAATCCCGATGACGTTGCGGTAAACGAGTTTCCAGCAATTCCCGATTGTCGCGTTCGGGCATGTTCGCCGGCAGTACGAGGTCGACGCCGTACGGGCGTTCGCCGCAGCGTGCGGCGAGCCAGGCGAGTCCTTCGTGGATCTCCTCGGGTGTGTTCCGGGTGGCGCCCCAGATCCCGATGGCCCCGCAGTTGGTCGCGGCCGCGGTTACCGGAAGAGAGTGACTGAACGCGAGAATTGGTAGCTGCGAGCCGAATTGGTGACAGACCGCTGTGTCGAGCCGGCGGTTCATCGGCGTGTGACCGCGGGGATGACGTAGCGGTTCGTGAGCATTTCCTCGCGCGGCTCGTAGAAGCGCATGGTGAGCTGAAAGTTGCCCTCCGGTGCGGGCAGCCAGTTCGCCCGCTCCGTCGCATCCGTTGGTTGGCGGTGCTGGATGATGATCTCGAGCGAACCGTCCGGGCCGTAGGTCAGACCCGTCGTCCGATCTCCGATCGCATAGCGATCTGCGGGGTTGTGTACGAGGAAGGACTCGTCGTCGTACATCGTCAGTGACCAGAATGCGTCGACCGGGGGAAGGTGTGCGCTGTCGAAGTGCAGTCGGTAGTCGTGCGCGCCGGTCAGCTGTCGTCCGGTCGCGTCGATCTCCGTGGTGGCGTAGATCGCTTCGGATGCGGTGAGGGCTCCGAGTCCGTGTCGGGCGACGGCGGCGCGCAGCAGATGGTTTGTCCCGTACGTACCGAGCTCGAGGTTGTAGTCCCACGCGCGCTCGCTCTTCGTGCGCCGCGCCGCGAGGAGTCGATCCCCGATGGTGACGGCGTGCTCGAGGGCGGTTCGGGCGACGGGGTCGGTGATGTCGGTCGACGGGCGTCGTCCGGGTGCGATGCCGAGGGTCGCGAACCGCGCGAGGGTGTCTTCCTCACCGGTCGGAGCCGGATCGGTTTCCATGGCGGCACAGAGTTCGTCGAAGAATTCGATGCCTGCCTCGCCGATCGTATGTGGCGATTCGATGGGTCCGGTGGTCCAGCGCGGTTCCCTGTCCCCGTCGACGGCGGGGGAGAGCCGGTACCCCTCGACGAGCTGGGCGACCTCGGCGAGATCTTCCGGGCTGTCGACGATCGTTCGGCCGATCAACCAGACCGTGTTCGTCGGCGATGTCAGGACCTTGCCGTCGGGGAGGTCGCCGCGCCAGGTCGGTCCCACGAGGACGAATCGTCCAGGATGTGTTCCGGTCGTGCGTCGTCCGACGTATTCCCACGTGTTCGTGTAGGCGTCGAGGAATTGGAAGCTGTAGTAACGCCCGTGCACCTCGGGGACGTCGAGGACGAGTGGTCCGGCTGCGAGGTCGAGCCAGCCGATCGAGTAGATCGTGTCGTTGTTGGGTTTGACGATTTCTCGATCACGGGCGGTGGCGAGCGCGGTGCGGTGGCGAAGTGTGTTGATCGGTGCGGCACCGCGATGATCGCGGCAGGTGAGCAGTCGTTTCGTGCGGTTCATCAGGACCAGTGGGTAACCCCACAGGTAGGCCTCGACGGCCACGGAGGCCGCGGTACCCACCTTCTGTCCGATGCGCTCGATGCTGCCGGGAGAGGAGGGCCGGGTGAGGGATGTCGTCATTGTTGCTCCGTTCCGGTGGTGTGGTGTGTTCACGGTGTGTCGGTGAGGGTGATCAGGGCGTCGACCGCGACGAGTCCGCCGTCGACGACACACAGTGGGTTGATGTCGATCTCCTGGTATTCGGGGTGTTCGTGCAGTACTGCGATCAGGGACCGGATGGCGGCGGCGATACTCGCTGCGTCGCAGTCGAACTCCGCGCTTGCCCAGGTGGCGAGTCCGTCGATGTCCTCGGCCGTTGCCGGTAGCAGGACGGTGTGTCGCGGCGCCGAGTGATCCTCGGCCCGGGCGCCCCCTGCGCCCAGGACGACGGCGGTGCCGTAGATCGGGTCCCGCACTGCGCCGAGTGCGATCTCGGCACGATGCTCGACGAGTGGTTGGACGACGAGGCGCGCCTCGTCGTCGCAGGATCTGTTCAGGCGGGCGTGTATCTCGGCCGCCGCCGACAGCAGATCCGCTCGTGCGATGTCGATGCGCAGCAACCCCAGGTGGGCACGGTGAGGTGCCTGGCTCGAGTCGCCCTTGACCACCATGCGTGTGCCCGCCCAGTCGGCGGCCTCGACAGCGGCGACGACGCCTTCCGGGGTGGTCGCCGCAACCATCGGAACATGGCGGATCCCGGCCTCGCTCAACACCGGAGCCGCATGCAGTTCGGTGAGCACCCTCCGAAGTGCGGGGGAGCGCCGGTCGCCCCGGTCTTGCTCGACGGGTTTCGTCGACGCGGGACGAACTGCCATCGAGGTGCGGCGCACGAACGCACCGATGCTCGGAATCACGGTCTCCGGGCGTCGAGAACGCGTGATCTCTCCTTCCGGGGCTCCGGCCCAGATGAACCATGTCGGGGTCGCCGTGGCGGCGCACGTCTCCGCGATGTCCCGGAAGTTGTCGACGAAGTAGTCACCGAAAGTCAGATAGACGACGACCGCGTCGATTTCGTCGGCCTCGTCGAGCACCCCGATGAGGGCATGGAAGCTGGCGAGGGAGCGGAAGAAATTGCCACCCATATCGATCGGATTGAGATCGCCCGCCTCGACTGTCCCGATTTCTGCGATTCGCCGCCGCGTCGGCTCTGACAGGGGTGGGATGCGGGCGCCCATCGTGGTGAGTGAATCGGCGAGGACGCCGCCGGCACCGCCGGACATGGTGAGCACCGCGAAGGCGGGCGATTCCGGAAGTCGGCAGACCTTCCGGCCGCACAGCACGGCGTCGACGAGTTCGTCGTCGGTCCGGACCAGCAGAATCCCTGCCTGCGTGCAGAGCGCGGACAGGAGTGTGTAGTCGCCGGCGACCGCCGCGGTGTGTGACAGTGCGGACCGCCGACCGCCCTCGCTGCTACCCACGGCCAACGCCACCACGGTCTTGCCCAGCGTGCGGGCACGCTCACCGAGTTCGCGGAGTCCGGCTGCGTCGCGCACACCCTCGAGGTAGAGCACGATCGTCTCGACCTCGGGTCGTTCTACGAGATACTGTCCGAGGTCGGCTGTGGTCAAACACATTTCGTTTCCGACGCTCGCGTAGTAGGTGTAGCCGATCTCCGCCTTCTCGAGTAGGTCGGCGAGGACGAAGCCGAGAGCCCCGCTCTGCGTGATGATGGCCACCGGTCCCTCGGTGCGCCGGGATCGGCCGAGGAATCCGCTGGTGGACAGCTGGATGTCCGCCGCATGGTTGACGAGGCCCAGACAGTTCGGCCCGAGAACGGCCATGTCACCCGCCGCCTCGCGTAAACGCTGCTCGCGCAATGTGTCGCCCGCCTCGGAGAATCCTGCGGAAAACACCACAGCCGCGACGACGCCGATCGCACTGGCCTCGGCGAGCACGCCCGGCGCCGCGTCGGCGGGGGTCGCGACCACCACGAGATCCGGTGGCGCATTCAGTTCGGAAAGGGATCTGACCGACACCACGCTCGGCGACTCGACCGGCTGCGGTCCGACCGCGACGAGTTCACCGCTGAATCCGCACGCGAGGAGTCGGTCGAGTGTCAGTCTGCCCCAGGAAAGCGGCTGCGTCGCAGAGACGCCGACCACGGCGATGGACTTGGGTTCGAACAGCGTATGGAGACGGTGCGAAGGAAAGGAAGGGGGCACAGCAGTGGCCCTTTCGAATGGTGGGGACGGTGGATGCAGTGCGCAAGAATGGGCTTTACGAGGAGGAGGTCGTCCGCAGGCGCGCCGCGTCGCGTCCGGGGCGGATGAGAGTCGCGCCGACCAGTGCGGCGGCGACGCAGACCATGGCCACCACCGCGAACCCGTTGTTGTAGCCGGCCGAGGTGTCGGAGGCGGACTCGAGCAGGTTACCCATCACGGTGGGTGCGATGACTCCCGCGAGCGTCGAAATTCCGACGCCGACACCGAGCACCGCGCCGCGCTGACGAACCGGTGCGATCTCGCCGGCGAGGGTCTGCGTGATCGCGAATACCGACGTCGGCGCTCCGAGCCCGATCATGAGCAGGATCAGGCTGCCGATCGGTGAGTGCACCATCACGCCGGCAAGAGTGCACACGCCGCCGCCGAATACCATTGCTGCACTGAGCATTCCCCGTGACCATGTCGTCGTGATTCCGGCCACGGTGAGGCGCTGCGAGAGTATCCCGGTCCCGAGGATGAACAGTCCTGCGACGGCCCAGAACACGGCCGTGGCGTTTCCGGCCCCGGTCATCGAGAATCCGCGGGATTCCTGGAGGAAGCGCGGCAGCCAGGCCACCGAGATGGCCAACCCGAAATAGGCCGCGAAGCCGAGCGCGAGGCTGCCGATGCTGGTGCCGGAGAGGAAGATCCGCCAGTAGCTGGTGTGATACTCGATTGCGGCGTCTGGCTCGGGCTCGGCCGGTGCGGGTGCCGCTTCGGCTCCGTAGGGTCCCTCGCTCCGCACGAGGAGGGCCCACGCGGCGCACCACACCAGTCCCAGGATCGCGACGGCGGCGAAGGCTTCCCTCCAGCCGAGGTGGACTATCACCCACGTCAGCGCCGGGGCTGCCAGCAAGGTGCCTACGCTGCTTCCCAGCGCGAGGACGCTGCTCGGCAACTGTCGCCGGCTGTCGACGAACCACTTGTGTAGCGAGTGGTTGGCGAGGCCGAATGCCGGGCCCTCCGCCGCGCCGAGCACGATTCGCGACGCGAACAACACCCCGATCGACGTCGTCCAGATCATCGGCGCCTGCGAGAGCGACCACACCACCGCGAGACCCACCAGCAACCATCGAGTGGGCACGCGGTTCGCGAGGACGCCGATCACCACGGCGGAGATGCTGAAGAGCAGAAAGAAGCTGCTCGCGACGTGCCCGTATTCGGCAGAATCGAGTCCAAACGTCTCACTCATCGGCTTCGCTGCGAGCCCCATGACCGCCTTGTCCGCGAAATTGATCAACATGAAGACGAACAGCAGACCTGTCACCAGCCACGCCCGTCGCGTCGACGGCGCGGTGGGCGCTGCCTTCGCCTGACGCCGGGACTCGATTTCACCAATCGACACGTTCAGCCTCCCTTGTGATCCAGCTCTCATCGAACTGGGGAATGTATCCAGTCTCCGACCGGCCGATCCCCGGAACAATCACCGCTTTCCACACCGACGCGACTATGGTGGTGTGACATGTCACAACCACTCCCGCCGCAGCTGCTCGCAGCGCTCGGGCGAGCGGAACGCCGTCTCCCCGAAATCTCGGCGCAAGCGGTGGAGCGGTACGCGCAGAGCTCGCCGCACTACGGCGAAGGATTCACCACCGAACACGTCTATCCGGTGATGGCGCGTAACTGCCGGATCTTCGGCCAGTTCCTCCTGCGCGGAGCCGCGGGCGCTAACGAGGACGCACAAACACAGCTCGATACCCTTGCGGCAGCCGCACAGGATCGTGCCGAGGACGGACTACCCGTAACGGATCTCGTCGACTCCTATCTGATGATCGTCGACATGATCTGCCAAGCCGTCCTCAGTGAAGTGTCGGCAGCTGACTCCGCCGGAGTGGGCGCCCTCCTGGAGGGCATGTTCGCGCAGGCACGCCGGGCCGTCTACACGGTGTCCGATGCGCACCAACAGGAGTTCGAGGCGGTAGGAACCGAGACCCGCGAAGCCGCCCGCGACCTCGTCCGGGAATTGATCTCCGGGGGGCCGGGCGCCGAATTGGCGCAACGACTCGGCACCCGGGTCGCTCCGGCCTACGTCGTCCTCGCGCTCCACCTGGGTGAGCACCCCGCCGAGCCGGCAGCAGACGAAGTCGGGCGGCGTATCGCCGGTCGACGCAAGGCGCGACGAGTCCAGCAGGAGATCCGGCGCTTCCTCGGCGGTGACGTCCTTGCCGCGCTCGAACGCGACGAGGGCATGGTCCTCATACCGGCCGACCCCGGCCCGAGCACCGCCTGGCTCACCACGATCCAGGCGATGATGCCCAGGCTCGAGGCCGTCGCCGGCGCGACTGTACGAGGCGGGGTATCCGCGGCCGCAGCGACCGCCGATCTTCCGCGCGCGGCCGCGCTGGCGCGGAACTTGCTCAACCTGGTCCGCGCACGCAATGATCCCGGTGCGCTCGGCGTGCTGGACAACCTCCTGGTCGAATACCAACTGGCACAGCCCACCGATGCGCGAACCTCGCTACTTCGGGTCATCGAGCCACTGACACCGTTCCCCGAACTCGTCGAGACACTGCAGCTGTACTTCGACAACGACTTCAATCGCAGGCGCACCGCGCGGGTGCTGCAGGTCCATCCCAACACCATCGACAACCGGCTCGCCAAGATAGCCGATCTCACCGGCACCGACCCGCGATCCTCGCGGGCCCTGATGCTGCTCGGATCGGCACTCACCCTGGCGAACCTGAACCTACCCGGGGCGTAGCGGCAGGTGGATCGCTCTCGAAGAGCTCTACTCTCGCACTCCGAACTGGACGCCCTCTCGATGCGCAGCGGAATGGATTCGAGCGGGGCGGCGATGTGACCGACGTCTGCCGCGACGGGATGCGATCGAGCACCGTCACCGGTTCATCTCGTGGCGGATCGCGTCCTGGACTCTCCCGTGAGCCACCGCGATACCGCCGGCGATATCGGTCAGTGTTCTCCGATGCTGCAGGCGCAACGGGTCGTTCAGTGCGCCATCGTGCAGGTGTTGCCGATGGGGAAAGACCGGGCGTTGCTCGGCCGTCACGAGGTGCCGGTTGAACGTTTCCGTGAGCTGCGACAGTTCGTTGAGTCGTCGGTAGACGTCATCGCTGGCCACGACCTGCGCCTGGCCGAGCAGGGAATCGAAACCGTCGCCGCCGATCTGCCCCGCATCATTCGGGTGCGATGCAGCCGATGTCGTTGCGGTGGCCGCGAGGCGAGCTGTCATTCTCAGCAGGTCGGCGTAGATCGCGAGCCGCAGCTTCACGAGTTGGTCTCGGCGCGCATTCCTGCTGCGCAGGCGTTCGGTGATCCACGGTGAGACCGCAGTGCCGACTATTCCGGCCACGCCCATCCACATGACCGCATTCACGATCGGTCTCCCGTCTCTTCTTGATTTCGTGCCGACGGCCCGCCTTCACGGACGAATCTAGTTGTACGACAACCGACCAGCCCGACACCGCCGCGTCCATACGCAACGCCGGCGGGCGTCGGGCAGGACCGGCGACGCCGAGCATCAACCTTTCGCCGCGAGAACCCCGCCGGGGCAATCATTCTTCGGTGTCGCCGAAGATCGCCTTGGCCTCGAGGTACTCCATCAGGCCGAACTTGCCGAACTCTCGGCCGTTGCCGGACTGCTTGTACCCGCCGAACGGCGCATCGAACACCAGCGGGGCACCATTGAGATGAACCGTTCCCGTCCGCAGCTTCCTGGCGACCTTCCGCGCGCGCTCCGGATCACTCGACGAGACCATCCCGGACAGCCCATAGGCGGTGTCGTTCGCGATGCGGATTGCGTCGGCCTCGTCCTCGTAGCCGATCAACATCATGACCGGGCCGAAGATCTCCTCTCGCGCGATGGTCATATCGTTCGTCACGTCCGCAAAGACGGTAGGCCGGACGAAGTAGCCGGTGGACAGTCCCGCTGGGCGACCGACCCCACCAGCGACGAGCGTGCCGCCCTCATCGATGCCGGTCTGGATCAGGCGCTGCACCTTGTCGAACTGTGCCTGTGACACCAGCGGACCCACGGTCGTCCCCTCGGACTCGGGTTGTCCGACCACGATCGACGCGGTAGCGGCTTTCGCGATCGCGATCGCTTCGTCCATGCGGTCCGACGGAACCAGAATGCGCGAACCTGCGTTACAGGACTGGCCCGAATTGACCACCACACCCAGCACGTCTCGGGTGATGACTTCGTCGAAGTCCGCGTCGTCCAGCACAATGTTCGCCGACTTGCCGCCGAGCTCCTGGGCGACGCGTTTGACCGTTGTCGCAGCGTTGCGAGCGACCTCGATGCCGGCACGGGTAGATCCGGTGAACGACACCATGTCGATGTCGGGGTGCATCGACAGTGCGGCTCCGACGGTAGGTCCGTCACCCTGGACGAGGTTGAATACACCGGCAGGGACACCTGCCTCATGAAGTATCTCCGCGAAGATGATCGCATTGAGTGGCGCGATCTCGGACGGCTTCAACACCATCGTGCAGCCCGCGGCCAGCGCCGGCGCAACCTTCGCGGCGATCTGATTGACAGGCCAGTTCCAGGGTGTGATGAACGCACAGACACCGATCGGCTCGTGCACGACCGTTGTCGTGCCGACCTTCTCCTCGAATTCGAACTCACGGAGCGCATCGACGGCCGCGG
Source organism: Rhodococcus wratislaviensis (assembly GCF_900455735.1). GTDB lineage: Bacteria > Actinomycetota > Actinomycetes > Mycobacteriales > Mycobacteriaceae > Rhodococcus_F > Rhodococcus_F wratislaviensis. The sequence goes on along the minus strand of NZ_UAUI01000001.1, from coordinate 676,826 downwards.
TGAGGTGCACCAAGCCGGACGGTGCCTGAGCGGTCGTGGCCAGTGAAGTCGGTGCGCCCATTTCCTGGGTGATCGTCGACGCAAGGTCGCCCATTCGCCGCCCATAGACCTCGATTACCCGATCCAGTAACGCAATCCGATCGGTACGTGTCGTCGAGCCATAACTGTCGAAGGCTCTGCGGGCGGCCGTGACGGCGCGGTCGACGTCCTTCTCGTCGCCCAGTGCGATAGTGGCGACGGTGTGCTCCGTCGCAGGGTTGACGACGTCGAGCGTGTCCGTGCCGATCGGGTCGACCCACTCGCCGTCGATGTACAACTTCCGGGTGTTCTCCATGGTGCTCCTTTGGTCGGCTGTAGAAGGTGAGAAAGGTTGGGTACCGCATGTGGCGTGTGGCCTTCGGGTGAGTGTGACGGTGTCCCGTGTTTGCACCGCTCTCGCGTCCCGGAGCCCTGGTTGGTTTGCGTCGGAATGTTTCCGGCGCCTGATAACGATGACTCACCGCAGCTCGGACGTCTGTCCGCCAGCCGGGCACACCGAGGGATGAATGCGTTGTCCCCCATCCGGGGGACAACGCAACCTCGGGTCGAGCGATGACGGAGAATTGTGCGGTCTATCCAGCCCCGGGCGCGGGGTTACCTCGATGCGCTGACCGACGACGACAGCGCGGGACGACGAAGTGCAGCCGCCGCCATCGTGAGCGCCACAGCATCCTCCGCGAGCGCGGCCTGCCAGTCCGGCATCCGCCTACCGGCCCACTGCCGCCACCACGCGCCGCCGAACGAGCCCGCGAGGGCACCGACAGTCCCGATGATCAGGGCCGACGCCGTGTCGACCCGGTCGCGGCGGGAAAGCGCCGCGGCGCCCCCGCCGCCTGCGATGAGTCGTCCGGTGAGCGCAGGCGGCGAGAGACGTGACGGTACGTTCGGGTTCTTGTCGGCGACCAGCTCGCCGCCGACGAGCGCAGTCGCGCCAACGAGGCGGACCCGGTGCACTGAGCCCGGGGCACCCGACAGCAGCGCCGCCGCGATGCCGGTGGAACTGCGGAGACCGCTCGCCACGCCGATCACGGCCGACCGGACGGTGCTCGACCGTTCCGCCGCCGGGTCGGTCCGGTGCCCCGTGGTCTCTTCCCGCTGTCGCAGCACGGTGGTGACGGTGGCGCCGTAGACGAGATGCGGCACGATGTCGCTGAGCCAGTCCTGGGCGGTCCACTGCCGCGGGTCGCTGATGCCGCGCAGGGCGATCGGGATGTCGGTGGCTGCCATCGCGGCGAGACCGATCCCGATCGTTCCGGCAGTCGGGGTCAGGTGGGCGCCGGCCCGGCCGGTAAGGGCCGCGGCGACGCCGAGTCCCGTTCCGACGGCGATCCCACCGAGCGCCCCGAACGCCGACCGCCGCGCCGCGAGCGCGTCACCGCGTCCCGGTATCGCGACGCCCAGAGCGGATGCAACGGACTCGACCGTCTTCTCCGGGACGGTGCTTGCGGGGCGGCCCCGGATCGCCATGTCCAGGTAGGTGACGGCGTCGAGCATCGTGGTGCCCGCGGCACCGGCGACGATGCCGGTCGTGACAGCGTTCATCGACATGCCTCTCTCGCGTGATCCGACGACGGGGTCGCCCTTCCCCGCAGCATCCCCCGGCGGCGTACCGGGCAAACGTGGGCTGGGGATCGGAGGGGGTCAGCCACCCGGCCACACCCGACGAGTCAGCGGCGGCCTCGCGGACCGGAACGGTGGCGTCGGCGACGAGGTCGGTGCCATCGCGAACGCGGGCGACCGTTTCTTGCCGCGACAGAGGAGTTCGTCGTGATCGTGCGTATCGGTCTGCTGACCCGAGCGGCGAAGGGTCCGTGTCGACGCCGGAAATAGTGTGGCGCAGCCAAGCGCAGCCCCCGCCAACGATCGGCATCAGCTGGCAGGGGCGCTACACGGACAAACCGCACGTAGTGACGAGCGGCGCATTAGTGATCTTCGTGAGCCGGAGCATGGAAGTCCAGAGAGTGTGATCCATGCCATTGCACCAATTCCTGCACCTCTTCATTACCGACCGGTAAGTGCAATTTCGGAGCTGTTTACGGTGCATGTGAATCAGGTGGCACTGGCGAGTTTGCGATCGGCGGGAGTCGGCGGCGAGTTGCTCGCAGCCATGCTTGGGATCGAAAGAACAGGCGTCATGCTGTGACGTAGAACACAACAATTTCTGCGAAGAATCGTGGACCTCGGGAATGAGTTGTGGTCCGAACGGCTGGATGCGTTGCGTGCCAAAGTCTTTGGCACCGTTGAGCGCGCCGGACTGGGCATCGGCGTAATCGTCCCGGACATAGGGAAGTTCCCCGTACCGGGCATGTAGGCGCGCTCGGCTTGTGGTCCTTCGCCGGTTCCGGTAGTCGGAGTGCAACGCCAGGCAGTAGTTCCGCGATAAAGCTGACGGGGGTTGTGCCCGTGGGTCCGGGTGATCGATGAACGGCGCCTGTGACGGGCGTCGTGTGGTGTGGAAGGAACGGAAATGCTCGGGACGGGTATGGGTGCGATGGTTGGCCTACTGGTGGTTACGCTGTTGGTGGTCCCCGTCTCGTTCGGTGTGGCGGCACGGGCGGATGCGAAGGCCCGCCGCCTCTCGGAGTGGCGGGACTCCGATGCGGACCTGGGGCGGTCGGTCGCGGTCGCGGAGGTGGCTGGTCGGTGTGATCAGTGGCGGCGGCTCGCAACGCGGGCGTGGCTGATCTGCGGTGGTGCCTCGCTGGTCGCAGTAGTGGTCGTGGGTGTACTGATCTGTGTCGGGTGAGGACGGCGTGGACCGGGACCGCGCGATTCCTGGTTCGCAGCTGTTGGCCGAGCTGACGACGTCGAGCCCGGGCCTCCGCGTGTCGCCGGAATCTGAAACCTCTCGGCTGCAGTGACGTCCGCGTCCTGAGATCGTTTGGGAGTGCGGTGAAGCCCCCGGTGAGCCGAAGCGGCCCGGTCGGAGTGTTCTCCGCTCCGGCCGGGCCTCGCCGGGACGTGCAACAGGACACCGCCGCGCGATCCCTGATCGCGCTCGTTACGCGATGCGATATCCGGGAAACGGCGCTCTCGAGTGGGCGGTCCGGGTCCGCGCTGGTGTACCTAGGTGGTGTGCCTGGGCAGTCTCCTCGGGCGTTGACAGTATTCTGAAATTTCTCCACCGAATCGGCGGATCGCGGTGTAGCGACGTGTGCCAATCCTCGCTAGCCAGTGAGGATTCGGCAGGCGGAGACTGCATCGGCGACCTGTACTTGGTGTGTACTGGCGCGAGGAAATGGTAGATCCGCCAGCGGGTCGTATCGCGGTGATGTGATCCACGCCACATATGTTTTTCAGTGTTGGCTCGGGACAGCACCCGGAATTCGGCCTCCGGGTTGGCAAGGTCGTTTCGGTCGCGCCCTGACCCGAAGACTTCTCCGGTTCACACTGTCTGCCATGTGAAGCCGTCGGGGTCGGTGAAGGGTCCGGCGTCGCTGCTGATGGCGATCCGGTGGGCGCCCGTGCCGTCGGGGGAGACGCCGGCGTCCTTCGCGAGGGCGCGGCGACCGTACAGCGCGAGCTTGACGTTCGGGCCGGTGGCGAACTCGACGTATTTGCGTCCGAAGCTTCTTGTCACTTCCAGCCCGTGGTCGAGGTAGAACTGCTTGCTGATTTTGACGTCTTCGACGCCGAGCAGCAGGACGAGGTCCTCGATGTGCCGGGTGGCCGGCCCGGTGTTCTTCTTCGACGATGTCGCGACTTTCCAGAGTGCTCCGTCGGGGCCCTGCACGACGCCGCCGTACCCCCACAAGCTCTTCTTGGCTGGTTTTATTGTGGTGCCGCCATTGTCGAGGGCAGCCCCGACGTAGGCGTCGACGATGTTCGGCTGGGATACGACGAGGGAGAGGGTGTAACCGCGGAAGCCGGTGGTCGGTGCGTCCGTGTCGCGGGCGCTGATGTGTTCATCTACGCCGAGGGCGGCGTGGAATGCTTTCAGGGTGGTGGGGTCGGGGGTTTCGAGGGTGAGGGATTCGATGTTCATGCGAGTGACGTTAGTGCCGCCCGGGGGTAGGTGCTTCTCGATTCCTGATCAATGAATCTCTTGGCGCAAACCCGGTCCTCGAGGTCCGGGATAGCCGATCTGGTTTGTCGGACTGTGTGGGGGTCATGGCGGGGACGTGGTGAAGCGACGTTCGAGTTCCGTTTCTGTCCGACCGGTGTTCAGTGAGCCAGGTCTTGTTCCGTGCCTGTGCGGTGAACCGGCGGTCGACGAGTCTTGTCAGCTGTTCGTCATCCCGATCTCGTGCGACGCCGACTCCAAGGTGGTCACGAAAGTACGCGACGAGGACATCATCACCGCGCCACTCGCCGCGGAACTACTTGCCCCGCTCATCGAGAAGTACGGCGTGCCGGAATGATCGCTGAGCTTGTCCGATGGAGGCGCCGGAGCACACGGCAGGACCGTCACGAGAGCAGTGCGCTCTCGTGACGGTTGTGGGGGTTCCGGGCTACGGCGTGCACCGTGTTGTGACGAGTCGCGACACATCCGTGGCCCTCGGATGTGTCGCTGTTCTCAGGCGCAGTCTCGGCAGATCAGCTGCTGAGCGTCGGCGAGGCGGCTACGGTGATGGACCAGGAAGCAACTGGTGCAGGTGAATTCGTCCGCCTGCTTGGGGATGACGCGGACGGTGAATTCTTCGCCGGACAAGTCGGCGCCGGGTAGCTCGAAGGACTCTGCGGTGTCGATGTCTTCGACGTCCACGGCGGGTGACTGGGATTCTTTCCTGCCGGCCGTCAGCTGTTCGAGGGACGTGTCCGTCGACTCGTCGGATTCGGTGACTCTCGGTGCGTCGTAGTCGGTGGCCATGGCTGTTCTTTCCTCATGCTCTGCGTGTTCGGATCCGCCAGGGTAGAGGGTCCGGCGCAGTGACCTACGCCGGGGGGTCATGGGGTGCTGTGGCCGCACGACGACACCGGTGTCACTCACCCGCCACAAATGCGGTCGCCCCGTCCGGTGCCTGGGCGCCCATCTGCTGAAGTGACCTACCGACTACTGGTAAGCGATGGCGGCCTCGGTGGCGATTCGTTCCAGGCGCGGAGGAGGTCGTTGCACAGGGTTGTCTTGAGGGTCCGTAGACGCTCGAGGTCTGATGGCCTCGGAGCCATCGCGGCTTGGAGTAGGACTAGGAACCTGCTCCGTTGCACGCCGAATTTAACGAACAGTTCCTCGGAGTCGGCGCCGCCGTAGGGAGCCCACTCGATTCCGAAGGCGACGAGCGCCCGATCCGAGGGGCTGATGGATTGCACGCTGGCGAGTAGATCACAGGCTCGCAGGGACTGCCGTAACCAGTCGAGCTCGGGCGAGCCTGCGGGAACGCCAGTCGCGGCCCGCCGCCTGTGGGCTGCACGGATGGTGATTCGCTTGGGATGAGCTCGACAGGGGATGGTGGTTTTCGCAGTGGGTGGGGTGGGTGTTGCCGGAGACGTCTTCGGCGGTGGAGCGGGGTTTTCGAGCATGGAGGCCTCTAGCGTGGGAAGAACTGATCGGGTGTTTCCATAGTCGTGGTCTCGGGCATATCCGGAACCGGCCATCCGGCGGGGTGGGGTACCTGTTTTGTTACGGGCCGGATGCCCGCTCCGGCTCGGCAGGAGATTCTCGGGCCGGCGTCGACCCCGCCACCACGCTCGCGTGCGCGGACCTCGTCCGAAAGGACGCTCCGGACACCGCCACACGAAATACGTTGGACAAGAGACTATTTCGGTGACAGCGGGATCGCGCGGGCGCCGGCGTCGTCCGGTGGAACGGCTTGCCGCGAGTCGTGAAGACCTCCAGCGGCAGGAGGTGCTCGCCGCCTCCTCGCCAACGTATACCAAAACCACGACGGTGGATTGGGTGTGGGTGTGGGTGCTGTCGTCCTGTGATCGTGCCCGTATCGGGATGCCGGTATCGGGTGCACCAAGGGTCCCCCGAGCAGCGACGGCATGCCGGTCATGCACAGGAATCGGCGGGACACGATCGGGCGACGGTGACTTTCGTCGTGGCTGGCAACAGTGGCCAGGAGCCGCGGCGCCGAAGGAGTGTCCGGGAGCAATGGCGGTGCGGATCGTGTCGGGGGAGAACCAGGCGCAGCCCCCGCCAACGATGGGTATCAGCTGGCAGGGGCGCTACAGGGTCAACCTGCGCGTAGTGACGCGCGGCGCATCTATGATGTTCGTGAGCTGGAGCGTGGAAGTCCAGGGAGTGTGATCCATGCCATTGCACAATTTCCGACAACCCCGAATTACCGACCAGTAAGTGCGATTTCGCAGTGCCGCAATGTGGTCCGGAATGGGTTCGGAGCTGCTCGCCCATCATTGTTGCTCGTGGCCACCTGCCAGTCGGGCCCCGCAATAGCTGTGCCCGACAACCTCCCCGATCTGGACGGGGCAGCGAAATGCCGGGGGAGGCTCAAATCGGACACCGGCCGTGTGATGTAGAACACAGCGAATTCTGCGGGAGAAACCTGGCGCTTGGGGATGGTTGGTTGCAACCCTGAGTCGAGACCAAACCTCCCGACTCAAATAAGGGTATGGGTGTCGGTATTTCGGCCGATGTGCAGGTGCCGAAATCGGTCGAGTGTATGCGGTGCAACGTCATCGACGTGGCAATCCGGAACTCCTGCACCTGAAAGAAGAGTTGTGATGGCACGGATCACCGATAGCCTGGGCGCCAATCTGCTGAATGCGTTGCGCGTCAGTGTGGTTGGAACTGTTCTCTACGCCGGGTTGGTCATGGGCGTGGTTGTGGTGGCCGTGTGGAAGTTCCCGATGCCCGGCCTGTAGACGCAGTGACGTGTGGTCCTTCGCCGGTGCCGGTGGTTGATCGCGCGCGTCGTAGATTGTGCATCACTAATTCGGCTCTGGAGCGGACGGGGGATCGGCTGCGCCCGTGGGTCCGGGTGGCCGTGATCGACGCGCGGCACCTGCGCCGGGCGTCGTGTGGCGTGGAAGGAAAGCGAATGCTCGAGACGGGTATGGGCGCGTTGGTTGGCCTACTGGTGATTGTGCTGCTGGTGGTCCCCGTCTCGTTCGGTGTGGCGGCACGGGCGGATGCGAAGGCCCGCCGCCTCTCGGAGTGGCGGGACTCCGATGCGGACCTGGGGCGGTCGGTCGCGGTCGCGGAGGTGGCTGGTCGGTGTGATCAGTGGCGGCGGCTCGCAACGCGGGCGTGGCTGATCTGCGGTGGTGCCTCGCTGGTCGCAGTAGCGGTCGTGGGTGTACTGATCTGTGTCGGGTGAGGACGGCGTGAACGGGACCGCGTGATCGCTGCTCTTCGTAGTTGAGCGTGCGTGAGCCGGCTCCTGGGACTCGGCACTGTCCCAGCTAGGTCACTCCGGTTCGGTCAAAGGTCACCGTGGCCTGGCGCTGGTTCATCGAATTCTGGACTGTGCGCCGCGTACTTGTCGACTTCACCGAGGCGCAATTCTGTGCGAACGAATGGGCCTAGCCTGGGTGTAATCATCGGCGTATGCATGGCTTTCATTCTTTCCCTCTCTGTGGTGAGCCCCCGATTTCCGAGGATTTCTCAGTCCCGACTAAAAGTGTGAGTATCCATGAACTCTCGCGAGTATCGCCGGTGGCGTCAGAGACGTCGCGCCGCTTGGATCCAAGCGAACCGCACCCGCAACCATCCCGACCCCGAAGCGGAGCACCTGATCGAATTCGCCATGATGTGGGCACCATTCGGTGGTGCTACCGAGGAGGAAATCCTTGTGCGCTTCGGAATGACCGCGCGCCGTTTCATCGAGCGGTTGTGGCAGGTCATTCCCGAATCGGACTGTGCCCAAGACGATATTTGTATTTTAGCGACTGTGTACCCCCACCACCGCCGCACGGGCGGGCCAAGCAGCTAACGGTCCGACCGGTCCCACGCTTGCGATGTGATCCTTCCGGTTTGGCCTGAGGACGCCCGTAGAGGGACCGGTGGACGATCCGTGGCGCCGAGACCGAGACCGAGACCGAGTTCGCGGGAAGTTTGACGTGCACTGCGTCGCAATCCGGCGGCGGTGCGGGTAGGGATCATTCATCCGACGGTTGTACCCGGCGCTGTGCAGGGGGACTTGGACGTCTCCTGCCCAGTGGGATCCTGCGGAAGTGCCTCGACCGGTTCAACCGTTCATGTGCGGTACGGCGTGTGTCGTCTGTGGCTACGGGTATGGCGCCCGCGCGGCGAGTCCCTGTGCGGCTGCCGCGGCACGCACGGCGTCGATCACCAGTTGCAGTGGCGGTCGGTGCGCTGCTGTCCCGCGATGGGCGATGGAGATCGTCCGCATGAGCGGTTCGGTGAGCGCGACGACGTCCATCCCCGGCGGGCGCAGAGTCAGTCCGAGATCGGAGACAAGGGTGACGCCCAGGCCCGCGGAAACCATCGCGAGTGCCGTTGCCTGCTCGCCGACCTCATGATTGATCCTGGGTTCGAATCCGCAACGCTGACAGGCCAAGCGCACCGCGCGGCCGAAATGCGAATTGGGTCCCGCAAGGATCCAGGGATGCTCAGCGAGGTCCGCCAGCGCCATGGTTCTCGCGGATACCGTGCCCGGAGGCAGCGCTGCGTGCAGCCGCTCCACCGCGATCACCACTCTGGTCAGCTCCGGGTCCCATTGCATCGGGTAGTCGGAATAGTTGATCACGAACGAGAAGTCCAGTGAGCCGTCCCGTACCGCGACTGCGGTGTCCTCCGGCGCGAGTTCCTTCGTTCGCACCTCGATGCCGGGATGCTCGGCGGCCAGCAACGTCAGCGCACTCGGCAGCAGGCTCGACGCGACGGACGCCCACACACCACCGGTCAATCGGGCGGTGACCCCGTCCTGCGTTTGTTCCAGGGCAGTCGTCGCCCGGTCCACCGATCGCATGATCTCCTCCGCGTGCTCGGCGAGGAGCAGGCCGATCTCGGTGAGCTGTACCCGCCGACCGCGCCGCTCGAATAGTTTTGCGCCGACGTCGCGTTCGAGCTGGGTGAGCTGTTGGGATACCGCGGATGTGGTGTAGTGCAAGGCCTGCGCAGCGGCTGTCACGGTGCCACGGCGGTGCAACTCCCGAAGCATCCGCAACCGGCGCAAAGACAGCTCCATGCCTCCAGCCTATGCATCCATTCCGAACCGTCCAACCTGCCACGCGTTGCCCTGTGTAGAAAGCGTGAACGCAATCATTCACGATCCTTAACTGGACGCCTGGTCACCAGCGCGCGCACTCTGGCGTCATCGGCTGAGTGGTCGTGGAAGATGCTTTTTGACGACGATTGGGGTAACTCGAGGTGACCACGACGACGGAATGCGGGTTCGGGCGCAACCCCGAGCACCGAGCGTATGACTACCGCGAGAACACTGCGACGCAGCGTCGGGTCGATGTGGCGACCGTGCGCAGCGGTGAGCCCCTGTTACGTGTGACGTGGTCTGATCCGGTCACGGGAGCTCGTGGTTACCTCGTCGTGCACACATTGGTGTCCGACCTGGCAACCGGGGGCACTCGAATGCGGGCAGGCTGCACGATGTCGGAAGTGGAGGATCTGGCCAGAGGCATGGCGGCCAAGACCGCGGTTTTCGACCTGCCTGTCGGCGGCGCGAAGGGGGGCATCGACTTCGACCGGAAGGACCCCCGTGCCGTCGGTGTTCTGGAGCGGTTCTGTCAGGCGATGCGCCCCTGGCTGGCCGCGCACTGGGTGACCGCGGAGGATCTGGGAGTGCCGCAGCATCTGCTCGACGACGTCTTCGCGCGGCTCGGCCTTCAGCAGTCGTACCATGCGGCGATCAGCCGTGCGGAAGATCCGCAGAGGACTCTGCGCCGGGTACGGGCGGCGTTGAACGCCCCGGTGCCCAGCGGGTTTCTGCTGGGCGATGTGATCGGCGGTTACGGAGTCGCGCAGGCCTGCATCGGTACGGTGAAAGCATGTGGCTGGGTTCCGGCCGACACGACGGTGGCGATCCAGGGCATCGGCACCATGGGGGGCGGCGCCGCCTGGTATCTGTACGAGGCCGGTATGCGCGTGATTGCTGTCGCCGACGCCCTGGGCACGCTGTACTGTCCCGACGGCCTGGACGTTCCCACGCTGCTCGACCTGCGGGACGGCTTCGGCGAGATCGACCGTTCTCGCGTCCCCTCGCATGTTCAGCGGTTACCGAGCGCGGCTGTGATCGCCACTGCGGCAGACATCCTCGTCCCGGCCGCGATCTCATACGCGATCACGACGGATAACGTCGACCACGTCGCCGCGAAAGTCGTGATCGAGGCAGCGAATGCCGCGACAACCCCGCGGGCCGAGGCGGTGCTCACCGGGCGGGGCATTCCGGTGGTCCCAGACTTCGTTGCCAATGCCGGAGCAGTCGCCTGGGCCTGGTGGGTACTACTCGGTCAGGTCGGCACCGACCCCGAGGACTCGTTCCGGCGGTTGCGTACTGAGATGCTGGCCAAGGTGGCGTTGCTGCTCGGGCGATGGAATTTGGACGGCGTGGCGCCACGGCAGACCGCGTGGGACCTCGTCGCGGCCAACCGCAGCGCGCCGGCCCCGGCCGATCCTCTGGCAGTGCCGCTCATGATCCAGTGAACGGCGGGCGATCAGCGACAGAACACCGGGCCGCCGGGTAGGGGACTGTCACTTTCGATCGGCAGATCGCCAAGACACGACAGCGAGGCTCGGCCGGCGTTGTCGACAGAACTCGCCTCCCACTTCGACGACGTTGTCCCCCGCATGCGGGAGGCACCCCAGGCACAACGGTCTCGAAAGAGACGCTCAGAAAAATTGCCGACAAGGTACGACGCCGAGATCAGACTTGTCGTCTGTTCGGCGAAACGCGGCCGAGAATCTCAATGCTCGCTACCGTCGGGCGGTGCGGGCGCCTGGGCACCGCCCGAACGAACAAGCTGCACTCGAGCGCCTGTGTCCGGCCACAGGCCCGGGGCTCGGTGGAAAGGAGCGTTGCACGCTTTCGCGACCGCATTCCAGGGACGCATCACCGCGGATGGAAGTTAAACCCATGCGCCAGAACCAGATCCGCCGAAGCGCGGATTGTCCTGTACGAGGCGGCGTGAACCAGGTTTCCGGCGACAATTGCGTGGACGATTGGCTTTGTTGTGTGGACGATTGGTCCCGTATTGGGTAGCGCATTCTCGGAACAATCAACGGATGACAACAAACACCGCGCCGAGAATCCTCCCCTCACGCCGCTCTGAGCGCGCTGGGTGGGCGGGGGTGCTCATCCTCATGGCCACCAGCTTTACGCTGGTGCTCGCTGAATTTCTTCCGCCCAGCCTGCTGACGCAGATGGCAGCCTCACTCGACATCACTGAGGGTCAGGCGGGGCAGACGGTCACCGCGACCGCGTTCATGGGGTTCTTGGTGGCCCCCGTCGTTGGCATGATGTTTCCCCGGCTGGACCGGCGAACGCTTCTGACTGGGGTTGCTCTGACCGCTGCGGTTTCCAACATTCTGGTCGCCGTCGCACCCAATCTCGTGCTGTTGCTCGTCGCCCGGTTGATCCTTGGGGCCGCAATTAGCGGATTCTGGGCAATGTCGCTGGCGATCGTCTCCCAGCTGGTGGCACCGGAACGCCTAGGGCGTGGCCTTATGCTCGTGAACGGTGGCACCACCGTCGCCACAGTGGGCGGCGTGCCCTTGGGTGTCTACCTTGGCTCTGTGTTTGATTGGCGCGTGGTGTTTGTCGGTGTGGCCGTCGTGTCGGTGCTGGTCGCTATCTCGTTGCGCGCCGTGTTGCCGGCAATTGCCCCTGCCACCACCTCGGGGTTTCGCGAATTGGCAGACACCCTCAAAGTGCCCGGCCTGTCGTTGGGTCTGGTGGGGCACGTACTCACCGTCCTTGGCCACTTTGCCGCGTTCACCTATATTCGGTTGGCATTCGAGCAAGTTCCCGGCATCGGCGCGGGCGGAATCGCGGGATTGTTGGCCGCGTTTGGTATCGGAGGCCTTGCCGGAAACGTCGTCGTCGGGCTGCTCGTGGATAAGAACCTGAACCTGATGCGTTTGGTTGTGCCCGCACTCATCGGCTTTGGCATCGCTACGGTTGCGCTCTTCCCTGGACATTTCTGGGCAGTGGGGGTGGGTGCGACAGCATGGGGTATTGGATTTGGGGCTTGGTTGCTGGTGGTCAGTACGTGGATCGGGCGGCTCGCTCAGGATCGGATGGAATCCGTGGGCGGGCTAATCGTGACCGGATTTCAGATTGCGATCACTCTTGGAGCTGGACTCGGTGGCGTGGTTGCAGATAACGCTGGAGTCCAGGCGACGTTGATTGCCGCCGCACTTGCTTCTCTCGTGGGTGGAACCTTGTTCCGAATGGCCAGGACGACGGCAGCAGCAAGCGCGGAGGCATAATCGGCCTATAGGGCAGGAAGTAAGAGGGACCGTTGTTGTCCGCGCCAGACAGCTGGCGCGGACCCGGTGTGCCGTCGAAAGGCGCGCCTGAAACCGGCCTCAGATTCGTACCCGAGGCGGTGGGCGGTTTCTATGATGCTCAGCCCGTCACGGATCAGAAGCGTTTTACCGGTCTCCATTCGAACTTCGGTCAGATATGACGCCGGGGTTTGACCTACCAGAGTGGTGAAGCGCTCCGCGAAGGCGGATCGAGACATGGTTGCCACCCGAGCCAGGGTCTGCAGGGTCCAGGCATCCCCGGGACTCTCATGGATCGCATCGAGTGCGCGTGCGATGAACGGGTCCGACACCTGATGCAGCCACCGCTCGGGAGCGCAGCCAAGCTCCGCCCAAAGCCGGATTGCGGCCGAGACGATGGTGGTGGAAATGAGGCTGCACACCACTGCATCTCCTGCCCGACTGAAATCGGAAGCGTTAGCTTGTCCGCTGAGCATGCCCTCGATGAGCATCGCCATATTCGGTTCACGTACAGAGAACTCCCTCACCACCAGAGTGTTGGGGAAAGTGCCGAGAGTCTGAGCTGAGCCGCCGGACGGCAGAAACCATGCGTTGATAACGTTGGATTCGCGCCTGGCGCGGATCTCAGCTCGGTGTGCCCGGGGGTAGATGAGCAGGTCACCGGCGGAAAGCTCAGTTCGTTCTTTGCCAACATGGAGAGCTGCAGTTCCCGCAGAAATGTAGGAGAACCCGGCGGAGTCATGCACCCGCGCGACTCGTTCACCCGGCGCCAGCAACTCACGCTGTGCGGCCTGAACGGGCCAGTCCAGCGAGGCCAACGCACGATCCAAGGCCCCCATCTGCCGAGGCTCGTTATCTAATGCTTTGAACACCGTAGTGCAAACTCCGTAACCGTCTGAGAATATTCCTCGACCGCCCCCAGAGCGGCCGTGTCGGCCCTCCGTTGGAGTAGGCACGTCTACCCGGCGGCCGAAAGAAGTGAATTGATTATCGAATCTGCCTCGCGCCCACAGTATGTGCTCAACTCGGAACGATGTTCGGCGTCGAGGACTGTCGAGGACATCGAGGCAATCGCCTTCGTCATGGGGGTGTCCAGAGCTCAGGAAACAGGTACGCCCAGGCGGTTCGTGCGACTCCTCATCAAGGCGTGTCGAATGTGCTTGCGCCCCGTATCTCGTAGAAGGTGCTGTCGGACTGTCTCATTGGCCTTGTCCTCGCGTGTGGTAGGGGTCTTGTCCGGGTCTGTGCACGTTTGACCTGTTTCGATGGCCGGCCGTGCGGCTGGCGCTTTAGGTGCGCGCATATTAATAGTGCACTAATAGATAGGGTACACTACATGTTGAGCTGGGCCTGATCGAACGAGGTATCGCTGCGAGTAGTGCGATGGTGAGAGTGCTGCACGCAGACACGAAACTGCCGCCGGTATGGATGTCATCACGGCGGCGCCGTCGGTGAGTTCGGCAAGTCCGAGTGCGGAGTGGCCGCGGCCTGGGGGCGGGTTGCCGGGTCATTTCTCACGTCGGGCGCGTCCGAGATCGACGCGCAGGCGGAGGCTGCACCATCCCCGACAACGTTTTCGAGTAGTCGACTGCTCGCACGCGCGACGTTAGCCTTGACGGAAGAAGTCCCGTGCAGTGCCCGTCCATGTGCCGCGCTTCAACGTGCAGGGAGTAGAGATGCCTGATCGCAGCCCTACCTCGACCCCTATCGCTCCACCGAACGACGTCTCCAACGCACAACTCGTCGAGTGGGCTTTCGACCGGATCAATGCCCAGGACGTCGACAGCCTGCGCAATTTCTGGACCACCGATACCACCGTGAACTTCCCGACCGGGACCTGTCGCGGGGCCGCCGAGATCGCCGCCTACTTCGACCAGGTCTTCGCCGCTGTCACCGACTTCGCCTTCGAGCTCGTCTCGATTGCCGAGTCCGGCAAAGACGTCTTGGTTCACTGGCACCTGACCGGACGGCACGTCGGCACCTTCGTCGGCATCGCGGCGACCGGGCGGCGAATCGACTTCGAGGGATTCGATCATTTCGTCATCGAGGACGGGAAGGTCGTCACCAACACGGTGCGCTACGACCAAATGGAGTTCGCCCGTCAGATCAAGCTGCTACCGCCTGACGGATCTGTTGCGGATCGTGCGATGAAGGCCGTCTTCAACGCCGGAACGCGTGTTGTCGGCATGGTTAGACGCCACTAGCCCCACGATCACATCCGATGCTTTTACGTTGCAGCAAAACCGCTTTCAGCGAGCCGGCGAGCTCCGGCAGGATCTCGGAGGCCTTGCTGCCGGGCACCGTCTGCGTCCAGCGCGGCTTGCGTCTCCCGGCCTGGTGCTTTCCGGCGGGTCCGTCACATCTGGAGAGGATCTCGAGAACGGCGGATGGGTGACGCGGGGTTCGAGGACCCGTTCGAGGGGCAGGGTGGATGGAGGTCAGGAGTCCGCGGATGCGATTGCTGACGCGGTGGCCTCACCGGCGCGGCCGTCATCGACGCCGACGATGACCTCCAGTTCCGTCAGCGCCTCGTCCCCAGTGTCGACCCGGCGCAGGGTGTGGCGGCCAGGTGCGGGCGTGTCGGTGATGCGGCGCACCGACACGCCGGGCAGGTAGCGACGCCATGTCCGCAGGAGCGGGCGATGGTGACGGGCAGGGCGCCCGATGGTGTTGGGTGGTCGAATAGCCAGGACCGTGCGGTCACGAACCCCCAATCGCGCGCCGCGGCGGCGGTACCGTGGTCGCAGGTACGGGAGAAGGTGGCGGATTCATGCCTCTCGGTGGCAGGGCGAGCGCGGGAAACCTTCCCTATGAGTTGACGAGTTTCGTCGGTCGTCGCCGGGAGATCGCCGAGGTGCGTCGACTGCTCTCTGTATCGCGGCTGGTGACGTTGACCGGAGTCGGGGGTGTGGGTAAGACGAGGCTCGCACTCCGGGTGGCCGCCGATTCTTCTCGCGTGTTCGACGACGGTGTGTGGTTGGTCGGGTTGGGCGAACTGCCCGACCCGCACGCGGTCGTCGACGCGGTGCTCTCGGCCTTGAACGTGCGCGAGGGTCGGGGCGGCCCGCCCCAGGCACTGCTCGTCGAGTACCTGACGGCACGGAAGGTGCTGTTGGTCCTCGACAACTGCGAGCACCTCGTCGACCAGGTCGCCAACCTCGCCATCGCCCTTCTCCGTGCCTGCCCGGAACTTCGGATTCTCGCGACCAGCCGGGAACCTCTCGGCATCGGGGGAGAAGCCGTCCTCCGGGTGCCGCCGTTGACGATGCCGGAACCGGACCAGCGGTCGACGGCCGGTGGGGGGCTCGGGCACTACGAGGCGGTGAACCTGTTCGCCGAACGTGCGGCGTCGTTGGTCCCGGGCTTCGCTGTCACCGAGGACAATCAGGATGTGGTCGCGGCGATCTGCCGTCGCCTGGACGGTCTGCCGCTGGCGATCGAACTGGCGGCGGTGCGGCTGCGGGCGATGTCCGTGGAGCAGCTCCTGCAGCGGCTTACGAACCGATTCGGGCTGCTGACTTCGGGCAGTCGAGGGGCGCCGGCACGGCAACAGACTCTGCAGTGGTGCATCGACTGGAGCCACGAGTTGTGCACTCCGGCCGAGCGGGAGTTGTGGGGACGGCTGGCGGTATTTTCGGGCAGCTTCGAACTCGACGCCGTCGAGGGCATCTGCACCGACCCCGTGGCGGCAGAACAGGTTGTGGATCTGGTGGGCTCGCTGATCGACAAGTCGATCCTGATTCGTGACGTGGATGCCACGGGGGCGGTGCGGTACCGGATGCTCGAGACGCTGCGCGACTACGGTACGGAACGGCTGCAGGAGACCGGTGAGTTCGGTTCGCTGTTACGGCGGCACCGGGACTGGTACGAACAGGTGGTGCTGCGGGCGGAGTCCGATTGGGTCAGTTCACGGCAGGTGGCCTGGATCGTGCGCCTGGACGCGGAGCAACCCAACATCCTTGCAGCACTGCAGTTCTGTCTCATCGGGCCGAGCGAGGCGGATGCGGGAGTTCGGATGGCAGCGGCGTTGTACCCGTACTGGCGGGTGCGGGGCCGGCTGCGTGAGGGGATGCGATGGCTTGCGCAACTTCTCGCGGTCCAGGACGGCACACCCAGTGTGGAGCGGATCAGGGCGTTGTACGTGCTCAGTGTGCTGTCCGGACTGCATGGCGACCCGGAGGCTTCGGCGCTCTATGCCGAACGCGGAGGCGCCGTGGCGGAGCGGCTCGGTGATCGCACCGCCGCGGCGCTGATGGACGATGCCGCCGGTCATCACGCCCTGATCACCGGGGACTACGCAACGGCGTGCGAGTGCTTCGAGTCCTCGATCGCGGTCTTCCGTCAGGACGGGAATCTGCTGTATCTGATCTGGTCGCTGCTCGGGCTCGCGACGGCCAGTGACGCGGCCGGAAACCGGACGCGCAGCGAGGAGTGCCGGCGGGAGGTTGTTGCGCTCACGGAGTCGCGAGGGGAGTCAGTCTATCGGGGATGGGCGTTGTGGGGTCTAGGGGTGGCGTCCTGGGAGCGCGGTGAGCACTCCCAGGCGAAAAAGTTGATTGCGCAGGTGCTGCAGCTCGCTCGGTCTGGGGACGACCGCATCAGCTTCGGCGGGTGCCTCGAGGTCCTCTCGTGGATCGCTGTGGAAGAGGAAGCGCCCAGGCGTGCCGCCACGTTGATGGGTGCCGCCGAGGCCCTCGCCGAGACAGTAGGGGTTCCGAGCACCATGTACCCGAATCTCACCGCCGTCCATGAACGGGTCGAGCAAACGGCTCGCCGGGCGATCGGTGACCGCGCGTTCGAGGTGGAGTTCCGTCGCGGGGTTGGCATGCGGTTCGAAGACGCGGCAGCATACGCACTCGATGAGAACGACAGGGTAGGCGTCTCCGCAGGATCGGACCCTTCGAGTCTGACGCGGCGGGAGTTGCAGGTCGCCGAACTTGTCGCCGAGGGCTTGACCAACAAGGCGATCGCCGACAGGCTCGTCATTTCGCAACGCACCGCGCAGGGGCATGTGGAGCACATCCTCGCCAAACTGGGATTCACCTCCCGTACGCAGATCGCGGCCTGGATCATCGAGCAGAGACAGGGCCGGCAGTCCTGATCGCACACCGCCACGCATCACAAAAAGGATTCCGTCCAGGCTGATCGGTCCGCCCGCGTCGCCGAACTTCGACGCCGCACGCCCTGCATTCCGTGCAGGGCCTGGCTTACGGAGTCGAAGACGCCGACGAGGGCGGAAATCCAGCTCGTTGGACCGAATGAGGTTGGCCGCCAACGCCCGCGACGATCAGCTGCGTCGTACCGCTTACCCCGATCGTGGACGGGTTTGGCGAGCGTCGGATGCTGTCAGTGTGTGGCCGCCACGACCACATCGATGAGTGCTTCGACCGCACGAGCGCAGTCGTTGCGGGCGTAACCCAGACGGAGCACCTGCTCCGGGTCCGGTTCGTATGCCAGGGTGTTGCCGCGGCCTTGGACGATGGCGGGGTCCGGTAGCAGGGGGTGTTCCTCGTCGCGTTCTGCGATGACACGCTTGCCGCCCGCGGCGTCGACGACCATCTGGAAGAACTGCCGGAAGGTAAGGTTCTGGTCTCCGACGAGATACGCCGTGCCGGGTGCCGCGTTCTGCAGAGCGCCCCAGATCGCCTGCGCCAGCGAAGCGGCGGACATGTAGTTGGTGCCGCCGGGTGGGGCGAAGTCGGGGATGGCCGGCTCGTGTCCGGCCGCCCACGAGATCATCCGCCGATAGCGGCGGGCCGATGCGCCCGGCACGGCACCGATGATCGACGGCGGATTGAGTGTGCATACGGTGAACGACTCGTCCGCGAGCGCACGGGCGCCTTCGTCGGCCGCCTTCCGGGCCGAGACATAGGGGTTGACGGACGCGAGGGCTGGCCGCAGCTGGTGGTAATAGCTCCCTACCTGCACGAAGTGGCCCACACCGGCCTGCTTGGCGCGCTTGGCCAGGCGCGGTACCCCGACGCTCTGGGTGTTCTCCCAGAAAGGCTGTTCGGCGTCCCCGGGCGACTTGTGCCGCACGTCCTGCCCGGCGGCGAAGACGATGCCGTCGAACCGCGATAATTGCTCACGGGTGAAGGAGGGGATGGTGTAGTCACCCGCCAGTCGTGGAAAGTCGGCGACCGGCGAATCGTCTGGTACCGGGCCTCGTGCCGCTACGGTGACGTCATTGCCGTGGTCACGCAGGTGGAGGGCGGCGTGGGCGCCGATCATGCCGGTGCCGCCGATGATCAGAATCTTCATACTGAGGTGCCTTTCGGTGTTTCGCTGCTCAGGGGTTGCGGGGACGATTGGTCCAGCCACCGGAGCGGCGGGGAACCCAGCCACCGGCAGCGTGGGTGCCGCCGTCGACGTGAATGGTGCCGCCGGTGACGAAGCGGGACAGGTCGGAGGCAAGAAAGAGTGCGGCGCCGGCGACGTCTTCTGGCTGCCCGGGGCCGCCGAGCGGCGACCAGGTCGGCCACAGCTCCCGGTCTTCCTCGGGAACGAGCGTCGCGTAGGGCACCTGGACGGACTCGATGAGGTCCGGAGCGATCGCGTTGACCCGGATGCCGGATGGGCCGACCTCCATGGCCAGCGACCGGGTGAACTGCGTCAGGGCGGCCTTGTACCCGGAGTACACGGCGTGGCCGGGAATCGCTCGGTGGGCCTCGACGGTGGTGAGGTTGATGATCGAGCCGTCACGCCGCTCGGTCATGCCCGGCAGCAACGCCTGCGCCAGACGCAGGACGTGAGCGAAGTTGATCTCGTGCAGCTCGTCCCACAGCGACGGCGTGTTGGTGGCGAACGTGTGCGGCGGCTGCAGATAGTGGCCGACATTGTTGACCAGCACATCCGGTCGGTGCCCGACGAGTGCGGAGGGGCACGACGTCGCGCGCACATCCCATTCGACCGAGGTGATCGAGCCGCCTGCGGCGATGTCGAACTCGAGCGAACCGATCGGTTCGATGTCTGCGACAAGGACGTCGGCGCCGTGCGCGGCGAAGGCCCGCGCAACCGCCGCTCCGATGCCTGCGGCACCGCCGGTGACCACGGCACGTCGGCCGGCCAGCATCGCACCGGGAGTGAAGGAGATGAGATTGGGCATTGACGGATTACAGAGCATTCCATGCACCGGCCGATAGCCGATTTCCCGGTGGATGGAAGAATCTCCGTCTCCGCGAGCGCTGGTGTCAACCATTTGCACGAGGTGGTCTCGCGTGAAACTCTCGTGAGGAGAAGCAATTACGTCAGGGTGCGGAGAGTGAGGAAGGAGACCGGATGCGAGCGCACAGTTCCGGTTCCGGCGATGGCCCGACCGGAGTTCTGCAGCGGGCGGCACTGATCCTCGACGCCTTCGAGGGCGTCGAACGCCTGAACTTGTCGCAGATCGTCGCCGCCACGGGACTGCCGCTATCCTCTGTTCATCGCGCGTTGGAGCAGATGGTTGCCCTCCGCTGGGTGCACCGTCACCGCATGGACTACCAACTGGGTATGCGCATGATCGAACTAGGGTCGATGGCGGCGCAACAGAATTCGCTTCGCCGGGCCGCGCTTCCCAGTCTGCACTGGCTGCACCGCGCAACCGGATGCATCGTGCACCTGGGCGTCCTCGAAGGGACGGACGTGATCTACCTCGAGAAGATCGGCGGGGATCTCGCCCCAGGTGTCCGGTCGCGTGTCGGTAGCCGTCTTCGCGCGGACTCTTCAACGATCGGCAAGGCATTGCTCGCTGGTGCGGGGTGCTCACAAATCAGCTCGCCGGAGATCGGCCGGGTGCGTGAATTGCGTGTCGCATGTGAGCACGAGAAGTGTATGAAGGGATTCAGTTGCGTGGCCGTGCCGATCGGGCCGATGGGCCGAGGGGAGGCCGCCGCCGTCTCGGTTTTCGGTTCGGTGGCCAAGATCGGCGTGGACCAGCGGATACGGCTGTCGGTGCAGACCGCGGCGGCTGAGATATGGCGCCGGATGCAGGTCCCCTCGTCGGATGTCTCGGGGCGCCGTTCTGCTCGGTAGTGGCGCAATCGGCTGGGTGAGTCGGCAGTTCTGTACCGGATACGCGGTCGCCCACCTGACGTGACCTCAGGGTGTACCGTCCCCGAGGCGATTCATCCGATCCGGGGGAGGGGTGCCACAATCAGAGTCGGTCGCGGCCGGTCGAGGGACGGCGAGCACTCTCGGGGAGGGGCTGGGGCACGACCCGCTCCCTGGATAGGTGACATCGTGGAGATTGTGGGTCCCCTGCGGAATTTCCTCGGCCCTAGAATTGGGCGATGGACAGGACTGACCGCGCCAGCCGGGTGATCGCGGCACCACCGGAGACTGTGTACGGCGCCCTCCTCGACCGGGACTCCCTCGAGGCCTGGTTACCACCGGACGGCATGCGCGGGCGGGTCGAGCGGTGGGATCCCCGCCCTGGTGGCGGGTTCCGGATGGTCCTGACCTACCTGAACCCCGTCGACAGCCCCGGAAAGACATCGGATGCGACGGATGTCGTCGATGTGGGATTCGCCGACCTGGTGCCATCGGAGCGGGTGGTGCAGCGGGCGGTGTTCGACGCTGACGACCCGTCGTACGCGGGCACCATGACGATGACCTGGCACCTCGTTGCCGCCGGTGACGGGACCGAGGTGACCGTCACCGCCACCGACGTGCCACCCGGCATCGACCAAGACGTACACGAGGCCGGGATCGCCTCCTCGCTGGCGAACCTGGCGTCGTACGTCGAAGGGACCGACTGACCCCACACTTGTCACCGCGAGCACCGCGGCGCTCGTCTCGACACCACCCGGTTAGCACAACTGATCACCACCGCACGAGGCAGGATGAGGCCGGGAGTGACCGAACCGCAGCCGACTGGGCGAGCGCCTCTGCGTCTGAGTGGCCGAGCGCGCTCACGCCACTAGACGATCGCTTCAGCGGCCGCGGCCGCGTCGACCGCCGGGTAGATGGGGTACTCCACGCCCGAGAGGTACTGGACGGTGCGAACCACCTGGCAGGAGTAGCCGAACTCGTTGTCGTACCAGACGAACAGGATGGCGGTGTCGCCGTCGACGATCGCGGCGTTCGCGTCGACGATGCACGCCGCACGCGAGCCGATGAAGTCGCTCGACACGGCGTCGGTTGCCGCGGTGTAGTCGAGGTTCCGGCTCAACGCTCCGGTGAGTGATTCCTGGCGAAGGTGCTCCAACACTTCATCTTTGGTGGACTCGCGCCTGAGCTGAAGGTTGAGGATCGCGACGGACACGTCCGGCGTTGGCACGCGGATCGAATTGCCGGTGATCTTGGCCTTCAGGTCGGGAAGAGCCTTCGCAATCGCGGAGGCCGCACCCGTCTCGGTGAGGACGAGGTTGAACGGCGCCGATCGGCCACGCCGGTCGGCCTTGTGGTAGTTGTCCAGCAGGTTCTGGTCGTTGGTGAACGAGTGCACAGTCTCGACGTGGCCCCGCACGACGCCGAACTCGTCGTCCATGGTCTTCAGCGGCGGGACGATGGCGTTCGTGGTGCAGGACGCGCACGAGACGATGCGTTCGTTCGGATCGACGTCGCGGTGATTGACACCGTGCACGATGTTGGGGACGTCACCCTTGCCGGGCGCGGTCAACACCACCTTCGCCACACCAGGGCGGAGGTGCTGCGACAGCCCGTGGCGGTCACGCCAGATGCCGGTGTTGTCGATCAGGATCGCATTGTCGATGCCGTACTCGGTGTAATCGATACTCGTCGGATCGTTGCTGTGAATGAACTTGATGACGTTGCCGTTGGCGATGAGCGCGTTGTTCTCGTCGTCGACCTTGATCGTGCCGTTGAACTGACCGTGGACGGAGTCGCGGCGCAGCAGTGACGCACGCTTGACCAGGTCGTCCTTGCCGCCCTTCCGGACGACCACGGCACGCAGGTTCAGGCCGTTACCCGAACCGGCCTTCTCGATGAGCAGCCGCGCGACGAGTCGACCGATACGCCCGAATCCGTAGAGGACGACATCCTGGGGCTGCGCGGGGCTCGTCTGGGCACCACCGACCAGGTCGGCGAGGCTCTCCGCGACGAACTCGGGGATCGGCGCTCCGCCACCGTGGGCATGGTAGGCGGTCACCAACAGGCCGAGGTCGATCTTCGACGGTCGCAGATCGAGGCCGGTCAGTGCCTCGAGAAAGGGGAACGTCTCCTCGACGGAGAGCTCGTCGCCACGGATCTGTCGGGCGAAGCGATGGGTCCGCAGGATCTTGATGACCGATTTGTTCACCAGCGAGCGACTGTGCAGCAGAATCGTCACCGAATGCCTGCGGTGCAGACCGCCGATAATCGGGATCATCGCTTCCGCGAGAGCTTCCTCGGAGTTCCACTGCGTCAGTTCCGCTGTGCTCACTGCGTTCCTCTGGCTTTCTGGCTCATTGGCGTGCTCGTGGGTCGGACGCCGGTCGGGATGAGACGCACGTCATACACCCATGTTGCGGAGAACGGCGTGCGCACCACCAAGCATATGGAAGCGCCTCCTCGCGGCGACAGGCACCCGGCACCAGGCACGCAACGGTTGCTTCGGCTACGGGTATTCCGGTTCGAGGGGGACGGTGACCGGGGGCTCGGCCGGCTCGAGGACGTGGACCGGCGGGACCGCAATCGCACCATCTTGTACCGCACTGCCACGCGGACCGGACACATCGATCTGATCTTCGATCGCAGATACCGCGCCCTGATCGCTGAGTACGCACCCGATGGCCGGACGCGGCAAGGAACAGTGCGCGGCGAATCCCGATCAGGACTGTGGGACGCCGCTTGCGGCGCACCCACTCGGTGACGGCGGGACCGCGCCGCTCAGCTCCGCGATCGTTCCGCCCCACGCGGGCGAGCAGATCGTCTCGATGGCGTCGATATCGGCATGCGTCGAGACGTCGGGGGTGAGAGTTGTCTCGACGGTTCCGATGTTGAGCCGTTGCCGCCACCTGGCCTCGTCGAATGGCGATGGGCGCGTGGCGGTCAGGAATTTCTCGACGGTGTGGAGGAAGCGCATGGGGTCGTCCCGGAAGGGGAAGTGACCGGCGCCTGGGAAGATCTCCAGGCGTGAGCCCGGCATTGCCGCGTGCGCGGTGTGGGCGTGGCTGACGGGGATGACCGTATCCCGATCTCCCCAGATGAGTTGAACGGGGAGACTTGCCGTCAGATAGCAGCGGTCGAGCATGGTCACCGTCTGTCCGCGCCAGTCGACCACCGCACGCAGGGTGCGTAGGTAGGCCTCGTACGCGGCGGGGTCGGGAAGTTCGGTCAAGATACGCACCAGATCCGGTGTGTCGTGCAGCGCCGCACCGGGGCGCAGGGGAGTGCCGTGCAGTCGAGTCAACAGGGTTCCCACCCAGCGCACCGCGGGCACCGCTCCCGGCAGGCGCAGCAATTTCAGTGCCTCATTGACGATCGGCGTCGCGGCGAGCCGCAGGAGCGGATGAACGTCGGTGGTGATACCGCCGGCGGAAACCAGGATGAGCCGATCCACCATCTGGGGGAACTGGTAGGCGAACTGCATCGCGATGCCGCCGCCGAGCGAATGTCCGATCACGGTGGCCTGGTCGATTCCCAGGGTCGAGAGTAGATCGCGCATGCCGTTGGCGTAGGCGGCGACGGAATAGTCGGCACGGGGTTTGTCGGAGCGTCCGTGGCCGAGTAGATCGGGTGCGATCACGGTGTAATTCTCGGCGAGGTGCGGGATGATCTCGGTCCATGTCGACGAGTTGTCGCCGATGCCGTGCAACAGCAGGAGTGCGGGGCCGTCCCCGGCCAGGCGGAAGGCGCGTCGGTACCCGTGGATGGTGCGGAACATCATCTGCGGCTCGGCGTCGGGCACCGGCCTGAGCCTGCGCATGCGACTGGGGTTCATCGCACCCTCCTCGACTGTCGCGTTCTACGTCGATTCTTCGCTTCGCACCGTCGAAACACGTGACGACACGCCCCACCCGAGGGTGTCGACATCAGGAGGTCGTTGCCTCCTCCCGGGCCCGAAATAGGTGCGAGAAACGTTCGCTGGTTATTCGCGGTGGAGGCCGCGGCGTTACACGCAGGCGATCACCGGTCATCGAGCACCGGGCCCTGGGCCGTGTCGATCGACAGCGCTTCCGCTGTGCAGCAACGGGACTGGGGTGGATCGTCGGCGGATCACCGCGGTGATGTCACAGGTGTATCGGCGCGATTCGGGTCGGGCGTCGTTGCTGCCGGACGGGGACCTGATCAGTCCTTGTCTGTTATGTGGGTGGGCTACCGTGGGGGTTGTGGCAGCAGGTATTCCGGGTCCGTCGCACAAGATGACGCCCAGCCCCGAGGTTGCGCTCGACTTCGCTCGGGAATGGGTGGAGTTCCTCGATCCCGACGACTCCGAGCATCTCATCGCCGCGGACATGACGTGGCTTCTCTCGCACTGGACCTGCGTGTTCGGCACCCCGGCCTGCCAGGGCATCATCGCGGGCCGACCCGACGACGGCTGCTGCTCGCACGGCGCCTTCTTCACCGACGAGGAGGACGTCGCGAAGTTGCACAAGTCCGTGAAGCTGCTCAGACCCGAGGACTGGCAGTTCATGAAGCAGGGTCTCGGGAAGAGGGGGTACATCGAGGAGGACGAGCTCGACGACGAGCCGGCGCTGCGAACCCGCCGCTTCAAGGGCGCGTGCATCTTCCTCAACCGTCCCGGATTCGAGGGTGGCATCGGGTGCGCGCTGCACTCCATGGCGCTCAAACGCGGCATCGAGCCGCTCGAGGTGAAGCCCGATGTGTGCTGGCAGCTGCCTATCCGGCGCACCCAGGAATGGGTGGAGCGACCCGACGGCGAGCAGATCCTGAAGACGACGATCACCGAGTACGACCGCCGCGGCTGGGGTGAGGGCGGATCAGACCTGAACTGGTACTGCTCCGGCTCGCCGGACGCGCACGTCGGCGCCGAGGCGGTGTGGCAGTCGTATGCGCCGGAGCTCACCGAGTTGCTCGGTGAGGCCGTGTATCGCGAGCTGGCGCGGCTGTGCAAGCGACGCCAGGGCCTCGGCCTGATCGCGGTGCACCCAGCGACCGCGGTCGCCGAGAAGAATTCCCGGTAACGAGCGGCTGCCCCTGAAGACGTCGACCCCGGTCGCATCGTTGTGGGCGTTTACGGCAGGGTCGATGTACCGACGGAACCTCTCGGCGTCGCGTCACCGGGTTGCTCCGGCGCGGGACTCGGCGCCGGAGCACCCCGGGTGATCACATCCAGGGCATGTCAGGGTCGAGGGGGTGGGAGATCACGCCGTCGTCGGGTTCGAGGGGGTAGTTCGCGGCGTGGTACGGAGCGCTGGAGGAGCCGAAGAGCTCGACGCCGCCCGGCTCGGTGAGTGTGGTGCCCGGCTCGTAGAGTTCGACCTGCTCGGGTACGTCCTCGTCGGGGGCATCGCAGGCGACCATGGGCCACGCGTTGGCGCATCCGATGCGGTCGCGAACCTGGACGGTGTATGGGGCCTGCGGTGCGGCACCATCGGTGGGTGCTGCTGCGGCGGTGGCACTCTGGGCCAGCACGGCTCCGAATCCGAGGGCGACGCCGACGGCTGCTGCGGCTGCGGTGCGTGTGGTGATCGAGGACATTCTGTGGGCTCCTGAAGTTCGGGGGTTTGGTGTTCTCGGACGACCACTAGTTTTCGCCGGAAGCCGGCGTTCGATAACACCCCGAAGGGGGTGATCCGCGACCCGCAAGGGGGCGGAAAATCACCCCTGGGTGGCGGCTCCGCGGAGGGCGGTGGTCGCTCTCGCGGATACCGCCCACCTGGACGATGGACTGCAGGATCCGCATCGTAAGACCATCCGAACTGATCTTTGCGACACGTCGCGGATGGTTCGCTGTCGGCGCTTGAACCTGCTATTCGGGTTGTTTGAGGGCGTCGGTGATGCGTTCGTGGACCGGAGGTTTCGAGGTTCTGGCCGGCGGTGCGGGCGGCAGCGTGGGCGCGGGTGTATGCGTCGTCGCTGAGGCGGATGGGGATGCGGTGGGCGGGGCCTGGGGTGGGCTGCTGGTGTGCCGAAGTCGGCGACCAAGGGGTTCACCGCGGTGTGGGACAACAAGGCGGCCACGACGTTCAAGTCCGGTTGGCGGCGCTCACGAATTGGCGCGGCTGGTCCTGGAACGGTGGTAGTCGGCGGTGCTGCCGTGGCGTGTGAGGTGTGGGGTGTGGACCTTCACGCGGTGTAACAGTGGTCGGGCCTGATCGGAGGATGACGTCGGTGCAGGTTCGCCTACCGTGGGGCGGGCGATCATGGGCACTTGCCCATCACTGTCTCCCCGGTGTCGCCGAGCGCTGTCGAGGTTATGGCACCGCCGCCCGATTTCGGCCAGTATCACCGGCGCGCCCCCTGCTTAGCTGATCTTGCGTCGGTAGATGGCCGTCGAGGCGGCGTAGGCGACGATGAGGATGCCGACGCACCAGGCGAGGGCGATCCAGATGTCGTTGCCCACGGGCTGCTGTGCGAACAGGGCGCGGATCGTGTCGACGATGGAGGTCACCGGCTGGTTTTCAGCGAACCACTCCACCGGGCCGGGCATGGTGTCGGTGGGCACGAACGCGGAGCTGATGAACGGTAGGAAGATGAGTGGGTAGGCGAACGCGCCGGCACCGTCGACGGTTTTCGCGGAGAGACCGGCGATCACAGCGACCCACGTCAACGCCAGGGTGAACAGGATCAGGATGCCTGCGACCGCGAGCCACGCCAGCACACTCGCACCCGTGCGGAAGCCCATGAGGAGGGCGATGCCGATGACGATCGCGAGGGAGATCAGGTTGGCGACCAGCGAGGTCAGCACGTGTGCCCACAGCGCGCTGGACCGGGCGATCGGCATGGACTGGAATCGCTCGAAGATCCCGCCCTGCATGTCCATGAAGAGTCGGTAGGAGGTGTAGGCGATGCCCGACGCGATCGTGATGAGCAGGATGCCGGGCAGCATGAAGTTCAGATAAGACTCCGACCCGGTGTCGATCGCGCCGCCGAACACGTAGACGAACAGCAGCATGAGTGCGACCGGGGTGACCGCTGTCGTGATGATGGTGTCGGGGCTGCGCAGGATGTGGCGCAGCGAACGCCCCGTCAGGACTGTGGTGTCGCCGTAGAAGTTCGTGGTGGTCATCATCGCTCCTCGCTGTTCGTAGGGGTGTCGCGGACCGTGTGTGCACCGACGCTGTCGCTGTCGTCGCCGATGATCGCGAGGAAGACCTCCTCGAGGGTGGGCTGCTTCTCGACGTACTCCACTGTCGCGGGCGGCAGCAGGGCCTTGAGCTCGGCGAGGGTGCCGTTCACGATGATCCGGCCCTGGTGGAGGATCGCGATCCGGTCGGCGAGCTGCTCGGCCTCGTCCAGGTGCTGTGTGGTCAGCAGCACCGTCGTGCCGTTGTCGGCGAGTTCCTTCACCGTCTGCCACACCTCGATGCGCGCCTGGGGGTCGAGTCCGGTGGTCGGTTCGTCGAGGAAGATGACCGGCGGGTTCCCGATGAGGCTCATCGCGATGTCGAGACGGCGGCGCATGCCCCCCGAATAGGTCGACGCCTTCCGGCCGCCGGCCTCGGTCAGTGAGAAGCGAGCGAGCAGGTCGTCGGCGATCTTGCCGGGGTTCTTCAGGTGCCGCAGCTGGGCGACCAGCACGAGATTCTCCCGCCCGCTGAGGATCTCGTCGACGGCTGCGAACTGTCCGGTGAGGCTGATCGATTCCCGCACGTTCTGCGGCTGCGTGGCGACGTCGAAGCCGTTGATCGTGGCTGTGCCGGCGTCCTGCCCGAGCAGGGTCGCGAGGATCTTCACGACCGTGGTCTTGCCCGCTCCGTTCGAGCCGAGCAGGGCGAAGATGCTGCCCGGCGCCACGTCGAAGTCGACGCCGCGCAGCACCCGCAGATCGTTGTACGACTTTTCCAGGCCGTGGACCCGGATCGTTGCATCCGTGGTCATTGCTGTCCTCGTTCCGCGTCTTCGATGGCTTTGGTCAGGCGGGCGCGTTCCTTGTCGATCCACTGCGTGCCGCTGTAGGCCTGGGCGAACGTCTCGGCGAACTCGACCGGGTTCTCGCCGACGATCTCGCGTACCGGCGTGCCGTCTACGGCGGCCCGCTCCCAGAGTTCGACGAGGTCGCCCATCATCGTGACGAGGGTCGCGCCGTCCGTGTGGCCGCCGTAGTACATGAAGTACCGCTGCAGCGCTTTCGCGGTGGTGCCGTACGGCTCGGGAAGGGCATCGATGCGGGCTTTGTGCTGTTTGTACTGTTTCTTCTGCTCGAACGATCCGGTGATGGTCTCGATCCAGTTGGCCATGATCACTTCTCTCCTTCGTGGAGCTGTTCGATACGTTCTGCGAGGAAGCTCCATGTCCTCCAGAACTCGTCGAGCTGTTCGCGCCCTTGCCCGTTGATCGAAAACACCTTCCGTGGCGGCCCCTTCTCCGAGGGCACCTTCTCCACATCCACGAAGCCCCTCTGCTCGACGCGGACGAGTAGGGCGTAGACGGTGCCTTCGACGAGATCCGAGAAGCCCCGCTCCCGCAGCAGTGCTGTGATCTCGTAGCCGTATGCCGGCTGCTTGGCAAGAATCGCGAGGACGATGCCCTCGAGCGTGCCCTTGAGCATCTCCGTCATCTGATTGCCCATCACTCACCTTCGATCTAGTCTGTGTTGCTGACTACCGGTAGAAAGTATCACTGAGTACCGGTAGTTAGCAACACCGAATAGCGATCGGGGTCGCAGAACGAGGGAGGACTTCGGGACTGCTGATCCCGTTGATCGGCTCGGCGCCAGTACGCGCGAAGTGTGAGAGAGGGGTCGAGGTAGTACTCGCCCGAATCGGGCGGGTAATGGGGGCGGCCGGAACACGGCAGAAGCGGGCCGTCATCGGGTTCGTTGCTCTCACGCAGCTTTTGAGAACTGCCGCACGTAGCTGCTCAGAACTCACGAATTCTGCGAGTAATGCGCGAAATCCAGACGTTGCTGTCGGATTCCGATACTCGTATGTCGCGGTTGAGGCGGCGCCCCGCTGATCCTCCTCAAACATCGTCGTCGGCGTCGCCGTACGTGGGTTCCGGCTGAGCCTGCTCGGAGTCGATGTTGAAGGAGGAGGGCTGATCTTCAGCTTCCTGACCTGCCTACTCTGGGCGGTGATCTACTTCGTGGTCAAGGCGGTCGCCGGTCATCGCGCAGACCACTGAGGGTCGGCGTCACGCGCTCGATACCCCGCCTGGCCCGGGGCGGGTGCTGTGTGCGCGGGGATGGTGGCCACCTCCGCGCAGGGGCTTCCGATGGAGTGTGCGATTGGGGACCCGGCACACGGGGTAGTCGCGGTATACGCCTCGCGCGCACCGACGCGCCATAGTTCTACATACTCCCGACGCCCGACGCAGTGCGTGGCGACGACACACAGCAAGTGGGTTTGATCATGAAAATAATGAAAGCCAAAACCAAAGTTGAGGTTGCCTCAGCGGTCGGCGCCGGGTACCTACTGGGGCGCACACACCAGTTGAGGATGGCCGTGAAGATCGCTGGTGCGGGCGGGCGGTCCCCCAAGGGGCCTGAGGATCTGCTCGCACAGGGATCCGAGTTCCTTGCCTCGTCTCCGGAGATCGCGGATCTCGGCGATTCGGTTCGGGACGAGCTACTCGACACGGCGGCCGCGACGGCTGAGGCCAGCGGCGAGCACGTCGATTCGTTCCGCGACCGCCTCCGGTCGGGCGGCGCGCACGTCGTGGCCGGCGGCGGGCATTTGGTCGCCGGGGTGAAGAGGATTGGCCGTCGCGGGCACACCCACCCGCGGGACCCCGAGGATTCCACCGTCGACGAGGCACCGGACCAAGGAAAAGACGAGGACGGACGTTCGTCTCAGGCGGTCCAAGAAGAACGACAGCCGAAGCCGCGCAGACGGCGCAAACCACGGATCACGACGCCCAGCGACTCGGCGGCGGAGTCCCGGGACGAATCCGCACCGGAAGCACGAGCGGACACAGCCGCACGCAGGAAGGGAACGGCTAAGGCGCACTAGTCTCCTCACCCGCCGGCTGCCCCGGTGCGCATCGATCAGCGCCGGGTTGTAAGAGCCCGCAATGCCGTGCGACGGTGCAGCCGCTTTCGAGCACCATGTCGTCGAAGATGACACCGTAGTCGGGTTCGGTGATGCCTGTGCCGTCCTGCATCGCCTTGGAGGTCAGCCCGAGCTTGTGGTGGGCCGGCCCGACGAGTTCCGCCAAAATGTCTGCCTCAACGCAGTGATGCGCCAGACGCGGCCGAAGTTGTCGCGCTGGCACTTTGCTGCCGCCGACCAGGGCGGGTAAAACCTCTCGCCGGCGACGGTGCCTGCTCCCGCGCGGACCCGGAACGGCCCACGACTCGGTTACCGTTGAGGGTGTTGCCGCGCCCACACCGCGCGGTGGCCTGGTACCCCGCCGGATCGAACCCCCCGGCGGGGTCACGGTACCGCCGGAACCGCTGCCGAGGGTCGGAGGGCCATGCCACCGAAGTTGGGTGCTGTGTCGTCACCGCGGTGTTGAGCTACAACGCCGCTGGGCCACTGATGACCGCCACAGGCGCCGGCCGTGCCCGCACCGGTGCCACCGAGTCACCGGGTCACTGGGTCACCGGGGGATTCTGAGTCGGTCCGAGGAAGTGGTCGAGCGCGCGGGAGATGAGTTCGGGTTCGTCGAGTTGAGGGAAGTGGCCTGTGCGGGGCCAAGTCTCGACGCGACTGTGGGGTATGGACAGCAGTGGGACCAGCGGTCCGGGATGTTCAGGCGTTGTCGCCTCGGCGCCTGCCTTCCACCTGGATCGGCGTACCCGACTCCGCCCCGAGGCGCATCGACCGGTCGGACTCGAGTGCGGCGATCGTCTCCTCGAGTTTCGGTTGTCGAGTTCGAGTACCCGTTCGAGGATTTCCCCGAGGTTGGTCGACTGATGTCCGCCCCCATTCCCCCCAGAGGGGCTCTGCGGGAGGCGTCCGGAGGTGCCGCCGGCCAGGGTCATGACCCACCGGCGCCACGGCTGTAGCGGCGGGTTCTGCGGTAGGACAACAACTCTCCGTCCAGATCCAGCACCACCTCGTACAGGGCGAGCATGTCCGTCGAAGACGGGATACGCCGATCCTCGACAACTTCCACTTCCACGGTCCACCCGTCGTCGGTCGGCATCACCGATGTCGCACCGAGCGGTTTCTTGCCCGTCAGCTGCGTGATGTCCCGCACCGCGAGCTCGGCGATGTCCTGCGCCGGCAGGGGCGGTGGCAGCTGATGCGCCATGACCTCTTCACTCCTTCTCCGGAGTGGCGGGCTGTGCCGTTCCGGTCATCCGGTCGAGGATTGCCTGCTGCGCCTGCTCTTCCTCCTCGGCGGAGATCTCACCCCGCTCGCGGGCGTCGTCCAGCTCCTCGAGCGCGCGGCGGGCACTGGCGGGATCGTGCAGTTCCTCCTCGACCTGACGCTGAATCAACTCGGCCAGCGAGATCACCCCACGCACCGGCGCGAGCGGCAGCGTGACGATGAACGACAACGGTCCCATCGCCTCAGCCCTCCGGCGTCTGGGCCATCACGAAGTGGTAGGCGGCGAGCGGTCCGAGCAGCCGCATCTCCACCCGGCCCTCCCACCGCTCCGCCAACGCGCCCACCGCCTGCTCGAGCTCGTCTCCGCGGGCGACCTCGACAAGGACCGCCACTTGCGCGGCATCCTCCTCATGGGTGGGTTCGCGGACGTTGACCAGGTCGGCCAGCGAGTCGAGTGCCTCGACCACCGTGGCCGTATCTTCCTCTCGCTTCGCGACGATGGCGTTGGCCACGATCTCGCCGAGGGCCATCCGGGCGTCGCGGGTGGCGGCCTCCGGCTGGTCGCGGATCGTGTCGCGCAGTGCGCTGGCCTGCTCGTTCTCGCCGATCACGTCCCACAGGACGGCGTGTTCGACGTAGCGGGCCTTCACCACGTATTGGGCCTTGCCCTCGAGTTGCTCCATGGCGGCGGCGAACTCGTCGGCGTGCGCGGTGAGCAATTCGTCCTTCAGCGCATCGGTGTCGGTGAGGACGGCCCCGAAGCGCAGGGGGAGTACCGGTGCCACTCGCGCGGCACCGTCCAGCAGGTGTGCGTGGGCCTGAAGGTCCGCGGGTTTTCCGAGGGGTCGGTCCACCGATATTTCGCTGACCAGTGCCGCGATGTCACCGTGTCTGATGGTGCTCACCTGGGAGTCGTCGACGCCGACGGCGTCGTCTTCGGTCCGCACGTCCGCGGGCACGATGCCGTAGACGTAGATGCCGGTGGTGCGCGGCTGCTCGGGGGCATCGGTGGCCTGGTTCGTGGTGGACATCATCTGTCCCCTCTGCTGGATTTACGCGGCACCCGCTCGGGCTCCTCTTGTCCGCCGCCGAGGAGGTCACCGAGTTTGTCGCCGGCAGCCTCGAGCGCGCCCTTGGTCTTCGACTTGGCACCACCTTCGGTCACGGACCCCACCAGATCGGTCAGGCCCTTGGGTTCGCTGCCGATCTCGAGCCGGTTCACCGCCTCCGCGAACCGCAGATACGTGTCGACACTGGCGACGACGATGCGGGCGTCGATGGTCAGCAGTTCGATCCCGACCAGCGAGACCCGCACGTACGCGTCGATGACCAGGCCCTTGTCGAGGATGGTGTCGATGACGTCGGCGAGGCTGCTCGAGCTGGGCCCGCCGGTGGTCATCGGCGGGCTCCTCGCTTCGCGCCGACGGACTTGGTGGCCGCGGTCTTGCGGGGGCGGCCACGGCGTGCCGGTGCCGTGTCCTCACTCGCGGCCGCGGTCTTGCGCGGTCGGCCACGGCGTTTCGGCGGTGCCGGCGGTTCACTCGCGGCCGCGGTCTTGCGTGGGCGACCACGGCGTTTCGGCGGCGGCGCCTCGTCCTCCTCGGCCTCCTCGTCGACCGCTTCCTCACCTTCGCCCTCGTCCTCTTCAGCCTCGTCTTCCTCTGTCTCGGGTTCCTCGTCCTCGGCCTCGTCTGTTTCCTCCGGCTCCTCGTACTCGTCCTCGTCTGTTTCGGCGGGTTCCTCGTCCTCGGCCTCGTCCTCGGCTTCCTCAGGCTCCTCGGCCTCGTCCTCTTCACCCTCGCCCAGCTGCGTTTCGTCCTGCTCGTCTTCCTGTTCCGCTTCGTCCTGCTCGGGCTCGACTACCTGACCGTCCCGGATTTCTCCGCGCCAGCCCTCCAATTCATCAGGATGGAGGATGGTCTGCGTCATGACGTGGCGTGCAAAGTGTTTCAATTCCAGCCGTGCTCGTCGTCCCTGTGCGCGCCACAGGTTTCCCGTCTTCTCGAACAATCCCTTCGGGTGATACTCGAGGATCAGAACGATGCGGGTGAGATCCGGGGTCACCTCGTGGAACGTCACCGCACCGTCGATGAAACCTTTGGCGCCCTTCGAGCGCCACACGATCCGCTCGTCGGGAACCTGCTCGAGGATCGACGCTTCCCAGGTTCGGTGCGACAGGAAGATCTGCGCCTTCCACTCGAGCTTTTCGTCCGATTCCTGCTCGACCCGTTCGACCTTCTTCATGAACGACGGAAAGTCGGCGAATTGGGTCCATTGGTTATAGGCCAGCTGAACCGGGACCCCGACATCGATCGTTTCGACGATGTTGGTCAATTTCAGCTTCTTGCCTTTTCCGCTACCGCCACCGCCACCGCCGGTGACCGCGTCCTTGAGGTCGGACGCCTTGTCCTTGACCGTCTGCTTGGCGCCCTCCCACCAGCCGCCACCGGTGTCGGACTTGTCCGGTGACTCATCGTCATCCGATTTCTCGGAACCGGTGAGGGCGGCAAGCAGCCCTCCTTCGCCGCCGTTCTCGGCGTAGTCGGTGAGCCGCCCGGAGGTGTTCGCCACCTTGTCCGAGACCGAGGACAGTGCCTTCTCGGCGACCGTGCCAACAAGTCTCTGCATTGCCTCCTGCAGCACGCTGGACGATCCGTTGCCGTCACCCGGTACGGCCTCTTGTAGTTTCTTTGCGGCGCTCGTCATCGCCATCACCTTCTTGCCCGTCGGACGGGCGCAGAGTCCGTCGTGGCCTTGGCCCGTGTCCTGCGTTTGCGGGCAGGAGACTCTTCGTTATCGTCGTCTTCGTCTGACTTCGCGGTCCGCGACCTGCTCGCGGGCCGGGTGCTCCCGGTCGCTCCGGCCCGGCGGCGCGGCGTGGGCCGCTTACGTGGGGCCGGTTCCTCGTCGGCCTCGTCTTCGTCCTGCTCCTCGTAGTCGTCGGTCGCGTCTTCCTCTCCGGCGGAGTTGTCCTCCGGCGGTTCGTCGGTACTGGGCTGCTCGTCGTCGTCCCGCGAACGAGTGTGCTTCTTGCGGCCGAATTTGCTCACCTTGGTGACATCAGTGACGTTGTCCGCGGCATCGCTGACGGTGCCCGTGATCTCCTGGCCGCCCGATTGGAGCCGGTTGCTCAGCGAGTCGATGCGCTGGCTGGCAGCGGTGACCGCTGCGGCCTTCGCTGCCCCGAGCAGCTCACCCCGGACCGTGTCGCCGAGTTTGGCGACCTCCGGGGAATTCGCGAGCATCTTGGTGCCGAGTGTGAGCAGCTCCCGCGGCCCGCCGCGAAAGCGCCCGGTCGTACCGGCCCCGGCGAGCATCAGTGCCAGCTTCATCCGGCGGGTGCGGCCTAGCAAATAGCCCGCACCGATCGCGGCCGCCATCTGAGTCTTGTTGTTCATCATTGAACCCCTTTTGCCGAGTAGTCACCACGCACCTCTCGCCAACCTCGGAGATGTGTCGCAGGACCGATTTCGGAGATGTGTCGCAAGACCGTGTGCATGGTAGGGGTGCGCATTGTCGACTACCCCAACCCGGCAACGCTCAATCACCAGCACACCACGATTCCGGCCGACTTCACGGGAACCCATTTTCCGTTGTGCAGAAATTCGGTGATTCCGGCCTCTCCGGAGCAGCCGGGATGAACCAAGCCGACTCGTGCGGAAGGATTCCTTCGGAGATGTTGCTGTGCAAGGGAAATCCCTTGCACGGCGGATACACGAGGGTTCGTTGAGCGACGGAGGATCGCTGGTGTTCATTGGTTGGGCAGTGCCACGATGAATTCTTTTCTTGTTGTGTCGTGCGCCGCCTGCTCACGAATCGGCCCTGCCCGCCCGTCGATCAGGTCAGCGTGCAGCGGCCCGCACCGCCGCGACGATCGCCATGACAAGCAGGGCCAGCAATAGGACTACGAGCAGTACCGGCCCGAGGAGCAGTCCGAGGACCAGTAGGAGAATCAGGGCGACCTTGGCCTTGGTGCTCAATCCGGAGACCAGCCCTTTGATCGCGGCCCACACAGGATTCTTACCTGTCAGGGCGGCCCGAACACCCTCGAGTCCGGCTTGCATGCCCACCCCGCCGTGCGCGACCTCGTCGACGAGGGGGTTCATCCACTCCTGGATCTTCTGCTTGATCTTTTCCGTCAGCATGGCGCCGCGGTCTCGCACCGTCTCCTGAAGCCGGCGAATGTGGGCTTTGAGCCATTCGATGGCGGCCTCGACCGACCGCAACACCCGGCTCCAGGTCGTGTCGGCGGGCCCGCCGCGTTCGGTGTCCTTCGCTGACGACTCCGGTCGGCGTGTGCGGTTCGGTGCGGTGGACCGCGGGTGCGCGGATGTGCGGGACCCCTCACCTCGGGGATGTGTGCGAGCCGTCGGCTTCGCGGTGGTGGCCCGTGCCGGCGCACGCCCGGAGGGTGCCTCGCTGTCGGCGCGCCGCCGACGGGGTGTGCCCGAGGCTGCTTCGCTGGTGGCGCCTGTTCGCGTTCGTCGCGGTTTCGGTTCAGACGCCCGCGAGCCGCTGTGCCGCGAGGTGCCCCCAGTCGATGTCGCGGGCGCCGGCCGCCTGCGCGGCAGCCGCCCCGCTTCGGTGGTGGCGGTCGCCGCGAACCTGTTCGCCGCGGTCGATGCCCGGGCCTTCGGCTTGGTTGTGGCGGTCGTGGCCAGGCCTCCGGCGTCAGTGGTCCTGCCGTTGCCGACTGCGCCGCCACTGTGCGATGTGACCGGTGTCCGGCCGTCCGTTCTCGCTCGTGCACCCATAGTTCGCAAGTACCCCCGGGTCGACCTCGGAAACCGGATTCAACGCCGGAATTGCGCAGCGGCCTCGCCGCCTCTATTCGACCACCTGGCTGCCAGCGGTGCCCGGTACGACGGGCTCTCGCAGCGGTGTGCCTCCCTCACTGACACACTGTTCGGCTTCTGCAGCTCACTGGAGGGTTCCCGAACCCGACAGGTGCGTCCCCGCGCGGAAGTCCTACGGAACAGGACGTCGAGACGCGTCAACCGAAATCCGTTGTGGGAGGACCATCCCACGGCAGTTCGGTGACGTCGTGGAGCAGACGAGCGTGACCGGGTCGTCGTGGCACTCGAGGACAGACTGTTGACGAATGCGCGAACGGTGGGAACCTTTCGGTGCGCCAACGCGTCGAGGTTTCCGGCGCTCTCACGTACCTCGGCCACGCCCACCGGGCCCGTGGACGCCGTTCTCCACCAGATCACCGCTCGGGTGGCTACCGGCCTCGTTCGATGGACAGTCGAGCATCCGCGCACATAACGGAACCCGACGCGGACTTCCCAGAATTCACAATCTCATAGTTAATGTCCGACGTGATGTTCAGGTTCGGAGCGAACTCGCGCCCCTGGACGTCCATGAGGCCGAGGGCGCGACTGGCGGTGGTCTTAGCTCGCGGACGACTTGGCGATGACCATGTCGGTCAGGGCGGGGACTACCCAGATCAGATCCCACACCGCTGTAGAGGGGGCCCGGAGAAGGGTCCATGTCCGGTGGTTGCATCAGCAGACACAGATCCATCGACAACGCGTCGACGTCGTGGTCGGTGACCAGGGCCAGCAGATGCCCGGCCAGGCGAGCCTCCGGAACCGCGCGGCCGCCGATGCCGGAATCCATACCCGCATGGGTACCGGCTCGACCGTAGGGCCGATGGGATGGCGGGCGCCGATGAAGCAAGGAACGACGTAATGTAACGCTTCCGCCTGTGAATCAGATCACATATGTGCGTGATGACAAGACTGACGCGGCCGCGGCCGCCCCACACCCACATGAAGGCAGAATTCCCATGGCGACACCCTCGATCCCGACGACTTTCGTGTCCACTCCCAGCACCCGGAGGCGGCGCGATGTGATGAGCACCGCCGAGATCAAGGCGAGAATCGAAGCCATGTACGCCGACGACCGTCGACCCGACAGACGGTCTGCTCGCTGACCTGCCGCCGGTGACGCCAGGAGACGAGCGTCGGGGTGCCGCCCGCCGAGGTGGTTGGTCGTCGGTCCCGGGTGTGCCCGCAGGTGTGCGATGCACCGGGATGGTTGGCGGTCTGACGAGAATCATCGCCCGTCTGATGGGACTCGTCGCTGAGGCTCAGCTGGCTTCCACAGAATCTGAAAATGCGCTGCGCCAATGGGTTACGTGCCGTTGTGTGAGTTGTGAGGTGTGTAACGATGCGGGCGTAGTTGGGCAGGCGAAGTCCAACGGCGAGAGATGCCATGATCTTGGGCGTTGACTGCGGCTCCTGATGGCGGTGTCGGTTACGACGTGCCGGTATGAGCCTGCAGGCGTTGAATGGCGTTGCGCGGGCACGTCACTCCACAGATGACCCTCCGCAACGCCACCCTCGCATCGCCGACGTTGCGCGAAGCCTACGACCAGGCGATGGACAAGGTGCGCCGCCGGTTCACCCTCACCCCGGTCGGCTAGCCGGTCGTTCCGGACACCGTCAGCTGGCTCGGCAGCGAGATGCTCACAACGCGCGTCGCCCATGGCTACTGCTCCCGACACGTAGCGGCAGGAGCCTGCCGCTACGCCAACATCTGCGAGACCTGCGACAAACTTCGTCACCGAACCCGACTTCCGTGACGCGCTCGAGGCGCAACGCTCCGATATCCAGGCACTCGAAGCCGAAGCCGAAGCCGAAGCCGAAGCCGAAGCCGAAGCCGAAGCCTGCGACCGCGGCTGGTCCGACGAAGCTGCTCGCCACCACCGCGTGGCAGACGCCCTGACCGACCACCTCCACCGACTCAACCGCTGACTCCAGATCACCAATCTGCGATTGACCCCCACGCGAAGGCCGGTTAAGGAAGAGACTCACCAACGAAATCCGGCGGTGGACCGATGTCGTCGGGATCTTCCCGCGCACCGCCCTCATTAGGCTCGTCGGACCGTCCTCGCCGACCAACACGACGAATGGATCGACGCTCGCCGCTGCCTCGACGTACTGGCCCGCTCCCGCGGAGCTCACCGCGACGACATCGATACCGAACCTACTTCAGGCGGTGACACAGGCGGCTCTGACCGCATAACCATCAGGCGAGGAATCGCACGACGACGTACACCACCTCGCGGGACTTGACCGACTCGCTCGGGACCAGCTGGTTGCCCGTTCTGATCTTGCCGGCGGGGTGGGGGCCTAGGGTGGACTCGGTTGTGGAGTTTATGTGTCGGCGCATACCGGTGCCGTTCGGCTGGTTCTGCGAGTCCGAGAGGTTTGCGATGACGGATTCGAGCGCGAATACCGCGCGGGTCTCGTTGCGGACGCTGCTGTGGCTGGCTATCGGCATTCTGGTGACGCTGTTCGCGGTGTCCACAGCCTTTTCGGTGTACGGGAGATTGGCGGTACGAGCATCTGTCGACGACCTGTCCGAGCAGCTGCGGCCCGCGCAGCGGGCGGTGGCCGAGCTGACCACGTCGTATGTGAACCAGGAAACGGGACAACGCGGGTACACCCTTACCGGCGATCCGCAATTCCTCGAACCCTATGACGCGGGCCGGCGTGACGCGGCCGCACTGCACACTCGCCTGGACACGCTGCTCGCCGAGGATGCGGCCGCGCAGGCAGCGCTGCAGAGGACCGCCGAGGCGGCCGAGATGTGGCGGACGCGGGCAGCGGAGCCGCAGATCTCTGCGCGCCGCGACAACGCGAGCGAACCGGATCGGATCCAGTCGACGACCGCGACGGGTAAGGAGTTGTTCGACGACCTGCGCACACGGCTCGCGGAATTGAGTGCCCGTACCGACGTCCTGGTCACCGAGCAGGTCGAGCGAGTCCACTCGGCGCAGGCGCTGGCGAACATCGCGACCGTCGTCGCCTTCGTTCTCGCCGTGGTCACGGCCGTGACCGCGGTGTATCTGACGCGGCGGCTGCTGACACGGCCGATCGATCGTCTTCTCGCCGACATCGGCGCGGTGGCCGGCGGCGACTACGGGCGGGAGATCGACACCGACGGGCCCCGGGAGGTGGCGATCATCGCCGGGGCGGTCGACACGATGCGGACCAGCCTGCTGGCGAAGAACGAACAACTCATGGCGGCGGAGCGGGCCCGCGCACGTGATGACGAACAGGGCCGGATGGCGGCGGATCTCCACGATATGACCCTTCAGCGTGTGTTCGGTCTGGGTCTGACGCTGACCTCGCTGGGCGTCCGGCATCCACGCTTGTCGGCGGATCTGGACCCGCTGATCGACGAGACCGACAGCATCGTGCGTGGATTGCGGGCCGTCATATTCGATCTCACCGGGTCCACCGGGGCCGCGCGGTCCGGGGAGGCGGGCAGCCTGAGTGCCGCGGTGAGCGAGATCGTCGACAACAGTGCCGCCGCGCTCGGTTTCACTCCGGATGTCTGTGTGGAGGGGCCGGTCGACCGGTATTCGGGCAGCGAGGCCGGGCCGGAACTGCAGGCTGCCCTGCGCGAGGCCCTGAGCAACGTCGCCCGCCACGCACAGGCGAGCGTGTGCAGTGTCCGGGTCACCGCCGCCGCCGACGGCCTCGTGTTGACCGTGAGCGACAACGGCACCGGAATCGCGGCGGGAGCCGCGCATGGAGACGGACTGACGAACATTCGGCGCCGCGCCGAGCGGCTCGGCGGTCACGCGGTCTTTCGCGACCTGGGGCCGGGGACAGCGGTCGAGTGGGCGATACCCGCACCGGAGGCGTCTCCACAAGTGACTGATCGGCCGCCGCCCGGTGATGTGTGACTTAGCCACCGCGAGCCGAACGGCCGGTTCACTGGCCAGTTGAGGGCACATTTTCCGGCGGTGCGGCGGTGATCTTCGCCGACCCGGGCGGTCAAGCCGTCATCCCGACCGGTGACAATCGGTGCTTCCGTCGCTTCGACGGGACCGTCCTCGCTTTCGAGGCCGTAAGCATCGCGTCGTTGACGCGTTCGGGCGTCTCGATCGGCGATGCTCCACCGGACGTGGGTTGTCCAAAACTGTTGATCTGGTACGCATTCGGGTGCCGATCCGGGGTTCTCCGTCGGGTGGTGGGGTCGTCGGGATGCCGCGCTGGACGCGGTGGTTACCGGGCGCAGCTCAGGTGAAGGGCGTCGGCGGTGGCCGGTGTCGCGTGCCGGGGCGCGAGGGGTCGTTGCTCGCCGCGGCGAGCTCGGTTGGTGTGTCGTCTGCGGTCGTCCTCGGTCATGCCGCCCCAGATTCCGTACGGTTCGCCCGTCGTCAGGGCGTGCTCGCGGCACTGGGTGAGTACGGGGCAGTGCTGGCAGATCGGCCGGGCTCGTGATTCGCGGTGACTTCGGGCGGTACCGCGTTCCTTGTCGGGGGAGACGAACATCGACGGTTCGATACCGCGGCACGCGGTGCTGCCCCGCCATCCTTCGGGTCCGCTCGTGACCTGGTGGGTCGAGTGTCAAATGCTCGGCGGTAACGGTGTTGGGGTGATGCCCGTGTCATGGCTCCGGGGCCGCCGGCGTCGAGGATCCCGACGAGCAGGTGTTCGGTGCCGACGGAGTTCTGGTGGTGGGTGCGGGCGGCGCCGGCGGCGAGGACGACCACCTGGCGGGCTTGATCGGAGTATCTCTCGAACGGGCCGCAGGGCGGTGGGCGGTAGGCGGAGTTGATCGCCTGCACCGACCGCGCCTTCACCGCAGTTCCGCCAGCCTCGCGCTCGCCACATCCGTATCTGGGTGGTGCGCGCGCCGGGCGACCGTGACGAGCTCGGACGCCTGAATCAACTCGTCCTCGCGAATACGGCACGGGATCAATCTTCTGGCTGACCATCCGAAACGTGATAGTGACAGATCAGCCATGCCCCGCGGTCCGCGCAGAGAAGCATCGACAGGTTGACCGGCCTTTGGCGTCCGTCGGGCTCGGTGAAGACGATTTCGGCGATTCCGCCGATGAAGTCCTCACCGATTCGATACACCGAGATGGGCTGGGCGAGAACTGTTGTGCTGGCTGGGACGTTCTCGTAGTACGTCAGGATCTCGCCCTTGCCGAACTTCGGCTCGGGGCATAGCCCCTGAAAGATCGCGTTGGCGGTGAACATGTCGGAGACCCCGCGGGCGTCGCCCGCATTGAAACGTCGCCCCCAGGCGGCCAGCACCTCAGCGAAGATTGTGTCGGCGTCGCTCACCGCTTGCCGCCGTCGACATCGAGCGTGATGCCGGTGGTGAAAGTGTTCTCCATTAGGAACAGTGCGGCACCCGCAAGCTCCTCTACCTCACCAGGACGGCCGATCGGAAGTGATGCCGCGACCTGCTCGCGATAGGACCTGTGCTCGGCATCGCTCATTCGGCGCTTGTGGGTGTCAACGGGCCCCGGTGCAAGGGCGTTGACACGTAGCGGCGCAAGCTCGATCGCTAGAGACTTGACCGTGGCCTCGACCGCACCATTGACGGCTGCGAACGCGGAATAGCCTGGGTCGACCTTGCGGTAGAGGTATCCGGAAACCAGCGTGATCGAACCGGTCTCCTTTGGGATGTGTGGCAGCGCGGCTTTGACGCTCCGGTACTGCCCCCACCACTTGACCTCGAAGAAGTCCCGCATCTGTTCCTCGGTGATTTCGGTAAACGGGGCGACTGTGATCCCTGACGCGCAGGTGAAGAGGTGGTCGATGGTGCCCACCGATGCCATGACGTCCTCGACTGCGGTGGTATCGGTGACATCGAGGACCCGATAGTCCGCGTTGGGGCCGATCTTCTCCACTGCTGCCTCGAGGGTGGCCTCGGAACGGTCGGTCAGCACGACCGTGGCGCCGCGTTGCGCTGCGAGCTCAGCAGTGGCCAGGCCGATTCCTGCGGCCCCCCCTGTGATGACAACGGTGCTGCCGGACAGGTTTGTGTTCAACATCGATTTCAACCGATCTCTGTGTGTAGTGATGGATTGCTTCTTCGCATTTGGGCTCAGACCGGAACCGGGTCCCGCGATTGCGTGCGTGGCATCACCGATTGTTTCTGGGTTGTGACGCCACGTCTTGTTCCCAGACGAACAAAAGTTGGGCCGGGGCGAAGCGGGGCGCGCGTGGGGCGGCCTACGCGCAGAAGGTTGGCGCGTCGCGCTCTACTCGCAGGTATCCCGCGTCAAGAAATTCGTGAGATATGTTTCGCGAGGGGATCGAGTGCCTCCTCGGCGGTCTTGGGCCAGACGAATGGCTTCGGGTCGTTCCAGGTCTTGCCCCAGTCGCGTAGTGGTCGGCTTACTGGGACGCGGCGTTCGACTCGGCCGGTCCATCTCTCAACGGACGATAACCAAAGTCCTCTTGCTGTTCGGCTGCCATGGTTAGCCATCTCGTAGTGGCTCGCGTGACAGCGATATGTGTAAGCATGCGTTGGACTGTCTCTATGACCCCGCGGGGTGTCAGCAGTCTGGCGATTGCGATCGCAGCATGAAAGATGAGTGCGGGCATTTATCGAACCTTCCAGGTTTTCGGCGAGGTCCCGAGTGGAGGTATCGGCTACGTCGCGAAACGCGTCATCTGCTGGGGGGAGATGGATCCGGCGTCATTATGGGATTGCCCGGACGTGGTCGTGACCACCTTGGAGGAGCGCTAGGAGGAGTCGCGAGGCTCAGTTGAGCTCGCGACGGCCTCGATAGATACCGATCCCAAGGGTCATGGCCGCTCCGAAGGACGGCCGAGGGCGGCGGCCATCTCACGCAGACCGTTTCGCTCCGCCAGCGACAGGCGGGGCGGGTGATCCGAGGCCAGGACCTCCTGGAGCCGCCGAGCGAAGGTCAGCGTGCTGATGCCGAAGGTCACAAGAATGTCATCGGCCCGCGGGCCGCCGAACGGGAGCCAGCGCAGCGCGAATTCAACCAATGCTGAAGACTCGGTATCGATCTGCCCTGAGTCGGCGCCACCGAGACGTAGTCTGTCGCGCCTGCCGCGCCGCGTCCTACCAGGAGATCCTCGTTCCACCCTGTTCATCCTCCTGCCGCGCACCTGTGTGGTCCCGGTTCGATGGTCGAATCATTCTCTGCTGCAGTTTGTTTGCTCGTAGCTGACTGCCAGGAAGGTGCTGGACGATTGTGGGCATCGCACACGTCGGTGACAAAGTCGCCTCAGCGCAAATCGTGGCCGCAGCCCGCCGGCACAGCGAAGTTGGTGCAACACCATATCGGGCAGGCCCGCGGCCGACGTCATGCAGCCGTCAAGGGCCACCACCGCCCATCCTGCTGCCGTCACAGGATGGCCGACACCCGGGCGACCACTGTGGGCGGCTACGTCCGCGGCGGTGGTCGCCCGGGCTCACGTTGTGGATGGGCCGGACACGCGTCGGTCCCATCTTCGCGATCGCTACAACACGATCGTGACGGCCTTTTCTTCCGTGTTGGCGAGGATGCCGCTCCAGCCCAGCTCGCGTCCGACGCCGCTGGTTTTCATGCCGCCCCAAGGGAGGGCGGGATCCAATGCTGCCCACCCGTTCACCCACACCGCCCCGGCGCGGACCCGGCGGGCGAGGATATGGGCGCGGGAGACGTCTCGGGTCCAGATGCTCGCGGCGAGCCCGTACTGGGTCTGGTTCGCCAGGCGGATCGCTTCGGCCGGATCGTCGAAGGGGATCACGGTGCCGACGGGGCCGAAGATTTCCTCGCGGGCGATGGTCATGTCGTTGGTCGCGTCGGCGAAGATCGTGGGCCGCACGAAGTAACCCGGGCCCTGATGGCGGGCGCCGCCGGCGGCCAGCCGGGCACCCTCGTCAGTACCGATGGTGACGTAGCGCAGGACGGTGTCCCGCTGCTTGGCGTCCACCAGGGCCCCCATCGTCGTGGCCGGGTCGAACGGGTCGCCGAGCACCTGCGCGTCGGCCGCCGCCGCAAGACCGTCGACGACCGCACCGTACAGCGATCGGTGCACCAGGACGCGGGTGCCGGCAGCGCACGTCTCGCCCTGGTTGAAGAACAAGCCCATTGCAGTGCCATTGATCGCCGCTTCGAGATCGGCGTCGTCAAGGATGATCTGCGGGGACTTGCCGCCCAGCTCCAGCGTGACGCGCTTGACGGTCTTCGCCGCGCGCTCCTGGATGAGGCGACCGACGGCGGGGCTGCCGGTGAAGCTGATCTTGTCGACGTCGGGGTGTTCGACGAGCGCGTTCCCGGCCACCGCCCCGTCCCCGGGCACAATGTTCACCGTTCCAGGCGGGAGGCCGGCCTCCGCGAGCAGCCGACCGAGGTGCAGGATCGACAGCGGCGCCGCCTCGGGCGGCTTGATCACCACGGTGTTCCCCGCGGCCAGGGCGGGGGCGAGCTTCCAGCCGGTGATCAT
Source organism: Rhodococcus wratislaviensis (assembly GCF_900455735.1). GTDB lineage: Bacteria > Actinomycetota > Actinomycetes > Mycobacteriales > Mycobacteriaceae > Rhodococcus_F > Rhodococcus_F wratislaviensis. The sequence goes on along the minus strand of NZ_UAUI01000001.1, from coordinate 631,970 downwards.
CAGCGGGGTGTTCCAGGGGATGATCGCCCCGATGACGCCGACCGGCTCGCGGACGGTGTACGAGTGGGTGGGTTTGCCGAAGTAACCGGCGGTGGGAATTGCCTGACCGTGATCTTGTCGGCCCAGCCGGCAAAGTGACGAAAGGTGTTGGCCGCGTTCGGGATATCGAGAATTGTCGGCTGTCCGACCGGCTTGCCGATGTCGAGTGCCTCGAGCCGGGCGAGGAGATCGCCGTCACGCTCGATCAGGTCGGCGATCCGGTTCAGGACCTTGCCGCGGTCGATCCCACTCCACGAACCCCATTCACCGTCGAGTTGGCCGCGGGCAGCACGCACCGCGTCGTCCACGTCCGCGGCGGTGCCGTCGGCGATATCCGCCAGGGGTTCCTCGGTGGCCGGATTGAGGTTGACGAGGGTGCCGGCGCTGCTCGGACGCCACCGGCCTCCGATGAAAAGCTCGGTGGCGAACTGAGTATCGACCGAATGGTCGGCTGACATGATCACGCTGGGTCTCCTTGCGGCGGGGTGTTTTTGCGGTCTTGTAGGCCGACTGGCGAACCGCGCCTGGCCGCCCTCAAGGCCTCCAACCCCATCGTGCGCCGGGGCGAACGCAGTGTCTTGTAACGCAGCGCAGAGCCTGTGTGACGTGGACGCACTCGGTATCCCGCATGCCAGGGTATGGTCGGACGGCCTAGCGCACCGAACGATCATTCGGTATTATGCGTTGTCTAGTGCTCCGGTTCGGCCCGTCGGGGCATTTCGTCCCGAAGGTCGCCGGGTGAGGCGAAGTGGGTGGTACGACCATGACAGAGATCGTGCACACAGACGTGTTGTCGCCTGCCGATCGTTTCGACGCCTGGTGTGACGCGGTGGCGAGCACCTTCGTTCCCCTCGAGGCGCGGGTGCGCCGGGACGGCGGGTTCCGCGGAGGCCTCCGGGGGCAGTCGGTAGGAACCGTGCAGGTGAGTGATGTCAGCGGCGGCCCGGTCGAGGTCGAGCGGACTGCGGCGACGATTCGTCGTTCAGATCCGGGCTACTTGAATCTGGGCATGCAGCTGCGGGGGTACTGCCTGGTCACGCAGGATGGCCGGGAAGCGGCGCTGACTCCCGGCGACTTCGCCGTTTACGACACCCGCCGACCATACGGCCTGGCGTTCGAGGACGATTTTCGACAGCTCGTGCTGATGTTCCCGCGTGAGCTGTTGCGGCTGCGGTCCGGCGATTCCGAGGTGGTAACGGCCCGCCGTATCTCCGGGCGCCGGGGCATCGGCGCTCTGGTGTCGCCGTTCTTGATGACGGTCGCTGAGCAGATGGAGACCGGGCAGCTCGCCTCCAGTTTTGATCTCGGCGACGCCGTGCTGAACCTGCTCGCCGCGGCATTCGCCGAACAACTGGGCTCGGAATCGAACGTGCCGCCGGAGACCCACCAACACGCACTGCTGCTGAAGATCAAGGCATTCATCGATGCACGACTCGATGACCCCGAACTGAGCAGCCCGACCATCGCCGGCGCCCATAACATTTCGATTCGCTACCTGCAGATGCTGTTCGAGGGGGAGGGGATCACGGTCACGTCCTGCATTCGACGGCGACGCCTCGAACGGGTGAGCCGGGACCTCCGGGACCCGAGAATGAGCTCGGTCCCGATCGGGACGCTCGCCGGCCGCTGGGGCCTGATCGATTCCTCGTATTTCTCGAAGCTGTTCCGGTCGACGTTCGGGCAGTCGCCCCGCGAGTACCGGGCAACGATGACCGCAGGCGAGTCGGCCCACCCGCTCCGGTAACGCAGTCGGCAGTTCGCCCCCGTCCCAGTTTCTCTGCGCCAGGCACCAAGACAGTGCCCGACGGAGAGCGCAGGATGGTGACGTCGTTCACATTCCGGTGTCCCGTGCGGCCAGCACCTCCCGGTCCCGGGGGACACCGACGGTGCGGCTCGATGCCGGCACCCACCACCAGCAGGAGACGATCAGCATGGCCATCGATTTCACCTTGACCGCCGAGCAGCGCGAACTGCAGTTGTCCGCCCGGGCATTCGCGGAGAACACGTTCGGCGACATCGCCGAGAAGATCCGACACCTGCCCACGGCTCGGGAACGGTTCGCCGCGACGCGGCCTGCATATGAGGAGGTCGTCACCCAGGGCTGGCTCCGCAAGATCATCCCGGCACCCGCCGGCGGTGAAGGCAACGGCCTGGTCGACATGGCGTTGATCGCCGAAGAGTTCTACGCGGTCGACGCGAACGTTTCACTCACCACGTTCGCCTCCCTGCTCGGACTACTGCCCGTGCTCAACGGCGGCAGCCCGGAACAGATCCAGCGGACCCTCGCCCCCTTCCTCTCCGGAACCGGTGCCCCATTGGCGGCGTTCTGCCACAGCGAACCCGGCGGGATCGCCAACTTCGCCGATCCCGCCCCCGCCGAAGGGACCCGCACCACCGCGGTGCTCGACGGTGACGAATGGGTGATCAACGGCTCCAAGCAGTGGATCAGCAACGCCACCGGATGGGACGGTGGCGGGGTGGACTTCCTCACCGTCGTCTGCCGGACCGACGTCGACGGGAACGGGCCGACCGGGCGGGCCACCTCGGTACTGCTGGTTCCGAAACCCGGGCACGGTCTTGTCACCGACGAGGATTTCGACACCCTCGGGCACCGCGGCCACCTCACCCCTCGCTTCCACTTCGACAACGTCCGAGTCCCGCGCGAGAACATCCTCGGCGAGGTCGGGTCGGGCAACGAACTAGTGGAGGCCAGCTTCGCCGGAACAGCCGCCCTGGTCGGGGTTTTCGGGGTCGGGCTGATGCGCGCAGCCTTCGACTTCACGTTGCACTTCGCCAAGACGGAGCGCCGCGCCGGATTGGTCCCGATCATCGAGCACCAGGCGGTCGGCTACGCCCTCGCCGACGCCAAGATCGCCATCGAAGCGGCCCGCTACCTGAGCTGGAAGGCCTGCCAGGCCCTCGACCTCCAGTTGCCCAGCGCCCTCGAGCTGGCCGTGCAGGCGAAGATCTACGGCTCCGAAACCGCGGTGAAGGTCATCACCGACCTGATGCGGATCGTCGGCATCGACAGCTACAACCACGATCTACCGCTCGCACGCCTGCTGCAGGATGCGGTGGTGCTGCCCATCTTCGACGGCGGGAACATGGGTGTGCGCCGGCGTCAGCTCCACACCCTGCTCAGCGCGCCCGACTACGACCCTCTCGCCGCCTCGGCCGCCGAGTAGCAAGCCATCTCCCACTCATCCCACGCGTCGGGACCGCCCCAACTCCAGATCACCGTTGTGCTCGGCTATCAGGTTGGTTGCGGCCGGCTGATCGGTGCGAGGCCTCCGAGTGTGCGCGCACATCCGGCTGCCGACCACCCTTGTGACGGACTCGGATGTTGCGGCGATCGAGGCGTTGAATTTCCTGGCCGCAGCCGGCCTTCCCGAGGACGTCGTGTCGCGGGCACTTACACGGTGTTGACTCCGATGCGTCCGCCGTCGACGTCGAGGATTGTGCCGTGTACGAAGCGGGCGTCGTCGGAGGCGAGGTAGAGCACTGCGCCGGCGATGTCTTCGGCGGTGCCTGGTCGGCCGGCGGGTGTGGAGTGCATCAAGGTGTCGGCGGGGGAGTCGGTGTCGGGTCCGGTGGGGCGGATGACGCCGGGGGAGACGGCGTTGACGCGCAGTCCCCGTGGCCCGAATTCGGCGGCCCAGGATCGGGTCAGGCTTTCCATCGCGGCCTTGGACGAGGCGTAGACGGGGCCGTGTGGGATGCCGAGGCGGGCCACCCATGAGCCGAGGTTGATGACGACGCCGCCACCGTTGTCGGTCATGTGTGGGGCCAGGGCCTGCACCAGGAAGAGGGGTGCCTTGACGTTGACGGCGTAGATGCGGTCCACGATGTCGTCGTCGACGGTCATCGTGCCGGAGGCCGGGAAGATGCCGGCGTTGTTGACCAGGATGTCGAGGTGTCCGCCGGTCAGGCGCAGTGCATGCTCGGCGAGGGCGTGGCTGGTGGCGGAGGTGCCGTCGAGGTCGGCGGCGAGGAAGTCCGCGCGGCCTCCTTTCGCGTGGATCGCGGCGATGGTCTCGTTCCCGCGTGTCGTGTCGCGGCCAGAGACGATGACGTGGGCGCCTTCGGCGGCGAAGGCGGCGGCGATTGCGCGCCCGATGTGGGAGGTCGATCCGGTGACGAGGGCGGTGCGGCCCTGCAGTCGGTTGCTGAGGTGATTGGTCATGTCCCGACCGTAGAAAGTATTTTTTGGACCAGCAAGTCCAGAAAGTTGGGTGTGTTCGCTGGTAGTGGAGTCATGGAGGGTTGGCCGGTCCAGAATTGCGTTACCCTCGGGACATGCCGATCACTGCGAAGGGGCTCGCTACCAGAGCGCGCATCGTCGAGGGTGCCGCGACTCATCTTCGGGGTGGTGAGCCCGGTCAGGTCACGCTCGACGACATCCGTGCGATCACCGGAACCAGCAAGGGGCAGCTGTTCCACTACTTTCCGGGCGGCAAGGACGAGTTGCTGCTTGCCGTCGCCGTCTACGAGGCGGGCCGGGTCCTCGACGATCAGCAACCGCACCTCGGCGCGCTGACCTCGTGGGCGGCGTGGCTGAGGTGGCGGGATGCGTTGGTCACCCGCTACCGCGCTCAGGGGGCGCATTGTCCGCTCGGGTCGCTGCTGGCCCAGGCGGGCGGAACGCCGGGGGCATATGAGGTGGTCCGAACACTGCTGGCGCAGTGGCGGACCCACGTGGCGGCAGGGATCGAGGCGATGCAGGCGGCAGGCGAGATCCGGGCCGGCGTGGATGCGCCGCGCACCGCGTCCGCGTTCATCGCGGGAATTCAGGGTGGGGTGCAGGTCCTGCGGTCGACGGGCAGTGTCGAGGATCTCGAAGCCGTCCTCGACACGCTGATCGACTATCTTCGGGGCCCGGGATCGACCGGCGCTGCCTGCTGATCGGCAGAGCCGGCTCCGGGAGCCGGCTTGCTCGATATCTGGGCAGCATTCCCCGCGACCGAACGGACGTGTGTGGGAGCGTGATCTCGCGCGGCATCGTTTGTGCCGATGAGCCGGATGTCTGCTTCGTTCCCGGGTAGACGGTGAATCGGGCGCCGGCATCCTCCACCACCGAGCGGTGGGTCGCGGCGCGTCATCAGAGGTGGTGGGCTGGAGGCCGTGACCTCTCACCGTCTACGCCGCTGACATCGCAACCCCCCCATCGCAGTGACGCAATCACGCCCGAAGTCCGCGTCGCCGAGCCTGATTCATCAACGGCAAGCGGGACAGCGCAGTACAACTCGGATGTGCTTGGTGTCGGTGGGGAGGCGACCACGGCCCGTGATCGTCCGGAGGTACTGTTCTGCGACTCCAGACGGGTGGAAACTGCTTCCTCGGATGACCCATCGTTCGGACGCAATCCCGGCAGGCGGATGAGTGGGCGCCGACCCCGGCGGGTACCCCCTAGATGGTGATTGGCATGACCTCCCACGACGCGATCCGACGTTGGATCGCTGAACAGATGTGCTCCACCTCGAGACCGCCGATACCGTCCCAGGTTGGTTGACCTCCGCACGGGTTCCCGCCGGGTTACGTGTCGACAAAATCGCTCCGACCCGGCGGCGGATGATCGTGATCTTCAGTGCGAGTGGTGCGGGGTGCCATCCGCCCCTCTCGGCGCTATTGGTGAATACCGCGAGCGCGGTGCACCGGTTCCGCGAGTTACCGTAGGTAAGTTGTGGTTGCGGGGTCGCGGCGGGCTTTTTGTGGGCGCTGCTGCGGTCTCCGCGAGTGGTGGACGGCGACGAAATGTGTCTCATACGCCCGCCGGCTTCGAGTGGGTGGCTCCTTCGTGGTGCCGGGCGCCGGGGGCGGCGCTCACAGCTCGACGCGTAAACCGCCACCTCGGCCGTTCGACGAGCACAGACGATGGAGGATCGATGCCGACCAGTAGGAACAACGCGGACAAGAACGCTGGCTCCGAACCGAAGCTGCTCTCCGGTGGAAACCCGCAGATCCCGAAGGGTGAGGGTGACGGACCGGTGCAGGCCTATATCGCCGCGATGCCCGAGTGGAAGCGCTCGCTGGGCGAGCGGCTCGATCGCCTGATCGTGCGGACCGTCCCCGATGTGCACAAGGCCGTGAAGTGGAACCAGCCGTTTTACGGGCACGACGGCGAGGGCTGGTTCCTCAGCTTCCGCTGCTACACGAAGTACGTCCAGCTTCAGTTCTTCCGAGGGACCTCGCTGGACCCTGTTCCGCCCAAGGCGTCCAAGCACGACGAGGTGCGCTACGTCGACATCCGCGAAGACGACGATCTCGACGAGGGCCAGCTCCGTTCCTGGATCGAGCAGGCAAGCAACCTGCCCGGCGAGAAGATGTAGAGCACCCGTCGGAGAGCATCCCGGATCGTCGCCGGTCGTGGTGCGCACCATGGCCTCCACCTGCCGCCCCCGCATGGAGGCAAGCATCTGCCAGCTGCCACCGGAGAGTCGTCGGAGCTCGGGGCACTACCCGGTGATGACGACTGCATGTCCACGCTCAGATCGAGGTGTGTTTGGACGTATCTGCTGGTTTCTGCGACGGTCAGACGTCGTCCGCGGCGTCCCGCCCATTGCGCTACTGCTGTGTCCACCCCTTTGAACCGTTTCCTCCCCGTACGTGCCGTAATTGCCGGCCCCGACGCTGTGTTGTCGGGGCAGGGCACGACGCCTGGCACATGGGCCCGGCACCGCGCGGGATCGTCTACCGCGGCCGGTTCGCCGGCAGTGTCTGCATCGCGATCACCGAACGCGCCACCGACGCGTTCCCTGCGCTGCCGGCGTTGTCGCTGTTTATCAGCTCGGCTACACCATCACCTGACTCTGCGACCGGGTGGGCGAACCGGTTAGTCCGGCGGCGTCCGGCACCGGGTCGGCCGTCTGAGCCGAACTGTCAAGTATTTGAATCAGGTCGAGCTGAATGTGCCCATGCGGAACTATCCGCCGGTGTCCGTTGTTGACGCATGCAGCGGTCGCGAAGTGTCGCGGCACTCGACGAAGGGGAACATGAACATGCGCATCGGAATCATCGGAGCTGGTCAGATCGGTGGCACGCTGACACGCAGGCTGACTGCGCTCGGTCACGATGTGCGCGTGTCGAACTCTCGGACACCCGACACCCTCGCAGACCTCGAGGCAGAGACCGGTGCAAAGGCGGTACTGAACACCGAAGCCGCCGAGGGTGCAGACCTGGTGATCGTGAGCATCCCGCAGAAGAACGTCGTGGACCTTCCTACCGGCATGCTCGCAGGCGCTGCCGATGGTGCTCCGGTGATCGAGACCAACAACTACTACCCGCAGCAGCGAGACGGATTGATCGCCGCCATCGAAGACGGTCAGGTAGAAAGTGAATGGGTGCAAGAACACCTCGGCGTACCGGTGTTCAAGGCATTCAACGGAATCTGGTGGAAGCACCTTCTCGAGAAGGGCCTACCGGAGGGGTCGAGCGGCCGGATCGCGCTCCCCGTCGCCGGCGACGACGCACTGAAGAAGCAGGTGGTATTCGACCTGATCAATCAGCTCGGCTTTGACCCTGTCGACGCCGGCACCGTCGAAGATTCCTGGCGTCAGCAGCCGGGAACCCCGGTTTACGGCAAAAATTTTGATCGGGAAGCTACGTTGAAGGCACTGGCGCAGGCAACGCCGGAGCGCACAGACGAGTGGCGTGCTGTGGCGGAGTAGCGCTCGGTGTCGAGCGGCGGTTCCCGAATAGGAAGACGGCGCTCGGGGCACTGTCAACTTGTCTGGAAGGTGCGTCAGCGTAGTTGTTTTGGGCATGAATTGGGTGATTTTTCATGCCGCTGTTCGCGATTCAGGCGGCAGCGGCGGTCCCCTTCGCGTCCTGCCAGGACGCGAAGCGATCCAAAACGCACTCATCCGCCTACGCCCGGGCCGCGGTCTACAAACCAGGCGGCGACCTGCGCGCGGGAGGTGAAACCGAGCTTGGCCAGCACATACTCGACGTGTCCCTGCGCTGTGCGTGGCGAGATCACCAGGCGGGTGGCGATTGCTTTGTTGGTCAAGCCCTCGGCGACCAGCTCGGCGACCTGTAGCTCGCGTTTGGTCAGTGGCGGCGGCGAAACGGAAGAGGGCACCACTGCATTCGCCGCGTGAGGTTCGTTGAGGGCGTAGGCGACAGCAGTGTTAAAGTTCAAGGCCTGCCATGACCGACGAAGCGGAATCCGACACCGGCTTCCACCGAGTCCAGGACCACGGTGTCACCGCGTTCGATCACCCGGTCACCGGCCTCGTGGTGCGGATTGGCGCCGTTGGGTCCGGATCCGACGACGGTGAAATCAAGCTGCTCGTGCCCGAATCGGCGCAGCAACCCCGCCAGCTCGGCTGCGACCTCGCGTTCACGCCTACCGGCGAAAGACGCCTGCACGATGTGCTCATGTCGGAGATGCCGTATCTGCCTGCAGGGTCCAGTAGTGCACCGGCCACCGGATACGGATCGGTGCCATCGGCCCATTCGACGAGCGACACCGCAGCCGTACCCTCCGCGGATTCGGCATCAGGCCGCTCGAGCGCGGGAACCACCATGGTCGGTATACGATCCGGGCACAACACCAAAATCGTGAGGCGTTCGGTGATCGCGGTCGGCGATACCCCGCCAACCAGACCAGGTCAGGTCCGGGCGTGACGAGAATACCGTCCAGGCCGACGGCGACGGCATCGTGAACAACCCGCGTCATACGGGCGGCGTAGTCGTCGGCGGTGAACGGTGCCGGCATCGGATGCGCGATCGATGTCATCAGGCCCTCCGGTGACCTCGGGATGGTCGACTGCCCTCCGAATATCTCCGCAACGAAACCGAAGTCGTTCCGGCGAACCAGCCACGTCGCACGTCCTGCGAGGACGGCTGCTCAGGGCCCTCCGCTCGATCGGCACCGCGCCGACACGGTTCACCTCCCACGCGTTGCGCAATCGCACGCTCTATCGAATTGTGCTCCCGCCCAGCCCAACAAATACGTTTTTCGATTCGGAAACGAGGGCACGACAGCGCAGTTCAATTCTTTATCTCGGTTCAATATCGGACTGATCGGACAGGTCTCGGCCCCTCGTAGACGGTGGCGGTAACGCCATGAAGGGCATTGCCGCCATTGGCCCGTGAACCGCTCGATGGACGTGACGCAGGCGAGGCCGCCCCCGCAGGCGCCCGGGCCATGACTGTGCGCGGCGCCGCGTTTCTCGGCGTCGGTTCGATGGTCGGAGCCGGCATCTTCGCTCTCCTCGGAGAGGCCGGGGCCGTGGCCGGTTCCGCGGTGTGGCTGTCGTTCCTGCTGGCCGGGGTGGTGGCCACCTTGCAGGGCTATGCCGTCGCGAAGTTGGGAGCGCGGTACCCCTCCTACCCCGGAGGCGATGTGAATCCAGCCCCAGGCGATGAGGTCGAACCGGTAGGGGTACTCCACACCCACCGAGATCCATCGCGCGGCTGAGGGTGCGGGGATCACCTTCGAGGATCTGGGGCAGGTCGGTTCTCCGGGCGGGGGTGGGCCCGGGCCCAGGCGGCGTAGCGGGCGGCGAGGGGAGCGGCGGTGAGTCCGTGCGCCAGGACGGAGAGAGCGATCGTGATCACCGCGGTGGTCAGGAGCAGTTGTTCGTGGGGTAGTTCGCCCGGTTCTTCGATGATGAGGATGGCGAAGACGATGGTGGCGAGTCCTCGGGGCCCGAACCAGCCGAGGAAGGCCACGGTCGGGGCGCGTGGATGGGTGCCGACAAGGGACAGTGCGACGGGAATCATCCGGACGACGGTCAGGCTCACGACGGCGTATCCGAGCACGGCCCAGGAGAGACGACCGAGTGCGGGACCGAGCAGCACGGCGCCGAAGACGATGAAGGTCACGGCGCTGAACAGGTCACCGGTCTCGTCGATCATGTGCCCGGCGTCGTCGTCGACGTCGGCGCGGCGCCGGAGTGCGCCGAAGGTCAGTCCGCCGACGAACGCGGCGATGAATCCGGAACCGCCCAGCGGCACGGCGGCGGTGTAGGCGAGCAGTGCTGCGGTCACCGGCACGGTGTGCGCCCACAGTGGATCGAGGGCGTGGCGCCGACTGGCCGTCACCAGGACGGCGGCGGCGAGTACGCCTGCCCCGACCCCGGCGACGACCCCGTAACCAATTTGCTCGGTGACCAGACGGGCGGCCGCACCGTCGCCGATCGCACCCGCTTCGGCTTGCGCGATCGCGAGCACGATCAGGAACAACGGCACACAGATACCGTCATTGAGGCCGCTTTCGACGTTCAAGCCCTGGCGTATCCGCATCGGCAGCACGGGGAGGGTGACCACGGCCTGACCGAGCGCGGCGTCGGTGGGGGCGAGGATCACTGCGAGCAGCAACGCCTCGGGCCAGGCGAGATCGCCGAGCGCGATCGCGGCGGCACCGAATCCGGCCGCGATGGTCAGTGGCAGGCCGATACCGAGAAGTCGCGCAGGTAAGGAAATCTCGGTGCGGAGTTCGGTCAGGTCGACGTGTGCAGCGTCGGAGAACAGCACCAACGCCAGGGTCACCTCGGCGAGCAGTTTGACGATCTCGGCGGTGGCGTGCACGTCGACCACTCCGGCCGCCTCCACGCCGAGCAGCAGCCCGGTGACGGTGAAGACGATCGGGGCGGTGATCGGCGTGCCCGCCACGCGCCGGGAGATCGCCGCGAAGCCGAGCAGGATCACGGCGATCGCGGGCAGCGCCCACGTCATGGCGGCCACGCGTCATTCTCGGTCGATGTCGGCGTGGCGCGAGGTCGTGTCGTGAGACCGCAACCCTCGATCCGCATGATGAATCTCCTGTCCCATCGTCGTCCTCATAGGTTGCGGAAATGCCTGCCGCACTGTTCGTTGTCGCTAGCCGTTTATCTCGCCGGTCGATATGGCCGTGCGGCTCCGTCTCTGTCGGGGTGCCAGGTCGAGACGGCCCAAATCACCACGGCGTTGAGGGCGATGATCGTGATCGCCCACATGGGGTAGTAGGGCAACCAGAGGAAGTTGACGAGGATCGAGATTGCGCAGATCACCATGGCGCCCCCTCTCGCCCAGGCGGCACCGGTGAACAGGGCGATTCCGGCGGCGGTAACGATCGCGCCGAGAACCAGGTGGGTCCACCCCCATGCGGTGAGGTCGAATTGGTAGGTGTAGTCGACTCCGGTGACTATTACCTCATCCTTGGAGATCGCGGACAGGCCCTGGAGTAGCTCGAGGACACCGACGGTAACCAGCAGAACCGCGCCACCCATCGCGGACCCTTGCGCCACACCGCGTTTGACCACAGATTCCTCGGACATGACCGTTTCCCTTCCCGGGCAACGCGTGAAGTTTCCGGCGAACTCCATTGTCCTCCGGTCGGGCCGGTGATGGCGGCAATTCGCGGCAGAAGTGGGCCCGCCGAGTTGTCACCAGGGCCAGGAGCGCGGGGGATGACGCCCACGCGTGATGGATTCCGACCCAGGAGCGTCGCCGCCGGATCTCGAACATGCCCGCGGTCATCGCCTCCGACCCATTGCCCTGGCAGGTTGTCGCGGGATGCGCCAACCGACGCACTTCATTTCCGCTGCCCAGGCGCCGTCCGTTGCCTCCGGTGGTTCACCCGGGGGCGGGTCAACATCGGCGCGATCAGCCGCATGGGCCGATTGTGCGCCCATGTGACTTCACGCCCGCCGAACGTTGGGAGGACCCGCGCCGCCATGCCCACTTGGACCCGCCCCCTCTGGCTTGGTGCCTTGCTGGTCGTTGGTGGCTCGGTCGTCCAGATCAGACATGCGGTAGTGGTGGCCCGCGCACTGTGGGTGCTCGCCGCGCTCACCTTCGTGGGGACGGTCGTCGGGGCGGTGACCGCTGCGGAAAGCTCGCTGCCTGTTGCTGGCCCTCGTGGTTCCGATCCCATTCGCGGGACTGATATACGGAACCAACTGGGTTCACCAACCCGCCGTCCAGTACGTTCACCACTGCCCGGACGGACCCTGACGAGCCTGGAATCACACGATTCTCCTTTGGCGCATCGTCCTACTGGCAGCGCAAAGCCGAGGGTCGTTGGTCCCCGGTTCCGGGGACCAACGACATGGATTCCGGTGCCCCGTTCTACAACAGCTACCGAAGCAGCGACGGCCACTACATGGCCGTGGGCAGCGTCGAGCCGAGGTTCTACACGAACCTCCTGCGGGTGCTCGGGCTCCAACACGACCTGCACGACCTGCAAAATGACCGGGCCCGATGGCCGGAGGCCAAACGCCGCATCGCAGACGTCTTTGCCACCAAACTCGCGCTGAATGGACAACACTCTTCGCCGGCGCCGAAGCTTGTGTGACACCCGTCAACGCTGTCGAAGAAGTTACATCCGATCCGCACGTGCGTGCACGCGAAATAATGCTGGACCAGAACGGAATCAAGTTTCCCGCGGCTGCGCCGCGACTGAGTCGCACGGAGCTGAAACTCAGCGACTCATCCATCCGGCCCCTCGCTCTAAACGATGTCGTCGAGCAATGGCGCAGCGCTGATGCCGGACTTGTTCACCACGGAGCCATTCACATTGGTCGGCACACAATGTGAGTCCGGGCATTCCTCCTTCCCGACCAGAGATTTCTGCCCGGTCTGCTATTCCACCGACGTCCAACCGATCGAACTGCCCCCTTCCGGGACTGTGGAGACGTTCACTACGGTTCACCAAGCACGAAGCCGGGATTTGGCCACCTCCGGGAGGTCCGGACGTAATTCGGGACGCTGATTCCACTATGGTCTGGCCGCTGCCGTCATCACCTTTGCAGTGAAGGTACCGGCATCACCGCGGACAGATTACGGTGAGCCGTCACGCTCGGGTGCGCGTTAGTCAGGCGACCAACAAGCCCGACGGCACCAACCCGACAACATGGACATCTATGGCAAGGAACCTCGAAGCGACCTCGAGACCGGGGTTACGAAACGGAACAGGAAGGGTTATGCATTCGCTCAATCGAGCTGCTGCTGTTGTTGGGGTCGGCGCAACGACATTCGGAAGACTGTCAGGAAGATCGGCTGAACAGCTCGGAGCCTGGGCACTGGACAACGCGTTAGCAGAGGCTGGCCTCCCGGCCTCCGACGTCGACGGTCTCATGGCAACAACGGTGCCACCGCCAACTCCACCTACGGTGGCTTCGTTGGCAAAGCGATGGTTGACATCGCGATGATCGCGACCATGATCAGGCGGCGCGCCCGAACCTGACGGTTTCAAATGCTCGCTGAGATCTACGCAGTCGCTCTTGTACGAGATAGTGGTGGATTTCCTGATCCTGGCGCCCGATCACCTCCCGCTCCTGATGGGCGTGCTAACCAACCCGGCAGAGCGGCGCTCACCGATGTCGAACCGCAACTAACCGGCAGCGTCGACGAGGTAGGTGTTGAGAACTCGTGCAATGTCCGCCAAAGCTCGTGGCGTGGTCATACGAATATGGGTGGCATCGATGGGATAGTAGTCGATTGAACCAGTTATGTATGGTTGCCAGCAACTTTCGGCAACCTCCCGAGTCATATCGTCAGCTGCGGCGGCGAAGAAAACCATGTCTCCGTCGAACACGGCGGGGTGGTAGTCGGCGACCAACCGGGGCGCGTCATTGAAGGATTCGACGATCCGCTTCACGTGTGATGGCTGGAGAAACTCGAATGACCCGGTTCGCAAATGAATCAATTCGGTCGCTTGTTCAGCCGACATGGTTTCCCCCGCGGCATCGAAGTCTTCGGCACCGAATCCAAACAGATCGGCTAGCTCGACCAGGATGTCTTCAACAGTGAATTCCTGGTTTGCAGTCGAATCCGCTTCGCGGAAAAAGCTGTCCAGCATCGCCAGCATCGAGACCTCCTTCCCGAGAAGGCGAAATCGTGTGGCTACGGCGTGGGCAATAACTCCGCCCAAGGACCAGCCGAGCAGGTGATATGGCCCATCTGGTTGCACGGCCTGGATCTCCCGGACGTAGTGCTCCGCCAACTGTTCGATCGAACGGGGATGCGGGTCGTCTTCGACGAGTTCGGGGGATTGCAGCCCGTAGATTCGCCGTCTCGGTTCGGTGTATCGACCCAAACCTGCGTAGCACCAGGCCAATCCGCTAGCCGGGTGTATGCAAAAGATCGGGTCGGAATCCCCAACTGATGCGATCGGGAACAGGACGTCGAATGCCGAAGGTCCGGTCGGCACAATAAGTGTAGACCCGTCGGAGACCGCCTCGACTCTACTGGCGATCGCTTCCACCGTGGCTCCAGTGAAGAGCCATGTCACTTGCATCTCGACGTCGAGAGCCTCGCGCAGCCGCGCACTGACCTGGATGGCGAGCAGCGAGTTGCCGCCGAGGGTGAAGAAGTCGTCGTCGAGTCCGACTCGGTCGATGCTGAGGACGTCGGCGAAGACGTCGGCGATGGTCTGTTCGGTGGGGGTGGCCGGCGGCCGGAACTGTCGCTTCAACGGCGCTGGTGCGGGTAGTGCGCGGCGGTCGATCTTGCCGTTGGTGGTCAGGGGTAGTGCGTCGAGGATGGTGATGGGGGTGGGCACCATGTAGTCGGGGAGGTGGTCGGCGGCGAAGGTGTGGATTGTGGTGGGGTCGAGGGGGGTGTGGTCGCGGGGGACGACGTAGCCGACGAGTCGGTCGCCGGTGTGGTGGTCGTGGTGGACTGTCACTGCGGCGTGGGTGATGTCGGGGTGGGTGGTGAGGGTGGCTTCGATTTCGCCGAGTTCGATGCGGTGGCCGCGGATTTTGACTTGGAGGTCGCGGCGGCCGAGGTATTCGAGGGTGCCGTCGGGGTGCCAGCGGACGAGGTCGCCGGTGCGGTACATGCGTTCGCCGGGTGGGCCGTAGGGGTTGGCGATAAACCGTTCGGCGGTCAGTGCGGGCCGGCTGTGGTATCCGCGGGCCAGCTGTACCCCGGACACATACAACTCGCCCACCACTGCCACCGGTACTGGATGCAAGCGGTGGTCCAGCACGTAGGCGTGGCAGTTGATCTGGGGTGTGCCGATGGGCACCACCGACTCTTCGTGCTGGGTGCAGCGGTGGCAGATGACGCTGACGGTGGTTTCGGTGGGCCCGTACTGGTTCCATACCGTTGCCGGACCGAACTCCGCCAACCGTGCGACCGTCTGCCCGGACAGCGTTTCACCGCCGAGGTAGACCACCCGCACGCCGCGGAGGACGTCGGGTGATCGGCTGGCCATCAGGGCGGTCAGTACCGTCGGCACCGACGCCACGTGAGTGACCTTCTGTGCCCGGATGAGTTCGGCGAGGTAGTCGGGGTCGCGTTGGCCGTCGGGCCCTGCCAAGACCACGCAGCCCCCGACCTGCAGCGGTGCGAAGAGATCGGGGGTCGACGCGTCGAAGGTCACCGCGTTGCTCTGCAGAAGACGATCACCGGCACGGTGATCGAACGCCTCGACCACCCACTGAGCCTCGTTGACGATCGCGCTGTGCGCCACGGTCACCCCCTTCGGCCGGCCGGTCGATCCCGAGGTGAACATCACGTACGCCGTGTTCTGCGGGCGTAGTGGTGCGAGGCGGTCCGCGTCGGTCACCGGCGCCGCGGACATCGGTGACAGATCGATGGTGTCGATGTGGAGGACCGGTACCGGGTCGGGCAGGTCGTCTTGGTCGTCGTGGGTGGTGGTCAGAATGCAGGTTGGTTGTGCCACTGCGAGAATGAAGTGTGTGCGCTCGGCTGGGTGGTCGGGGTCGATGGGCAGATACGCTGCACCGGCGGTGAGGGTCGCGTAGACGCCGACGATGAAGTCGAGGGAGCGGCGCATCCGTAGTGCCACGATGGTTTCCGGGCCCACACTCTGGGTGATCAGGTGTCGGGCGAGACGGTTGACGCGGGCATCGAACTCGGCGTAGGACAGTGTTCGGTTTCCGTCCACCACCGCGGGCGCGTCGGGTGTGCGCGCCACCTGCGCTACGAACATCGACACCAGTGTGTCGGTGGTTGTCGCATGATCGGTGTGGTTCCAGTCCTCGAGGATCAGCTGTTTTTCGGTGGGGTCGAGGAGGTCGATGTCGCCGACCGGGCGATCGGGATCGGCCACCGCTGCCTCGAGGAGTCGGGTGAACCGGTCTGCGAATCCGTGGACGGTGTCCTCGTCGAACAGGTCCTGTGCGTAAGTGAGCGCGGCGGTCAATCCTCGAGCGGCACCATCGCGATCGACGCGTTCACTCACCACCAGCGTGAGGTCGAACTGGGTGGCGGTGTGGTCGATGTCCTCGATGTGGGCGGTCAGTCCCGCCAGTTCGAGCTTCGGGGGTTCTTGGTTCTGGAAGACGAGCATCACCTGGAACAGTGGGTGTCGGGTGGTCGATCGTGCCGGGTTGAGGGCCTGGACCACCCGTTCGAACGGCACGTCGGCGTGCTCGAATGCGGCCAGGTCGGTTTCTCGCACCGTCGTGAGCAGTTGGGTGAAGCTGCTGGCGCCGTCGACCGGGGTTCGCAGTGCGAGGGTGTTGACGAACATGCCGACCAGATCGTCGAGTGCCGGGTCGCCGCGGCCGGCGACGGGGGTGCCGATGATGATGTCAGTGGTGCCCGACATCCGGGCCAGGAATATCGCGAACGCGGTGTGCACCACCATGAACACGGTCGCGGTGTGTTGTCGTGCGAGTTCGGCTGCCGCGCGGTGGGTGCGTGCGTCGATGGTGAACGTGTGTGTTCGTCCACGGTGGGTGACGGCGGGCGGCGTTCGGTTCCCGGGCAGTTCGAGCTGTTCGGGTAGACCGTCGAGTGTGGAACGCCAGTAGGTCAGCTGTTGCGCGAGCACCGAGTTGGGGTCGTCGTCGGAGCCGAGTAGTTCGCGTTGCCATAGGGTGTAGTCGGCGTACTGCACCGCCAGTGGTGGCCACGATGGCGTGTGTCCGCCGGTTCGGGCCGTGTAGGCGGCCATGAGGTCCCGGGCCAGCGGGGCGATCGAGGAGCCGTCGGCGCAGATGTGGTGCAGCACCACGGCGAGCACGTGTTCGTTGTCGGCTGTCTCGAACAGGGCGGCCCGTACCGGCACCGATGTGGTGACGTCGAACTCGGTGGAGGCCATCGACAGCAGTCGTGCGGCGAGCTCGTTCTCGGTCACCGCGGCGGTGGCGAATCCGCCACTGACCTCGGCTGGTGGGACGATCACTTGGTGCGGGCCGGCCTCGGATTCGGGGTAGATCGTCCGGAGGGTCTCGTGCCGGTTGACGAGGTCGGCGATCGCTGCCAGCAGTGCGGCGGTGTCGATTGTTCCCGAGAGGCGCACGGCGAATGGGATGGTGTAGACCGGTGAGTGTGGGTCGAACCGGTTGAGGAACCAGATGCGTTGCTGTGCATACGATAGCGGGATGTGTTCGGGTCGGGGCCGGGGCAGCAGCGGTGTGTGTGCGTCCGCAGCGGCCCGGGAGGCGAGCCACGTCGACAGTGCCTGCACCGACGACGCCTCGAACAGCACCCGCATCGGTACCCGCGCATCCATCGCCACACCCAGCCGCGACACCACCTGCGTCGCAAGCAGCGAGTTGCCGCCCAGGGTGAAGAAGTCGTCGTCGAGTCCGACCCGCTCGCGGCCGAGGACGTCGGCGAACACCCCGGCAACGACCCCCTCCTCCGCCGTCATCGGCGCCCGGTACTGTGGCACCGGCAATACCGGTGCCGGCAACGCCCGCCGATCCACCTTCCCACTGGCCGTCAACGGCAACCGATCCAGCACGGTTATCGGCGAGGGCACCATGTAGTCGGGGAGGCGGTCCGCGACCATCGCGCGGACACGATCCGGGTCGAGGTGGGCGCCGTCACGTGAGACGACGTAGCCGACGAGCCGGTCCCCGGTGTGGGGATCGTGGTGCACCGCGGCGACAGCCTGGGTTACGTCGGGATCCGCCGTCAGGGTGGCTTCGATTTCGCCGAGTTCGATGCGGTGGCCGCGGATTTTGACTTGGAGGTCGCGGCGGCCGAGGTATTCGAGGGTGCCGTCGGGGTGCCAGCGGACGAGGTCGCCGGTGCGGTACATGCGTTGGCCGGGTGGGCCGTAGGGGTTGGCGACGAACCGTTCGGCGGTCAGTGCGGGCCGGCTGTGGTATCCGCGGGCCAGCTGGACCCCGGACACATACAACTCGCCCACCACCGCCACCGGTACCGGATGCAAGCGATGATCCAGCACGTAGGCGTGGCAGTTGATCTGGGGTGTGCCGATGGGTACCACTCTCTGTTCGTGCTGGGTGCAGCGGTGGCAGATGACGCTGACGGTGGTTTCGGTGGGCCCGTACTGGTTCCACACCGTTGCCGGACCGAACTCCGCCAACCGCGCGACCGTGTGCCCGGACAGTGTTTCACCGCCGAGGTAGATCACCCGCACGCCGCGGAGGACGTCGGGTGATCGGCTGGCCATCAGGGCGGTCAGTACCGTCGGCACCGAGGACATGTGGGTAATCGCTTGGGTGCGGATGAGTTCGGCGAGGTAGTCGGGGTCGCGTTGGCCGTCGGGCCCTGCCAAGACCACGCAGCCCCCGACCTGCAGCGGTGCGAAGAGATCGGGGGTCGACGCGTCGAAGGTCACCGCGTTGCTCTGCAGGAGACGGTCACCGAAGCCGTAATCTAACGCAACCCACTGCACCTCGTTGACGATTGCGCTGTGCGCCACGGTCACCCCCTTCGGCCGGCCGGTCGATCCCGAGGTGAACATCACGTACGCCATGTTCTGCGGGCGAAGTGGTGCGAGGCGGTCCGCGTCGGTCACCGGCGCCGCGGACATCGGTGACAGATCCATGGTGTCGATGTGGAGGACCGGTACCGGGTCGGGCAGGTCGTCTTGGTCGTCGTGGGTGGTGGTCAGAATGCAGGTTGGTTGTGCCACTGCGAGAATGAAGTGTGTGCGCTCGGCTGGGTGGTCGGGGTCGATGGGCAGATACGCTGCACCGGCGGTGAGGGTCGCGTAGACGCCGACGATGAAGTCGAGGGAGCGGCGCATCCGTAGTGCCACGATGGTTTCCGGGCCCACACTCTGGGTGATCAGGTGTCGGGCGAGACGGTTGACGCGTACATCGAACTCGGCGTAGGACAGTGTTCGGTTTCCGTCCACCACCGCGGGCGCGTCGGGTGTGCGCGCCACCTGCGCACCGAACATCGACACCAGTGTGTCGGTGGTTGTCGCATGATCGGTGTGGTTCCAGTCCTCGAGGATCAGCTGTTTTTCGGTGGGGTCGAGGAGGTCGATGTCGCCGACTGGGCTGTCGGGATCGGCGATGATGGCTTCGAGGGCGCGTAGGTATCGGTTGAGCAGGGATTGGACGTATGGTTCGTCGAACAGGTCGTGGAGGTAGGTCAGGGTTAGTCGGATTTGGGTGTCGGCGGTGATTTTCAGGGCGAGGGGGTAGTGGGTGTTGTCGTTGGCGGTGATACCGGTGAGGGTGATGCCGTCGAGTGCGGCGGCTTGTTCGGTGAGTGCGGCGTGTTCGACGGGATACGATTCGAACACCGTCAGGGTGTCGAAGAGGGCGTCGGTTGTGCCGGCGGATTGCTGGATGTCGGTGAGCCCGAGGTAGTGGTGGTCGAGCAGGTCGGTTTGTTCACGGTGCATCCGCGTCAGCAGTTGGGTGATCGACTCGTCGGGGTCCGCCCGCACCCTGACCGGCACCGTGTTGATGAATAGTCCGATCATCGATTCCACGCCTGCGAGCTGGGGTGGCCGTCCTGACACGGTGCTGCCGAAGACGGTGTCGTCGCGGCCGGTCATCCGCATCAGCAGAATTCCCCAGGCCGCCTGCATCACCGTGTTGACGGTGACATCGAGTCGGGCGGCCAACTCGGACAGGGCACGTGTTTTGTGCTCGCCGAGATCGGCGGTTACGTCACCGGCCCGGGAGGAGATCTCTCGGCCCGGGTCGGCGGGGGCGAGCAGGGTCGGGCCCTCGACACCCTCGAGCGCCGCCGCCCAGGCCTGCCGCGACGCTGCCTCGTCTTGTTCGGTGCGCCATTCGAGATAATTGCGATACGGGCGGGCGGGAGGCAACGCCGACGGCTCGTCGCCGGCGGCATAGAGTGCGAGCATGTCCGTCATCAGTAGTGGCATGGACCAGCCGTCGAGCAGGATGTGGTGGTTGGCGACGACCAGCTCGTATCGGTCCTCGGCGACCGTGACCAGTGTGAATCGGATCAACGGCGGTGCGGTCAGGTCGAAGTGGGTGGCTTGATCGTCGGCCAGCAGTCGCGTCAACGTGTCCGGGCGAGTGGTGTCGTCGACTTGGCGTAGATCGACCTCGGACCATGGCACCGGCACCTTGTCGAGTACCAGCTGGACGGGTATGCCGTCGGCTGCCTCGACGAACGCCACCCGCAGGTTCGGGTGCCGATCCAGTACCGCCTGTGCTGCCGCATGCAGCCGGGTGGTGTCCACCCGGCCGGTGAGGGTGAATACGACCTGCATCGAGTACACGTCGACCGATGAGGCGGCCAACAGCGCGTGGAACAGCAGACCCGACTGCAGCGGCGTCAGGGGCCACACGTCCGTGACGGCCGGATACGCCGCTTCCCAGCGGTCGATGTCCGATTGACGTGCGGTGATCAACGGTAGATCCGACGGTGTCAGCCCGCCGGCGTCGGGGGTCTGCGCATGGGTGGCGAGCGCGGCGAGCGCCGCACACCATTGTTCCGTCAAGTCCTGCACATCGGTCCGCGCGATTGCACCCGTCGGGAATGTGAACGTGGCGCCCAGTACCGGACCCTCGCCGTCGTCGGTGACGATCGCATTGATGTCGACGACGCCGTTCGCCGGCAGGTCGGCATCTCCCGGAGCGGCGATGTCGCCGAGACGGCGACACGGTGACCACTGCGCCCCCGGCATCTCGTTCGGCACACCACCGCCGGGCACCCGGCCGAGGTAGTTGAAGCTGATCTGGCCGACCGGCAGCGACCGTAACTGCTCGGCTGTGTCCCGATTCAGGTGGCGCAGCAGCCCGAAGCCGATACCCCTGTCCGGTAAAGATCTGAGCTGCTCCTTGATCGACTTGACCGCCAGGCCGGCCGCGGCGCCCCCGGCGAAGGCCTCGTCGAGGTCAGCGGCCCCGATATCCAGACGCACCGGAAACACGGTGGTGAACCATCCCACCGTCCGAGACAGATCCGCTCCCGCGGCAATCTGCTCCTGGCGGCCGTGTCCCTCGAGTTGGATCAGTGTCGAGGATTCGAAGACCTGCCGCGCGCGCCGCCACCGGCAGACGGCCAACGCCAATGCCGCCAGCAGTCCGTCCTCGACGCCGCCGTGGAACAGTGTCGGCACGGTCGTCAGCAGTGACGCCGTCACCGGCGCCGGTATGCGCACCTCGACCCGGTCGAGGGTGGATCCCACATCGATTGCCGCGTTGAACGGGCGGAGGCCCAATACCGGGTCGGGCGCCTGCAACAGCGTCTGCCACATCGGCAACTCCGCCAGCCGCGCCGGGGTCGACGCCTCCTCGACCAACGCGTGCGCCCACCGGCGCATCGACGTTCCGACGGGATCCAACACCGGGGTGTGCCCAGCGGTCACCTGCGCCCATGCGGAGGCCAGGTCCGGCAGGATGATCCGCCACGACACCCCGTCGATCACCAGGTGGTGCGCGGCGATCAGCAACCAGCCCGGCCGTTGGGCGGTGCTGCATCCCGACCGGAAATCGAGCCACACGAACTGCACCATCACGCCCGTCGTCGGCGCCAACCGCCCCAACGCCGCATCCAGTTGCGCCGACGCCAACGCCGCCGCGGCTTCCTCGTCGAGATCGGCGGTGACCTCCACCCGACGAACAAGGCCGTCCACATCGACGGCATCCGACCCACCGACTTCCAGACCCCAGCCGCGCTCGTCGCCGACCAGTCGCGAGCGGAACATGTCGTGGTGCGCGAGCACGGCCGCGGCCGTCGCCACCAACCCACCGCGGTCAATTCCGGGCGGCAACTCCACCACCATGTGTTGCGAGAATCGACCGAAGCCGCCACCGCGCTCGATCAGCGCCCGCGCGACCGGGGTCAGCGGCATCCACCCGATACCGCCGCCCGGCAACTCCTCGAGCACCACCGGCGGGCCGGAGTCCTCGGGACGCTGCGCGACTTCAGCCAAGCCGCCAACAGTCCTGCGCTCGAATACATCGCGTGAGGAGAACACCACGCCCCGGGCTTTCGCGCGTGAGACCAACTGAATCGCGACGATGCTGTCGCCACCGAGAGCGAAGAACGACTCGTCGACCCCGACGCGATCGACGCCGAGGACGTCGGCGAACACCCCGGCAACGACCCCCTCTGCCGCCGTCATCGGCGCCCGGTACTGTGGCACCGGCAATACCGGTGCCGGCAACGCCCGCCGATCCACCTTCCCACTGGCCGTCAACGGCAACCGATCCAGCACGGTTATCGGCGAGGGCACCATGTAGTCGGGGAGGCGGTCCGCGACCATCGCGCGGACACGATCCGGGTCGAGGTGGGCGCCGTCACGTGAGACGACGTAGCCGACGAGCCGGTCCCCGGTGCGGGGATCGTGGTGCACCGCGGCGACAGCCTGGGTTACGTCGGGATCCGCCGTCAGGGTGGCTTCGATTTCGCCGAGTTCGATGCGGTGGCCGCGGATTTTGACTTGGAGGTCGCGGCGGCCGAGGTATTCGAGGGTGCCGTCGGGGTGCCAGCGGACGAGGTCGCCGGTGCGGTACATGCGTTGGCCGGGTGGGCCGTAGGGGTTGGCGATAAAGCGTTCGGCGGTCAGTGCGGGTCGGCTGTGGTATCCGCGGGCGAGTTGGATTCCGGCCAGGTGCAGTTCTGCGGTGACGCCGATGGGGACGGGGCGGAGTCGGTCGTCGAGGACGTAGGCGTGGGTGCCGCGGATCGGGCCGCCGATGGTGATCGGGCCGCCGGGTGGCAGTGCTCCGCTGCAGTTGCTCATCACGGTGGTTTCGGTGGGGCCGTAGCCGTTGAAGAAGCGGCGGGGGGTGTGGGAGGTGTCGGTGGGTGTGGCCCAGCGGGTGAGCAGGTCGGGGGTGCAGGCCTCGCCGGCGGAGAGGACGGTGTGCAGGGTGTGGAGGTGGGTGGGGTCCATCGTGGCGAGTGCGGCCGGTGTGATCACGGCGTGGGTGACGTGGGTGGTGTGGAGGAGGTGGGTGAGTTCGTCGCCGCCGAAGACGGTGGGTGGGGCGATGACCATGGTGGCGCCGGATCCGGCGGCGAGGAGCAGTTCGAAGACCGAGGCGTCGAAGCTCGGTGAGGCCACGGCCAGGGTGCGGGAGTCGGGGGTGATGGTGAATCGTTCGCGTTGTTCGGCGGCGAGGTTGGCGAGCCCTTGGTGGGTGACGGCGACGCCTTTGGGGGTGCCGGTGGAGCCGGAGGTGTAGAGCAGGTAGGCGGTGTTGGTGGTGTGCAGGGGTCGGAGTCGGTCGGTGTCGGTGATCGGTCCTGAATCCATGGTGTTGCAGCGGGTTTCGAAGTCGGGGGTGTCGATGAGGAGCCACGGCAGTGGTCCGGGCAGGGTGGTGGTGTGTTGGGTGGTGGTCAATCCGAGTGCGGCTCGGGAGTCCGAGAGCATGTGGGTGATGCGGTCTTTCGGGTAGTTCGGGTCGATGGGGAGGAACGCGGCACCGGTTTTGGTGGTTGCCCAGACTGCGAGGATCGCGTCGGGGGAGCGGGGGAGTGCGATGGCGACGGTGTCTTCGGTGCCGATGCCTTCGGCGATCAGGATTCGTGCCAGCTGGGAGGAGGCGGTGTCGAGTTGTTCGTAGGACAGGTGGTGGTCTCCGTATGTCACCGCTGGTGCGGTGCGGTCGTGTGCTGCGGCGGTGGCGAGCAGTTGTGGCAGTGTCGTTGCCGGGTGTTCAGGGCCGCCGGTGCGGTCGAGCAGGTTCCGTCGTTCGTCGGCGTCGAGGAGGTCGAGGTCGCCGACCGGGCTGTCCGGATCGGCGACCACTGCCTCGAGGAGTCGGGTGAACTGTTCTGCGAATCCGCGGACGGTGTCCTCGTCGAACAGGTCCTGTGCGTAAGTGAGCGCGGCGGTCAGACCACGAGCGGCACCATCGCGATCGACGCGTTCACTCACCGTCAGCGTGAGGTCGAACTGGGTGGCGGTGTGGTCGATGTCCTCGATGTGGGCGGTCAGTCCCGCCAGTTCGAGCTTCGGGGGTTCTTGGTTCTGGAAGACGAGCATCACCTGGAACAGTGGGTGTCGGGTGGTCGATCGTGCCGGGTTGAGGGCCTGTACCACCCGTTCGAACGGCACGTCGGCGTGCTCGAATGCGGCCAGGTCGGTTTCTCGCACCGTCGTGAGCAGTTGGGTGAAGCTGCTGGCGCCGTCGACCGGGGTTCGCAGTGCGAGGGTGTTGACGAACATGCCGACCAGATCGTCGAGGGCCGGGTCGCCGCGGCCGGCGACCGGGGTGCCGATGATGATGTCCGTGGTGCCCGACATCCGGGCCAGGAATAACGCGAACGCGGTGTGCACCACCATGAACACGGTCGCGGTGTGTTGTCGTGCGAGTTCGGCTGCCGCGCGGTGGGTGCGTGCGTCGATGGTGAACGTGTGTGTTCGTCCACGGTGGGTGACGGCGGGCGGCGTTCGGTTCCCGGGCAGTTCGAGCTGTTCGGGTAGACCGTCGAGTGTGGAACGCCAGTAGGTCAGCTGTTGCGCGAGCACCGAGTTGGGGTCGTCGTCGGAGCCGAGTAGTTCGCGTTGCCATAGGGTGTAGTCGGCGTACTGCACCGCCAGTGGTGGCCACGATGGCGTGTGTCCGCCGGTTCGGGCCGTGTAGGCGGCCATGAGGTCCCGGGCCAGCGGGGCGATCGAGGAGCCGTCGGCGCAGATGTGGTGCAGCACCACGGCGAGCACGTGTTCGTTGTCGGCTGTCTCGAACAGGGCGGCCCGTACCGGCACCGATGTGGTGACGTCGAACTCGGTGGAGGCCATCGACAGCAGTCGTGCGGCGAGCTCGTTCTCGGTCACCGCGGCGGTGGCGAATCCGCCACTGACCTCGGCTGGTGGGACGATCACTTGGTGCGGGCCGGCCTCGGATTCGGGGTAGATCGTCCGGAGGGTCTCGTGCCGGTCCACGAGGTCGGCGATCGCTGCCAGCAGTGCGGCGGTGTCCATTGTTCCCGACAGGCGCACGGCGAATGGGATGGTGTAGACCGGTGAGTGTGGGTCGAACCGGTTGAGGAACCAGATGCGTTGCTGCGCATACGATAGTGGGATGTGTTCGGGTCGGGGCCGCGGCAGCAGCGGTGTGCGTGCATCCGCAGTCGCCCGGGAGGCGAGCCACGTCGACAGTGCCTGCACCGACGACGCCTCGAACAGCACCCGCATCGGTACCCGCGCATCCATCGCCACACCCAGCCGCGACACCACCTGCGTCGCAAGCAGCGAGTTGCCGCCGAGGGTGAAGAAGTCGTCGTCGAGTCCGACCCGCTCGCGGCCGAGGACGTCGGCGAACACCCCGGCAACGACCCCCTCCACGGCGGTGGCCGGTGGCCGGAACCGGGGTGTCGGTAGTACGGGTGCGGGGAGTGCGCGGCGGTCGATCTTGCCGTTGGTGGTCAGGGGTAGTGCGTCGAGGATGGTGATGTGGGTGGGCACCATGTAGTCGGGGAGGTGGTCGGCGGCGAAGGTGTGAATCGTGGTGGGGTCGACGTGGGCACCTGGGGTCGGCACCACATAGGCGACCAATTGCTCGGTGACGGGGCCCTTGTGCACCGTCACCGCGGCGTGGGTGATGTCGGGGTGGGTGGTGAGGGTGGCTTCGATTTCGCCGAGTTCGATGCGGTGGCCGCGGATTTTGACTTGGAGGTCGCGGCGGCCGAGGTATTCGAGGGTGCCGTCGGGGTGCCAGCGGACGAGGTCGCCGGTGCGGTACATGCGTTGGCCGGGTGGGCCGTAGGGGTTGGCGATAAAGCGTTCGGCGGTCAGTGCGGGTCGGCTGTGGTATCCGCGGGCGAGTTGGATTCCGGCCAGGTGCAGTTCTGCGGTGACGCCGGTGGGGACGGGGCGGAGTCGGTCGTCGAGGACGTAGGCGTGGGTGCCGCGGATCGGGCCGCCGATGGTGATCGGGCCGCCGGGTGGCAGTGCTCCGCTGCAGTTGCTCATCACGGTGGTTTCGGTGGGGCCGTAGCCGTTGAAGAAGCGGCGGGGGGTGTGGGAGGTGTCGGTGGGTGTGGCCCAGCGGGTGAGCAGGTCGGGGGTGCAGGCCTCGCCGGCGGAGAGGACGGTGTGCAGGGTGTGGAGGTGGGTGGGGTCCATCGTGGCGAGTGCGGCCGGTGTGATCACGGCGTGGGTGACGTGGGTGGTGTGGAGGAGGTGGGTGAGTTCGTCGCCGCCGAAGACGGTGGGTGGGGCGATGACCATGGTGGCGCCGGATCCGGCGGCGAGGAGCAGTTCGAAGACCGAGGCGTCGAAGCTCGGTGAGGCCACGGCCAGGGTGCGGGAGTCGGGGGTGATGGTGAATCGTTCGCGTTGTTCGGCGGCGAGGTTGGCGAGCCCTTGGTGGGTGACGGCGACGCCTTTGGGGGTGCCGGTGGAGCCGGAGGTGTAGAGCAGGTAGGCGGTGTTGGTGGTGTGCAGGGGTCGGAGTCGGTCGGTGTCGGTGATCGGTCCTGAATCCATGGTGTTGCAGCGGGTTTCGAAGTCGGGGGTGTCGATGAGGAGCCACGGCAGTGGTCCGGGCAGGGTGGTGGTGTGTTGGGTGGTGGTCAATCCGAGTGCGGCTCGGGAGTCCGAGAGCATGTGGGTGATGCGGTTTTTCGGGTAGTTCGGGTCGATGGGGAGGAACGCGGCACCGGTTTTGGTGGTTGCCCAGACTGCGAGGATCGCGTCGGGGGAGCGGGGGAGTGCGATGGCGACGGTGTCTTCGGTGCCGATGCCTTCGGCGATCAGGATTCGTGCCAGCTGGGAGGAGGCGGTGTCGAGTTGTTCGTAGGACAGGTGGTGGTCTCCGTATGTCACCGCTGGTGCGGTGCGGTCGTGTGCTGCGGCGGTGGCGAGCAGTTGTGGCAGTGTCGTTGCCGGGTGTTCGGGGCCGCCGGTGCGGTCGAGCAGGTGCCGTTTTTCGTCGGGGTCGAGGAGGTCGAGGTCGCCGACTGGGCTGTCGGGATCGGCGATGATGGCTTCGAGGGCGCGTAGGTATCGGTTGAGCAGGGCTTGGACGTATGGTTCGTCGAACAGGTCGTGGAGGTAGGTCAGGGTTAGTCGGATTTGGGTGTCGGCGGTGATTTTCAGGGCGAGGGGGTAGTGGGTGTTGTCGTTGGCGCTGATACCGGTGAGGGTGATGCCGTCGAGTGCGGCGGCCTGTTCGGTGAGTGCGGCGTGTTCGACGGGATACGATTCGAACACCGTCAGGGTGTCGAACAGGGCGTCGGTTGTGCCGGCGGATTGCTGGATGTCGGTGAGCCCGAGGTAGTGGTGGTCGAGCAGGTCGGTTTGTTCACGGTGCATCCGCGTCAGCAGTTGGGTGATCGACTCGTCGGGGTCCGCCCGCACCCTGACCGGCACCGTGTTGATGAATAGTCCGATCATCGATTCCACGCCTGCGAGCTGGGGTGGCCGTCCTGACACGGTGCTGCCGAAGACGGTGTCGTCGCGGCCGGTCATCCGCATCAGCAGAATTCCCCAGGCCGCCTGCATCACCGTGTTGACGGTGACATCGAGTCGGGCGGCCAACTCGGACAGGGCACGTGTTTTGTGCTCGCCGAGATCGGCGGTTACGTCACCGGCCCGGGAGGAGATCTCTCGGCCCGGGTCGGCGGGGGCGAGCAGGGTCGGGCCCTCGACACCCTCGAGCGCCGCCGCCCAGGCCTGCCGCGACGCTGCCTCGTCTTGTTCGGTGCGCCATTCGAGATAATTGCGATACGGGCGGGCGGGAGGCAACGCCGACGGTTCGTCGCCGGCGGCATAGAGTGCGAGCATGTCCGTCATCAGTAGTGGCATGGACCAGCCGTCGAGCAGGATGTGGTGGTTGGCGACGACCAGCTCGTATCGGTCCTCGGCGACCGTGACCAGTGTGAATCGGATCAGCGGCGGTGCGGTCAGGTCGAAGTGGGTGGCTTGATCGTCGGCCAGCAGTCGCGTCAACGTGTCCGGGCGAGTGGTGTCGTCGATTTGGCGTAGATCGACCTCGGACCATGGCACCGGCAGCTTGTCGAGTACCAGCTGGACGGGTATGCCGTCGGCTGCCTCGACGAACGCCACCCGCAGGTTCGGGTGCCGATTCAGTACCGCCTGTGCTGCCGCATGCAGCCGGGTGGTGTCCACCCGGCCGGTGAGGGTGAATACGACCTGCATCGAGTACACGTCGACCGATGAGGCGGCCAACAGCGCGTGGAACAGCAGACCCGACTGCAGCGGCGTCAGGGGCCACACGTCCGTGACGGCCGGATACGCCGCTTCCCAGCGGTCGATGTCCGATTGACGTGCGGTGATCAACGGTAGATCCGACGGTGTCAGCCCGCCGGCGTCGGGGGTCTGCGCATGGGTGGCGAGCGCGGCGAGCGCCGCACACCATTGTTCCGTCAAGTCCTGCACATCGGTCCGCGCGATTGCACCCGTCGGGAATGTGAACGTGGCGCCCAGTACCGGACCCTCGCCGTCGTCGGTGACGATCGCATTGATGTCGACGACGCCGTTCGCCGGCAGGTCGGCATCTCCCGGCGCGGCGATGTCGCCGAGACGGCGACACGGTGACCACTGCGCCCCCGGCATCTCGTTCGGCACACCACCGCCGGGCACCCGGCCGAGGTAGTTGAAGCTGATCTGGCCGACCGGCAGCGACCGTAACTGCTCGGCTGTGTCCCGATTCAGGTGGCGCAGCAGCCCGAAGCCGATACCCCTGTCCGGTAAAGATCTGAGCTGCTCCTTGATCGACTTGACCGCCAGGCCGGCCGCGGCGCCCCCGGCGAAGGCCTCGTCGAGGTCAGCGGCCCCGATATCCAGACGCACCGGAAACACGGTGGTGAACCATCCCACCGTCCGAGACAGATCCGCTCCCGCGGCAATCTGCTCCTGGCGGCCGTGTCCCTCGAGTTGGATCAGTGTCGAGGATTCGAAGACCTGCCGCGCGCGCCGCCACCGGCAGACGGCCAACGCCAATGCCGCCAGCAGTCCGTCCTCGACGCCGCCGTGGAACAGTGTCGGCACGGTCGTCAGCAGTGACGCCGTCACCGGCGCCGGTATGCGCACCTCGACCCGGTCGAGGGTGGATCCCACATCGATTGCCGCGTTGAACGGGCGGAGGCCCAATACCGGGTCGGGCGCCTGCAACAGCGTCTGCCACATCGGCAACTCCGCCAGCCGCGCCGGGGTCGACGCCTCCTCGACCAACGCGTGCGCCCACCGGCGCATCGACGTTCCGACGGGATCCAACACCGGGGTGTGCCCAGCGGTCACCTGCGCCCATGCGGAGGCCAGGTCCGGCAGGATGATCCGCCACGACACCCCGTCGATCACCAGGTGGTGCGCGGCGATCAGCAACCAGCCCGGCCGTTGGGCGGTGCTGCATCCCGACCGGAAATCGAGCCACACGAACTGCACCATCACGCCCGTCGTCGGCGCCAACCGCCCCAACGCCGCATCCAGTTGCGCCGACGCCAACGCCGCCGCGGCTTCCTCGTCGAGATCGGCGGTGACCTCCACCCGACGAACAAGGCCGTCCACATCGACGGCATCCGACCCACCGACTTCCAGACCCCAGCCGCGCTCGTCGCCGACCAGTCGCGAGCGGAACATGTCGTGGTGCGCGAGCACGGCCGCGGCCGTCGCCACCAACCCACCGCGGTCAATTCCGGGCGGCAACTCCACCACCATGTGTTGCGAGAATCGACCGAAGCCGCCACCGCGCTCGATCAGCGCCCGCGCGACCGGGGTCAGCGGCATCCACCCGATACCGCCGCCCGGCAACTCCTCGAGCACCACCGGCGGGCCGGAGTCCTCGGGACGCTGCGCGACTTCAGCCAAGCCGCCAACAGTCCTGCGCTCGAATACATCGCGTGAGGAGAACACCACGCCCCGGGCTTTCGCGCGTGAGACCAACTGAATCGCGACGATGCTGTCGCCACCGAGAGCGAAGAACGACTCGTCGACCCCGACGCGATCGACGCCGAGGACGTCGGCGAACACCCCGGCAACGACCCCCTCTGCCGCCGTCATCGGCGCCCGGTACTGTGGCACCGGCAATACCGGTGCCGGCAACGCCCGCCGATCCACCTTCCCACTGGCCGTCAACGGCAACCGATCCAGCACGGTTATCGGCGAGGGCACCATGTAGTCGGGGAGGCGGTCCGCGACCATCGCGCGGACACGATCCGGGTCGAGGTGGGCGCCGTCACGTGAGACGACGTAGCCGACGAGCCGGTCCCCGGTGCGGGGATCGTGGTGCACCGCGGCGACAGCCTGGGTTACGTCGGGATCCGCCGTCAGGGTGGCTTCGATTTCGCCGAGTTCGATGCGGTGGCCGCGGATTTTGACTTGGAGGTCGCGGCGGCCGAGGTATTCGAGGGTGCCGTCGGGGTGCCAGCGGACGAGGTCGCCGGTGCGGTACATGCGTTGGCCGGGTGGGCCGTAGGGGTTGGCGATAAAGCGTTCGGCGGTCAGTGCGGGTCGGCTGTGGTATCCGCGGGCGAGTTGGATTCCGGCCAGGTGCAGTTCTGCGGTGACGCCGATGGGGACGGGGCGGAGTCGGTCGTCGAGGACGTAGGCGTGGGTGCCGCGGATCGGGCCGCCGATGGTGATCGGGCCGCCGGGTGGCAGTGCTCCGCTGCAGTTGCTCATCACGGTGGTTTCGGTGGGGCCGTAGCCGTTGAAGAAGCGGCGGGGGGTGTGGGAGGTGTCGGTGGGTGTGGCCCAGCGGGTGAGCAGGTCGGGGGTGCAGGCCTCGCCGGCGGAGAGGACGGTGTGCAGGGTGTGGAGGTGGGTGGGGTCCATCGTGGCGAGTGCGGCCGGTGTGATCACGGCGTGGGTGACGTGGGTGGTGTGGAGGAGGTGGGTGAGTTCGTCGCCGCCGAAGACGGTGGGTGGGGCGATGACCATGGTGGCGCCGGATCCGGCGGCGAGGAGCAGTTCGAAGACCGAGGCGTCGAAGCTCGGTGAGGCCACGGCCAGGGTGCGGGAGTCGGGGGTGATGGTGAATCGTTCGCGTTGTTCGGCGGCGAGGTTGGCGAGCCCTTGGTGGGTGACGGCGACGCCTTTGGGGGTGCCGGTGGAGCCGGAGGTGTAGAGCAGGTAGGCGGTGTTGGTGGTGTGCAGGGGTCGGAGTCGGTCGGTGTCGGTGATCGGTCCTGAATCCATGGTGTTGCAGCGGGTTTCGAAGTCGGGGGTGTCGATGAGGAGCCACGGCAGTGGTCCGGGCAGGGTGGTGGTGTGTTGGGTGGTGGTCAATCCGAGTGCGGCTCGGGAGTCCGAGAGCATGTGGGTGATGCGGTCTTTCGGGTAGTTCGGGTCGATGGGGAGGAACGCGGCACCGGTTTTGGTGGTTGCCCAGACTGCGAGGATCGCGTCGGGGGAGCGGGGGAGTGCGATGGCGACGGTGTCTTCGGTGCCGATGCCTTCGGCGATCAGGATTCGTGCCAGCTGGGAGGAGGCGGTGTCGAGTTGTTCGTAGGACAGGTG
Organism: Rhodococcus wratislaviensis; assembly: GCF_900455735.1. Taxonomy (GTDB): domain Bacteria; phylum Actinomycetota; class Actinomycetes; order Mycobacteriales; family Mycobacteriaceae; genus Rhodococcus_F; species Rhodococcus_F wratislaviensis. Next base: position 600,397 of record NZ_UAUI01000001.1, on the reverse strand, counting down.
GTGGTCTCCGTATGTCACCGCTGGTGCGGTGCGGTCGTGTGCTGCGGCGGTGGCGAGCAGTTGTGGCAGTGTCGTTGCCGGGTGTTCAGGGCCGCCGGTGCGGTCGAGCAGGTTCCGTCGTTCGTCGGCGTCGAGGAGGTCGATGTCACCGACCCGACTCCCCGCATCGGCAGAAAGGAATCGTTCGAGAAAGGACAACAAGCGGTGGTGATGACGTTTGAGAACGTCGTCGTCATACAGGCTCGGGTTGGCCTGGAAGTCGATGTGTGTCGTAGTGCCGCCCACGCTCGGGTAGATGTTGACGAAGAGATCGTCGACGAGCCCGGAGGTCAATACGTGCAGTCGGCCGAGGTGGGGGCCCAGCCGGATCTCTCGGTCGACCGGCATGATGTTGAGAGTCGGTCCAAACGAGCGATTGCGGCTGATGTCCCTGCCGAGATCGCGGCAGATGTCCTCACGCCGGTACCGCTGCCGCCGCAGCGCCCCGGTCAACTCGAGCTGGGCGGACTTGATCAGTGTCCCGATCGTCACGTCCGCGCCCACCTCGAGTTGGAGCGGTACGACATTGGCCACCATCCCACCTGAGCGTCGCAGCGGTGCGGTCGTTCGGGCCGAAACCGGCAGACTGAGTACGATGTCCGATCTCCCTGTCATCCCGCACAGGAAGCCAGCAAGAGCAGCGACCAAGACTGGCGCCGCACTCGAGTTGTGCTTCGCGACAACCGAGTCGAGCATTGTGGCTACGTCGTGTGACAAGGCCGCGCTGGTCACTCGTGGATGCGCCTCGACGGGCGCCGACCGCCCGGCCAGGCTGGCAGGCTCCGGCAGTCCCTTGGTCCGTTCCACCCAGTACCGCCGATCCGCATCGAAGCGATCCGAGTTCCGGTAGGCAGCATCGATTTCAACGATCTGCGCGAGGTCCAGCACGCGGAGCGGCGGGGCTTCGACACCGGCTACTGCGGCCGTATACAACTCGGCAATACGCTGCACCAGATTCATGGCGCCGTAGCCATCGAGCGCGATGTGGTGAATGCGTGAGTACCAGTGGTAGTGCCGGTCGCCGACTCGGAGTATTGCCGAGACGGCGAGCGCACCGTGGAGGAGGTCTATCGGGGTGCTGAATTCGCGGCGCATCCACCGCTGCGCGGCGAGGTTCGGGTCGTCCTCCGCGCGAAGGTCGACTCGCCGGATCCCGCTGTCGGAAGTATCGTCGATAAGTTGATACAGCTCACCGTCGTGATCGACCAGGCGTAGGAACCCCGAACCGAACTCCCTGGCGGCCACGCGGCTGGTCGTCTCGAGCAAATCGATATCCAACTCGCCGAAGACCTCGACGGACTGCGCGATCGTGATCGGGAGCTCGCCGGCCAGTTGCTGGGCGAACCAGATTCCCTTCTGCGCGGCAGATAACCGGCATGCCTCCGACGGAAGGCAGGTCCCCGAGCGCTTTTCAACTCCTGGAACCAGTGGCGGGACGGCGTCCACGACTCTTCTCCGATCTGCTCTTTGCGCCAGGAGGCGTCCAAGGGTTGGGCTCGGGCCCGACCTCGGTGTGCTGGGGCTGCATGGAGGTCCGCGCGCATGTGGTGTAGATCGCTTCTCCCGCTTGGTCGAAATGTGTTGCCACGTTAGAGAAGAACTTGTTCTCGTCGAGTAGTGCGAGCACTGTCGTGTAGTGGTCGGGTCGGTGCTCGACGACGAGGTTGCCGCCCGCGTGCAGGAGCCGTGCCGCCGCAACAATGGTTTGCCGGGCGAGCCTCAGCCCATCTGTACCACCGACTGAGGCCTGCCGGTGGTACTCGCCGCGTGGTGAGGGAAGGTCTTCGTCCCCGGGAATGCACGGTGGACGAGCGAGGACCAGATCGGCCGTTCCGTCGAGGTCGGACAGTAGATTGTGCGCGGTGACGGCGGTTTCGTGAAGCACGATCGGGCGCTCGCCGAGGCGGATCTGACGTTCGATGTTGCGTCGCGCCACGTTCAGGGCTGTCGGATCCACATCCACGGCGTGTACACCGGCATCGGCTCGGGCATGCGCGATCGCCAAGGCGATTGCTCCCGAACCGGTGCACAGGTCCACGACCACCGGAGTGGTGACATGTGAAATATCGGCGAGGGCCTCGGCAAGTACAAGTTCGGCATTGGCCCTGGGCGCCGGGACACCAGGGCAGACCCACACCCCTACACCGCCCACTTCGGCCCGCGAGAGTCGTCGCCCGGCTCGATCGATGGTGTCACTCGAGGTCCGCGGACCAACGTGGTGGGCGAGGGCGTGCGATCTGCCGGCGCTGATCGTGAGGGCCCTGCGCATGGCGGCCGCCTTGACCAGGGTCTCGATAAACTCTTCGTCGGGGTCGGACAATGCGACGATGGCGCCCCCGATCCCGAAGCTCACTGTCCCGTTCCGGGACACCATTGTTCGGATGACGATGCTGAGGTCGGCGGTGCCGTTGATCGACAGCCAGCCGAGGGCGCCCGAGTACACACCTCGCGGCCCCTCCTCCAGCCGATCGATGATTTCCATGGTGCGGATCTTCGGTGCTCCGGTCATCGAGCCACCCGGGAAGCAGGCACGCACACACCCGACCGCAGTCGCGTCACCGCGCAGCGTCCCCCGAACCGTCGACACGAGCTGATGGACCGGTGCGTAGGTTTCGACGTCGAACAATCGCGGTACGTGCACCGAACCGGGAGTGCAGACCCGTGAGAGATCGTTGCGCACGAGGTCGACGATCATGAGGTTCTCGGCCCGGTCCTTCTCGCTCGTCAGAAGGTCCCGGCGGAGCGCGTCGTCCGTCGCAGCGGTTGCACCCCGCGGCCGGGTGCCCTTGATCGGTTTGGATTCCACGACCCGATCGGCGCCCACGCGCAGAAACCTCTCGGGAGAGGCGCTGAGTATGTCCGCTGCCTCGAACCTCAGGAGTGCTGCGTAGGGCACTGGAGTAATGGATCGGAGGTAGGCGAACGTTTCGACGGGGTCAATCTCGACATCGATCTGGGCGTGGTTCGTCAAGCACACTTCGTACGTCTCGCCGACCCGAATGTTTTCCAAACAGGTACGGATCTTGTCGAGGTAGGTTTCACGGTTGTGGCGCAGCGTCATGCGCGGGTCTGCTGCCGACCTGATGAGTGGCTCCGCGGGACGCGCATGGTCGGTTGTGACGGGCATCCGGTTGATTACCCGCGCCGTACGGCGCATCCAGTCGCGGGTTCCGGGTTCGTGTGCGTGCTCGCTGAGCGCCAGTAGGTAGCAGGTGCCGTCGACGTGGTCGATCACGACTGCGCGGTCGGCGAATACCAGGGCCGCGTCCGGTGTGTCCGCGGAGTGTTGCGCACTGCCGTCGGCTTCGGCCTTCAACTCGTAACCCAGGTAGCCCACGTAGCCCAGATTGAACGAGAACGGCAGGTCAGGCGATGGCGGGACCGCGCGGATCCGCAACTGTTCGTCGAGATAGTCGAAGAATCGCACGCGTCGTTTGTCGGCCGGAACGCCGGAACGGTGCACCAGGACGGTGCCGTCCGCAACGTCGTACGTGACGTACTCGGCGCGTGGGCCAGATGCGTCGCCCATGATGGTGAAGCGGGCGTCCGGTTCCATTGTGGCGCTGCCATCGAGCCAAAAACTGTTGGGGCCGTCTGCGAACAGGTGCTCATACACCGTCTTTGGGTCGACTCGACGATCTATCCGTCGTGTTTCGACCACGTATGGCGACAAGGTCCGCGGCCGACCTCGTCGTGGCTTCGGGACGGATCCCTTCCGGCGGGTCGGGGTGAGGTCACGGAAGTTGGCGAGGAGTTCATGCCCATGATCGGTGCAGACCGACTCCGGATGAAATTGCAACCCCCACAGCGGGCGCAGACGGTGCCTTACCCCCATAAGGACCCCGTCGGATGTCCATGCAGTCGCCTCCAGCTCATCGGGGAGATCTTCGACGGCGAGAGAGTGGTACCGAACGACTGACAGAGGCGAGGGGAGACCCGCGAACAATTCCCTTCGGTCGTGAAATATCTTTGAGTTTCGACCGTGCCTCGGCTCTGGAGCCAGGACGACACGCGCACCGAACAGTTGGCATAAACCCTGATGGCCGAGGCACACTCCTAGTGTGGGAAGCCCACCCTGCAGAATGGCCAGCGAGCTGATGCCGAAGTCGCGTTCGACTGCTGGACGACCGGGCCCCGGAGAGATCACGATGTTGTCGAACTCAACCAGATCGATCGCACGCCAGTCGACGTCGTTGCGCACCACCGTCGGCGGGCACCCGTTGACGTCGCTGAGAAAGCTGTAGAGGTTGTATGTGAAGGAATCGTAATTGTCGATCAACAACGTCTTGGTAAACATCGTTTGCCCGGCTCTCGGCGCGTGAGGGATGCGACACTGCGTTGTCTCTCGGCGGTGCAACGACTTGATGAGGTCCCTCGAACTTATTGCAGGAGCTTTCGTCTGAGCGTGTACCCCGGTGGCGCCCTCCTCCATCACGGGGAGCTCGCGTGATACACCGACTGGAGGCGAATCGGCCGACTTCTTGAGATGAGGCGCCATACCGTGAAGTCCGCCCGTGCCCGCGATGGTGCGGGATGATTGCCACCAAGACCTCTCGATGCTTCGGCCCCGCCGCGAGGCTCCGCCGACCTGAGGAAAACTAGCTGCTGAGTGCCGGCGATGCCCGCTCGTGCATTCTTGGTGACGAGCCGGCCAGGGGACAGCTGGGTCCTTGTATCGTCGAGACAGTGGGCCTGGTGGACATGATCAATCCTTAGGAGGGCTATTTAGCCTGTCTATCAACGCAACCAGCCCAGACCCCGACACGCCGCGCGATTGCGCGCACTCCACCTTAAGTCACTAAAGTCCGTGGAAACAAGGTCGCCCAGTCGGCAGTGGTCCACAGAGCAATTGGTCGGTTTTGTACACCGGTACATCACATCCCGGAATCCCCACAATTCGCGGAACAGCCGTCGACTGCAGCTGCTTCTGTGCCTCCCGCACAGATCTTCCGGGCTGTGTGCGGAGTGGTGTCCAGCCGACGAAGCGGATCCGGGACCGGATCGTGCTCGGCGTGCTTCAACCCGGGGAGAAGCTGTCCGTCTACTCCCTCGCGGACGAATTGGGGGTCAGCAGGGTGCCCCTCCGGGAGGCGGTTCGCCAACTCGAAGCAGAGTCGCACGTCGACAACGTGCGGCGACGAGGTCCCCACTCTGGGGCGATCCGAGGTCTCGCACGACCGCGTATGTGGAACGCCGACGAGCCGAAGGCCTGTCCAGGAAGGACGTCCTCGGTTGCCTGAAACGGTTCATCCCCGCGAGGTATACCACGACCTCAGGCGCGACTTGACTGCCGCGACTCCAGACCGGACGTCGATGCCCATGGCAGGCTGAGAGCAGACGTGACTCCGTTGGAACGCCCCGCCGCGAAAGGCCCTTATGACCGTTCTCACCGTCAGCACCGGTGCAGGGAAAATCTCGGGTGCCCGCACCGACGGGGACGCCCGCTTCCTCGGGGTCCCGTACGCCGCGGCGCCTCAGGGCGACCGCCGCTTTGCACCCCCGCACCCCACAGAGCGATGGGACGGCACCCGGGACGCCACCGAGTACGGTGCCACCGCACCGCAACCGGGATTACACCCCGCACACACGCATCTGGCGCCACTGACCGGGCCCGGATGGGTCATCGGCGACGGCCACTACCTCAACCTCAACGTCTGGACACCCGACCCGGGCACCAGTGGGCTGCCGGTGATGGTCTACATCCACGGCGGTGGGTTCATGATCGGTTCGGGCAGTGCCCCTGCCTTCGATGGGGCCGCGTTCGCGCGCGACGGCGTCGTCCTGGTCACCATCAACTACCGACTCGGCACGGAGGGCTTCCTGGCCCTGTCCGGTGGATGCACGAACATCGGGCTCCGCGACCAGATCGCAGCACTTCACTGGGTCCGCGACAACATCGCGGGATTCGGCGGGAACCCCGACAACGTCACCGTCTTCGGAGAATCGGCCGGTGGCACCTCGGTCGCATTCCTGCTGCACTCCCCGAAAGCCTCCGGCCTGTTCCGACGAGCGATCGTCCAGAGTGGACACGACGAGATGGCCCGCCCCCTCGCACTCACCGAGAAGCTGACGCATGCCCTCGCCCGGCGGCTCGCGATTCCCCCCACGGCAGACGCGTTCCGAGCGATGCCGGAATCCGAGGTGTTCCGTGCCCAGGCAGCTCTGCTCAGAAACGAGCCCCGCCCAGACCTGCGCGACGCCAACGGTGTCGACCCTGGGCACCGCCGCGCGCTGTTCCTCCCCACCACCGGCGACGACGTCCTGCCCGACCCGATCGGAGTCCCGAGCGCGCACTCCCACGACGTCGCTCTGCTCATCGGCACCACACGCGAGGAAGCCAACCTCGGTCTCGGTGCCGACGAGTTCGCGGGCTTCGACGCCCACCGTGCCATCACCGAGCTCGCCGCCACCTATCCCGACGCCGAGGCGCTCCTCGACCGTCACGGCCTCCACGACCCGGCGGTCACCGCCGCACACGCCCTCACCTCCGCCTACACGGACCTGCTGTTCCGATCCCCGAGCCGGCGCACCGCGCTGCGCCACCCTGGCCGCAGCTACGTCTATGAATTCGCGTGGCGAGCACCCCACCACGGCGCCGCGCACGGCCTCGACGTCCCCTTCGTCTTCGACACCGCCGACGCCTGCCGCGGCCTCATCGGCGACGCGGCGCCAGGCACCCTCACCTACGCGATGCACAGAACCTGGATCGACTTCGCAACCCACGGCACTCCGGGCTGGCCCAGCTACGGTGACACCAGAAAAGCCATGGTGTTCGATGGCGATCCGCACCTCTGTGAGGACACCGCCCCCATCGACATCGGCGCCGAGAACCTCCCGCGCACCACCCCGACAACCGGACGTTCCACGGACGCCGAGCACAGGAACCCGTCGCCCAAATTTGGCGCTCGACGAATGTAGGACCGTCGAACGATGGCGGGGACGGATCGTCCGAACGTCGAGCGTCCGGCTGTCCCGCTGGGCGATCCATGTAGGCGACGAGCGCCGACTACTGTCGGCATTTGCTGGGCGCACTCGTCGCGGTGAAGGTTCGTCTCATGGAGCTCCTGCAGTGTCGGCGACCGCCCCGAACAACTGCGGGGGAGCGGTGTGCAGGTGCATTATCTTCGGTGCGGGCGAATGCCTACTGCCCTCAATGGTCCGCGAGTTCGATGACGAGTGGAATGCCGGTGTCGAACCAATAGCGATGCAGATCCTTGATCTTGGCCCGGGAGGGTCGCCCGCGTAGATGAAGCCGGCACTCGCCGAAGTCCACGAGGTGAACCGTCTCGCAGATCGCGTCTCTTGCCTGCTGCAGCTCGGTCGGGTCGCTGATTTCTCGCGCGACGCCAACGAATGTTCGGCGTCGCAGTCGCAGGCGAACGTTCGGGTTGCCGCGGATGTTCCACACCCAGGATGAAACGGTCAGAGGTCGCTCGATAGCCAGGTCGGGTGGGCGGAGCATCACCACGTACACCTTGTCTTGGCGCCGGATCGCGCGAACGTAGTTGCGGCGCTGCTTGCCGCTCTTGCGTCCAGTGGTAGTGAGTACTCCGTGCCCGGGGGGTGTCGAGACAGCGAAGACCCGGAGCATCATCGTGCTGAGGATGCGTCCACCCTTGGCCGATTGCAGCAGTTGCCTGTGCTTCGGCGCTTGGGTGGTGGCCGCCGCTCGGATGGCGGCGGCACGGACGGACACCGCTTTGTCACCTGATGTGGAGCCGTTGCTCGGGGCTTCTGTCATCTTGAGCCTTCTCGTGTCCCGCGCGGTCACTTCTGACCAGCATCGCAGATCGTCCGCGCCGCTCGCAGCTAATGCTCTTACGAGGTGGACCGACGCACGGGCTGGTGACAGGCTCAGGAAACCTAGAATGTCGATGTGGTGGACCCGATGCACTTCGAGGCTTTAGCTGACATCTACAGTGAGGCGCGGCCGCCATATCCGCCCGCCCTGTGGAACGCCCTTGGCGGTCTCGGGGTTCTGCAACCTGGCCGCCGCGCCCTGGACCTCGGAGCGGGAACCGGGCAAGCGACCGGACCGCTGCTCGCCGCGGGCCTGACCGTCACCGCAGTGGAGCCTGGATGTCAGCTCGCCGCACGCCTTCGGAGCGCGAACCCGGAGGCGGCGGTCATTGTCGAGCGGGCCGAAGACGTCGAGCTCCCTGAGAACGGCTTCGATGTCGCAGTCGCGGCCACGTCGATTCACTGGATGGATCTGGATGTGGTTCTTCCGAAGGTTCACCGTGCGTTAACCCGTCGAGGGATATTCCTGGTGTGGCGGAATGTCTTCGGCGTCCCCGATGTCAGGACGCCGTTCAGGGAGCGTGTTGCGCGGATTGTGCAGGATCGCGGTGCACCTCCGCGCCCCGGAATCGATGCGGAGGATGTTGCAGAACTGTCCGCTGAGTTGACTCGGGCGGCCTTGTTCTCCGTTGATGTTGTCCGCACCTTTCGGTGGAGTATCGAGCTGAACGACCGGCAAGTGTTCCAGCTGTTCTCGACGTTCAGCGACTGGAGCGTCGAGGAGGCCGAACGTGCGGCTGCCGCTGTTCGTGAACTCGGAGGCAGCGTGGTCGAGCATTACATGACGTGGCTTATCGCCCTGACCGCCACGTGAGCCACCGATCGTTCTCCGAACGCCCATCGGGAGAACCGGAAGACCACTCGACAGCTCGGTGTCCGGCGCAAGTCACCATCCGACACGCTCGGTGCATGTGAAGATGCGTTCGTGCGTACCGAGGATCACGACGAGCCCGCAGGTGACAGTCGACCGACGGCTGACGATGGGCCGTTCACCGTGACGGTCGATGGCGAGGTTTTCCGCGTGAGGCTACGTCCAGAGGAACCAGGCGCCTGCGACTATGACTGGGAGTCCGGCCCGAACGCGGGGTACGGATTTTCCAGCTTTCAACACATTGCCTATTCCAGCATTCAAGACCGAGCGAATGCCCCATCCGCCGCGCACCAGCCGAACACGGTTGACGAGCATCGCGAGTCGATCCGCGACTTCCTCCGTCAGATCAACCCCGAGACCGGCTACATCGGCGACTGAGACTCCGCGCACCGAAGCATCGGCTAGTGCCCGTCAGATCGTTCGAGGACGGGCACACCTGGGTGTAGTCGTGTTCGTGGCGTCCCCAGGCTGCCGACGGGAAGACTGGTGTCGTGCACGGAAACTGCCCAGTCGACGTCCGTGGGCGACCATCGATGAACCGGTCCACTGCAGGGAACCATGATGTTCGGTATGGATGCTGCTGCCGGCGACACGCAGCCGGGTAGGACCGCCATAGGTGCGCATTCTCGTATGAGGCAACGAAGAGGACTGCACGCGCATCTCGCGCGAGGCTTGACACGGCGTCACTGCCGACGTTTGACTGTAATTCAAGCTCGTGTTCGATCGCCCGACGGTGTTCTGGGAGGTTGACGTATGCGCGGCACAGGGTTAGCGGGTCCGGGGCATCGACGCGGAGCAACCCCCCACCGCAGGACCATCTCGATACTGACGCTGGTTGGAGTGTGCCTTCTCGCCCTGTCGGCCACCCAGACAGCCAGCGGCGAACCGGCCGCAGACACCGTCGACACCGGGTTCGCGATCCCCTTCGCCGGGGCACCCGGCTACGAGCGCCTGGCACCGACCCAGGTGACCGGCCCGGATCAGCTCAACCAGCCCCTCGGTCAGCAAGCGGCGGACGAGATTGCCGGCCAGGTGGGGCTCAACAGGGCAGACGCGTTATCCGAGGAGCAGTATCGCGACCTCGTCGCCGGCGGCGGGGTCGGCGGCAGCCGAGAAGCTGCCGAGGTGATCGATGCATGCGCCCGTATCCTCACCAATACGAACGGCCGTCCCCTCTATTCCCACGTCGACGGCCACCCCACACCGTCGGTTCTGGCCAGCTACGGGCTCTACGTGAACACCAGCGGACTCCTGGAGAGTCCGGCCAACGCGGATGCGCCGACGAGGCAGGTGAACTCCTTGATCGCTCCCGGCGGTTTTGTCGGCACATGGTTGAGGAACAACGGTGCGACACACACCCTGATAGCGCTCTACCGGTCGGCGTACACGGTGCAAGCGGTGTATGGCTTCGCAGCGCAACAGATTTCGGGCGCAGCACAACTGGTGACCAACACCAGGGAGGGGGTCAGTTCGGAGGTCGGCATGTCGATGGCGCCGCCGCTCTGGATTGTGAACTTCGCCCTGCTCTACATTTTGAACCCCTCGCTGGCGGCCGCGATGCCTGCCCACTGGGCCCCCATTCCGTCGGCGGTCGCCGACGCAATACGGTCGAGCGCCACCGGCCAGGTTCCATTCAGCGACTATGCGCCCTACTTTCAGTGATTGGATGCCGGGGCCCGGCGAGGTCTCGTCCGATGGAATGAGCGGCGGCGAGGTGCGGGAGCCCCAGTCGGCACGCAGCGAGAAACATCGACCCATCTGGGCGAACGACTGCCCGTCCCTGGGAACCGGCTTGGAGGCAGGTAGCGCGTCCGGCGGAGGAAGGGTGCTTGCAGCGATGCTTCACCCAGTGACTGGTGGACCCTGGTGGCGCATCCCTGTGGTTCCAGAACTGACGGGCGGTACTGCGCGATGCGCATGTGCGAGCGCGGCTTGTCGCTGTTCGGGGGTTGCTTGCGTAGTCCGTCTGTGATGTCCGGGTGCTCCCGGGTCCGGTGTGTCGTATGTGGATGCAAGGATGGGCGGTATGAGTTCGTTCGGAAGGCGACGCCCGCTTCGGCGGGCGAGGGACGCGGTGCAGCAACCACCGCCCCGGTCCGTCCTCATTCGGGGGTAGCGGGCCGGGGCGCATGAGCGCTGAAAGGCACCGCCTTGTCCCGTACCGATGCGCATTCACCTGTTTGGGTTCGTCTTCGCCGTGGCGAACTCTCCGTTGAACCGCGGCACGCCGACAGCCACGAGGTCTGCGACCTCCCTGACCGGTTTCAGGGTGATCGGGCCTGGTTGCCCGCGACGAACTGCTTCTGGACGTTCGCGTACACGGGCACGGGGATCTGCTCGTGCTCGCTCTGCTACGACGGCGAGGGGCGTTCTCGTGACCTCCGTCGTGAGCGTCGCCGTACCGCTCGTCGCCTCGAGGAGGGGCGTCGCCGGTGGGATGCCCACGACACTACGGCTTTCGATGACATTGTTGTCCCGCATCGCAGGCGGGATTGGTGGAAGTGATCACCAGGCGCAGCCCGGGCGAGTGTTGGTCGATGACGCGCAGCGATTTCGAGTTCGTGATCGACGCGAGCTCGGCCGGTGCGGGCACGAGTGGCCACCGGCTCATCCATGATCGGCAGCGCAGCGGCGGACTCGCCCCGGGTGGCGTTGCTGCGCAATCCGATGTCGATGATTTCGCCGGGGCGCTGGCGTCGTCTGGATCGAAGTCAACCGCAGGCGCAAACATGCGGACATCGAGGCGGAGGCCATGAAATCGCCTGCAGGTGGACGCCATTCGGGGGTGCTGCAGAGGAGGAGATCCTTGTGAACTTCCGAATGACGAAGACCCGGTTCCGGTACCGACTGGGTGCGGCGACGCTGCTGCGCGAGCGAATGATGAGCTGTCGCGCGGCACGCAGGACCCCGTGGCCGCGATCTGATTCGCGGGCCGGCCACTGGATAGGAGATCCAGATCGCCGACATCCGCGCAACTCGCTGCGCGAGTGCAAAATTGACCACGTCGGACACCTCGAACCGTCCGCAGGCATAGCTTCGTAACCCCACTCGGACTCGACACCGAGATCGTCTACCAGGCTGTCGGGCGGCCAAGGTGGTACTGACGATCCCTGGGTAGTTGTCGGCGACACGCATAACGTGGTGCTATGGAACTTGGACTGCACATCGCCGACTTCACCTTTCCGGACGGCCCGTCGACCCTCGCGCACGACTTGTCTCGCATTGCCGTCACCGCCGAGGACGTGGGTTTCCGCAAGATCAGCGTCATGGATCATCTCTGGCAGATCGAACCGGTGGGACCGATCGACACCGAGATGCTCGAGGCCTACACCACTCTCGGTTACCTCGCTGCCGTCACGAAGAAGGTGGACTTGCTGGCCTGGGTCACCGCCGCTGTCTACCGCGAGCCAGGCCTTCTCGCCAAGGCGGTGACCACGCTCGACGTCCTGTCCAAGGGACGTGCGTACCTGGGAATCGGCGCAGCCTGGAACGAGGATGAAAGTGTGGGACTCGGGCTCCACTTTCCGCCCACGGCCGAACGCTTCGAACGACTGGAGGAAACACTGCAGATCTGCCTCCAGATGTGGAGCGACAACGACGGACCGTTCGAGGGAACGCACTACCAACTCGGCCGCACGTTGAACGTGCCGCAGCCGCTGCGGCGCCCACACCCGCCTATCCTGATCGGCGGTGGGGGTGAGAAGAAGACGCTTCGGCTGGTCGCGCAGTACGCGCAGGCCTGCAACCTGTTCGGTGGACCCGAGGTCGCGCACAAGCTGGAGGTGTTGAAGAGCCACTGCGACGCTCTCGGAACCGACTACGACGCCATCGAAAAGACCGTGATGTTCCCACTCGACCCGGGTGCGGACGGACAGAACGTGGACCACCTTCTGGGGCAGCTCGAGGACTTGGCGAAGCTGGAGATCACCCACGTTCACGGATGGGTACCGCAAGTCGCGTCGATCACGCCCCTCGAGGTCTTGGGCGAGCGCGTCGTTCCGGTGATCGCGGATTGGTGATCCCTCCGACGTCCGGATCGCCGGATCCGGTCGTCCGCGGTAGCCCGCCAGGCCTCGGTGGAGTGAATGGTGGCGACGCTTCGGCGAGGCCGGTGGTGGACGGACTCTGGACGTTGAGGCGCGCAGCCTGGTCCCGGTGAACGCGACCGATGCGCACTTGACCGCGGAGTGTTCGCATGGTGAACCGAATGGTCGAAGTGAATCAAAATCGGGCGCTTGAATATGCTCTGATGATGTCGCACCTAACCTGGATTCGACGCGAGACCGATAGCCTCACGAGGAGCCTATCGACCTCGGAACGAACTGACGCGGGAGAACAACCATGAGCGCCGATAAGCATCCAACCATCATCTACACGCTGACCGACGAGGCGCCGTTACTCGCGACCTACGCCTTCCTGCCGATCGTCCGCACCTTCGCCGGTGCCGCGGGCATCGAGGTCGAGTCCAGCGACATCTCGGTACCGGCGCGGATCCTGGCCGAGTTCCCCGACCGCCTCACCGAAGAGCAGCGCGTCGCGGACAACTTGGCCGAGCTGGGTCGGTTGACGCAACTGCCCGAGACCAACATCATCAAGCTGCCGAACATCAGCGCGTCTGTGCCGCAGCTCCTGGCCGCCATCAAGGAACTGCAGGGCAAGGGCTACCAGATTCCGGACTTTCCGGAATCACCCAAGACCGACGAGGAACGCGATATCCGGCAGCGCTACGGCAGGATCCTCGGCAGTGCTGTCAACCCGGTCCTGCGTGAGGGCAACTCCGACCGCCGCGCACCCCGGGCGGTTAAGGAGTACGTTCGCAAGCACCCGCACAGCATGGGTGAGTGGTCGATGGCCTCGCGCAGCCACGTCGCGCACATGCGGCACGGCGACTTCTACCACGGCGAGAAGTCGATGACACTGGACCGGCAGCGCACGGTCCGGATGGAGTTGGTGACCGACGGCGGCGAGACGATCGTCCTCAAGGAGGGGCTGACCCTCGGCGAGGGCGACATCATGGACAGCATGTTCATGAGCAAGAAGGCCTTGCTCGACTTCTACGAGGAGCAGATGGAGGATGCGCGCAAGACGGGCGTGATGTTCTCCCTCCACGTCAAGGCGACGATGATGAAGGTGTCGCACCCCATCGTCTTCGGCCACGCGGTCAAGACCTTCTACAAGGACGCCTTCGCCAAGCACCAGAAGCTGTTCGACGAACTCGGCGTCAACGTCAACAACGGCCTCGTCGACCTCTACGACAAGATCGAGACACTGCCGAGCACGCAGCGCGAGGAGATTATTCAGGACCTGCACGACTGCCATGAGCACCGTCCCGAGTTGGCCATGGTCGACTCCGCCCGCGGCATCTCGAACTTCCATTCGCCCAGCGACGTCATAGTGGACGCCTCGATGCCCGCGATGATCCGCTCGGGCGGCATGATGTACGGCGCCGACGGGCGACTCAAGGACGCCAAGGCGGTGATGCCGGAATCCACCTTCGCGCGCATCTACCAGGAGATCATCAACTTCTGTAAAACCAACGGCGCGTTCGACCCGACGACCATGGGCACTGTCCCCAACGTCGGGCTCATGGCGCAGAAGGCTGAGGAGTACGGCTCGCACGACAAGACCTTCGAGATTCCGGAGGACGGCGACGCCAACTTCGTGGATGTCGAGACCGGTGAGGTGCTGCTCACCCAGCACGTCGAGGCTGGTGACATCTGGCGTATGTGCACCGTCAAGGACGCGCCGATCCGCGACTGGGTCAAGCTCGCGGTCACCCGGGCACGCAACTCCGGCATGCCGGTGCTGTTCTGGCTCGACCCGTACCGCCCGCACGAGAACGAGCTGATCAAGAAGGTCGAGCTGTACCTGCAGGATCATGACACCGAGGGCCTCGACATCCAGATCATGTCGCAGGTGCGCTCGATGCGCTACACGCTGGAGCGGCTGATCCGCGGCATGGACACCATCGCCGCGACCGGCAACATCCTGCGCGACTACCTCACCGACCTGTTCCCGATCCTGGAACTCGGCACCAGCGCCAAGATGCTGTCGATCGTGCCGCTGATGGCCGGCGGTGGCATGTACGAGACGGGCGCCGGTGGGTCGGCGCCCAAGCACGTCAAGCAGCTGGTGGAGGAGAATCACCTGCGATGGGATTCGCTTGGTGAGTTCCTGGCATTGGCCGTCAGCCTGGAAGATCTCGGCATCAAGACCGGCAACGAGCACGCCAAGATCCTGGCCAAGACGCTCGACGCGGCGACCGGCAAGCTGCTCGACGAGAACAAGAACCCGTCGCGCAAGACCGGCGAGCTCGACAACCGGGGCAGCCAGTTCTACCTCGCGTTGTACTGGGCACAGGAACTCGCCGCGCAGACCGAGGACAAGGAACTTGCGGAACGTTTCGCCACGCTTGCCGAGGCGTTGACCCAGAACGAGGAGACCATCGTGCGGGAGCTCATCGAGGTGCAGGGCTCGCCGGTTGACATCGGCGGCTACTACCAGCCGGACAGCGAGAAGGCCGACGCCGTGATGAGGCCGAGCAAGACTTTGAACACCACGCTGGCGGCCGCGCAACAGTGAGCCCGAACCACTGAACCTCCGGTTCGTGAACTGTGCCCGGGTCGAACACTGGTGCGGGGGAGGGACCTGGCCCTTGTTGGTCAGGTCCGCCCCTCCAGCGACCCTGTGACCGCCAGGTCGTCGAGCAGCCCCAAAAAGGCCCGGGCACAGGGGAGGTCGGCAGTGGCCCTCGCCACGGTGGGCCAGTCGACCTGCCCGCACAATGCGCGGGCGACCGGCAGCATCGGCACGAAATCACACCGATGAGAACCGAGATGACGGAGTTTGTCGATCATCAGATCGGTTCCACAGAGGACCGGTGCCCAGAGCTGCCCGATCCGCATCGTCTCGGCCCGCTCGAGGAGTCCCTCCCCGGGGCCGGTGGTACAGGCCGGATACAGCAGTGCGACCCGGAGATCACCGCCGACGAGCTCCCGTGACCCGAGCCGGGAGGGAATGATGGACCGGATCCCACCCGCAGCCAACGCGGCCCTTGCGCCGGTCAGGTGTTGGCCCGAGGCGATGATGGTCACCTGGTGCTCGGGTGGCGGGCCGCCGCGGGCGTACACGGCGCAGTCCCCGCCGACCGCGAACGGCACGTCGCCGGCCGAGAGGATGTTCACCGCCCGCCCCAGCGTCCGCATCACCTGGGCTTCGCGGTCCGCGACTATCCGGACGGTGGGGTAATCCTCCGCCCGCGGGGAACGATGGCGCAGCACGTGTTCGGTGGTCATGACCGGTGGGTACCCGGCATTGCGGACCTCAACCGTCCGATGGGTGATCTGGTTCCGCGGGGTGCGGCCACGGGCGGTTGATCGGGGTGCTCGGGTGTGTTGTGGTGGTCGGGGTCCGTTGCCGCGACGAACGGTCCAGCTGCGTCAATATCTCATTGGCTCTGCGCAATTCGGAGACGTCCTCGCGGCTCTGAAATCGGAACGGGTCGCGGAGGCACGAATGGGCCACTCGGTGCGGGTTTTCCTGGAGACTGATCAGTGATGACTGATCAGCTGCATGCCGACCTCGTAGAACGACTGGGCCGGGCTGTCGCCCGTGCCGCCATGGATGGTGACGAGTGAAACATCAGTCCCGTCAGGGTTGTCGCCGGTTCGTCGCGCATACACTGGGGCGATGACCGTTTCGTCAGCGCCGGTGGCTCCGTTCGGGCGCGTTCTTACCGCGATGGCTACGGCGTTCACCGTGGATGGCGAGATCGATGAGGAGGCGACTGCCCGGATCGCCATACATCTAGTCGATCATGGACACGACGGACTTGTCGTCTCGGGAACGACCGGTGAGGCGGCGACGACCACCACCTCCGAGGATGGTCGGATTCTGCGAGTGGTCAAGGATGCGGTGGGCGACCGCGCGAAGATCGTTGCCGGGGTGGGAACGAACGACACACGGCACACGCTGGAATTGGCGAGGCAGGCTGTCACGCACGGTGCCGACGGGCTGCTGCTGGTGACGCCGTACTACAACAAGCCGAGCCAGGGCGGTGTACTGCAGCACTTCCGGTACGTAGTGGATGCAGTCGATGCTCCTGTCATGGTCTACGACATTCCCGGCCGGGCCGGTACCAAGCTGGCACCGTCGACATTCGAGGCGATGGCGGATTGGCCGTCCGTGGTCGCAGTGAAGGATGCCGCTGGAGACCCCACTCAGGCGATCATGCTGCGCGAATTGGGCTTTGCGGTCTACTCGGGAGACGACAGCCTCACTCTGGGTTTCTTGGCGTATGGGGCGTGCGGAGTTGTCTCTGTTCTCGGTCACGTGGCAGGTGACGAGATCCGCACGATGATTGACGCATTCTTCGCGGGAGACGTCCACACCGCACGGGAAATCAATGCCCGTCTTCAGCCGGCCTTGCGTGCGGTCATGGGTGTCCCCAATTACGGCGCGACGACCGTAAAGGGGGCGCTGCAACTGCTCGGTGTGCTGCAGAACAGAACCGTGAGGTCCCCACTGCTTGCCCTCGACGACGGCGAGTACGAGGCACTACGGACGGGGCTGTTCGCTTCGGGGTTGCTGCACTGACAGGACTGAGCATCCCTCAGAGCCGCGACACCGACGTTTCCACCACCGACCTGGTCGACGGGTGCCGAACGAGTGCGCGACTACGCGAAGGCGCCGCCGTCCTTGGCGACGGACCCGCGGAGTGCATCACGTCTCGGTGTCGATCGTTAGCTGGTCGGAGCCGCGATTGGTGGTGATCGGCTGTCTGAGGAGTGTGCGTTGCTTCTCGGGCGCGATCTTGCGGAAGTCGTTGAGGTAGATCTCGTGATGCTTGCCGGACAACCGCAGTCCGTTGCTGGGGATGAACTCGTCATGCATTTGTGCAAGCACGACTGCTTCGCCGTCGAAGGAACCGGTGTGCAGTGTCTGCACACACCGCCCTTCGCTCAGCGCCTCGAGTCGGACGTCGTCGAGACGTGCCGGGCGGGTCTTGGCACCGGCCTTTTCGACAGCGGTGGTGAACATGGCCTCGTCGACCCAGTTCGGGGTCATGATCATCATTGTCCAGTCCCATCGCGACTTGTCCCGCACCGCGGTGAAGGAGTCCATGTCCTCGGCCCACCACAAGCCCTCCAGCGGAGGGACGACGTAGTCGCGGCCGAGGTCACGCTTGCTTGCGAACTTCAGCTTGTACGCGAGGGGGTAGAGCGCTTCGACGGCGTCGCTGAACGCCGGTGAGGTGTTGGGGTCGCCGTGACCGTCGATCATCAGGTATTGCATGTCGGGCACGTCGACGATCCGGAACTCGCCTCGGGGAGCATGGTAGGCATCGAGGGTTTTCTTGAAGTCGGGCTTGTCCGTCATAGGGCACCTGGACTCGCGTAGCGAGCCGCCACCTTTCTGCCTCCGAGAGGCCCGATAGATATGAGAACACCTCACGCGCCGGTTCCGGCGTCTTTGGTCTGGGTACCTCGCCGTCGTAGCGGACGAACAGCGGCATCGTCGGCAGATGTGGCGTTGTCTCGGGTGGCGTCTCAGCCACGGGTCAGGTCCTGCAAGCCCACCACGCGTAGCAGTTCGAGCCGCTCGTGGGATTCGCTGCCCGGGCGTGCGGTGTAGACGACCAGGCGCTGATCGTGCTCGGGGCTGAGGAGTACCTCGCAGTCCAGCTCCAGTGGGCCGACGGCTGGATGCAAGAAGCGCTTGGTGTCGGCGCGGCGTACGGCGACGTGGTGGGTGTCCCACAGGGCGGAGAATTCTTCACTCCTGGCGCGGAGTTCGCTGACGAGTTTCGCCAGCCGTGCGTCGTCCGGGCGCCGGGCGAGCGTGGCGCGCAAGTCCGCTACTGCCGTCCGGGCGGCGTTGTCGTGTTCTTCGACGGGGAAGAGCTCGCGCGCGGACGGGTCCGTGAAAAAGCGCCACACGACGTTGCGCTCCGCTGGGGGGCGGGCCGATGCGTCACCGGTGAGCGCTTTGGCCATGGCGTTCTGCGCAAGGATGTCGCCGCGATCGCTGACCACCTGAGCAGGGATGTCGACCAGACGGTCGAGGACGAGGAGGAGGCCGGGGCGAACGTGTTCGGTGGCAGGCCGGTCTCGCGAGGGCTCTTCACCGGCCAGATGGAAGAGGTGGTCGCGTTCATCGCTGGTCAGCCTCAGCGCACGGGCGACGGCAGCGAGCATCTGGCGAGACGGGTGTGAGCCCCTGGCCTGCTCCAGCCGCGTGTAGTGGTCGGCGGACATCCCTGCAAGCTGCGCCACCTCTTCGCGGCGCAAACCCGGGGTGCGGCGCCGAGTGCCCTGAGGCAGTCCCACGACGGCGGGCGTGAGTCGGGTCCGGCAGTGGCGAAGGAAATCGGCCAGCTCGGTTCTGTCCACGCCACCATCATGGCCCCGGGCAGCGGACGCAGCCAGGGACGGCGGGTCCCCGGATAGAGACGTCCTTCCGCCGTCATCCACATAGCCGCACTCTGGAAGCCAGAACCTCGAACCCGGCGAGTGCTGGCGCAGACCCGCCAGGGTGATCACCCAGAGCGCCGCCCAGGAACCGAATCACCCCACCAGGAAGGTGTGGACACATGCAGTACCGCACGCTCGGCCGAACAGGGATCAAGGTCAGCCCCTACGCGCTCGGCACCTTGATGTTCGCCACGTCCATCGGCAACCCCGACCCCGACGACTCGGCCCGCATCATCCATAAGGCCCTGGACGCGGGGATCAATTTCATCGATACCGCCGATGCGTACGGAGACTCGGAAGAGATCGTGGGCCGGGCACTCGAGGGGCGTCGTGACAACGTCGTCCTCACGACCAAGGTGAGCCGCCCCATGGGGGACGACCCCAACCAGCAGGGCGCCTCGCGGCGCTGGATCGTGACCGCGGTCGAGAACTCGCTGCGCCGCCTGCAGACCGACCGCATCGACCTGTACCAGATCCAGCGACCGGACCCGACCACTGACATCGAGGAAACCCTGTCGGCGCTCACCGACCTGATCCGCAGCGGCAAGGTCCGTGCGATCGGAACGTCCACGATGCCCGCGTCCGACATCGTCGAGGCGCAGTGGGTCGCTGAGCGGCGTGGCCTGGAACGGTTCCGCACCGAGCAACCGCCCTACTCGCTGCTCAACCGGGCAATCGAACGCGAGGTGCTACCTGTCACACAGCGCTACGGAATGGGCACGCTGGTCTGGGGGCCCTTCGCGCAGGGGCTGCTCACCGGCCGCGTCCGCAAGGGGCAGCACAACGACCTGCGCCGTGCGAAAATCTTCACACACCTCGGCGACGCCCATCGCCTCGACGTCGTCGAGCAGCTCATCCCGCTCGCACAAGACGCGGGAATGCCGATGACACACCTCGCGATGGCGTTCACGATCGCTCACCCGGGGGTCACCAGCGCGATCATCGGGCCGCGCACGATGAGTCACCTCGACGACCTTCTCGCCGGCATCGATGTCGCGCTCACCGATGACATCCTCGACCGGATCGACGAGATCGTCCCGCCCGGCACAGACGTCGGCACGCTCGACCAGGCGTACGTGCCCCCCGCCATCCAGACCCCGAGTCTGCGTCGTCGACCCGTCGCTGAACGGAGCGCCGCCTGACCGCGTCGACCTCCACCCTCCGCAACGGCGCCGACGGAATCCCGGCTACGTCGGCTCCGCCGGTGTCGCGCGACCTCACATTGTTGGCCGGTCCAGCGGCCGTGGCAACGGCTCGAGTGCCCCGGTGTCCCGTAGCCGGCCGTATACGTGAACCACCGTGTCGATGTCGCCCGGCGCTGCGATGTGCAGCAGCACGCCGCTGCCCGGCATATCCTGGCGAACCGCCTCCAGGCCGTCGGGTACCAGGACTGCGCGGGCCGCGCACAGAAAGCCGAACCGGCCGACGACCGGATCGCCGACGGTGAATCCGGCGTCGTCTTCGAGGGCATCGAGAATGGCGTCGTCGCTGACGTCGCCGAAGTCCGGTTCCCACACCGACGCAAGCATCGCGAGCAGTCCAGATTCGGGTACGACCGCACCCTCGGGTGCGTCGACCGCCAAAACCAGTGACTGCAGCAGAAACTGCGGGGCGCCACCGGCCACGCCGGAGAGTTCGACCGCCCATCCGACCTCCCCGGAACATACCAACCGCAACCCGGTCCCCGTCAGGTCCGACCACGCTTCCGCCCCCTGAGTGACCAGAAGAATCGCCGTCAGCTCGTCCGGCGTACAGGCGGTGTCCGGTCCCGACGCGTGAACCTGCCGCCACTCGCCTCGCACCGGCGACACAGCCCTCGGCAGCAGCTCCGTGACTTGCTCCAACGTCTGCCGCCACCGTCCCGCCAGCGTGTCGACCGGCTCCGGCCTCGGCCCCCAGAAGGCCCGTACGACGCGTCGCATTCGAATACGTCCTCCCTCGCGATCCCCCGTGGTCATCCGCGCGTCCTGTGATCACGGACTGCCGAGTTGACGAGCTTACCTTCGAGCACCGTCCGTTCGCGCTCGTTGCCACCTCGGTGACAGTCCGCCGCGAGGTGCGTTCGTTGGAGCGCCGCACGATGAGTTTCTCGGACGCGGGAATTCTCAACCTTTGCATCTGTCGTCAAGAGTGCGGGAGAACGAGTGAAACAGCTACTGAGAGTCCAGAACTTCAACGTCTCGAGTGACGGTATCGGTGCCGGTGACCAACAGAGCCTCGAGAGTCCGTTCGGCCTCGACACTCCGGTGTTCGTCATGACCCACCACAAGCGTCCCTCCTTCACCCTCTCCGACACCACGTTCCACTTCGTCGGCGGTGACCCGGGTGCCGTCCTCGAGCAGGCGCGTGAGGCCGCTCAGGGCAAGGACGTCCGACTCGACGCCGACCTCGTCGACACCATGCACGTGGCGGTCTCACCGGTGAAACTCGGATCCGGACTGCAACTTTGGCAGTCGCCCGACGAGCTACTCGACCGATTCCACCTCGACGTCGTACCCAGTCCGAGCGGCGCAAACCATCACCTGTTCTGGCGAAAGTGACCCGCGGGAGTCAGAGGATGCGCCGGCTCGTCCACGACGAACAACCCTTGGCCGACCTCGACCCCTTAGGGTTCGTCGACTGGTGCCTGCCCGGCCTGGTTCGCGTTTTGCCTCGACGACGATCAGTGGGAGCTGCGTCTGATCGTCGTGGACTGCCTGCAGTTGGTGAGGCTGACAGCGGGGGCCGCGGCGCGATCACCCGAGGCCTCGAGTTGCCGGCCAGGGGGCTCGAACTCGTGTCGTCAGGGTTCGCAGTTCAACCGATCCGCGGCCGACCCGAACATGATCGCCGCGACTTCTCCTCACTACCCCGAATTCACCACAGCGCGATGGTCAGCCGGACCCCGGTCGCGCGCTCAGTCGATGATGTCGACGACGCCCGTTGGCTCGCCCAGCGCCTCTACCGTTCGTTCGGCAGCTCGGTCGATGTGAACCCGCGGCGCCTCAGGTTGTTTCTGCTCGTTGTAGGTGCCGGGCCCGTAGAACTGTCCATAGCGCAATACAACGCCACCCTCGGCGAGAACGGAACGCTCCAATTCTGCGACCGCCTGAGCGTCGGGCCCATCAGGCAATTGCCAGGCGACGCTTTGGGCCAGGATCTTCGGCGACCCGCTCCGCCGCGCGGCCTCGATCAGATTCTGGGTTCCCTCGGTTCGGATGCGAGCGTTCAGATCTGCGTGTTCACTGATCTGGGCCGCATCATCCGGCAGATCGGTCAGCTCGTTCAGCATGACGTCCGGCCTGAAGTCACGAACCGCCTGGATGACAGCCTCCCGGTCGAAGACATCACAAAGAACCGGTTCGGCACCGAGGTGGCTCAATAGCTCCGTTTTGCTGGGCGAGCGCGTCATGCCGCCGACTACGTGCCCCGCCAGAATCAACCGGGGAATCAGCCGTTGCCCAATCACGCCGGATGCGCCGGCAAGAAATATCTTCATGATTACTCCTGACTATACGAAACTGTAGTTAGAACTGAACCGCCGCCGCCAACCGCGGCACGATGTCATACGGGTACCTGCCCTTTCGGAAGCGCGGGCCTCTGTGCAGGCCGGAACACGATAGACAGCCGACCACAGCGGCCTTTAAGGGACGCAATGGCTCTGAGGAGAAATGCCGGGACAGATACTCCACTGGAACGGGTTGAACCTGGGACGTTCTGTTGGACCTCCCCGCTCGTGACCGAATGGGTTGGGGCCGACGCGGGGAGGGCCGATGGGGTTGTGAGGATGGTGAGGGAACGAGTTGTCGATCGACGACTGGTGGACCAATGCCAGATTGTCCAGAGCGTCTGCCGGATGTGCCGACGCGGCGCCGGCGCCGAACCCTCCGATGACAGTGACGGCCGCAACCGCGATCAGTGCACCACGAGCAAGATTCTTCATGTCAAACCCTTTTCTGAGTTGTTCCCGGCATCTGATGCCGAGAATGGAACGGGGCGAACGCGGATCGGTACGTCCCAGCTTGTGAGGTCAGTGGATGCGATGGATGAAGGACGTCCCGCACGAGGTCGGCGATCGCTTGACGATGCGTCTCCAACGCGAAATGGCTTGTGGCGAGCAGACGGATCTCCGCACCGGGAAGGGTCCCTGAACAGCTGCAGCTGAAGCACTCGGCGATTGCGGCAGGTCGGGGACGAAAGCAGTGGGGATCGTCACGAGCGCACGGCGTGTGCGGAACCGCCGGTTGAGTGCGTGGTCGACCGACGCCCCGAGAACCGCTCCCAGGACCGGTGCGACCAGATAAATCCATAGATCGGTCGTGCGCCCAGAGAGTGCAGCAGGACCGAACTGGCGGGCGGGGTTGATCGATCCCCCGCTGCGGGGACCGAGGAATGCGATGACCAGCCCGACTGACAGTCCGATGACGTACGGCAGCAGGCGTGCACAACCGGGACGGGTCAGGAAGAACCCGACGACAACGATCAGGACCATCATCGAGCCCATCTCGGCGAGAAAGACGGACGCGGGCTGCCAGGTGGACGCGGCCCTGATTGCGGCGTAGTCGACAGGAGGGAACGAGACCGCACGCCCCCACACCAGGCGCGCGAGCCCCGTCCCCACCGCTGAACCCGCAAGTTGGGCGAGTATGTAGGGCGGAACACTTTGACCAGGGAAGGCGTTCATGAGCCACAAGGCAATGGTCACGGCGGGATTCATGTGCCCGCCAGCGCGTTTGCCGGGTGGGCTGAACATCAGACTGGTGAGGATGATCCCGCTGACAACCCCGATGATGGCAAGTGCGACGTCCAGGTCGGCGATGTAGAGGGCGGAGCCCGGATCACGCAACCACCGGACGACAGTCACTGCGAGGAACAGCAGGACTACGGTGAGCGCGAACTCGTCGGCGGCACGCGCCAGTGGCTGCCGGCGTGGAAGAGCCGAAGCGGTACTCACCATGTTCTCCTAGTGTCGGTGTGCCGAAAGGGGATTCCGGACGTATCCGGGCAGCAGGTCCTGGTTGTTTTCGGACACTGTCCCGCCCGGATACCGGGATTCGGACGCGAGGCCCCTCCGCGAGTTCGCCGGTAGCCCTGTCGCGTTCGCTCGCTCGGTGAATCAGGAGTCCGGCGTGTAGTGACCGGGGACCAATCGGGTGGATACGCCGAAACGGTTCCACGTGTTGATCGTCGCGATCGCAACGATGAGTCGGGCCAGTTCGGTCTCGTCGAACTCGCTCGCGGCCTTCGCGTACACCTCGTCCGGGACGAATCCGTCCGTGAGTACGGTGATCGCCTCGGTCAGTTCGATCGCCGCGATCTCCTTCGCCGTGTAGAAGTGCCGCGACTCCGTCCATGCGTTGAGCTGGATGATGCGCTCCGCCGATTCGCCGGCGGCCAGCGCGTCCTTGCTGTGCATGTCCAGGCAGAAGGCGCAGTGGTTGATCTGGGACGCGCGGATCTTGACCAGGTTGAGCAACGTCGGTTCGACGCCCTGCCTCGCGGCCGTGTCGAGACGGATCATCGCTTTGTATGCCTCGGGTGCGAGCTTTGCCCAGTCCAGGCGGGGTGCGTGCTCGGGGAGAAATTCCGTGCTTTCGTGTACTTCGTTCATCGTCATGCCAGCAACGCTACGTCCCGAGTGGCACTGGAGTAGGGTCCATTTCTATGCCAGATCTTCATACCAATTCTGCGGGTTCGTCACCTTCCGGGGGCGGTGCCGACCTGCATGTGGAACTGAACGGACCCAAGCTGCGCGCCGGCCTCACGGACGCGCTGCGAGAGGCCGTGCGCACGGGGCGTCTGGCGCCTGGCACCCGGCTGCCGGCGTCCCGCTCGCTCGCCGCCGATCTTGGTATCTCACGCAATACCGTGACCGAGTCCTACGCGGAACTGGTCGCCGAGGGCTGGCTCAGTGCGCAGCAGGGTTCCGGGACATGGGTGGCCAGGCGGGCCGAGCCGCGCGCGGCCGCGCCCGCAGCTGCCCGTGTGAGGCCGACTCGGCGCCGTCCCATGTATGGACTTCTGCCGGGTTCGCCGGACCTCACGGACTTTCCGCGCATGCAGTGGCTCTCCGCGGCCCGCCGCGCTCTGACCGCGGCGCCGCACGAAGCGTTCGGCTATGGCGATGCCCTCGGCCGGATCGAGCTGCGCACCGCCCTGGCGGACTATCTGGCGCGGGCCCGTGGGGTGTACGCCGAGCCGGAGCGGGTCGTCATCTGTTCCGGTTTCCACCATGGTCTGACGCTGATGGCGCAGGCACTCAGGGCGCGGCGGGTGCAGGCGGTGGCCGTCGAGTCGTACGGCCTCGACCTCTATCGAGACCTGCTGACCGGTGCAGGACTGCGTACCCCGCCCCTCTATGTCGACGAACATGGTGTGCGCACCGACGATTTGGTGCGATTGCGAGGGGTCGGCGCGGTTTTGATGACTCCGGCGCATCAGTATCCGACGGGGGTCGCGCTGAGCCCGGACCGGCGCACGGCGGCCATCGACTGGGCGCGTACCACCGGCGGGCTGATCTTGGAGGACGACTACGACGGGGAGTTCCGATACGACCGTCAGCCGGTGGGTGCTCTGCAGGGCCTCGACCGCGAGCGGGTGGTGTATTTCGGTTCTGTGAGCAAGTCGCTGGCGCCGGGGCTGCGGCTCGGCTGGATGGTGCTACCAGAGGAACTCATCCCGGAGATCGTGACGGCCAAGGCAAACGGTGACTATATGTCGAGTGCGCTCGAGCAGCTGACGCTTGCGGAGTTCATCGCATCGGGCGCGTATGACCGTCATGTGCGCTCGATGCGGCTACGTTACCGGCGCCGCCGTGACCAACTGGTCGCGGCCCTGGCACAGAGGGCCCCCGGCATCCGCGTGACGGGCATGGCCGCGGGGCTGCAAGCGGTCCTCGAACTCCCTCGCGGGACCGAGCGCACCGTCGTGGAGGCGGCGGCCCGGCAAGGCCTGGCGGTCAGCGGGATCGCGCAGTTCCGCTACGAAATGGCGGACACCGAGTGGCAGTTACCCGAGCGCGACGGGTTGGTGGTCAACTACGCGGCACCCTCGGACAGTGCGTGGGGAGGCGCGCTGGACGCACTGTGCAGAGTGATGCCCTAGGCCAGGGCTGCCGTAGCCTTGATGCGGCTCGCGCAGTCTGTTCGCGCCCCAGGCACCAATGTTCCGATCCACGCCGAGTAGGGGCCGGCGCAGTTCGATCGAAGTCTTCGTTGTTCGGTGACGGCCTCGACATGTTGGTCGAAGCGTCGTGCGATCGTGTTCGGTTCGGAATGGTCACCTCACCGCATCCCGACGGACGCCTCCAGGTGCGCGAGTGCGCCGGCGCCCTCGCTTGCGAGGAAGACCAGCTCCGCTAGGGGTACCGGCAAGAAACCTTCCTCCTCCATCCGCCGGAGCTGGAGTATCAACCCGTCGTAGAAGCCCACCGTGTTCAGCAGCGTCACCGGCTTGTCGAGCAGTCCGTGTTTCCGCAACTCCAGGATTTCTGTCGCCTCGTCCAGCGTGCCCAGGCCGCCGGCCATCACCACCACCGCATCCGATCGGGCGAGCAGCAGCGCCTTGCGTTCGGCGAGATCGTTGGCGATCACCATTTCGTCGGCGTCCTTCCTGGCAAAGTCCCGGAGAAAGTCGACCGAGACCCCGACGAGCCGGCCTCCTGACTCGCGTACTCCGTCGGCGACCACCTTCATCAGCCCGGTGTCGGATCCGCCCCATACCAGGGTATGGCCGCCCTTTCCGATGAGTTCTGCGAACTCGCGGGCCGGCCGGGTATAGCGCTCGTCGAGGTCGGCGGAGGAGAGGAAGACGCAAATGTTCATGGTTGAACTATAAGACTCTGATAGAAGTGCGGCGATGCTCGATGCTGAAGCGTAAGGGGGACAACTGCGAACGGACCCTCACCGTGGCGACTGGGCGCCATCACGGTCGAGCATGTGCGTGTGGCCCGCCAGTGTTCATTCCGATCAGGCTTGTGCAAGCAGGTCGCCGCAGCCCCTTTCTGATGTCGGTGCGGTTGAATAGTGTTGCGCAGCAGTCGGGGTCGGTACGTACGCGTTTGGTGCCGGGTTGCGCCATGTGACGACGAAAAGCGAATCATGCTGTGGAGGAGAGGATCTGCTCGAATGCGCGCTGGAGGCGAACATTGACGAGCGTCGGGGCTAGGAAACACGAGATAGCGGACCGTAACAGTGGGCTTCCCGTAACGCCTGCCGAACGGAAACGGTACTCACGGAGATCGGCCCGGTCGAGATCCAGGTCCCGCTTGACACTGATACTTTATCCGATTCGTAGATCGTCAAGAAACGGCAGCGGGGGTTGACGGCGTCGACGAAGTCATCCTGTCACTCTCGGAAATAAATCCTGACCACAGGGCTTGGGGAAGGTTCATCGACGCCGTCTTCCCCGTAAGCGGGGGACCCCATTAAGATCCGATACGGACAGGTGCCAACCGACCCGACTACGTCGCCACCGGCGTGAACACCTCAGGCGACCCCGTAGTCGCCGTCGATGGCCTGGAAGTTCTGAATGTCGATCGCACCAAGCGCCGCCTCGCTCATTGGGACGAGACGTCGCGGGACCTGCTGCCGCCGACTCCCACGGCATGTCACCGAGGCCGCGGCCAAGGAGTGCTTTCCCGAGTCAGCGGCAGTTGGGGTCCGAAAGTATCCGGCGATCGTCCGGCGGTGGGAGAGAACGCCTGGTCTGGGTTCGTTCCATTCCTCGATCACGCCGATCCAGCGTCTGGATCCTCCGATGCAACAGCAGCGCATCGTCTCATTCGCTCCTGGATGACGGACACGAGCGCCGCGGGATCGACTGTCGCGAATCGTTGTCGAGCGGAGCTACTTTCCGAGCATCGACCCGCGGTCGCCCAGCCTCTCGAGTGCCGTCATTTCTGCCATCAGTTCAATTCTGTGGGGTGCGGTCCGGTCCGGCCGTCCCGCTCCAGCGTATCGATCGCGGCGAGTTCGACGTCAGAGAGTTGAAAGCCGAAGATGTCGAAGTTCTCGGCGATCCGTGACGTGGTCACAGATTTTGGGATGATTACACGTCCTTGCTGGAGGTGCCACCGCAGCACGACCTGGGCGGGTGAGCGATCGTGCTTTGCGGCGAGGTCGGCGAGCAGGGGATCTTCGAGAATTTTCCCGTGAGCAAGTGGGCTCCATGCCTCGGTGACGACCTCGTGGCGTCTATTTGCCGCCACTGTTGCGCGGTTCTGCAGTGCGGGGTGAAGTTCCACCTGATTCACGGCCGGCGGAATATTGCCGGAGGCGACGAGTCGGTCGATGTGTGCGGGCTCGAAGTTGGAGATGCCGATCGCACGAACCCGTCCGTCGGAGTGCAGCTTCTCGAAGGCCCGCCAGGTTTCGAGATAGAGATCGCGTCGTGGTGTCGGCCAGTGCACGAGGTAGAGATCGAGATACTCGAGGCCGAGCTTGTGGAGGCTCTGGTCGAATGCCTCGAGTGTACTGTCGTATCCCTGGTCGGCGTTCCACAGCTTAGTCGTGATGAACAGTTCGTTGCGAGGAAGACCGGACTCAGCGATTGCCCGTCCGACGCCCTGCTCGTTGTCGTAGATGGCAGCTGTATCGATGCTCCGGTATCCGACCTCGAGGGCTGTTGTCACTGCTGCGGTCGCCTGGTCGTCGGGTACCTGAAATACTCCGAAGCCAATTTGGGGCATCGTGATGCCGTTGTTCAAGGTGACCGTGGGGATGTGCTGATTTGCCATGGTGGTATGTCTTCCCGGTGTTGTGGATGGTTGAGGAGATCGGGGCTGGTGTGCACGGAGTGCGCCTCGGGAGCGGGTGAGGTAGCTGCTACGACAGCGCTTGACTACCGCAATCCTGGTCCGCTGGCCGGATACTGTGCCGAAGCCGTAGCCACACGTGAGGGACGAGGAGACGATTGCTGGAATCTGACTACTCGGCGGGATGTGAATGTCGCGAGCATGACGACGAGAGCTGCGATGGATCCGATCAGACTTGGGTGGTGTGCTCACTGTCACTGAGTGATTCGGCGAGAGCTGTGAGCCCGTCCGCATAGATTCCGCGGAAGAGGGTGATGGCCTCATCGTCGCTGATGCCCACAGGAGTGAACTCACCGGACCATTCGATACGCGAACTGTTCTCGTCATTCTGGTGAACGGCGAGGGTGGACGTGTAGTTCGTGACGGGGAACGGTGCCTGGAGAATCGAGTATGTGTAGAAATGCCGGCTATTGTCGAATGCTTCGAGGCGTTCGATAACGGTCTCACCGTCCTGCGTGGTGAGTGTGCGCACTCGTCCACCTTCGCTGAGCTTGCTGAAGGGGATGAATGGCAGCCAGTCGGGCAGAGCGTCGAAGCCGCCAATCAGCTCCCAGACCTTGAAGTCGGGAACTGGCAGCTCGATGGAAGTCGACGTGCGGGCCATGGTGGTTCTCCTTCGAAGGTGTTGTCAGCGGGGGAGGGGTGCGTTCGGGGCGATGAGTTCTTGTTCGCGAAGGTCTTCCCAGAAACGTTGCGGGACAGTCTCCGATACCGCGGCGATGTCTTCAGTGATTCGGCTGGGGCGGGTGGCGCCGGGAATGACGGCCGCGGTGGCGGGGTGCGCCAGGGCGAACTGGAGGGCGGCCGCTTTGATGCTGATTCCGTATTGCTCGGCGAGCGTCGTCATTCTGCGGACCTTCTCGACAATCTCCGTGGGGGCTTGCTGGTACTCGAAGTGGCTTCCGCCGGCGAGGATTCCCGAGCTGTACGGGCCACCGATGACGATGTCCACGCCCCGCTTCTGCGCGGTGGGCATCAGTCGTTGCAATGCACGCTCGTGATCGAGGAGTGTGTACCGACCGGCAAGCAGAAACGCATCTGGCTGTGGTTCATCCAGGTCGAGGGTGATCTCCAGCGGTTCGACTCGGTTGACTCCCAGCCCCCAGGCTTTGATGACACCCTCCTCGCGGAGTCGGGTCAGGACACGGAAGGCGCCAGTGCGCGCGCTCTCGTACTGTTGCAGCCACTCGTCGCCGTAGAAATCTTGGGCGATGTCGTGGACCCAGACGATGTCGAGACGATCGGTCTTCAAGCGTCCGAGGCTGTCTTCGATCGAGCGCATTGTCGCGTCTGCGGTGTAGTCATTGACCATTCTGTTGGGTCGGCCGTGCTGGAACAGCCCACCTTTCTCGCCGAGTTGTCGGTCGTAGGGGTCCTCGATTTCATCGAAGATGACCCTTCCCACCTTCGTGCTCAGGACGAAGTCTTCACGGGGATGGTCCGCGAGGACCTCTCCCAGTCGGATCTCCGCGAGGCCGGCGCCGTAGAACGGCGCGGAGTCGAAATACCGGATGCCCTGGTCCCATGCCGCTCGTACGGTCGCTGAGGCCTCCGCGTCGGGAATGTCGCGGAACATGTTTCCCAGGGGGGCGGTTCCGAAGCCCAGGGGTGAGGAAAGAAGTGGAGAGATGCTCATGATGTGCTTTCTGATCTGACTGGCGGCTCGCTGAAGCCCGCACCTTGCATGTTCGACGATAGTTGCCTGAGCCGATAGTTGCAAGCGCGGTATAAAGGCGATCGGGACGGAATCGTGTCGACACCGAACCGGGGCCGTGTCCACCACCGCGCGCCCAACTCGGATATCGCGTACCTGTTGACCGAGTCGGGGGCAGGGGCTACCGGAAAGGGTGTAGTTCTGTCGGCGGTACTCAGTCTCGTGTGCTGCCGCGGATGACCAGTTCGCAGGGGAACTCCACCGTCCTGAACGGGGCATCTGGCGTGGAGATGCGTTGCAGCAGGAGTTGTGCACCGACACGGGCCATTTCGCGACTGGGCTGGCGGACCGTGGTCAGGTCGAACAGGGACCACGATGCCATTTCGATGTCGTCGTAGCCGATGACCCAGCACTCCGACGATGTCCGGTTCGCCGTCTTCAGCGTGTCGAGTGCACCGAACGCCAGATAGTCGTTCGCGCAGAAGACTGCGTCGGGCTTGTTCTTCCGGGCGAGCAGGGTGCCCATCGTCGTTGCGCTGAACTCATGGGAGAAGTCCCCGTGGAACTGGTTGCGGGAGTGAACAGGGTGCCCGAGTTCACGCATTCGCGCGAGAAATCCTTTCGCGCGGTCGCGGGACGTGCTCGCCCGGTCGTCAGCTCCGATGAATGCGACCCGGGTACGGCCGTGGGCGACGAGGTACTCGGCGACAGCGGCGCCGCCGGAGTGGTTGCTGCTGGTGACCTTGTCGCAGTCGAGGCCATCGACGACTCGGTTGATCAACACGATGGGGCTTCGTTGTTGGACGGCCGCTTCGAGTTCGACGGATTCCTCGGTCGCAGTGGTGAATACGACCCCGTCAACTGCGCGTTCCCGGATCGCTTTCAGGGCGTCGTGGTGACTGCCACCGCCGGCGTTCCACACCACGACGCGCATTCCCGCGGTGTCCAATTCCTTGGTGAGTTCGTCGAGGATCTCGGAGTAGAA
This sequence comes from Rhodococcus wratislaviensis, assembly GCF_900455735.1. GTDB lineage: Bacteria > Actinomycetota > Actinomycetes > Mycobacteriales > Mycobacteriaceae > Rhodococcus_F > Rhodococcus_F wratislaviensis. The sequence goes on along the minus strand of NZ_UAUI01000001.1, from coordinate 568,783 downwards.
CGGATTGGTCAGGTCGGCGACCACGACTCCGATGACGTTGCTTCGGCGCGTTTTCATCGCCTGCGCCCCGGCGTGTGGCACATATCCGAGGGTCTCCATCGCCTCGAGGACCTTTGCCCTCGTGGCGGGGGCGAGCCCTGGGTAGGACGACATGACCCGGGACACGGTGGCCTGGGATACCCCCGCAACGCGAGCTACGTCCCGACTCGTGACCATGTCGTCCTCCTCCACCCCTGTACAGCCCGGCCTACCTCCCCGTCGTGGGGTCGTGCTCCTCGCTCAATCCTCGGCGTAGCCGCACCAGCGGCGCCGTCTCCGGGGACCAGAGCGCACCAACGATTGTAATGATCGAGGTCAGCACCATGTATACGGCTACAAGCCAATAGCGGTCAAAGTTGGGACCGATGAGTGCGGTGGCGATGAGCGGCGCAAATCCGCCGGCCAGGACGGCAGCGACCTGCGGGCCGACCGAAGCGCCGGAGTAGCGCAGCTTCGGCTCGAACAGTTCCGTGAAGTACGCCGGTTCGACCGAGTAGCACAGGTCCCGGCCGACGTTGCAGGTCAGGATCAGCACCAGCAGCACTATCAGGAAGTCACCGGTTTGCACGCCCCAGAAGAACGGGAAGGCCATCAGCGCCATCGTCACTGCCCCGGCCAGCACTGTGTATCGGCGGCCCCACCGGTCGGAGATCCAACCCCAGAACGGGATGGTGAACAAGCCGAGTCCCGCCATGATCATCGTCGCGAGCAGGATGTCGTTCTTGCCGACAAGGATGGCGGGACCGTAGGCGAGCAGGAACGTGGTGTAGATGTAGTAATTCGCGTTCTCCGCGAAGCGCATCATGATCACCCGCGCGATGGTCAGCGGGCGGGTCTTGATGACCTTGACTACGGGCAGCTTCTCGATCTCACCCTTGGCCTTGATCTCCTCGAACACAGGCGATTCGGCGACCTTGCTGCGGATGTAGAACGACAACGCGATCAGCGCGAGCGACGACAGGAAGGGGATCCGCCAGCCCCAGGCCTCGAACGCTTCGTCCGGCAGCAGCCCGACGACGAGGAAGAAGGCGCCGTTGGCGAGCAGGGTTCCGGCCGGTACACCGATCTGCGGCCAGGAGCCGAAGAACCCGCGACGTTTCGCGGGCGCGTACTCGGTCGCCATCAGTGCGGCACCGCCCCATTCGCCGCCGACTCCGAGGCCCTGCACGATCCGCAGCAACACCAGAATGATCGGTGCCGCGATACCGATCGCCGCGAAGTTCGGCAGGCAGCCGATCATGAATGTTCCGAAGCCCATGAGACCGAGAGTCATCATGAGCATCTTCTTGCGCCCGATTCGATCACCGAAGTGCGCGAAGATGACCCCGCCGATGGGCCGGGCAGCGAAGCCGATCGCATAGGTGCTGAAGGACAACAGGATTCCCATGAATGGATCGACGTTCGGGAAGAACTGGCCGTTGAGGACGATCGCCGCGGCCACCCCGTACACGTAGAAGTCGTACCACTCGATGCACGAGCCCAGCACCGACGACACCATCGCCCGTCGGCGCATGGCGGGATCGACGGCCGGGGCTGAAGTCGTTTGGCTCTGCGGTGGGTCTGTCGACGCGTCGACACTCATGTGCGCTCCAATTCTCGAGGGGGTAGAGGGTGGCGCAGGTTACATATGACCGCGCTACGACGGACGAGTGTATACGTAGTCATCGAATTTTCCGAGGGGTTTCCAAAACTTTCTGAATACGTACCCAAACTCTCTTACCTGCGAGGAAGTCGAGATTGTTCCCAGGTTACGAGGCGGTGCAGGTGAACCTCGGGGCGGCAATCCTGTACGCACTGCCTGGGGCGTTGCACGGTTGAATGAATACGTATACAGTGCTGGCACGTGACCGGGACCACATGTCCTGCGTCAACTGGATTCGACACGGCGGGCAATCTGTTCGCCATTCACGCTATGGAGGAGTCTTCCCATGACGATTACCGCAGATCACAGGTCTGGAATTCGCACCGTGGACCTCAAGGTGCCCCAACGGGAGAGCGACGAGCGGGGGAGTACCTCGTCGGTGCGTTCGACCGTGGAGGACGTCATCGCGGACATCCGCCACCGCGGCGACGCCGCGGTGCGCGAGTACTCGGAGAAGTTCGACAACTACTCGGCGGACAGCTACCTGCTCAGTTCCGAGCAGCTCGACGAGATCGTCGCCCGGGTGCCGCGTCAGGTGATCGAGGACATCACCTTCGTGCAGGAGCAGGTTCGGGTGATGGCGCAGAAGCAGCTCGAGTCCCTGACAGATTTCGAGATCGAAACGCTCCCAGGTGTTTTCCTCGGGCAGAAGAACGTTCCCATTCGAGCGGCCGGCGCCTACATTCCCGGTGGCAAGTACCCGCTGCTGGCAAGCGCGCACATGACGATCATCACCGCCAAGGTGGCCGGGGTCGAGCGGGTGGCGGCGTGCACCCCGCTCATTCGTGGTGAGGTCCCGGACGCGACGATCGCTGCGATGCGGCTGGCCGGCGCCGATGAGATCTACCTGCTCGGCGGTATTCAGGCGGTGGCCGCTCTGGCCGTCGGCACCGAGACCATCCGCCCGGTCAACATGCTCGCCGGTCCCGGTAACGCCTTCGTTGCCGAGGCCAAGCGTCAGCTGTTCGGCGAGGTCGGCATCGACCTTTTCGCCGGCCCGACCGAGGTGCTCATCGTCGCCGACGAGCACGCCGACCCGTTCATCGTCGCCGTGGACCTGCTCTCGCAGGCCGAACACGGCCCCGACTCACCCGCGGTCCTGATCACCACCAGCGAGGAACTCGGCCGCGCCGTGATCGAGCACATGGATACCATTCTGGTCGACATGCCCACGCGCGACTTCGCCGAGGCAGCATGGCGGGACTGGGGCGAGGTCCGGGTCGTCGAGGATCTGGATCAGGCGTACGCGCTGGCTGACGAGTACGCCTCCGAGCACGTGCAGATTCTCACCCGGAACCCGCGCGAGGCGCTCGAGAAGATGCACGACTACGGTGCCCTCTTCCTCGGCGAAGGAACCTGTGTTTCCTATGGAGACAAGGTCATCGGCACCAACCACGTGCTCCCTACGCGTGGGGCGGCCCGCTACACCGGTGGTCTCTGGGTCGGTAAGTACCTGCGCACGGTGACCTACCAGGAGGTGACCAACCCCGAGTCGAGCGCATTCTTCGGTGAACTGTGCGGTCGCGCGGCCCGCGTGGAGTACTTCGAGGGCCACGCCCGATCCGGCGACGTCCGCGCCGCCAAGTATCGCGGAGAGGCGCTCTCCTGGTCCGACCACCGCTTCACCAAATAGGGGAATCGTCATGACCACCTTCGATTTGAAGGGCAAAACTGCCCTCGTCACCGGGGCTGGTCGGGGCCTCGGCAAGGCCATCGCTGATGGTCTTGCCGAGGCCGGCGCGGTGGTCTACGGCACCACCCGCAGCCGTGAGACCGCCGAATCGGTCTCCGCCCGCTACGGCACCCCTGCGGTGACACTCGAGATGACCGACACAGCCTCGATTCGGCGTGGTGTCGCGGAACTCCTCGATGCCAGCGGCGGCATCGATCTGCTCGTCAACAACGCCGGCATCAACATCCCCAAACCCGCCATCGAGATCACCGACGAGGACTGGGACTCGGTCCTGGACACGAACCTGCGCGGCAGCTTCTTCCTCACCACCGAATTCGCCACATCATGGCTCGCGTCCTCGACCCCCGCGGCGGTGGTCAACATCGCCTCCCAGGCCGGGCTGGTCGCCATCGAGGAACGAGCCGCCTACGGCACCAGCAAGGCCGCTCTCATCCACTTGACGAAAGTGCTTGCGCTGGAATGGGCGTCGAGCGGAATCCGGGTCAATGCGGTGGCACCGACCTTCGTTCGCACCGAACTGACCGAGTCGACCCTCAGTCGCCCGGACTGGGCCGCAGAGCTCCAGTCACGGATCCCCATGGGGCGCTTCGGGGAGCCCGAAGACATCGTCGGCGCGGTCATCTTCCTTCTCAGCGACGCTGCCTCACTCGTCACCGGCCACACCATCGCGATCGACGGCGGCTACACCATCCGATAACCGCGCCCCGCCGGCAACCTACGTCGCACTCTCCAGGCGAACCCCGCCGCTCCTCCCGGAGTCCGAACTCGAAAGTAGAAGTGATGGCCAATCTAGACACGATCTCACGCACCAGTGTCGTGGGGTCCGGGTACATGGGCGGAGGAATAGCACACGTTCTCGCCTTGGCGGGATATCCCGTCGCCCTTGCCGATGTCGACGCGGCGACCGCCGAGAAATCACGAGATCGCCTGATCACCCAGGCGGCGCAATACGAATCTCTCGGCCTGTTCCCGGCCGACGCTGCCGCCGCGATTGCGGACAAACTGAGTGCGGCACCGTCGATCGAGCACGCAGTCTCCGACGCCGACTACATCACCGAAGCGGTGCCCGAGATCGTCGACGTCAAGCTGGAAACTCTGCGCCGGATATCGGGATCAGCGCGACCGGAGGCGATCATCGGCACCAACACGTCCGCGATACCCATCGACGAACTCGCCAAGGAAGTCCACGAACCGTCCCGCTTCCTCGGCGTGCACTGGATGAATCCGGCCACGTTCATTCCCGGTGTCGAGCTGATCGCCAGTACCTACACCGATACCGAGGCAGTCGATGTCGCCGAACTGTTCGTTCGATCCCTCGGGAAGATCACCGCCCGGGTTGCCGATGCTCCCGGCTTCGTCGCCAACCGTCTGCAGTTCGCGCTCTACAAAGAGGCGTTGGCGATCGTCGAGGAGGGAACTGCGACACCGGAGCAGGTCGACGCGGTCGTCAGCAACACCTTCGGCTTCCGCCTCGCCCTCTTCGGGCCCTTCGCGATCGGCGACATGGCTGGACTCGACGTCTACAAAGGTGCCTACGAAACCCTCGAGCAGGCCTTCGGGGAGAGGTTCGCCGTCCCTGAAGTCCTCACGACCCTGGTCGAGCAGGGCCGGCTCGGCGTCAAGTCGGGTCGCGGTCTGCTCGACATCGCCGAATCGGACAAGGACGCACTCCTCGCATACCGGGACAATGCGTACGGACGCCTGTCCGCGCTGCGGGCCGACCTCGGACCAGCGCCCGGACTGTAACGGCTCAGCACAGCACTACACCACACGCGGCTCGCTACCCGCCCGATGAGGCGGGTGGCGAGCCGGTGCACACCACCGCATCCCGGTGCGCAGACATGGCACCGCCATGCGGAAACCATGTCGGTGTCGAACAGCCCGACGGCGGTTACTGGATGCCGTTATTCGTCGACCTTGTCGACGGAGCGGAACTGATCGACCTAGTGGTGGAACGTATTCGGTCGGCCATCCGCACCAGACTATCGCCGCGCCACGTCCCCGACGAGGTGTTCGAGGTCCCCGCCCTTTCCCGCACGCTCACCGGGAAACGTCTGGAGATCCCCGTCAAACGGCTACTTCAGGGAGTTCCCGTCGAGCAGGTGATCAATCCCGCCGCTGTCGATCGCCCACAGGCTCTCGCGTGTTTCGCGCCCCGGGCGAGCGCCGATTCACATGGCTGACCGCCGACGCAGGTTGTCCGGCACGGAGCGGCTCGGCATCTCAGGGCAACTCGTCCGCGTAGCGCCCCAGGGCCCCGGGGCGGGGGAGGGAAGGGAACCGAAGACGAAAAGGCCAATGATTCAAGAGCGGACCAACTCTGCCGATCGGCGTTGTGCGTGTGCGACTGGGGAGCAGACCTGAGCTCTCTGGTCCCAGTTGTCGCCGGCGCTGAGGGCCTGCCAGTCTGGGCGGCGGGTTGGGGATCCTGCCGTCCGGAGGTGCTTGCTGCACTCGACGCGGTCTGCGCCCGGACGATGCCGCGGCCGCTATCGACATAGGGGGCGCGGCCAACTTCTACGCCCTCCTGCGGCGGCTCGGCGGCTTCGAGTCGAGATCATCAAATCGGAAGCCGCATACGTCATGTCGCAGTTGACCTCCCACCGCGAGCGACGAGGATCCCAGTGAAACCTGGGCGCCGGGCTGACAAATGCGCCGAGCCTCAGGGACTCGCATCCGGATCAGCCGATGGGTTGAGGCATCCGCACAGTTCGGTAGCTGCAGGTCAATTCGTCGGCTGTGGCCGGATCCTGCATCGTGACCTTCCATGAATCGGCGAACTGATTCACCCCGTGACGCATGGAGATCGTGCCCGATACCAGCACGGTTCCCGGCTTGTGCAACCCTTGCTCCCGAAGGACGTCGAGCCAGTATTTCGGAGCGAGGAGATCGGCCAGCGTCCCGGTCTGGATCAGGGTGGACGGTTCGCCGTCACCTTGACCGACCCATGCCGTCAGGGTGATGTCATCGAGGCGATCGGAAATCTCGGACAGCCGCCATGCGCGGGTACCGAGTACATCGGGTGCGGCGTTCTTGCTCCACGCCACGCTGTGCACTTCGAGGTCACGGTCGGTGTGGTCGCAGGCCACGGTCAGCAGAACATCGTCGTCGGTGATCACGAGTGCCCACTCGGCTTCACCCGAGGTCTGGCCGTGCTGCACGAAGACCTCGGTCGTCTGCTGCGCGAGGTAGGGGGAGATGGGGTACATCGCGGGGATGGTCGCGGGTGCCGGTACACCCAACTCTGCGAGTTCGGCGATGTGTGACGCCACCTCTTCCTGGTTCCGGCCGGCGTAACCGGCGTTGAGGAGTGTCGTGACCTCGACGGTTTCGACTGTGCCGTCCGGCAGGGTGAACGTGAGTTGCGACATGGGTAGAGGCTCCTGACTCCGGGCCTCTGGTTCCGGTCGGGACCAGGGCCGATTGTTACTTTCTTGTTTTTTCTGCGCCGAAGGGGTTGCGCATACGTCTTGTATACAGCAAGTATGTGACTAGTACAACGGCGTCGGTGAGCTGAACCACAGCACGGGCCGAGTCGTACGGGACAAGAATCCAACCCACAAGGAGTTGCCATGATCGGAGAGTCCACCTCCGTCGGTGCAGACAGACCCGCACCCGTCGACAAGAAGGGTCTGGCAAAGGCGTTCGCCGCCAGTCTCACGGGTACGGCGCTGGAGTGGTACGACTTCGCGGTCTACTCGGCGGCGGCCGCGTTGATCTTCCCCCAGATCTTCTTCCCGGACAGTGATCCCCTGACGGGGACCTTGCTGGCGTTCTCCACGTACGCCGTCGGCTACGTGGCGAGACCGATCGGCGGGTTCGTCTTCGGACGCCTCGGGGACGTGATCGGACGCAAGCAACTGCTCGTCATCACCTTGCTCCTGATCGGTGTGACGACCTTCGCGATCGGTCTGCTCCCCGGTTACGACCGGATCGGTGTCGCGGCTCCGATCATTCTCGTGATGTTGCGATTCGCCCAGGGTGTGGCGGTCGGTGGCGAATGGGGCGGCGCCGTCCTGCTATCGAGTGAGTACGGAAACCCACGCCAACGCGGCTTCTGGTCGTCGGCAGCTCAAATCGGTCCTCCCGCCGGAAACCTGATGGCCAACGGCGTACTCGCCATACTCACCGTCTCCATGACCGAGGCCCAGTTCGAGTCCTGGGGATGGCGACTTGCCTTCCTCCTGTCCGCCCTGTTGGTCGGCTTCGGTCTGTGGATTCGCCTGAAGCTCGAGGACACCCCCGTCTTCAAGGCACTGCAAGAATCTGGCGACCGCGCCGAGGCCCCCATCCGCGAGGTGTTCACGACGCAGACCCGTCCGCTTATTGCTGCCATCTTGTCGCGCATCGCGCCCGACGTGATCTACGCCCTGTTCACGGTATTCGCGATCACGTATGGAACCCGGAAGCTCGGCTTCGATCGCGGCGAGGTACTGACCGCGATCCTGATCGGCTCCGCATTCCAGCTCGGCCTGATTCCTCTTGCGGGGGCCATCTCGGATCGCATCAACCGGCGTCTGGTCTACGCCGTCGCCGCCGTCGGCGGTGTCGCCTGGAGCGCCATCTTCTTCGTCGTCATCGGTGGCGGCTCGTTTCCGCTGCTCATCGTCGGGGTGGTTGTCGGGTTGGGGTTCCACTCGTTCATGTACGGTCCGCAGGCCGCGTTCGTGACCGAACAGTTCACGGTCGCGTTGCGCTCGACGGGCAGTTCACTCGCCTACACGATCGCCGGCGTCTTCGGTGGCGCCATGGCACCGCTCATCTTCACCTACCTGCTGAGTGAGACGGACAGCTGGGTGCCGATCGCCGTCTACGTGCTGATCGTCGGCGCGGTGACCCTGGTCGGCCTCGCATTGGGACGTAACCCCGATCCCACCGAGGACGAGCACTATGCGTTGCTGGCGATCGAGAACGCTAGGCACGCAAGAGAATCTGAAGCGTAACCTCGAGGTGATTGTTGATCTGCTCGTGCACCAGGCCCTCGTCGCCGACTTCGAACGCGTCGATGATGGCCTGGTGCTCGGCGCACACCTTGTGCTGCCGGTCGGACGCGCTGAAGAGGGCCGTCATGCCGACGCGGAGCTGGCGCGCGCGCAGTCCGGCGTAGGTACGCGAGAGCAGCTCACTGCCGGCCGAATCGATGAGGAACTGATGGAAACGCCCGTCCCAGTCGATGAACGCACGGGCCGCTTCCGCACTCGGATCGCTCGCGAACTGTTCCTGCTCGGCCAGCGCGGAACGCATCGCCTCGATCGGCACCCGTCCCGCCCCCAGCGCCCGGCTCGCGGCGTGCCGTTCGAGCACGCCGCGCAATTCCATCAACTCCGCGATCTGCCGCCCCGACATGGCCGGGACGTGCGCTCCGCGCTTGGGCACCATCTCGACGAGGCCCTCCGCCTGGAGCATCAGCAACGCCTCCCGGACGGGAGTGCGGGACACCCCGATCCGCGTCGCGAGGTCCTGCTCGCTGAGGAACGAACCCGTGGCCGCCGGCGCCGTCAGCACCTGATCCCTGACGTACAGATAGGCTTTTTCGCGACCCGACAACTCGGTCGCCGAACCCTCGATCCCACCTATTTCCTGCATACAATATGTATACACCAGAGTGTGTCCAATGAGGAGCATCCCAGTGACGCTCCGTATCAGTCTCGCCCAGATCCCCAGCTCGACTGACCCCGCGGCCAACTTGGCGACGGTGGAGAAGCGGGTGACGGCGGCCACCGAGGCAGGTTCCCGGCTGGTGGTGTTCCCCGAGGCCGCGATGAACGCTTCGGTGGTCCGCTCGCCGACGTCGCGCAGCCTCTGGACGGTCCCTGGGCCGACGCCGTCCGCGAGTGCGCCGCCCGAGCAGGGATCACAGTCGTCGCCGGAATGTTCACACCCGCCGACGACGGCAGGGTGCGCAACACACTCCCTGTCACCGGTATCGGCCTCGCCACCTGCTACGACATCCGCTTTCCAGGGCTGTTTCAGACGCTCGCCGATCGCGGAGCCTCCCTGAACGTGGTCGCCGCGTCCTGGGGCGCAGGTCCCGGCAAGGTCGACCAATGGACGCTCCTCGCTCGGGCGCGGGCACTCGACTCCACCACCACCTTCGTCGCGGCGAGCGATCAGGCCGACCCGACCGCCTCGGGCGAGAAGATCCACGGCACGGCGCCACTGGGCGTCGGCCACGGCATCGTTCTCGCCCACGGGAGATGTTCTGGGACAACTCGATTCCGGCCCGGGAATCCTCACCGTCGACATCGATACGGATCTCGTCACACAGGTTCGCACGACCCTTCCGGTACTGGCGAACAGGCGGCACTGACGACAGCCGCCCGCACACTGCCCGGCATGGCGTTCATGAGCCAGGCCATCTCGCACGGCATGCTCCCATGGTTGGCCTCGTGAGTAGCGTTGCATGTCGTGAACGCCCGGTCGGCGGCCGGCGCGGCGGGTCCGCCGGCGTCGACGGAACCGGACAAACTCGCGCGCTCCCGTCAGGGTGAGTCACGCGCAACGACGACGGACCAGACCTTTCCCGCTCGGCCCCCTGGGAAGGGCGGTGTGTCCTCGCGGCTGTGCCACGCCGACATCGACCCGGCTCTCGCGCGGGAGCTGACCTACTGTTTTTGGCCGGCATCGCGGTGTATCGAGTCGGCGAGGCATCTGGCGGCATGGGTGCGGGGCCGCTTTTGCCGTTTCCTGGGTGGGGGAGTGGTTTCGACGATATCTGTCGAAAAGCTGTCACGAAGCCGATCAAAGGATCGCCAATCCTCCGGGCGTCGCATACGGATGTCCTCGTGTACGCGTCGATGCACGCAAGCAAACACCACAATATGTGAATACCCGTTCCAGAGTGCTTGCGGCACGCTCGCCGTGCGGGTCCGCGGCTGTTCAATTGCCGAGTTCAATCACCGCGTGTCGGCTCAATGCCAGTGTAGAACCACTTTCCGAGAGGAAACTCGCATCCGATCGATGGTCCAGCGGCACGCTGTCTGCGAGGGTCCGGTGTTCGACCCTTGACAATCCGTCGGAAAAAGTGAAAAGTCGTTTGTCATGGGAGAACTTAAGGTGCCCCAGATCGAGGAGTTTCTCGACGGGGCTCGGCAGTGGCTGAGTAGCAACGTCAACCCGCGGCCACCGCGTGGTGCGCTGGTGTGGGGAAGTGGGCTCGACAAGGTCTCGCTCTTCCGCGACAGTTGTCCGGAAGAGGAACGCGCCCAGATCGATGCCGTTCTGGCGTGGCAGCGCGCGAAGTTCGACGCAGGCTACGGCGCGATCAGCTACCCGCCGGAGTACGGCGGAGCGGGACTGCCTCGGGCGTACGAGTCTGCCTTCCGGCGACTCGAGCGCAGCTTCGCCATCCCGGCTGTCGCAGACGTGGCGTCGATCAGTCTCGAGATCGAGGCGCCCACGATCTTGACGCTCGGTACAGAGGAACAGAAGAGACAATGGCTGCCGAAGCTCCGTCGGGGTGACCTACTTTGTTGCCAACTGTTCTCCGAGCCTGGTGCGGGCTCTGATCTTGGTTCGATCGCGCTGCGTGCGAACCGTGCCGGAGACGATTGGATCCTCGACGGACAGAAGGTGTGGACCTCCGGCGCGCAGTTCGCCGACCTTGGCTATGTCATCTGCCGCACCTCCAAGGACGTGGACAACAAGACAGCGTTCACGGCGTTCGTGGTGCCGATGGACACCCCCGGAGTGACCGTCCGGCCCCTGCGGCAGATGACCGGCGGTGCCTGCTTCAACGAGGTCTTCTTCGATGGTGTGCGAGTGTCGGATACGGCCCGTATCGGTGAGGTCGGTGGCGGCTGGAAAGCCATGATGACCACACTCGGCTTCGAGCGAGCCTCGGCGGCCGAGGGCGGCGGCGGCGCCGGGCCCGACGTGATCGGCCGGATGATGATGACCGCGCAGCATCAGGGGCTCGATTCGGACCCACTGGTCCGGCAGTCCCTGGCAGACGTCTACGCCGTCAACAGAATGCGTTCTTGGACGTCGCATCGCGCGGCAGCCAACGCGAAGGCCGGAGTTCCTGGGCCGGAGGGGTCGATTTCCAAACTGACGATGACCCGATGGATGCAGTCGGTCAGCGAGCTGGCCACGACGATGCTGGGACCGTCTCTGGTGGCCGACACCGGCGAGTGGGGCACTTTTGCCTGGTCCGAGTTCGTGTGCTCGTTCCCGGGTGTCCGTCTGGGCGGCGGCACCGACGAGATCCAGAAGAACACGATTGCCGAGCGTGCACTCGGATTGCCGCGTGAACCGCGACAGCCGGCACCGGCGTCGGCAACGGGCCGTTCGTAACCACCAACCACGTGAGCTCTCGAGAGCTCCAGTACTTTCGACAATCTGTAGGAGAGTGAAGATGGCTCAGCGCACCTTCGTCATCGGTGTCGGTATGACCAAGTTCGAGAAGCCCGGGGCCCGGAACTGGGACTACCCGGAGATGGGAAAAGAAGCCGGTCAGGCCGCTTTGGATGATGCGGGGATCTCGTACGATCTCGTGCAGCGAGCGTTCGGCAGCTACGTGCACGGCGATTCGTGCTACGGCAACCGAGCACTCTACGAGCTCGGGATGACGGGGATTCCGATCGTCAATGTGAACAACAATTGCGCCTCAGGCGTTTCCGGGCTGTACATGGCCCGCGAAGCAGTCAAGTTCGGGCAAGCCGATTGCGTGATGGCGGTGGGGTTCGAGAAAATGAACAGCGGCGAAATTCAAATGGCCTTCGCCAACCGCCCGTCCCCGTTGCGCAAGCAGATCAAGGCGATGTGGACGCGACGGGGCCGCCAGTCCACACCGATCGCCGCCCAAATGTTCGCCAACGCGGCGAAGGAGCATTCCGAGACCTATGGCACCCCCGCAGAGACATGGGCGAAGGTTTCGGTCAAAAACTATTCGCACGCGGTGAACAACCCGCGGTCGCAGTTCCGGACGGCCCGTTCGCTCGATGAGATTCTGGCCGCGCCGATGATCAGCGATCCGCTCACCCGGATGATGTGCTGCCCGACCTCGGATGGCGGCGCGGCCGCGATCGTGGCCAGTGAGCGCTTCGTCGAGCAGCACGGCCTGTGGGACAAGGCTGTCGAAATCGCCGGAATGCACATGGTCACTGATACCCCGGACACCTTCGACGGGACCGACAAGGCAATCGTCGGGTGGCACATGAACCGGAAAATCGCGGAGGCGGTGTACGAGGAGTCCGGCCTCGGCCCAGAAAACGTCCAAGTAGTCGAGTTGCACGACTGCTTCGCGCCGGCCGAGGTCCTGCTGTACGAGGCCCTGGGTCTGTGCCCAGAGGGCAAGGGCGGCGACCTTCTTCTCTCCGGCGGCACCACCTACGGCGGCCAGTGGGTTGTGAACCCGTCCGGCGGCCTGCTCTCCAAAGGCCACCCGCTCGGAGCGACGGGCCTGGCCCAATGCGCCGAGCTCACCTGGCAGCTACGCGGTGAAGCCGACAAACGGCAGGTCACCGGGGCTACCGCAGCTTTGCAACACAACCTCGGACTGGGTGGCGCGGGTGTCGCCGCCGTATACAAGAAAGTGGGCTGAAGCATGAAAACACTTGATGGACGTGTCGCTGTCGTCACCGGCGCCGGGGGCGGCCTCGGCCGCGAGGAGGCGCTGCTACTGGCCGCCGAGGGTGCCGGAGTGGTCGTCAACGACATTGCCGGCGCGCAGGGTGTAGTCGACGAAATTATCGCCGCCGGCGGCAAGGCCGTCGCAGTCGAGGGCAGCGTGTCCGACCTCGCGGTCGGGAAGGCGATGGTCGATGCCGCAGTGGATTCGTTCGGCGACCTGCACATCATCGTCAACAATGCCGGGTTCATTCGGGATGCGTTGTTGGTCAACATGACCGAGCAGGAGTTCGATTCGGTCATCGACGTGCATCTGAAGGGTGCTTTCGCGCTCACCAAGGCTGCCGCCACGTATTGGCGGGGGCAGACGAAGGCAGGGCAGGAGGCTGACCGGTCGATCGTCAACACCACTTCCGGCGCCGGTCTGCACGGTAACGCCGGCCAGTTCAACTACTCGGCTGCGAAGGCCGGGACCGCCATGATGGTGATCTCTGCCGCTATCGAACTCAAACGGTTCGGGGTGCGCGCCAACGCAATTGCGCCCGTTGCCGGTACTGCACCGGTCCTCGCCACCCCGGGGCTCGGTGAGGCCATAGCCAACGCGGCCGCGGCCAACGGATTCGACCGCTTCGATCCCACAAACGTCGCACCGCTGGTCGGCTACCTGGCAACGGCGGACTGCCCGTTCACCGGACAGGTGTTCTCGGTGCACGGTGGGCATGTCGGCCTCTACCAGGGCTGGCACATCGCCCACGAACTCGACCGTGAGTCGCGATGGACGGTGGGTGAGCTCGCCACCGAGCTCGCCGTCTGGCCGACCCGAGTCAAGGTGAACCGCCAAAAGGTCGCCCTCTAAACCCAAGGAGCAGTACTCATGAGCTATACCATGCCGATCGAGCTCGGGAAGATCCGCGAGTTCTCCCGTGCCGTGAAGACCAAGAACCCAGCGCACAAGGGTGAAAGCCCCGTCGTCCCCCCGACCTTCCTCGTCAGTTCGCGCACATTGTGGGAGCCGGTTGCCGAGTCCGGCATTGCCAAGTTGGGTTTCGACATGCGACGGATCCTTCACGGTGAGGAGGAGTACATCTTCCACGGTCCGCTTCCGCGGGCGGGGCAGGTTCTCACCTGCGAGGCGAAGGTCACCGAGACCTACGAGAAGCCGGGGAAGCGCGGTGGCAGCATGCGGTTCGGTGTTGTCGTCACCGAGTTCCGCGACGAGCAAGGCGCATTGGTCGCCGAGGCACGCAGCACCCTGGTCGAAACCGAGAAGGCACCGAAGAAGGTCGAGGGCTGAAATGACCATTACCACCGATTCCGGAAAGATCGAACTGAAGGTCGGCGACAAGGCCGAACCGAAGACATATGCCCCGCTGACGCGGACCGACTTCGTCAGGTATCAGGGTGCCTCGGGTGACTTCCATCCTCTGCACCACGACGAATTATTCGCGAAGGCAACTGGTTTCCCCTCGGTGTTCTCGGTTGGAATGTTGCAGGCCGGACTGCTGGCGACGTACCTCACCGACTGGATGGGGGTCGAGCAGTTGCGGCGCTTCAAGGTGCGCTTCGCCGACCAGGTTTGGCCCGGTGACGAGCTGACGTGTTCGGCGACCGTGACCGACGTCGTCAACGCGGACGGCGGGACCCGGGTCACCGTCGAACTGCGGTGCATGCGTCAGACGGGTTCGACCGCACTCGAAGGGGACGCTGAGTTCGTCCTGGTGTAGCCCTGTGGCACGCCCCTCGGTAGCCGCCGACGGTGCCGGACGAGCGTGGACGTCCCTGGCGGGTACCAGGGACGTAACCCCCGGGCCGACTCCCGCCCGAACGACGAATCGTGAGAGGAAGACATTCATGGAATGGGTCTACAGCGCGGAGCAGGAAGAGCTTCGCAGCACCGTGAGGCGCTTTCTCCAGGAGAAGGCCCCGATGAACGAGGTCCGGCGCCTGGCGGAGACCGACGGGGGCTACGCGCCCGAGGTATGGCAACAGATGGCGGAGCAACTGGGGCTGCAGTCGATGGCCATTCCGGAGGAGTACGGCGGCGCCGGCTTCAGCCTCGTCGAGTTGACCATCGTCCTTCAGGAGATGGGGAGAGGGCTGTTTCCGTCCCCGTACTTTGCAAGCGTTGTGCTGGCGGCATACGCGCTGCTGAACTCCGGCGACGATGCGGCGAAGAAGGACCTGCTGCCGGGGATCGCATCCGGCCAGACGATTGCCACACTCGCATTGACGGAGGAGGGTGGCAGCTGGGACCTGCGCGCGCTCACCATGAGTGCACGTCGCGATCGGGAGGGCGGCTATCGGCTCGACGGTCGAAAGACGTTCGTGCTCGACGGGACTATCGCCGACCTGATCGTGGTGGTAGCGCGGACCGAGCGGGGACTGAGCCTGTTCACTGTGGACGCGGACGCGGCGGGACTCGAGCGCACTGCGCTGTCGACGCTCGATGGCACTCGCAAGCAGGCCCGACTGGACTTCGACGGCACCCCAGCCAGGCTCATCGGTGTGGATGGTGGCGCGCAGGGCGGTCTCGTCGAGACGTTGGACACCGCTGCCGTCGCGCTGGCCGCTGAGCAGATCGCCGCTGCGGAACGGTGCCTCGAATTGAGCGTCGCGTACGCAAAGGAACGCGTCCAGTTCGGACGGGCCATCGGTTCGTTCCAGGCCGTGAAGCACATACTCGCAGACATGTTCACGCAGATCGAGTTGGCCAAGTCGGCGGCCCACTATGCTGCGTGGCAGGCCGTCGAAGACACCGACGAGTTGCCGTCGTCTGCGTGCATCGCGCAGGCTTACGCCTCCCAGGCATTTTGGGACACCGCGGTCGAATCCATCGAAGTCCACGGTGGCATCGGTTTCACCTGGGAGCACGACCTGCACCTGTATTTCAAGCGGGCCAAGACGTCGCAGGTTCTGCTCGGCACCCCGGCCTACCATCGGGAGTTGCTGGCGCAGCGCATCGGACTCGACAAGCCCATTCCGGCAGCCTGATTCGGGACCGAGGAGATGTCCGAGATGCCCGGTTCGTTCACGAGGACGCAGACGAATACCGTCGACGCGGCCCCCGCAAGTTCCTTCCTGGAGGCCACTGCGGTCGAGTCCATTGGTCCGGGACGATTTGCGGCGCAGGTCGATCCGGCGTGGAGTGCGCGCGGTAAACCCAACGGAGGCCTTCTGCTGTCGATTGCCGCTCGGGCTGTGATGGCGGTGACCGGTCGCCCCCATCCGTATGCGGTCAGTGGGTCCTTCGTCCGGGCACCGGACGAGGGACCGGTGGAGATCCGCGTCGAGGTGCTCAAAGCCGGACGCCAGGTCGCACAGGTGCGTGCCAGCCTGTGGCAGCGTGGCGCGGTGGTGCTCGACACGCTGATCGTGGTCGGGGACACCCCTGACAGCACTCCGGCCTGGCGCGAGATTCCCGATCCCGTGCCCGCGCCCTACGCGATGTGCGTGCCGTTGGCCCGTCAGCCGGGTCGTACCGGCCTGGTCGAGCGAGTTGACATCCGGTACGACCCTGCTGCAGCGCCCACCCGCGGCAACCCGGTTCCCCGCCGGACCGGCATGGGCGACGCCCATCTTCGTGGGTGGGTGGAGTTCTCGGACGGCAGCGCACCGGATGTGCTGGCGGCGCTGCTCATGGCGGACGTGCTGCCTCCCTCCGTCCACAACCTCGGCCTGCCCGGCTGGGCTCCGACCGTGCAGATGTCGACCTATCTGCGGGCCGTGCCCGCTCCGGGTCCTCTCGCCGTGTCCGTCTCGGGCCGGCTGCTTTCCGGCCGCTGGTTCGACGAAGTGGCGGACGTGTACGACGTGGACGGGACGCTGGTCGCGCAGACCCGTCAGATCGCTCTGGTCGCGGGTCGTGCTCCCGCCCACAGCCGTGGGACGGAATCGCTGTGACGGTCGAGATCACCGGCCGGCAGCAGTGGCAGTCGTGGCAGTCGAACCTGCTTCCCGTGGTTGAACAGGTCCAGGACGGACTCTGGTCCATCCCCGTCCCAATTCCCGACAACCCGTTGCGCTACACCCTGGTTTACGCGCATGAGACTGCCAACGGGTTGGTACTGGTGGATGCTGGCTGGGACAGTGAGGAAACCTGGAAGGCGTTGGTCGCGGGCATCGCGGTCACCGGCTATCGGCCCGCGGATGTCGAGGGGGTGCTGGTCACCCACTACCACGCCGACCACTATGGACTCGCGGAACGCATCCGGGGGGTGTCCGGCGCCTGGGTTGCGATGCACGTCCGGGACGCCGAGGTCCTTGCGAACCTTCCGACTGATCGGGGCACCTGGGAGCGGAGGGTGGCGGAACAGCTGACCACCCACGGTTGCCCGGAGGGGCAGGCGCGTGCGGCTGCGGGTGAGATGCAGCTGGGGCGGTTCGTCGGTCGAGGCGTGCCGGATCGGCTTCTCCAGAACGGCCAAACCCTCGAGGTCGGCGGTGTGGAGCTGCGGGTGGTGTGGACCCCGGGGCACAGCCCCGGGCATTCCTGTTTCCATGCGCCGGACCGGCGGGTGTTGTTCTCCGGTGACCACGTGCTGCCCCGGATCACGCCGCAGGTCGCGGCGATGGATTCTGATGCGGCCGAGGATCCACTGACGGACTACCTGGGTTCACTCGAAAGGGTGAGGCTGGCGGACATCGAGGAGGTCCTGCCCGCGCACGAGTACCGCTTCCGCGGACTGGCCTCCAGGCTTCAGTTCCTGGCTTTGCACCACACTGAGCGACTGATCGAGCTCGGTGCCGCCGTGAGTGCTCATCCCGGTTCTACCGCTTGGGAACTGTGTTCCGTGCTGACCTGGTCCCGGCTCTGGGAGACCTTCAGTCCCCTTTCCCAGCGTTTCGCCCTCGGTGAGACGCTCGCTCACTTGATCATGCTGCGCGCTCGCGGCGAGGTGATCGGTCTGCCGTCGCGGCCGGTCCGGTGGTACACAGCGGCCGGAGGCTGCACCTGGTGATCGGCGTCCGCCCGGGTGCGTGCGTTCGACCCTGTCCGCGCAGGACTGTCCTCAGTTGGCCCCGGGCAAGGCGGCGAGCGGGTGGGCGTCAGAAGCACGATCGGCGAGCAGGAACTTCAACGCCAGGTCGCCGGTCGTGTGGGCGGTGGGGCGCCCGCGGCGCATCAGTCCGATCTCCTGAATCGCATTGATCACGGCGCCGAGCAGCATGCTCGCTTCTTCGTCGTTCAGGTCGGGCCGAACCTGGGTGATGACTGCGACGCAGACCTGCCGGTAGTCCGAACGGTGTCTGCTGATCCGCGCTCGGTCAGAGTCGGGGAGGGCGTCGCTCTCCCGATTCAGAACAGAGATGATGTCGGCGTTGTCGAAGACGGTCTCCGCGTAAGCCCGCACGATGTGAACGAGGGCCTCATCCGCGGAGCGGGCCGAGGCGAATGCCGCATCCAATGCGCAGGCGATCTTTCCGGAGGCGTAGTCGCATGCGTCGACCAGAATGTCGGCTTTGCTCGAGTAGGTGCCGTACACGGTTGGGCCGGAGATCCCTGCTGCCTTGCCGATGTCGTCGATGCCCACCCCGTGGTAGCCATACATGCGGAACAGGGAAGCGCTGGTGTCGCGGATCTCCTGGCGTCGTGACCGGGGTGGCAACCAGTCCGAGGGTCGAGTCGGTTCGACGAACGCTGGAGGTTGGTCGATCGGCGTGAGGACAAGGGCTAACAGCGAATTCGTGAACAGATCCTCCACCCGTGTCGGAGCCAGAGAGGTCTTGCTCCGGGCGAGATTCGCGAGTGCACCGTTGAGTGCGCGCCGACGAACTGCTGCCTCGGTCGGCGAGGTGCCGGGACCGGGACCGGCGTTACGGAGGGCGTCCTCCCAGAGTTGCGCCAAGTGCCGCTCTTTTTGGCGTAGCTCCTGCTGAGCTGTGTCGGACAACGAGTGCCACTCGCGTAGGGTGATGGCCACCTGGGCTGACTGGGACTGCGCGAGGGAAACCGCGTTTCGGATGGGTTTGCTCAATCGCGTTTCCGTCCGCGTGTGTTCGGCGGGCGGGTCGGGGAGTTCGCCTATCGCGGCGATGAAGGCGTCCATACACGTGGACACGATGCTTCGCAGGATGTCCTCTTTGCCGCCGGTGAAGTGCCGATACAAGGCACCCGGTGTGATGCCGACATGTTCGGCGATGTCGGCGAGACCGGTACCGGCATAGCCGTGCTCCGCGAACAGGTCCGCGGCAACCCGCCCGATCGTGGCGCGACGGTCCTTGGGGCGACGGGCGCGATTCGTTGCGCCGGCCCCGGACGGCCCCGAGGTCGAGGTGTCGCCGTTGTTCTGCGTCATGCTGCTCCCGCTCCTGTAGCTCTGCGGACCTGAATATAGGCCCCTGCGCCGACTCGACGCAGCCTCGCGTCTCAGAGTATTCGAAGTGTCATTCGGTTGGGCAGCAGCGTCCCGGACTTCGACCACCATGCGGGTGCGCTGGTCGGTGACTGCTCGGCTGGTCCAGCCGGGCCGTTCTTTATGCGACACAGTCGAATACAGACGAGCCGCTCCATGGTCGTTGTATCTGTGACTTGCTGTCCGGCTAGGAGTTTCGACTTTGTTTGTAAAGCAACGTTCTGTCGTGGGTTCGAGTGTCGTGCGTGTTCCCCGTGCAATCTCATGGTTGTGGCACCTGTGCAGATATAGTCTAACGATACATTACTTGAGACGTACTTTTACGCCAGCATGACCCAAGTGTCGTGCGCCAAGGGTGCGATACCACTATTTTTCGCCAAAAATGCTCGCTGCACCTCCAGGGTATTGTAACTAACGACAATTTACTTATAGGGTTGGGTGCGTCCCCTGTCCGGGACGGACCATCGCACATCCCTCGTTTGAGCAAGGAAAGTAGACACCCATGGGAACCCTCGACAACAGAGTCGCCATCGTCTCCGGATCCGGGCGCGGAATCGGCCGAGAAATCGCCCTGAAACTCGCCTCCGAGGGAGCGAGGGTCGTTGTCAACGACCTCGACGAGATTCCGGCGAAGGACACCGTCGCAGACATCCAGGCGGCCGGCGGCGACGCCGTCGCCTGTGTCGGGTCGGTGACCGAGGAGGGCTTTGCGACGCGATTCACCGACAGCGCGATCGAGGCCTTCGGCGGGTTGGACATCATTGTCAACAATGCGGGCTACACCTGGGACACCGTGATTCAGAAGATGACCGACGAGCAGTGGGACGCCATCCTCGATGTGCATCTGAGGGCGCCGTTCCAGATCCTGCGTGCCGCGCAACCGTACATCCGCTCGAACCCCACCGAGTACCACCGCAAGGTGGTCAATATCTCCTCGGCGTCGGGTGTCTTCGGCAGTGCCGGGCAGGCCAACTATGCGTCGGCAAAGGCCGGGCTCATCGGGCTCACGAAGACGCTCGCCAAGGAATGGGGCCGCTACAAGGTGAATGTCAATGCTGTCGCATTCGGTTGGATCCTCACTCGAATGACGGAGGCGGTCGTGGGGCAGGGGGATGCGTTCGTGGACATCGACGGCCGCAAGATCAAGGTCGGCGTCAGCGAACAGTTCGCTGCCAGTGCCGCCGCCACGATCCCGGTTGGGCGGCCCGGGACTCCGCAGGAAGCCGCCGCCGCCGTCTACATGCTGTGCACGAAGGACGCAGACTATGTCTCCGGGCAGTGCCTGAACGTCAACGGCGGCAAGGCCTGACGCGGCGCGTCACATACAGGTGTCGCCCCCGACCGCCGGTCGGGGGCGACACCTGTATGTGACGGACTTGGGTCCTCACTCGGTCTAGAGGTACATGTCCTTGGCGATGATCGTCTTCATGACTTCGTTCGAGCCGGCGAAGATTCGGCTGACGCGGGTGTCGGTGTAGAGGCGGGCGATGGGGTACTCGAGGATGTAGCCGTAGCCGCCGTGCAGTTGCAGGCACTTGTCGATCACCCGTCCGGCGACCTCGGTGCAGAACAGTTTCACCTTCGCGGCGTCTGCCGCGCCGAGCGCGTGTGCGTCGAAGAGCTCCACTGCCTTGTCCACCATCGCTTGGGCGGCTTCGACTTCGGCGGCACATTCGGCGAGGACGAACTTGGTGTTCTGGAAACTTGACAGTAGCTTGCCGAACACCTTGCGCTCCTGAACATAGTGGGTGGTGAAGGCGATTGCCGCCGCGGCTTGGGCGAAGCTTGTGTATCCGCAACCCAGCCGCTCCTGGACGAGGTTGTGAGTGAGGTAGCTGAACGCCATGCCCTCCTCCCCGAGGAGGTTCTCCGCGGGGACGGTGACGTCCGTGAACGACAGTTCGGCGGTGTCGGATGTGCGCATACCGATCTTGTCGAGGGTGCGACCGACCTCGAAACCCTCACTCTTGGTGTCGACGCACAGCAGAGACAGTCCCGCACGCCGATCGTCGGCAGCCGCCGGGGATGTGCGGCAGACGACAATGATCAGGTCAGCCTGGGCGCCGCCGCTGATGAAGGTTTTCGCGCCGTTGACGACGTAGTGGGAACCGTCAGCGGACAGGGTTGCGTTGGTGCGGATTCCGGCGAGATCGGAACCTGCCCCGGGTTCGGTCATTGCAAGGGCCGTCATGATGTCGCCGGACATGAATCCGGGCATCCACCGTCGACGTTGTTCGTCGGTGCCGAACTCGAGGAGGTAGGGGAGGCCGAGTAGAAGATGAGCGCCGGCCGCGCCGAGGCTGACTCCCACCCGGGATACTTCCTCGGCGACGACGGCCTGGTACTTGTACGAGCTGATTCCAGCACCGCCGTACTGCTCGGGGACTGCGATGCCGAAGTATCCGATGTCACCGAGCTTGCGATACAGATCTCTGGGTACCATTCCGTCCCGCTCCCACTGGGCGTAGTACGGAACGACCTCCTTGGCGAGGAAACCGCGAATTGATTCGCGGAAGGCATGGTGATCTTCGGTGAAGAGCGTTCGCTGCATCGGGCATTTCCTTGTTGTGCGTACGGGATGGGTGTGTGAGGGGCAAGCGGTCAGCTGCCGCTGTTGCACTCGAGACGGTCACGGAGCTTGGTCTTGAGGATCTTCCCGGTCGGAGTCGAGGGAAGGGAATCGACCACGTAGATCTCACGGACTTTCTGGTATGGCGCAACCCTGGCTGCGACAAAGGCCATCAGATCGTCGAGAAAGGTTTGGCTACAATGGATTGCGTCATCGTAGGGCGGTTGCAGCACCACGAATCCCACGGGCACCTGGCCGGCTGCGGGATCCTTCTTGCCGACCACCGCGGCCTGGGCGATTGCGGGGTGCGAGCAGAGGATTTCCTCGAGCGGTTGCGGGTAGACGTTGTAGCCCTTGTAGACCAGCATGTCCTTCGCGCGTCCGGCGAGCGAAATGCAACCGCTCTCGTCGACGCTCCCCAGGTCACCGGTGCGTAGCCAGCCGTCTACGAACTGTTCGGCGGTAAGGTCGGGCCGGCGATCATATCCGTCTGTGATCTGCGGTCCGCGTACCCACAGCTCGCCCGTCTCGCCCTGGGCGAGAACGGTGCGCCGGTCCTCGGCCCGGATCTCGACTTCGGTATCGAACACTGGAACACCGATACTGCCCTTTGGCACGAGCGATGCGTTTTCGCCGAGCGGGGTGGTCGTCACGAGTGCGGTCGCCTCGCTCAATCCGTAGGCGTCCGCGATGAGCGCGTTCGGAAAAGCTGTACGCAGACGGTTCTGGGATTCGGTATCGATCGGCCCGGCCCCGGACGAAAGCAACCGCACGGAGGACAGGTCCGCCTTCGCCATCACCGGGCTGTGCAGCAGCGCATAGAACATCGTTGGCGAGCCTCCGATGGAATTGATCCCGAAGCGACCGAAGGCATCGAGCACCCAGTCCGGGTCGAAGCGTCCGGAAAGGACCACAGTGGTGCCGAGCAGAACATGGACGTTGTAGCCCACCAAACCGAGGCTGTGAAAGAACGGGGCGATTGCGAGCGTCGCGCTCTGTCCCGGTTCGAGTGTGTACCTGGTCTGGGCGTTGGGCACACTGCGCAGTCGGATCCTGCCCGCCTCGTCCAAATCCGGGAGCGCGGCCGACTTCCAGCACCCGATCTGCAGTGTGTTGGCGACCAGGTTCCGGTGCAATACACGGACGGCTTTCGGCAGCCCCGTCGTGCCACCGGTCAATTGCAGGTGTGCCACCAGTTCGGGATCGGCATGGTAGCCGAGCAACGGATCGGTGCCGAGCAAGTCCTCGAGGGCGACCAGGCTGCCTGGCAGCGCCGGTTCGGGGGACCCCTGCTCAGCGGGAACAGGGGCAACGGCAGTGCCGGGAACCCCGACGAAGAACTGCACCGACTCCGGAGCGGTGTTCCCACCGAACACCGACCAGGTGCTGGGATGGATGAAGACAGCCTTGACGTCGCTGTCCGTCAACTGCTGCTTCAGTACCGTCGCGGGCTGAGCAGTGCTGAGAGGTGCCACTGCGGCACCCGAACACAGAACCCCGTAGTACGCGACGATGAACCACATCGAGTTCGGTAGGTGCAGGGCGACGGCATCACCGGGTGCGATTCCACGGGCTCGCAGTCCGCCGGCCACGCGGAGCGCCGCGTCGTGCAGTTCGGCATAGGTGAGCGTGTCGTCTCCGTCGCGCAAGGCGATCCGATCGGGGAAGGAGCGGGCCGCGCCCGCGAGAATCGCGTCCATCCCCACTCTCGGATAGTCGAGATGGTGGGGCATGCCCTTCGGCCAGACGACGGTCATTGGTTCTCCCTTGTGGGCCAGCGCCCCTTGTGTTGGTGTCTGTCCTGCTCCGGCGGGTCAGAGAAGTTCGAGAATCGTGGCGTTCGCCATCCCGCCGCCCTCGCACATCGACTGCAATCCGTAACGGATTCCGTTGTCGTGCATGTGATGGACCATGGTCGTCATGATGCGCGCACCCGAGCCTCCGATCGGATGTCCGATGGCCATCGCTCCGCCCAGGGGGTTCATACGTGCGTAGTCTGCCCCCGTTGCCCGGGTCCAGGCGAGGGACACCGAGGCGAAAGCCTCGTTGATCTCGTAGACGCCGATATCTCGAAGGCTCAGACCGGAGCGGCGTAGTGCCTTGGCGGTGGCAGGGATCGGACCCTTGAGCATCGTGACAGGGTCGGTGCCGGCGACCACAGCTGTGTGGATCCGGGCCATCGGGGTCCAGCCGTACGCCCGGGCCAGCTCGCTGGTCGTGATGAGTAGAGCTGCGGCGCCGTCGGAGATCTGCGAGGCATTTCCAGCCGTGATGGTGCCACCCTCACCGAAGGCGGGTCCGAGCCGGGCCAAGGCCTCCATCGTGGTGCTGCGACGTACACCCTCGTCGGTGTCGAAAACGTACACGCGCTCGTCCTCGCCGGTCACCTTGATCGGAGCAATCTGTCCAACGAAGCGCCCCTCGTCCTGGGCTGCGGCGGCACGGGCATGCGAGTCGAATCCATGCTGGTCCATCTCGGTGCGCGTGATGCCGTACTCATCGGCGATCATTTGGGCTCCCACGCCCTGATGGAACCGAACGCCGTCATAGCGGTTCCACACATCCGGACCGTATGGTTCACCGCAGCTCCCGTCCAGCCGGTTGGCTCCGAGCGGGACGGCACTCATGACTTCCACTCCGCCGGCGACCGCGATGTCGTACTGCCCGGACACGACGCCCGCGGCGGCCTGGTGCACGGCCTGCTGCGACGAACCGCATTGGCGGTCCACCGTCACACCCGGGACGGATTCGGGCCAGCCCGCCGCGAGGACCGCACCGCGGGCGATACAGCCGGCCTGCATTCCCACTGCGCTGCCGCAGCCCCAGACCACATCGTCGACAAGAGCCGGTTCCAGACCTGTGCGGTCGGCCAGCGCGACCAGGACATGAGCGGCCAGCGAGGCCGAGTGTGTCCGGGCCAGCGACCCACCCCGCTTACCGACTGCGGTCCGAACCGCGTCCACAATGACTGCATCCCGCATGTGTCTTCAGCTCCTGATCTCGTTGATTTGTTCTGGCAGAAGTTCCCTCAATGCAGCCTTGAGCACTTTTCCGGTAGCCGAGAGCGGCATCGCATCGACCACGTGCACCGCGTGGATTCGTTGGTAGGGCGCTACCCGTTCGGAAACATGTGCCAGCAACTCGGTGAGCAGCGTCTTGCGGTGTTCGGCGCCGGCGCGGACGACGACGAAAGCCACGGGGGTCTCACCGACCCCTTCGACGGCGGTGCCGACCACCGATACTTCGGCGACGTCCGGATGGTCGGCCAGAACTTCTTCCAAGTGTTGTGGGTAGACGTTGTAGCCCTTGTAGATGATCATGTCCTTGGCCCGGCCGGCAAGGAACAGAAAGCCCTTGTCATCGAGGTGGCCGAGGTCTCCGGTGCGCAGCCAGCCGCCGTCGAACTGCTTCGCAGTCAGTTGAGGGTCGCCATGGTAGCCGTCTGTGATTTGCGGTCCCCGCGCCCAGATTTCACCGATCTCGCCGGGTTCGAGCAGTGTTCGGCCGTCCTCCGAGCGGATCTGCAGGACAGTGTCGGGGGTTGGCGTGCCCACCGTGCCCTTGGGGTTCTCGGAGGGACGCGTCAACCGCATCGAGGCGAGGCTGCCGGTTGCTTCGCTCAACCCGTAGCCCTCGGCGACGACGGCGCAGGGCAGTGCCCGGCGAAGCCGGGTCAGGGTGTTGCTGTCCATCGGGGCGCCACCGCCGTACGCCAGCCGGACCGAACTCAGGTCGTATGATTCGAGGTCGGGGGCGGCCAGAAGAGCGTGGTAGAACGCGGGTGCGCCGGTCATGTACGTGGCTCGATGCTCCTCAACGGCGGCGAGGTATGCCGAGGCCTGGAACCGCCCGAAAAGGACCGTTGTCGTGCCGCAGAGGATGTTCAGAACCAGGCTCACCATTGCCAGCCCGTGGAACATCGGTGCGGTGGATACCTGCACGTCCCTGCCGGGATGGAGGGGGAAGTCGTCGGCGGACGCCAGCGGTTCGAGTGTGAGATCTTCGGAGTTGTCTATCCGGACCTGATGGCCGGCTCGCCATGCCGCCTGCTGAACGGCGTGCGCAAGAATGTTGCGATGCAGGACCCGGACCCCTTTGGAGCGTCCGGTCGTGCCACCCGTGAGCTGCAGGTGAGCGAGTGTGTCCGGCGTCGTCAATTTCTCGATGATCGGCTGTGCGGCAAGAAGTTCGGTGAAGTCGACGAGATGGGATGGAGTGAGGCCGGGGCTGGCGGGACCGATGTGGACGATCAGTCGCAGGTCCTCGGTCCCGGCGTCGGCCAGTCGTGTTCCGCAGCTGGACCCGGTGACTGCCGCGGTTACCCGCAGGTCCGCCATCTGTTGCCGGAGGGCGATGGGGGGCTGCGCCGGGTTGACCGGCGCTGCGGCGGCCCCGGCGGCGAGGATGCCGAAGTAGGCGACCTCGTGCCAGATCGAGTTGGGCAGGTGGATCATGACAATGTCGCCGGTGCCGATCCCGCGCTCGCGCAGTCCGCCGGCAACGCGCCGGACCCGATCGGCGAGTTCGGCGAAGGTCAGTGTCTCGGCTCCGTCGCGCAAGGCGATGCGATCGCCGTAGGCGCGGCCGGCGGCGTCGACGGCCGCGTCGACGCCTACATGCGGGTAAGTCAGTGAACGAGGCAAGTTCATCGTCGTGACCTCTGTCATCGAAAAGCTACCTTTCCTCTGCCCTCGTGGCGAGAGCGCGGGTTGTCGATGAGACCCGCGCAGTGAAGGGCTTGCGTAGCGTCATCGACGTTCGCCAACGGCATTGGCCGTCGCTTCGGGACGGGACAAACGCAACGTGTGCTCGTTGCGTTACAGGGGTGTGCGTCCCACTCGCGCCAGTGTCGGGTTCCTTACTGCGCAATCCTAGGTATCTGACCAACTCTTGTAAAGATTCGTTTTGCCAATCGATCCGAGTGATCTTCGAGTTGATGCTCTTGAAAGACGAGAGTCGGCGATGGATGTATAAAAGCAATCGGGTGTAGTGTCACGGTCTGGCGGTGTAGTCCGAGCAACGACCGCCATGGGCGACGACTTACGTGAAGCAGTCCGCTTCCTATTACGCCCCCGCGTGGTTGCCCACCCTGGCCCACGCGTGTACCCCGTCGGAGAAGTTGAGGTGCTTGCTGTGATACCGAAGAGATCAACCGGACCTCTGGCCGGTCTGCGGATAGTGGAACTCGGAGGAATCGGCCCGGCTCCGTACTGTGGAATGCTCCTCGCGGATCAAGGCGCGGATGTCATCCGGCTCGATCCTCCTCAGCTCACCGGTCGGCGCACACCGTTCCCCGTACTGCACCGGAACAAGCGATCGGTGACCGTCGACATGAAGACTGCTGCGGGCGTGGATCTCGTCCGAAGGATGGCCGTCGATGCGGACGCAGTGATCGAAGGTTTCCGCCCGGGCGTCGCCGAACGGCTCGGCGTCGGGCCCACCGCTTTGTGCGCGGCCAATTCCGCGCTGGTGTACGGCAGGATGACGGGCTGGGGACAGGACGGCCCGTTCGCTCAGGTACCTGGGCACGATGTGAATTACTTGGCGTTGAGTGGAGTCCTCCACAACACCGGTACGGCGGGAGGGCCGCCCATCATCCCGTTGAACCTGGTAGGAGACATGGGCGGGGGAGGGATGATGCTGGCCTACGGTCTGACCGCGGCCTTGCTGTCGGCGCGCGCGACCGGTGTCGGGCAAGTGGTGGATGCGGCGATGGTCGACGGCGCGGTGTCACAGCTGGCCGGAATATTCGGGGAGCTGAGCTTCGGCCGCTGGGTGGACGGCCGTGACACAGCGAATTTCGTTGCCGGCAACGCACCTTGGTATGGGGTCTATCGATGCGCCGACGACGGCTATGTCGCGGTCGGATGTCAGGAACCGCAATTCTACTCGGCGTTGTTGGCCGGGCTGGGGCTGGCGAATGAACCGTTGCTGGCCGACCAGATGAACCACGCGGCATGGCCGGCGATGACGGCGCGAATCGCCGAGGTCTTTGCAGCGCGTTGCCGTGACGAGTGGATGACGGTCTTCGACGGCGCCGAGACCTGCATCAGCCCGGTCCTCAGCATTGCCGAAGCGGCCGCTCATCCGCACAACATGGAGCGTGGAACCTTCGTCAGGGCTTCCGACGGGATGCTGCAGCCGGCCCCCGTGCCGAGGTTTCTGGGCACACCGGCCGCCGAGCCTGCCGGGGCAGTACGACTGGGCGCCCATACCCGCGAGGTGCTGTCCGAGCTCGGGCTGTCCGAGACCGAAGTCGACGAACTGACCGAACAGCACGTGATCCGCTGCGTTGCGGGCTGACCGTTCCACGAAAATGACTGGCCGGGAACGAGGTTCCCGGCCAGTCGTGGCTGTCTGTGTCAGAGCAGGCCGTCGGCGGCAACCTTCTTTGCCCACGGCCGATCGATCTTGCCATTCGCTGTGCGTTGCACCCTGTCGACGCGAATGATCTTCTTCGGCAGCTTGTATCGGGCGATGGATTCGGCAGCGGAGGCTTTGATTTCCTCGTCGGTGATCTCGATTCCGGCGGCGATCTCGACTATCGCGGTCACCTCCTGGCCCCAGCGCTCACTCGGCCTGCCCGCGACCGCGGCGTCCGCCACGGAGGGATGCATAGTCAGGGCCTCCTCGACTTCTTCGGCGAAAACTTTCTCGCCGCCGGTGTTGATGGTTGCCGAATCTCGACCCAACAACTCGACAAGTCCGTCGGCGCGTAGCCGTGCCAGATCGCCGGGAACGGAATAGCGCTGCCCGTCGAGGGTCGTGAACGTTGCCTCGGTCTTGGCTTGGTCGCCCAGGTAACCCAGCGGCAGCGAGCCTGCCTTGGCGAGGTATCCGGGTTCGCTGTGCCCCGCCTCGAGCTTGTGGGTGCGGGTCACATCGAGGACGGATACCCCGGCGCCCCGGCGAGGCCGGAAGACGCCGTTGGGGAGGTCTGCTCCGGTTGCATCGTGCCGTTCGAGTGCGCTCCCCGTTTCGGACGCCGCCATCAATTCGATGAATGCGGCGGGCTTCAGTGCGGCGGTCAGCGCCTGCTTGCTTCGTTGGGTGATTGGTGCACCACCTGAGAGCACCAGGCGCAGGCTGGAGATGTCGTGGCGTCCTGTGGCGAGTTCGGCGACGAGCGGTTTGGCGTAGGCTTCGCCGATCATCAGCAGGCTCGTTACGCGTTCGCGTGCGATCGTGTCCAGAACATCGTCGGCCCGGAAGTGTCCCTGTTCGCCGGTGTAGACGAGGGTGTCGCCGTAGACCAGGCCACTGAAGGTCTGGAATGCGCCGGATCCATGCATCATAGGAACGCACACCACGATCTTGCCCCGCTCGCGCGAGCCGACGTAGGCCACCAGTTCGTCGATCGTGGTCCCGTATCGGTGATCGCCCCGGGCGAGGCAGGCCGACCACACATCGTCCTGGCGCCACAACACGGCTTTGGGCATTCCGGTGGTCCCGCCGGTGTAGATCATCTGGATGTCGTCGCCGCAGTGTTCGGTTGCGCGCAGTCTTGTCGACGAGTCCGACAGTGTTTCTTCGTAATCCAGTGCCCCCGGAAGGAGGGGCGTGTGCGAGTCGTCGGCCACCTGAATCAGCAGAGGTTCTCTCCGTAGTCGCGGAAGCACTTCCGCAAGCACCGGAGCAAGGCGGGCGTGGTAGACGACGGCGGCCGCGCCGCCGTCGTTGAGCACGTACTCCATTTCGGCCGGCGTGTACGCGTAGTTGACGTTCATCGAAGCCACTCGGGAGGCGGACGCGGCCAACAGGCTCTCGGCGTACTCGACGCCGTTGTGCATTAACAGGGCCACGGTGTCTTGGCCGAGTTCCCACGGGTTCAGCTCGGACCGAGGAACACGGGTTCCGAGACCGTGTTCGGTCAGTACGTTGGCCAGTCGCGTGGCTCGCTCCCCGAGGTCGCGATACGTAAATCTTCGCTGGTGATCGATCACGGCTTCGAGCTGGGGGTGGGCGTCCGCGAGTGCGCGGAATATCTGCCAGATACTCAGATTCATGGGTTCATACTGACCCGCGTTCGACAATAAGTAAAGAATCAATTGGAACTAAAGTGTTGCATCTTTCGCTCGTGGGGGTGCCGACGAGCGTCGTGGGAGAGCGGACGTGTTACCCCACGCGGCATGGGTCGGTGCAGGCAAGGTCTCCGGTCGACTGCATTTCCGCGAGTGTCGGGCTGGTCCTCTGCGTGATCGGCCTGTCTGCGAGTACGTGCGGGCCTGGCGGCAGATTCTTCGGGTGATGTGAGTATTTCGCGGTGTGACGCTTGACACGCGACACTGTGAGCGGGAAAAGTGAAGAATCGTTCGGAGCTGAGGGTTCAGGGGGTTGCGCCGAGCATGTACATGGCATCCCTATCCGACACGAACCGACACGCCACTCGACACCCGTGTGCGGATCGCGACACATCATCCAGGCAGACAAAGCTAGGTAGACAGAGGAGTAGTAGCGGTGAGTACCGACACGGACACGGCGGGACGACGGGCCACATACCTGACCGAGGACCGACTGGCCATTCAGGCACTGGCCAGAGAGTTCGTCGCGAAGGAGGTCCTCCCAGTCGCCAACGAACTAGACCCTGTCGCCGGGGAAATTCCGGCAGCGTTGCGTCGCAAGATGGCCGACTTGGGATTCTTCGGGATTCTGATCCCAGAGGAATACGGCGGCCTCGGAATGGGTGTATTCGAGTACGCGATCGTTGTGGAGGAACTCGCCCGCGGGTGGATGAGCGTGGCCAGCATCATCGCTCGTGGCCAGCAGTTCACCCAGGGTTTCGATGACGAGCAGCGTGCGAAGTACCTCCCGCTCATGGCCACGGGGGACTTCCTCAGCGCATTTGCACTGTCCGAGGCAGATGCCGGATCGGATGTCGCCAACATGCGTTGCCGAGCAGAGCGCGACGCCGACGGCTGGCGGATCTCCGGCCAGAAGATGTGGTGCACGTTCGCAGACGGATCGGACTACCTCCAGGTGTTCGCCCGGACCGGCCCGCTCGGCACCGACCCCAAGCGTCGCTCCGACGGCATCAGCTGCTTCCTGATGCCGAAGCCACGCGGTGCATTGCCCGAAGGAGTAACCGGAAACCCGGTGCGAAAGATCGGCTACCACGGTTGGAAGACCTGGGAACTGTCCTTCGACAACGCCTACGTCGCACCCGGCATGATGCTGGGTGAGGAAGGCAAGGGATTCGCGATAGCCATGAGTGACCTGGACATCGCTCGAATCCACACTGCAGCCAGAGCCATCGGCCTGGCACGGGGCGCGCTCGAGGACTCGATCGACTATGCCCGCCAGCGGGTGCAGTTCGGTAAACCGATCGCCGACAAGCAGGTGATCCGCTTCAAAATCGCCGACATGGCCACGCAGATCGAAGCTGCCCGCGCGCTGATGTACCAAACATGCGCCGAGGTCGACGCGGGCCAACGCACCAGTGTGAAGGCGTCGATGGTGAAACAGTTCGCGACCGAGATGGCCGAGCGGGTCACCAGTGAAGGAATACAAATCCACGGTGGTGCCGGATACACCACCGACTTTGCTGTCGAACGCTATTGGCGCGACGCGCGGCTCACCAAGATCTTCGAGGGCACATCCGAAATTCAACTCAAGATCATCTCCGACGCACTACTCGGGCGCTAGTCGGCAAGCGCAGCCGAAGGTGCGTCAAACTGACATGGGTACGGTCGGCTTCCCCGGCCGAACGCCCTACCAGCCTCGCGGTGCCCGGCAACGATCCGCGCTTCCGGGATCAGCCGCCACCGAGAATCCGCCGGTCCCCGTCAACGTCGACGGGATCACCGCGGCCTGACCGCATCTCGAATTCATTGCCCATTGAATCCACGGCCCCGCCTGACGTGAACTCGCTCGTCGTCGGCTACCTGGAAACGCTCTCCGCCCCAGTACCTCTTCGCTTCGCATCGAAAGTGAGCTCTCGTGAATCTCAACGAATCCATTTCGGAACGGCAGGCACCTGTCGATTCACCGCCCCGCCCGAGTGGCGTCAGCCGCACACGCGCCTGGCAGATGACAGTTCTGCTCGCAGCCCTGTACGTCGTCAACTACGCAGACAAAGCCGTCCTCGGCATCATCGCTCAGCCGCTGGCGCGGGAGTTGGGATTGACCTCCGCCCAGGTCGGACTCGTCGGCAGCATGTTCTTCCTGGCCTTCACGATCGGTGGCTTCTTTGCCGGCGTGATCAACCGGTACACCAGTTTGCGTTGGGCGTTGCTGATCCTCGCCGCCGCATGGTCGGTCGTCATGTTGCCCCTCGTGCTTGCGGCGAGTATGACGGTTCTTCTCGTCTCACGCATGCTGCTTGGGCTGACGGAAGGCCCGAGTACCGCGCTTGTTCACACCGCTGCCTACTCATGGCATCCGCCAGTCAAGCGGGGGCTGCCGAGTGCGTTCGTCGGCGGGGCCGCATCCGTAGCAAAGATCGCCCTCGCACCCGCCCTTGCGTATATCACCATCGAGATGGGTTGGCGGGCGGCGATCGTCTCGCTTACGGTGCTCGGCGCTGTGTGGATGGTCGTGTGGATGCTCACCTGGACGGAGGGCCCTTACACAAAGAAGGTGGCCTCCGTCTCCGGCGACATCCAGCCTGAGGCCACTGAACCGAGCGTCCCGTGGTCTCGAATCCTGCTGTCGCGCACATTTGTTTCATGCTCCATCCTCATCATGGCGATCTACGCTCTGTCCACCGTCGTGCTGACATGGTTGCCGTCCTACTTCGAGGTCGGACTTGGCTACAGCGCGTTGCAGGCCGGATCGATGTTCGCGCTCCCGTCGGTCTTGGGCCTGGTCCTCATGCTCTCCGCTGGAACAATCACCGACAGGCTGCTGCAGCGAGGGGCCACCTCGCGAGCCTTGCGTATCGTTTTACCTGCGACCGGTGTCCTGGTCGGTGGAGTGGTACTCGTCTTCCTTCCCCAGATCGGTACCCCCGCACTCGCAGTTGCGACCGTGTCGGTCGGGTATGCCTGTGTCGCAGCGACGGTACCCCTACTCAACTCTGCGATATCCGAGTTGTGCCCTCCACAGCAGACGGCAGGCACGATGGGAATGTTCCTCGCGATCATGGCGATCGGAGGGTTGATTGCGCCCTACATGACAGGCGTCATGGTTGACAATGCCACCACGAAGGCGGAGGGCTATGCGCAGGCCTTCCAGCTCATCGGCGTCATCGGCGCCGTCGCCGCAATTATTGTTGTCATATTCGCGAACCCGGAGCGGGACAAGGCACGCATCAGGGGACTGTAGTAGCCACTCCGCCAGCACACAGTCGGGGCGGACTGCCGGCAGCTCGGGCCGGTGCCGGGAACTCAGAGGCAAGGACGAATTCATGAACTCCACGATCACAATTGGCCCATCAGACCAACTCACCTCCACATCGATGAAGCCGGACACACTCGTGGAGATCGAGCAGCGTGTGTTGTGGTTGGCGACGTCGATGATCCACCACGCCAACCGGGTTCGTCCGAACCCGTCGGGGTTGAAGGTGGGTGGTCATCAGGCGTCGTGCGCGTCGATGGTGTCGATCATGACGTCGCTGTGGTTCGAGCAGTTGCGGCCGGGGGATCGGGTGTCGGTGAAACCGCATGCCTCTCCGGTGCTGCACGGCATCAATTACCTGCTCGGGGAGCTGGACGAGAAGTATCTGACGACGTTGCGGGAGTTCGGTGGCCTGCAGTCGTACCCCAGCCGGTCGAAAGACCCGGATCCGGTGGACTATTCGACCGGGTCGGTGGGGATCGGGGCGACGGCCCCGATCTGGGGTGCCATCGCCCGCCGCTACGTGAATACCCAGATCGGTTCGGCGGGCACGGGTCGGCAGTATTCGCTGGTCGGGGACGCCGAGCTGGACGAGGGTGCGGTGTGGGAGGCGATCCTCGACACCTCCGTTGCCGAACTCGGTGAGATCGTGTGGATCGTGGACCTGAACCGGCAGTCCCTGGACCGGGTGGTGCCGAACATCGCCGCCGGCCGGCTCGAGGCGATGTTCTCGGCCGCCGGGTGGCAGGTGCTCACCGTGAAGTTCGGGACCCTGCTCGAGTCGCTGTTCACCCGGACCGGTGGGCCGGCGCTGCGGACCCGGATCCTGGACATGCCCAACCCCGAATACCAGCGGCTGCTGCGCTGTGACGCCGCGCAGGTCCGGGACCGGTTGCCCGGGGACGGCCCCGACGCCGCGGCGATCGCGTCGCTGATCGCCGAGTTGGACGACGGCACCCTGCTCCGGGCCATCCGCAACCTCGGTGGCCACGACCTGGACGCCCTGCGCGCGGCGTACGGGCAGATCGACGACACCCGCCCGACGGTGATCATCGCCTACACCATCAAGGGCCGCGGTCTGCCGACGCAGGGGCATCCGCAGAATCATTCGTCGCTGCTGACGGTGGAGCAGTACGAGCAGCTGGCCGCGGAGTTGGGGATGGACCCGGCGGACCCGTGGGCCCGGTTCGAGGCCGGTAGTGCGGCGGGCAGGGTGTGTGCGGCGACCGCGGACAGGTTGCGGCGGGAGAAGGTCGAATTCGGCACCCCGCCCGCGGTGCCGGCCGACATCGGTCGCACCCCGTCGGGGACGTCCACCACCCAGGCCGCACTGGGTCGGGCACTGCTGGACCTGTCCCGTCAGGCCCCCGAGGCGGCGAAGCGGGTCGTCACCGTCAGCCCCGACGTTTCCTCCACCACGAATCTGGCGGGGTGGCTGAACAAGGTCGGGGTGTGGTCGCCGAACGAGCGGCGCAACTGGTTCGACGACGACGCCGAGACGATCATGCACTGGCGGGAAAAGCCCACCGGGCAGCACATGGAACTGGGCATCGCCGAAACGAACCTGGTCGGCCTGATGGGTGAACTCGGCGCCACGTGGAGTCGGTGGGGACAACCGCTGTTCCCGATCGGGGTGATGTACGACCCGTTCGTCGAGCGGGCCCTCGAGCCCTGGTCGTATGGGATCTATGCGGGTGGGCAGTCGATCCTGGTCGGCACCCCGTCCGGGGTGACCCTGGCCGCGGAGGGTGGGGCGCATCAGTCGATCAAGACCCCGTCGATCGGCCTCGAGCAACCCGGGTGCGTCAGCTACGAACCCGCGTTCGCGATCGACGTCGAGTGGACGCTGCTCGACAGCATCTCCCGGCTGGGCCGCCCGGACGGCTCCTCGTCGTACCTGCGCCTGTCGACCCGCCCGGTCGATCAGACCCTCGCCGCCGTCCCCACCGACCCCGCGGCCCGGGAACGCCGCCGCCGTCAGGTCGTCGCCGGCGCGTACACCCTCCGCCGCACCGACACACCGGCGGTCACCCTGGTCGGCATGGGTGCGGTGATCACCGAAACCCTCACGGCCGCGGACCGGTTGGCCGAGCAGGGCATCGCCGCGGATGTGGTGTGTGTGACCAGTCCCGGGTTGCTGTTCGAGGCGGTGCAGGCCCGCCGCGGCCTCGCCGACGGCCCGTCCTGGATCCTGGACCAGGTGTTCCCCGCCGGCCGGGCCACACCGATGGTGACCGTCCTCGACGGGCACCCGCACACCCTCGCGTTCCTGACCGGGATCAACCACGTCCCCGGGGCCGCGCTCGGTGTCAGCCGGTTCGGGCAGGTCGGTTCCCTCGACGACGTCTACCGCTACCACGGCATCGACACCGATGCCGTCGTCCGCACCGTGCTCGACCTCGTCGACTAACCCAGGAAGACCCAGAATGACCACGACACAGACAGGCACCACGGTGGTGTTGCCGTCGCTCGGCGAGAACGTCACCGAGGCGACCATCACCCGCTGGCTCAAGGCCCGAGGGGACCGGGTCGAGGCGGGCGAGCCGCTGCTCGAGGTGGCCACCGACAAGGTCGACACCGAGATCCCGTCTCCGGCCGCCGGAATCGTTCTGGACATCCTGGTTCCCGAGCACGCACTGGTCGCAACCGGCGGCGCCATCGCGGTGATCAGCGACGGCGGGGCCGAAAAGGCAATGCCGGAGCACGCGCCCGAACCCCACCCGGTCGCGGTGTCCGGTACTGCCGATCGCGTCGAGACATTGCCCCGGATCCGCCGGATCATCGCACGGCGGATGCTCGAATCCCTGCAGACATCAGCCCAATTGACGACCGTCGTCGAGGTCGACGTCACCGAGATCGCCCGGCTGCGCAACCGGGAGAAGGAGGTTTTCCACCACCGGACCGGGGTGAAACTGTCGTTCCTGCCGTTCTTCGCCGCCGCCGCAGTCGAGGCGCTCGACGAGCACCCGGTGATCAACTCCTCCCTGAACACCGACTGCACCGAGGTGACCTACCACTCGGCGGTGCACCTAGGGATGACTGTCGACACCGACAAGGGCCTGATGGTGACCGTTATCAGAGATGCAGGTGCGCTTCGGATCCCAGAGCTCGCCCGGTAGATCTCGGATTCCGCAGATAGCGTTCGGTCGGGAACGATCCGTCCCGACGACATGTCCGGGGGCACGTTCACCATCACCAACACCGGCAGCCGCGGTGCACTGTTCGATACCCCGATCCTCAACCAGCCACAATCCGCCATCCTCGGGATCGGGTCCGCCGTCGACCGTGTCGTCCCCACCCGCGACGCCGCCGGAGCACTCCGGATCGATGTCCGATCGATGGCGTGCCTGTCGCTGTCCTACGACCACCGCATCATCGACGGCGCCGACGCCGCGCGGTACCTGACGGCGATCAAACGCCGACTCGGGAGTGGGTTCGCCGAAGAGGACGTTCGATGATCGATCTCCATTCACGTTGGGCTGCACATTCTTCTGTCGGGGAGACCGCGAAACACTCTCCGTCCGACGAGCGGACCGATGGCAGGAACGAGTTCATGCTTCGAAGTTCCCGACTATGAGCTGGTGCTGGCGTCCGACGAAGGAAAAGCCACCACCGAACTCGTTGAGGAATGGGTGAGCCGACTGATGAGGGCATCTTCAAGTTCGCGCTCACCTGTACCCCGGCGCCGCGGCCGAGCAAGTCGAGGTTGTACTGACTGGGCGTGCGCGCGCGATCGGACATCGCGAGTGTGCGCCGACGGGGCAAGCAGAAGCAGTCACCCTGGGGTCTGAGTAGACCGGCCCTTTCGATAGCACGCGTGCACCCCCACCGGGGATGTGTTTTCATCTCACATCGCCGCAAATTGCGGCGGCCGCGTCGATCCGGGCGGGGTGCCAGGTGCCCGGGTCAGTGGTGGGGGTGGTCATCGGATTCCTTCTGGACCTGTTCGGCGACCTCACCGAGCGACTCGGTACCGGTTTCCGGAGCCCATGCCCAGCAGATGAGGCCACCGATGGTCAGGACGACGACGCATGCGATCAGCGCCACGTCGACGTTGTACTGGGCGACCACGATCGGGAGCAGGAAGGTGCTGGCGGCGGATCCGATGCGGCTGGCGGCGACCGCGATTCCGACACCGGACGCGCGCAGGTCGGTGGGAAACAGCTCCGGCGGGTAGACGTATTCGAGGTTCACCGCGGCGGCGAGGACCAACGCGAACAGCGCGAAGATGACGACGGCGACGACGGGACTGGTGTCTGCGAAGGCGACGAGGGCGGCGAGGAGCGCGGCGCCGAGGAAGAACGTCCCGATCAGGAACGACCGACGGGAGAGCCGGTCGATGATCAGCAGCCCGATGACGGCTCCGATGAGCAGGAAGGTGTTGTAGGCGGCCCCGGCGCCGAGCTTGCTGGTCACCCCCAACGATTCCATTACCTGCGGTGAGAAGGTGCCCAGGGCGAAGAACGGAATGACCTGACAGACGTAGAACAGGGCGCCGACCGCGGTGCGCTTGCGGAACTTCGGTGTGAACAGCACCCGCATCCCGCGGCGCTTGATCGGGGTGACCTCCACGGGGGGTGGGAGCACGTCGGCGCCGAGGTGGGTTCGAACGACGGCGGCGGCCTCCTCGGTTCGGCCGTGCTGAGTCAGCCACAGCGGGGACTCCGGAACCCCGAGGCGGAACCAGAAGATCAGCAGAGCAGGAACGGCGCTGGCGGCGAGCATGTATCGCCAGGACTCGCCGCCGAGCTGGGTGAGTAGGTAACCGACGAGGTAGGCGGCAACGTAGCCGGTGGCCCAGGCCACCGCGAGCAGGCTCATCAGCCGGCCGCGGAAACTGCGAGGGGCGTGTTCGGTGACGAGGGACTTGCTCACCACGTAGTCGGCACCGAGGACCACCCCGATCAGGAGCCGCAGCACCAGCAGCTGCCAGGGCGATTCGATGAAGAACTGGATCGCGGACAGGACCGCGAAGATCAGCATGTCCCACGCGAATATGCCGCGGCGTCCGATTCGGTCGGCGATCGGGCCGGTGACGATCGCGCCGACGAACAGCCCCGCGAGTGTGGCGGCACCGAGGAGACCGACCCAGAGCGGAGTCAGGCCGAGGGCGCCGGTGGAGGCGGTGATGACGATACCGATGATGCCGAGAATGAATCCGTCACTGAACTGCCCGCCGGTGCCGGCAATGGTGACCTTGATCTGGAACTTCGTCAGCGGGGCGTCTTCATAGGCAACGGGAGAGAGCGTGCGGTCGGAGAGATTAGTCATGGCGGGCGCCATTCGAGACGGGGGCGGTCTGCGCCTGATCGTGGTAGCGGGTGGTGGTGGCTTCGTAGCCGGTGGTGGCGGACAGGGTGACCCAGGAGTCGAGGGCGCCACGGAGGTTCTCCTCGCGGCGCGGGCCGTCCCAGCTGATGCCGGCGACACAGCGGTGGGCGAACGAGGTTGCGGCGGCCGTGATGTCGTCGAGGATGGTGACGATCGAGTCGACGATCACCGGTTCCATGATGTTCAGCTCCAGCTCGCCGGCGGCCACTGCGCATTCGACGGTGTGGGCCGCGCCCCGGATCCGGTAGCTCAGCTGCATCACATACTCCGGTATCGCCGGGTTGACCTTGGCCGGCATGATCGACGACCCCGCCTGCACGGCAGGGATCGTCAGATCCCCGAAGCCGCCGGCGGGACCGGACGAGAGCAGGCGGATATCGGCGGCGATCTTCGCCATGGTCAGACCGGCGCGTGCGCCGGCATCGGCGATGGCGGCATACGGATCGAGGTTCGCCAGGGCGTCGAACAGGTCGGGGGCGGGCTCGAGATTCCGGCCGGCCACCGACGCGAGTTCGCGCACCGCGATCGCGCGGTAGCCCTCCGGAGCGCCGAGCCCGGTCCCGACCGCGGTCGCCCCGAGCGCAACGGCATGCATGTCCGCGACCGCGTCGCCGAGAGCGCGGGCCGTTCGACGAATCGCCGACGCTTGAGCGCGGTGGGATTGGCCTGCGGTGAGGATGACGGCATCGCGCACGCACGTTCGCCCCAAATGCGGTGTCTCGTCGAACTCGGCGCCCTTCACCTCCAGCGCGGTCGCCAGTTCCTCGAGCGCCTCCAGTGGACGCTGTGCCAGATCCAGCACCGTCAAGGCCATCGCGGTCGGGTAGGTGTCGTTCGTCGACTGCGAGGCATTGACGTGGTCGTTCGGGTGCACCTGCGCACTGAGCAGCTGTGATGCCCGGGCGGCGATGACCTCGTTGACGTTCATGTTCGTGGTGGTGCCGCCGCCCCCGAGTAGCAACGCCGAAGGGAACTGGGTGGCATGCGCTCCGGTCGCGATCTCCTCGCACGCCGCGACGATCGCATCCTTCCTGGATTCGTCGAGCACACCGACCTCGTAGTTGGCGCGGGCGGCGGCCAGTTTCACCAGCGCATAGTTCCGGACGAACACGGGCACATCACCGAAGGTTCGACCGGGTCCGGGGAAGTTCCCGAGCGAGAGGGCAGTCTGCTGACCGTAGAGCCGGGTTGTCGCCTCGGCGGTGGTCTGTGTGATGGCCATGGGTGAACCTTTCGTGTGACGCGAACCACTGGGGGAGTGGTGACTACTGTATGAATCGCACGCATCACGTCCAACCAGCCGTGCTGACACAGCAACACTTTTTTCGGCTTGCTGGTGGTTTGCGTAAATCCCATGAAATAGTGTTGTTCACACAGCAACGAAAGGCCGAATCGATGTCGGAATCGAGTGCGGAACGAGTGGCCGCATTGCTGCGCGCGTTCGGGCGCGGCGGCAACGCCCACGGCGAGCACTCCGTCAGCGACCTGTCGCGTGCGGTCGGGCGCGAGCGGAGCCAGGTCTCGCGCATGCTCAAAGCGCTCGAGCGTGGCGGACTGGTCGAACAACTCGCCGACAGCAAGCGTTACCGGCTCGGCTGGTCCCTGCTGGTCCTCGCCACCGGTGCCGGCGACACCCCGCTGCTGCGGGCGTCGAGGCCCGTCCTGCAGACCCTCGTCTCACGGGTCGGTGAGGTGGCGTTGCTGTCCGTGCAGCAGGGAAACCGATCCCTGACAGTGCTCCGGGAGGAGTCCCATCAGTCGCTTCGGGCCGGCGGGTGGGTCGGCCGTAGTTCCCCGATGCATTGCAGCGCATCCGGGCGAGCGCTGCTCTTCGACAGTGACGACGAACTCGTCGAAGCATTGACCGCCGAGGACCTGCTGACTCCGATCTCGACGCTCGCCGCCCCGATGAATCTGGACGAACTCCTCGAAAGACTGAAAACCGAACGAGCGCAGGGGTATTCCGTCGCCAGCGAGGAAATCGAGATCGGGTTGACCTCGGTGAGTGCACCGGTGAGGGACCGGAACGACACGATCACCGCCGTCATCAACATCTCCGGGCCCACCTCACGGCTCATCACGCACGTCGAGGACATCGCGAAGCTGCTGAAATCGGGCAGCGCCACGATCCAGCGAACCCTGACCTCGATAGACACCGCAGCTTTGTCACCACGGCGAGGCTAGACACCTCGTGGTCACGTCACCCGCACGTGCAGCGAACGGTACGGGGCGCCGACAATATCTACGAGGAACGGATTTCGGTTCCAGTCTGTGGTGTGTGGGGTGGGCCCATTTGGTCGACGAGTGGCCATCGACGGGGAAGTGTTGCGTGCGGCCGCTACTACGGCTCCGCGTCATCAGGAGCGGTGAGCGTGGTGGTGGGGGTCGGTGTGGGTCTCGTCGTCCGCGTCGGCAGCTCTGGTGGTGGCGGCAGCGTCCAGGTGGTGGTCGGCTCCGACGAGGGTGTCACCGGGAGCACCTCGAACGTCGTTTGCACCACCATCGACGGGATCGGCAGGCACCGCAGCCCGGCCACCTGGAAACCGCGACTGCCGCGGTTCGGCACCGCGGCGCGGAAGTCGGCGACGCTGCCGACCTGACGGGTCTCGCCCAGGACACGATCGCCGAACTCCACCGCCCACGGTCCGCCGCAGGTCGAGAGATTCGTCGCGTAGTACCGGATGCGGTCGCCCGGCTGACCGCGCGGCGGAGTGAGGGTGAGGACCGGCCCGGCGGGATCGAGCATGCGCGCCGCGTCCCTGCCGGGTTCGCTCGACGCACCGCCGCCGGTGTGGACTGCAAGCAGGAGAACAACGAACCCGAGCAATATCGTCGTCGTCAACCAGGGTGTCTGTCGCAACGGTCTCACCTCGCACCTCAATTATGCGGCTTCGCGGCCTCGGTGCACCGAGTCATTCCGCGGGCGGTGGGTGATCTCGTCAGATCCCCAACCGCGGGTTGATGGGGAGCTGACAGGCGCCGACTGTGGCGGACGCGCTGACGCCTGCGGTCGCGGCGACCCTGTCGCTGTGTTCCCGAGCATCGGGAGCGCGTGCAGGGGTTCATGTTCGGGGTACAGCTGGACGAGAAGACCCAGCTGCAGCCCACGTTCAACGGCTTACGTCGCCCTCGGTTCCGGAAGGCCAGGTCAGGACGTCCCGCATATCCGATCGACTCCACAACTCGACTGAACGGTGGCCTGCGAATAACGGTCGGAACCTCCCTGGGTTGCGACAGTCTCCGCCTAGAATCCCATTGAGCAGCGACTCCCGCTCGACCCTCCGCACGAAGGGATCGACCCCATGAGCATGTCGACTCGTATCCGGCTGCGTCGAACGGCCACCGCGCTCAGCATCGTTCTCGTCTTCGCCACCATCTCGTGCGGATCGGAGGATCGCAGCAGCGAACAGCAATCGACGGAGCACGGTCCTGACGTCGTGCACACGGACGATCCCGATACCGGCAAGATCGTCGATATTGTTCGCGGCAAGCTGGCGGAGCTCGATCTCAGCGGCGCCGTATTCGGCGTATGGCGCGGTGACGAGGAGATCGTCGCCGGAGCTGTGGGTGAGTCTCCTCTCGGCGTACCCGCGACGCGTGACATGCAAGTGCGAGTCGGCCAGCCGATGGAGCCGATGCTGTCGACAGTACTGTTGCAGCTCAACGAAGCAGGAACGCTGAGCCTGGACGAGCCGATCGACAAGTGGGTGCCCGACTTTCCGCGCGCCGACAAGATCACCCCGCGGATGCTCGCCAACAGCACTACTGGCATTTCGGACTACGTGACCAACCCGGAATTCCTGAAAATCTTCTACGCAAATCCGATCAAGGGCTTTACGTCTCAGGAAATCTTCGACTTGGCCAATTCCCGCCCGCCGCTGTTCGAGCCGGGGACCAGCTTTGCCTACGCGCACAGCGATCTGTGTCTGCTCGGGGTGGTACTCGAGAAGGCGACGGGAAAGCCTCTGGGCGACCTGCTGAAGGAGCGGATTTTCACGCCGCTCGGGATGGATGAGAGCGATGTGATGCTGACACCCCAGATGGCTGAACCGACCCTGCACGGCTATACGAACGAACGGGGCGTCTTCGAGGACTCCACGTTCTGGAGTCCCACGGCGTTCCTCAACAGCGGCAACATGAACTCCACCGTGGCCGAAGTCGCTCGTTGGGTTCGTGCGCTCGGCACCGGTGAGCTGCTGTCCGACGCGGCGTTCACGGAGATGATGGCGGACAAGACCGCCGGGCTGGGCCCGCTGACGGCGGACAAGTACTTCGCATTCGGAACCGTTCACTTGAGCAGTTGGCTGCTCATGAACCCGGCCTTCGGGGGCTACAACGGCGTCGCTCTCTACGAAAAGGAGACAAAGACCACGATCGTCGTATACGTCACTCTCGGACCGACGGCCAACGCAAACAACAACAATGCTGTGCCGATCGGCAACGAGATCGGTGCCGTTCTCCTCCCCGACAACCCGCCGAAGGTGCCCTGACCGACCCGGTACCTGCTTGGTCGGCCGGACCGACCCGACGAGCCGTCTCGCGGTGGTGAAAACAGTCGAGAACCCCTGTCGCCGAGACGGTTCGAGTCGGTCGTCGGGAAGATTCGCATCCCTCAGGACTGTCGACGCAGGGTGCACTGCGCAGCAGGGCACGGTCGGGTTTCTGTTATTCGGTGGACCACCTGTGCCACAACCGCACCCTCCATCTGATCGACGCCTCTGACAAACGAGGCTTGACCCTGACACAGTGACAAGGACTCGAATGGTCGACGAAGGAGGTGGTTGTCGTGAACACAACCAGCCACGGTGGGTCGAATGCTCACCTCGTCGACGCTCTGGCCGCAGCCGACCCGTCGGTTCGGCTGCGGGCGGCGCTCTCTGCAGGCACGCGTTCTGATCCGCGTCTCACGGACAGTCTCGTCGATCGGTGCGCCGTGGAACCGGACTTCTTCGTCCGCGACATGCTGACCTGGGCATTGTGCCGCCTGCCGACCGGGATCACGGTGCCGAGACTCGTCCGAGAGCTCGGTTCCGACACCGCGCAGGCCCGCAGTCAGTCGCTGCACACCCTGTCCAAGATCGGGGATCGGCTCGCCTGGCCCGCCGTGTCGGCACTGCTGCACGACGAGCACGACGACGTCGCGCGCAGCGCGTGGCGGGCGGCCGTGGCACTCGTGCCGCCCGGCGACGAGGCTGCGCTCGCGGCCGATCTGGCGACGGAACTCGGACGGGGCGACCAGCACATGCAGCTCAGTCTGAGCCGTGCGCTGGTGGCACTCGGGGACGTTGTCGTACCGGTCCTCGACGCAGCCGGGACGAGTTCAGATCCGCGGGTTCGTGCGCATGCGGAGGCGACGACGCAGCTCTGTCACGACCCCGACAGCGGGTTCACCCTCGCGGTCGAGACGGC
This sequence comes from Rhodococcus wratislaviensis, assembly GCF_900455735.1. Lineage (GTDB taxonomy): Bacteria > Actinomycetota > Actinomycetes > Mycobacteriales > Mycobacteriaceae > Rhodococcus_F > Rhodococcus_F wratislaviensis. Next base: position 524,903 of record NZ_UAUI01000001.1, on the reverse strand, counting down.
GAAGCGTGTCGCGGTCGTCGGTCCGGACACATAGAAGGAGGAGATGGGATGTTGATCGGTGAGGTCTCTCGGCGTTGTGGTGTCAGTGCACGGATGTTGCGCCACTACGACAGGTTGGGACTGGTGAAGCCCACAGGCCGCACGTCCGGCGGCTACCGAGAGTACTCCGCCGACGACATCCGACGGCTCTTCCACGTCGAGAGCCTGAGAACATTGGGACTGTCGTTGAACGAGGCCAAGCGGGCACTGGACGAGCCTGATTTCGCACCGGCAGATCTGGTGGGAGACCTCATCCGACATACGCGCCAGCGGATCGCCGCCGAGGAGGAACTGCTCGGCAAGCTCGAACGCGTCGACGCCGCCTCGCCGGCGGAGTGGGAGGACGTCCTGCGCATCGTCGGTCTGTTGCGCGCGCTCGAATCGGAGTCCGCGGCACGTCGTCAACAAGCGATCCTGTCTCAGAGCGAGAATTCGTCGCTGCCCGTCGAAGCATTGGTCGAGGCCATCCTGTCGGAGGACGACCCCAATGTGGCCGGAGCGCTGCAGTGGTCGCTGGCGCGGGTCGCCGGCCGGGGACTCGCGGATCTGGCCAACGGTCTCGACGCCGAGGAGGTCGACGTCCGGCGTCGCGCCACTGCCGCGATAGCGGAAATCCAGACCCCGGAGGCAACGGTTCAGCTGAGACGAACTCTCGACGATTCGGACGCCACGGTCCGCGGTAACGCAGCACTCGCGCTCGGTTCTCGCGGAAGCGTCGACTCCATCCCCGCCCTGATCGAGATGGTCGTCGAGGGGCGCCGCGACGTCGAGGCTGCCGAAGTGCTGGGCCTGTTGACGACGGTGTCACCCTCGGCCGACGACATCGTCGAGGTCATGCAGGACAAGCTCGACAACGCCGATGATTCGCCCACGCGGTTGCGGATCACGCAGGCGCTTGCCGAGATTCCCGGCACGGCAGCACAGAGGGCACTGGACAGGCTGACCCACGACGGCGACCGGACGATCGCGTCCACTGCGGCAGCGATCGTGAACACGCAGGACCGCGGACGGAGACAGATCGGTGACGGTCGGTGACCCAGGACGTCTTTTCGACGGCCGGAGGGTGTCGTGGTATAGGCTGTGTGCATCGGTACGCAGATGTGCACCGCACGGCCATCGCCCAGGGTGGACACGTCGCCTTCTCTGATCCGTCGCCGACACCACGCCCGATGACGAGCTGAACGTGTGTCTGTGTTCGTCCGGCCCGGTCCAGGTTCACGCCGACCGCGCCCACGGCATCACGCGGACCGCGGAACATTTCGAACACTGATTTCCCCGGTCGACATCACGTCTGCCGGCTGCACCCATCACACCTGAAACAAAGGAACCGAATGACCATCGATCACGACAAGTCCGAACTTCCACTTTTCTCCGCGCAGCGAACGCTGACCCACAGCACCCCAGAGCCCGTCCACGAGGCGCCGCGCACCGGTGATTCACCCATTCCGACATCCGCCGAGATCCACCGGTCACTCTTCAGTGACGAATGAGCGAACGCTGCACCATACCGACCAGGTCGCACCCGGCGTCTCTGACGTCTGAGCTTCCGGATCGGCAGTGCTGCGCCGCTCACCGGTGAGGCCGACTTCGTCGCCGCCAGTGCAGAGTTCGTTCACGAGCGGTGCCGGCTACGGCACGAGATCACCCCTTCTGTGAGCCCGGGCCCGGCACAATGATCATCTGGGCGAGACAGTCGCCGAACTGCGGCCTCGTCGACGTCTCAGAGATCCAGTGATTTCGAGACGACACTCTTCATGACCTCACTCGTGCCACCGAAAATTCGGGACACGCGTGCATCGGTGTACAGCCGGGATATCGGATACTCGCGCATGTAGCCGTAACCACCGTGCAATTGCAGGCACCGGTCGATCACCCGGGACTGCATCTCCGTGCAGAATAGTTTCGCTTTCGCCGCATCGGCCGCGGTGAGGGTGCCCGCGTCGAGAGCGGTGATGGCGCGGTCTACGAGCGCCTGGCCGGCTTCGAGTTCGGTGGCGCAGTCGGCGAGCACGAATTTGGTGTTCTGGAAGTCCGCGACTCGTTGTCCGAACACCTTGCGCTCCTTGACGTAGTCGATCGCCATCTGCAGGGCGGCCATGGCCGTCGCCTGCGCGGTCACCGCGATCGTCAGTCTTTCCTGGGGCAGGTTCGCGGTCAGCATGGTGAAGGCCTCTCCCTCGGTTCCGAGCAGGTTTGCCGCGGGCACGCGGACGTCGTCGAACAGCAGCTCGGCGGTGTCCTGTGCCTTGAGACCCATCTTGTCGAGGTTGCGTCCGCGACTGAATCCGGGCATTCCGGATTCGACGACGAGCAGTGACAGCCCCTGACGACGGTTACCTCCGCCGTCGGAGGTGCGGGCCACCACCACGACGAGGTCGGCGTTGATACCGCCGGTGATAAAGGTCTTCGCGCCGTTGAGGATGTAGGAGTCGCCGTCGCGCACCGCGGTGGTAGTGATGCCCGCCAGGTCGGAACCGGTGCCGGGTTCGGTCATCGCGATCGAGCTGACCAGTGATCCGTCGGCGAACCCGGGGAGCCACCGTGCCTTCTGATTCTCGTCCGCGAATTCCAGGAAGTACGGCAGCACCGTGCACAGGTGCACCTGGAGGCCGCCCAACGTCGCTGCGGCGTAGCCGTTTTCCTCGAGCACGATCGCATTGAACCGGAAGCTGTCGACGCCGCCGCCGCCGAACTCCTCGGGGATCTGCAGGCCGTTGATGCCGATCTCAGCGGATTTTCTGAACAGTTCCCGTGGCACGAGCCCGGCCGCTTCCCACTCGGGGATGTGCGGCACGATCTCCTTGCCGACGAACTGCCGCACGGTCTGCCGGAACGCTTCGTGGTCCTCGGTGTAGATGTCTCTGATCATGGTCTCTCCTGAATCGGGTACGGGTAGGGGAGGAGTCGACATATTGCCGGTCCTCGTTGTCGAGATGGCAAGCGCTAGGGGAGGTGAATCACGCGCTGCGCCTGCAGATCCGCGATATCCTCCGGCGAGTAGCCGAGCCGGCCGAGGATTTCCGCCGTGTGCTGACCGAGGGTCGGCGCACCCGCACGGCTCGAACTGGGGACGCTACCCAGGTTCCACGGTGCCCCCAGCGTGGTGTGCTGTGTGCCGTCGGTACCGTCGACCTCGATGAAGAGACCGGTGGCCTCCACGTCGGGGTTCTTGCGCACCTCGTCGTAGCTGCTGATGCGCCCGGCGACAATCCCGTTCGGGGTGAGCAGGTCCATCGCCTGGTCGGTGCTCTGATCCGCGAAGGCGGCACGCAGCTCGATGAGTAGTGCTGATCGGTTCCGGACCCGCGCCGCGTTGGATTCGAACCGCTCGTCCCGTGCCAGGTCGGGGCGTGCGATCAGTTCGCACAGCTTCGCGAAGTGCGGTGCCGAATAGGCGGACAGCACGATCGCGCCGTCCAGTGTGGGCATGATGTCGGCTGCTGGGGCCACGGTCGGTTGCCCGTTACCACTGCGCACCGGTGGTTTGCCGGTCAGCAGGTATTCACCCCAGTTGGGTCCCTGCAGGTGCACTGCCACCTCGAGCAGGGAGACCTCCACCTCGTCCCCGGTTCCGAAGCGAAGCCTGCGGACGTAAGCGCCGAGGATCGCCTGCGCAAACACTTGGGCTGCGGCAGCGTCGACGACCGGGAAGCCGACTCGCTGCGGTTCGCCGTCGGCTTCACCGGTGACCCACATGATTCCGCTCTCGGCCTGGGCGGCGATGTCGAGGCCGGCTCGTTGCTTCGATGGCCCGTGTAGCCCGAATCCGCTCACCGTCGCATAGATCACCTGGGGGTGCGCCGCGCGGACGGCGGCAGCACCGAGCCCGAAACGCTCCATCACGCCCGGTCGTAAATTCTGCACGACGATGTCGGCATCGGCGATGAGCCGGTGTGCGAGCTGCTGTCCGCGCGGAGTCGCGAGGTCGACGGCGACGGCGCGCTTTCCGCGATTGTAGGTCCGCAGAATTGCCTCGCCGTAGAGTCCGATTGTCCGGGCCGCCTCACCGGTCACCGGCTCGACCTTGATGACATCTGCGCCCAGGTCGACCAGGATCTGCGTCGCAGCCGGAGCCGCGATGAACTGCCCGAAGTCGACTACCCGCACACCGTCGAGTGGCTGGTTCACTTCGACACCTCTACTCGTGCAGATATTTTGACCGCATCTCGATCTGGCCGGACCAAGAACGTGGCGGCCAGGCCGCCGAAGACCATGAGCAGTCCGGTGATCGCGAACCCCTGACCGTAACCGCTCGCCTTGTCCGCCGCGTCGCCGACGAAGTGGCCGAGCAGGAGCGGCGCGATGACACCGGCCATGCTGTAGAACGCGACGAGGCAGCCGAGGATGGTGCCACGCTGCTTGGGGTGCACCAGGTCGCCGACGGCGACGAAGGCCACCGCGTACGCGGCGGTGTTCAACGAGAATGCAAGCGTAATGAGGACCATCTGCAACGGCCCGGTACCGATCGTGGTGAACAGGAACATCGAGACTCCAGCGGCGACGACCAGACCACCGGTCAGATATCCCCTGGTGATCCGCCGTGAGACGCCGCGCGCGGTCAACGCGTTCGACAGAAGGCCCGCGCTGATCGAGGCTACGGCCGCGACCGCGTACGGAAGCGTGATCAACCGTCCGGCGGTGATCGTGTCGTAGCCCAGACCATCGGACAGGAACAGCGGCAGCCAGGAAATCTTCAGGGTGGTGGACCAGTACGAGAAGAAGGTCAGCAGTGCGATGCCGACGATGGTTCCGGTGGTGAGCAGGACTCGGTACGGCGCCTCCGCCGGAAGGTCGGCCGCTGCAGTGGTCTCCGGATTCCGGGTAGTGACCGATTCCGGGGCGTCCTTGCCGAGGAGGAGCCAAGCGATCGACCACACGAGGCCCGCCGCGATGAGCACTCCGAAGGCGGCGTGCCAGGACCACGTGACGATCACCCAGGTCAGGGTGGGTGCTGCGATGAGCGGTCCGATGGATGCCCCGGCGGCCACGACGCCGGCGGGCAGGGCGCGCCTCTCCGGCGGGAACCACGAGTGCACGACATGGGTTGCCAGCGCGAAGGCGGGACCTTCCGCGAATCCGAGCATGATGCGGCAGGCGAGCAGGACAATGAGGCTGACAGGACCGAGCAGCGGCAACATCGTAACGATCCAGACGAGCATGACCGCAGACAGTAGCCAGCGCACGTTGATCTTCGAAGTCAGTGCACCGATCACGATGGCGCCGACGGCGAAGAGCCAGAAGAATGCGCTCTGCACCATCCCGAACTGTTGGGGCGTGAGTCCCAGATCCTTCATGATGTGGACGCCCGCGAAACCGAGAACCGCCTTGTCGGCGAAATTCAGCAGCATGAAGACCAGTAGCAGAAGCGTTATCGTCCAAGCAGCCGGCGTGGAGGGCGTTGTAGCAACTGATCGTCGTCGACGAGAAGTATTGAGCGTCAAGGGGTGAACTCCGTTCATGGCATGCGGGAGGTGCGTCACTGTCCCGTGAAGGCGGGTCGGCGCTTCTGCAGGAAGGCCGCTGCGGCCTCCTTGGCGTCGTCGGTGTGGAAACACCGGACCATGCGATCGACTTCGGTGACGAGGTAGTCGGCGAGCGGCGCTGTCTGCGCATTGATCAGGTTCTGCTTCATCGCCCGCACGGCAATCGGCGCGCAGCGCGTCAGCCGATCGGCGAGTGCGTGCGCTGCCTTGTCGAGCCCGTCGGCCGGCACGATCTCACTCACGAGACCGAGTTCCGCGGCCCGGTCCGCGCCGAACTTGTCCGGTGCCAGGAACAGCTCTCGCGCTCGCGCACCGCCGAGGGCGCGGGTGAGGAACCAGATCCCGGCGAGGTCGCCGGACAAGCCGGCAGTCAGGAATGCGGTGTTGAATACGGCACTGTCCGCTGCGATCCGGAAGTCTGCGGCCGCTGCCAGCGACAGACCGGCACCGGCGCAGGCGCCGTTGATGGCGGCGATGGTCGGTTGCGGCATCAGATACAGCTGCTGCGCCACCTGGCTTGCCAGCCGAAGCCGGGCGGTGTCGCTTTCGATCGAGTCACCGCGCAGAGATCGCTTCTGTGGGTCGGCTGCGAGGTCGGCGCCGACACAGAAAGCCGAACCGGCGCCGGTGAGCACGATGACACGGACCTCCGCCGCCCCTTCGAGGGATCGAAATGTGTCTCCCAGTTCCTCGAACATCTGATATGAAAGTGCGTTTCGCCGTGCAGGATTGGTGAGCGTCACGGTCGCGACACCGTCGCTGATCGAACAATTGACATGAGCTGACATCGAACGCCTCCTGGAGTGCCGGTCATCGCGGGATCGTCCTCGAGATGACGTGCATCACATCTAACGTTCGCTAATCGGCAGCGTCAAAGATGCAGATCTGCCCATATCGACTGCAATTGCCTATCTGTTGGTTCAGGACGAAGAAGCTCTTCGGCTCTGCAGTGGCGACGCCTTGCGAAACTCGGCCAGGGTGCGACGCTCCATCGCCGCAACAGTGAGGGCGGCGGCCTCGATCCGCGAATGCCCTGCGTGCATACGGCGATCGATGGCCCTCGCCCACGAATCCACCAGTTCCGTGGACTCCTCCAGGAAGGCCGAGGCTGCTTCGGTGAGCCGGCCGCGCCGATGGACGATTCCGACGTCCCGGCGCAGGGGAGGGTCGAGTTCCTTCACGACGGCTCCCCGTTGCTGTGCCTCGACGGCGATCCGATGCGGCATGATCGCCGCTCCAGCTCCCGCCAGCACCATCGGGAGCACGGCTCCCCGCTGCGGTACCTCGACGACGATGTTGGCCTCGACTCCACTTCTGCGCAGCATCTCCTCGATGTAGTCGCGACTGGCGGTATGACGGTCACCGATGACGAGTGGGATGCCATTCAGCATCTCGAGCGGGGCGGGGTCGGGCAGGTCGTCCTCCGTTCCGGGTGGGCACACCAGTGCAAAATGCTGGCTGACCAGGGGATGACTCGCGAGCTCGTCCCGGGGCAGCGGAAGCATCGTCATGCCGAGCTCGCACGCACCGGTCTTGACGAGTTCCGCGACTCCCGCAACGTCATCGCGCTCTTCGACGCGCAGCCGAACGTCGGGATGGTTGACCCTGAAGCGGGCGACCCACACCGACAGAGGATCCGTCGACATGTCCGAGAGCGCGGCTATGTCGATCCGTCCGCGCTTGACCTCGCGGACCTCGCGGACCGCCGCGCGTGCGACATCCATTTCTCGCAACACTTGCCGTGCCGGCCCGACCAGCGCCTCACCGGCTGGAGCCAAAACCAGGCCCCGGCCGACGCGGTGAAACAGCTCGGTCTTCAGCTCCTGTTCGAGCTTGCGGACGGACTGGGACAACGACGGCTGGGCGACGTGCAAGGCCTCGGCCGCTCTGTTGATGCCGCCGTTGTCCACGACTGCAAGAAAATACTCCATCTGCCGCACGTCCATGCTGGAAACGTAACCCACAGGGCCCGTGGCGGCAGTGCCCCAGTCTGCCGGCGTTGTGCCCTCGGTCCCGGCCCGCCGGACGCACCTGACCAGAACCTATAGGCAAAACCGTATGGTCCGACCGCGAATTGCCAGTTGATGCTGCGCCGCGACTCGGCTGTGCTGTGGGTACCGCTTCAGGGTCTCCATTGCATATGCCATCGGGGCCATCCACTGCCTGAGCGCTCACACTTCCGGAGGATATTCATGGTGACGATCGAAACCAGTCCGGGCGACACCGGGCACCGGCCGCCGCGTCGTGCGAGCCGGCGTGCGTGGGGCATTGTCGTCCTGCTGTTCCTGTTCTTCACGCTGAACTTTGCCGACAAGGCCGCGATCGGACTGGCGAGCCACCAGATCCGTGACGACCTCGGAATCACCGCAGGTCAGTATGGGCTGCTCAGCAGTGCCTTCTTCTGGCTGTTCGCCATCGGTGCGGTCACCCTCACCGCGGTACTCCGCAAGATCTCGTACACCTGGGGTGCCGGACTGCTGATGGTGACCTGGATTGTCAGCATGCTGCCCCTGACCGCTCCGACGTCGTTCGGTGTGCTCCTCGTGTGCCGAATTGCGTTGGGCTTCTTCGAAGGTCCCGCGCACGCGCTATGTCAGTCGATCGTCGCCGACCGTTTTGCGCCCGACAGGAGGGCGACGGCCGGCGCCCTCGTCAACGCCGGCTCCTCGGTGGGCCCACTGGTGGCCGCCCCTGTCCTGACATGGGTGATCCTGACCTGGTCCTGGCACGCCGCATTCGCGGTCCTCGTTGCCCTGGGTGTGCTGTGGGTGATCGGGTGGTTCTGGTACACGGAGAAGTTGCCGTTCAAGCGGACGGAGGCTGCGGTCGAGGGCGTCGCGAAGATCGAAGACCCCAACGGCAAGATCGTGGTTCCCTTCCGGCGCCTGCTGACGTTGCAGAGTTTCTGGGGTCTCGTCCTCCTCTCGTTCGCCGGCTATCTCATCTCCTCGCTCAAGGTGGCGTGGCTGCCTGCCTACATGAACGAAGGGCTCGGATACTCGGCGAGCACCGTCGGCACGCTGGTGACATTGCCGTACGTCGTCGCGGTTGCGGTCCTGCTCTCGGCGGGCCTGCTGTCCGGGCGGCTGCTCCGCAAGGGTTACAGCGCACGGGTCGCACGCGGCTACCTCACCGGCGCGTACCTGCTGGTCGGAGGCATCTCGATGGTGATCTTCACTCAGCTCGCGCCGGGACCGTTGCAGTTGGTGTTCGTGATTGCCGCGTTTGCGGTCAACAGCGTCGCGTTCTCCGTCGCCTTCGCGGGTGCGTCCGACTTCCTGCCGGCGCGGCAGCGGGTGGCGTTCTTCGGCTGCATCATCGCCGCCTACAGCGTCGCGGGCATCGTCGCCCCATACGCCCTCGGACTGATCGTCGAGCATGCGCCCAGCGCGGCACAGGGCTACTCGACCGGTTTCATGTTCGTCGGCATCACGGTGTGCGTGCTCGGCGTCGTCGGTGGCGTGATGCTCAACCCGGAGCGGGCCAAGGCCAGGCTCGAGGATCTGACGGCCGAACACGCGGCGCGAGAGACACGGTGAGCGCCATGAGTGGACCTCTGACCGGCATCCGGGTACTCGACCTCGGCCAGTACATCGCCGGACCCAGCGCCTGCCAGACCCTCGCGGATCTCGGCGCGGACGTCCTGAAAGTCGAGAGCTTGCGCGGCGATCAGGCGCGGGTCATCGGCACGTTCGGCGAAGCGATGGTGCAGGCCTACAACAGGGACAAACGCAGCATCGCCCTCGATCTGAGCCGAGAAGAAGCCCGGGTGATTCTCCACCGGTTGCTGGCCGAAGCCGATGTGCTGGTTCAGAATTTCCGCAACGGCTCCGCCGAACGTCTGGGAATCGGAGCGGACGAGTTGAGCCGCCGTTACCCCCGACTCGTGCACGGGAGCGTGACCGGATTCGGGGTCAACGGGCCCTCGAGCGCCCGTCCGGGACTCGACATCGCAGCGCAGGCGGAGTTCGGGCTGATGCACGTCACTGGGGAAGCGGACGGGGAGCCGCAACGGCTGGGGCTGCCCGCCGCAGACGTCACCGCGGCCAATGCACTCGCCACCGGCATCCTCGCCGCGCTGTACCAACGAACGTCTACCGGTCGAGGCGCGCACGTTCAGACCTCGCTGATGGAGGCGGCACTCGCGATGCAGGCGGCGAACTGGGGGGAGTACACGATCACGGGGCAGGCGCCGCGGCGCAAAGGAAATGGTCAGGCGCACGCCGCACCGGCTGCGGATGTCGTCACCCTGACGGACGGAAAGATCGTGCTCTCGGCCTACACGGACGAAAAGTGGTCTGCGCTCTGTCATCTCATCGACCGCGCGGACATGATCGACGATCCGCGGTTCGCCGACAACCCGGCGCGCGTCGCGCACCGGCACGAACTCTTGACGACTCTCTCCGAGGCGTTCGGCACGATGACGCGCGATCAGGCCGTGGAGCGGTTGCTGTCCGCCCAGATCGTATGCGGCGCAATCCGATCCTTCGACGACCTGGCCGAGGACAAGGATGTCGTGGCTTCCGGCGTCCTCGTCGACGTCGCCGGCGCTGACGGCGCGTCGTTCACCAGTCCCGGGCTGGCTTTCACACTCGATGGCCGTCGCCGCACCGCATCGGTCGCCGCGCCGACCACCGGGCAGCACACGGCGGCCGTCCTGCACGAACTCGGCTACACGGACGAAGACGTGGCCGGACTGCTCGACAGCTGCGTCGTTGGCATTTCCGCACTCAACTGACACCTACTTCGAAAGGTTCCGCACATGATCGACCCAGAGATCCTGGACTACGACTTTCCCACCTACCGGAAGGCAATTGCCGACTTCACCCGAAACGAACTCATCCCCGCCGAGAACGAGATGGTCGAGGCGGGTGAGGTTCCCGCCCGAATCCTGGAGCGGATGGCGGCACTCGGCCTGTTCGGCATCTCCATCCCCCGTGCGTACGGTGGCCTCGAATGGTCGATGGAGCAGCAGGTCCAGCTCACCTTCGAATTCACCCGTGCGTCGTGCGTCTACCGGTCACGCTTCTCGACCGTGATCGGACTGTGTTCGCAGGCGATCCTCGACCACGGCACCGAGGAACAGCGCCGGCGGATGCTTCCGGCCATGGCCGCAGGCGAGTTGGTCACGGCATTCGCTCTCACCGAGGAAGCGGCGGGCTCGGATGCAGCCCACCTGCGCACCACCGCCGTGCGTCGAGGCGACGTGTACGTGCTCGACGGAAGCAAGCGGTACATCACGAACGCCGCCTGGGCGGACGCGTTCGTCGTCTTCGCACGGACCGACGAATCCGACGAGGGCGCCGGCGGGGTCTCAGCCCTCATCGTGGACGCCTCCTCGCCCGGCGTGCGGACGGTCCTGCCCACGATCATGAACGGGCACGCCGAGGCGCCGGTCGGTGAGATCTACTTCGACAGTGTCGAGGTGCCCGCGGCGAATCTTCTCGGGGGTCTCGAGGGCTCGGGGCTGACAATGGCACTGCGCGGCATCAACCATGCCCGCTTGCACGTCGCCGCGACCTGTGTCGGCCAGGCCACTCGAATGTTGGAAGAGACGACGTCGCATGTCAACGGCCGCCGACAGTTCGGTGCTCCGCTGGCGGATCTCGGCGCGGTTCAGGCGACACTCGGAGCCGGCTTCGCCGAACTCGAGGCCGGGCGTGCACTGACAGTGGAGAGTGCGCGAGCGTTCGACGCGGGCGACATCCCACGCCACCGCATCGCCGCCGCCAAGCTGTACAGCTCCGAGATGGCGAGCCGGGTCGCCGACCGTTGCGTTCAGCTACTGGGCGGTGAGGGCATCGTCGGGGCGCACCCTGTGCCGCGGATGTGGCGTGATGTTCGTGCGCTGCGCATCTACGAGGGATCCTCCCCGGTCCATGAACGAAACCTGGCCAAGGCGATGATCCGACAGGTCGCGACGGACGGCGCGCTACCCAACTCGTATCGAGTGTGAGCGATGCCGCCCACTGTTCCGTTGAAGGGATGATGGAATGATGGATCTCCGACAGCTCGAGTACTTCCTTGCCATCGTCGAGCACGGGGGAGTCAACCGCGCGGCCCAGCACCTCCACGTCGCACAGGCGACCCTGTCACAGGGAATACGCCAGCTCGAACGCGAACTGAAGTTGACCTTGTTCCACCGGACCGGACGTAATCTCGTCCTCAATCCGGCGGGTCAACTGCTGGTCGAGCCCGCACGCAGAGTGCTCGGTGACGTAGTCGCTGCGGAAGACATCATGCGGGGAGCCCGTGAACTGCAGGTCGGGTCCATCACGATCGGAACGATGCCGGAGATGTCCAGTGAGGCGGTCGCCGCGTGGAGTGCGTCGTTCACACGTCTGTACCCCGACATCCGAATCGACCTGTCGGAGTTTCCCGCCGCCCGAGAGCTGTGTGACGAGGTGCTGGCCGGGCATTGTGAGCTCGGATTCACCACGTTCCCGATTCCGACGGACAATCTCGAACGGGTGGAACTGGGGGTCCAGCGGTTGTTGCTGGTGAGGCCACCGGGCACCTCGTCGGAGACGGGCGGGCCCTTCGAGTTGGCTCGGCTTCATGACGTTCCGCTGGCGGTGAGCAATTCGGCCCGCCGGGAGAATGACATTGTCACGTCGATACTGCGACGGGAATCGGTGATCCCCGTGGTCAGAGCTCAGGTGCCGAACCGGCACGCGCAGATGACTCTCGTCCTCAATGGCGCCGCCAGTGCCTTTCTCCCGCTGCGGATGGCGACTGCCGCGCACCGACTCGGTGCCGTCGTGGTCGAAACGAGCCCTGAGATCCGTACCCCGTTCGGAATCGTGCATCGCCCCGGTTCCCTGAACCCGGCGGCACGCAGCTTTGTGGTTCAGTGTCACGCGGACCTGGCGCGGCGCAACGCGCGGATCGCCGAACTTCAAGGAGCAGGAGCGACCCTGCTCGACGCGGCCTTGACGGCGGACGACGAACTCGATTCGAGAAGACACAACACGTCGAAAGGGCCTGTCGACTGATGCCGAATTGGACACCGTTCCGCTCCGGGGAGGACCCCGATCCGCGCTTCACGCTCGCGAACGAACGCACGTATCTGGCCTGGGTGCGAACAGCCACGGCGCTCGTTGCATCCGGTCTCGGATTGGAGGCATTCGGTGGCGATCTGCTTGCTCCGGCGATCCGTGTGGCGATGGCTGCATTGCTCCTTGTTGCCGGTGGCGTGATTGCCATCGCCGCGTTCGTGCACTGGATCAGCGCTGAGCGAGCATTGCGTGCGGGCCGTACCCTGCCGGTGCCGGTGATGGCCCCGGTTGTCGGTGTGGTGCTCGTCATCTGCGCAACCGTGTTGGTCGTCGGAGTGGTGAACTCCTGAATGGGTGCGCCCGAGCCGACCGACACCGGGCTCCAACCCGAACGAACGTCGCTGTCCTTCGTGCGTACCAGTGTGTCGATACTCGGGTTGGTAGTGGCCTGTCTGCGTTGGCTTCCGCCCGGCAACGCCACAGCGCTGGTCGGCCCGGCGATCGTGGGCACTCTCGTTGCAGGAGTCACGGTTCACGAGCACCGCTCACGCACCCTCCGAATGACGCGATTTGCGGCAGAGTCCGCAACGCCGGCAATCGGCGCCGGCGCCCTCCTGGCTGTGAGCGTCGTACTGCTGAGTCTCAGCGGCCTGTGGATCCTGGTGTACTGAAGCCGGACTCGGGCTCCCGGATACATCCGAAATGTCGTGTTACGCGTGAGAGAGTCTCTGCCGCAATGGTTTACTCGTCGACCCGTGTCGCTACTTCGTTCAAGGGTGCCCGCTCTGTGCGGTAGTTGCTGGCCGGGTGGTCGGTGTCGGCGTAGCCGAACGAGATACCGGGCGCCGCTCACGGTACACGCCGCGGTACTCGGCTGGGGCGTCGAAGTCGAACTTGGGCTGGTTGTTTCGCGCCCCGCTCGTCATCGCCTCGCGGAACCGTTCGGTGCCTTCCCCGCTGGTCACGATGGCCTGCCACGGCTGCGTATTGCACCACGATGCCGACCGTTGCGCGATGGTGAGTAGTCGATCGATCGTCTCCTCGGGAACCGGACGGTCCTGGTAGGCGCGGCAACTCCACCGGGTTGCCAGAAGGTGCTCCAGGACAGCGGCCTCGTCCGTCTCGACGGTGGGGATATCGGCTGGCGCTCTCATGCTCGCATCAGCAGGGCGCGCCGGTTGCCTGCCAGGAACGACGCAGACACCGATCCGCTCCGCGCGTGTGTCCGCCGTGCGGTTACCGAAGCGCTGCAAGCACAGTGGTCATGGTGACCGCGACGAGGAGCAGCACGTAACTGACTGCGTGGACACGGTCGGGAAGGCGGGGTGGACGCCGCCTCAGCGTGACGATCACCGGGAGTGCGCCGAGGAGCAGTGCCAGGGCCGCGCCCACGTCGACGGAGCCGACCAGGGCGGCCCCGGCCGGGGATCCGGGACCGCTGTCGGCGAGAAAGGTCAGGGCCGCCGGCGCGCTGATGGCGAGGGTCATCGGGTTGGCGAGGGCGGTAGCGACACCCATCCCCAGTCCGGCGCGGCGCAGGAGAGGCACTGTCATGACACTGCCGCCGACGCCGAGGAAAGCTGCGCTCGCGCCGATCGGTAGCCCGAGCGAGGTCGGTATGGCGAACTCTTGCCGAGAGTCGATTGTGCGGCGCGCCGTCGGACGGAAGAATCCCGGGCGCAGAATGACATCAATGATCGTCCCGACAAGATAGGTGACGAACCCCCACTGGATGATTGCACCGGGGACGAGCCGGGCGAGTAGCGCGCCCGCGATGCCTCCGAGTCCGAGAAGCGCCAGGAGGCAACGCGAGTCACGCAGGTGGCGCAGAATGGTCCGGGATGTCGCGGAGGTGGCGACCGCAGCATTGACCACCATCACCGCCGCCGAGGTTGCGACCGCGACCTGAGCGGCAGAGTCACCGAGCCCTGCTTCTGCCCAGAGGACGACCGGTACGGTCACGAATCCACCCCCGAAACCGAACAGGACCGTGGTCAACCCGGTGAGGAGGCCGATGAGAACGAGCACGAACATATTCACTCGGACCAGTTCACCGTATCGGTGAGGTGGCGACAATCGAATGTCGGACGATTTCGTTCGATAGTCAGCCGGTAGATTGGAGTCGTGAGGAATGTCCCGCTCAGCGAGGTCGACGGTGTCGATCGGGACGTGCTGCCGATCGCGACCGACTATCCGGCCGGCTTCGTGCTGGACTGGCACGAACACCGTCGTGCGCAGTTCCTGTACGGCGCTACCGGAACAATGGTTGTCGAGACCGGCAGCGGCACCTGGACGGTTCCTACCGCGCAGGGCGTCATGATTCCGCCGGCCACACGGCATCGGGTGCGGATGATCGGTGTGAGTACGAGCAGTCTCTACATCGAACCGGGTGCGGTGCCGTGGTGGCCCACGGAGTGCGTGGTGGTCGAGGTGTCATCGCTGCTCCGCGAAATGCTGCTCGTCGCCGCCGACCTACCCGCCGAGTACGACCGCGACGGTCGCGAGGGTGCCATCGCGGCACTGCTCCTGTTCGAGCTGGCAACTCTCAGGTCGCTGCCCCTGCACCTGACTCTGCCCGCGTCGGCGGACCTGGTCGCGTTGTGTCGTGCCTATCTCGGCAAGCCGGAGGTCGGCGTGACGAATGCCGAGTGGGCAGGCCGAGTGGCGATGAGCGAACGTGCCTTCACCCGGCGATTCCTACGCGAGGTCGGGATCAGTCCGGCGGCCTGGCGCCTGCGGGCCCGGTTGCTGGCGGCCATCCCGCTGCTGCGCTCGCAGCCAGTGACTCGGGTCGCCTCGACCCTCGGTTACGCATCTCCCGCAGCGTTCTCCTTCGCCTTCAGCCGTGAGTTCGGAATGCCGCCGTCCGCGATCGGCCGCCGCGAGGACACGAATCGGTGAATTGCCGGGCAGGTGGGTCCGAGTTCGCCACTGTTCAGGCGATTCCGGCGGGTTCGGCACGTCGGACGGCGTGCCCACCGAACTGGTTGCGCAGCGCCGATACGGCTTTCATGGCGGGCGAATCGTGTTGTCGGGAGGCGAACCGCGCGAACAGTGCGGCGGAGATCACCGGCGCGGGGACCGCGTGTGCGATGGCTTCTTCTACGGTCCAGCGGCCTTCACCGGAATCCTCTGTGAAGCCGGACAGGGACGACAAGCCGGGATCCTCGGACAAGGCCTGCACCAGAAGATCGAGCAACCAGGACCGCACGACTGTGCCCTTCGACCAGGCACGCAGGACGGCGGGCACGTCCGCGATCGAGTCCTCGGCGGCGAGCAGTTCGTACCCCTCGGCGTAGGCCTGCATCAGCCCGTACTCGATGCCGTTGTGCACCATCTTCGCGTAGTGGCCGGCGCCGACCGGGCCGGCGTGGACGAACGAGTCCTCACGGTCACCGTCCGGTCGCAGCGCGTCGAAGACCGGCATCAACCGGTCGATGTCGGCGGCGTCGCCGCCGGCCATCAGCGCGTAACCATTCTGTCGTCCCCATATCCCACCGGAGACGCCGCAGTCGACGTAGCGGATGCCCAGTCCGGCGAGGACGTCCGCGTTGATCGTGTCGTCGGTGAACCGGGAGTTGCCACCGTCGACGACGAGGTCGCCGGGTGCGAGCAGGCGGGAGAGCTGCCCGATGACCTCACGGGTCGGCGCACCCGCAGGCACCATCACCCACACCGACCGCGGCGCCGGAAGCGACTCGACCAACGATTCGAGGCTGTCCACGTCGCGGGCAGCGGTGTGCGGGTCGTATCCGATCGCCTCGAGTCCGCGTTCGCGCAGCCGCTCGCGCATGTTCAGGCCCATGCGGCCCAGACCGACCAATCCCAGCTTCATCGTCACCGTTCCACCTTCGATTTCCAATATCGTGCCGAGTTCTATGTCTACGGGGGTTTCGGGGCCGTCTCACCTGACCGGAAGGGGAGCTGTCACTGGCCGCTCGGCCGAGTGCATTGCATCGCCGCGCCGTCGACACTGGTATCCGACGCATTGTCCGAGTGCGCGTGTGGTGGAGCGAAAGACGGAGTGCAACAGAAGTGACCGTGTCTGAAGTGCAGGAGAGGGACCCGCTGACAGCCGGCTCGGGCGGCCGAGTCGGTGAGGCGTCGATCGGCAACACCGGGCTCGTCGCCGAACCGGCGTCGATGGTGATCTTCGGGATCACCGGTGATCTCGCCCGCAAGAAGTTGGTCCCGGCAATCTACGACCTCGCGCACGGTAGTCAGCTGCCACCGGACTTCGATCTCGTCGGATTCGCCCGCGACAGCACAGACGTCGAAACCCGGCTGCGCGAGGCGGTGATTGCGCACGCGCGCACACCATTCGACCCTGCGGTGTGGGCGGCGCTCACCGAGCGTATCCACTTCGTGCAGGGATCGTTCGACGACACCGCGGCGTTCGCCGGACTCGCCGCCCGGCTGGGCGAGCTCGACGTCCGTCGCGGTAAGCCCGGCAATTACGTGTTCTACCTGTCAGTTCCGCCGTCCTCTTTTGCGTCGGTGTGTGACCAGCTCGCGATCTGCGGGCTGAATCGGAGTGCGCACGGTTGGCGCCGGGTGGTGGTGGAGAAGCCGTTCGGGCACGATCTCGCCAGTTCGCAGGCCCTCGGTGTCGCGCTGGAAAGAGTGTTTCCGCCGTCGTCGATCTACCGCATCGACCACTATCTGGGGAAGGAGACGGTGCAGAACATCCTCGCGCTGCGGTTCGCGAACGGGATGTTCGAGCCGTTGTGGAACAACCGGCACATCGACCACGTGCAGATCACGATGGCCGAGAGTGTCGGAGTGTCGGGCCGTGC
Source organism: Rhodococcus wratislaviensis (assembly GCF_900455735.1). Lineage (GTDB taxonomy): Bacteria > Actinomycetota > Actinomycetes > Mycobacteriales > Mycobacteriaceae > Rhodococcus_F > Rhodococcus_F wratislaviensis. The sequence goes on along the minus strand of NZ_UAUI01000001.1, from coordinate 507,587 downwards.
CGGGTACTACGACGGCGTGGGTGCCGCTCGTGATGTCATCCAGAATCACCTGCTGCAACTGTTGGCGTTGATCGCGATGGAAGAACCGGTCGCATTCGACGCCGACAGCATCGCCGCCGAGAAGATCAAGGTCCTCTCCGCCACCGAGCTCCTCGGACCGCTCGCCGAGACATCGGCCCGTGGCCAATATGGTGCGGGCGTGGAGAACGGTGTTCCCGTACCGGGTTTGGCTGACGAGGCAGGATTCCCCGCCGACTCGGCAACGGAGACCTTCGCGGCCCTGACGGTCGGCATCGCGACCCGCCGGTGGGCCGGCGTGCCGTTCTTCATCCGCACCGGCAAACGCCTGGCACGGCGGACCGCCGAGATCGCGGTGACGCTCATACCCCCGGCCCACGGTTCACCGGCTGCCCGGGCGGCGGCGGTCTCGAACGTGCTGGTGTTCCGGGTCCAGCCGGACGACGGAATCGAATTACACATCGGTGCCAAACGCCCCGGTGGCGGTATGCATATTCAGCCGGTCAGCCTGGGGATGGACTTCCGGTCGGTGTTCGACCCGGCGCCGGAGGCCTACGAGCGGCTGATCTGTGACGTGTTGCGCGGCGACGCCACACTCTTCCCTCGCCGTGAGGAGGTCGAATGCTCCTGGCGTGTCATCGATCCTCTCCTCGAGCACTGGGCAGGCTTCGGTCGCCCGGACAACTATCCGTCCGGCTCTGCCGGCCCCGAGTCGGCGGAACGGATCCTCAGCCGGACCGGCCGGGAGTGGCGGTCGCTCTGACCCGTCCGGGCCGGTGAGACCCGTCCACCGGCCCGGTCACCTCTCCTGCTCGGCGCTTCGGTCTGCGGAGGAGGGAACACGGAGATCATTGACATAAAATAGTGACACAGACCATACTCCCGGGGCGCTGTTCGGTCAGGTGTGCGCATGCCGAACGGTGGGAGTGGGAGGAGTGCCTCTGGGTCGTGATCGTCGGGCGACCTTGCTGACCACGGAAAGGCGATCGGAAGAAATGACCGCGTCGTACAGCTCTCGGGGCAGTGGCCGGCCATCCGTGCCGATCCTCTTGCACAGCGGAGACGTCGAGGAGGCGACCGCAGGCGTGGGCCAGGTGTTCCATCCTCACGAACTCACGCGGGTTGCGCCGGTGTCCCGGTTCGAAGCGGATCTGAAAGCGGTAGCGACCGGTCCGTTGGTTGCGGGCCAAATCCGCTACAACAGCAACAGCGACCTCTTCTGCCCCTCGATCGAGGGCTATCACGTGAACATCCCGTTGTCGGGTCGACTCCTGTCGGAGTCGAATGGTGAGCACACCGTTGTCGAAGAGAACAGTGCGGTGGTCTATCAGACCGGTTCCGATGCTCGGATCCTGACTCCGCCGAACAGTCGGCTGAACATGTTTGCGATGAAGCTGGATCGTGTGGCCGTACACACTGCGCTGCAGGATCTGCTGGGTCGGCAGGTCTGCGGGCCGGTCCGGATCCACGGTGGACTCGATCTGACTGGTGTCGATGGAAGTGCTTGGCGCACACTTGTTCTGAACACATACCAGAGCCAGATCATCGGGTCGATGATGGTGAACCCGATGCTGGCCGAGCCGTTGGCATACTCGATCGTCGTGGGGCTGCTGTCTTTGACCGAGCATCAGTATGCGGATGATCTGGCGACTCCTGCGGCGTTGACCGCACCGGCCACGATTCGGCATGCCGTCGAGTTCATCGATGCACACGCGGCGTTGCCGCTGACACCGGCGGATATTGCCCGGGAGGTCGGGTTGAGCGTGCGCGCACTCCAGCGCGGATTCCGCGAGTTCATGGATGCGACTCCGATGGAGTATCTCCGCGGCGTCCGAATGAAAAGGGCGCACGAGGATCTGGTCTGTGGGCGCCATGACGCCGAGACGGTCGCCGGCGTCGCGGCACGGTGGGGGTTCTATCACTATGGGCGATTCTCACGGGATTACCGGCAAATGTACGGGGTCAGTCCTTCGCGGACCTTGCGGTACGGCTGACGAGCCGCACGCGGCTTCTCGTCCGGCGCCACCACAATGATGATGTGGTCCGCGTCGAGAATGGGCGCTGGATGGATGGTGTCGTCCGCTTTCGGGATAGATAGGACTGGTCGGGTGCGTAGATTCGTCGGTAAGGGTAGTGGGAAACCAGCCCGACCAGCACCCGCCGAACGGCGCTGACCGACCGATCACCTCCACGCCTCACCGCAATGGCACGGCATTGCGTGCAGTAGTCAGCGGAGCGGTCCGCACGACGCCTCCGAGGAGCAGCGGACATCGGGGTGTCGGCCCGCGGCGCTCTGCTGGGGTGGTTATCGCATGGGTCGAGCATGCCACCGGCAATGTCTGCTCCGGTGCGCATATCGCTGTCGCTGAGTGGACAGTCCGCGCCGCTGTGGGGATAGATATGGCGCAGGCAACTTCGTAACGTCGTCAGTGAGGCCGAACACAACTGCCATCGGCAGTGACAGCCTCGGTCCCTGAACTGAAAGTCGCTCTGTTAGCAGACTTTCCCGCTTCCCAAGCCATGGAGGCTCGTATGTCCACCGTCGCATCCGATACGACACCAGTTCTGCATCTGATCGTGGATGAGGTCCGCCGCGAATGTGACGACGTGCTCACGCTGAGTTTGATCGATAGCGCTGGAGAGGACCTTCCCGAATGGGAAGCAGGCGCGCACATCGACATTCACCTAGCCGGCGAAATGGTCAGGCAGTATTCGCTGCACAGCGATCCCGGTGATCGATCTCGTTACGAGGTCGCGATTCTGCGCGATCCGAACAGCCGGGGTGGATCGCAATACATCCACGACGAGATCAAGAAGGGCGCAACGCTCACCACATCGCATCCGCGGAACAATTTTCCACTCGAGTCCGCCGAAGAGTACCTGTTCATCGCCGGCGGTATCGGGATCACGCCGATACTTCCGATGATGGGGGCCGCCACGTCACGGCAACGCCCACATCGGCTGATCTACGCCGGCCGGTCCCGCAGGAATATGGCATTCGCCGATCAACTCGGCGATCAGGACAATGTTCAGTTGTGCGTGTCCAGTGAAGGCGCCCGCATGAATGTCGACGATCTCCTCGGAGCGCACCTCGGTCCTGGGGTGCACATCTACAGCTGCGGACCGCAACGCCTCCTCGACGCGGTCACTGCCCGCTGCGCCGAGCTCGGTATGTCGAAACAGCTGCACGTCGAACACTTCTCCGGAACCGCCGTGGAGCTCGACCCCGACGCCGAGATGGCCTTCGAAGTCGAACTCACGAGGTCGGGCAAGACGCTGACCGTCGCGCCCGACCAGACCATCCTCGACGCCGTCCTCGCGTGTGGCATCAAGGCATCGAACAGTTGCGCCGAAGGCGTCTGCGGTTCCTGCGAGACAGCGGTCCTCGAGGGCGAAGTCGACCATCGCGATCAGATCCTCGACGAGGACGAGCAGGCAGAAAACGACGTCATGATGATCTGTTGCTCACGTGCCCGTTCCGGACGGCTCGTCCTCGATCTCTGACGGACACACACGACCCCACACACTCCCTGGTTCGTCGCAGTCGGCGTGCCACCGCACCCGTCCACTCATAGGAGAATCGACATGACTGAAACCACCTCCGCGCCGCATGTTTCGGCAGCGTCGCCGGGCAAGTGCCCGGTGAGCCAGTTCGCGGCGGAGTTCAATCCGTTCGACGAGGAATACCTGCAGGACCCGTACGCCGTGTTCACCCGCGCCCGCAACGAGGAACCGGTCTTCTACAGTCCCGAGATCGGGTACTGGGTGGTGAGCCGATACGAGGATGTCGTCGCCATCTTCAGGGACACCGAGTCGTACAGTGCCACCGCAGCCGGTGAGCTGATCAAACCGCCCTGCCCGGCCGCGATGGAGAAACTCGCAGCCGTCGATTTCGTGCCCTCGACGATGCTCGTCGACGAGGACGCACCGCTGCACACCAAGCGGCGTCGTGTGCTTCGCAAGGGCGTCACTGACGACAGGGTTGCCGAGATCGAGCCGATAACCCGCCGCTTCGTCGGCAACTGCCTCGACGCGATGGTCAAGACCGGCAATGCAGACATGGTCGCGGACATGACGTTCCAGGTACCGGCCCTGACGGCGTTCGTGCTGATGGGAGTACCGGAGGCCGAGGTCGAACGCGCCCGCGGCTACGCGTCCCGCTTCGCGCTGTGGATCTGGGGGCGCCCGACCGATGAGCAGCAGGTGGAGTTGGCGGGCGAGTTCGCCGCCTACCTCCAGTACGCCCGCGAACACGTCGAGCGGTTGATTGCGAATCCCGGTGACGACTACATGAGCAATGCGATCAAGGCATGGCAGAAGGCCGGTAACGACGACGTCTGGGACAAGACGTACCTTGCCTCGATCATGCAGAGTCACCTCTACGCATCCCACGAGACCACGACGAACGCAACCGCGAACGGTTTCAAGGTGTTGCTCGAGAACCGTGATCAGTGGGAGTTGCTCTGCAACGAGCCCTCACTCATCCCGAACGCCGTCGAGGAGATCCTGCGCTACGCGTCCTCGGTGCCGGCCTGGCGGCGAGTGACCACCCGCCCGGTGACGATCGGTGGCTTCGACATCGCCGCCGGTGAACGCATCCTCGTGCTCACCGGATCGGCCAACCACGACGACGCCGTGTTCGACGACGGCGACCGCTTCGACATCACCCGCGAGAACGCCGACGAGCATGTGGCGTTCGGATGGGGCATCCACCTCTGCCTGGGGCAGGCTCTGGCCCGGATGGAGATGCGAGTGATGCTCGAGGAGACCACCAAGCGCGTTCCGCATCTGAATCTGGTGGAGGGTCAGGAGTGGACGTACTCGCCGAACACCTCCTTCCGGGGACCTGAGCGCCTCCTGGTCCAGTGGGATCCCGCTCAGAACCCCGCGCCCGACGATCGACCGTGACCGAGCAGGATATGTCCCTCGGAACGCACTACGACTTCGCCCGCGATTCCGTCCAGCCCTGACCACTGTTCTGAGAAGAGGAACGCAATGCACACCCTGATGGTCCTTTACGGCCGTCCTGACGACCACGACGCCTTCCGCGCGTACTACCGGGACACCCACCTGCCGATTGCCCGCAAGCTCCCGGGCGTCCGCGCGATCCGCCACACGGTAGACATTGCGGCAGCGGAGGGACCTACACCGTTCGCCGCGATCTTCGAGGCGGATTTCGATTCCGCAGAGGAAATGTTTGCGGCTCTCGCGTCCCCTGAGGGTGTGGCCGCTCAGGCTGATGTACCCCATTTCGCCACCGGGGGAGTACAGATCCTTCACTTCGAACCGACCTCCATGTAACCGCTCGGCCACAACCGCTCACGGGGTTCTCCGCCATTTATTGCCGGCGGAGAACCCCTTTCCGTTATCTGCACCAGGACCGGACCATGAGCGAACGACGATAGAAGAATGCGGGCGAAATGGGGTCATGCGAATGGGTGAAGGCCCTGAACTGGTGGTGTTCAGGGCCTTCACCCAGCGATCGCATGCTACTTGGCCAGTGCCTCCTCGAGCGCCTTCGCGGCCGCAGCGGGGTCCTCGGCGCTGTAGATGGCGCCACCGGCGACCGCGACCTCCGCGCCTGCGTCACGGACGGCGGCGATGGTGTCGACCTTCACGCCACCGGCGACGGAGAACGGGACACCGGCGATCTTGCCGTCGTCGAGGAGGGTCTGGATGGAGTACCCGGGCTGGGCCTGCTCGTCGAGTCCGGCGTGGATCTCGACGAACGCGACACCGAGCTTGGAGATCTCGCGGGCGCGCTCGACACGGTTCTCGACGCCGATGAGGTCGGCGACGACCTTCTTGCCGTGCTTCTTGCCTGCCTCGACGGCGCCCTTGATGGTGGCATCGCCGGCGGCGCCGAGGACGGTGACCAGGTCTGCTCCGGCGGAGAAGGCCAGATCTGCCTCGAGGAAGCCGGCGTCGGCGGTCTTGAGGTCGGCGAAGACCTCCTTGTCCGGGTGGGCGGCCTTGATCGCGGTGATGGCGCTGAGGCCGGCGCTCTTGATCAGGGGGGTGCCGAGTTCGATGATGTCGACGTACGGGGCCACCTTGTTGGTCAGGGCCAGCGCGTCGGCGGTGGTGAGCAGATCGACTGCAACCTGCAGCTTCGTCATGTGTATCTCCTGGTTATCTTCTGGTGGGATTCGTGGTCAGCCGATGTTGGCGTGGCGTTCCCACAGCCGCTCGGCGGTCTGGTCTTCGTTGCGCCACAGCGCCTGGAACAGTGCGTCGAAGGCGAGGAGCACGGACTGTTCGAACAGGCTGCCCGCGTACTGGGCGGTGATGGCGGCGCTGTGGTCCTGCTTGTCGGCCGCCGGCAGGACCAGGACCTCGTCGGCGCGCCGGGCGATCGGCGAGTCCGCGGAAGTCGTGACTGCCAGAACCGAGGCACCCACCTTGTTCGCGGTATCGGCCGCGCCGACGACCGAGGCGGTGGTGCCCGACCCCGACACGGCAATCAGTACATCCCCGGCGCCGATGGCGGGGGCGGTGACCTCGCCGGCCACGTGGACGCGCAGGCCGAGGTGCATCAGTCGCATCGCGGCCATCTGGACGGCCAGGCCGCTGCGCCCGTTGCCGATCACGAACACTGCCCGCGCGGTGGTGATGAGCGAGCCGGCGCGGTCCCACTGCTCTGAAGCGACGGAATTGAGTAGGCGCTCGTTCTCGTCGAGCACGATGCGGCGCCCGTCACTGAACCGTGTGCGTGTCTGCTCGACGGTGACGGTCATGGTCCTCCTCGGTGATAGCCGTTCTGGGTGTGAGAACAAGGCTGCCGACTGCGGTGCGGTGCGGCACCCGGTCGGTCGGCGGGTTCGGGCTGGCCGCTTGGCCAGTGCCGTTGCGCCGTGCCTGGCAATACGGTGAATGCGTGGTAAGCGCGGAGCACACTGTTCGGTTGCAGGTTGACGCCTGGGTGGAGATGCGTAAGGTGATCACGGGACCGCTCCCGGACATCGCGGCCCGCTTCTCCCGGTTCCTGGGCCAGTGGTGGTCGCACGATGCTCTGGTGATCTTCACCCGTGAGTGCACCGGACGCCCCCGAAAGGTCGCCGGAAACCGGGAGATCGTCGACCGGGTGACCATCGACGAACTCGACGAGATCAAACAATCCATCGAACCCGGTGGTGTCTTCGCCGGAATCCGTTCGCTGGGAGGTGGACGCCGCCGAGTCTGGGCGATCCGCGACACCGGCGACACCCTGCTCGTCCTGGTCCCGCGGCCATCTCGGACGGGCGCACCCGACCCCGATGAGATCGCGGCAATGTTCGGGATCGTCGCGACCTCCATCCAGCAACAGGTGGCGCAGGCCAGCCCCGACTATCTCGCCGAGTCCCGGGCCGCGTCGAGTGAACGCGCCCGCACCATCGCGGAACTGACGGAGGTGCACGAGGCGACCCTGTCGTCGATCCTGGGAACCCTGCGGTCGAACGACCTCGACGACCGGCGGTCCCGCATCACCGCGAGCGAAACGGCGTCGGCCGCTCTGATCGCGCTGCGGTCGGCGGGTGCCGCTGATCGCGCCCTGTCCGAGGAAGCGGTGACCACGGCATTCGCCAGGCTGCAGGGCGAATTGCGACCTCTGTTGCGGCATCGGGAGGTCGACGTCGACTACGTCGACCCGCCGGCCGACGGCCGTCCGCTTCCTGGTGAGGTGGCGCATGCGGCACGCGCGATGGTCCGCGCCATCGTGCTGGCCTTCGGCGCGCAACCGGTGCTGACCCGGCTGCGGATCGCGTGGGACTGCGACGGTGACAATGTCCTGATCGAGGTCCGCGACCAGGGGCCGGGCGCCATCGACCGCAACGCGCTGACTCGGCAACTGTCCGGACGCCTGCGCACGTTGCGCGGCCGGATCGACATCGAGTCCATCGCCGGGTGGGGGAGTCGGGTGACGCTGACCATTCCGTTGGACCCGCCCACCGCGCGTCCCGACGAGCATCTTCTGTCCACCCTGAACCCCCGCGAGCTCGAAGTCCTTGCGCACCTCGCGGTGGGCAAACGCAATCGCGCCATCGCCGAGGAACTCGGGATCAGCCAGAGCACGATCAAGTTTCACGTCGCGGCCGTGCTCAAGAAGCTCGACGTCGCCAATCGGGGGGAGGCCGGCGCAATCGGAATGCGAGCCGGAATCGCATCCGGCGATGCGTATGCCGCCCTCGGCACCAGCTAGAGCGCCGAACTTCGACCCGGTATGGGCCTCGGCTATGGGCGGGGTCAGCGGATGGTTGTCACATGCTGTCGAAGATGCGTTGTTCGGGGACGCCGGCGTTCTGTGCTGCGGTAACGGCGTCGAGGAGGTCGTCGGTGAGCTGCGCGAAGGTGGCGGATCGGACCCGTTCGGGGGGTCGGTTGCTCGGGTAGGTGGTCAGGAAGCTGTGCAGCATGGCGCAGGTGTCGCGTACGTGCTCGAGTGCCCGGCGTTGGTCGTCGTTCATCGACGGTCCGGATGACGGCCGACGTCCGAGGTCGGCGTTTGGTGCGGCGCCCTGGGCGGACAGGCGTGGTCGACCGCCCTCAACAGGTCGTGCGTGAGTCGTTTGTAGGTGGTGAGCCACCGGTGGTCGACGGGTTCGTCGCGGAGATACGCCGTCAGGGCGGCGGTGTTGTCGCCGGTATCCAACCATCGGCGTAGGTCGGTGGTGCGATCCTGGACGTGCTGTAAGGATGTGTGTGGCGAAACGGGCATCGAGTCTCCTCCGGTACGGACTTCCCTTCGGCGAGAATGAATTTGGCGTTGCTGCGTGTTTCTCGAGGCCATTGTTACCCATACCGGTGCCCGGTGCCAGGTGTTTCCCTGGTCTACACCGTTGGCAGGTAGATGCGGAAAACCCGGTCAACCCGGTACCGCCACGGTGGAACCGGGCGGACAATCGAGGGGTACATCACGGCCACGACCGAGAAGGAGTGGAGCGGTGAACCGAACCGAGCTCCCACAGACACTGCGGCGATCGTCGAAGGAGGTGCAGGCAGCCTTCGCGGCGGCCCACGAGATGGCCGTCCGGCGGTACGGCGAGGGCGAGGAGGCCCAACGAGCGGCGTACGGGGAGCTCAAACAGAGTTACGAGCTCGCAACCGACCACTGGGTTCCCAAGCAGGACTGATTTTCCTCGAGGGCCTGGTGGCGACTGGCGCGTGCATGTGCGTGGCGTCGGATTGGTGGTACCGCACTGGTCGCCACAGCGGTCAGCAGGGGAACGAGTGCGACACGAGACGGCGACGTCGGCCTGAAATGCCGACCGTTCCTGCGCCCGGCTGGGAGAATTCGGAGGATGAGCACCGCCAACGACTGGAACGCGGACATCATCGCAGAATTCAGGGCAAACCAGGGCCGAGTGGGTGGCCCATTCGAGGGCGCCCCGGTGGTGCTGGTTCACCACCGGGGCCGTAAGACCGGGCAGGACCGGGTGAGCCCGATGATGTATCTACTGGACGAGGAAGATCCGGACACGATCTACGTCTTTGCTTCCAAGGCCGGTGCCCCGACCAACCCCGACTGGTACTACAACCTCGTCACCGCGGGCAAGGCAGAGATCGAACGCGGCACCGAGCAGTACCCGGTGAGTGTCGTCGAGGTGACCGGTGACGATCGGGATCGGATCTACGCCGAGCAGGGGAGCCGGTATCCCGGCTTTGCCGAATACGCGGAAAAGACGGCGGGCATCCGGACGATCCCTGTGCTGGCACTGCGCCGCGGGTGAGATCCGCCAGAATCAGGGCCATTGCTGCCGAGCGCAGTCAGTCGGGGTGTGATTCGTCGAGCAGCCGTTCGAGGTAGTTCAGGTCCTGGCGGATCATGGCGATCGCTCGTGCGGGACCTTCCGGGGGTGCCGACTGCGGGTCCTGGTGGACCAACGAGCGTACTGCCATGTCTGCGAGTTGAGTGGCGATGACTCGGTCGTCGTCCGCGTTTCCCGGCTGATGCCACCAGGCGATCCAGTTGAGCATGCCGATGACGGCCAAAGCCGCGGTGCGCGGATCGACCGGTCGCATCTCGCCGGTGCGGATGCCGTCTTCGACGACGCGGATGAATTCCTTCAGCACGTGTCGGCGGCTCTGCTCGTAGTTGCGTGAGATGTCTTCGGGTAATTCGGCTTCCGATCGGATGATCAACCGGAATCGATCTGGAGCCTGCGCCTGATGCAATGCGATGGCGGTGGCCATCTCGCGGAGCTTTTCCGTCGGACCCAGATCGGTGCGCTCGTTGATTGTATGCAGCAACGCGGCCGGTGTCTCTGTGCTCTCGCTGACCAGGCGGGAGAGGAGTTCGTCCTTGTTGGCCACGTAGTGATAGAGGGCCGGCCGCGTCAGGCCGGTTGCGTCGGCGATGTCCTGCAGCGTGGTGCTCGCGAATCCTCTTTCGGCAAACAGCCGAGTGGCTTGCTCGATGATCTGCTTTTCCACGAGCTCACGGCGAGGGTTGCTGCGGATGCCCGCGCTCTCGGTCGCAGCCTGATCGGTAGAACGGGATTTGCCCCGGCCTCGGGGTCGGCGCTCTTTCGCGGCCTCCTCGCTTGTCATGTCCGAAGGATAACGGGCGCCGACCACTGGTCGCGCACTCATGTCAAGACCCGCGACGCGGACGACGCCGGATCAGCGTCCGGCGTCGCCGGATCAGTGAAGAACGCGAGGTGCATCCGTACGCTGGCCAAACCTGCCGCGACATCTGCGCGGCAGGATGTGGGGGCCTCGACGACGACGACTGCATCTGTGTCGTGACCGAGACGTTCGGCGAAATCGAGCCTGCTGAGCAGCGATGAGCGGGTAGATGGGCCGGTGAGCCAGAGAGTTCGTGCGGTTGGCGCGGTCTCGATGAGTGCGGTGGCCTCCGGGCCCCAGGCGGAGTCGAAGTCGATGTCGAGCACTGTAGTGGTGGTGGCGCCCCGCAGGTCCGCCGGTGCGATCCGGTGCTCGAATCGGCGGTCACCGTGGTCGAGTGGTTGCCCGAGTATCCAGTCCGTGATGTCTGTGCCGGGGATCGCGTCGGCCGGCAGGTCCGCGTAGCTCGACAGGCCTTTCCTCACAAGCATGGGCGCGGTGTCGTGGAATCGGCTGAGACTGACCTTTCCGGCGCGGGTCATGTAGGCGATCAGAAGCTGTTCGACCGGTAGGTTCATCCGCTGCGGGAAGGACTCCCACCAGAGTTCGCTGCGGTGCGCGATGTGCTGAAGGTATTCGACGGCGGGGCGGCGAGTTCGCTCGTAGTGCGCGAGCGCTTCCTCGAGGTTCGGGGAGGCGGTGAGTGCGTGGTCGAGTGCGATGGCGTCCTCCATGGCGAGCTTGGTGCCCGAGCCGATGGAGTAGTGCGCGGTGTGGGCGGCGTCGCCGAGTAGTACGACATTGCCGCTGTGCCAGTGCCCACACGAGATGGTTCGGAAGCGCATCCAGCGGGTGCGGTTACCGACCAGCGGGTGGTGCTGAAGGGTGTCGGCGAACGCCTCCTGCAGGTAGTGCAGTGACGTTTCGTCGCTGTCGAGCGGCGCTGTCTGCTCGGTGGAAACATCGAATCCTGCCCGTCGCCACGTGTCCTCGTCGGTTTCGATGAGGAAGGTGCTGCGGTGTGGTCCGTACGGGTAGGCGTGCGCCACGAACGTGCCGTGCTCGGTGGTCACCGGTGTGAATAGTGCGCTCGGAAGAGCGAAATCGGTTCCGCACCAGAGGTACAGGCCGGAGCCGGTCTCGATATGTGGATCGAAGCGGTCTGCGAACTGTGCGCGTGTCCCGCTGTTGATGCCGTCGGCCGCGATGATCAGGTCCGCGTCGAGGCCGGCGATGTCCCGGCGTTCGCCGAAGTGCAGTCGGACGCCGGCCTGTCGGGCTTGTTGCTGCAGTACTTCGAGCAGGGAGGTGCGCGCGATCGCGAGGAGGTCCCCGTTCGGTAGGTGGGCGATGTGCCCGCCGACCTGCATCGACATGTCGTGCGGGTGTGCGGCGGCAACGATGGCCTCGAGCGATGCCGAATCGGCCTCGCGAAGATTGCGCTGTGTGCGGGATGCGAGGCCGACGCCGAATCCGAATGTCTTGTCCGGGGCGCTCTGTTCGTACACGGTCACCTCGGCGTCCGGATGGCTGAGTTTGAGCAGTCTCGCGGCATAGAGGCCGCCGGGTCCACCTCCGAGAACTGCGACTCGCTCGAGATTCATGGCAAAACCCTTCAGTCTTTGTGACGTTTAAGTCGAGTATTCTACGTTGCTGTCGAACAGTCAATGTGATGCGTGCAGCCGAGGTCGTGTGGCGAGTGATCGACTTCGGGGCATGCCCGTGTGGACATGCCCCGAAGGTGTTGATCTTCAACAGAACCGGTCGACGGGGTTATCTACACGACCGCGCCGCGTGCGTCGGCTTCGGCGAGCAGTGTCGCGGCTATCTCGGTACGCAACCGCTTCTTGTCGATCTTGTTCACATTGGTGTGCGGCAAGGTCGGCACCCATTCGAGCCGTTCGGGCCACTTGAACTTCGCGACACCGAGCTGCGCCAGATGGTCTTGAATGGCGTTCATCGACAATGGTTCTCCGTCGGTGGCCACCAGATATGCGCAGGTTTTCTCCCCGAGTCGGGGATCGGGCATGGCGACTACCGCCGCGTCGGCGATGCGGGGGTGCTCGAGCAAGAGTAGTTCGAGTTCCTCGGCGTTGATCTTCTCTCCGCCCCTGTTGATGAGGTCCTTGATTCGGCCCTCGATCGACAGGTACCGCGTGCCGTCGATGACGGTGATCGCGGCGAGATCGCCGGTGCGGTAGAAGCCGTCGGAGGTGAAGGCATCCTGGTTGTGGACCGGTGCGTCGAAGTAGCCGGGGATCGTGTACGGGCCGCGGCAGCACAGTTCTCCGACGTCGCCGTCAGGGAGTTCGTTCTCGGTACCCGGCTCGAGGATGCGAATTTCGTCGTCGGGTGCGATCGGGGTTCCCACCGTCGTCAGGCGAGCGTGCGTGGAGGAGTCGAGCGGAGTCACCGTGAACAGCCCTTCGGACATGCCGAACAGCTGGCCTGCCCAATGCCCCGCACCGTCGTCGACTCGTTCGAACAGTTCGGGTGGAACTTTGGCACCCGACAGTACGACCCGTCGGAGAGATGCGCGGGCCTTGTCGAAGTCGGGGGTCAGAACTGCCTGGTAGTGGCCGTGCCCGATGAGGACTTCGGTCGCCTCCGTCCGTGCTATCAACTCGAATGCCGTGGGAGCGTCAGCGGTGGCCAGGACCAGGCAGGCGCCGACGGAATGCGCTGCGTGCAGCCCACACGAGATTCCGGCGTTGTGAATGATCGGTATCAGGTGTGCCACGCGACTGTGTTCGTCCCAGCCGAGCCGCCGCGCGTAGAGCAGGGCGTTGTTCCAGTATTCGGCATGTACGCGCGGAATGACCTTGGGTACACCGGTGGTACCGCCGGACAGCTGGAACGCGACGACATCGAGTGGGTCGATCTGCGCTTCGATCTGTTCGACCACGGCGCGGGCCGCGGCGGGATCGGTCTCGGGGCCGATGTCTTCCAGTCGGGTCACGCCCGGCTGAGTCTTACCCGCCTCGTCGCCGACGCTGATGATGTGCCGGATGCTGGGATGCCCGGCGGCGTGTTCGCGTGCGAACTCCACGAGATCGAATCCCGCGGTGCGGGCCTCGACGATGTGCCCCACAGCGCCGACCTTCCGGCTGACGTGCCCGATCTCGTGCATGCGGTGCGCGGCCAGAGTCGCGACGGGAACCAGGCCGGCCTTGAGGCAGCCGTACCAGGCAAGGACGGTCTCCAGGCGATTGGTCAGCTGGAATATGACCGGATCGAGTCGCTCGAGCCCGAGCCGGACCAGTCCGGCCGCGATCTGGTCGGTCCGCCGGTCCAGTTCGGCGAAGCTCATCGAGCCCTCCGCGCTGATCACCGCCGTTCGATCCGGGAACCGGGTGGCGATCTGGTGCAGTCGCCGGCCGGTGGGATCGGCGCTCCACATCCCGCTTTCGCGGTAATGCCTGGCCCGGTCGGCGGGGAACGTGACGAGGCGTCCGCCCCAATCCGAGAAGGTCACCGCCGCCCTCCTGGTTCCAGTGTCATCGAAGGTTTCGCCGACATTATCGCTCCGCTACCGCGGGGAGGAGGCGGGCGATGTCCAGGGCGTGATCGGGGTGATCGGCGGGGACGATGCCGGAGTAGATGGCGGTCCAGCAACCGGGGCAGCACAGCTGCCGGAAGACGACGGGGGCGTCGACGTACTCGCGCGGATCGGAGGTCACCTGTGGTCCGGCGGTCGAGGAGGGACCTTCGAACCGGGCGAGGTCCAGCGCAGCATTGGTCTTGTCGTCTCCGAGGAGGCGTCCGCACTGGGCGCAGGCGATTGCGCGGGTGTCCCCGATCGTGACCTCCGCCAGGTTGTCGTCGAGTCTGCGAGCCCCCGCCAGGTCGAGCACGGGGGCATCGGACCGAGTAGTGCCGGAGCGGTCTCGGCGCTCCGTGCGCATCTCGTCCCGCCGATCCGAGGTCCGGATCTCATCGGCGCCTCCGCCGGAGAGGATGACTCCATAGACGGTCTCGGCACCGTTTTCGGTGACCTTGCCTTCGCGGAAGTCGGCTGCCACGGCGGCCGGGTCGCGCAGCAACGGATCACCGTAGCCGCCGCCGCCCTGCCAGTGCATGTACAGCACCTCACCGGGTGCCACGTAGCTCTCGGCGTAGCAGGCTCCGAGTTCACGGCCGCCGCCGAGATCGTCGAGGGCGTCGGGGATGCGCCCGGCCGCGAACTGTTCGACGATGTCGGTGCCGCGCGCGAGGACCTCGACGCCGGTATTGCCGGGGTATCCGCCTGCGAGACCGTTGTTCTGGGCGACGGCCTTGCCCGCCGACGCCAGTACCAGGCCCATCGGCAGGCTGGTGCCGTAGGGGGTGATGGCGATGGAGGCACTGACGCCACCGCGCTGGCGTCCGGGTCCGCCGGAGTCGGGTTCCTCGCGGCGCCACAGGGTGAGCAGCGGGTAGAGGAATTCGGTCATTTCGGTGTCCGGGATGCGGCCCATCGGGATGCAGAAGAGGCCACCGGTGTCCATGCCGTCGGCGGTGGGGCGGGCCCCGTAGCCGCCGGCCATCGGCTCCATCATGATGTTGAGGAACGGCACCGACTGTTCGGGGCGTTCGTCGAGACCGGCGATCACGGCGGTGTCCCAGGTGCCGCAGCACGCGGCCTGCACGCTTGTGCCGAGATCGACCGACCGGTCGAGCATCTGCGACAGGCATTCGGCGATCAGGGTGCCGGTGAGCCAGGCGGGGCCGATCGGTCCGCGGCTGACCGCGGCGGGGAAGGTGGCGTTGTTGATCGTGCCTTCTTCGGATACCAGGTCGAAGCAGCGCATCAGCCCGCCCGCGGACCAGGGGATGTCGCCGGCGAGGATCGGAAGCAGGGCGAGCATGACTCCGCCGCGCATGCCCGCGTAAGTGCAGTTGATGACGCCGGTCTGCGGATCGGTGCCGGTGAAGTCGAAGGTGAGGTGGTCGGCGGCCTTGGTCATGGCCACGGTGATCTTGTGGATTCCGCGGTCGCCGGTGTGTGACTGATCCTGGTAGCCGGTGGCCTTCCAGGTTCCGTCGGGCAGCGAGGTGAGCTTGCCGCGCAGACGTCCCTCGGCGTCGGCCATCATCCTCTTCATCACGGCCTTGACGGTGTCGGCGCCATACTGCTCGATCACCGCGAGCAGTCGGTTGCGGCCCACCGTGTTGGCGCCGATCTTCGCGCGGAGATCGAGTCCGACGAGCATCGGCACCCGCGAGCGCCGCACCCAGGCGTCGGAGACGTCGCGTTGCAGCTCGTAGTCGCGGACCACCTTGATGGGGGGTGTCGGCAGCGACTCGGAGAACACGTCCTTTGCGGAGGGGTCGAACGAGCCGAGCCCGGATCCGCCGAGGTCGGGTTCGTGACAGATGGCGCTGGTCCAGGCGAAGAGCTTGCCCTCGTGGAAGATTGGTTGGTAGACGATCACGTCGTTCTGGTGCAGGCCGCCGCCGACCCAGGGGTCGTTGCACAGGAACATGTCGCCCTCGGTGATGCCCGGGTTGGTCGCGCGGTGCTGGAGCGTCCAGTAGATGGCGAGGTCGACGGCGCCGACGAGCATGGTGTTGTACAGCCCGACCTGCACTTCCTGCCCGATTTCGTCGCTGATCGCGAAGTCGAAGTCGTTGGCGTCGGTGACGATGGGGGAGCCGGACATGCGTTTGAGTGCTTCGCCCATTTCGTCGGTGACCGACCACAGCCGGTGCCGGATGACTTCGTAGGTCAGTGGGTCGAGGTTGTCGATGTGCTCCTGGCTGACGGTGTGGACTGCCAGCGTCGGGGGCAGCGATCGCGCGAGTGCGTCGGGATCGATGGGTCGGCTCGAGAAGATTTCGGAGCCGGGGATTTGCATGGTCATCTTCGGTGCTCCTACTGGGCGACGATGGTGAGGTTGCCGAGGCGGTCGACGGTGCCGGTGGTGTCGTGGGGAACGACGACGGTGGTCGTGGGGACTTCGATGATGGCCGGCCCGTGCAGGACGTGTCCGGCGAGCAGCTGGCTGTAGTCGTAGACGTCGGTGTCGACGTAGCCGATCCTGCCGTCCAGGCACACTTTTCGGGTTCCGATATGTGCTGGTGTGGGATCGGCGGAGTCCGCGGACTTGACCTCCGGCAGCGTGGGGGAGAACGGCAGGAGGCCGGTGGCCCGCACACGGTAGGTGATGGCCTGGATTCCGGCCTCACGGAAGCCGCTGTCTTTTCCGTAGAGTTCGGCGTACCGCTGCTCGAAGAGATCCGACGCAGCGTGGATACCGGCAGCGTCGAGGCTGCCGGAAGGCGCCGCTGTCGCTACCTCCGCGAGTTGCATGGTGTAACGCATGTCGATTTCGCGTTCGATCTCCACCCCGGTGAACGTCAGCCCCTGCCGGTTGAGTTGCTCGAGAACCTGGGACTCGAGTTGGGCGAAGTTGCGCTCGGCACGGGCAGGATCGAGCGGCATGGCGGCCGGGTCGGACAGTTCAGCGGCGAGGACGATGTTGGACGAGGCCAATCCGTAGGCGGAGAACGCCGAGGCCACCTGCCCGAGCGGGACGATGACTTCCTTGACGCCGACCTCTCGGGCGTAGGCGGCGCAGTGGGCTGGGCCGGCACCGCCGAAGGCGTAGAGCACGAAGTCGCGGGGGTCGTGTCCCGCCTCGACCACCGTCTTGCGCAGCAGGTCACCGGTCTGGGCGTTCTGTACGGCGTAGATCGCCGCGGCCGCGTCTTCGACCGACAGCCCGAGGGGCTCGGCGATCCTGGTGCGGATCGCATCCCGTGCGAGGTCCTTGTCCAGCGGCTTACGGCCGCCGAGGAGTCCGCGTTCGGGCAGGATTCCGAGCACCAGATTCGCATCGGCGTTGGTCGGTTCGGTGCCGCCCTGGCCGTAGCAGGCCGGGCCGGGGACGGCCTGGGCGCTGTGCGGGCCGATCTGCAGATTGCCGCCGGGGTCGACCCAGGCGATGGCGCCGCCGCCGGATCCGATGGCGTGCACCTCGAGGGTGGGGACGTTGATCGGGTGGTGGTTGATGATGGTGCTGGACGCCCGGACGGGTTCGCCGTCGACGACGAGGCCGACGAGGAAGGTGGTGCCGCCCACGTCGGTGGCAATGATGTTGCGGTGGCCGAGTTGCTTGCCGAGGGACACCGCACCGACCACGCCACCGGTCAGCACCGAACCGACGGTGCTGATCGCGTTCTTCGGTGCCTCGGCGGCTGCGACGGCACCGCCGTTGCTCTGCATCACCAGCAGGGGTCCGGCGAGTGTGCGTTCCCGCAGCTTCGACTCCAGTGAACCGAGGTAGTCCCGCAGCCCGGGCCCGATCTGGGTGCTCATGATGGTTGTCGCGTTGCGGGCAAATTCGCGGATGCGCGGGCTCACCTCACTCGACAGGGACACGAACACTGTCGGGTCGATCTCGTGGACGAGCTCGCGGATGCGCTGTTCATGCGTCGGGTTGCGGAACGACCACAGCAGTGAGACCGCGATCGCGGTGATGCCGTCGGCGAGAAGCGTGCGGATGGCTCGACGGGCGGATTCTTCGTCGAGTGCGACGACGACGTTGCCGTCGCGGTCGAGTCGTTCGGTTACTTCCAGGGCATGCTTCTTCGGTATCAGGCCATGAGATTTGCTCTGCCCCATGACATTTTGCAACTGCTCCGGTGAGCCACCCAGGTATCGGCCCTCGACATTCATGATGTAGATGGAGTCGCGGTGACCCTTGGTGGTGAGAAAGCCGACCGGGGGCACGTTGCCCATGACGAGCGCGTTGAGCGACGACGTGGTGCCGTGTGCGATGTGGTGGGTGTTCGCCAGCATTTCCTCGATCGGGCAGCCCAATTGCCCGGCGAGGACCTCGAGGACATCGATCACGCCGCGGGAGTAGTCCGGCGGTGTCGAGGGGGCCTTCGCAGCGAGAATAGTGCCGGCATCGTCGTCCAATACCGCGTCGGTGAACGTGCCACCGACGTCCACTCCGATCACATATGCCATTGCAGCTGCGCTCCTTCGTGCTGGGGGAAATTCAGGGGGCGGTGTGAGGTCATCCTCGAACACTCCTTACGTTTGTGTCGAGTATTCGACGTGAATGATGACATGTCAAGAGCCAACTGTGAGTGCCGTCACGGATGTGAGGAAGTTATGACGAACCCACACCCGCGCCACTCGGGGCTTGACGAATCATCATCAGCGTCGAATACTCGTCATAGGCGTAAATCTACGTCCGACTCCACAGCAGAAGGGCCACAACATGGGCATTCATCGCATCGGACTCGTCGTACCGAGTTCGAATGTGACGGTCGAGACGGAAATGCCGGCACTGCTCAACCGGCATGCGCACGCGCGGTTCTCGTTTCATTCGAGCCGGATGCGGATGCAGTCCGTATCCCCGGAACAGCTACGGGCGATGAACGCCCAACGCGAGCGGTGCATCCTCGAACTCGGTGATGCCGGGGTAGACGCCATCCTCTACGCGTGCCTGGTCGCCCTGATGTCGGTGGGGCCCGGAGAGCATCAGCGGGTGGAGGGGCTGATTGCCGAGCAACTGGCCACCGGCGGTTCGGAAGCGGCGATCCGCTCGAGCGCGGGCGCACTCGTCGAAGCGCTCCACGCCATCCACGCCGAACGGATCGTCCTGGTCACCCCCTACGTGCGTCCCCTCGCCGAACAGGTCGTCGCGTACATCGAGGCCGAAGGGATTCAGGTGACGGACTGGCGAGCCCTCGAAGTCGCCGACAACGCGGAGGTCGGCTGCATCCCGGGCCACCGGGTCATGGACGCCGCCCGATCGCTCGACCGTGCCGGAGCCGACGCGTTGGTGATTTCCGCGTGTGTGCAGATGCCCTCACTCGACCTCGTCCAATCGGCCGAAGACGAGTTCGGGCTGCCCGTCCTCTCGGCCGCCACCGCCGGCGCCTACAGCCTGCTGCGGGCGCTCGACCTTGCGGTCGACATTCCCGGAGCCGGCGGTCTGCTGCGTGCCGATGCTCCGGCCACCGCTGTTCAGTAGCCTCGAATCCATTGGAGTTCACCATGTCCGACCTGCAACACACAGTCAAAGGCGTCGACCACGTCGCCTACCCGACATTCGACCCCGCCGCGACCGTCACGTTCTACCGCGACGTTCTCGGGTTCCCGGTGGTGCACTCGATCTGCGCGGCCGGCTGGGGCCCGGAGAAACACCCCGACTTCATCCATTTCTTCTTCGATATCGGCAACGACGACCGATTGGCCTTCTTCTACTACTTCGGCCTCGAACCGTTCGACGGCGGCCCGCAGGGCGACTCCTACTCCCGGTTCGCCGAGGACGTCCCGATCTTCTTCATCCGCTCCCGCCATCTGGCAATCCACGTGGACAGCGAAGACGACCTGATGGAATACCGGCGGCGCTTGGATCACAGCTCGTGGCCGGTGGAGATGCAGATCCAGCACGAGACGATCGAGTCGATCTACACCCACGACCCCAACGGCTACATGATCGAAATTACCCGGGCGCTGCGCCCGGTCACCCCGCAGGAAGACCTCGACGCCAACCTGACCATCGACGCCCTCGTCGACATCGTGACCGGCCCGGACCCCAGCATGGCCGCGCTGCTCACCCGCAAAGCCGAACTGATCACCGAACGGGCAGCGGCCTGGCAGCAGGAGCAAGAATCGAAGGAGATGGTGACACGATGACGACCCTGTTCATCCTCGACGTCCCGGAGAACACGGCTGTCGCCGAGGTGGCCGGTCGCAACCCGGAGGTCACCGTCGACCACGTCGGACCCTATTTCCGAATCGTCTCCGACTCGGCCATCGTCATCGACCGCCGCGCCACCGGCTGCCGCCACGCCGTCTGGTACAGCAGCGTCGCAGGATTGGCGCAGTCCCGCATTACACAGTGGGACAAGGACGCCATGCGAGTCGAGCCGCAATGAGCGAGAGCACCCAACGGCTCGGCGCCGGACGGTACATCGACGCCGCGCAGGCCCCCGACGCCACCGTCACGTCGGTACACGAACTCGCCACCGCGGATGGCGCGAAGGTCTCCGGTGTCCTGCGGACGGTGCCCGGCGCGCACACTGTCGTCGCGCTGACGCACCCGCGCCAGGATCTGACTCACCACGTGCTGGTGCCCGAACTGCTCGCCCGCGGGTACGCGGTGTGGACGCAGGGCACCCGATCGGTCAACAATGACATCGCACTGGTGCACGAGCAGGCCTTGCTGGATGTCGCGGCCGGGCAAGTATTCCTGCGGGAGAGGGGTTTCGACCACGTTGTCACCCTCGGCCATTCCGGTGGCGGGACCCTCTTCGCGTTCTACCACCAGCAAGCCGGTTTTCCGTCGGGGGAGCGGCTGACCCATACCCCCGCGGGCAGACCCATCGATCTCGCAGGGACCGAGATGCCCCGGCCCGACGCGGCGATATTCATGGCGCCGCACCCCGGTCAGGGCGCACTGCTGCTGCGGCTGATCGACCCGTCGGTCGTCGACGAGTCCGACCCGCTCTCAACGGATTCGGACCTGAACCCGTTCGATCCCGCCAACGGATTCGCCGAACCGCCCCACAGTTCCTCCTACTCACCGGAATTCATCACCCGCTACCGCCAGGCGCAGCACGACCGCATCGCCCGCCTCGACACCATCGCCCGGCAACGTATCGACGAAGCCTCCGACGCGCGCCGACGGTACACGAGCACCGCCGATCCAGCGGATCGCCGCGCTGCCCTCGCACCCCGCGTCCTCACCGTCTACCGCACCGACGCGGACCTGCGGTTCGTCGATCTGTCGCTGAACCCGAACGAACGCCCTTACGGGTCGCTGTTCGGCCGCCGACCCGACCTGACCAACTACGGACTCGTCGGCTTCGGCCGCTTTTCCACGCCGGACGCCTGGTTGTCGACCTGGTCCGGGCTCAGCAGCAACGCCGACTTCCTGCGCTGCGCCCCGACGGTGACCGCACCGACGCTCTTTGTCGAACTCACCGGAGACCAAGCCTGCTTCCCCGACGATGCCAAGACGATGTGCGATGCACTCGGCTCGACGGACAAAACCCACGTCCGCGTCGCCGGCACCCACTTCGGCGGACCGATCCGCGACGGCGCACCCACCGGTGCCAGCCTCGCCGCCGGAGACATCGGCGCATGGCTGGCAATCAGATTCCCGTAAATAGACGACCACAACTCGACGCCGGACCTCGCGCCGCGGTGACCTGACTTCTTCCGCAGGTCACCGCGGTCGTCGGTCTGGGCCTACCCTCCGAGCGGAGAAACCGATGCGTGCCCGTATCTCACCCGCAGCCCCCGTTGTCGGGCTCTGCCTGATGGCCCTCGTCCTCGAGGGCTATGACCTCCTCATGTACGGAACAGTGGTTCCGTCACTGCTCACCTACGCCCCCTGGGACCTCGACGCCACAGACGTCGGGATGCTGGGCTCGCTCACCGGCATCGGCATGCTGGTCGGAGCCCTCCTCGCCGCGGCGGTTGCCGATCGGTGGGGACGCCGCCGCACCCTCCTCGCCGCCGTCGTCACGTTCTCCACAGCCATGGGTGCGTGCGCGATCGCACCCACCCCCGAGGTGTTCGGGGCGGGGCGCTTCGCCGTCGGACTCGGCGCCGGTGTCCTCATGCCCACAGCCGCCGCCACACTGATCGAATTCGCCGAACCCCGCGCCCGGGCCCGTCCGGTGGCCATGGGGTTCGTCGGCACCTGCATCGGCGGCATACTCGCCGGAGTGCTTTCCCTGTGGCTGGTGCCCACCCACGGCTTCCGGTCGATGTTTCTCGCCGGCATGGTGCCGGCGCTGATGTTCTTGCCCCTGATGCTCGCGTTCCTCCCGGAATCACCCGCCTACCTCGCCTTCCGTGGAGAACATGCCGCCGCGGCTGCGATTGCCGACCGGTATGGCGTCGAACGCACCGCCGCCCCTACTTCCACCCCGCCCAGCCGGGACCGTGGCCTACACGCACTCTTCGGTATGCACCGCACTCTCGCGACCCTGTTGTTCTGGTGCATGACGCTGCTCTGTTTGCTGGTGTTGTTCGGCGTGGCGACCTGGCTACCCGCGCTGATGAAATCGGCCGGATACCCGCTGGGCGCGTCCCTGTCTTTTCTCCTGACCCTGAACATCGGAGGCGCCCTGGGTGCCCTCGGCGGCGCCGTGCTCGCGGACCGGTACGGGATCAAACCCGTCACTGCAGCATTCTTTCTGTGCGGCGCGATCGCACTACTGCTCGTTACCACCACTCCGCCGTTGGTCGTCGTCTACTTGTTGGTGTTGCTCGCCGGAGTCGGCACGACCGGCACCCAGATCCTTCTCAATACGTTCATCGGCAGTCACTACCCCGCATCGAACCGTGCCACAGGACTGGGTATGGCCTCGGGTGTGGGTCGGATCGGGGCGATCGTCGGCCCCACCTACGGTAGCATCCTCGTCGCGATCGGGACCGGAACCAACTGGCAACTGGCGGCTTTCGCCGCACCGGCCGTCGTCGGTGCCATCCTGACCGTGCTCGTTCCTCAGCGCACACCGATCCACCGATTCGCTCAGACCCGACGTCCTTCCGCGGCCGCGGATATCGATCGGAACGCTGTTTCATGACCGTCGGCCGGGAGTGGCGCAGATCACGGTCGGATATAGGATGTTCTGCGACATGACGAAGCTGCTCATCGCGATGGCCGGGGCACGAACGATGGACACCTCCGGCTACCTGTTCCGCGCGAAACAGTAAGGGGCAACCACAGTGGCACGCCTGCAGTCACTCAACGTCGGTATGCCGAAAGACGTGCCCTGGCAAGGCCGGACCGTCCACACCGGAATCTTCAAGTACCCCGTCGACGGCCCCCGCATGGTCCGCACGCTCAACATCGACGGCGACGGTCAAGGCGATCTCGGCGGTCACGGCGGAGAAATTCGTGCCGTGCTCGTCTACCAATGTCAGTCCTACGACTTCTGGCGGCGTCATCTCGGTCGCGACGATCTCGAATACGGCCAGTTCGGGGAGAACTTCACCGTCGACGGCCTACCCGACGACGAGGTGCACATCGGTGACCGCTATCGGATCGGTGACGCCGAGTTCGAGGTCACTCAGCCACGCGTCACTTGTTATCGGGTCGGAATGCGCCTCGGTGAACCCGAGATGCCTGCGCTGCTGGTTGCCCACCACCGGCCCGGGTTCTACTTCCGGGTTATCACCGAAGGTTACGTGCATGCAGGCGACGAGATCATCCGCACCCGGATCGGCCGACACCGCATGAGCGTCGCCGCGATCGACGCACTGCTCTACCTACCCGACCGGGACATCGGCCAGCTCCGGAATGCAGTGGACATCCCCGCGCTCAGCCCCGGCTGGCAGCGATCGTTTCGCGATCTGCTCGACACCGCAGAGCACCCGACGCGCGCCGAAGAGCCGCCCGCCGGCGCCCAACCGGACGGCTGGGCCGGCTTCCGACCGCTGCGGGTGTCACGGATTGTTCCCGAGAGCACAACTGTGGCGTCGATCCACCTGGCACCACACGACGACGCCCCGCTGACCCGGCCGAAACCCGGCCAGTACCTCACCCTCCGCGTCGCCGGTGCCGCCGACCCACCACCGGTGCGCAACTATTCGCTGTCCGCCGCTCCGTCGGACAACGAGTACCGCATTAGCGTCAAACGCGAGACCCACGGCCTCGTCAGCACCTATCTCCACACGCAGTTGCGCGTCGGCGACACCGTCGACGTCGCCTCTCCGCGTGGCGATTTCGTTCTCACCGAAGACCACGATGACACCACGCCCGTGCTCCTGCTCTCGGCCGGCGTCGGGGTGACCCCCGTTCTGGCGATGCTGCATGCACTCGCCGCAGCCCACAGCAAGCGCGACATCTGGTGGCTGCACATCGCCCATTCAGCCGCCGAACATGCTTTCGCGGCCGAAGCGCACCGGTTGCTGACCAGCGTCGACCGAGGTCATGAACACGTCTACTACACCGCCCAGGGGCCGACGGCGAACCTGGTTCCGCCGGCCGTCCCCGGCCGCATCAACCGCGAAGCCTTGGCCGCACTGGGCCTGCCCACCAACGTGGTCACCTACCTGTGCGGTCCTACCGCGTTCATGGCCGCGCTCCGCGAGGTACTCATGCACATCGGTGTGGAGTCCGACCGCATCCACACCGAGTTGTTCGGCGCACTCCCGGCCATCAACCCTGGACTCACCGACTCCACCCACACCCCGCCGCACCAGCCCCCGGGACCCGGCGGCACCGGGCCGCGCATCACGTTCACCCGCAGCGGACTCACCGCGCCATGGAGCGACGAGTACAGCACCGTCCTCGATTTCGCCGAAGCATGCGACGTTCCGACCCGCTGGTCGTGTCGCACCGGCGTGTGCCACACCTGCCAGACCCCGGTCCTCTCCGGGACCGTCCGATACCGACCGGACCCCCTGGAACCCCCGATCCCGGGCACGACCCTCTTGTGCTGCTCGCAACCCGAAACCGACCTCGTTCTCGATCTCTGACAAGCCAGGGGGCCTACGTGGCTCCGTCGCGCCAACTACCGCTGGAAAACGCAAAGCGTCACGGATCGATGATTTCCCGCGCCTATTCACGCAGTAGCTAAGATTGCGTCGTGGACGGTGTCTGGCCGCTTACGGGCAGGGATGAGGAACTGCGGCGCATCTGGGCGGCTATCGAAGGCTCTGGTGATGGCTCTGGGGTTCTTGTGGCGGGCGGTGCCGGTGTTGGCAAGAGTCGGTTGGCGAGTGCCGCCGTCGCCGTACTTGCCAAACGGCACGCCGTCCGGTGGGTCACCGCTACGGCCTCGGCTCGAACTCTTCCGTTGGGAGCGTTTGCTCAATGGGCACCGATCTCGCAGGCCGACCCGATGATGGTCATCCATACCGTCATCAAGGCGCTCACTGCTGGCGACAAGCCCGTAGTCGTGGCCGTCGACGACGTTCACCTGCTCGACGACCTGTCCGTCGTCGTCATCCAACGGGCGTTCCCCCCGAGATGTGGACACCTATTTTTATGCGGCGGTGGCCAGCGTAGCCGATCGCCGTTCGAACTCGACCGGGCAGATCTGGCCCAGGCTCGAATGCCTCCTTCTGGTGTTGTAGCGCGTGATCCAACGGAAGACCGCGGCGCGTGCCTCACCCGCACTGTTCCAGCGCTTCCGGCCCTGCAGCGTCTCCCGTTTCAACGTCGCGTTCAGCGACTCGGCGGCCGCGTTGTCCGCCGACGTTCCGACTGCGCCCCGCGACCGGGTCACCCCCAACTCGCGACACAGGTCGGCGAACTCGGCCGATGCATACTGAGACCCGTTGTCGGAGTGGAAAATTGACCCATCGAGACCGGTGGCGCCGCGCACGGCGGCCGCCGCCCGCAGCGCGTCGGTGACCAACTCGGTACGCATGTGATCAGCGATCGACCAGCCCGCCAACCGGCGCGAGCCCAGGTCCATCACCGTCGCCAGATACAGAAATTCACCGTCACCCACCGGGAGGTAGGTGACGTCGCCGACGTACTTGGTGTTCGGGGCGCTCGCGGTGAAATCCCGCCGGATCAGGTCCGGAACCGCCGCCGCATCCGGGGCTGGGATAGTGGTGCGGACCGGTTTGCGCAGATGCACCCCGACGATCCCGTGCTCACGCATCACCCGCTCGACCCGCTTGTGATTGACCTCGATCCCGGCATCGCGCAGTTCAGCGGTCACCCGCGGGGCACCGTAGGTGCCGTCGGAATCGGCATGGATGGCGCGGATCCGCGCCGCCAGCTCCTGATCAGAGTGGGCGCGGGCCGCCCGGGCCGGCGCGGAGGCCCGCCACCGGTAGAAACCCGAGCGGGAGACCTCGAGAATCTGGCACAGCCACTTCACCGGAAAGGTGTCGCAGTGGTCATCAACGAATTGGAAGTGGCTGCTCACCAAGACGTCTCGCCCGCGAAATATTTCGCGGCCCTCCGCAGGATCTCCCGCTCGGTTTCGAGCTTCCGGATTTGGGCCTTGAGCTGCCTGTTCTCTTCCTCCAACACGGACTCGGACGATACCTCGCCCGGCGATACCGCCCGCTCCGCCCCACCGGACCGGAGCTCGGCCGTGGAGGTACCGGTGCGTTTGCGTTCGGCCCGCACCCAGTTGCGCAGGGTCTCGCGGCTGACTCCCAGGTCGTTGCCGATGCCCTCGAACGTGTGGCTCGGATCGGACAGGTACAACGCGACTGCATCGGCCTTGAACTCCGCCGAGTACGCCTTCATGACCATCAGTGAATCTCTTCCTCTGGACCTTCACGATCCAGTGTTCACGATGTCCTCACTCAGGGGGGAACGCCCAACAACTCGTGCAGCGCGGCCTTGCCAAGGTCGTGCTCACCCTGCGCAGCACAGAACCGGCCCCCGACACCATCACCACCCTCTGGAAAGACGGGTTCCTCAACCGGATCGATTTAGATCCCCTGCGCAAGAACGACACTGAACGCTTGCTTTCGCAAGCGCTCGCTGGGCCCGTCGCCCCCGCAACGGCGGCCGAACTGTGGAACCTGACCCGCGGCAACGTGCTGTTCCTGCGGCATCTCGTTTGCCAGGAACGCGACGCCGGACGGCTCGTGAGCGACGTCGGCACCTGGCGGTGGAGCGGTGAACCCGTCGTCTCACCCACCCTCGCCAAACTCATTACCGGCCAGCTTGGTTCGCTGACCGATGACACGGCAGAAGTCCTCGACTACCTCGCGATTGGCGAACCCATAGACGGCACGGTGTTGGAAGCCCTCACCAGTCCGCACGCGGTCAAGGAAGTGCATTCCCGCGGCCTCATCGACATGACCAGAGAAAACGGCGATATCGCCGTCCGCCTCAGCCACCCTCTCTACGGTGAAGTCCGTCGCAGCACTGGCAACCTCCTACAACTGCGCCGCCTGCGCGGTCGTCTCGCAACCGCTCTTTCCACCCGCGCTGATCCAACACCCGCAGCTTTGTTGCGACGCGCATTGCTGAGACTCGAATCCGACCTGCCGCCCGACCTGGGGCTCTACCTCGCCGCCACCGCCACCGCACTACGACTCCACGATGCTCCCCTCGCCCTTCGCTTCGCGGACGCCGGACATATATCTGACAGCGGCTTTCAAGGCGCGATGCTGCACTACTGGGTGCTCAATAACGTCGGTCGGGCACAGGATGCATTCACCCTGCTCGAGGCGCTCGATCAGAACGCGCTAACGCTCGAGGAGCAACGGCGACTGTCCGTTATGCGAGTCGGCACCCTCTGCTGGAGCCTCGGCGATCCCGAACGGGCGAGGCAAGAACTGGCAATCGCCAAGGTAGCGCCCTATAACCACAAATCGTCCGAGCTAGCCGCATTCGAAGCACTCCTCGAGTCGGTGCAAGGCCGACCCGACCACGCGATCGCCGCAGGAAACGTGGTCTTTCAGACTGCGCCGAGCGATATGGCATTCGTGCTCACCTCATGCGCCCTGGTCATTGCCCACGGTTACTCAGGAAATGCCGCCAAGGTTTTTCCGTTGACCAAGCGGGCCTCCGCCTTAGTCGCAACCTCTAGTGATGCGTCCGCGCTGGAGTACGGGATCGTCTACTTCCACATCGAAGCAATGTTCATCGCGGGGTACCTTCAGGCCGCGGAACAAGTCATGACCCAGTTTGTCGAGTATGCCGCGAACACTCCCGGAACCATAGGTTTGTTCGTCTCATTGCTCCACAGCTACGTTGACCTCTCCCAAGGCCATCTGAACGCTGCGCTCGAGGTTCTGAACAGGGCGGATCGCGAATTCCGTACCACCACGTACGACAGATCAGCTGTCGTCAGCTGCCGGGTTTACCTGATTCTCGCGTTATCGCATCGCGGGGACGGGAAACGCGCAGCGGAGCTGGTGCGCGATCTCGACACGCTGAATCCCTACGGCTTCCTCCGATCAGCGTGCACCCTCGCCAAAGCATGGGCTGCGGCCGCCCAGCAGATGATCGCCGAGGCAATCCGCCTCGCCCGGAAGGCGGCCGCGATCGCGGCCGATCGCGGCCACTTCGGCCAAGAACTCCTGTGTCTGCAAGCCGCATCGCAATTCGGCGATCACACCACAGCGCACCGGCTGAACGAGCTCACCGGCCTCGTCGACGGGCCACGGGTCCACGCCGTTGCACTGCATGCCAACGGTCTGACCAGCGTTGACGGCGAAAAACTTGCCGAGGCCTCACGGCGGTACGAAGAAATCGGTGACATCGTCGCAGCGACCGATGCCTCCGCCCAAGCCGGAACTCTCTTCCGCGAACAGCAACATCATGGTTCCGCACTGACAGCCATCGAACGTGCCAGGACGCTGGCAGGCACCCACCGCGGACTCAACACCCCCGCACTGCGCCAAGCCGGCGAAACCACCCCACTCACGAGACGGCAGCGCGAAATTGTCGCCCTCGTCTCCCAGGGCTTCACCAACAAAGAGATCGCCGAACGCCTCGGAGTCTCCATCCGCACAGTCGAAGGCCACCGCTACCACGCCAGACTGCGCTGATCGCGCGTCGCCGCAGTAACCAGAAAATCGCGTAGTCGACTACGCGGTTCAGATCCGCGACTGAGCGTGACGATCATTGCTGTCCCATGAAACTTGAGAAGCGCTTCGAGGCGATAAGCCAGCCCAGCCCCGGATGGTGCGTCCGGACTGCAGTTCGAGCGTCCTCATCGAGGAGTAACCCATGAATAACGACAAGCACCTCAAGCATCTCGGCGAGCTGGCGGTGGCAGTGGGCATAGGGCTTGCGGTCGCCCCGGCCGGCATCGCGGTGGCAGCACCGTCCGTCGGCGACTCGTCCACGTCGTCGAGTCCTGACTCCTCCGACCAGACATCGTCCGACCGGAGCTCCACGGACCGATCCACGGACCGATCCACGGACCGATCCACGGACCGATCCACGGACGGGACCTCGTCGGACAGGACGTCCTCCGGCGCATCGCGCACCGACTCGGACTCGTCGAGCGGCAGATCCGGATCGTCCACGACAGGCGACTCGACCACGGATTCGCAATCCACCTCCGGCACGGATTCACAATCCACCTCCGGCACCGATACCCACTCCACCACGGGCACCGACTCCACGTCCGCCACCTCGAACGACGACACGAACGGGTCCGGCGCGACGACCCCCGACACCGCCACGGCATCCGACCCCACGACACCCGACAGCTCGTCGACGGCGAACGGCGGTGGCATTCCGGATTCCGGCACGACAGCAGACGAGTCCGAGCAGGTCGGATCGAGTTCTGCCAACACGGCACAGGCCACGATCAACGAGTCCGGTGCCGCGATCGCACCGGCCGACCGGCCCCCGGCCGGAGCAGTCACCGAGTCATCGGATTCGTACGCGTCTTCGACACCGGCACAGGGTCACGACCGCGCATCTGCGGGTAGCGCCGTTGCGCCGAACCCCCCGACCGCCCCGGCGACGGGCAGCTCGCGCACGGCACCAGACCCGGCCGCCACGGCGGAGGACCCGGCAGCGCGCGGACCCGCCCCGGCCGCGCCGGCAGCGATTCCGGACGCAGTTCCGGCGACGGCGACGGCTCCCGCGATCACCACGACCGACGGCACGACAGCCCTGACGCGCCGGGTATCCGACACCCGCGCCGATGCACCGCACGTCGGGACGCAGGCATTGGCCCCGTCTCTCCCCACCCCGGCGGTGGACGTCGCATCCAGCGTCGTGTCGAAGGTGCTCGGAGCCCTCGGGCTACGTCCGTTCCTGTCGAATGACCCAACCGTACCGATCGAGTCGCCCACGTTCTGGGCGTTGGCCGCGGCATGGTGCCGTCGACAGGAAAAGGTAATCACCGCCGATGCGAGCCGAGCCCTGGCTGCCGCCCCCGTCACGACCGGCGAGCCGATCGAATCGTTCGCCGCCGCGAGCACCGCATCCACCGGCACGAGCTCTGCAGCCACTGCCGGGCCGATCGTCGGTGTGCCCGACCGCAGCACCGGTTCGGTTCTCGGCTCGATCAATTCGCCTGGAACCCAACTCGGTTACACGGTCACCGGACCGCCGAGCCGCGGAACGGTCACCGTCGACGCTACCGGCGGTTTCACCTACACCCCAACCCAGGTAACGCGCCAGGCGGCCGCGCTGAACCCGAGCGCCGATTACGACTCGTTCACCGTCACCGTGACCTCCGGGCAGTCCAGCAACCCGGTGACCGTGCAGGTGCCGGTGTCTGCGGCACGGATCCAGGTCGCGCAGTCCACCACTGTCGGGTCCAACCCGTCCGGTGCGGCGTTCGCAGGTACCAGAACCTATGTGGCAAATCAGGGTTCGAAGAGCATTTCCGTACTCGACGCAGGAAACGCCGTCATCGGCTCGGTGCCCGTCGGCACCTCGCCGACCGGCGTCGCAGCCAACCCCACCGGGACCCGGGTGTACGTCACCAACAGCGGCAGCGGCAACGTGTCGGTGATCGATACCGCCACCAACACGGTCGTTGCCACCGTCAAGACCGGCACCACACCCAGCGCCGTGGCCGTCAACCCTGCCGGCACTCGCGCGTACGTCACCAACAGCGGCAGCGGCAACGTGTCGGTGATCGATACCGCCACCAACACGGTCGTCGCGACCGTCAAGACCGGCACCACACCCAACGCCGTGGCCGTCAACCCTGCCGGCACTCGCGCGTACGTCACCAACCGCAGCAGCAACACCGTCTCGGTGATCAACACCGCCACCAACACGGTCGTCGCGACCGTCAAGACCGGCACCACACCCAACGCCGTGGCCGTCAACCCTGCCGGCACTCGCGCGTACGTCACCAACCGCGCCAGCAACACCGTCTCGGTGATCGACACCGCCACCAATACCGTCGTCGCCACCGTCGCCGTCGGTTCCCAGCCGACGGCCGTGCGCGTCACGCCCGACGGAAGCGCAGCCTATGTCGTCTCCAATCCGGACACCCTCACCGTCATCGACACGCGCACCAACACCGTCGTGTCCACCCTCTCCATCGACTCGCCCGCCGAGTCCGGCGACCACTCCATCGCGCTGAGTGCCGATGGTTCCCGGATGCTCGTCACCGATGCGAGCGACGGGCGGGTACGTGCCCTGACGCTCACATACGTGAACTCCGCGCCCACAGCGATCTGGACGGCCGGCACACCTCGGGCGTCCGACGGCGCGGTCGTCGTCACCCTCGTCGACCCCAAAGACCCCGATGGCGACCCGGTGACCTTCACGAACACCGCCCCCGGGTCCGGATCGGTCCTCTCCGACGGCTCGACTTTCACCTACACCCCGACCACCGCCGCCCGCGACCTCGCCCTGCAATCACCGGGCGAGGACGCCGACCAGTTCACCATTGCCCTCGCCGACGGCCACACAGTGACGAACATCGTTGTCACCGTTTCGGTCTCGCCGACGCAGGTTCCGGATGTCGTCGAGGTCGAGTCGACCGCCATCACGGTGGGAAGCGGTCCGACCGGCGCGGTGATCGCCGAGGACCGAATCTATGTCGTCAGCGAAGAGGGCTTCGTCCGGGTGATCGACCCCGAGACCAACACGGTCGTCGGTGCGCCGATCGAGGTCGACTGGGCGTCGTCGAACATCGCGGCCGCCCGCACGTG
This sequence comes from Rhodococcus wratislaviensis, assembly GCF_900455735.1. GTDB lineage: Bacteria > Actinomycetota > Actinomycetes > Mycobacteriales > Mycobacteriaceae > Rhodococcus_F > Rhodococcus_F wratislaviensis. Next base: position 475,498 of record NZ_UAUI01000001.1, on the reverse strand, counting down.
GGTGTATGTCAACAGCCCCTATTCCGGCACTGTCTCGGTGATCGATACGACGACCGGCACCGTCGTCGACACGATCTGGCTGCCCATCTCCCCTGACTTCCAGGGCTATTCCCTGGCGCAGGAGTTGGCCGTCAGCCCCGACGGGACGCGCCTCTACGCCAGCGGTGAGGACGGCACGGTGTCGGTCGTCGACACCGCCACGAACGACGTGATCACCTCCCAGCCCCTCGGATACTTCACCGATATGGCCGTCGGCGAGGACCGTCGCCTGTACGGCACGAGCGGCGCGTCCGTTACCGTGATCGACACCGAATCCATGACGGCGATCAGCACCCTGGGAGTCGGGCCGGTGTGGGACCTCACCCGCTCGAGCAGCGAGTTCACTGATGTCACCAGCAGTGTCGCTGTCAACGCGGACGGCACCCGAGCCTATGCCACCTACCACGTCAGCACGGTGGAGCTCGCCAGCGGCGGCTACTCCAACGGACATTTCATCGTCGACCGCACAGGACGGACCTGGCGCGTGACGGGCGGATACGAGGTCGTCGCGGTGATCGACGTCGACACGTCCAGCACCACCTACGGGACCCAGCTCGCGACGGTCCGGCTGCCCGAGGGAGCACAAGACGTGGCGATCAGCGCGGACGGCGATCTGCTGTATGTCTCCGGCGCGGACGGCCGGACCGTCTCGGTGATCGACACCTCGACATACGCCGTCCTCGGGACCTTCGTCACCGACCCGGACGGCTCGACCTCCGGGACGTACGGACCCTACCGATTCCTGCTCGTCGATCCCGATCCGGACACCGGCGGAACGCTGTACGTCACCGACTACGCCGACGGCGCCGTGTACGCCGTCACCGGCGCACCGGGCGGCGCACCTCCCGCTGTGCTCACCTGACCGAACCGACACGCTGGATGACGCGAACGACCCCCGATCCCTAGCGGGAGCGGGGGCCGATTCGTCGGACGCGACTAGCGGTAGTCGGAACCGAATCCATAGTCGTCCAGCGGAACCGCAGCGCCGGTGCCCTGGCCGAAGCCTTCCGGGCTGTACTGGCGACCGCCCAACCGTTGACCGCGCTGCCGGCCACGGTTCAGGACCGGGTAGGGAATTCCGAGGTGTGGCGGGTATACGCGCGCCAAGTTGTGGATCTGGTCTTGGGCGCAGTTCGATTTGGGGATGACTTGCCACAATCGCTCGATGAAACGCGGTCTAGTCATTCCGAAAGTTACGAGGATTTCCTCCGCGGTAGCGCCCCCGTATGGTGCCCACTTGCAAGCGAATTCGATGAGGCGCTCTGCTTCGATGTCAGGGTGGGCGCGTTTGCGGTCGGCTTCGTCCCAGGCGGCACGGCGGCTGTGGCGCCATCGGCTGTACTCGCGAGAATTCATAGGATTTCGTCGACCTTATTGTCGAAGGTGGGCCATCGGAATTTGGCAGGTCACTGTGCTCGTCTTGACTGTCAGAGCGTGTATCCCATAGCACGCGCTACCCGGGTAATAGTCGAATCCGAGCAGGTCATGTTCCTCGGGGACCGGACGTCAACGTGCACCGGCTGGTCCGCTGCGTCGCCCGGTTCCTGGTGCAAGTTGGTCCCACCTGAGAGGACTACTGCACGCCGACTGGTGAGTTCGTCCAGCGCCTGATCACTGTGGACTGAGTGCGTTGAACCTGTCACTGGCGGCGGCTCGCTCGGAAATCTCGAGCGCGCGGTAGCCGTGGTAGTAGGTCACGAGCATGAGTGTCCAAACCGACATCGCCAGGATGTAGAACAGCGTGTGATCCACATCATCACCGGGGATGGGGAAGAAGTCGTAGATCACGGCCACGAACGCCCCGAGTACCGTCGCCACGAACACCCATACCGCGATTCGTCGTTCGCCGATCCGCCACAGGCGAGCAGCGACTGCGAGCATGAACAGGGCGACAGCGAGATTGAGTACGAGGTAGAAGATCGCCCACCCCAGCTCGACGGGACGCACATCGAGTGCGCGGTTCATTCCCACCCCAACCGCCGCTGCGACCGCACCGGCATCGACCATCCACGAAGGACGGTATCCGTGGGTCACCGCCAACATCCCGAGCACGATGATCAGCGTCATGCCGAACGAACGCGAGAACGCGTCGAAGAACACCATCAGGTGATAGCTGAGGCTCGAGTGCGAGACTCCCGTGGCGGCCAACAGGACTACGTTGGCGCCGGACGCCCCGATCACCAGCCACTCCAGTGCGAGCAGGTAGTTGGGCCTGTCGCGGATGAACTTGACGCCGTAGTAGAAGCCGGCGGCCAGTATGCATAGGTCGGCAAGCGGGCCGCGTTCTCGTCGTCCAGCAGGCAGGCGGCGGCGCGGTCGCCGACGATGAGGAACCGCTCGTAGCCGAGCCGAGTGGGTGCCTGCTCGTCGAGATGGGTTTGCACGATCACCTCAAACAGCTGCAGGGCACGCGTAGTAGCCGGTAGGGGAACCGGAGAAGGGCCCTCGTGAGACCGCCGAGCGTCACACAGCTGCTCCCGACCAGGACCAATCCGATGACCTCACACCGGCACATCACCACCGATCACGACGAGATCCGCGGTTGGATTCAGGCGCACCACGGCGCACCGGCACGAACGGCGGCGACCACCGACGCCGTAGGCGCTCTGCATATCGACTTTGCCGGGGTCCGCACTGGCGCGCTCGAGCACATTTCCTGGCAGGAGTGGTTTACTGCGTTCGATGCGCAGGGCCTCGCCCTGTGCTACCCGGATCCGCATGTGCGCGGCGGAGCGAGCGCGTGGTTCGAACTCGTGCCCCGCGGTCTCGGCGGCGGGTTTCATCCCTGACGTGAGCGGAGTGCATACGTTCGGGGGGTGTTGGCAGTCGCACTCAGCGCCCACCTCGGTACACCATCGGGCCTGACCAGCGGGAATTCGCTCACGCCGTGACCGGCTCGTGCCATGTAGCGACACTCCGAGCGCATCGTGGGCGGTGGGGATGTGTCGGTTGCGCGCCCGCGTACCGGGGTACGCGTCGCGAAAGACCACGTTGATCCGAAGGTCGGGGCGCCGGAGGATGTCCGCCGATGACCGATATCGTCACTGTCGACGAGAACGGGCGCTACCGGCTGCATCTGGAGCGCCGTTTGCACCACGACTGTGACGAGGTGTGGCGGGTGCTCCGCCTGCTGCATCCCGAGTGCGGAGACACGGGCATGGCGTGCCGTGCCCGGCCGCCCAGCCTGCTCGAGTACGCCTGCGGGGAGAGCGTGCTGCGGTGGGACATCACCGGCGACGGGCACTCCCGGTCGGTTCTGCGGTTCAGCCACCAGTGCCCCCGCCGTCAAGACGGAATCGAAGAGATGGGCTGGTGGCTCACCGAGCTCGACGTCCTCGGCGAACTACTCGACGGGGTGGAGGTGACCGATTTCCAACGCCGTGCCGAGGACATGATCGACCGCTGTCGACGCGCGTTCGAATAGGGACATCCCACGGCAGTAGCTGAGCGGCATGCGCGATTTGGCGTGGCTCGCGGCCAACCAGGGAAGAATTGGCATATGGCCCAGCCACCCAGCTCTACGCGACCCGTGAGCCCGGGTGTAGTGCGGTAGCCCGACCACGCTTGTCCCCGAGTTCTCGCGTTGTGTGCCCGCGGTTCAGCGGCCCGTTCCGTGGGTATCGGGATGGTGCAGTGCGTAGCGGCCGGGCCCGGTGGCCTTGGCCCGGTACATCGCCCGGTCGGCGTGATGAATCAGCTCGTGCGGGGAGACGTTGGCACCGGTGACGGCGATACCGATACTCGCGGTGATCGGTCCGTCACCCGGGTGCGGGTCCACGGTGGCGATTCGGTCGGCGATCCTGATCACGTCCGCGGGGCCGGTGACGGCCGGGCACAGGATCAGGAATTCGTCGCCGCCCAGGCGCGCCACGGTGTCGGTGGGCCGGACCACGGACCGTAGGCGGTCGGCGAGTCGGATCAGGGCGGCGTCGCCGCCGGCGTGCCCCAATCGGGCGTTGAGGTGTCGGAAGTTGTCCAGGTCGATCACCAACACCGCCACCCGGCCGCCGGTGCGGGCCGCCTGGTCGAGGGCGGAATTGAGACGCTCCAGGGCCAGGGTGCGGTTGGGTAACCCGGTGAGCGGGTCGTGCAGGCTCCGGTGCCGCAATCGCTCCTCCGCCTCGATGCGGTCGATCGCGGTGGACAGCACCGCGGCCACCGCGCACAGGAGGGCCACCTCGCATTCCCGGGTGGGGCGCGGACGTATGCCGTATGCGGTCAGCACCCCCCAGATCGGGTCGTGCCCGATCGGCACGCCGATGCCGCCGCCCAGCCCGTGCGCGGCCATGTCCGCGGTCGCGAACCGTCGCTCGCGGGCGCGGTCCGGGCAGCACACTACCGCCGTCTCGGTGGCCGTGTACCCGGTCAGCGAACCGCGGCCGGCGGCGACGGTGCTCGGGCGCGGCCCGGGTCCGTGGTAACCAAGCACCGTCAGGGCCGCCCCGCCGGTGTCCGGCACCCGGGCCACCGCCGCGCACCGCGTCCCCAGCAGTGCGGTGACCTCAGCGGTCGCGGCGGTCAGGAGAGTGTCGAGGTCGGCGGTGACCGCCAGCCGGCTCAGCTCGGCGAGTACCTGTTGTTCCCGGCACCGCTGGTCGGCCGCCGCCAGGGCGGCGAGCAGCGATTGGTCCTGCTCGCCGGAGGCGGACGGCTCCCGGCCGATCACCCCGATCAGCAGCGGGTGCCCGTTTTCGTCGCGTTCGGTGACGAAGACCGACAGGACCAACGGGATCGGTGCCCCGGTGCGCAAATTCCGCAACTCCGTCGGCCCGCACCACCGACCCCGTCCGGTCAGGGCGGCCGAGACCTCCGGTGCCTGCGTTACCGCGCTGGCGGTGCAGACGTCGGCGGCCCTGCGCGCGGACACCTCGCCGCCGTCCGGGAACCCCACCAGGGCGGCCGCGGCCGGGTTCAGATAGCGGAGACGGCCCGAACCGAACTCCCACAGCGCCATCGGGGCGGGCGCGCATTCCAGTGCGGCGACCAGCTGCGCCGACGTCGCCGCGCCCGGGAACGATCCCGTCTCGGATCGGGTCACCTCTTCGGGGAACTCGGATTGTGCGGCGCCCTCCGGCACCCGGTACGGTTCGAATAATTCAGTCACGACTGGTCGGTTTCATTCTCAGACAATGCCTTTCAGTGAATAGCTATGTCGCAACGGCTACCGCATTCGTTTCACGAGAAGGTTCCCGGGTCGCGGCATCGGCGGCGGTGACACGCCCAGGCGGAGATCTCCACGGTCCCGATGCCCCACGCCGGGGCCCCTGCCGATTCACTGGCGTGCGGGGCGTGGTTTTGGGCAAGCCGCACTGGCCGATGATGCTGATGAAGACGCCGTATCCGGTGTTCATCCGCGCCGCCTCCGTGGGGTGTGCCCGTTGCACATGCTGCGCCGGGAATTTCCGAAACCCGTCACTCCCGTGCGCGGTGATGAAATGCAGACACGGGACTCTCGGATATCCGTGTCGGCAAAATCATTCGCACATACTGCGAAGCGCCCCTCATCCTCGAGCCGCGCTTATCTCGCGGAGATCCACATTCTCGAACCGCGCTTCACGAAAGTTATTCCGGGTTAGCCTCCCCAATTTCGGGGTGACGATATCGACTCGACTGCGCGGCCGCCTGCCGACCGGGAACCGGTAGGCCGAGATCACTTCACGGCCGAGGATGGCGGTAGGGGTTGGCGGCGAACTAGCCGGTGATCGTGCTGATCAGCGCGGTGGACCGGCTGCCCCCAGGTGAGCCGGGCCACCGCTGTCCTGGATTTGCTCCGTCGGTCAGCTCAGGCCGATGCCCATCAGAATTCACTCCTCTCGTGGTGATGAATCCACGGGATCGTCGATCCCCCGCTTACGGTGCCTATCGCGCTTGGGGTCGAGGAATGTTTCGCAAAAAACCCGAATTTCTCACATAATGAAATTAACAACCACCCATAGCGTTCTGGAAATTAACAACCGCCCATAATGTTCTGGGCAATCGATTGCGCAGCGGGGTGACTTAGAATTACTCGGCGCCTTTGTTTCTCGTGTGTATTTGCGTGATCCACGAGGTTGCGGAGGTGGGGGCCGCGCACTCGACCTCGCCCCGCCGCGGCGGGGCGCCCCGCCCGGCCGAAGGGGTTCGGCGGCCGGAGCGGGGCTGGCTGCCCGGTCCGCCTTCGCGGCGCGGGCAGCGTACTCAGCGGGTACCCGCAGACAACTGCGCTACGCGGGTAACCAGGAAGGCCGGCAGACCCCGCGGTCATTCGGTGCGGTCCTGTCCGATCGGGACGCCGTGACGAACGAACTGCTCGCCGAACACGACGACGAGTTCGCCTCCACCCTCCCGGAACTCGAGGGCTTCGCTCAGATTGAGCGTCGCCGACGCGGGGTAGTCGGCGGGAACGAAGGCACCACCCACCGACCACGGCCCCCACCCTTTTCGCCGACGCCGGCGCCGAGGTGCACCACATCTACTCGACGAAGGGGTTGGGCGATGACAGGCAAGGGGCAGATGGCGTTGGCCGTGGGTGCCGGGTACATGCTGGGCCGTACGAAGAAGATGAAGTTGGCGTTGATGCTGGCCGCCGGTGGGGCATCCAGACAATTATCCTCCGGCGGATCGTTGGGTCTTCTCAACGAGGGCCGCAAGTTGCTCGCGGACTCGCCCGAGGTCGCCAAGCTCGGCGAGACGGTCCGCAAGGAGTTGATGAACGCGGCGAAGACGGCCGCGGTCACCGCGGCCAGTCACCGCATCGACTCGCTCAACTCCCGGTTGCAATCGGGTGGCGACGAGGCCGCGGGCGGGAAGAGGTCCAAGCGCAAGAGTCAAGAGGAGCCCGAGGACGACTACGACGACGAGTACACGGAGGACGAGACCGCCGAGGAGGACGAAGCCGAGGAGGAGGCGCCCCGCGCCCGCAAGCGTCCGGCCCCACGCCGCCGCACCTCGAGCAGCGGTAGTTCCCGGCCCACCCGGTCACGGTCCCGGTCGTCGACGAACAACGACGACGAAGAAGACGATCTGGCCCGAGCCAGGGCCCGCAGGACGCGCGCGAAGGCGACGACCGATTCCGTACCCGTACGACGACGCACCCGGAAGTGATCAGCGATGACCTCGAATCTCGACAGTGCAGCGAAGAAGCTGCGCCAGAACGTGTCCGGTGAGGCCGCATCGGTGTCACCGCTGAAGAAGGCGGCGCAGGGCCTGCTTGGCACCGTGACCGACAAGGCGATGTCCACCGTGTCCGACAAGGTGCAGGGTGCGGCCGGCCGGCTGACCGACTACGCCGAGGGCGGCGGTGGAAGCCTGCTGTCCGCGGTCACCGGCAACGGCAACGGCAACGGTGACGGTGACGGGGACGGGGACGAGAAGGGCGACGGCAAGTCACTGTTCTCCGGGCTGACCGACAAGGTGAAGGACACGGCGTCGGATGTGAAGGACGCGGTCACCGGTGGTGGCGGTGGCGGCAAGGGCAAGAAGCTCAAGTTGACCAATATCGTCGAAACGATCGATGTCGGTGTCCCGGTCCAACTGGCGTATAACCAATGGACCCAGTTCGCGGACTTCCCCTCCTTCATGAAGAAGGTCGAGCGGGTGGAGCAGGAGGCGGACGAGAAGCTCGAGTGGAAGGCTCAGATCTTCTTGTCGCACCGCACCTGGGAAGCGTCGATCATCGAGCAAGTCCCGGATGAGCGGATCGTGTGGCGCTCGAAGGGCGCCAAGGGTTTCATCGACGGTGCGGTGACGTTCCACGAGGTGACCCCGGATCTCACCCGCATCGTTCTGATCCTCGAGTATCACCCGAAGGGATTGTTCGAGAAGACGGGAAACCTGTGGCGTGCACAGGGACGGCGAGCGCGTTTGGAGTTGAAGCACTTCGGACGCCATGTCATGACCCAGTCCGTTCTCCATCCCGACGAGATCGAAGGGTGGCGCGGAGAAATCCGGGACGGCAAGGTCGTCGAACCCGAGGAGTCCGAGGACATCATCGAGGAACCGGACGACGAGACTGCCGAAGACGAAGAGCCGCAGGACCAGGAGGACGAGTCCGGCGAGTACGAGGAAGAGGAGGAGCCGGAGGACGAGACCGGCGAGTACGAGGAGGAGGAGGAGGAGGAGCCGGAGGACGAGACTGGCGAGTACGAGGAGGAGGAGCCGGAGGACGAGGCCGCCGAGGCGGAGGAGGAGGAACCGGAGGAAGAGCCGGAGGACGAGACCGGGGAGTACGAGGAGGAGGAGCCGGAGGACGAGGCCGCCGAGGCGGAGGAGGAGGAACCGGAGGAAGAGCCGGAGGACGAGACCGGGGAGTACGAGGAGGAGGAGCCGGAGGACGAGGCCGCCGAGGCGGAGGAGGAGCCGGAGGACGAGACCGGGGAGTACGAGGAGGAAGAACCCGAGGAGGAGCCCGAGCCGCGCCGGCGTCCCGAGCCGCGGCGGCGTCGTCCCCGGAAGGCCGCAGCAAAGAAGGCCCCCGCAAAGAAGGCCCCCGCAAAGAAGGCCGCCGCGAAGAAGACCCCCGCGAAGAAGACCCCGGCAAAAAAGACCCCTGCAAAGAAGACCGCAGCAAAGAAGACCACAGCAAAGAAGGCAACGCCGCGGCGTAGGACAGGAGCACGCGCATGACCACGGCCGGTGGACCCAGCTCGAGCAGTCTCGCCGACGTCATCGACACCATCCTCGACAAGGGCCTGGTGATCGATGCGTACGTGCGGGTCTCGCTGGTCGGTATCGAACTGCTGACTATCGACGCCCGCGTTGTCGTCGCCAGCGTCGACACCTACCTGCGGTTCGCGGAAGCGGTGAACCGGCTCGAGATCGGCAGCGAGCCCAAGGGGCTGACGGACCTGGCTGGGGGCGGCGAGGGAGGCGCTGAATCGAAAACTCAGGGCGCACTCGGGGCCGCCGGCGAGAAACTCGGCGACCTCCTCGGCGGCGGACAGGAAGAACCTCAGCGCGAACGGGTTTCACGCAAGTCCACTCGCGAGGACAAGTGATGTCGACATCGGAACAGGCCAACGGGCACCCGAGGGCCGACCGGTCGGACCGTTTCGAGCAGTGGTGTAGTCGTCGAATTACTCAGTCCCTGGCGGTCTTTGATCGATTGAACTTCCGGAGTTCGGGGTAGTCCGGTAGTCCGCACTTACATCTCCACTTCGGGTATGCCACTGGCGAGCTGGACGCCGCGGCGGCGGTGAGAGCGCAGAGCGTGCCGAGGAGCGATCGATACCGCCACGCGTCGAGCCGCCCGCACACGGTGTTGCGGAGGGCGATAGCGGGGCAGGGAGGAGCGAGGAGGATGACCACAGCGGGTGGGCCGAGTTCGAGCAGCCTGGCCGATGTCATCGACACCATCTTGGACAAGGGCCTGGTGATCGACGCGTATGTGCGGGTCTCGCTGGTCGGTATCGAACTGCTCACCATCGACGCCCGCATCGTGGTCGCCAGCGTCGACACCTACCTGCGATTCGCGGAGGCGGCGAACCGGCTCGCGATCGGCAGCGAGCCGAAGGGGCTGTCCGATCTGGTGTCGGGCGGGACGGAAAAGATCGCGAAGTCGAAGACGAAGAGCGCCATCGAAGAGAAGCTCGGCGGCCTGCTGGGCGGGCAAGAGGAACCGGAACGGGAACGGGTGTCGCGCAAGTCGACTCGAGGTGACAGGTGATGGCTACATCGGAGCAGACGAAGAAGCAGAAGAGAGAGAACACAGAGAAGTCGGAAAAGTCGGACAAGAAGCAGACGGCGGGGGTGTACGTCTACGGCATCGTCCCGGCCGACGTCGAACCTGGGGACGACGCGACCGGGGTCGCGGATGGGAAGGTGGAGGTCGTCGCGAGCGGTGACGTCGCCGCCCTGGTGAGCGAAGTGTCCGTGGACCGTCCGATCGGCAAACCCGAAGACCTCCGTGCCCATGCGAACGTGCTGGACGGGACGTCCCGGGTGGCGCCGGTGCTGCCGCTGCGGTTCGGTGCGGTGCTCACCGACGCCGACGCAGTGAAGGAGGAACTGCTCTCGGCACATGCGGACGAGTTCGCGGCGGCCCTCGAACAACTGGAGGGCAAGGCCCAGTACGTGGTCAAGGGCCGGTATGCGGAGCAGGCGATCCTGCGGGAGATCCTCGACGAGAACGAGCAGGCGGCGCAGTTGCGTGAGGAGATCCGGGACAAGTCGGAGGACGCGGGCCGCCAGGCGCGGATGGCGCTCGGGGAAGTGGTGAACAACGCGATCGCCGGCAAGCGTGAGGAAGACACCCGCAAGACGGTCGATGCCCTGGGCGACCTCACCGACTTCGTCAACCGCCGCGAACCCACGCACGAGGAGGAGGCCGTGCAGGTCGCGGTCCTCGTCGACGTGGACAGGCAGGACGAACTCGAAGAGGCTGTGGGAAATCTGGCCGAGGTGTGGGACGGCCGGGTCGAGCTGAAGCTGCTCGGGCCCATGGCCGCCTACGACTTCGTGGTCACCCAGAATCCGGCGGGGCAGGGCTGAGCGATGGGTCTGTTGTCTTTCATCGTCACGCTGCCGCTCCAGCCGGTGAAGGGTGTGATCTCGCTGGCGGAGTTGATCAAGCGGCAGGTCGAGGAGGAGATGCACAATCCGGCGGCAATCCGCCGCGGGCTCGAGGAGCTCGAGGAGGCCCGTGCCCGGGGTGAGATCACGGCCGAAGAGGAGGAGCAGGCGCAACAGGCGCTCATCGACCGGTTGACGGGATCACCCTAGGGAAATCACCGGCAGGGCCGCGCTGGATCCGCGGCGTGGTAGCGATGGGACGGATGCGGTGCGTGGTCATCCCGATTCCGCGGTCCCGGACAGGCCTGCCGTGGTCGTGTGCCCGAGTTTGCTCTTCCATCCCTCGGCCGCGAGGGCGGACGGGGCGGCGGCCGGGTGTCGACGTGGCCCGATCGAGGGGTCGCCGCCGCTGCCGGTGTTTCAGCGTCGGGGGTAACAGCGGGGCCGCACCCTCGATACATCATTATGGAGAGACGACGTGCGGATCCGGATACCGCTCTGGGCTACCTCGAAGGACTTCCCGCGCTGGTGCTGCTGGAACGGCTCCCAGTGCCGGTGCTCGCTGTCGACCGCGACGGTCACGTCGTGCACGTCAATCGCGCGTTCGAGGCCATGATGGGGTATCCGCACGATGTGCTCTCGGGGCGATCCATGCGAGATCTGCTCCCGACGGCGTCCCCTCCGCGGCCGGTTGCAGAGGATCTGCAACAGTCGGCGGGGACGATCGTGACGCTCACGCACCGAGACGGTTCTGCCGTGCGGGCGGCGATCAGCAAGTCCGTGCTGACACGTGCGGACGATCCGGTATTGCTCGTCTGCTTCCAGGACGTGACCGAGCTGTTGTGGGACGGCGGAAACGCGCCGACCTTCGGGTGAGGCCGCGATCGTGTCCGGTCGCTGGTCAGTGTCCGGGGGCCCGGAGGGTGCGGCGCGCAGGTCTCGAACGACACGTCCTTCACGCATGGGTTCTCGGCACGCACTCGGTCGGCGGCATCGGCAAACGCCGCCGACCCGCGAACGCCCGTGGTCGGGGCGCTGTTCAAGAGGACGGTCGGTGGGGTACTCGCGATCGGTCGGGATCGGCGCGCCCAGGCGAAAACACCTGGGGGCCGGAAGTGAGGAGCACAGCAATGACCACAGCGGGTGGTCCGAGCTCGAGCAGCCTGGCGGACGTCATCGACACCATCTTGGACAAGGGCCTGGTCATCGACGCCTACGTGCGGGTGTCACTGGTCGGTATCGAACTGCTCACCATCGACGCCCGCATCGTGGTCGCCAGCGTCGACACCTACCTGCGCTTCGCCGAGGCGGCGAACCGGCTCGCGATCGGCAGTGAACCGAAGGGCCTGTCCGACCTCGTGTCCGATGTCAAGGGCAGTGGCAGCACGAAGTCCAAGACCAAGGGTGTCCTCGAGGGCGTGGGGGAGACGCTCGGTGAGCTGCTCAGCGGATCCGGAAGCGAACGCGAACCGGCACCCCGGCGGAGGCGGAAATGACCTCCGCCGACGACACCGACGACAACGACAACGACGAGGGTGCTTCGGCGGCGGTGATCTATGTGTATGGCATCGTGCCCGCGGACGTGCAACCCGAGGACGACGCCTCCGGCGTCCACGACGCCCCGATCGAGATCGTCGAACACGGCGACATCGCGGCGTTGGTCAGCGAGATCGACCCGGACCAACGACTGGGCACCCCCGCGGACCTGCAGGCCCACGCCCACATCCTCGACGGCACCTCGCACGTCGCCCCGGTGCTGCCGCTGCGGTTCGGTGCCGTCGTGTCCGACCGTGACGCGGTCATCAACGAGCTCCTCACCGAACACGAGGACGAGTTCGCTGCCGCTCTCAATGAGCTCGAGGGCTTCGCCCAGTACATGGTGAAGGGCCGCTATGTTGAGGAGACCATCATCCGCGAGATCGTCGACGAGAGCCCGAAGGCCACCGACCTGCTCGAAACGATCCGCGACCAGCCCGAGGAGCTCACCCGGGACGCCAGAATGGCCCTAGGGGAGATCATCGGCCAAGCCCTCGAGGCCAAACGGGACGCGGACACCCGCACCACCCTCGACGCGCTGTCACCGCTGACCGACACCGTCACCGTCCGCGAACCCACCCACGATGAGGACGCCGTCCACCTCGCGGTCCTCTTCGAGGTGGACCGGCAAGGCGAACTCGAACGGACGGTCGGCGACCTGGCCGAACGCTGGGACAACCGGGTCACCATGCGCATCCTCGGCCCCATGGCCCCCTACGACTTTGTGGTCACACCGAAGCCGGAGGGCTGACGAAAAGGTCTGTGGTCGTTCAGGGTTCCCAGAGGCTGTGCTCACCCTGCACGTACCGGCTTTCGTGCGAGGTGTCCCGGGTGCGCGTTGAACCGCACCCGGCATCGGAGCGTTGGGTGCTGCGGACGGTGTCTCCTGACATCACTACGCGGGCGGAAGCCCGGGCAGACGCACTCACCTGGCTGGACTTCGTTCTCGATGTCGATCTTCCCGACCCACCGACGTCACCACCGCATAGGTCGGGCGAAGTTCCCAGTACGTAGGACCGCCGGTTAGTTCTGTGCCTTCGGCGATGTGTCGGGGTGCTCGTAGCAGGGGGCGCGCCCGGCCGCCGCTCGCCCCCAACGAATGGTGAGGGTCCTGCGGCGCCTCGCCTCGGTGAGGGGAACCAGCCCACACCACTGGATGGACCGAAATCGCGTGTCGTGCATCGAATCTCACCGTTCCGGTGCGGCTGTTCTCGGTGCGTCTTCGGCCGACCGTGACCGATCATTCCGTCGCTGATGCCATTCCCGGCCCGTCCTGCGCCCGAAGCGGCGCGGCCGGCGCTTTCAGTGGTGTTCGCGTTTGCCGATGCCGGGGTTACCGGCGGTGCTCGTGTGGTCTGTACTGGTCTCGGGATCCTGCTCGGCGCGTAGTTGCGCGTTGTCGGCTTGCAGGCGGCGGTTGTGGCGTTCGAGTTCGTCCGTGCGGTGCTCGAGGTCGAGAACCCGGCCGATACCGACGAGGTTGACTCCGGCTTCGATGAGTTCGGCGATGCGCCGAAGCCGCGTCAGGTCGTAGTCGCTGTAGCGGCGGGTGCCGCCGTCGGTGCGGCCCGGGGTGATCAGCCCGTAGTCCTCGTACAGGCGCAGCGCGGCGACCCCGAATCCGGACAGCTCGGCGGCTACCGAAATGCCGTAAACGCCGCGCAGCGACGGTGATTCGGAGTCGTACCGCTCGAATTTTTCGGGCACTTTTGCTCCGATCGGGAATTTTCTCGCGCAACCTCTTGTCATGGTCTATGACAGATGCTATACCAAATCTACAGCATCTGCTGGAGTTTACCTGGTGGAATGAAGAGGGTTTCAGGAGGTGGACACGATGTTGATGCGTACGGATCCGTTCCGCGACCTCGACCGTCTGACACAGCAGGTCCTCGGCACCGCGGCCCGTCCGGCGGTGATGCCGATGGACGCCTGGCGTGAACAGGACCGGTTCGTGGTGGAGTTCGATCTACCCGGCGTGAATGCCGACTCGCTGGATCTGGACGTCGACAAGAACACTCTGACGGTGCGTGCCGAACGGTCCGCGCTCGACGAGAACCGAGAGATGGTTGCAGCCGAGCGTCCGCGCGGGGTGTTCAGCCGGCAGCTGTTCCTGGGGGAGAACCTCGATGCGGACAAGATCGAGGCGATTTACGACGCCGGGGTGCTGCGGTTGACGATCCCCGTCGCGGAGAAGGCCAAGCCCCGCAAGATCGAAATCAGTAGTGGGCATTCGGAGAAGAAGGCGGTCACCGCCTGAGCGCGGTCGACAGGGAGACCGTCAACGCTCGACTGAGATGACACGGCTCGGGAGGGGGTGAATTGTCGATGACACTGGCGAACATGGTCACCGACGTGAACGCCACCGTAATTCCGGAGCGCGGCGCACGCGAAGTGGTGTGGCCGTGGCACGAGCTCGACTACGCAGTGCTCGAGGCCGATTCGGATCGCATCCTCGCCGACGCGCTCACGCCGCAGGCCGTGGTCCTGCTCGCTCGGCTGGCGACTGCGCCGGCCGGTCCGCCGCAGCCCTTCCCTCCCGCTTCGATGGGGTGGACGGTGTCGGCTCCTCCGGTCCCGGAGATCCGGGCCACGCAGCGTTCGCCACCGGCACCCGGAAAGTCCATCCGCAAGATTATGTTTCGTCTGTGATGTAGTTCGGAAAGGGGTGATGAATCAGACGAGTGCACCAGCTCACGGGGTTCGACCGCTGCCGCCTCCTTCACCTGTCATTGCTTCGCGAGCGGCGCGGCGAACCCGGGGCACACCGCCCGGTGCCGCCGATCAACGAAAAGGACCACACTTCGGCGCCGACCGCGCACCCGACAACAATCCGTGGTGGTTGTGTCGGATCGACCGGGGCGCACGGCCATTAGTGGCAGACGGTCTTCGTCGGCTGTTCCGGGCGGGGCAGTGCCCACCTGTCACATTCACGAGAATCAGGAAAGCGGGTGGGCCTTTCGTGCGGGTCGGGCTCGCCCGTTCTGGTGGTTCCGGCACCTCGATGCCCGGGACCACCTCTTCTCCGGCGCATCGCAGGAACGAAACGAAGTGACGGCCGCCAATCGGGATCCGTATCAGGTGCTGGGACTGTCCTCGTCGGCGTCCCAGTCCGAAATCACCAGTGCTTACAGGCGGCTGCTGCGTGAACACCATCCCGACACCCGCACACGCCCCCGGTCCTCCAATCCGGCGGCGGACGAACACCTCCAGCGCATTCTGTCCGCCTACGCCCTGCTGCGCGATCCCGAGCACCGCGCCGCCCATGACCGGGCGGTGACCGAGAGGGCAGAGGCCGAATCCGATGTCCAGCCTCGGCGACGGCCGGAGGCTCCGACCCGGCCGGCCACCCCGATCCGCATCCGGGTCGTCGTGCGCGGTTCCCCGCCGCCGCAGGGCCCACCCGCAACGGGGTTGTGGGTGAGCCCGGTGCAGTGGCACCGCTGACATGAGCACTCACCCGGTTGCAGCGACATCGCGCCGCCGTGCGGGAGGTGCCGATGAGGATCATCAGGGCGTCGTTCCGCCGAGGTGAACAGGTAGGTAGGTGGTGGAACATCCGTTGCCGCTTCAGTCTCGTTCGGGGCCGCCGGGCCCTTCCGTGGAGTTGCGGTGGGCATGAGAAGGCTGCCCGCGCTGGCGCTGGGGGCCTCGACGGCTGCGGTCGCGGTGGTCATCGCAGCGCCGCCCGCCTCCGCCGATACTCCCGGCGACGCGGACTCGCCGTCCGTGCTCGCCGCCACCGGATCCGCCGCATCCGATGTGCTCGGCTCCTGCGCCGACGAACTCGGCGCCGTCGACGGCGGCATCGCCCCCGACTGGTTGCCGCACTCGAACTCGGTGACGTCTCCGAATCCGCAGGCCCCGGCTCGTTCGACCACACCCCCGCCGCTGACGAGGCATCATCGGAATCGGAGCCCGCCGAGGACATCGCACCGAAGCCGGCCGAGGACGAGGCCACCGGAACCGGGGAGGCAGGCACCACCACCGAGGAGCAGAGCGAGCCCACCGACCCCGCCGGTGTCGAGGCGCCCTCACCCCGAGGGGCCTTCACCGGAAGCGAACACGGGCACCGCCGCCGCGACCGGCGAGCGAGAGGCCGAGGCCGCCGCGACGCCGTCGGGGAGGTCTTCGACTTCACTTCGAACCGAACGTGGAGATCACGTTCACCGGTGCGTCCGGCCCGGGCCGCTTCGAGGTGTCCTACCTGACCGAGGAGACCGCCAAGGGAATCCGGCTGAGCTGCCACATACGGATGGAGCAGAAGGGGCTGTTCGCCCTCGCTGACCCGGTGGTGGCCGCGAGCCTGCGGCGGGACTTCGCCGCCAACCTGCGAAACCTCGAGGCTCTGCTCGAAACCCGCGCCGAGTAAAGCCGCGTCCCTGTGTGGTCAGGTCAGAGCGCTGCCGGCCTGCCATTGCTCCCACGGGACGGACCAGTCGCCGTTCTGCCACAGCTCGAGGGGAGCACCGCCGGTGTTGCGGACCTCGACGATGTCGCCGGGGACGGAGAAGTCGTAGAACCAGCGGGCGTTGTCGGGGCTCAGGTTCAGGCAGCCGTGCGAGACATTGGTGTTGCCCTGCGCCCAGATGGTGTCGGCGAGTTCGTGGAGGTAGATGCCGTCGTTGCTGATGCGGGTGGCGTAGTTGATCGATTCCTTGTATCCGAGGCGGGAGTTCACCGGCAGTCCGTAGGTGGAGGAGTCCATGATGACCGGGTTGGCTTTGTCGATGACGGTGTAGATGCCCGGTTGGGTCCAGAACGAGAGGGTCTGCCCGCCCACGACTTCGGTCCCGCCCCGGCCCATCGACGTCGGCATCGTGCGGACCACTTCGCCGTTGTCGGTGACGGTGACCTGTTTGGTGGTGTCGTCTGCGATGGAGATGTGTGCGTCGCCGATGGTGAACGAGGTCTGCGCGTCCTCCTGGCCGAAGAGGCCTTCGCCGAGCGCGATGCCGTAGACGTTGGCGCGGACGGTGACCTGGGTGCCGGGTGTCCAGTAGTTCTGGGGTCGCCAGTGCACGTTCTGATCGTCCGCCCAGTACCAGGATCCGGTCACCGGGGGTGTGGACTCCACGTGCAGGGCTCTTTCAGCGGCGGCGCGGTCGGTGATCGGTTCGTCGAAGTGCGTGACGATCACGATGCCGATACCGAAGGTGCCGCCGTCGGCGAGCAGGTTCCCGCCGCTGGTGACGAAGGTGGGTTTGGTTTGGTTGCCGGGGGTGACCGTGGAGAACGTGCTGGTCTTCTCGCTCCGGACACCTTGGTCGCCGACCGCGGTGACCGCGAGGGTGTAGGTGCGGCCGTAGCCGAGGGGCACTCCCGGTTTCCAGGACATGCGATCGGGGGTGAAGATGCCCTCGACCACCCGTCCCTCGTCGTTGGTCATGGTGACCGTCTCGAGGGTGCCACCGTTTGTGCTCACCGCTACCGGGTCCGTGGGGTTGACCGCGGCGGCGCCGTCGGCCGGGGACACGGTGATTTCCGGTCCCGGCGGCGGTGTGGCCGGTCCTGCAGGTTGGTCGGTGGAGGGTGCGCAGGCGGCGGCGAGAGCGAGCAGCAGGACTGCGAGGACAGCGGCGAGGTGACCGGGACGGCGACGGGCGTGCATGACAGTGATTCTCCCGTGCGGAAGGGCCCGGGCGTGTGCAGTCGCTATGCGACGGCGGTCACCAGGGCAGTTCGCGGCAGCGGCCTTCGCCCCCGGCGGGTTCGACCTAGGTGGCGCCATGCCCGTGGACAGCACCTCCACCAGGTGAACGGGGTGTCGCGGTTGTATCACCGCTGGCTCCCCATCTGCCGCGTCGGTGCGGTCATCCGTTGAACTCGTCGACGTCGATACGCCCGGCCAGAACTTCAGCGGCAAGTCGAGGATCGCGCGGCCCGTTGTATCGACGGCACAGGAATATTCCGCAGCTGGTGAGCGAGCATTCCGGCATCGGTGCCGCCGACCGCCTGTCGGCGTTCCGTGCTGATGATTAAGCGCCTCAGCCTGGGGTAAGCACGGCTTACGCACCCCGTCCGGCACCAGCTGCCCGCGACGCCGAGGTGCCCAGGTGCCAACACAGTGGGTGAAGACGATGAAAACCATTTGGCTGGTGTCGGCGGCCGCCGGGGCGGGATACCTGTTGAGGGGCTGGACCGCAAAGCTGACCGATTCCCCTGAGATCGTCAAACTCGGCGAGACAATTCGGGCTGACCTGATGAACTCCGCGAAAGCCGCGGCAGTCACCGCGGCCAGCTCGCGTATCGAATCGCTGAACAGCCGACTCCTAGCGAGCGGCGAGAAACCGGCGGGGAACGAGGACGCGGTTGCCGGAATCCCGCGCGGGTCGGGCGAGATCCGCGACTCCCACGTCGACGAGCCGCCGGAGAGCGAAGAAGAGCGCGCGGCGGATAGCAAGTCCGCGGCGGGCGAGCAGGTAGGTGAGGGCGGAAGGCTGTCGGAGGTCGAAGAAGAGAAGCAGGTCGAGAGGAGAGGCGAGACCGACGACAGCACCGCGCCCTACCCACCCGAGCAGGAGGAAGCGCCGAGACGCCGTCCCCGTAAACATGCCCGGAGTGCAAGCACGGCCAGAGAGATCCGCCAATGGGCGGTGCAAGAAGGCTATGAGATCTCCTCGCGCGGTCGCATACCCACGAACATCGAGCACGCCTTCCGCGTCGCCCACTAACCACCTCACCCCCGATGGGTAGAGCCACGGGTACCAGGCCCACGAGCTGATCATTTCGAACCGTGGCCGGAGGCGGACTCTGTGTGGGCCCGTTCCCTGGGTTTATCCTTCGCCCGGCAGGGGCTCCGTGGCACGCTATCGGTATGTGCGGTCGTTACGCCTCGACGACGAGCCGGGGAACGTTATCCGAAGATCGGCTCACGCATGATCAACGCTCGAGCCAATACCGTGCATGAGAAGCCTGCGTACAGGCAGTGTTTCAAGTCGCGGCAGGGATCGAGGCGATGCGGGCGGCAGGTGAGATCCGGGCCGGCGTCGATGCGCCGCGCACCGCGTCCGCATTCATCGCGGGAATTCAGGGTGGGGTGCAGGTCCTGCGGTCGACGGGCAGTGTCGAGGATCTCGAAGCCGTCCTCGACACGCTTATCGACTATCTTCGGGGCCCGGGATCGACCGGCGCTGCCTGCTGATCGGCCGGGATGCCACCGGGAATTGGCGTGCGCTGCACCGGTGCGTCGTCGGGGCAGCGCACGACAGCGTGGCACATTGCCTCGACACCGCAAGGAACCCTGCGATCTTCGCGGTGGGCCGGTGGGTCGGGCTACCGCTTTCGGCGGCGGTTGTTTCGCCCGTGAGGAGGGCATCAGGTGACGCACCGGCTACCAGCGGACGGGATCGGTGCCGTACCTGTCGGTGAGGTGGCGCGCGGCGGCGGCTTCGCACAGGTTCGGTGGGAGCCGCTGTGTCCGAATTGGGCAGGTCGGCTCAGCTGCCGACGTGACTGTCGAGTTCGCCGAGGTCGGGACGAGTGCGGCGGCAGGTGGTGCGGGGGCTGTATCGACGTGAGCGGGGCCGGCGGTGGTGGATCGTTGGTTCCGCGATCCGGGCTGCAATGCTAAAGTGCTGAAACGATCGTTTCAGTGCTTGGTTGTGCGATCGGAGCGAGGAGGACGTGATGCATCAGACCCACGTGGCCGGTGAGGGCGAGGCCGCCACTGAGGTCACCATTCGACCGCTGGGAGCGCCGGGCGATCTGGGGTGGGTGATCCAGGCCAACGGTGAGGTGTACGCCAACGAGTTCGGTTGGGACAGTGGTATCGAGGTGCTGGTGGCGCAACTGGTGGCCGAGTACGCACGCAATCACGACGAGCGTGAAGCGGCATGGATTGCCGAACTCGACGGCGCCCGCGTGGGTTGCGTGTTCTGTACCCACGGCGACGACGACGTCTCGGCGAAACTGCGTGTGCTGGTGGTCGACCCGAAGGCGCGAGGACACGCGCTCGGGCGTCGACTCGTCCATACGTGCGTCGACTTCGCTCGGCAGGCCGGATACCGCCGTATCGGCCTGTGGACCGTCGACACTCTGTCGTCGGCGCGGCGCATCTATCAGGCGGCCGGCTTCGAGCTGGACTCCGAAACGAGCAGCCGGCTCTTCGGACAGGACCTCGTCGAACAGTGCTGGTCACGAGAACTCTAGTGAACCGAGAACAACGCGGAGATCGAGTGGCGCATGAACGGCCCGCCGGCTCGGCGTCGGCCCGTCATATCGAGCTGCTCGATGCCGCGCACGCCTACGTCATGGCCAATGGGCTGGCAGAGCTCACCTTGCGGCCCCTGGCAGCAGCAATCGGGTCGAGTCCGCGGGTGCTGTTGTATCTCTTCGGCAGCAGGGAGGGATTGATACGCGCGATACTGGCGCGCGCCCGCCGTGACGAACTGGGCTTCCTCGACGAGATACGTCGCGACGCCGAAGACGATCCAGGGGCGATCTTCCAGGTCGCCCGAACGGTGTGGTCGTGGCTCGTGGCCGACGCACACCGGCCGATGCTCGCCCTATGGGTCGAGGCCTACGGCCGATCCTTGACCGACCCCACCGGACCATGGAACGAATTCGCCGAGGCGACCGTGACCGACTGGCTGGACGTCCTCGCCTCGGCGCAACCGGAACACACGCGCGGCACCGCTCGTGCGCGCGATCAACGGACCAGTGTGCTCGCCGCACTGCGGGGTGCGTTGTTGGACCTGCTGGCCACCGGCGACGCGCAACGCACAACGGCCGCGGTCGATCACATCCTTACCGCGCTGCACACCGCCCAGTCCGACGATCATTACCGATCCTGAAAACCCTGCACGGCAACGGGTATCGCATCGACGGTGCGGCTGGAACTTGTGGCAACCCACCCTGCCCGGGGCCGGGTTACCGCGCCACACCGTCATCCCGGTGGATCTGTTCTTCACTGAGCCCGCCGGATCACCGAACCGCACCCACGGCTCCGGTGTCGGGGTGTGTTCGCGAGCGATCCGGGAGCCACGTGTCCTATTCGGTGGGTGGCTAGTGCGTGCTCTCCTGTCGTAACGTCGCAGTAGAGCGAAATTCCAGGAGGTCCCTGATGGCCGCAGCGCGCATTCCATATCAGCGGGGCAGTCGTGGCTCCCGACTGACGCGAACAGCGAGATTCGGTCATGAGTGACCGGGCGCCGTTCCTGATGACCGGTGTGGGCGGCGGTTACAGCAGCATCAGCCGGCTGGTCGCGGAGCTGCTGCTGCGCAGTGGCGAGCCCGTGCGGGCGATGGTTCATCGCGACGACGGCCGCGCCGATGCCTTACGGGAGCTGGGAGCGGACATCGTCGTTGGCGATCTGACCCGACCTGGAGACGTCGCTGCGGCGCTGGCGGGCGTGACGCGGGTGTTCTTCAACATGAGCGTCTCCGCGGACTATTTGGAGGCCGCCGCTGTCGTCTGCGCGATTGCCGACGAGCGGGGCGACCTCGAGGCGTTGGTGAACATGTCGCAGATGACGGTGTCGCAGATGACGTCGACCAGCACCGCGGAGTCGCGGCACCAACGACTGCACTGGCTCGCCGAGCGCATCATGAACTGGTCCGGTCTGCCCGTCGTCCATGTCAGACCCACGGTCTTCCTGGACAACCCGCTGTTCACCGTCGTGGCGAGCCGTTCGGTCGCCGAACACGGTGTTTTGGCTTTGCCGTTCGGTACCGGCAGGACGTCGCCCGTCGCCGCCACCGACGTCGCCCGTGTCATCGCCGCCATTCTTCAGGATCCAGCAGGCCGTGTCGGGCAGGTCTACGAGCTGACCGGTCCCGCCGTCCTGGACATAGACGGACTCGCCGAGCAGTACACCCGTGGCTTGGGTCGGCCGGTAACGGGATCCGATCTGCCCTACGGAAAGTTCGTGGACATCATGGGCGCGGTGCCCGGCATCTCCTCGCACACCGTGCAACACCTCCTCACGGTCGCCGCACTGCACCGCGACGATCGCTACAACCGGCTGACCACCGACGTCGAGGACGTGACCGGCGAGCCCGCGCAGTCGGTCGAGCAGTACGTCGCCGCACACCGCGAGCTGTTCTCGAAGTCGGCTGACTCCGGGTAGTACGGGCCGGGGTCATCGCGGTGGTGCGTCGAGCCGAGTCCATTCGTACGCCCATTGCCGCCTCCGGGTCCGGGTCGACACCGCGTGTACGAGTGCCGGGACGAGGACGATGCCGCCCGATCCGAGCGCCCATAACCCGCCCGCGGCGGTCACGGCCACCACCGTGTCTTCCCGGTTGCTTCGGATGGGGCCGGTGAGGTTGCCGTCGGCGCCGACGCTGATGGTGGTGGTCTGACCGGCCGTTGTGGTTCGTCTCCTTTCGATTGTGCGACGGAATCCGCCGCGGTGCATTCCCGTCGTGCGACGTCACCGCGCATCCCTCGACCTGCGCCACGCGTTGGATGCGATCACGTCGCATACTGTGCTGATGATCGTGGAACACGCACTGTTGTCCGTGGCACCCGCGAGGGTCGAGGAGTTCGAATCTGCGTTCCGGCAGGCCGAGTCGATCATTTCGTCGATGCCCGGATTCCTGCGACTGCGGTTGTCACGCGGCCTCGAGCGACCGAACGTCTATCTCCTGCTGGTCGAGTGGGAGGAACTTGAAGACCACACCGAAGGCTTTCGTCGGTCGAGCGAGTACCAGCAATGGAAGGAGCTGCTGCACCACTTCTACGAGCCCTTCCCGCTCGTGGAGCACTACGAGCCTGTCCGCGAAGTGTGATGTTTCGACGCCTCGCCGAGGCTGGCGCAACACGCGGACACCAGCCTTGTGGTGGCGGGACTGCCGCCGTCTCCGCAGGACGGGCAGACCATTGTGACGGTCTGTGCGATTTCGTCGACAGTGACGGTGAGCGGGACGGCGCACTGGCGGCACCACCTGTGTCGCGTGACGGCGTTGACGTGCGTCGGCGACGCGACGCAGTGGTGGATCCACCGTCGGTGCAGCGGGCACGTGGTCCGGTCGTCGGGGGACAAGCGCCGCGCATCCTCGGCAGCGTCTTCCCAGGCCAGTCGATCACCCAAGGTGGTCGACTGGGCCGGTACCAGCCCTGATGAGCGGTGGCGGCCCGGCGCGGGCCGGATCGCGCAGGACGTGGTCATGGGGTCACCTCGACGAGATCGAACCGGGAGTGCAATTGCGCCCAGGTGGCCCGGCGACGGCCGTCGTGGGTGCGGTACCCGCTGCCCGGCTCCGGAACCCAGGTCCGCATCAGATCGTCACGTACCGCGGGGCGGTCGGCAGGTTCGCAAGTGTGCGCCAGCGCGGCGACCAACCACACCCGGGAGGTGGTGCTGCCGGGGAATGCCGAGTGGGTATCCGCGGCAGATGGGTTCGTATTCATGGGTCGTCCTCACGTCGGTCCCGGTCGCGTACCCGTACTCGAAAATGGTTGCCCGTCAACGAGTTGCTGATCCGCGTGGGAACTTCTGTCTGACCTCATGATCCGCCGGACTGGGTGTGGCGGCCGTCTCATTTCCTGACACTGGGGGGCGGACGACTTCAGATGTCGATGCCGAATTCCTTGATCTTGCGGTAGATGGTGGCCCGTGAGATGCCGAGAGCTGTTGCTGCGGCCCGCTTGTTGCCGTGGTTCTCTTCGAGGCTGCGCACGATGGCGTCGCGTTCGAGGGCTTCGATCTGTGTGAGTGTGTGTCGGCTCAGAGCGCGGCACATCGGGGGTAGCTGCTCGACCTCGACGACACCGGAGCGCTGACGCTGGACCACCTCGTGCAGAACCTGCCGGAGCTCGGTGACGTTTCCGGGCCAGCTGTACTTGCAGAGTTGGCGCATCGCCGCAGGCGAGAGCGACAGGTCCGCGCCGCGACCGAGCTGCCTCAGCAGATGCGGTACCAAACTGTGAAGATCGTCGATGCGATGACGCAGCGCGGGCATGGTGACGGTATGACTGAAGTGGGGAAGGACCAGGTTGTCGAGGTCGGTGTTGTGATCGGTTCCGCCGATGGTCGCGCCGATCCATCCTGCGTGTTCGCGTCCTTGAACGAGGTCGGCGACTATCCGCAGCTGTGACTCGCCGAGGAGGTCGATGTCGCGCAGGATGACGCTGAATCGGTCTTGTCCGAGTTCCTGTTCGAGTGCCGGCAGACCGGCGCTGTCGCCTGCGAGTTCGGCCACCGTGAAGATCCGTGTGCGGATGGGAATATGTTCGATGGCAGCAGCTTTGAGGGCTGATCCGCGGCCGCTTCCGGCTTCGCCGGAGACGGTGACCCACTGTTGCTCGCGCGCGCAGCGGGCGATTTGCTGGCAACTACGGCGCCAGGACGCGCTGCTGCCGGTGATTCCGGGCAAGACGCGGATGCTCTCGAGAGCAGGGGATCCCGAGGTGGGGATCTCGAGCAGATGTACGTAGAACAAGGCCATCTGCCTCCGGGCCCCGGGCCCGAAGTCCTCAACCGATGACAGCCGGGCCGTCTGCCCACTGGGCAGGGCGACGATGTGTCGTTGGGTGGCGGGCGCGCCGCTCAGATCGACGGCGTGTTCCAGCAAAGCGCCCTGATCCTGGGCATCCAGCGCCACGCGTAGTTTTCGGTTGACGAGCACGACATCGTCTCCGAGCGCCAACACTCCTGTTCGGGGTGACCGCCGACAGGCCTTCAGATAGGCGTTGAGTAACGCGGTCTGGTCTGCACTGGCCTGTGCCAGCAGGCGGCCTTCGATCTGAGCCGTGGCGGATTTGGCGAGGGTGGCCAGTAGTGGGCCCCCGTCCTCGACCCAGCCGGTGAGGTCGAGTGCACCGACGAGGGCGCCGGACATCGGGTGGGTGATCGGGACACCGGCGCAAGCCAGTTGCCCGAGACAATCGGCGTAATGCTCGGCGCCGGTCACCAGGGTGGGCTGACGGGTTTCGAGTGTGGTGCCGATGCCATTGGTGCCGGCGAATTCTTCCGAGTAGCTGTAACCGGGTATCAGTTGGACGTCGTCGAGTGTGTGATTGAGTCTTCGGCTGGCGGTGATCCTGGTCAAGATCACTCCGTCGGCCGAGGTCAGGATGACGCTCACCGGTTCGTCGACCAGTCCGTCCGCGAGCTGCCGCAAGACGGGTTCGGCGGCCGCAACGAGAGGGCAGTCCAGGTTCGGCTCTCGCACGAACGGGAGGTCGAGCTGATCCGGGCGCACCTTGAGCGACTTCGATCGCTGCCACGAGTACGAGATGGGCTGGCGAACGGAACTGTCGAGGTCGTCGTCGGCGAGGAACAGCTCTCGCGCCCGCTGTAGATCCTTGCTGGTCATGCTGTGTTTACGCCCCGATTCTCCACCGCTCACGTAGTTGAGACTACGTCGTCTCGTTGTGAGACGGGTCTCAATATGAGACGGGGTGGTCGACGTCAGTGCGGGGACGGCCGTTTCGTCGGCCGGGATTCGCGGTTATCGACGTGGCCTTTCGCCGCTCGGGAAGGGGGATGATCAACTCGCTGCAGCCGCGCGGCGCACACGGCGAGAAGACGCTGCCGGAGGGCGTCGTCGAGGGGCGGGAAACGGCGCCCTGCCAAGACCTGCAGGCGTTCGAAGTACTGTGCCTCGGTCCACCCGAACGTGACGAAGATGTCTTCGGCGCTGCCGCCGCCGAACAACGCCCACCGGTTTCCGAACTCCACGACGATGTCGTCGTCCCGCTTCGACCGGACATGTGGTTTCGTGGGCGTCATATCGCGCGCCCCGAATCGAGAAGTTCGGTGGGGTCGAACGGTGCCGCGGGGCTGGTCCTGACCACGGTCATGCCTTGTCCTTCCACAGTGATGTATTTCGTCAGGTTGTGCACCGGACCGGGTTACCGGCTGATCTCCAGTTCGCCCATGCGGGACCAGTCGGTGCCGGGTAGGTCGGTATGGATGATTCGCGGTGTCTCACTCAGCGCCGGGCGCATCGCGTCCAAACCCTTCCGGAAGTGATCGGCGGCGACGTGGTCCGAGCCGGCCTGTCCGTCCCGGAACGCCTCGATCAGCACGAATTCGGCGGGATCGTCTGCGCTGCGGTGCCATTCGAACCAGAGGTTGCCCGGTTCGGATCGGGTCGCGTCGGTGAACTCCTGGGTGACGAGCAACCAGTCGTTCCGGTACTTGTCGAGAACCTTGAACTTCACCACGATGAAAATCACAATGACTCACTTTCTTTCGGACGGATTCCTCACCGCCGGAACGGGGGAGTGGGTCACCGCCTCGTAAGACCGTCGAGGCGGTGACCCACTGGCTTGCTCTAGTAGATATTCGACGGGCGAACCATGCCTTCGGCGAGATCGCCGAAGCCGGGTGCCATGATGGCACCGGGATTGCCCAGCACCTCTTCCACGACAGCGGTTTCCGTGGTGATCAGAAGTGCCGCGATCGAGGCCGCGCTTTCGAGGGCGGCGCGGGTGACCTTGAACGGATCGATCACTCCGTCGTCGAACATGTCCCCGTATTCACCGGTGAGGGCGTTGAAACCGTGCCCGAGCGGCAGACCGGCGACCACCTCGACGACGTCGTCGCCGTCGAATCCTGCGTTGATCGCGATCCAGCGCAGCGGTTCGGGCAGGGCGCGGCGCACGACGTCGCATCCGATGGCCTCGTCGCCGGCCAGGTCGAGGTCGGCCAGAGCCCGGTGTGATTGCGCCAGCGCGGTGCCACCGCCGGAGACGATGCCCGCTTCTACCGCGGCGCGGGTGGCGGCCAGGGCGTCCTCGACTCGCAACATCCGCTCCTTGAGCTCGACGCTGGTCGCGCCGCCGACGCGGATGACGGCAACCCGACCGGTGAGCCGGGCGATGCGCAGTTCGAGGCTTTCCTGGTCCGCTTCGATCCTGGCGCGCTCGTGCTGGGACTCGAGCTGGGCGATGCGGGCGTCGAGCAGGCGCTGGTCTCCGTGCCCGCCGACGATCGTGGTCTCGTTTTCGGTCACGGTGATGCGGTCACACGAACCGAGATGCTCGACACTGATTTCGGACAGTTCGATGCCGGTGTCCTTGGCGATCACGTGCCCACCCAGTGCCACTGCGAGGTCTTCGAGCTCGGCGACGCGGCGGTGCCCGAATCCGGGGGCCCGGACGACCACCGACTGCATCGTCTTGTGCATGTTGCCGCCGACGAGCAGTTGCAGGGCCGGCCCGTCGACTTCCTCGGCCAGTACCACCAGGGGGCGGTCGGCGCGCTTGGCCACCTCGATGCTCGGCATGATGTCCTGGACCTGGGTGATCTTCTTGTTGGTCAGCAGAATCAGCGGATTTGTGTGCACCGCTTCCATCCGCTCCGGGTCGGTGACCATGTAGCCGGAGATGTACCCGTGATCGAACTCGATGCCATCGACGATGTCGACCGACAGCCCGAGGGTGTCGCTCTCCTCGGTGGTGACGACCCCGGACTTGCCGACGTAGTCGACGGCCCTCGAGATGGCGTGCCCGATCACTTCGTCGTCGCTGGCGGCGAGGGTCGCGATCCGCTGCAGATCGCTCTGCCCCCCGATCTGGGAGGCCTGCTCGCGGAGGGAGTCGACGACCGCGGACACGGCCCGCTCGATGCCGCGGCGCACCCGCATGGGGTTGGCGCCGGCGTCGACGGACCGCAGACCCTCGCGGACCATCGCCTGGGCGAGCACGGTTGCCGTGGTGGTGCCGTCGCCGACCACACCATTGGTTTTCATCGCCACTTCCTTGACCAGCTGGGCACCCATGTTGGCGAAGGGTTCGCGGAGCTGGATCTCGCGGGCGATGGTCACGCCGTCGTTGGTGATCGTCGGTGGTCCGGTGAGCTTTTCGAGCACCGCGTTGCGCCCCTTGGGGCCGAGGGTCACCTTGACCGCATCGGCGAGGGCGTTGACGCCGTGCTCGAGCCGGGCTCGGGCGTCCGTGTTGTACCGCAGCTCTTTTGCCATGGCTGATGTTCCTTTCGTGCTTCGAGCGGAGGATGCGGAGTGCTACGGGACGAGAATCGCGCGGCCGCGCACCCGGCCGGCATCGAGATCGTCGAGTGCTTGCTGGAAGTCCTCGAGCCGGTACCGGGTGGTGTGCAGGGTGACCTTGCCCTGGGCGGCAAGGGTCATCAGCTCCTGGAGGTCGTTGTAGGAGCCGACGAGATTTCCGATGAAGTTGATCTCGGTGGAGATCACATCGATCGTGGGGACGTCGATGTTCTCGCCGTACCCGACGACGTAGTAATTCCCGGCGCGGCGCAGCATCGCGATCCCTTCCCGGGTCGCGCCGCCCTCGCCGACGAAGTCGACGACGGCTTCGGCGCCGTGACCGCCGGTCAGGTCGAGCACCTGCTGGATGTGGGTGCCGTCGGCGACGATGCCGTGGTCGGCGCCGATCTTCACGGCGAGTTCGACGGCCGCGGGGTTGCGGTCGAGCACGACCACGGTGACGCCGGAGATCGCCTTGAGGACCTGGATGCCGATGTGGCCGAGTCCACCGGCCCCGATCACCACGCACACGTCTCCGGGCCGAGTCGTCTTCGCGGCCTTGGCAACGGCGTGGTAGGCCGTCAGACCTGCGTCGGCGAGGGCGGCGACGTCGGCCGGTTCGAGCGAGTCGTCGATCCGGACCACGCTGCGGGCGGTGGTGCGCAGATATTCGGCGTACCCGCCGTTGACGTCGATGCCGGGGAACGTGCTGTTCTGGCAGTGGACGTCGTCACCGAAACGGCACGCCCGGCACAGTCCGCACGTGATGAGCGGGTGCAGGATCACCTTGTCGCCGACCGTCACGTTGGTGACGGCGTCGCCCACGGCGTGGACCCAGCCGGCGTTTTCGTGGCCGATCGTGTACGGCAGCGCGACACCGGACTTCGCCTCCCACTGTCCTTCGAGGATGTGCAGGTCGGTGCGGCACACGCCCGCGCCGCCGATGCGCACGATGACATCGAGGGGGCCCTCGATGGTGGGTTCGGGAATGTCGGTGAGCTGCAGCTTGGTGTGGTATCCCACCACTTGCACGGCCTTCATCGCGGACTCCTGGTTCTGAGGTTGGTGATTCGCGTTGTGGCGCCGACGGATTCGCTCTCGGCGTAACGGGTGGCGAGCAGGCCCCGGCAGAAGTGGGCGTTGCCTTCCATCGAGATTCGCACCGACTTGGCGAAGCGCAGCCGCATCGGCACCGACTCCGGGGGGATGCGCTTGCCGTCGTCGTCGACGAACACCCGGCTGGCCGGGCAGATGCTCAACCCGATGCCGATCCGGCGACGCAGCAGCGCGGCCTTGGCCCGTCCGGGAGCGAGGTCGCTGAGGGTGAGTCGGTAGATCTCGTTCACACCCACATCGGTAGTCTTCAGATGCGCCTCGACGCACCGCTCCATCGCCGCGGCGTGCGCCTTGGACCGGAACGTTCGGCGCAATTCGTGCAGACTGTCCTCCGCCTCGGCGCCGAACGTCCCGACGTATCCGGCGTCGGCCGCGAGGCCGGCGTTGATCTTGTCGCTGTCGTGATGGTCGTCGAGCAGCACCCGCACCTCGCCGATGTCCTCGACCAGGCGCAGGGCGTCGAGGGCGTCGGAGGCCATGAGGTAGGCGAAGTTCGGCGAGCAGAACGCGGTGGGCAGCCGCAGGTGCACGGTCACCCCGCCGTCGTCGAGGGTGACCGACCGGACGAAGCCGAGATCGGTGATCGGCTCGTCCAGTTCCGGGTCGGTGACCGTCGACAGGGCCATCAGGACGTCCTGGTCGGTGCAGACAACGGCGGCGGTCATGACGACACGGTTTCCCGCGCCCCGGCAGCGACCTCCACACCTTCCTGCCCGGCCGGCTCGGCCAGTCGGAGGTCCGCGGGAACGTCGATGTCGTACAGCGCCGCCGCGTTGAGGCCGAGGATCTTCTGCTTCTGCGGGGCGGTGATGGGGGCGTACTCGGTCTGCATGTCCTCGGGGATCTGGAAGTCGACGAACTTCTCGATCAGCCACTTCGGGGTCCACAGCGCGTAGTCGCTGCCGAACAGGATCTTGTCCTCTCCGATCCAGTAGAGCAGCTCGCCGATGATCTGGGCGAAGTAGCGGGGCCGGGTGTGGATGAACGGCAGGGCCACCGCCAGGCCGCCGTACACGTTCGACTCCTGGGTGGCGATCCAGCAGAAGTCCTCGAGCCGCGGCAACCCCACGTGCTCGACGACGAATCGCAGGTCCAGGTAGTCGGTGGCGACCTTGTCGACGTCGGAGACGTCGAAGGCGTCGCGGTCGAGGGGGCGGATCGTCGGACCCTTGTGGACGTGAATGTTCTTGATCCCCAGCGTGATGCACTCCTCGAGGTAGCGCCGCGACCACTTGTCGTCGAGTTTGTAACCGCGGGAGTCGCCGTGCCATTCGGCGGTGTAGAGCTTGACGCCCTGCAGGTTCATCCGGTCGGCATCCTTGCGGAGCTGTTCGAGCCCGGCCTCCTCGTGGCGGGGATCGTAGGCGTGGTTGTAGGTCAGTTTGCCGGGGTGCTTGGCGACCAGGGCGAGTGCTTCGTCGGTTCGCCCGAATCCGTTGTGGTAGAAGTCGCTGAGCAAGGTTGCTTGGAAGATCGCGTGATCGACGTATCCCTCCACGAAGATGTCACGCTCGAAGCGTTCGCTGCCGTAGTACGTGTAGGTGTCGTAGTCCCACACGACCTCTTCGGGGCTGAGATTCTTGTGATAGTCGTAGAAGCAATCGATGAACTGCTTGCCGTGCACGTTCTTCTGGTTCGACTCGCGGGCGTCCCAGACGTGTACGTGGCCGTCCACGATGAAATACTTCTCGCCGTTCTTCTCATACATGTTGGATGCTCCGGTTTCAATCGATGGGTAAAAATCGGGCCACGGCTCGCCGCAGCTGCGTAATTCACCGGCTGATGGTGACTTTGAGTGCGTCGTGGGTGTCTGCATGTGCAAAGACGTCGTACGCGTCCATCATTTGCTCGAGCCCGAACGAGTGAGTGCTGAACGTCCCGACGTCGATCTTCTCGTGGGCCACCAGATCCAGGAGGGTAGGAATGGTGGTGCCGTTGACAAGTCCGGTGGTGATCGTGATGTTGTTGATCCACAGATCTTCGAGGTGTAGATCGACAGGTTTGCCGTGCACACCGACGTTGGCGATGTTCCCTCCGGGACGTACCAGGGCAGTGCACAATTCGAAGGTTTCCGGGATTCCGACTGCCTCGATCACCACGTTCGCGCCTAGACCGTGAGTGAGTTCGAGGACGCGGGCCCGGACGTCCACCGTGCCACTGTTGATGGTCTCGTCCGCACCGAAGCCGAGTGAACGCTGGAGCCGAGCTTCGGAAAGATCGACAGCAATGACGGTCGCGGCGCCGTAGAGCCCTGCCGTGCGCATCGACGCCAGCCCGACCGGGCCCGCACCCACTACCACGACGGTGTCGCCAGGTTGCACTCGAGCGTACTGCACCCCGATCTCGAAACCGGTGGGCAGAATGTCGGCAAGGAAGATTGCCTGCTCGTTCGTGACGGCCTCGGGCAACACGTGCACGCTCGTCTCGGCGAAGGGCACGCGCACGTACTCTGCCTGCGTACCGTCGATCAGGTGTCCGAAGATCCACCCGATGCCACCGACGGAGGCGCAATGGGAGGGCATGGCGCATTTGCAAGGCCCGCACTTGCCGCAGGAGGTTATCGCCGGCACAAGCACCCGATCTCCCACTGCGAGTGACGTAACGGCCGACCCGACTTCGGTGATGACGCCGACTGCCTCGTGCCCGAGCACGCGACCGGCGGTAACAGCGGGCACATCACCTTTGAGGATGTGCAGATCGGTCCCGCAGATCGTCGTCGTATTGACACGCACTACTACATCGGTGGGGTCGACCAGGTGTGCGTCGGGTACATCGGTCCACGACATCGAGCCGGGGCCCTGGAACACAAGTGCTTTCACATCGATCTCATTCTCTGAAGGGTTGACGACGCACCCGCCGAAACCTGGGATGCCTCTCAGGCCACCGGCGCCGCCCACCAAGTCCGGTCGGGCGGCGCCGGCACGGTGCAATGTCGGTTCGTATCTACTGTGCTGTGAGGTCGAATCCGATGTACTCGGCGGCGTCCTCGGGGCTGGCGAACAGCAGGGTCTTCTCGTCGAGGTGGACCATGCGCCCGTAGTGGGTGGAGCTGATCTCCTCGAAGATGGAGCCGTCGAACTCCTGGCCGAGGGCGTCGGTGAGTTCCTCGTAGTCGAAGTCGAGCACCTTCTGGCCGTCGACGCGGATCATCGACGGGTACTCGGTCAGCTCGACACCGTCCTTGGCGCCCATCACTTCCGCGACGACACGGCCGATGGGGGTGTTCATCAAGGTGACGCCACACATGTTGGAGAACTCGGTGGACGATCCGAATTGCATGCTCACTTGTCCAACTCCTTGGGGATGTCGAGCCCGAGGTCCTCGAGCAGGGAACGGAACTTGTCGGTGGCGGCGTCGAAACTGGTGGCGAAGGTGATCGCCTTGTCGGCCGGCTGCGACCAGATCGGCTGCAGCGCCCGGGCGGCGTCGAGGCACCGTGGCACCCAGATCGAGAGCCAGGCGCCGAACAGCTCCTTGTTCGTCTCCCCGTGCTCGGGGTCTCGGGTGAGCAACCGGAACAGGTTGCGGGTGTAGGCGAGGTCGCGGTCGTAGTCGTGTTCGCCGGTGCCGACGATGGTGGGGGTGATGTAGTCACCGTTACCGGCGGCGATCTGCATGACCAATTCGCTGCGGAACAGGGTGCCAACCAGCTGCTCGAAGACGATGTTCGAGGCGAACAGCAGCTCACACCAGTCCGGAACCGCGGTGAGCCGCTCGACGACCTCGCGGGTGGGCTGCCACTCGGGTGCGGACTGCCAGACCTCCTTGTGGGCGGTGCCGTCGAAGTCCTCGGTGGCCTCGGACAGGTCCAGGTTGAACAGGGCCAGGTCCTGGGCGAAGCGCATCTTGTGGGCGGCGTTCACCGCGACGGCGGTGTTGATCATGTTCGTCGGGCAGGACCGCTGGATCGAGGTGAACACGTGCAGCGCCAACCCGTTCTCGGCGTGCATCCAGGCCCCCAGGTTGCGGGAGATGAACGTCAGCCACGGGGTGTTCCAGGCGTCGTAAACTCGGGCACGCTTGGCGTTGGACAGGCACAACTCGACCTGATGGACCACCTTGGAGTTGTTGCGGAAGATGGTCTGGTCCCACTCCTCGTTCGGGTCGAGGAAGGCGTGCCAATTCGACGACTTCGCGGCCGTCCACTCCTGTGGGTAACCGCCGGGTCCGTCACCGAAGCCGTAGATCCAGCCCTGCGAGAGGTGACGGTCGGGGTCGGGCTGCACGTCGACGGTCACGTCCTCGTACATCGTCGACCGCTTCTTGGCCGGCGTGTAGTAGCTGAACGAGCGGCTGCGGGAGCTGGGGAACTCCAGCGCACCGGCTTCGGAGTCGGTGAACTCGATCTTCGGAAAGCTGCGTTGCTTGGACTCGGAGGTTGCGGTCATCTCGTTTCTCAGTTCTGTCGGTGAAGCAGGAAAGTGGTTTCCCAGGACGTTTATTCGAAGGCGGGGCTGGTGAACTTGTCGTAGAAGATCTGGTCGTGCGGGGTGCCCTTCGCCTCGAGCAGTGCCAGGGCGGCGTCGACCATCGGCGGCGGCCCGCACAGGTACACCTCGGCCCGCCCGAGCTCGGGTTCGCTGCAGCTGACGACGTCGGTGACGTTGCCGTCCTCGACGGTGATCGCACCCACCGGCGGCGGGTCCATCGATTCGGACAGGCAGGCCACGAAACTGAAATCCTTCAGTCCCTGTCCGAGTTCGAGGATCTCGTCGAGGTAGAACAGGTCCTGCGGGGTGCGGGCACCGTAGTAGAAGTGCACCTGCCGGGTGTTGCCCGTCTCGCTCATGTGCCGCAGCAACGACAGCAGCGGAGCCATCCCCGCGCCGCCGCCGATGAAGACCATCGGCAGAACGTGGCCTTCCTTGATGGTGAACGACCCGTACGGACCGGTCAGGGCGATCTCGTCACCCACCGAGATCCCGTCCTCGAGCAGGCCGGCGAACTTGCCGCCGGGGTACTTCTTGATGAGGAATTCGACGTGCCCCGGCGTCGATTGGGTTGTCGCCATGGAGAAGGACCGATGCTCGTCGGTGCCCGGGATGTGCAGGTCGGAGTATTGACCGGGTTTGAATTCGTACCCCGCGGGTTCGACGGGCGCCAGTCGCAGCGACACGATGTCCTTGGTCATCGACTCGATCCCGGTCACCTGGGTGCGCACATCCTGGATGGGGACACCGCCCAGGAGTTCGTCCTCGTCGAAATTGAGCAGTTCGATCGTGCAGTCGCTGTATGCGGTTGAGCGGCACAGCAGCACGTGCCCCTCGTCGACCTCGGCGTCGTTGCACGCAAATGTCGAGTAGTCCTCCATCTGGATATCGCCGTCGAGGACAAAGGATTTGCAGGCCGAGCAGCGTCCCTCGCGGCAGCCGTGCATCAGGTGGATGCCTTGCCGGAACGCGGCATCGAGGATGTACTCGTCTTCGCCGACTTCCATCTCGATGTCGACGGGCTCGAAGTTGATACGGTGCTTGTCGGCCACGGGGTCTCTCCTGGACTCGTGAAGTGAATGGTGAAGCGGTGGGTGGCGCCGGAGTGGCCGCGGCGCCACCCACCGGGCCTTGAATCAGGCCGGAACCGTGCCGCCGGCGCGGTACGCGGCGATGTGCGCGTTGCGTTCGGCGTCGGACATCTGGTTCAGCAGCACGTTCGGACTCTGGAAGGTGTTGCCTCGTACGTCGTCCAGAGTCCACATCTTCTTCGGGTCGTCCAGATGGAGGTGCGGCTGACCGATGAGGGTCTTACCGTCGTCGCGCACGTAACCGAGGTCCTGCACGATGTCAGCGAGATCCTTGCCGTGATGGAGGGTCTCCCACTCCCGGAATCCGGTGAGACGCCCCATATTCGGGGTTTCCCGGCCCTCGTACTCGCTGCGGAACGCGACCGCGTCGGTCCAGTAGCAAGTCTCCGAGCAGTAGGTCCGCCACTGGTCGTCGACCTTCTCCACGACCATGTCCTCGCGGATCAGGGCCGGCACCATGCAGGTCCAGCACCGGTGCGGGTACTGGTACCCGACCTCCTCGAACGCGATCGGCTTGTTACGGCCGGGGTAGGCGAGGCGGTTGTACTCCTCCCACCACTTGCCGTACTTCGAGTACCAGCCGGGGTACTTGTGCTCGAACCATTCGAAGTCCTTGTCGGTCATCGTGTCGATCCGCCAGTAGTTCACCGGCCAGCCGGTGGCGAAGAACCGGGCCACCTCGTGGACGTAGCCCTTCTCGGTGATCCGCTTCCACGACTCCTCGACCAGGTCGTGCGGGATCGTCAGGCCGTACTTCTCGAGCGGGATGAGGTAGCTGCGGTAGTAGTCGTCGTAGATCCACCGCCGCCACATCTCGGCGTAACTTTCGCGGTCCTTGCGGCGGTCCTTCGTGCCGTACTCGATGAAGGTGCCGATCGCTGCGTCGACGACACAGTGGTTGTTCCACCATGCGTACCGCAGATCCCGTTCGAGCAGCGGCCGGTTGCGCTCGTCGGCGAGCGCCATCAGCAGGATCGAATAGCCGTTGGAGATGTGCCGGGACTCGTCGGATTGCACCGAGTGGAACACCGTCGGCAGCAGGTAGTCACCGTTGGCGGCGGCCTCGTCGGGCATCGCGACGAACAGGGTGTTGGTAAACGCGGTCTCGGCGACCACGGTCAGGTAGATGTTCGCGGCGGTGATTGCGTCACCGGTGATGAACCCTTCGCCGAACTGCCGGCCGATAGTGCCCGCGTAGTTGTTCGAGAACGCCTTCTCGGTGATGTCGAACCCGGCGGGATCGATGTAGTTGTTCATGTACAGCTTCTTGAGGTTCATCTGGATCGTCGAGTGACGTACCTCGTCGATCATCTGCACCGCCAGCCCGTTGTGGATTTCCGGGTTGGGGACGGCGTCGATGGCCATCGGCATCGCTCGGGCCGCCGAGATCTCCGGGAACGGAATGATCGACAGGAACAGCTTCTGCCATTCGAGCCACCGCTGCTGCACCTGGCGGAACATGTTGCCGCGGATGGCACCGTCCATGGCGCCGTACACGCGGTTGTCCTTCTCTTCCTCCATCGGGAAGTAGGACCGCATGATCTGCTTGAGAGGGTCCTTCTTCGGAGCCTTCTCGAAGGTGTAGTCGGTGCCGAACCGGGTGGCCGGGGTGGCGAATGTCGGATCCCATGACAGTTCGGTGATCTTCGCGTGGGCCTTTGTCAGGCTTTGCCTACTCAATGTGCGCCTCCTGGATCGTGAGCCGGCCGGGTGCCGACTGTGGGGGGACGTTGTGGAAATTGATTGAACCCCGTGATCCAGCCCTCATTCGTCTCAGTGTGAGACGCAAGTCACTTCCGAGTGGGCGGTGGCTGCCTACACTTGCCCCGCGCCGCGGCAGACCCTCACACCCTCTATCAGCCGACACAGGAGACCAGAGCGAGTGACCCCACAGCCCTCCAGCACGTCGCACCACCGCACGACGCGAAATTCGAACTCGGACTCCGAGTTGGCTCCGGCCTCGAGTTCGCCTACGGGATCGGACCACCTTCGTCTGAGCACTTGGCTTCGGGTGTCCTGGTCGCGATCTCGGCAGGCGTTGGGCGACGACGACCGGCCCAACGCTGCATACGTCGAGCGCTCGACCACCGATACGGTGCTCGAGCGAGCCGCCCGATCCGTGCTGCCCGCATTGGCGGCCGACATCGAAAACGAGCCGGTATCACTGATTCTCACCGACTCGAACGGCATCGTGCTCTCCCGCACCGCCGGCGACAGCACCTTGCTCACCGCACTCGACCGAGTCGACCTCGCCCCGGGCTTTCGCTACGCGGAAACCCAGGTCGGCACCAACGGAATCGGCACCGCGCTCGAGGTCGGCCGACCCCTCCTGGTGGACGGAGACCAGCACTTCAGCGGCCCGCTCCGGTCCTTCTCCTGCGCGGGGGCTCCGGTGACGCACCCCATCACCGGAGCGATCCTCGGGGTCGTGGACCTGACCACCGCCTCGCAGAATTCCAACACCCTGTTGCTGTCCTTCGCCACACTCGCCGCGGCCCGCCTCCGTGAGCGCATGCTGGACGACGCAACCGAACCGGACCGGGCGATCTTCAGTGCCTACCGGTCCGCATGCCGACGTTCCAGCCGACCCGTCGTCGCCGTCGGTGACGAGGTCGTGATGATGAACTCGCTGACGCGGCAACAATTCGACTCACCAGACCAGATGGCGATTCTCGAACGCACCCGAGACATCGGCGGCGAAACGAAACCGATCACGATCCTCACCGACCTGCCCAGCGGAACGGTCGTACGCCTGAGTTACGAGCCGACATTCACCGGTGGCCGGCTGGCCGGAGGAATCGTCCGGATCACGAAACAGGTTGCTTCGCCCAGTTTTTCCATCCCGAAGGTGAGCGCGTCCACCCCGCCCTCGATCGCCGGTACCAGCCCGCTCTGGCGGCATACGGTCCATTCGGTTGTCGAGGCCTGCCGGCGACAGGACTGGCTCGTCGTCGACGGAGAACCAGGAGTGGGCAAGACAGCCCTGATCCGAGCGGCGCACCAACTCGTCCCGAACCGAAGACTTGCCGTACTCGATGCCGGCGAGATCGGCGGCGACGACCTCCTCACCCAGGCCTCCGTCGAACTCGGCAGCGGATCCGACCTGGCAATACTGCACGCACACGCCATGAGCGAGGCTCATCTCGCCGCACTCGCGGACCTACTGCAGGGCCCCCACGCGCAGGAGCCACCTCTCAGACCGTGGGTGGCGCTTACCCGGTATCCCCAGGACTCGACCGACACCAGTTCACTGCTGCGCATGTTCCCCAAATCGGTCACGGTGCCACCCCTGCGGCACCACCTGGACGATATTCCCGATCTTGTGCGCAGCCTGCTCGACACCCTGGGGGCCACCGGCCTCACCCTGGCTCCGGCCGCCTCGAATCAGCTCGCGCGTCTGGCGTGGCGCGGAAACGTCACCCAGCTGAAGAAGGTTCTCGAGGACACCTACCGGCGGCAACGGTCCGGCATCGTCGAACTCGACACCCTGCCTCCCGCATGCCGTTCCACTACACGCCGAACGTTGACCAGGATGCAGGCGCTCGAGCGGGACGCGATCGTGGACGCGCTCGCGCTTCATGCCGGCGACAAGACGGCCGCCGCCACCGCCATCGGCATGTCCCGAGCGACGATCTACCGCAAGATCCGCGAATTCGGAATCGTGCCCTGAACGACCCGGACCCCGGGAATGTCAAATTGAGACACCGCTGCGCTCTGCCCTGAGGGATGCTCTCGCCGAACCACATTCACCCGCCCAGCCTCGGGTGTCAGACAGGAGAAATCGATGACCAACCCGAACGGACTCACCACAGTCGCCGGTGCACCGGTACCCGACAACCAGAACAGCCTCACCGCCGGCGCACGCGGTCCGATGCTCCTGCAAGATGTCTGGCTTCTCGAGAAGCTCGCGCATTTCGACCGCGAAGTCATCCCCGAACGCCGCATGCACGCCAAAGGCTCGGCCGCGTTCGGCACCTTCCGCGTCACCCACGACATCACCGCACACACCAACGCCGCCGTATTCTCGGAGATCGGTAAGCGGACCGAAATCTTCCTGCGTTTTTCCACCGTGGCCGGCGAGCGCGGCGCAGCCGACGCCGAACGCGACATCCGCGGATTCGCCGTCCGCTTCTACACCGAGCACGGCAACTGGGACGTCGTCGGCAACAACACCCCCGTCTTCTTCTTCCGTGACCCCCTCAAATTCCCCGACCTCAACCACGCGGTCAAGCGCGATCCGAAGACCAACCTCCGCTCTGCGGAAAACAACTGGGACTTCTGGACCAATCTCCCGGAAGCGCTGCACCAGATCACCATCGTGATGTCCGACCGCGGCATCCCCGACGGCTACCGGCACATGCACGGATTCGGGTCACACACCTTCTCGTTCGTCAACGACGCCGGAGACCGCTCCTGGGTGAAATTCCACTTCCGCACCCAGCAGGGCATCAAGAACCTCACCGACGAAGAAGCCGCCGCCGTCGTCGCCGGCGACCGCGAGTCGGCGCAACGCGACCTCTTCGACGCGATCGAGGACGGCAACTACCCGAAGTGGACCCTTTTCGTGCAGATCATGCCGGAAGCCGACGCCCAGACCTACCGCTACCATCCGTTCGACCTCACCAAGGTGTGGTCCAAGAAGGACTACCCCCTCATCGAGGTCGGGGAACTCGAACTCGACCGGAACCCGGAGAACTACCACGCCGACGTCGAGCAGGCCACCTTCTCCCCGGCGAACGTCGTCCCCGGCATCGGATTCTCACCGGACCGCATGCTGCAGGGCCGGCTGTTCTCCTACGGCGACGCCGCCCGCTACCGGCTCGGTGTCAACCACCACCAGATCCCGGTCAACAGCCCCAGGGGCGCAACCCACGTCAATTCCTTCCACCGCGACGGTGCCATGCGCGTCGACGGGAACCAGGGCAGCGTCCCGAGCATCGAACCCAACTCCCACGGCCGATTCGCGGACCAGCGCAGCTACGCCGAACCGCCACTCGAAGTCGGCGTGGTCGCCGACCGGTTCGACTACCGAGCAGACGACGACAACTACTTCGAACAGCCCGGGAACCTCTTCCGCAGCATGAGCGCCGAGCAGCAGACCGTGCTGTTCGAGAACACCGCCCGTGCCATCACCGGAGCGTCGGCCGCCGTCATCGAGCGCCACATCGCCAACTGCACCCAAGCAGACCCCGCCTACGGCGAAGGCGTGCGAAAGGCCTGTGAAGCCCTCGGCACCTTGTAAGTCGCGGCATCCCGGCCCGCGGTCTGCGCGAATCGCCGCCAGATCACGGGTGGGGCCCGCACCGACCAACCAGTCGACCCCCGTCGTCGCGGCTATCGGACCGCGTTCGGCACCGCACCCTCACCGGAGACCGGGCCGCGTCCGTCAGCGGGTCCCCGCGGCACCGTGAAGGTGGCTGTCACGCACAGAATCGCAATCGCGAAGCAGGCGAGGGTATACCAGAGATTTCCGATGGGATCGCCATTGCTCGTGACGCCGTCGACAGCGCCGAAGTAGCTGGGCAACGCGGTCACCCACAGAACGCCCATCACGCCGAGGTAGACCACGCTGTAGACACGGACGAAGTCGTTGGAGTAAGTGGGAATGTCGGACGTCCCCCGGCGCAGCCGCGACCACTGCCGGACCAGGATCGGGATCGCGACGAGCACGACGACGACCAGTTCGGTCGCGTACAGAATTCCCCGGACCGTGGTGCTCTCCATTCCGAGGACCGTCGCCGGGATCGGGAGGATGAACGTGCCCGCCGACGCCAGGAGACCGATCACGATCGTGCGCCACACCAGTTCGAGTCCGGCGAAGTCCCGACCCCGGTCGGCGTAGCGACCCACGAAGAACTGAACGCACAGGGCCAGCGACATCGGCCACAGGGCCGCGAATACCACCACGCTGGGCAGTGGGACCGAGTCGAACATGGGCTGGTTGACCGGGTTGGTCGTCGACCATTCCCACCACCTCAGCTGCGGTCCGAGCTGGTCGAAGATCTCGTAGAACGCGTGGTGCACGAAGCCGACGCAGACCGCGCCGGCGAGTACGCCGTGCTTCCGGAAGACGCCGAGCATCCGGACGAGCTCGAAGGCCAGCGTCGCCATCAGCGGATAGATCGCGATGATGTACAGCGGCAGTCGGCCCCACAGGAAGTCCACGGTGAACACGTTGTGCGCGAACATCGTGTCCACGTGCTCTTCGATTCCGAAGGCCGCCGGAAAGTACAGCGGCGGCTCGATGACGAACAGGTACGCCGTGGCCCCGAACCAGAGCACCATCGTGGTCGGGTCGCCGTTGCGGCGCCAGCGCAGGATCGCGAAAACGAGCGCGAGCACCGACCCGACCACGATGGTGAGCTCGAGAACCGGCAGGGTCCAGTTCTCCAGTGCCAACGGGTTACGGACCTCGACGAGCCCGCCGGCCTCGGCGCAGGAGAAGCCGAGCGCTGTCGAGAGTTGATCGAAGGTGGGGGAGCAGAGATCGGCCATCAGTTGACCACCGCCGGGACGGGATCGGTGCGGCGTTCGCGCGATTCTGCGGTGTACCAGCGGGTGCAGTCGTAGCCTGCGTCGTAACGGGTGAACCACTTGTCGGCAAGCGTGGGCAGCTTTGCGTGGGTGGGGTCGTGGTTCGGCATCTGACTACGGACGATGCCGGCGAGGGCGGTCAGCTGTTCACCGCGCGGGAGGTCGTCGAACGCACGAGGCATGACGCCTTTGCTCAGGTAGGGCGCGAACGAGGTGAGCACTTTCTGCTTCGTGCGGTGCGTGGCGAACATCGACATCGAATCGACCTTCCGCTCCTTGATCGGCACATGCTGGTTGAAGCCGGCGCAGGCGATCCGCATCACCTTCATCACATGTGTGAAGATCGACGGTGCCATCCGCATCCGGTACAGCTCTTCCCCGACAAGTGAATTGAAGATGATCATTGCTGAACTCCGGTGTTCGACCTCCTCGACGAAGTGCCAGATGAACAGGGACGCAACCCGGTCGTCTCCCGGGCGG
Source organism: Rhodococcus wratislaviensis (assembly GCF_900455735.1). GTDB lineage: Bacteria > Actinomycetota > Actinomycetes > Mycobacteriales > Mycobacteriaceae > Rhodococcus_F > Rhodococcus_F wratislaviensis. The sequence continues at coordinate 433,884 of NZ_UAUI01000001.1, read as the reverse complement.
AAGAGGGTCGCGTCGTTGTCGAGCATCAGTTTGAACACCGGCGTGAAGGTCGCTTCCAGATCCGCGGTGTAGGCGAGTCGGTAGTTCAGAGTGGTCGCCTCGGTGAGCAGGTCGTATTCGCCGATCACGGCGTCGAGGGTGTTCTGGAGCCCCGGGTATCGCTTGATCAGCGCTTTGACGTGCTGGCGATGCGCGGTCGAGTGGTGGCCCTCCTGACGCATGAACGCCATGGCCTCTTCTGCGACCTCGGGATCGGTCATCCGTGGTTTGGCCTGCATGATCGCCTTGACGATCATCTTCTCGAAGCCGACGGCCAGGAACGAGATCGCGTTCGACATGCTCGACCAGGCCGGGTTGTCGGGGTTCCACAGGAACGGGACGTCCTGCTCGTCGAACGCGAAATCCATCTTTCGGGGGTGCAGGTCGGTCATGTGGGATACCTCGTCTCGTGCGGCATGAGTGGGCTGCAGCCTCTGGGTAGGTAGAGACCCGAGCGTTTAACAACATACACACATCGATGAACTTGTATGATTACGTTTCGGCGAATCCCTCGAGAGCGTCCGCGAAGCAGGGCTTCGGAGCGGAGGGGAATGTGTGCGCGGTAACCTCTGAGTCCGGGTCGGACGGTGCGCCGACAGCCCTTGCACGACGTTCGGGCCCAACGGCGCGTTGTGAGAGGTAGGGAAAGAAGTGGCTGGCAGGCGTGGGTGGGGTGGCAGTCCGCCTGGAAGTGACGAGGAAGCGTCCCGGCGAATCGTCGCCGCCGCAGTCGAGCTCATCAGCCGGAAAGATACGGCGATCAGCATCGCCGACGTTGCGGAATCCCTCGGCGTCATCCGGCAGACGGTGTACCGGTACTTTCCCAGCACCGACGCCCTCCTGCGAGCCGCAGCCATCGCCGCCGTCGCCGGATTCCTCGACCGCCTCACAGAACATCTCGTGGGTATCGAGGACCCCGCTGACGCTGTGGTCGAGGCCGTGATCTACACGCTCAACGAAGCGCCCCGCATTCCGCAGCTCGGCATCATGCTGTCCGGTTCTCATTCCCACACCGAGGGGATCACGTCCGACGAAGCCCTCTCCTTCGGGATGACGATGATCAGACGCTTCGACGTCGACTGGGAGCGGCACGGCTACGACGAGGCCGACCTGCGTGAGCTCGTCGAATATCAGCTGCGGACGATGCAGTCGTTCTTCATCTCGCCCGGAAACCCGCCGCGTAGCCAGGACGAACTGCGTGCGTATCTCCGACGGTGGGTGGGATCAACGGTCGCCGTCCCACACAGGCCGGCCTAGAGGCCGGGCGGCGATCTGCCGCGGGAACATGGTGGGCTGCCGGCGACCCCGGCGCGCCGACAGCCGCGCTGGTCACGGTCGTATCTGTGTAGCGAGGTGGGGATGGTGTCGCCCGTGCAGGCTGGCCATGCGCTGCGAAGGCCGGTGGTGCCCCGAAGTTTGTCCGCGGAGTCCTTCCCACTCGGGGAACGTGCCCGGACGGCGACTGGTGAGGTGCCGGGTGTTGCTGGTGAGGTCGATCAGGCACCGAGCGGCGCCCTGCACGGAGAGGTGGTGCCGTCGTGCCACGTCGAGCAGTTCGTCGAACGCCTGCGCATCACTGTAGCCGCGGCTGGTGATCAGCAGCGCCTTGGCAGTGGTCAAGAGTTCACGGTCGGAGGGCCCGCGGCGCCGGTCGAGGAAGCTTCGGGTGGGCCGCACGGGGTTGGGGTTCTCGGATTTCAACATCTGGCACCGTCCTTTGTCTACGAGATTCCCCCAGGTCGCGATCTCGTAAACGTGCGTACCCGAGTGCTGGTTCATGTGGTCGGACGCGTGAGGGTGGGATCGCGACCTCCGGGGAGGCCCGTCTGGGCCACGGTTATGACGACGTTGCCACTCTTGTGCCCGGTGTCGACATACCGATGCGCCTCGACGATGCGTTCCAGGGGATAGCTACGGTCGATGACGATCCGCAATGTGTCCGCTTCGAGGAGCTGCTTGATGTACGCCAAAGCGTCGTTCTTGCGGACGGACATACCGGTGACGACTTTCCGTCCGCCTCGGATCGACGTCCAGAGTTGCAGCACGTTGTTGTTCAGCCCGGATGTGGGAACGAAGCACCCGTGCTCGGTGAGCGAGCCCTTGCACCGCGCGAACGAGTTCCTGCCGATCGTGTCGAAGACGACGTCGTATGCGGCGGTGTTGGCGGTGAAATCCTCCGTGGTGTAGTCGATGACGTCGTCGGCGCCCAGGGATTTCACCAAATCCGTGTGGTGCGGACCGCACACTCCGGTGACCTCCGCGCCGAACGACTTGGCGAGTTGCACCGCGTAGGTGCCGACGCTGCCGGAGGCGCCGTTGACGAGGACCTTCTGGCCGGTTCGCACCTTCGCCTTGTCCCGAAGGAAGAACAGTGCGGTGGTGGCACCGTCGACGGCGGCGACGGCCTCCTCGTAGGTCTTGTTGACCGGCTTGAGTGCGAGCGAGGCGGTTTCCGGTAGGCACTTGTACTCGGCATAGGCGCCGATGTCGAACCCGGTGAACCCGAATACCTGATCGCCCGGCTGGAACCGGCGGACGTCCTTGCCGACGGCCTCGATCTCTCCGGCAAGCTCCAGGCCCAGAGTCCGCAGTTTCCTTCGTGGCCTTCGCAGCCCGAGGATCAACCGGCCCCACAGCGGCTCGCCGCGGCGCATCTTGCATTCGGCTGTTGTCACCGTTGTCGCGTGGACCTTCACCAGGACTTCGCCGTCCTTGGGTGTCGGCTTCGGGACCTGCGCGAGTTCGAGTACTTCGGGTCCGCCGAACCGAGTGTGGATGATCGCCTTCATCGCAGACCTCCTCGGCGGCGTTCCAGGTCGTCGCGCCTCGAACAAGCTCACGGCCAAGCATAGTTCTCCGGCATCCTCGTCGTGGGGTTGTGCTGGCGGTGCAGGGTGTCCACACCACACACCTAGGGTGTGTTTCCGCGCATGGCGATCCGCGGGACCGTAGTGGCGTCGGTATATCCGGCTGCCCCTGCCCACAAGGACCGAGCGTCCCGCCGTCGATCCAGCGGCGCAAGCACCCTGGTTGGTGATTTGATGGAACACGCTGCGCGAGCGAACTACCGAGAGCATCGATCCGATCCGTTCCCGCTGTCCGCGGCGCAGCACGGGCTGTGGTTTGCGCAGCAACTCGCCCCGGACGTCCCGATCTGCATCGCGCAGTATGTCGACATCCGCGGGCAGCTGGACGTCGATCTGTTTCGTGAGGTAGCGCTCGTTGCCGGCCACGAATACGAGTCGGTGTTCCTGCGTCTGGTCGTCGTCGACGGTGAGCCGCAGCAGGTGGTCGATCCGCCTGCCGATGCGGCCATGGGAATCGTCGACTTCCGCAGTGCATCCGACCCGATGGCCGCCGCGGAGGCGTGGATGCGGGAGAATTACACGGCACGAGTCGATTTCGAGCACGACTATCTGTGCGAATCGTCGCTGTTGCGGGTCGGTGACGAGCGGCACCTGTGGTACAGCAGGATCCACCACGTCGCCCTCGACGGATACGGGGCGATGACGATGGTCAACCGTGTCGCCGCCCTGTACACCGCGGCAGTCCAAGGCCTCGAGTTCGAACCGAACCGTGCAGCCGACCTGCACACCCTGCACCGCCTCGAAGGCGACTACCGGGCGTCCCACCGGTTCTCGTCCGACCGTGACTATTGGGCCGAACGTCTCCACACACGCACGAACGGCGCCTCCCTGACCGACATCGAGGCTCCGCCTGCCGCACACAGCCTGACCGTGCGCACGGCGCTGTCCGCCGATACCGTCGCACGACTCGAGGACACCGACGGCCGGCCGGGCGCGACGGCAGCAGCCGCATTGATCGCCGCCTTCGCCTGCTACCTCTCGCGGCGGACGGGACGGCAGGACGTGCTCGTGGACATTCCCCTGTCCGCGCGCACCACCGCTGTACTGCGACGATCCGGCGGAATGCTCGCCAACGTCGCGCCCCTGCGGGTGCAGGTCCGATCCGACGACACCGTCGGCGACCTCGTGACCCGGGTGCAGCACGAACTGATGGGGGCAATGCGGCACCAGCGCGGCAACGTCGAGGACATTCTGCGTGAGCTGGGTGTGTCCGCCGAGGCCCGCAGGATCTCGGGACCGATGATCAACGTGATGCTCTTCGACCAGGATCTCACCTTCGGGTCGCTGACCGGTGACTTCCGGATCCTCACCACCGGTCCTGTCCCGGACCTGTCCGTGAACGTGTACCGGAGCGGCACTCCGGCGTCGACGATCGTCGAGTTCGAGGCCAACCCGTACCGCTACCGCGACGACGACCTACGGTCGCATCACGCCGGCGTCGTCGGATTGATCGACGAACTGCTCGCCGCCGACCCCGGTACTCCGCTCGCCGTGATCGGGGTGGCGGAGTTGGAGTGCTTGACTCCGGTGGTGGGTGAGGTGTCGGTGTCGGAGGTGTCGTTGCCGGAGTTGTTGGCGGCGGCGGTGGGGGTGGATCCGGATGCGGTGGCGGTGGTGTGTGGGGATCGGCGTGTGACGTATCGGGAGTTGGATGAGGCGTCGAATCGGTTGGCGCGGGTGTTGCTGGGGGCGGGGGTGGGTGCCGAGTCGGTGGTGGCTGTGGCGGTGGCGCGGTCGGTCGAGTCGGTGTTGTCGGTGTGGGCGGTGGCGAAGGCGGGGGCGGCGTTTTTGCCGGTGGATCCGTTGTATCCGGTGGGGCGGATCGAGCATATGTTGGTGGATTCGGGTGTGGTTGTGGGGGTGACGGTCTCGGATGTGCGGGATCGGTTGCCGGGTTCGGTGCGGTGGGTGGTGCTCGATGATGCGGAGGTCGTGTCGCGGGTTGTGTCGGTGTCGGCGGGGGCGGTGACCGATGTGGATCGGGGTGCGCCGGTGCGGGTGGGTCAGGCTGCGTATGTGATTTATACGTCGGGGTCGACGGGTGTGCCGAAGGGGGTGGTGGTGACGCATCGGGGGTTGGCGAATGTGGTGGCTGCGCAGCGTTCGGGTTTCGGGGTTGGTGTGGGTGCTGGGGTTTTGCATTGTGCGTCACCGAGTTTCGATGCTTCGGTGTTCGAGTTGGTGTGGGCGTTGGGGATGGGTGCGCGGTTGGTGGTGGTTCCGCCGACGGTTTACGGTGGGGAGGAGTTGGCGCAGATCTTGGTTCGGGAGTGTGTGACGCATGCGGTGTTGACGCCGACGGCGTTGTCGTCGGTCGATCCGGTCGGGCTGGAGGCGTTGGGTGCTCTGGTGGTGGCGGGTGAGGCGTGCCCGCCGGAGTTGGTTGCGAGGTGGGCTCCGGGTCGGCGGATGTTCAATGCGTATGGGCCGACGGAGGCGACGATCATGTCGAATGCGAGCGGCGGTTTGGTGGTGGGGGAGTCGGTCACGGTCGGTGGTCCGGTTCGTGGGTTCGGTGAGTTGGTGTTGGATGGGCGGTTGCGGCCGGTGCCGTTCGGGGCGGCGGGGGAGTTGTATTTGTCGGGTCCGGCGCTGGCTCGGGGGTATCGGAATCGGTCCGGGTTGACGGCGGGGCGGTTTGTTGCGGATCCGTTCGGTGGGCCGGGGGAGCGGATGTATCGGACGGGGGATGTGGTGCGGTGGCGGCGTTCGGTGGGTGGGCCGGTGCTCGAGTATGTGGGTCGCTCGGATTTTCAGGTGAAGATTCGTGGTTTCCGGGTCGAACTCGGCGAAATCGACGCAGCGCTCACACGGCATCCCCGCGTCGCGTTCGCGGTGACCCTCGGCCGGACCGCCCCGTCCGGGGACACCGTCCTGGTGTCCTACGTGCTCCCGTTCGGCGACGGTGAACCCGACGTCGCCGAACTGACCGACCATGTACGCGGCTTCGTGCCCGCCCACATGGTTCCCGTGACGATCGTGATCCTCGACGAGCTGCCGCTCACCCCGGTGGGCAAGCTGGACCGGCAGGGTTTGCCCGCACCGGATTTCGCGATCGTCCGCACCGTTTTCCGCGCGACGACCAGCGAGACCGAGCACACCGTGGCAGGTGTCTTTGCCGAAGTGCTGGGACTCGACCGGGCCGGGCTCGACGACAACTTCTTCGACCTGGGCGGTAATTCGCTGAGCGCGACACGCGTCGTCGCCCGCATCAACTCCGCGCTCGGTGTCGGCTTGGGGGTCCGGGAACTGTTCGAGGCGCCCACGGTGGCGGGGCTCGCCGCCCGCGCCGCTTCCGCGGATCGCCGCACCGCGGCGCGTCCCGCCCTCACTGCGGCCCCGCGCCCCGACCGGGTGCCGCTGTCCCTCGCGCAGCAGCGGATGTGGATCGTCAACCAGGTCGACACCACCTCGCCCGCGTACAACGTTCCGATCGCGCTGCGCCTGACCGGTGAACTCGACATCGAAGCTCTGCGCGCCGCGTTCGGCGACGTCGTCGAACGACACGAGCCGCTCCGCACCGTCTATCCCGGGTCCGCAGACGGCCCGCACCAGGTGGTGCTGTCCGCGGATCGGGTGGCCCTCGACCTCACCCCGGTCATCGTGTCCGACGAGGCGGCGCTGCACACCGAGCTGGTGCCTCTGGCGTCGGCCGAATTCAACGTGAGCCGCGACGTCCCGATGCGCATCGCGGTGTTGCAGACCGGACCGGACGAGCACGTGGTGGTCCTGGTGCTGCACCATATCGCGGCGGACGGATCGTCGATGGCGCCGCTCGCCCGCGACGTGATGGTCGCGTACACCGCACGCACGCACGGACGTCCGCCCGGGTGGGCACCGATGCCGGTGCAGTACGCGGACTTCGCGCTGTGGCAACGCCGCACCCTGGGCAGCGACACCGACCCGGACTCGCCGATCTCGGAGCAGCTGGACTACTGGCGCCGGACCCTCGACGGGATGCCGGAGCTGCTCGAGCTGCCGACCGACCGCAGGCGCCCACTGCAGCGGTCCTCACACGGCACCGCCGTGCCGTTCGCGATCAGCGCGGACCTCCACAGGAAGCTGTCCGACCTCGCCCGGGACCACGATTCGACGCTGTTCATGGTCGCGCACGCCGCACTCGCCGTCCTTCTCGGCCGGTTGAGCGGCGAGGCGGACATCGCGGTGGGCACACCCGTCGCCGGTCGCGGCGACGCGGCACTGGACGAGATGGTCGGCATGTTCGTCAACACCGTGGTGCTGCGGACCCGCGTCGCACCCGAGCGCTCCTTCACCGACCTGATGGCGCACGTCCGCGAGACCGACCTCGGGGCATTCGGGCACGCGGAGGTGCCGTTCGACCGGGTGGTGCAGGCGGTCGACCCGGTGCGTTCGACCGCGCACACCCCGCTGTTCCAGGTGCTGCTCGAATTCCAGAACACCGAAGAGAGCCGCCTCGAACTTCCCGGGCTCACCGTCGAGGTCGTCGACGCCGGTGTCGAGGTCGCCAAATGCGACCTGTACCTGACCCTGAGTGAGAACGTCGACGGAACCGGCGAACCCACCGGAATGTCCGCGTCGTTCGGTTTCGCCACCGACATCCTGGACGCGAGCACCGTGCGCGGGTTCGCGGACCAGTTCGTCCGCATCCTCGACGCGGTCACGGCGTCACCCGACCGCCCGATCGGCGACATCGCCGTGATCGGGGTGGCGGAGTTGGAGTGCTTGACTCCGGTGGTGGGTGAGGTGTCGGTGTCGGAGGTGTCGTTGCCGGAGTTGTTGGCGGCGGCGGTGGGGGTGGATCCGGATGCGGTGGCGGTGGTGTGTGGGGATCGGCGTGTGACGTATCGGGAGTTGGATGAGGCGTCGAATCGGTTGGCGCGGGTGTTGCTGGGGGCGGGGGTGGGTGCCGAGTCGGTGGTGGCTGTGGCGGTGGCGCGGTCGGTCGAGTCGGTGTTGTCGGTGTGGGCGGTGGCGAAGGCGGGGGCGGCGTTTTTGCCGGTGGATCCGTTGTATCCGGTGGGGCGGATCGAGCATATGTTGGTGGATTCGGGTGTGGTTGTGGGGGTGACGGTCTCGGATGTGCGGGATCGGTTGCCGGGTTCGGTGCGGTGGGTGGTGCTCGATGATGCGGAGGTCGTGTCGCGGGTTGTGTCGGTGTCGGCGGGGGCGGTGACCGATGTGGATCGGGGTGCGCCGGTGCGGGTGGGTCAGGCTGCGTATGTGATTTATACGTCGGGGTCGACGGGTGTGCCGAAGGGGGTGGTGGTGACGCATCGGGGGTTGGCGAATGTGGTGGCTGCGCAGCGTTCGGGTTTCGGGGTTGGTGTGGGTGCTGGGGTTTTGCATTGTGCGTCACCGAGTTTCGATGCTTCGGTGTTCGAGTTGGTGTGGGCGTTGGGGATGGGTGCGCGGTTGGTGGTGGTTCCGCCGACGGTTTACGGTGGGGAGGAGTTGGCGCAGATCTTGGTTCGGGAGTGTGTGACGCATGCGGTGTTGACGCCGACGGCGTTGTCGTCGGTCGATCCGGTCGGGCTGGAGGCGTTGGGTGCTCTGGTGGTGGCGGGTGAGGCGTGCCCGCCGGAGTTGGTTGCGAGGTGGGCTCCGGGTCGGCGGATGTTCAATGCGTATGGGCCGACGGAGGCGACGATCATGTCGAATGCGAGCGGCGGTTTGGTGGTGGGGGAGTCGGTCACGGTCGGTGGTCCGGTTCGTGGGTTCGGTGAGTTGGTGTTGGATGGGCGGTTGCGGCCGGTGCCGTTCGGGGCGGCGGGGGAGTTGTATTTGTCGGGTCCGGCGCTGGCTCGGGGGTATCGGAATCGGTCCGGGTTGACGGCGGGGCGGTTTGTTGCGGATCCGTTCGGTGGGCCGGGGGAGCGGATGTATCGGACGGGGGATGTGGTGCGGTGGCGGCGTTCGGTGGGTGGGCCGGTGCTCGAGTATGTGGGTCGCTCGGATTTTCAGGTGAAGATTCGTGGTTTCCGGGTCGAACTCGGCGAAATCGAATCGGCACTCCTCGGATACCCCGGTATCGATCGCGCCGTCGTGAACACCAGCGGCGACCGGCTGGCCGGCTACGTCGTCCCCGCAGCGGGTTCACTACTGGACACGGCCGCGGTCCTGGCTCACGCCCGCGCACGGTTGGCCCCGCACATGGTCCCCGCGACCGTCACGGTGCTCGACGCCGTGCCGGTCACCGCGAACGGGAAACTCGACCGCGCCGCCCTGCCGGAGCCCGACTTCACTGCGGCGCGCGCCGCGTACCGGGCGCCGCGCAACGTGACCGAGGGAGTGGTGGCCGCCGCGTTCGCCGAGGGGCTCGGCCTGGACCGGGTCGGCCTCGACGACAACTACTTCACGCTCGGTGGCACGTCGCTCACCGCGACGAGCGTGATCGCCCGGATTGCCGAATCGTCTGCGCGCGCCGTGCCGGTGCAGTGGATCTTCACCCATCCGACGCCGGAAGCCCTGGCGCACATGATCGCCACGGCGCCGGAGGACCCCGGGGCGGAGGACGCAGCGGACCGGTCGCTCGACGTGCTGCTGCCGCTGCGGACCTCCGGAACCGGCAGCCCGGTATTCTGCATCCATCCGGCGATCGGGTTGGCCTGGTGCTTCACCGGACTGGTGCAGTATCTCGGCGATCGTCCGGTCTACGGGCTGCAATCCCCGGCGCTCACCGACCCGGACCTGCGTGTCGATTCCTTGAAGGATCTCGCCGCGGGGTACGTCCAACGGATCCGCTCGGTGCAGCCGCACGGCCCGTACCACCTGGTCGGCTATTCGGTCGGTGGTCAGATCGCCCATGAGATGGCGGTGCAACTCGCGGGTGACGGCGACGAAGTGGCCACCCTCGCGATGCTCGACACGCACCTGACCGGAGGATACGGTCGCCCGACGGAGAAGCCCACCGTGGCATCACTTCTGGCGGAGTTCGGCGCGGTGGTCCCGGGTGGCGAGGATGCGGCGCCGACCACGGATCGTGCCGTGGAAGCGCTGCGCCGCACCGGCGGACTGTTCGCCGCTGTGACCGCGGACGATCTCGAGGCCGTCCACCGGGTGTTCACCCACACGGTCGACCTCGCCCTCGCGCATCGCCCGTCGACACCGATCGGTCTCGATCTGCTGTATTTCGGTGCGGCAGATTCTGTGGATGCCCCCACCGGCGTCGCCGCGTGGAGGCCGCACATCAGCGGCGAGATCCACGAACACGCCATTCCCGTGTCGCACCAGCAGATGACGAGCCCGGAAGCGCTCGCCGACATCGGCCCCGTCCTCGCGCACCACGTGACGCTCGCCGAGCGCCGGCTCGCGCTGTCCGGTAACTCCGCGCGATCGGAAGGAACGACGTGACGTTCCCTCGGCACAGGATCGACGCTCCGAGCCGCGCCCGAGATGTTGCCGGTTGGGGTCAGGCGGTGTTTGTCTGGGCAACGGTGCTGGTGACCTGGTCGCTGTGGCCGTCACCGAGGGGGTCGGGCCATGTCGTCCAGGTGTCGGGGCCGAGTTCGATCTCGGCGGTGGTCAGCAGACACGCGTCGAGTTGGTGGCGCAGTGCGTCGGGGTCGATTCCTTGGCCGATGAAGACCAGTTCCTGCCGGCAGTCACCAACTGGTTCTTCCCATTTGTCGAGAATCCCCGCCCTGCGGTACTCGTCCTCAGGCCAGTAGGCCTCGGGCAGGAATTTCCACCACCGTCCGATATAGCCGTGTCGGATCACGTGGCCGGCCTGGGAAATGCTGCCGATCTCGGTGAATCGGTGCGCGTTCCAGAAGTAGCCTTTGGCGCGCAGGAGACGGCCATTCGACCATTCGCTGGTGAGGAACTGGTGCAGCCGGCCGGGGTGGAAGGGGGCGCGTTCACGGTAGACCACGGAACTGATTCCGTATTCCTCCGTCTCGGGAGTGTGTTCGCCTTGGAGTTCGTGGAGCCATCCGGGCGCCTGGGCGGCCTTCTCCAGGGAGAACAGGCCAGTGTCCAAAATACTCTCGAGCGGGATGTCGCCGTGAGACATCGACTGTATGCGGGCAGTGGGGTTGAGGGAGCGCAGGACCGCGGTCAGTTCGGTCAGGTGCTCTACGGTGACGAGGTCGGCTTTGCTGACCAAGATGACATCGGCGAACTCGATCTGATCGACCAAAAGGTCGGAGATGTCGCGTTCGTCGTCGGGTGCGTCGGCCTCGACGCGGCCGCCGGTCTGGTAGTCGTGAAGGAAGCTGTGGGCGTCGACGACGGTCACCATGGTGTCCAGGCGGGCGATGTCTGCCAGAGCATGTCCGTCGGTGTCGATGAAGGTGAACGTTTCAGCGACCGGCAACGGCTCGGAGATGCCGGACGATTCGATCAGGAGGTAGTCGAATCGTCCATCGGCGGCCAGTGCACTGATTTCTGCGAGAAGGTCTTCACGCAGGGTGCAGCAGATACAGCCGTTGGTCATCTCGACGAGCTTCTCTTGTGAGCGGCTCAGCGAGATCTCCCGTTCGACTTCGGCGCTGTCGATATTGATCTCGCTCATGTCGTTGACGATGACGGCCACCCGTCGGCCCTCACGGTTGCGCAGAATCTGGTTGAGGAGGGTGGTTTTTCCTGCACCCAGGAACCCTGACAGCACGGTCACGGGAAGTCGTGTGTCGGCCATGGCTTTTGAATCCTTCCGCGGGGTCGGGGAGATCCCGGCTACGTGGGCGTCGGCGGGTACGCGCAGTCGAGGTGCGTGCCCGCCGACGCCCGCTGGGGACAGTGTGGGCAGAGGGTCAGGCCGCCGGTTCGAGGTACCCCTCGAACAGGTCGACTACGACGCTGCCGGCGTCGGTGTCTTCTCCGAAGAGGTCCTCGGCCGCGAACTCGACGTGGTAGGTCGGTTCCTCGCCTGCGTCGGTGCGGCCGTGGCCGATGGCGTCCGGGAACGGCCATTGGTCGTTGGTGCGGTGGGTGACGGTCCCGACCCTGCCGCGGCAGTAGGCGGGCATGCGAATGTGCCCGGGAACGTACTCGTCGCGTACCCGGACGCGTTGACCGACTTCGAAGGTGATGGTGTCGGTGCGGGCTGGACGTCCCGCCGAGTCGGCGGGACGGGACAGCGGGAACGGGCCACCGGCGAGGACTTCGAGTTCGTCGTGGGTGAGAATGCCCTTCTCGACCATGAGGGTGGCAACGCCGATGACGTACCTCTCGTAATAGGGCGTCATCATGTAGTGGCGGGGTTCCATCCGTTCGACGACGTGGCGAACCTCGTCGACACTGAATGCCCCCAGGTCCGCCGCTCCGAGGAACAGCAGGCTGTAGGGCAGGTGTTCCCACTCGGCGTGGAAGGTAGGGCCGATATCGGCGTCGACGGTGTGGGGCACCTTGCCGAATCCTTGAACACCGGCGAGATCGTGTACTCCATCCATGGGTCTCTCTCCTTTGGTTCGGTGGTTCAGTTGGCCGGGACCTGCGGGACTGCGACCCCGATCAGGCAGTCCTTGGTCACGATCTGCTGCAGTTGCTCCCGGCTCCAGCCTTCGGTGCCGGCCGGTCGTTGGGGGAGCACGATGTAGCGGGTCTCGGCGGTGGTGTCGTACACGCGGATCTCGACATTCTTCGGGATGTCGGTGCCCATCTCCGACAGAACTTTTCGAGGTTCACGGACGACGCGGGCACGGTACTCGAAGCTCTTGTACCAGGTCGGCGGCAACCCGAGGATGGGCCACGCGGTGCACGAGCACAGGGAGCATACGATCACGTTCTTGAGGGTGGGGGTGTCTTCGAGCGCCACGATGTATTCGCCCTGAGGTCCGAGATAGCCGTACTGGTCGACGGCGGCGGTGCCATCGGTGAGGAGCAGGTTGCGGAATTCCGGGTCGGTCCAGGCTCGCGCGACGAGTTCGGCGCCGCGTTTCGGGCTGAAGTCCTCCTCGAAGGTCTTCTTCCACCCTTCGGTGTAACCCTCTGGGATCAGTCCCTTTCCGTCGAGCGCACGGAACAGGGCCCACGCGCGATCCGACGCCGGCGCTTGAGGTGGTGCCGCGTTGTCTGGTGTGTGTTCGATCGTTGCCGACATTGTTTCCACTTTCTGTAGGGGCTGATACTTGTGAAGTGGTGGTGTGAGTGGGCGAGTAGGACGCGCCTCGTCTCAGGCGAGACTCAGACGTGCACTGGTAGCCGGTTGGCCGGTCGCCGTGGGAAAGGCGCCGCGGATCTGTTCGAATGCGTGGCCGGCGCGTAACACGGTGGCGTCGTCGAATCGTTTCCCGATGATCATCATTCCGACGGGAAGGTCGTTCACCAGACCTGCCGGCACTGACAGGGCGGGGTGGCCGGTGACATCGAATGGGGCGGTGTTCGCGATCATTCCGAGGGCTTTGGTGACGTACGTGACTCGGTCCACATCCTGCGCCGGTAGTTCGGAGGCAACGTAGGGCAGGGTCGGCATGACCAGGACGTCGAAGCTTTCCAGCGCCGCATCGTAGGCGGCGCGAGCGCGCGGTACCAGGTTGCGGGCCTTGCCGTAGCTCGATCCGCCCAATGCGGTGACACCGTGATGGCCGCACAAGGCGACGAGTTTGACGGTTTCGGACAGGGCATCAGCGTGCTGGATTCGGCGCTGTGCAAAGTACGCCATCAGTTCGGGGTCGTAGAGGCCGTCTGCGTTGAGGCCGTAACCGTTGCCGTCGAGCATCTGATAGGCGCCGCCGTCGGTGGCGATCACGTTCCACACATGGAACGCGTGCAGGTGCCACGGAATGCTCACCTCGTCGACCACACCGCCGGCGTCGGTGAACCGGTGTGCGGCCGCGCGGACCGCATCATCGACCTCCGGCTGCGAGACCGCGTGCCCGAAGCCCTCACTCACGACCCCGACCCGCAGGCCCTCGATGCCGGAGTCGAGGGTCGACGCATAGTCATCCACCACGAGGTCGTCTGGTTGGCGGGGATCGTGGCCGTCTCGGCCCGCGATCACCGACAGAAGCAGGGCGGCGTCTTCGACCGTGCGGGTGATGGGCCCGAGATGATCGACCGTGCGCTCGATGGGGAAGGCGCCGGTGTAGGGAACCAGCCCGAACGTGGGTTTGTGGCCGACCACGCCGCAGAATGCGGCCGGAATGCGGATCGACCCGCCCTGGTCGCCGCCGATCGCGAAATCGACATCACCGGCTGCGACGAGGGCGGCGCTGCCACCGGAGGATCCACCGGCCTCGCGGTCAGGGTCCCACGGGTTGCGTACCGGACCGGTGGCCGGGGTGAAGCTCGAACCGGAAAAGCACAGATCCTCACATACCGCCTTGCCCGCCACCGTGGCGCCGGCATCGAGCAGTCGGGTGACCACGGTTGCATCGCGGGTGGGAACGAACCCCTCCAGCGACCGCGATCCATTCATCATGGGCACGCCGGCCACGGTCACATTGTCTTTGATCGCCACACGCCGGCCGGTCAGCGGACCTTCTGTCGTCGTCGAGATGCTCGTGGTGACATACCATGCGCCCAAGGGATTGTCGCTTGCATCAGGTGTCGCATGATTGCGGGACGGTGCCGAGACGCTCTCGTCCGCATACAGGGCGTCGACCACGTCGTACGAGCCGAGCGCGCCATCGACCAAGCTTGCGAACTCCTGACGAGTCGCGGCGTCGAAATGGAGGCCGTAATGATCTGCGGCAGAGCCGATTGCATCGGCGTTCGGTCGGATGACTGTCATCAGGTGGTGCTCCTCACGTGCTTGACCGGTTGGGCGTCGCGCATCATGCCGGTCTGGGGGTGGCAGTTGATGTACTCGTACAGCTGGTCGCACCCGTCGAACACCGAGACCTCGTGATAGAGCCGAAGTTTTGACAGGCCGGCGGCGACGCGGAAGAAGGTGGTGAAGATTCGCAGGTGGGTCGGATGGGATTCTGCCCAGCGCTCGAGTTTGTCGAGCGAACCCCAGTGGCCGATGTTGTAGCTCAGATCGAGGTAGTTCCCTTCCACATCGATGTTGCGCACGAACCTGTTGCTGTAGCAGCCCACCGACTCGCCGTTGTCGCGAAGAAAATCCATGCCCTGCTGCAAGGTCGGGAGGATTTCCTCGAGATACAGGGCGCGTTCTTCGGATTCGGCATCCTTCCAATCCTGGCCGGACCGAATCAGCGCGATATTGTCGTGGCCCTGTACCACGACACGGCCACCGGCAGCGGGATCGCCGCTGAGCACCCGCAGGTCGCCCGAGGGCTGCATCCAGTCATTCTGGGAGATCGGGAAGCGTTCGCGCATCGAACCCCAGTACCCGTGTTCGTTGATCTCGCCGCTGATCCCGTCCATCACAGCGCCGACACCAGGGAGGTGGTCCTGAAAGGCGTAGAGCGTTTCGAATTGCTCGGCCCGTGGGGCCACGATCTCGCGGAAGTAGCCAAGTCCCTCGGCCAGTCGTTGATCCGATGCCCACCAGTCGGCCACCGCAGGGTTGTGGAGCCAACGTGTGTGGGAAGAAACGTCTTTCCAGTAGCCCACGATCATCAGATTCTCGTAACCCTGATTGTCCGCATGATGGGTCAGGTCGTGGTGCAGCGGGCCGTCGCCCAGATCGAAACTGGCGACGATGTCGCGCATGGCAGCAAGCGCGGCCGGGCGTTGCTCGTCGCCGCGGAACTGCACGCCGAGATACGCCATCACCACCTGCTGCAAGCGCTCGTCGGCACGTCCCACCCACATGGGGAAGGGGGGTTGGTAGTCGTCGGGCACACGCCGGGTCAAACTCCGCGGACATGTGAGGTGGTCGCTGATTGCAGATTCCATGAGGACTCCTGAGTCATCGAGTTGGGGCTTGCCGAGAACGCTCGGCAACTCGGATCGAAATTGACGTTACCTTCGTGTGCCGGTGTGAATTTGACGACGAGCGACAGGTAGTTCGACGATCAGCGACACTCGGCGCAGAACGTGCTACCGGGCGGAGTGTTCAGTGTGGATTCCCCGCGGGACGTAGCTGTGCCGCCGAAATCAGCGGCGCACATGCGCTCGTCGTGTGCACCCGCGAAGTATGCGTGCAGGGCCATCGACCGTCGATCAGCGCGTGCCGTCGCAAGTCTGTTGACACCCTCCTTCAGGTCGGCCGGCCAACGGTAAGGGCGGATCAGCATTCGGAGAAGTGCAATGGCAGCGTCGAGCAGTAGTAGCGGCATGCTGTGTCTCTTCGTTTGGGCCCGGCCGCATAGGCCCGACGATGCCGATGGCGTTGGAGAATCGTCGCGGATGCGATGAAACTGATGGCCACCAACACTGATACGACGACGTCGGCGGCAGCGATTGGACGATCACGGCCACCGTGATTGCTCGGTCGAGGTCCACCGAGTGACGAACGGCAATGCCTTCATGTTGTCCTCCTGTCTACACCGGCGACCCGCCGGCGGTCAGGACGAGGAACCGGCAATCGGTCCCGTCCGGGATTTCCGGCGTACTCGAACGGTAGGAGTTTCCGAGGCGTGATGTTTGACGCTCAGCGACTGCCCGCTTTGCACTCCGCGACATCGTCATCGCGGGGGCGGAGCCACTGGCGCCGGAACTCACAGGGTTCGTGAGTCATACCCCGACAGGTATTCGGCTTTGTCACGGGTTGGAAATCGTGTTTCTTCCGCGTAAATGGGCGAGCGCGCGTTGACATGCGGTTTCGCCGCTCATAGCGTGAGGTTCACGCGAGGAGAAGGAGCTGTCCATGACGTCGTTGCCACCGCCTGATGGCGACCTCGTGGATGGGGACTGCTCGGATTCCCGGCCCGCGAACACAGCGGTGCGGCAACCGTCACTGTCGCGCGCCGGGTCGACACCTCAGCAGCGCCGCGAGGTGGTTCGGACCAGCACGCTCGGCACCTGGATCGACACGATCCGCGACACCTTCGTCGCGCTGGACATCGATCCCGCCGAGCCCACGCAGTTCACCGGCGCGGTCCACACCCGGCATTTCGCGCACCTGATGGCTGCCGACGTCACCGCGACATCGCAATCCTTCCGCCGAACGGCGAGGCTTGCCAACCGCCACCCACTCGAGTTGATGCAGATCGGCATGGTGGTCGCGGGTGAGGGACAGCTCATCCAGGACGGGCGTACCTGCATTCTCGGTCCGGGTGACTTCGCCCTCTACGAGACGTCACGGCCCTTTACCTGGAACCTGCATCCGGACTGGCACCTGCGCGTGTTCACCTGGCCGCGCGCCTCGGTGGCGCTCACCGAGAGCCAGTCACAGCAGTTGACAGCGCGGACCGTCAGCTCCACTTCCCCGGTGGGACAGTTACTGTCACCAATGTTGTCCAGCCTCCTCGTCGCCGACGGGGAGGTCTCCTCAGGAGGCGCGATCGGGCTCGCCGGCGGTTTGGCCGACCTGGCCATCACCGCGGCGCAGGAGGAGTGTCAGCCCGACGATCCAGATGCCGCCATGCGGGAGTTGTACGCGAATATGGTGCAGTACATCGGACAGCACCTCGACGACCCGGACCTGTCCCCGTCCGGCATCGCTCAGGCCTTCTTCGTCTCCACCAGAACCGTCCACAGAGTGTTCGCGCGCTTCGACGCAACCGCTGCTGCCACGATTCGCGAACACCGACTCGAGGCCTGCCGCCAAGCGATGGTGGCCCCACGCAACATCCCCCGATCCCTGACCGACATCGCAGCCCAGTTCGGGTTCATCGATCTGTCCGTCTTCAGCAGAGCATTCACGGCGACCTACGGCATCAGTCCGAGCCGCTACCGGGAACAGCACCGATGATCGAGGCCCGAAGGCCCATCCGCTGCCAGTAGGCGCCTCAGTGTGCTGTCGACCCCTACGTCGAGGCGATCTGGTCCCAGCCCTCGACGGATTCGGGGGTGCGGGGTGCGGGTCCGGTGTAGATGGCGGCGGGGCGGACGAGTTTGCCGAGGCGTTTCTGTTCGAGGGCGGCGGCGGCCTCGTAGCGGGGGGCGTTCAGGCGTTGGGCGGTGGCGCGGAGCACCCGGGCGCGGGGGTCTTCGGCGCGGTAGACGCGGTGCCCGAAGCCCATCAGCTTTTCCTTGCGGTCGAGGATGCCCTTGACCAGGGTGCGGGCGTCGCCGGTCTTTTCGGTGTCTTCGATCATCGGCAGGACGTGGGCGGTGTCGTCGTCGATGTCGAGGAGGGGTTGGTATCCCCAGATGGGGGCGAGCATGGCCAGGCCGGCCTGGACGTCGACGCGGACGTCGCCGGTGTGCACGGGCAGGGGGAACGGTTCGGCCGGGGGCAGTCCGGGGCCGAAGCGGCCGTCGACGAGCAGGGCCCACACGTTGCCGAAGGTGACGTGCCCCTCGACGAGTTCTTCGATGTCGACGCCGCGGTAGCGCAGGGCGCCGCCGTCCTTGTCGGGTTCGGCGATGTCGCTGGTGAACGCGACCACACCTTCCAATCCCGGGTTGAAATGGATTGGTACGGTCTGCTGTTCGTGTCCATGACGGGAGTCGTTCTGTGAGGAGAGCCATCTTCATGGCACGGGCGCGGCCGATCGACGCGGCGACGAGGGAGGTGCCTACGCCGTCCGGTATGAGACCGACCTTGCTGAACTCAAGAAGGAGTAGCTGGACTCCGTAGCGACGGTGAGGTCGCACGCGAGCGCCAGGGATACGCCGACACCCGCGGCGGTTACGACGCCTGACGTGGAAGAATGCGATGTCATCCCGCTGCAGCGTCGACGAAGATGTCGATCGTCAACGGGGCGGTTCCACCGTAGGGCGTGAAATCGGTGACACCGGCTTCGGTGAGTACTTCGACGTCGAGGACCGTGCGACCGTTGTCGGTGCCGGCGGGACGGCCGAGCAGTTCGATCGCGGCATCGGCCATGATCTCGGGGGAGCGGGAGTGTTCCAGGCTGTCGTGGCCGCCGAGTAGGTTCCCGACCGCTGCCGTCGCGATCATCGTCTGCGGCCACAGGCAGTTGCTGGAGATGGGTTGATTCGCGTACTCGGCGGCGATGCCCAACGCGGCCAGCGTCATCCCGTATTTGGCCAGCATGTAGCCCGGATGGGTGCCCAGCCAATGCTGCGACATGTTCAGTGGCGGTGAGAGCGTCAGTACGTGCGGGGCGGAGGATTTCTGCAGGTACGGAAGGCATGCCCGGGTCAGCGCGAAAGTGCCGCGCACGTTGACCTGTTGCATCAGATCGAACCGCTTGAGCGGCAGGTCCTCGGTCTTCGAGATATCCAGCACGCTGGCGTTGTTGACCACGATGTCGATGCCGCCGAAGTTGTCGAGGGCGGCGTCGACGACCCGGGCGATATCGCCATCGCTTCGGACGTCGCCGACAACGGGTACGGCGTGTCCGCCCAGCTCGTTCAGTTCTGCGACGGCGGTGTGAATCGTCCCGGGCAGTCGAGGGTCGGGGGTATCGGTCTTGGCAAGCAGGACGACGTTCCCACCGCGGCTCGCGATCGCGCGGGCGATGGCAAGTCCGATGCCACGACTTCCTCCGGACATGACGGCGGTTCTCCCGCGGAAGCTCGTGTTGTTCACTGTAATCCCTTCGTAGTTGACGCTGTGGGTGAGAAGCCGTTCCGCGCCTGTCGAACTTGGACGGTAACGCTCGAACCAATCCCGTACGACGGAGTCTCGGGGTGCCGTGAGTCGCTCACCGAGCAGTTCGCACGCGTTGGCCGAGCGCTCTTCACGATAGGAGAGTCCTGTGATGGTGACCACGTCCGCGAAGCATCAAGAAACGTGGTCCGTTTGTCCTATGGGGACATGCTCATGTCGTGTCGGTGAGGAGGTGGACAGCCGGATGGGCGGAAGTGTGCAGGTAGAGACGCTGAGCATGACGTTTTGGATAAATCGTCATGCTGGGGTGTCGACTGCTCTATTGTCTTCGCATGGCTTCACACGACGAGCGGGCCGCGCTGTTGGTCGCACGGATCGCGGGCTCGCTCAACCAGCGGTTGGTGACGTTGACGGCCGATATCACGGATGTTCTGTACAGCGAGATTCCCGATCTGCGTGCCGATCGGCAGCTGTTCGACCTGCTCGGTGCGAGTGTCGAAGGAAACCTCGACACCATCTTCCACACGCTGCAGCACAACATCGCACCGGAAAATCTGGAAGCGCCGGCTGCCGCGATGGAATACGCGAGACGTCTTGCTCAGCAAGGGGTTCCCGTGAACGCGCTCGTGCGCGCATACCGACTCGGACAGACCAACCTTCTCGAGCTGGTGTTCGACGAGCTGGGTGGGGAAGCGGTCGAGCCGGAGCTGGGTGTTCCGGTGCTCGAGCGCATCATCACGGTGATGTCGGTGTACATCGACAGGGTGTCGCAGCAGGTGGTCGAAGTCTACGAGCGTGAACGCGAACGGTGGCTTGCCCACCAGAGCAGCGTTCGTGCCGTCCGAGTCCAGGAAATCCTGGCGGGCAACGAACACCCGGACGCCGGGGCCAGCGCCGCCCTCAACTATGTGCTGCATCAGAATCACCTGGCGGCCATCATTTGGGTTCCCGATACCGGTTCGGGAGACATGCTGGCCAGAATCGAGTCGGCGGCACACGACTTCTCAGGGTTCATGGGCGCAGCGACCGATCCGTTGTTCGTTGCGGCCGACCGCGTCACCGGATGGGTATGGGTCCCACTCGGTACGCGCTCGGCTCCCCGGCGAGGTTACGGCGAACTGCGCGAGTTCCTCGAGGCGCGCCATCCGGGGCTTGTCATGGCGGTCGGCGGGGTCACCAACGGCCCGCAAGGATTTCGGCAGTCGTACACGCGTGCTCAACGCGCACGAGCGCTAGCTATCGCTGCAGGAAAGAATGCCCCCGTCGTGACCGCGTACGACGACCCAGGAGTGTCGACGGTCGCACTGCTGATAGAGGACCTCGCGGCCACCCGGACGTGGGTGCGCAGCGTCTTGCGCGGCCTGGCGGTGGACAATGAGAACGCGGCCCGCCTACGCGAGACCGTGCAGGTCTACCTCGCAAGCAACCTCAGTAACGTCGCTGCTTCGAAAAAGCTGGATCTGCACTACAATTCGGTCAAGTATCGGGTGAAGCGGGCCGCGGAGGAACGAGGGGAAGACTTCACCGGGGATCGCCTGGCCGTCGAACTCGCCCTGCTCGTGTGCCAATGGCTGGGACCGGTGGTCCTGACACCGGATCAGGCAAAGGGTGAGCCGGCGGTCAAAGGTGGGGGTGGGCGATGATGGCGGTCCGCGGCAGTTCGTCTGGATCGCTCACCGCGTCCTCGAGGGCGATGTAGTCGCCGAATGACAGTCCGGCTGCGGCCAGTAGGGCTGCGTACAGTCGTTCCAGCATGATTCCTCGGTTCGTCTTCGTCGTGGGGTGGGCGGCGGGCCCGGCACCACAGGATCGCTGCGGTGCCGGGAGGTGTTCCTGCCGGCGCGACGACGCATGACCGCTGCGCCGATCCCATCCAGGGGTGGAGGTGTCGTTGCGAGCGCACGCGCCAACCGCATGGCCTCCGGCAGTACTTCATGTGGATGGACGACCCTGTCGATCATTCCGCATCGCAGTGCCGTCTCCGGCTCGAGCGGGTCGCGAAGGAACACCGCCCTGGCCTGGACTCGGCGGCCGAGTCCTACAGAGTCAGGATCCCCGTCCTCATATCGTCCCATTTCCCGGGACCCGAGAGAGGCCGCCAGGCCGCCATCAGGACGACGAGCAGTTCCACCCGGTTCGGCAGCATCACCGCGACGACGTCACCCTCGCCGACCCCGTGTTCGCTCAGTTGTGTCGCGAACGCATCCACACGATCGGCGAACTGCCGGTACGTGAGGTCGATGTGGTCGTCGCGCAGGCATGGTGCGTCACCGTGTGTCGTCGCGAGGTCCCAGGTGAAATAGCCGATGTCGGACACTGTTTCGATCCCCTTCGATTCGCCGTGTGATCCATGACACTAAGCGCGGGAGGTGTGGTCCGACATATTCTGCGGGGATCGAGTTCGCCCCAGCGTTTGTCCGCGGCGGACAGTGAACCCTCCGGGATCGAAACAGACGAGAAATGACGGACCCCGATCCTCGAAGGTGAAGGCAACGGCCGACGGCGGCGGCTGGTGGCTCGGTGGCGATGTCGTCGATCCTCGACAATGGCTTTCACGCCGGAAGGCGCCTCGAACACCACATTTGAGCTCGCACGACGACAGGGTTGCCGGTCGACGCGATGGTGCGTCTGAGACACTGGGTGCTGAGCGATAGCGAGCGCACTGGCCGCGGAGCGGCCCAGGCGCCACTGTCCTCACGACACGGGACGACGAGGGGGACCGCGAAAGTATGTCGGGGATCGACGGGCACTTGGACTCGAGGCAGCGCGCGGGCGCGAGGTACTCACGGCGTACACGATTTGTCGCCCTCGTTGGCGGCCTCACCGCCACAGTCGCCGTGGGGGCGGTACCGCTCGCCACCGCGCAACCGGCACCGAGTGCCGGCCTTCGCTGGGAGTCCTGCCCGGCCGAATACGAGCTTGATCCGGCATCCGATCAGTGCGCCTCGGTCACCGTTCCCCGTAACTACGCGGACCCCGCCGCCGGCACGATCGACGTGCTCGTCACCCGCCACCGCGCCGAGGATCCCGGCTCGCGCCGTGGCGTGCTGTTCACCAATCCCGGTGGGCCCGGCGGCGATGCGATCGGCTCGAACAGCATGTTCGTCGAGATCCTGCCCGACGCGGTCCGCGCACAGTGGGATGTGATCGGTGTCCAACCGCGTGGGCTTCCCTATGCCGGCGCCGTCGAGTGTGTGCTGGCCCCCGAACACACGACGGCGATGAGCCTCGGGTTCGGTGGTGCCGCGATCCGTACCGCCTGCGAGTCTGCTGCACCGGGCAGCACGGCGCACCTGACGACCGAGAACACCGCGAAGGACTGGGAGCAGGTCAGGCTCGCACTCGGCGAGGACGTCATCGACATCTACGGCCTCTCTTACGGCACGATCCTCGGATCCACCTACGCGACGCTCTTCCCACAGCACACCGGTCGCATGGTCCTCGATTCCGCGGTCGACCAGAACTGGCTGTGGAACGACGTGCTGTGGCAGCAGAACGGCGGCTACAAGGATCGCTTCTACGACCTCATGAACTGGGTCTCCGCCCACGACGACACCTACGGGCTCGGTGACACGCCACTGAAGGTGTATCAGCGGTGGTCGGACCGGATCGTCGAGGAGGCCGGCGGGAATCCGACGCTCGCGCCGCCACCCGCCCAGGTCGGTGACGTACCGCCCGGCCTGGAAGCCCTTGCGGATGCCTACCGCGGCGGGGTCGATCTCACCGGACCGGCACGCGTTCAGTTCGAGGCCTTCGTTCGTAGCCTCGCCGACCCGTCGCGTACCCAGATGTCGTCCGGCATCTACGTGATGACGCGCCAGGTGCTTCCCGCCCGGAACAGTTGGCCGCTCATGGCCCGGGTGATCCGCGACGGCCCGGACGCGATTCCCGACGGTACCGCGATGGACGACCTGACGGAGCAGGAGTACGAGCGGATCGCCCAGTCCCAGATGATGCAGACACTCGTCCTGTGCAACGAGAACAGTGTGGCGGCCCGGCCGGACCGCATCCCGGGATGGCTCTTCTCCACATTCGTCACCGGAGATCTCTTCGACCTCATCGGGTACAGCTACAGCGCCGGACCCGCGTGTGGCGGTGCGCCGCCCGTCGCCGCGCTGCCCGCATTGAGCAATCGGGGACTGGCGACGGCGCCGCTCGTCCTGCAGGGGATGCGCGACCCCCAGACCCCCTATCAGGGCGGAGTCCAACTGGCCCGCGACATGGGGGCGCACCTCGTCACCGTCGACGGAGGCGATCACGGTGCGGGGATCCAGGGTGGAAACACCGTCATCGACCAGGCCGTCACCGAGTACCTCGAGGATGGACACACCACCGTCACGCACGCCCCCGAAGCACCGATCACCGCACCGTTGTGACACCCGTCTGGTTCCCCGCCGCGACCGGCGACAAGCGCACCGCCGGCCAGGTGGCGGCGGCCATGCCGGGCTACGAGACCGGCATTCCGGGTTCCGATAGGTGCACACCCGAATAGACTTGCCCAGGTGACCCGCGAGGATCCTGATCGGCTCTCCGCCGACGATGCGACCATCCTGGGGCTCGAATCGGCGGTGATAACCGGCCACACGCTCAAGCTCGTCGTTCTCGAGCCGGGCTCGGGTCCGCTCGACCTCGAGACCCTGCGAACCGCGGTGGCGGAGCGGCTTTCGAGCCAGCCGCGGGCGATGCAGCGGATCGACACCTCGGGACCGGAGCCGCGCTGGGTCGAGGCGACCGCGTTCGAGATCAGCGACCACGTCCGGCGCCGGGAAGGGCCCGGGTGCGCCTCGCGCAGCGATCTGTGGCAGGTCGTCAGCAAGCTGATGTCCGAGCACCTCGATCACGAGCGTCCACTGTGGACGTTCGATCTGATCGGCCCACTCGGCGACGGGCGCGAAGCGATCGCGGCCCGGATCCATCACGCGATGGCCGACGGGATCAGCGCGGTTCGCTTCCTGGACGACGTGCTCTGGGATCCACACCTCGAGCCGCCCCCGCGAGGAAAGCGACCCGGCCTCCGCGCCGCTTCGCCGCAGCATTCGCGGGTCGACGAGGCACTGCGGATGCCCGCGGCTGTGCATCGTGAGCTCGGCCATCGCGGCTCACGCTCGCCCTTCGACCGCCCGATCAGTGCCGCCCGCGAGCTTGCCTTCACCGTCGCCCCGCTCCCGGAGCTGAAGGCAATCGGCGCCTCGCGTCCCACCCGCGCAACTGTCAACGACGTGCTCCTCGCGATCGTCGCCGGCGGCCTGCGCAGCTGGCTCGGCGCCGGCGAGGCGGCGCTCCCGCATCTTCGAGCTCAAGTTCCGGTCAGCCTTCACCACCGAGATGAGGGAGCGGGTGAGCTCGGAAACCGTGATTCCTTCATGAACGTCGATCTCCCTCTGGGCGAGGCGGATCCGCTCACCCGACTCGACCGGATCAACGCCGAGACCAGCAAGCGCAAACTGCTCGACGATGCCGAAGAGCTCTTTGACCTCTTCCACGCACTCGGCCGCGTGAAGCGCGTAGAGGAGGCCGCACAGCGACTCGCCGGCAGCGCGCGCGAGTTCAGCCTGTCGATCTCGAACGTCCCCGGTCCGCGCGTGCCGGTCAGCGTTTCCGAACGCCGGGTCGAGCGACTCTTCTCCTCGTCGGAACCCGCCGCTCACCACGCACTGCGGATCTCGGCGATCTCCTGCGCCGGGATCGTCGGTATCGGGCTCTGCACCGACCCCGAGGCGCTGCCCGACGTTGCCCGGCTGGCGGAGGCGATGGAAGATTCATACGCCGAATTGCGAGACGCCTCCGGATGCAGGTAGGTCGTCAGGTGCGCCGGACGGGCATGATCGATCGCACCCGCGCGTCACGCAGGTACAGCCCGCCCCACACGAAGATGCCGACGTAGATCGGGAACAGGGTGGTGCTGATGATCGGCTGCTCGGTGAGCATGTTGGTGGCGACCGCTCCACCGAGGTATCCGGTCAGCAGTACGGCACCGAGGATCGACGTAGCGGGCACGAGGTAGAGGATCAGGCACACCAACAGAACCACCCCGATGACACGGTTGAGATTCTCGGCAAAACCCAGATCGGCCATCGCCTCGCGCACCATTTGGGTGTTCGCGATGTGGATGAGCGAGTCGAACAGGAGGAACAGCACCACGAGGACGCTGACGACAAGTCCGGCGACTCGGGTCTTCTTCGTGGTTCCGTCCGTCGGCGCCGGCGTCGCGTTGGAGGCTCCCGTGGAGGGTGGTGTCGATGTCATGAGACTTTCTCCTTGCTGTTCATGAAGCTGTACACCGCTGGCCTATGGCACCTGCCCGTCGGCGCACGGCGGACACGGTGGCCGCTCCGCACGCTTCGTGTCGACTCATACCTGTACAGACCAGAGGCGGCGGGAAAACTCACCGCGGCGAAGCATGACGTACGTGAAGTCTCGGAAGCGCGACCGCGCTGACGATGCCGTCTCTGCAGTCCGGAAAGTGGCTGTAGAGCACCTGTGGGCTGTATTCGATCTCGTTGGCGAGACGACGAGTCGTTTCGGCGGCCCGACCGTCGTTTTCGGCGATGTCGCGGGCGCAATCGACGATCGTCTTCACCTTCGCGGCCCGCGACCAACTCTACCGGCCGTGATCCCGCTGGGCGAGACGTGGATCGTGCTGTCGAACGGTGGCGACCGGAAGGCGGCGTTCGCGATCCACGGGGCTACGGCACCAGCACTGATCGTAGCCGTTGTCCTGCTGTCCGTCTGACCGAAACGACATGAGGAGAATGCGGATGACCGACAACTCCACCGAATGGGGTGTATCCGTCCGCACCGAGCAGGATGGCCGGACCACTTCGTCGATGCGCCGCAGTGGTGGCGGGAACGCAACGGTGCCCACTCGCCTATCGAGCCCACAATTGGTCCATGATTTGCGCGACGTGCTGGGCGCTCATCGGGATCGCGTCGAGATTGTCCGCGCCGGGTCGCAATCCCGCGATCATCACTGCCATGATCCGACGCCAACCTGTGTCGGTAACCCCGCGTGTTGTCGCGATGACGCCGCGTACGGACCAGAAGATGAGATCCAGGTCGGCGTCGGTGGCATCCTCGCGGATGCGGCCGTGCTGCTTGGCTCGCGCCAAGAGCTCGAACAGGATCCGTCGATACTCGTCCCTCAGGATCGTGGTCTCGTCGTCGCTCCACATGCGAGACAAACACCCGCGGTTCGAGGCCAGGAGTGTCCCGCTGCCGTAGAGCATCTGCTCCAGGCCCTCACCATCCGGTGCGGAAAGCGCCTCATTGGCCAGGGCCACGAACTCTTCGAGCACCTGTCGAACGAGCTCACTGATCAGCGCATCCTTGGTGGGGAACCGGCGGTAGAGGGTGCCGATGCCGACGCCGGCGACCCGTGCGATCTCGTCGACACCCACATCCAGGCCACGCGCACTGAACACGGTCGCTGCCGCGTCGAGTAACCGCTGCCGATTCTCCGCGGCGTCGCGGCGCAGTGCCTTGCCGTCTGCCTGACTGCTCACGTTGGACCTCATTCGGATTCGTCGCCCACCAGCGTGCCTCCCGCGACCATCGCAAGCTCCGGGTGTCGCAACTCGGTCGACTCTTCCAGTTGCGTGATCTTGTCCCGCTTCATTGCCGGGATGAACAGAGCAGCAACGGCGCCGAGGCCGACTGCCACACCCAGCATGATGAATCCGTTCGTGTAACCGGATTCCTGCGGGACCCCCGAGGAGGACGCCCCGGCGGTGACGATGCTGGCCATGAATGCAGCGCCCAGCGAGCCGCCGATTGTGCGGATGTTGGCGTTCATACCGCTCGCGACACCGGTCTGTTCCGGTGCCACCGCTGCGACGACAACATTCGACATCGCTGAGAAGGCCAGGCCGAAACCGATCCCGACCAATGACATGGCGACGTAGATGTCTATTTCGGTCTCATGCAGAAGCGCCACCGCGAAGTAGCCGATCGCACTGACGATCGACCCCGCGATCAACAGGTTTTTCGAACCCAGTCGGGCCGCCAGGCGGCCGGAGGCGAGCCCGAGCAGGAACATTCCCACGCTCACGGGCAGCAGCATCAGGCCCGACTCGGTGACCGAAGCACCGAAGCCGTATCCAGCCGACACCGGTGTCTGCAGAAACTGCGGAAGGAAGCCGAATGCTGCGTACATTCCGACCCCCATCAGCAGAGCCAACAGGTTGGCGGCCCACACACTTCGGATTCGCATCATCTTCATGTCGATCAGCGGGTTGGCGGATCGCGATTCTGCGGCCACCCAGGTGACCACGATGACCGCGGCAGCCACCAGTAGCCCAATGACGATCGGAGAATCCCAACCCCATGCGGGCGCCCTGCTCACGCCGAGCAACAACGTAACGAGCCATCCGGACAGCAGCAGGGCGGTGAGCCAGTTGATCCTCCCGGCGGTGCGAACGCGAGACTCGGGGACCAGAATCTGCGCGGCCAGCCCGGCCAGGACGACCATGATCAGCGGAATCCAAAAGAGCCAGTGGTAACTCAGCACGGTCACGATAGGACCAGCAAGGACGATGCCGAGACCGGCGCCGACAGCGGTGAGAGCGGCGATGATCCCGACCGCTCCCACCACCTTCTCCTCGGGGAACTCGTCGCGGATGATGCCGAACGCCAAGGGCAGCACACCGCCACCGATTCCCTGGATCACCCGGGCGGCGATCATCACCGACAGCGACGTCGCGAGGGCTGCGAGCAGAGACCCGACCGCCAGCGCGACGAGTGCAACCACGAACAGGCGCTTCTTGCCGTGCATGTCACCGAGGCGTCCCACGACCGGGGTGAAGATCGACGCCGACAGCAGGTAGGCAGTCAACACCCACGTGACATCGGCTTGTGTCGTGCCCAGCTCCGACTCGAGGGTGGGCAGCACCGGCATCACCAGTGACTGCAGAAGCGCAAAGGCGCCTACACCCAGAGTGAGAACGGCAAACGTCAGCTGATAGTGCGTCCGCAGCGAAGCGGGTCTCATAAATACTCCCAACAAAGCGGAGCGATCACTCCGCATGCCAGGAATCTATCATTCGAAGCGGAGGCTTGCCTGTATCGAGTGGGTCATGGTCGTCCGGGGTGGGCGGTGTCTGATCATGTGCAGGAAACGTCACCCGACGGGGCCGTCGGACGTGGTCGGCTCGGAACCAGCGGCTCTCACAACACTGTTGCATTGCGCACTGCAACGAATAGCGTGAAAAACGTCGACCCTCGGGGGCGGATACAACAGGATTATGAGATGTGGTTCGCTGACTCGACGGCTTGCGCTGCAACGCATTTGCGAGAGTCATCGAAACCCCGCCGTGGAGTCGTTCATCCATCTTCCTGATCGTGCGAACATCGACCTCGTGAACATTCTGCTTGTCTCAGGGAGCACCAGAGCGACCTCGACCAATGCTGCCGCTCTCGCGTCAATCGCCGAATCGGCTCCGCCGACGGCGACAACGACCATCTACCGCGGATTGTCGACACTTCCTGCGTTCAACCCCGACGACGACCACGATCCGCTTCCCGACGAAGTGTTCGCCCTGAGGCAGCTCATACGGGATGCCGGCATCGTGCTGTTCTGTACACCCGAGTACGCAGGCACACTGCCGGGCAGCTTCAAGAACCTGTTGGACTGGACAGTCGGTGGAACCGAGATGACCGACAAACCGGTGGCGTGGATCAACGTCGCCGCGCCGGGGCGCGGCCACGGTGCGGTGAGCACCCTGGAAACCGTATTGGGTTACGTCGGAGCGCGACTGCTCCGGTCGGCATGCATCGCCGTACCGGTCGGACGGGACGCGGTAGACGGGAAGGGCGAGATCCGGAACGAACACGTCGCGCAGTCGTTGGCACAGATCTGGAGTCAGGTGGGATGACACATTCCTCAGCTCATCTTTCACGTCGAGCTCTGCGCTTGCGCTCGCCGATATCCGGGCAGGGCCAGCAAGGCGTCGACGGTCGCCTGGCATTCCGGGACGGCGCGTTCGGCCACTGATGCGCTGTGCCGGCGAGGATCCGGCCGAACGACGGACTGCCTTCCGCCCCGGTCAGGCGGAATTCGGCGACCCAGCGTTGGTCCTGTGCGTTTCGCGGCCGTCGCCGTGTCCAAGTATGTCGATCGAGACGACGTGGAAACCGTCAGTGAGCACCGAGGAACGGGCTCGGGCCACGTGTGCCGGGTGTCCTTTCAGATCCTCGGCGCCATCGCCGAGTTCGAGCAGCGGCCGCGTTCGGGGTCGATACCCGCTATGTGGCGGCGGGAACCCATTGTGGGTCGCGTCCGGTGAGGCCGAGCAGTTGTTCGAGCAGTGGCGCGGAGTCTGGAACGGTCACCGGCGGCCCGAACAGTCCAGGTGTGCCGTGGGGGTTCTGGTCGGCCGACGACTTCGCGAACCCGTATGCGGCGCCGAGTAGTTCCGGTGTGCAGTGGAAGTTCTGGCCGGTGGCGACGGCGAGGTCCCAGCCGTGCACGACGATCTCGTCCACCGCGACCGCGCCTGCGATGTCGGCCGGTAGGTCGAGTCCACCCGCCTGGGTCATCCCGTGCCATGCCGTCTCCTCACGCCAGGCTCCGGCGAGAGCGGTGAGTCGCTGCGGGAGCCGGGTGCGCCAGTCGGTGCCGAGGCGAGCGACGTCGGCGGAGGGCGGCTGGCTGCCCCCGGCCGGCGGGGTCTTCGTCGCAGCGGCGGTGAACGCGAGTGACAGCCCGTCGATGTGGTCGAGGAGATCACCGACGGTGAGCTCCGGGCACGGTGTCGGTGCGGTGAGTTGCTCGTCGCGCACGGACTCGACGAGAGCGGCCATCACGTCGGTGGCGGGTTGGAGATCGAACATCTTCAGCACTCCTCGCGTCGGTCAGGCAGATCGGTGGAGATCCCACGTTACGACGGGCTGCAGTGATCGAGGTCGGAATCTGGGTCATCGGCGTGGGGGTCGACTTTCGGCCACCGTCCACGGCGTACTACTGGGAGGACTTGGCGATCAGTACTTCCCCTTCGAGTCCGTCGGGGTCGCGGAAGAAGATGCTCTGGACGGCGCCGAAGTCGTTGACGGTTCCGTCGCTGGCAGCCTTGTCGATCAGTCGTTGCCGAATCGTGGCGAATGCTTCGCGTGAGGCGGCCTGCAGGCCGACATGGTCGATGCGTCCCCGTCCCCACATGGGTGTTTGGCGCTCAGGCTCGGTGTTGCCTTCGATCACGAAGATGTTCAACTCGGTGTGCGGGCCGATGCGGATGATGGTCATCGTTTCTTTGCCGTCGTCGCCGTGGGTGCGTGTGGGTCCGACGTCGGCGTCGAACACATCGGCGTAGAACCGGCCCAACCGGGCGGCATCCTTCGAGATCCAGGCAATGTGGTTGACCCCATCGAGCAGCACGATGTTCTCCTGTCCTCCTGTGTGCATTGGTGAGGCCGCGCAGGACCGTGTGGGCTCGCAAATGGGCAGCTGCACGGCTAATGATTGCGGAGCTCGTCGATGAGTTCCTTCTTGTTCAGTGTCGAATAGCCCTGCAAACCCAGTTCTTTGGCACGTTTCTGGAGCTCGTCAACCGTCCAGTCCTCATACGACGGTGACTTCCCGCCCGACTTTCCGACGTTCTCGCGACCACGACTGGCCGCGGCGTTGGAGATTCGTGCCGCCTTCTCCTTGGAATCGCCCTTCTCGCGGAGTTCTTCGTACATTTCCTGGTCTTTGAGTTGGGGTTGCGAATCTTTGCGTGTGCCATCTCGTGTCCTCCCATCCAGCACAATCGACGGTGCTGCATCATCGGTGACAGGTCGTCGTCGGCGAGCTTGTGCCTTCCTCAGAAGAGTGCACACTTGCTTCGCCTACCCGTGTCAGAGGGAACCCAAACGACGGCAGAGCAATTTCGACCGGCCGAGGAAGGCTGATACGGCCGGGTTGGTTTTTGGGAAGACCGTCATCGTCGTAGATGATTGTGTCGGTGCTGTGGGCGAACCAGGGTTCGAGCGCGAGGGTCAATCAGGGCCGCACCGCGACGGCGTCCCGTGCCTGATTAATTCTTCGAGGTCAATGACCTGAGAAAGAATGCCAGATTGGCGGGGCGCTCGGCGAGACGACGCATGAAATAGCCGTACCACTGCTCACCGTAGGGCAGATAGACCCGCACGTGTTGCTGCTGCGTGACCAGACGCAACTGCTCGGTGTCCCGGATGCCGTGGAGCATTTGGATCTCGAACTCGTCGGTGGTGCGACCCGTGGCCTTCGCCTGCGCCAGTGCGGCGTCGACCATGGCCGGATCGTGGGAGGCGACCATCGGGTATCCCTGGCCGTTCATCAGGATCCGCAGGCACCGCAGGTATGCGTCGTCGACCGCGGGCTTGCCTTGGTAGGCAACAGATGCCGGTTCCTTGTATGCACCCTTGCACAACCTGATTCGCGATCCGGGCCCGGAGAGGTCCCGGCAGTCCGCTTCGGTGCGCTTGAGGTAGGCCTGCAGCACGGTGCCGAGAGTGGGAAAGTCCTCGCGGAGCTCGCCTACGATCGACAGGGTCGAGTCGGTGGTGGTGTGGTCCTCGGCGTCGACCGTGACCCAGACGCCGGCTTCTTCGGCCGCGGTGCAGATCTTGTGGGCGTTCTCGAGTGCCACGTCGTGACCGTCGCGGGGCAGGAACTGTCCGAGGGCGGACAACTTCAGGGATATCTCGATGTTGCGCGGCCCATTGCCGTTGTCGGTGGCCGGGGCCAGTTGCGCCAGCGAGGACAGCAGCGTCAGGTAATGCGAGACGGTGCCGGAAGCCTGCCCGAGGTCGGTGGTGTCTTCGCCGAGATGGTCGATGCTGATGTAGCGGCCGGAGTCGAGGATATCGGTGGTCGCGGCAATGGCCTGATCCTCGGTTTCGCCGGCGACGAACCGGTCGACGAGGTTGCGGGTCACCGGGATCTTGGTGACGGTCCGTTCCATGCGAGGGGAGCGGGCCGCGGCGAGCAGGGCGGGCCGGAGCAGATCGGAGGGTGCCATCAGATGTCCTGGTGGGGGTAGTGGTGGTTGGTGGCCGGGACGAATGTTTCCTTGATGGTGCGGGCGGAGGCCCAGCGCAGGAGGTTCTGCGGGGAGCCGGCCTTGTCGTTGGTGCCCGACGCACGGGCTCCGCCGAAGGGTTGCTGTCCGACGACGGCGCCGGTGGGTTTGTCGTTGATGTAGAAGTTGCCGGCGGCGAATCGCAGGTCGTCGGTGGCCTTCGCGATTGCGGTGCGGTCGTCGGCGATGATCGACCCGGTCAGCGCGTACGCGGACCCCGTGTCGACCAGGTCGAGGACCTTCTCGAACGATCCGGCGGCGGAGTCGTCGTAGACGTGGACGGACAGGATCGGTCCGAAGTACTCGGTGCGGAAGGCCTCGTCGGTGGGGTCGTCACCGAGCAGGACGGTGGGGTCGACGAAGTAGCCGATGCTGTCGTCGACGTGGCCGCCGGCGGCGATGGTGAGGCTGGGGGTGGCCTTGGCGCGGGCGATGGCGTCGGCGTTGCGGTCGAAGGCCCGCTGGTCGATGACGGCGCCACCGAAGTTCGAGAAGTCGGTGACATCGCCGTATTTCAGCGTCGACGCCTTCTCGATGAAGTCGTTGCCCATCTTCGCCCACACGGACTTCGGGACGAACGCGCGGGAGGCCGCGGAGCACTTCTGGCCCTGGTAGTCGAACGCGCCACGGAGCAGGGCGGTGGTGAGGGTGTCGGGGTTCGCGGAGCTGTGGGCGAGGACGAAGTCCTTTCCGCCAGTTTCGCCGACCAGTCGCGGGTAGCTGTTGTAGTTCGAGATGTTGTTGCCGACCTGGCGCCACAGGTGCTGGAACGTGGCGGTGGACCCGGTGAAGTGGATTCCGGCCAGGCGCGGGTCGGCGAGAACGACGTCGGAGACCTCGGCGCCGGCGCCGTTGACGAGGTTGATCACGCCGGGCGGCAGGCCTGCGGCCTCGAGCAGCTTCATCGTCCAGTACGCGGCGACGGCCTGGGTCTGCGACGGCTTCCACACCACGGTGTTGCCCATCAGGGCGGGTGCGGTGGGCAGGTTGCCGGCGATGGCGGTGAAGTTGAACGGGGTGATGGCGTAGACGAAGCCCTCGAGGGAGCGGTATTCGAGCTTGTTCCACACGCCGGGGGAGGAGATCGGCTGGTCGGCGAGGATCTGCCGGGCGAACTGGACGTTGAACCGCCAGAAGTCGATCAGTTCGCACGGGGTGTCGATCTCGGCCTGGTACGCGGTCTTGGACTGGCCGAGCATCGTTGCGGCGGCGAGGGTTTCACGCCACGGTCCGGACAGCAGGTCGGCCGCGCGCAGGAACACCGCGGCGCGGTCCTCGAACGACAGCGCCCGCCAGCCCGGGGCGGCGGCGGTGGCGGCGGTGACGGCGTCCTGGATGTCCTGGGCGCCGGCATTGGTGAAGGTGCCCAGGACCGCGGCGTGCCGGTGCGGTTGCACGACGTCGATCGCGGGGCCGTTGCCGCGCCGGTGCGCACCGCCGATGACGTTGTGGATCTCGGTGGGATTCGAACCCAGCTCGGCCAGCTTCGCCTGCAGGCGGGCACGCTCGGCGCTGCCCGGTGCGAAGGAGCCCACCGGCTCGTTGATCGGCTGGGGGGTGGTGGTGACGGCGTCCATGGAACCTCCTACGGGGGTGTGGCGGCGAAGGGACCGCCGCTCGAACTAGACGTAGTCAACACCGGAACAGGGCTCAAATAATGAGCCAGGAGAACAAGAAATGGTTCTGACGGTTGTACTGTTGGCTAAACCTGTTCTCCCCTTTCGGACGGAGCGATGTCGGTGTCTCCCGGAAATCGAAACCCGGCCGCGGCAGCCGCGGCGCCCGTTACCTCTGTCGAAACCATCACGCTGCGTGAGCTTCTCCGTGCTCTCGACACCGCGGTCGTCGAGCTGATCGACGCTCCCGCGGGCGATGACGTCCTCATCGCATCGGTGGCGCTCGTCGACAGCTCCGACCTGACGGTCGAAACCGAATCGCAATCTCCGATGCAGGATTTGTATCTCCATGTGGGGGTTGCCGACGCCGACGCCGTGCGCTGGTTCGACGACGTCTCCGGTCGTGCGCGCGAGCACCGGCCGCATGCGGTGATGTCGAAGACGGCGCACGAGTCGCGCGCAGTGCAAGCGGCGGCGCGCCGTGCCGGCGTCGCCCTCGTAGCGGTGCACCCGAAGGCCCGATGGGATCACGTGTTCCCGCTGGTCCAGCGCATGCTCGACCGCTCTCGCCGCGGGCGTGGCGCGCCGGCAGACCCGGATCTGCTCGCCACGGACACCGACCTGTTCGGCCTCGCGCAGATCGTCGCGCAGAATGCCGGAGGGATGGTCTCGATCGAGGACGCCCAGTCGAAGGTGCTCGCATACTCTGCGTCCGACGAAGCAGCGGACGAACTGCGAGCCTTGTCGATCCTCGGCCGCGAGGGCCCGCGCGACTACCTGCGGACACTGCAGAAGTGGGGAGTATTCGACCGGCTCCGTGAAAGCGACGAGGTCATCGACGTGCCCGCGCACGAGGAACTCGCCACCAAGCGACGCCTGGTGGTCAGCATCCGCCAGTCCACCGAGGACACCTCGACCGCACCACGGCTTCTCGGTTCGATCTGGGTGCAACAGGGCGACGCACCGTTCAACCCCGATGCGGTGGACGTGTTGCGCGGCGCTTCGGCGATCGCAGCCCGGATCATCTCGCGAAGTCTCAACGCCCCCTCCACCGAGGGGCTGCTGGTCCAGCGGTTGTTCGGTGCGCGTGGTGGGGGCGTCGACGTTCCCTCCGTGGCCAGCGCCCTGAACTTGCCGATGACCGGCGCGGCCGCTGTCGTGGGCTTCGCGCCGACCGGCTCGGAGAGCTCGACGGCCACCGGCGAGTTCGCCGGAATGGGCAGCATGCTCCGCCTGCACGCGAGCTCGTTCAGCCGCCATTCGGTCGCCACCGTGATCGGTGATCGCGCCTATGTGCTCCTTCCCCGCTACAAGTCCGCTGCAGGGGTCACCGCGTGGACGCGGCAGCTCGTCGACCAGTTCGAGGCCAAGCGGTCGATCGTGCTGCGGGCCGCCATCGCCGTTCCGGTTCCCGATCTCGCGCAGGTGGCCGCGGCGCGGATCGAGGTCGACAGGGTCCTCGACGGCACTGCCGCGACGTTCCCGGAGGGGCGGGTGACCACCCTCGCCGAATCCCGCACCGCGGTGCTGCTCGGGGAGATCCTCGACCTCGTCGGCGAACACCCGGAACTGCACGATCCGCGCGTCGATGCGCTGTACGAGTACGACCGCAAGCATGGTTCCAACCTGTGCGAGAGCGCCGAGACCTACCTCGCCGAGCACGGGGACGTTCGTAATGCCGCCGCCGTACTGAGCGTGCATCCCAACACGCTGCGGTACCGGATCCGCCGAGTGGAAGAGATCATCGGGATCGGTCTGCAGGACGCCGCCGACCGGCTGCTGTTCGAACTGCAACTTGCCGTGCACCGGCGCGCGACGCCGGAGAAGCCGCTGCAGGGTTGATGCGTTGGTCAGGAGATGACGGCGGACCAGATCTCGTCGACGGAGAGGCCGGAGTCGTCGCTGAGAACAGCTTGGGCGACAAGGAGTTTCCCGGTGTTGACCAGATGAACGCGCATGGCGGCTTCGGCTCCGTCGGGGTCCCCGGTGATGATGGCATCGATGATGGGCGCATGCTCGTCGTCGATGTCGGTGAGTGTTCTGGTCTTGTCGGCGGTGTTGGCCCCGAGTAGCCGGGTGGTCTCGCGAAGGGTCTTGACGATCGCGCGGGCTCGGGCGTTGTCGGCGGCGTCGAGAATTAGGTCGTGAAGCCCGAGATCATGATGGGCGAACTCGTGTTCGTCGCCGCCGGCGGCGGCGTCCTGCATCAGGCGTCGTTGCCGCTGCAGTGCATCCGAGAGCGTGGGGTCGGCGACGGCTGCGGCCTTGCGGACCGCGGGTAGTTCCAGGGCCAACCGGACTGCGAAGATCTCCGCGATCTCCTTCGGCTGGGGGAGGAGAATGCGGAAGCCCTGGCGTGCTTCGAACTTGATGACTCCCACTTCTTCCAGGCGCAGTAGAGCGTCCCGCACCGGGGTTCGGGAGATGCCCAGACCCTCGGCGAGTTGGTAGACCGAGTACTTCACTCCCGGTTTCATGCGGCCGTCGTCGATGGCCGCCCGCACCGCCGCGATCGCCTGCTCCATCCGTCGTCCCGCGAACGGGGTGAGCGGTTCGAGTTCGAGCGCTTCGTCTGCCACCCGATCACTGTAACAACATGGGGCTGTTCGTAGCATGCTAGAGGTTGTAGCATGCTACGAATGATCTCCGCTGAATCACTGGCCGCTGAGCTGCGCAGTTCGGGAGTGAGCGACGTTCTCTCCGACGGCACCACCCGCGCTGCCTATTCGTCCGATGCGTCCCTGTACCGGGTGCG
The DNA here is from genome assembly GCF_900455735.1 of Rhodococcus wratislaviensis. Classification (GTDB taxonomy): domain Bacteria; phylum Actinomycetota; class Actinomycetes; order Mycobacteriales; family Mycobacteriaceae; genus Rhodococcus_F; species Rhodococcus_F wratislaviensis. The sequence continues at coordinate 397,117 of NZ_UAUI01000001.1, read as the reverse complement.
ACCGCTGGTCGTTGCGCGGCCGCGCCATGCCGACGAGGTCGCTGCCGCCCTCGCGGTGTGCCGCCGAGAGGGCGTGCCGCTGACCTCTCGCGGTGGCGGCACGTCCGTTGCGGGTAACGCCGTCGGGACGGGACTGATTCTCGACTTCAGCCGGCACATGAACCGGGTGCTCTCGATCGACGGGGACGCACAGACCGCCACCGTCGAGCCGGGCACGATTCAGACGGTGCTGCAGCAGGCCGTCGCACCGCACGGCCTGCGATTCGGGCCCGACCCATCGACGTTCACCCGCTGCACCATCGGCGGCATGATCGGAAACAATGCCTGCGGCTCACGCACGCTCGGATACGGCCGGACCTCGGACAATGTGAAGGGCTTGCACGTTCTGACCGGAACGGGGGAGTCGTTGCAACTGGGTTCGGCCGGTGAGGTGACAGCCTCCCCGGCGCTGAGTGCACTACAGCAGGTCACCCGCGCCGGTTTGGCGACCATCCGCACCGAGTTCGGACAATTCGGCCGTCAGGTATCCGGATACGCCCTCGAACACCTGCTGCCGGAGAATCGGTTCGACGTGACTCGCATGCTGGTCGGCACGGAGGGCACCCTCGCGGTGGCAACCCGCGCGACAGTCCGCTTGGTGTCCGAGCCCGCCCACCGCGTCCTGGTCGTGCTGGGGTACGCCGACATCGCGTCGGCGGGTGACGCGACCCCGCTGGTGCTGAAGTTCGATCCGACCGCCTGCGAGGGTATCGATTCCCGGATCGTCGAGGTGGTGCGTGAGCGCCGCGGCCCGGATGCGGTTCCGCCGTTGCCCGCGGGGGCGGCCTGGTTGTTCGTCGAGGTCGTCGGCGACGACCTCGACGAGACCATCGCCAGGGCCCGGCAGGTCGGACGCGACTGCGGAGCCGGGGACAGCCTCGTGGTCACCGACGAGGGCCGCACCGCCCAGCTGTGGCGGATCCGCGCCGATGGTGCCGGACTCGCCGGCCGCAGTCCTGCCGGCCTTCCCGCACACGCGGGATGGGAGGACGCGGCCGTGCCACCGGCCATGCTGGGCAACTACCTACGCGACTTCGACGCCCTGATGGACGAATTCGACGTCACCGGACTGCCGTACGGGCACTTCGGTGACGGCTGTATGCACGTGCGCATAGATTGGCCGCTCGACAAGCCCGGCGGCGACGGCATCTTCCGGGACTTCCTGATCGCGGCCAGCACACTCGTTGCCGGCTACGGCGGATCCCTGTCCGGTGAGCACGGGGACGGCCGCGCCCGCAGCGAACTCCTGCCGCTGATGTACTCACCGGACGCGATGAACCTCTTTGCTGCCGTCAAGCACGTCTTCGACCCGGACAACATCCTCAACCCCGGTGTTGTGGTCGACCCGCGCCCGGTCGACGCGGACCTGCGCATTCCCGCAGCCCCACTCCTGCGCCGCAACCTGGCCCTGGCCTACCACCACGACGACGGAGATTTCACCCAGGCGGTGCACCGCTGCACCGGCGTCGGAAAATGCCGGGCCGACAACACCGCCACCGGGGGAGTGATGTGCCCGTCGTATCAGGCGACCCGCGAGGAGAAGGACTCCACCCGCGGCCGTGCGCGCGTGCTCCAGGAGATGATCAACGGCACCGACATCGACGGTGGCTGGCGCTCGCCCGAGGTGCACGACGCCCTCGACCTGTGTCTGTCCTGCAAGGGCTGCTCCTCGGACTGCCCGACCGGTGTCGACATGGCCGCGTTCAAATCCGAAGTGCTGCACCAGAGCTACAAGGGCCGCATCCGCCCCGCCTCGCACTACTCGCTGGGATGGCTTCCGCGCTGGGCGAAGATCGCCGGCCACGCACCCGGTCTGGTCAACGCCACGATGCGGGTTCCCGGCATCGGACCGCTGGCGTTGTCGTCGGCTGGGGTGGACAAGCGCCGCACCATCCCACCGTTCGCGAAGCAGACGTTCCGGTCCTGGTTCAAGACCACGGAGCACGACCGCGCCACCACCGGTGACCCGGTGCTGCTGTTCGTGGACTCGTTCACCAACTACTTCACCCCCGAGGTCGGACACGCCACGGTGCGGGTTCTCGAGGCCGCCGGCTACCGGCCGCAATTGACCGACAAGCAGCAGTGCTGCGGGCTCACCTGGATCTCCACCGGGCAGCTCACCGCGGCGAAGAAGATCCTCGGCCGCACCGTGGACGCACTGGCCGGTAGCGCCGCGGCCGGAATTCCGATCGTCGGAATGGAGCCGTCCTGCACGGGTGTGCTGCGCTCGGACGCCGCGGAACTGCTCGGTAGGTCGGCGGCCGAACCGGTCGCCGACGCAACCCGCACCCTCGCGGAACTGTTGACGGACCGAGGGTGGGAACCGCCGTCTCTCGAAGGCAAGTCCGTTGTCGCGCAGCCGCACTGCCACCATCATTCGGTGATGGGGTGGAGTCCGGACGCGCAGCTTCTGGAGAGGGCCGGTGCACAGGTTCAGCGGCTGGGCGGATGCTGCGGGTTGGCCGGCAACTTCGGGGTGGAGAAGGGGCATTACGAAGTGTCGGTGGCGGTCGCCGAGCAGCAGCTCCTGCCCGCCGTGGCCGGGGCGGATGCGGACACCACGATCCTGGCCGACGGTTACTCCTGCCGGACCCAGTTGTCGGATCTGACCGATCGCCGCGGTGACCACTTGGCGCAATTGCTCGCCGCGCAGCTCGACGCCGATGCTGCGCGAAGACAGGACTGACGCTCGGTGGTCCCTCCGACGATGAACTTCGAGAGGGGTGCTCCCGCACAGCATGTGCGGGAGCACCCCTCTCGGGTCTTACTTCGAGGCGGGCCTGGTGATCGGCCCGGGAGCGGGAGCGGAGATGTTGTTCGCGAGCGGGCTCTGCGGGTTGATGCGCCGGCGAAGCCGGTAGGCGATCAACGTCGCGATGAGGGCTCCGACGCTCAGGGAGATCTGCGAGCGGGACGATTCGACGTAGAACATCGACACCAGCACGGCGAGGATGCCGCCGGCGGCGAGGATCGACAGGTAGGGGAACAGCCACATCTTCAGGCGGAGTTGCGCGACCTCTTCGCGGGTCATCAGGCCGCGCAGTTTGATCTGCGACATCGCGATCATGAGGTAGACCATCAGGATGGTGGCGCCGGATGCGTTGAGCAGGAAGGCGAAGACGGTGTCGGGGGAGAGGTAGTCGAGGCCGATGCAGGCGAAGCCGACGAGGGTGGCAAGGAGCAGCGAGTTGCGGGGGACGCCGTGCTTGTCCAGCTTTGCGATGCTCTGTGGCGCATCGCCTTTGTGCGCGAGGGTGAAGAGCATCCGCGAGGAGGTGTAGAGGCCGGAGTTCAGGCAGGAGAGTACGGCGACGAGCACCACGGCGTTCATGATGTCGGGTCCGCCGGGGATGCCCATGTGGGTGAGGGCGTCGACGAACGGCGACTGGCCGACCTCGACGTCGGTCCAGGGGACGATGATGGCGAGCAGCAGCACGGAGCCGATGTAGAAGAACCCGATGCGGGCGATCACGGAGTTGGTGGCCTTGGCGACGGCCTTTTCCGGCTCGGCGGATTCGGCGGCGGCGATGGTGGCGATTTCGGGGCCGACCATGGAGAAGACGGCGACGACGACGCCGGAGAGAATGACGGTCCAGCCGTTGGGGGTGAAGCCGCCGTGATCGGTGAGGTTGGAGAAATCGGCGGAATGGCTGGGCCACAGCCCGAAGACGTAGGCGGCACCGAGGGCGAGGAACAGCAGGATCGCGGCGACCTTGATTCCTGCGAACCAGTATTCGAACTCGCCGAAGTTGCGGACCGAGCGGAGGTTCGTGGCGACCATGGCCAACAGCAGGACGACCGCCATCACCCAGGAGGGCAGGTCGATCCAGCGCTGCAGCAGTTTGCCGCCGATGACGGCTTCGGCGCCGACCGCGACGACCCAGAAGAACCAGTACAGCCAGCCGGTCGTGAAGCCGGCCCACCCCCCGAAGGCCTTGCGCGCATAGCCGGCGAACGACCCGGTCGACGGGTTGGTGGTGGCCATTTCGCCGAGCATGCGCATCACGAGGACGATGACGACACCGGTGATGGCGTAGGACACGAATGCGGCGGGGCCGGAGGTGTGTAGCAGGGCGCTCGAGCCCACGAAGAGGCCGGCGCCGATGACACCCCCGATCGCGATCATGGTGAGGTGTCGTTGTTTCAGAGACTTCTGCAACGTCTCGGGCGGTTGTTCGAGAGTGGACATCAAACGCTCCAAAGGTCGAGTCGGACACGAGATCGAAAGCGCGAACTGTGCCCCGGTGGTCGCAGGCGTGATCGGACGCCGCGATACCGTGACGGGCCGAGGACGGAAATGCCGTCCAGGGCCCGGCGAGATGGCGAACTTCCGTTCGTGTGTGATCAACGTAACGGCCCACCACGTAGCATGCTAGGGACATGTGCCAGAACTTTCCGCCCCGTCAGTCAGACACATGTATGGCCGACTCCGAATGATCGCCATAGTTATCGCTCACGAAATACGCTGTTCACGGAGATGGTGAAGTGAATCTCGATGAAGTGGTCACCGAGGTGGCCGAACGCCTGTCAGCATCGGTCGTCCTGGTCGACCGGGCCTTTTCGCTGATCGCCTACAGCACCCAGTCGCCGGACGTCGACAAGGATCGGGTGCAGTCGATCCTCACGCGCAGTTGCCCGCCGGAGGCTCGCGCGTGGTACGAAAGCTTCGGGATTGCTGATACCACGCGCCCGGTGATCACGCCAGAGAATCCGGATATCGAAGCGTCGCCGCGGATCTGTCTTCCGGCTCGCTACGCAGGCGCGGCGTACGGATATCTGTTCGTCCTGCCGGATGAGAACAGCGCCGTGTCCGACGGCGATCTCACCCCCGCAATGTCCCTGGCCGGCCGGGCCGGGGCGCAACTCGCACACACCGCCCGGGGCCGTGACGATATGGCGGTCGCCGTCGCAGACCTCCTCGAAGGCGACCGAAAGGCCTTCGCCCGTGCGATTACTCGCATCGAAGACTCCGGGCTCTTTCCGGACGGCGGCGCGTTGACCGTGCTGGCCGTCGACGGTCTCCTGCCCGCCCCCGGCACACGCACTCTGCTGGCACCGATCGGATCCCTGACCGCGGTCATGGTTCCCGCCGTCGACGGCGCCGTAGACCCCGTTCGGTCCATTGCCGAAAGCGGTGCGGGTGCCGGAGCCCTGGTCGGGGTGGGGGGTTCGTACCAGGGGTTGCGAGCTGCCCGCCGAAGCTGGCAGCAAGCCAAACTCGGCGTCCGGGTCGCCCGGCACGACGGATCGATGGGACCGATCGCGTACTGGGAGGAACTCGGCGTCTACCGGCTGTCCTCGTGCGGGCCCACCGGCGTCGTCGCCGATGCAGTCCTCACCCCGTCCGTGCGGGCCCTGCTCGACCACCGCAACGTCGACCTGCTCGTCACCGCGCAGACTTACCTGGACCAGGCCGGTGACACCGGCGCAACAGCCGGTGTCCTCGGCATTCACCGTCAGACGCTGTACTACCGCCTCGCGAAGATCGAGGAAATCACGGGCCTCGATCTCTCGGTGGGTGCGCAGCGCCTCGAGTTGCATGTCGGCCTCACCCTCGGGCGCTTCATCTTCGAGCACCTCGGCACCGAGGAGGGCCGCAACGGCGAGCAGACCTGACTGCTGTGTCCGATCAGGCGATCAGATCTTCTCGGCCGCCGTCGACGCCGGGTCGACCGCGGCGCGAACGATGTCGGTGATGGCCCGCACCGTAGGCCTGGTCTCCGAGCCGGCGAGGCGTATGAGGACGATCCGCCGACCGATCTCCTGCTCGAGGTCGACCCGGATGATCGGCACCGAACTGTTGAGCCTGATCATCATGTCGGTGACCGGAGCGGCCCCCAGCCCCTTCCCGGCCAGTGCCAGAGATACCGCGGTATCGACGATTTCGTGCCGCACGATCGGCTCGAAACCCTCCTGCCGGCAGGCGATGCGGACAGCGCGACCGAACTGAGTCTCCGCAGGCGGCAGAATCCAGTTCCACTCCGCGGCCTCGCGCAGATCGATGGTCCCTTCGGTGCGGATGCCGTAGGCGCCAGAGGAGACGGCGAGCCCGAATCGCTCGCTGCGCAGGGTGATCATCTCGATATCCGGTGTGCGGGGCATCGGTGAATTGGGGTAGTCCAACCCGAAGGCGACGTCGACCTGACCGCGTTGGACCGCGGTGGCGGCCTCGTCGACGTCGAGTTCCCGGCTGCTCAGGGCGAGATGCGGGTATTTGCGCTGCGCTGCGGCGACCACCGGTGGCAACAACGCCGCAGCGGTACTACCGAAGGTGCCGAGAAGAAGGGGCGCAGCGACGTCGTCGTGCACCGCGCGCAGCGCGTCGAGGGCACTCTGTTCCGCGCTCAAGATCTTCACCGCATGCTCGGCCAGGACGGTGCCGGAATCGGTGAGCACGACATTGCGACCCACCCTGGTGACGAGCCGGGAGCCGACGGCTTTCTCCAAGGCTGCGATCTGCTGCGATACGGCGCCCGCGGTGTACCCGAGTTCCTCGGCGACCGCGACCATCGTTCCGCGCCGGGCCAGCTCTCGAAGTGCGACGAGGTGCGCCAAGCTCATATTCATATAGAGATTCTAAACGGTTGTGGCTAACTTTCTTCGCTGGTGCTATTGATTTCCGCGGACCACGATGAACGTGCGGAACGAAACGTCGGACACGTCGGGGCTCTTCGGAGCCGGCCGGCGACCACGATCTCGATCTCACCCGATCCTCGTCGACCCTGGAGTTGCACGCCATGCCGATCACCCAGCAGTGGGAACTGCGCGCCGAGTTCGCTCGCCGTCTCTCGCACATGTACGGGAAGGAAGTTCCCGCATACACCACGTTGCTCGAGGTATCGCAGGCCGTTAACGACACCGTGCTGTCGAATCTCGGTGCGGGCGCACAACGTCTGGGTTCCATCGCCCGGATCACCGCCGAACGTCACGGAGCCATCCGAGTGGGCACCCCCCAGGAGATGGCCCAGGTCGCCCGCGTGTTCGCGGCAATGGGCATGTACCCGGTGGGGTTCTACGACCTGCGCGAGGCCGCTGCCAGTTCGGTTCCGGTCGTCTCGACGGCTTTCCGTCCGACGAGCCCGGACGAACTGGCGCGCAACCCCTTCCGGGTGTTCACCTCCATGCTGGTGCCCTCGGATCGCCGCTTCTTCAGCTCCGATCTGCAGCAACGCCTCGAAAGCTTCCTCGCCAAGCGCAGGCTGTTCACCGCCGAACTGCTGGTACTCGCCGACCGGGCCACCGAGTACCGGGGGCTGAATTCCGGTGACGCCGAGATGTTCCTGACGTTGGCCACTGCGGCATTCACGCTGTCCACCAAGGCCGTCGACCGCGCCTGGTACCGCGAACTCGAGCAGGTTTCCTCGGTGGCCGCCGATATCGGTGGTGTCGCCAGCACACACATCAACCACCTGACCCCGCGTGTGCTCGACATCGACGGTCTCTACGCCCGCATGGAGCGTCGCCGGATCGACATGATCGACACGATCCAGGGTCCGCCGCGATGGGCCGGTCCGGATCTGCTGTTGCGGCAGACCTCGTTCCGGGCTCTCGCGGAACCACGGGTGTTCCGCGAGGCCGACGGCAGTGTCGAGAAGGGTTCACTGCGAGTGCGTTTCGGTGAGGTCGAGGCCCGCGGCATCGCCGCCACCGTCCGCGGCCGCGAGGTCTACGACCGCTTGACCTGCGAGATCGAGCAGGCCGTCAGGGAGGCGGCCGCGACCGCGCCGGTGTCGGCCGAGGTACGCAACGAGATCGCTGCGGCGCTGTGGAACCAGCAGGTGCCCGCCACCGAACAGGGGCTCGCGCTCCACGATCTGGCGTACTTCACCTACCGGGTCGACACCGACAAGCAACGCAACGGCACGGTGCCCGGACGATCACTACAGGATCTGATCGATCAGGGCTGGGTCCGCCCGGAGCCGATCGTCTACGAGGACTTTCTGCCGAAATCCGCGGCCGGGATCTTCCAGTCCAATCTGACCTCGGACGGACACAAGGACACCACGCAGTCGACGACCGATATCGACGCCGCCTGGATGGAAGGAGTTCTGGGCCGCACACTGCACGACCAGTACACGCTCTACGACGGGATCCGCCGCGCATCCCTCGATCACGTTGCCAACCAATTGGGAATCCGCGGACCCATCGAAGAACCGGCACCCATCGCTACCCAAGGAGTCAAGTAAATGAGCACCGCTGTCGCCGAGACCATCGCCCTGCCCACCACCGACGAACTGCGCACCCTCGCACGCACCAGCCTGCAGCGATGTGGGGTCGACCCGGCCGTACTCGATACCGCAGGGGTCGACAACACCATCACCACCCGCTCCCCGGTCACGGGGGAGAGCCTCTTCGACTATCCCGCCGCAGACGCCGCCGACGTCGAGGCCGCGATCGATGCCGCCCACGAGGCCTTCCTGCAGTGGCGCACCGTTCCCGGCCCGGTCCGCGGATTCCTGATCAAACGCCTCGGCGAACTGCTCACCGAGCACAAGGAAGACGTCGCCAACCTGATCAGCATCGAGGTCGGCAAGATCCGCTCGGAGGCCCTCGGCGAGGTTCAGGAAATGATCGACATCTGCGACTTCGCGGTCGGTCTGTCCCGGCAGCTCGACGGCCGCACCATGCCCTCGGAGCGTCCCGGACACCGACTGATGGAGACCTGGCACCCGCTCGGTGTCGTCGGTGTCGTCTCGGCGTTCAACTTCCCGGCCGCGGTATGGTCCTGGAACCTGGCTCTTGCCATCGTCTGCGGTGACTCGGTGATCTGGAAGCCCGCGCAGCTGACCACCCTCACCGCCGCCGCCTGCTCGGCGCTGTTCGACCGTGCCGCAAGAGAATCCGGCGCCCCGGCCAACCTGAACGTCCTCGTCTCGGCGAGCGCCGCCGACACCCAGGCCCTGATCGACAGCCCGAAGGTGCCGTTGATCAGTGCCACCGGTTCCGAGCGGATGGGTGAGCAGATCGCTCCCCGCGTCGCCGCCCGCTTCGGCCGCGCCATCCTCGAGCTCGGCGGAAACAACGCTGCGATCGTCACCCCGTCCGCGGACCTCGACATCGCCACCCGCGGAATCGTCTTCGCCGCCGCCGGCACCGCCGGCCAACGCTGCACCTCGATGCGCCGCATCATCGTCCACCAGGACATCGCCGACGAGCTGATCGACCGGATCTCCCAGGTCTACGGCCGCCTCCCGATCGGCGACCCGTTCGCCGACAGCACCCTGGTGGGCCCGCTGATCGACGGCAAGTCCCACGCCAACATGACCGCAGCCCTCGACAAGGCTGTCGCACAGGGCGGCGAGATCCTCGTCGGCGGCAAACGCCGCCCGAGCAGCGAAAACTCGTACTACGTCGAGCCGGCGATCGTGCGGATGCCGACCCAGAGTGAGATCGTCAAGGACGAAACCTTCGCCCCGATCCTCTACGTGCTGACCTACGACACGTTCGAGGAAGCGATCGCCCTGCACAACGACGTCCCGCAGGGTTTGTCGTCGTCGATCTTCACCACCGACCAGCGTGAGGCGGAGCGATTCATCGCCGCCGACGGTTCGGACTGCGGCATCGTCAACGTCAACATCGGCACGTCCGGCGCAGAGATCGGCGGCGCGTTCGGCGGCGAGAAGACCACCGGCGGCGGCCGCGAATCCGGCTCGGACGCCTGGCGCGCCTACATGCGCCGCGCGACCAACACCATCAACTACTCCCGCGAGCTGCCCCTGGCTCAGGGCGTCAACTTCGGCTGACATCCCCCCTTTCGAATCGCACGAGGAGCAACGACGATGTTCGAATTGATCGACGAATGGGGCCCGGAGAAGGTCGTGTGTGTCTCCGATGCACGCACCGGCATGCGCGGCGTTCTGGTCATCGACAACACCGCCCGCGGAATGGGCAAGGGCGGCACCCGCATGTCCACCACGGTCAGTGTCGGCGAGGTCGCCAGGCTGGCCCGCAACATGACCTGGAAGTGGGCGGGGGTCGACCTGTTCTACGGCGGCGCCAAGGCCGGCATCTGGGCCGACCCGACCGCCTCCTCCAAGGAAGCGGTTCTGCGTGCCTTCGTCCGGGCACTGCGCAACGAGGTCCCCGAGGAGTACGTTTTCGGGCTCGACGTGGGATTGACCGAGAAGGACGCCGCGATCATGCTCGACGAGGTCGGCGGTCGCGGCGGCGCGGTGGGCACCCCCCACGCGCTCGGCGGGCTCCCGTACGACCAACTCGGGGTCACCGGCCACGGTGTCGCGGAGTCGGCCGACGCCGCTGCGCAAGCCCTCGGCCTGTCCACCGGTTCGCTGAGCGTGTCGATTCAGGGCTTCGGAGAGGTCGGAGCTGCGTCCGCGAAGCGCCTCGCGGAACTCGGGGCGACCGTCGTCGCTGTGTCCACCTCGCAGGGCGGCATCCACAACCCGGACGGGCTCGACGTCGCCACCTTGCTCGACCTGCGCGATCAGTACGGTGACGGACTCGTCGACCAGTACTCCGACGCCAAGCCTCTCGCTGCCGGGGAAGAACTCTCGGTGACGGCGGACATCCTGATCCCGGCAGCGTTGCAGGACGTCATCGACGCCGATCTCGCTCGCACGTCGCCGGCCAAGATCGTCGTCGAAGGCGCGAACCTGCCGAGCAGCCCCGAGGCACAGTCGGTGCTGTTCGACCGCGGCGTGACCGTGGTTCCGGACTTCATCGCCAACGCCGGCGGTGTGGTCGCCGCAGCCGTGGCGATGGATGCCCGCTTCTCCGGAATCCGTCCCGAACCGGCAGCTGTGTTCGACAACATCTCGAACAAGCTGCGCGCCAGCACCATCGACACCCTCGATGCGTCGAAGGCTCAGGGTCGGACCACCCACGAGGTGGCCCGCGCCACCGCCCAGGAGCGCGTTCGCGAAGCCATGCTGCTCCGCGGGCGTGCCCCCCAGAACGCCGCATTCTGACCGACCCGGGCACTACATCTCTATTCTCGAAGGAAAGAAGAGGACGACATGAGCAAGGAACTCCCCGAGCAGGCATCCGTCGCCGTGATCGGCGGCGGCGTCATCGGCGCCAGCATTGCGTTCCACCTCGCCGAATCCGGGGTCTCCGACGTCGTCCTCCTGGAGAAGGACGAGTTGGCGTGCGGCTCGACCTGCAAGGCCGCCGGCGGTGTTCGCGCCTCCTTCAGCAACGAGGCCAACATCGCGATCGGTCTGCGCGGCCTCGACGTGTATTCGCGGTTCGCGCAGGAGTACCACCAGGAGATCGACTTCAGCCGCGACGGCTACCTCTACCTCCTCTCGGACCAGACGAACATCGACATCTTCACCGAGAGCGTCGCGCTGCAGAACCGACACGGCGTTCCGAGCCGCATGGTCACCCCCGAAGAAGCGCAGGAGATTTCGCCGCTCATCAGTACAGACGGACTCCTCGCCGCGTCCTGGTCGCCCCAGGACGGCAAGGCCACCCCCGAATCGGTCGTGATGGGATACGCCGCCGCTGCCCGACGACACGGCGCCCGCATCATCCGTCATTGCGCGGTCACCGACATCGAGAGCACAGGTGGCACGATCACCGCTGTGGTGACCGAACACGGACGCATCAAGACCGACACCGTGGTCTGCGCCGCCGGAGCCTGGTCGGCCGGCATCGGCGACATGCTCGGGGTGAACATCCCCGTCGTTCCCGTCCGTCGACAGATCGCCTTCACCGAGCCGCTCTCCGAGCTGCCCGAGTCCTCGCCGTCGCTGACCATCGACTTCCCGTCGAACTTCTACTTCCACCCGGAAGGCAAGGGTCTGCTTCTCGGCTGGTCCGACCCGAACGAGCGCGAGGGATTCAACCTCAAGTTCGAACTCGAGGACTGGCTGATGGGACTGGGCGCGATCGCCGAGACCCGGGTGCCGGCCGTACTGGATTACGGCATCAGCACCGGGTGGGCCGGCCTCTACGAGGTCACCCCCGACCGCAACCAGATCATCGACCGCTCCACCGAGGTCGAGGGCCTGCTCATCGCCACCGGCTACTCCGGCCACGGCTTCCTGATGGGACCGGCGACCGGTGAAATCGTGTGCGACCTCTACCACGGCAAGGAGCCCGGATACGACATCAGCTCCTTCGCCCTGGGACGCTTCGCGCAGGCCGGTATCGGCGCAGGTGAGACGAACATCGTCTGACCTCCACCCACTACACCGCCAGACAATCACCTGCCGAGTGGCCCGAGGACACGAGGCATCCCGCCGATTGGGTTCGCACGCAGCGCAAGCCGATGGAATTTGGGCGGACTCTCCCCGCGGGAGCGCCGCCGGTACACATGGTTCCACCCCTCGAGGAAGACTGGTACGTAACCTGTCCGAGCACGAACCGACACCTGGAGCAGTTGTGCCCACCTTCGATCCCGTACCGCAGGCTGAACCGTTACGTGCCCAGGCATTCGGCGGAATCGAAGTGTTCGACGCCAGCGAACACAACCTTGCCCACGTCGATGTGTTCATTCCCCGGGACTGCATCGTCGCGTTCACGGGAGTCTCGGGATCGGGTAAGTCTTCGTTGGCCTTCGGCACCATCTACGCCGAAGCGCAACGACGCTTCCTCGAGTCCGTGACCCCGTACGCGCGACGGCTGATGGATCAGATCGGAGCACCCAGGGTAGGGGACATCACCGGGCTTCCACCGGCGGTTGCATTGCAGCAGGCCCGCGGTCACACCTCCGCCAGATCGTCGGTCGGCACCCTCACCCACATCTCAAACGTGCTGCGGATGCTGTTCTCCCGAGTCGGAACCTACCCGCCGGGCGCTCCCGTCCTCGACTCGAACGCCTTCTCGTCCAACACACCCGAAGGTGGATGCCCGGCCTGTCACGGGCTCGGCCGCACCCACGACGTCGACATCGATGCCCTGGTGCCGGACCCGAGCCGAAGTATCCGCGGCGGCGCCGTCGCCGCATGGCCCGGCGCCTGGCTGGGGAAGAACTACCGTGACATCCTGGACACACTCGGCATCGACGTGGACCGCCCCTGGTCCGAGCTGCCGGAGGACCAGCGCGAGTGGATCCTCACCACCGATGAGCAACCCACGGTCACGGTGTCACCCGTGCGCGATCCGGGCAAGATGGTGCGCGATTACCAGGGAACGTTCTCGAGTGCCCGCACCTACGTTCTGCACACCTTCGCGACGACGAAGAGCGCAACTCAGCGGGCGAAGGTCACCCGATACCTGGTGTCCCGCCCCTGCAGTGCATGCAATGGCAAACGGCTACGCCCGGAGGCGTTGGCCGTACGGTTCGCCGGCCTCGACATAGCCGACGCCACGGATCTGTCACTGGCCGATCTGGCAGCCGTCCTCGACGCCGTCGTCGCATCCCACGAATCCGCCGCAAGTGACGCAACAGATCGAGCATCAGCGGCATTGGTGGACAATCTTCTCGGCCGCCTCGAGGGTTTGACCGAGCTCGGGCTGGGATACTTGAGCCTCAGCCGATCGACCACCACCCTCTCGCCGGGCGAACTTCAGCGCCTGCGGCTGGCCACCCAGCTCCAATCGGGTCTGTTCGGAGTGCTGTACGTCCTCGACGAACCGTCCGCAGGCCTGCATCCCGCCGACACCGAGGCGCTGGTCGCCGCCGTGCGGCGACTACGCGCGGCGGGTAACTCCGTCTTCGTCATCGAACACAACCTCGATGTCGTCCGGGCGGCAGATTGGATCGTCGACGTCGGTCCCGGTGCCGGGGAGCATGGTGGCCGGGTGCTCTACAGCGGCACGGTGGTCGGTCTCGCTCACGTCCCCGAATCCGTGACTCGCCGATTCCTTTTCGGAACCCCCGAGAGTTGCCCCGAGCCCGGACGTCCGGGCAGGTGGATCGAACTCGCCGGTATCACGATGCACAACCTGCGTGATCTGACAGTGCGGATTCCGCTCGGGGTGCTCACCGCGGTCACGGGCGTGTCCGGATCCGGAAAATCCACACTCGTGAGCCGTGTGCTCACCGACGTCGTCGCCCAACACCTCGGTGTCGACAGCGAAGCCGGCACCGACGCCGGGGCAGACGAAGCCGACGACTCCACGGTCGTACTGGCCGACGAGCGCGAGAACGACACCGGGCCGACGGTCGTGGCCGCTCATGGGCTCGGGCACGTCACCCGGCTGGTGCGCGTGGACCAGGCTCCCATCGGGCGGACTCCACGCTCGAATCTCGCGACCTACACCGGCCTCTTCGATGTGATCCGGCGACTCTTCGCTGCGAACCCCGTTGCCCGCGAACGGGGATACAACCCGGGCCGATTCTCATTCAATGTCAGGGGCGGCCGTTGCGAAGAATGCGAGGGCGCCGGTTCGATCACCATCGGCATGCTGTTCCTGCCCGAGGCCTCCGCTCCCTGCCCGGCCTGCGCGGGCGCACGATACAACGCAGAGACCCTCGAGATTCTCGTCGACGACCGGACGATCGCCGACGTTCTCGCCATGACGGTCGACGACGCCCGCGCGTTCCTGAGTCACGTTCCGGCAGCGGCGAAAAGCCTTGACATGTTGGTCGAAGTCGGTCTCGGATACCTGCGACTCGGCCAATCGGCAACCACCCTGTCCGGTGGGGAGGCCCAACGTGTGAAGCTCGCCAGCGAACTGCAGCGCATCCGATCCGGGCACACCCTCTACGTACTCGACGAACCGACCACTGGATTGCACCCCGCCGACGTCGACCGCCTCATGACGGTGTTGCGACGTCTCGTCGCGGCGGGAAATACCGTCGTACTCGTCGAACACGACATGCCGGTCATTGCCTCGGCGGACTGGATGATCGACCTCGGGCCGGGCGGCGGAGAAAACGGCGGCCGGATCATCGCCTCGGGGCCACCGACGGTCGTGGCCGAGACGGCCGGCTCCGCCACCGCCGCCTACCTCGCCCGGCACCTCGCCGTGTGACGTTGCGTAGGACGTAGTCGACATCCACTCGGTGTGGGACCGGTTCAATGCGCGTGGATTCCGTAGACGGTGACGACGAAGCTGTGCCCCTTGGCGGTGCAGGTGAGGTCGCCCATGAAGCCTGCGAGACAGGTGGTTCCCCCGTGGGTGATCGTCTTCTGGTACATGCTCTGGCTGGTAGCAACCTCGGAGATGTCGGGGTTGCCGCCGGGGAGGGTGAACGGGGTGCCGGGCGGGTAGATGGGGTGAGCGGGAAGCCAGGGACGATCGATGACGACATGCTGGACGGGTCCCAGCCACGGCAAACCGAACTCGCCGAGGATCGGAAAGTCCATCGGCAATGGTTGTGGCAGATCGCATCCCACGACGTCGTCGGGTGCGATCGAGCAGTTGAAGTTTCCCACGCGGAAGTAGACCGGGGTGGGGGAGGTCGCCTGCGCGGGTGTCGCGAACGCGAGGAACGCAGCTGCTGTGGCCGTGAACAGGCCGATGGCTCGCTTCACTGAAGGCTTCATACGAGGTATATACGCTGAGAGCGGGGCGGGCGTTAGCTGGGCGCGGGGTCGGCCGGCGGAGAACTGACCGTGAGGAGCGAGAACGTCATGGCGACGGCAGGCGAGCAGACGGACGGACCGGACAGTACGGCCGTGCGGGTTGCCCTGTGGCGGGCGATGCACCTACAGGTCGACGCTCCACCGCACGTTCTCGTCGACGAGATCGGCCTGCAGCTCGCGGCGCCGGACGAGGGCTGGCGGGCTCGCCCGGACATGGACCCGGCCGGCACCAGCGGGTTTCGGGCGGCGATCGTCGCGCGTGCTCGTTTCATCGAGGAGATGGTTGTCGAGCAGGCCGGCCGCGGTGTCGTCCAATACGTCATCCTGGGGGCGGGCCTGGACACGTTTGCCCAGCGTAGGCCGGAGATCGCCTCCCGGATGCGGGTGTTCGAGGTCGACCAGCCCGGCCCCCAAACCTGGAAGCGGAAACGGCTGATCGAGCTCGGCTTCGGTGTTCCCGACTGGCTGCGGCTGGTGCCGGTCGACTTCGAGGCGAGCGAGTCCTGGTCGGAGCAGCTGGCTGCGGCGGGCTTCGATCCTCGCCTGCCTGCGGTCGTCGTCTCGACCGGCGTCACGATGTACCTCACGAAAGACGCCACCGCGGCCACCCTGCGCCAGCTCGCCGGTCTCGCTGCCGGCTCGACGCTGGCGATGACGTTCCTTCTGCCGACCGAACTTCTCGACGACGCCGATCGCCCCGGACTCCAGGCGTCCGAGCGCGGTGCACGAGCGGCCGGAACACCGTTCATCAGTTTCTACACCCCGCAGGAAATGCTGACCCTGGCCCGCGAGGCCGGCTTCGACGGCGCGCAGCATGTGGCGGGAACTTCACTCGCCGAGCGCTACTTCGCCGGTCGATCCGACGGCCTGCGCCCGTCGAGTGGAGAAGATCTGTTGGTGGCCACTACCTGAGCGCTTTGTCATGTGACGGCACAGCTGGACATTTGTCTAGATGACAGGCGCGGCGCCGTCGGCTACAACTGTTGAGGCATCGACAGTGACGTGACTCACATTTTGCGTCCGGACGGGATCGTCGGCACACCGGCGGGCCGGCAGCCGATGCACGAGAGCGAAGGAGCATCGCGGAATGATCGAGGACAGCACCGAACCACTCACTCCGACTCCCGGCCCGACACGCCTGATCCCTCGTAGGCGTCCCGACGGACGCGAACTGCTCGGCACGGCGAAGGGAATCCTGATAGCCGGTCGCGGCTGCAGCGACGCCCAGGCGTTCGACGAACTCCTCGACGTCGCCCGGCGTCATCACCTCACCGTCCTCGGCGCTGCCCGGAGCCTGGTCGACCTCGCTGCCGGACCCTCGCCCCGTCGTCGCTCGCCCGAAGCCACCCGATTCGAAGAGTGGGAGCAACTGGTCAACCAGCTTCCGCCCCGCCGACACGCTCAGGCGAGTTGATGCGACAGGAATCGAGCCACCCGCGTGAAAGTACAGGGCCGCTCCCGGCCGACGCGATCGTGTGGCCGGAACCGAGCCCGCTCGACTCGTGGTGGAAGCACGTGGTCAACGACCATGCGGCCGCAGTCCCCGAGCGCGAGCCCCTCACCGACGCCGGCAAGTAGCAGACCGCGACGGTCGGGTGCTCCGGGACTTCCCTCAGCTTCGACTGCGTGGTGCCCGGCAGTGCGAGCCGATCATGCGAGATCGGCTTCGGCGGCGCGTTGGACCCAGGCCGCGAATTTCTCGGAGCCCTCGCGGCCGGCCACGTACCGTCGAACGATCCGCTCGACGTAGTCGGGCACCTCGGTGGCGGGAAGCTTGTGGCCGCGCAATTTGCGCCCGAAGCTCGTGTCCAGCCCGAGGCTGCCGCCGAGATGAACCTGGAATCCCTCGACCTGGTTGGAATCGACGTCGGTCACGATCATGCCCTTGAGGCCGATGTCGGCGACCTGAATACGTGCGCACGAGTTGGGGCACCCATTGAGGTGCAATGTGATCGGGTGCTCGAGCTGATCCTGCACGTCGGCCAGTCGTTCCTCGACCTCTGCGATGAGTGCGGCGGCTCGCGCCTTGGTCTCGACGATCCCGAACTTGCAGAATTCGATGCCAGTGCATGCCATGGTGCTCCGTCGCCACGGTGACGGGCGCGACGGGAACCCGAGAGTTTCGAGACTCGATCGAAGCGAGTCGACCTGTTCGTCGGGCACGTCGAGGATGACGAGCTTCTGCATCGGGGTGATCCGGACCCGTCGGGATCCGGATGCTTCTGCTACTCGCGCCAAATCGGTCAGCACGGTGCCGCCGACCCTGCCGACGACGGGTGCGATTCCCACGGCGTTGAGACCGTTCTTCTGGCGCTGGATACCGACGTGATCACGTGGTTCGTCGAGCGGTTCGGGTGCTGGTCCATCGAGCATCGCGCGTCCGAGGTACTCCGTTTCGAGCACGTCGCGGAACTTCTCGACACCCCAGTCCGCGACGAGGAACTTCAGGCGTGCCTTCGCCCGCAGTCTCCGGTACCCGTAGTCGCGGAAGAGGGAGACGATACCGATCCATACGTCGGGCACGTCTTCCAGCGGTACCCACGCGCCCAGGCGCTCGCCGATCCGCGGATTCGTCGAGAGACCGCCACCGACCCAGACATCCAGTCCGGGGCCGTGTTCCGGGTGCTCGACGCCGATGAATGCCACATCGTTGATCTCGTGGACCACGTCCTGGAGACCGGAGATGGCGGTTTTGAATTTGCGCGGCAGGTTGGAGTAGTCGGGGTTTGCGATCAATCGGCGGGTGATCTCGTGCAGAGCGGGTGTGGCGTCGAGGACCTCGTCGACGGCGATGCCGGCCATCGGCGAGCCGAGGACGACGCGCGGGGTGTCGCCTGCGGATTCGGCGGTCGTGAGGCCTACCCCTTCGAGCCTCCGCCAGATTTCGGGTAGGTCCTCGACCCTGATCCAGTGCAGCTGAATGTTCTGGCGGTCGGTGAGATCCGCGGTGTCGCGGGCGAACAGTCGGGAGACCTCACCGACGACGCGCAGCTGTTCGGTGGTCAGCGCCCCTCCGTCGATGCGGATGCGGAGCATGAAGTGCTCGTCCTCGAGTTCTTCCGGCGGCAACGTGGCGGTTCGGCCGCCCTCGATGCCAGGTGCGCGCTGGGTGTAGAGCCCCCACCAGCGGAACCTGCTTCGCCGATCGGTCGGGTCGATGCCGGCGACACCGGTGTGGCAGTACACCTCTTCGATCCGCTTGCGCACGTTGAGACCGTCATCATCCTGTTTGACCTGCTCGTTCACGTTGAGCGGCTCACGGTCGCCCTGGGCCCATTGCCCCTCCGCGCGCGGGGCCTTCGCCTGGGCGGGGCGGGTCTTCGCTGTTGTCATCGGTGCTCCTCCGAAACTGTGTGCCCGAAACTGTAGCGTAGACGAATAGATCGTGCATTAATGATACGTGCACGCTACAGTTGCCAACCATGCGAAGGATGAACGATGAGTAGAAGCAATTTTCTGGTCGACGCCGATTGGGTTGTCGAACACGGCAAGGACCCCGACGTCGTCCTTGTCGAGGTGGACGAGGACACCGCGCAGTACGAGAAGAACCACATCGACGGTGCCGTCCGCATCGACTGGAAGCGCGATCTTCAAGACCCGGTGCGCCGTGACTTCATCGACCGGCGATCGTTCGAGAAGCTGCTGTCCGGGAGAGGAATTGCCAACGGCGACACGGTGATCCTGTACGGCGGAAACAACAACTGGTTCGCGGCGTACGCGTACTGGTACTTCAAGCTCTACGGCCACCGGGACGTCCGGCTGCTCGACGGCGGACGTAAGAAGTGGGAGCTCGACGGTCGGCCTCTGTCGAGCGAGAAGGTCACCCGACCGGCTACCGATTACGTGGCGTCCGAGCCCGTGTCGGGAATCCGGGCGCACCGCGACGAGGTGATCGAGCAGATCGGGAAGAAGAATATCGTCGACGTCCGGTCTCCCGACGAATTCTCCGGGAGGATCCTCGCCCCGGCGCAGTTCCCGCAGGAACAACCCCAGGTTCCGGGGCACGTCCCGACTGCTGTCAACGTGCCGTGGTCCAAGGCTGCCGCTGACGACGGCACCTTCCGCAGCGAGGACGAACTCCGCGCGCTGTACGCCGACGCCGGCCTCGACGAGACGAAGGACATCATCGTCTATTGCCGGATCGGCGAAAGATCGGCGCACAGTTGGTTCGTTCTCCACGAACTGCTCGGTTACCCCGAGGTTCGGAACTACGACGGCTCCTGGGTGGAGTACGGCTCGTTGGTCGGCGTCCCGGTCGAGAGGTAGCCCGCCTTGACCGGTTCTCGCTTCACCGAACTCAATCAACGCGTGCGGTTCATGATGTTCACCGTGTTCCAGGTGGTCCCCGGCGCGTTGCCGGACGCGCGTGACGAGGTCGTGGAGGATGTGCAGACCTATTTCGAGGAGGTCGCCGAGTCCGGTGTCGCGATCCGCGGAATCTACGACGTCGCAGGGCTACGCGGAGATGCCGACTTCATGATCTGGACGCATGCCGACACCGTCGAAGGATTGCAGGCCGCCTACTCCGGTTTCCGGCGCTGCCGACTCGGTCGAGCGTGTACGACGGTGTGGAGTGCGGCCGCGCTCCACCGGCCGGCCGAATTCAACCGTAGTCACATCGCGGCGTACGTGGCCGATGAGGAGCCGGGGCAATTCGTGTGCGTGTACCCGTTCAACCGGTCGCTCGAGTGGTATCTGTTGCCGGACGCCGAACGGCGACGGCAGCTCGCCGAGCACGGCCGAGCGGCTCGCGCCTACCCGGACGTGCGGGCCAACACTGTCAGTTCCTTCGGGTTGAGCGACTACGAGTGGATCCTCGCCTTCGAGGCTCCGGACCCGACCCGGATCGTCGACATGATGCGCGACCTTCGCGCGACCGACGCGCGCCGGCACGTTCGGCTGGAGACGCCGTTCTTCTCCGGTCCGCGAACCGGCCTGGATGCCCTCGTTGCGCGTCTACCGTGACGATCGTCGACTACCTCCAGAATGATTCGTGCGATATTAGTTATTGCACGAATCATTCTGGTAGTCTGATGACATGACCGCAGACATCCAGCAAGGGAAGGCCGGCGACGATCTGCTCGCTCTCGACCGGCAGGTGTGTTTCGCGCTCGCGATCGCGAACCGGGCGGTGCTCGCCGTCTACCGCCCATTGCTCGAACCGATGGGGCTGACGCATCCGCAGTACCTCGTCATGCTCGCGCTCTGGGGCAAGGCCCCGATGGCGGTCAAGGAGATCGGGACCGCGCTGCAACTCGATTCACCCACCCTCTCGCCGCTCCTCAAGCGTCTCGAGGCGTCCGGGCTGATCACGCGCACCCGCAGCCGGGCCGACGAGAGGCAACTGGATGTCGAACTGACCGCAGCCGGTGCTGCACTACGTGCGGAAGCCGAGAAGATTCCGCCCGCCGTGATCGAGAAGCTCGGTGTCAGCCTGGCCGAACTCGAAGAACTTCACGACGTTCTCACCCGCGTCAATCAGGCTGCGCTCAGAGCGGGCGCGCTCGATCAATGAGGACAATCATGTCGAATTCGACTTCAGCACAACGTGAACAGGTAGTCGTCATGTCGCGAACCACGCAACGAACCCGGCCCGGCCCCATACAGTGGCTGGGCTACGCGGTAGGCCGCAAACTTCCCGACTCCATGCAGGACTGGGTCCGCAACGACCTGGTCGGTGACTGGGCGGTTCCCCGGCACCTCGTTCGCAGCATGGTCCCGTTCGTTCCGGTCTTCGCCGCGTTCTTCCTGTTCCCAGGACCGCTCGGACTGCGAGCCTCCATGGTTCTGCTCGGAGTGCTCCTCGCCGTGTTCTACGCAGTGTCGTATATGGCGCAGAACCGATCTCGACGCCTCGAGAGGCACGGGCTGCCGCCCGATCTGGAGAACCCGAGGAAGGCGTCACGTCATGACGCCGAAAAGGCAGCATACGAGAAGCTCCACGGCCCTTCCGGCACCTGGGGCGTCGAACGGCGGAGCGGCAACGAACTCCGCTGAAGGCAGGCGATCAACCCTGCCGAGAAGGATCACATGGTGAGGACCATCCGATAGCGTGCACGTCCTTCCTCCATCGCCGCGTAGGCCTCCGCCGCCCGAGTCAGGGGCCGTTCCTCGATTCGGGCCCGCACACCTGACAGGACCGCGAAGTGCATCGTCTCCTCGACGTCGCGGGCGGTGCCGGAGGGGTGGCCGGTGACATCGAGGCCGGGAGTGATCAGCTGCAGGGGACTGATCGGCAATGGGTCGGGCGTAACACCGACGACGGTGAGTTCACCGAGCGGAAGCAGTCCACCGACCACATCACCCATCGCTTTCGAGTTCGCCGCGGTCCCCAGAACCACTGACACACCACCAAGTGCCCGCAACGCTTCGCTGACGTCGCCGGCGGTGGAATCGATGTAGTGGTGGGCGCCGAGCTGACGGGCGTCGTCGCCTTTGTCGGCGCCGCGCGCGATGGCAATCGTCTCGAAGCCCATCGCCCGGGCGAACTGCACACCGAGGTGGCCGAGTCCGCCGATGCCGAGGATGGCGACGCGGTCGCCTGGGACGGCCCTGGTTTTGCGCAGTGCGTCGAACGTGGTGACCCCGGCACAGCTCATGGGTGCGGCTTCCGCGAAGGACAGCTCATTCGGAATCCGGGCCAGTGCGTTGGCCGGAACGGTCACCGACTCGGCGTAGCCGCCGGGGTACTGCCAGCTCGGCACCTGCAACTTCTCGCAATGAATGAAGGAGCCCTGACGGCAGGGGATGCACTGGTTACAGTGTCCACCGAACCAACCCACAGCGACGCGGTCGCCGACGGCGTAGTTGTCGACGCCGTCGCCGAGTTCGGCGATGGTTCCGGCGATCTCGTGTCCAGGTGTCAGGGGCCAAGACATGTCCGGGAACGCGCCGTTGACGAAGGCGTGGTCGGTGCCGCACACTCCGCACGCCGACACCGCGATGCGTACGTGGTCGCGCGGGGGCGACCCGGTTTCGACGTCGACGAGTGTCAGCGGCTCACCGGGGGCCTGGACGTGAACTGCCTGATGGGTTGGCATATGCATCCTCCCTGTCTGTTCGACCTGGGGCGATCGAGACCCAGGTTTCAGTCAAGCCCCTCAGCCGAGCTCCTGACAAGGGTTGACGGGTCCGACCCATCGACCGGAAGACACGAGGCGCTCGGCGACGCGACCGTCCGTGTCATGGCCGCGCCCCTTCGAGTAGTGCTTCCTCGGCGGTGGCATTCGTCTCCCCGCGCATCACGTGCTCGTCCGAGGCGGCGGGACGCAGGTGTCCGGCTGTGCTGATTCGTACGGTGATCAGGGCGGCGAGGGAGAATGCCATGACGGCTGCCGCGAACGTGATGACGGCTGCGCTGAAGGGTACGAATTGGATCAGATAGCCCGTTCCCACGGGTAGCAGAGCCGCAGGAATGTAGCCGGCAATGTTCAATGCCGCGTTTGCTTCGGCGCGATGGTTCGAGGGGATTCGGGTGCCGATCAGCGTCAGTGCCGCAAGCTGGCCGAGGCCCTGTGCGGCACCGGCAAGAAGTGCGGCGATGACGAACAACGCCGGTGTCGCGGAGATGGTGACGCTCGCCGTCAGCGTCACCATCGAGACGAACGCTGCGGAGGAACTCAGCGCGAGATGGGTTCTGGTACGCAGGTGCGCAAGGGCGAATTGGATTCCGGTTGCTACCAGAAACATGCCGCATGCCGCCGCACCCGCGAGTAGCGGGCTGGGGGCGTTGATGCCGGTCGCGAGGACCGAGGGTCCGAGGGAGAGGAAGAAGGAGGTCGAGGTAATACCCGGGGCGAATGCAGCTGCTCCCCAGACGAGTTCACGGCGATTCGGGCGCGGAACGGAAGGCCACGACCAGAGACGCTCGACAGGACCGTCCGGTGCGAATCCGCGGTGGAGTGGCAGCCGTATCGCGACGACCAGTGTCAGCGCCGTCACTGTCAGCACGATTCCAAATATCCAGGACTGGGGTGTGTCGATGAGCTGGGAGAACGTCCCGGACAGAAGGGGGCCGAGTCCGGCACCGAATACCATTGCAGCGGAGGCGATCATGGATCCGGTCCGGTGCCGGTGATCGGGGGCGAGATCGATCGTAGCCGACATGCCCGCGGTGACGGCCGCGCCGACTGCGGCCCCCGCGAGCAGCCTGGCCGCCAGCAACCACAGTACGTTCGTCGCCGACAGGAAGAGCCCCGCTGCGGTGACCGCGGCGATCAGGCCTGGGACGAGCACAATCTTCCGCCCGTATCGATCGGCGAGCTTCCCTGCGACGAGAAGGGTCCCGATCAACCCGACCATGTACGCCCCGAACACGATCGTCAAGGTTCCCGAACTGAATCCCCATTCCGCTTGCCAGCGCGTGTACAGCGGAGTGGGCGCGTTCGACAGCACGAACACGGCCGTCACGGTACTTGCGGCGGCGAGTGACCACCCCAGTTCCCTCGGGCCGGCCGAAGTCTGTGCCATCGCTGTCTCCTCTTCCATGTGCAGTTCGATACTGGTCGTACCAGTACGATAATTCTCGTACATGATGGTACGACAAAATTCGTACTGGCGCTATGCTGGATCTATGACTGATCTTGCGCCGACCTATCGCATGAGCGACAGCGAAGAGCTTTCCCTGCCGATGCCGCTGCCTGAACCGGCGGCATCGGAGATACGTCTGGAGCGGGTCATGGGCGTTCTCGCCGACCCGCTGCGACTGACAATCGTCAATCGGCTCTTGACCGGCTCGGAGGAATACGACCACACCTGCGGTTGGTTCGGATTCGACCGGCCGAAGTCGAGCCTCACCCATCACTTCAAAGCGCTCAGGGAAGCCGGCGTCATCCGACAGCGGCAGCACGGGCTCGAGCGGCGCAGCCGAGTCCGCACGGAAGACCTCGACGACCGCTTTCCCGGTCTCGTGGCACTTATTGCGAACTGGCAGCCGGCCGACGCTGAGGCGGTGTGAGTGATTCGGAACCTACTCGGCTCCTGATCTGCTCACCGATTTCCTCGGTGGAGCAGGATTGTTGTCCGCGGGATGCGACGTGGTCCCGAACTGCCTGGTCGATGGTGTTCGCCTCATGCGACAGCCCGAGGTGATGCAGCATCAACGCTGTCGAGAGGATCGCGGCCGTGGGATCGGCGACACCTCGACCCGCGATATCCGGGGCACTCCCGTGTACTGGTTCGAACATGGCGGGATTCCTTCGTGAGCCGTCGATGTTCGCGCTTGCCGCCAGCCCGACACCCCCGCCCAGGGCGGAAGTGAGGTCGGTGATGAGGTCGCCGAACAGGTTGTCGGTGGCGATGACGTCGAATCGGGCAGGGTTTGTGACGAGATGCAGCATGGCAGCATCGACGAGCATGTGATCGACCTCGACTTCTGGATACAGCGTCGCCAGTTCGTCGGCAGCGCGCGTCCACAAGGAGCCGGCGAACGCGAGAACGTTCGGTTTGTGCACGATCGTCACCCGCTGCCGCCGGACCGCGGCGCGTTCGAACGCCTCGCGGAGAAGTCGATCGACGCCGAAACGTGTGTTGACGCTGACTTCCGTAGCGACTTCGTGGGGAGTTCCGACGCGGAGTGCGCCCCCGTTGCCGGTGTACGGGCCTTCGGTTCCTTCCCGAACCACCAGCAGGTCGAGATTCGCATTTCCTGCAAGCACTCGAGGCGCGCCGGGCATCGTCTTCGTCGGACGTAGGTTGATGTGATGATCTAGCGCGAAGCGCATTTCGAGCAAGATGCCACGTTCGAGCGTGCCGGCGGGAACGGTCGGGTCGCCGATCGCGCCGAGCAGGATCGCATCGTGATGCCGGATCTCGTGGAGTGTTTCCCGGTCGAGCAGGCGACCTGTTGCCCGGTAGTTTCGGGCGCCTAGGTCGAAGTAGCTGGTTTCGATGGCAGGGGCAACCTCGTGCAAGGTCCTGACTGCCTGGTCGATGACTTCGGGTCCGATCCCGTCCCCGGGAATGACTGCGATTTTCATCAGATCTCCGAACTTCGAACGCGGGATGGATTCCGCGTGGGATGAGTCGTCCAGCCCGGGTGCAGGCGTGCGGCGGGCGGACGTGGGCGTCGGTCCTGACGCTACCGCTCTGATCCACATGCTGGAACAGTCGTTCCGCATAATGAGATGGACGTTCTGATGTCGAACCCTCCGGACCTTCCGCCTCGGGTGAACGGGCAGTCGCAGAAGGCTTACATCCAGTCCGCGACATCGCAAACCGACCGCCCCGGATTGCGCTGTGCGGAAAGCTCGCTCGGTCCGCTATGGAGCGGGCGGTTCGGGCACCGGGGTGCCGTCCAGCCTTATTGACAAATTGTGAGGCAGTGCACATACTCGAAAGTGACACGGCGTACCGCTCAACGGCACAGATCGACGAGAGTCTGTGGGCGCCATGTCTCGCGAACCCCACGCCGCCCGCGTGTGATCGCAGGTCGAATAGCGACTTCCTAGAAAGGGAAAGGCCATGCCATTTGTGGACACGGAGAGGTTCACGGAGGCGCTCAACTTGGATCCCGAATTCAAGATTGCGGCGCGCTTCTGGAACGCCATTGTCCGGTTGGAGATCGGCGATGAAACCTACGTGCTGGTGATCCGTGACGGTCGACTCGATTCCATCGCGCCGCCCGAGGGCAACAACCTCATGACCGTTGCGCGGAACTACGACATCGAGATCTCCGCGCCGATCGAAGAATGGGGCAAGTTCTTCCAGCGGGTGCCTC
Source organism: Rhodococcus wratislaviensis (assembly GCF_900455735.1). GTDB lineage: Bacteria > Actinomycetota > Actinomycetes > Mycobacteriales > Mycobacteriaceae > Rhodococcus_F > Rhodococcus_F wratislaviensis. The sequence continues at coordinate 370,921 of NZ_UAUI01000001.1, read as the reverse complement.
GCCCGTTCTACCAGGACCTCTTTTCGGCGGTCACCCGACACAACTTCCGTTACGGCGGAGACATGAAGATGTTCTTCGCCTACTACGCCGCGCTCAGGCGACTGTTCGATCTCATGCGTTCCTACACCAACGTCGCCGAGGAGGCGAAATGACCACGACGAAGTTCGACAAGGCGGTCGGGCGGTATGTCCATCTCACGATCGACGACATCGAGTACCGGGTCTACTACGAGGAGAGCGGCTCTGGAATCCCGCTACTTCTCCAGCACACCGCCGGCTGTGACGGGCGCCAGTATCGTCATCTGCTCGAAGACGAGGAGATCACGTCACACTTCCGCGTGATCACCTGGGATCTGCCGTATCACGGGCGGTCGCTGCCGCCGCTCTCGGTGCGATGGTGGGAGCAGGAGTACAACCTGACCCAGGACTTCTTCATGAAGTTCGTCGTGGCCCTCGCCGAGGCCCTCGACTGCGAGGACGCGGTCTACATGGGTAGCTCGATGGGCGGCAATCTCGCTCCCGATCTGGCCCTGCACTACCCCGGCGTGTTCCGTGCCGTGATCGGGCTCGAAGCGGCGCTGCATTCGCCCGGCTACTACCTCGACTACTGGTTCCACCCCGAGATCAGCAACGACTCCAAGCCGGCGGCGATGTACGCGCTCACCTCGCCGACGGCTCCAGAAGTCGGCCGTAGGGAAACGACCTGGGTCTACAGTCAGGGGTCCCCGCCGGTGTTCAAGGGTGATCTCCACTACTACAGCGTCGAGCATGATCTTCGGGAAACGGCACAGAACATCGATACCTCGAAGACCGCGGTGTACATCCTCAACGGCGAATACGATTTCGCGACGGGACCGGAGGAAGCCGAGGAACTCGGTGCGCAGATCGAGGGTGCGAAGGTCGTCCCGATGGCGGGCCTCGGGCACTTCCCGATGAGCGAGGACGCCGCCCAGTTCTTCCGCTGCATCAAGCCGGTGCTGTGGGAAATCCGTGACTCGGCTGTGCCGTCGAAGGTGCTGTCGGCTACCCAGTAACCCACTGACCGGTTGCGCGGCCTGCGTTTGCTCGTGGTGGTCACGGGCGCGCGGCCGGCGCAACCCTCGCGGGGCCGCCGGCGAGCGAGTTCCTCCAACCTCGCCGTCGGCGGCTCCGCACCGCCCATCAGCTCTCGACTCGCGTCGATGGGCACGAGAGATCGAAGCCAGGATGGAAGTAGAGGTTCGGCGTGAACGAAGTCGTATGGGACGAGGTCTACGACGGCGGGTTCATCGGGCTGATCGGTCCACTGCTGCTGCGTCACGGTGAAGGCGGTGCACGGGAGTACGGACTGCGGTGCGAGGTCAAGCATCGAAACCTTCGAGGAGTCGTGCAAGGGGGACTGATCATGGCCTTCGCCGACCGCGCTCTCGGATCGACCGCCCTCGCCGAAACCGGCACGCAGAACATGGCGACCGTGCAGCTGAATGTCAGTTTCCTCGGTATCGTCCGGGTCGGCGACCTCTTGACGAGCTCACCCCGTATCGTGCGGCGCACGGCATCGATCGTCTTCGCGGACTCCGACCTGCGGGTGAACGACTCGGTGGTGGCCACGGCGACGGGCGTCTTCAAGATCCTCGCGGACAGTTCGCCGCCTGTCGGCGTCGGCGGGGCCGCCGAGAGTCGGCTTCGGTGAATCCGTAGCGGACACCAAGGCTGGACATTTCGACATACTGTGCCGATAATCGGCACAGTACGGAATGTTGCACCGCGGCGGAGCGGCGGTCGAGGGAGAGGAACAGTAGGTGCAGGGCATCGAACGAGGTTTGCGCGTACTCGAAGCTGTGGCGGAGAGCCAGCCGGTCGGGGTAGGCGAACTGTCACGCACCCTTCAGTTGCCGAAATCGACCGTGCAACGGACTCTTCAGGCGCTCGCATCCGCCGGCTGGATCCGCAGCGATGGGAGCGAGTACACAAGATGGAAGCTCACGTCGCGCGCACTGGCCGTTGGCCGGCGTGGCTGGGACAAGGGCGACTTGCGAACGGTGGCGCTCGAGCCGATGCGTGAGCTGCGGGATCTGACGAACGAAACCATCACACTCCAGGTCCGCGATGGTGCGGAGCGGGTGGTTCAGATCGAACGCATGGATTCCCATCAGGCGGTTCGCACCTTCATCAAGGTCGGCAGCACCTGGCAGCTACCGCACACGTCGGGGGGAATGGCGATCATGGCGCGGCTGCCGGACGACGAGGTCGACCGAATTCTTTCCAGTCCCATCCAGCAACTGACGCCGCAGACAGACACCGACCCCGAATCGATCCGAAAGAAGATCGAGGAGATCCGCAGCGTCGGATATGCGGTGAACGTCAATCAGAACCGGATGGGAGTGTGTGCCGTCGGGGCGGCTGTGCTGGGGGAGGGGGGATGCCCCGTCGGTGGCATCGGGATCTCGATGCCGGAGACCCGTTTCGACGAGCATCGTGTGCCCTGGTGGGGAAAGCAGGTCTCCGACACTGCAGCGAATGTGAGTTCATTGCTCTGATCCCGTCTGGAGCCGGTCGGGACGCCCTTATCTAACCCGTGGAGACGAACTTCGTTTGCCGTGTTTCCCGGAAACGCCCCCGTGCCTCACAAGCGGCACGGGGGCGTCGACTGTGGTGCCCCTCGCAGGTCCGGCGATTCGTCGGCTGGATTTGCGGTTCCCCGTGTCGGCAACTGTGCCCGAGAGGAACGTCCGTTCCTCTCGGGCACAGTTGCAGCGCCGTCACAGGCGGGCGGTGACCGTCTTGAGCTGGCAGTAGTGCTTGAGCGCCTCGAAGCCCTTCTCCCTGCCGAAACCGCTCAACTTGTAGCCACCGAACGGGGTTTCGACACCACCGGCGAAGTACTGGTTGATGAAGACCTGCCCCGCCTCGATGGCGCCGGCCACGCGATGAGCCCGGCCGTGGTCCCGGGTCCAGACCCCCGCGACGAGTCCGTAGTCGCTGTCGTTGGCGATCTCGACCGCCTCCTCATCGGAATCGAATCGGAGCACCGTCAGCACGGGGCCGAAGATCTCCTCGCGTGCCACGCGCATGGTGTTGTCGACGTCGACGAAGATGGTCGGCTCGATGAACAGCCCGCGGCTCAGCCGCCCGGTGTCGGCGACGTGTCCACCGGTAGCGACACGTGCACCTTCGCTGGGTCCGAGTTCGAGATACGAGCGGACCTTGTCGAACTGCCCTCGCGTGGCCAAGGATCCGATGTCCGGGTCCTCGATCCCCGGGGCGATGACCGTTGTCCTGGCGTGCTGAACGAGCCGGTCGACCAGGTCGTCGTGCACCGACGAATGCACCAGCAACCGGCTGCCGGCCGAACACACCTGACCCGCTTTGGTGGTGAAGGCGGTCCAGGCGCCCGCGGCGGCGGCGTCGAGGTCGGCGTCGTCGAAGACGATGTTGGGGGACTTTCCGCCCAACTCGAGAGTCAGCGGAATCAGTCGTTGGGCGGCCGCCCGCATGATCGCCCGGCCGGTCTCCACCGAGCCGGTGAAGACGATCTTGCGGACCTTGTCGTGGCCGGTCAGGGCAGCGCCCGCGTCGGCGCCGAATCCGGGGACGACGTTGAGAACCCCCGCGGGCAGTCCCGCTTCGACGGCGAGACGGCTCATCTCGAGTGCCGAGAGCGGTGTGTCCTCGGCGGGTTTGAGGACCACCACGTTGCCCATCGCCAATGCGGGTGCGATGGCCCGTGCGGCCTGGTTGATCGGCGCATTCCAGGGTGTGACGACACCGATCACGCCGAACGGTTCGTTGCGGGTGTACGAGAGGTAGTCGGGTCCCAACGGAATCGTTTCGCCGTGGACCTTGTCTGCCGCCCCGCCGTAGTACTCGAAGTATCGTGCGGCGGTCTCGATATCCACCTTCGACTGCGACAGCGTCTGACCCGTGTCCAGTGTTTCGATTCGGGCCAGTTCGTCCGCGTGTTCACGCAGTGTGCGGGCTACCTCGAGGAGAATGCGACCGCGAGCGGCGGCCGGGGTGTCACGCCACGAGCGGAAGGCGCTCTGCGCTACGGCAACTGCTGCCTCGATATCCTCCGCCCCGCCGAGCGCGACTTCGGCGATGACGTCGCCTGTGGCGGGATCACGAGTGGAGAAGTACTGCCCACTCTTACTGCGCTCGTCCTGTCCGCCGACGAACGTTTCGTAACGCTCTCGCATAGTGCTTCCTATTCCGAGTGGTGCATCCGGGTGTCCGGCCGCACCGCGGTTGTGCCGATAACCGGCACAGTGTTTCTGTTGATAGCTTGGTTCGTTCCCGCGATCGCTGTCAAGGGCCGCCGGATCGCGACATCCCGGAGGTGGGGTGTCGAAACTCCGGCGTGCGGGCTGAGGGTCCTCCCTGCATCGGGTGAACACCCAGCCCGCATCGGAGCTCGGCGGGACGAAAACCTCGATCCGCGTATCACGCAGCCGCCCAGCAGCTCTCATCCGGTCTCTCGGTGAGGGCGGCCGCTTGTCTTGCGGGTGGGAGGGCTCCCACCGGAGTCGACTACGCGTGTGGCAGCGGTCGAGCGGGTTGTTCGCCGCCGCGCACGTCGCCGTAGCTTCGCTTGGGAACGAGAACTTTCCGTCGGAAGATGCAGACGATCTGCCCGTCCTGCTTGTAGCCGCGGGTCTCGACGTACACGACGCCCCGGTCGTCCTTGGACTTCGAGGGCGTGACTTCCAGGACCTCGGTTTCGCCATAGATCGTGTCACCGTGGAACGTCGGCTTGACGTGCCGCAACGACTCGATTTCGAGGTTGGCGATCGCCTTGCCGGACACATCCTGTACGGACATTCCGAGCAGTAGCGAGTAGACGTAGTTGCCGACGACCACATTGCGACCGAATTCTGTTGTTTCCTCGGCAAAGTGGGAGTTGAGGTGCAACGGGTGGTGGTTCATCGTCAGCAGGCAGAACAGGTGGTCGTCATACTCGGTGACGGTCTTGCCTGGCCAATGCTTGTAGATTGCTCCGACTTCGAAATCCTCGAAGTACCGGCCGAACTGCATGTTCTGCTCTTTTTCCGTGGTCGTCACTGTTCACACACCGCTCTCTACGGTTTCGATTTCCGGCTTCCACACGTCGAGGCGTTCCATGGCGGCGGCGCGGCCCTGGCCGGCGATGACCAACGCCATCTTGCGGGACGCCTCGTCGATCATTTCGTCGCCGAGCATCACGGCGCCCTTGCGGCCGCCCCGGTCGGAGGTGAACCACTCGTACGCGGCGAGGATGTTCTCGGCGTGGTCGTAGTCGGCCTGAGCTGGACTGAAGGTGTCGTTGGCGGCGTCGATCTGGGCCGGATGCAGCACCCATTTCCCGTCGTAGCCGAGTGCGGCGGCCTGTCCGGCAACCCGGCGGAAGCCCTCGACGTTCCGGACCTGCACATACGGTCCGTCGATTGCCTGCAACCCGTTCGCCCGGGCGGCCATCAGGATCCGCATCAGCGGGTAGTGGAATGCGTCACCGACCCCATAGCCCGGTGGCTGCTCACCGATCACGAGCGACTTCATGTTGATGCTCGCCATGAAATCGCCGGGGCCGAAGATGATCGTCTCGGTACGCGGCGACGCGGCTGCGATCTCGTCAACGTTGATCAATCCGGCGGCGTCCTCGATCTGGGCCTCGATTCCGATTCGGCCTACCTCGAAACCCATGGTCTTCTCGATCTGGGTCAGAGTGAAGTCGAGCCAGGCGATCTGGGCAGCCGACTGCACTTTCGGAAGCATGATGCAGTCGAGATTCTCACCGGCACCTTCGACGACCTCGACCACGTCACGATAGGTCCAATGGGTGGTGAGATCGTTGACCCGCACCACACGAATCTTCGATCCCCACCCGCCTTCGTTGAGTGCCGACACGATGGTCTTGCGCGCACCAGGTTTCGCGAGTGGAGCACACGCGTCCTCGAGGTCCAGGAAGACCTGGTCGGAATCGAGGCCCTTCGCCTTCTCGATCATCTTCGGACTCGAACCGGGCACCGCGAGGCAGGAACGCCGCGGTCGTTGTGTTCTGGACATGATCTCCCTATCTTGTTTCTTCGAGCTGGAAGGCAGCTGTGGTGGTTTCGAACTGGGCCAGCACTTCATCGGTATGTTCGCCGAGTAGCGGTGCTCGCCGGAGGTGGGTCGGGGGCGCATCCGCGAATTTGATCGGAGTGTTGGCGATCGTCAGCGGGTGGGATACGCCGGGATGATCGACCTCGACCAGCATGTTGCGGGCACGCACGTGGGGATCCGCATAGATGTCCTCGATGGTATTGACCGGTGCCACCGGGACCTTGCCGCCGAGTATTTCCACGATCTGGTCCTTGGTCCGCGTGGTCGTCCACGCGGTCACCGCAGACATGGTGAAGTCACGATTGGCCAGTCGGCTGACGTTGTCCCTCGTGCGTTCGTCCGTCGCCAACTCGGGGCGTCCGATTACCGCGCAGAGTTGCTGCCAGTGATTGTTGCCCGGCGCGGCGATACTGACCCACCCGTCCGCCGCGGGCACGACATCGAACGGGCAGAGCAGGGGATGGCTGTTTCCTTGCCGGGTCGGCACATCGCCGTTGTAGGAGTGCTGGTACACGGTGCGTTCGCACATTGCCAGCATGGCGTCGTACATCGACACATCGACGAAGCCACCGACGCCGTCGCGGCGAGCACGGTGCACGGCCGACAGCAGGCCTATCACCGCAAAGAGCGCAGGCACGGTGTCACCGAGACCGGGACCGGTCTTGATCGGGGGGCGGTCGGGCTCGCCGGTGATCTCCATCAAGCCGCTGAGGGCCTGGACGGTGATGTCGTACGCAGGCCAGTCCCGCATCGGGCTGCTACCGGTGCGTTCGTCGCCGAATCCGCGGATCGCCGCGTACACCAGGTGGGGATTCTTCTCCTGGAGTCGCTCGTAGGACAGCCCGAGCCGGTCCATGACGCCGTGGCGGAAGTTCTCTACGACGACATCGGCGTGCGCGACCAGTTCGAGCAGCGAGGTGCGTCCCTCTTCGGTGGTGAGGTCGAGAACGACGCTGCGCTTGTTGCGATTGACGCTCTGGAAATACCCACCGAATGCGCGTAGTTCGTCATCCGGTGCGAACGGTCCCTGCTCTCGGATGAAATCTCCATGAGGGGGTTCGATCTTGATCACGTCGGCACCCAGATCGCCGAGGACCATGGTGGCGAAGGGCCCCGCCAGCATGGTGGTCAGGTCGATCACCACGACATCGCTCAGTGGCCCGGCGGCCGGCTCTTTCATCTTGCCTGCCTTCCGAGGATCGAATCCGAAATGATCTTCAGCTGAATTTCGGATGTGCCCTCGAAGATCTTGGTGAGCTTGGCATCCCGCCAGTACCGTTCGACAGCGAAATCGGTGGTGTATCCGGCACCGCCGTGAATTTGCAGAGCCTCACTGGTCACTCGTTCGGCCATCTCGGTAGCGAGGTACTTGACCATCGACGCTTCCACGGTATTGCGCCGGCCGGCATCGACTTCGGTGCACACCCGGTACATCAGCGATCGGGCCGCCTCCAGTTCGGTGGCCATGTGCGCGATCTTGAACCGAATCGCCTGGTTGTCACCGATCGGACGGCCGAACTGGACGCGTTGCCGCGCATACGCAACGGAGTCCTCGAGCGCTCCGCGTGCCACGCCGATGGCGCGGGCGGCGGTATGAATCCGGGCGGTCTCGAGATCGCCCATGGCGACCTTGAAGCCCTCGCCTTCGGGGCCGACCATGGAGTCACCCGCTGCGTAGGCGTTGTCGAACGACAACTCCCAGGTCTGCCATCCGTGATATCCGATCTTGCGTACCGGTGTGCCCGTCACTCCCGCGGGCAGCTCACCGCGAGGCTTCGGCATGATGAAACAGCTGATACCGCGCGATCGGTGGTCGCGGTCAATGGGTGACGTACGGGCGAATACCTGGAGGTAGTCGGCTCCGTCGGCAAACGTGCACCACATCTTCTGGCCGCTGATCCGCCACCCGTCAGCTTCCCTGCGGGCCCGAGTCGACAGCGCCGCCACATCGGATCCTGCATCGGGCTCGGACAAGGCAAAGGCGCTGAGGAAGTCGCCCGTGGCCATCCGCGGGAGGTACTGTCGGCGCTGTTCCTCGGTGAAACCCGCGGTGAATTGTTGTCCGCGAGCGATAAGGCTCGACACGCTCATCCACGCGCGGGCAAGTTCCTCGACGATCAGGGCGTACTCGAAGACCCCGAGGCCCAGCCCGCCGTATTCCTCGGGAATCAGAACACCGAAGAAGCCGAGGTCGGCCATCTTCCGGCGCAGTTCCATCGGAATTTCGCCCTTGACCGGATCGAGTTCGTTCGCCACGGGCAGCACTTCCTTGGCGGCGAACTCCCGCGCCATCGCCTGGATCGCGAGCCGCTCGTCGGTGAGATATCCGGCTCCTGACGACCCGAGGTCGTCAACTACAGCAGTCATGAGGCTTCAACCCTTCATCCGTGCCTCTATACGGCACAGTGTTCCGATATGAATCAGAATGCCGTACTGAAGCCGTGTTGGTCAACCCTCGGTCCGGTGAGCGTCCGCGGAATTGTCGTCCGTACTGGTGCGAGGTGTCGGTGCATCGACGTCGACCCGGTCTGCGTACTCCGATGTCGGTCGGGACCCCGACGTGAGCGGGGAGGATGGGCGTGCCGGGACTCGACGGAGTGTGCCGCTATCTGGCATAACGTGCCAACGTCCACTACGATGGTTCGCGGACGATCCCTCTGGATCGGCATGGAAGACAGCGCGTCGCGGCAATGAATGATGCCGAAGGGCGACAGGAACGGATCGGTGTGGGCTCATGGGCCGCGACAACGAAGAGGCGCCGGCGCATCGGCGGTTGTCCCACGCGCTGCGCGAGCAAATCGCTGCGGGCCAGTTCCACGGTGGTCGACAGCTTCCCACAGAGCTCGAACTTGCCGGAAAGTATGGATTGAGTCGGCAGACCGTGCGGCGAGCATTCTACGATCTCGTGGCGGATGGCCTGGTGTATCGCGTTCCGGGGAGGGGCACTTATGTCTCCGAACTGGGGAGTAGACGCCTCCGGCGGCTCGGACCGATTGAAGAACTGACCAATCTTCCCGCTGGTACCACAACAGAAATCGTTGCGCCTCTGCGACGGAGGGCCGACATCGAAGCCGCAAGCCGGCTACGCCTCGACAGTGACCTCGTCTCCACGATCGCGTATGTACGCCGCCACGCGGGAATCCTGTTCGCGATGACGACCGTCCATCTGCCGGATCTTCACGCGCAGCACCTGTGCGGCGGCGCGGGGACGGAGCCGGGCGCGATCGGAGTGCACACGATCATCGGTCTCTTGGAACCTCACCTGGCGTCTCCCGTTGTCGAACTCGTGCAGTCGATCACCGTGGCGCCGGCAGCCGAGGAGATCGCCCATCACCTCGACTGCCCCGCCGAGCATCCCCTGTTGCGCGCCGATCGCGTCTACTTCGATTCGGACAGTCGGGCAGTCGAGCTGGCGGTCAGCTACTACTTGCCCGAGCACTACACCTACCGAAACACCATCGGCAGAAGTTGAGGACGGGTGGCTGGGAGTGAAGACGACTCGCCCCGCCGTCCATGTACGCCTGGACTACGACGGCTCCTTCTCGGGCCGTGCGGCGGGCCCGAGAAGGAGCGAATCCGTAATATCTCCCGAGGACTTCGACCGCATGTCTGCGCGAACGTCAGCTATGCGGGCAGGGGAGAATGCCGATCAGGATTCTTCGCCCGAAATGTCGCTGCGAAACGTTTCCGGTACCGATATGGCGCCCACGAGCGTAACAACCGCAGTGGCCACGATGTACCACGGAAAGTACTGGGAATAACCGGAATTGGCCAGTGCGGTGGCCACAAGCGGGACCGTTCCACCAAAGATTGCCACCGAGAGCGAGTAGGGAAAGCCTAGGCCGCTCACTCGCACGTGCGGTGGGAAGTTTTCGACCATCACAGCTGACGTGATCGACGTGCAGAAGCTGAGCAACAGAAGCCCGACGAGCTGAATGCATAGGAGTACCGCAAAGTTCGAACTCGTGATCGACAGCAGGAAAGGCGTCACAATGATGGTGCCGATGCCGAATACGTACATGCATGGTTTACGCCCGTACCTGTCGGAGATGAGCCCGGCCACCGGCTGTGCGATCGTGTAGAGAATCAGCGTGATAATGCCGACCGTCATTGCGGTGGTGGCGGAGGCGCCGTTCTGGATCTGGAAGTACGTAGTCAGGTACGTAGCCCAAAAATATTGTCCAACACCCATTCCGGTTGCGATGGCAAACACGATGAGGGACTGTCTGGGGTAACGCTGCAGAGCATTGAGCGGGTTGCGGCTCACCGGTGCCGCGCCGTCGTCGGAGACGGTAGTTCCGAGCGTCTCCTGAGTTCCGCGGCGAATGTACCAGGCCACGACCGCGGCCAAGGCGCCAACGGCGAAGGGGATTCGCCAACCGTAGTCGCGCATCGCATCTTCACCGATGAGCGCGACGAACGCGGTGATGAAGGCCAGACATGCCAATTTCCCCATGCCCGACGCGACGAACATGAAGCTCGAATAGAAACCGCGTCGACCGTCGGGGGCGGATTCGACGATGAAGGCACCCGCAGTCGTGTACTCGCCGCCAGCGGACAACCCCTGCAGAATGCGGGCAACAGTGAGAATTATGGGCGCGGCGACACCGATCTGGCTGTACGTGGGGCAGACCGCGACGAGCAGGCTGCCGCCGGCCATGAGGCTGATGGTGAGACTCAAGGCTCGCCGGCGGCCGTACCGATCTGCAAAGAGTCCGATGAAGAGCCCTGCCAGCGGACGGGCGAGGAACCCGACGGCAAAAACGCCGAAGGCGCTCAGGAGCGGGACCAATCCCGAGGATTCGGAAGAGGGAAAGAAGGAAGTTGCGAAGTAGACCGCGAGGTACGAGTACGCGAGGAAATCGAAAAACTCGACCGAGTGCCCGATGGTGCCGGCAATCAGCTGTCGCCTCGGGTTCAAGATGGCCGGTTTATCGGATGTCTCTATTCTCATTGCGAAGTGTCTTTCTCTGAAGGCGTTGCGCGTGGTTCCGCAGGGCTTCTGGTTGCCTGTGGCTCGATGAGGTTCACGTCGTGGGCGAAGTTTTGAGGCACTGACCGTCCAGGGCCCGAGGCGTCGAACCCCGAATCGGGGAAGCTCCGCGATTGATTCGATCTCTGCAACGACCCTGGTGTGCTACATAACGGCACAGTGTTTCGGAAAATGAGTATCGTGCCTCGGATCACACTCTGTCAAGGTTGGTTCACGAGGATCATCTGCGGTGAAGTGTGCTGGCCTACAAGCCAGGTAGACGAGATGGCGGGCGCGGATACGCAAGGGCGGCTTCATGCCGAACCGAGGAACGATTGCTTTTCCTGTGTGCCGTTCAACGGTATGGTGTTCCATTGAATGCTCAGCTAGCGCACCGGGCGCTCCGGTGCGGAAAAGGAGTGGGCTATGGCGATTGCGCCGCACGAATCAACCAGTGTCAGCGCGCACGATCTCGCAAGGTGGGCCGCCGGCATCGAGCCGGGGCCCGCGGAACTCGAACTCGCTCGACGTGCGCTTGTCGATACCGTTGCAGTGACCCTTGCTGCAATGGATGATCCGGTAGCAGCGTGGACGGACGGTCTGCCTGCTGCGTTGCGTTGGGCAGCGGTCGGACACGTGCTCGATTTCGATGATCTGCACATACCATCCACGACGCACATCAGTGTGGTCTGCGTTCCTGCCACGTTGGCGGCGGGCGGCGGTGCGCGGGAGTATCTGGCGGCGGCGGGCGTGATGGCGCGTCTGGGTACTGCGCTCGGTTGGAACCACTACACGCAGGGATGGCACACCACCGCGACGGTCGGTGCCATCGCGGCTGCTGTTGCGGCGGGGCTGTCGCTGGGGCTCGATTCTGACGGTATCGCTATCGCGATGGCGCACGCTGTCCCCGGCGCAGGTGGCGTCCGCCAGGCCTTCGGTACCGCAGGCAAGTCGATGCAGGTCGGATTCGCTGCCCAGGCCGGTGTGCGAGCGGCCAGACTCGCCGCAGCCGGCGCGACCGCCGACCCTCGTGCAGTCGGTGAATGGTTCCGGCTCGTCGGAGGGCGGAGATCACCGCAGGTCGAAGGTCCCATCATTCCGGATGGTCTCGGGCTGAAGCTTCACCCGTGTTGCTACGCGCTCCAGCGTCCGATCGCTGCGATCCGGTCGCTGGGTAGGTTGTCGATCGACGACATCGCCCGCATACGACTGCACACTCCGCGCAGCGCGGTACTGCCGTTGATCCACAACTATCCGAGTTCGGGTCTGGAAGGCAAGTTCTCGCTGAACTACGGTATAGCGGCCGCCCTGCTGGACGGGTTCCCCGATATCGGGAGCTTCACCGACGCTGCCGTGCAGCGGCCGGAAGTTCGGAACATCCTCGACAGCGTCAGCGTGGTTGCCGAGCCCGTGGGGGAGGGTGTGCTCGATGGAGACTGCACGGTAATCGTCGAACTCCGTGACGGATCACATCTCGAGGCCGTGGTTGAACTGCCCACGGGCCATCCGGGCCGGCCGGCATCCGTCACAGATTTCGAAGCCAAAGTTCGAGGGTGTGTCGGTGACGAACGCGCAGCCGAGATAGTGGAGCTGGACTGGATTTCGGCAGCAGCAATGCTGCAACGTCTTCTGCCGGGCGGTGTCAACTGAGGAACCGGGACGGAAATCATTCAGTCCAAGCAGAATTCAGAATCACATCGACGAAGTCACCCCGAACGAAGCCGGGTACGAAGTGTGCCAGCACATCGGCCTTCACGTTGCCGAACGTGGTGTCCGGGCGGTCTTCGAGACCGCCCGTGAAGGCAGCGAGGATCTCGTTCTTGAAGTTCGGCCGCGGGTGGGAGGCAACGACGGCGGCGCGTTCCTCGTCGGTGATCGCGTCGTAGCCGATACCGAGTACGTCGAGTTCGACTCCCCGGGTGAGCAGCGCGATCTCCGGTGCCATATGCAGTGGAATCTCGGGCGTGGTGTGAAGTGCGATGCTCGTCCACACGGTGTCTGCCTCGTCTTCGCCGATTCCGTGGGAGCGGAGAAAATTGCGGGCCTCGTCGGCGCCGTCGATCTCGAATCGCTGATCCGTGCGGCGGTATTTCGTCGTGAGGCCGAGGTCGTGGAACATCGCTCCGACGTAAAACAGCTCGGGATCGAACGTGACCTTCTGGTGACGGGCTCGGAGGGAACCGAACAGGAACACGCGGCGGGAATGGTGGTAGATCAACGGGTTCGCGGCCTCCCGCACCAGTTCGGTTGCCTCGGTGACCAGGGCGGTGTCGGGAATGTCGATGCCTGCGACAGTGTCGGTCATGCGTTTCTCGCTTCCGGAGTAGTGGTCCGCGGGGTGCGGCTGCTCTACTTCACAGTGGCATCGTCAACCGCGGCGGAAACCGGCATTCCGGTCCACTTCCGCACAGATCGGGACATGCCCTGGCGGCTGCTTTCAGCGCTGGGTGGAGTGGAATCGCTGCCGATACGCCCGGGGCGACACACCGAGATGCTGGATGAAACTGCGTCGTAAGGTCTCCGGGCTGCCGAACCCGCTGTGCTGAGCCGCGGAAGTCAACGTGTGTCCTGCATCCAGCATGGCTTTGGCGGTGTCGAATCGGATCAGCTCCACGTACTTGGCCGGGGTGGTGCCAGCTCGTCCTGGAACAGCCTGGTGAGATGCCGGGGGCTGACGTTGGCGCGCGCGGCGAGTCGGGTGATGGAGTGGTCACCGGTGGGGTCTGCGGCCACGGCATCGACCACCTTGCGGAGCTGTCCGGTGCGGGGCCGCGGCCCGCGCAAGCTGGGGGAGAACTGAGACTGACCGCCGGGTCGCTGCAGGAACACCACGAGCGACTGGGCTACCGCTCGTGCCAGTTCGGTGCCGTGATCGCGTTCGACGAGAGCCAGGGCCAAGTCGATGCCGGCTGTGACCCCTGCCGAGGAGAAGATGGTGCCGTCCTCGACGAAGATGGCGTCGGGTTCCACGGTGATCCGGGGATACCCGCGCGCAAGGGTAGCGGCGTGCTGCCAGTGGGTGGTCGCGCGCCGGCCGTCGAGGAGCCCGGCCGCCGCCAGGATGAACGCACCAGTGCAGATCGAGGCCATCCGGTCGGCATCGCCGGCCAGCGTGGTGGCCGCACCGGCGAGTTCCGGGCTCACCGGCGTCGACGGAAAAATATCGCCGCCCATCACCAGCGCGGTTGACAGATGGCCTGTGTCCGCGGCATCGGCATCGACGGAAATCCGCATCCCGGTGGACGCGGTCACGTCGACCGCCCCGACAGAGCACAGCACCAACTCGTACGTGGCGCCGAGTCGATTGGCCTCCGTGAAGACCTCGGATGGACCGGCGACGTCGAGCATCTTCACGCCGTCGAACACGAGCACGCCGACACGGTGGGGCACATCCATGAGCTCATCTTCCTCGCATCGTGTTTCCATGGCCGGCAGGCTCGGACCCTTCCGTAGTTCCGGTGTTGACACCGGGGGTGCTGGAGGTCACAATTCGCATAGTTGACATGACTGTCACGTCATACTTTGTTCGATTGCCGAGGAGGCAGGATGACCACGTCCGTATCCGATATGCGAGAGCTGGGCCGACGGGTGAGCAACTGGGGTCGCTGGGGCGTCGACGACGAGCGGGGGACCACGAACCTCATCACGCCCGAGTGTGTCGCGGCCGCCGCAGCGTTGATTCGGACCGGCACGATCTTCGAACTGGGCATCCCACTCGACGGTGACGGGCCGCAGCCGGGAGGCAATCGGATCAATCCGATCCGGCTGATGGCCGAGAACGGGCAGGAGCAGGTGCTTCCCGGCGGCTTCAAATGGGCCGACGACTATGTCTTCATGCCGCTGCAGGCGGGCTCGCAGTACGACTCGCTGTCCCATGTGCACTACGACGATCAGCTCTACAACGGGCATCCGGGATCCGGCGTCACCGTCAAGGGTGCCGACAAGTGCGGAATTCATACCCAGGCGAAGGGGATCGCCGGGCGCGGCGTACTGCTCGACGTGGCCCGGGCGCGCGGTGTGGACTGGCTCGAGGCCGGGACCGCTATCACTCCGGACGAACTCGACGCCGTCGCCGCAGCTCAGAACGTCGAGATCGGTTCGGGCGACATCGTGATGATCCGCACAGGTTGGCGCGCAAAGTTTCTCGCCGATCACGACCCGGCGGGTTTCATGGCCGGTGAACCGGGTCTGAGTCTGTCGTGCGCGTCCTGGTTGCGCGAGCGCGACGTCGCGGTGGTGGGCTCGGACAACTGGGCGGTCGAGGTGATGCCCGGTGAGAACCCCGGGGCGTTGTTCGAGCTTCACATGGTGCTCATCCGGGACATGGGCATGACCCTTGCCGAGTTGCTCGACTTCGAGGAGCTGTCCGCCTCCTGCGCTGCCGACGGCATCTACGACTTCTTCTACGCCGGACCGCCCCTACAGTTCACTCGCGGTGTGGGATCGCCGATCAACCCCCTCGCGATCCGGTGAGCACCGATTCCACCGCCACCTCACCAGTACCTAGGAGAAACTGAATGCTGGTCAGCGACATCGTCGAGTACGGCGCGCGCAAACATCCCGGCCGGATCGCGCTGCGATTCGAGGACGAGGCAGTGACCTACTCCGAGCTGCGTGACCGCAGCAGAAGGCTTGCAGGCGCGTTGCTCGGCGTCGCGGCTCCGGGGGACCGGGTCGCAATCTTGTCCACGAACTGCACCGAATACTTCGACTGCTACTACGGTGTGCCGATGGCCGGGATGGCCTTGACCATCCTCAACTTCCGCTTGCATCCCGACCAGATCGCCGCGCTGATCGAGCACTCCGGTGCGACCGTGCTGATCATGGCCGCGGAGTTCGCCGGCACTATCGCACAGATTCGCGATCGAATCCCGTCCGTGCACACCGTGGTCTCCATCGGAACCGCCCCGGGACCCCTCGGCTGGGACGAGTTCGTGGGCGACGGGCCGGCGCCGGCGCCGGCGGTGCGGCCGGCACCGGACGACATTGCGTGGCTGGTGTACACGTCGGGCACCACCGGCACGCCGAAAGGTGTGATGATCAGTCATCGCAACCTGGTCAGCGGGATCACGTCGTCGGCGCTGCAGTGGGCACTGCCGGAGGACACGGTCTTCCTGTTCTGCTTCCCGCTGTGCCACGTCGGCGGGTACGTGACGTTGCTCAACCACCTGATGGGCTGCACCGTCGGCATTCTCCGCACGTACGACAATGCGACGTTCCTGAGTCTCGTGGAACGGTGGCAGGTCACGCAGACGGGCCTGGCACCGACCATGATCAACTTTCTGCTCCAGGATCCCGCGCTCGACGACCACGACCTCAGCTCCCTACAGGCAATCGGCTACGGCTCGTCGGCAATCCCAGCCCCAGTACTGCGTCAGGGGCTCGAACGCCTCCGCTGCGACTTCTACCAGGGCATGGGCATGACGGAGCTCGCCGGCAACGTGCTGCACCTCGACTACGACGCGCACCGGCGTGCCGCAAGTGGTGAGAGCGAACTACTCTCCGCCGCAGGCAAACCCATGCGCCTGGTCGACATCCGCATCGTCGACGACACGATGCGCGACGTGCCCACCGGTCAGGTGGGGGAGATGGTGATCCGCGGCGACCAGGTGATGACCGGCTACTGGCACGACGAGGACGCGACCGCCTCCGCATTCACCGACGGATGGTTCCACACCGGCGACCTGGTCCGCCGAGACGACGAGGGCTTCGTCTACATCATCGACAGAAAGAAGGATCTGATCATCAGCGGCGGGGAGAATGTCGCGTCTCTGACCGTCGAGCAGGCTCTCTACCGTCACCCCGCCGTCGCCGAGGCCGCGGCGATCGGCGTCGAGGACGAGACCTGGGGAGAACTAGTCTGTGCGGTCGTCGTTCTCCGTGAAGGCGCCACCGCCACCGCCGACGACATCATCACCACCTGCCGAGAACAACTCGGCGGATTCCAAGTACCCCGGCGGGTCGTCTTCATCGACACCCTGCCCAGGAACGTCACCGGAAAAGTCCTCAAACGAGACCTGCGTGAACGCTTCTCTCACGTAACTGTCTAGGCCCCACACAGCGCACGGCGGCGACGACTCCCGGTCGCCGTCGCTGCGCCCTGCCGAAAACCTGAGCCCGACTTACTTCGGGCTTCCACGCCTTCCACCATGGAGCGACCATGAAACGCATCCTCGCCGTGGGCCTGACAGCCCTGTGCGCCACCGCGTCCCTGAGCGCATGCTCGGGCCGCGACACTGCGACCGCCGCAGGTGACTGCGACCCGGGCATCACCGACACCGAGATCCATTTCGGCACCAGCTTGGTGCAATCGATCGCCGGGCCTCAGGCGACCGCGGCATCGGCCCTGTTCGACGAGTTGAACGCTACGGGCGGCGTCGCCATGGGTGATGGCAAGTCCCGCAAGATCGTCTACACCGCACTCGACGACGGGTACGACCCGGCGCGCACGGTCGGCAACGTCCGGTCGCTGGTCGAACAGCAGCAGGTGTTCGCGATCCAGAACCTGATCGGCACCGCGTCGACCCTCGCCGTCGTCGACTATCTCGCGCAGAAGAACGTCCCGCTGGTGTTCCCCATGACCGGCACCGACGAACTGCTCGCCACCCTCGACAGACGGCCCGTGGTCGCCGGTGCGGTCAACCCGCAGACCGGCTGGGAGGTCGCCGAGCGCGCCGAGCAGATCCTGCGAGATCACCCGCAAGCGAAAGTCGGGGTGCTGTATCCGAACGACAGCATGGGCAACGGCAGCCTCGCGGCCTTGACATCCGCCCTCGACGGCAGCGGTGCGCGAATCGTCGCGCAGCAGTCGTACGAACAGACCACACCGTCCGTGGATTCCCAGGTCGTCAACCTCGCGAACTCCGGGGCCGACGTGTTCGTCAACTTCGCCACCGCCAGCTTCGTGACACAGTCCCTGAAGAAAACTCACGAGCTGAGCTGGAAGCCGGAGACCTACATCTACTCCGGTGCCACCGACACCAACTTCGTCCTGGCCCCGGCCGGTCTCGACGCCGCCGAAGATGTGCACTCCTTCTCCTGGATCTACGACGCCAGCAGCACCGACCACGACCAGCGACCGGGCATGCGCAACTGGCGGGCATTCGCCGAGCGGCACGCCGATGCGATCAAGTCCACCGACACCATCGCGGCGACCGGGTACAACACTGCTCAGCTGCTGGTCGCCGCCCTCGAACAGATGAAGGGGTGCACCCGCGCCGATCTGCTCGACTCCGTCCAGAACCTGCACGGAGTCACCACGGACCTGTCCATCGACGGCGTCACCTTCGATACCAGCGCGGACTACCCGTACGCGATCACCTCGATGGCTCCGATGACCTTCCGCGATGGCAGCTGGCACTACGACGCTGTGGTCACCCGCAGCACCGACCGATGAGCGCCGGGCCCCCGGATGTGCCCGCGCTGCAGGTGAGCGACGTTCGCCTGCGGTTCGGCGGAGTCGTCGCCCTCGATGGACCGTCGTTCACGATCGAGCCCGGACAGATCGTCGGGCTGATCGGCCCGAACGGCGCCGGGAAGACCACCTTGTTCAACTGCATCAGCAGGCTGTACCAACCGGATTCGGGACAGATCACCTTCGGGTCCACCGATCTGCTCGCGCTGTCGGCGGACGCTGTCGCCGACGCCGGAATCGCGCGCACGTTCCAGAACATCGGCTTGTTCCCGACGCTCTCGGTGCTCGACAACATCCTTACCGGGGCGTACTCACGCACCCGGGCAGGTTTCCTCGCCACCGCGTTGGGACTGCCGCGCACCCGCCGGGAGGAGGCCGACGAACAGCAGGAGGCCTGGGCGCTGCTCGAATCGATGAATCTCGAGCACGTCGGCCGCGAACTGGCAGGCAACCTGCCCTACGGCACGCTCAAACGGGTCGAGCTCGCACGCGCACTGATGCAACGACCCCGACTTCTGATGCTCGACGAACCGGCGAACGGCCTGATCCACGAGGAGGTCCTCGAACTCGCCGACACGGTCCGACGCCTGCGCGACGAACGGGGATTCTCGGTGCTGCTCGTCGAGCACCACATGGCCATGGTGATGTCGATCTCCGACCGCGTGGTGGTGCTGAACTTCGGGCAGAAGGTCACCGAGGGCGAACCGGCCGAGGTCGCTGCCCATCCCGAGGTCATCGAGGCATACCTGGGCGGTGCCGCATGAACATGCTCACCGTCGAAAACCTGCATGCCCGGTACGGGCGCGCGGAAGTGCTGCACGGCATCGACTTCCAGGTGCCGGCAGGGCAGGTGACCGTGGTACTCGGCGCGAACGGCGCCGGGAAGACCACCATTCTGCGATCGATCTGCCAGTTGGTGCGTACCACAGGGCGCATCACCCTCGACGGCCGCGACGTCACCGGCATGCGCACCGACCGGATCGCCCGACTCGGCGTGGCCCACGTCCCCCAGGGACGAGGCACGTTCGGAGATCTGACGGTGGAGGAAAACCTCCGCGTCGGTGGATACACCACTTCGGTCGCCGCCACCGACCGGGCGATCGAGCACTGGTACGACTTCTTCCCGCGGCTACGGGAACGACGTCGGCAACAGGCGGGCGGGCTCAGCGGCGGTGAACAACAGATGCTCGCGATCGCCCGGGCCCTCGTGGCAGGCCCGCGGTTGCTGCTGCTCGACGAGCCGTCCCTCGGCCTGGCACCACGCATCACCCAGGAGGTATTTCGCGTGCTCGGCCGGATCAGCGAGGAAACCGACACGACGATCCTCGTCGTCGAACAGAACGCGCATCTGGCCCTCGACATCGGGACGTCCGCGGTGCTCGTCGACGCAGGTCGTGTCGTCACCCAACGCGCCGCCGCCGGATTGGCCCACGACGAGTCGGTGCGACGCGCCTACCTCGGCTACTGAGCACAGGAGAGTGGTCATGGATGTATTTCTTCAACAGTTGGTGGACGGGCTCACGTGGGGCGCACTGTACGGCGCGTTCGCGTTGAGCATCGTCCTGGTCTACCGAGCCTCCGGGATCGTCAACTTCGCGCAGGGCGAGATGGCGATGTTCTCGGCTTTCTTCGCGTGGCAGTTCCACCAGTGGGGTGCGCCACTGCTCCTCGCTGTCCTCGGCTCGATGGTGGTGGCCTTCATCGGTGGCGCCGCCGCCGAACGAGTACTGATCCGGCCGCTGGCGTCCTCACCGAACCACATGCCGTTGGTCATCATCACACTCGGCCTGATGCTGGTACTCAACAGTGCCGCAGGGTGGATCTGGGGTGTGCAGAGCAAGGAGTTCCCGGCGATCGCCGCCGGACGGGTGCTCACCCTCGGTCCGGTCGCGGTCTCCCAGCAGTCACTGGTGATCGTCGGCGCCGTCAGCGTGGTCGCGGCGCTGCTGTTCGTCCTGTTCCAACGCACCAAGGTCGGATTGGCGATGCGGGCGGCGGCCGCCAACCCCGACTCCGCGCAACTGATCGGGGTCCCCGTCGGCCGCATGCTGATGATCGGCTGGGGCCTCGCCGCGGCCGTCGGGGCCCTCGCCGCCACCCTCGCGGCGCCGCAACTGTTCCTGCAACCGAACATGCTCGTCGCCTCGCTGATCTACGCATTCGCCGCCGCCGTCCTCGGCGGCCTCGACAGCCCGGTCGGCGCTCTTGTCGGCGGGTTGTGCGTAGGTGTCGCGGAAAATCTTGCCGGAACCTACGTTTCCTGGATCGGACACGATTTCAAACAGGCCGTGGCGTTGGCCCTCATCCTCGGGGTGCTGCTCCTCAAACCCGAGGGCCTGTTCGGTGCGCGGAAGGTGGCCCGGGTATGAGAATTATCGAACTGCTTCGCCGGCCCCGCGCCGAACTCGAACCACCGCGGTGGCTGGCAAGGGCCACAGTCGCACTGGTGGTCCTCGTAGCGGCGGTGGCACCGCTGGTGTCGGCGCCGTACGTCAACTTCGACCGCTCCATGGTGCTGGTGTACGTGGTGGTCGGCTTGGGGCTGAACCTGCTGACCGGCAACACCGGTCAGATCTCGCTCGGCCACGGCTTCTTCTTCGCCGTCGGCGCCTACCTCAGCGCGGTGCTGGTCGAGAACCACGGCGTCCCGTACCTGCTGCTCCTTCCGATCGCGTTCGCGGTCTGCTACGTCATCGGGTACCTGTTCGGTCTGCCCGCCCTTCGCCTGTACGGACTCCAGTTGGCGCTTGCCACGCTGGGTCTGGCGCTGGTGACCCCCGCGGTGATCAAGCGGTTCGAACACGTCACCGACGGGCAGGCGGGAATCAACATCGCCGGCGCCGAACCGCCCGGATTCAGCGGGCTCGAACGCGACCAGTGGGTGTACTACCTGTGCCTGGCGGTGGCGCTGATCGCCTACCTCGTCGTGCGACGGCTCTCCACGGGCCGGATCGGGCGATCACTGATCGGAATCCGAGACTACGAAGCCGTGGCCACCACCCTCGGTGTCCCGGCCACCCGCACGAAGACGACGGTGTTCGCGCTCAGCGCGGCCCTCGCCGGTGTGGGCGGCGTGCTGTACAGCTTCGTGGTCCAGTATGTCGGCCCCGAGGCATTCGGGCTGCCGTTGGCGATCGCCTTCATCACCATGATCGTCATCGGCGGCCTCGGCACCGTTCCTGGCGTCGTGTTCGGTGCGTTCTTCGTGCAGTACGTGCCGCAGTGGACAGCGGAGATCAATCAATCGGCGGCGGGTATGACCTATGGGGCGGCGCTGATCGTCTTCATCTTCGTCCTCCCGTACGGGGTGATCAGCCTGGTCCGATGGGCGCTGGGGCCGCTGGTGAGCAGGATTCCCGGAACCCGTCGACACACCCGGCCGGCGATGACGGCCGACGAGGATCCGCGGGAACTGGCAGTCTCCCACTGACGACCGACATCGGCTTCGTCGAAAACAGGCAGTGCCCGGCGGACGGATCCGCCGGGCACTGCCTGTTGTTCGCGTTCTATCGGTTCAGGTGCCGGGGAGCGGCCACACGCAGACGGGCCAGCACCGCAATCG
Organism: Rhodococcus wratislaviensis; assembly: GCF_900455735.1. Taxonomy (GTDB): domain Bacteria; phylum Actinomycetota; class Actinomycetes; order Mycobacteriales; family Mycobacteriaceae; genus Rhodococcus_F; species Rhodococcus_F wratislaviensis. The sequence goes on along the minus strand of NZ_UAUI01000001.1, from coordinate 348,914 downwards.
AGATCGCGCGGCGCACTTCGTCGTTCGAACAGTCCACCGCTCCCTCGCGCAGCCGGGCGGCGAGCTCGGCCTCGGAGGCGCACCCGAGTGCACCGAGGGCGTCACCGAGAACGGAATCGATGCCGTTCCCGGCGTCGAGTTCGCGTCCCGCGGTGCGCAGCAGGTTGACGCAGATCCGCAGGAGATACCGCTGCCGTTCGTGCGTGCCCTCGAGGGTGGGGCCGATGTCGGTCGCCAGCGTGTCGGTGACCAGATCGACGATCTCGGTGACGCTGGGCCGCCCGTGCACGGTGGGTCCGGGCGGGGTGGGCGGTGGAGTAGGCACGGAGTCGTCGAGCAAACCCAGCACATCGAGCAAGTCGTACTCGGATTCGCAGACCCGCCGTCCGATTGCCGCCAACTCCAGGGACGGCTCCGCCCCACCGAAGTGACGTTCGGCCTGAAACCTGCTCAGTACCAACCATCTCAGCGTTCCGAAGGCTTCCCACCAGTGCAGTTCGGACACCGAGGGGCGTGTCCCGGTGGCCTTCTCGTAGCCGTCGAGGAGCTGTTCGCGGGTGCCGATGCCGGCGACCGGCGCGGGCGCACCGAACCGCCAGGCCCGCACACACAGCCAGCCGAGGTCCTCGACGGGATTACCGAGGTGGGCGAGTTCCCAGTCGAGCACCCCGCGGATGCCGGTTCCGTCGACGAGAAGGTTTCCGATCCGGAAGTCGCCGTGTACCAATGCATGCGGGCGATCGGTCGGGCGGTGGTCGCGCAACCACCGCAGGCCCGCCTCGACCGCCGGACGGGGATCGTTCAGGTCGCGGTAGACGGCCTCGATCGCGTCCACCGGGTCGGTGGCGTCGAGCATGTCGAGAGTGTCCAGGGGAGTGCGGTGGATCCGGCCGAGCACGTAACCCATGTCCACGGCGAGGTGGCGGCGCACCGCCTCGAACGCCGGATCCCGCTGCAGCCGCCGGGGGAGTGCTTCTCCCTCGACCTTGTCCATGAGCAGGTACGGAGCGTCGATGCCGGGCGCGGTGTCGCCGGAAGCGAGGACCGCGGGCACCGGGACCCCGGCGGAGGCGGTGGCCCGCAGGCACGCCACCTCCGTACGCATCCGGGCGACGTCGCCGTGCCCGGGAGGGTCGCGGCGCAGCACCACCGGAAGAGGACGCCCGTCCGGGCTCTCGGCGTCGACGGCCCACACCTGCCGGCTGGCACCGCCGGTGAGTTGCCGGGGTTCCCCGACGGTCGTCCCTGTTCCGTAGGCGGCAGTCAGAACGGCGCGGACGCCGTCTTCGAGGGTGACGGGGGCGTGAGTCATCGCCACGGGGCGGCCTCCGGATCGCGCAGCAACCGACGGGCGGTGGACATGCGGTGAACTTCGTCGGGTCCGTCGTAGATTCGTGCGTACCGCGCCTGCCGGTACATCCGTTCGAGCGGGGTATCGGCGGTCAGACCGAGGGCTCCGTGGATCTGGATGGCACGGTCGACGACGTCGTGCAGCATGCGGGCACCCCAGAACTTCACCAACCCGATGCGTACCCGGGCATCCTCTCCGGCGTCCATCGCTCGGGCGGCATCGAGCGTCATGAGCCGGGCGGCGTGGATCTGGGCGGCGGATTCAGCGATGTAGCGGTGCACTTCGCCCTTTTCGGCGAGCAGGGAACCGTGGGTGAAGCGGGTGTTCGCGCGGTCACACATCAGCTCGTATGCCCGCTGCGCCTGCCCGAGCCAGCGCATGCAATGGAAGATCCGCCCAGGGCCGAGCCGGTCCTGGGCCACCGCGAAACCCTTGCCGCGCTCGCCGAGGAGGGCGGAGGCCGGAACACGGACGTCGGTGAGCAGGACCTCGTAGTGATCACTCGGATTGTGCCCCATCGTGGGGATCGAGCGGACGATCTCGAACCCGGGGGTGTCGGTCGGCACGATGATCGCACTGATGCGCTCGTGCCGCGGGGTGGTGTCGGGTTCGGTCCGGGCGAAGACCGAACAGTAGCCCGCGTCCTGGACTCCGGTGGTGAACCACTTGTGCCCGTTGATCACCCAGGTGTCGTCGTCGAGCTCGGCACGCGTGGCGACCAGAGTGGGATCCGAGCCAGCCACTTCCGGCTCGGTCAGACCGACCGAGGGGAGCAGGTCGCCGGCGACCATCGGGGGTATCCATCTCTGCTTCTGCTCGGGGGTGCCGTGTTTGTGCAGCATCAGCGTGTCCTGCATGGAGACCGAGCCGACGGCCATCTGGCCGAATTCCGACCGTCCGATGATCTCGTTGAGGTAGACGAAGTCGAGGAAGGGGACGCCACCGCCCCCGAGTTCGGCGGGGTGGCCGAGCGCCCACAGGCCGAGTCCCTTGGCTCGCTCGCGCAATTCGGCGAGTGCCTCGTGCGCGGCCCCGTCCTCGTTCACCAGGACGGGTTCGGCGGGGATGACGGCCTCGTCGATGAACGAGCGCATCCGCGCGCACAGTTCGGCGAGGGGAACGTCGGAACGGGTGTCGGTCATGTCAGTGCTCCCGTGGGTGGGCGGCCAGCGTGCGCAGAGGCTGGGTGGCGGCGGAGTCGACGTATTCGTCGATGCGGGTGATCCGGCCGCCGACGACGCGGACGAACAGGCTCGCCGGCACCTCCAGCAGCCCGTGCCCGGGCAACGTGGCGCGCAGTACGTGCTGCTGAGCGAAGCCGTCCGGCAACTCGTGCCGGCGGATGTCCTCATAGCGCAGGTCGTCGAGGGTGCGTGAGAGCCAGCGCAGCACGCGCAGGTTCTCGGTGACCGTCTGCTCGCGCCCGTCGTCGTTGTGCCAGATCCGTGCGTCAGGTGCATAAAGTTCGGTCAGCGTCGTCTCGTCGCCGTCACTGACGGCGGCGAAGAAGCGATCGGCCAAGTCGTTCATGATCATTCGTCACTTCCGTGCGGTGCTACCGCTGTGGGCGGCGAAGCGGGTCGTCCGTCCCGGTGGCGGCAGCGAGGTGGTCAATTGCAGGCGGTGCCGGCCGGTACCGGTAGGCCTCCGGCCTGGAGCAGTCCGCTGGCGAGGGATTTGTGGAGCAGGCGCTCAGCCAGTCGAGCGGCGACGAGTTCCTTGTCGATGTCGATGCCGGTGGTGATGCCACCATCTTCGAACATGTAGACCAGTTCCTCGGTGGCGATGTTGCCGCTGGCGCCGGGCGCGAAAGGGCAACCACCGAGGCCACCGACGGAGGCGTCGAATTGGCGGATGCCCACGGTGGACGCCGCCCATGCATTGGCGAGGCCCTGACCGCGGGTGTTGTGCAGGTGCAGGCCGAGATCGATGTCGGGGGCGGCGGCGCGTACCCGGGTGAGCACGTCGGTGGTGCGCACCGGTGTCGCGGTACCGATGGTGTCGGCGACCGACAGGGCGTCCGCGCCCGAAAGAATTGCACGGCGAGCGATTTCGGCCACCCGATCCGGTGGGGTCGGGCCGTCGAACGGACAATCGAAGGCGATGGCGATGATCACTTCGAGATGGCCGCCGGCCTGGTGGACCAGTTCGGCGACGGGGGCGATCAGCGCGATCGACTCCTCGCTGCTGCGGCCGACGTTGGCTCGGTTGTGCCCGTCGGAGGCGGACACGACGTACTCGAGGCGGGACATGCCGGCCGTGAGTGCCCGCTTCACCCCGCCGAGACCGGCCACCAGCGCCGAGAACGTCACCTGCGGCCAGCGGCGGAGGTGGGCGGCGACGGCCTCGGCGTCGGCCAATGCCGGGACGGCTCGGGGGGAGACGAAGGACGTGACCTCGATGCGACCGACGCCGGTGGCCGCGAGTGCGTCGATCAGCTTCAGCTTGGCCTCGGTGGGAATGGGGTTCTCGATCTGCAGTCCATCGCGGGGTCCGACCTCGCGGATGTCGACCCTCGGTGGGGTCTCGGTCATGAGATCGTGCCCTGATCGCGCAGCGCGGCGAGCCGTTCGGCGTCGTAACCGAGGAGCTCGGTGAGGACCTCGTCGGTGTGGGTTCCCGGTCTGCTTGGCCCGCCCCAGCGGACCCCGCCCGCGGTCTCGCTGAGTTTCGGGATGACCCCGACTCCCTTCACCGGTTCCGGGTCGAATCCTTCGTCTCCGGGCCCGACGGACGGGTCGACATGGTCGACGAAAATCTCGCGTGCGTTGAACTGCGGGTCGGCCAGTACCTCGGCAACGGTGTTGACCGGTCCGGTGACCACCTCGAACTTGGTCAACAGTTCGATCAGGTCAGTGGCCGGGAAGCCGGCCGCCCACTCCGCGATGAGCGCGTCGAGTTCGTCCTGGTGATCACCGCGCGCCGTGTGGGTGGCGTAGCGGATGTCGGTGGCCAGCTCCGGACGACCCATCGCGGCAGCGAGGCGCGCGAACAGGGTGTCCTGGTTGGCCGCGATGATCACCCACAGTCCGTCCTGCGTCCGGTACAGATTGGACGGTGCGACGCGATCGAGTCGGGTGCCGGAGGGCTGCCGGACGTGCCCGGTCTTGTGGTAGTCCGGAACGGTGGATTCCTGGATTGCCAGGGCTGCCTCGGTGAGCGCGGCGTCGACGATCTGTCCCCGTCCGGTGCGCTCGCGCGCGATCAGTGCCGCGAGGACACCCTGGAAGGCGAACATCCCGGCGAGGCTGTCTCCGAGGGAGAGGGCGAGCCGCGGCGGCGCCTGTCCGGGAAACCCGTTGAGGTGGCGCAATCCGCTGATGCCTTCGGCGACCGAGGCGTATCCGGGACGGCCGGCGTACGGCCCGGTCTGGCCGTATCCGGAGACCCGTGCCAAGACCAGCCTCCGGTTGATCTCCCGCAGGACGTCGTAGCCGACGCCCCAGCGTTCGAGGGTTCCGGGCCGGAAGCTCTCGACGACGACGTCGGCGGTGGCGACGAGGTCGAGGAAGATCTGCCGTCCTGCTTCGGTTCGCAGGTCGAGATTGACGCATCGCTTGTTGCGGGCGTGCACGGACCAGAAGTACTGGTGTCCACCCTCTGCCTGCCCCCAATCCCGCAGTGGGTCAGGACGATCCGGGGCCTCGATCTTGATGATGTCGGCCCCCATGTCTCCGAGCAGTCGTCCGCAGTAGGGGCCGGCGATCAAGGTGCCCAGTTCGAGTACCCGCAGGCCGTCGAGTGCGCCCGGGGGGATCTCATCAGTGGCGGTCGAGGGCGGCGCATGCGTTGTCATGGTGCTTGCCTTTGGGGGATGAGAAGGGATGAAAAATTCGGTGCTCAATCCCGGTTCAGCCCGAGTGCGCCGAGGCACATCTGGTCGAGGGTGTCGAGCAGAGCCGCCTCGTCGGCCTCGTCGCCCTGGATCAACCACAGGTACAGGGTGTGGTCGACCATGGCGGCCATGGCGCGGGCGGCCAGTACCGGGTCGAGGGTGGCCGTCACCAGGCCGTCCTGCTGCCAGCGTGCGATGGCGCGGGAGGTCCGGTCGATCAACTGACGACGGTGCTCGTGTCGGAGTTCGCGGAACTCGGCGTTGAACGTCGCGACCTGTTCGACGATCGCCATCAGTCGGGCGTTTCGGCGATAGGCCTGATAGTACGAGCGGTTGGAGGCGATCAGCTTCTCCGCCGGAGACAAATCCGTATCGGTCGGCTCCCGGCGGTGCATGTCCTCGAACAGTCGCGTGCTCAGCTCCCGGAACACGTCGTCCTTCGACTCGAAATAGCGGTAGAAGGTGCCGTAGGAGACCTTCGCCTCCTGGGCGATGTGTTCGACCCTGGTGTCGAGGAATCCGACCGTCTCGAACACCTTCTGCGCGGCGTCGAGGAGTGCGTCACGCGTCTTGCGACCACGCGCGGTCAGGGTGTCGGCCGTCGCCGGCGTGGACGGGGTATTGACAGATGACTTGCTCACAGACAAACTCTCCCAATAGATGACATGACTGTCAAGTCATTTTTTAACCCTTCTCGCGACGACTTCACCACATCGGAAGGACCGCTATGAGCACTTCGAACTCCAAGTACGAACTTCGTGGTATCAACCACCTCGCGCTGGTGTGCTCGGACATGCAACGCACCATCGATTTCTACTCGGGCGTGTTGGGCATGCCCCTGATCAAGACCATCGAGCTGCCGGGGGACCTGGGTCAGCACTTCTTCTTCGACTGCGGCAACGGCAACACCATTGCCTTCTTCTGGCTAGCCGATTCCCCCGAGGCCGCGCCCGGTCTCGCCGCCCCCAAAGGACTGCCCGACGAGGGCGAACTCGCCAGTGCGGTGGGATCGATGAATCACGTCGCGTTCGCGGTGCCCCCGGAACAGTTCGACGAGTACTACAGCCGGATGCAGGCCGAAGGAATCAAGGTCAGCCGGATACTCAACCACGACGACAGTCCCTCCGGCGTGTCCCGGCACGTGCACCCGGGCACCTTCGTGCGCTCGTTCTATTTCCAGGACCCGGATGGCGTCCTGCTCGAATTCGCCTGCTGGACCCGCACCTTCACCGAAGCCGATGTCTCGCACGAACCGAGGACCGCCGCCGACCGGCGCGTACCCACCGCATCCTGACCCTGCCCGCCGTCCGAAAGGAGCCGCAGTGCCCCGCTTACGTGAAGTGCCCCGCGCCGAAGTCGCCGACGAGAAGATCCTCTTCTTCTACGATCGACTGTTCGGGCCTGACAAAGATCCCGCCGTCGATCACGGCACCGTCCACGGCACTCCCGGCGACTGGTGGACCGTATTCGCCCAGTCGCCGGATGTGTTCCGGCACGCCGTACGCGGGTTCTCGCTCTACCGCAATGCCTCCCTGGACCCGCTGCTGCGCGAACTGGGGCAGGGCCGGGCCGGGTACGCGCGCGGAAGCCAATTCGTCTTCTCTCAGCACTGCAAGCAGATGCGTTCCCTCGGGATGCCCGAGGGGAAGATCGCGGCCGTTCCGCACTGGCAGATCAGCGACTGCTTCTCCGCACTCGAGCGGGCCGTGCTTGCCTACACCGACGGCCTCGTGTACGACGGCGGCCGGGTACCGGACGAGGTATTCGCGGTCCTGAAGACCCACCTGACGGATCCCGAGATTCTGGAACTGACCTACATCACCAGCCTCTACGACATGCACGCGACCATGTGCCGCGCTCTTCGTCTCGAATTCGACGACCGGCCCGAGTTGGTCGCCGAGGTCGAGATTCCTGCAGGTGTCGAGGTTCGGGATCTTTCGGCCGACCTGTCCGGGGAATGACCTGATACTCGAACATCTGTACAGCAACACTATTCGGCCTGCGTGCTGTCCGCCTTACCTCACGTGTCCGACAAGGTGTGCTGATGTTCGGGGGCCTCGTGGTCGTGGACCGGGGGAGACGCCGAGCACGGATAGTGTGCGACGCTCCTTGTCCGGCAAGGCGTCGGCCCTCCACTTCTTCACCGCCCGGTAGAGCCATTGGCCCACCTGTTCACCGTCTGCGGTGACATAGTTCGCGGGAACAAGTGCGTTGCCGTGTTCTTCGCGGTAGGCGGCGATGGCGGTGAGCATCCGTCGCCGCTTGGCGTCGGTACGTGACACGGCCGGAAGTGGGTCGTCGTCATCACTCCACAGAAATCCGATCGCGTCGAGTTGCTCGATGCGCTGGGGCGGCAGTGTGCCGAGCATGCGGGCAATCCGCTGGCGGTCCTGCCAACGTCCCAGTCGGAAACCGCATTCGGTGACGTAGTCGGCCGGGACCGGAGTTCGGGGGTGCTGGTGCTGAAAGGTGCGGTAGAGCTGCAGTGCGGAGGTTGCGGGCCTGTTATCTCGCATCGAGATCGCATCCTTGTGAAAGCCGTCGAGCGTTATCCGGATAGTCATCACTTCAAGTATGTCAACGAGTTTGACGATCTGTCACGAAAGTCGGCTCGTGTCGCCCCGGGAATGCAATCTCTGCCGGGGCGACGAGTGCCCGAATGCGGTGCTAGTCGTGGATGTCGACGGCGATTCTCGTCGGTTCTGTGAGAGTCGTGACCTGGAACTGCGGGTAGTCGGTACGGAGGCCGACGAACGACTGGGTGCCTCTCTCGTAATTCGGTGTGAGGTGTACCTCGACGACGCTGTACGCCGCGGGGTCCGACAAGGGGTTCGGTCCGTTGTACGCGGCGATCCCACTCTCGGCCGAGGAGTCCGTGTCGAAGAAGTAGATCTGCAGTATCGATCGACCGTTGATTCGTGTCGCGGTCTCTCGACCGCGTTGCGTTGCCTCGGCGACGTATTCGGCGCGCCAGCCAGGCGCGTATGTGCCGCCGAAGTCGTAGACGATGCGATCGAACCCGTCGTGCCGCTCGACGTGCACGCCACTGGCCGTAACTCCGGGGACGGGTGGAGTCACCAGCGCTGTGTGCGGGAAGATTGGGATGCCGGATATCGTCGGGCCCGGTGTTGTCGGTGTTGTCGGTGTGGGAGGATCGGGGGAACCGGGACCCACGTTCGGGTCCGTCGGTGGGGGAGGATCCGGTGGGTGGGGCGCGGCACCTCCACCGGACTGTGCGGCGGGGACCGTGGCCCACGGGATCGTCGTCCCGTCGACGGATCCGGTGTGTTCGCTGGTCGACTGGCAGCCCGCAGCAAGGGCGATGCATGTCACCATTGCCACGAACGGAATCAGTGTGCGCGTGTCGCCTCTCATGGTCTGGATATCGCCGTGCGTCGACGAGTTGTGACTCACCTCGAATGGACGGCGCGATCTGCTCCGGTCGTCGTGCCGCCGCGAGGTCCCTCACCGAACGTCCCGACATCCGGCGGATCCCCGGCGCGAGGGTTCTCGAAAGTACTGTGCAGCAACGGAGTTCGTGACGGTCGCGTGCGGATGGCTCGATCCGCTCGGGCGAGTCGGAGATGGCCTGCCTCGCGGTGGACACGGCAGATGGCCGTGGCGTTCACAACTCCTCACGTGGGCAGGTCGGCCCCGGACTGTTCGGCGGCCATGTACTCGGCGTACCAGTCGGGCCAGTTCGGGTCTTCCTCACCGGTGCGCTCTTCGTGCCCGCCGTGGGCGGCCGCCGCGCGCCGGAGCGCGGTTGCGAGGTCGCGTGCAGAGCCGAACGAGGTGACGGCGGTGTCGATGCGCCCGGGAAGCCGGGTGGTGATCTCCTGCAGCACCCAGGCGTTGCCGTCGGGGTCGCTGAACGACGCCAGCGAGAAGTAGCTGCGACGGTCCGGGTCCAGCCCGTCGCCTGGGCCGTCCGTGCCGAGGTGGAACAGGGTCACCTCGATGCCGGCGGCAACCAGCTGGTCACGGGCAGCCTCGATGTCGGAGACGATGAGGTATCCCTTGGCGGAACCGGGTGCGGCCGTTGTGAGGTCGGCGCCGAAATGGATCGAGGCGTCGGCGCCGGGCGGGGTGAACTGGACGACGCCGGATCCCGGCGGTGTGACGTCTTGTCTCCAACCGAGCCGGGTGTAGAACTCGGTAGCGCGGTCGACATCCGTGACAGGGATGACGACGACCTCCAGCTTCATGTCGACTGACACGACATTCGTGTCGGTCGCTTCGTTGGTGTGAACTTCATTCGTGCTCATTTGGTTGCCTCTCTGGTCGAGTTGGGGATTGATCGGGGTGGTACTTCGACCCACCCACGTTTCGATGTCTGGACATCAGGAGACGAACTGCTGACCACCGTCGATGTCGTACGTCGCACCGGTGAGCGCGGTGTTGCTCATGATGTGGACGGCCAGTGCGGCGACGTCGGTGGGGCCGACGACCCGGCCGATCGGAAGCGTTGCCCGCAATTCGTTCCGGCGCTCGTCCAGTCGATCTCCGAGCAGCGAAGCCGACAGCGGGGTGTCGACGAAGCCGGCGGCGATGAGGTTGACGCGCACCGGCGCGAGCTCGAGCGCGAGGGCCGCCGTGAACGGGGGAAGTGCCGCAGTGGCGGCGGAGGCGATCCCCAGTCCGTGACCGATGCGCCGGCCACCGGTTCCGCCCATGAGTAGCAGCGTGCCTCCGGGCCTCATCTTGCTCGCCGCGTTGCGCGCGACCTCGAGCCCCAGCACCACATGTCCGCTGAGTTGCTCGCGCACCTCGTCGGAGTCCATCTCGAGCAGCGGCGCGTAGCGCGGGCCCCCGGCCGTGACCAGCACGTGGTCGATCGGTGTCGGCAGCTCCTGGAAGAACCTCGCCAAGGAGGCCGTGTCGTTGGCGTCGAAGGCCGCGGTGCGTTGCGCGCCGACTTCTGTCGCTGCTTGCTCGAGCCGGTCGGGGTTGCGGCCGGTGAGGACGACCTCGGCGCCCTCGGCGCGGGCGCGGCGAGCTGTTTCGAGGCCGATGCCTGCGCTGCCGCCGATCACGACCACGGTTTGTCCGGCCAGTTCCGGCTCGCGCTGGATGGAGACTGGAGTGGTTTCGGTGGTCATAGTTTCTCCGATCGGTAGCGTCGGCTGCCGATGGCCGGGATGCGTGCGAGCAGAGCTCCCACGCTTCCTCCTCGGGCCCGCCGCAGCCGTCGGCAGGACCAACCCGCGACCCAGGGGACGCCGTCGCGGGTTGCACCGTTTCGATCCCGGCAGTGGCGTGACATGTAGTCGCCGGACGGCGTCCACCTACGGAAATGCTTCTACAGTCGCCGCGGCCGGGCAAGGGCGGACGCACCCGAGGGGGCGACTACCGTCGGCACACGATCGTGGGTGGTCTTTCGAGGTGTGCCGGTCGAGAGCCTCAACTCCTCACGGGTGGGGGAGCGGTCTCGCGTTTCGAGTGTCGAGTATGGCTGTCATCACCGCGATTTCATTGCTCTGGTCGCGGATCATCCCGCGTGCGATGCGGCGGATCGGTTCGGATGCAACCGCGTGGGTGGCGGCCTCGGCCATGTCGACGCCCCCTTGGTGGTGCCGAATCATGAGCTGTAGAAACAGTGTCTCGGCATCTGCTCCGCGCAGGCGGGCGAGCTGGGTGATCTCGTTGGTACTCGCTGCTCCCGGCATGGGTGCGCCGCCCGGGTCGCTCATGGCGTGATCCGATCCGTGCATCCACTGCATCGGGTGCGGGGTGGTGAACGGCTCGTCGAAGAGGTTGAGCCAGCCGCGCATCGTCGCGATCTCGGAGGTCTGTGTGACGACGATCTGGTCGGCGATGACCCGGACCTGCGGATCGACGTCCTGCGGCAGCGTCTGGGCGATCAGCACGGCCTGCTCATGGTGCACCGACATGTCCTGTGCGAAGCCGATGTCCGCTGATGACAACTGGACCCCGCCGGGGTTCGTGTCGCGCTCCGACTGCAGCAACATTCCGGCGGCGACCCCGGCAGCACCGAGCACGATGGCGCACAGCAGAAGGACGAGGGGACGGCGGAACGATGAGGACATGGCGTCACTGCCCATAGGTCGAAGCCTGATTCGCCGGTGGTTGATAAACGGCGTCGTCGAGCTGCAACGCCATGAAGCCGTTGTCGCTGCACGAGCTCAAGATCTGGTTGCCGTGGAACTCCGGAGGCGAGAAGCACCAGTCCGCGGACAGGTCGCCGAACGCGACCATTCCGGCGCGCGGTCCGAACGCGACCCGAGGGTCCGTCTTGCCCTCGAAGACGGCGCGGGCGAGCGGAACGAAATTGAAGAGTGAGACACCGATCAGCGAGGACAGTGCGTGCGGTGAGTTGGTGAGCTGAACGTTCTTGCCGGTCTGTGCCGGCGGGTTGTAGTAGGCGATCTCGCTGATGCGGCTCAGATCGCGAACATCGAACACGCGGATCCCGGACGATTCCCAGGAGCACGCGAGCGCGGTCGGGTCGGCTGGGCGGTCGACCACGCAGTAGTGCGGATCGTAGGAGAACACCGAGCCGCCTTGCGACGACCGAAGGTTGGCGGCGGTATTGGCCGGAAGCTGGATCTCGAGCTTGATCTTCTGCACGATCTCGGCGTGCGCCGGGTCGGCGACGTCGAACACTTTGATTCCACCACCGCCGGTTTCGTCGACTGTGAAGATGTAGGGCTTGTCCCCATATGTGACCGGGATGCTGTGCTGGTTGAAGAAGCCGTCGGTCCACAGGTAGGTGGCGACCTGCGGCACCGTGGGATACGGGTCGCCGCGTTGCACCGCACTGATGTCGAGGACGGTGATCCCACCGAGATTCGACAGGTACATCCGGTTCCCGTCGGGGGTGATGCCGAATCCGTGCCCGCCGAGTCCGTGTAATCCCTGCCAGATGATCCGCGGCGAGGCCGGGTTTCTGATGTCGATGGCGGTGAGGAATCCCGGTGCGGGGCCGGACACCCAGTAGGTGTTGCCGTCCGGGGAGAAGCCGCCCTCATGGGAGATGAACGGCAGTGGCATCGTGGCGTCGGTACCGGCACCACGGTTGAGCAACCGGGGGTGGGCGCAGTCGGAAATGTCGTAGACGGAGAAGTAACCGGTGCCGGCAGCGATCGGCACCGCCGTGGCCGCGAGCAACTTGCGTGCCTTGTTGACCTTCAGGCTTTCCCAGGTTCCGCCCAGCATCGCGGGCTCGTTCAGCGTCGTGGACAACACCGGCTGCGCGGGGTTCGACACGTCGAGCACCTGTACGCCCGGCGTGGTGGGGTTGAGCAGGTTCCCGGGGAAGAACGTGCTGGTGTAGGAGCAGTGGTCGTAGGTCACCGACAGCAGGCCGCCACCGCGATCCTGTAGGCCTCCGACCAGCGACATGTTGCATCGATACCCCTGAGTGCTTCGGCCGTTGTTTCGGTCCTCGGCCGGAACGTCGCCCTGCAAACCCGTTTCCGGCAGCGAACCGGGACCGCAGTTCGCCCGCGGAACGGCCGTCGAACCGACGTCGTCGAAGAAGAACGTCTCGGCTGACGCGATGGCAGGCGCGGGGCTCGTCGCGACGCCGAGGACGACCGATACCGCCAGGGCCGCGGTCGCTACACCTCGCCGGGCACTTCCTGGGCCTGTCCGCGCGATCAGCATCGAGAACTCCCCCCGGCAATGTGGCCTCAATCACCGGAAGGCTAGCAACCCGTACTCGAGTTCACACACAAATCGGTCAACTCCGCAGAACCGGCAGACGGCGCGTGGACGGTGGCGAGATACGACGCGTCGGACGGATCCCTACACTGTGACTCGTGCGAATCGCGACCTTCAACGTCAACGGGATCCGCGCGGCGCAGCGGCGCGGCTTCGAGGACTGGCTTGGCGACCGCGGCCCCGATGTGGTCGCGCTTCAGGAGGTGCGGGCGCGTGCCGCGGCCATCCCGTCGGGGGTGTTCGGCGACTATCACCTCACGTACGACGAGGGGGATGTCGCGGGCCGCAACGGTGTCGCGGTCCTGACTCGGCGTGCGCCCGTCGCAGTCCGGACGTGGAGTGGCACGGCACTGATGCGTGCACCGGGTGAAATGCACACCGAGAGCGCCGAACTGGGCCCGGAGCCACTGGCTCGGGGTCTGGGAGAGTTCGCGAACCAGGGTCGGTACGTCGAGGTCGACCTCGCCGAGGCGCCGATCACCGTGGCGTCGATGTACCTGCCGAAAGGCGGTCTTCCGGCCCACCTCCAGAAGCCCGGGCGGATGCGGGAGGCGCCCGACGGCGGAGCCCGGTACGACCGCAAGATGCGCTTCCTCTCCGCGTTCGCGCGACAGTTGACCCGCTCGCGGCGCACGGCGCGCGCACGGGGCAGGGAGCTTCTGCTGATGGGTGACCTCAACATTGCGCACGCCCGTTCCGATGTACGGAACTGGCGGCGTAGCAATCAGGCCGAGGGTTTTCTGCCTGAGGAACGCGAGTGGTTCGACTCCATCCTGTCGCCGCGCACCCTCGTCGACGTCGTCCGGCGACACCATCCGGACGCCGACGGTCCGTACTCGTGGTGGTCGTGGCTGGGGCAGTCATTCGTGAACGACATCGGCTGGCGCATCGACTACCACCTCGCGACGCCGCAACTGGCTCGGGCCGCGGTCACGGCCGGCACCGATCGGGATCCGGCAGCCGACCGGCGGATGAGCGATCATGCTCCGGTCGTCGTGGACTACGACTTCTGAGCGGTCCGGTCCCTTGTGCGGCGTCGGCAACCTGGAACTCAGGTGGTCAGTTTCATCGACAAGAAGGCCAAGGTCGCCCCGAACTCCCGGATCTCGCTGGGCTGGTCCGGCCGACATGCCCACTCGATCAGGTCTCGATCGGCCACCAGGTCGGCTGCGCGACGGCGGGACTCTTCGGGGTCGGGCGGTGTAGCCCGCAGCGCATCACCCAACCGGCTCAGGGGTTCGACGAGGGGAATGAGCTCGGAGGGAGGTCGATTCTCAGGCGTGAAAACCCGCTGAGCGCTCTTGATCACCGTCATCGCCGCGAGCCAGGAACCTTCCCAAGTGCCGGCCCGGTCATTCGGTGGTTGCATAACGCCAGCGTAGACATCGAGCGTCGAGTCTCGCGGGTACTGCCCTGAAATCGCGGGTGATCGGTCTACGGCTGTGCGACTACGGTGTTCCCGTTGCCGTCGGTGCAGTTGATCGTGTAGCCGATCTCCGCGGATCCCGGGTCTCCCGCGAGGCGGCATTCCCAGCCGTCGAAGCTGTACACCGGTTCACTCTTGTCAGGCGCGGTGAAATACTTCGTGAGCATGGTGTGCGCCTCGTCGCAACGGAGTGTTCCCTTCACGATGACCACGGTCGCAGGCTTGCCGGTCTCCGGATAGACAATGGGGCCACACTGATTCGATCCGCGTGCCTGCTGGGGGAGCGGCGCTGGAGTGGGCGCGATCGGCGGCGGGATCGCACTGGGGAGGCTCACAGGTATCGGGGTGTACTCGAACTTGTAGCCGCTGGTGGAGATGGTGAACCCCTTGTCCGTTGCATCCTCCCTACACGAGACGCCGGAGAACTGCACATTGCAACTGAATCCGTCGATCGCCAGCGTGGTGTCGTAGGGGAGGACGTGGGCGTTGCCGGGAAAGGGTGCCTGGTTCCAGTTCTGGAAGCTCGGCTCCTTCCCCGCCTCGACCGCGATGACGTTCGCCTCCGCCGGCGGGCCGCCGTCGGGCGACGCGATCTGCGGAGTTCCCGGAACTCCCAATGGCCCCGCGGTGGGATGAGAGGCACATCCGGCCAACTTCTTCGTGGGAATGATCGCGCACAGCCATTTCCCTGACGGTGTGACGAAGCCGTAGGAATCGGTTTCCGGATCGCCGGCGGCGTACTCCTTCGCATCGACACCGTTGACAGGTGCCTCCGCTGCCGGTGCCTCGCCGGAGGTGCTCGGCGCAGCCGATTCGGTGCCACCGGTCGACGATGCGTCCTGGGTGCAGGCCGCAAGAAGCAGCAATGAGGCACCGGCAATCGATGCCAGTGCCACCGCGGGCCGAATCCTGGTCATGCACCACATCCCTCTCTCGTCAGTCTGCTGGACCGATCGGATGAGATGTTCCCACGAATACCGGTGTGCCGCGTGGCATCGATCGATCCGTCCCGAACACTGCCGGCGACACGTGACCGGAGGTGTCGAGAAGGTCCACCCAGGTGTCGCATTACCCCACCCTGTGGTGATGGTGCCGGATCCGGATTCCCACGAGGATCGATCTCGTGTTCCTCGAATTGTCCGGACTCGCGGGCGGCACCCGGTGAGCCTTCGCGCGCACAGTGCGACCGCCCTGGTGACCGCCGTACTGGCGGTCGCGGTGGCGGCATCGGTCGACTGGCAGGTGTGCCGGGGCGTGTTCAGTGCGACGGAACTGGCATTGTTCGTGTTGGTCGGAGTGGTGTTCGTGGCGGCCGGCCTGGTCGCCAAGAGCCACCGGCCGCAGGACAACCTGGGGTGGCTGCTGGTTGCCGCCGGGCTGCTGTGGCTGGTGAAGGGCTTTCGGCTCTCGACTGTTCCGGCGCTGTTCACGGCAGGTGCGGCGCTGACCAACATGTACATTCCGGTGCTGATCCAACTTGTGCTCAGTTTTCCCTGGGGGCGGTTGCGCCGCCGGTGGGAGCGATGGTTCGTCGGCGGAAGTTACGCGTACTACGCGGTCGCCGTCGTGTCCGAGCTTGCCTTCCTCGACACTCACCGCATCAGCCCGGCCCATCCGCCGTCGTTGAATCTGCTCCTGGTGCGTGACGACCCGCGGGTCTTCGCGGCGCTGCAGGTGATGTTCGGTGCGGTGGGGATCGCCCTCGGTGTGGTCCTGATCGGTGTCGTGGTCACTCGGTGGAGGTCAGGTTCTCCGGCCTACCGGGCGGCTGTGGCGCCACTGTGGATCGCCGCTCTGCTCGGGACCGCCGCAACCGCCTGGACACCGCTGGTCTCCGTGTGGGTGCACAGCCCGCAGCATGCGTGGACGCTGCTTCTGCGATATCCGTCGACTGCGCTCATCCCGCTTGCGGTGCTGGTCGGGATGTGGCGCTACCGAGTCGCCCGAGCTGCGGTACGCAACCTGATGATCGAGATCGGCACCACCCCGCTCGGTGACGGCTTCATCGACGCACTGCGGGCGGCATTGCGCGACCCGAACCTGTCGCTGTGGTCGTTCTCCCGCGCGCACGACGGATATGTGGACGCGCAGGGACGTCCCCAGGTTCTGCCACCCAGGAACGATCCCCGCGAGGCCACGGCCCTCATCCGCGACGGCGTCCTGGTGGGGGCGTTGGTGTACGACCGGGCGGTCGCCGACCAGCCGCGGCTTCTGGCGGCCGTGCGGGCCGCCACCGCTCTGGCGCTGGACAATCAGCGACTGCACGGCGAACTCGAGGCGCAGTTCGCGGAGATCCGCAGGGCCCGCGAGCAGACGGTCGAGTCCCGTGGTTCCGCCACTCGCCGGTGCTAGAATCTTGGGCATTGTCGCAGGTCCAGCAGTTGATGTCCTGGTATCTTCCTGTCGGAGTCGCCCGGCCGAGGAGGCCGTCCCATGGCTGAGTCATCGGTACTACCCGCGGATCTCGGCGGCAGCCCAGATCTCGAACGCATCATCCTCGAACACGCCTATCGCGGCGCGTATCTGCAACTCGCACTTCGTGGCGTGCTGGTGCTCTTCATCGCATTGACGCTCGCCTTCGTCCCGCCGATGAACGATGCGGGCGTCTGCGTCGCGATCCTGATCTGCTACGCACTCTGGTCCGGCGGGCTCGCGCTGTGGACTCGTCGGGGCGGTCCGGGGCCGGTGAACGCGATGTGGCTCGCGCTGTTCGTCGACCTTGCGGTACTCGGTTGCCTCACCTTGTTGACTGGTATTGCAGCACAACAGAGTTGGACCGCAGACATACTGAGCAACGGTTTGTTCGTGATCCCGCTGCTGGCCTCCACACAGCTGCGCCCGGGCGTGTGTGCGTCCGTGGTCGTGCCTACGGTTTTGGTGTTCCTGGCAGCCAGCTGGGCCACGATGGCCTCGAACGAAGAACCCTGGGCCTCCATCCTGCTCAGCACGATGGCCCTCGCCGTCCTCGGTGCGGGCGCCGTCATGCTCAGCAGAATCCAACGGTCCCGAGTGCTGACCATCGGTCACCTGGTTCGCGACCGCACCGCCCTGCTCGCCGAATTGATGGGTCTCGAACAACGCGAACGACGTGCGTTGTCCGAGCAACTCCACGACGGGGCGCTCCAATTCGTCCTGGCCGCAAAGATGGACCTCGACGACCTCACCGGCAGTGCCGACCCGGAGGCGGTCGATCGCATCACCCACGCACTCACCGAATCCGCGACCCTGCTCAGGGCGACCGTCTCGGAGCTGCACCCCACTGTGCTCGATCGTGTCGGTCTCGCTCGCGCTCTCGGCGATCTCACTCGCTCTGCCCAGGCGCGTGGCGGTTTCGACGTGGAGCTCCTGACGTCGGAGTGGGTCGACGACTTGCGCACATCGGCTGATGATGTGCTGTTCAGTGCGGCACGCGAATTGCTCAGCAACGTGGTCAAACACGCGCAAGCCCGTACCGTCCGAGTCGAGCTGGCGCGGTGGGGTGAGCATGCGGTGCTCGATGTCACCGACGACGGGTGCGGCATCTCCCGTGAGGCGATCGATCGAAGCCTCAGCAGAGGCCACATCGGACTGACATCGCACGAACTCCGTGTCGTCGCGGCCGGGGGCAGCTTCTACGTCCACCCCGGATCCCGATCCGGGACGGTTGCGCACATCGACATGCCGTTCGAGATCGTGACAGCACCCGATTCCCTCACCACCTCGGCGTACTAGCAGTGCGCGGGTCTCTGAACTGCTGAGGTTCGGGGGCTACTCGACGCCGAGCATCACCTCGGTGGATTTCACGAGCACCGTCGCAGCCACACCCGACTTCAGGCCGAGTTCCTCGACCGCCTCCTTCGTGATGGATGCGGTGACGATCTGCTCGCCGCCGTCGAGCTTCACCTTGACCGTGGCCATCACACTGCCGAGGGTCACCTCGGTGATCGTTCCGCTGAGCTGGTTCCGGGTGGACAAACGCATCGTGAACCTCCATCTCGGGCCATGTCCGTCCGACGCTAGCCGCAACTACCTCGAAATGGGAGTGGAGTGAACGTGTTCGGATCAGTCGGATGTGACAGTGGACGGGCTCGGTTCGAGGAGGGCAGTGACGCAGGTCGGGCCCAGGCCAATCTCCGGCCACCCCGCAGCGATCATGATGTCGTGCGGGCGCGTACACGTTCCGAGCCAATAATTCGGCTCCGTACGGTACGCGGGTACCCCGCCCCACTTCAGCGGCGAACCGGATCGTGGCAGGTAGGGGTCGGCTTCGCCCTCCACAGACCCCAGCTGCAGCAGCACCGACAGATACGACCACTGGGTGTCGGGATCGGTCGGATCGGACAGCGATCGTGTCTCGTGACGCGCACGTTCGGCGGCGCGCCCGGTCGCGGTCAGCGCGAGACGGACGTGGATTCCGGACGAGAAGGCGACGATTCCGAGCAAGTCGAGGGTGATGTGAGTCTTGGACGCCAGGATGGTGGGACCGTGCACTGCGGTCCCACTGGCTGCCGGCGGCGCGAATGCCGGCCAACGCACTCTGCGCATGCCCCGATGGTGCACCTACATCGAGGCAGAATCAACGTGCCACGCCCGCACCGCCGCGGTGTTGTGGAGGCCGCTTATCGTGGAGGGGGTCACAGGCGGGTGTGGGACGGAAGGTTCGCAGGGGAGGGAGTATCCATGGAGGCTCTGCCGGATTCGGGGATGTTGCTCGCGGTCCTCGAACACACTCCGGCGTTGGTGTTCGTGTCCGAATTCGTGTCGGGGCGGATCGCGTATGTCAATCCCGCCGGTGTCGGTCTGCTCGGATTGGGAGATGCCGTGAACGCGTACGCGAGGACGACGGCGGAGCTTTTCACGGATGTCGGCCTCGTGCAGGCCCGTGAGGTGGAGTCTGCTCTGGTCGAGCGGGGGGAGTGGAACGGGCTGACGGAATTCCGCCATTTCGTGACGGGTGAGCCGATCCCGATGCTGATCTCGACATTCGTGCTGCAGTACACGCGGACCGGGCCGTCGCTGATCGCATCGATTGCGCAGGATCGCCGCGGTGCAGAAGTGGACGAACAACGCCTGCACCGCGCTCTGGGGGAATCCGCGTACCGGGCGCGCGAGCAGCAGGCGATCGCCGACTTGAGCCAACTCGCCGTCGGCGGAGACCTCGACGAACTCCTCGGTGCGGCGGCCGGTGCGGCCGCCGCACTGATGGGTGTGCAGTGCTCGTCGATCGCGCAGATGTCCGACGACGGCGCACTCGCCGTGCTGGCCTATCGGGGACCCGAGCCCTCGCCGACGGTGTTCGCCCCGGGAAGGGGGTCGCAACCCGGATTTGCCGCGGCCAGCGGGTCGGTGATCGTGTGCGCCGATCGGGTCCACGAGACCCGGTTCTCCACTGTCGGGATGACGGGGCGCGGGCTGCACAGCGGGGTGTGCGTTCCGATCGGCTCCGAAGCGGTCTGGGGTGTGTTGACCGCGCACAGTCGTCGTCCCCGCGAATACACCGACCGTGATCTGACCTTTCTGCGCTCGGTGACGGCGGTGCTGTCCGCGGCTATCCGCCGCATCGAGGCCGAAGCCGCGTTGGTGCACCAGAGCTTGCACGATCCGCTGACCGGGTTACCGAACCGTGCGTTGGCCCGCCGTCGGCTCGACGAGGCCCTGGACGCCGCGCCGCGCGGCGGCACCCGCGTGGCGCTGTTGTTGGTCGATCTCGACGACTTCAAAATCGTCAACGACAGCCTCGGCCATGCCGGCGGCGACGACGCACTGATCGTTCTCGCCAGGCATCTCCGGTCGGCGGTGCGCCCGGGCGATACCGTTGCCCGCCTCGGCGGTGACGAATTCGTGGTGGTGTGTGAGCACGTCGCAGGTGCAACGGAGGCGGTGGCAATTGCCGCCCGGATCACCGGAAGCCTCGCCGACCTGAACCGGGCAGAATCTCTCGACTGGCCGATCAGTGCCAGTATCGGTGTCGCACTGTCCGATCCGGAGTGCACCCGCGAAGAACTCGTCCGCCGGGCCGACTCGGCGATGTATCGGGCGAAAGCTGCGGGGCCGGGCGGTTACGCGCTCTACGACGGCACCTTCTAGGACGGCACCAGAGCCCGATCGGTGCACGGTGGCCGACGTGGCAGGAAGTCGCGGCCGCCGATAGGCACCCTAGGGAGGGGAAATTGTCATCTTGACGCGGATCTCGACCCGTCGAATACTTGCTGGACAGGGCGGATCCCGTCGACATCCGACGAAAAGACTCCGCGCTTCGCCCTTGTGACAGAAAGATATTCGCGTCGTCGACTGCTGGTGAACGCATCGGCGTGTCTGGTCGACCTGCATCAGAGGTGAATGCGATGAACGCGTGTGCGCACGTTGGTACGAAGCCTGCCCCACTCGGCGGGCATCGCCGCGACGTCGTCGTGGATGTCGGACAGGACTGAGGCGCCCGATGGCCGATTTCGACCCACATGCGACACAGGCGGCGTCGGTCCGTGCAGTCGGCCACGGGATCGTGGCCGAGTTGGACGCCGCCGGGTTCGCAGGTGCCGAGGAGGTGGGCCGGGGCGGCTTCGGTGTGGTGTACCGCTGTCTGCAGCGTTCGCTGGGTCGAATCGTGGCGATCAAGGTCCTGACGTCGGACCTGGACCCGGAGAATCGTGAGCGTTTCCTGCGGGAGGGTTACGCGATGGGTGGGCTCTCCGGCCACCCGAACATCGTCAACATACTGCAGGTAGGCGTGACCGACGCCGGTCGCCCGTACATCGTCATGCACTATCACCCGCGCGATTCGCTGGCGGTCCAGATACGCCGAGAAGGTCCGTTGCCCTGGCCGGAGGCGATCAGCATCGGGGTGAAGTTGGCGGGAGCTCTGGAGACGGCGCACCGGACCGGCACGCTGCATCGCGACATCAAACCCGCGAACATCCTTCTCACCGACTACGGCGAGCCGCAGCTCACCGATTTCGGTATCGCGCACATCGCCGGCGGGTACGAAACGGCCACCGGCGGGTTTACCGGGTCACTGGCGTTCACCGCGCCGGAAGTGCTCAACGGGGAATCGCCGACGGCGAGATCCGACGTCTACGGATTGGGCGCGACGATCTTCTCGCTGATCGCGGGGAGGGCGGCGTTCGAACGGAAGACCGGTGAGGAGCTCGTTGCGCAGTTCGTGAGGATCAGCAGCCAGCCGGTGCCGGACATGCGCGCACAGGGCATCCCGGACGGCGTGTGCGCTGTGATCGAGAGGGCGATGGCGACGAATCCCGCTGCCCGGCCGGCGTCTGCCGAGGAGTTCGGACACGAACTCCAAGCTGCTCAGCAACACATCGGTTTGCGTTCGGACGCGATGGCGCTGGCACCCCTGGAGGCCGCGCAGGCGACCGAGGAGCGCCCGTCGGATTCCGGTGCCGATGGATACCGTCGAATCCAATACGAAGGTTCGGACAGCGGTCAGCGTCCGTGGGGCGAACCGACCCAGCAGCTCCAGCCGGATTCTCATCCGTCGGGACCGCCGTTCTGGCCGCCGAATGGCCCGCCGCCCTGGCCGCCGACCGGAGAATCGGGCAGCATCGGAGAGTCCCGCACAGGTCGGCGCGCGGTCCTGACCGTCCTGGCACTGGTCGTCGCGCTGGTGCTGGCCGGCGGCGGCTACCTCGTGCTTCGAGAAACCCCCGGCCCAGGCACCGCACGACCTACCGTCCAGGACGCCGGCGCGTCTCCTGCCGTCGACCCGACTGCGGCGTGGCGACCGGTCAAGGATGCCCGTGTTGCCCGCCAGCAGACGGCAACGACAGTCGCGGACGGGACGATCTGGGTGTTCGGAGGGTTGGACGACAACGGCGTCTCCGCCCAGCAGGAGGGCTATGACCCGGCCATCGACACCTGGAAGGCCGGCCCCGACCTTCCGGTCCCGCTCAATCATGCGATGGCTGTCACCTACAACGACGAACCCGTACTGATCGGCGGTTGGAAAGCGGAAGGTCAGAACCTGACCGCGGTCGACTCCGATCGGGTGATGGCCATGCGCGACGGCGGGTGGGTGGACCTGCCGCCGCTGAACGCACCGCGGGCGGCTGGGGCCGCGGCCGTGGTCGGCGACAAGATCGTGGTCACCGGGGGACAGGCGAACGGTCAACTGGTGGCGACGACCGAGGTGTTCGACGGCACGAATTGGACGACCGTCGCGCCTGTCCCCACGCCACGGGAGCATCTGGCCGGGGTGTCGGACGGGACGTATTTCTATGCGATCGGTGGGCGGGATCTGGCGTCGGACCAGAACACCGCCGCGGTCGAACGGTTCGATCCCGCCGCGGGAACGTGGACAACGTTGCCGGCCATGCCCACTCCTCGCGGTGGGCTCGGTGCGGTGTTCATCGACGGCCGCATCGTCGCGGTCGGTGGTGAAGAACCGACTCGCGTGCTGTCGACGGTCGAGGCCTACGACGTGGTGGCCGGGACGTGGTCGGAATTGCCGGCCCTGCGCACGCCGCGGCACGGGATGGCGGTCGGCGCGGTCGGCAACACGGTGTATGCCGTCGGCGGCGGCATCAAACCGACGCACGCCGAATCGACCGCTGTTTCCGAGGCCCTGCGGATCGCGCCCCGCAAGACCCAATGGGCGCCGGCGTGGCGTCCGCTGAAGGACGCGCCGATCGCTCGTCAGCAGACGGCGACCGCCGTCGCGGACGGCACGATCTGGGTGCTCGGCGGACTCGACAATGCGGGGTCGACCCCGAAGGTCGAGGGGAACGACCCCGCCATCGACACCTGGAAGGCGGGCCCCGACCTTCCGGTTCCCCTCAATCATGCAATGGCCGTCGAGTACGGGGGCGAGTTGGTGGTCCTCGGCGGCTGGGTGCCGAAAGGCCCGAATCTCAGCGGGACGACGTCCGACCGGGTGCTCGCGCTGCGGAACGGCAAGTGGGTGGATCTGCCCCCACTGAACGAGCCCCGGTCCGCTGGTGCCGCAGCGGTGGTGGGCGACAGGATCGTGGTGGCCGGAGGGCAGGCGAACGGCGCACTGGTGCCGACGACCGAAGTGTTCGACGGCACGAAGTGGACGACCGTCTCGGACATCCCCACGTCACGGGAGCATCTGGCCGGGGTGTCGGACGGGACCTACTTCTATGCGATCGGCGGGCGGGATCTGGCATCGGATCAGAACACCGCCGCGGTCGAACGCTACGACCCCGCCGCGGGAACGTGGACGACGTTGCCTGACATGCCGACCCCTCGCGGTGGGCTCGGTGCGGCGTTCATCGACGGCCGCATCGTCGCGGTCGGTGGTGAACAACCGACCAAGGTGCTGTCGACGGTCGAGGCCTACGACGTCGCCTCGGGGACCTGGTCACCATTGCCGCCCATGCCCACGGGGGCTCACGGCATGTCCGTTGCGACGGTCGGTCACACCGTCTACGCCATCGGCGGCGCACTACGGCCCACCCACGCGGAGTCCACCGCGACCGCCCAGGCACTAGATTTTTGGTGAGAGCGCCGGGTGCCGGGTGTCGATGGGTCGATTTTCCGAATGTCTTCTGTCCGTGTAGTTGTGCTCAGTAGAGGGGGACTAGACTTGTCGTTGGAGGGGGCGGGTTTCGGATGAGGTGCGACCCGGGCAGGAAGTGGTTCGTGATGAAGGTGACGGCGAAGGCCACCCGTCGTGGCGGCTGGTGGGTGGTGGAGGTTCCAGGAGTCGAGGCGGCTGTCACTCAGGCGCGGCGGCTCGATCAGGTTTCTGCCATGGTGGCGGATGCCGTGCATCTGGTCGAGGATGTGCCGGCCGAGGACGTCGAGGTGATCCTCGACTACGAGATCGGGGATTCGGCGGCGCTCATGGAGGCTCGAGCGGCCCACTTGCAGGTCGAGTCCGCCGCCCACGCGCAGGAATGTGCAGCGCGTGCCTCGCGGGCCGCGGTCGCGCATCTGCGCCGATCGGGTCTCTCGGTGCGTGATATCGGCGTCATCCTCGAGTTGAGCCCGCAACGGGTCTCCCAGCTCGACAGAGCCGGCGCGCGAGCCTGATGACGGTGCGAGCGGCGGGTGCATTCTCCGAGCCGTGATGTCGGTCGCCGAGTATGTTCCCGGCACTTGTGCTGTCGCAAAGGATTTCGATGTCCGACACCATCACGATGTTCCTCGCCGGCGACGTGATGACCGGTAGGGGAGTCGACCAGATCCTCCCCTTTCCCGGCGACCCGGAGTTGAGGGAGCGCTGCGTCCACGACGCCCGCGAGTACGTGGCGTTGGCGGAGAAGCGAAATGGCTCGATCCGCGGCCCCGTCGGGTTCGGGTGGCCGTGGGGTGAGGCGTTGCCCGTCCTCGACACGGCCGAGCCCGACGCGCGCGTGATCAATCTCGAAACGACCGTCACCACGTGTGCCCGCTTCGCCTCCAAGGGAATCAACTACAGAATGCATCCGTCGAACCTCGGGGTGCTCACCGCTGCGCGGATCGACGTCTGCGTGCTGGCGAACAATCACCTACTCGACTTCGGTGCCGATGGGCTCGTGGAGACCCTCGACGCGCTGGCCCGCAACGGCGTGCGGACCGTCGGAGCGGGGCGCACCGTGGCGCAGGCGTGGTGTCCCGTGGTCGTGGAGGCCGGGGCGGGTCGTCGGCTGCTGATCTGGGCGGCAGGGATGACGTCGAGCGGAGTCTCGCCGCGCGGGGCGGCCCGCCGGGGCCGGCCTGGTGTCGCGTTCCTTTCGGAGCCCACCGGCGCCGAGGCGGACCGTGTGCTCGACCGGACGCGGCTGATACGACGGAACACGGACGTGGTGGTGGTCTCTCTGCACTGGGGTTCGAACTGGGGCTACGACGTGCCGGACGCGCATGTCGAATTCGCGCATCGGCTCGTCGACGGTGGCGTCGACGTGGTCTTCGGGCACTCGTCGCATCACCCGCGCCCGGTCGAGATCTACCGTGGCCATCCGATCTTGTACGGCTGCGGTGACCTGATCAACGACTACGAGGGCATCGGGGGACACGAGGGCTACCGCGACGATCTGCGGCTGCTCTACCTGGTGACCCTCGACGCGCGCACCCACGAACTGTGCGAGCTGCGAATGGTGCCGATGAGTTCCCGGCAGATGCGACTGCAACGCGCGTCGACACGTGACACCGAATGGCTACGGCGGGTTCTCGACGGGATCAGCCGCGGCTTCGGCACCCGCATCGATGCAGGCGACGACGTCCTCGTCGCCCGCGCGAGGCACGCGAACTGGTAAGTGGCGGGTGTGTGCCGCAGCGGGGTGCGCAGCGCACACCGTGAGCGGATCCCACCAAGGTTTTGTCGGAAGGGCACTGCTTCTGGATTGGACGTATGGAGGGCACAGCACAGTCCTCGATACCGCTCGGAGACGTCCTGAATTCGAGGCGCAGGCGGACCATCGTCGGGCGCCGGGTCGAGCGCGAATTGGTTCGGGCCGGACTGGAGTCGGCCGATCCGCAGTTGTCCGTGCTGTTCCTGCACGGCCCCGGAGGGATCGGGAAGACCACGTTGCTGGGCGAGTTCGCGGAGATCGCGGCGGAAACGGGCGCGTCGGTCGCCCGGCTCGACGGGCGCGATGCCTAAGTGGGCACCGATTTTCCGCAGCCGGTGAGCGGAATGACCGTCGTGAGCGCCAGCCGACCATTCTTGGAGGGCTACGTGCGTGCCCGGGTGGGCGAACTGGAAGGGGTCACCATCGTGGATCGCTGCGATGCCGCGGGCATCACCACGACGCCCGACCGCCTTCGCGTCACCGGAGCCCGCGTTCTCCGGCGGGCCGACGGCAGTACCGAGGAGATCCTCGACGCCGACCTGGTGGTGGACGCGACCGGACGGGGCTCGCGTGCCCCAATGTGGTTGGCGGATCTCGGCTTCGGACGCCCGGACGAGGACAGGGTGCACGTCGGCCTCGGCTACGCTACCCGCATCTACCGCGCCCCGGCGCCGGGGTTGGGAGACGACCGAGGGATCGTGATCGGTCCGACACCCGATTCTCCGCGAGGGGGCGCGCTACAGCTGCTCGAGGGAAACCGCTTCCTGGTGACGCTGATGGGGATGCTCGGCGATTATCCGCCAGCCGATCCGGACGGCTACCTCGACTTTGCCAGGTCCCTGCGGATCCCCGACCTCTTCGAGGTGATCCGGGACGCAGAACCGCTCGAGCAAGCCCGGACCTTCCGGTTTCCGGCGAGCGTCCGCAGACGGTACGAACGACTGTCGATCCTCCCAGCCGGCTTCCTCGTGACGGGGGACGGCCTGTGCAGCTTCAACCCGATCTATGCGCAGGGGATGATCGTCGCGGCGCTCGAGGCGCTCACACTGCACCGTCACCTGCAGTGAGGCACCGAGCCACACGCACGCGGTTTCTTTCGCGATGTCGCGAAGGTGATCGACGTTCCGTGGGAGATGTCCGTCGGCGGGACTTGGCTTTCCCGGAAGTGATGGGAAACCGCAGCCCGAAGATGCGGCTCGGCAATGCCTACATCCTGCGCCTACACGAAGCTGCCGAGCACGATCCCGTGCTCGCTACCGCCTTCATCCGCGTCGCCGCCCTGGTCGATCGTCCCGAGCGGCTGATGAGCCCAGGGACCCTCCTGCGAGTCCTGCGTCAGAACGTGTGGCACCCCGCCCCGGGCGGCGCCCGAGTAGAAATCTGACGCCGCCGAAGAGCGGGACAAGGTCACCGATCAGCGTCGACGCCGCTGCGAATCCAGTGCTGGATCCGCCAGATCGCGTTGTACAGATTCCACGGTGCAACGTCGTAGGTGTCCCACGGCTGACCGACGTGCGCGGTCCATTCGGGAATCCGCCTACAACAGATCCGGTGATCGAACACGGAAAAGAGGGCATTGCAGAATGCAGTACGCATCAGGTTTCTCCTGAGTCGGGGCGGCCCCGGACCGGGGCAAGCCTAGGTGCGTTCTGCGCATACGAGGACACTACTGGGCTCCAACGAGACCCTATGGCCGCCACGGCATAGAATTTCGGGTGCACAGTTCCGCAGACGCGGCCGATTCGAGCGCGGAGAGTGGCAATGCAAGTGGGAACGCTGTTCGGCAAGTACCGGCTGGACCGTCCGCTGACGGTCGATGTGAGCGGCGAGGTGTGGGCGGCGTTCGACACGGTCACGTTCCGTCGCGTCGTGGTGCGGGCACTGCCGCCGGACGCTTCCGAGGACGACGAATTCTGCGATCGGTTCGAACGGGAAGCCGGCATCGCGGCGCACATCCGGAACCCGCACGTGGTACCGATCCACGACTTCGGGCAGATTGGCAACCGACTCTTTCTCGCAACGCCGACGACCCAGGGCACGAACCTGCGGACGATCCTCGCGACCACTGGGCCGATGGAGATATCACGCGCGGTCGGCGTTGTCGAGCAGCTGGCGTCGGCGCTGGAGGCAGTGCGCGCGGCCGGGCTGGTCGAGCAGGAAGTGTCGTCGGCGAACGTCGTCGTGCAGGACGGGGGACTGATCCAGCTCACCGATGTCGGGCTCCCGATGATCCTCGGCGCCGCGTCGGGCGTCTACGGCCTGACCTGCGTGTTGTACGAGTGCCTCACCGGCGAGGTGTTCCCGACATCGGCGATCCCGACGCCGCCCGTCGGCATGGCCGCCGTGATCGCACGCGGAACGGCGGTCGACCCCGCGCGGCGCTATCGGACTGCGGGCGAGCTGGCCGCTGCCGCTCGTCTCGCGGCGCCACCACCGCAGCCTGCCGCCGATACCACTCCCGCGACCCCACCGATCGTCCGGAATCGCCGTCTCGTCGTCGCCGGACTTGCGCTCGCCGCGATCATCGCTGCCGCAATCGTCGGCGGTGTGATCATCGGGTCGGGAGCGTCATCGCCCGACGTCGCCGTGCCCACGCCGTCCTCGGGCGCGGCCGGACCGGCTTCGCCGTCGTCGTCACCGACCGCCATGACGAACCCGACCGCTGCCGAGCAGGTGCCGCCGGTGCAAGCACCACCACCGACTCAGGCGCCGGTCGCGGAGGCTCCCGTTCGAGAGGAGGTCCCACCTTCACCGACGCCGGCACCGCAATCACCACCGATAGCGCCGCTACCCGCACCGCCTCCGGCAGCGTCCGCTCCGCAGGTGCTGCCGTGCTATCCGGGTTACGAGCACACCCCGCCCCCGGACGGTCCGTGTCTCCCGCCCGGCTCGCCACCGGCGAATGCACCGGCACCCGTGCCTGCCCCTGCACCCGCGCCCGCGCCTGCCCCGCAGGTGCTGCCGTGCTATCCGGGATACGAGCACACCCCGCCCCCGGACGGCCCGTGCTGGGCTCCTGCGGGCCCGTGATGTCTCACCGACGATTGTCGGCGGCGATCCAGGAGTCGTAGACCTCGCTGACAGCCGCAGCGATCGCTCGGCCGTGCAGCATTCGTGCGGGTCGGGATTGTTCGATCTGGATTCCGCCGGCCGCATCGGCAGTCAGGCGGTTGACGAGGTTGGATGCGGATTCACCGCAATACCGTTCTCCGGGGTCGGCCACGCGAACGCGGATTCCGCTTCCGTCGACTGCCTTCGCGATCGCGTTGCGGAGGTCCGACTTGAGCCGCGCGGGAGCGAGTCCGCCGATGAGGACGTCGTTTCCTCTGTAGCCGTGAAACGACAGCGCCCACTGGAATCGTCTCGCCGACAGCGAACGCAGGAGCGGAAAGCTGTGGACGCTGAGATCAGTCGAGGAAATGTGCCATGCCCGATAAGCGTGGCCTATCGGTCCCCACCCTTTGCACGCCCACAGCGTCGAGTCGTGTGATCCCAGTGAAGCGACGACCTGCTCAGCCTGCTGATCCGTTCGGGTTTCGATGGCCCCACCGTGCGGTGCCAGGACCACGAGACGGTGATGTCGCCCGTCGTCTTCGAGTCGCTCGATGAACTCACCCTCTATTTCGGCCTCTTTCTCGGTCATGGCGGGGTCGATGCACCGAAAGTCGAGGATCACCGTCTGTCCCGGCGCCGCGCCGAGCCGACGACAGCCACTCTCCGTTATCCGGATGGTGTCGACTTCTTCCACATCGGTGTCCGGGATCAGCGTGAACAGTGCGGTCGTTCCCCCGTGGCTGACACGAGCCTGCTGACGCGGCTCCGCTCCCATCCGAGTCAACATCCGCGGGTGAATCCCGATACGTTCGCCGGTGGACGCGCCGGTGGAGCGATCGTGACGTACTGCGAGGCACAACGGCATCGAAACCGGCTGGAACGGATGCTGTTCGAACACCTCTTCAGGTTAGGCGCGAATCCGTTGCGGGTGCGGTCGAAACACACAATCGCCACCGATCTCGACGCGCGAATCCTGTGACGCGACGAGCCCCCTTGTCGGCAGTCCTCGCGCGGCGAAGACTCGAATCCATGAGTAATAAAGCAGTGGTCAGTCTCACCACCGGTCTCGAGGACGCCGAGAAGGTGACGGTTGCGTTTCTGGTCGCGGTCGGCGCGGCAGAACAACAGCGCGAGACGCTGATGTTTCTCACGAAGGAAGCGGTACGGCTCGCGCTCGACGGCACTATTCAGGGCGTGGCATGCGAAGGTTGTCCGCCGCTTCCCGATCTGGCAGCACGATTCGAGACCGCGGGCGGCATCTACATGGTGTGCCCGATCTGCTTCGAGGCCAAGCACCTCGACAAGGACGCGCTGGTATCCAATGCCGAACTCGCCGGGACGGTACCGATGTGGAAGTGGATAGGCGACGAAGGGGCGGTCACGTTCAGTTACTGACCGGCGAAACCAGCGGGAGCCGGGTTCAGTTACACTGCGCGCGAGTGTAATCGAGTCGATTCCGATCTGGAATCACGGGGGACAGGACCGGAAGTGACGGACCGCTACGTACTCGTGGACACCGACACCGGAGTCGATGATGCCCTCGCCCTGCTCACCGTTGCACACCACCCCGGAACCGAGATCGTCGGTGTCGGAACCGTGTTCGGGAACTGCACCGAACGGCAGGCCGCGCGGAACGCCCTCACCGTGCTGTCCGTCGCCGGCCTACACGACGTTCCGGTGTGCATCGGACAACCACGTCCCGGGCCGCCACCTGCCACCAGCTCCCCACACGGACTCGACGGACTCGGCGACCGCGGATATCGGCCGCCACCGGGCGTGTATCCGGCGCCCGAGTCCGCCGTCGATCAACTGCTCCGCGTCGCCGAGGACCGGCCCGGCGCGGTGGACCTGCTGTGCCTGGGTCCGCTGGCCAACATCGCCGCCGCCGTCACACGCGACCCACGGCTGCTGACCCGGTACCGTTCGGTCACCGTCATGGGCGGCATGGGAACCGCCTCCCGTAGAGGCGTCGAGGCAGCAGTACAACCACAGTTCCTCGGGAAGGGTGACACCAACACCAACCACGATCCAGGCGCGGCCACGGTGGTCGCCGCGGCGCCTGGGCAGATTACGTGGGTGGGAATGAATGTCACCGGCCGACTCCGATTGGCCTGGGCCGATCTCGTCGCTCGTTCTGCGGTAGGAAAGACCGCGACCTTCGTCCGCGACATCACCGAGGACTATCACCGCTACTGCACCAGCACATACCGCGCCGAGAATCCGATCTACACCGCACACGATTCCGTCGCAGCCGCCGTGATGCTCGACCCCGCGGTCGTGCTGGCCGCCGACGATGCCCAACCCAGGGTGCGCCACGAGGACGGCCGGGCCGCCGTGTGGGGCGTCATTCCAGTACGGGGGCCGGCACACCGATTCGTGACCGACCTCGATTACGGTTCGATCGGAGCGCGGATCGCCGCCACGCTCGACGCTGATATTCCGCGATCGGGCGCGCGCTAGCGGTGCCCGTGTCACCTGTCGGTATTCGACACGGCGTCGACGGCCCTCATGTGAGGGCGTCGAGCAGATGCAGTTCCTCCGCCACGATCAGATCGACTTCTTCACTGGTCAGACCGGACAACAGATGTGCCGCCAACATCGCTCTCACCTCCTCATGTGCTCCTACTTATTCGTCGAATCGGCGATCGCGATATCGACAAACCGGGCACATTTTCGGTAGATGAATTTCGGCTTCGACCGCAGGAACCCGATCTCGTCCGAAGTGGGGTGGATATGTCCGGTGACGCGGCTACTTGCCGTCGACCGGAAACGCATCGGCACCCGGCGCGGATGGATCGAATGGTGGCGGGTCGGCCGGATCGAATCCACCGCGCACCGTCGAGCAGGTTGCCCCCGGTTCCGGGTACGTGTTCGGGTTCTGGCGCAAGGCCGTGAGGAAGTCGGAAATGCGCCGATCGTGGACGTCGTCGAGCTTCAGTTGGTGACCCCACGACTGCAGGGACACCGCCGAATCGAGCCCAGGGTACGGCGACATCAGGGTGTACGGTTCGCCGTCGACGTTCGCTGCCAATGTTGCGACGTCGTCGGCGCTCAGTCGTTCCGGGTCGTAGGTCACCCACACGGCCCCGTGTTCGAGGGAGTGCACGGCGTTCTCGCTGCGAATCGCTTCGGGATAGACAATGCCGGTGCACGTGGCCCAGTACTGGTCGTGTGCGCCGCCGAACGGGGGACTCTGGTCGTAGGCCACCCGCTGCGGCGCCTGGACATGGGCGGCGGGCGGATAGTCGACGGTGACGATCCCTTCGATCCCCAGTGACGGGTCAGGATTGTCCGCGCTCGGCGCGAAGTCATGGGCTTCGCGGCCGTCGTCGGCTCCGGAGGCCAGGGTGTAGGCAACGACGGCGACCACGCCCTCGACGACCACCACGGCGGCGAGCAGCAGCCAGGGCAGGCGCCGCCGTCTTCCTGGGGAGGGTCGAGATTTCGGGTCCTGTCCGCGGTCGATCGTCATTGCCCATCCTTCGTCTCACCGGGCGCCCTGACCGCGCATCCCCATCCACGAAGCATGGTAGTAGACGGTGGGATAACGCCCGGTTGCTCGCCGGTGCGGCGCCGGCGACTACCGCCGGGCCATTGCTGCGATTCGCAGATCACGGGTACGAGCCTGGTGCGCGATCATCAGGATCCGCGCCTTTTCGGCGTCGCCGCTCTGAACGGCGGTCAGGATCTCGCGGTGCTCCGTTTCGATTTGCTCCAGATTGGACGAAGCCTGGGCCTCCTCCGCGTCATAAACCCGCAACTGAGCGTCGAGCCGGTCCATCAGCTGGGTGATCGTCTGATTGTGAGCCGCGCTGCGAAGTGCGCTGTGCCATTCATTGTGTAGCGCCAGGCTTGTCGAGGGATCGGGTGATTCGATTGCCTGCTCGAACAACCGGCTCAACCGCGCCAGGTCCAACTCGGTGTGGCGGGTCGCGGCCGAGTACGCGATCGCGGACTCGAGTGCGATCCGTGCCTCGCAGATCTCGAGCACCTCCTCGGGGGTGCGCTCGCGCACCCGGTACCCACGCGGCGCCTGCACCACCAGGCCCTCGTATTCGAGTCGCTGCAACGCTTCCCGCACCGGTGTACGAGACAGTCCCAACTCCGCGCCGATCGTCGCCGGTATCAACATCGTCCCGGGCCGGTCGGCGCCGCCGGTGATCCGCTCACGCAGCTGTTTGTACGCCGATGATTCTCTCTCCATCGAGTTCCCCTGTCCGGGCACGAACGCCATGCCACGGAGCAAGCCTTACCAGAGGTGAACAGCCCGAGTAAAGAGTTTGAATCCATGTGTATACAGATGCAGACATAGTTGTGCAGATGTTCGTAGGCTCCTCCGCGTCAGCACAAGGAGTAGCCATGAATATCGACTCAGCACGCCGAGCTCTCAGCCGGAAAACAGGAACTGTCGGATCGGGCGTCGTCGGAGATGTCTGAGACGCAACTTGCCGCACCACACATCACGCGGCCGGAGCCGGCGAGGGAGGATCGTCGTCGGCCGCGCGGTGCCGGCGCGCGGCACCGACTTCAACCGTCATTGTTGCTGCCATGGGTGGTGCCCGTCCTCGTCATCCTCGGCTGGCAGTGGGCGTCCTCGACCGGGGCGATCTCACCCTCCATCCTGCCTCCGCCCAGCAAGGTCCTCGCCACGGCAGACCAGCTGTGGACCGCCGGAGAACTGCAGAAGCACCTGACGGTCAGCCTGCGCCGAATCCTGATCGGGTTCTCCCTCGGAGCGTCGATCGGACTCCTGCTCGGCTTCGTCGTCGGACTCTCGCGGATCGCCGAGGGACTGGTGGACCGCACCCTGCAGATGTTGCGTGCGCTTCCGCACCTCGCCCTGGTCCCGCTTCTGATCGCGGCGTTCGGTATCGGTGAGCTCCCGAAAGTCGTGCTCGTCACGCTGGGTGTGATCTTTCCGGTGTACCTCAACACGGTCGCGGGAATTCGTACGGTCGATCCGAAACTCGTTCAGCTCGGCGAGTCCTATGGGCTGGGTCGAGGCGCCCGAATCCGCGACATCATCGTTCCCGGAGCCATGCCGATGATTCTCACGGGCATCCGCTATGCACTCGGCGTCGCCTGGTTGACGCTGGTGATCGCCGAGACGATCGCCACCAGCGAGGGCATCGGATTCCTCGCTCAGAACGGCCGGGACATGCTGCGTAATGACCGCATCGTTCTCGCAATCCTGCTGTACGCCGTCGCCGGACTGCTCGCCGACCAGATCACCAGGCTGATCGAGGCCCGGGTCCTGCGCTGGAATCCCCACTATCAGGGAGGGAATCGCTGATGCCTGCCACCAACCTCGTCGGCCTCGATCTGATCGGCATCGGGCACCGATACCGTGACAAGACAGTTCTCCACGATCTCGACCTGACCGTCGCGCCCGGTGAGTTCGTCTCGTTCCTCGGCCCCAGCGGGGTCGGCAAGTCCACGCTTCTGCGGATCATCGCCGGGCTCGAACAACCGACGCACGGCGCCGTCGAATCCAGCGGCAGCACCTCCGGTGGCACGATGTCGCGGATGATGTTCCAGGAGGACCGTCTGCTTCCGTGGCGGAACGTCCTGGACAACGTGCAGCTCGGAACTCGGAGTCAACGCGAACGCGCCCTCGAGTTGCTGCGTGATGTAGGTCTGTCGGGGCGTGAGAGAGACTGGCCGTCAGAGCTTTCCGGAGGGCAGCGTCAACGGGTTGCGCTCGCCCGGGCGTTGCTGCATCGGCCTCATGTCCTCTTGCTCGACGAACCGTTCGGCGCCCTGGACGCGATCACCCGCGTGGCGATGCAGCAACTTCTCGAACGCGTCCTGGCCGAGCAGCCGAGGACGGTTCTGCTCGTGACCCACGACGTGGAAGAGGCGCTCGTGCTCTCCGACCGCGTGCTGCTCCTCACCGAACAGGGCATCACCCGTGATCTCAGGATCCCGCACGCCCGACCACGACACCGCGGAGACGCCCAACTCGCGGCCTGGAAGGAGGAGTTGCTCGACGGACTCCTCCAAGCAGACGACGCGCTCTCTTATCCCTAGTCCCACCTCCTGGTCCCATCGAAAGGCCCTCACCTCATGTCACCCCGCGTCACTTCACAACTCCGCGCCCTCGATCGGCGAGGATTCCTCAGGGCCGCCGGCGCCGGAGTCCTGGGTCTTTCCGCCCTCTCGCTGACCGGCTGCGGTGCGTCGGCATCCGGCGCGGCGGGTGGCCCGCTGACCGAGGTGCGTTACGCATTGATCGGCGACGGGAAGGCTGAGCCCGGCACGATCCTGCGCAACAACCTGGGCGGATTCGACCTCGCCACGGATCTAGGGGTCCCCGTCCAGTGGCCGTCCGGTTTCCCGGCTTCACTCCCGGTGATGGAGGCCGTCAAATCGGGAAGTGTCGACTTCTCCTTCGCCACTGCCACTGCGGTGATCTACGCCATCGGTGGTGGTGTGCCGATCGTTCCGCTGGTTGCATATCCACTTCCCGCCAACGAGGTCGACATCCTGGTTCCGCAGGGATCGGACATCAAGTCGGGTGCAGATCTGCGCGGACGCAAAGTCGCGGATCATCGCGGCACCACCGGCACGTACAGTTTGGTGAAGTATCTGGAGTCGGTCGGCCTCACACTCGACGACATCGAGTACGTCAATCTTCCCGCCGCAGATGCGGAGGCCGCCTTCGCGGAGGGCAAGGTCGACGCGTGGATCAGCTGGCAGCCCACCATCGAGTTGGCCAAGCGCAAACACAACGCGGTCGCACTTCCCGACGTGAAGACGTACGACTACGCCTTCTTCGTCGCGAGTGAGGACTTCGCATTCAACCATCCGGATGCCGCGGCCACACTGGTTCGGAACGTGCGCGATGCGCAACGCTGGATCGACGGCAACCCCGAGGTCGCGGTCTCCGCGTTCGCCGAACTGGGTGGATTCGGGAACAGTGATCTCGAGGAGCAGGTGTATCTCGACCTTGTGAAGGCGAGACGCCTGTCCTATTCCGGCGCAGGTGAATTCACTGCGCTGGATGCGGCCGCGATCAACGGAACCCAGGACCTCGCGGACAACTTCCACGACCTCGGTGTGTACCCGGACCGGGTCGACGTCACCACCTGGTTGCAGGATTCGCGTTTCGACTCGATCAAGTCAGTCATTACTCAGGCTCTCGCGAAGTAGGTATCATCACACATGTCTTCCTCCCGTATGCATCTGGCCGCCTTCGTTACCGCGGGCCCGGGTCGGCCCGGCGGCTGGCGGTACCCGGGGTCGGTACCCGGCTGGCTCAGCGCCGGCTACTACCAGAACATCGCTCGCACGCTCGAAGACGCTCGTTTCGATCTCGCGTTCTTCGCGGACATCCTCTCCGTGCCCGACCGCTTCGGCGGCAGCCCCGACACCCAGCTACGCAACGGTGCACTCGGTTCGATGCGCCTCGACCCGCTCCACGTGCTGTCGTCGATGGGTGCGGTCACTTCGCATCTCGGCCTCGCCGCCACGGTCTCCACCACGTACGCGCAACCGTTCACCGTCGCGCGATCCTTCGCCACCCTGGACCACCTGACCGAGGGACGTGCGGCCTGGAATGTGGTGACCTCCTTCCAGGAGTCGGAAGCGCGAAACTTCAACCGGGACGAACAGTTTCCCCGTGAACAGCGATACGAGCGGGCAGACGAGTTCCTCGAGGTCGCGGGAAAGCTCTGGGACAGCTGGGAGGACGACGCTCTCGTCCTCGATGCCGAACAGCCCCTGTTCGCCGACCCGGATCGAGTGCACCCGATCCGTCACAAGGGCGACTGGTTCACCGTGCAGGGGCCGCTGAACGTCCCCAGGCCTCCACAGGGCTACCCCGTGGTGATCCAGGCCGGTGCGTCCGCCAAGGGCAAGGACTTCGCAGCACGGTGGTCCGACGTGATCTTCTGCAGCCACGCGTCACTCGAGTCCGCGCAGGACTTCTACAAGGAGATCAAGGAACGGGCTGCCGCTCACGGCCGCGACCCCGAGGCTGTGAAGATCCTCCCGTCCATCGCGCCCGTCGTCGGGGCCACGACGGCGATCGCGCAGCAGACATTCGAAGAACTCTTCGACCTCGTACCGCCCCTCGGTGGATTGTCCACACTTGCCTACCACTTGGACGTGGACCTGTCGACGTTCCCACTGGACGAGCGACTCCCCGACGTCGAGGTTCCCGGCGTCGAAGGCCACTACCAGGAGGTCAGGGAGATGACCGAGCGGGAGGGGCTGACCCTGCGTGAGCTCGGGAAGCGCTACGGCGGTCGCGTGGAAGGTGGATTCATCGGCACTGCAACAGAAGTCGCCGACGGGCTCGAGGAATGGTTCGGGCGGGGGGCCTGCGACGGATTCATGGTGCAGGCTCCGTACCAGCCGGGAGGATTCGAGGACTTCACCCGCCACGTGGTTCCCGAGTTGCAGAAGCGAGGACTGTTCCGCAAGGACTACGAGGGGAGCACCCTGCGCGAGAACCTCGGGCTACCCCGAGTGCAGAGCGGGGAGTGGGCCAACCGGGTGCGTCGAGCCGCCGAGGCCGCACGGTGAGCTCCGGCGTCGCGGAAGTGTCCGGGCACACGGTATCCGGGGCGCCGGGACGATTCATCCTCGATGCCCGCGAGAACCACCTCGTCTCGGATTCACGGTTCGGCCCGGCCGAGGCCATTCAGGCCGGCGAACTGCTCCTGGCAGCGATCGTTTCGTGCGCAATGGCGAACATTCAGTCCAACGCCGAGGCCGACGACATCCGCGTCGACAACATCGAGGTACACGCGTCCCATCGACGGGGTACGACCGACCCGACTCGCTACGACTTCACTGAAGTGCGCATCGAGATTCACGGGGTGGACCAGCCGACGGCCGACTCACTGGCGGCGAAGTTCGCGGCGTCCTGCCCGATCTACAACACCATCGGGCGGGGGAGTGGAATCGATTTGACCGTCATTGCCCACCCCTAGTCGAGGTCGCGAGTGGCGCAGATTCAGAGTGACGGGCGTGTGCGAGAGATCGCGGTGTCGATCACGGCGAAGATGTCGCGCTGTGGAACCGTGTCGCCCGCGGCCGTCTGGGCTGCTTCGATCAGATCATCGACGAGACTGTCGAACAGCAGTGCCGTGTGAGGGTCGGTCCGGTGGCCGGGACTGTCGAACGCGTGCAGCGCATCGACCGCGTCGCGGAACCGGCCGAGCCCCTCGGGGGCCTCGCTCACCGGCATCGTCTGCACGTTCATCGTGCTCAGCTCCGAACCATGCTGTTGGACAGCCGGGATTCGTTCAATGCTCGGCTGGCGGGATCGCAGCGGTACTGACCGGTGGTGGTGTGCCGGTAGCCCGGACCGTCCTTGGCGACGGTGTGCCCGCAGTAGCGGCATTCGTGACCGGACTGCCCGATGCGGATGGTTTCGATGGTGGGATACGTGTTGGTGCTCATTGCTCTCGTTCGTCGGTGTGGTCGGCGGTGTCTGTGAAAGTGGGGTTGAACGGCCGGGGCGGACTTCGCGGCGCCACTGCTGTCGGCGGCAGCGTCATGCGTATTCGGCGACAGGCTCGGCCGAACCGACGTGGGCGCGCTCCAGTGCCTCCCAGACGAGGTCGTAGCGCTTGAGGGTCATCTCGTCCGCGTTCGCGAGCAGGGCGTCGAGGAGGGAGTGCGGATCGTCCTGCCAGGAGTGCAGCGCCGCCGCGACGGTTCTGTTGGTGAACAGACCCGATTGAGAAAGGGCATGACTCCACTCGTCGAACAGACCGCTGTGGATGCGTTCGACGGCGTCGTGGTCGAAACCCTCGGCGACGAAGTCGCGCGCGAAGGTTGCCGTGACGTAGTCACCGCAGGTAATCGGTTCTGCATTCATCGGTGCGAGCACCCTCCGTCAGTGGCGGCGTCGGACCAACGGGCGACCCCGGTTCGTGAGTATGAGACAGGTCACATCATCGCCGACTGCGGGGAGATGGCGCATCGGCCGAATCACCGGGGGGTATACCTATCTTCTGGTCCCCGCGGCCCTCGTCCGGCGGGGACACGGGCCGTTCTGCCTGGTCACGGCCTCTCGCCTCGGAAGGAAGCTCCTATGACCGTCACGGACCTCGATGTCCTCCCCAACCTGCGCGACCTCGGCGGGCTTCCGCTCACCGAGGGGCGACGGACCCGGGCCGGGGTGCTCTACCGCAGCGCTCTGCCCGCGCCCGGCGATGCCCGACCGACCACGGTCGAGGAGTGGCCGGCCCGCACCGTCGTCGACCTGCGCAGTCCCAAGGAATTCGCGACCCGCGAGCATCCGCTGCGGTCTGAGAAGACCGCCGTGCACCGGATCTCGCTGCTGTCCGATGCCGAGGTCGCCGCGCCGAACCAGGGTGACCGGCTCGCCGACGTCTATCTCGGGATTCTGAACAATGCGGGGGAGCGTCTCGTGGACGTCCTGCAGGTGGCGGCCACCGCCCCCGGCCCGGTGTTGCTGCACTGCGCGGCAGGTAAGGACCGCACCGGGGTCGCGGTGGCGTTGCTGCTGCGCACGGCCGGAGTCGAGCCCGACGACATCGTCGCCGACTACGAATCGACCAACCAGCACATGGACGCCGTCGTGGCCCGCATTACCCGCTTCGCTCCCGAACTCGGCCGGGCGCATCCCAGCGACCGCGATCTGCGGGGTGCGGTCCCCGAAGCCATCGAGGGTGTCCTCGCCCGCTGGGACACCCACCCGGGTGGCATGCACGCGTGGCTGCGGTCGCACGGTGCCACCGACGAGACGATCCGGCTCTGGATCGCGCGTTTCACCGGGTGACCGACGGACCCGGGCGCACCGCCGTTCTTCCGCGGGACTCAGCGACTCACGGCGACTCTCGTCCGGTCGTCGTGCGGAGCGCCGGTGATTCTGCTGCAGCCGCCCTCGCGGCCGAGCAGTGTCCTGCCCAGCAGCACCAAGCCCCACGGGCCTATCACCCAGACCGGCCACGGGTAGATCATGACGCCGGTCGCGAGCGAGACGATGCCCCAGATCACGATGTTGATTCCTCCGGCGGCGAGCCAGGCGAGCCACTCGATCCGCTGGTGACCCGGGATGAGACGACGCGCGGGGCGGATCGTCGGTGCCGCGGGCCGCGCGGTGGCGACCGCGGAGGGTGCCGACGGAAGATCACGTAACACCTCATGCGCCTGCTGCTGGGTGGTCGACCGATACACCTGTGCCACCCGCTGGTCGAACTCGCCGATGGTCAGTCGCCCGGCGGTGAGGTGCCGCCCGAGTTCACCGACGACCTGTTCGCGTTCGGAATCGGATATTCGGATGTTGTCCGCGTACTGCATCGGACCCTCCTCGGCGATGACATTCCACTATGGAATGTCGCTACTACCATGATCGATATGCCACAGTGGAATGTCAACCCCCGACTGCGCGAAGGACCGTGCCATGGCCGAACGCCCCCTCAATGCCACTGCGGCATCGCTCCTCGGGTTCCTGCACGAGGGATCCAAAACGGGATGGGATCTGGTGGTGACCGCGCAGGAACGCATCGGCAAGTTCTGGTCGATCACGACCAGCCAGGTGTATC
The DNA here is from genome assembly GCF_900455735.1 of Rhodococcus wratislaviensis. GTDB lineage: Bacteria > Actinomycetota > Actinomycetes > Mycobacteriales > Mycobacteriaceae > Rhodococcus_F > Rhodococcus_F wratislaviensis. Next base: position 308,806 of record NZ_UAUI01000001.1, on the reverse strand, counting down.
GGGAACTCGCCGCGATGGAGCGTGCCGGGTTGATCGAGGCAGGGGAACGGGGCGCCCGAGAGCGCAAGCCCTACACGCTCACCGAGGATGGTCGCCAGGCGTTCGCGGAGTGGATCGAGCGCGACCCCGGCCCGGAGAACATTCGCTATCCGATGCTGCTCACCGTCGCGTTCGGCGCGCACCTTGCGCCCGAGCGGTTGGCCGCGATGCTGGACTCACACCGCGCAGCGCACGAGCGTCAGCTCGCCGAATACGAGCGTGACGCCGCAGCGCACGGTTCCAACCGATTCGCGCTGGCCACACTCGACTTCGGGATCGTGTACGAACGTGCGGTACTCGAATGGTTCGATCGTGTCGGGAACCGTCTGGGTCAGGGGCAGACAGGTCTCTGAGGACTGTCAGCCGATCACACCGTCTTCGGCACCGACAGTCGTCGGCAGGTCCACCAGTTGCGGCGCACCGGCTTCGTTGCAGATCACGGTGACGAACGCCGGAAACACTATTCGCCACGAGCCGCCGACAGGAGACAACGCGCTCGCGGCGAATTCGGCCCATTCCTCGGGCAGCAACGTCACGGGTTCTTCCTGCAGCCATTGCGGCGTGGGAATCCGGCGGTTCTGCACCTCGGCGGGATCGACGATGAACCGCACGTCGGTGGCGGTACCGGTTCCGACGTTGCGGAGCCGGAATCGGTCGACGGGTCCACGGATGCGCTGGACGTCGAACTCGACGTGCTGCGGCTGTGGGAATGCTCGCTGCGCGGCTTCGGCGATCCGGGTCAACGCGGCGACTTGGTCGAGCGCCGCGTCCAGCGCGGCCTCGGCCTCGTGTCTGGCCTGTTCGGCGAGGGTTGCCTTCCGCCACGCTGCGGCAGTGGTGGCAGCGAACAGCACCGCCGCCGCCGCGCTGACCCACGATGCGGTTCTCATGCGCGGAAACTTACCCGAACGCATTTCGGGGAGGCTCGCTGGTGACGTCTCCATGAGCGGTGAGGCGCCGGGCGATGGTCAGGGGTTGACGGAGAGGAACACGTAAGCAGCCAGCAGCACCAAGTGGACGCCGCCTTGGAGGCGGGTGGCACGCCCGGGGACCACCGTCAGCATGCCCACCACCACGGTGATGGCGAGTAGCACGACCTGAGTGGGACCGAGTCCGAGCAGAAGTGGGCCGTCCAGCCAGATCGAGGCGACGGCAATGGCCGGGATGGTCAAACCGATGCTGGCCATCGCCGATCCCAGGGCCAGATTCAAGCTGATCTGGATCCGGTTTCTCTGCGCCGCTCGCACCGCGGCGAGGGTTTCCGGCAGAAGCACGAGCAGCGCGATGACTACGCCGACGATGGATTGTGGCAATCCGGCGTCCTCGACCGCGTCCTCGATCGCAGGGGACTCGACCTTCGCCAATCCCACGACGGCGCACAACGCCAGTACCAGCAGGGCGAGGCTCAATCCCGCCATCCTGCCTGTCGGGGGTGCGGCGTTCCGGCCATCGGCGTCCACCGGTTCATCGGCGATGACGGGCAGGAAGAAGTGTCGATGTGGTCCGGTCTGGGTGAGGACGAACATCCCGTACAGAACCAGCGAGGCCACTGCGGCGAATATCAATTGTGCCGAAGAAAATTCGGGACCGGGCCGACTCGTGGTGAAGGTCGGCAGCACCAGGCTCAAGGTGGCCAGTGACGCCACCGTCGCCAGTGCGGCGCCGGTACCCTCCGCGTTGAACAGCGCGACCCCGTATCTTCGCGAGCCGACGAACAGCGACAACCCCATGATGCCGTTGACTGTGAGCATCACCGCCGCGAACACCGTGTCGCGGGCAAGCGAGGCCGTCGCCGGGCCACCCGAGATCATCAACGTCACGATCAATCCGACCTCGATGACGGTGACGGCGACAGCGAGAATCAACGATCCGAACGGCTCGCCGACCCTGTGTGCAACCACTTCGGCGTGATGAACAGCAGCCAGCACTGCACCGACCAGCACCACCGCAACGACGAGCGCCAGAACCGTGCCGATGTCTCGGCCCCAGGTCACGCCCAACACCGCAACGGAGACCGGTGGTATCAGCAGCGGCCACTCCGCAGTGACCGACCGCCACCCGAACGCCATGATTAGACCTTGCCAGTTCGGTCCGCTGACGTGCACGGCAATGCCGAGTTTCAGCCGCCCAGCACCGCGGACAGTCTGGGCAGTTCGCGAAGCGGATTCGTTCGTTCGATCTCCACGCGATCCGCTGCCGAGAATGTCTCGCTCAACTCTGGCTGAGGGTCACCGGACTCGAGGAGCGTGACCTGGCTGAACGGCCAGTCCGAGCCGAAGACGACGTGGTCCTTCGATGTCACTGCCAGGACACTGGTCATCGACGGTGGAGCGGGACTCAGTGCGGTGTCGTAGAAGAATCGATCGACGCGGTTCTTCACGTCCAGAACCGACAGCCGTTGCACGCCCGCGGGCCAGAGGTCTGCGATCGGAGTCTGCGCGGCGAGACCGATGCGGTGCGACAGGAACGGCAATGTGCCGCCGGCATGCGCGAGCTGGAAGCGAATGTTCGGGAAACGTGTCAGCGTTTCGGTCGCGATCATCAACGTCGCCGCACGAGTGGTGTCGAAGGTGAACTCCTCGACGAAATCCGGTATCGGCGACTCCGGTTTCGCATCCCCGGGAATGGATGCGGGGTGGACGAACACGTAGGCGCCGCGGGCGTTCAGGACTGCCATCAACGGATCGAAGCGCGGATCGCCGAGATAGATTCCGTCGTACGCGGACAGCAACACGACACCGTCGAGGTGCAATGTGTCCAAAGCATATTCGGCTTCGGCGATCGACGCGGCGACGTCGGGCATGGGCAGCACCGCGAACGCACCGAATCGTGTGGGGTGCTGTTGGAACAGATTCGCGGCATAGGTGTTGCAGTAGCGGGCCAGGTCGTTGGCTTCCCTGCCGCGTAGGAAAGAAACCCCCGGATCGGAGACGGACAGTGCTTGGGCGCCGATGCCGTATCGGTCCATGAAGTCGAGTGCCGCTTCTGGTGACCAGGTGGGTGTCGGGTATCCGCCGATGGCGACGTACCCGTGCGACAACAGCGCGGACCGATACTCGGGTGGCAGAAAATGCGCATGCAGATCGATGCGGTAGTTACCAGCGGGCAGTTGGGCATCCACCGCTGGCGCCGCGGAGGCTGTTCGCCCCACTGCCACAGCGGCGGTCGCACCGAGAAGCCCTCGCCGCGTCATCGTCGCACCGTTGTTGTTGTTCACTGAGCTCCTTGTGTCGTGTCGCCACACCGTTGACGGATTCCCTCGAAAGGATCCGGAGGACTACTGGTAGTCGGGTATTCCGTTCCCGCTGAGGGCGGGGACGGTCTCTTCTGCCACGCCGGCCCAGTGAACGGCGGCCTTGAACTGTGCCAGCTTGTCGATCACGGTCTGCCCCGAGCGTGAGTGGCCCCAGATGCTGATGCCCTGATGCGTTGCGGGCTCCCACGTGTTCTCATCGATGACGAGGGGATTCCAGCCGACCTCCCATTCGAACCCCGACGGGGTCTGGGCGTAATACGAGAGTTCACGGTCGTTCGTGTGCTGACCGACACCGAGGGCCATCCCGAAGCCCAGTTTCTTCACCCGCTCGAATGACTGGATCATGTCGTCGAGCTCGGCCACCTGAATGTTGAGATGCTGGATTCGCGTGCGGATCGGGTTGATCTTCATGCCCCGGACGTTCGCGATCGCGATCGAATGGTGTCGTTCGTTGACCCGCAGGAATCGAATCTCGAGCGTCAGACCGCTGATGGTCTCGTCGATGTAGTCCGTCAGGCGAGCATCGAAGACGGTGTCGTAGTAGCCGCGCAGCTTGTACGGCTCCTTCGATGTGATCGCCACGTGTCCCATGCCACCGGCACCGGTGACGAAGGCGTGATTCTTCATCACGAGAGGCGTCGCACTGATCAGTGCTCGGGTGAAGATCTCCTGGATGATCCCTTTGGGGCCCGGAAAACGCAGCAGCCGTTCCACTCCGCGAAGCGCGGCTTCGTCGGCAGTGCCCTCATCGATGGGGACTCCGTTCGCGACGACCCTCGCCACGATGCGATCGAACGTCTCGTGGTCGTCGATCTGCCAGCCGATGGCGGTGACGTCCTCGGCGGGGCCGTACTGCAGCAGGAAGCGGCACTCGTGGTCGTCCATGCGGAATCGGATGCGTCCGGTGTCCAAGTCGTCGACGTGCATGCCGATCGCTTCGGCCCCGAAGCGTCTCCAGTCGGCGAACTTGCGGGTCTCGATGACGATGTACCCGAGTTGGACGTTGCCGAAGACGGACGGGCCGACGACTGCATCGTCGGCGGCCGTGTCTTCACTGTTCAGCGTGTGTGTGCTCATCTGGTGTCCTCAGGCCGACAGGAAGGTGCGGGTGACGTCGTTGAAGAACTCGGCACGTTCCCACTGGACCCAGTGGCCGGCGCTCGAGACCTGCAGCAGGTCGCAGTTCGGCATGGTGTCGGCGAGCATGCGGCCGCCGGACGGTCTGTTCACCTTGTCTGCGGCGCCCCACACCACGAGGGTCGGGGTCTGCAGCGACGACAGTCGCTTGTCGCGGGTGAAGTCCATGCGCCACAGGGTCTCGAGCGCATTGCGGCCGGACGGGCGTCGCAAAGGTGGGTCGGCGACCACAGCAGGGTCGATGCTGGACTGGAAACGCTGATCTATCACCGCGTTGGGAACGGCGGCGCCGTCGAATACCAGGTAGTCGCGGATGAACGTCTCGAGCTTGCCCCGCGACGGTCCGTCCCCGCCGTAATAGGCCAGCAGCGATCTGAGGCCGGGCGTCGGCAAGCCGCGGGTGGTACCGATACCGCCGGGTCCCATGAGCACCATGCGGCCGACGCGGCCCGGGGTGTCCAGCGCGAGCCGCAACGCGCACGCACCGCCGTAGGAGTTGCCGAGCAGATGGGCCTTGTCGACACCGATGTCGTCGAGCAGGTCGCGGATCGCATCGGCGAGGTAGCCGAACGGATCGCTCTGATCGACGCCTTTCGTCGACCGCCCGTATCCCGGCAGATCGGGAACGATGACGCGGAACGACGAGGCGAGTGCGTCGATGTTGCGCGAGTAGTTCGACACGCCGGACGCGCCCGGTCCGCCGCCGTGGAGGAGCACCACGACCGGACCCTCTCCGGTCTCGGCGTAGAAGATGTCCTTACCGCCGACGTGCACTGTCTTCTCGGTCATGGTCGAGGTGGTCACTTGGTCCTCCGAGGTAGGTGGTCGAATTTGTCGATCGTCGGGACGGTCACGGGGGATACGTGCAGATCGAGGCCCTGTGGCGCGCGAGCGAGACCGGTGTCGGGTCCGCCTGCCGCGTAGACGAATCCGTCGGGTCGAATCGCGAGCACGGTGGCGCTCTTGCCGCGGATCCAGTCGATGAGGACATCGTCGGCGTCGACGATCGCCCCTTCTCGCGCGTACGCCCCGGCCGGCAGGATGTCGAGCACGGGGACACCGGCCGCCGTCCAGGAGGCGGTGCCCTCCGAGCTTCCAGCCCGAAGGATTGCCCACTGTCCAGCGAGGACGTCGTCGAGCCGTTCCCGCTCGCCTTTCTCGTCCAGGACCCACGGTTGCGGAATTTGATGGCCGATGGCGCGAGTGCCGCCGCGACCGGGCAGCCTGGTTGTCGGCGACGTTGCGAGAAACCCCTCGGGGTAGAACGCTGCCGGGATCCAGCGACTGTCACGGAGCCAGTTGTTCACTGCCGGCACCTTGGTTGCCAGTCGCAGACCGTGATTGCGCAGGGCAGAGATCGCAGGGCGGCGTTCGGTGATAATGTTGCCGGTCTTCACGGCTCTGCGAGTCACTTCGCGGACGTGCGGCATGCGTTCGATGTGGTAGGAATCGAGGACCGCCTCGGGCAACGACCCGGTGACGACGGCTGCCAGCTTCCAACACAGGTTCGCCGCGTCGCGCACCCCCGCCGACATTCCCTGCCCGATCCAGGGTGGCATCACGTGTGCGGCGTCTCCTGCGAGAAATATCCGCCCGACGCGCCACCGGTCGGCGAACCGCACGTGGTGGCTGTAGACGACCGCGCGCAGGATCTCGACCTGGGTGTTCGTGATGCCCTGCTTTTCGAGGACCGCCCAGATGGCATCGTGGGCGACCAGTTCCTCCTCGTCGGCGCCGGTGGGAACCGGGTATTCCCAGCGGTGATGACCGAGGGGCGTGGGGCAGTCGACAGTGGGCTGGGCCGGGTCGCAGTGGAAACGTAACGAGTCGTGGCCCGGCCACTCCTGGAGCACCTTGGTGTCGATGACCACCCATCGGTCCTCGTAGGTTTGTCCTTCGAATCCGATGCCCAGCTGCCCGCGAGTCGGGCTCGACCCCCCGTCCGCCGCGATCACATACGAAGCCCGAACACGCGTGAACACGTCCGTCGTCAGGTCGGCGAGCATGAGCTGCACGCCGGTGCCGTCCTGGACCACCCGCAGGCACTCGTGTTCGAGTAGTAGCTCGACATTGGGGAACCGCTCGACACCGCTGCGAAGTGCCTTCTCCACGGCCGGCTGATAGATGAACTGCTGGGGCGGGTGCCCCGCGCCGCGCGATACCGGGGCTGTGCGGACGAACGGTTTACCGTGGGAATCGACGAAGTTGACTGGCTTACCCGGCAACATCTCAACGTTCAGGCGGTCGGCCAGGCCTACCTGTTGCCAAATCCGCAGCACTTCTTCGTCTGTGGAAATTGCTCTGGCGCGCCCGTAGATGTTCGGGTCACGCTCGATGACCAGAACGCGTAATCCGTTCATTCCCAATAGGTTCGCGGCGGTCACACCAGTAGGTCCGTAGCCGATGACGGCTACGTCGTATGTCGTGTCGGGCACTTCGAGGACCTCTCGCCGGGTGGAGTATCTCCACCGCTGCCACTCTTACTGTAGTGGTCACTACAATATGTATTGATCGCTACAGTAAGATGGGATACGTTGAGAGTCAAGACACAACCTGCGGAGGTTACGAATGCTCGAGGACCGGAAACCGCGACGTACACGTTCGAACGGCGAAGAATCGCGGCGCCGCATTCTGGACGCGGCTGTCGAGGTCGCCAGCGAACGTGGATACGACGGAACCTCGATCGCACTCGTCAGTGCCTCGTGCGGTTTGCCCGCCAGTTCGATCTACTGGCACTTCAAGGACAAGGACGATCTGATCGCGGCGGTGATCGAGCGTTCCTTCGCCAGTTGGCTCGAAGCGGTCACCCTGCCGGCCGAGGGGACGCCTCGTGAGCGCATTACGGCGATGTCGATCCACATCGCCAAGGCGCTGCTCGATTCTCCCGATTTCCTACGGCTCGGGCTGATGCTGGCACTCGAGCGTCGTCCGACCGAACCACGCGCCCGAACGATGTTCCTCGAAGTCCGCGACGAAGCCACCCGGCGAATAGCGGACACGGTCCGGGAGTTCGCACCCGAATTGGACGGCGCCTCCGTTCACCTGTTGACGACGTATGCCGTGGCATCGGCAGACGGTCTGTTCATCGCCAAGGAGATCGGCGGGGACACCGTGGACCTCCTCGCTCTGTTCGAACTGCACGCCTCGCTCGTCTTCGACGCACTCACCGGGCTTCGGGCCGGCAACCGGAAATCGACCCAGGAGCATTCGTGACCGCTCGCATCGACACCCACCGGCATTTGATGCCACCCGCCTATCGTCGGATGCTCGACGACCGCGGCCTCACCGCGGGGGTTGGCCACCCCGGACTGGTCACCGGCATCGGCGATCGACCTCATGGACCGCTCGGAAATCGCAACCGGGATCCTCTCCCTGAGTGCTCCCTGCCCGATATCGACGGGTCGGGGTCGAGATCGGACGGGTCTTCGACGAACTCAACGCAGATGGTGTGGTGTTGGTATCGAATGCCCAGGGAAAATGCCTCGGCCACAATGATTTCGAGCCGACCTGGGCGAAGTTGGACAGCCGCGCCGCAGTTCAACCCAGGCATCGCACCCGCGGACAGGTGGATAGCGCTGTGACACAGTAGAGTTACGAACGCTCGAGCTTGGTTGAATTGTTCATGGCATTTACCTCGATCGGCCGAAGACGAGTTGGAAGGCCGGGGCGTACCGCCGGGCCGAGAACTACCCAGCGGTCGCCCGTTCACTTGCCCTTCGAGCTGTTCAGTCCTCGGACCTGAGATCGAGCGCGATGTCGGTGATCATGTCTTCCTGTCCGCCGACGAGTCCGCGTGTGCCGACTTCGAGGAGAATGGTACGGACGTCGATGCCGTACTGCTTGGCGGCGGTTTCGGCGTGGCGGAGGAAGCTGGAGTAGACACCGGCGTAGCCCAGGGTGAGGGTTTCCCGGTCCACGCGCACGGGCCGGTCCTGGAGGGGGCGGACGAGGTCGTCGGCGGCGTCTTGGAGGGCGAACAGGTCGCAGTTGTGTTTCCAGTCCTGGAGGTTGGCGACGGCGACGAATGCCTCGAGTGGGCAGTTGCCGGCGCCGGCGCCGTGCCCGGCGAGGGATGCGTCGACGCGGGTGACGCCCTCCTCGACGGCGACGACGCTGTTGGCCACCGAGAGTGACAGGTTCTCGTGGGCGTGGATGCCGATCTGGGTGGCGGGGTCGAGGATGTTCCGGTAGGCGCGAACCCGGTCGCGGACCCCGTCCATGGTCAGGCGGCCACCGGAGTCGGTGACGTAGACGCAGTGCGCCCCATACGATTCCATCAACTTCGCCTGCTTGGCCAGGTCGTCGGCGGTGCTCATGTGACTCATCATCAAGAATCCGGAGACGTCCATGCCGAGCTCACGGGCCTTGGCGATGTGCTGGGCGGACACGTCCGCCTCGGTGCAGTGCGTCGCGATGCGGATGGAGCGGACACCGAGCTGGTAGGCGTGTTCGAGTTCGGCGATGGTGCCGATGCCTGGCAGCAGCAGCGTGGTCAGGGTGGCGTGGTTCAGGTTGTCGGCGGCAGCCTCGATCCATTCCCAGTCGGTGTTGCTGCCGGGGCCGTAGTTGAGGGAGCCGCCGGCCAGTCCGTCGCCGTGTGCGACCTCGATGGCGTCGACACCGGCCGCGTCGAGAGCGGCGACGATGCGGCCGACGTCGGTGGGGGTGATGCGGTGCCGGACGGCGTGCATGCCGTCGCGGAGGGTGACGTCTTGGATGTAGAGCTGGGTGTCGGTCACTGGTGTGCCTCCGCGGGGATTGTGGTCTGGATGCGCCGGGCGATGGACTCGGCGGTGCGCAGGGCCGCGGAGGTCATGATGTCGAGGTTGCCGGCATAGGCGGGCAGGTAGTGCGCGGCGCCCTCGACTTCGAGGAAGATCGACACCTTGGTGGTGACCGGGCCGCCGCCGGCGGGCAGCAGGGTGTGCACGGGTTCGCCGTCGGGGATCGGGGTGAACTGGACGTCCTGCTTGAGCCGGTAGCCGGGGACGTACTCGGCGACCCGGGCGGCCATCTCCGCGACGGAGCCGCGGATCGCGTCGTGGTCGGCGTTGCCGATCAGCGCGAGGACGGTGTCGCGCATCAGCAGGGGTGGTTCGGCGGGGTTGAGGATGATGACGGCCTTGCCGCGGGCGGCGCCGCCGACCTGTTCGACGGCGTGCGAGGTGGTTTCGGTGAACTCGTCGATGTTCGCGCGGGTGCCGGGTCCGGCGGATTTGGAGGCGATGGACGCGACGATCTCGGCGTAGGCGACGGGGGTGATCCGGGAGATGGCGGCGACCATGGGGATGGTGGCCTGGCCGCCGCAGGTGACCATGTTGACGTTGTCGACGCCGGAGTCGAGGTGCTCGTCGAGGTTGACCGGGGGCACGACGAACGGGCCGATCGCGGCGGGGGTGAGGTCGACGAGCTTCTTGCCGTAGGGGGCCAGCGCTGCGGCGTTGGCCTGATGGGCCTTGGCGGAGGTGGCGTCGAAGACGATGTCGATGTCGTCGAAGCCGTCGAGGGCGATGAGGCCGTGCACGCCGTCGGCGGTGGTGGGCACGTTCAGGCGGGCGGCGCGGGCGAGGCCGTCTGAGGTCGGGTCGATGCCGACCATCGCGCCCATCTCGAGGCTGTCGGAGTTGCGCAGGACCTTGATCATCAGGTCGGTGCCGATGTTGCCGGATCCGATGATCGCGACTTTGATCTTGTGGGTGTGTGTCATGCGTTGTCCTTCGAGAAGGTGGCGGTCACGGTGCCGAGGGTGGACAGTTCGGCGCGGATGACCGTTCCGGGTGGAGTGGGGACCATCGGGCCGAGGGCACCGGAGAGGATGACCTGCCCGGCGCGCAGGGGGTGGCCGTAGTCGCGGGCGGTGCGGGCGAGCCAGGCGAGGGCTTGGAGGGGGTCGCCGAGGCAGGCGGCGCCGGTGCCCTCGGACACCAATTCCTCGCCGGAGAACAGGCGCATGGATACCTCGCGGGGTTCGAATTCGTCGAGGGTGAGCCAGCTTTCGCCGAGGACGTACAAGCCGGAGGAGCCGTTGTCGGCGACGGTGTCGGTGATGGTGATGTCCCAGTCGGCGATGCGGGAATCGACGATTTCGAGGGCTGCTGCGGCGCGGGCGACGGCGGCGCGCACCTGGGCGAGGCCGAGGTCGCCGTCGACGAGGTCGGCACCGAGTTCGAAGGCGATTTCGGCCTCGGCCTTCGGTTGCAGCAACCGGCCGCTCGGGACCTCGGGTAGGCCGGTGACGTCCATGTCGGCGAACAGCACACCGAAATCCGGTTGGTCCACTCCGAGTTGCTGTTGCACGGCGGGGGAGGTCAGGCCAATCTTCCGTCCGGTGATGGTGCCGCCGGCGGCGACGCGGAGGTCGGTCAACCGCTGCTGGACGGCGTAGGCGGCGTCGATATCGGTGACTCCCAGTAGATCTCGCACGGGTGCGCACGGACCCGCGGTTGCGGCCGCAAGTCGGTCGGCTGCGGCCACGATCGACGAATTCGACAGGGCTTTGGACGTGGTGGTTGGCATCGATGACCTCACGGTGTGCTGATTCGAGATGGATGTTGGGTGCGTTGTTGCTTGTACTGTGCCGGGCCGGATGGTGATACTCAACGAATGAGTCCCGTAGAACGGAACACTGTGGAACGGGGTGACGAGCCGACATCGGTGGTCCGGCGAATGTCGGATCTGCTCGCCGCGTTCGGTCCCACCGACACGGCGCTGGGCGTCAACGAGTTGACCCGGCGGACCGGGATACCGAAGGCGACGGTGTCGCGGCTGGTGAAGGAGATGGAAGGCGTCGGGTTTCTCGAACGCCGGGGTGTCAAGGTGGGGCTGGGCCTTCGGCTGTTCGAGCTAGGCGAGCGGGCCTCTCGTCGCCGGTCGGTCCGCGAGGTGGCGCTGCCGTTCCTCGCCGACCTGCGGGAGGCGACACGGCAGACGGTGCATCTGGCGATCCTCGACGGCGCCGAGGTGGTCTACGTCGAGATCCTGCCGGGGCGGGACGCACCGTGGCTGCCGTCCGGCGTGGGTGGTCGTCTCCCCGCGCACGCCACCGGGGTGGGCAAGGCCCTGCTCGCGGGAGCATCGCCTCAGGTGATCGGCGACGTGCTGGCAGCCGGCTTGGTCCGGGTCGGTCCACGCACCATCACCGCGCCCGGGCCGCTGGTGCGGCAGTTGCGGCGGATCGCTTCGAGCGGCATCGCCTACGAGCACGAGGAGTCGGCGCCGGGCGTCGCATGCGTTGCCAGCGCCGTTCGCGTCGACGACGGTCCGCCGGTGGCGGCCGTCTCCGCGTCCGGGTGGATCGGTAAGGTCGACATCCGACGAGTCGGTCCCGCTGTGCATACGACCGCCCTGAGCATTACCCGTGCACTCACCGAGGGTGGTGATCGAGACCGTCGAGCATGAAGCGCCGATCCTGACCCTCGCAGAGATGACGCGACGGCTATGTCCGGGCCGACTGGGCTCGGGTGAGTGCGGCCTGGGTCGCGGCCTCGACTGTCAGGACGATGAAGTCGCGTCGGCGCGAGTCCCGGTCGCGACCACGCGGAAGGGGTGTCGAGAACAGCCGGTCTGCGGTCTGGAGAGCTACCCATCCGTCGACGAGCGTGATGACAGTGATGAGCAGTTCCTGTGCATCGCTCTCGGACAGTTCGGGGACCGCTTCCCGTGCGCTGGCGACTAACGCTCGAGCGTGCTTCTGTCGTGATGCTTCCGCGACAGGTGCCTCGAGCTCGAGTCCTTCCCAGAACAGCAGCCGCGTGAAAGTGGGGTGCTCGCGTTGGTAGTCGAATCGGCGACCGGCATAGTCTGCGATGGCGGGGACCCCGTGACCGGAGAGTTCGACAGCGGCCAGCGTGGTTGCCAGTTCGTGTTCGAGTACCGCGCTGAAGAACGCCTCCTTCTTGCCGAAGTACTGGTAGATGCGCTCTTTGTTCACTCCTGCTGTGTCGGCGATCCGATCGACACGGGCGCCGGCCAGGCCGAACGAACTGAATTCGGTAACTCCGGCCTGGATGAGGAGCTTCTTGGTTCGTTCGGTATCCCACGCCACGGCTGCATCCTACGACAGACTCCAACTGTTTGGTTGCAATCTGCCGCCTCGGGCTCTACGGTCAAAGTGCAACTGAATAGTTGGAGTTTTGGGAAGGGTTGCCTCAGGATGGAATCTCTCGTTCTCGCATCCGCGGTGGTGGAACATCTCGCTCCGACGACTACGAGGTACCGGCCTGTACGGGTGAACCGGCTTGCTCGGGATCTCGTGCCGGCGCCGCCTCCGTCCATCCACGTGCGGGTGGTCGCCACCTGGGTGTCGATATTCCCGCTCGTCACGTTGGGCATGACCGTTATGGCCTTGTCGGGCCCGATCACGGCCGCCTGGCCGACGTGGCTGCGGGCCCTGTCGCTCACCGGTGTAGTCGTTCCCACCGCGGTGTATCTCGTCGTACCGCGTGTGCTTGCCGTGTCCGTCCGGTGGATGAGCTGGCGGCGCGGGCGGTCGGCAGCTGCCGAGCCCGGTGAACGCCTGTAGCGGCGCGCGCGGAGGCTCTCACTCGCACCGCCGGCTCCATGGCCTAAGGGGTGACAATTCGTGTCGGGGGAGCGAGGTATGTTCTGGTTGCGACGAAAGAGGTCGCCACTCACACTCACGCATCCGAGGCATTCCGGCTCGGGTGGATACGAGGTGCAACCGCGCCTCGTATCTCGGGGGAGTGGCGACCTTTCTCGGCTCGCCACCCCTTGGCTACACGTTCCGCACTGGGCAATTCCGCCGTGCCGCGTCAGGCCGGCTCTGCTGCGATCCGCCCCGATTTCACCGCGGCGACCAGCGTTGCGTGGTCGGCTTCGGTCTGATCGGCGTAGCTGACGGCATACCGTCCGATCACCTCGTCGAGGTCCGTGTCGCTGGCGAAGTACCCGGCGAGCGCCCGCGGATCGAGCGAGCGGGTGTGTGCACGCGCGAGCAGGGCGCCGGCGAGCCGGCCGTAGTCGTCGAGATGGTCTTGCTCCAGACCGGTTGGATCGATGTCCCCTTTGAGGTTTCGGAACTGCCGCACGATGTAAGGGAGGCCGTCGATGGTCGTCCAACCCAGCAGAATGTCTGATTCCGCCTGCACCAGCCGGGCGCCGTGCACGATCCGCTTGCCCTCGTGTTTCGGCTCGTCGACAGGTAGATACGCCGATAGTGCGGACGGCCGGGCCTGCTTCAGTTGAAGTACGAGCACCTCGTCCCGATTACCGTGCAGCAGGGCGATATAGCTGCGCAGACCCACGCTGCCGGTTCCGACGATCCGGAACGCGACGTCGGACACGGCGAATCGGGTGATCAGATTCCTGCGAGACTCGCGCAGTGACTCGACATACCGTTCCAGACCATCGGTCACGGCATCGGCGGTGGCGCGATCGACGTGGGTGAGGATCGGCGGGTCGTCGATGAACCGTCGTCGGCGGATCCCGGTATCGTGATCTTCGAGGTGGGCGGTCCATTTCTCCGCCACCTTCTCGCTCGTATTACGTCGTGCTTTCTGCGCAGCCTTGTCGAAGTCGTCGAGCAGCGCGTCGGCCTTTGCCCGCTCGAGCACCGATTTGTCCGGCAACGCATTCCAGGACTGAAGGAATGGCAGTTCGGCGAGATCGCGGATGGTGCGTCGATACGATTTGACGGCGTCTTCGGCGGCCTCGATGCAGCCGCTTTCGGACACACCGCCCTCGCGTCCGGCGAGGACCAGGCTTGCTGCGAGGCGCTTGAGATCCCATTCCCACGGGCCGGGGACTGTCTCGTCGAAATCATTGATGTCCATGACGATCTGACCGTCCGGCGTCCCATACAGGCCGAAGTTGGCAGCATGGGCGTCACCGCACAGCTGCGCTGTCAATCCGGTAACCGGCGAGGTGGCGAGGTCGGCCGCCATCAGGCCGGCGGCGCCGCGGAAGAAGGCGAACGGGGAGGCGATCATCCGGCCGATTCGCAGCGGGATCAGATTTGCCAGCCGTCCCTGATTGCTGGTCTCGACGAATTCGAGCACATCCGGCCGTCCTGCGCCGGCCGCGGCGCTCTCGTGCGCACTCGACGGCACGGTGGCCCGCAACGCGTCGCCACGCGCGAAGACATCGTCCGCCTCGATCTGGGTTCGCAGGTCGACGGCTCGCGCTCGATTCTTCGTCACCACGGCGACACTATCCCAGGGCCTCGCGGCTATCCGCTCGTCGGCGCCATCCCGTCGCGCGCGTCTGCCGTCGGTACCTGCGAAGAATGGGCCTCGCGAGCCCGATCCATCGTGCTGCCGTATCGCCAGGACGGGTTGCCGTCTCCGCCACACGACATTGTGGCGGCCGAGTGGTTATGCTTCGGTTTCCGGTGGTCGGCAGCATCCGGCGCTGGAGACACGTCCCGGCGGCATGCCGTGCCGCCGGGCCTTCCTTAACGGAGGAACGCCATGTCCGCTGAATCCGTCGCCGCCACCCCCGAGTCCGCCGGCGGCCACATCCGATTGACCTCACACAGCGGCGGTGTCGGAGCCCTGCCGATCCACTGGGGAGCACCCACGGCGTCCGAGCGCGGGCCGGTGGTCGGCACCACCACCAACCGCGCCCACCGCAACGTGATCGGAACGCACAGCGGCTCGTACAGCATCTACCGGGCACTGGCGGTGGCGTCGGGCGCGCTGTCGCGCCACCACAAGGCCGACCTCACCAATACCGCGCCCACCAACATCATCGGCCCGTATCCGCAGTGGAGCGAGCCCGGCAAGATCGTGAGCCTGGACCCGTGGGGCGCCACGGTAGCCGAGGTCTTCGCCGCCGAACTGGCGGCCGGTCACGACATCCGCCCCAGCATCGCGGTGACCAAGGCGCACGTGATCCTGCCGGAGGTCATGGAGGCTATCCAGAAAGGTCGTCTGCATCCGGACGGCCGCTTCCTGCTGCCCAGCGGTGCTGCGCTGGTCACCAAGGCGGCGATCGAACCCGTCTGGCACCTGCCGGGTGTGGCGGAGCGCTTTCACTGCAGCGAGACGGATCTGCGCCGCGTGCTGTTCGAGGAGACCGGCGGCATGTACCCCGAACTCGTGACGCGCTCGGACCTCGAGGTGTTCCTGCCCCCGATCGGGGGTCAGACCGTGTACATCTTCGGCGACGCGCGTGACCTGGCCGATCCTGGCGTGGAGCTGACCGCACGGGTACACGACGAATGCAACGGGTCGGACGTGTTCGGCTCCGACATCTGTACCTGCCGCCCGTACCTCACGCATGCGATCGAGGAGTGCATCCAGGGTGCGCAGCGCGGTGGTGTGGGCTTGGTGGCGTACTCCCGCAAGGAGGGCCGTGCGCTCGGCGAGGTGACCAAGTTCCTGGTCTACAACGCGCGGAAGCGCCAGGTGGGCGGCGACACGGCCGATCAGTACTTCGCCCGCACCGAATGCGTGGCCGGCGTGCAGGACATGCGCTTCCAGGAAATGATGCCCGACGTTCTGCATTGGCTGGGCGTCAGAAAGATCCACCGCCTGGTCTCGATGAGCAATATGAAGTACGACGCCATCACCGGCTCGGGTATCGAGGTCGTGGAGAGGGTGGACCTCCCCGCGGATCTGATCCCGGCCGACGCGCGCGTGGAGATCGACGCCAAGATGGCGGCCGGCTACTTCACGCCGGGCGCGGTGCCGGACGCGGACGAACTGGCGAAGGTCAAGGGCCGGGAGTTGGACGGATGAGCGTGATCGGCGTCCGTCCCGACCTGGACACCGGGCGGGCGGAGGGTGCGGCCGCGGCTCTGCGTACCACGTCGGCTGTGCGGGAGCGCGCACGACAGCTGCTGTCCCGTGCGCGCGAGGGCGATTCACTCTGGTTCGCCGTCGACGACGACGCGTTGCACTCGGCCGCGGCCGAGGTTGCCGACGTCACGCGTGCCCGCTATCCGGACCTGAAGATCCCGTACCACAGCCGCTGGCGCCATTTCGAAGCCGGCGGCGTAGACCGCAAGGCCGAGCTGGACACACGGCTGGCTGCGCTGGACGCGCCGGTCCGCGCTCGCGCCATGATCGACCTGGCCGTGGTCAGCGTGCTGCTCGATGCAGGCGCCGGTCCCGACTGGCATTACGACGAGGCAGCCAGCGGGCAGAGCTTCGCCCGTTCCGAGGGCCTGGGCGTCGCGAGCTGGCACGCGTTTCTCGGCGGCCTGTTCTCGAGCGACGCGGCACACCCGCTTCAGGTAGATGCGGCCGGACTGCGCGGCCTGGATGCGAACCGGCTGGCCGAGGTGTTCCAGGCCGGCCCGTCCAATCCGCTGGTGGGACTCGAAGGTCGCGTGCTGCTCCTGCGACGGCTGGGTGAGGTGCTCGGCGCACGGCCCGACGTGTTCGGCTCGCAGGGCAGGCCGGGTGGCCTGTTCGACCTGCTGGTCGCCCCGCAGGGTGCGGCCACGGCGACGGTCGCGGCCCACGACATCCTGTCGCAGCTCCTGACGTCGCTGTCGGGCATCTGGCCTGCGGGCAACGCCATCGGTGCCGAGCCGTTGGGCGACTGCTGGCGCCATGACGCGGTGGCCGGTCCCGGCTTGACCCAGGGCTGGATGCCGTTTCACAAACTGTCGCAGTGGCTGTGCTATTCGTTGCTGGAGCCCTTCCAGTGGGCCGGCGTTCGGGTGGTCGGGGTGGATGCGCTGACCGGCCTGCCCGAGTACCGGAACGGCGGCCTGCTTCTCGACACCGGCGTGCTCCGCCTGCACGATCGGGCCTGGGCTGCGCAAAGCTGGACGGCCGGCGACGAATTGGTAGTCGAGTGGCGGGCGTTGACGGTTGCACTCCTGGACGAACTGGCCCCGCAGGTGCGCGCGCGCCTGGGCGTGGATTCCCGGGCGATGCCGCTGGCCTGCGTCCTGGAAGGCGGCACCTGGGCGGCGGGCCGTGCGCTGGCACAGCGCTCGCGCGGCGGGCTGCCGCCGCTGGTCGTCGTCAGCGACGGCACGGTCTTCTAGAACGAAACGAGGACGAATACATGGGCACGGTACACGTGATCGACCACCCACTGGTGCAGCACAAGCTCACCATGATGCGCCGTAAGGATGCCTCCACCAACAGCTTTCGTCGACTGGCGAACGAGATCTCCGCGCTGATGACGTACGAGGTCCTTCGCGACATCCCGATGCAGGAGATCGACGTCGAGACACCGTTGGAATTCACGACCGGCAAGGTCATCGACGGCAAGAAGCTGGTGTTCGTCTCCATCCTGCGCGCGGGCACCGGCATCCTGGACGGCATGCTGACAATTGTGCCGGGCGCGCGCGTCGGCCATATCGGTCTCTACCGCGACCCCAAAACCCTCGGAGCCGTGGAGTACTACTTCAAAATGCCCGGCGATCTGCAGGAGCGCGACGTGGTGGTGATCGACCCGATGCTGGCCACCGGCAACTCTGCCGTGGCGGCGGTGGAGCGGCTGAAGGAATGCGGCCCCAAATCCATCAAGTTCGTGTGCCTGCTGACCTGCCCCGAAGGCGTTGCCGCCCTGCACAAGGCGCATCCCGACGTCCCGATCTACACTGCCGCCGTCGACCGCCAACTGGACGAACACGGCTACATTCTGCCCGGCATCGGGGACGCCGGCGACCGCCTCTTCGGCACCAAGTAGCAGGCGCTGTCGTCACAGGGCAGTGGTTTCCGGCGCTTCGAGTTCGGTGTCCGGGTGGGTGGGGAATCGCAGCGCGAGTGCTGTCTTGATCTCGACGTGACGCAGCAGGAAGGCGCGCTCGTCGAGTCGCTTGCGCCGCAGCCAGCCGGTGACTTCGTCATTGCATTTACTGGCGTTGCACGAGCCGCAGGCCGGGGCGATGTTGTCCAGGGTGTAACGCCCGCCGCGGGACAGTGCCTGCACGCAGTCGCGTTGCAGCGGCTTGTCGGTCGCGCCGCAGTACGCGCAGCCACCCCACGCCTCGGTCAGCGCACTCCACTGCTCGGCGGTGAGGTCGTGCTCGACACTCTCCATCCGACGCTTGCGTTTACGGGCGCCCCTGGCCCTGCGACTCCGGTTGACCGCCATCGCCCCAGCGTAGGACTCGGGACGGGTCAGCCGGTGACAGGGGCACGCTCTGCTCGAAGCTGAACACGTTCTCCGGGTCGTAGGTGGCCTTGACCTCGCGCAACCGCTCGCGGTTCGAGCCGTAGTACTCACGTTCCCATTCCGACTCGGCGGCGTTGGGCACGTTGACGTAGGCGCCGTCGCCGTAGGGGCGCAGTGCGCGCCAGAAGTCGGTCGCCCAGCCCAGCGCCGTCGAGTTCAGGGCCGGGTCGTTCCAGGCGGCGCCCGGCTCGCAGTAGAACAGCGCGTCACGGTGCGGGAACGCGGATCCGCCGGGCGGCGCCTTCCGCACAGCCCCACCGAAGCTCGAGCAGAAGAAGTTGCTCGGCGGACTGGGCGTTTTACCCATACGGCGGACGATCAGATCGATCGCCTCGTCAGGGAAGGGGCGGGTGACGAACTGCGAGTAGAACTTCCAGAGTGCGACGTCGTTCGGCCCCCTGTCGACCTCGCCGTACACGGTCGGCCAGGCGTCCTCCGTCACGCTCACGTCGGGATTCCCGATCGTCAGCAGCGAGCGCAGCTGGTCCTCGAGTTCTCGCCGCGAACCGCCGTACATCAGCGCAGACAGTTCGACCGCGCTCGAATCCACCTCGAGCGCGCTGGTCAGCCGCTCGTCGGCGACCGGAGCGTCGCGTTGCCACGTGCGAAGCAGGGCGGCCAGGTCGCCGTGACCGGTCCACCGCGCGACGAGGAATGTGACGTTCGAGAGCTCGTGAAGCCTCAACGTGTAGGACGTCGCAATCCCGAAGTTACCGCCGCCTCCACCACGGCACGCCCACAGCAGGTCGGAGTTGCTGTGCTCGGTGGCCTCCACGATCTTCGCCGAGCGCGAGCCGTCGGCCACCACGACCTCCGCGGCGAGCAGGTTGTCGCACGCCATGCCCATGCAGCGGGTCAGCAGCCCGAAGCCACCCCCGAGAATCACACCACCGAGACCGACGCCGCCCTCCGAGCCGGTCGGTACGACGAAGCCGCGTTGCCCGAGGGCCGCGACCGTCTCCTTCTGCGTC
The DNA here is from genome assembly GCF_900455735.1 of Rhodococcus wratislaviensis. GTDB lineage: Bacteria > Actinomycetota > Actinomycetes > Mycobacteriales > Mycobacteriaceae > Rhodococcus_F > Rhodococcus_F wratislaviensis. The sequence goes on along the minus strand of NZ_UAUI01000001.1, from coordinate 289,303 downwards.
AGACCCGTCCCGACCGTCGCCGTGCGTGCCGTTTCGTCGATCACGATGCTCTTCATCCGACTGACGTCGACGACCAGCCCGCCGTCGATCGACGACCAGCCTTCGAGGCTGTGGCGGCCGCTGCGGGCACGCAGGGCGATGCCTTCCTCGCGAGCCCAGCGAACCGCATTGATCACGTCCTGTGTGTCACAGCAGAACACGATGGCCTCGGGGTACCGGGAATACAGGCGGTTCCAGCCGACCCGCGCCGCCTCGTAGCCGGAATCGCCCGCACGGACCACCTCACCCGTCAGCTTCGCGACAGTGGCAGTCAGGGGCTTCACCTCACGATCAGTGTGAGAAGACATCGGCGTCTCCGGGCTCGGTGTCCAGTACCTCGCGTTTGAAGATCAACAGGTAGGCGAAGTACACCCCGCCCGCGAGGAGCAACCCGACCGCTATCAGGATCGAGGTCACGGCACTCGAGGGCGACACGATGACGAACAGCACGACAGCCGACCAGACCAGCGCACCGATCGCGACCGGCATTTCGAAGCGACCGAGATCGAACGCGCCCTCCTTACGATCCAGTCGTCTCCGCACCGCAAGATAGAGGACGATGATCGCGCCGTAGAGGACCGCCGAGATGACCGTCCCGACCGTGAGCAACTCCAGCAGTGCGCCACCAGGCAGCACGGCCATCAGGACGACTCCCACGACGACGATCAGGATGGTCGCCGGAATGGGTGTCTGCGTACGCGGGTTGACCCGGCGCATCAGTCGGTAAGCAGGGAAACGTGCGTCGCGCGACATCGCGAACACCATCCGCGAGCAGGTGGCCAGGGTCACCATCCCGGCGCCGAAGAATGCAAACGCGATCGCGACCAGCAGCGTCCTCTCCATCACCGGACCCAGTTGATCGCGCAGGATCGCCGCCACCGGCGTGTCACTGGCGCTCACCCGGGGGATATCTTTGATCGCGATCGTGAGCGCGATCAAGAACACCAGTCCCAGCACTGCCGCCGCCACGACCGATCCCACGATCGCGCGCGGGACGCTGCGAAACGGATCCTTGGCCTCTTCAGCCATATTCGCCGCGGAGTCGAAGCCGACGAGCGTGGCGAGCCCCATGATCATCGCAGCCATCAACCCGCCGCCGACAGCGAAATAGTTGGGGGCGCCCTCGGTGATACCGCGCGAGGTGAGGTTGTCGACCGAGCCCTCGCCCGTGATCGCCACAGCGACGAAGAGTCCGATTGCCAGCACCACGACGATCACCAGTTCGAGCCCCACCGCGCCCGACGTGATCAAGCCGACGAGGCGCGTCGAGAACACGACGAGCACCGCCTGAACAAGCACTACGACGAGCGTGATCACGCGTGCCGTGTCCTCGTCGGGCTGCATGCCGAACAGCGGCATGAGCGCGGAGCTTGCCATCGCGTTGTCGACCGTCACCACGCCGAGCGCCAGGTAGCAGAAGGTCAGCCAACCGAACAGCCAGCCGACTTTCGGGTTCGCCAGCCGCGAGGCCCATTGGTAGGAGGAGCCGCTGAGTGGGATGCGGGCCGCGAATTGGGCGATCACCAGCGCCACCAGGGTCTGCCCCAGTGCCACGATGACCCAGAGCCAGATTCCCACCGGCCCGGCGTCTCGGAGTACGTCGTCGTAGGTGCCGAAGATCCCGACCGCCACCGAGATGAATGCGAACGAGACGGCGAACACCTGAAAGGAGCCCAGGGTTCGCTTCAGCTCCGGTTTGTAGCCGCAGTCTTGACATTCTTGATCGGCGTTCTGTGCGCCCATCACGTTTTCTGCCGTCATCTCGGCCGCCTCACGTTCAATCGGGAACTGCGGAGAAGTGGAATCGTTCGAAGAGACCCGTCACAACGAGGCTCGTTCCGCGATCAGAGCGAGACCGGTCTGTTTTATCGTCCTCCTCGAGGGTGCGGATGTCATCGATGGTTCGTCTGTCTAAATACTCCGAGACGCGCACGGCACGCGTCATCGCACACGTCTCGGCCGCCGAGGCCATTGGCCCCGGCGGCCGCGAGACTGTACTAGTGATCCTGAGTGAGTCGGCGTCGCACCAATGTCACATCCAGGGCATGTCGGGATCGAGCGAGTGGGAGATCACGCCGTCGTCGGGCTCGAGGGGGTAGTTGACCTGGTGGATGGTGGCGCCCTGCTGGGAGTGCACGGAAGCGGCGGCGGGGCCGAAGAGGGATGTGCCGCCGGGCTCGACCAGGGTGGTGCCGGGCTCGACGAGGGTTACCTGGTCGGGCACGTCCTCGTCGGGGGCGTCGCAGGCGACCATGGGCCATGCGTTTGCGCAGCCGATACGGTCCCTGACCTCGACCTTGTACGGGGAGAGTCCGGATTCGGGGGAGACGACTTGCGGGAACGTCGACTGGGCGGGTGCGGCGGCGGCAGTGGCGCTCTGGGCCATGAACATTCCCAGTCCGAGGGCGGCGCCCGTTGCGGCTGCTGCGGCGATGCGTGTCTTCGTCGAGTTCATTGCGTTGCTCCTGAGTGTGGTGTGTGGATTTCCGTGTCCCCTTGTGGACGAACACCAGTCTTCGCCGGAACGCGGGCCCGGCAACGCCCCCTAAAGGGGTGATCGGCCATCCATCCAGGGGTGGATGTTTGCACCCCAGGGGGAGTTCCGAATGCGTGAAAGGGCAGTGGCCTATTGCGGCCGGGACGTCAGAGATAGAGGTCGACGAGGGTACTGATCACCGACCAGTGCGTGGTTCGTGCCCGCACGGTTCTCAACTCGGGGTAGACGGTGCGGAAGGTGCGCGCGAGGGCCACGCTGAGTCCGCCGGTGATGTCGGGCAGCCCCGAGCGGGTTTCGGTGGCGAGGATGCCGTCGAGAGGCGGGTAGTCGGCCAACCGTTCGACGATCGGGTCAACCCGAAGGCTGGGGCCGAGCTCGCGGAACAACCCGATGTTCTCCTGCAACCCTCTGGTGATCGGCAGGTCGGTGGGTTCGACGATGTGCCGGTGCTGGGCCGCCGCGCTCTCCTGCGCGACGAGGAGCAGGTCGTAGAGTTTCGCGGTGACGACGTCGTCGAATCGGTGAAAATCGTCCCTGACGACGCCGAGGCTGGCGACGTCCCGGAAGATGTCCGCGAACTGGTCGAACGTCATGAGCGCCCCGTGGCTTCCGACCTCCGCACGTTCCATGAGGTGATCATCCTCCGCGATGCGGTCACACATCCGGCGAACCGCGCGCACAGGGTATGCCGTTGTCCGGCACGACGTCCTGCGTCCGGTGTGAGGGCCGCCCTGTCCACGCTCCGGACGTGAGAACCGGGCCCATGTGGCCTGCTCATGGGTTGTGCAGGACCACGAACAGCGAGTACAGCGAAAGATATGACGTCGACGAAGTGGACGCGGTGGTTGCCGTTGGCCGCCGTCGCGGTGCTCGTCGTCGTGCTCGCGGCGAGCGGGACGATTCCCGTCTGGCCGGGACTGCTGCACCTGGTCGCGCTGCCGCCGCTGGATCAGTTCGCGGACCTGCGACTTCTGCTGGTGCGTACCGCCTCGTGGCCCCAGTTCCTGGTGCTGCTGGCGGTGGTGTCGGTCGTGCGGGTCATGCTGATGGCCTGGCTTCTCGGTGGACTCGATGCCCGACGCCTCCGCTTCGCCGCGATGTTCTACGCGACGGCGTTCGGCCCTGTACTCCTGGCGACGCTCGGTGACGCGACCGCGTACGCGACGCTGTATTCGCGGGCGTTCTGGCCGGCGGTAGGGCTGGTCGGACTGCTGGTCGTGATACTCGGCCCGGTCCCGTGGCAGGGCGGGGTCACCCTGCGCGGGGCGATGGCGCGGGCGTGGCGCCGCGGCCTGCGGATCGAGGTGATGGTGCCGTACTGCGCGGCGGTCCTCGGGCTCGGCGCTCTGGCCGACCGGGCCCCGGCCGTCACTGTGCTGCTCGTGCCGATTTCGGCTGCGGCGACGGGGCTGACGGTGTGGGCGATGGACCGTGCGCCGCTCACCCGGCCCGTCACGGCGCTCGCTGCCGTCCTCGTCGCGTTGACTGCGATGTCGGTGGTCTTTGTTCAGACACGACGCTATGACGATCCGGAAACCGGGTCACCACAGGCCGGTTCGCTGTTCATCATGTCCGGAATCAATTCGCGTTCGGGGCAGGGGAGCATGCACCGGGCGGACGTCCACCGGCTGGGTTACGAATGCGATCAGGTCTACTACTTCTCCTACGCCGGCCCCGGTGACGGACAGCCTCAGCGCGACTCGACGTGTCCGATCAGATCGGGGGCCCCGTACGAACCTGCCGACACCCAGCGGCCCGTCGAGGAACAGGTCTCGCTGTTTGCCGAACAGATCGTGAACCTGCAGCGGCCGTTGACCGTTGCCGCACATTCCCACGCCGCCTGGATTGCGTGGGAAGCGGTCGCCACGGGTCGGGCGCGGGTGGATGTGCTGGTGCTGGTGGGTGTCTTTCCGGAGACCCCGCTCGGCTTTCCGCCTCCGGATGTCGACCGACCGGGCAGGGTGTTCGGCGACCTGTTGCGGTGGGCGGCGCCCGTGACCGACGTCGTCTTCTTCCACTTCGACCCGGACACGCCCGCGGCACGGCAACTGCTCGGCACCGCCGGCAGCGCACAAGCCATTCTCGGCGAGCCGCTGCCCGGGGAGGTGCGTGTTCTGAGTATCACCTCGGCTGCCGATCTTCCGCTGATGCCGCACGGCTGGAGGCTGGACGTCGAACGCAATGGCTGCCCGGTCCGCGCCGCACACTCGTCGCTGCCCACATCGGCAGCCTTCGACGACGAGGTGATCCGGTTCCTGGACCACCGGGATCCTCCACCGTGCCCGATGTCGCGGGACTGGGGTGCGATCGTGATGCGCGCGTTCGGCGTACCGCCGAGCGGGAGCTGACGGACACAGGTGCGCCCCGGCGGTCCGGATCGACGACACCGAATTGTGTCGAAGCGGACGAGGCGATTTCTCGGACGCCGGAGTGCGCCGCGGAGTTAAATGAATGACGCAGGCGTAATGGATTTCGGCAGCGAGTAAGCCCAACTCAAGGTCCGCCGCCGCCCGCTCCGGTCGCGTCTCAACCGTGCGGGAGGCATAGCGTCGGGGTGCGCGATGATCGAAGCAGTGACAGGGCTCCTTGCGAGGAGAACCGAACCCGCCGATGTGCGATCCGACTCACCCGATCACATGGATCACGACGAACGTGTCGGCGGCGTCGCACTCCGAAGACTCCTTGCGGTGGCGACGTTGACACCAGCGCAGGCCGCGCTGCTCGTCGCGGATGCGCTCCATCAGCTCGAATTGGCGCGTGGCGAGGGGCCCTACCCGCTCCGCCTCCGGGGCGTGACGGTGTCCGACAGTGGCCAGCTCACGATCGAGTGCGCGGGCAGTGCGTCCCGGCACGACACGAACGAGGAGGTGGCCGAGCTTTTCCGAAGTATCGCGACGAACGGCCGCGATTCGGCACTGGCCGACCGGTTGCACGAATCGCTCGCCGAAACAACGGATCTGGATGCGTTGGTGCAAAGGGTTCGTCGAGCGATCGCACCGGACGTCGACCCGGCCGAGGAGAGAAGGCGGCGCTGCCAACTCGCCGGGCTCGTCGCGGCCACCACGGGACGGCCGCGTCCTGACAGCCGGGTGGTGGGGGAGCGGGCGGACGTCGAGGACTGGCCCTTTGTGGCGGCCGGACCCACCCTCGCGCCGTCAGGATGGTTCCCGCCGGTCCGGGATCCGTGGCATCGCAAGAGGAGACGGCCGTCGCGGCGGCAAGGAGCAGTCGGCCTGATCGCGATCCTGCTACTCGTCGCTGCAGCGTGGATGGCTCCACGGGTGTGGTCGGAGCTGCGCCGGGGATGGGACGCCGTCCTGAATCCCGTGAATCCCACGGAGCAGAATCAGATTCGGGCCGTGTCGCCGCCGCCTCCACCGGAACCCCCGGCTGATCAGCCGGCGCCGCCGACGATCGATGCCGGCCGGCCGCCGCCGCCCGTCGACGTCGGTGCCCCCGCGAGCGCGGGGCCGATCACCCTCGTCACGGTCACGCGCGCCAACGGGGAGTGCCGGCCCGGGCAAGCATGCGCGATCCGCGTCGACATGCGCCTCGATCCGGCAGCGGCTGTCGGCGCCGTGACCTGGAAGGTCAACGTGTACGACCGCTGTTCCGGCGAGGCGCGGGCCACCAGTGACGTGACACTGCCCGTTCAGCCCGGATCACAACAGGTGTACGGCATCGTCCGGACGGATCTGCCGCCGGGCGCCGCGCTCGCCGTCGCAGCCGTCACCAGCGCCCCGGCGACGGCCGCGTCCGAGCCGCTGCTGGTGCCCGCCGAAAACGCTCGCTGCTGAGCGCCGGGGGGAGGGGTGGGATGCACGACGGCAAGCACGACGACAAGCACGAATCCGACCCGTGGATCGTCGGTGCGGCGATCGTTCTCGTTGTGCTCGGCCTTCTGAATTTGCTGTCGACAGGGAAGACGGCAGATGCTGTTCGCCACACGCTCTTCGCCGTTGCCGGTCTCGGCATCATGTATGTGGTGTCCCGCCTGCGGATGAGTGATCTCCGCGCCTTCGGCTGGGCGGTGTTCACCGTGGCGACCGTGTTACTGGCGGTCGTGCCGCTCGCGGGGGTCGCGACCAAGGGTGCTCAACGTTGGCTGGACTTCGGCGTATTCACCGTCCAGCCGTCCGAACTGGCCAAGCTCGCTCTGGTTCTCGTGCCCGCGAGCATGCTCGCCGTGGGGTTCACCCTGGCACGATTCGTCGCGACCCTCGTGATCGCGGGCGTGCCCATCGCACTCGTCGCACTCCAACCCGACCTGTCGACTGCCGTCGTCCTCGTTGCGACGGCGGGATTCATGCTCATCCTCGCCCGGGTCCCGCTGCTGCCTCTGGTTCCGCTGTTCGTGCTGGGTATCGCGTCGCTTCCGCTGGCCGTGCTCTTCCTCCGTCCCTACCAGCTCGAACGGGTGCACGTGTTCCTGTCGAGCAACGCCGACCCCGCCGGCGCGGGATGGGCCGAGTTGCAGGCGAACATCGCGATCGGTAGTGGTGGGCTGTGGGGTCTGGCGCGTGACCCGCTGTACGACGTGCGGGCCGAGTATCTACCCGAATCGGAGCACGATCTCGCGTTCGCCAGCCTCGTGTACGGGTGGGGTCTGATCGCCGGCCTGGCCGTCGTGGTGGCGACCTCGGTCATCGTGTGGCGGGCAGCCCTCGCCGCGCGAACGGCACGGACCCGGGAGGCTGCGCTCGTCGCGGCCGGGATCGGCGGACTGTTCGGGATCCACGCGCTGGTGTCGATCGGTCAGAGTCTGTCGCTGCTGCCCCACACCGGGATGCCGATTCCCCTCTTCAGCTACGGGGGTACGGCCGCCATCGTCGGATTCGCCGCCATCGGACTGATACTCGCGGTGCGCAGAGACGGCGTCGCGCGACCCCTGTGGGCCCCGGATCCCCGACGGCGGCGCCGACCGCGCGGAATGTCGGCGGGCACCCTGACGATGACCGCGGCACTCGTCGCGATGTCGATGTTCGCCTGGCAGTTGCAGCACGACCGGGGTGCTGAATTTCGGGCGATGAGCGACCAGCAGATGATGCGGTGCATCCGCCTGCCAGCAGAGCGCGGGCTGATCCTCGACCGCAACGGTGTTCCTCTTGCGGTCAATGTCGCCGAGTATGCGGTGGCGGTGGTCGCTCGGATGTTCGAGGAGAACGACGACGACGCCCGCAACCGGCTCGCCGCGCTGCTCGGCACGTCCCCCGGCGGGTTGGCGGACCTGATCGACGCCGGTGGCGAGGGGGAGTCTCAGGTGGCCGTGGGCAGAGTCGCGCCCGACCAGGCTCGGCGCATCGTGGATGCGCGACTTCCCGGTGTGCTCGTGGTGCCGTCCGGTCGCAGGCAGTATCCCTATGGTGCCGTGCTCGCTTCCGTCCTCGGCCACGTCGGGGTCGCCGACGCCGACGACATGGAACGCTGGCCGCATCTGGCGCTCGGGTCACGGGTCGGCAAGGCGGGACTCGAGAAGCAGTACGACGCTCTGCTCCGCGGCAGCGACGGCAAACAGTGCATCTACGTCGATCCATCCGGGCATCCGGTGGCCACCGGCGAACGCGTGGACCCGGTGCGGGGCCACGATCTGCGCTTGCACCTCGACATCGGGGTCCAGAACCTGGCCACCGACGCGCTCGTGGAGGCGATGCGAACCAGCAAGGGCGACCTCGGTGCCGCCGTCGTGATGGACGCGCGGACCGGAGCCGTGCTGGCCCTCGCCAGCGTCCCGGGGGCCGACAACAACGTCTACGGACCTCCGGCCGACCTCGTCGCCCTCGCGGCGCAGAGCCAGACCCCGGGGCCGAGCCCGTTGGTCAACAACGCCACCCAGACCGCGGTCCCGCCCGGTTCCACCTTCAAGATCGTCGTCGCGGCGGCGAATACCCGATACCCGGTTCTGTCGCCCGACACGGTGATCGACACGGGCGCGGCCTACACCTACGGTGGCCACACCTTCCGGAACTGGCAACCGATGGGCCCGCACAATCTGCTCCAGGCGATCCAGTGGTCCGACAACGTCTACTTCTACAAACTCGGTGAACTCCTGGGCCCGGAGAAGATGGCGGACGTCGCGGGGCAACTCGGCGTCGGCCGTCGTTCCGGGATCGATCTGCCCGGCGAGGCCGAGGGATTCCTCGGCACCCCGGAGAACGTCGGAAGCATCGGGGCCACCTGGTATCCCGGGTCGACCCTGTTGATGGGTATCGGGCAGGGCACCGTCAGCGCGACCCCGATCCAGGTTGCGCGCTGGACGTCGGGCATCGCCACGGGTGCGATGGTGACGCCTCAGCTCGCGGCCGCATACGGGTCGGAACTGACCCCCATCCCGACAGCGGAGCCACAGCGCCTACCGTTCGCGGACCTGCTCGGTCCCGTCCGGGCAGGCATGCGGGCGTCCGCGTCGGCCGGGACCGCCGGGCAACTCGCGGACCTCCCCGTACCGGCCGGCGCGAAGACCGGCACGGCGGAGGACCCGTCGGCGCCCGGCGAAGGACTCAACGCCTGGTTCTCTGCGGTCGCGCCGTTCGACGCCCCCCAGATCCAGGTGTCGGTGTTGATCCGCGGCGGTGGCTTCGGGTCGGCGACAGCGGGCCCCGTGGTCAAGAAACTCCTCGAACACTACTTCCCGCGACCGCCCGCGCCGCCGCCGAATCGGTGATCAGGCGCTGTAGGCGGCAACCACCTCAGGGTGCACCAGACACGCCGTAGCGCCCTCTGCGACACAGGTGAGTGGGCGCTCGGCCGTCTTCACCGGGAACCCGAAGGACTCCTCGAGCAGCTGGGACAGACCACGCAGCATCGCCCCGCCGCCGATGACGAGGAGTCCTTCCGACATCACGTCGCCGATCGCCTGGGGAGGAAGGTCCTCGAGACACTCGGTCAGTGTCTGGACGATTCCGGTTGTGGTCGGACGCAACGCATCCACGATCTCCTCGGTCTCGAGTGTGACGAATCGCGCCCGGCCGGTGACTGCGTCGCGGCCCTCCACGACGAGTGACTGCCCTTCGTCGGTCTCCGGTGCGCCCAGTTTCGCCCGCTCGGCGGTGAGTTCGCCGACCACGATCTTGTGCTCCGACCGCAAGTACTGGTACAGCGCGTTGGTCAGTTCATCTCCCGCGAGTCGGCAACTGCGGTGGGAGAGAATGCCACCGAAACAGATGGCGGTGATTTCCGAAGTGCCGCCACCGATGTCGACGACGAGGTGGGCCCGTGGCTCGAGCGGGTTGATCCCGCAGCCGAGGGCACCCGCGACCGGCTCCGGCACCAACCCCACTTTCCGCAGGCCCGCCTCGTGTCCGACCTCGAGCAGTGCCCGACGCTCGAGCGGGGTTGCGCCCGCAGGGACCGAGATGACGGCCTTGGGACGCAGACCGTATCGCCTGGCCGAGGAGACCCGTTTGACGACGGCCGTGACGAATGCCCGCGCCGACTCCAGGTCCACGATCACCCCGTCACGCAACGGTCGAACCGGCGTGATTCCGATAGGAGTGCGGCCGACGAGACTTCGCGCCTCCGTGCCGATCGCGAGAGCACGATGCGGATCCTTCGTTCGAACGAGCATGAAGGACGGCTCGTTCAGTACGATGCCGTCGTCGGGAGTTCCGACGACAGTGTTGGCAGTTCCGAGATCGATACCAAGTCCACCCACGTCGGCCTCCAGAGGGATTCCAGCGAGATGGATCTGATGTTACGCAGCGGCAGCGTCATTCGGAAGATAACGCGCGACACCAAAGACGCCGGACAACGTCAGGACGGCAGAGGGCCTTCCTCGGTGCGTCGTCGTGCCCGCTCCCACGGCCAGGTCATCAGCGCCCACACGACGAGAATCAGCATTGTCGCGGTCACTAGGTACACCGGCCAGGGACCCAGCACGTCCAGGAGGGTCGCGGTGGCGGGCTTTCTGTTGAGGAAGCCGTAGTTGGTTCCGGCGATGCTGTTGAACGTGAAGGTAGCTGCCGCCCACACGACCGTGACCAGGACCGTGAACCGGTAGCTGCGCCACCGGGGCCGCATCCTTCGTCCCCACGTCAGATAGATGGCCGCCCAGACCACGAGCAGATGAATCGCCCAGAACGCGAGGAACTGGTAATGGGGAAAGTCCGGGCCGGTCAGAACAGGCGAGATCAACGCCTGGGTGCTCAGCACGAGTCCCCAGTAGTACGTGAGTGCGTAGGCCCACTGCGCCCGGGACCACAGCGCACAGGCCGCCGCCACGGTCGCGAGATCGGTGAGGCGCAGCGGTACCGAGTCGGCGATCGTGGGCGGAATCGAGAAATGAACCAGCGTCGCGCCGTATATCGCGGCCGTCAGCACCGCAAGGACGCGGCCCAGGCGTCGGGCCTGCGATTCGGTCTGCCTTCGTCCGAGCCAGACCAGAATCGCGGCCCCCACGACGAACAGCACGATCATGGCCCAATAGGACGGTCCGTACGCCGTGAATTCCCTTTGCGAGGAGAACACTCTCGTTCAGCTCCGCACTGTCGTCACACGAAGTCGAAAACCGGTGGGAGAACGCCGACCATCAACGCCGCCCACACGCCGAAGACCGGGAGGTAGCGGGTCTGCCAGCGTTCGGTGGAGCTGAATCCGCGGCGGCCGCGAAGGAACCCGACGATGAGATGAGCCGACCACGCCAGGTTGACGAGGAGGACCAGATTCATTCCGAGCGCCGCCACCTTGTTCGGGGTGAAGCCGAATTCCGCGATTCGCGTGAGCATGGCGAACAGCATCAGCAGATCGACCGCGAGGGCACTGACGACGAGGACGAGTTGGAGGCGGTCGAACAGGTCGGGCGGCAGGTAGGGGTCACGGGCTGAGATCGCGTACAACAGCAATCCGAGGACGACGACGAGGATGAGATCCATCAGGATCAACAGATTTCGGTCGACGTCGACGACGCTGCCGGTCGTCGCGAATGCCGTCAGCAGCACCAGCAGCATGAGAGTCGTCAGGGGGGTGAACACGCGGGTGAGGACTGGGGCGATGTTCTCGACCACATTCTGCTTCGCCTCCACGAGCCATGCGGCGACGATGACCGCGCCTGCCGCCCCGAACGGCAGCACCCAGTCCTCGATGAACCACTCGACACTCAGGCCGAGTGCGTCGAACGCACCGATCGTCAGGCCGATGAGGACGCCGCCGCCGAGGGCGAGGAGGGTCAGGTAGACCACCCATTCGCCGGTGAAACGGATGAAGTCCATTCGCCGCCGATCCGATCGCCACTGACCCCCGACGTACGCGAGGCCGACGGCGAACCACAGCGCGATCGGTGCGTGGATCGCCGCGATCACCTCGGTGGAACCGTTCGACGCGAACGGGAAGACGTTCAGAAGTACCGCCGCCAGAACGAACGGCACCAGTAGTACCGCGGCGAGGCGGGGCGTCACCTGACGCTTCCAGGCGAAGTACGCGGCGAGGAACGGGAGAACGAAGAGGCTGAGGTTGCGCGCGAGGTCCTGCTCGTCGAGCGTCGCGACGCCGGCCTTGACCGACAGTGCCGCGCCGACGGCGAGCCCGAGAACGACGAACAGCTCACGCGTGGGGCGAGTGCCATCGCCATCCGACGCGGCGGGCATCAGGACGAGTTGCTTCCACAGCCGATCGGAGTGCTCGCGTGCGAACTCGCGGGAGATGTCGTCGACGTTGCCCATGCGTTTGACCGCGACGAGGAATGCCTCGTCGGCCTTCAGCCCGGCGGCGGACAGGTCCGAAATTTGATCGCGTAGATGGTCTTCCATCTCGTCGGTGTCGGCGGCGGATATCGCGTGACGGCGTTCGACGTAGCCCCGCCACTGACCGATCTGCGATTCCAGCTCCTTGTCGGTATCCATCACGTCCATCCTTCGGCGGAGGCGGGGGGCAGCTGGACGGAGCGCCACACCTGGCTCAGAGCGTCCGCGACGACGTCCCATTGGGCGCGCCGTTCCGCGAGCATCTCCCGGCCGGCAGCGGTGATCGTGTAGTGCTTGCGTCTGCGCCCGCTGTCGGAGGCTCCCCACGACGCCGACACGTATTCCAACCTTTCCAGACGATGCAGGAGGGGGTACAACATTCCGTCGGTCCACTGAATCCGTCCGCCGGACAGGTCGTTGACTCGCTTCAAGATTGCATACCCGTAGGACTCGCCTTCCGCGAGAATTCCGAGCACGAGGGGAGTGGCCGAGGCCGCCACCAGATCTTTCTCAATATGCATAGAACCCCTATCCCTAGATCTGCTAGTCATCAAAGTAACAGATCCGGTCGCGGGTCGGTGGGCTGCCGGCGAAAGCCGCAAGCGACAACCTGGGGTTGACGCTGCCGGATCGTCAACCTAGAGTTGACGCATGGAGAATTCGGACCGCACGACCCCACCCATCCGGCTCGACGAGCTCATCGATGCGATCAAGAAGGTGCACGCAGAAGCCCCGCTCGAGCAACTCACCGACGCGGTTCTCGCTGCGGAACACCTCGGTGAACTGGCCGACCATCTCATCGGTCACTTCGTCGACCAGGCTCGCCGCTCGGGGGCATCGTGGACCGAAATCGGCAAGAGCATGGGCGTCACGAAGCAGGCCGCGCAGAAGCGGTTCGTCCCCAAGGACCCCGGGCAAGCCTCCGACCTCGATCCGAATCAGGGATTCAGTCGGTTCACTCCGCGCGCACGACAGGTGGTGGTGATCGCTCAGAACGAGGCCAGGGCCGCTCGCAACGCCGAGATCCTGCCCCAGCATCTCGTCCTCGGACTCCTGACCGATCCCGAAGGGCTCGGCGCCCGGGCGATCGCCGCGCAGGGGGTGGAACTGGATTCGGTCCGGCACGCCGCAACCGCGACGCTGCCCCCCGCGGTCGAGGAGGTGCCCGCACTCATCCCCTTCGACACTCAGTCACGCAAGGCGCTCGAACTGACATTCCGTGAGGCGCTTCGTCTGGGGCACAACTACATCGGCACCGAGCACATCCTGCTCGCCCTGCTCGAGGTCGAGGACGGGGTCGGTGTGCTCACCGGACTGGGTGTGGACAAAGTTGCTGCCGAGGAGAACATCGCCGCAAACCTCGCCGCCATTGTCGCCGCCCGGGAAAAGGAATGACCTCGCAGGATCTCCGTCACCCGTGCAGTGCTCAGGTGAACGGCGTCCCGCCGGTCACGCCGAGCACTTCTCCGGTGACGTAGCTGGATTCGTTCGATGCGAGGAATACGTACGCGGGTGCCAGTTCGGCCGGCTGGCCGGGCCTGCCCAGAGGCACGTCGTCCCCGAATTGCCGATAACCGTCGGCGGGCATTGTCGCGGGGATCAGCGGCGTCCAGATCGGCCCCGGTGCAACGGCATTGACCCGGATTCCTCGTTTCGCCACATCAGCCGCCAGTCCTTTGGTGAAGTCGATTATGCCCGCCTTCGTGGTGGCGTAGTCGAGGAGCCCGGGAGACGGATTCATGCCCTGGATCGACGAGGTGTTCACGATCGTCGATCCAGGTTCCATGACGGCGACGGACTTCTTGCACAACCAGAACAGCGCGTAGAGGTTCGTCCGCAGGACACGGTCGAACTGCTCGGTGGTGATGTCGGCGATACCACCGGTCTGCACCATCTGAAAGGCGGCGTTGTTCACGAGGATGTCGAGACCGCCGAGTTCACGGACCGTCAGGTCGACCAGGGTCTGACAGTGGTCCTCCGACGTAATGTCGCCGGTCGCGACGACGCCTCGCCGGCCGGCTTCTTGCACCAGTCGCACCGTCTCCCGCGCATCCGACTCCTCGGCGTTCAGGCAACTGACGACGACATCGGCGCCCTCGCGGGCAAACGCGACCGCCACCGCTCGTCCGATGCCCGAATCCGCGCCGGTGATCAGGGCACGGCGGCCCTCGAGGCGACCGCTTCCCCGATAGGACCTCTCGCCGTGGTCCGGGGCGGTCACCATGTCGGAGGTCAGTCCCGGATGCAGTAGCTCCGGTTGATGTTCGCGATCGGGAGCGGGGTACTGCGTAGTGGGATCCTGCCGGGTGTACTGGTCGGCCATTCTCGTGCCCTTCTTCGTATTCGGTCGAATCGGCAAGCAGGACTGATGAATTCGTCGAATCAGTGATGCGCTTCCGTTACGCTTACCCCTTCGAGAGCACACGGAAACCGTCAGGGCAGGGGACCGGTGTGCGACAGTGTGGTGTTTGTGCGTAGGTCTTGGGTGTCCTTGCCCGGGGAGGCGCCGAACAGGCGGCGGTATTCGCGATTGAACTGTGAGGGGCTGTCGTAGCCGACGAGATGCCCTACGCCCGCGACGTCACCGGGATGGGCGACCAGCATCGAGCGGGCTTGTTGCAATCGAATGCGTTTCTGAAACTGCAAGGGGCTCATGGCCGTGACGGCTCGAAAGTGCCGGTGAAACGCCGAGGCACTCATGCTGGACAGCCGTGCGAGGTCGTCGATCCGCATCGGCTCGGCGTAGTTGTCGCGGATCCAGTGGATCGCCCGGCTGACATGCGACAGGTCGCTGTCGGCCATCCCGATCTGGCGCGTCGCGCTCCCGTGTGGGCCGGTGAGCAGCCGCCAGAGGATCTCCTGCTCGATCAGCGGGGCGAGCACGGGCGCGTCCGCCGGATGATCGAGCAGTCGCAGCATCCGGGCCGCGGCGTCGAGTAGATCGTCATCTGCGTCGCCGGTCTCGATCGCCTGCGGGCCGGCGGTGCCACGGGACCACCGTTCGGTGGGGGCCTGCAACACCAGTGCGGCGATGGCGGCCGGGCGCAGCACCAGTCCCATGGCCAACGACGGGGCGCCGTCGCTGATGTCGATGTACTGGCCGGTGACAGGCAAGTTGGCGGTGACGACAAGGCATTGCCCTGCCCGGTACTCGAACACCCGGTCGCCGAGCAGGAGTCGCTTACCGCCTTGGGTCATGATCACCAGCAGTGGCTCGGTCAGCGAATACTCCGGCGCCGCCGACTCGGCCGTCACTTTCGACAACAACAGCCCATCGATCGGCGTCTGCAGATCCGGCCGGGCATGCACCGTGATGCTGCCGCGGATCTCGTCCAGCAGGTCGGGAGAGTTACGCACAACTCACGAAAGCATCCGCGTCGCTGTCCGGCAACCCGATCGTCGCGACATCGGCAGGATCGTGCAATCCCCAGCGCCGATCGATCTACCACCGGTACCGCAGTTCGCGTTTCGATGGACGTGCACATTCCGACAAGCAAGGGAGCAGATCATGCGACTCGACCAGTACGTCACACTCGGCCGCTCGGGACTGCGGGTCAGCCCGTTCGCCCTCGGTGCGATGACCTTCGGCGAGGATGCCGGCGGCGCGGGGTGCAGCGCCGAGGAATCCGAGAAGATCCTCGCCACCTACCTCGACCTCGGCGGAAACTTCATCGACACCGCCAACTTCTACACGAACGGCCACTCGGAGAAGATCCTCGGCGACTTCTTCGCCGCCCATCGCGGTCTGCGCGAGCGCGTGGTGCTGGCATCGAAGTTCTTCGCGAACCTCTATCCCGGCGACCCGAACGGCGGCGGTGCGGGCCGCACGGCCATCATCGCCCAACTCAACGAGACGCTCCGGCGCCTGCGCACCGACTACGTCGACGTGTACTGGCTGCACAACTGGGACCGCCACACCCCGATCGAGGAAACCCTGCGCACCCTCGACGACCTGGTTCGCGCCGGCAAGATCCGCTACATCGGGATCTCCAACAACCCGGCGTGGGTGACCGCGCAGGCCCAGACCACAGCGCTGTTGCGAGGATGGACCCCGCTCATTGCGCTACAGGTCGAGTACTCATTGCTGGCCCGCACCGTCGAAGGCGAACTCGCGCCCCTCGCACTCGATCAGGGCATGGCTCTGGTGCCCTGGAGCCCACTGAAGAACGGATTCCTGTCCGGCAAGTATCGGCGCGGCACCGAGGTCACCGACTCCGCGCGCACCGTCTTCGTCGGCGGTCCCACCGACGCCGAGTTCGTCGTCATCGACGCCGTCGCCGCAATCGCCGACGACCTCGCGACCACCTCGGCTGCCGTCGCACTGGCCTGGCTGCGCGCGCGATCCGGGACAGTCGTTCCCATCCTCGGCGCCAGGCGAGTCGAACACCTCACGGACAACATAGCCGGGCTGGAGGTGACGCTCAGCCCCGAACACCTCCGCGCGCTCGACGACGTCTCGGCGCCGACGTTGAACTACCCGGCGCCGATGCACGGCGAGCAGCGGGCGATGCTCCAGTTCGCGGGCACCACCGTGGACGG
The DNA here is from genome assembly GCF_900455735.1 of Rhodococcus wratislaviensis. Classification (GTDB taxonomy): domain Bacteria; phylum Actinomycetota; class Actinomycetes; order Mycobacteriales; family Mycobacteriaceae; genus Rhodococcus_F; species Rhodococcus_F wratislaviensis. Next base: position 272,554 of record NZ_UAUI01000001.1, on the reverse strand, counting down.
GGAATCGTCCACCGTGTATCCACCACTGCTGCAGAGCGACGTCCGCTACTGATGGGCCGACGCTCAGCACCTACCTGCAGCACCGATGAAGTCCGGAATCTCGCGCGGTCCTACCTTGCGCGGTCCTACGCTGGTACGCGAGCGACGGAAGGCGGATGAGTAATGCTGCTGCAGAACCGCACCACGATCGTCCACGGTGGAAGTGGCGCCGTCGGCTCCGCGGTCGCGCGGGCGTATGCGCGGGAAGGCGCTGAGGTGCACCTCACCGGACGCACGCGAGCCACACTCGAGGACGTCGCCCACCGCATCAGGGACGAGGGCGGGACTGCCCACGTCGCTGTTCTCGACGCGGTGGACCGGAACGCGGTTGAACGACATGCCGCGGCGGTGGCGGACAAGAGCGGCGGCATCGACGTCTGCTTCAACGCCACCTTCAACGACGACATCCAAGGCACGCCGCTCGTCGACATGCAGGTCGGTGACGTCATGCAGCCGGTCGCCAAGGCGGTCACGTCGACCTTCACCGTGGCGACGGCCGCTGCGCGCCACATGGTGGGACGCGGCACCGGCGTCATCCTCGTCATGGCCGGCGGACGGGAGGCGATTCCGAACCTCGGTGGCTCCCACGTCGCGTGGGCCGCACTCGCCGGCCTGTGCCGGCAGCTCGCCGCCGAGCTCGGTCCGCGGGGTGTCCGTGTCGCCTGGCTGCTGTCGCCGGGCTCCCCGAAACCGGGCGAGCCCGACCCGGACGCCACCCGTCTGCTGCTGCCGCGTCGCCCGAGCTACGCCGATGTCGCGAACGCTGCCGTCTTCGCCGCCTCCGACTGGGCCTCGACGATGACCGCGACCGAGATCAACCTCACCGGGGGCGCTGTCGTCGACTGACGCGGGCTGGAGGATGTACGAACGCTCACAGGCACACTCGTCTCGAGGAAACCTGGCGGGGTCGGTCACCACCGAACCCGTGAGTATCGACAGGGAAGTGATGTGAGTCCGGTGGCGCGCGTCGCTGAGGACGGTACCTGGAAGATCACCCGTAGCTGGGCCTGCCCGGTCACCGGCGCCTCGAGCCATACCCCAGGAGGACAGGATTGCGGACGGCGCTGGCGCCCTCAGCAGTCGAACACTGACCAGCAGATGTCGTTCCGCAATCGCTGGTCGTCGAGTACGAGCTCGCGAATCGCTTCAGGGAGCTGGTCACGCTGCCACCGGCATTCACGTCGTCCTGCCGCCTCGCCCTCACCCTCCGGCGCGGCAGCACGCGCGGCTTTGATCGCATAGGCGGCAGCACCGAGTTCATGCGCTGCAACGTGCGCGACAGCTCCGGCCTGCCCCGCAGCGTATGCAGCGTGCCGTGCTGCACCACGCAGGTCCCTGGCCGCGCCCATCGCATGGCCGCCCGCCGCGCGGGCCTGCATCATCCTGACCTCCCCGCGCACCCAAGCGCGGGCGTGCTCGATCGCCTGACGCGGTCGTGGGTCGTCAGGCCGAGTCGACTCGAACAGGTGTAGGACGTGCTCCGCGCACGATGCTGCCCACAGGGCCAGAAGCTGGTGATCCGAGTCGGTGAGGGTCCCACCGCGGCGGACGGTGACGAAGCGAGGGTCTCGGACCTTCGGGAGGATCATGGCTAGAAGTTCTATCACTTGCATCCACCACAACACCCGATCGCGGCATGCCGGTCAGAGGGAACTTTCCAGGTCAGGTCGGCTGCTTGACGGGGTGGGTACATGGACGGACTCAGACATGCAGGGTGGGCTGGTAGACGAGCTCTTGGATGTTGCCGTCGAGTGTCCGGCTCTCGATCAGCTCGAGGTCGAAGTCGGCCGCACCCTGGAAGATCGGGTCATCACCGGTCTGACCTGTGATCACAGGGAAGAGCGTCACCTGCAGGCGGTCGACCAGGCCGGCGGCCATCAGCGCCCGGTTCATCGACAGGCTGCCGTGCGAGCGCAACGGCACCTCGGACTCCTGCTTGAGCCGGGCGACGACGTCGACCGCGTCACCGCTCACGACGGTCGCGTCCGGCCAGTCGAGAGGTCCCTGCAGGGTGGTCGACACGACCGTTGCCGGCAGGCTCCTCATCCGAGTGACCCATGGGTCGCGCACCGACTCCTCGGTGCTCGAGGCCAGCAGCTGCGTGAACGTCCGATAGGTGTTGGCCCCGAAGACCATCCGCTGTTCTGTCTCGTACAAGGCAAGGCGGTGGTCGAGCAACTCGGGGCCTTGCTTGCCCCAGTAGCCACCCCAGTCGCCGCCGCTGATGCCGCCGTAGCCGTCGAGGCTGGAAAAGACGTCGAAGGTGTAAGTGGCGGTCATGATGCTCTCCTCGGGTGCGGTTGATCGGGTCTGTGGATACAGACAGGAAAGCTCGGCGAAACTCATCGCCGTTCGACTCTTGGCGTCCGGCCGCCCCGGATGCCGCCCAGAACTCGAACACAGCAAAGCGTGGTCGGCAACACGGCAGGCAGGGAAAGGGGTGGCCCGCCGATCCACAGGTCGTGACTATTCCTCCTTCGTGGATCCTCGCCCTTGTGGTGTCGGCCCTCCCCGGAATCGTCGTGCTCTGGTGTCCGAGGACTCGAAGGGCGGGCCGCTGTACCTGGTGACGGCTCTACCGATCGGCCCACGCGACGAGGGGTTTTACTGATCCGAGGCGACGTATGAGCCGGTCGGTCTCCATGTCATTGTGGCTGCTCCTGGGCGGGCTAGTTGACGCGTGGTCCCCGGACGAGTTCGGCGTTGCGCGGCGGGAAAGGCTCGCCATTGTTGTATTTGCGTTCGAGAACGGCGAGGTAGTGGGCCAGGGCTTCGTCGACGAGGTCGGACCAACTGTCGGGGGCACCGGCGATGTGGCCGATGGCCGCGACGGCATTCTTGCCGTTCTCGACCTTGGCGCGGTTGATGCAGACGGATTCCTGCTTCTTGTCTGCGGGGACCCGTGTGGTGGTCTTCTTTTCCTCGCCGAGGCCCACCGGCCCCGGTTGGGGTTCGGCGACGGTGGCTGCTTCTCGAGCGACGTCCACGCACTGTTCGACGAGGTTCGGCAGTCGTGGCTTGCGGCGTTCGAGGGGGTTGCTGGCGAGTCCGGGTTTACGTGTCACGCTCGTGAGGAGGTCCTTGCGACGGGTTCTCGAGTACGTCCCGTCCTGGTGGGCGCCTGTGCGGGCCTGGTGGCGGCGTTCGAGGGGGTTGTTGGCGAGTCCGGGTTTACGTGTCGCGCTCATCAGAGGTCCTTTCGACGAGTTCTTGGGCGGCGTCGCGGTAGGCGCGGGCCGCGGAGGAGGACGGTGCCCACCTGACGACGGGTTCTTCGGCGCTGTAGCTTTCGCTGACACGGACGGACTTCGGGATGATGGTGCGCATCGTCTGGTCGGGGTAGGTCTCGCGGAGCGCGGCGAGGACCTGCTGGTCGATGACCTGGCCGAGTTCGACGCGGCCGCACAGGATGTGATTGAGCCGTGCAGTGGGGTTGAGCAGTTCGACCTGCTGAGTGATGTAATTCTCGATCCGCATGAGCGCTTCGAGTTCCATGGCTCCCGTCATGACAGCGGCGAGCACTTCGGTGCAGGCGACGAGTGCGCTGATCGTCAGGTGGTCGAAGTCGCCGGGGCAGTCGAGGAGATTGAAGTCGACTTCGGGGGCGCTGGCGAGGGTTTTGCGCAGGATGCCGTGTGCACCGGGCTTCTTGAGGAAGTAGGGACCGACGGAATCGAGTTCCTTGGTGGCAGGAACGAGGTGGATCCCGGACGCGGTGATGGTGGTGGCTTCTTCGATGCTCGCCACCAGCATGAGTACCGACAGGACATCGTTGTCGACGGCTTCGGGTGTGGCGCCGAGCCAGGTGGTGGCGTTGCATTGTGGGTCGAGGTCGACGACGCGGACGGTGTAGCCGGCTTCGACGAGGGCTTGGGCGAGGTTGACCGCGCTCGTGGTTTTGGTGGAGCCGCCTTTATGGTTGACCACTGCGATGGTGCGGGTCATGTGGGCCTGTCCCTTCGTGTAAATATAATGACGTAGCTCAAGATACTTAACTTGGTCGAGGCACGCGGATGACCCGCCGATAGAGGTACAACGCCGAGGACCGGATCATCACAAGGTCGAGCCGTGTGCCGGAGCGATCGGTGTCCAGCTACCGATGTGTTCGAACGCCCGAGCTCCTGACCGAGACAGAGATTCCCGCCGCTTGCGTTGAGCGGTTCACGCTGTGCGTGCCGCTGGTGGCAGTTCCGAAGTGTGCGGAAACGCAAGGTGCAGCGGTGTCGCCGAGGTATGTACCGTCGCTTCGGCCGCAGTGCCGACCTGGGTGCCTGCCTCGTCGAGCAGCACTACTCGGCCTTCGCGCACCGTCATCGGTGCACTGTACTTCTCGAGCGACTCCGCCGCGTCCGGTCCGAATCCGGCCGGCGGCGAGGCCGACCCCTATTTTGCCGGCAATATCCGCCGAACCGCGCGAATCGTGGCGGCGGGGGTCGCCGGATGCCAAACCTCGCAATCAGCGTAGGACCAGGCGTACGTCGGACTACCGTCACAAATGCAGTCGAGTAGCCCCGGCTCGTCGAGTTTTTCGGCTGACCATTCGTACAATCGCTGCAGTCGCGGCCCGATCAGGCCGTAATCCAGCATCTCGCCGACGTTGTGCTCAGCGGCGACATATGCCGCGACGTCGTCCCCGAGGGGATATCGGTCGGGGAGGACCCGAGAGAGGGACAGGAAGATCCCGGTCATCGAGAGGCGGGGATCTCCCAGAAGAGGACCGGCAGGCGCGAGCGGCCCGAGCGCCAGTCGCGGCGCCGCGACCAAGGCATGGGCATAGAGAACACGGAGCAGTACGACGTTGAGAAAGAAGCGCTCCGGACGGCTCTCGGTGCAGGCAAGGTCGCGATGGTCCAGGTAGGCGGAGGCGATGCTCGCATTGTGGGCGCGGTACCACGTGCGTGCGGTCGGATCGGCGACGAACCGCATCCACAGATCGACCGTGTGCGAGGACGGCGTCCCTCCCATTCCGCCGCTCCGGGCAACAGCCTCGCAGCCGTCGCGGATCAGCCGCTCGTTGACCGCTCGCCACCACGGACTTCCGGGCGGCATTGCACCGAGCGGCGCCAGCACGCCGCGGCGAATCTGCCAGCGCATGAACGACAAAGCCGCCCGACGGAACGGCAGGTGCCGGGGTGCGCTGCCGATCGGACCGTGATAGGTACGGGCGATGAGCTCGTGACGGGCTGCAGGATCGTCACGCACGGCATGGACCTGACTCAGCGCCCACTCTGCGGCGGAAGGTCGAGAACTCACGCTCCCTATTGTCGGACCCACGGGCTCGGGGCGGAAGTGTGCGATTTCTACTCGGCTACCTCGCCGGTTGGCCGGCGATCGGTCGCCGACACAGGGAGGGGTGCCGTCATCCCACCCCAGGGTGGCTGTCTCGGGCCGCGGCTCACGCCGACACTGGATGGCAATCCCACCCGGCGGATGCCACCGATGAATGTCGCGGGTGCAACAGCGGAGAAGCCCATGACTGCTTCGATAGCCAATGCAGAAGAGCTACAACACAGTTCCATTCTGGGGTTGGGTGTCTACCGGCCGGAGCGGGTGGTGACCAATGACGAGATCTGCCGGCAGATCGATTCCACCGACGAATGGATCCGAGTCCGATCCCGCATCCGAAACCGGCGATTCGCCGGGCCGGACGAAACGGTGATCGACATGGCCGCGGGACGGGACGCTCTGCGGGCTTCGCAGGTGTCCGCCGACCAGATCGGCTGCGAGCGTGCCAGCGAATTCGTCGACCTCACGGACAAGTCGACTGCATTCATCTTCGCCGACGGCGCGGGTGCTGTCGTGGTCGGTGCTTCATCACAGGCAGGAATCGGACCGGTGGAATGGGGCTCGGACGGCTCGCTCGCCCACGTCCTAGCGCAGGAACTGTCCTGGACGGAGTTTCGTGACAATCCCACGGGGCCACACCCGTGGGTGAATCAACGGTCCGGCTGTGTTTCGCTGGGCCACCGTCGAAATGGAGAAGATTGCACGAGCAGCCCTGGACCGAGCCGGCGTCACGGTGGAACAGTTGGATGCGTTCATCCCGCATCAGGCCAATCTGCGCATCACCGAAGCGATCTCCAAGCGCCCGAAACTGCTACCGAGCACGGTGGTCGCCCGCGACATCGTCGATGCTGGAAACACGTCCGCGGCCTCCGTCCCGCTGGCCGTGGAGACGCTCCTGCGGACCGGTCGAGCACACGCGGGAGACACCGCACTGCTCATCGGATTCGGTGCGGGTCTCACGTATGCCGCTCAGGTCGTCACGCTCCCCGCAGCGCCGGACGATCCCTGACGGCTGACAATCACCCGGGGATCGGAGGGGGTTGGGCGGTGGGGGGAGTAGCGTAGGGGATGTCGAGGGTTATTCGAATATGCGCGGTCATGCCATGTCGTCCTCGGCGCCCACACCGGCCTGCAGTCGAAGGGCCGAGAACTGGAGCGCCGCCATGGCGTCGAACCCGACTGAAGTGTCAGATTTCCTCGTCACCGAGTCACCGAGTCCCACGCCGGCGCTGGAATCGGCGGAGTCGTGCACGGCGTGCCCACACACCGCTGATTCCCACGATGCGCTCGGGATTCGCTTCTGTGCCGTGACCTCGGCGCGAAGCCTCGACCGTAAGTGCATCTGCGCCGGTGAGCAGGTGAGTGGACAGCACTACTCCCGCTACTGAAGCCGGCGCTGCCCCACGAGCGCTCCGTTCGATTCGCCGACGGCCTTGCATGACGGCACTATTGTGATGCCACGTCGTACGTTCGAGTCGAAAGGACGCCCATGGCTGGTGTGCCGTTCCGGTCCCCGTCGACGGGAAGCAAAATTCGCGCCGTGTTGTTCGATACCTTTGGCACCGTTGTCGACTGGCGCACCGGTATCGCCGCCGCTGTCGCGGACTACGCGGCGCGCCATGAGCTAGAGGTGGACGCATTTGCCTTCGCCGACCGGTGGCGCGCCCGTTACCGGCCGTCCATGGGAGCCATCCTTTCCGGCACCCGCGAGTTCGTGATTCTCGATGTCTTGCACCGCGAGAACCTCGACTTCGCGCTCCGCGAATCGGGCATCGACCCCACGAATCACGATGCCGGAGAGCTCGACGAGCTCGCGCGCGCCTGGCATGTGCTCACCCCCTGGCCCGACAGCGTGCCGGGCCTCACGGCACTCAAGACCGACTACATCATCGGCCCGCTCTCGAACGGCAATACTTCTCTTCTGCTCGACATGGCCAAGAACGCCGGAATCCCGTGGGACGTGATCATCGGCTCCGACATCAACCGAAAATACAAACCTGATCCCCAGGCCTACCTGCACACAGCGCAGTTTCTGGGTCTTCACCCGAGCGAAGTCATGCTCGCCGCCGCACACAACGACGACCTCGAGGCCGCTCACGCTGTGGGTCTGGCCACAGCGTTCATTCTCCGGCCCGTCGAACACGGACCTCACCAGAGCAGTGATCTCGCGCCAACAGGCAGCTGGGACATTTCCGCGACCGACATCACTCATCTCGCAGCGCTGCTCCGGGCGGGATCGACAGGGTGATTCGGCCGAGCCCGAACGATGGGTGGCAACCATATCCACGTCAGGTCCGGTCGCGAGTCCCTCGTGTCAGGTAATCCTTGACGCCGAGTCGGACCTCTGTCAGGCTGTACCTGACAGAATTGAGGTTGTCATGGAACTTGTCGAACGTGCCGTCAGTGCGAATATCGATGCCGCTGCTCGCGCGGTGATAACGGCTGCGGCCGCCGAAGCAAGCCGTCACGCGGACGAAATCATCGGCACCGGGCCGCTGCCCGGCACGGCGGAATGGGACGCCGAGCAGGGCACGGACATTCCCGATCAGCGCACCCTGGCCTGGCATCTGCTGAGTCTCCGCATACAGCTCGCCGCCGGGCTCGACGGCATCGAAACCGTTCTCGGCCTGCGCTTTCAGGGAGCGACGTGGGCAACCATCGGCAAGGCTGCCGGGATGACCCGTCAATCCGCGCACGAGCGATGGGGTTCCCGCACCACAGCCCTGCTCGACCCGATGGGGACCGGCCTGCCCAAGACCGTTGCTGACGACGATCCGAGCTGAACCGGGACGCGGTCAGTCCGGAGGATCGTCAGTCCTGGTACTGCGGCACCGGCGGTCCGGGTGCCGGGCCGAGCGACGACAGCCACCGATCGTAGAGAACAGTCCAGGTTCCGTCAGTGCGCAGGCGCTCCAGTGTGCCGTTGACGAACCGGACGAGGTCGTCGTTTCCGGGAGCGACTCCGATGGCGTATTCGGCAGAATCGGTTTCGGGACCGACGATTTCGAGATTCGGATCCTGGGCGACGAGGCCGGCGAGGACTGCGGCACCTGCTATCGCGTCGACCTGCCGCTGCTGGAGGGCCATGAGGCAGTCGTCCCAGTCGGGTACTGCGAGGATCGTGGCTTTGGGGGCGATACGCGACAGTGCCGACACCGACGCCGGGTCGTGGTGCGTGCAGACTCGTCGCCGGGCAAGGTCGGCCGGCTCGGAGATGCCGGACCCGTGCCGCACCACGAGCCGGCGGGATGCCTCGAGATACACCGTGGAGAACGCCAAGTCCTGGGGAGCTTCGCAGGGCAGCGCCACCGGACGCACGACCATGTCCGCGTCGCGGTGAGCGAGCATCTCGGCGCCGTCATCGGTTCCGAGCGGGCGGAACTCGACCTTGGTGGGGTCGCCGAGCAGATCACGTGCGACCTCCCGCGCCAGGTCGACGCCGAATCCGGTGAGCGCGCCGGTAGTCGGGTCGCGGAAACTGAACAGGTTGGTGTTCTGGTCGACCGCGACGACCACCGTCCCGCGGGCACGGATATCGCCGAGCGTGCCGCCGAGGCTCGGAGTCCCCGGACGGAGACTGGCGTGTGCTGCACATGCCGACGTCTCCGTGGCGGGTGGTGGCTCTTCGGGCGGCGCGATGAGCTGGGCGCCGGCCGACAGGGGAAACTCCGTGAAGTCCCCGGAGAACCTCGGGGTGGGTGCATCGGGGGCGCCGCAGCCGGCAAGCAGGACGGCTCCGACCGCGAGGCCGGCGAGCAGCCGGGCGGAGCGCGGTCGCCGTTCCGGGTGTGGTCGCACCATCAGTGGTACTCGCTCACTCTGGGCTCGATCCCCGCAACGACGGCGAGCGCTGCGGACACGGCGAGCACGATGCCACCCACGGCGAGCGCCGCCATCGTGCGGTACGACTCCCGCATCGCGTCGAGTTCCTCGGTGCGTAGAGCGGTGATGGCGTCTTCGAGCGATTCGTCGAGGGCCCGGAACTGGGCCGTCGATGCCGTCGATCCCGGACCGACCGCGACGTCCGCCGCGCCCTGGTAGTCGCCGTCTGCGAGCTTCTGCTGTAGATCCCGGTGCGCGCTCCGCCATCCGTCGAACGCGGCGGACGCACCGTCGATCGTCGGTGCGACGACGGTGTGCCGCGACGCGTCCGAGTTCAGAATCGCCGCGAGTGCGTCCGTGTGCCGGACGTAATCGCTTCCGGCCGGATCGAAACCCGGACGAAGCAGCCCGAGCGTCTCGTCGGCGCGGGCCTGCTGGGCGAGGATCCTCGCCTTCGTGACCGCAGCGAGGGGCTCGGCGCCGTCGATCCGTGCGCGTTCGCTCGCCGATGTCGACAACAGCCCGGCGACCACGATCCATACGACGAGAGCAGCCAGCAGCGCCGTCGCACACGCCAGTCCGGGATTGACCCGGCGGCGGCTTCGATGCCCGACGTACGCGTGCGCGACGGCGAGGACGACGACCCCGGCCGACGCGACCGCTATGGCGGTGGCGGGCAACCTGGCGGTATGGGACTGCGTGTCGGCGACGGCGCGAGCCTGGTCGTTGTAGAGGCGTTCGGCCAAGGGCAGGATGGTGTCCTGCATCAGAGCGGATGCAGTCCCGAGATACGCCACCCCGACCGGATTTCCCGCGGAATCGTTGGACCGTGCGGTCGCCACCAGGTCCGTGTACACGGCAACGTGCCGCGACATCTCGGTGAGCAGCCGCAGCGATTCCACGTCGCCGGAGGTGACGCCGTACGACGCGGTGACGAGTGCGTTCGACGCGTCGCCGATCGCCTGGTTGTACCGGTCGCGCACCGCGAGCGGCTCGATGGCACCCGCGATGAACGACGACGTCGCTGCCGCGTCGGCGATGGACAACGAGCTGAACAGATTCTGCGCGGCGTCCGCCAGCGGTTCGGTGTGGGCGCGAAGGGTTTCCATCCGTTGCTGCCTCGCGGCGACGACGGCGGACGTCACGAGACCAGCCGTCAGCGCCACCACGACGAGGACGACGGCGAGGAGGGACAGGCGTCCGGGCGTCGACGCGAGGAACTCGCGCCAGGGGCGCCGGCGGACCTCGGGTTCGACGAGTAGGGATTCGTTCAGGAGATGCTCGTCGGCCAGCGAAGTGTCACGATCTCCGCTGGATACGGCACCGCGGTCCTGGTCGAACAACCCACTCCTCCTCATCCCTGCACTCAGTGTGCGCCGATCACGGTCGGAAAACACCGAAAGCATCGACGGCGCAGGAGTAGCCTGCGTCGCCCGCGGGTACATCGAGACTGGGCACGATCAGCCCGGAGGTCCTCAGCTCATGAAGGCGGGCTCATGAAGACAGGGGTGCGCGCGTTCGGCGTCGCGGCCGCCGTCGCAGCGGTGGTTCTCGGGGCCTGCGCGGCCCCAGCGCCGCGGAGCGACGATGCCGCGGAGAAGGTCTTCTTTCTCTTGCCGAACACGACGACCACCCGATTCGTGGAGCGAGACGAACCCTTGTTCACCGACTTCCTGGAGCTGTTCGCGCCGGAGGCGACGGTCACCGTCCGCAACGCCGAAGGCGATCCCGCTCGCCAGCAGAGCCAGGTCGAGTCGGCGATCGCGGATGGCGCGTCCGTGCTCGTGCTGATCTCCACGGACGCGAGATACTCGGGTGGAGCCTTGACCGCCGCCGCCGAGGCGAACGTTCCGGTGGTGCTCTACGACCACGACGCGGTCGGTGGACCGGCGGACGTTCAGGTGATCTTCGACCCCCTCGAGGTCGGCCGACGGCAGGGGAGCCGCGCCGCGGACCTGATCGCCGCGATGCCCGGCGACGGTGTGAAGATCGCCCGGGTGGAGGGAAACCTCGGTGAATACGGCACCCGTCAATTTCTGCTCGGTCAGGACGAGTATCTGCAGCCGCTCGCCGACAGCGGCAAGATCCGCGTGGTCTGCGAGACCGCGATCGACGACTGGGACCCGGCCGAAGGTCAGGCATTCGCCGAGGAATGCCTGACCCGTGAGAACAACGACATCGCACTGTTCGTCACCATGAACGACGACCTGGGAGGCGGAATCGTCGCGGCTCTGGCCGGGCGCGGTCTCGCCGGGCGGATACCGGTCACCGGGGGACAAGATGCCAATCTCGCTGCGCTGCAACTGATTGCACAGGGGACTCTCGACAATACGATCTTCAAGAATCTGTCCGACCAGGCGAAGGTCGCCGCGCAGCTGACGACGTCGATCCTGCACGGCGAAGGCATTCCGGAGGACATGATCAACGGCACGATCGACAACCAGTACATGGCCGTGCCGACGGTGTTCCTGCCCGTGCAGAACATTACGAAGGACAACCTCTCCGTCGTGGTCGACTCCGGCTTCTACACGTGGCAGCAGATCTGCGCACCGGATCCGGCATCCGCGGTGTGCGGGGACCACAGCTGAGCCGTCGGCGAGGAGAACGTGTCCGAGGCGAGGGCGGAACTCGGCACGTTCAGCTCAGGGGCGCGATGACACCCCGGTCGCCGATTTCGGCGCGGACATCGATCACCCGCCCGGCCAGCAACCAGCCCGACGATCCGCGTCGCCACTCGTCCCGGTACTCGCCGAGGCATTCGTACGTCGTGCCGGCGCGGTCGCCGAGGCCGACGTGAAACGCCCGGAAGTAGGACCGAGTGCGCGCCTCGTCACCGTCGACCTCGATGCGGATGTTGCCGAGCAGGTGCTGGGTGGCGCCGCAGACGTCGAGGTGGGAGCGGACGCGGGCGACCACGTCCGCCGGCCCGGTCCGCCCGTAGGCCACGACATCTTCGGTGAGCGTCGCCGCGAACCCCGGCCAGTCTTTCGTGTCGAGCAGGACAGCCACGACGTGCAGGCGGTCGGCGATCTGGACGCGGGCGGGCAGGGACTCCGGCATGGCTCGATCTTCCTCGGACGACCGGCTGACTCGGCCGCGGCGTCCCGCTGATCGAGACCGTCGCGGTGACGGATCACCGCTGGGCCTGCGGGTGGGTGCCGAGGTTCGGTCGCATACGGTGGCAGTGGCTCGCCGGGCGGGCCGGATCGAGGAGGAATCGGTAATGAGTGCACGTACCCCCGAGGAGCGCATCCCCAGCCAGTGGGAGGAGATCACCGCAGCTGACCCAGGGCATTCGATGTGGTACGTCGAGCGGTTCCGGGCGATGGAGGCGCAGGGCAAGGACATCGTGGGGGAGGCGCGTCTGGTCGATGCGATGCTCGGCCGCGGCGGTCGGATACTCGACGCGGGGTGCGGACTCGGCCGCCTCGGTGGCTATTTGCACGATGCCGGTCATGTGGTGGTGGGTGTCGATGTAGATCCCGTGCTCATCCACGTGGCCGAGGAGGATCACCCGGGTCCGACGTGGCTGGTTGGTGATCTTGCGGAATTGGATCTGCCGGCCCGCGGGGTGGAGGCCGATTTCGAGGTGATCGTCTGTGCGGGCAACGTGATGACTTTCCTGGCGCCGTCGACCCGGGAGTCGGTGCTGGCGGGGTTTGCCGCTCATCTCGCCCCGACCGGCCGAGTGATTGTGGGGTTCGGCGCGGACCGAGGCTACGAGTTCTCGCAATTTCTCGCGGACGCTCAGGCCAGCGGCCTGACGGCGGACCTGCTGTTCTCGACATGGGATCTGCGCCCGTTCACGGAGGATTCCGACTTTCTGGTGGCGGTGTTTTCGCGCGCGCACTGACGGCCCCGTCGTGAAGTGTGAGGAGCACGGTGAGCGCGGCGGTTGCGTCGAGCAAGGCTCGGGAGCGGGCTGTGGTGGCCTGGTCGCGGGTAGCGAGCGCCGCGCCGATGTCACCTGATCCGGGTGTGCGCGCGAGTTGTGTCATGACCGCACGGAGAGGTGCGATGCGGTAACCGGCCTTGCGGAGCTGATGCACGACGCGAGCGTCGCGGACCTGGGACGGGGAGTATCGGCGCGCTCCTGTGGGTGTGTCCCGGTCTGGTACGACGAGTCCCTCTGTGTCCCAGTGCCGCAACGTGGAGGGGCGGATGCCCAGGGCGACGGCGAGTTCGCTCACGCTCATCCAGTCCGAGGCCTGTACGCCGTCGATCGGCTCGGTCGAGATCACATCGGCGGCCTGCTTCGCCAGCGCGAGTTCGGTTCGTTCTGCGTGGAGTCGGGCGTGCACGGCGTCGAGGAGGGCGAGCGTTGTCGCGGCCGGGCATGTGTGCGCGCTGCGCACGATCCGTTTGGCTTCGACCGGGCCGGCGCCGACGGCGAGGTCTCGATAGGCGATCGCGGATTGCACATGCGCGTCGGTGTAGATCCGGTATCCGGTGGCTGTGCGGGTCGCGGGAGGCAGCACCCCGTCGCGTTCGAGGTTGCGCACTTGCTGCACGGAGCACCCGGCACGCCGGGCCACATCGACGGTCCGGAGTTGACGTGATTGGAGACTTTTCACCGTATTTCTCCTGTATGTGCTCCTCGGGGTCTCCACGAGCACTTTAATGAAACGCTGGAAGCTATGACCATGGACGACATCATCGACTTCGTCGAAGGCCTCGGCGACGTTCTGACGCTCAGGCCTGCACCCGGCGACGGTTCGCCGGAGATCAGCTGGGGTGACACTTTCTTCTATTACGCGCCGGATCGAATCGTTCCCGACAGGACCCAGCCCTTTGCCACGATCGTCACCAAGAACTACCCCGGCGACGAAAGCTCGGGTCTGGACCGCGCGGGTGCGTTCCGGGTGAACATCCGTGCCGGGAAGGAGGCGTTCATCGAGGCAACCGGCCGCGCACCGCGAGAGCAGGGCGTCGCCGACCTCGACGCCGGTGCGCCCGACACCGTCATCGCGCATCCCGTCTATGGCTCCCTGGCCTGGCTGGCGGTCATCGACCCGGGCGCACGCACCGGCGAAGTCACGCGAGAGTTGCTGTGCCGGGCGCATACGATGGCTCGCTCGCGCTATGAGCGACGATCGGAATCCACTCCAGGCTGACTCGAGAAAGGCATGTGGGACCGAGGATGACGAAGACCGGCGTCGTCCTCGGTTCCGCCGCGCGTCGTCACATCTGGTGAATCCGACTGCTGTTCCATCCGACGAGGAGTTCGTCGAGCGTCATGCTCTGGTCCCTGCGTTCTTGCCGTTGGTCGCGTTGCCGGTCGTGGCGGGGGCCGTCACCGTTGTCACCGCGGTCGCCGGGGATGGTGGGTGCGGCGACTGTCGTGACGGGGTGTTCGGCCGCTGTCGCGATGGCGGTGGCGCCTCCGAGAGGGATGACGGCGAGCGCGGCGGCGACGGCGGCCGTGGCGAATCGGTTTCGCAGGGGGATTCGAGGGAGATGGCTCACGGCGGCTGAAGGATTCGTCGCGTATGAAATCTCCGAGTGGGGAAGTGAGGTGTGCATTTCGTAGTGTCCTGTTCGAATGCGTGGGCCCAACGTCCACAGCTACTCGAATGGTGTCTGCGAGAGCCCGGAACGTTACACCCGACGGTCCGGGAATTTCGTGGACGGCGGCACCGACGGACCTTCGGGGGTCGATCCACAGGGAAACCCTTTCGTTGTGGAGAAGTCCTCCATGGAGGGATCCCCCAGGCCGTACTACCGTCGCAGTAACCGCAGACGCGCACCATGGCGTGTCAGCCGGGACTCGCGAGTGCGACAGGAGAAGCAGTGCCATCCATCGAATTTGACGGGGATCGAATCGACTACACCGTGCACGGTGACGGCGGCTCGTCGTCGTGCGTGATCCTGCTGGCGGGTTTCACGGCCCCGGCCACGTCGTGGCGTTATCAGATCCCGTCGCTGATCCAGGCCGGTCACTGCGTCATAGCTGTGGATCTGCCAGGCCACGGGACGGCTCCCGCCATGCCGCACGGAACAACGATGCAGACACGCGCAGAACTTGTCCACGTACTCATCGAGAAACTCGATCTGCAAGGTGCGGCGATAATCGGAGGCTCGATGGGTGGGAACACGATCTGGTCGTACATCGACACGTACGGCACGGTGCGGCTTCGTGCGGCGGTTGTGGTCGATCAGACTCCGCGGATGCTCAATGCACCGGAGTGGGCGTATGGGTTCTACGGCTACGACCAGGACGCCGTCGACACGTTCTTTGCGGACGGGATTCCCTCGACCGGCCACGGCACCCCGATCTGGAAACGCGGCATGCGGTTGGTCCGCTTGCTCACCGCGATGGGCCGCGTCGACCGGGAACTGTCGTCACCGGAACTCGCCCTGTTGAACGATCATGCGAAATGCGACTGGCGTTCGACGATCCGTTCGTGCGATCTTCCCGTGCTCTTCGTTGCCGGTTCCGACAGTGAGTTCTGGCCGTCGGCACACGCCGCAGCGGCTGCAGCACTCGCACCGAACGGAGCGTCGATCGTCGTCCCGCGCGCAGGCCACGCGACGAACATGGAGCGACCACATTCCGTGAACAAGGCTGTCGCCGGATTTCTCGACTCCGCATCCTGAGCCCGGACGCGACGCGAGTGCCGCCGCAATCGCCGTCAGTCGACGGACGGCACGATGACTGTGCTGCCACTCTCGGCGGCCTCCCGAGCCGCTGCCAACACCGCGATGGTGCCGAGCGCGGTACGGGCCGGCACCGGTTGCTCGCCGGTGCCGGCAACTGCGGCCGCGAATTCCGTGTAGTAGTCCTGATACGCACCCCGTTGCGACGGGACCGTTTCCGCGCCATCCGCGGTGTGGAGGACGCCCCACCGTTCGCGTCGCTCGTATCCCCATCCGGTGGGATCGTCGACGGGCCGTGTCCCCGCGAACAGGGCCTGCGCCTGTACGTCCGTACCGTCCGCCACGTAGCTGCCCAAGCTGCCGAATGCGCGCAGCCGCCGCCCTTCGAGATGGTTGACCTTGCTCGACGAGACGCTCGAATAGACCCCACTGCGGTGTGCGATGTTGACGACGAAACCGGCGTCGGTGCGCCCCTCCGGGCGGTCGACATGATCGAGGTGGGCGTCGACCCTCTCTGCCGGACCGAACAACCACAGCATTTGGTCGACGACGTGTGCGCCGATGTCTCGCAGCAACCCGCCGGTCGGGCCGGATTCGAGCGTGTCGGCGCCGTCCAGGTCGAAATGGGATTCGATACGCCAGATGTCGCCGAGTCGCGGCAACACCGACATCAGCGTGCGGATGTCGGCGTCGTATCGACGGTTGTGGTAGACGCTGAGCAGCACGCCGGCGTGGTCTGCGGCTGCTACCAACTCGCGGGCCGTCTCGACATCCGGCGCGAAGGGCTTGTCCGCGATCACGTGCACGCCCCGCCCGATTGCCTCGAGTACGAGCTCGCGCCGCGTCTGCGGCGGGGTGGTGATCGTGACGGCATCGACGCCGGAGTCGATGACCTCGCCGAGGCTCGCGAACACCGGCACTCCAGGGAAGTCCGCTTCAGCCTGGGCGACACGGGAGGCGGAGCGGGTCACGATGCCGCCCAGTGTGATTCCCGTGGCCGCGTCGACGAACGGTGCATGGAAGTACCGGCCGCCCAGCCCGTACCCGACGATTCCGATTTTTACGCTCATGTCCAGATTATATGTTAAGACATCCGAACAATCTATTTCAGCAAATTGTAGTGCGGGCAGTCGTGGTGTCGAGGGTCGAGAACAGCGCAGTGCCGTGCCAAGATGAGGTGGCACGATCAGCTGCAGGGAGGCGACGAAGTTGTCGGAGCGATCAGGACCCCTGGCCGACGATCCGTTCAATGGTCGGCGCCCGACCAGTCACGAACGGATGACGGGACGGTCGTGGGATGCGTCCTACCAGGAGGGGCCTGCGCCGTGGGATGTCGGCAGGCCGCAGCCGGCGATCGTGCGGGTGGCGTCCGAGGGCGGATTCGCCGGAGCGGTGCTCGATGCGGGCTGCGGGACCGGCGAGAACGCCCTTCACGTCGCCTCACTGGGATTGCAGGTGCTGGGCGTCGACGTGGCTGAGACGGCACTGGCGATCGCCCGGGAGAAGGCCGACGACCGTCGGATCGAGGTCGAGTTCGCGCTGGCCGACGCGTTCCGGTTGGAACACACCGGCCGCCGGTTCGAGACCGTGCTGGACTGCGGACTGTTCCACACGTTCGACGCCGACGAGCGACCCCGTTACGTGGCGAGTGTGGCGTCGGTGACCGAACACGGCGGAACCGTATATGTGTTGTGCTTCAGCGACAATGGTCCCGATGCCAGCCCGCACCCCGTCAGCCGGGAGGAGCTGAGAGCGGCGTTCGACCCCAGCGATGGATGGAAGGTCGTCGCCATCGAACCGGACCGGATCGAGACGAGATTCCACGACGGCGGCGCACCGGCCTGGTTCGCCACCATTGAGAGGATCTAGCGTTCGGGCGTGCCGTCATTCGGCGTTACCCGTCGGGAAGTAGACCGATCCGTCGCTACCCACGCAGCCGCCCTGGACGGGGCCGGGACCGAAGTACGCGCCGTTGACCTGACCGGCGCCACCGGAGGAATTCGACCCGACTCCGGCCCCCGCGACGCCGACTGCCCCGCACGTGTAGCTGTTCGAATCGCCCGGTTCGCTTTCGACCTGAACCTGTGTGCCCGGCGTCTTCGGATCCCCGTGCAGGTTCGGTGCCGCGGCCGCGACACCGGGTGTTGAAAAGATGGCGAGTGCGGCGGTCGCCGCGACCGCCGATCGCACTGCGAATGTGTCCATGCGAAGTCACTCTCGATTCGTCTCACGGTAGGGACCCCAATTATCGTCCGCTCCATCCTGAAATCCCACCCCTGTGCGTGCGCGCCGGGAACCGGCCAGGCGGCCGGCTGGACCTGCGTCCTTGACATGAAGTGGACTTTAGGTTTCACCATGGTCGCAGATGTCACTGGAGGCAAGGAGTCTGCGATGAACGACACCAGGACGGCGCTGATCACAGGGGGATCGGCAGGGCTGGGACGGGCGAGCGCACTCGCGCTCGCGGAACGCGGCTGGGAGGTGATCGTCACCGGCAGGCGGGTCGAACCGCTCGATCGGGTCGCCGCTCGGGCACACACCATCACCGCGCTCCCCGGTGACGTGACCGATCCGCGGCAGCGCGAGCGCATCGGCGAGGAGATAGCGGCGCGGGGGCGCCTGGACCTGTTGCTCAACAACGCCAGCGCGCTCGGACCCAGCCCGATGCCCACCCTCGCCCGGTATCCGGAGGACGCGTTGGCGCAGGTCTTCGCGACCGATGTGCTGGCCCCGCTCGCATTGATCGCCGCGCTGATCGAATATGTGCGGAACGCGGGCGGGACCGTGATCAACATTTCCTCGGATGCCGCGGTCGAGGCCTACGCGGGCTGGGGCGGGTACGGGGCTGCGAAGGCGGCGCTCGACCACGCAACCGCGGTGCTGGCGGTCGAGGAGCCCGGCCTCGCGGTCTACGCATTCGATCCCGGCGACATGCGCACCGAGATGCACCAGGCGGCGTTCCCCGGCGAGGACATCTCGGATCGGCCCGACCCGGAGACCGTGGTACCGGCGCTGCTGGATTTGTTCGACACGAGCCCGCCCAGCGGCCGGTACCGTGCGTCGGATTTCGCGGTCGCAGCGAACACGGTGGTGTCGTCGTGACCGGCGCACGCGTCGCATCCGCGGCCGAGTTCCGGTTCGTGCTGCCTCGGCGATTGGAGGCGAGCGGTCCACCGGAGAGCCGGGGGCTGCTGCGCGACGCGGTGCGGCTTCTGGTGTCCGATCGGGGACGAGTGGAGCACACCAGATTTCACGACCTACCGCGCTTTCTCAGGCCGGGCGACGTGGTGGTGGTGAACGCGTCGTCGACGTTGGCCGCGGCGGTCGACGGGACCGTCGACGCCGTAGGACCCGTGGTCGTGCATTTCTCCACCGACCTCGGCGACGGTGACTGGGCGGTCGAGGTGCGAGCGCCGGGGCCGGTCTCCGGTGCCCTCGACACGGTCGCGGCGGAAACGCGGATCATTCTGCCGCGCGGCGTTGTCGCGACGCTCATGGAACCGTGGCCCGTCGGCTCGACGAGGCTGTGGCGGGCCTCGATCGTCGGCGTCAAGGACGTAGCCGCGGAACTGCTCGCCACATCGGGCCGTCCGATCACCTACGCGTATGTCCACGACCGCTGGCCGCTGCCGTCGTACCAGACGATCTTCGGCCGCACCGGTGGAAGCGCCGAGATGGCCAGCGCTGCGAGGCCGTTCACCCATCCGATGGTCACCGATCTGGCGACCTCGGGGGTGGTGATGGCGCCGATCCTGCTGCACACGGGTGTCTCCTCGCCGGAGCGTGGGGAGCCGCCGATCCCGGAGCGGTACGAGGTGCCGGAGCAGACGGCACAGCTGGTCAACGACCGGCGTGCCGCCGGTGGCCGCGTCATCGCGGTCGGCACCACCGTGACCAGGGCCCTCGAGACGCAGGCGACTTCGGACGGTATGGCGGTGGCGGGCGCCGGCTGGACGGACCTGGTGCTGAGTGCGGGGAGGCCGACCCGGGTGGTGGACGGCCTGATCACGGGTTGGCACGCACCGGGGGCGTCGCACCTGATGCTGCTCGAATCGGTGGTGGGGGAGGGCGCCGTCCGCCACGCCTACGACGAGGCGCTTGCACGCGGTTACCTGTGGCACGAGTTCGGAGACAGCGCGCTCTTGCTGCGACGGTGACGGCGCGATCGAGGTTCTCGACAGAGGCTCTGCGGGCGAGTTGACTGAAACTGGTGACCTCGGCAATCAGAAGGGGTCACGGAGGACAGGACGTCGTCATGAACATGGGAAAGAAGATCCGGCACAAGGTCGAAACCGCCGAAGGCGCCACCAAGAAGGCGGTCGGCAGGGCCACCGGGAACGCCCACCTCGAGGCGGAGGGGAGCAAGGAGCAGGCCAAGGGCAACGCCAAGCAGATGGGAGACAAAGTCAAGGACGCGGGCAAGAAGATCAAGAACGTCCTCAAACATTGATCGAAACCGGGTGAGCCGGACTACTCGTTCGACAGCAGCGGTCCCAGCGGTCCGAGGTCGATGTTCAGGTCCTCCGGCAGGAGATCGAAATGCTCACGCAACTCTGCCATTCGCTCCTCGAGCAGCATGAGCGTCGTGCCGATGCGTTCGATCTGCTCATCGCTGAGGTCGCCGTGCTCGACTCGGCGGATCGCCTGCCGTTCCATCAATTGGCGTAGTAGTTCGACGATCGTCAGGACCAGGGTGACCAGGCCCTTCTCGACGGATTCGGGATCGGCGTCGATTCGCTGCGGCAGAACACGGCGACCGAAGTCGGTCGGTGCGTCCGAATCGACGGGCTCGGACTCAGTCATCGGCGGTTTCCTCCCCGACCGGGTCGGGGACGAGCGCGCTGACCGATGCAATGAGTGTGCGCAGCGAGATTCGGACCATGTCGACGTCGGCGAGCGACAGAGTGATCTCACCGGTGATGACGACGCCACCGCCGAGCACCCGGTCGAGGAGGTCGACGAGCGCGATGCGGCGAGTGTCGTCCGCGGGGACCATCTCGCTCATGGGCTCACCCGTCGATCCCGGCGAATGAGTACGGCGGCCACGGTCCGGTCAGATCCAGTGTGACGCCCGGGCGTTCGGTGTCGAGTGCCGTAACCAGCGCAGCGAAGTCGTCGACCCGCTCGTTGTCCACGAGGTAGGTGCCGTTGAAGATCATCCAGGCCCGTTTACCGGTCAGTACCGGATCGGTGACTTGCCGTCGAAGCCCGTCGACGGCATGGCCCAGGAGCGCGGCGTGAATTTCCTCCGCGTGGCCGGCCGCGCTACGTTCCACGTCCTGCTGAGCGCTCAACTCCGCACGACGACGCAGTAAATACGCGGTCCCCTTTCCCGCCGTGCCTGTCGTGGAAGGCTCCTCTTTCGCGTTCTGCGCCAGGGCCTTCGCGTCTCCGTACGCTTTGACACCCCACTCGCTTCGTCCTGTCACCCGGCGCAGCGTCGCAGCGAACTCCTCCTGTCGTTCGTCGAGGAGGAGGCGAACGCGATCGTCGTCCAGGTAGAGGGTCGCCAACCGCAAGGGAACGGTGGGACCGCAGCGCACCACGGCAGCCACCACGGCATCGTGTGCTCTCGCGGTGGCGGCCAGCCAGTCGAGGTCCTCGAGGTTGCGCTGCAGAGGTTCCTGCCCGAATTCGCTCAGGCTCACCGTCCCCACCACCGCGACGAGCCCCGCCGACGCCACCGCGCGGACCGGCTCGCCGGCCACGCCGGTGACTCCGGCGAGTTGTGCGGCGCCGACGCTGTCGGTGGTGATGACGTAGAGCCAGACACCGTCATCCGCGGTCATCGCCGGGCTCCTGACGTTCCGCCTCCACCTCGACCGTTTCGGCTGCCTCGACGGCAGGGCGAACCGACCTGTCCGACTCGAGTTCGGCGATCCGCTCCCGCAGCTTCCGATTCTCGAGTTCGACGTCGCTGTTCCTGCCGGTCAGCCAGGGGTCGTGCTCCCACCAATCGATACCCACCTCCTTCGCGGTCTCCAGCGACGCGATCACCAGTCGCACCTTGATGGTCAGCAGTTCGATGTCGAGCAGATTGACCTGGATGTCCCCGGCGATCACCAGGCCCTTGTCGAGCACCCGCTCGAGGATCTCGCCGAGATTCGTCGACTGATGCCCGCCACCCATTCCGCCGCCCGAGCTCTGCGGAAGGTTGCTCGTACCGCCACCGGCGATGGTCATGACTGCGCGCTCCCGCCGTCGCCGACGCCGCGCACGTAGCGGCGGGTTCTGCGGTAGGACAACAGTTCTCCGTCGAGATCCAGCACCACCTCGTACAACGCGAGCATGTCGGTCGACGACGGGATTCGCCGATCCTCGACTACCTCCACCTCCACCGCCCAGCCGTCGTCGGTCGGCATGACCGATGTCGCACCCAGCGGTTTCCTGCCGGTCAACTGCGCAATGTCACGCGTGGCGATCTCGGCGATCTCGGGTGCCGGCAACGGAGGTGGCTGCTCTTCTGCCATCGCCTGTCACTCCTTCTCCGTACCGGAGGACGGCCGTGCCGTTCCGGTCATTCGGTCGAGAATGGCCTGCTGGGCCTGCTCTTCCTCCTCGGCGGAGATCTCGCCTGCCGCGCGGGCGTCCTCCAGCTCCTCGAGCGCGCGCCGCGCACTCGCGGGGTTGTGGAGTTCCTCCTCGACCTGCCGCTGTATCAACTCGGCCAGCGAGATCACCCCACGAACGGGGGCGAGTGGCAGCGTGGCGATGAACGACAGCAGACCCATCGGTCAGCCCTCCGGCTTCTGCGTCACCACGAAGTCGTAGGCGGCGAGCGGTCCGAGCAGGCGCATGTCGACTCGGCCGTCCCACTGCTCGGCGAGTTCTCCCACCGCCTTCTCGAGCTCTTCCTGGCGGGCAACCTCGACGAGGACGGCCACTTGCGCGGCCTCCTCCTCGTGAGTCGGCTCCCGGACGTTGACCGAAACGGACAGCGAGTCGAGCGCCCCGACCACCGTGCGGGTGTCTTCGTCCCGCTTGGCCTCGATGGCGTTACTCACGATCTCGCCGAGCGCCATCCGGGCGTCGCGGGTGGTCTCCTCGGGCTGATCGCGGATCGCGCCGAGCAGCTTGCTCGCTTGTTCGTTCTCTTCGATGATTTCACGAAGGATCGCATTCTCGACGTAGCGCCCCTTCACGACGTACTGTGCGCGTCCCTCGAGTTCCTCCAACGCCGCGGCGAACTCGTCGGCGTGTGCTGCGAGCAATTCCTCCTCGACGGCCTCTTCATCGGTCATGACCGCCCCGAAACGAAGAGGGAGTACCGGCGCCACACGCGACGTGCCGTCCAGCACGTGCGCATGGGTTCGGAGGTCCTCGGGCTTGCCGAGCGGCCTGTCCACCGAGATCTCGCTCACGAGCGCTGCGATGTCGCCGTGCTTGACGATGCTGACCGGTCCGTCACACACGCCGACCGCGTCCTCTTCGGCTTGCACGTCCGCGGGCACGATGCCGTACACGTAGACACCTCTGGTGCGCGGCTCCTCGGCCGAGTCGCTGCTCTGTTTCGACGTAGACATCACTTGTCACCTCGTGTGGACTTGCGCGAAACACGTTCGCGCTCAGGTTCTTCCTGCCCGCCGCCGAGGATGTCGCCGAGTTTCTCACCGGCGGACTCGAGTGCGCCTTTGGTCTTCGATTTGGCGCCTCCCTCGGTGACGTCCCCAACCAGATCTGTAAGGCCCTTCGGCTCGCCACTGCCGATCTCGAGCCGATTCACGGCCTCCGCGAACCGCAGGTAGGTATCGACACTGGCGACCACGACGCGTGCGTCTATGGTCAGCAATTCGATGCCGACCAGCGAGACACGCACGTAGGCGTCGATGACCAGGCCCTTGTCGAGGATGGTGTCGATGACGTCGGCGAGGCTACTCGAGCTGGGACCGCCGCTGACTCCGCCACCGCCGCCTCCCCCCGCCGGTTGAATCGACGTCATTGCCGTGCTCCCTGTCGCGAGCGGGCGGTCTTCGCGGCCGGAGTCTTACGCGGGCGACCTCGCCGTTTCGGGGCCTGGTCCTCAGCGGCAGCCGCGGTCTTGCGCGGGCGACCTCGGCGTTTCGGCGGCGGTGGTGCTTCTGCTTCCTCTTCCTCCTCGTCGGCGTCCTCGTCCGTTTCCTCGTTTTCGTCCTCGTTGGTCTCCTCAGCTTCTTCGTCCTCGGGCTCCTCGCCCTCGGCCTCGTCGCTTTCCTCGAGCTCTTCCGACTCCTCCGGCTGCGCTTCGTCCTCTTCGGGCTCGACTACCTCGCCGTCCCGGATCTCTCCGCGCCAGCCCTCGACGTCGTCGGGATGGAGAACGGACTGCGTCATGACGTGGCGTGCAAAGTGTTTCAATTCCAGCCGTGCTCGGCGTCCCTGCGCACGCCACAGGTTTCCCGTCTTCTCGAACAACCCCTTCGGGTGATACTCGAGAATCAGAACGATGCGAGTGAGATCCGGGGTCACCTCATGGAACGTCACCGCACCGTCGATGAAACCTTTGGCGCCCTTCGAGCGCCACACGATCCGCTCGTCGGGAACCTGCTCGAGGATCGACGCTTCCCAGGTTCGGTGCGACAGGAAGATCTGCGCCTTCCACTCGAGCTTTTCGTCCGATTCCTGCT
Source organism: Rhodococcus wratislaviensis (assembly GCF_900455735.1). Lineage (GTDB taxonomy): Bacteria > Actinomycetota > Actinomycetes > Mycobacteriales > Mycobacteriaceae > Rhodococcus_F > Rhodococcus_F wratislaviensis. The sequence goes on along the minus strand of NZ_UAUI01000001.1, from coordinate 248,207 downwards.
CGACCCGTTCGACCTTCTTCATGAACGACGGAAAGTCGGCGAATTGGGTCCATTGGTTATAGGCCAGCTGAACCGGGACCCCGACATCGATCGTTTCGACGATGTTGGTCAATTTCAGCTTCTTGCCCTTGCCGCTACCGCCACCACCACCGCCGGTGACCGCGTCCTTGAGGTCGGACGCCTTGTCCTTGACCGTCTGCTTGGCACCCTCCCACCAGCCGCCACCGGTGTCGGACTTGTCCGGTGACTCATCGTCATCCGATTTCTCGGAACCGGTGAGGGCGGCAAGCAGCCCTCCTTCGCCGCCGTTCTCGGCGTAGTCGGTGAGCCGCCCGGAGGTGTTCGTCACCTTGTCCGAGACCGAGGACAGTGCCTTCTCTGCGACCGTGCCAACCAGTCTCTGCATTGCCTCCTGCAGCACGCTGGACGATCCGTTGCCGTCACCCGGTACGGCCTCTTGTAGTTTCTTCGCGGCGCTCGTCATCGCCATCACCTCCGTTCCCGTCGGACGGGCGCAGAGTCCGTCGTGGCCTTGGCCCGCGTCCTGCGTTTGCGGGCAGGAGCCTCTTCGTTATCGTCGTCTTCGTCGGATTCCGCGGTCCGCGACCTGCCTGCCGGCCGGGAGCTACCGTTGCTGGAAGTCCGTCGACGCGCGGCGGGGCGCTTGCGAGGGGCGGGTTCCTCGTCGGCGGCCTCTTCGTCCTCTTCGGGTTCTTCGGGCTCCTCGTACTCCTCGTCCTCTTCGGCGTACTGCTCGTCCGGCTCTTCGTCGACGTCGGATTCGTCGTACTCCTCGTCCTGGGACGTGCCGCGCCGCTTACGTCCGAGTTTTCCGACTCTGCTGAGCTTGCCGACCGAGCCGCCCACACCGCTGACAGTGTCGTCCACGGTGTCGCCCACGTTGTCGATGACTTCTCCGCCGCCTGACAGAAGCCGGTTGTTGAGCGAATTGATACGTTGGCTTGCGGCGGTGACCGCAGCGGCCTTCGCTGCACTGACCAGCTCTTCTCGCACCGAGTCGCTGATCTTGGCGAACTCGGGGGAGCTCGCGAGCATTTTCGTGCCGCGTTCCAGTAGGTCGCGGGGCCCGCCGGGAAAGCGTCCGGTCGCACCCGCAGCCGCGAGCATCAGTGCCATCTTCATTCTGTGTGTTCGGCCCAGCATGTATCCCGCGCCGACGGCCATTGCCACCTGACCTTTGGTCTTCATCGTCGAACCCCTTTACCGAGTAGTCACCGGCGCACCGCTCGCCCACTCCGGCAATGTGTCGCAGAACCGTCCGCGGAAATGTCTCGCACAACCGTGCGCGGTAAGAGGCGCCGCTTGTCGACTACCCCAGCCGCGGGCCACTCAACCAACAGCAGAAAACTCGATTCAGGTAACTTCGCGCGGCGACTGCGGCCCTTCGCTGCCTGCCGAGAGATGGGGGAGCGGACGATCCCGCGTTTCTGCCGCAGTGACCGTGACGCACCCGTGAGTCAGCGCATCCATGTGTAGTATCGCGAGTTGCGAGTTGAGTACCGAATTTCGAAAGTGATTGAGCGGCAGTGTGTTTTACCGGATACGTGCTGGGCGTCACGCGGAGGCGGCGCGCACCGCCGCGACGAGAGCTGCGACGACGAGCACCAGCAGCAGGACCACGACCAGTACCGGTGCAAGGACCAGCCCGAGCACCAGCAGGAGAACGAGGGCGACCTTAGCCTTGCCACTCAACCCGGACACCAGCGCTTTGATCGCGGCCCACACGGGATTCTTACCCGTCAGGGCGGCCCGAACGGCTGCGATTCCGGCTCCCATTCCCGCATCGTTGTGTGCAATCGCGTCGACGAGCGTGTCCATCCAATCCTGGAATTTCTGCCGAATATTCTGCGCCATCGTCGCACCGCGGTCGCGCACCGCGTCCACGAGACGGTGGGCATGGTTTTTCAGCCACTCACTGACGACCTCCACCGAATGCGACAGCAGGCCGTTTTCGGAACTCTGCGCAACCGGGTCGCGCCGGCGGGTGTGCGCCGGCGTTGCGCGGGACCCAGTGTCTCGAGAACGCTTCCGGGTCGTCGGCGTCGCAGTGTCGGCGGTGGCGTTTGTTCGCGTCGATCGGGGCGCTGGTTTCGTCCTCCGAGGAAGGCTGTGAGGTGAGGCGGCGGACGTCGGTTTCGCGGCCGGTCGCCTGGGTGGCAGCGGTCGCCTTCGTGGCAGCCGTCCGGGGAGTGCTTCGGAGGGCCGCGTCGAGCTTTTCCCACTCGTGGAGGACCGAGCCGTCGTCCTGGACTCGGCGGTTGCCGTCAGGTTGTCTCCTCCACTGTCAGGCCTGGCCGGTGTTTCCCGGCCGCTCGACCTCGCTCGTGCGCCCATACACCGCAATTACCCTCGGCGCAGTTCTTGAAACGGGAACGGTCTCGGTGTGCGACACATGCTGTCGGTGATTATTCCCCGACGCCGCGTTCGTCGAGCGGGTTGTTACGGGTGACGATGAGCGGGTCGGCGGAGGTGAACGGGAAGTTCGGCAAATCGTCGATGTGGGTGTCGAACGTGGCGGCGAGCACTTCGCGGGAGTACGCGCTGACCGCTGCGCGGTATCCGATGTCGCCGGGGGTGGGCTGGTCGAAGAAGATCAGGAAATGGATGTCCTCGGATCCCACGACCTCGATGTGGTGCGGGTACGCGCGGGGAATGAAATACACGTCACCCTCCTCGAGATACCAGGTGTCGAGGGAGCCGTCCGGGTCCATGACCGTCATCCGCGCTGATCCGCGGCGCACGTATCCCATCTCGGCAGTGATCGGGTGCCAGTGCGGTTCCCGCATCCCGTCCTCGCGGATCCGCAGCGAGTACATCGACAGATCTTTCAGCGCCGGCCAGAACTGGACGCGCGCCAGGTGGGCGGATCCGACGGCGAGGCTGATGGTCGGATTCTGGTCTTCGACGGCGAACTTGTGACCATCGGAGAAGCGGGCCGCCGGTGACACCACGGGATCGCCGATTCGTGCCGCCAGGGAGCGGTCGGTGGTGTCACGCCGGATCTTGGTGAAATCCGAAGCGTCCAGATCGTAGGTGTTGCCGAGGACTGCATCGGTCATCGCGCCGAACGCTGCGCCCAGACCGAAGTCTTCGGGCCGCTCGCTACGGAAGGCGATGATGAACTCCGCGACATCGTCGCCGACGTTCTCGATGTGGTGCAGCGAGCCCGAATCGATGTGGAACATTTCCCCGGCGCCGATCGTGAAGGTGGAGAACGTGCTGCCGGTATCCAGAACGGAGACCAGCGATGTTCCGGACACGCAGTAGGTGAGTTCGTTGGCGTTCGCGTGCCAATGGGGCGTGCGCATCGCTCCGGGATTGATCAGCACGCGCTTGATCGACATTCCTTTCAGTATCGGGAACGTGTCCGCTGTAATCCGGGTGATCGAGCCGAGATCGGATTGCTCGACGATCTCGCCGTCGGTCAGCGAGGTGCTATGGCTGCTGCGTCGCGTGCTCATGGAATTGCCTTCCGTGTCGGTGGTGGGAAGCAGTTCGCGCGTACAGGGAGAAGTATGTCGTTCCACGCAGGATTGTTCCGGTGAAGTCAAAGGAACGGGCGGGGCATCGGGGTTACGATGCACAGGGAGATCTGCCCAGCTGGTACCGCTCATCGGTGCGGTATCGAACCCTGCCGCGGAGGCGTTTATGCCGACGATGACGGATTCCCCCGCGCAGAACGCGCCGAGCCGGACGGCCGTAGGGCGTCGCCGCGCACCGCGTACCACCCTTTTCACTGCGCTCGCGGTGGGCGTTGCCCTGGTGATCGCGGGCTGTTCCACCACGTCCGAGCAGACGACGTCGCAGACGTCGCACGGTGCACAGCCCGCCGCGACGACCGCGACCGGTACCGCACCAGCGGGGGCGGCGCTGAAACCCATCGATCCGGTTTCCTTCCAGGCCGCCGTGGATGCTGCGGCCGAGGAACTGCTCGTCCCCGGCGCGGTGGTGCAACTCCGCGCTCCGCAGGGGAACTTCGACGCTGTGGTCGGCACAACCGAACTGGGCGCGCAGACGCCGCCCGATGGGCACACTCATTTCCGGATCGCCTCGAACACCAAGACCATGACCGCGGCGCTCATCGTGCTCCTCGCCCAGGACGGCAAACTCGAGTTCGGCGACCCGGTGTCCGCCTACGTTTCGGATGTGCCCAACGGCGAGAACATCACCGTCGCAGAGTTGTTGACGATGCGCAGTGGGCTGTACAACTATACGAATTCGCCCGAATTCGCGGCCACTCTGGATGCCGACCCGGCAAAGGCTTGGACGCCTCGAGAGGTTCTGGATATCGCGTTCCGGCAGCCGCCGGAATTCCCGCCGGGCACGTCCTACGAGTACAGCAATACGAACTACGCAGTGCTGGGTCTCATCGCAGAGAAGGTCGGCGGGCGCCCTTTGGCCGAGCAATTCCGGGATCGATTGTTCGGGCCCCTCGGGTTGCAGCAAACCTCGCTTCCCGCCGCCGACGACGCCGCGACCATCCCGGATCGCTACTCGCACGGCTACATGTACGGCGGATCGTCCTACGCGATGGTCGACGAGGAGTATCCCGCCGACATGCAGGCCGCCGCACGGGCGGGGACACTCCAGCCCCTCGACTACACCCACCAGAATTCCTCCTACGCCACCGCGGCCGGGGGCGCCATTTCCACCGCGGACGACCTGACCACGTGGATCCGGGCACTGGTGTCGGGCGACGTCCTGAATGCCGAGTACCAGCAGCAATGGCTCCACAGCCTGCAACCCGAGGATCCGAGTGCACCTGATGGGCAGCAGTACGGGTACGGCATCAGCTATCAGCGTTTCGGGCCGAACGCCTCGATGTACTACCACGGCGGTGAGCTGCCTGGTTTCAACTCGTTCATCGGTTACGACCCGGACAACGACGTCACGTTGGTGATCTGGACGAACCTGACCCTGTCGCCCGAGGGCAAGACCACGGCGAACGCTTTGCTGCCCACAGTTCTCGACGAGATCTACGCCGGGTTGTCACTGGCGCCCACACCGGCTCCGACCACCACCAGGTGAGGTGGTGGAGCGTGCTGCGCGGCGTCCTCGACGTAGGTGAGGACGTCCGGGCCGCCTGTTCACATCGCCGGGCTCGGGAAGGACGCGGCCGCCTTCGACTGCGTAGTGGGCGGGGCTGCTCTGGAAGACGACCAACACCCGGTCGGCCGGGATTCCGGTGATCCGCGTGGCGGCAGCAGCGATTTCGGTTGCGAGTCGGGTAGTTTCGTGTTCCGGATGCCCGTCGCGGACCCAACCGGTGATCAGCAGCGGTCGTGCGGGGACACCGTCCGTGCCAGGAGCGGACGCTCCGCACGATTGATCCGGCCCGCGAAGCTACGCAGCCGTTGCGTGTCGGGAGCCGTTCGCTCGCTGACCGATCTGATCACCGCAGGCCCGAGGGCGGGCGTGTGCCAAGCGTCCAGCGGTATCGACAGGAACACCGGGCCCATGGGCGGCTGCATCGCTACCGCATAGGCGCTAATGAACGCGGCGGGCACATCCTCGGCCCGTGCGGGCTGATAGGCCCACTTGACCCAGGGCTGCTGCATGAACGTTTCGTCGCGGTTGGCCAGATACGGATCGGCAACAGCATCTCGCGGGTCTGCTGTCCGGCGGTCACGATGAGCGGGGTACTGGCGCGGTACGCGGAGACGAGGCTGCCCATCGCATTTCCGGTATCCGCAGCGGTATGGAAATTTTCCAGTGCGGGCTCGCCCGTCGACTGCGCGAAGCCGTCCGCCATCGCCAGTACCGACGCTTCCTGCAACCCGAGCACATACGTGAAATCGTCCGGGAAGTCCTGCAGAAACGTCTGCTCGGTCGAACCTGGGTTTCCGAACACCGTTGTCAGACCTAGCGATCGGAGCGGATCGTAGGTGACGGAGTGCACGGTCTTGTCGTCAGCCATCGGGCTCACCAGCCTTCGTAGTGGGAATGATTTCGGCCTACGAGCGCGGCAGTCGGGCAGAATCGTCCCTTGTGACCGACATGTCCGCACGAACACCCGACGCGGCGGCGGAAGCCGAGGATGCCGACCTGGTCAGCGCCCGCGGCGGAGACGACGCCGCGTTCACCCGCCTGATCGGACCGTTGCGCCGTGAACTGCACGCCCACTGCTACCGCATGCTCGGCTCCAGTCACGACGCCGACGACGCGCTGCAGGATGCTCTGTTGCGGGCGTGGCGCGGCTTTGCGCGGTTCGAAGGTCGCAGCACGCTGCGTTCGTGGCTCTACACCGTCGCGACGCGCACGTGCCTGGACGCCGTCGAATCACGCGGTCGGCGGGCTCTGCCCGTCGACCTGGGCCCGTCCAGTGACCGGGCCGTCATCGGTGACGTTCCGGTCACGGAAGTGGCTTGGCTGGGTCCCTACGCCGACGCCGGTCTGACCGCCGGTTCGGCGGGGCCGGCCGCGCGGTACGAGCAACGCGAGGCTGTCGAACTGGCATTCGTTGCGGCACTGCAACATCTGCCGGGCAATCAGCGTGCGGCTCTGCTCCTCTTCGAGGTCTTGGGTTTTTCCGCCGCCGAGATCGCCGACACCATGGACACGTCGACGGCGTCGGTGAACAGCGCGCTGCAGCGGGCGCGGGCGATCGTCGCCGAGAAGATTCCGCCGGTCACGCAGGCGCAAACTGTGCGACAGATCGACGACACGCGTCTGCGTGCCATCGTCGCCGGGTACTCCACGGCATTGGAACGCGGTGATGCCGACGCCCTGGTTGCCCTGCTCACGGAGGACGTCACCTGGTCGATGCCGCCGATGGCGCACTGGTACCGCGGTCTGACCGCGGTGACCGATTTCGCGGTCCGGGTTCCGCTCACGGGGTGCGGTTCGTGGCGTCACCTCCCGGTGAGTGCGAACGGCCAGCCGGCCGTCGCCTTCTATCTGTGGGACGAAAAGGCCGGCACCCACCTCCGATGGTCGATCACCGTGCTGACCCTGCGTGGCACCAAGATCGCGGACCTGACCTCGTTCCTCGGGCCGGAACATTTCGAGCCCTTCGGGTTGCCGGAATCGTTGCCCTGACCTGCGGTCGGAGACCACCCTGCGCCACCGAGGCATCACAATGGCGCATGAGTTTCCCGTGAATCATTGCGATGGTGCCATTGTGATGCCATGATGGCACCATGGATCTCACACCCTATGTCGCTTCCCTCCGCCACGAACTGGCGGTAGCCGCCGAGGCCGGGGGAGAGGACGCCCGGGCCCTGGCCGAGCGACTCACCGCACCTCTGGAAGCCGGAGTCCGGCTCGCACTGCTGGACGCGTTGTCGGCGGCCGCCAGCGAAATAACCCGCGACCTCGCACCGGGCTCGGTGGATCTTCGTCTCCGCGGACGTGAGCCCAGCTTCGTCGTCACTCCCGCGCCCGTCGAGCACTCATTCGACGAGCCGGCCGCGTCGCCGGAGGTGTCACCGCCGCGAACACCGGAAGTCGACGACGGCGCCATGACTCGGATCAATCTCCGTCTCTCGCAGGATCTCAAGGATCGCGTCGAGGAGGCGGCGCGGGAGGCCGGACTGTCGGTGAACGCCTGGCTCGTCCGGTCCGCGGCCGCCGCGCTGGAGTCCGACGGCGACAGTCGCCGCTCCGAACGGCGCGCACCACGCGGCAGCGACCGTTTCACGGGCTGGGTGCGCTAGCCCGTCCGACCCGCACCGACTCTCGCCACCACCACATTCCGGAGGATCACCATGCCCACATTCAGCACCCCGGCACCGATATCGGCCACGATCGAGCTCGTCGTCGGTGACGCGCGCATCACGGCGAGCGACCGCGACGACACCGTCGTGGACGTCCGCCCCAGCGACGGCTCCCGGGAAGCGGACGTCCACGCCGCAGAGCAGACCCGCGTCGAATTCTCCGCCGGCAGCCTGCTGGTCAAGGCGCCGAAGCAACGTGGTCTCGGCCTGTTCGGCAAGACCGGGTCCGTCGATGTCACCATCGCGCTGCCGACCGGCTCCCAGGTCGAGGGAGAGGCGTCGGTTGCGACGTTCCGTGGCACCGGCCGACTCGGTGCGTGCCGCGTCACGACGTCGACGGGTGACGTTCAGCTGGGCGGCACGGGCGCGCTCGACGTGCACACCGGGGCGGGAACGGTCGTCGTGGAACACGTCGCGGGAGATGCGGACGTGAGCACAGGGTCGGGCAAGCTCCGACTCGGCGAGATCGATGGCAGCGCGGTGATCAAGAACTCCAACGGCGACAACTGGATCGGCGCGATCGGCGGCGGACTGCGAGTGAAGACGGCCAACGGGGACATCTCCGTCGACGACGCCCGCGCCGACCTCACGGCCGCAACCGCCAACGGCGACATCCGCATCGGGCAGGTGGTGCGGGGCGCGGCGTCGCTCGAGACCGCGTGCGGCCGAATCGAGATCGGCATCCGTTCCGGAACCGCTGCCCGGCTCGACGCCCACACGTCCTTCGGGAAGGTGCACAACCACCTGGACTCCGTGGACGGCCCCGAATCGGTCGACGAGAAGGTCGATGTGCGTGCACGTACCAGCTTCGGCGACATCGTGATTCGCCGCGCGAATTCCCAGAAGTCAACCAGTCGAAAGGCAGAGTGATGACAGCGTCGACCACCACCCGATAGCGATAACGGCCACCGGACTGCGAAAGTCGCGAGGGAACGATCTTCTCGCTCCTCGGGCCCAACGGTGCCGGCAAGACCACCATCGTCCAGATTCTGTCCACCCTCATCGATGCCGACGGCGGTGACATCCGTATCGCGGGTCACGATCTCGCCCGTGAGCCCGACGCAGTCCGCGCCACGATCGGTGTCACCGGCCAGTTCTCCGCGGTGGACAACCTCCTCACGGGCCGTGAGAACCTGATACTGATGGCCGATCTGCACCACCTGGGCCGAGATGCGGGGCGGGAGCGCGCCGCCGAACTGCTCGCGCAGTTCGATCTCGCCGAGGCGGGCGCGAAGCCGGCCGGGAGCTACTCCGGTGGCATGCGTCGACGGCTCGACCTCGCGATGACCCTCGTCGGCGATCCCCGGATCATCTTCCTCGACGAGCCGACGACGGGTCTCGATCCGCGAAGCCGCCGCACGATGTGGCAGATCATCCGAGAACTCGTGGCCGACGGTGTGACGATTTTTCTCACCACGCAGTACCTCGAGGAAGCCGACCGGATAGCGCTCCTCGACGGCGGCAGGCTGGTCGCGGAGGGCAAACCCGAACAGCTCGAGCGACTCGTACCGGGCGGTCACGTCACCCTGCACCTGACCGGTGCGGACGAACTCGACGCGGCCGCCCGGGTGCTCGGGGACGCGAGCCGGGACGAGGAAGCGCTCCCCTCCAGGTTCCCAGCGACGGAAGCGTGCACGCGCTGCGGTCTCTGCTCGATCGGCTCGACCTCGCGTCGATCGAGGTCGAGAACCTGTCCGTCCACACGCCCGATCTCGACGACGTCTTCCTCGCGCTCACCGAGCGCACCGAAACCAGGAAAGATAGCCTCCGATGACGACAATCGGCTACGCGCTGACCGATTCGGCGACGATGCTGCGACGCAGCCTCCGGCACAGGATCCGGTACCCGTCGATGACGGTGATTCTCGTCGGGATGCCAATCGTCCTACTGTTGCTGTTCGTGTACGTCTTCGGCGGCACGCTGGGAGCGGGACTCGGTGATCCTGCCGGCGGACGCGGTGCCTACGTCGACTATGTGGCACCGGGAATTATCTTGATGACTGTCGCCAGCGCCGCGCAGGGAACCGCGATCTCGGTCGCCACGGACATGACGGAAGGCATCATCGCCCGGTTCCGCACCATGGCGATCGCGCGCGTGCCCGTCCTGACCGGGCACGTCATCGGCAGCATGATCCAGACGTTGATCAGCCTCGTGGTGGTCGTCGGTGTCGCTGTGCTCATCGGCTTCCGGCCCACGGCCGCGCTCGGCGAGTGGGTCGCGGCGATGGCGGTGCTCGCACTGTTCACCTTTGCGCTCACCTGGCTGTCCGTCGCGTTCGGGCTCGTGTCCAAGAGCATCGAGACGGCGAGCAACCTCCCGATGGTGCTGGTCCTGCTGCCCTTCCTCGGCAGCGGATTCGTCCCCACCGACTCCATGCCTGCCGGCCTCCGCTGGTTCGCCGAGTACCAGCCGTTCAGCCCCGTCATCGAGACCGTTCGCGGACTGCTGCTCGGCGGGCCCATCGGCAGCAGCGCGGCGCTCGCGATCGCCTGGAGCGTCGGTATCGCGCTGTTCGGCTACCCGTGGGCGCAAAGACTGTTCAACCGGCGCACGAGCTGAACATTTCACCCGTGCCGGCGGGCAATCGCCGAGGTAGTCTTCCGATGCCGCGGTTTCGCCACCGATGATGCAGCCGCAGGTTACAGTCGGAACCGGTTTTTCCTTCTTCAGCAGGGTGGGATCGCGATGAACTTGATCAAGAAATCGGCAGCGTCGGTCCTCGTCGCAGCGACGGTGACACTCGGGGCAGGTACGGCCCACGCCGACCCGGTAGTACCGAACACGGGGACGCCGGCCCTGGCCATCCCCGGCAGGCACGAGGTCGACAAGCAGAAGGCCCTCGAGAACATGCTCAACGAGCTCGGCGTCGGCTGGGCCAACGGGGGAGCGGCCGGTACGGCGATCGGTGCGCTCATGGGTCTCGGCGTCGGATGTATCTCGATGTTCCCCGGCAGTCTCGCCGGTTGCATCATCGGCACACCGATCGGGGCGATCACCGGCGCGATCGTCGGTATCGGACAGGGCAACCCCCGGGCGCAGCAGGCCATCCAGGAATACATCAACACGCCGTGAGTCGTTGTCCGTCAACTCTGTTCGCGGAGTAGACGGATCACGGGCGCGAACAGCTCCAGATACGGTTCGTGGACGGTGATGTACGAGAAACCGTAGCGCTCCCGATGGCGTCGGAGTTGCGCGGCCATCTCCGCCACGGTTCCCACGAGGACATACGGGGTGTCGAGGACGTCGTCGACCGTCATCGTCCCACCGAGCCGGTCCGCGATCTCGTTGGCCGCGGCCCGGCGGTCGTCCGTCTCGACGACCATCTGGACCAGCAGATGCCACTCGATGTCTTCGGCTCTCGCTCCGGCGTGCTCCCGCACGAAGCGAATTCGCTCGGCGGTCTCGTCCGCGGTGGCGAGTCGGAAGGTGCCCGGGGGTCGGCCCGGAATCTGAAATGCTCCCGCGACACCGACGATGTCTGCGTGTGCCGCCGCGATGCGCAGCACCCGGTCGCCGGTGCCGCCGATGATCAGCGGCGGGCCCGAGCCGCCGAATCCGCGCCGCTGCAACGGTCGTGGCAGGGCGCGGCCCTCGGGTAGCTCGTCGAGATCCGCGGTGAAGAAGGTGCGTAGGCCATCGACCATGTCCGACAACTGTTCGACCCGTCCGCCGAGGGCTTTCCATTCGATACCGGCAGCGTCGAACTCCCACTTCATGTGTCCGGCACCGAGTCCGATGTCGAGCCTTCCGTCGGTGAGGACGTCCGTCGTCGCGATCTCGCGGGCGAGGAGGGCGGCATTCCAGAACGGTGCGTTGAGCACCAGAGTTCCGACACGCAAGCGTGTGGCATCGGCGACGGCCACCAGCAGCGGAAACGGAGCGGGGGCGCCGAGATGGTCCGCGGCGAACACGGTGTCGTAGCCGGCGCTCTCGCCGAGCCGGCATCGGTCGAGAAGGGCGTCGCGGGATTCGAAGCCGAAGATGTTGAACGAGAATCTGAAATCACGCATGGACTTCACGATGCACCCGAAGTGGCTCGGCCGGTGACCGAATGCAGTGAGTGAATCCGGAACCGCATGAAGGTGAATGTGATGCTCGCCACAAATGGATGAGTTTTCCCACGTCGCTGTGTCGCACCGGCGTGGTCGAGCAACGATTAGGGCAGGCATGCCTTATCTTCTGCGATGTGACAACTAAGAGCATTTCACGCCTTCACGGCCCCAGTGTCGACTACGCCATCGCGGCTTTTCGTGTGGTTATCGGCTTCTTGTTCTTCTGCCATGGCACGTCGACGTTGTTCGCGTGGCCGACCGCACCTCATGGCGGGCATACCGCAGCGGTGGGTGCCTGGCCGAGCTGGTGGGGCGCAGTCATTCAACTCGTCTGTGGCGCCGCGTTGTTCCTCGGTCTGGGGACGCGGATCGCCGCGTTCATTGCCTCGGGTTCGATGGCTTACGCCTACTTCTGGAGTCACCAGCCGGACGGTGTCCTCCCCATCCAGAACAATGGTGAACTCTCGGCCATCTTCTGCTGGGCCCTGTTCCTGATGATCTTCCTCGGCGCCGGTGCTCTCTCGCTCGATCGCGTCATTGCTGGCGGTGGGCGCGCGGCGCAGTCGGACGACGTCGTCGATGGCACCGCCGGTGATCATGGACCTACCACCGAATCGCGTGAGGTGAACGCCTGAACAGCTTCTCGTGAGCCGGGGCGATGACCGTCATCCCCCGGAGGTGAGGTAGGCATCGACCGCTTGCTGGAGGCGGTCGAGGGCGGCACCGAACGCACTGAAGTCGCCCCGCCGCTGGGCGTCGCGGAGCTGTTCGAGTGCCGCCTTCAGCTCGACAGCCGCAGCGGTCGCATCCGCCAGGACGCCGCCGTCGGCGATCGGGAGGGTCAGCAGGTGCCGTACTGGATTCTGTTCGATCGTTCGAGCAGGGTGCGTTCGGAGGCGAACGCGGGTGTCGGAGATCATCGAGTTCTGAATCTGTTGTGGGACTTGGGTGAGGGCGTCGCATCGTCGGCTCGCCTACACGTTCGGCACCACACACGCGGAATGGGTGCCGTCCCGGATTGCCTCGGACATGCGAACAGTGCCCAGCGTCACGGAGACTGCTGGGCACTGCTCTCGTGCTCGGTATCGACCGAGGTGAGGGTTCTTGTTGCGGCTACCGAGTCCGGTACGTCGACGAGAAGGGTGGCCGCGCCAGCCGGAGCAGTTCCAGGGCCAGCAGCGAGCCTCGGGGTCCCAGTTCGTCCTGATATCGGCGGATCACGTCCGTCTCCCCGCCGAGGGCGACCATCGGTGCACCGGACTCGACCCGAGTTCGAGCCGCGAGCTGTGCGAGAGCGAGGCGGCGATTGACCGCGTCCAGGATCTCCGCGTCGAGGCGGGCGATCTCGGCGTGAACGCGTGCCAGATCTGTGCCGTCGGAGACTGCGCCTGCGGCGTTCTCGGTGACTGCCCCGAAATCGGTGTCCGTCATCGTTGCTCCTCGTCTGGGTGACCGTGTATGACCATCCTCGGACGGGAGCGACCGTGAAGACAGACACCCTGGGGTGGAGATTGCCGACCCCTGGGCGTGCCACGAGGCACTTGCGGCCTATCGCAGTGCGATGAACCGCTGCAGCTTCCCGCTCGCCTGATGACGTTGCAGTTGGTCGACGACCTCGATCCGCACCTGCGGATCGGACAATCCTTGCCGGCGCAGCGCCACGGTGACGGCCGACGTCAGCGCGGAGACGTCGGGGTCGCCGACCGCGAAGATCTCCGCTCCGTCGGCCGTCTGCCTGACCTGGTACTCGGACACGCGCGGATCTGCGCCGAGGACGTAACGAAACGTGCTCGCGGGCACGGTCGTCGTTCCGTACCGGAAATCGTCGTCGCGCCGCCCGCCGATGTCGGCGACGCGCACGAACGCGCTTCCGCATGCGCACCTACCCGGCAGCAACGTGACCTGATCGCCGAGGTCGTAACGGATGAAGGGAAACGTCCGGTTGGCCAGGCCCGTGGCGAGCGTTCGCGCCGCGGGCACATCGGCTGCAACCGGAGCACCACTCTCGTCGACACGCTCGAGCACAACCTCGTCCTCGCACACGTGCAGGCCCTCGCCGTATCCGCACCCCACGGCCTGCACACCGATCTCGGTCGACCCCCACAGGTTGTGAATCGGCGCCGACCAGGCGTCGCGGATGGCCTGCCGGTCCTCGTCCAACAGAGGTTCGGAGTTTGTGCTCACCCGCACAGGGCTGATGTCGAGATCACCCGCCACTGCCGCTCGGGCAAGTTGTCCGATCACCGTCGCGTAGCCCACCAGGTGCGTGGGCCGGGCAGCGGCCACCGCGGCGACGACCTCGTCGAACGGTGCGCCCGCCGGGATCACGACGGTCTCCATCCCCGGTGCGGTCGGCACATCGAACAGTGGGGTGCTCGCATGCGGGGGGACGCCGGCCGCGAGTACGGCAAGTCGCGCACACGACGGCGCCGACGACGCTCGCCGTTCCTCGCGCGCCTGGACCCTCCAGGCAAGGCACGCCGCCGAAACGTAGAACTGCCAATCCCAGACGTAGACGCCCCGGACACCACTCGACCCACCCGAGCTGAAGATCTGCTCGTCGCCCGGCGTGTACGAAAACCATTGCTGCTCGGCCAGAATCCGTTCGGCCCGTTCGCGATCGAGGTTGCGAACCGTGACGATCGAATCCCACTCGTCCTGAGCGTCCTGCTTCGTCATCATCGGCAGCGACGCCAGGTCGGTGAGCGAGGCCGAGGACGGATCGAGACCACGAAGTCTCCGGGCATGAAATTGCGACCGCTCGCGTGCGTGCGCGAGCAGGGCCCGCAGCCGCTCGATTCGGTAGCGCTCGATCTGTTCTCTCGACCAATCCAGGCGTCCCATGTGATCCTCGAGGGCGGCCTGCACAGCCTTCACCTGGCCGGCGCGCACACACGCGTACGCCGTGTGCTCCGCGTCTTCCGACGCACTTCCGGGAACCGATCGGGACATGAAGCCCTCCGCATCACGGTGGTTCGGCGCACCACGTTCGTACGTACCCTTCCGAGTTTTGCACAACGACGCACCGGCCGTCAGGCACGTGCGCGAACCCAGTTCGGTGCCCACAAGTCTCTCAGCGGGTCAGCCCCGCCGGCCCGGGGGTAGATCTCGTTGTATCAAGCGGAGTTCGGTGGCTGGGATGACAGCGGGGAAGAAGTAGTGGCCCTCTGGAGATTGGATCAGGTCGTCAGCGTTGATCCCGTGGACCTCCCACACGTCGACCGCCCCTCCCGTGTTGTTCATCTGAATGAACCAGTCGCGTTCCCACTCGTCGGCGGCGAGAAAGCAACCCTCCTGCTCCGGCCGCCGGCTGCCGGCAATACCGGGGGCAGCACCCATTCGGCTCCAGTCCAGGCCGTAGCGCGAAATGGATGCACGATTCAGCACGGAGGTGACGTGGTAGCGGAGAGGCACCATCCCAACGTAACGGGGCCCGGGCCTTCAGAGTTCGGCGGCCGGTTCGCGTTCGTCGGTGCGAACCTTTCGCAGGAGCCGTTTCAGTGTTCGGGAGTCCCTCCACCCGAACGAGGTGCGGTCTGTGGCGCGGCGGTGGAGCATGTCGAAGATTCGTGCGGGGACGACCACCCGGTGTCTCGCCGCACTTGCTACGACCTCGACGACCGCGCGCTGGGGCCGGTCGTCCTCGAGCGCGAAGCCCGTGTCGTGCAGCGCCGCGGGAGGCAGTGCCGGCCGCAATGCCGAGATCACCTCGTAGGCAAAGGCGTTGAAATCTTCTCTGCCGAAGGCGTTCGTGAGGGTGACCGTGGCAACCGAACCGAGCAGTTCCTTCTCGCGGGCCAACCGGGGGAGTTGCCGTTCCCAGTCGGGCGTCGAGGTGATGCCCGCTCCGGCGACCACGCCGACTGCGCCGAGGGCTCGCACATGGTCGATCCACCCGTGCGGGGGTACGACGACACCTTCGAAGAGAACGTCCGTGTCGTCCTCGATCAACAGGGTGCGCCCGTCGACCGATCGCAACGACAGCACTGCCGACGTCAAGCCGTCGACGCCATCGAAGACGGGGCTGGGATCTCGCCATCCGCGTCCCGCCAACTTCCGCAGCAAGGGTTGCTGCGTGCCGGGTTCCACGCTGTAGTCGAGCGCCACCATCGGTGTAATTCGCTGGTTTGCTGCGTGGTAGATCGCGATCGCGTCGACTCCTGAATCCCCCATGGATCGTTACAATGCCATAGAAAAAGTCCGACTGGAAGGTTTGTTCTCCCTTTTCGCGTGTGAGTCCGCGCCCACGCGCTGCCTGCGAGGCAGTCAATTCGAGTTTCGAAGTTCGAACTTGAGGACCTTCCCGGTCGGGGTGCGGGGGAGTTCGAGGGGAAAGACGATCTCGTCGGGGACCTTGAACTTCGCGAGGCGCCCGCGGGTGTGCTCGGCGAGTTCCTCAGCCGTGACCGTGGCCCCCTTCCTCACGATGACGAATGCCTTGGGCCGCTCACCCCACTTGGGATGTGGGACACCGATGACCGCGACGTCGAGTACGGCGGGATGCGTTCTCAATGCCTGCTCCACCTCGATGGTCGAGATGTTCTCGCCGCCGGAGATGACGATATCCTTCGCGCGGTCCTTGAGCTGGATGTAGCCGTCCGGGTGCAGGACGCCGAGATCGCCCGTGTGGAACCAGCCGCCGGCGAAGGCTTCCGCGGTGGCCTCGGGGTTGCGGTAGTAGCCGAGCATGACGTTGTTGCCGCGCAGCACGATCTCGCCCATGGTCTCGCCGTCGGCGGGGACGTCGATCATCTGCGCGTCGACGACGCGGGCGTTCTCCGCCTGCACCATGCCCACGCCCTGCCGGGACAGCAGGGACGCGCGTTCCTCGGCGGTGCGCTCGCTCCACGACTCCTGGTACTCGCAGATCGTGTACGGCCCGTAGACCTCGGTCAGCCCGTACACGTGGACGACGGTGACGCCGATCGCCTCCAACTGGGCGATCACCGTCGGTGACGGCGGCGCCGCGGCGGTGGTGATCCGCAGTGCATCGACCGGATGTGCCTGGGGCGCTTCGGCAATGGTGGAACACACGGCGGGAGCGCCGCACAGGTGAGTGACCCCGAGGGTGTCGATGGCGTCCCAGATCGCGTCGGCGCGCACCGCGCGCAGGCAGATGTGCGTGCCGGCGGCCTGCGTGACCGCCCACGGGGTGCACCAGCCGTTGCAGTGGAACATCGGCAGCGTCCACAGGTATTTGGTGGACCCGGTGAAGCCGTTGTGGAACGTTTCGCCGAGGGAATTGAGGTATGCGCCGCGGTGCGTGTACATCACGCCCTTCGGTTTCCCCGTGGTTCCGGACGTGTAATTGATCGCGATCACCTGCTGTTCGTCGTCGACACCCCAGTGCAGAGGGATGTCGGCCACGTCGTCTGCGGCTGCGAGGAAGTCGGCGTACATCCCGGTCGCGATCCCCTCCGGGACCACCGGCCGCGCGATCGTGGAGTCGGGGATCTCGATCACCTCGCGCAGACTCGGAACGGCATCGCGGGCGGTCGCGACGGATCCGACCAGTTCGGAGTCGACGAACAGCAGGCTCGTCCCGGAGTGCTCGAGGATGTACTCCAGCTCGCGGCCCGCCAGTCGCGAGTTCAGCGCGATGAAGACGCCACCTGCGAGGGGCACCGCGAAGTGGGCGAACAGCATCTCGGGCGTGTTCGGGCACAGGAACGCAACGCGGTCGCCGGGCTCGATCCGGCTCCGCAGGACCCGGGCGAGTCTCTCGACCTCGTCGCCGAACTCGCGATAGCTGTAGCGTCGGTCGCCGTGAATGACGGCGACCCGGTCCGGGAACACGGTCGCCGAGCGCTCGAGGAAGCGCAGCGGACTGAGCGGTGTGTGGTTCGCGGGCGAGAGGGTCGGTCCGGACACTGGAACCTCCGAGATGTGGTGAAGGTGCTCTGACGGGCGATACACGCCCAAGACGACGTTATGGAACATCACGCCGGCACCGCTACCCTCCGAGGTGGGTATGCCGAATATGAGAGTGCCGGTCAACGACACGTCGAGACCCAGCGACACCGACGCGATCCGCGCCGAGCCGACCGGCTGTCGCTGAGCATCGAGACCGTCACGTCGTACATGCGCAATCTGATGGGCAAGTTGGAGATGCGCAGCAGTCGGGAGTCCGTCGTGGACGCCCGGCGACGGGGTTTGCTTCCCTGCCCGGTCACCGTCTCGGTGGGTGACCGAGATCCCCTGCCTTCGAGGGCTGTTCATCTCGTTTCGAACGGGACATCCATGCAGGCTGCCGCGGCGAAGACGGGGTGCGGAGGGTGCGCCGCGCGGGGTCGTGTCGAAATCGAGACCACGCAGCAGGGCTGGGAATGGGTGAGCCGCTGGGGCATTCGTTCGCCCGTCCGACGCATTACGGAATTGTCACGACATGACGTCGAAAAGGTATCGAAACCTCAGAACAGCACAATTTTCACTCGCGTTTCTCAATAGTCGAACATCCGTACCTTGTTCATGCCGTGTGAATTTCGGGAGGAGGCCACGTTCGGGGGCCCGCCGCTGCAGATCTGCCGACGCGGGTTCGTAATCCCGACACCTTCGAGGCGCGGGACGAGGCACCGAAAGGGATGGCTGGGCCGACAACCGAGGCGTTGTCGCCGGCACGCCGCGTCCGCAAGCGCGGAGAGGATTGAGCCAGCATGACCACTCGCAACATGGAGAAGCACACCCTCGGCTGGATCGCCCTGATCGGCGCGGTCGTCACCGTCCTGCTCGGGTTGGGCGCCGGAACCGCCGGAGGCGCCCCGCACGACTGGGAAGAAGTCGCCGAGTGCGAAAGTGGCGGCGACTGGACCACCGACACCGGAAACGGTTTCTACGGCGGACTGCAGTTCACACCGGAAACCTGGAAAGCCAACGGCGGAACGGGCGTGGCCTCGGAAGCCAGCCAGGCCGAGCAGATCCGGGTCGCCGAGAACGTCCTGAAAACCCAGGGCCCCGGCGCGTGGCCCGTGTGCGGACAGTATCTGAAGAAGGGCGGCACAGCGCCCGTCGAGGTACCTCACACCACGCCGGCGCCAGCACCTGCACCGGCAATCGAGGCTCCGGGCGCTGTTGAGACGCCGGACGTTGTCGAGACGCCGGATGCTGTCGAGACGCCGGATGCTGTCGAGACGCCGGACGTTGTCGAGACGCCGGATGCTGTCGAGACGCCGGACGTTGTCGAGACGCCGGACGTTGTCGAAGCGCCTGCGACCGTCGACGATTCCGCCGCGGTGAAGGCGGCGGTGAAGGCGGCCGCCCAGGAGGCGCTGAACAGCGCCCGTGAGCTTGCCGAGCAGAACGGGTCGGGTCAGGTCTTCGAGGAGCGGGCGTCGGCTCCCCGGTAACGTCCGACGGTTCTTGTGCGAACTAATCACACAGAACTGTCGTGTCGTCGCCTACGAAGGAGATTTCGTGCAGAAGAAGTCCGCTCGACGTACCGCAGCATTGGTCGGGATCGTGGCCACGCCCCTCGTCCTCGGGGCCACCGTCGGTGCCGGCACCGCGAGTGCCGAACCCTGGCACATCGGACCCGTCTACCGTGCCGAGACGTCCGGTGAAGGCGCGGAATATTTCTGCGGGAAGGCGGCGGCGCTCGAACAGACGTCGGGAGTCGTGATCGTGCCGTGCACGTTCGATGAACCGACCAACGTCTGGTACCGCGTCGTCTTCAACCCGGCCTCCTGGGACTTCGACTTCTGAGGTGGACTGCAGGGATCGGAGCCGCACCTGACGAAGCGGTGACCGGGCACGGTCGCCGCACTCCGCTTCGTCGAGTGCGTCGCCTCTCGGCCCAGCGCAAACTTCTCGGTATGGCCGAGGGAAGAGCAGGATGAGTGTCGAGACAGCCCAGCGCAGCGAGGCCGACCTCGCAATGGCGCGGAGTTGGCTTCTGGTTCCAGCAGGCGGTGGCGGGGGCCTCGCGGCGGCGGCTGCGTCCGGCGCCGACGCACTGATCATCGACCTCGAGGACGGCTTGCCGTTCGCGGCGAAAGACGCGGGGCGCGTCTGCACCGCCGAGTGGCTCATGGGGAATGCGGGTTGGGTGCGGATCAACGACGCGACCACCCCGCACTGGCAGCGCGATCTCGACGCGATCCGCGGCCTGCCCGGGCTGCGCGGGCTGATGCTGTCGAAAACCGAATCGCCCGAACAGGTGCGGGATACCGCCGCCGAGATACCCGGTGTTCCGGTGGTCGCCCTCGTCGAGTCCGCGGCCGCGATCGTGGCCGTGGACGACATCGCTCGCACCGCTCCCGTCTCTCGACTCGCGTTCGGGATCGGCGACTACTGCCGCGACACCGGTGCCGGGCGAACCCCGATGGCGTTGGCGTACGCCCGATCCCGGCTCGTCAATGCGAGCCGGGCAGCCCGGATCGGAGCCCCGATCGACGGGCCGACGCTGTCGCGTGACGCCGAGGTCGTCCGGGACGACACGCGACTGGCACGGGAGATGGGGATGACCGGAAAACTGACGCTCGCGACCGAGCAGGTGCAGGTGATCAATACCGCGTTCGCACCCGACTCGAATGACATCTCGTGGGCCGAAACGACGATCGAGCGTCTGGGTGCGGACGGTAGCCGTGTCACTCACGGCGGACATCCGCCGCAGCTCGCGCGGGCCCACGACATTCTCCGTCGCGCAGACCACTTCGCGTCGCAGGCCTAGGACGGTCCGGCGACCTCGTGTTCGGCCTGCCGGGTCGCGCGGTACGCGGTGAACACGCCGGCCGCCGCAATGACGCCGAGGCCGAGGAAGAGCACTCGGGCCGAGGTGAGGGTCGAGGGCGCACCGAGGTTGACCAGCACACCGGCGACGGCCGATCCGACGGCCATGGCGATCAACTCGACCGTGTTGAGCCCGGCCGCGGCCTTGGCCCCCTCCTGCTCGTCGTCGGTGCTCCGCATGGCTGCGACCATCAAGTGAGGGAAGGCGAGGCCGATCCCGGCACCCGCGGCGGCCAGGGCGCCTGCCCACAGAATCACCACGCCCAGTCCGGCGTCGTCACGCCAGAGCGCCGCGGTGAGGAGCAGGCCGGCGGCGAGGATCAGTGGTCCGGCGATTTTGGCCGCCGTCTGCGCACGTGGGCGGGTGATGTCGGAGCTGAAGATCATGGTCACCGACCATCCCACCGACATCATGGCGCCGAGGAATCCCGCGGCGAACGGAACCAGTCCGGCGAGCCGTTGACCGAACAGGGGTGTGAAGGCCTCCGACACGGTGCCGGACGCGAGCACCGCGATGGTGAGATAGATCCACTTCAGCGACGACCCCCGGGTGTACGTCGACTGCGGCAGCACACGGCGCGGTGATCGCCGCTCCCAGGCCAGGAAGAGAACGATGAACGCGGCGCCGACCGCGATCAGGGCCAGCATGTGGGTGCGGTTGCCGAGGATTCCCGCCACGCTGATCGCAATCGTGGCGAGGGTGAGCAGTACGAGTGACGTGGCAGGCACGGGTTCTCCGCCACGCACACGATCGGTGCGCGGCAACGCCCGGGGCGCGATCGCGGCGATGGCGGCGGCGACCACCGCCAGCGCGACGAATGCGAGGCGCCACTGGCCGAGTTGGGCGAACAGCCCACCGATCGCCGGTCCGGCGAGAGTTCCGACGCCCCACATGGCCGAGACCAGCGCGGTCGCGCGGGCCCACAGATGTTCCGGGAGCGCCTCGCGCAGTACGGCGTAACTCAACCCCGCGAGCAGGCCCCCGCCGAGCCCCTGGACCGCACGTCCGACGAGGAGCACTTCCATCGACGGGCTGAGGGCGCAGATCATGGTGCCGGCGAAGAACGGAGCCAGAGCGAACAGATACGCACCGAGCGCCCCTCGATGCGCGAGCAGCCGGCTGACGGTCATCGACGAGATCACGGACGCCACCATGAAGACGGTCGCACTCCACGCGTACAGCGATTCACGCCCGAGTTCACCGATGGCGGTGGGCAGCAGGCTCGTCGTCAGAAAGATGTTGACGGCGTGCAGTCCGACGCCGCCGGCGAGGACGGCGGAGGTGGAGCGGTAGCGGGGTCCGAGCAGTTCGGACCAGGTGGCCGGTGACGGGGCGGTCGTTGTCATGCACTCCACGCTAAAATCTCGAGTGGACTCGAGGTCAAGGGGATGATGCGATGTCTTTGGATCCGAAGGACCTGCTGTCGGTGGGGGAGGTGTCCCGTCGGACCGGTGTCGCCGTGTCGGCACTCCACTACTACGAGCAGCTCGGACTGATCGCGTCGACGAGGACGTCCGGGAATCAGCGCCGGTACGAACGCCACATGCTCCGGCGGATCTCGCTGATCGTGGTGGCCAAACGGCTCGGGATTCCGCTGGCGGACGTGGGAGCGGTATTCAAGACTCTCCCCGCCGACCGGATGCCGTCGATCCGCGACTGGCAGCGCGTATCGAAGCTGTGGCGGGTGCAGCTCGAGGATCAGCGCAAGCGAATCGAGCGCCTCGAACACGAGCTCACCGGATGCATCGGGTGCGGTTGCCTGTCGATGAAGGCGTGCTATCTTCTCAATCCCGAAGACCAACTTGCGGTGGAGGGTTCGGGTCCGAACCGGCTCTGAACGGATCGCGATCGCTCCGCGAGGGTGGGTGATTCCACTCCCATGGGTGCCGCAAACGCCCCCGAGGGTTGGTTCAGTTCGGGCGCTGCAGTGGGCAGAGTTGTCCCTGTCAACGAAGCACTATCCCACCACCCTTTGGAGATACTGAATGATCAACGCCCGCCGCACCATTGCCGCCATCGCTTTCGCTGCCCTTCCTGTTCTGAGTGCCTTGGGGGCGGCGTCCGTTGCGCATGCCGAGCCGATCGGCCCGAACGGGCCCACCGGTGGCCCGTGCCCGATCGTGAACACGGACTCGCAGGGCAACGAGACAGTGACGTACGGCAAGCCCGGAGACCGCAACGGCGCCCTGGTGTGCGGTGCTGACGGTGAATGGACGGTGGGTAAGGCCGGCGGCTTCAAGGGGGGTCCCGGACAGATTCAGACTCAGCCCGGACTCTCACGCGGGTAATATCAGCTTGAAACTCGCTGGGTTGAACGTTCTCGGCGGGCTTTGACGGACGGGTCAGAGGTATTCGTGCCGGTGTCCGCATTCGAGGCCGTCGGGCGCCGATCGTGGGCATCGATTCATGCAGTGGAAGACGCGATACCGCTTGCCCGGGGGCAGCGACGCGAAGCCCGCATGAGCGTCCTTGATTTCGTATCCGATCAGACCGCGGCAGAACGAACAGGTCTTGGTCTCGTCGGTTCCGGTCTCCATCCATCGATCGTAAGGCGGTTCACGGTGGGGAAGTCGGGAATCTCGCGTTCCGTCTGCCGCGGGTGACCTCACGTCTCGGATGTCGCCAAGATGTGTTTGAGGACGGCGAGGTCTGTCGTCGCGCCGAGGTCGGCGATCGTCACACCCGATAGTGATGCGCGCCAAGCCTGTTCGGCACCAGCCATAACTTTCGCGATGCCGCATGGGGAGCGGCACTGCTCTGGAGGGGCGGCGAGCACTCCTTGCCTGCGGATCTCCGTGCACCGAAAGGCGGGCTCGGTTCCGTCGACGGCCTGGACGACGTCGAGGACGGTGATGGCCTCGGGTTCGCGGGTCAGGACGTATCCGCCATCGCGGCCCTCGGTGGGGTGGACGAGGCAGGCACGTGCGAGCGACTGCAGGTGCTTGGCGAGGTATGTCTTCGACACACCGTGCAGTTCGGCCAGCCGGGCCGTGGGTACCGGACTCTCGGCCTGGCTGAGAACCACGCAGCAGTGAAGTGCCCACTCCACGCCGCCGGAAAGCTTCATGGCCACGACTCTATCCACGCCCCTGTGTCGGTGTTGCGGAGTGATACTGCATCATCGTTTCAGGCGTGTTCGCGCAACCAGTCGTCCAGCGTGGTCGGTGCGATCCAGGCGTTGGCGCCGGGTGTCGGAGTGATCGCAGCGTCATCGAGCTTGGCGCCGAAATAGCCGGCGTCGGGGTCGGTCGTCACGGTCCGCTGGTCGCCGGTCGAGGCGAACAGCCGTCGAACGAGTGCATCGATGCCGAGCGATTCAGGCCCGGCGATCTCGACCGTGCCGCCGAGCGGGGCACCGACAGCGACTTCCGCTACCCGGGTGACGACGTCGTGCGAGGCAATCGGCCGAAGGTGTGCCGGGGTCGCATGAACCGTGTCGCCGACAGTGCCTGCGTCGGCGATGCCGGCGATGAACTCGAAGAACTGCGTCGATCGCACGATCGAGTAGGGGATGGGGCCCGACTTGACCAGATCCTCCTGGGCGACTTTGGCGCGCATGTATCCGGAGGCGGGAAGCCGGTCGGCGCCGACGATGGACAGGACGACATGGTGGCCGACGCCTGCCGCCTCTTCGGCGGCGAGCAGGTGGTTCGTCGATTCGCGGAAAAAGGTCAGGACGTCGTCGTCTTCCCAGGACGGCGAGTTGGTCAGGTCTACGACGACGTCGGCGCCCTCCACGGCCTCCGCGACGCCCTTGCCGGCAGTGGTGTCGATGCCGTCGCCGCGACCGAGTGCAACGACGTCGTGACCGGTCTCGGTCAGCTTCGATGCGACCTGACTCCCGATGAGTCCGGTTCCGAATATAACGATCTTCATGCCCGTCTCCTAACTTGGATTTATATTGTCCTAGTTTACTTGGATGGTAGGTATCCGAGTCAAGGGTTGTAAGTTCCGTGCGCCGGGCGTGGGGTGGGTCTCCTCGTCCTTCGTGGCAGAAGGTCTGCACGCAGCGACAGTGATAATCAAATCTGTTCTGGTGCAAGGACTATGTCGAATTTGCATCGAGACCACGTCCGGTCGCCGACGTCGCTCCCATCGGGGGTGGGTGTCCCTGGGGGTTGCTCCACGAAGTCCTTGATCAGCGAGTCCTTCACGCCGAACACGCTGTCCCCGCGTTCGAGTTGCGGGTCCCCGGCGACGAAGATGTGCGTGACGAGGGTTCGCTGGCCGTCCGCGGTGACCATGAAGTGAAGGTGCGCGACCCTCATCGGTGATCGGTTGGTCGCGGCCAGCATCTTTCCGACCGGACCATCGCTAGGGATGGGGTACGGAACAGGTGTCATCCCCCAGAACCGGTAGCGTCCGTGTGCATCCGCGAACAGGTGCGCCCTCCCCGCGATCCGACCGTCCGAGTATTGGACGTCGTAGAACCCGCCTTCGTCGGCCTGCCACACCTCGATCCGGGCTCCGGGAACGGGGTTGCCCATGGTGTCGGTGACGGTTCCTTCGATCCAGCAGGGTTGCCCGGTCGCACCACCGGCAATGTCGCCGCCCACGGCGACTTCGGGCGCATCCTCGACGAAGAACGGTCCGAAGACGGTGGACTCGGTGGCATCCTTGTAGGCCGGGTTTCCGACGGCGATGGTCTGCATCGAGACGCCGAGAACGTCGGAGAGCAGGATGAACTCCTGGCGCCGATCATCGGTAACGTTTCCGACGGCGGTGAGGAACGCGATGGCGTTGCTCCACTCGCCCTCGCTGAGGCGCACCTCACGGATGAACGCATGCAGATGCCGGGCCAAGGATTGCATCAACTCCTTCAGCCGCGGGTCTGTCGTGGAGTCGAATGACGCGACCACACTGTCGACGAGCCGCTGCTCGATCGCCATCTGCTCGTCGAGGGTTTCAGTATCGCTGGTGTGCATCGGTAGTCCTCTCACAAAACCTGGGCGCATCCAAATGTGCAGCGCCCGGAGCTGGAACTGTCGGGCCGGGAACCTGCCCGGCCCGACAGCGCTGATCAGACCTTCTCGGTCTCCTTGTAATAGCCGTCTCGGACGTCCTGCTCCCGCGCGTACTCGGGTTGGTACGCAACGGACGCCCAGTTCGAGTTCTTCTCCACCTCGGCCGCGCGTGCGGCGAGCGCCTCGGTGTCGCCGAAGCCGAGAACCTGTCGCGCAAGGTCGGTCAACGGGCCGTCGACCTGGTACTCGGTGCGCTGCATCGTCAGCAATCTGACGAGGTAGAGGGGAGTGCCGTTGAACTTCTCGAACATCTCGTGGCGAGCACCCCACTGGGTGAGATAGCGTTCGCTGATCTGCCGGAAGATGGATACGCGGTCGCGCGCACTGATCGATGTGCCACGCAAGGCCTCTTCCAGCTTGGGGCCGAGGAACGGATGGTCGAAGTCGGCCTTCGTCGGTGACATCACGACACCGCGACCGCAGAACTCGATCAGCTGGTTGACGGCGTTGTGGATGTTCTCGAGGTAGTGGGCGCGTCCGAGGTCGACGTAGATGTTGTTGGGCTTGAACAGCCCGCCCGCTGTCGTGAATCCGGTCTCCTCGGCGGCAATGGCGAATGCCTTGCAGGTTTCGCGAAAACGGACGAGATCGGCAAGCTGCGACTGCACGATCGGGTTGTTGTTCGTCCCGAGCGCGTTGGTCAGCAGGAGGGCGAGACCGACGATCAGTTCGGCGTGGACCGCGTGCCGAATCTGGGTCTCGATGTGGACCCAGTCGAACTGGCGCTGCGGGTACCACTTCGCGTGATCGGGATTGCCGATGTGCTGAACGTTCTCCCACGGGATGAAGACGTCGTCGAAGTACGCCATTCCGTCGAGTTCGTCACCGATGGTCGACAGTGGATGGTCGTAGGGCTCGGCATCCGGAGTGGCGTTCGATTGGCGACACACCAGTGAGAGCCCAGGGGTGTTGACCGGAACAATTGCGTACACGGTCTGATCCGAGGTCTGCCCCGGTCGCCACAGGTTGCCGACGAGCAATTCGTTGACGAAGGGAAGAGATGTTCCCATCGCCTTCCAGCCGCGGACGACGATTCCCTGGTCGTTCTGTTCCACGATGCTGAGCATCGGGGTTTCTCCGAGCGCGTCGTCGCGTCCACGGTCGAATTGCACATCGACGAACATGGGGGACAGTGCGACGTCGTCGGTGGTCACACGCTGCCACTGAGACCGGATATTGTCCGCGAAGGAGATGGTGCGTCCGCCGGCGACGACTGCGTTGTCCTCCCACGGCTCCGGATCGTCGATCTGCGCGTACATCACGACATGCATTCCCGCCGGCGGCCGAGTGAAGATACCTCCCTGGAAGTGCCGGAACCAGAATTCGTGGTAGGCGCGGCGGCGCGCGGCATCGGCCTTCGATCGGGGGAGGAACCAGTGCATCGACTTCCGGACACCGTCGTCGTCGACGAAGGTCAGAACATCCTGATGCTCCGGGTCGAGATGCAGATCGTAGTACTCCGCAATCGCTTTCGCGTATCCACTCGTCTTGGGATGGGTGGTGACGTCGTCGATCAGTTCGCCGCCGACGTATACCTGGCGTCCGTCTCGAAGCGACTCGAGATACTGCTGTCCTGTCCTCATGGAGGAACCCTTCTCTCTTATTGGGGGAAAACTGCGTTGTCGGCCTGCGTGGTTCGCCACATCGCATTCCTGTAGGGAACGAAGTGGCCGAAGCGGCCTCGGTAGTACGAAAGTGGATTGCCGGTTCCGGCCTGCGCCTCCACGACTTCGGCGACGAAAATGCGGTGCGTGCCGCCTTCGAGATCGTCGACGACGCGGCACGTGAGGTATGCCAACGCTTCCGCCAGGCGGGGACCGTGTTGGCCATGGTGCACGGCTACGTCGGCGAACTTGTCCGCCCCGGGCGTTGCAAACGTGTGAGCCAGGGACGCTTGATCCTCACCGAGGATGTTGATCGTGAAATGGCGGGCATTGCGGATTGCAGCGTGCGTCCCCAGTTTCTGATTCACGCAGACCAGGACCATGGGGGGTGTGTCGCACAGCGATGTCACCGCGCTGATCGTTGCGCCGTAGCGGACACCGTCGTGTGCAGCCGTCACGATCGTGACACCACTCGCGAAGTGTCCGACAACGCTGCGGAATTCGGCTTTGTCCAAGGGCTGCAAGACATTCTGTTCCATCGGATCCTCCAACATTCGGTGTCGGGCCGGCTTGTCCGGATTTGGTGTCGTCTGGCTAGACCCGGCCGTTCACGCGCTCCGACCGCGATCTGCGGAGTGGAGTGGCCTGCGCCGTGTGAGCGGAAGACTGTGACCTACCTGACACGAAGAACGCTAGAACCTCATCCGGATTCAGTCCAACAGATGTGGCAGATGGGTAATATCGGCCGCACCGATATCCTGCGTTTCAGGACCGTGCGGCAATTGTCGAGACGGGCTCAACGCTCGCGCCCGTTACGACACGTCTCCGGTCGGGGTGAGGCGGGCCGCGGTGGCGGCGAGGCGCTGTCGAAGCCACCGATGACCCGGATCTTCGGTGTGCCGCGGATTCCAGTACATCGCATCGGTGATGCCCGGCACCGGAATCGGCGGCTCGACGAGGCGTAGGCCGTCGAGCGGCAGCATGGAAGCGGCCCGTTCGAGGACCAGGCTGACCAGTGATGTGCCGCGAATGAGGAGGGGTGCCATGAGAAAGCTTTCGACCGTGAGCTCTATTCGCCGTCGCACCCCGAGTGAGGCCAGATGACGATCGGCGAAGTTCAACTGCCTGTCCTGGCCGATGGAATAGACGAGATGGGGCAGCTGCAGATAATGGTCGCGGTCGAGTCGATCCAACACCGCCGGTTCGTGCATGCTGCCGTCGAGCATGCATACCCAGCGGTCGGAGAACAGTGAGACGCCGGGCGGTGGCGAGTCGCCCATCATCTCTCGGGGCTCGATGACAAGGTCGGCGGAATCGAGGCGAAGGACAGCAGAAACGTCGGGGGAGCGGGGCAGCACGTTCACCGTGACATTCGGGGCCTCGTCGGCGAGTCCGCGGAGCAGGGGTGCCAGAACGACCGCCGTCGCATAGTCCGATGCGCTGATCGAAAACGATCTGGTCGTTGTGCGTGGATCGAAGTCGTCGCTCTCTGCGAAGACGCCGTCGATCTGGTGCAGGATCTCCCTCACCGGCGGGATCAGGGCCTCCGCGCGAGGGGTGAGGACGAGTACTCGGCCGTTACGGACCATGAGCGGATCGTCGAACAATCGCCGCAGTCGCGACAACGAGCCACTCATCGCCGATTGGCTCAGGTTCAACCGTCGTGCAGCGTCGGTGACACTTCGCGTGCTCAGCAGGGCATCGAGATCAACCAGCAGGTTGAGGTCGACACTGCGGAGATCCTTCATCTGATCCACACTATCGGCACCAGCGATGTATTGCATCTGTGACATCCGTTGGACCGGACGACCTGGAATGGGTGATCATTTTCGAACCCGCAGCAGGCGGGCGTCGGCGTCAGTTCACGACGCCGACCGAACAGCGGTGGTGGGTGCCCCGCTACGAGTGGAGTTCATCGATGAATACAGCGGAACCTTCAGCGTCCTCGGATATTTCGGAGCGCGACCTGCCGAGCTCCATACCTTTCACTCGAACAACATTGCCTGGTCGAATAGTTTTCGGCGACGGGGCCCTGGCCCAGCTGGCACCGGAACTCGACAACGGAAACCTGCGCAGAGCCATGCTCATCGTCTCGGCCCGCCAGTCGAAACTTGTGGACCGCGGACGGTCCGCCTTAGGCCATCGAACGGCACTGGAATGGAACGAAGTTCGACAGCATGTACCTCGCGATCTGGCCGAACGCGCCACAGTCGCCGCCAGCACCGCCGACACAGACGTGATCGTCGCCATCGGCGGCGGCAGCACCGTCGGTCTCGGCAAAGCGGTCGCGGTGAATACCGGCCTCACCCTGGTCGCCGTCCCCACCACGTACGCCGGCAGCGAGATGACGCCCATCTACGGGCTCACCAGCGGAACGGACAAGAAGACCGCCCGCGATCCCGCGGCCCTGCCGAAGATCGTCGTCTACGACCCGCGACTCCTGACCGCGCTGCCGGCCTCGATCGTCGGCCCCAGCGGGATGAACGCCTTGGCCCACTGCGCCGAAGCCCTGTGGGCGACGAACCATGACCCGATCACCGACGCACTGGCTCTCGATGGTGCCAGCCGACTCCAGCGCTTCCTGCGCCGGGCGTACACCACAACCGACCTTGCAGCCCGTGGAGAGGTTCTCCTCGCCGCCTGCCTGGCCGGCATCGCGCTGGGGACGGTAGGCACCAGTCTGCATCACGCGCTGTGTCATCTCTTCGGAGGAATGTGCGACGCCCCCCACGCCGAAACCCACGCGATCGTCCTGCCCTACGTCATCCGGTACCTGGAACCCGCGATCCCCGACACCATCGCCCGTGTGGCCGAGGCGATGAAATGTGACCCGACGACACTCGCCGACAACGTCTGGTCGCTGGCCCGGTCGGTCGGCACACCGACAGGACTCCGAGCCATCGGCATCACGCGGGACCAGATCGATGCAGTTGCGGAAGCAGCCGTGGCCGAGAATCTTGTCAGTCCTCGGCCGCTGGAGATGCTACCGATTCGCTCACTCCTCCGCGAAGCGTGGAACGGAGACCTTCCCCAATCACTGTGACAGCAAGACCTTCCCCCGCGTCGAAGGCTGCCGAGCAAAGGAGACACCGATCATGAACTCACTCACCCAGATCGTGACCGATCTGTACACGGCATACAACAACCACCGCCCCGCGGACGTCGCAAAGCTCTACGCTCCGCTATGCCGCCACCGCGATATCGCAGCCGGCGCAGACCATCGCACACCGGAGAAGATCGCCGCCGGTCTCGCAGGGCTCTTCGCAGCCTTTCCCGACGCGCACTGGAACCTCGATGACACGCTCATCGATGGCAACCGTGCGGCGGTGACCTACGCACTATCCGGTCACTTGAATGGCCGCCTGGGCCCGTACGAGCCGAACGGGCAGAGGGTGCACCTGGCCGGAGTGCAGATGCTGGAAGTGAGAGGCAACCACATCATTACCAGCACCGACTATTGGGACGGAGGTGCCCTTCATCGCCAGCTCAGCGCGTCGTGACCCTTCAATGCGACTTCAGCCCTTGCTCTTTCGGATGACCTCCGTCGACTCCTGGGCCTTCGCCCGCTTCTCCGCCCGGCGCTCCTTCAGGGCGCGGGCGGACTGTTTCGAACTCTTGACGGCGGATTTGTCAGCCATTGTCGCTCCATCTTCGGAAGTGGCAACCACGAACTGATCCCGACCATACCCAGGAAAGTAGATAAGTCCACTTCGGCATCCGGCCCGAGCGTGGTGCCGAGCTGGAAGCATCCTTCCGTGAGATCCCAAGAACCGCAGGAACGCTCACGAACTTGCTTATTCCTGGGCGATGGCTATGGTCCATGCAAGCATCAACGGCATCTACCGGAGGACTGAAATGTGAATGCAGCTACCGATCGTCAATGGGCGGTTCGTGACGCTGTTCTGCGTTGGCTTCTCGCGAAGACCACGGAAGGGTACCGAAGTCCGATTCTGGACGCGGATGCCATCGGTGAGACCGTCGGCTGGGCGCCCTCGCCCCTGACCCGGGACGAGGTGGCCGATGCGTCGAATTACCTCTACCGGGAAGGGTATGTGACCGGGGTGCCGGTGATGGGTATCGGAATTCCGCGCCCGATGTTGACGGTGACCGGGCGGCGCGTCGCCAAGACGGAAAGGCCTCTGCGCCGGGCGATGCGCGGTCACGACGTCGTGAGCTAGCGACAACCTTCGGCGTCGGGGGAGTCGGGCCGTCACAGGTCGGCCCGCTCCCCGCGCCTTGCTCAGATGACTCACGGCGCAGTCAAGCCTTCGACGACGGCCGCGGTGGTGTCGGCGATCGCTTGGTTGTTACCCTGCGCGTCCTCCTGATTCGTGAGGCTGTCGGTGAGGATGGTGAGGACGACGGGTGCGCCGTCCGGACTCCACGCGACACCGGCATCGTTGGCGGTGCCGAATCCGCCGCCACCGGTCTTGTCGGCGGCAGTCCATCCGGTCGGCAGACCGGCGCGCATTCGCTTGTCCGACGTCTTGCTCGCCCGCATCCACTCGAGAAGCTGATCGCGGCTCGCCGTGTCGAGGGCGTCTCCCAGGAGCAGTGCCCGGAAACCCTGCGCGAGGCCGTTGGGTGTCGTCGTGTCCCGGGGATCGTCGCGGAATGCGGTGTTGAGTTCGGTCTCCCACCGGTCCAGTCGCGTGCTCTCGTCCCCGATGTCCCGGGCGAGGGCGGTGATCGCCTGCGGCCCGCCGATCTCGCGGAGCAGGTAGTTCCCGGCGGTGTTGTCGCTCTGCGTCAACGCCGCTTCGGCGATCTGCCCCAAGGTCATCGGGGTGCCGACCGCCGCGGCGGTGACCGGTGAGTTCTCGACGAGGTCGCCGGGTTCGACCACGACCGTCTTGTCGAGTGACGTCGACCCGTCCTCGGTCTTGCGCAGGACCGCCGCGGACGCGTAGGCCTTGAACGTCGAGCACATCGCGAACCGTTCGTCGCCCCGGTGGCTGTAGACCTCGCCGGTCGCGGGATTGACCGCCGCCACTCCGATCCGCGTGGAGTACTGCGCCTCCAAGGCGTCGATCGTCGCGTCGAGGGACCGGTGATCCGGTGCCGCGGCCACCGACGTCGTGGGCTGGGCCTGCTCCGCGGTGGCCGTGCACGCCCCGAGCAGCAAGGGCAGAGCCACCGCGAGAGCAACGGCACCGCGACGACCGGTGCGCCTGGGGTTCGGATGATTTCGGTATGTGGGCATGGACCCAATGTCGGATGCGGACGCTCATAGCGCAAAGACGCAAGCGGCGTCGTCGCGAGTCGGGCGGGATATCGCCCCAGTTCAGGGCAACGATTTGTGCCCGGCAAACGGTGGCGTCGCCCGATGGGGGCGGTCGGAACTGGTTCAATGGTCGCCATGGATCTGCTCCGCCACCTGAGTTTCTTTGTCGCCGTTGCGGAAGAGGGACACTTCGGCAACGCCGCATCGCGACTCGGCATGACGCAGCCGCCGCTGTCGCAGGGAGTGCGGCGGCTCGAACAGCGACTCGGCGCGGAGCTGGTTCAGCGCAGTGCCCGAGGAGTCGGGCTCACCGACGCCGGACGCCAATTGCTTCCGCGTGCGCGGCTTCTCGTCGCCGACGCGGCCCGATTCGAGGACGAGGCGCATCGCATCGCCGGCGGTCGCGATGCGGTGGTGCGCTGGGGTGTCCCGCACTCGGTGGCCGACGGTGTCGTGGTGCGCTGTGTCCGTGCCCTTCGCGACGCGGACGAGTCTCGGACCACCCGGGTGGTGACGACGACGGCGTCCACCACCGAACTCGTGGACGCCGTCCGCACGGGCAGTCTCGACGTCGCCGTGGTCGAACATCCCGCTCTGCTGACCGGTCTCGACAGCGGCCCGGTGCTGAAGCTTCGGCGATGGGTGGTGGTGCCGGACGACCACCCGGCGGCGGTCGCGAAGAAGGCGCAGGTCCGGATGCTGCGCGGGCTTGCGTTGGCCACCGGTCCCCGCTCGGACAATCCGCCGGCCCACGACCTGTTCGTCGACCTGTGGCGGGCCCGGGGGCTGGACCCGGGCATCGTGGTCGCACCGGGTCCGCGAGAAATTCTCACGCACGTGGCCGCAGGCGGTCACTTCGGCGTGACGGCGACGGCACCCACGGTGATGCCGGGTGTGGCCTGGGTCGATCTGCTGCACGAGGACCTCGCGCTGCGCCTGCGCATCGTCTGGCGCTCCGGGGCCGACGTCGCACCGTCCGCTGCCGCCCTCGACCGGGTGTTGTTCAGGGCCGATCGATGACCCCGTCGGCGGAAAAGGCCATCCGTGACGTCTTCGCCGACGCCGGGTGCACCGGATGGCTGCACGCCCGCCGCGTCGGGACCCCGACCGAGGACGGGGGTGACATCGCGGTCGGTGCGGACGACCTCGTGGTGCTGGCGTCGGTCTACAAACTTCCGCTGCTCGTCGCCCTGTGCCGCGCTTTCGAATCCGGGGAGTTGTCGCCGACCGCGACCGTCCGGGTGAATCCGGCCGACTGCACCCCGGGGCCGACCGGGGTGTCGACGTTCCATGACCCTGTGGTGCTGAGCTGGCGGGATCTGGCGCTGTCGATGATGACAGTGTCCGACAACGCCGCCGCCGACCTCGTTCTCGGGCACGTGGGACTGGAGAGCGTCGAGCTGGCACTGTCCGAGTTGGGCATGACGAGCACGCGGATCATCGGCGGCACGGCGGATGCGCACCGCAGCCTGGTGATCGACGCCCACGCGCACACCACCGCCGAAGCATTCGCGGCGCTCGCCGACAACGACGAGGCGTGGACGGTGTCCGCCTACGACCCGTCGTATGCGAGCGCGACGACCCCGCGGGAGATGACTTCGCTACTCGACGCGATCTGGACCGGACGGGCGGTGCCCGGGCCGCAGGGCGAGTTCGTCCGGCACGTGATGTCCGCGCAGATCTGGCAGCACCGCATCCGATCCGGGTTTCCGTATTCCGAGGTGGACGTGGCCGGAAAGACCGGGACCATCGGCGCCATCCGCAACGAGGTGGCCGTGGTGACGTTTCCCGGTGAGACTCCCGTCGCTGTCGCCGTCTTCACCCGCGCCGCCCGAACCGATCCCGTGCTTCCGGTGGTCGATGCCGCAATCGGGCATGCCGCCCGGATCGCGGTGACCGAACTCCGCTCCGGCCGCGTCGAGTGAGGTACTCAGCCCGGATAACGCCGGGGCGTGAACACCCTGGTCCCGTGTTCGTTCTCGACGACGGTCGTCATGGACGAGCCCACGATGAGCAGGCACCGCATATCGATCTCTGCCGGGTCGAGGTCCGCGAGCCGCACCACCCGCACCGACTCCTGCGCGCCTGCCACGTCGCGGCCGATGATCACCGGGGTGTCGGGGGAGCGGTGCTCGAGAACCAGGTCGCGCATCGCGGCGACCTGCCACGTGCGTGACTTCGATGCGGGGTTGTAGACCGCGAAGGCCATGTCGGCGCTCGCGACCGCCGAGATGCGCTGCGCCACCACGTCCCACGGTTTGAGCCGGTCCGACAGGGACAGGACGGCGTAGTCGTGCCCGAGGGGTGCGCCGACCCGGCTCGCGACGGCGTTCGCGGCGGTCATACCGGGCAGGACGCGCACGGGGACGCCGCGCCACTGCTCCTCGGCCGCGACTTCCAGCACCGCGGCGGCCATCGCGAACACACCCGGGTCGCCGGACGACACGACGGCGACGCGGGCACCGTTCTTCGCCAGGTCGAGAGCCATCGCGGCGCGTTCGGCCTCGACGCGGTTGTCGCTGGAGTGACGGCGCTGGCCCGGACGTTCGGGGACCCGGTCGATGTAGGGGCCGTAGCCGACGAGGTCGGTGGCGAGCGACAGTTCGTGCTGCACTTCCGGTGTCGTCCAGGCCTGGTCGCCGGGACCGAGCCCGACGACGACGAGTTCGCCCTTCGGTGCCGCATCGTCGCGGCGGGCGTTCGACGGGCTGGGAACGATGGCGATCGAGAAGTAGGGGACATCGCTGTCGGAGACGTCGTCCGCGGCGTCGATCTTCTGCCGCGTGGTGCTGGCCCGCTCGACGTACCACGTTTCGTCGATGCGGCCGGAGTCCTTCAACGCCTGCCGGACGGCCGGGTAGGTGCGTCCGAGTTTCAGGATCGCGGCGGCGTCGGTCTCGCGGAGGCGCCGCGTCAGCTCGCCGCGCGGCAGGGTTCCGGGCAGGACGGTGAGGATTTCCTCGCCCTCGACGAGGGGCATCGCGAGCGCGGCGGAGGCGGCGCTGATCGACGTGACCCCGGGAATCACCTCCGCCTCGAAACGCTGCGCCAGCCGCTTGTGCATGTGCATGTAGGAGCTGTAGAACAGCGGGTCGCCCGCGGCGAGGAGCGCCACCGAACGACCGGCGTCGAGGTGGGCGGCGAGTCGCTGCGACGCCTCCTCGTAGAACTCGTCCATCGCCCCCTGATATCCGCCCGGGTGGTCGACGGTCTCGGTGGTGACGGGGTAGACGAGGTGCTCCTCGATCTGGCCTTCACGCAGGTACGGCGCCGCGACCGCGCGGGAGATGCTCTTGCCGTGCCGGGCGCTGTGGAACGCCACCACATCGGCCTCGGCGATGACCCGCGCGGCCTTGACGGTCACCAGTTCCGGGTCGCCCGGTCCGATGCCGACGCCCCACAGTTTGCCGGTCACGCGCTGTTCGGAGCTCATTCGACCTCGCTCGCAATCGCATTCAGCGCCGCAGCCGTGATGGCACTGCCACCGCGGCGGCCGCGGACCACCAGATAGTCGAGATCACTCGGGTGCTCGATCAACGCTTCCTTCGACTCCGCGGCACCGATGAAACCGACCGGACCGCCCACGATCGCGGCAGGCCGGGGGGCACCGGACTCGATCATGTCCAGCAGGTAGAACAAGGCGGTCGGGGCGTTGCCGATCGCGACGACGGCACCCTCGAGTTTGCTGCCCCACAATTCGAGCGCGGCCGCCGAACGGGTGTTCCCGATCTGCTCCGCCAGCACCGGGACCCGGGGGTCGCGCAACGTGCAGAGCACCTCGTTGTCCGCCGGGAGACGCTTCCGGGTCACGCCGGCGGCCACCATCTGCGCGTCACACAGGATCGGGGCCCCGCCCGCCAACGCCGCGCGGGCCGCCTTCACGACACCGGGCGTGAACGCGACGTCGTCCACGAGGTCGACCTGACCGCTCGCGTGGATCATGCGGACCACGGCCTGCGAGACGTCCTCGGGAAAGGCACTGAGATCCGCCTCGGCGCGGATCGTGGCGAAGGACTGGCGGTAGATCTCCGCGCCGTCTCGGATGTACTCGATCATTCGCTCACGATAGAGGCACCGCGGTCACGGCTCCTCCACCCGGTAACCCGTCTCCGTGGCGACGACGTCGGCGACCTCCCCCTTGGGCCGCCCGCAGCACCGCTCACAGCCCGACCAGTGCTGTCGGCCCTCCACCGGGAGTTCGCCGCTCGCGACGGCGTCCCGCGCGTCGGACCGCACATCGGCGAGCGCCTTCTCGCATCCGGGCTGCCCGGTGCAGGCGCTGACGGTCAGCCAGGGTGAGTTCTCGTCGAAGATCAGACCCATCGGGGCGAGGACCCGGACCACCTGCTCGGCGGACCACTCGTCGAGATCGCACAGCAACACCGATTTCCACGGTGTGACGATCACCGGCTTCTCGACCGCGGCGAGGAACTCGGCCAGTCGGGCGTCGAGGATCCCGAATGCGAGACCGCCGCCGAGGGTCACGTTGCCATCCGGTTGGTCGAGCCACCCGATCGGCGGCCGATGCTCGTCGAACCCGCTCACCGGGTCGGCAATCGGTGCGAGCGTCAAGGCCGACAGGGTCCGTTCGACCCCGTCGGGGATCTCGGACAGCCGCCAGTGCTGATCGCGCAGCTCCAGGAAGACGCGGGCGGAGTCGAGGAGCACCGTCACCGATTCCGTCGTCGTGATCCGGGCGCCGGTGTCGCGACCGGCGAGAACCAGGGCGACCTCCGTCTCGCTCACCGCATGGACGCCGAAGTCGCCGCCGAGCGCCGAGACGTCGCCGCGCCCGTCGTCGAGGGTGAACAGGGTGCGGCCGGGGAGGTCCGCCAACGCCGAGTCCGCGCACAACGTCCGGTCGAGTTCGTCGACCAGATCCCTCAGGTCCGCGAGACCACCGATCCGGCCGGTCAGCGGCGAGGCGAGGATGTTGCGGACCCGTTCGTGCGTTTCCGACGGCAGGAGACCCGCGTCGGCGAGACGGCGGGCGAACTCCTGCGGCTCGCGGACCGCCCGCAGTTGCGCGTTGCCGCGGGATGTCAGTTCGATCTCGCCGTTCCCGAGGTCGCGGGCCGATTCCGCGAGGGTCTGCAGCTGGGTGGAGGTCAGCACACCTCCAGGGAGGCGGACCCGGGCGAGTGCACCGTCGGCGGCCTGGTGGACCTGCAGCGCGCCGGGGCATGCATCGGGGCGGGAACGGGAGTCGACCATGGTCCCAGGTTACGTCCGGCCCCGGGTAGCATCACCAGCACTTGCGACAGCAGGTGAGGAAGCCGGTGAAAGTCCGGTGCGGTCGCGCCACTGTGAGCCCTCCGAAACCGGTGGGCGAGCCAGACCCTCACCTGCCGTCCTCCGACCTACGGTTCCGTACAGAACCACCGCCACGGGGCGCGACACCCCCAGGAAGGCTCCACACGTGATCCTGCTGCTCTCGACCTCCGACACCGACCTGCTCAGCGCACGCGCCAGCGGGGCGGACTACCGCTGGGCCAACCCGGCACGGCTGCTGGTCGAGGAGGATCTGCCGGGACTGCTCGACGGCGCCGACCTGGTCGTGGTGCGCATCCTCGGTGGTCGTCGGGCGTGGGAAGAGGGGCTCGACGCGGTCCTGGCCAGTGGACTGCCCGTGGTGGTCCTCGGTGGCGAGCACGCCCCGGACGCCGAACTCATGGAGTGCTCGACCGTCACCGCCGGTGTCTCGGCTGAGGCACACAACTATCTCGCCGAGGGCGGCGCCGACAACCTCGCCCAGCTGCACCACTTCCTGTCCGACACCGTGCTGCTGACCGGTCACGGCTTCGAGGCGCCGGTCCACCTGCCGAGCTGGGGTGTCGCGCCGTTCGCTCCCGACGCGAACCCGGACCGCCCCACGATCGCCGTTCTCTACTACCGCGCCCAGCACCTGGCCGGGAACACCCGCTACATCGAGGCGCTGTGCGACGCCGTCGACACGGCGGGCGGCACCCCGCTGCCGATCTTCTGCGCGTCGCTGCGCACCGCCGAACCGGAGTTGCTGAACACGCTGCGCCGGGCGGACGCGATGGTGGTCACCGTGCTCGCCGCCGGCGGCACCAAGCCGGCCGGCGTCTCGGCCGGCGGCGACGACGAGGCGTGGGACGTCGCCGCGCTGGCCGCGCTGGACGTGCCGATCCTGCAGGGACTGTGCCTGACCAGCAGCCGTGAGTCGTGGGAGTCCAACGACGACGGATTGTCGCCGCTCGACGTCGCCACCCAGGTCGCGGTCCCCGAGTTCGACGGCCGGCTGATCACGGTGCCGTTCTCGTTCAAGGAGATCGACGCCGACGGTCTCTCCACCTACGTTCCCGACGCCGAGCGCGCCTCCCGGGTGGCGGGCATCGCCGTCCGGCACGCCCGACTCCGGCACATCCCCGCATCCGACCGCCGGATCGCTCTGATGCTGTCGGCGTATCCGACGAAGCACGCCCGCATCGGCAATGCCGTCGGTCTCGACACCCCGGCCAGCGCGATCAGGTTGCTCACCGAGATGCGGGCCGCTGGATACGACCTCGGCCCCGCGGACGGGCCGGATTCCGTGCCGGGTCTCGCGGCCCAGGACGGCGACGCGCTGATCCATGCCCTCATCGCCGCCGGCGGCCAGGACCCGGACTGGTTGACCGCGGAGCAGCTCGAGGGCAACCCGATCCGGATCTCCGCCGCCCGCTACCGCGAGTGGTTCTCGGCGCTGCCCGCCGATCTGCGCGAGGGTGTCGAGGAGCACTGGGGACCGGCGCCGGGCGAACTGTACGTCGACCGTTCGCAAGATCCTGCGGGTGAAATCGTGATCGCCGCAATGCAGTTCGGCAATCTCGTCCTGATGGTGCAGCCGCCGCGCGGATTCGGGGAGAAGCCGGTCGCCATCTACCACGACCCGGACCTGCCGCCGAGTCACCACTACCTCGCCGCCTACCGGTGGATCGCGGCGGACGCCGCCGCCGGCGGATTCGGCGCCGACGCCGTGGTCCATCTCGGCAAGCACGGCAATCTCGAATGGCTGCCCGGCAAGACGCTCGGCATGTCCGCGTCGTGCGGCACCGACGCCGCGCTGGGCGACCTGCCGCTGATCTACCCGTTCCTGGTCAACGATCCGGGGGAGGGCACGCAGGCCAAGCGCCGCGCCCACGCGACCCTCGTCGATCACCTGATTCCGCCGATGGCCCGCGCCGAGAGCTACGGCGACATCTCGCGACTCGAGCAGCTCCTCGACGAGCACTCGAACATCTCCGCGCTCGATCCGTCGAAGCTGCCGGCCATTCGCCAGCAGATCTGGACGCTGATGCGCGCCGCCAAGATGGACCACGACCTCGGACTCGAGGAACGGCCCGACGAGGACGTGTTCGACGACATGCTGCTGCACGTCGACGGCTGGCTGTGCGAGATCAAGGACGTCCAGATCCGTGACGGCCTCCACATCCTCGGTGCGGCCCCCCGCGACGACGCCGAGGTCGAACTGGTGCTCGCGATGCTGCGCGCCCGGCAGATGTGGGGCGGCGAACAGAACGTTCCCGGACTCCGCGAGGCGCTCGGCCTCAGCGAGGACGGCGACGAATCCCGCACCCGCGTAGACGACATCGAGCAGCAGGCGCACGCACTGGTGCAGGGCATGCACGACGCCGACTGGAATCCGGACGCCGCCGGCACCCTCACCGACGACGACACCGTCGCGAAGATCCTGCGTTTCGCTGCCACCGAGGTGGTGCCCCGGTTGCGGGAGACCGACAACGAGATCGCCCAGGTGCTGCACGCGCTCGACGGCGGTTTCATCGCCGCCGGGCCGAGCGGGTCGCCGCTGCGCGGCCTGATCAACGTGCTCCCGACGGGCCGCAACTTCTACTCCGTGGACCCGAAGGCCGTGCCGTCCCGGCTCGCCTGGGAGACCGGCCAGGCGATGGCCGAATCGTTGCTGGACCGCTACAAGTCCGATCACGGAGAGTGGCCGCGGTCGGTGGGTCTGTCCGTGTGGGGCACGTCCGCGATGCGCACGTCCGGCGACGACATCGCCGAGGTCTTCGCGCTCCTCGGTGTGCGCCCGGTGTGGGACGAGGCGAGCCGGCGCGTGGTGAACCTCGAGGTGATCGACCTCGAGGAACTGGGCCGGCCGCGCATCGACGTCACGGTCCGGATCAGCGGCTTCTTCCGTGATGCGTTCCCGCACGTCCTGGCACTGCTCGACGACGCCGTCCGGCTCGTCGCCGCGGTGGACGAACCCGCCGAAAGCAACTTCGTGCGCGCACATGCGCAGGCGGATCTCGCCGAGCACGGCGACGAACGGCGCGCGACCACCCGCATCTTCGGGTCGAAGCCGGGCACCTACGGGGCCGGACTGCTGCAGCTCATCGACTCCAAGAGCTGGCGCGGCGACGCCGACCTCGCCGACGTGTACACCACGTGGGGTGGTTTCGCGTACGGCCGCGGACTCGACGGCGCCCCCGCCGCCGACGACATGCGGACCGCCTATCGTCGAATCACCGTGGCGGCCAAGAACACCGACACCCGCGAACACGACATCGCCGACGCCGACGACTACTTCCAGTACCACGGCGGCATGGTCGCGACCGTGCGGGCGCTCACCGGGAAGTCGCCCGAGGCGTACATCGGCGACAGCACCCGGCCCGAGTCGGTGCGCACCCGAACCCTGTCGGAGGAGACGTCCCGGGTGTTCCGCGCCCGCGTCGTGAACCCGCGGTGGCTCGAGGCGATGCGCCGCCACGGCTACAAGGGTGCGTTCGAGATGGCGGCCACCGTCGACTACCTGTTCGGATACGACGCCACCACCAACGTCGTCGCCGACTGGATGTACGAGAAGCTCGCGGAGTCGTACGTGCTGGACGACCAGAACCGCAAGTTCATGGAACAGTCCAACCCGTGGGCCCTGCACGGCATCGCCGAACGCCTGCTCGAGGCGGCCGAGCGGAACATGTGGGAGCACCCCGAGCAGCAGACCCTCGACGGCCTGCGGCAGGTGTACCTCGAGACCGAAGGCGAACTCGAAGGGGACTGACGAACCGTCCGGCTCCGCGGTTCGGTCTAGCATGGGCCCGGTGACCACAGAATTCGACCGGGTGTCGGCCGCGAAATATGTCCTGCTCACCACGTTTCGGAAAGACGGCACCCCGGTGGCGACACCGCTGTGGGCCGCCGCAGACGGTGAACGCCTGCTGATGTGGACGGTCACCGACTCGTACAAGGTCAAACGCATCCGCCGCAACCCGGAGGTGACGGTGGCCGCGTGCGATGCGCGCGGCAAGCCGAAGGGACCCGAGGTTCCCGCCCGCGCCGTGATCCTCGACGCCGCCGACACCGATCACACGCGGGACGTGATCGCCCGCAAGTACGGCATCCTCGGCTGGCTCACGATGAAAGGCAGCCTCCTGCGCCGGGGAAAGACCGGAACCATCGGACTCGCCGTCACGCCCGACGACCGGTAGCCCCGGGAATCCAGGCCGGATCGAGCACCTAGGGGGCCGATGTCGCACCCTCGGGTGCGGGAAGGTCACCCCAGGGGGCCTGGTGGGGTGCGAGCACGGGGATCACGGTGGGTATGTCCCGTAGACGGGAGTATCACCGTGAACCACCACATCGCCCTGCGTCGCCGCGTTGACCGATCATCGCGATCGCGGCGCGTGAATGTTCCACGCCGGGACGCACACGCCGTCGTCATCGGCGGCAGCATCGCCGGCCTGCTCGCGTCCCGCGTCCTGGCGGACTACTTCGATACGGTCACGATATTCGAGAAGGATCACCTGGTCGACAGCGCCGAGCCGCGGATGGGAGTTCCCCAGGGCCGTCACGTCCACAGCATCTGGAAACGCGGCCTGAGCCTGATGGAGGAGTCCTTCCCCGGTCTCACCTCCGAACTGATCGAGGGAGGATCGGCAGAAGTCGAAATGACGTCGGACTTCGCCTGGTACCACCGCGGCGTGTGGAAGCTGCGGGTACCGAGCGGGATCTTCATCACCTGCCAGACCCGGCCGTTCCTCGAATGGCAGATCCGTCGGCGGGTGTGCCAGATCTCCAACATCGATCTCGTCGATCATTGCCACGTCAAGAGATTCGTCACCGACGCCACGGCGCAGCGGATCACCGGGGTGGCGGTCCAGTCGCGCCGAGCCGGCGCCACCGAGGAGACTGTGTCCGCCGACCTGGTGGTCGATGCGAGCGGTCGCGGCTCCCGGACGCCGCGCTGGCTCGAGGAGTTGGGGTACGGCCGACCCGACATGTCGGTCATCGACGTCGACGTCGGCTATGCGACACGGTTCTATGCCCGACCGCCGCACGAGGACTGCCCATGGAAGGCGCTGATCGTCGCGCCCACACCGCCGGACGGAACACGGTTGGGTGTCATCTTCCCGGTGGAGGGTCAGCGCTGGATCGTGATGCTCGGCGGCTGGAACGGTGATCACCCGCCGCGCGACGAGGACGGCCTTCTCGAGTTCGCGCGCAACCTCGAGGCGCCCGACATTTACACGTTCATGCGCGAGGCGGAGCCCCTGACACCGATCGCGGGGTACAAGTTCCGCGCCAACGTCCGCAGGCACTATGAACGGATGCGCCGTTTCCCGGGCGGTCTGATCGTGCTCGGCGACAGCCTGTGCAGCTTCAACCCGATCTACGGCCAGGGAATGACGACCAGCGCCCTCGATGCGATGACGTTGCGGGAATGTCTCGACCGGGCTGTCCACAGGGGTGAGAGTCTCGATGCGATGGCCCACCATTTCCTGAAGAGGGTGCCGAGGAGGCTCGACGCGCCGTGGAGGTTGGCCGCCGGGGAGGACATGAACTGGCCTGGAACACAGGGTGATGCGCCGTTCGGAACCCCCTTCATGAACTGGTACTTCGGACGGGTGCATGCGCTCGCCGCTCGTGATCCGCAGGTGCTGGTCCGATTCGTGCGTGTGGCGAACATGATCGATTCGCCGGTCCGGATCTTCCACCCCAGAGTCCTGGCGCCGGTCCTCACCCGATCGACGCGGGTCGCGCCGAGTCCGTGACCCCAACGCCCTCTGGGAGCGGCATCTCTCGCACGAAGGAGGTGAGCCATAGTATGCCGTCAGATACACGCCATTCGGACTGGCGTCCCTATGCCGTCGCTCATGTTGCGGTCGCCTTCGACGGGGCCACGACGGGCGTCCACCCCTGTCTTCCCGGCGCGCATCAATCGTCTGTGGCACGGAACTGCACCAGCGGCGATCCGGTTCGACCTCATCGCGAGCCGTGCCTTCGACGACGGCGTCGTCTGGCTCCGTTACCAGCCCGTGCGATAAGGCAGCGTGGTCGGATCTTCGTGGAATGGTATGTGGTACTGCATCTTCGGTGAACGGTCAGGCGAGTGCGCG
This sequence comes from Rhodococcus wratislaviensis, assembly GCF_900455735.1. Taxonomy (GTDB): domain Bacteria; phylum Actinomycetota; class Actinomycetes; order Mycobacteriales; family Mycobacteriaceae; genus Rhodococcus_F; species Rhodococcus_F wratislaviensis. The sequence goes on along the minus strand of NZ_UAUI01000001.1, from coordinate 204,485 downwards.
GAGGTGCTCGGCGATCATGCGCTGGGCGGTCTCCGGGGTGTCGGTGTCGCCGAGCAGGACGTGCATCGCCGCGCCGTCGACGAGTGCGTGCAGGCGCATCGCCTCGGTGTCGACGTCGATGTCGGGTGCGAGCAGGCCCCGCCTGGCGAGGCCGGTCAGGATCGCGGCGCATGCACCACGGAGCTGCCGTTGGGCGTCGAGGGCGATGTCTTTCAGTAGGGGATGGGCGGGGCTTTCCGCGACGAGGGCCAAGTTCACTTCCATCTCGCAGCGTCGGCGATCGTCGAGCGGGAGGACCTCGTCCAGCACCGCGAGGGCGCGCTGCCACGGGTCGGTGATCGAGGCGTGAGCCTGCGCTCGCTCGCGGACACGCGTCGCGACGAGTCGCATCGAATAGGCGAGGAGTTCGGCCTTGCTGGCGAACACGTGTCGAAGCGATCCGCTCGAGATTCCGGCCTCGGCGGCCACATCGCGTACGGATACCGCACCGATGCCCTCGCGTTGGATCACCCGCCACACGGCCTCGGCGATCTCCTGCTGCCTTCGGTCGTGGTCGATGAGCTTCGGCACCCCGCCATGGTAACACGGTCGTGCTAGCATGAGCGTTTGTTGGCACGATCGTACTAACAAATACCGGAGGGCGGAAGGCATGACGTCGCAACTGTCGAGTTCCCACCGCTACGCCGCGCTCGACGTCATGCGCGGTGCAGCCATCTTGGGCACTCTCGCCACCAACATCTGGATCTTCACCAACGTCGAGGGTCTGGTGGGGTACGTCAACGGCACCGGAAAGGCCACCGGCGGATGGGCCCCGGTGCAGGTGGTTCTGCAGCAGTTCGCGCAGGGCAAGTTCCTCGGCCTGCTCACCGTCATGTTCGGCATCGGACTGGTCATCCAGCAGCGTTCCGCGCAGCGACGTGGCGCTCGGTGGCCGGGCGGCTACCCGTGGCGCGCGGGGCTGCTGATGCTCGACGGAGCACTGCATTTTCTGCTGTTCACCGAGTTCGACGTGCTGACCGGATACGCCCTCACCGGATTGATCGTCGCCTTCATCCTGACCACAGGCATTCGCGCGCAACGCGTCTGGGTGGCGTGCGCGGTGACCGTCCACGCGGCGATGCTGGGCCTCGTCGTCGCGGCATTGTCCTCGGCGCCCACGAGGGAGCCGCACCCACTGTCACCGAACCCCTATGCGGATGGCAGCTTCTGGGATCTCGTCGTCTTCCGTGCCGACCACGTGTTGCTGTTCCGGCTCGAGGTGCTCTTCATCCTGCCGCTGTCGATCGCCCTGTTCCTCGTCGGCGCCCACCTCTACGGTGCGCGCGTCCTCGACCCGGACCGCGGTGCCTTGCGCCGCCGCCTGATGATCGCGGGCCTGGCAATCGCACTTCCACTGGACTTCGCGCTCGGATTCTTCGGCGGAGACGCAGGCCTGATCCTCGGCAGGTACGGGACCGCTCCGGTGGTGGCGCTGGGGCTCCTCGCCGCGATCGCACACCGCTACGCCGACGGACGCGAACCCGGCCCGGCCGGTCGGGCGCTCTCGGGAGTCGGCCGCACTGCGCTCAGTTGCTACGTGCTGCAGAACATCCTGTGCTCGATCGTCTGCTACGGCTGGGGATTCGGTCTCGCGGCCCGGTTGACCGGCGCCACCGTCGTTCCGGCGACCGTCGCGTTGTTCGGTGCCGTTTCGACAACCCTGATCGTCGTGTCACGCCTGTGGTTGCGGCGGTTCGATCGGGGGCCGCTCGAATGGCTCACGCACCGGGGCTACCAGCGTCTCACCCGGGCGGACAGGGACGGTGTCACCGCGCCAGCAGTGTCGTCCATTCCGTGAACTCGAGGGCGTACGACGGTGCGGGCGTCGTCACCGAGGGGCACGGCTGCCGCCGGGTCGCCAACTCCACCAACGACTTCGCTGCCCGCATCACGCTGACGTGGTGATGTCGGGAGACGTCGAGCAACTCCTCGAACGCCTCGGCGTCGCCGTAACCGCGGGAAGCGATGAGAATGCCTTTCGCGGTGGCGAGAACCTCGCGTCCGTCGGGGTGACGGTGCGGAATCGAATGTGCAGGCGGTGCCGCCTCGAGTACGTCGTTCGACACTGTGATCTCCTTGATTGTCGTGCGTCGCTGATGTGTCGGCGCGGTCATACCGCCGCCACCATCAGGGCCGTGGCGAGGACGACGATCAGTCCCCCCGTCGCGGCGGCGAGAACGGAACCGGTGATGATGCCGATCCCGGCGGCGCAGACGAGGCAGACGAACGTCGTCAGTGCCACGTCGGCGAGAGCGAACCTTCTCGTGACCTTGGTGTGGCCCTGGAGCAGTTCGCGGGTGGTGGTATCGGAGTGCATGAAACCTCCTGGTCAGATGTACAAGGGACGCACTCGGCGCATGCACCGGCCACGCGGCGCTACGGTGAGTTTCGGCCCCGTTCTCTGGAGACCTGAATATGACATGCGCGGCGAAACTGCTCCGGAGTGAGCAATCTCATATGCGCGATGTCTGCAGCATTTATAACGGAAACGGCACGGGCTGTCACCTAGACGAGCGTCCGCATAGAATCCGCGCCTCAGAGCGCCTTGCTGACCGACGACATGTGGAAGTCCGGGACACGCAACGGTGGCATCGCGGTTCGGGTGAACCAGTCCTTCCATTCCCGGGGCAGCGTCCGCTCGGTGGCTCCGCCCTGGGTGACCCTCCGCAGCAGGTCGAGGGGGCTCTCGTTGAACCGGAAGTTGTTCACGGCACCGGTGACCTTCCCGTTCTCGACGAGGTAGACGCCGTCCCGCGTCAATCCCGTGAGCAGCAGGGTGGCGGGGTCGACTTCCCGGATGTACCAGAGGGTGGTCAGCAGCAGTCCTCGTTCGGTCTCGGCCACCATCTGGTCGAGTGACACCGAGCCGCCGGTGTCGAGGATCAGGTTGTCACCGGGCACGGTCACGTCGGCGCCGAACTCCTTCGCCGCCGCCCGCGGGTACGCGAGCGCGTTGACCGTGCCGTCACGGATCCAGTCGACCCGGCCCGCGTCCATCCCGTTGTCGAAGACGGACACGGATTCGGACGACGACCCGGTGACGACGAACGGCGTATATTCCACGCCGAGCGCGGCCGGATCGGAATAGAGGGTGAGCGGGAGCGCACTCAGCTTCTCCCCGATACGGGTGCCTCCGGGCGCCGACAGGGCGGAGTGCCCCTCTTCCGCGGCCCGGCCCTCCATGGTCCACATGAGGTAGATCATGAGGTCCGCGACCGCGGACGGCGGCAGGATCGTCTCGTAACGGCCCGCGGGCAACTCCACCCGGTTGCCGGCCCAGTCGAGGCGTGTCGACAGGTCCTGGAGCAACTTCACGCTGGCCACATCCGTGAAGTCCTTGGTGCTGGTGCCCACCCAGGCGCTGGCGTCGCCGCGTTTGCCGTTGATCTCCACCGACCCGGTCGGCTGGGCGAATCGGCGCCGGATCCCGGTCGACGTGCCCAGCCACGTGGTGTGCAGCTGGTGGTGGGCGAAACCGTAGAGCTGGTCGCTGCCGTCGAAGCCCATGCTCAGATCCTGGGCGAGCTGCTCGAACGCGCCGATCTCGGTGCGCTCCGCCGAATCGTCCCACCGCTCATCGGTGTCGGTGCCGGTGAGCAGCGGCATCGCGTCGGACGCGGGTGTGGCTGCGCGGGCCGCGATTTCGGCCGAACGGACCACTCCGTCGATGTCGGCGGCGTCGACGGACGCGGACGTGACGATGCCGACCTTCGCGTCCTCGCCGGCCCGGACGATCGAGATGACCGTCCAGCTGCGCGACGTGGACACGCCGTTGGTGGTCATCGAGTTGCCCGCCCACCGCAGGGACGCCTCGCTGGCATCGGTGACGATCACGATGGTTTCGTCCACGGTGGCCCGGGCCAGGACCTGCTCGACGAGTTGCTGCGGTGCGATCATCGGCCGCCTTCCGTCCGAGTGTTCAGTACGTTGACGCCGCGGAAGAGTGCCGACGGGCAGCCGTGGCTGACCGCCGCCACCTGGCCGGGTTGCGCCTTGCCGCAGTTGAAGGCGCCGCCGAGCTGCCAGGTGGAGCGTCCGCCGACGGCGTCCATCGAGCCCCAGAAGTCCGTGGTCGTCGCCTGGTACGCGACGTCGCGGAGTTGTCCGTCGATTTTCCCGCCGCGGATGCGGTAGAACCGCTGACCGGTGAACTGGAAGTTGTAGCGCTGCATGTCGATCGACCAGGATTTGTCGCCGACGACGTAGATGCCGTCCTCCACGCCGGAGATCAGGTCGTCGGTGCTGCGATCGGTGTCGGGATCGGGCTGCAACGACACGTTGGCCATCCGCTGGATGGGGACGTGGTGCGGCGAGTCGGCGTACGAGCAGCCGTTGGAACGCTCCAGCCCGAGCCGGGGCGCGAACGCCCGGTCGAGTTGGTAGCCGACGAGAATCCCGTCGGCCACCAGGTCCCAGGACTGTGTTTCGACTCCTTCGTCGTCGTAGCCGACCGTCGCGAGACCGTGCCGTTCGGTCCGGTCCGCGGTCACGTGCATGATCGGCGTCCCGTAGCGCAGCGTGCCGAGTTTGTCGGGAGTGGCGAACGACGTGCCGGCATACGCGGCCTCGTAGCCGATGGCGCGGTCGTACTCGGTGGCGTGCCCGATGGATTCGTGGATGGTCAGCCACAGGTTGGTCGGGTCGATCACCAGGTCGGTGGGACCGGCCACCACAGTGGGGGCCTTCACCTTCTCGGCCAGCAGGTCCGGGATCCGGGCGAGTTCGTCGGTCCAGTTCCACACCCCGTCTCCGGCGACGTATTCCCATCCGCGTCCGACGGGGGGAGCGAGGGTGCGCATCGTCTCGAACACACCGGCCGACTGGTCGACGGTGGTGGCTTCGAGTTGCGGATGCAACCGCACCCGCTGCTGCACGATGGACGATCCGGCGAGATCGGCGTAGAACGTCTGTTCCTTCACCTGCAGGCATCCGGCGGTGACGTGGTCGACGCCGTCGGACGCGAGGAGCCTGCGGGAGTATTCACCGAGCAACGAGATCTTGTCGGAGGCCGGAACTTCGAACGGATCGACGCCGTAATCGGACACCCAGTGGACATCGGTGTGCACCGGCTCGTCGGCGAGTTCGACGTGCTCCCGATTCAGTCCACGCAACGCCCGGGCGACCGCGACAGCCTGTTCCGCGGTCGCGGCGGCGGTCGCCGGTGTCAGCTCGGCATGCGAGGCGAAACCCCAGGTGCCGTCGACGACGACCCGCACCGCGAAGCCGAGTTCGTTGGTGTCCACCGCCGACTGCACCTCGCCGTCGCGCAGCCGCAGCGACTGGCTGGTCAGGCGATGCACCCGCAGGTCGGCGTGCGACGCGCCCGCCGCACGGGCAGCGGTGAGCGCCGCGTCCGCCAGCGAACGCAGGGGGAGGGCAAGGAATTCCGGATCAACCTGTCGTGGAGCCGTCACCTGGACCACCGTAGTCGGTCGCTCAGCCGAATTGCTGCCAACCCAACCGGATCACCATCGCGATCACCACGATCAGCAGCGTGACCCGGACGAATCCGGCGCCCTTGCTCAGCGCCATCCGCGAACCGATGACCGCGCCGATCACGTTGCAGACCGCCATGCCCAGGCCGAGTGCCCACAGAACATGACCGGTGGCGGCGAAGAACACCAGCGCACCGAGATTCGATCCGAGATTGATCACTTTCGCCATCGCGGCACTGCGCACGAATTCCGTGCCGAGGAACGTGGCGAAGCTGATGATGAGGAATGTTCCGGTGCCCGGCCCGAACAGTCCGTCGTAGAAACCGAGGAGTCCGGCGGACAGCAGGACGACCGCGACGACCTTCCGCCGTGTCGGCGGATCCTTCGCCAGCGTGGTCCCGAGCTGCGGACGGATCGTCACGAACACGGCGACGCCGACGAGCACCGCCATGATGAGCGGGATGAAGACGTCCTTGTCGATGCGCGACACCGTCGCCGCGCCGAGCGCGGACGCCACCGCCGCGAGTAGACCGGCCGGAACCAGCAACCGCCAGTTCATGGGGATCCGGCGCGCGAACGTGACGACGGCGGCGGAGGTGCCGGTGAACGCGGTGAGCTTGTTGGTGGCCAGCGCCGCCTGCGGCGTCAGCTGCGGTGCAACGAGAAACAGTGCGGGAATGAGGATCAGTCCGCCGCCGCCGACGACGGCGTCCACCCACCCGGCGGCCGTCGCAGCGGTGAGAAGAAGCGCCCAGTCACCCACATTCATGGTGCAGACTCAACCACACCCACCGTGAGGTACTTACGCTGTGCACATGCGGAGGTTCAGTCTGTGGCTGCGAGGAAAGCCGACGGTTGCGGACTCGATGTTGGCGGCGATCCTGTTCACCCTCGAGGTGTTCGTGTTCACCGCGTCGGGAGACCGCTCGCCGTGGGTGCAACTGGTCATGGGTTTCCTGCTGTGCCTGCCGATCGTGTGGCGTCGCAAGTACCCGCGGGCGGCGGCCGGTGCCGTTCTGGTGATGTCGATCACGATCACCTTCATCAGTTATTCGATCGGAGACCTCGACGCCGAACATCCCGGTCTGCTGGCGCTCGCCGTCGCCCTCTACACGCTCGTCGCCTACGTCGATCGCAGCACCGCCGCGGTGTACGCGGTGGGTCTCGCCGTCGATTCCGCCCTCTCGATCTGGTTGCTGGAACAGGAACTGGTGGCGGCCGGACTGTTCTCGGTCCTCGTCTTCGCGCTCTCCTGGATCACGGCGGAGTTCCTCGGCGCCCGCCGGGCCTACGACGAGGAGGTCGCCGCGCGCCTCGTCGTCGCCGACTACGACCGGGATCGCCGCGCCGAGGACGCGGTGGCGGCCGAGCGCACCCGGATCGCCCGGGAACTGCACGACGTCGTCGCGCACGCGGTGAGCGTGATGATCGTTCAGGCCGACGGCGCGTCGTATGCGCTGAAGACCAACCCTGACATCGCGAAGCAGGCACTCACCAACATCGCAAGCACCGGGCGGGAGGCTCTGGCGGAACTGCGGCGCACCGTCTCGCTGTTGCGCACCGAACCGGCGACCGACGACATGCCCCAGCACGGCACGGCCGGCCTCGCCCGGGTGGTCGACATGATGCGCAGCGCCGGCCTGCCTGTGGAACTCGAACTGACGGGCGAGTTGGACGACATCAGCCCCGCGGTCAGCCTCGGCGTCCACCGGCTCGTCCAGGAATCGCTGACAAATGTGCTGCGGCACGCCGGGGAGCGTCCGCGCGCGAAGGTGCGCGTGCGGCGCCGCGAGACGGACGTCCTCGTCGAAATCACCGACAACGGCAACTCGTCCGGGCAGTTCTCGCTCGGGTCGGGCAACGGGCTGCTCGGTATGCGGGAGCGGGTCGCCGTCCTGCACGGCACCCTCGAGGCGGGACGACAGACCGACGGCAGTTGGCGGGTCACCGCGGAGTTGCCGCTCGAGCTGGAGGACTGAGCGGCCTCGATCACTCTGTCTCCGGTGGTGCTGCTTCCTCCGGCTGGTCGAGGACGCTCACGGTGACACCGTAGGGCAGGAACCGCACGGAACGGTGGGGATCCGTGTTGTGCTTGTGCGCGCGGAGTGCATCGAGTTCGGTGGCATACACCTGCTCGACGCGTGCGACGCCCTCGTCGTCCAGCGTGTAGATCGCCCACACACCGTCACCGGTCTCCCCGGCGGTTTCCGGCTTCGACGCGGCGCGCGGAGAGCGGGCGAAGTCCGCGAACACGCCCGTCCACGGAATCTGAGAATCCGCCTGGTCCAGGAACCTGACGATACGGTCCTTGACGCCCTGCAATTCCTCGCCGGCCTCCCGGATCACGCGCTCGAGATCGTCGGGGTCGAACCCGAACGGCCTGTTGTCGCCCATCACTGTCTCCTGACTTCGGCGGGACACCTCCAGTGTGGCCGCGGATGCCGATCGGCGCCACGACCGTGCGCCGATCGACTCCCGCGCCGCAGAGTAGGGCCGACTACCGCTGGTCCTCAGGCGTTCGGTGCCGCGTAGACCCGATCACCGCCCACATAGGTCAGGACGGCGCGGGCCTCGCCGATCGTCTCGGCGGTTCCGGTGAACGGATCGCGGTCGAGGACCACCAGGTCGGCGAGCTTTCCCACCTCGATGCTCCCGGTGTCGTCGAGGTGGTTCACGTACGCCGACCCGGCGGTGTAGGCGGTGAGTGCGGCCGTCAGGTCGATTCGCTGCTCCGGGAGGAACACCGGGCGCCCCTGCCCGTCCCGGCCCGGGAGTACGCGATTGACCGCGACATGGATGCCGTGGATCGGGTCGGCGCTGCTGACCGGCCAGTCGCTGCCGGCTGCCAGCGTTGCGCCCGAGCGCAACAGGGAACCGAAAGGGTACTGCCTGCGGGAGCGTTCGTCCCCGAGGAAGGGGATGGTGAGTTCGTCCATCTGCGGTTCGTGGGCTGCCCACAGCGGTTGCATGTTGGCCGTGACACCGAGCGCGCGGAAACGGGGGATGTCGTCCGGGTCCACGACCTGCAGATGGGCGAGGTGCGGCCGGGTGTCGCGGAATCCGTTCGTCGTCCGAGCTGCGTCGACCGCGTCGAGCGCGTCGCGCACGGCCCGATCGCCGAGCGCGTGGAAGTGCACCTGAAATCCGAGGGCGTCGAGCTCGGTGACGTAGCCGCGCAGCTCGTCCGGGTCGACGAAGCTGGTTCCGGAATGGGCTGTCGCGCAGCCACATCCATCCAGATATGGAGAGATCATGGCCGCGGTGCGGGATTCGGCGACGCCGTCGAGCATGATCTTCACGGTGTCGGCCCGCATCCGCCCGAGCCGGAGACGGGACCGTCGACGGAGCAGGTCGGGGATCTGCTCGGCGCCCCGATCGCGATCCCACCACAAGGCACCCGCCACCCGTGCGGTGAGAGACCCGTCGCCGGCCGCGGCCACGTAGGCGTCCGAGACGTCGGAGATCCCGGACGTGTCGCCGAGGAGCGCGTCCTGCCAGGCCGTGATGCCGAGCGAATGCAGGTGCTGCTGGGCGTGAAGCAATGCCTTCAGCCGGTCGTCGGGGGTGTGCTGCGGGGTGTGGCAGCCGACCAGCTCCATCGCAGACTCCTGGAGCATGCCGGTCGGCTCACCGTCGGCGTCGCGTTCGATACGTCCGCCAACGGGGTCGGGGGTCTCTCGGGTGATGCCGGCGATGTCCAGCGCTCTCGTGTTGGCCCACGCGCCGTGGTGGTCGCGGTTGGGCAGAAACACCGGCCGATCCCGCACGACGGTGTCGAGGAGTTGCGCGGTGGGTGTGCCCCCGTCGAACGCCTCCATCGACCACCCGCCGCCGACGATCCACGGCAACTCCGGGTGTGCGTCGGCGTAGCCGCGGATGGCGTCGAGGGTGGCGGCGGCCTCGGTGATGCCGGTGAGGTTGCATCGGGCGTACTCGAGGCCGGCCACCACGGGATGGATGTGCGCGTCCTGGAAGCCCGGCAGCAGCAGCCTGCCGGTGAGGTCGACGACCTCGGTGCGGGCGCCGATCAGCTCCCGGACCTCGTCGTGGCCGACGGCTGTTATCCGGCCGCCGGTGACGGCGATCGTCGTGGCGCGGCTGCGGGCCGGGTCCAGGGTGGCAATCGATCCATGGGTGAAGACCAGATCTGCGGGTCCTGCTGACATCGGAAATCTCCTGTCGGGAAGTGCTTTGGTCGGTGTTCGGATCGGGTTGTGTCGCGCTGATCAGTGCGGGGCAGGAACTTCTCGGGGTGCAGGCCCTGCGAGCAGGTCGGCATCGTCGGCATCTGTTCCGCGGCCGGTGACGAAATAGGGCGACCGACGGACCCACTTCGCATACGCGGCCACCGCCAGCCCCGAGATCAGGATGAGGAGCGGGAACAGTAGCTGAAACCACCCGTTGGTCGCGCTGAATTCGAGATGATCCGCCGAGGTGTAGAAGATCCAGCCCAAGTAGCCGCCGAGTGCCAGCAACACCAGGGAACTGAGAGCGGGAAACACGACCGCGCGCAGTCCTTCCCACGGACGTTCCCGCAGGAGTCCGCGGAACCGGACAGCGGCGGCGAGTGCCGTCAGGCCGTACCAGAGGGCAACCACCAGGCCGATCGAACTGATGCCCGCACCGAGAAGGTCGCTGAGCTTGGGGATGACCGTGGCCAGCAGCGCGACCACGGCGGAGATTCCGCCGAGCAGGACGGTACCGGCCGCCGGGGTCCCGTAACGGGAATGGATCCGGGTCCACACCGGGCCGAGCGTGCGGTCGCGGCCCATCGCGAACAGTCCACGCGCGCTGGGTATCACAGTGGCCTGGAGGGATGCGACGACAGAGAACATCAGCGCCACCACGGGGAGCGCGGCCAGCGGCTGCCGGGCGAGTGCCTCGCCGAGGAACGCGAGTCCGACGGTCCCGTTGTCCGCCAGTTCCGCGGGGGTGAGGACGCGCTGGAACGCCACCGCACCGAGCAGGAACAAGCCGAGGACCAGGAAGACGGTGATCACTCCGGCGCGGGACGCGTCGCGCGGATCGCGCACCTCCTCGCTCACACTGAACGCCGCTTCGAAACCCCAGTAGAAGAAGACCGCGATCACCATGCCCTGAGCCAGCACGGCGAACGACGGGATTGCAAAAGGATCGAACCAGGAGAGGGAGAACGGCTGGCTCCCGGCGAACAGCCCGTACGTGCAGAAACCGATCAACACGACGTACTCGAAGACGAGGAGATACTTCTGCAGCCGTGCCGCCACCGCGACGCCCCGGACGGCGGTGAAGGTCACCGCACCGAGGATCGTCAGCCCCAGCATCGTCGACTGCAACGTGGAGTCGGGATCGAGAGTGAGCCCGCCGATGTCGTGCACGCCGGCCATGCCGGCGAGTTGCAGGATCGCCGACCCGGCGATCGCGGTGGTGTAGGCCATGAACACGACAACGGCGACGATGGCCATCCAGCCGGTGAGGAACCCCAGCCACGGACTGAGGCTGCGGCCCACCCAGACGTAGCTGTTGCCGCAATTGGGTTCGACCCGGTTGAGCCGGGCGTATCCGCTGGCAATTCCCAGGATGGGGACGAAGGCCAGTAACAGCACCACCGGCATCTGGAGGCCGACCACGGCGGCGATGACTCCCAAACCGACACCGATGCTCGTCGTCGCCGCGGTACTCGAGGCGGCGATCGCTATTCCGTCCATGACGCCGAGGGATTTGCGGAGGGCAGTCGCCCTCGGCGCGGCGGCCGCGCCGTTGTTCACTGCTGCCATGTGTGCGTCGCTTTCGCTGGAGGTATGGAGAGGGACGCGGGGCCACGCGCCGATCCGGGTTCTCGTGCCCGCGGCCTGGGGCTTCGCTCCCTGCTTGTGACATGCAACACCGTCGCGGTTTACACCGTCAACGGTGTTGGCATAAGCTCCGGTCGACAGAAGGAGCCGGGAATGGCGAAGCAGGTGGTCTCGGACGCGGCCCGGAGGAGGCGTAGGCCGACGAAGCAGGGTGCAGTTCTCTCGGAGCAGCTGATCATGGAGACGGCGCTGCGGTTGCTCCGGCACCACGGCAGTGCCGGTCTGTCCGTCCGCCGCCTCGGGGCTGCGCTCGGGGCCGATCCGAGCACTCTGTACCGGTACTTCCGCGGCATCGACGACCTGACGTTGGCGATCGCCGACGAGCTGATCGGCCGGTCGTTCCACGGGTGGGAACCCACCGGGGACTGGTGGCGGGACTTGCACTCGCTCGGAATACGTTCGCATGCAGCATATCTGGACCACCCCCAGGCGGCAGTCCTGTCGGCCAGCCGCGTCAGCGGTCGCACCTCGGAGAAGGCCGCCGTCGACACCATCCTCGGAATACTGCGCGAGGCAGGGTTCCCCGACGGTGCAGCGGTGCGCCTCTACCGTGCGTTCGTCGATCAGATGCTGGCGTTCGCCGCCCTCGACGGAGCCGAACTCGCGCTACCCGAGGACGTCCGCGAGTCCGACCGGCAACTGTGGCGATCCTCCTACGCGCAACTGCCCGCCGAGACGCACCCGCACATCGCCGCGACCGCGGGCCTCCTCGTCGAACTCTCCGACCGCAGTGCCTATCCCGACGCACTCGAACTGCTGCTCGACGGCGCGCGCGCCCTGCTTCACCGACTCGCCGCGAAACGAGAATCGGCACCCTCGTGCCCTTCTGCCGGGTCGTAGAATCCGGTGGAGGAGAAACCCGATGGACTGGCATCATCGAACTGCACGGACGACCGATCCGTCGCCACCGGCGCTGGACGGCGAGTTGCGCTTCGACCAGGTGGCACGCGAACAGGCCGCCGACGATTTCGGGCACGTCGTGCACACGGAACCGGAGGCCGTCCTGCTACCGGGATCCGCCGACGACGTCGCCGAGACGATCCGCTGGGCCGCGAAGCGGGGCCGCACGTTCGCCCCGCAGGGGCAGCGGCACTCGGTATGGGGACGATCCGGAGCCCGGAACGGCATCGTGGCCGACATGTCGACGCGGCGCTCCGTCGGCAGGGTTCAGAACGACCGGATCGTCGTCGGGGCGGGCGCGACATGGCGAGAGGTGCTCGCCGCGACGCTGCCGCGGGGAAAGACCCCACCCGTGCTCACCGACTACCTCGAGCTGTCGGTCGGCGGGACACTCGTCGTCGGGGGCGTCGGCGGCACGACCTCGCGATACGGCATCCAGAGCGACCGCGTCCTCTCGATGGACGTGGTGACCGGTACGGGGCAGACGATCACCTGTTCGGCCCGGAGCAACACCGACCTGTTCGACGCGGCGCGGGCAGGGCTCGGCCAGGTGGGCGTGATCACCGAGGCGACACTCGAGCTCGTCGCGGCGCCCGAGCAGGTGCGTAGGTTCGTGCTGTTCTACCCGGATCTGGCGGGGATGCTGACGGACGCGCGCCTCCTGTCCTCGGCCGCCGGCTTCGACGCGGTGCAGGGCGCGATTCTGGCAGCACCGACCGGAGGGCTGTCGTTCCAGTTGGACGTGGCGAAGTTCTTCACCGGGAACCCGCCGGACGACGACCTCCTGCTCGCCGGCCTGTCCGAAGACCCGGTCAGGCGGACGCCCGGCACGATTGCGTACGTCGACTACCTCGAGCGGCTGGCCGGGCTGGAAGCGGCGTTACGGGCCAACGGCCACTGGTTCCACCCGCACCCCTGGCTCACCACCTTCATCGGAGACTCGCACGTCGAGTCGGTGGTCGACGACGAGCTCGGCAGGGTTGATCCTGCGACCGACCTCGGCCGGTTCGGTCAGATCGTGCTGTCTCCGATCCGCACCGGAGCGATCACCAGTCCACTGCTGCGGACGCCCTCGGAGGGCCTGTGTTTCGCGTTCAACTTCGTCCGGGTGCCGACGACCGCCGACCCCGACAACGCCCACCGGCTCGTGGAGTCCAACCGGGCCGTGTACGAACGCATCCGCAACGCCGGCGGCACGCTCTATCCGGTGAGCGCGTTTCCGATGTCCCCCGGAGACTGGCGCAGGCATTTCGGGTCGGAGTTCCACCGCCTCGACGAGGCCAAACAGAAGTTCGACCCGGATCACGTCCTCACCCCCGGCTACGACGTCTTCGAGGGCATGCCGCACGACGGCGTCAGCCGCCGGCGAGCGGCACCAGGATGAAGTGGCCGGCTCCGCGGGCGGCGGAGAACACATCCCAGGACATCGGACCGCCGGGTCCATGGCCTTCCTCGTACCGGAGGTCGAACGCGGGGTTCACGGGTGCGAGCCGGTAGTCGAAGAAGGTGTAATTGGCGCGCAGCAGCGTCCGCGCCGGTTCGGTGGCCTCCGCGAGTCGCGGTACCAACCGGTCCTCGACCACCAGTCCGCGGTCGGAGAATTCGTCGACGATGACGCATTCACAGAAGTACGCGAGGGTCCCGATCTCACCGGGGGATCGCACCGGTGCCTCCCCGACGAGTGTCCCGACCGCCCGGCCGACCCGCTCGTAGTCCTGCGCGCTCGCCCAGTTACCGAAGATGGGGGGTGCGTCCCACGGGAGACCGCTTTCGACGTCGTAATAGACGGCGCCGACTCCCAGCACGGCGAGCAGGCCGGCCAGCGTGCCGGCGACGGCGCGATCCGAGGTGTCGCGCGCGGCGCTCCAGTGGATGCCGGCGGCGAGGACCGCGTACATGGCGAGCGTGGTCGCGGGTGCCACGTAATACCAGTGGTACGGCACGGTATCGAGCACGACGTAGGCGACGTAGTAGAGGGCACCGGACAGCCCGAGCGCGAGCAGCGGTACCGGCACCCGCACCGGTCGCTTCCAGGGTCTGGCGTACGAGGCGAGCGCGACGAGAATCAGGACGAGTGCGAGGGCGGCGGGACCGAATGCCGCCACGGTCCGCCACGGGCTGGACTCGAAGTACATGATCGGGCCGGTGAGGTAGTTGTAGCCGCCCACATCGGAGGCCTGACCCTGCTTGATCAGGAAGGTGTCGGGCAGCGCCGAACCCAGGACGATCCAGCTGAACAGGTACCACGGCCCGGCGATCGCGGCGAAGCCGGCGAGGGCGCGGCGCAGTTGCGTGCGGATCGCCGGTGACAGGGCGGCGATGACCACAACGAAGACGAGCAGGTCCAGACGTACCAGCGCCGCCATTCCCGCGGCCGCACCGAACCAGGCGGCCCTGCCCTCGAGCGCGAACCACACCATCACCGCGACGGCCGCCGGGATCAGCAGCACCTCGAGCCCGACCGCGGACAACACGAACGGGTTGAACACCACCAGCGCACCGGCGAGCACCGCCCACCCAGTCCCGAGACCGAGCCGGCGGCACATCCGCGCGAGCACCCAACCCAACAGGGCGGTGACCGCGGCGTTGAGCATTCCCAGTGCGAACAGGGGGTCGCCCGGGCCCCACAACCGGGTCAGGAACGTCAGCGCCCCGAGCACGAGCACATTGAGCGGGGACGTCGACGTGTTCGCGGTCAGTCCGTGGACGATCGCCCACTCGCCGTGGACGGCCAGGTTCCTGGCGGCCGACAAACTGATGTAGGCGTCGTCGGTGAGGCTGCCGGAGACGACCCAGAACAACACGGCCGCCACCACCGCGCCGGACGCGGCGAGGATCGCCGGTGCCCGGAACGGGCTCGGTACCGGTGGCGGGGCAGACCGCTCGAGCGGTTCGTTCAGCAATCCTGTGGACACCGCGACATCCTAGAGAGTGGAGCCGGGACTGCTGCTCGCAGCCACCGAACTCGACGGCAACACGGTCGCGTGTCCCCGGAAATGTCCTACCCCGCGAACTGTCTGGTGCCCGTCGGCTGTTTAGTCATTCGAGAAGACGGGAAATCGACGCCCCAGGGTCGGAAGCGTCACCGGTGGCACCACCGGCCCAGGTTCCGCGGGTTGAGCCCCCAGGTCGCGGGACCGCCCCCGGGGGGCTTCTCTATCCGCTGCGCCGCTCGTGAGCGGTGAGCAGCAGCGCGTCGAAACGGTCGCGAAACGAAGTGGGAGTGTGGATTTCGTCGCCGAACGCGAGAACGAGGTTCTCGGCGATCACGCGGATCTTCGTGTTCGTCGCCTGCGACCGCCACGTCAGGAGGTCGAAGGCCGCGTCGGCGGAAATGGAGTAGACGACCATCAGCGCACCCTTGGCCTGTTCGATGACTGCCCGCGAACGGACGACGTCGAGCGAAGCGACTTCGGCCTCGTCGAGCAAGCGGGGGTTGTCCCAGATCTCGTCGGTCCTGTCCTGCCACACGAGCACGACGAATCGGATGTCCGCGGAGGTGAACGCGGAGGCGAACCCGTGCGCCCACAGCCAGTTCCCATTCCTGTGCCGGATGCGGGCATACCCCGCGTGGGCGGTGCCGGTAGCGAGGACATCCCGGACGAGGCCGAACCAGCGCGGCGCGTCCGACGGGTGCATCAAACCCGCGAGGTCCACACGATCGAGTTCGTCCAATCGGTATCCGACGAGGTCGGCCAGAGCCGGGTTCGTCAATACCAGTCGCCGTCGGTCGTCGTAGACGCAGACGGCACGCGGAAGCGAGACGACCAGCGATGTGAACGCGTCGTGGCCGAGGCCGTCGGCCGGTTCGAGGGGGAACCCGGACATGCGTACTTCCTTCAAAATTTTTCGCCCCGACGACGACTCGTACAACGATCATCGCGGCGTGCGCAGAACGATCCGCTAGAGGTATTCGGAGCCGAGCCCTGTTCGGCTGGGTGTGACGTGCGTCCTACTCGCTGAATTCGCCCATCGCGGGCGTCCATCCGCGGATCTGCACCTTCTCCACCAGATTTTCCTGGGCGAACGGGTCCTGCGTGAACAGGCGTGCGACGGCGTCCTCGTCCTCGGCGTCGACGATGAACAACGCACCGTGGCCTTCGGTGAGGGGGCCGGTCGAGCGAATGACCTTGCGGCGGACGAGCTCGGTGAGCCACCCACGATGCTGCGTCCGGTGATCGTCGCGAAGGGACGACGTCTCGGGGCTGTACGTGTATTCCACGACGAACAGGGCCATGAGGATCTCGCTCAGCCGTGGTCGATGTAGGACTCGAGCTGGTCGCGCTCGGTCTGCAGCTCGCCGATCCGGCTCTTCACCACGTCGCCGATGCTGACGATGCCGACCAGCTGCCCGTCCACGATCACCGGCAGGTGCCGGATCCGGCGTTCGGTCATGGTTTCGGCGAGACTGTCGACGGTATCGGTCGGGAG
Organism: Rhodococcus wratislaviensis; assembly: GCF_900455735.1. GTDB lineage: Bacteria > Actinomycetota > Actinomycetes > Mycobacteriales > Mycobacteriaceae > Rhodococcus_F > Rhodococcus_F wratislaviensis. The sequence goes on along the minus strand of NZ_UAUI01000001.1, from coordinate 187,846 downwards.
ACAGGCGAACACCGACGTCGTCATGATGTCCACGACCCGCGCATTCAGGATGTCGGGACCGCGCTCGTGGATGCGGCGCACCACGTCGCGTTCGGTGACGATCCCGACGACGGCGTCGTTCTCCGTCACCACCAGGGCGCCGACATTGTGTCTGGCGAGTTCGCCGATCAGCGTGCTGACCGGCATCTCCGGATCGACCGTCACCACGGCCGGACCCTTGTTCCGCAACACATCCGCGATTCGCATCTGGACACCCCGATCTCTGGGCACTCCGACTGGCCGCCGATTCGATCATAGGCAGACTTCGAGCGTATGCCAGCGCTTCCGCCGGTCTTGGTTTGGTTATCTACTCGTGACCGCCGTGTCCCGCGGCCCGGCATGCAGGTCGGGCGCCCACCGGGACCGCGGTGTTAGGTTGGCGCTGTGCCGATCACCGTGCTACTCGTCGACGACCAGGAACTGATGCGGATGGGCCTCAACATGGTGCTCGACGCCCAGGACGACATCACTGTCGTCGGTGAGGCGAGCGACGGCGCGGCCGCCGTCGCCGCGGTCCGCAAACTCGAACCCGACGTGGTGTTGATGGACGTCCGCATGCCGGTGGTGGACGGGGTCAGCGCGACCGCCCAGATCCTGGAGTCGGGGGTCGCGAGCCGCGTGCTGGTGATGACGACCTTCGACCTCGACGAGCACGCCATGGGTGCATTGCGGGCCGGGGCCAGCGGCTTCCTGCTCAAGGACACCCCGTCGGAAGACCTGGTATCGGCCATCCGCAGTGTGGCCGCGGGTGACGCAGTGGTGTCGCCGAAGGTGACCCGCCGGCTGCTGGCGCGGTTCCTCGACGACGGTCCGGGTCCGCTTCGTGACCCGGAGGTCCTCGATGTGCTGACCGAGCGTGAACGGGAAGTGCTGCAGCTGGTCGCCACCGGGTTGTCGAACACGGAGATCGCCGGTCAGCTGTTCCTCTCGGAGTCGACCATCAAATCGCACGTGGGCCGGATTCTGACCAAGTTGAACGTCCGCGACCGGGTCCAGGCAGTGGTGCTGGCCTACGAGACGGGTCTGGTACGACCCGGCTCGTAGGCCGGCGGGTGGGGAAGCGAACTGCGGCTAGACGGTGAAGGTGCCGACGGTCGGGACCACGGTGCACGTGACGGCGTCGGCGTAGCCGACCGTGCCGAACATCGTCGCGAGGACGGTTCCCTTGCCGGTGTCGACGATCTTCGACAGCAGCGGGGTGCCCAGGATCGGCAGCTTGTCGTCGAGCGTGACGATCCCGCCCTGGAACGTCGTGAGGTTGATCCACGCGACGCTGAGATCGGATGACTGCGGGATCGCGACGTAGGCGGGGATGGCCTGGAATCGGAGCTGGTTCGCGGTGATCTGGGGGAACAGGTTCGGTCCGCCCTGGGCGCTCGCCAGCGTGACCGTCGCGGGTTTGTCGGCGACGCCGCACCCGAGGGTGGGGGACGGGTACATGAAGTCCTGCGGTGTGGTGAGTCCGACCTCGAGCACGTCCTTCGGGATGAACACGCTGGCGCCGAGAAGGGCGTCCACGGCCGCCGTCGCGGCGGGGGAGACCTCGGTGGCCAGCGCCTGCAGTCCGGCGGCACCCTTCGCGAAGTCGGCGACCGGTGCTGCCGACGCCGGTCCCGAAGACAGCATGCCGAAGGCGGCTGCGGACGCGAGAACGATTGCGGCTCGGCGGAAGGCGGTGGAACGAGTCATATCGGCTCCTCGTTGTGCGCGGGGACGGAAGCCCCCATCGCAGTGAACTGCATCATGCGCAGAGTCTCAATGTCAACTTGAGGTTTAGGATCGTGAGCGCTTCGATATCTGCGGCCGGGAGAAAATCGGCGCCGTCGAACGTTGAACGATCAGACGGTTGACCCCAGACCCTCGATGAACCCGGCCGTCCGAAAGGGGGCGTCATGTACGCCGCACTGTTCCTGTCGTACGTAGTGGTGGAGATCGCCGCGCTCGTCCTGGTCGGCAACGCGATCGGCGTGCTGTGGACCGTGCTCCTCCTGCTCGGTGGAACGCTGATCGGACTACTGCTGATGCGGTCGCAGTGGCGTCGTGTGATGGACGGCCTGCGCCGGGCGGCGAGCGGCGACGGCTCTCCGGGTGCCGCGGTCGCGGACGGCGCGCTCGTCGCGCTGGGCTCCGCACTGATGTTCGTCCCCGGCCTGGTCACCTCGGTGCTCGGGCTACTGTTCCTCGTTCCCCCCACCCGGTGGGCGCTTCGGCCCGTCGTGGTCCTGCTGGCGGGAAGGCGTGCCGCCACCGTCGCGGCCGGGGCGGAAGCGTTCGCGCGGGCACCCCGGCGCGGTCGCGGCGAGGTGATCGAAGGAGAGGTGGTCGACGAGGTCTTCGAGGGTGAAGTGATCGACGAGGAGCCCCGAACCCCGACCCGTGATCCCCGCGTTCTGCCCTAACAGGCAGACTGGTTGCCTGTGACTACACAACTGCTGGTCGGCGGCCGAATCTACAGTTCCTTTGCTCCAGACGCCACGTCGATGGCAGTGACCGACGGCGTCGTGTCGTGGGTCGGCGACGACCGGGCGGCCCGCGCGCTGCACCCCGGCGCCGACGTGGCCGACCTGGGCGGCGCGTTCGTCACCCCGGCATTCGTCGACACCCACGTGCATGTCACGGCGCTCGGCCTGAACATCGTAGGCCTCGATCTGGTCGGTGTCGGATCGCTCCGCGAATGCCTCGACCGGCTCGCCTCCTTCGCCCGCACCCACGGCGACGCGGTCATCTGGGGACACGGCTGGGACGAATCGGCGTGGCCGGAAGGCGCCGGTCCCACCACGGCGCAACTCGACGAGGCCGCACCTGGACGCACGGTGTATCTGTCCCGAATCGACGTCCATTCGGCAGTCTGCTCGACCGCCCTTCGCCGGTCGGTCCCGGATCTGAGCGACACCGCCGGATTCTCGCCGGACGGGCCGCTCACATTCGAGGCGCACCACGCCGCCCGCACCGTCGCGCGCTCGCTGCTGACGGCCGAGCAGCGCTCCGCCGCCCGCATCGCCGCCCTCGACGCGATCGCCTCCCGCGGCATCGTCGCGGTACACGAGTGCGGGGGCCCCGACATCGCCGGACTCGACGACTTCCGGGAACTCCTCGCCACTCCGCACGTGGTCGAGGTCCGCGGCTACTGGGGTGAGGCGGTCACCGACGCCGACGAGGCCAGGAAATTGCTGAACGCCACCGGCGCCCACGCGCTGGGCGGCGACCTGTTCATCGACGGATCCCTCGGCTCCCACACGGCGTGGCTCAGCGAACCCTATGCCGATCTGGACGGCGGCACCGGCAAGAGCTACCTGGGAGTCGACGAGATCGCCGCACACGTGCGCGCCTGCACGATCGCCGGAATCCAGGCCGGATTCCACGTCATCGGCGACGCCGCCGTCCGGGCCGCGGTCGACGCGTTCGCCGTCGTCGCCGACGAGTTGGGCGGTCCCGCGGTCGCTAAGGCCGGGCACCGACTCGAACACGCCGAGATGATGACCGGTGACGACGCGGCGCGGCTCGCGCAGTGGGGTGTGATCGCCAGCGTCCAGCCCGCGTTCGACGCCCTGTGGGGTGGGCCCGACGGCCTGTACGCGCAGCGCCTCGGAACCGAGCGTGCGCTGACCCTCAACCCGTTCGCCGCCGCCGCCTCCGCCGGAGTGTCGCTGGCACTGAGCTCCGACGCACCCGTCACCCCGGTCGACCCCTGGGCGATGCTGCGCGCCGCCGTCCACCACCGCACGCCCGGCAGCGGGATCTCCCCGCGCGCGGCGTTCTCGGCTGCCACACGCGGGGCATGGCGGGCAGGCGGGGTCCGGGACGGTCTCGCCGGGACCCTCGACCCGGGAGCGCCGGCGTCGTACGCCGTGTGGGATGCCGGCGAACTCGTCGTCAGCGCGCCCAAAGACTCCGTGCAGCGGTGGTCGACCGATCCCCGGTCCCGGGTCCCGGCCCTGCCGCGGCTCGAGGACGACGCGCCCACGCCGGTGCTGCTGCGTTCGGTGCACCGGGGGAGCGTCGTCCATGAGCGGTAGCACGACGTCTCGCTGGACCACCGGAAAGCGCGGCGTGCTGGTGCGTTCCGTTCTGTCGGTGGCCGCGGGATTCCTCGTGTTCGCCGGCTTCCCGCCCCGCCCCCTCTGGTTCCTCGCGCCCATCGGCATCGCGCTGTTGACGCTGATCCTCACCGGCGCCGGCGGCGCGGCACCGAGACTGCGCGCGGGTTTCGGCTACGGCTACCTCGCGGGGCTCGGTTTCCTCGTGCCGCTGCTCCCGTGGATCGGGGTGTTCGTCGGAGCCCTCCCGTGGCTTGCACTCGCCGCGGTCGAGTCGCTGTTCATCGGACTGTTCGGAATGCTTTCCGTGCTCGTCTCCCGGCTGCGCTGGGCCCCGCTGTGGATCGCGGCGTGCTGGTCGCTCACCGAATGGCTGCGCGCGAGCGTGCCGTTCGGAGGCTTCCCCTGGGGGCGGTTGGCGTTCGGCCAGTCGGAGGGCTGGTTCCTGCCGCTCGCGAGCGTCGGCGGTTCCCCGCTGCTCAGCTTCGCCGTCGCACTGACCGGCGCCGGACTGGCATCCGTCGCCGTGACGGTGCGGGCCCGGGCGAACGGTGCCACGAACTGGACGCGGCCGCTCGCCGGCGGGCTGGTCGCCGCCCTCGCCGCGACCGTCGTGTCGCTCGCGTTGTGGCCGACATTGCCGGGTATGGACTCGGGAGACCGGACGATCACCGTCGCCGCGATCCAGGGCAGCGTCCCCAAACTCGGACTCGACTTCAACGACCAACGCAAGCGGGTCCTCGACAATCACGTCAACCGCACCCTCGAACTCGCCGGCGACGTCGCGTCGGGCGCGGCGCCGCAGCCCGACCTCGTCGTCTGGCCCGAGAACGCGTCCGACATCGATCCCCTGCGCAACGCCGACGCCGCCGCCGACATCTCCCGCGCGTCCGAGGCGATCGGCGCGCCCATCCTGGTGGGTGCGGTCCTCGTGAACTCCGACCGCACCACCACCAACTCGGTGATCGTGTGGGACGGCAATGCGGGACCGCAGGAGCAGCACGACAAGAAGATCATCCAGCCGTTCGGCGAATATCTGCCGTACCGCGGGTTCTTCCAGCACTTCTCCTCGTACGCCGACCGGGCGGGCAACTTCGTTCCCGGCGACGGTGACGGCGTCGTCCACGCGGACGGGATCGCGGTGGGCGTCGCGACCTGCTACGAAGTGGCCTTCGACCGGGCATTCGAGCAGTCGGTGCGCAGCGGCGCCGAACTGCTCGCCGTCCCCACCAACAACGCCACGTTCGGCGACACCGAGATGACGTACCAGCAGCTCGCCATGTCGAAGGTACGGGCCGTGGAGCACGGGCGCGCCGTCGTCGTCGCCGCGACCAGCGGTGTGAGCGCGATCATCGGCCCCGATGGGACCACTGTGCAGGAAACCTCACTTTTCGTACCCGCGGCCCTGGTGTCGCAGGTGCCGCTCCGCACCGGTACTACGCTGGCAAGTCGGCTCGGCCCGATTCCGGAGGTTCTTCTCTGTGTCGGCGCCGTCGCTGCCGTCGCGTTCGCCGTGGTGCAACGACGACGCACAGTTCGCACACTGGTTCAACGCAGTACCGAGAATGCGCCGGCAGTTGCCGGCAGGGAGGATCCTCATGGCATCGGAGACCGATTCCGGGCAGAGCGGGGCACCGAGCGCACGGACTCTGGTGATCATTCCGACGTATAACGAGCGGGAGAATCTCGGCCTGATCGTGGGGCGCCTGCATGCGGCGCTGCCGCGGACGCATGTTCTCGTCGTCGACGACGGCAGTCCGGACGGCACCGGAGACGTCGCGGACGCCCTCGCGTCGAGCGACGACGCCGGTCGCATCCACGTGATGCACCGCACCGAGAAGAACGGTCTCGGAGCCGCGTACATCGCCGGTTTCCACTGGGGACTGGACCGCGACTACACCGTCCTCGTCGAAATGGACGCGGACGGCAGCCACGCGCCCGAGCAGTTGCATCGCCTCCTCGACCAGGTGGACGCCGGCGCCGACCTCGTGCTCGGTTCGCGGTACGTGCCGGGCGGCACGGTGGTCAACTGGCCGAAGCACCGCGAGTGGCTCTCGCGCGGCGGGAACATCTACTCGCGGCTCGCGCTGGGCGTGAAGATCAAGGACATCACCGGCGGATACCGGGCGTACCGCCGTGAGGTGCTCGAGAAGCTCGACCTCGCCGCGGTGGAGTCGCACGGCTACTGCTTCCAGGTGGATCTCGCTTGGCGGGCCATTCAGGAGGGCTTCGACGTCCGCGAAGTTCCCATCACGTTCACGGAACGAGAGATCGGCGAGTCCAAGATGAGCGGTGGGATCGTTCGCGAGGCGCTCCTGAAGGTCACGCAGTGGGGGCTGCGGAACCGGATCGCCAAGATCAAGGGTGTGGCAGCCGGCTGACGCTCGGCAACCGACCGCTGCCCCATTCCTTCCTCGGAAGGCGTGGGGCGGCGCTGTATCGACGGCACCGAAACGTGATGCACGTGGGCAAACTCATGCGATGCCCACATTGTGAGACACCCTGAAACGGTCCGAACCGTACGCCCGATAGGAACCTGAAGCGTACTCCCGGGTAAGGTTCGGTAAATTCCCAGGTTCGCAGGTCACTATGAGTTTCTTCGGTGGCCGGTGGGTTCGTCCCACCGCCGGAGCGGGAAAGAGGACGAACAAGGTGGTCGAAGCTGTGCCGAGTGGTGACGTGACCACCGAGGGTCGCATTCCGGACGGTGCATTTCCGCTCTCGGCCGCTCAGCAGGGCATGTGGTTCGCCCAGCAACTCGATCCCGACGTTCCCGTCACCATCGCACAGTGCGTCGAACTGGTGGGTGCCCTCGACGTAGCGCTGCTGTCGGAGTCGATGATCACCGCGGGCCGCGAACTCGGCTCCGCGTTCCTCCGCCTCGTCGAGGTCGACGGAGTTCCCTATCAGCTGGTCGATCCGACCCTGGAAGCATCGGTCCGGTTCGTCGACCTGCAGCACGAGCCCGATCCGAGGGCAGCGGCAAAGGAGTGGATGCGGCAGGAGTACACCGCGCCGCTCGACGTGTGCCGCGATCGGCTCACGACTTCGGCTGTACTGCGCATCGGACCGGATCGCCACTACTGGTACAGCCGTGTCCACCACGTCGCGCTCGACGGCATGGGATCGGTGACGCTCGTCGACCGGACCGCCGAGTTGTACACCGCGGCCGTCGAGGGGCGCGCCGCTGGGCCGTCCAAGGCCGCCGAACTCACCGACGTCGCCCGAGTCGACGACGACTACCGGACGTCGTCGCGCTACCGCGCCGACCGGGACTACTGGTCCGAGCGGGTATCCACCATCGGCGAACCACACAGCCTGGTCGACCGGAGCGCCCCGGCGCGGGCACGGAGCCGCACGACGGGCGGCCAGATCCCCGACGCGCTCGTCGACCACCTCGAGGCCGCGACCGACCGCCACGACTCGTCGACCGCATTCGAGGTCGTCGCCGCCTTCGCCGCATACCTCTCCCGGATGACCGGACGCGAGGAGGTCGCGGTCAGCCTGCCCGTCACCGCCCGCACCACCGCGCTGCTCCGCCGCTCCGGCGGCATGGTGTCCAACGTCGTCCCGCTGCGCCTGCACGTGCGCCCGGATGCGACGAACGCGGAACTGGTGGCAGCGGTCCGGCTGGAAGTCACCGCGGCGCTCCGGCACCAGCGGTACCCGCACATCGACATCCGACGCGACGCGGCCACCGATCATCAGGGCTTCTACGGCCCACTGATCAACGTCATGCTGTTCCACAACGAGATCACCCTGGGCAGCATCGTCGGCCGACTCGAACTGCTGTCGACCGGCCCCATCACCGACCTCGCCGTCAACGTCTACCACGGGGTCGCCGGCACCAGCCTCAACCTGGACCTCGAGGCCAACCCCGACCTGTACTCCGAAGACACCCTCGCCGCCCACCACGCTCGGTTCACCCGGTTCCTCGGCGAGTTCCTCACATCCGACACACACGGACCACGACGGATCGGCGACCTCGAGATCCTCGACGAGAACGAACGCCGCAGCCTGGTGCCCGCCACCGGGGGCCCCGGATTCGCACCGATCACGCTGCCGGATCTGCTCGCCGGCGCCGTCCGCAGCAACCCGCACGGGGACGCCCTCCTCGCACCCGGGTGCGGAACGTCCGACGACCCCCTGAGCTATCGCGCCCTGGACGAGACGTCGAACCGGCTCGCGCGCCTCCTGATCGACCTTCAGGTCGGCCCGGAGGTTTCCGTCGCGCTGGCATTGCCACGGTCGCTCGAGTCCGTGGTCGCAACCTGGGCGGTGGCGAAGACGGGTGCGGCGTTCGTTCCGGTGGATCCGGGTTATCCGTCTGATCGCATTGCGTTCATGTTGGCGGATTGTGGGGCGCCGATCGGTGTGACCACGGCCGGGCTGCGCGAGGGTTTGCCGGACTGCACGCACTGGATCGTGCTCGACGACGCCGAGTTCGTGTCGGCGCTCGCCTCGTATCCGGCGGATGCGGTCACCGACGCCGACCGCACGGGTGTGTTGTCGGTGGATCATCCGGCGTATGTGATTTACACGTCGGGGTCGACGGGTCGGCCGAAGGGTGTGGCGGTCACGCATCGGGGGCTGGTGAATCTGGCTGCGGACGAGCGGGACCGGTTGGGTGTGTCGGCGGGGTCGCGGGTGTTGCATTTCGCGTCGCCGAGTTTCGATGCGTCGGTGTTCGAGTTGGTGATGGCGGTGTGTGCGGGGGCGACGCTGGTGGTTGCGCCGACCAGTATTTTCGGTGGCTTCGAGTTGGCGGAGTTCCTTGCCGGGCAGCGGGTGTCGCATGCGTTTTGCACGCCGGCGGCGTTGGCGTCGCTCGATCCGGCCGGGCTAGCGGGCCTCGAGACCGTCGTGGTGGCGGGTGATGTGTGTCCGCCGGAGTTGGTGGCGAGGTGGGCGCCGGGCCGGGTGATGGTCAATGCGTACGGTCCGAGTGAGACGACGATCATGTCGTCGGCGACCGGTCCGATGGTCCCCGGGCAGACGGTGAGCATCGGGTCACCGACCGTCGGGGTCGACCTCGTCGTCCTCGACCACCGGTTGCGTCCGGTCCCGGCCGGAGTGCGCGGCGAACTCTACGTCCTCGGGTCCAGCTTGGCTCGCGGGTATGTGCACAGGACCGGGTTGACGGCGGAGCGGTTCGTGGCGAGCCCGTTCGGTGTGGGTGGGCGGATGTACCGCACCGGTGATGTGGTCCGCTGGGTGACCACCCCGGACGGACCCCCGGTTCTGGAGTTTGTGGGCCGCAGTGATTTTCAGGTGAAGATCCGGGGTTTCCGGATCGAATTGGGTGAGATCGACGCCGCGCTGACTGCGCATCCGGTGGTGGAGTTCGCCCACACGGTCGGGTATGACGACGGGAGCGGCAGCAGTCGCCTGGTCTCGTATGTGTTGCCGGCGCCGGGAACTGACGTCGAAACCCGGGTGTTGTCGGAGTTCGTCGGGACGCGTCTTCCCGGATACATGGTGCCGTCGTCGATCATGGTGTTGGAGTCGTTGCCGCTGACGGCGGCGGGCAAGCTCGACCGCAACGCCCTCCCCACACCCGTCTTCGCCGCATCGTCGGCCGACCTCGTGCACCCCCGGACGGTCACCGAGGAGACCCTTCTCGGGATCTTCCGCGACGTCCTCGGCCTGCCCGAACTGAGCGTCGACACCAGCTTCTTCGACCTCGGCGGCAATTCGCTGACGGCAACCCAGGTCGTGTCCCGGGTGAACACCGCCCTCGGTGTGCGGATCGGGGTTCGGGACCTCTTCCAGTCGCCGTCGGTGTCGCAACTGGCCGCCGCCGCGGCACAAGCCGGTTCGCACACCGATCCGCGGCCGGCACTGGAGGCGCGGCAACGGCCCGACCGCGTGCCGCTGTCCTTAGCGCAGCAACGGATGTGGTTCCTCAACCAGTTCGACACGGCGTCGCCCGCCTACAACCTGCCGATCGCGCTGAGGCTGACCGGTGTACTCGACCGCGACGCCCTGCGCAGAGCGCTCGGCGACGTTCAGGAACGCCACGAGGCGCTGCGCACCGTCTTCCCCGACAGCGCCGACGGACCCCACCAGCGGGTCATGCCCGCCGTGAGCCTGCTGGCCGGCCACGATCCGATCGACGTCGACGCCGATTCGCTCACCGCCGCGGTGACGGCCCTCGGCGGCACCGGATTCGACCTCAGCACTGACACACCGCTGCGCGCCGGGCTGTTCCGTGAGGCGCCCGAGCGGCACGTCCTCGTCCTCGTCGTCCACCACATCGCCGCCGACGGCTGGTCGATGACACCACTCGCCGCCGACGTGATGGTCGCGTACGCGGCGCGCGCCGCCGGGCACGCACCCATCTGGGCGCCGCTCCCCGTGCAGTACCTCGACTACAGCCTCTGGCAGCGGGACCTACTGGGGTCGGAAGACGACCCGAACAGCCTGTCCGCCAAGCAGATCGCACACTGGCGGGCAGCGCTCGCCGGCGTGCCGCAGCTGATCGAGCTGCCCACCGACCGCACGAGGCCCGCCGAGATGTCGCACCGCGGCGGGCGCGTCGAGTTCACGATCCCCGCCGACGTCCACGGGCGTCTCGTCGATCTCGCACAGAGCACCGGCACGACGCCATTCATGGTCACGCACGCCGCGCTGGCCGTACTACTCCGCCGGCTCGGCGCCGGATCGGACATCGTGATCGGCACGCCCGTCGCGGGACGCGGCGAGGAGGCCCTCGACCACCTCGTCGGGATGTTCGTCAACACCCTCGCGCTCCGCACGACCGTCGACCTCGGTGACACGTTCGAGGACGTTCTCGCCCGGACCCGCGCCGCCGACCTCGCCGCCTTCCAGCACGGCGACGTCCCGTTCGAGCGCCTCGTGGAGGTGCTCAGCCCCGCCCGGTCGTCGGCGCACCATCCGCTGTTCCAGGTGATGCTCACGTTCCAGAACACGGCGAACACCCGGGTGGAACTCGACGGACTCGAGGTCGAGGCCGCCGAGATCGACGTCCACGTGGCGAAGTTCGACCTGCAGCTCACCGTTGTCGAGCAATTCGACTCCGCCGGCGCCGCCGCGGGTCTGGCCGGGCAACTGTCCTATGCGACAGACCTGTTCGACGAGAACACCGTCGTGTCGATCGGCGAACGGTTCGGCAGGCTCCTCGACGTGGTCGTCGACAACCCGCCGGTCTCGGTCGGCGACATCGACCTGCTCGACGCGGACGAACGGTCCGCCCTCGCGGCGGCCAACGCGACGGACCACCCGGTACCGGCAGACACTCTCGTGTCGTTGTTCGCGGCCCAGGCCACCGCCACTCCCGACGCGGTGGCGCTGGTATTCGAGGACCGGTGGCTGACGTACGCCGAATTCGACGAGCACACAGACCTCCTCGCCCGCTACCTGATCAGAAGTGGAGTGGGACCGGAGTCCGTCGTCGCGGTCGGGATGCGCCGTTCGATCGATCTGCTCGTCGCCGTCTATGCGATCGTGAAGGCTGGCGGCGCCTACCTGCCGATCGATCCCGATCACCCCGCCGAGCGCACCGCGTACGTGCTCGACACCGCCCAGCCGGTGTGCGTGCTGACGCGCGCCGCCGACGACACCACCTTCACTACCGCCGCACCGGTGGTGAACATCGACACCCTCGACCTTCCCGACGAGGACCCGGACCCGATCTCCACCGCGCTCACCGCGGGCAACGCGGCGTACGTGATCTTCACGTCCGGGTCGACGGGCCGGCCGAAGGGTGTCGCGGTCACCCATGGTGCGATCGTGAACCGCCTGCTGTGGATGCAGCACGAATACCGGCTGAGTCCGGACGACGCGGTGATGCAGAAGACTCCGGTGACGTTCGATGTGTCGGTGTGGGAGCTGTTCTGGCCGCTGCAGGTCGGTGCCACGCTGGTGATCGCCGCGCCGGACGGACACCGCGACCCCGACTACCTCGCCACCCTCATCCGTCGGCACCGCATCACCACGATGCACTTCGTGCCGTCGATGCTGTCGGTGTTCACTGCGGAACCGGCTGTGGTGGAATGTGATTCGTTGCGGTTGGTGTTCTGTTCGGGTGAGGCGTTGACGCCGGAGCAGGTGTCGCGGTTCCGGGCGGTCAGTGCTGCTGAGCTGCACAATTTGTACGGGCCGACGGAGGCCGCGGTCGACGTGACGTTCTGGGAGACCGGTGCTGCGGACACGGTGACGGTGCCGGTCGGGCGTCCGGTGTGGAACACGCAGTTGTATGTGCTCGATGCGCGGTTGCATCCGGTGCCGAGCGGGGTGGCGGGGGAGTTGTATCTGGCGGGTGATCAGCTGGCGCGGGGGTATCTGAATCGTCCGGATCTGTCGGCGGATCGGTTCGTGGCGAACCCGTTTGTTGCGGGTGGGCGGATGTATCGCACGGGGGATCTGGTGCGTCGTCGCGCGGATGGGGTTGTGGAGTATGTGGGGCGTACTGATTTCCAGGTGAAGTTGCGGGGGCAGCGGATCGAGTTGGGGGAGATCGAGGCGGCGCTGGAGACGCATGCGGATGTGTCGCAGGCGGTGGTGGTGGTGCACCGCGACGACCGCGGCGAGGACGCGCTGGTGGCGTATCTGGTGGGGCGGCGGGCGGCCGACTGGTCCGACGTGCGCGCACACCTGTCCGCCCGCGTCCCGTCGTACATGATCCCGGCGCACGTCGTGCACCTCGACGCCCTGCCGCTGTCGGTGAACGGCAAACTCGACCGCAAGGCCCTGCCCGCACCGGACCTCGACGCTGCGACCACCGAATACGTGGCGCCGCGGACCCCCGCCGAGGAGGTCGTCGCCGGTGTGTTCGCCGAAATCCTGGGGGTCGAGCGGGTCGGCATCCACGACCACTTCTTCGACCTCGGCGGCAACTCCCTCGTCGCCACCCGACTGGTGTCGCGACTGCGCACGGCGCTCGGCGTTCCGGTGTCGCTGCGCGACGTCTTCGATGCGCCGACCGTCGGCGGGCTCGCGCAACGGTACGAGGGCGTCGACCGCGACGCACACCTCTCGAGTCCGGCTCTGGCCCCGCAGGTGCGGCCCGAGCGAGTGCCGTTGTCGCCCGCCCAGCAGCGGGTGTGGTTCCTCAACCAGTTCGATACCTCGAGCCCCGTCTACAACCTGCCTCTCGCCGTGCGGTTCTCGGGTGACCTCGACGTCACGGCACTGAGTCGCGCGCTCCGTGACGTGCTGAACCGGCACGAATCGCTGCGCACCGTGTTCCCCGGTTCGGACACGGGACCCTGGCAGCGCATCCTCGACGCCCAGGACGTCGACCTCGGCGTCACCGTCGTCGAGGCCCGGGAGGCCGACCTCGACAACTCGATCCGGGCGTTCGCCCTCACCGGCTTCGACGTCACCACCGAGATCCCCGTGCGCGCACGACTGCTGCGCGTACGGGACGACGAACACGTGCTGACCTTGGTGGTGCACCACATCGCCGCCGACGGATGGTCTTTCGCGCCGCTGTCCCGCGACCTGATGCTCGCGTACGCCGCGCACAGCGGCGGCCACGACCTGCAGTGGACGCCGCTGCCGGTGCAGTACGCCGACTACACACTCTGGCAACGAGAACTCCTCGGCGCGGAGGACGACCCGAACTCCCGGGCCGCCCGTCAACTCGACTATTGGGGAACCGCACTGTCCGGGCTGCCGGACAGCATCGCCCTGCCCACCGACCGAGCCCGACCTGCGGTCGCGTCGAAACACGGCGCGACCCTGTCCTGGGAGATCTCAACGGAACTGCACCACCGCCTGTCGACCCTGGCCCGCACACAGAACGCCACCCTGTTCATGGTCGCGCACTCCGCCCTGGCGGTGCTGCTCGGCCGGCTCAGCGCGACCACCGACATCGCGATCGGCACGCCCGTCGCCGGCCGAGGCGACCGCGACCTCGACGACCTGGTCGGCATGTTTGTCAACACCCTCGTGCTCCGCGCGCAGGTGGACCCGGCGTCTCCGTTCACCGAACTGGTGCAGCAGGTCCGAGACGTGGACCTCACCGCGTTCGCCCACACGGATGTGCCGTTCGAACGTCTCGTGGAGCACCTGAACCCCACCCGCACCGCTGCCCACCACCCGCTGTTCCAGGTCGCCCTGTTCTTCCAGAACCACGCACCCGCGCACCTCGAACTCCCCGGCCTGTCGGTGTCGAGCGAACCGGTCCTCCCCGACGTCGCCGCATTCGACCTGCAACTCGTCCTCACCGACACCCACGGCGCCGACGGCAGGCCCGGCCCCATCGCCGCCGAATTCAACTACGCCACCGAACTGTTCGACGAGAGCACGATCCGCTCGTTCGGCGCACAGTTCGTCCGGATCCTCGAAGCCGTCACCGCCGCACCGCAGACGCCGGTCGGCGACATCGCGATCGCCGACCCCGCCGCGCGCCTCCGTGAACTGTCCGAGTGGAACGCCACAGACCACGACGTTCCCGTCACCACCCTGCCAGATCTGTTCGACGCACAGGTGGCGCGCACTCCCGGCGCGACGGCCCTGGTCTTCGGCACCGCCTCCTTGACTTACGCCGAGCTCGACGAGCGGGCGAACCGACTCGCCCGGTATCTCGTGTCGTGCGGTGTGGGTCCCGAGTCGCGGGTCGCGCTGGCGATGCGGCGCTCGCTGGACCTCGTGGTGGGAATGTACGCCGTCGTCAAGGCGGGCGGCGCCTACGTGCCCGTCGACCCGGATCATCCCGCCGACCGCATCGGATACGTGCTGCAGTCTGCCGGGCCGGTACGCGTCCTGACCACGAGTGCGGATCGCACCGCAATTCCGTCCGGCGTCGAGGTGGTCACCATCGACGACCTGGACCTGACCGACTTCTCCGCCACGCGCGTCACCGACACCGCTCGGTTGCTTCCCCTGCGCGCGGGCAACACCGCCTACGTCATCTACACGTCCGGGTCCACCGGTAAACCGAAGGGGGTGGCGGTGCCGCACGCGGGCATCGTCAACCAGTTGCTGTGGATGCAGTCGGAATATGCGCTCACCGAACGGGATGTGTTGTTGCAGAAGACGGCAACCACCTTCGACGTCTCCGTGTGGGGATTCTTCTGGCCGTTGCAGGTCGGCGCCACCATGGTGCTGGCCGCCCCGGACGGACACCGGGATCCGGCCTATCTCGCACGCACGATCGACGAGCACGAGGTGACGATCACCGACTTCGTGCCGTCGATGCTCGACGTCTTCATCGCCGCGGCCTCGGCAACCTCCTGCGTCACCCTGCGGCACGTGTTCGTGATCGGCGAGGCGCTTCCCCCCGAAACCTCGAGTCGGTTCCGGGCCTTGTCGTCCGCCGGACTCCACAATCTGTACGGGCCCACCGAGGCCGCGGTGTCGGTGACGTACTGGGAGACTTCCGACGCCGACGACACCACGGTGCCGATCGGGGTGCCGGAGTGGAACACCCAGGTGTACGTGCTGGATTCGCGGTTGCACCCGGTGCCTGCGGGAGTGTCGGGGGAGCTCTACCTCGGTGGCATCCAGCTCGCGCGGGGGTATCTCGGCCGGGTGGATTTGACGTCGGATCGGTTCGTGGCGAATCCGTTCGGTGGTGCCGGGGCGCGGATGTACCGGACGGGCGATCTGGTGCGACGCCGGAAGGACGGGGTGCTCGAGTACATCGGGCGGACCGATTTCCAGGTGAAGTTTCGTGGTCAGCGGATCGAGCTGGGTGAGATCGAGACGGTGCTGCGGTCGCATCCGGATCTGACGGGTGCTGCCGTTCTCGTCCACTCGGATGCCACGACGGGCGATCATCTCGTGGCGTATGTGGTTCCCGCGCCCGATCGCGCTGTCGACGCCGCGGCATTGCGCGCGTACGCGTCCGAAGCACTGCCCTCGTACATGTTGCCGTCGGCGACGATGCTGCTCGACGAGTTCCCGCTGAACACGAGCGGCAAGCTGGACCGCAAGGCCCTCCCCGCGCCGGAATTCTCCTCGGCTGCGGGTGAATACATCGCACCGTCCACGACCGTCGAACACTCCGTCGCTGCGGTGTTCGGCACGGTACTCGGACTCGACCGGGTGAGTGTCCACGACAGTTTCTTCGACCTCGGCGGCAACTCACTGATCGCTACCCAGCTGGTGTCCCGGATCCGCAATGAACTCGATGTGCCGCTCGCGGTGCGGGACCTGTTCGAGTCGCCGACCGTCGCGGAACTCGCCGCCCGACTGTCGCAGTGCGGCAGTGCGGACACCCGGCCGGCGCTGACCCGGCGGGAGCGGCCGGAACAGGTTCCGTTGTCGCCGGCCCAGCAGCGCATGTGGTTCCTCAACCAGTTCGACCCGTCGTCCCCTGCCTACAACCTGCCGTTCGCGGTGCGGTTCACCGGGACACTCGACCGGGCGGCCCTCGAGGCGGCCATCGCCGACCTGATCGACCGCCACGAAACGCTGCGCACGGTGTTCCCGGATTCGGCGACCGGCCCGCACCAGGTCGTGCGCGACACCGTCGACGCACGCCCGACCCTGTCTGTCGCGGCCGTCGGTGAGGACGAACTGGAGACCGTCCTCGGACGTTTCTTCGCCACCGGTTTCGACGTCACGATCGACCTGCCGGTCCGCGTCACGCTGATCCGGGTGGGCGCCGACGACCACGTACTGGCACTGGTGGTGCATCACATCTCCGGCGACGGCTGGTCTATGGCACCGATGGTGCGCGACGTGATGATCGCGTACGCGGCCCGCACACGGGGCGAGCGACCCACCTGGACGGCGCTTCCCGTGCAGTACGCCGATTACGCCCTCTGGCACCGTGACCTGCTCGGCGAAGAATCCGACCCCGACTCTCTCGCGGCCCGGCAACTCGACTTCTGGACGAACACCCTCGCGGGTGTTCCCGACGAGCTCGATCTCCCGGCGGACCGGCTGCGACCCGCGGAGCAGTCCTACCGCGGTCGGCACGTCGACTTCGCCGTCGGCGCGTCCACGCACCGCGCGCTGGCTGCACTCGCACAGTCCCGGCGGGCCACGCTGTTCATGGTCGTGCACACCGCACTCGCCGTCCTGCTCGGGCGTCTCAGCGCCTCCTCGGACGTCACCATCGGCACGCCCGTCGCGGGCCGCGGCGAACGCGAACTCGACGATCTGATCGGCATGTTCGTCAACACGGTGACCCTGCGGACCCCCGTCGATCCGGGTTCGGCATTCACCGACCTGCTCGACCACGTCCGGGACGCGGATCTCGCGGCGTTCTCCCACGCCGACGTGCCGTTCGAACGGCTGGTGGAGGTGCTCAGCCCCACCCGGCACGCTGCCCGGCACCCGTTGTTCCAGGTGATGCTCACCTTCCAGAACCTGGAGCAGACCACACTCGAACTCGACGGACTCACCCTGCGCGGACTCGACACCGACATCGACGTCGCGAAATTCGATCTGCACTTCACCCTCGTCGAGCGGTTCGCCGCCGACGGCGATCCCGACGGGATCACCGCGCAACTGACGTACGCCTCGGATCTGTTCGACGAGGACACGGCTGCCTCCATCGCCGCGCGATTCACCGCAATCCTCGGTGCGGTCACCACGGACGCCGGGACGCGTGTCGGCGACATCCCGTTGCTCGACACCGACGAGA
The DNA here is from genome assembly GCF_900455735.1 of Rhodococcus wratislaviensis. Lineage (GTDB taxonomy): Bacteria > Actinomycetota > Actinomycetes > Mycobacteriales > Mycobacteriaceae > Rhodococcus_F > Rhodococcus_F wratislaviensis. Next base: position 170,206 of record NZ_UAUI01000001.1, on the reverse strand, counting down.
GCGCCGCCCTGAGGCGCTGGAACTCGACCGACCACGACGTTCCTGTCGCCACGCTGCCGGATCTGTTCGATACGCAGGTGGCGCGCACCCCGGGCGCGACGGCGGTGGTGTTCGAGGGCGCTGCACTCACATACGCGGAGTTCGATGCTCGGGTGAACCGGTTGGCGCGGTACCTGGTCTCGTGTGGTGTGGGGCCGGAGTCGCGGGTGGTGCTGGCGATGCGACGCTCGCCGGACCTGGTGGTGGGCATGTATGCGGTGGTGAAGGCCGGTGGTGCGTATGTGCCGGTCGATCCGGATCACCCGGTCGATCGCATCGGCTACGTGCTCGCCTCGGCGAGGCCGGTGTGTGTTCTGAGCACCGCCGCTGACCGCGGCGACCTTCCCGGTACGTTCTCGGTGCTCGAGATCGACGGGCTGGATCTGTCCGAGTTCGAGTCGAATCCGATCACCGATGCCGACCGGATCGCTCCGCTGCGCCCGTCCAATACCGCGTACGTGATGTACACGTCGGGGTCGACGGGGAAGCCGAAGGGGGTGGCGGTCCCGCATGCGGCGATCGTCAACCAGTTGGTGTGGATGCAGTCCGAGTACGGGCTGACCGACCGCGACGTGTTGTTGCAGAAGACGGCGACGACGTTCGACGTGTCGGTGTGGGGGTTCTTCTGGCCGTTGCAGGCCGGTGCGGCGATGGTGTTGGCGAGTCCGGACGGGCACCGGGATCCGGTGTATCTGGCGGAGGTGATCGACGAACAGGGGGTGACGGTCACCGATTTCGTGCCGTCGATGCTGGATGTGTTCGTTGCGTCGGTACCCGCCGGCTCGTGTTCGAGTCTGCGGCACGTGTTCGTGATCGGTGAGGCGTTGCCGCCGGAGACGGTGGTGCGGTTCGGGGACATGTCGACTGCCGGCCTGCACAATCTGTACGGGCCGACGGAGGCCGCGGTGTCGGTGACGTACTGGGAGACTTCCGACGCCGACGACACCACGGTGCCGATCGGGGTGCCGGAGTGGAACACCCAGGTGTACGTGCTGGATTCGCGGTTGCACCCGGTGCCTGCGGGAGTGTCGGGGGAGCTCTACCTCGGTGGCATCCAGCTCGCGCGGGGGTATCTCGGTCGGGTGGATTTGACGTCGGATCGGTTCGTGGCGAATCCGTTCGGTGGTGCCGGGGCGCGGATGTACCGGACGGGCGATCTGGTGCGACGCCGGAAGGACGGGGTGCTCGAGTACATTGGGCGGACCGATTTCCAGGTGAAGTTTCGTGGTCAGCGGATCGAGCTGGGTGAGATCGAGACGGTGCTGCGGTCGCATCCGGATCTGACGGGTGCTGCCGTTCTCGTCTACTCGGATGCCACGACCGGCGACCACCTGGCTGCCTACGTGGTGGCAGTGCCCGGCACTCAGTTGGATGTCGCGGACCTGCGCCGCCACGCAGCGGGTTCACTTCCGTCGTACATGCTGCCGTCGGCCGTGGTGCTGCTCGACGAGTTTCCGCTGAACACGAGCGGCAAGCTGGACCGCAAGGCCCTCCCGGCACCCGAGTTCGTCTCGAATGCAACCGAATACGTGGCACCTCGCAACAAGGGGGAGCAGACGCTCGCGAACGTGTTCGCCGACGTGCTGGATGCCGGCCGGATCGGTGTGCACGACAGCTTCTTCGATCTCGGCGGCAACTCGCTGTCCGTCACCCGGGTGACGGCGCGCATCACCGAGGCGACCGGAACCCGCCTGTCGGTTCGCGACGTGTTCGATGCGCCCACCGTGGCCGCACTGGCGTTGCGCATCGACTCCACCACCAGTGATGCGCGCCCGGCCCTGACCGCAGTGACCCGGCCCGCCCGCATCCCGCTGTCGCTCGCGCAGCAGCGCATGTGGTTCCTCAACCAGTTCGACGCCGACTCACCGGCCTACAACCTGCCGTTCGCGGTGCGGTTGTCCGGCGCGATCGACACGGCGGCGTTGGCGGCGGCGTTCGACGACGTCGTCGAACGTCACGAGTCGCTGCGCACGGTGTTCCCGGACGGCGGGGACGGCCCCGAGCAGATCGTGGTGCCCGCATCCGACGTCTCGGTGACACTGGAGCCGGTCGACGTGACCGAGATCGACCTCCTCGGCCGAATGGTGGCGTTCGCGTCCCGCGGATTCGACGTCACCGCGGAGACACCGGTACGGGCGATGCTCTTCCGCACGGCCCCCACCGAGCACGTCCTGGCGGTCTCGCTGCACCACATCGCGGCCGACGGCTGGTCGTTCGGACCACTCGGCCGCGACGTCATGGTTGCCTACGCGGCCCGCGCGCACGGGCAGACCCCACAGTGGGCGCCGCTCGAGGTCCAGTACGCCGACTTCAGCGTGTGGCAGCGGGAGGTTCTCGGCAGCGGGGACGACGCCGAATCCGTCATGGCCACCCAACTCGGATACTGGACGCGCACACTCGCCGGCGCGCCCGACGAACTGCGGCTGCCCTTCGACCGGCCACGTCCGGCTCAGCCGACGTTCGCCGGGCGGTCCGTGGGCTTCAGCATCGACCCCGACACCCATCGGGGCATTCAGCGTCTGGCCCGGGAACACGGGGCCACCACGTTCATGGTGGCCCACGCCGCGTTCGCGCTTCTACTGGGGCGCCTGTCGGCCACCGACGACGTCGCGATCGGCACCCCGATCGCCGGACGCGGCGAACGCGCACTCGACGACCTGGTCGGCATGTTCGTCAACACCCTCGTTCTGCGCACAGCCGTTCGGAACGGAGACAGCTTCGCCGAGTTGCTGCGCACGGTGCGCGACACCGACCTCGCAGCGTTCGCCCACGCGGACATCCCGTTCGAGCGGCTGGTCGACGTGCTCGCCCCGGCGCGCACCCCGGCGCATCACCCGATCTATCAGGTTGCGCTGTCGATGAACCCGGTGCAGGCGGACGAGTACGAACTGCCGGGATTGCGGATCTGCGTCGAGGACGTGGATCCGGGGGTCGCCAAGATCGACCTCCAGCTGACGTTGGGCGAGAATGTCGACGACACCGGAGCACCGTCCGGGATGCGTGCCGAATTCACCTACGCCACCGACCTGTTCGACGAGTCCACCGTCCGCGACCTCGGGTGGCGACTGCAGCGGATTCTCGCGGCCGTGATCTCCGACCCGGGCACCGCCGTCGGTGATCTCGACATACTTCAGGACACCGAACGGGAAGTCCTCGTCCCGGCAACGGGCGGGCCCGGACTCGCACCCGCCACGCTGCCGGATCTGCTCGCCCGTGCCGTGCGCAGCAACCCGGACGGCGATGCCCTCGTCGCCCCGACAGTGCTCGGTGCGTCCGTGGACGCCACCAGCACGCTCACGTACCGGGAATTGGACGCCGAATCGAACCGCCTGGCGCGACTGCTCGCCGCCATGCAGGTCGGTCCGGAGGTTTCCGTCGCGCTGGCATTGCCACGGTCGCTCGAGTCCGTGGTCGCAACCTGGGCGGTGGCGAAGACGGGTGCGGCGTTCGTTCCGGTGGATCCGGGTTATCCGTCTGATCGCATTGCGTTCATGTTGGCGGATTGTGGGGCGCCGATCGGTGTGACCACGGCCGCGCTGCGCGAGGGTTTGCCGGACTGCACGCACTGGATCGTCCTCGACGACGCCGAGTTCGTGTCGGCGCTCGCCTCGTATCCGGCGGATGCGGTCACCGACGCCGACCGCACCGGTGTGTTGTCGTTGGATCATCCGGCGTATGTGATTTACACGTCGGGGTCGACGGGTCGGCCGAAGGGTGTGGCGGTCACGCATCGGGGTGTGGTGAATCTGGCTGCGGACGAGCGGGACCGGTTGGGGGTGTCGGCGGGGTCGCGGGTGTTGCATTTCGCGTCGCCGAGTTTCGATGCGTCGGTGTTCGAGTTGGTGATGGCGGTGTGTGCGGGGGCGACGCTGGTGGTTGCGCCGACCAGTATTTTCGGTGGTTCGGAGTTGGCGGAGTTCCTTGCCGGGCAGCGGGTGTCGCATGCGTTTTGCACGCCGGCGGCATTGGCGTCGCTCGATCCGGCCGGGATACCGGGCCTCGAGACCGTCGTGGTGGCGGGTGATGTGTGTCCGCCGGAGTTGGTGGCGAGGTGGGCGCCGGGCCGGGTGATGGTCAATGCGTACGGTCCGAGTGAGGCGACGATCATGTCGTCGGCGACCGGTCCGTTGGTGCCGGGGCAGCGGGTGAGCATCGGGTCACCGACCGTGGGTGTCGACCTCGTCGTCCTCGACCACTGGTTGCGTCCGGTTCCGTTGGGGGTGCGCGGCGAGTTGTACGTCCTCGGGTCCAGCTTGGCTCGTGGGTATGTGCACAGGACCGGGTTGACGGCGGAGCGGTTCGTGGCGTGTCCGTTCGGCACCGGCGGGCGGATGTACCGCACCGGTGACGTGGTCCGCTGGATGACCGCCCCGGACGGACCCCCGGTTCTGGAGTTTCTGGGCCGCAGTGATTTTCAGGTGAAGATCCGGGGTTTCCGGATCGAGCTGGGTGAGATCGATGTGGTGTTGGCGGCGCATGAGGTGGTGGAGTTCGCGCACACGGTCGGGTATGACGACGGTTCCGGGAGCAGTCGTCTGGTGTCGTATGTGTTGCCGGCGCCGAATGTGGTGGTCGATACCGGTGCACTCGCGGGGTTCGTGGGGGAGCGGTTGCCGGGGTATATGGTGCCGTCGTCGATCATGGTGTTGGAGTCGTTGCCGCTGACGGCGGCGGGCAAGCTCGACCGCAACGCCCTCCCCACACCGGTGTTCGCGCGCCGCAGCGAATTCACGGCGCCCCAGACCCCGGCCGAGGAGGCGATCGCCGCCGTCTTCGCCGACGTGGTTGGCGAGCCGTCGATCGGGTTGGACGACAACTTCTTCGACCTCGGCGGCAACTCGCTGTCCGCCACCCAGGTCGTCTCCCGGGTCGGTGCGGCGCTGGGAACACGCATCTCCGTCCGCACCCTGTTCGACCACCCCACCGTGCGCGAACTCGCGATCGCCGCGCTGTCCGAGACAACGGTCGAGCGGCCCGCCCTCGTCGCCGGTGAGCGGCCCGCGCTGATCCCGCTGTCGCCGGCGCAGCAGCGGATGTGGTTCCTGAACCAGTTCGACACCGCCTCGGCCGCGTACAACATTCCGCTCGCGCTGCGCATGTCCGGCAGGATCGATGTCGCAACCCTGCGTGCGGCGCTCGGCGACGTGCTGGAGCGGCACGAGGCGCTGCGCACCGTCTACCCGGCGACCGAGAACGGGGCGCATCAGGTGATCGTCCCGGTGGAGTCGATCCCCCTCGATCTGACACCGTCACGTCTGTCCGGTGAAGACCTGACCGGTGCGATCCTGCGGCACGCGTCCGCCGGGTTCGACGTCACCACCGACCTCCCGCTGCGGGTCCACCTGTTCCGTGAGAGCCGCTCGGAGCACATCCTGCTGTTCGTCGTCCATCACATCTCCGCGGACGGCTGGTCGTTCATTCCCCTCGCCTCCGATGTCATGACGTCCTACGCGGCCCGGACCACCGGTGACACGCCGGCCTGGGACGCGTTGCCGGTGCAGTACGCCGACTACGCGGTGTGGCAGCGTCAACTGCTGGGCGACGAGCACGATCCGCAGTCGCTGGCCGCCGGCCAGATCGCCTACTGGAAGCGAACACTCGCGGATCTGCCGGACCAGGTCGAACTGCCCACCGACCGCCCCCGTCCGCCGGCTCCGTCGAACCGCGGCGGCACGGTACGGCTGGCCCTGGACGGCGACGACCATCTGCGTCTGCTGGACGTGGCGCGCACCCACCACGCCAGCCTGTTCATGGTCGTCCACACCGCACTCGCCGCGCTCCTGTCCCGGATCGGGGCCGGCCCCGACGTCGCGATCGGAACATCCGTCGCGGGCCGCGGCGAGCAGTCCCTCGACGGACTCGTCGGCATGTTCGTCAACACCTTGGTGCTGCGCACCGACGTGCAACCCGAATCGACGGGCGCCGAACTGCTCGAGCAGGTCCGGCGCGTCGACCTCGAGGCGTTCTCCCATGTCGACGTGCCGTTCGAGCAGCTGGTCGACGCGATCAACCCGACCCGTTCCACCGCGTTCCACCCGCTGTTCCAGGTGGCGCTCGCACTGCAGAACCTGCGGACCCCGACACTCGAACTGCCGGGACTGGAGGTATCCGCGCTCGAGATCGCATCGCCGATCGCCAAGTTCGACCTCAACTTCGTGCTCGGCGAACGCCACGACGACGAGATGAACCCGGCAGGGCTCGATCTCGAACTCGGCTACGCCAAGGACCTTTTCGACGAGGACACCGCGCTGCGGATCGGCGAGTCCTTCCTCCGGGTCCTGACAGGACTGACCCGCGATCCTCGAACCACGGTCGGCGACCTCGACCTGCTCGGCGACGATGCCCGGCTGCGTCTGCTCGCACTGTCACACGGCGCGACACGGGAGACGGCGCAGCCCACCCTCGCCGGTCTCCTCGACAAACAGGCACGGACGACGCCGGATGCCGATGCGGTGCTCTGGCGCGACACGACGCTGACGTACGCGGAGTTCGATGCCCGGGTGAACCGCCTCGCGCGCAGGCTCATCGGCGACGGTGTCGGCCCCGACGTCGTCGTGGCGATCGAGATCCCGCGGTCGCTCGACCTGCTCGTCGCGGTCCACGCCGTGGTGAGGGCAGGCGGCGCCTACACCCCACTCGATCCCGGTCAACCGGCGCAGCGCAACAGCGACATCGTCGAGCAGTCCGCCGCATCCCTGGTGCTCACGAGCAGCGCGCTGCTCACACCGACCGCGACGACACGGTACGGGGTGCGGGCGATCGTCCCCGCAGACCCGGACCCGGCAGAGTTCGGCGGGGAGCCGATCCGCGCCGACGAACGGGTCGCGCCGCTGCGCCCGGACAACACGGCGTACGTCCTCTTCACCTCCGGTTCCACGGGGCGGCCCAAGGGGGTCGCCGTCTCCCATGCGGCGATCGCGGCGCAACTCGCATGGCTGCGTGAGCAGTACGCGCTCGGCACCGCCGACACGATGCTGCTCAAGACCCCGGTGACGTTCGACGTCTCGGTGTGGGAGTGCTTCGCGCCGCTCGTCTCCGGCGGCCGGCTCGTCGTTGCCGAACCCGACGGGCACCGCGACCCCGAGTACCTCGTGGGCGTCCTTCGCGCACACGGCGTCACCGTCGTGCACTTCGTGCCGGCGATGCTGGCGGCCCTGACGTCCGGCCCCGGCCTCGAGGACCTGCCGGCGCTGCGGCAGGTGCTGGTCGGCGGCGAAGCGGTGTCCCCGGAGACGATCGACGAGTTCCGGGCGTCCCATCCCGCGGAGATCGACAACACGTACGGACCCACCGAGGCGGCGGTGACCACCACATTCTTCGCGGCCCGGTCCGACAACTCCGACACCGTCCCGGTCGGTCTGCCCGTCTGGAACACCAGCACCCTCGTTCTGGACGGCCGACTGCGCCCGGTGCCGGTCGGTGTGGCGGGAGAGCTGTACCTCGGTGGCGTCCAGCTCGCCCGCGGATACCTGTCCCGCCCCGACCTCACCGCCGAACGCTTCGTCGCCGACCCCTTCTCCACATCGGGCGCGCGGCTGTACCGCACTGGCGACCTGGTCCGCTGGAACGCGGCGGGCCGGCTCGAGTACCTCGGGCGCACCGACTTCCAGGTGAAGGTCCGCGGATTCCGCATCGAACTCGGCGAAATCGTGTCGGCACTGCTTCGTCACGAAGACGTGGAGCAGGCGATCGTCGTCCCGCATTCGGACCCGCACGCCGGCGATCACCTGGTCGGGTACGTCGTGCCGAGGCGCGGAATCACACTGGACCCGGACGCCGTGCTCGCCGAGGCGGCGGGCAGCCTGCCCTCCTACATGATTCCGTCGCTGCTGATCACGCTGGCGGAACTGCCGCTGACACCGAACGGCAAAGTCGACCAGAGAGCCTTGCCCGCACCGGTGTTCACCGTGACGGCGGACTACACGGCGCCCCGCACCGAGACCGAACGCCTCGTCGCCGGGATCTTCGCCGAACTCCTCGGCGTCCCCCGGGTCGGCGTCGACGACAACTTCTTCGAACTCGGCGGCAACTCCCTGTCCGCCACCAAGCTCAGCACCCGCATCGGCGTGGCGGCGGAGATACGCGTCGCCATCCGCGACGTGTTCGACGCCCCCACCGTCGCGGCCCTGGCCCGGCGACTCGACGGGCACGGTCCGTCCGCCGCGATCGCACCCCTGACAGCGGCGGTCCGCCCCGACCGGATCCCGCTGTCACTCGCGCAGCAGCGGATGTGGTTCCTCAACCAGTTCGACACGTCCTCGCCCGCATACAACCTTCCCGCCGCGGTCCGGCTCACCGGACCGTTGGACACGGCGGCGCTGGCCGCGGCGATCGACGATCTGATCACCCGGCACGAATCGCTGCGGACCGTCTTCCCCGATTCCCGGGGCGGACCGCACCAGGTGATCCTCGAACCCGGAGAGTTCACCCCCGACGTCGCACCGGTCCGCGTGAGCGAGGCCGGGCTGCGCGCGGATCTCCAGCAGTTCCTGCTGACCGGCTTCGACGTCTCCCAGGCCGTGCCACTGCGGGTGAAGGTGTACTCGCTCGGCGACACCGAGCACGTGCTCGCCCTCGTCGTCCATCACATCTCCGCCGACGGCGTGTCGATGGAACCGCTGATCCGGGACGTGATGATCGCGTACTCGAGCCGCGCGGCAGGCCAGGCGCCCACCTGGGTGCCGCTGCCGGTGCAGTACGCCGACTACGCGCTGTGGCAGCGGGACGTGCTCGGTGCCGAATCCGACCCGGGCAGCCTCGCCGTCGCCCAGCTCGAGTATTGGACCCGGACACTCGCCGGTGTCCCGGACCAGTTGTATCTGCCGGGCGACCGGGGCAGGCCGGCCGTTCCGTCGCATCGGGGCGCGGCGACCCGTTTCACCCTGGACGCCGACACGCACCGGGCCCTGGCCGAGCTGGCACGCGCGCACGGCGCCAGCATCTTCATGGTCGCCCACGCCGCGCTCAGCGTCCTGCTGGGCCGGCTCAGCACCACCTCCGACATCACCGTCGGCACGGCTGTCGCCGGCCGCGGCCGGGTGGAACTCGACGACATCATCGGCATGTTCGTCAACACCCTCGTGTTGCGCACGACGCTGGACCCGGGGGCGTCGTTCGTGTCGCTGCTCGAACAGGCCCGGGACGTCGACCTCGAGGCGTTCGCCCACGCGGACCTGCCGTTCGAGCGGCTGGTGGAGGTTCTCAGCCCGGTCCGCTCCACCTCGCACCACCCGCTGTTCCAGGTGGCGCTCGGCGTGCAGGCGGTCTCCGCCGACCGACTCGAACTGGACGGACTGTCGGTGGAACCGCTCGCACTCGACGCGAGCATCGCGAAGTTCGACCTGCACTTCACGCTCACCGAACGGCTCGACGACACGGCCGAGGCGGCCGGCATCGACGCCGAACTGGTCTACGCGACAGATATTTTCGACGAGAGCACCGCCGCCGGGTACGCGACCCGGCTGCGGCGGATCTTCGAGGCGGTCGTCGCCGACCCGCAGCGGCCGATCGGCGACATCCCGGTCCTCGGCGACGAGGAATACGCGGCGCTCACCCCGGTGCGCGGCGCCGACGCGCGACCGGTGCAGATGCTGCCCGAGATCCTCGCCGACGCCGTCGCCGCGGCGCCCGACGGACCCGCCGTCGTCTTCGAGGGTGAGAGCCTCACGTACCGGGACCTCGACGAACAGTCGAACCAGCTGGCCCGGTTGCTCGTCGACAGGGGAGTGGGACCCGAAACCCGGGTCGCGCTGGCGCTTCCGCGGTCCTTCGAATCCGTGGTGGCCGTGTGGGCAGTGGCCAAGACGGGTGCCGCCTTCGTGCCCGTCGACCCCGGCTATCCCGCGGACCGCATCCTGCACATGGTGCAGGACTCCGGGGCGATGGTCGGGATCACCGTGTCCGCCAAACAGGATCTCCTCCCGGACTCGATCCGGTGGATGCTCCTCGACGACCCGGCACTCGAGGTGCGCTGCACCCAGGAATCCCGGTTGCCGCTCACCAACCGCGACCGCATGCGGCCGATCCTGTCCGACCAGGTGGCGTACGTCATCTACACATCGGGGTCCACCGGCCGGCCCAAGGGGGTCGCGGTCACGCATCGCGGTCTGATGAACCTGGTGACCGACGAGCGTGAGCTCCTCGGGCTCACCTCCCGTTCGCGAACACTGCATTTCGCGTCCCCGAGCTTCGACGCCTCGGTGTTCGAGATGCTGATGGCACTCGGCGCGGGAGCCACGATGGTCATCGCCCCGCCCACGATCTACGGCGGATCGGAACTCGCCGAACTGCTCGCCGCCGAGCACGTCACCCATGCGTTCTCCACTCCGGCGGCGCTGGCGTCGGTAGACCATCACGGGCTCGACGACCTTGCCGTCGTCGTGGTCGCCGGTGACGTGTGCCCACCGGAACTGGTGGCCCGCTGGGCGCCCGGGCGTCGCATGGTCAACGCGTACGGCCCCAGCGAGGCGACGATCATGTCGTCCATCACCGAACCCCTCCGCGCCGGCGAACCGGTCACCATCGGCGGACCGAGCCGCGGAGTGCGGGCACTCGTGCTGGACGGCCGGCTGCGTCCCGTGCCGGTGGGCGTGCCGGGCGAACTGTACGTCGCAGGCCCGAGCCTCGCCCGCGGCTATCTCGGACGGCCGGGACTGACCGCCGAACGCTTCGTCGCCGACCCGTACGGCGAGCCCGGCGACCTGATGTACCGCACCGGCGACCTCGTCCGGTGGCGGGAGAACCGCGTCCTCGATTTCGTCGGCCGCACCGACCACCAGGTGAAGATCCGCGGGTTCCGGATCGAACTCGGCGAGATCGATGCCGCGCTCACCGCACACCCGCAGATCGAGTACGCCACCACGATCGGATACGAGCACCCGAACGGGGAGACCTCCCTCGTCGCCTACGTGCTGCCGTTCACCGGTGAGGACGTGGACCGGGTCGAGGTCGCGAATTTCGTCGGGCGCACCCTGCCCGCCTACATGGTTCCCGCCTCCGTCACTCTCCTCGACGCCCTGCCGCTCACCCCGGCGGGCAAGCTCGACCGGGCCGCGCTGCCCGAGCCGATCTTCGCTGCCGCGGCCACGACATTCGAGGCACCGCGGAACCCGATGGAGGTGATCGTCGCCGGCATCTTCGCGGACATCCTCGCGTTGCCCGAGATCGGCATCCACGACAGCTTCTTCGATCTCGGCGGCAACTCGCTGCTCGCCACCCAGGTGGTGTCGCGGATCAACGCCGCACTCGACGTCCACGTCGGGGTCCGTGAAGTGTTCGAGTCGCCGACCGTCGCCGCGCTCGCGGCACACATCACCGAGACCACCACCCACGGTGTGCGACGCCCCGCGCTGACGGCGAAGCCCCGTCCCGAACACATTCCGCTGTCGCTCGCCCAGCAGCGGATGTGGTTCATCAACCAGTTCGACACCGCATCGCCCGCCTACAACCTGCCGGTCGCGCTCCGGTTGTCGGGCGAGGTGGACCTGCGTGCCATGCAGATCGCGATCGCCGATCTCGTCGGGCGGCACGAGGCGTTGCGCACCGTCTATCCCGACTCCGCCGACGGCCCGCACCAGGTGATCGTGCCCGCCGCAGACGCGGTGCCCGACCTGACACCGGTGGCGGCGCACCCCGACGACGTCCTCGAGCGGGTGCTCGCACTCGTGACGACAGGCTTCGACGTGACCGCGGACGTGCCCCTGCGGGCGCGGATGTACCGGGTCGGCGCCGACGACTACGTGCTCGTGATGGTCGCCCACCACATCTCGGGGGACGGCTGGTCGCTCGCCCCGCTGGCTCGCGACGTGATGCTCGCCTACACCGCCCGCGCCGAGGGGCACGTTCCCCGCTGGACGCCGCTGCCGGTGCAGTACGCCGACTACAGCCTGTGGCAGCGGGAACTCCTCGGCGACGAGGCCGATCCCGAATCGGTCGCCGCTGCTCAGATCGCGTACTGGACCCGCACACTGGAGGGCCTGCCCGACCGGCTGTCCCTGCCGACCGACCGTCCCCGCCCCGCGGTCGCGTCGCACCAGGGCGCGCACGTGCCGTTCACCATCGACGCCGGCACCCACCGCGCCCTGCTGGCGCTCGCACGCGGCCGGAACACCTCCCTGTTCATGGTGATGCACACCGCGCTCGCGGTACTGCTCGCGCGACTGAGCAACGAGTCCGACATCGCTGTCGGCGCACCCATCGCCGGCCGCGGTGAGGAATCCCTCGACGAACTCGTCGGCATGTTCGTCAACACCCTGGTACTGCGCACCCAGGTGGACCTCGCGAGTTCGTTCGCGGACAGCCTCGCCGACGCACGCTCTGCCGATCTGAATGCGTTCGCGCACTCCGACATTCCGTTCGAGCGCCTCGTCGACGTGCTGAACCCGGCCCGGTCCCGCGCGCACCACCCGCTGTTCCAGGTCGCGTTCTCGTTCCAGAACCTCGCCACCACCACACTCGAGCTTCCCGGACTGCACGTCGAGGGACTCGACGTGCCGAACACGATCTCCAACTTCGATCTGCACCTGACATTGTCGGAGAAGCACGACGCCGACGGGTCCCCGGACGTGATCGAGGCGCAGTTCACCTACGCCACCGACCTCTTCGACGAATCCACCGTGCGGGCATTCGCGGAACGCTTCACCCGCGTCCTCGCGTCGGTCGTACAGGATCCGGACATGGCCGTCGGGGCCATCGACCTGCTCGACGGCCCCGAACGCCGTTCGGTCCTCGCCGAATTCAACGACACCGGCGTCGATCTGCCGCCGACGACACTCGACGAACTGTTCTCCGCCCAGGTGGCGCGCACACCCGAGAAGGCCGCGGTGTTCTTCGAGGGCACCGAACTGACGTATGCAGAGTTCGACCGCCGCGTCGACGCGCTCGCCCACCGCCTGATCGGTCGCGGGGTGGGGCCGGAATCCGTGGTGGGACTCGCAATGAACCGGTCGATCGAACTGCTGGTCGGGATGTACGCGGTGCTGCGAGCCGGCGGCGCGTATCTGCCGATCGATCTCACCCATCCGGCCGACCGACTCGCCTACGTGCTCGAGACCGCACGCCCGGTGTGCATCCTCAGCACGTCCGCGGACGGGTTCGCCGCCGAGACCGTCCCGGTCCTCGAGATCGACACCCCCGACCTCACCGCCTCACCACGCGGATCGGTGACCGATGCGCAACGCCTCGCCCCGCTGCGGCCGGAGAACACGGCGTACCTGATCTTCACGTCCGGGTCCACCGGCAGACCCAAGGGTGTCGCCGTGACCCACGCCGCCATCGCGAACCAACTCCGCTGGAAGCAGCACGAATACCCGCTGGGCACCACCGACGCCGTCGTGCAGAAGACACCCGTCACGTTCGACCTGTCGGTGTGGGAACTGTTCTGGCCGCTGACCTCGGGCGCCCGACTCGTCATCGCCCGCCCGGACGGTCACCGCGACCCGGCCTACCTGGCGGACCTGATGCGTCAGCAGCGCATCACGACAGCACATTTCGTGCCGTCCCTGTTGGAGGCCTTCGTGGCGACCCCGGGTGCGGGGGAGCAGCCCGCCCTGCGGCGAGTGCTGTGCATCGGCGAGGCGCTGCCCGTCGACACCGCCGCCCGCTTCCGCCGCCGGTTCGGGACCGTCGCGCTGCACAACCTGTACGGGCCCACCGAGGCCGCCGTGTCCGTGACCGCCTGGACACACACCGAGACCGACGTCGACACCGTTCCCATCGGCGGACCCGAGTGGAACACGCAGGTGTTCGTGCTGGATGCCCGGCTGAACCCGGTCCCCGTCGGGGTGGCGGGTGAGCTGTACCTGGCCGGTGAGCAGCTGGCCCGCGGCTACGTCGCTCGCGCCGACCTGACGGCCGAACGTTTCGTGGCCAACCCCTTCGGCACACCCGGTTCGCGGCTCTACCGCACCGGCGACGTGGTCCGCTGGCGCGTCCGGGACAGCACGGGCGTCCTCGAGTACCTCGAGCGCTCCGACTTCCAGGTGAAGGTCCGCGGGTTCCGCATCGAACTCGGCGAGATCGAGTCCGCACTGGTCGCGAGCGCGGGGGTGGGGCAGGCCGTCGTCGTCGCCCACCAGCACCCGCACACCGGGACCGCCCTGGTCGCGTACGTGGTCCCCGAGGACGGCGCCACCGTCGACTCCGCCGCGGTGCTGGCCGAGGTCGGCGCCGCGGTGCCGCGCTACATGGTGCCCGCTGCCCTCGTCGTGCTCGCGCAACTGCCCCTGACCTCGAACGGCAAACTCGACCGCAAGGCCCTCCCCGCACCCGACTTCGCCTCGGCGACGGTCGAATACCGCGCTCCCGCGACACCCACGGAGGAAGCGGTTGCGGCTGTGTTCGCCGACGTGCTCGGCGTCGAACAGGTCGGTACCGCCGCGAACTTCTTCGACCTCGGTGGCAACTCCCTCGTCGCCACCCGGGTGATCGCCCGGCTGTCCGAGCGACTCGGGCGCCGTGTGGAGATTCGAACCCTGTTCGAGGCGCCCACCGTCGCCGCCCTTGCGGCACTGCTGGATTCGATCGAGGCGACCGCACCCGCCCGCCCGGCGCTGACACCGGCGGTGCGCCCCGAACGGATTCCGCTGTCGTCGGCGCAACACCGGATGTGGTTCCTCAACAGGTTCGACCCGAACTCCGCGGTGCACAACATTCCCGTGGCGGTCCGGCTGTCGGGCGCGCTGGACGTCGACGCACTGCAGCATGCGGTCGCCGACGTCGTCGGTAGGCACGAGTCGCTGCGGACGGTGTACCCGGACTCCGCCGACGGCCCGCACCAGGTGATCCTGCCCACCGACCGGGTGGGGGGCGAACTGTCCGTCGTCACGACGGACGAGGCTGCGCTGCCCGCGCTGATCGCCGGCCTGGTGACCACCGGATTCGACGTCACCACGGAGGTTCCGGTGCGGGTGCGGGTCTTCCGCATGTCCGCGACGGAGCACGTTCTCGCCCTGGTGGTCCATCACATCTCCGGCGACGGCTGGTCGATGGCGCCGATGGTGCGGGACGTGATGACGGCGTACGCGGCGCGGTCGGCGGACACCACGCCCGACTGGGCGCCGTTGCCGGTGCAGTACGCCGACTACGCACTGTGGCAGCGGGCGCTTCTCGGCGACGAGACCGATCCCGAATCGGTCGCGTCGCGGCAACTCGCGTTCTGGAAGCAGACCCTGGCGGGCGCACCGGATCAGCTGGACCTGCCCACCGACCGCCCGCGTCCCGCGGTCGCGTCGTACCGGGGCGGCACCGTCGACTTCGCCGTGCCGGCCGACCTGCACGGCACGCTCCTGGGTGTGGCGCGGGACGCGAACGCGTCCCTGTTCATGCTCGTGCACTCGGCGCTCGCGGTGTTGCTGAGCCGACTCTCCGGCACCGGGGACATCGCGATCGGCACCCCCGTCGCGGGTCGTGGCGAACGCGAACTCGACGACCTGATCGGCATGTTCGTCAACACGCTGGTCCTGCGCCAGCAGGTCGACGGAGGCCGGACCTTCGCCGAAGTGGTCGCCGACGTGCGCGAGACCGATCTCGCCGCCTTCTCCCACGCGGACGTTCCGTTCGAGCGCCTCGTGGAGGTCGTCAATCCGTCGCGGTCCACCGGGCGGCATCCCCTGTTCCAGGTGATGCTCACGTTCCAGAATCTCGACCAGGCGACCCTTCAACTGGGTGACCTGTCGGTGAGCGGCGTCGACTTCGATGTCGACATCGCCAAGTTCGACCTGCAGCTCACCCTGATGGAGCAATTCGACTCCGAGGGAAGTCCGGACGGGATCGCAGCCCGCCTCACGTACGCCTCCGACCTGTTCGACGAGCCGTCCATGCACGTGTTCGGACAGCGGTTCCTGCAGGTTCTACGGGCGGCCGCCGACGGTCCGGACACCGCGGTCGGCGACATCGACGTCCTCGGCAGCGGCGAACGGAAGCAGATCGCCGCCACCAACGCGACATCGCACGATGTGCCCGCCGGCACCCTGGCGTCGCTGTTCGACGCGAGGGTCGCGGCGGGCCCCGACCGGATCGCGCTGATCTTCGACCGGGACGAGTTGACGTACGCCGACTTCGACGCCCGCGGGAACAGGCTGGCGCGCCGACTGATCGAGCAGGGCGTCGGCCCCGAGTCGGTGGTGGCGGTCGCGATGCGCCGTTCGATCGATCTGCTCGTCGCGATCTACGCCGTCGTGAAGGCCGGCGGCGCCTACCTGCCGGTGGATCCGGACCATCCGGCCGAGCGCACCGCGCATGTACTCGACACCGCACAGCCGGCATGTGTGCTGGTCAGCGGTGCCGGACTCCCCGGCGGCGGATCGGTCCCCGTCATCGACGTCGCGTCCGAGGACGTCTCCGGCTTCGACAGCTCGCCCGTCACCGACGCGGACCGGCTGTGGCCGCTGACCCCGGCGAACACGGCGTACGTGATCTTCACGTCCGGGTCGACGGGCCGGCCGAAGGGTGTCGCGGTCACCCATGGTGCGATCGTGAACCGCCTGCTGTGGATGCAGCACGAATACACCCTGACCAGCGCGGACGTCGTCCTGCAGAAGACTCCGGTGACGTTCGATGTGTCGGTGTGGGAGCTGTTCTGGCCGCTGCAGGTCGGTGCCACGCTGGTGATCGCCGCGCCCGACGGACACCGCGATCCGCGGTACCTGACGGGGCTGATCCAGGAACGTCACGTGACGACCACCCACTTCGTGCCGTCGATGCTGTCGGTGTTCACTGCGGAACCGGCTGTGGTGGAATGTGATTCGTTGCGGTTGGTGTTCTGTTCGGGTGAGGCGTTGACGCCGGAGCAGGTGTCGCGGTTCCGGGCGGTCAGTGCTGCTGAGCTGCATAATTTGTACGGGCCGACGGAGGCCGCGGTCGACGTGACGTTCTGGGAGACCGGTGCTGCGGATACGGTGACGGTGCCGGTCGGGCGTCCGGTGTGGAACACGCAGTTGTATGTGCTCGATGCGCGGTTGCATCCGGTGCCGAGCGGGGTGGCGGGGGAGTTGTATCTGGCGGGTGATCAGCTGGCGCGGGGGTATCTGAATCGTCCGGATCTGTCGGCGGATCGGTTCGTGGCGAACCCGTTTGCGGGTGGGCGGATGTATCGCACGGGGGATCTGGTGCGTCGCCGCGCGGATGGGGTTGTGGAGTATGTGGGGCGTACCGATTTCCAGGTGAAGTTGCGGGGGCAGCGGATCGAGTTGGGGGAGATCGAGGCGGCTCTGGAGACGCATGCGGATGTGTCGCAGGCGGTGGTGGTGGTGCACCGCGACGACCGCGGCGAGGACGCGCTGGTGGCGTATCTGGTGGGGCGGCGGGCGGCCGACTGGTCCGACGTGCGCGCACACCTGTCCGCCCGCGTCCCGTCGTACATGATCCCGGCGCACGTCGTGCACCTGGACGCCCTGCCGCTGTCGGTGAACGGCAAACTCGACCGCAAGGCCCTGCCCGCACCGGCCGCCCGGTCGGCGGCCGACGAGTACCAGGCGCCGCGAACGGCGGCCGAGCGCGCTGTCGCCACGGTGTTCGCCGACGTGCTCGGGATCGACCGTGTGGGAGTCACGGACAGCTTCTTCGACCTCGGCGGCAACTCGCTGATCGCCACCCGGGTCGCGTCCGCGCTCGGGTCCGAGCTGGGAATCGACTTTCCGCTGCAATGGATGTTCAGCGATCCCACGCCGCAGTCGCTGGGACAGCGCATCCAGAAGTGGACGAACGACGGGGTCGACGGTGCCGGTGCGTCACTCGACGTGCTTCTGCCGATCCGCACGAGAGGGACGGCGGAGCCGCTGTTCTGTGTGCACCCGTTCATCGGGCTCGCGTGGAGCTACGCGGGGCTCGGCCGCGAGCTGACCCAGGACCGGCCGATCTACGGGCTGCAGTCGCCGGCGCTGACCGAGGACGAGCCGCATCCGGAGACGATCACCGATTTCGCCGGCCGCTACGTCCGGGAGATCCGGTCGATCCAGCCGCACGGCCCGTACCACCTGGTGGGGTGGTCGCTGGGCGGGGTCATCGCTCACGAGATGGCAGTGCAGTTGCAGGACGCCGGTGAAGAGGTGCGTCTGCTGGGGCTCCTCGACAGCTACGTCGGGATCGACCGCAGTGTGGAGAACTCCGCGACCACCGCCGATCTTCTCGGCGGTGTCGGCCTGGACCTCCCGGACGACAGTGTGCTCGACGAACTCGCGCCGGACGGGCAGTTCGACGCCGAGCGGGCCGCCGCTCTGCTGCGGGTCGTCGGAGGGCCGCTGGCGGCGCTGACCGCTGCGGAGCTGGAGCGGATCTACGGCAATGCGCTGCGGGCCCCCGAACTGATCGACGCACACCGTCCGAGGGTGTTCGACGGCGATCTGGTGTTCTTCACCGCCGCCCTCGACGACGGCTTCCACGTGGACCCGGTGACCTGCTGGGGCCGGTTCGTGAACGGGAACATCGACGAGCATCCGGTGGACGCGACGCACTGGACGATGACGACGCCGGACGCTCTCGCCGCGATCGCACCGCACCTCGAGCGTTCGCGCCGCCGGCCGCGGCATGCCGCACCCGACACCGGCAAGGACAGCGATCCCGACGACAGCGCGAACCGACCGCACTCGGTGCGCTGACCGCACCACCACCGCCCGACAGACCGGAAGGTTTGGTTTGGGTGGTGGTGGGGGAATACCACGAAATGTGAGCGGTTGTACTGGAAACGAGCGGTTGACCACCCGAAATGTCGTGGACGCCCGACCGGCCGTGGTTTCGGGGTGCCGATTTCATACCCCAGGTGTGAGATCTACCCGAAGAGAAGACCAAACCCTTGACTCCGCGGTACCGAATAGTAGATTGAGAGCGGTCATGTGACCTACCTCTCAAACGGTATGGAAGCCCGAGAGGTCGGTCATACGTGGTTTCTTCGACTGCGTGTTCGGGGCGTGACGCTCGGTGCTTTGTGTGCTCGGAATGTAACGCGCCCGCGTTCAGCAGATCGGAGTACTTGGATGAGTCCTGTCGAGACGGTGACCAGCCCAGTGACCAACAGAAGCTTGTCCGTGTCGAACACCCCGTCCGCGCCGAAGCCGGGGTCGCAGCCTCCCCGGACGCGGCGAACGCCGCCCCGGCAGAGCCGAGACGGCGTTCGTACGGTTCGGTTGCCTGTGTCAGGCTCCGCGGCGCTTCGCCTTCAGCAGGTCGAGGCGCTCCTTCAGCAGCTCCTCCAGTTCCTCCTTGGAACGGCGTTCGAGCAGCATGTCCCAGTGGGTACGCGGCGGCTTGACCTTCTTGGCCTCGGGTGCAGTCCCCTCGACCAGGGTTCCCTCGAGGCCGTTGCGGCACAGCCAGGTGCCGGGAATCTCGGCATCGTCGGCGAAGGGAATGTCGAAGACCTCACCGTTGTCGCACCGGTACTTTGCCATCCGACGGGGTGCGAGGTCGTGGTCACGGTCGGTCTCGTAGCTCACCGCTCCGAGACGACTCCCTCGAAGTACGCGATCTGCCATGGTTGTGTCCTCTCCTCGATCGTCTCCGCGCGAGTACGCCTGGACCAGAACCAAGCGTTCACACTCATCTACAACGCCACGGCCTCCCGATTGGTTCCCGCACGCCGCGCAGATGCAACCTCGACATCTTA
Source organism: Rhodococcus wratislaviensis (assembly GCF_900455735.1). Taxonomy (GTDB): domain Bacteria; phylum Actinomycetota; class Actinomycetes; order Mycobacteriales; family Mycobacteriaceae; genus Rhodococcus_F; species Rhodococcus_F wratislaviensis. Next base: position 150,570 of record NZ_UAUI01000001.1, on the reverse strand, counting down.
CCGGGCGGGCCGTGGGGCGCCGCGCAGTAAGGTGGTTGACCATGACCGGCGCCTCCCGCAGACCCGATTCCTGCGTGTGGTGCGGCCGGGAAGTGGCCGAGACGGGGATGGGCCGCCGCCGCCGGTACTGCCGCCAATCCTGCCGGCAGCGCGCGTACGAGCAGCGCAACCAGGTCAAGGGCACGAGCATCCCCGCCGATGCGGTGGTGCTCACCTCGGAGGAAGCCTCCGCTATGGTCGACCGAATTTTCCAGGTTCGATGTGCCGCCGAGGACGTGGCGACAGCCGTTGCCGAAGGTGCGGCGGCCCATGAGGTGGAGTCCCTGTGCGCCGACCTCGTGCAACTCGCACGTGAGGCCGAACGCTTCCGCTGAGCCTCGGACAGAGGCGGGGGAGCGTAGGACGCACTCTGCTCGACCGGTCCGACCGTCGCCCGTCGATGGCGATTCCGAAACGAACATCACGAATCGACGCACACCGGGCCCACGCGTACAGCACGATCAGTACAGCGTGGGAGACCGGCGTCGGTTGGTCCGTCTCACGCGCAGGACTTGCGCATCCAAGGTCTTCTACCCGCTGGGGGAACGAGATGACGAGTGTGAATTCGCCGCAGCCGAATAACGGCGCCGAAGATGTGAACGTTCCCGAAGGGGCCTTCCCGCTCTCCTCGGTGCAACGGAGCATGTGGTTTGCCCAACAGCTGAGCCCCACGGTTCCCAAGTTCATCGCGCAGTACATCGAGTTGCGGGGCGAAATCGACCTGGACCTGTTGAGCGACGCGGCGGTCCGGGCCGGTCAGGAGTTCCAGTCGCCGTTCCTGCGACTGCTGGACGTCGACGGGGAGCCCTACCAGGAGGTCGATTTCAGCATCGACCCGTCGATCGGCTTCCTCGACTTCCGGGGCGAGTCCGACCCGATGGCGGCCGCGCAGGCGTGGATCGACGAGGATTACGCGACACCGCTCCGGCTGACCCGGGACCGGCTCGTCGAGATGACCGTCCTCCAGGTCGGTGAGCGGCACTACTTGTGGTACACCAGGATTCACCACGTCGCGCTCGACGGGTACAGCGGCATGACGATGGTGAACCGGATCGCGGCGCTGTACACCGCGGCGGTCGAGGGCACCGAACCGGAACCGAACCGTGCGCTGGATCTGCGCGAACTCTACGAGCTGGACCAGAAGTACCGGGCGTCGAGCCGCTTCGAGAACGACCGGTTGTACTGGGCCGAACGCATTGTCGGCATCGAGCACGGTTCGACGCTCGCCACCCACGACGCACCCGCGGCGGCGAAGAGCCGGCTCGAGAGCGCGAAGATCTCCGAAACCGCACTGGGTTTCCTCGGGGAGTCGGATCAGCGGGTCGGCGCCACCTCGGCGGCCGTGCTCCTCGCCGGGTTCGCCTGCTATCTGTCCCGCATGACGGGGAAGCGGGACGTGCTCATCAACCTTCCGGTGTCGGCGCGCACCACGGCGCCGTTGCAGCGGTCCGGTGGCATGCTCGTCAACGTCGCCCCGCTGCGGATCACCGTCCGGCCGGAGGACACGGTGGCCGAGCTCGTGCAGCGGACACAGCTCGAACTGATGGGTGCGCTGCGCCATCAGCGGTGCAGTCTCGAGGACATCCGCCGCGATGCCGGACTCGCCGGGACGGCGGAGGGTCTCGCCGGTCCGATGGTGAACGTCATGCTGTTCCACCAGGCGTTCACGCTGGGCACGGTCACGGGCGAGTACCACATCGTGACGTCGGGCCCGGTGGACGACCTGCTGGTCAACATCTACCAGAGCGGTGACGGCCAGACGCTCCTCGATTTCCGCGGCAACCCCAACCGATACGGCTCGGAGGAGTTGCGCGCCCACCACCGTAGGTTCGTGGAGTTGGTCGAGGAGTTCGTCACCGCCGAGCCGCTGACGCGGACCGCCGACATTCACGCCGAGAGCGCACGCCTCGGCGCGCGGCTCCTCGAGCGGGAGGCCCAGCTCGCGTTCTGGAAGCGGGAGTTGGCGGGTCTGCCGGAGGTGACGGCCCTGCCGCTGGACCGTCCGCGTCCCGCCGAGCGGGCCGGGGCGGGCGAGGTCGTCGGGTTCGCCGTCGACGCGGACGTGCAGCTCCGGGCGGCACGACTGGCCGAGGAGGCGGGCACCGGGATCTTCACCACGCTGCACGCCGCGCTGGCCGTTCTCCTGGGCCGGCTGGGCGACACCGACGACGTCGTGATCGGAACGCCGATCGTCGGGCGCGAAGCGGACGACTCCGACGACCCGGAAGCCGGAGCGTTCTTCAACAAGACCGTCCTGCGGTCGCAGGTGGACACCGCATCGTCGTTCGTCGACCACCTGAGCCGGGTCCGGGACGCCGACCGGGCCGCGTTCGCGCATGCGGCGCTGCCCTTCGACGATCTCGTCGCCGCCCTCGGGGCCGAATCCGATCCCTCGCACACGCCGCTGTTCCAGGTGATGCTCGAATTCACCGACGGCGGGCACCCGCACGACACGTCGGGGAACGTGACGGTCAGCCCGATCCAGCGCGAACACCGCGCGCTGGGGCTGGATCTCGTGCTCGCCCTCACCGAATCGGAGACGGGCGGCATCATCGGCCGGCTGCGGTTCGCGACCGACGTGTGGGACCGCGACAGCGCGGAAGCCCTCGCCGCGCGCTTCGTCCGCATCCTGCAGGCGGTGACGGCGGACCCCACCGCGCCGATCGGGGACGTCGACCTCCTCGAACAGGTCGAATACGCGGAACTCGTGCCGGTTCGCGACGAACCCTCGGTGGAGCCCCGCACGCTGCCCGCGTTGCTCGCGCGCGCCGTGGAGGCGGGCGGAGCCGGGGACGCCCTCGTCTATCAGGGCCGCACCCTGACCTACCCCGAACTCGACGAGCAGTCGGACCGTCTCGCCCGCATGCTGATCGGCCACGGGGTGGGGCCGGGTTCGGTTGTGGCGCTGGCGATCGCGCGGTCGATCGAGTCGGTGCTGGCCACCTGGGCGGTCGCGAAGTCCGGGGCCGCGTTCGTCCCGGTCGACCCCAACTATCCGGTCGATCGCATCGAGCACATGCTCACCGATTCCGGTGCGGTCGTCGGTCTCACCGTGGCAGCGCACCGGTCGTCGCTGACCGCGACCACGCCGTGGCTCGTGATGGACGACGCGTCGTTCGGCCGCGACCTGGCGAAGCACGCGGCAGGCACGCTCACCGACGCCGACCGTCTCCGCCCGCTGCGGACCGCGGACCCGGCCTACCTCATCTACACGTCCGGCTCCACCGGCACACCCAAGGGTGTCGTCGTCACCCACGTCGGCCTGGCCAACTTCGCCGAGGACGAGCGGCAGCGGTTCGACGTCACCGCGGGGTCCCGCACCCTGCACTTCTCCTCACCGAGTTTCGACGCTTCCATCCTGGAACTGCTTCTCGCGGTGGGGGCCGGCGCCACGATGGTGGTGGCACCGTCGACGGTGTACGGCGGCACCGAACTCGCGGACCTGCTGCGCCGTGAACGGGTGACGCACGCGTTCGTGACCCCGGCCGCGCTCGCCTCCGTCGATCCCAGCGGGCTCGACCACATCCGGTGCGTCGTCACCGGCGGTGAGAGCTGTCCTCCTGCGCTGGTGGCGCAGTGGGCGCCGGGGCGCGTCATGTTCAACGCGTACGGACCCACCGAGGCCACCGTCGTCGCAAGCGTGGCAGGACCGCTGACGGTCGGTGAACCGGTGACGATCGGCCGTCCGTCCCGCGGTTGCGGTCTGCTGGTGCTCGATTCGCGGTTGCACCCCGTCCCGGCCGGGGTCCCCGGCGAGCTGTACATCACCGGCGACGGTGTGGCACGTGGGTACCACAATCGGTCGATCCCGACGGCCGAACGGTTCGTCGCCGACCCCCACGGGACGCCGGGCGAGCGAATGTACCGCACCGGCGACCTGGCGCGCTGGAACGCCGCCGGACAACTGGAATACCTGGGCCGCACCGACTTCCAGGTGAAGATCCGCGGTTTCCGCATCGAACTCGGCGAGATCGACGCCGTCGTCCGCTCGCACCCGAGTGTGGCGTTCGCGACCACGGTCGGACGGACCGCCCCGTCCGGCGACACGGTGCTGGTGACGTACGTGCTCCCCGAGGACGGGACGGACATCGTCGTCGGCGACATCCTCGAGCACGCCGCCGCCGCACTGCCCGCGCACATGGTGCCCGCCCGGGTGATGGTGCTTCTCGAGGTCCCGCTGACCCCGGCGGGCAAACTCGACCGGAAGGCGTTGCCGGAACCGCAATTCGAGGCCACGTCCACCGTCTACCGGGCACCGGTGACCCCGACCGAGATGCAGATCGCGGAGGTGTTCGCGGCGCTCCTGGGCGTCGAGCGCATCGGCGTCGACGACAGCTTCTTCGACCTGGGCGGCGACTCCCTCGTCGCGACCCGCGTGGTGTCCCGGGTCAACGTGGCCCTGAGCACCGAGATCGGGGTGCTCGATCTGTTCGAGGCGCCCAGCGTCGCGATGCTCAGTGCCCGTGTGGACGCGCTCGGGCCCCGCACCTCCGCCCGCCCCGTGCTCGCCCCGCGGGCCGGGTCCGGCCCGGTGCAGGTGTCGCTGGCGCAGCAGCGGATGTGGTTCATCAATCAGCTGGACACCGCCTCGCCCGCTTACAACATTCCCGTCGGTATCCGGCTGCGCGGCACGCTCGACGTGGAGGCACTGCGGACCGCGGTGAGTGACGTCCTCACCCGGCACGAGTCGCTGCGGACGGTGTTCCCGAACACCCCCAACGGACCCATCCAGGTGGTTCTGCCGGTCGCGGAGGTGAGCCCGCACCTCGACGCGGTCGAGGTGGCGGAGAACGAGCTCGAATCCCGCCTGATCGCCGACGCCGCAACCGGTTTCGACGTCACCGTCGAACCGCCGATCCGGGCGGAGCTCTACCGCACCGCGACCGACGATCACGTGCTGGTGTTCGTGGTGCACCACATCGCCGCCGACGGCCTGTCGATGACACCGCTGACCCGGGACGTGATGGTGGCCTACCACGCCCGCGCCGCCGGCGACACGCCGCAGTGGGCGCCGCTCGAGGTGCAGTACGCCGATTTCGCGGTGTGGCAGCGCGAGCTGCTCGGTTCCCCCGACGATCCGACGAGCCTCCTCGCCCGGCAGCTGGCGTTCTGGGCCCGCACCCTCGACGGTGCCCCCGAGGTCATGGATCTGCCGACCGATCGTCCCCGCCCGGCCCGGCAGTCGATGATCGGCGCCACCGCAGACTTCTCCATCCCGGCACGCATCCACGCCGCGCTGCTCGAGATCGCAGGCGCCAACGACGCCAGCCTGTTCATGGTGGTGCACGCCGCCCTCGCGGTGCTGCTGTCCCGGTCGAGCGGCTCGTCCGACGTGTCGATCGGATCCCCGGTCTCCGGTCGTGGGGAACGGCAACTCGACGACGTCGTCGGCATGTTCGTCAACACCGTCGTCCTGCGCACCACCGTCGACCCCGATCGCAGCTTCCCCGAGATCCTTTCGCACACCCGCTCCGTGGATCTGGAGGCGTTCAGCAACACCGATCTGCCGTACGAGCGGCTCGTCGACGAACTGAAGCCGACCCGTTCCGAGGCACATTCACCGCTGTTCCAGGTGATGCTGGTGCTGCAGGGATTCGCGAACACACGGCTCGAGCTGCCCGGACTCGACGTGGAGGTCGAGGCGCTCGAGACCGGCGCCGCCAAGTTCGATCTCCAGGTCATCCTCACCGAGCACACCGAGAATTCCGGCGCCCCCGGTGCGATCGACGTCCAATTCTCGTACGCGTCGGAACTGTTCGACCCGCCGACGATGACGGCGCTGGCCGAACGCTTCGTCACCCTGCTCGAGACCATCACCGCCGGTTCGGACGCAAAGGTCGGCGACATCGACCTGATCGGCGCGGACGAGACCCACCGGATGCTCGAGCAGTGGATCGACACCGACGTCGCAGTACCGGGCTCGGCCACCCTGGTCAGCCTGTTCGAGGCTCAGGTGGCACGGACCCCGGACGCCGTGGCCGTCGTGTTCGCCGAGGAGGAATTGCTGTACGCGGAGTTCGATGCCCGCGCCAACCGGCTGGCACGCGAACTCCTCGCCCGCGGCGTCGGACCCGAATCCCGGGTCGCCGTCGCCCTGCGCCGTTCACTCGAGCTGATGATCGCGATCTACGCGGTGGAGAAGACCGGGGCAGCGTACGTTCCGCTCGACCCCGACCATCCGGCCTCGCGGATCGCGTACGTGATCGAGAGTGCCGAACCCGCATGTGTTCTCACCGCCTCCCGCGACCGGTGCGAGGGCGTCGACAGCGCGGCCGGTGCCTCGGTGATCGAGATCGACACCCTGAACCTGTCCCGGCGGCCGAGCACGCCGATCACCGACGCCGAGCGGGGCGGTCCGATCCATCCCGATTCGACCGCCTACGTGATCTACACGTCCGGATCGACGGGCCGGCCCAAGGGGGTCGCCGTCAGCCACCGCGCGATCGTGAACCGGTTGCTGTGGATGCAGGACACGTACCGGATGGACCACACGGACGTGGTGCTGCAGAAGACCCCCGTCACGTTCGACGTGTCCGTGTGGGAACTGTTCTGGCCCCTCGAGGTCGGTGCCCGACTCGTCCTCGCCGCGCCGGACGGTCACCGCGACCCGACGTACCTGTCCCACGTCATCGCCGACCATCAGGTCACCACGATGCACTTCGTGCCGTCGATGCTGGCGGTGTTCACGGCAGGCGCCGAACCGGAACTCTGCGGTTCGCTGCGCCAGGTGTTCTGCAGTGGTGAGGCGCTCCCGCCCGCGACCGCCGACGCGTTCCGGGACTTCGGATCCGCGGCGCTGCACAACCTGTACGGCCCGACGGAGGCGGCGGTCGACGTCACCTACTGGGAGTGCACGGAAGGCGACCGGGCCTCGGTCCCGATCGGCGCGCCCGTGTGGAACACGCAACTGTACGTCCTCGACTCGCGGCTGCACCCGGTGCCGGTCGGGGTGCACGGCGAGCTGTACCTGGCCGGTATCCAGCTGGCCCGCGGTTACGTCGGTCGCAGCGATCTGACGTCGGACCGGTTCGTGGCGAACCCGTTCGGCGCGCCGGGGCAGCGGATGTACCGCACCGGCGACGTCGTCCGCTGGCGTGCCGACGGCAACATCGAGTACATCGGCCGTCGCGACTTCCAGGTCAAGCTCCGCGGTCAGCGCATCGAACTCGGCGAGGTCGAGGCGGCCGTGCTGGCGCACCCGTCGGTGGCGCAGGCGGTCGTCACCGTGCACCGCAGCGAGGCCACCGGCGAAAGCCTCGTCGGCTATGTGATCCCCGTGGCCGGCGCCGACATCGACACCGCCGTCGTGCGCGACGCGGCGGCGGAGGCGCTGCCCGCCTACATGGTGCCGACCCGGATCATCGTGCTCGACCGGTTCCCGCTCGGGGCCACCGGCAAGTTGGACCGGGGCGCACTGCCCGAGCCGGAATTCCTCAGCCCGTCCGCCGAATTCGTCACTCCACGCAACCCGATCGAGGAGATCCTCGCCTCGATCTTCGCGGATCTGCTCGACGCGCCCCGTATCGGTGTGTACGACAGCTTCTTCAACCTCGGCGGCAACTCACTGGTGGCCACCCGGCTGGTGGCGCGGGTCAACGCCGCGCTGGGCAGCCGGATCGGGGTCCGGGAGATCTTCGACGCCCCGACCGTCGCGACACTGGCCACCCGGATCGAGTCCGAGGCCGTGCAGGGCGCCGAACGGCCGCCGCTGGTGGCCGGGGTGCGCCCCGACCGACTGCCGGTCTCGCTGGCGCAGAAGCGCATGTGGTTCATCAACCAGTTCGACCTCGACTCCCCGGCTTACAACATCGCGCTCGCGGTCCGGTTGACGGGCGACCTCGACGAGGACGCGATGCAGGACGCCGTCGCCGACGTGATGGACCGGCACGAGTCGCTGCGCACCCGGTTCCCGATGGTGGAGGGCGAACCCCTCCAGGTGATCCTGCCGACCGAGGACGTGGTGCCGGATCTGTCGCCGATCGCCACGACGGAAGCGGAACTGCCCGAGCACATCTCGCGACTGGCGGGCGCCGGCTTCGACGTCACGGTGGCGGTGCCGGTGCGCGCCGCCCTGTTCCGCACCGATCCCGGCGAGCACGTCCTCGTCATCGTCGTCCACCACATCAGCGCCGACGGCTTCTCCATGGCCCCGCTCGCCCGGGACGTGATGACCGCCTACGCGGCCCGCACCGGGGGGCAGGCACCGGACTGGACGCCGCTGCCGGTGCAGTACGCCGACTTCGCGCTCTGGCAGCATCGGGTGCTCGGCAACGCCGAGGACCCCGACAGCCTGCTGGCCGCCCAGCTCGACTACTGGACGCACACGCTCGCCGGGCTTCCGGAACTGCTCGCGTTGCCGACGGACCACCCCCGGCCGACGCAACAGTCGATGCGCGGCGGCATCCACTCGTTCAGCATCGATCCGCAGGTGCACAGCCGGTTGATCACGACTGCCCGCGAACACAATTCGAGTGTGTTCATGGCCGTGCACGCGGCGCTGGCCGTGCTGCTCGCCCGGTTGGGAGACACGGACGACGTGTCGGTGGGCACCCCCATCGCCGGTCGTGGCGACGCCGCCCTGGACGACATGGTCGGCATGTTCGTCAACACCCTGGTGCTGCGGACCCCGGTCGAACCGGCCGGCACGTTCACCGACCTGCTGTCCACAGTCCGCGACACCGACCTGAACGCCTTCCACCACGCGGATCTGCCGTTCGAGCGACTGGTCGATGCGATCTCGCCCGAACGCGCGACGTCGCACTCGCCGCTGTTTCAGGTGGTGCTCGAGTTCCGCAACAACGAGCGGCCGCGGCTGGAGTTGCCCGGGTTGACCGTCACCGGCCTCGACCTGGCCACCGACATCTCCAACTTCGACCTGCAACTCACTCTCACGGAGGAATTCGGGGTGTCGGGGGAGCCCGCCGGGATCTCCGCGGCCTTCACCTACGCGTCGAGCCTGTTCGACGCGTCCACGATCGCCGGTTTCGCCGACTACCTGCAGCGGATCTTCGACGCGGTGACGTCCGAGCCGGGCATGGCCGTCGGGGACATCGACCTGATGGTGGCGTCCGAACGTGCGGCGCTCACCCCGGTGATGGACGGGCCCGACGCCGAACCGCGGACCCTGCCCGAACTGCTCGCGGCCGCGGCCTCCGTGGATCCCAAGGCGGCCGCGCTGTCCTACGAGGGCCGTGAAGTGACGTACCGCGAACTCGACGAGCGGTCGAACCGTCTCGCCCGCTTGCTGATCGGGCGCGGAATCGGTCCGGAATCGGTGGTCGCGCTGGCGCTGGCGCGGTCGCCGGAGTCGGTGCTGTCACTGTGGGCGGTCGCCAAGACCGGTGCCGCATTCGTTCCGGTCGACCCGAACTACCCGACCGACCGGATCGTCCACATGCTCAGCGACTCCGGTGCGGCGCTCGCGCTCACCGTCGCCGAGTTCCGTCCCACGCTGCCGGATTGCACGTCCTACGTCGTGGTCGACGCACCCGGATTCGACGACGAGGTGAGTGCGCACTCCGCCGCGGTCGTCACCGACGCCGACCGGACCCACCCGCTCGCGCTGGAGAACCCGGCCTACCTGATCTACACGTCCGGGTCCACCGGCACCCCGAAGGGTGTCGTCGTCACCCATCGCGGCCTGGCGAACTTCGCCACCGACGAACGCATCCGCTTCGGGGTCACCCCGCGGTCGCGCACACTGCACTTCTCGTCGCCGAGTTTCGACGCGTCGATCCTGGAACTGCTGCTGGCGGTCGGCTCCGGCGCGACCATGGTGATCGCGCCGGCGTCCGTCATCGGTGGCACCGAACTCGCCGACGTGCTCCGCGAGGGCCGGGTGACGCACGCCTTCATCACCCCGGCCGCCATGGCGTCCGTGGACCCCGCGGGCCTCGACCAGCTCGAATGTGTTGCCACCGGCGGCGACGTGTGCCCGCCGGAGCTGGTGGCGCAGTGGGTGACCGGGGGCAGGCGGATGTTCAACGCCTACGGCCCCACCGAGGCGACGGTCGTGTCGAGCGTGACGGGACCGATGATCCCCGGTGAGGGCGTCACCATCGGCCGTCCGCCGATGGGAACCGGCGAGATGGTGCTCGATTCACGCCTGCACCCGGTGCCCAACGGGGTGACCGGCGAACTGTATGTCACCGGTTCCGGTCTGGCCCGCGGCTACAAGGACCGGGCGGGCACGACGGCGGAGCGATTCGTCGCCAACCCGTACGGGGGCCTCGGGGCGCGCATGTACCGGACCGGTGACCTGGCGCGCTGGAACGGTGCCGGCCAGCTCGAGTACCTGGGCCGCAGCGACTTCCAGGTGAAGATCCGCGGGTTCCGCATCGAACTCGGCGAGATCGAGACCGCCCTCACGCGCTACCCGGGGGTCGCCCGCTCGGTGGTTTCCGCGCACAAGGGCAGCACCGGCGCCAACCGGCTCGTCGGGTACCTCGTCCCCACGGCGGGCGCGGAACTCGACCCGGAGGCGGTCCTCGACTTCGTCGGCGGATTCCTCGCCCCGTACATGGTGCCGTCCGCGCTGATCGTCCTCGACGAGTTGCCGCTCACTCCCGCAGGCAAGCTGGATCGCCGCGCGCTGCCCGAGCCGGACTTCGGGGCCCGGGTGTCGACCGGCCGCGCGCCGGTGTCGGAGATGGAGGAGGTGCTCGCCGGTCTGTTCGCCGAGGTCCTCGGTCTCGACTCCGCCGGTGTCGAGGACTCGTTCTTCGCCCTCGGCGGGGACAGCATCATGTCGATCCAGTTGGTGGCCCGCGCGAAGGCGGCGGGTGTGGTGCTGACACCGCGCGACGTGTTCGAGGCCAAGACCGTTTCCGGTCTCGCCGCGGTGGCGTCGTGGGTGGGCGCCGCCGACGTCGTGGTCCTCGACGAACTGCCCGGTGGCGGAGTCGGCGACATGCCGACCACCCCGATCACGAAGTGGCTCCTCGAACGGGGCGGCGAGTTCAACCGGATGTCGCAGTCCGCGCTGCTGACGGCACCGCCGAACCTCCGCGAACTCGAACCCCTGGCCGCCACGTTCCAGGCCGTCCTCGACCGGCACGACATGTTGCGCGCGCAGCTGATCGTCTCCGCCGAGGACTCGCACCTCGCCGTCCGCCCGGTCGGTGCGGTCGACGCGCAGGACCTGATCCGGCGGGTCGCCGTGTCCACGGCCCCGGGAACCCGGGCGTTCGCGGCGACGGTGATCGCGGAACTCGACGCCGCGCTGGACCGGCTCGATCCCGCGGCCGGCGTCATGGTGCAGGTGGTGTGGTTCGACGCCGGGGAGTCCGGCGGCCGCCTGCTCGTGGTCGCGCATCACCTCGTCGTCGACGGTGTCTCGTGGCGCATCCTCGTCCCCGACCTCGCGACCGCGTGGGCGCAGATCTCGGCAGGCCAGGAGCCGGTCCTCGAACAGGTCGGCACGTCCATGCGCCGGTGGGCGCACGGACTGGTCGACGAGGCGGCGAACCGGGCAGCCGAACTGGACCTGTGGCAGCGCATCCTCGACTGCGAGGACCCGCTCGTCGGCAGCCGTCCACTCGACCCCGACATCGACGTCAACGCGACCGTCGGCCGCGTCACGGTGCAACTGCCGGCCGAGGTCAGCGAAGCGGTCCTCACGGCTCTGCCGGAGGCGATCCACGGCAGCGTGAACGACGGCCTGCTCACCGCGCTGGCGATGGCGGTCACCCAATGGCGGCGCACTCGCGGCCACACCCTGCACGGCCGGTCCGTCGACGGGACACTGGTGAGCCTCGAGGGCCACGGCCGCGAAGACCAGGTCGTGCCGGGCGCCGATCTGGGCCGCACCGTCGGCTGGTTCACGGCCATGTTCCCGGTGCGTCTGGACCTGTCGGGGATCGACCTCGACGACGCGTTCGACGGCGGCAAGGCTGCCGGCTCCGCGATCAAGGCGATCAAGGAACAACTGCTCGCGATCCCGGACCACGGCATGGGTTACGGCATGCTGCGGTACCTCAACGCCGACACCGCACCGCTGCTCGCGGCCCGCTCGCTGCCGCAGATCAGCTTCAACTACCTGGGACGCTTCGCCGCCGACCTGTCCGAGGCGGCCACCCGCGCCGGCTGGACGCCGACCGGTGAAGTCGACATGGACCGTGCACAGGACCTCGACACCCCGGTCACTTCGGCCATCGACGTCAACGCGGTCACCACCGAGGTGGAGGACCGGCCTCAGCTGCGCGCCACCTGGGCGTACGCGGCCGGTGTCCTGACCGTCGCCGAGGTCCGGGAACTCGCCGAACTGTGGGTCCGGGCGCTCACCGCGCTCACGACGTACGCGGCCCGCCCCGACGCGGGTGGCGTGACCCCGTCCGACCTCGAATTGGTCAGCCTCGACCAGGACGCCATCGACCGCATCGAATCGCGCTTCCCGGCGCTCTCCGACATCTGGTCGCTGTCGCCGCTGCAGTCCGGACTGCTCTTCCACGCACTGCTGGCCGACCAGACGATCGATTCGTACACCGTGCAGGTGACACTCGAACTGCGCGGTGCCGTGCCGTCCCGCATGCGGGTGGCCGGGCAGGCCCTGCTCGACCGGCACGCGAACCTGCGGGCGTCGTTCGTCTACGACGAGGGCGGCACCCCCGTCCAGGCGATCCACGGGTACGCGGAACTGCCCTGGACGGAGATCGACCTGTCCGGTCTCGACGCGGAGAGCCGCGAAGCCGAGATCGTGCGACTCCTCGACGCCGACCGGCGCCGTGGGTTCGACATGGCCACCCCGCCGCTGTTGCGGTTCATGCTGATCCAGGTCGGTGGGGACGAGCAGCGCCTGATCGTCACCAACCACCACATCCTGCTCGACGGCTGGTCGATGCCGCTGCTGATCCGCGACCTCCTGACCCTGTACGCCACGGAGGGTGACGCCGCGGCGCTGCCGCGGGTGCACCCGTACCGTGACTACCTCACCTGGATGTCGCATCGCAGCACCGAGGACTCCCTCGGTGTGTGGCGGCGTGCCCTCGCCGGGGTGGAGGAGCCGACGCTGCTTGCCCCTGCCGACGCGCCGGTGCAGAGCGAGACGCAGTCCAGTGAACTGCTCGTCGAACTCGACGTCGACCGCACCGATCAGCTGAGTGTGCTCGCACGCGAGCACGGGCTGACCCTCAGCACCCTGATCCGCACCGCGTGGGGAATCGTGCTGGGCGGCTTGGTCGGCCGCTCCGATGTGGTCTTCGGTGGGACGGTCTCCGGTCGGCCACCGCAGATCGCGGGGATCGAGTCGATGGTAGGCCTGTTCATCAACACCCTGCCGGTCCGGGTGGTTCTCGATCCGCGAGAAACGCTGGGGGAGTTGCTCGAACGCATCCAGGGTGAGCAGGCCGCTCTGCTCGATCACCACTACGTCGGATTGACGGACATCCAGTCGGTGGCCGGGCCCGGCGCCGGTTTCGACACGCTGACCGTGTTCGAGTCGTATCCCGTCGATCGGGAGGGGCTGACCGAGCAGACCGACATCGCCGGCATGCACGTCCTCGACGTCCACGACAGCGCGAACGCCGCCCACTACCCGCTCGCGCTGATCGCCTCGGCGCACGAGAATCTGCAGCTGAAGCTCGAATACGTCGAGGACCTGTTCGACCGGGCAGACGTCGAGCGGATCGGCGACCGGATAGTCCGGGCGCTGATCGCGCTCGCCGAGCACCCCGGGATGAAACTCGCGCAACTGCGCCTGCTCACCGACGTCGAGGAAGCCGAACTGGTTCCGGCCCGCGGCAGGCCCGGCCGGTCCGTGCGCACACTGCCTCAGATGTTCACCGACACGGCCGCTGCGGCGGGTGACGCGACCGCGCTCGTGTTCGGGGACCGCCGGATGTCCTACCGGGAACTCGACGAACGGTCCAACCAGCTCGCGCGCCTGCTCATCGACCGCGGCGTCGGCCCGGAAGACATCGTGGCCCTGGGTATCTCACGGTCCATCGAATCGGTCCTCGCGGTGTGGTCGATCACCAAGACCGGCGCGGCGTTCGTTCCCGTCGATCCGACCTACCCGCGCGAGCGGGTCGAGCACATGGTCACGGATTCCGGGTGCACGTTCGGACTCCGCCTGGAGGCCGACCACGGCCGGCTCCCGGACACGGTCAGCTGGCTGACCCTCGACGACCCCGACACCGACGCCGCCATTCGGGCGATGTCCTCCGACACCGTGACCGACGACGACCGCGTGGTGCCCCTGCGTTTCGCACACCCGGCGTACGTCATCTACACGTCCGGCTCCACCGGCAAGCCGAAGGGCGTGGTGGTCAGCCACCGCGGCCTCGACAACTTCGCCGAGGAACAGCGGACCCGCTACGCGACGGATTCGACGTCGCGGACGTTGCACTTCTCCTCGCCGAGTTTCGACGCGTCGGTCCTCGAATACCTGCTGTCGTTCGCGGTCGGCGCGACCATGGTGATCGTGCCGCCGTCCGTGTACGGCGGCGAGGAACTCGCGGAACTGATCCGGACCGAGGGCGTCACCCACGGGTTCGTCACCCCCGCGGCGCTGGCCTCCGTGGACCCCGAGGGTCTCGAGGTGTTCCAGAACGTGGTCGCCGGTGGCGAGGCCGTCCCTCCGGAGCTGGTGACCCGGTGGGCACCGGGCCGCACCATGTACAACGGCTACGGCCCCACCGAGACCACCATCATGAGCAACCTCAGCGACCACCTGCAGGTGGGGGAGACGGTCACCATCGGTGCCCCCGTCCGCGGCGTCTCCGAGGTGATTCTCGACTCGCGGCTGCAACCGGTCTCCGTCGGCGTCGCCGGCGAGCTCTACATCTCCGGTGAGGGTCTGGCCCGCGGGTATCATGCTCGCGCCGGGCTGACCAGTGAGCGGTTCGTCGCCAACCCCTACGGCGAGCAGGGTGACCGGATGTACCGCACCGGCGACCTCGCGCGGTGGCGGTCCGATCACACGGTCGAATACCTGGGCCGCACCGACTTCCAGGTGAAGATCCGCGGCTTCCGCATCGAGCTCGGCGACATCGACAGCGCACTCGCCGGGCACCCGTCCGTCGCGTTCGCAGTCACCCTGGGGCGCCCCGGTCCCGCCGGCGACACTGTGCTCGTGTCGTACGTGCTGCCCGAGGCCGAGTCGGTGCTCGAACCGCCGGAACTGAAGGAGTGGACAGCGAACCTGCTGCCCGCACACATGGTGCCGTCGAGCATCATGATCCTCGACGAGATCCCGCTCACCCCGGTCGGCAAGCTCGATCGGGCGGCGTTGCCCGAACCGCAGTTCCTGCCCACGTCGGACGACTTCCGGCCGCCGTCGACGGTCCTCGAACACACGATCGCCGACGTCATCACCACGGTCCTGGGAATCGAACGAGTCGGCATCGACGACAACTTCTTCGACATCGGCGGAAACTCGCTGATCGCGACCCGTGTCGCCGCGCGCCTGACCGCGGAACTGGACACCGACATCGGCGTCCGCACCCTGTTCGAGGCGCCGACGATCCATCAGCTGGCCCGCCTCATCGAGTCGACGGCCTTCGCACCCGCGCAGGACGGTGCCCACGTCCGGATCCCGCTCGGCCCGATGCCGCGGCCCGCGCACGTTCCGGTGTCGCTGGCACAGAAGCGGATGTGGTTCCTCAACCAGTTCGACACATCGTCGGCGGCCTACAACATCCCCCTGGCCGTGCGGCTGACCGGTCACCTGGACGTGGAGTCGCTGCGCGCGGCGGTGACGGACGTCTTCGTCCGCCACGAATCGTTGCGGACCGTGTTCCCGTCCCACGACGGCGAACCGACGCAGGTGGTGCTCTCCCCGGGGCAGTGGACGCCGAACCTCGAGATCCTCGAGGTGTCCGAGGACGAACTCCGCGAGCACATCGCCGGTCTCGCGACCGCCGGCTTCGACGTGACGGCCGACGTGCCGATGCGGTCGGCGCTGTTCGCACTCGCCCCCGACGATCACGTGCTCGTCATCGTGGTGCACCACATCTGCGCCGACGGATTCTCACTGACCCCGCTCGCGCGGGACGTCATGACCGCGTACGCCGCCCGCATCGCGGGCAGCGCACCGCAGTGGAACCCGCTGTCGGTGCAGTACGCCGATTACACGCTGTGGCAGCTCCAACTCCTCGGCGACGAGGGCGACGCCGAATCGCTGATCTCCCAGCAACTCCGGTACTGGACGGATCAGCTGGCCGACCTGCCCGAACTCCTGCAGCTGCCGACCGACCGGGCGCGACCGGTCCAGCAGTCGTTCCGCGGTGCGCAGGTCGACTTCACGATCCCGGCGGACGTGCACCGGGCGCTGGCGGCGTTGGCGCGCAAGCACAACTCCACCATGTTCATGGCCGTCCACGCGGCCCTGTCGGTGCTGCTGTCGGCGCTGTCGTCCACCGAGGACATCGCGGTCGGCACACCCATCGCTGGCCGAGGTGACGCGGCGCTCGACGACATGGTCGGCATGTTCGTCAACACTCTGGTGCTGCGGAGCGCCGTCGACCCGGCGGAGGGTTTCGGCACCCTGATGGATCAGGTGCGGTCCACCGACCTCGCCGCGTTCCACCACTCCGATCTGCCGTTCGAGCGGCTCGTCGACGTCCTCGCGCCGGAGCGCTCCACCGCGCACTCGCCGCTGTTCCAGGCGCTGCTCGAGTTCCGGAACAACGAGACACCGCGGCTCGAGCTCCCGGAACTGACCGCGGCCGCCGTCGATTTCGATCTGGAGGTCGCCAAGTTCGACCTGCAGCTCAGCGTCGAGGAAGGATTCGACGTGGACGGGGTGGCATCGGGCATCGCCGCGTCGTTCATCTTCGCCACCGATCTGTTCGACGCCGGCACCGTCCGCACGTTCGCCGAACGCTTCCTGCGCATCCTCGGCGCCGTCACCTCCGACCCGCAGGCCCCGGTCGGTGACATCGTGATCACCGACGCCGCCGAGCGGTCGGCGATGGCGACCGAATGGAACACCGCCGGAGTGGACGCGGGCACCGCCACCCTCGCGGACCGCTTCGCGCAGAGTGTGGCCCGGTTCCCCGACGCCACGGCCGTGACGTCCGAGGACGTCGCACTGACCTACTCGGAGCTCGACGCCCGGTCGAATCGGCTGGCCCGCCTGCTGATCTCCCAGGGAGTGGGGCCGGAAACGCTGGTGGCCGTGGCACTCCCACGCACCTGCGATCTGATCATCGCCCTGCTGGCCGTGATCAAGACCGGCGGCGGCTATCTGCCCGTCGACATCACCTACCCGGCGGACCGGTTGGCGTTCGTGTTCGAGGATGCCGCACCGAACTGTGTCATCACCACGACGGGAGACGTCTCCGCCCTGCCCGACTCGGAGACCCCGGCGATCCTGCTCGACGACCCCGAGACCACCACGGACCTCGCGCAGCAGTCGCCGGCGACGATCACCGACGCCGACCGGGTGGCACCGCTCGACTCCGCATCGGTGGCGTACGTCATCTACACCTCCGGGTCGACGGGCCGCCCCAAGGGCGTCGTCGTCTCGCACCGCAACGTGCTGACGTTGTTCGCGAACACGCAGCCGCTCTACGGGTTCGACGAGAACGACGTGTGGACGATGTTCCACTCGTACGCGTTCGACTTCTCCGTGTGGGAGCTGTGGGGTCCGCTGCTCTACGGCGGCCGACTCGTCGTCGTCGACTACTACACCGCGCGGTCCCCGGAAATGTTCCACGAACTCCTGCGGAACGAGCAGGTCACCGTGCTCAATCAGACCCCGACCGCGTTCTATCAGCTCGCCGAGACCGACCGCATCGTCTCCGAGATCGACGTGAACGCGGCGGCACTGGCGCTGCGGTACGTGATCTTCGGTGGCGAGGCTCTCGACCTCGGTCAGCTCGGCCGCTGGTACTCGCGGCACGACGACTCCGCCCCGACCCTGGTGAACATGTACGGCATCACCGAGACGACGGTCCACGTCAGCTACCTGGCGCTCGACCGCGAGTTCGCCGAGTCCGCGTCGGCCAGCGTGATCGGGCGCGGAATCGCCGGGCTGCACGTCCACGTCCTCGACCGGCGCCTGCACCCGGTTCCCCCGGGCACCATCGGGGAGATGTACGTCTCGGGTGACCAGGTGACCCGCGGCTACCTCGGCCGGGCCGGGCTCAGTTCGACCCGGTTCGTGGCCGACCCGCTCCGTCCCGGGGCGCGGATGTACCGCACGGGTGACCTGGCGCGCTGGAACACCGACGGCCAACTCGAGTACCTGGGCCGCAGCGACTTCCAGGTGAAGATCCGCGGTTTCCGCATCGAACTCGGCGAGATCGAATCCGCGCTGCTCCGGTACCGCGGCATCGCGCAGGCCGTCGTCCTCACCCGCGACGACGGGCACGGCGGTCACCGGCTGATCGGCTACGTGGTTCCGGAATCTGGCGCCACCGTCGAGGTGTCGTCGGCGCTCGAATTCGTCGGCACCCAGCTCACCTCGTACATGGTGCCCGCCACCCTCGTGGTGCTCGACGCGCTGCCGTTGACGAGCAACGGCAAACTCGACCGCCGCGCGCTGCCGGAACCCGACTTCGGTGCCCGGGTGTCGGCGGGCCGCGCCCCGGCCACGGAGATGGAAACCATCCTCGCCGGTCTGTTCGCCGAGGTGCTCGGTCTGGAATCGGTGGGTGTGGACGATTCGTTCTTCGCCCTCGGCGGCGACAGCATCATGTCGATCCAGTTGGTGGCCCGCGCGAAGGCCGCCGGTGTGGTGCTCACGCCGCGCGACGTGTTCGAGGCCAAGACCGTTGCCGCGCTCGCCGAGGCCGCTTCCTGGGCGGGCGCCGCCGACGTGGTGGTACTCGACGAACTGCCCGGCGGCGGGATCGGCGAGATGCCGGTCACCCCGATCACCGCATGGCTGCTCGAACGCGGCGGCGACTTCCGCCGCTACACCCAGACCGCGCTGCTCTCCCTGCCCGCCGCGGCCGACGAGACTCTGCTGAAGCGCACGATCGCCGCCGTCGTGGATCACCACGACATGCTGCGGGCCCGTCTCCTCGGTGCCGAGCCGCAGTGGCGGATCGAGGTGCAGGCCGTGGGCGCGGTCGACGTGGACGACGTGCTGCACCGTGTCGAGGTCCCGTCGGTGGTCGGTTCCGGGTTCGCGGAAATCGCGACCCGTGAACTCGATGCCGCGGCAGGACGACTGGACCCCGAGGCCGGGGTGATGCTGCAGATGGTGTGGTTCGACGCCGGCGGCGGGGGCGGGCGGCTGCTGGTCGTGGCCCACCACCTGGTGGTCGACGGTGTGTCGTGGCGGATCCTCGTCCCCGACCTGGCGACCGCGTGGGCGCAGGTCTCCGCGGGTCAGGAACCGGTCCTCGAGCCGGTCGGCACGTCGATGCGGCGCTGGTCGCACGGACTCGTCGAGGCGACACGCGAACGCGCCGACGAGATCGAACTGTGGCGCCGGGTGCTCGAGGCCGACGACCCGCTGATCGGATCGCGGCCGCTGGACGCGGCGATCGACGTGGCGGGGACCGTCGAGAAGGTCACCGTGGAGGTGCCCGCCGATGTCACGGACGCACTGCTGACCCGTGTCCCGGAGGCATTCCACGGCGGCGTCAACGACGGACTCCTGACCGCGCTGGCACTGGCACTGGCCCAGTGGCGTCGCACCCACGGCGACTTCACGCGGGAGTCGCTGGTCAGCCTGGAAGGCCACGGCCGCGAGGACCAGGTGCTGCCGGGCGCCGATCTGGGCCGCACCGTCGGCTGGTTCACGGCGATGTTCCCGGTGCGCCTGGACCTGTCGGGGATCGACCTCGACGACGCCTTCGCCGGTGGCAAGGCCGCCGGGTCCGCGGTCAAGGCGATCAAGGAACAGCTGCTGGGCATCCCGGACCACGGCATCGGCTACGGCATGCTCCGCTATCTGGACCCGGAGACCGCGGATCAGCTGCGGGCGCTGGCGAAGCCGCAGGTCACGTTCAACTACCTGGGCCGGCTCGGTGGCGCGACGTCCACCGACATCCACGGTCACGCCTGGGTTCCGGTGACGGACACGAAGCTCGACGACATCCCCGCCTCCGACATCCCGGTGGCGTCGGCGCTCGACATCAACGCCGTCACCGGCACCGGGGCCGACGGCAACCGGCTGCGGGCCACCTGGGCGTTCCCGACCGGGGTCCTCACCCCGTCCGAGGTCCGTGCGCTCGCCGACCTGTGGGTGCAGGCGCTGACCGCGCTGACCACCCACGTCGCGCGGCCCGACGCCGGCGGCGTGACCCCGTCCGATCTGGACCTGGTCACCCTCGACCAGGACGCGATCGACCGGCTCGAGGCCAGGTTCCCGGCGCTGTCGGACATCTGGTCGCTGTCGCCGCTGCAATCGGGATTACTGTTCCACGCCCAGTTCTCGGACGCCACGGTCGACCCGTACCTGGTGCAGCTGGCGCTGAAACTGCGCGGCGAGGTCGACCCGGACCGGTTCCGCCGGGCCGGGCAGGCGCTGCTGGACCGGCACCCCAACCTGCGGGCCGCGTTCGTCCACGACAGCGCGGGCGCCTCCGCGCAGATCATCCAGCAGCACGTCGAACTGCCGTGGTCGGAGTTCGACCTCTCGGCACTCGACCCCGACGAGACCACCCGCGAATACGACCGGATCGTGGCACGGGACCGGTCGGTGAAGTTCGACATGGCGAACGCGCCGTTGCTGCGCCTCGCCCTCGTCCGGCTCACCGCGGACGACTACCGGCTGATCCTGACCAACCACCACATCCTGCTCGACGGCTGGTCGACTCCGCTGGTCATCCGTGACCTGCTGACGCTGTACGCGCTGGACGCCGACGGCAGCCTGCTGCCCCGGGTCCACTCGTACCGCGACTACCTGTCGTGGATGAAGCGGCACGACACCACGGACTCCCTCGACGCCTGGCGCACCGCGCTCGACGGTGTCGAGGAGCCGACGCTTCTCGCCCCGCTGGAGCGGGGTGAGGCGCACTCCGCCGTCGCGGAGGAGACCGCGTTCACACTGTCGGAGGAGCAGACCACCCGGCTGCGGGACCTGAGCCGCGAACGCGGGCTCACCCTCAACACCGTCGTCCAGACGGCGTGGGGAATCGTGCTGGGCGGCTTGGTCGGCCGCTCCGACGTGGTGTTCGGCGGGACGGTGTCGGGCCGGCCGCCGCAGATCGCCGGCATCGAGTCGATGGTGGGTCTGTTCATAAACACCCTGCCGGTACGAGTGACCCTCGACCCCTGGGAGTCGCTGGGCGAGTTGCTCGAACGAGTGCAGAGCGAACAGGCCGCACTGCTCGATCACCACTACGTGGGGCTGACCGACGTCCAGTCGGCGGTCGGCGGCGGCGGTGCCTTCGACACACTGACCGTGTTCGAGTCGTATCCGGTGGACGAGGCGGGGCTGACGGAACAGACCGACATCGCCGGGATGTTCGTCACCGGCATCGACGGCAAGGACTCCGCGCACTACCCGCTCGCCGTCGTCGCCTCCGGGGACGCTCGGCTGAACTTCAAGTTCGAGTACCTCCCCGAGGTCTTCGAGGAGAGCGCGGTCGACGAGATCGCGGATCGGCTGCAGCGGGTGCTCGACGCCCTCGCCGACCGGCCCGAGATCCCGCTCGCCCACATGCAACTGCTCACCGAGGCCGAACTCGCCGAGTTCGCGCCGGTGCGCGGCCGCCCGGGGTTCTCCGTCCGGACGCTGCCGCAGATCTTCGAGGACGCCGCCGCACTGGATCCGAACCGCACGGCGCTGACGTTCGAGGGCCGCAACGTCTCCTACCGGGAACTCAACGAACGCTCCAACCAGCTCGCCCGGGTTCTCATTTCCCGCGGCGCAGGCCCGGAGACGTTCGTGGCGCTCGGCATTCCCCGGTCGATCGAGTCGGTCCTCGCCGTGTGGGCGGTGGCCAAGACGGGCGCCGCGTTCGTCCCCGTCGACCCGAACTATCCGATGGACCGCATCGAGCACATGCTCACCGATTCGGGTGCCACCATCGGACTGACCATGGCCGCGTACGAGAAGGCGCTGCCCGACTCGGTGCCGTGGCTGCAGCTCGACTCACCCAAGTTCGAGAAGGCCTGCCAGTCGAAACCTGCGCTGCCGGTGGCCGATTCGGATCGACGTTCGCCGATAAGCCTCGACAACGCCGCCTACATCGTCTACACCTCCGGTTCGACGGGCAAGCCGAAGGGCGTCGTGGTCACGCACGAGGGCCTCGACAACTTCGCCGAGGACCAGCGGCAGCGTTTCGCCGCCGCACAGACGTCCCGCACACTGCACTTCTCGACGCCCAGCTTCGACGGATCGGTGTTCGAGTACCTGCAGGCGTTCGGGGTCGGCGCCACGATGGTGATCGCACCGCCGACGGTGTACGGCGGAGCGGAACTGGCCGAACTGATCAGGTCCGAACACGTCACCCACGCCTTCGTCACCACCGCGGCGCTGTCCACCGTCGACCCGACGGGGCTCGACGAGTTCCAGCACGTCGTGTTCGGCGGCGAGGCGTGCCCGCCGGAACTGGTGACCCGCTGGGCACCCGGCCGGCAGCTGTCGAATGCGTACGGCCCCACCGAGACCACGGTGATGGCCAATATCAGCGACCCGATGACGGTGGGCGACCCCATCACTCTCGGCGGGCCGATCCGCGGAGTCGGTGAGCTCGTGCTGGATTCACGCCTCCAGCCGGTGCCCGTCGGAGTTCCCGGCGAGCTGTACATCACCGGTGCGGGGCTCGCCCGCGGCTACCACCGGCGCCCGGAACTGAGCAGCCAGCGATTCGTCGCCAACCCGTTCGGGGAGGCAGGGGAGCGGATGTACCGCACCGGCGACATCGTCCGGTGGCGCGCCGACCACACCGTCGAGTACGTGGGCCGCAGCGACTTCCAGGTGAAGATCCGCGGTTTCCGCATCGAACTCGGCGAGATCGACAACGAGATCGCCACGTTCCCCGGGGTCAGCTTCGCCGCGACCCTCGGTGTTCCCGGCCCGTCCGGTGACACCGTCCTGGTGACCTACCTGCTGCCCAACACCGCCGGCGGCGTCGACCCGGCCGAGCTGACCGCACACCTGTCGACCCGGCTCCCCGCGCACATGGTGCCGACGAGCGTCATGTTCCTGGACGAGATCCCGTTGACCCCGGTGGGCAAACTGGACCGGTCGGCGCTGCCCGCGCCCGAGTTCCACGTCACCACGACCGAGTTCCAGCCGCCGACCAACGATCTCGAACGCAAGATCGTGGACATCTTCGCCGAAGTCCTCGGTATCGAACGGATCGGCATCGACGACAACTTCTTCGATCTCGGTGGAAACTCGCTGGTCGCGACCCGTGTCACGGCACGGTTGCGGGACGCCCTCGACACCGACATCGGTGTGCGCGCCCTGTTCGAGGCCCCCGACGTCCGGTCGCTGGCCGAACGCGTCGCCGACAGCGTGAGCGGCGGCGCCCGCCCCGCTCTCGCACCGGTCGAACGCCCCGACCAGATTCCGCTGTCGCTGGCGCAGAAGCGGATGTGGTTCCTCAACCAGTTCGACACGTCCTCACCGGCCTACAACATTCCGTTGGCCGTCCGGCTGACCGGAACCCTGGACGAGGACGCCCTGCGGCTGGCGATGGCCGACGTCCTCGAACGGCACGAGACGCTGCGCACCGTCTTCCCGACGGTGGACAACGAACCGACCCAGCGGATCCTGCCCGCCGCCGATGCGCAACCGGACGTCGACACCGTCTCGGTCGCGGCGGAGGACCTGCCGCGGCACATCATGGATCTGGTGTCCCGTGGGTTCGACGTCAGCACCGACGTGCCGGTCCGGGCGGCCCTGTTCCGGATTGCACCCGACCATCACGTGCTGACGATCGTGGTGCACCACATCAGCGCGGACGGATTCTCCCTGGCGCCGCTCGCCCGCGACGTCATGGTGGCGTACACGTCACGGCTCGGCGGCGACGGCCCGCAGTGGGATCCGCTGCACGTCCAGTACGCCGACTACACGCTGTGGCAGCATGCCGGACTCGGCTCGGAGAACGACC
The DNA here is from genome assembly GCF_900455735.1 of Rhodococcus wratislaviensis. GTDB lineage: Bacteria > Actinomycetota > Actinomycetes > Mycobacteriales > Mycobacteriaceae > Rhodococcus_F > Rhodococcus_F wratislaviensis. The sequence goes on along the minus strand of NZ_UAUI01000001.1, from coordinate 126,568 downwards.
CCGAATCGATGATCAACCAGCAGTTGCGGTTCTGGTCGGACACGCTGGCTGGGGTGCCGGACGTCATCCAGTTGCCGACCGACCGGCCGCGCCCGATCCAGCAGACGTTCGAGGGTGATCGGGTCGAGTTCGCGATCGACGCCGACCTCCATCAGCGGCTGACGGCACTGGCCCGGGCCAACAACGCCACCATGTTCATGGCCGTCCACGCCGCGCTGGCCGTTCTGCTGTCGAGGCTCGGCAGCACCGACGACGTCGTCATCGGCACCCCCGTCGCCGGGCGTGGTGAAGCCGCCCTCGACGACATGGTCGGCATGTTCGTCAACACCCTGGTCCTGCGGAACCGGATCGACCCGGCGTCGACGTTCACCGAACTGGTGCAGCGGATCCGGGAAACCGACCTGGCCGCGTTCCAGCACTCGGATCTGCCGTTCGAGCGCCTCGTCGAGGAACTCAACCCGACCCGATCCACCTCGTACTCGCCCCTGTTCCAGGTGGCCCTCGAGTTCCAGAACAACGAGAACCCGACACTGGAACTGCCGGACCTGCGGGTCGAGAACGTGGACCTCGAGACCCGGGTGGTCAAGGAAGACCTCGAGGTGATCCTGGCCGAGCAGTTCGACCGGGACGGCGCGCCCGCGGGTGTTTCCGGCGGACTGGACTTCGCCGTCTCCCTGTTCGACCGCGGGACCGCACGCTCGATCGCGGACCGGTTCGTCCGGATCCTCGCGGCCGTCACCGCCGACCCGGACCGGCCGATCGGCACCCTCCCGCTGCTCGACGAGGCGGAGATCGAGGAAATGGTCCCGGCCCGCGGCAAACCCGACGTGCGCCCCGAGGTGTGGCCCGACCTGCTGACGGCCGCCGCGACACTCGACCCCGATTCGGTGGCGTTGTCCTTCGAGGACCGGCAGGTCACCTACCGCGAACTCGACGAATGGTCCAACCGGCTGGCACGGGTGCTGTGCGCCCAGGGAGTCGGGCCGGAAACGTTCGTGGCCATCGGTATGCCGCGGTCGATCGAGGAAGTGGTGTCGATCTGGTCGGTCGCGAAGTCGGGTGCGGCGTTCGTGCCCGTCGACCCGACCTACCCGCGGGACCGCATCGACTACATGCTCACCGACTGCCGGGCGTCCGTCGGCCTGACCGTCGCCGATCGTCGCGACAATCTGCCGGACACCGTGCCGTGGCTGGTGCTCGACGACGAGTCGTTCGCCGAACAGGTCGCGGCCGTCTCCTCGGCGCCGGTCACCGACGCCGACCGCACGCGCCCGCTCCATCTGGCCCACCCGGCGTACCTGATCTACACGTCGGGTTCGACCGGTAAGCCGAAGGGGGTCATCGTCACTCACCGCGGCATGGCCAACCTGACCGCGGAGGAACACGAACGGTTCCAGGTCACGCACGACTCCCGGGTCTCGCATCTGGCGTCCCCGAGCTTCGACGCGTCGATCTTCGAGCTGATGATGGCGTTCGGCGCGTCGGCCCGGGTCGTGATCGTGCCGCCCACCGTCTTCGGTGGCACGGAGCTGGCGGACCTGTTCCGGCGCAACGCGGTGACGCACGCGTTCATCACGCCCACCGCGCTGTCGTCCATCGAGGACGTGGGACTCGAATCGCTCCGGGTCCTCGCGGTGGCCGGCGAGGCCTGCCCGCCGGAGCTGGTGGAGATCTGGGGCAAGCACCGCAACATGCACAACGGGTACGGGCCCACGGAGACGACCATCCAGGCGAGCGTCAGCGCGCCGATGCGTCCGGGTGGGGTCGTGAACATCGGCGCACCCGCGCTGGGGTTCGGTTCGCTGGTCCTCGACGAGCGTCTGCAGCCCGTCCCGGTCGGTGTGCCCGGCGAGCTGTACATCACCGGACCCGGACTGGCACGCGGGTACCACAACCGGTCGGCTCTGACGTCGGAACGGTTCGTCGCCTGCCCGTTCGGGGAGCCCGGCCGCCGGATGTACCGCACCGGCGACGTGGTGCGCTGGCGCGGCGACCACACCATCGAGTACATCGGCCGCACCGACTTCCAGGTGAAGGTCCGCGGCTTCCGCATCGAACTCGGTGAGATCGACGCCGTCCTCGCCCGCCACCCCGCGGTCGCGTTCGCGGCCACCATCGGTCACACCGGGCCGTCCGGCGACACGCTCCTCGCGTCGTACGTGCGGGCAGCCGAGGGCCACGACCTCGAGCCGGCGGAGTTGCGTACCCACGCGGCCGACCGCCTGCCCGCACACATGGTCCCGTCCGCCGTGGTCGTCCTCGATCAGATTCCGATGACCCCGGTCGGCAAACTCGACCGCAAGGCGCTGCCCGCGCCCGAGTTCGGCACCACCGGTGCGGCCTTCCGGGCCCCGACGACGGCGACCGAGCGGATCATCGTCGAGGCCTTCGCCGAGGTGCTGGGCGTGGACCGCGTCGGTACCGCCGACAGCTTCTTCGACCTCGGCGGCAACTCGATCGTCGCCACCCGGGTGATCACGGTGCTGCAGGAACGCCTCGGACGGCAGATCCCGTTGCAGTCGATGTTCCTGGACCCGACGCCCGCCGGCCTGGCACTGCGGGTCGACACCGAGAACGCGGCCGGGTCGCCGGTGGACGAGGCGCTCGGCGTGGTCATCCCGCTGCGACCGACGGGGGAGAAGCCGCCACTGTTCTGCATCCATCCCGGGATCGGCCTGTCGTGGGGTTACGCGGGACTCCTGCAGCACCTCTCGCAGGACCGGCCGGCCTTCGGCCTGCAGTTGCCGATCATCAGCGGCGGCCCGAGCTTCGAGTCGATCGAGCAGCTGGCGCACCGGTACGTGCTGGAGATGCGCAAGGTTCAGGCGCACGGTCCCTACCACCTGCTGGGCTGGTCGCTCGGCGGCGTCATCGCCCACGCGATGGCCGTCGAACTGCGGCGGGAAGGCGAGGCGGTCGACACGCTGGCCGTCATGGACAGCTACGTGACGAACGGGACCGACCAGGGTCCGGAGAGCCTCACCGTGTCCGAGTTGCTCCACGGGCTCGGACTGGACCTCGAGTCCGTTGCCGGGGAGGAACTCACCTACGAGCGGGCGGTCGAGTTGCTGGACGACGCATTCGGGCAGAAGACGGGACTGACACCGCAGCACCTCGAGCGGATCAGCGCCGGATTCACGAACTCCTCGCGGATCATGAACAACTTCCGCCCGCAGGTGTTCGACGGGGATCTGCTGTTCTTCACCGCCGCCGGATCGGCGTCGACGGACCAGCATTCACCGGAGGAGTGGCGGAGTTCCGTCACCGGAGGCATCCGGGAAGTGAAGATCGAGTGCGAGCACAACCAGATGATCGAACCCGAGGTCCTGGCCGTGGTGGGGCCGGTCCTCGAGGATTATCTGAGCACGCACTGACCCGTTTTCGTTGCGGAGGGCCCGCCGTCCATTGCATTGCCGTAACGGGCGGGCCCGAATACCGATATCTCCTGCGAACTCGGTAACAATCGAGCTCTACGCAAACTAGGAGGCGGCATGACGCGCTCACGTATCACGAGCCTCACCGCGGGTGCACTGTGTGCCGCATTCGTCGCCTGCGCCACGGTCGCGAACATCGGAGTCGCGGCCGCCGTGCCGATCTATCCCGCCTCCGACCCCGATCCGTTCTACCTGCAGTCGCAGGGTCTGGCGGCTACGGCGGTCGGCGAGCCGCTCGCCGTCCGTCCGATGCCGCCTCTGCTCGCCTTCCCCGACACCGATGTCTGGCAGGTGAAGTACCGCACCACCAACTCGGAGGACCACCCGATCTCGTCGGTCACCACCGTGCTGGTACCCCGCAATCGGCCGGTGAACGGGCCGTTGCTGTCCTATCAGCACATCATCAACGCGCTCGGACCGCGGTGCGCGCCGTCGCGGACCCTGTACTCGAACGACCCCGACCTCCAGATCAAGGAGGCGCCGGCACTGAACCTCGCACTGCAGCGCGGCTGGACGGTCGCGCTGCCCGACCACCTGGGTCCGAACAGTGCCTACGGTGCCGCGAGACTCGGCGGAACCATCACCCTGGACGGCATCCGCGCGGTGCAGCGGGTGCCCGAACTCGCCGTGGCGGAGAGCCCGGTCGCGCTCGCCGGGTACTCCGGCGGCGGCATGGCGTCGGCGTGGGCCGCGGCGCTCGCACCCACGTACGCGCCGGAACTGGACATCGTCGGTGTCGCCGAGGGCGGTGTGCCCATGAACATCGGCAAGATGGCCAACGGACTCGGCATGCAACCGCATCCGGCGTTCGGCCTCGCGATGGCGGCGGCACTCGGACTCGAGCGTGAGTACCCGGACCGCCTTCCGATCAGCGAGCAACTCAACGATCGCGGTCTGGCGATGCGCGACGAGATGGTCAACGCGTGCACCAACGGCATTCTCGCGGCCGGCGCAGGCCGCAGCGCGACGGAGGTCGCCAAGACCACCGACCTCATGAGCAGTCCGCAGGCCTGGGAGGTGCTGAACGAGAACAGTGTCGAGCTGTATCCGGGTGTTCCGACCGCACCGATCTTCGAATGGCACAGCCCGACAGACGTACTCATCCCGGTCGACTCGATCGAGGCGACCGTCGCGCGTTACTGCGCCGCCGGCGCCAAGGTGCAGTCCGATCTGTTCCCGAGTCCCGACCACCTCACCACCGCCGTGCTGGGCCTGCCGACCGCCCTGGATTACCTCGACGCCCGGTTCCGCGGCGACCCGGCGCCGTCCAACTGCTGATCGGTGCGGCGCCGATCCGCGACGGGCCGCGTGTGCGGCTCTCGCCGGATTGTGTTCTGCCCGTGCACAGTCCGAAAGTTGAGCGTTTGAGCAGATCTACCAAGGGGTATTCGGAATCCATGCACCCCAGCACACGCACCGCAGTCGTGACGGGATCGGACTCGCCGATGGGCCGAGCGGTCGCACTGGCACTCGCGGACGACGGGTTCCACATCGGCCTCGCCTACGCCGCGGACCGGGACAGTGCCGAATCCACCGCCGCCGCCGTCCGGTCCAGATCGGTGAACGCGGCCGTACAGCGCATGGATCTGGCCGACCTGCCCGACTCCGCGGCCGCCGTCGACGAGTTCGCCCGGGAGCTGGGCGGAATCGGCGTTCTCGTCAGCTGCCCCGGCAGTACCGCCGTCGAATGCATCCAGCGCGCCGTCCGGTACATGATCGCGAGCGGCGGGGGCGGCCGTATCGTCAACATCACCCCCTCGTCGTCCGGGCTCGGCGGACTCACCGGTCTGCTCGCTGCCGAACTGGCGCGATACTCGATCACCGTCAATTCCGTCGTGGTGCCCGTGGCCGAACCGGACTTCGCATCGCCCGGCCCCGACGACCGGGAAGTCGCCGCCGTCGCGTCGTATCTGACTGCGCCTGCCGCAATGTTCGTCACCGGGGCCGCCTACGTGGTCGACGGCACCCGGATCGCCATGATCCCGCACAGCCTCACCGAGGCAGGCACGCGGCGGCCGGCCCGCCGCGCCAACCGCATCCGGTCGTACACCGGCCGCTGGGCGCCCACCCGCTGGACGCGGTGATCCGGTTCGCGGTGCCCTGAAACTCGCGGACCCGCAGCCGAAAGCGTCGTTGCCGCCGCGCACCGGGAGTACCGTGTGCGCAGGGGGCTGCGAGTCGAGAGTGACGGTGTGATGCCGGCGGCAGTGAAGGGCACAGTGGGAAATCTGCCCCACGAACTGACGAGCTTCGTCGGCCGTCGCCGTGAGGTGACCGAGGCGCGACGTCTGCTGTCCGTGTCACGGCTGGTGACACTCGCCGGGATCGGTGGTGTCGGGAAGACCCGGCTGGCGTTACGGGTGGGCGCCGATGCGAGTCGCGCATTCGAGGACGGCGTGTGGCTGGTCGAGCTGGGGGAACTGGACGACGACACGACACTCGTCGACGCCGTGTCGGCGGCACTGCGACTGCGCGAGCAGCGCTCCGGGAATCCGGAGGTGCTGCTGACCGAGTACCTCGCCACCCGGCAACTGCTGCTGGTGCTCGACAATTGCGAGCACGTGGTCGCCGCGGCCGCCGCGTTGTCGGAGACGTTGTTGCGGAGCTGCCCGGAGTTACGGATCCTCGCGACCAGCCGCGAACCACTGGCCATCGGCGGCGAGGCGGTGCTGCGGGTGCCGCCGTTGACGGTGCCCGAACCCGAACGCTCGTCGCTGCAGGGCCTGCCGCAGTACGAGGCGGTGACGCTGTTCGTCGAGCGGGCGGCCACGGCGGTGCCGGAGTTCGAACTCACCGAGGACAACCACGTGGCGGTCGCCCGGATCTGCCGCCAGCTGGACGGGTTGCCGTTGGCGATCGAGCTGGCGGCGGTGCGGCTGCGGGTGATGTCGGCGGAACAGATCCTGCAGCGGCTGACCGACCGCTATCGGTTGCTGACGGTCGGATCGCGGGGCGCGCCGAGCCGGCAGCAGACCCTGCGGCTGTGCGTCGACTGGAGTCACGAGCTGTGCACCGAGGAGGAACGTGAGCTGTGGGCGAGGCTGTCGGTGTTCGCCGGCGGCTTCGAACTGGACGCGGTGGAGGGAATCTGCGCCGGCGACCTGCCGGTGGAGAACGTCCTCGACGTGGTCGCGTCGTTGATCGACAAGTCGATCCTGATCCGTGAGGAGTCGGGGCCGGCGGTGCGGTACCACCTGCTCGAGACGGTGCGCGACTACGGACGGGAGAAATTGCAGGAGGCGGGGGAGTACGTGTCGCTGCGCCGCCGGCACCGCGACTGGTACGAGCAGTTGGTGGTGCGGTGCGAATCCGAGTGGATCGGACCCCGGCAGGTGATGTGGATCAGCCGGCTCGACGCGGAGACGCTGAATTTGCGGGCTGCCCTCCATTTCTGCCTGACCGAGCCGGCGGAGGCCGAGACGGGCCTGCGGATCGCCGCCGCCTTGTACCCGTACTGGCGCGCCCGCGGACTGCTCCGCGAGGGTCGCCGCTGGCTCGGGCAGCTGCTGGGACGGCACCCGGGCGGCGCGAGCCGGGAACGGATCGAGGCGCTGTACGTCGACAGCGTGCTCGCGGGCATGCACGGCGACCGCGAGGCCGCGAAAGCACTGGTCGACGAGGGCGCCCTCCTCGCCGAGAGGAACGGGGACACGCTGATGGTTGCCCTGGTGGTCCACGCCGCCGGGTGCTGCGCCATGTTCGCCGGGGACCTCCCGCGCGCGCGGGTGTGCTTCGAAGAGGCGCTCGCCGAGTTCCGCGACAAGGGCAGCCTGCTCCAATTGACGTGGGGACTGCTCGGGTTGGCCCTGGTCAGCGGCATGCAGGGCGACGGGGCGGTGGCGAAGATGTGCGGATCCGAGATCTTCGCGCTCACCGAGGCCCACGGCGAGTCCGTCTACCGGGGCTGGTCGCTGTGGGCCGCGGGGATGGCGGCGTGGCAACGCGGGCACCTCACCCTCGCCGACGACCACGTGAAGCAGGGGCTGCGGCTGTCACACCTGGTCGACGACCGGATCAGCGCCTGCGGGGCCCTCGAGGTGCTCGCCTGGGTCGCGGTCGGCTCCGGCCGGGCCCAGCAGGCCGCCGAACTGATGGGCACCGCGGAGGCCGTCGCGCAGACCGTCGGAAACCCGAGCACCGTCTACCCCAATCTGCTCGTCCACCACGCCGAATGCGAACAGCAGGCACGTGCCGTGATCGGGGACCGCGCGTTCGACGCCGCGTTCGACCACGGCATGCACATGTCGTTCGACGATGCCGTCGCCTACGCGCTGGACGAGCAGCGACCGGAGGCGGTGTCGGCGTCGAACGGGGCGACGCACCTGACCCGACGCGAATGGCAGGTCGCCGAACTGGTCGCCGACGGGCTCACCAACAAGGCGATCGCGGCCCGGTTGGTGATCTCGCAGCGCACCGCGCAGGGGCATGTCGAGCACATTCTCGCGAAACTGGGTTTCAATTCTCGCACCCAGATCGCGGCGTGGATCGTCGAACACGCACAGGATCCGCACCCCTGACCGGGCGCCCGCGCGGGACGAAATAGGTATGTCCCCGGGTCGTTCAGCCGCTGTACTTCGCCGCCGCGGACGGGATGCTCATACGCGTCCCCCCAATCCGGCTCCAGACCGAGGCCCCCGATGTCCACTGATCCCCGAACACACCGAAAGCCCGACCCCCAACTTCCACGGCCCCCGGTTCTCCGTCGGGCGCACACCGACCGGTGTCTTGTGTGGATCGGGGGAAACCGAATGGCAGACGACGTGGTGGGGCAGGAACTCACGGGGGTGACCGCGTGACCACGGACGGCATGACCCGCTGGCAGGGACTCGCCCAGAAATGCGAACTGATGATCCAGCGCTGCCTCAACTGCACGACCCTGCTCGCGCCGTTGATGGCCACCTGCTCCGCGTGTCAGGGCTCGAACCTCGAGCGGGTCCCGTCGTGCGGCGTCGGATCGATCGTGTCCTCGAAGGTGGTCCACCGTGAGGTGAACGAGGCGGACCGCGGTCTCGTCCCGTGCACGATCGCGATCGTCGAACTCGACGAGGGACCGTGGGTGTACACCTGGATCGACGGCGACGTCCCGGCACCGTCCGACTGTCCGGTTCGCGTCGAGTTCCGTCCCGCGTCGAGGGCGGAACAGTTGCCGGTGTTCGCGGTCCGCTCCGCCGGTCAGCGGTGATCGGCGTGACGACACAGACCGCGGACGAGCCGGAGGAGGCATTCGGCACCGACTGGCTGCGCCTGGCGCTTCGCCGGTGCGAGCTGCTCGCGCAGATGCACTCGGTGAGCTCGGATGCCCGGTGGATGATCAGCTTCGCGATCCAGTGGGCACCGTTCGGTGGTGCGAGCGCGGCGGAACTGCTGGAGCGTTTCGGCGTCAGCCGCCGACGCTTCATGGAACTCGTGCTCGAGGGACTTGCGCCGAAGTCCACCGACGTCCAGAAAATCCGGGCGATGAAAAGTCACCTGCGCACGTCCCTCGTGCAGGCGTGGAACGTGCAGTAGCCCCGCGCGATCACCCGGGCAGGAGATCGTCCAGGTGGATCGGCACCTTCCGGACCCGGACCCCGGTGGCGTGACGAACCGCATTCGCCACCGCGGCCGCGGCGCCGACGATGCCGATCTCACCGACACCCTTCGATCCCATCGGATTGGCGTGCTCGTCGACGTCGTCGAGGCACACCGCGTCGAGGTACCTGATGTCGGCGTGCGTGCTGACGTGGTAGGAGGCAAGGTCCTGGGTCACGACGTGACCGAACCGGGGGTCGTTCACACTGCTCTCGTGCAATGCCATGGAGATCCCCATCGTCATCCCGCCGAGGAGCTGCGACCGGACCGTGCGGCTGTTGATCACCCGGCCGATCGCGAACACCCCGAGCATGCGTTCGACGCGGATCTCGCAGGAGTCGCGGTGGACATGCGCCTCCACGAAGTGAGCACCGAACGAATGGAGCGCGACCCTGTCGGCGTCCGGGTTGCCGGGCGTCCCCGCACTCGCCTCCGCCCCCGGGGCGGGGGACGTGCCGTGCTCGTCCCGGAACGCGCGCGCCGCCGCGACGATCGCACTGCCCCAGGAACTGGTTCCGGTGGAGCCGCCCGCGACGGTCGCCGACGGAAGATTCGTGTCGCCGATCTGCAAGGCGATCGCGTCCAGGGGACAGCCCAGCGCGTCGGCGGCGATCTGGGTGAGCGCGGTCCACGCCCCGGTTCCGATGTCGACCGACCCGATCTGCACGGTGTAGGTGCCGTCGGATTCGTACACGATCCGGGCAACCGAACCCGGTGACGTGTTGGCGGGATACGTCGCGGACGCCATGCCCATCCCCACCTGCCACTCCGAGTCCGACCGAGCCCGCGCCGTCGCGTCGCGGTCCGCCCACCCGAAACGCCGGGAGCCCTCCCTCAGGCAGTCGGTGAGGCGCCGCCCCGACCACGGCCGGCCCGTACTCGGGTCGACCTCGGGTTCGTTACGGATCCGCAGTTCGATCGGGTCGAGCCCGCAGGCCTCGGCCAGTTCGTCCATCGCCACCTCGGCCGCGAACATGCCCGGGGTCTCGCCGGGCGCACGCATCCAGGAGGGGGCGGGCACGTCGAGGGACGCGAGACGGTGGGTGGTGTACCGGGTGGGTGTGGAGTACATCATCCGCGACGGGACCGCCGCCTGTTCGGCGAACTCCTTGATCTTCGCGGACTGCACGATCACCTCGTGGGAGAGCGCGGTCAGCCGTCCGTCCGCGTCCGCCCCGAGCCGGATGTGCTGCACCGTCGGCGTGCGATACGCCGACAGCGCGAACATCTGCTGCCGCGTGAGCGCGAACTTCACCGGCCTGCCTTCCACCCGCTGCGCCGCCATCACCACGAGCACGTCGTGCGCGTGAGGCAGTCCCTTGGAACCGAAGCCGCCGCCGACATACGGGGCGATCACCCGCATCTGCTCGACTTCGAGTCCGAACAGCGGTGCCAGCGTCTTCCGCACGGAATGGACGCCCTGCGTCGAATCGTGCAGCGTCAGAACCGGTCCGGTGCCACCCGGCGCCCACCGGGCGATGGCGGCGTGCGGTTCCATCGGATTGTTGTGTTCCATCGCCGTGGAGTACACCTCATCGACCGTGACCGCGGCGGCGGCGAGTGCCGCGCCGACGTCCCCGTCCTCGGTGTCGGTCGGGAACCCCGCGTTGACCTCCTCGGGGGCGTACAGGTCGTCTCGGCCGGAACGGAAGTCGGTGTCGTGGGCTTCCGCGTCGTACGCGACGCGCACCAGGCTCGCGCCGTGCCGCGCGACCTCCGGTGACTCCGCCACCACCGCACCCACGAATTGGCCGCGGAAGTGGACCTCGGGGTCCTGCAAGATCGCGAGTTCCCCGTCCGAGGTGTCCGCGAGGCGGGGCGCATCGAACACCGTCAAGACCGCGAGCACCCCGTTCAGCGCCTCGGCGTCCGCCGTGTGCATCGCCGTGACCCGGCCACGTCCGATCGTCGACAGGATCGGAAACAGGTACGTCGGGTCGTCCACCGAGTGCTCGAACGCGTACACCGCCGTACCGGTCACTTTGTCGTGGGCGTCCACGCGTTCGGCGGAGGTTCCGATCACCTTCGGTTCGACGAGAGTCATCGGCGCGTCTCCTCGGCGAGTGAACGGAGTACCGACGCGAGCACCCGGCGGGTCAGTGCGACCTTGAACTCGTTTCCCGGAAGGGGTTGTGCCGCACTGAGTTCCGCGTCGGCAGCCTCGGTGAACGTGTCCTCCGTGGGCGTCGCCCCGACGAGGACCTCCTCGGCGAGCGTGGCGCGCCAGGGCCGGTGCGCGACCCCGCCGAGCGCGACCCGGGCCGACGTGATCGATCCATCCCCGATCGTCAGCTCCGCGGCCACCGACACCAGCGCGAACGCGAAGGAGGCACGGTCGCGCACCTTCCGGTACGCGGACCGGTTCCCGGCAGGCGGCGGGGGCAGCTCCACGGCGGTCACGAGGTCGCCGTGTGCGAGGACGGTGTCGCGATCGGGCCGGTCCCCGGGAAGCCGGTAGAACTCGCTCAGCGGGATTCGCCGCTCACCGTCGGCACCGCGGACCACCACGACACCATCGAGTGCCGTCATCGCGACAGCCATGTCGGACGGGTGCACCGCGATGCAGTGTTCGGAGGCACCGAGAATGGCGTGGTAGCGAACGTAACCGCCGATCGCGGAACACCCGGTGCCGGGCTCCCGCTTGTTGCAGGGCGTCGCGACGTCCTGGAAGTACACGCAGCGCGTCCGCTGAAGCAGATTTCCCGCCGTGGTCGCGAGGGTGCGCAGCTGTCCCGACGCACCGGAGAGGAGCGCACGCGACAACATCGGGTACCGGGCGCGGACGACGTCGTGCGCGGCGAGGTCGCTGTTGCGGACGGCGGCCCCGACCCGGAGCCCGCCGTCCGGAAGTTCGACGACGTCATCGAGGGGGAGGCGGCTCACATCGACGAGGAGATGCGGTTGCGCCACCCCGAGCTTCATGTGGTCGACGAGGTTGGTGCCGCCGGCAAGGAACGACGCCCGAGGATCACCCGTGACCGTGGCGACGGCACTGTCGACGTCGGTGGCCCGCTCGTAGTCGAAGGGAATCACGCCTCCGCCGCCTGCCGGATCGCCGCGAGAATGTTCGGGTACGCCCCGCACCGGCAGAGGTTGCCGCTCATCCGCTCCCGTATCTCGTCGTCGGTCAGTTCGGGCGGAGCGGTCAGGTTCTCGGTGACGGCGCTCGGGTGCAGGGCCAGGAACTCGTCGAACATCCCGATCGCCGAGCAGATCTGACCGGGCGTGCAGTACCCGCATTGCAGCCCGTCCTGCTCGACGAACGCCTGTTGAACGGAATGCAGCACCTCCCCGTCGGCGAGCCCGTGTGCGGTGACGACGCGTTCACCGTCGTGGGCGACAGCGAACGTGAGGCAGGACGTGGCGCGTCTGCCGTCGAGGAGGACGGTGCACGAGCCGCACTGGCCGTGGTCGCAGCCCTTCTTCGGTGCGGTCACGCCGAGGTGGTCGCGGAGCGCGTCGAGCAGCGTCGTGCGGGTGTCGATTTCGAGGGTCCGTTCCTCACCGTCCACGGTGAGGACGACCTTCCGGTAGCGGGGGCTGTCCGCGACATTCATGTAGACGGGTTACCCGCGGTGACAGATCCCGAATCAGTGTCGGCGGCCGCGGGAATTGGTTCCCCTCACGACGGACTGGGTACTTGCTGAACCCGGAAACAGTGAGTGATCAGGAAGGGACGTCATGCGCGTCGAGCACATCACGGTGGTCGTGCCCGCCCACGACGAGGAAGCGCTGCTGCCGAAGTGCCTGGAGGGGTTGCGCACCGCCGCGCGGGCGGTATCCGTGCCGGTCACGACGGTGGTGGTACTCGACGGGTGCACCGATGGCAGCGAGGCCGTCGTCCGCAGAGAGGACGTCGACGTCGTGGTCCTGGGTGCGCGGAACGTCGGCGCGGCCCGGCGCGCGGGTTTCGAGTCGGTCGCGCCGCGACCACACGAATGGTTCGCCACGACGGACGCGGACTCGCGCGTCCCCGCGCACTGGCTGTCATCGCACCTGCAGCACGCGAGTCGTGGGGCGCAGTTGGTGGCGGGCACGGTGGCGGTGACCGACTGGTCGGGGTGGCCCGACCACGTCCGGTCACGGTACGGCAGCGCCTACCGGTCCGGCGCCGCCCATGGGCACGTGCACGGCGCGTCCCTCGGATTCTCCGCGGATCTGTATCGGGAGGTGGGAGGTTTCGCCGCACTACCCGCGCACGAGGACGTGGATCTGGTGCAGCGGATGATCGAGCGGGGAGCGAACGTGGTGTGGAGTATCGACTCCCCGGTGGAGACGTCGGCGCGCGTCGAGGCCCGCGCCCCGCAGGGTTTCGCCACGTACCTCGAGGGACTGCAGGACCGATGAGCGCCGACGTGACCCACGACAGCAGTCCCACCGACGCCGCAGTGTGGGCGATCATCCGTTCGGGGGACGCGGAACTGCCGCTGCCCGGCGGCGGGTCGACCGTTGCCAGATGGGCGCGGCTGACGGAGTGGTGCCGCCGCGATCTCTCGGTCGGCCGGCTCCTCGAGGCACATGCGGACGCGGACGCGATCCTCGCCGAACTCGACGGGACCCGCGCCGGCCGGGACGAGTTCTGGGGCGTGTGGGCCAGCGAGCCACCGCACCCCGTGGTGGACGCGTTCCACGACTCCTCCGGGTGGCGCCTGCGGGGCACGAAGGCGTGGTGCTCCGGGGCGTCGATGTGCACGCATGCCCTGGTCACGGCACGACTTGACGGGCAACCCCGGCTGTTCGCCGTCGATCTGCGGGAACCGGGGGTCACGGCGGGACACGGAGGCTGGCGGAATGCAGGCATGGCAGCGACCGACACCGAGTCGGTGACATTCGACAGCGTTCCCGCGCGACCGGTCGGCGCGGCGGCCGAGTACCTCGACCGTCCCGGGTTCTGGCACGGCGGCATCGGGGTTGCGGCGTGCTGGTTCGGGGGCGCGCTCGCCGTCGCGGAACCGCTGCGGGTGCGAGCCCGGAGCGGCCGCGCGGACAGTCACCAGCTCGCGCACCTCGGTGCGATCGACATCGCCGTCAGCGCGGCACGATGGGCACTCGGGTCCGCGGCCGGGGAAGTGGATACGAGTCCCCTGGATCGGAGGTCCGCCCAGGTGCGCGCTTTCCGGGTTCGGGGACTGATCGAACGGACCGCGAGCGACGTGATCGACCGCGTCGGCCGCGCGCTGGGTGCCGCGCCGCTCGCGACGGATGCCTGCCATGCCCGCAACGTCGCGGACCTCCTCGTCTACATCCGGCAATCTCACGCCGAGCGGGATCTGGCGACACTCGGCGCACTCGTCGCGGGGGAGGACTGACAGTGGACAACCGCACCAGGTTCCGGGAGAAGCCCATCTCCACGCGCGGCACACCCGAGGACGAATGGCAGCCGTGGCTGGCGTCGAACCCCTTCCTGCCGATACCACTCACGGAATGCGACCGGTTGGTCGTCGTCGCACCCCATCCCGACGACGAGGTGCTCGGCGTGGGCGCACTAATGGCCACCGCCGCGGCCGCCGGCACACCCGTCGTCGTGGTGGCGGTGACGGACGGTGCGGCGTCCCACCCGGGCTCGCCGACGCTGTCGCCCGACGCGCTGGCCGCCGCACGGATCGCGGAATCGAACCGGTCGACAGCATTGTTGGGCGTCGGCGAACCACTGCGACTCGGATTACCGGACGGCGGGGTGAGCGCGCACGAGCACGAACTCACCACCCGCCTCGTCGACGTGCTCACAGCGACCTCAGGTGAAGCGGAGAGGGTGTGGGTGCTGGCGACGTGGCGAGGCGACGGCCACCCCGATCACGAAGCCACCGGAAGAGCTGCGGCAGAAGCATGTTCGATCACCGGTCACCGACTGATCGAGTACCCGGTCTGGATGTGGCACTGGGCACGGCCGGCCGATCCGGCGGTGCCCTGGGACCGGATGCGCGTCCTGACCCCGGCCGCCGAGATCCTGGCACGCAAACGCCGTGCCGTCGACGAATTCCGCACCCAGATCCTCCCGCTGTCCGAGGACCCGCGGGACGCCGCGATCGTCCCACAGTGGGTGCTCGCGAGACTGATGCGGACAACGGAATGGGTGCTGTGGTGAGCGCGATGGATCCCGGCTACTTCGAGACGATGTACGCGGAATCGGCGGACCCGTGGGGTTTCGACGAACGGTGGTACGAACGCCGCAAGTACGCGCTCACTCTCGCCGCCCTGCCCCGTCGGCACTATCGGCGGGCGTTCGAACCGGGGTGCTCGATCGGCGTGCTCACCGCGCACTTGGCGCGGCGCTGCGACCGGGTCGTCGCAACGGACGTGGTTCCCCGTGCGCTGGAGACCGCACGGGATCGTCTGCGCCGCGAAGGAGTGGCCGACCGGGTGGAACTCGGCCGGGCATCGCTGCTCGATCCGTGGCCACCCGGCACCTTCGACCTCGTCGTGCTCAGTGAGGTGCTGTACTACCTGACGCCCACCGACCTCACCACGACGCTGGGACGTGCCGTCGACGCACTTGAAGAGGGCGGCACTCTCGTGGTGGTTCACTGGCAGCATCCGGTGCCGGAATATCCGCAGACCGGCCGCGCGGTGCACGACACGGTCGCCGCGACCGTCGGCCTCCACCGTGCCGGGTCGTATCAGGACGCGGACTTCCACCTCGACGTCTACACCCGGGGTCCGGTGCCCTCGGTGGCCGCGGCGGAAGGGTTGAGCTGACCGAGCGTCGCCCTCACTGTTCGGGCAGGCTGCCCGTCTCGAGGAAGATGACGCGCCTGCCGATCTCCACCGTGTGGTCGCAGAACCGCTCGTAGAAGCGGCCGAGCAGGGTGATGTCGACTGCCGACTGGACACCGTGCGGCCAGTCCTCGGCCTGGGTGATCGTGAACAGGCTCCGATGGAGATCGTCCATGGCCTCGTCCGCCGTCAGCAATCCGCGCGCACGCTCGGGATCGCGGTGTTGGAGCACCTGCTCGGTTTCCTTCGCCTGCGCCACGGCGACGGCGCCCATCTCGGTGAACACGTCCAGGACCTCGTCGGGGACGACGTGGTCGGGATGCCGCCGGCGGGCGATCTTCGCGATGTGCACCGCGAGACCGCCCATGCGGTGCAGATCCGCGGAGATGTGGAGGCCGCCGACCATGAATCGGAGATCGTGCGCGACCGGCGCCTGCAGCGCCAGCAGGGCGAAGGCACGCTTCTCCCAGTGCGCCGCGGCGTCGTCGAGCTCGCCGCTCACGTCCATGACGTGCTCGGCGAGCTCGAGGTCTGCCTGCAGCAGTGCGGCGCTCGCCTCCGACATCGCGGTAACGGACAGCCGGCACATCGAGGCGAGGTCGCCGGACAGGCTGTCGAGATTTTCTGCGAATCGAGTACGCATCGGCTCAGCCTAGGGGTGTTCTGTGACAACTGCCTCGATCTACCGGGGGTCGGCGTGGGCCAGCTTCCGGTACCCCTGCGCGCCCGCGCGATCCACCGCCGCCTTGACCAGGCCGAATACGGTGCCCTGCACGGCCGCCGCGATCAGCACCTCGCGGGTGCTGCGTGAGAGATCCTTGGGGTCGGGAGCCTCGGATTCGCCCGCGACACGCTTCCACACCTGACCGAAAACCGCACTGGCCGCGATTCCGCCGCCGACACTCGCGGCCAGCGCCAACGGTTTGTACATTGCCTTCGATACGGCACTCATGTTCCCGCCCTTCGCATTCGATCCCGTCGATCGCTCTCGGTACGGCGAGTACCCGTATTCTCCACCCTCACACGGCGATGCCGCGATGCCGGATTGTTTCGTTCGAGGCCGGGGTGGGGACAGTGTTCTGTATGACCAACGAATCAGCTGGAGAGCCAACTCGCATCGTCGTGGTGGGAAGCGGCTTCGCCGGATTCGAATGCGCGCGTGCTCTGGTGCGGCGCCTCCGGGGGTCCGATGCCCGCATCACCATGATCTCGCCGCACGACTACATGCTGTACACACCGCTCCTGCCCGAGGTGGCGGGCGGAATCCTGGACGCACGGTTCGTCACCGTTCCTCTGTCCGAGGCCCTGCCGAACGTCGAACTGGTGAAGGGCAGCGTCGATTCCGTCGACTTCGGAGCCCGCACCGTGCACGTGACCGACTGCGAGCAGGGCGTCGAGGACGTGGCCTGGGATCGGGTGGTGCTCACCCCCGGATCGGTGACCCGTCTGTTCGACATTCCCGGTCTCGCCGAGCACGCCCGAGGGCTCAAGACACCGGCCGAAGCGCTGTACTTTCGCGACCAGCTCCTCACCCAGATCGAACTCTCCGAGCGCGACACCGATCCCCGGGTCGCCGACGCCCGCCGGACGGTCGTCGTGGTGGGTGCGTCGTACGCGGGCACGGAACTCACCGCCCAACTGCGCGCCCTCGCCGACGAAGCGGCCGCGCGGCGAAACCTCGACCCTTCCGAGATCCGGTTCCTGCTGCTCGACGCGGCCGACAAGGTGATGCCGGAGGTGGGGGAGAAGCTGGGCAGCAAGGTGCTGGACGTACTGCGCGCCCGCGGCGTCGACGTGCGACTGGAAACCACCCTCACAGAACTCGGACCCGAACACGTCACGCTCGACGACGGCACCGTCGTCCCCACCCGGACCGTCGCCTGGGTGACGGGAGTGACCGCCAGCCCCCTCATCGACACGCTCGGGTTACCCACCGAGAAGGGACGGTTGACGGTGCGCCCCGACCTCTCGGTGGACGGGCATCCCGACGTCTTCGCGGGTGGCGACGCCGCGGCTGTTCCGGATCCGAAGAACAGGGGATCGATCACCCCGCCCACCGCCCAGCATGCCGTCCGGCAAGGGCAGGCGCTGGCCCGCAACGTGGCGGCAAGCCTGGGCGTCGGCGACCCGAAACCGTACAGCCATCGCGACAGGGGACTCGTCGTCGATCTCGGCCCGGGATTCGCCGTCGCGAACCCCCTCGGTATCCAGCTGTCGGGTTTCCTCGCGAAGGTGGTCACGCGCGCCTACCACCTGTATGCCATGCCGAACGCGGCCAATCGCTGGGCGGTCGCTCTCGCCTACCTCACCGATCTGCTGTTCCCCCGGCCCCTCGTGTCGATCGGGCTGGTCACCGATTCTGAGTCGCGATTCGCGGCAAGCGAGGGCGTACGAGCACAGCACTGAAACCATTCGTCTCGGTCTGCGACCGCAACGAAAGGAACCGATGAGGGCTGAGAGCAAAGAGGAATTCGTCGCACTTCGCCTCGACGAAGTGATCCACGAATGCGAGGCGGACGCGCCTGCCGGCGCCTAGGAGTCCAGCAGCCTCGCGAGCGGACTGGACTCGAGGTGGTCCAGTAGGTCCTGTGCGTCCTCGAATACCGCTCCGCGCCGGCCTCTGTCAATTCGGCGCGGGAAATTCCGCCGCTGAGGAGACCGACAAAGGTGACCCCGGCCCGGGACGCCGCTTTGCCGTCCCACACCGCGTCGCCCACCATCACCGCAGTGTCCGAGGACGTGGACGAGCGGTCCATCGCTGCGCGAACCACTCCGGGATCCGGCTTGGCGTGATCGACGTCCTCGGACGACGTGGTGTGCGCGATGTACGAGTCGACCGACAGGACCTCCCGCAGCACGTCCAGCTCTTCCTCGGGGGCGGAGGTGGCGAGGACGACCTGCACACCGCGCCCGTGCAGTTCCCGGATCAGCTCGCGTGCCCCGGCGAGCGGCCGCATGCTGTCGCGCACACCGAGGTAATAGGTCTTGTGGAGATCCTTGGCGCGGTCCCCGAGCGTGTCCGCGTCGTCGCCGAGGAGCGACTGCAGGAGAAGCGACGAATCCATTCCGATCGCGCGGTGCACCCGCCAGGCATCCACGTCGTGCCCGACCTCCCGGAACGCTCGCTGCCACGCCCGCACGTGCAGGTAGTTGGAATCGACGAGTGTGCCGTCGACGTCGAACAGTGCCGCTCGTACGGCGGACGGAGATTCCGAAGGCATACGCTCGAGCAAACCACAGGGCCCGGTCCGCGGCGACCATTGCGCGGCTCACGTTTTCGATGTGGTGAACGTGGGTAAGCGCGGAGAGTCCGCAGGTACTCGTTCGAGGGAGTGGTCGTCATCGAGGCACATCACGACACGTCGGCTTCAGCTTCGGACGTGTGGTCCGTTCTCGCCAACGGGTGGCTGTACCCGTCGTGGGTGGTCGGGGCGTCACGCATGCGTGCCGTCTCCGCCGACTGGCCCGCCGTCGGGAGCCGTCTGCACCATTCGGTCGGTGCCTGGCCCGCGTTGATCGACGACTCCACCGAGGTCCTCTTGGCCGAGGAGAACCGCGAACTGCGGCTGCTGGCCCAGGTGACGCCTACGAAGGCAGTTGTTCGTCTGCGACTGGAGCCGCGTGAATCCGGCTGCCACCTCCGAATGTCCGAGGCCGCGGCGTCCGTCCCGTTGAAGTGGGTTCCGCGGACGGCGCAAGACCTCGCGGTCCTCCCACGAAATTTGGAGTGCCTACGCCGGCTCTCATTCCTCGCCGAGCGAAGAACGAAACCCTGACGCCGTGACAGTGCGCACAGTCGACGCCGTCGTCATCGGGGCCGGGCCCAACGGTCTCGCCGCGACGGCCACCCTGGCGGCGGCCGGGTGGGACGTCGTCCTCCTCGAGCAGCAACCGGAACCGGGTGGTGCCGTCAGGTCGGCCGAACTCTTCCCGGGTTTCCGCACCGACCTGTTCAGTGCGTTCTATCCTCTGGCGGCGGTGTCGCCGGCGATCCGGCACCTCGACCTGGAGGGTGTGGGTCTGCGATGGAGTCAGGCGCCCGCAGCGGTCGGGCATCCCAGGCACCCGGACGACGACGATGCCCCGCTGATCCACCGGGATCCGGCCGACACCGCCGCCGACCTCGAGCGCAGGCAACCGGGGGACGGACAGGCGTGGCTCCGGCTCTTCGAGCAGTGGAAGGACGTCAAGGAACCGTTCCTCGACACCCTGTTCAGCCCGTTTCCCCCGGTCCGCGGACCGCGGCGACTGTTGTCGCAGCTCGGCACCGCGGAAGCCCTCCGGCTCGTGCGTTTCCTCATGCTGCCCGCACGCCGGATGACGCACGAGCTGTTCGACGGGGAATCCGCCCGGGTGCTGTTGCTGGGCAACGCAATGCACGCCGACACACCCGTCGATGCACCGGGCAGTGGAGTCATGGGATATCTCCTGACCATGCTCGCGCAGGACGACGGGTACGTCGTCCCGGTCGGCGGGGCCGGCGCCCTCTCCGCCGCGATGGCGGAACGAGGGAGACGGAACGGCGCAGAAATTCGTTGCGGCGAGGAGGTGACGTCGATCGAGGTAACCGGGGGAGTGGCGACAGAGGTGCGGACCGCGGGCGGCGACCGCTATCTCACAAGACGCGCGGTGCTGGCGGATGTCTCCGCGCCCGCACTGTACGGACGGTTGCTGGATGCCTCCGCGGTCCCGGCGGGCGTTCGAGCGGACTTGGAGAAGTTCGAATGGGATACCCCTGTCGTCAAGGTGAACTACGCGCTCGACCGCAAGATTCCATGGCGGTCGCGAAGCCTCGCATCCGCCGGAACCGTGCATCTGGGCGCCGACGACAATGGACTCGTCCGGTGGATGGCCGACCTGACGACAGGCGTGATCCTGACGCACCCGTTCCTGCTGTTCGGTCAGATGACGACGTCGGACCCCAGCCGTTCGCCCGAGGGAACCGAAAGCGCTTGGGCCTACACGCATCTTCCGCGGGGAATCACGGACGACGAGTCGGCGGAATTGCTGGCGCACCGCGTGGACGCGATGCTCGAATCGCACGCGCCGGGGTTCACCGAGCGGGTGGTGGGACGCAACGTGCAGCGTCCGGGCGACCTCGAGGCGAGCAACGCGAACCTGCACGGCGGCGCCGTCAACGGCGGCACCGCCCAGCTGTACCAACAGCTCGTCTTCCGCCCGACCCCGGGTTCGTCCGGGCCCGACACGTCGATCGACCGGCTGTACCTGGCTAGCTCGGCCACCCATCCGGGCGGCGGTGTCCACGGTATGTGTGGATACAACGCGGCCCGTGCCGCCTTGGCCGACCACGGGCGGTGGGGGTTGGTACGGAGGAAGGTCCGTGGCCGCATTCTCGACCTCGTGGTCACCCCCGACGGTAAGCGGTCTTCGCACCACCGCTAGGAGTCGATGCCGTCAAGGAGCCGGCGCGGACCTATGGTGTGCGCCCCGAGTGCCTCGACTCGGTCGCGCAGTCCCCGGTCCGCGGTGACGACGGTGATCGGCCGGTCGCCGTCCTCCTCGGCGGCTGCGGCCACCACCTCGACGATCGCGTCGTCGCCCGAACCCTTCGCCGATACGACGTGCAGGCCTCGGAATTCAGGGTTCGCCTCACCGGTGACCGCGGCTTTCGCCGCGCCCTCGAGTACGACCACCACCTCGGCGGCCTCGTCCGGTTGCTGTGCGAGGGCGCTGAGTTCGGCGAGCAATCGTCGCGCCGCGCCGGCGCGATCACGCCACCAACCGTCGGGTCGCGACCCCACGACGTTCGCAGCATCCACCACAACCAGCGCAGTCCTGTCGTCAGCCACGCACTCAGTCTCCTCTCCTCGCATCCGGGTGTGGGTGCTATGACAGAGGTGACGGTCCGTCGTGGCGAGGAGGCCGATATGGACGTCCGCTTCATCTCCGGTGACGGTGTGCGTTCGTGCGCGGTGACGGAACTGAGGGAGTTGCTGGACCGGCCCGACGGATTGGTCTGGGTGGATGTACCGACCTGGGACGACGAGGCGAACGACGCATTGACCACGGTTTTCGGATTTCATCCTCTCGCCGTGCGGGATTCGATGAACCGCAATCAGGTGCCGAAGGTGCACAGATATGTGGACCACTTCTTCGTGGTTCTGCACGCGCCGCAGTCGGGAGCACACGGGCACGTGCACTACGTCGAACTCGACCAGTTCATCGGCGCTCGGTACCTGGTGACGGTGCACGGCCCGGTGAATCCGGCGATCGATCCCTCGACTGCAATGGTCGAGGTGAATGCGGTGCTGGGCCGGCTGGAGTCGGGGAGGTTGCATCCTGCCACCGCGTTCGAGTTGTCGTTTGCGGTTCTCGCCGCGTTGACGGCGCGGATGCGGGCGTACACCGCCGAACTGACCAAGGACGTGTGGAAGCTCGAACAACAGGTCACCGGCGGGCATCTCGGTAACCCGGAAACCTTTCTCGACGAGATGTTCCGGGTCCGACACGGTCTGCTCACGGTCGGCACGATGGCCGCGTTGAGCCGAGAGGTCTACGGCCGGATGGTCACCATTGAGGCGTTCGGCACCGGGAAGGGGCAGGATCTCCTGCTCGACGCGGTCGATCAGTTCCAGCATCTGAACGTGATGGCCAAGGGCCAGAAGGACTACCTCCAGGGCACGATCGAGTTCTACCAGGCACGGACGAACACCAAGATGACCATCGCTGCCGAGCGACTCGCCGTGATCGCGGCCGTCACGTTGCCGATCACGGCCTTGTCTTCGATTATCGGCATGAATGTGATCGTGAACGAACGGACACAATGGCTCTCGGTCGCCGCGATCGTGCTCGTGATGCTCGCCATGTCCGGGGCACTGCTCGTCTGGGCTAAGCGCAAAGGCTGGTTCTGAAGCGGCGTGTAGTTGCGTTCCTCGGGGGAGTGGTGGGTTCGGAGGCAGGGCGCGCTTGTCGGGGGAGGACGCGGTGAGCAGTTCGTGGTGTCCCCACCGTGTGCACTTTCCACATGCTGATGCGGCAACGCCGCATCAGCATGTGGATGCCCGACCTCATGAAGTGACTCGGACCCGGACGGAACGCCATGATTATCCGGATCCGCGGTGGGTCACCGCGCCGGCCCGGGGGAGTGGGGCCACTCGGCAGCACCTCTCGACCGCATTCCACACGGTCCGAGTAGCCCGGACGCCGAGCCTCAGTCAGGCGTCGGGGTGGTGGGGGAGAGGGCGCCGCTGGGCCGGCCAAGCGGTCGAAGGGGAGTGGAGCATTCGCCCGAGATTCAACCGAGTAGGTGGCCGACCGCGAACGATCAAGAATCGCCCCAGCAGCCGATCACGCGCCCCGGATTCGTCGCGCTCGGCGATTTGAATCGGCCCGTGACGGAACCACACTATTTACCGAATATTGGTCCTTACGTATGCACCCGCCAATGAACATCACCTCCACACGACGTTCACCATCAGGACTACTCACCTCGAAATTCCGCATATAGACACCGGTCGGGGAGCCGATGATGTCTGGCGCTCGCCTCTCGACTGCGCAACGGAGTGTCGAGCCGTGCTGCGGTCACGGTATGGCGAACGGACGACCGTCGCAGAGAGCGCCTGCACGTGGGGGATGGCACCAACTGGCGCGAGGGCGCGTTGTGATGTACAACATACTCGTAAGTTTGTGACTCAGGTCACTCGGCTTCGACCCGGGGAACGCCAACACATGACCCGCACCACGGTGCACCAGGACGATCAGTGCACGATGTCGCCGCCCTCCGCCGAGGAGCCGCGTCGCCACACTTTGCGTCCGACCGTGTACATCGCCTCTGTCTCGGCTGCAACCGCGACCGCACCTGCCGTTGTCGTGACGGGATCCGTCCTCGTCGCGGTGGCCACATCCGTGTCAGTGCTCGCCGCCGTAGCACTCGCCGCGCTCCTGATCTGACCGTCCGCATCGCGGACGCACCCTTCGACCACCACGCGGCACAAGCCGGCGAAGAAGACAGAAAGCACTCCAATGAACACCTTCACCACGTCCACCTCTGCTCGCACTCGCGGCTTCGCCCCTTCCCGTGGCGCAATGAGCACGGTCGAGATCAAGAATCGCATCGAAGCAATGTTCCGCGAGGACGACGAGCGCGAGTCGAAGGCAGTCCGAGCGGAGTAGTTTCCGGCGAAAGATGTCGGCGCCCACCGGGCCGATCCCGTCGAACTCGCAGGCGGGCAAGTCGGCGCAGGTCACCGCCGTACTCGTCGTGGACTCGATCCGCGCGCTCAGCAGCAGTGACATCATCAGCAGTTGGAAAAGGCGCGTCGGGGGTGTCCTTCAAGGTCACGTGCGACTCGGCCGCGTATGTTGGACCGGCCTTGGCGAGAAGCGCACGCGCGGTGTCCCCGACGTCTGCTTCGGATGCCCCCGATTCGGCCGCTTCCCGGTCATGCCGATGCCGATCAGCTGTGCGCGATTTTCCCCACCCTGTCGAAGGCGTCGCGAACCGTGAGGCACGTGGGGATCACCGCGTCGAGTCCGATAGCCTCGACAGGCCGGAGCACCGCTCGATTACCCGCCAGAACCCATGTAATGTGTTGCCGCCTAGCAGATTCCGCAAACTCGGACAGTATCGACAATCCAGAGGTTCCCACGAAGTCGACAGCAGTCATGTCGACGATGATGCGTGAGGAGGAGCCCCCGTCGGTCAGGTGCGCGAGGGCCAGCGCGAAGGAAGGGGCGGCGAGCACATCGATGTCTCCGGAGATTCGTCCCACAGTGGCGTCGGCGTCCGGCGCGAATTCGACGGCCACCCGCAGTCCACGGTCGAGCGTGTCCTGCGTGCGGTGCCCGGTCGGCCGTGCGGTGAGGGGAGTGACGTGGAACGACGTGCGTGATGGTTTCATGACCCTCCGATCGCGTGCAATCTGTGAGTGTCCGCGCGCTGCGGGTGGAAAGGAACGCAGCGGCACCAAGGCCGCAGTGGGAGTGCACACAATATTTGCCCACCGCGCACTGCTGCGGCCTTCGGACAATCTGCGGCTGTGTTCTCAACCACGCGCGATCAACATTACGTCTACACCAGATGGGCATCAACCGATTGCCACCGCCGATCGAACGTAGTCAGGCGCGGATGAGGTCCTGCCCGTGCGCCGTGTCGCGTCAGTCGAATTTCGAATTGTGATGCGCGATGACTTCGCGTGCGACACCAGTGAGTTTGATGTTCATGTCCTGCGACGTCTTGCGCAGCAGATCGAAGGCCCTACCTTCGGAGATGTCGTGGAACGCCATCAACAGTCCGATCGCTTTTCCGATCTCGCGGTTGCTGGCCAAGCCCTCGCGCAGCGTCTGGGCTTCCTGATGTTCGTGGAGCGCTGTCAGCGTCACCGCCGCGAACGCCGTGATCAGAATTGCCTGATCGATCGATTTGTCGGTGAATTCTCCGGGGTTGTCCGAGAACAGATTGAGTGCGCCGACCTTGCGTCCGCGGATCATGAGCCGGAAGCCGGCAGCGCCCCGGACCGGGGTTTCGGCAATAGCCCGACGGGCAAGGCGTGGCCACTGTGTCGAATGGGCGAGCTCGGTCTCGACCTGCGGTGCGTCGTTCTCGATCGCATCGAGGCAGGGCCCTTCCTGCTCGGCTCGTTCGAGCGAGTCGACCTGGGCTGCGATGTCGTCGCTCGCGGCCACGGTGACGTGCCGATCGTTTTCCTTGAGCATGAGGCTGGCGTGGGCACACCCGGGGACCAGGGTGGCGGCAGCATCACAGATGGCCTGGTAGACCTGAGCGAAGTCGTCGCCGTTGTAGACCATCTCGGCCAGCTTCGCGAAGACGGCACTGGGTCCGTCGCCTCCGGTACGCGTCGTCTCCGAAGGATCATTCGGCATCATTCGCCTCCCGAGGTGCACCAACGCGGCGTGAACCGGCGTCGCAAATCTCGCGACGTCCGATCAATTCTGCCAGAACGGTAACGACCGCTGGTGAGCCGAGGGTCGCCGGCATCGAATGTGGGTCTTCTGTTCGGGTATTGCCACGGTTGCGGCAATGGCTACACTCGAACTTATATTCGAATGACCTTGGGGGAGGTTGTTGCGGCGGATCTGGCCGAGTTGCGTGTGTTCGCGGCACGGCTGCGAGAGGTTTCCGCCGACGGGAATGCGGCGAGTATCGTGCGGATCGGAGGGCTCGGGGTTGCCGCGATCCGAGTGAGGCCGCGGGATTGCGTCGCAGATTGCGTTGGCGCGCAGGGAATCCCCGAACCGCGGCGGGCGGCATCTCGGTCTCGCGCAGGCGACAGCGTTGGCGGTGGAACTCGACGCCGCGTCCGTGATGCGGCGGCATCGTAGGGCGGTGTCGGAGCGTGGGGTGACGACGCGCCCGGCGCCGGATTCGATGGCGTATCTGAGTGTGCTGATGCCGGTCGAGCAGGCGGTGTGCCTGCAGGACACGCTCGGCCGGGATGCGGACAGCCTGATCGCCACCGGCAACAGTGGTGGCCGCACCCGCAATCAGTTGATGGTGGACCTGTTGTTCGAGCGCGGCACCGGAGTATCAGTGGCGTCGGGTGTGCCCGTGGCGATGAACCTCGTGCTCTCGGACGAGACACTCCTGGCCGGTGGGCACGAGGCCGCGCAGCTGCAGGGGTTCGGACCGGTGCCGGCGGGGATCGTGCGGCGACTGGTAGCGGACGCGGTGGGGTCGGATGCCGAGGCCACCCTACGAAGGGTTTACGCCTGCCCTCGGTCGGGAGCCCTGACTGCGATGGAATCGCAGTCGCGCACATTCCCGAAAAGTCTCGCGACACTGATCGATCTGCGGGATCAGACGTGTAGATCTCCGTGGTGCGATGCGCCGATCCGCCATCATGACCACATCCGCTCACGCCGGAAGCGGGGGACAACCAGTGTGCACAACGGGTCCGGGCTGTGCGAGGCCTGCAACTACGCGAAGGAAGGCGACGGCTGGACCGCCCGCCCGGTACACAACCACGGCGGCACCCATCTCCTCGATCTCGGCACCCCGACGGGCCACCATTACCGATCGGCGACGCCACCGCTACCGGCCCCGGCACGGGAGTCGGAGGTCGAGAGCGTTCTGATCGCACAATTGCGTGCCTCCTGACGGTGTCTGCCGAGGCGGAGGTGTAACACCGTTGCTGCAATGTGCGACTTGTCTGTTAACGCGTTGACACCTACTCGGGTGTTCGACACGGGCTACGAGCGGATGGGGTAGACCATGGAACGTCGCGTTTCAGCACGCAAGGTCGCGCATCGACGAAGGGTTGTAGGCAGTCTGGTCGCGCCCGGCGCGCTGGGACTGGCGGCGCTACTGGTTACACCGTGGTCTAACCCGGGTTCACCGGCCACGACGGCGACAGCGTTGACGGCGGCCGCATCGGATGCGTGCTACGACATGGTCAGCATCGCCGTCGCAGGCCGCGGTGACACCCCACGCGAGGGAACCCGGATGCTCGTGGCGCCCGACGGCACGCGGCTTCCCGCGTCGTACTCCAGCGACTACAGCAGTCCCTGGATCGACGAGGTGGTGAATGCGCCGCAGCAATCCGTCGGCGGAGGGTCCTATGCCGCGGTCTACATCGAGTATCCGGCCAACATGAATTCGTACGAGGACGCCGTGAATGCCGGAGTCGACAACACCGAAACCGTCATGCGTTCGATTCACGCGTCGTGCCCGGACACGAAGTTCTCGATCGTCGGCTACAGCGAGGGCGCCGACGTGGCGCGGCGGGTTGCGATGGAGGTCGGAAACCAGGACGGCCAGGACGGCGCGTACGAGATTCTCGATCCCGCGTCCGTGGTCGGCGTCGTCATCCTGGCGGATGCCGGCCGCAACCTCGGGGGAGGACCATTTCCGGGCGCCGAGAACGAATTCCGCAATCCCGACGGCTTCGACCTTGCCTACCAGTCGGCGCAGTCGGGCACGTCCGGGCGGGGAGCATTGCCCGGCACGTCGGGCAGCTTCGGCGCACTGGACGGGAAGGTGGCCTCGTTCTGCTCGGAAGGCGACCTGACCTGCTCCGCACCCGAGAACATTGCGCTACTGCAGCTCGCGATCAACGTGGGACGGCAGTTGAACGTCGACTCGCTGCAGAAGGATGGACTGACCCCTGCGACGGGACAGGATCTCGCGGTGGTGCTCGGGCAGATCGCCCTCGCCGCATTCGCGGACATCCAGTCGCAAGACAATTGGATGCAGTCCGATGAGACGTTCCTCGACGTTCTGGTCAAGGTGTCGGATCCGGCGTACAAGCCCGATGCCGTTGCGGCGCAGTCTGACACGTCAGCTGGTCCGATCTCGTCGAATCAGGCGGTCGACCTGGTCTATCTGCCCGCGAAGGTGCGGAACGAGATCATCGGGTTCATCGCGGACAACCAGAACACGATCCAGGTGGCGATGAGCGACCCGTATCAGCAGACGCTGGGGGAGGGGACCGGCAATCACTTCGACTACTGGCGTGATGCGAACGCCGGCAGCGGAAAACCGCTGACCTCCGCCCAGTACGCTGCGGCCTGGTTGACGCACCTGGCGCAGGAAGCGGAGAAGGGCGAGGCGCGCGCGGCCGCAGCGGAACCGTCGACCGCGAAGCTCGCCGCCGCCTCGACGACGGAAACGGAAGCGACTCAGGTCGCTCCCACCACCACGGACAGCGCGAAGAAGGCTCAACTGGCGGGCAACACGGTCAGTGCGACCACGACAAGTTCGCCGGCACCCACGACGACGGTCGCGACGACTACCTCTTCACCGGAGCCCACGACAGCTGTGGAGGTGGCGGCGGAACCCACGACCCTGCCGTCGGCGCCGCAGGCCGTCTCGGAAGCATCGGTGGTGACCACCACCGCGGCGGAACCCTCTGCAACCACGGAATCGGAGTCGCCGACGACCACCACGCCGGTCGTCACCACGACGACGCCTCAGCCCGCGGCCGGGTGACGCCCGATCAGCCCTGGTCGGCTTCGCGTGCCGCACGCTCGAGGCGGGTCCGGTAGCTCTCCCACCACGTCCGGTCTTCTGCGGGCAAGTTGGTGTTGTCGGCCCGCAGTCCGACGGCCCCGTCCACGAGTTCGCGGACGATGTCCGCGTGCCCCGCGTGCCGATGGGTTTCGGCGAGCACGTGCACGAGAATCCGGTGCAGGGTGACGTCGCGGCGGTCACCGGGCCAGTGCGGTACCCGGCCGGGCGCGTCGAGCGGCAGCGCCCGGATGGTGTCGTCCGCGTGCGCCCACGCTGTGCGGTACTGCCCGACGATGTACTCGCGTGACTCGTCGGCGGTCGCCCACATGTCCACGTTGTCTTCGGCGTCGTCGGTCACCCACGGCGGGAATTCGACGGATCGGCCGAAGGTCGCTCCGAAGTAGCCGATCTCGACGCCCGTCAGATGTTTGACCAGCCCCAGCAGGTTCGTCCCCGTCGGAGTCATCGGTCGACGGATGTCGTATTCGGACAGCCCGTCAAGCTTCCACAGCAGAGCGTCGCGGGCGGCTTGGAGGTAGTGGTGGAGGTCCACCTTCGGATCCGTCAATGCCCTTCCTGATCGGTCAGTTCCTTGCCTTCGAGGGCCTTGACGCGCCGCCGTTCGAGGAGCACGAGAGCTGTGCCGAGGGCGAGGCACAGGACGCAGGCGATACCACCGATCAGCGCCCAGCCTTCGAATCCGTAGCCGGCCGCGACCAGCGTCAATCCAAGCACGGCGATTCCGGCGGCGATCAGGATGTATCCCGGCCAGTTCCGGCTGTCGGTGATCGCCTCACCGGCGTGATTGCGCATGGTGTGGGCGTCGTCCTGCGGGTGGTGCTCGGAGTCCAACTCGCGGCTGGGGCCATTGTCCGGCTGATACGTCACTGCATACTCCTGTGCTCGAGCGGTGATCCGAGTGTCATCTCTCGGTCTCGGTCTCGGTCTCGGCGGAGTCCTCCGCCAACTCGGGTGCGTTCTCTCTCGTGGCCATGCCGCCGTCCTTGCCGTGATCGGTGGGACCGGGACGGCCACCTTTGGGCTCGTCGGCGTCTCCGTGAGTGTCTTTGGTCATGATCGGTCTCTCCTTCAGTGGCTGCGCCGACGACGTTGTCGCACGACGAAGTAGGCGGCGACGAATGCGGAGACGAGTCCGGCGGCCACGGCACCGCGGGGTTGCTGCCGGACCTTGTCGAGTTCGTGGCGCGCGCCGGCTTTAGCGCGTGCGGGTACGTCGACTTTGCGCTGCAGCGCATCCACCGTGGATGCGAGTGCGGCACGCTGTTCGGCGACGGAAGGTTCCGGCTGTGGCTGTGGCTGTGGCTCGGTCATCGAAGCCCTTCCTTGACGGTGTCGACGTCGGCGCGAACACTGTTCGCCGTCCGCTCGGGTACGGGGGGCAGCGCGTTCTTGGCGCGGCGGGCTCCGGCCGCCGCCACGACACTGCCCACGGCGATCAGCACGGCGGCCACGATCAGTGCGGCCAGCCACGGATCCAGTGCCGTCGCCAGTCCCAGAATTGCAGTGGCGACGAGGGCCCCGAATCCGTACAGCATGAGCAGCACGCCCGCTCCGGAGACGCCTGCTCCGATCCCGAAGCGCGTTCCCCTGTCTTTCACTTCGGTGAGGGCGTGGGTCACCTCGGTCCGTACGAGTCCCGATACCTGATCGGTGAGTCGTTCGACGAGTTGGACAGTCGACAGCTCGTCGAGATCGTGTGCTGCGCCGGGCCGTTGGGCCGGCGGGGCATCGGCGCGATGGATATCGGTCATGTCCGTGCTCCTTCCTCGTCTGCGCTCCGCCTACCCGGGAGCGTTCCGGGCGAAACAGGATGCTCTGCCGTCCGGCTCATCGATCGGCGGATTTGCCGGCGGCGTCCCCTTTGTTGTGGGTCGAGCGATGTCGCGATTGCAGGATCGCAGCGAAGCCCCAGAGTCCACAGAACATCGCCAGGGCCACCGCGGCGGCGACAGCTCCGGCAGTGGGCGAGATGACGAAGCTGAAGATCAACGCCACCACACCGATCAGCGCCAGCGCGAGGGTGGCGATGCCGCATATCGCGAGTCGATGCGACGCGGAGACGAGATCCGGCAGCGCGTGCCGGCGGAAGAGCATGCGGTGCAGGCCGGCGGGGGCCACCAGGAGCATGGTCGACGTCACCGACAGCGCGACGGTCGCCAGGTAGATGGCAACCTCGCTGTCCGTGAGGTCCTCGAATCGTTGTTGGAACGGCAATGTCAACAGGAAGCCGGTGAGTAACTGCACGCCCGTCTGTACGACACGCAGTTCCTGGAGAAGGCCGTTCCAGTTCCGGTCGAGCCGTTGAGTCTCGGTCTCGTGCCGGGCGCGGAAGTTCCAGTTCGCATCGTCCCGAGCCGGTCCTCGAGTGTCCATCCCTCACGAGTACCCCATTGCCGGCCCGAGGGCACCATTTCGCGTGGAATACGGGGAGAGCGACGGAACCGGGCCTGCCCATCGTGGGATGGACAGGCCCGGCTCCGTGGTGCAGGGGTTAGCGTCGACCGGCCGTGCTTCGCCCGGTCACGAGCTTGACCAGGAACAGGAGTATCACCGCGCCGAGGAGGCAGGTGAAGAAGCTGAACCAGAGACCGCCGCCTTCGACGTCGGTGCCGAAGAGGCTGAGGATGAAGCCGCCCAGGAGGCCGCCGACGATTCCGACGACGATGTTGAGAATGATTCCCATCTGAGCGTCGGTCTTCATGATCTTGCTGCCGATCCATCCGGCGAGGCCGCCGATGATGATCCAGCCCAGAATTCCCAGTCCTAGCACGTATCAGTCCTTTCGAGGGAGAGTGGTTGCCGGCGATGGCCGATTCCACTCGGAGAAGAGACGCTCGGTGCGGGCCGGTCGTGATCCGGCCCGCACCGTCTCACTGTTCGGCGCGCTGGCGGGCTTCCTGCGCTTCGGCCTTGCCTCGGGCCTTCTCCGCTTCGGCTTCCTTTGCGGCGGCCTCGCGTTGAGCGGCGGCTTTGTCCTGCTGCGCCTTGCCCTCGCGGGTGAGATCGTCCTGACCGGACACCGCACCCGCGGCTTCCTTCGCTTTACCCTTGACGTCTTCGACGACGCCCTTGACGGCCTCTGCCGGACCGCTGTTGTTCTCAGCCATGTTCGTCACCTTTCGGTTGTGGACGGGAGATCGGACAGTGCTCACCGCGCTTGCGCGGCGGCCTGCTTCTCGGAGTGCGCGCCGTCGTTGGAGAGGCTGCCGCCGGAGTTCTCGAGGTGGGCGCGGACGAACCACTGGAACTTCTCGAGTTCGCCGGTCTGGCCGATGAGAAGGTCCTCGGTGATCGGGTCCAGGTCGCCCGTCTCGGAGATCGCCTTGCGGTTGTCCTCGACGACACCGCTGTAGACGAGGTCGAGGGCGCCGAGGTGCGCCTGCGCCGTGTCGCGCTTCACCGAGTAGTCGTCCCAGGTGCGGTCGCGGGCGATCGCGGCCGGGGTGCCGTCGGGCGACTTCCCCAGCGCGGCGATGCGTTCGGCGACGGCGTCCGCGTAGCCACGCACCAGCTCGACCTGCGGGTCGATCATCTCGTGCACGCCGATGAAATTCGGACCCACCACATTCCAGTGAATGTGCTTGAGCGTCAGATGCAGGTCGTTGTATGCGCTGAGCCGCTTCTGAAGTATGTCGGCGACTCGCGCTCCCTGATCGTCGGAAAGACCTGGCACGGTGAACTTCGACATTCTGGTCCTCTCTTTCGCTACTACCTGCCGACGGAACTTCGAGGCGGTAGGTGCCCGCCTCGGTTGCCGGGCGGAGACTGGGCGCCGGATGAACTCACCGCGTACCCGTGGTGAGAAGTCCCGAATCACCGGACCCTGCCTCGCCGCAACCTGCGTTCGTGTCGACCAACGTTCTTGACTTGATCGCTGAAGTTCCGACAACTCGACCGTACTACAAAATCTATGGCGAGCAAATCAGATCTTCTGCAAGCTCTGACGCGGATGCGCTGGGGTGGGCAGATCTCGATTGTGCAAACGCTCCGCCCGAATCGCCCCGCGCGCGAACGAGAGGCACTAGTTTCGGTCTGATTCGACCAGGGGGTCGACCGTGCGCACGCGGAGGAGGAGCAATGCTCAACGTGGCTCTACTTGTGATTCTGCTCGTCGCGAGCCTGTGGGGCGGCGCAGCCCTCCACAGCCTGGCCGATCGAAGGGCGGCACGATGAGCGCCGGGCACACGCTGCCGGCCCGGCAGTCGACGGCACTGCGCACGGGCACGGGCACGGTGCGATGGTTCAACGCCGAGCAGGGTTTCGGTTTCCTCGCCCCGGCGGACGGATCCGACGACATCTTCGTGCACGTCTCCGAAATCGCCGGAGACGGTCACCGCATTCTCGAGGAAGGGCAGTGCGTCAGCTTCGCCGTCTGCCGCACCGAGACCGGCAACCAGGCGCGCGACGTCCGGGTCGTCTGAGCCCACCGAATCGAGATCGTCGAACCCGCAAGTCGGGACGCATTCGGGCGCACGCACGCCTTTCGTTCGCCGCCGGGTTGAGGGTCGCGGCAGCTGGGTACGCTGCCGAGAGTCGCAGAAACCGACGACACAGACGTGGAGTGCAGATGGCCGAGGTCGACGAGGTTAGACGAATGAAAACGAGATCCGGTGTGCCCGTGGAGCTTCGTGTGGCGGCGGAGTTCGAACAGTTGCCTGTGGTGCGCGCCGTCGCGGAAACTCTCGCCGTTCTGGGAGACTTCACGCTCGACGACGTGGCCGATATCAAACTTGCCGTGGACGAGGTGTGTTCGGAACTGATCGCGGCGACGCCGGGAAGTGCCGAACTGACGTGTTCGTTCGCCGTCACGGAGACGGGGTTGCACGTGACGATCAGTGCCCCCCTCACCCGAGGCGGAGTGCCCAGCCGGGAGAGCTTCGGCTGGCACGTGCTCGAGACGTTGATGAATGGGGTTTCGGTATCGGAGGGACCCGTCGGCAACGGGTCCGTCGAACGGACCGTGGCGGTGGAACTGGTCAAATACCGGGGCACCATCTAGTGTCACCGGTTTCGGAACGCAGCGAACGGCACCGTCCCGGCAGAGACGACTACAAGGACGTAGCGCCCACGGTTGCGCGCCTGCGAGCCTTGGACGAGTCGTCGGGGGAGGCGTCCGCGCTGCGCGACGAAGTCATCACGCGTTGCCTTCCGCTCGCCGACCACATCGCCCGCCGATTCGGTGGGCGCGGCGAGGCGCACGAGGATCTGCTGCAGGTCGCCCGGCTCGGGCTGGTCAAGGCCGTCGACCGCTTCGATCCGGACCGCGGCTTCGACTTCGTGTCGTACGCGGTGCCCACGATCATGGGGGAGGTTCGTCGGTATTTCCGCGACACCGGCTGGTCGATGCGGGTGCCGCGGCGCATGCAGGAACTCCACGCATTGATCACCAAGGCCGTCGACGAGCTGTCGCAGGAACTGGGACGGTCGCCCTCGGCCAGTGAGATCGCCGCCGAACTCGAACTCGACGTCCGGGAAGTGTCCGAGGGCCTGCTCGCGAAGAACGCCTACCAAACCTTGTCGATGGATGCGGCCATGGGTGATGATCCCGACGACCTGCCACTCGCCGAGACTCTCGGCGAGGAGGATCCGGAGCTTGCGAACGTGGAAAGTCACGCCGCCGTGCGGCCGGCGCTGGAGAAACTTCCGCCGCTCGAACGCCGCGTGCTGATGTTGCGGTTCTTCGGATCGATGACCCAGACGGAAATCGCCCAGCGCGTGGGCGTCTCGCAGATGCAGGTCTCGCGGATTCTGGCGCGCACCCTCTCCGGACTGCGGGAGCAGCTGGGCGGCGGCTGATCCCCCGGTTCAGCCACCCAAACCGGAGACGGTCGATTCGAGCGACGCGGCGTGGAACTCGAGATCGCTCTGCGAGCAGTCGCGGTCTTTCGGGAGCTGCTCGCGCAATTCGTCCCGGGTCACGATGACCAGGGACTGATGCTCGTCGCCCAGTTCACCCGAATCGACGATGGTGGGGGCGCCGCTCTGCAGGATCAAGGCGGGGTCCGGCAGTGGCGAATCGAGGAGTGTCTGCAGGTGGGTTGCGGTCACGTGGGTGTTCATAGTGCCCGGCATACCCGGACGTGCCGGGTTCGAACCGCACCGGTTGACGGTGCGGTGAGCCGGGCACACGGCACTCGTCGCCGCACGAAGGGAGAGAGGACTGTTGCACGTCACCGCGCTCCGACGCCTGTGCTCGTGGGCGGGGGACGGTCAGCGAAACACGGTGGTGGTGCAGTCGGCGAAGGCTGCGACAGCTGCCGTACTCGCGTGGATTCTGGCCGAGCGCCTTCTCGGACTGCCGCAACCGTTCCTCGCGCCCTACGCGGCGGTGTTCATGATCGAGGTCACGGTGTCGCGAACACTGCGGGTGGCCGGCGAGCAACTCGCGGCGGTCTCGCTCGGGGTGATGCTGGCCGCGGTGGTCGGAATCCTGTTCGATTCGGTCACCGTCGGTGTCGGTGTGACGGTGCCGACAGGTCTCCTGCTCGGCCGTTGGCACCG
Source organism: Rhodococcus wratislaviensis (assembly GCF_900455735.1). Taxonomy (GTDB): domain Bacteria; phylum Actinomycetota; class Actinomycetes; order Mycobacteriales; family Mycobacteriaceae; genus Rhodococcus_F; species Rhodococcus_F wratislaviensis. The sequence continues at coordinate 91,399 of NZ_UAUI01000001.1, read as the reverse complement.
ATTCGGTTCCAGCGGGGTGTGGGTGGCGGTCACCGCGCTGCTGATGGTGACGTACGGCGATTCCGATCAGCCGGCGATGCTCGGCGACCGCATCCTGGCGATCGCCCTCGGTGCCGGAACCGGGGTGGCCGTGAACGCGTTGCTGTTGCCTCCGCTGTACCTGCGGCGGTCGGAGCGCGCGCTGACCGGGCTGGGGTCGACCGCCACTGCGCTGTTGTGCGACGTCGCCCGGGAATTGCGAGAACCGGGAACCGGTGGACAGCCCGGTCGTTGGGTCGAACGGTCGGCGGACGTGCGGGTACAACTGGACGACGCCGTGGACGCCGTGGCCTGGACGGAAGAGAGCGCGCGCGCCAACGTGCGACGTGCCGCCGGTCCGGTCGCTGCCGGAACGACATGGGGACGCGCGGTCGTGGCGCTGTCCGAGGGCTGGCCCCAGTGCACGGAGATCGTCCGCGCCACCTCGCTGGCGCTGGCACCGCAACCTCCGTTCGGCCCTCTCGAACCGGAGATCCGTGAGAGTGCGGCCGCATTCGTGGAGGCACTGGCAGACGTGGTCCGGGCCGAATTCGCCTTCGCCGACAGTCGCGACGCTCATGTCGCCGCCTGCCGGAGGGCGGAGGAACGGCTCCGCAACCTCGAGGATGCTGTGTCCTCCCACAGCGGTCTGACCCGGGGTTCGTCGATGAGCGCCGGAAGCATCCTCCGGCCGTCCGCGGCGGCGCTGAGTTTGCTGACCGGGGAATCTCCCGCCTCGCCGTCCGGGACGGGATCGGTGGACGAAGACGGTTCCGGGGTCGAGTAAAGTCTTCTCGACGGTAGAGACAACTGCTGCGTTCGTTCAGTGGGTGTCCTGTCGGTTACACCCGGAATTTGAGGTGTATCCGAGAATGGCCGAGACTGTGGGTGAGCGCCCTGGGTCGATGTCCCCCGATCTCGACAGCGCGACGATCGCGGCCCAATTGGGCTCCTTGGCAACCGCGTTGGACGAGTTCAATCGCAATTCCGGTTCGCAGGTGGAGATGAGCCTGCTGCTCCAGCGGGTCTGCGATCAGGTGGTGGACGCGATCGCCGACGCCGACATGGCCGGGATATCGCTGCTGCGCGACGGGCAGGTTGAGACCGTCGCGTACACGGACGAGGCGGTCCGTGAGATCGACATTCAGAACTTCCAGGCCATCGACGGCGACTACTTCGGTGTCGCCGGAACGCGGAAGGTCGTCAAGGCCCGGCTCGGGGAGGCCGCGGCCCGCTGGCCGTCGGTCGCGGACAATCTCGACCAGGCCGGTATGCGCAGCTTCCTGTCCGCGCCGCTCGCCGTCGACGAGGCCCTCGCCGGCACCCTCAACATCTACGGGCAGGGAGATCACGGTTTCAGCGAACTCGACGCCGTGGTGCTGCTCGTCTACACCACCGCGATCGAGGGTCTGCTGAGAAGCGCCCGTAGCGTGGAGTTGGCCAGGAACGAGGTCTCGGGTCTCACGCGGGCCATGAAGTCCCGTGCGGTCATCGAACAGGCCAAGGGGATCGTGATGGCACTGCGGGGCGTGCCCGCGGACCAGGCGTTCGAGATCCTCGTCGCGCAGTCGCAGCAGGAGCACATCAAGTTGGCGGAGGTGGCGCGCCGCATCGTCGAATCGGTGACGACGAATCCCGAGTGAACCCAGGTCCGGGACCGTGTGATCAGTCCACGACCGGAGACAGCGCGCCGAGGAAGGACTGCGCCCAGCGGTGCACGTCGTGGTCGAGCACCTGACGGTGCAGCCGCGACATGCGTCGCCGTCCCTGCTCCCGCTCCGGGTCGAGCGCGGCCATGATCGTGTTCTTCACTCCGTCGAGGTCGTGCGGGTTCACCAGGTAGGCGCCCCGGAGTTCGGCGGCGGCACCGGCGAACTCGCTGAGCACCAGCGCACCACCCAGATCCGCTCGGCAGGCGACGTATTCCTTCGCGACGAGGTTCATCCCGTCCCGCATCGGGGTGACCAGCATGACGTCGGCGGCCAGGAACAGCGCGATCAGCTCGCTGCGATCGACCGGCTGATAGAGGTAGTGCACGACCGGCCGGCCGATCTGACCGTGATCACCGTTGATGTGGCTGACCTGCTCCTCGATGGAACTGCGCATCTTCATGTAGTGCTCGACGCGTTCCCGGCTCGGGGTGGCGAGCTGCACCATCACGGTGTCGGACGGGTCCAGGCGGCCCTCGTCGAGGAGTTCGCCGAGCGCCGAGAGCCGCAGGTCGATGCCCTTCGTGTAGTCGAGTCGGTCGACTCCGAGGAGGATCTTCCGGGGGTTCCCGAGCTCGCGGCGGATCTCGGCGGCCCGTTCGACGATGGCGGGATCGGTGGCCTGTTCGACCAGTTGCCGCGAGTCGACGGAAATCGGAAACGCACCGACCCGCACGACCCGGTCGTCGAGTGTCACCCTGCCGAGCGCGCTGCGTACGCCGACGCCTGCGGTGGTGGTGTCGAGTCCCAGCAGCCTGCGCGCCAGGAACAGGAAATTGTTGGCGCCGCCGGGCAGGTGGAAGCCGATGAGGTCGGCGCCGAGCAGCCCCTCCACGATCTCCTTGCGCCACGGCAACTGCATGAACAGTTCCACGGGCGGGAAGGGGATGTGGAGGAAGAACCCGATGGTCAGGTCGGGGCGCATCTCCCGCAGCAGACGGGGCACCAGCTGCAGCTGATAGTCCTGCACCCACACGGTTGCGCCCTCGGCCGCGGTGCGCGCCGTCTCCTCGGCGAAGTGGCGATTCACGTCCAGGTACGAGTGCCACCAGTCCCGGTCGAAGACCGGTGCCACCAGCACGTCGTGGTACAGCGGCCACAGCGTCGCGTTCGAGAATCCTTCGTAGTACCGCGACACCTCGTCCGAGCTCAGCTCCACCGGGTACAGGTCGATGCCGCCGGAGACGATCGGTTCGACCTTCGCGTCGGGCACACCGGGCCAACCCACCCAGGAACCGCGCTCCCGGTCGTGAAGGATCGGCTCCAGGGCTGTGACGAGGCCCCCGGGGCTGCGCTTCCAGCGTGTCGTCCCGTCGTCGAGTGTCTCCATGTCCACGGGCAGCCGGTTGGCGACCACCACGAAGTCGGACGTGCCGTGCGGAACAATGTCCTTCACGCCGAGCGCCCACCCTGGTGAATTCCTTCGGCGACCAGCCGGAAGGCGTCCTCGAGGTCGGCACGGAAGGGGATCTGTGCAGCCATGTTCATTGCCGTCAACGGTCTGCGGAGAGCGTTGTTGCCGGTCACCGCCCACGGCACGGTGAGCCTGCGTGCGCGGGCGGCCATGGTGTCGAGTACCGGCAGGGCAGCCGCGCAGAAGAACTGCACGTCCGTCAGGTCGAGCACGAACGGAAGCCGCTCGTTGATCGCCTCGTCGAGGTGATTCCCGAAGGTGTGAAGTGTGGTGACGTCGATGTCACCGGAGATCCGGACGACGAGGATCCCGCCGACTCCGGGCGCACTGACGACGGAGAGCCGCCCGTGCTCGGGCTCGACGGCCCAGCTGAACAGCGTCGAATTGTCGGCTGGGTCGTAGCGTGTCGGCAGCGCACTGAGAACAGATTTCATGTCGTTTCCTCACGGTCGAGCGACGTAGGAGACAGGCACGAAAGAAGGCGCGTGAACCGTGCCCGTCCATTGCGGCTGGGGGCTCAACCGTGCAGGACTCTGACGTTACCCCATCGTGTCAACGGCGGTGGCGCGGTTTCTCGCCGCAAACCGCGGCCGAGACCATACTGTCGGCGTTTCCGGTTGCCCCACTGCGCTTCTCGCCGTCGCAACCGGCGGCACAGCGGGGGTCCGGCGTAGCTTCTCCGCGGATTGGGTAATCGGTAGGCATGGAAATCATTGCCATCGTGATCCTTGTCGGCGTCGTGACGTTCGTGATCGCGCGCCGCCGTGCGCAGAATCGGAAGTGGAACTGATGGGGGACGGTCCTACGGGCGCCGCCGCTTCTTGTGCGAAGAGTCGCAGAAGGGGGCGATGCTCGTCCGACCGCACCGGCACAGCGCCACGGTGGCCCGATCGTTGCCGATCGAGTTACCTTCGGAGTCGAGGATCCGCGCGGCACCACGCACCAGGAGTGGACCATCGGGGCAGACCGTGATCGTGACGTCGGATTCGTCGGCCCCGGCAATGGGAATGGAGTTCATATGACTACCTTGCACTCTCGGTCGATGTCGGACACGGTGGCGCAATCGGGAACGTCCATGCCCTTTCCGCAGCCGCGCGGTCCCGTCAGCGATCTCCTGTTCTCCATTCTGCGCGCAGAGGGCGCCGATGCCGAACCGTTCGTGGCGGCGGCATGCTCGCTCGCCTCGTCGGCGCGCGACAGTCCGCGGGCGTTCCTCTTCGACGAGGACGCGCAGATCTGCCTGACCGCTCTCTACGAACTGCACCTGCAGGGGATCAGCGGTGTCGGCGACGAGTGGGAGTGGAACAGTGACCTGATCGCCGCCCGGTCGGCGCTCGAGGTTCCGTTCGACGCCGCGATCCGTGACGTGGCGGACGCGCCGACCGGCGCCGACGACGTGGTGGCGGCGCTGTGGGCGATGACCGCCCCCAGCACGGCGCCGGGGTTGTCCGGTCACATGGCTCACGATGCGGATCTCATCCAGTTCCGTGAACTGCTGATCCACCGTTCCCTGAACCAGTTGCGTGAGGCCGACGTGCACACACTCGGCATTCCGCGGCTCGCGGGCGCTCCGAAAGCGGCGCTGGTGGAGGTGCAGTCCGACGAGTACGGCGGCGGCAGGCCCGAGCGGATGCATTCGGCGCTGTTCGCCACCACGATGCGCGAACTCGGGCTGTCCGACGACTACGCGCACTACATCGACGCGGTGCCCGCCGTGACGCTGGCGTCCCTGAACGCGCTGTCCCTGTTCGGTCTGCACCGCAGCCGCCTCGGCGCGCTGGTGGGGCACCTGTGCGCGGTGGAGACCACGTCCGCGTTGCCGAGCAAGAAATACGCCGCCGGATTGCGCCGACTCGGATTCGGGAAGGCGGCCACCCTGTTCTTCGACGAGCACGTGGAGGCCGACTCCGTGCACGAACAGATCGTCTGCCGCGACCTCGCCGGCGGACTGGTCGCGGCACGGCCCGCGGTGGCTGACGACATCCTGCTCGGGGCCGCGGCCTGCCTCGCGTTCGACGACCTCGTCGGCGACCACGTCGCACAATGCTGGGAGGAGAATCGCACGTCGCTGCGGCAGCCGGCCGGGTAGGGGTCAGGTGCCGGACGCGGCGACCGCGTTCTCGAGATCGCTGAGCGACGTCTCCAGATGCGTGATGATCCGCTGAAGATGCGGGACGGCCTGCCGATCGCCCACCACGCCGACGTCGAGCTGACCGGACCGGCTGGTGAGGGTGATGCTGAGCGCCTGCCCGCCGAGGACCGTCGGCGCCGGATACACGGCGTCGAGGCGGGCGCCGTTCCAGTACCGCGGCCTCGACGGGCCCGGCATGTACGAGATCATCACGTTGAACGGCGGGGGAGTGTCGTCGACGAACCGGCGGACCGGCTCGAGCAGGATCGGGCTGATCGCCAGCGCGCTCATCAGCTGGAACTGGGTGTGGCTCAACGCGCCGAACACACGGTTGGTGTGCTCGACCGATTCGCTGATGCGGGCGAGGCGTGCCGCCGGATCCGCTTCGTCGGTGGCCAGGCCGACGACCATCGCGCCGACGCCGTGATCGCGGCCACGCGGTCCGATCATCGTGCCGCCGAGGTCGAGGGGCACGGGCAGCATCGCCGTCAACGGCGCCTCGGGCAGCGCGTACTGCTCCAGGAGATACCGGCGCAGCGCCCCCGAACACATCGCGAGCACCACCGCGTTGATCGTGGTGCGGGCCGCGGTGGCCACCGACACCAGGCGCCGGATCGGCCACGACCGTGCCGCCAGCTTCCGGGCCCGGCCGACCGGAACGTTGAGCATCGTGGGCGGTGACTGCAGGGGAAGCGTCAGGTGCTGCTCGCGGACGCCGTCGTAGGCGACCTTCGCGAGCGCGGGCAACACCCCGACGATGCTGGTGGCGGCCCGCACCCCGGCCCGGACCACGGCGACGGGCAACACGGACTCCCGCCGCGACGTGCCGGTGACCCCGGGCGTCCACGGTGCGGGGCAGTCGCGGGCGTCGGGGTCGGTGGACAGGGCGTGGTGGAGGAGCCGCAGCCCGGCCGGTCCGTCCATCAGCGAGAGGTGAATCTTCGAGAACACCGCCGTCCGTCCGTCGGCGAGCCCCTCGATGACGTGCATCTCCCACATCGGATGCTGCGGATCGAGCGGCATGCCGTGCATCTGGGACACCAGCGACAGCAGGTCCTCCATGCGGCCCCGGCCCGGGACCGCCGTGTGCCGGACGTGGTAGCCGAGATCGATGCGGTCGTCGAACGACCACCAGGGGTAACTGGCGCCGCGAAGCGGGCGTACGGCGCGCCGGCGGAACGTGTCCGACGCACCCTCGTGCGAGATCAGCGCCTCGAACATGGCCCGGGCATGATCGGGCCCCGACTCGCGCGGCGGTTCGAACAGTTCGAGCGCACCCACGTGCATGGGATGCGACGGCGTCTCGAACAGCACGAACATCGCCTCGGTGGGACTCATCACCGACATCCAGCGCCTCTTTCTCATGCTCGGGACACGGCCCCGAGCATGCCCCGGCGCATCCCACGTCTCCAGGGTAAGCAGAACACGGAAACTTCTTCCGCAAGGCCGTTTTCGTGCCCCGTCTGCTCAGCCGCGGTCGAGCTGCGGAAACACCGTCTCGCGGGCGAGGAGCAGAACGGCGGCCGCGACGGGTATCGCGAGCAGCGCCCCGACGATCCCCAGCAGTGCGCCGCCGATGAGGACGGCGACGACGGTGACCATCGGGGGCACCTTGACGGTTCGGCCGATGATGCGGGGAACGAGCAGATAGTCCTCGACCAGGCGGAGGGCGATGAAGAAGACGATGGTCGCCAGTGACACGGGCAGGGACACGGTGAGGGCGACCAGTGCCACCACGACACCGGCGAGGGTGGATCCGACCACCGGAATCAGATCCAGCACGGCGACCAGGACGGCCAGCAGCAGCGGGTAGGGGACGTCGAAGGCCACCAGCCACACGAACGTGAGGACGGCGGTGATCAGCGAGATCAGGAGGTTCCCGAGCACGTATCCGCCGACCTTCGCGAAGATTTCGTCGCCGATCAGAATCGTGCGTGGTCGCCGCGAGTTCGGGGCCAGGCGATACAGGGACGACCGGATGTGCGCGAAGTCGGCCAGGAAGTACGCGGTGAGCACGACCACGATCACCGTGCCGCTGATGGCGCTGAACACGATCTTGCCCGCACCCACGAGCCCGCCGACGACCATCGGCGCGTTGCCCGCATCGAGTGCCCGGCGCAGTTCGTCCTGCAGATGGAAGCGGGTGCTGAGTTCCCCGAGAACCGGGTAGCGCTGCTCGAGGTGTCCCAGGTAGTCCGGGGCGTTGTGCACGAGTGCGCCGCCCTGCGTCACCATCGGTGGGATCGCCGCGGCCAGGAACCCGGCCAGCACGGCGAACGCGAGAACGAAAACCGTTGCGACGGCTGCCCATCGGGGGAATCCGTGCCGTACCAACCAGGACACGGCCGGTTCGAGGCCGATCGCGAGGAATGCGGCGACGACGATGAGGACCAGCACCCCGCGGGCCGCGAGAACGACCTCGATCAGGGCGTACGTGACGGCGACACCGGCGGCCCCGGCCATCCCGATGAAGAACGGGGACCGGCGATCGAACCGCGGTCCGGGCTTCCCGAGCGGATGCGCCGCCGTGCTGATCCGCGCCGCGCCCTCCTCCGCGGCGATGATCGGCTGCTCCTCCGCGGGGGAATGCGGTTGGGCCACGTTGTCGTCGTGACCCCCGGCGCCACTGGTCACGGCCGCCTGACGACTCTGTCCCGGCGCCCGCTGCCGGCGGTGTCCCGACCGATGCGGGGGCACCGATCCGCGGTGGTCGACGCGGCGACCGGCGCGCCCGGCAACGCCGGTGTCGAACGGCAATAGTCGTCGATCAGCTCCACCGCACGTTCCGCGCACACGGCGTGCGACGGCATCCGCCCGACACCGAGGCCGTCGATGACGATGACACTGCGGCGGCCCAGCCCTTCGACGCCGAGCGACCAGCCGAAGGTCCGGTTCCACGCCAGCACCGCGTTGCGCCCCGGCAGATAGTGCAACCGGAGCGGCAGGACGAGGACGGCTTCGATGCCGTCGGTGTCCCACCAGTCGATGGAATCGGCGTGAACGCTCCTGGCCACCGTGTGGATGTAGTCCCGAACGGTGCGGGTGTCGGCAATGCCTGTCCCACTCTTCATCGTCCACCGCCTCAGCTGTTTGACGATCGACATACCCGGCCCCACGACAGTTGAAACTTCACCCACCGACGTGGGTGTGCTCGAGGGGCGCGAGGTGCCCGTCTCCGGGTAGCCTCGCCGCATGCCTTACGTGGAACGCTCGGGAGATGTGTTCGTCCTGTACTTCGGCGAGGAGGGGGAACCCGACAGCGAGAACGCCTTCCACCCGGATTGGATCGACAACGTCGACGGCCTCCTCGATCAGATCGAGCGGCACGACGGACCCGCCGCACTGGTGACGACGGGACCGGGAAAGTTCTACTCCACCGGCCTCGACACCGCCTGGGTGGTCGCCAACACCGACAAGCTGAACTCCTACATCGACAGTGTGCAGGCCCTGTTCGCACGGATCCTCACCTTTCCCCTGCCCACCGTGGCCGCGCTGACCGGGCACACCTTCGGCGGCGGCGCCATCCTCGCGGCGGCCCACGATCACCGGGTGATGCGCGAGGACCGCGGCTACTTCTGCCTGCCGGGCATCACCATCGGGGCGAGTTACGCTCCGGGCAGCATCGCGCTGCTCGCGGCCCGCCTGCCCGCGCGGGCCGTGCACACCGCCCTGGTGACCGGCCGCCGGTACGGTGGCGTCGCGGCGAGCGAACTCGGGTTCGTCGACGAGGTCGCTCCCGAGCAGCAGGTGCTCGCCAGGGCCGTCGCACACGCGCAGGGACTCGTCGCGACGCGCGGACGCACGCTCGGTGAGATCAAGTCCTCCCTCTACGCGGACGCCGTCGCCTCTCTCCGCACCCCGGTGGCGAACCTCGAGTCGCAGGAAGCGCTGAACGGCGGCTGACGACTCGCCGGGCGCGGCGAGGGGTGTCTGCCGCGAAAACGGGTACTACTCCCGCGAGGAGCGGGGCGTCGGGCATCCGTTCCCACCGTCATCCGGAGGCGACCACCATGAAACGCGTTCTGACACTTGTCCTGCCGATCCTGCTGGCCGTCTTCGCGCTGGCCGCATGCGGAAGCGACGGTGACGACTCGTCCGGTTCGGCGGAATCGGAGCACGGCGACCATCCCATGTCCGGCATGCCGTCGATGTCCATGCCTGCGGGAGCGGGTCAACCGGGCGGGCAGGAGATCGTGATCTCCGATTTCAAGTACACCCTGCCCGGCACGTTCGCGCCGGGCGAAGAGGTCACCGTCCGCAACGACGACACCGCCGAACACACCGTGACCGCAGACACCGGCGACCTGTTCGACGTGGAGATCGAACCGGGTGCGACCGCGACGTTCACCGTCCCCGGCCAACCGGGCACCTTCGCGTTCCACTGCACCTATCACCCGAACATGGTGGGCACCCTCGAGGTTCGGTGACCCCGTCACTCGAGCGGTTCGATGCGGAAGACCTCGCACCGGTCCGCGGCGGCCGCGAACGCCTCCGGGGAGGAGTTCGCGACCGTCCCGGCCTTGAGGAACATGGTGACCCCGTGCGGCACCCGGGCCGGGAACTCGCGGAGGATCCGGCCCCGCTCCGACACCGGCAGGGCGACCAGTCGGACGCGCTCGCGACGACGCCCCCGAGCCAGCTCACCACGCCCGGCTGCCCGGGCGTTCTTCGCCCAATCCGATTCGGCGTATCCCGCGACGACGTATCGCCGGCCGTCCACCTCGTACGGTGAGACGGGGGTCGACCGGAGCGCACCCGTCTTCCGGCCAGGGACGGTGAGCGCCGGCATCGGCATCGGAACGCCCAGGCGATGCAGGCCCACGATCACCTTGTTGACGTGGGCGAGATACCAGGGCGGCAGCACTCGTCCGGTCCGGCGCACCATGTTCTCGACTATTTCGAACTCGGCGCTCTCGTGGCAACCACCTCGATCTCCACGAGGGCATCCGGGTGCGGGAGTGCGCGCACGGCGATGCAGGAGCGGGCGGGTTTGGTGCCGGTGAAGGTGTCGGCGTAGACGGCATTGACGGCGGCGACATCCTCCATCGACGTGAGGAAGATCGTCGCTTTGACGACGTGCTCGAGGGAACTGCCTGCCGCCGCGAGCACCGCGGCCACGTTCGCGAAGACCTGCCGTGTCTGGGCTCCGGGATCGTTCGGTCCGACGAGCACACCCGATTCGGCGATCAGGGGCAGCTGTCCGCTGCAGAACACCAGGTCGCCGATCTGGATGCCCTGGTTGTAGAGATGCGCCGCGGACGGCGCGTGGGTGGTGGCGATGGCGGTGGTCACGTGCATCGGTCCTTTACGTCAGAGTGCAGGGGTCGAGTTCGGTCAACGGCGCGGCGGGGTCCGTGTGCCCGCCGGTGAGCGCGACGGTGATGCCGGAGAGGACCCGGTCGAGCAGGGTCTCCGAGGTGGCGAAGTTGATTCGGATGAATCGGCCACCGGTCTTCCCGAAGGGTGTGCCGCCGTCGACGAGCACGCGGCCGGCGCGGCGGATGCGGTCGATCGGATCGTCCACCGGCAGGGCCGAGACGTTCACCCAGCTGAGGTACGTGGCCTCGGGCCGGTGGTGCCGGGCCTCGGGCAGCGCCCGGGTCAGGACGTCGTGGACCCGTGTGCGATTGCGGTCGAGGACGCGGATGAGGCTGTCCTGCCACGCCTGCCCGTGCTGCCATGCGGCGAGGGAGCCGACGACCCCGAGAACCGACACCGCGCCGTAGAGGTCGGGGGGTTCGTTGTCCCGGACCGCCAACAGGTCCGTGGGGCCGTAGTGCAGCACCGCGCAGCGCAGACCGGCAAGGTTGAAGGCCTTCCCGGCGGACGTGACCGTCACGGTCCGGGATGCGGCGTCGTCGCTGATCGACGCGAACGGGATGTGCCGGTGCGGTTCGTAGATCAATTCGGCGTGGATCTCGTCGCTGATCACCAGCAGGCCGTACCGTTCGGCGAGTTCGGCGATGCGCTCGAGTTCGCCGCGCGTGTGCACTCGGCCCGTCGGGTTGTGCGGATTGACGAGGACGAGCACCTTGGGACGATTCTGCGCGAGGGTCCGCTCGAACTCGTCGAAGTCGAGTACCCACCCGTTCTCGGTGTCGACGAAGGGGAATTCGACGGTGCGCCGCCCCATCGTTTCGATCGTCGCCAGGAACGGTGGGTAGTTCGGGGTCTGAATGACCACCGCATCCCCGGGGCGGGTGCCGAGGCGAAGGATCAGCTGCAGCGCCTGGATCAGATCGGTCTGCTCCCGCACGTCGGCGGGGTCGACCTGCCAGCCGTAGCGGTCGGACATCCGCCGGGCGAACTCGGCACGCAGGGGAGTGCCGCCCAACCAGTTCGGGTAGCCGAGGTCGCCGCGGTCGATGACGTCCTTCAGCGCGTCGCGGATCTCCGGGGCGACGGGAAAGTCCATGTCGGCGACCCACGACGGGAGTACCCCGGCCTCGACGGCGCGCGCCCATTTCACCCCGGTGCGCCGGGACAGCGCACCGAGGTCGAGGTCGTCGAATCCCGGGTACCGGGGGTGGGGTGTCGTCGAGGTGGTCACAGTGCTGCTTCCATCGGGATGGTCGACAGGGCGTCGCGGGAAACCTCGACCTGTCCGTGATGTTGGGCGAGCTCCTCGAGAACGTGGAGGAGAACCCCGTTCGGGGTCAGTTGGCGGCTCGGCCCCTCGTAGTCGGCCGGTGGGGTATTCGTCAGCGGCGCACCGGGGTCGAATCCGTCGAGGTCCTTCTGCAGCCTCGACCGCAGTGCGGCGACCGTGCGGGTGAGATCGGCGATGGTTCCCCGGGCGGTGAACTCCGACTCACGGTCACGGTTGCTCTCGCGGCCCCCGATCAGGTGTCCGATCCAGTAGTCGGCGACCTCGGTGCAGTGGTAGGTGATGGCCCAGGGGGAGTTCGCGCCGTCGAAGGGTGGTGCCTGATTGGCGCGCTCGTCGCCGAGTTCGCCGAGCACGGCGAGCATGCCGTCGAAGGCGCGGTCGAGGAAGTACAGGTATTCGTCGGTGTTCACGGGATTCGCTTTCGTCGTGGTGTACGTGCGGTGCGGGTCAGTGGATCTGTTCGAGGACAGCGTCTTTCGTCTCGGGAAGGCGGGTGAGCACGATCAGCGCACCGATCGCGAACAGGACCGCGCTGGTGGAGAAGACCAGTCCGGTGCCGCCGAACCCGAGCAGGAAGGGGACCGCGATGGGGCCGAAGACCGAACCCAGCCGGCCCAGGGCGGTGGCGGAGCCGACCCCCGCGCCGCGACTGCGGGTGGGGAACAGTTCCGGGGTGTAGGCGAAGATCGAGGAGAACATGCCGAAGAAGAAGAACTGCAGGAACGATCCGGCGAGGATCAGCTCGAACGTGCCCGAACTCTGGCCGTAGAAGAAGGCGGCGATGCCGGAGCCGATGGTGTAGCCGGCCAGGCAGTAGCGTCGTCCGAGCCGCTCGATCAGGTATGCGGCCGAGAGGAATCCGGGGATTCCCCACAGGGCCATGACCAGGACGAACCCGATGCTCTTGGCGACGTCGAGGCCGTTGTCGGTCAGGAGCTTGCCGATCCAGGTCGTCAGCCCGTAGTAGCCGGTCATCAGGCAAAACCACACCGCCCATACCGTCAGGGTGCGCGCTTTGTGCGCGGGAAGGAAGAGTGCGCGGAAGCCGCCCCGTTCGGTGTCCTCACCGTGCGTGCCGCGCACGGGCTCGGGTTCGGGCAGCGGCCGGCCGGTCGCCTCGCGGACGGCGCTTTCGATGGACGACAGGGTGCGTTCCGCTGCGGCCGTGTGCCCCCGGGAGACCTGCCACCGGGGTGACTCCGGCAGGTTGCGGCGAATGATCAGTGCGACCACGGCCAGGGCCGCCTGCATGAGAAAGAATCCGCGCCAACCGAAGGTGGACGCGACCAGGAGGTAAGAGACGGCGCCGGCCGTGATGAATCCGATCGGCCAGGCGCCTTCGAGCAGGGCGGCGTAGCGCCCGCGCTTCGACGAGGGCATGAATTCGGCGAGGATTGCCGCGGCCACCGGGAACTCCGCTCCCATACCGACGCCGAGCAGGAATCGGAAGGTGAGCAGGGCCTCGAAGTTCCACGACAGGGCGAGTCCGATGCTCGCCAGGCCCCAGGCGACGATGCTGTATTTGAAGACCCGTTGACGGCCGAATCGGTCGGCGATGGCCCCGGCTCCGATGGCGCCGAAGAACATTCCGGCGAAGCTTGCGCTGCCGAGTACTCCTGTCTGTGCTGCGGTGAGCGCGAAGTGGTGGCTGATCGGCGACAGTAGGAATGTCATGGCGCCCAGGTCGATCGAGTCGAAGAACCAGGCGGTGGCAATCACCAGGAAGAGGTTTCGCTGGACACGACACCAGGGCAGTCGTTCCATCCGGCCGGCGATGGTGGCGGTGGTCAGGGGCGGCGAGGCGGGCCCTCGTGTCGGCGCTGGGACGCGCGCGTCGTCGTACATGGAATCCGGGCTCCTTTGGTGAGAACGCTGTGTGAATGAGTCCCGTCGCTGCCACCGAGACGGACTGACGGTGGTGTCGTCACCACCCTAGGGGGTGACGGGAATCATGGAAGAAGTTTGAACTCGTTCGCGTCACCTGTCAAGATGGTGACGTGACCGAGTTCGTGTATGTGAGTGGACGGCATTGCCTGGACTTCGCCGGCACCATCCTGTGGCGCCGCACCCTGCGCACCGAGCTACTCGAGAATCCGGACGACCTGCGCCGGTGGGTGGCGGGGGCGAACCTCTGCGACGAGATGGACCCGCCGTCCGCCGACAGCGTCCACGACGCACGGCACCTCCGGGAGGCGATCTACAGCGCCGTCGGTGCCGCGCTGACCGGCAGCAGCCACCTCGCGACGGAAGCGGAGGTCAGCCTCCTCAACACCACCGCCGCGGGCCCGCTGCCCACCCTCACTCTCACCCGCGACGGCGACACCACCAGCACCGGCTCACCCGGCAACGCCCTGAGCCTCCTCGCCCGGGACACCATCGATCTGATCGGCTCCCCGGAGATGGCGAAGGTGAAGGAGTGCTCGAACCCGGACTGCACCCGGCTGTTCGTCGATCTCTCCCGCGGCTTCTCGCGCCGCTGGTGCGGAATGGCGGAGTGCGGCAACCGGATCAAAGCCGCAGACTACCGCCGCCGCAAGAAACTGCAGAGCATCGACTGATAGCAATCAGGGCCGGGTGGGCGCTGCGCTGTCCCGCCACCAGCAGAACACGAACAATGCCAGCGACGCGACGAGTGTGGAAACCACCCACACCGTGAGCGCGATGTCGACCCACGACCCGATCGGCGGGCTTCCCGGCAGGATTCCGCGCAACGGCACCACGGCGAAGAGCATCGCGGCCATCCAGCCCAGCATGTCGGTGTTGACGGCACGCTTGCGCCGGAACGTCTGCAGCGCGACGAACGCGGCGAGCCCCGCCAGGATCGTCATCATCAGCAGCAGGATTCCGGCGTAGATCAGGTTCCCGCCCGTGCGCGCGAACATCAGCGCGGCGCCGGTGCCGTTCCGGGAGAGGTCCGTGTCGACCGCCACCTCTTCGGCACGCGCCTTCCACCCGTCGACCCGGCCGTCCAGCAGCAGGGCAGTGGGCACCAGTTCACGGTCGGCGCCGAGGCCCTGATACGCCTCCACCACCATCGGGTTCACCTCGAACCGGTCGAACGGCCAGTACGCCGCGTTGCCGGTGGCGATGAACTCGGTGTCGAACGTCGTGGCCGCGGCGCCCGCACGGAACACGATCTCCTCGTGACTGGTGCTGGGGATGAGCAGCAGAGTGATGTCCCGGTTCAGCGTGTCACCGTTGGCGTGGAGCAAATCCTCACCGGCGGTGATCGTCACCTCGGCCTGCACCCGGTCGGTCGTCGGCTGCAGCGATTTCGCCGTCACGAGGACCACCACCTCGTCGCGGCCGATCTCGAACGGTGCGCCGTCGTCGCCGGTGCGACTGCTCAACCCGTACACGGTGAGCGACGCGGCGTAGATCAGCGCGAGGAGAAGCGCCGGCACTGCCCACTGGAGGCGCGGATGGTGGGATGTCATGGTCGTCGGCGAATCACAGCGAGGCGGTGGTGTTCTCGGGGTCGATCAGGATCTTCGCGTGCAGCTCGGGGCTACCGAGCGCGGCGAACGCCGATTCGACACCGGCCAGCCCGACCGTGCCGGTGATCAGCGGCGACGGATCGACCCTTCCGTCGGCGAGCATGTGGAGCGTGTCGCGGAACTCGCGGGGGTCGTAGGCGACGGCGAAGCGCAGGTCGATCTCCTTGTTGATCGCCAGTGCGGGCCGGAAGGCGTCGGTCTCCATGCAGACCCCGACCACGACGACACGTGACCGCAGCGGCGCCCCGGCCAGTATGCCGTCGATGACTCCGGGCATGCCGACACACTCGAAGACGACCGGCCCGGACGGTGTCGCCCCCACCGTGTCGGCGAGGGCGAAGGCATGCCACCACGGGAGCCTCGGGATGCGACGCAGCTTCTCCATGGTGTCCAGCCCGAGGGCGAGTACCTCCGTGATCGAGGTCGTCTCCCGTCGTCGCGGATACGACGTCCAGGGCGACGCCGCGGCAGGGTCGACCACGACGTCGGCACCGCAATGCCGGGCGAGCTCCCGCCGGCGGGTGGAGAAGTCGGCGGCCACCACGGTGCGGACACCGGACGCCTTCAGCATGCTGATCACCGCGAGACCGATCGGGCCGCATCCGATGACGATCGCGGTCCGGCGCTTGCCGACGTCCCCCTTCCGCACCGCGTGCCACGCCACCGCCATCGGCTCGGTCAGCGCGGCCCTCTCCGCCGACAGCCCGTTGGGCACCGGCAGGGTCATCGACTCCTGCACCACCACCTGCTCCGCGTAGCCGCCCGGCGCCGAGGCCGACAGCCCGGTCAGATGGATGTCCGACCCGGTGCGGACAATGGGTAACGCAACCACAGCGGTACCCACCGGCCACCGCTTCCGGCAGCCGGGCCCGTAGTCGGCAACGGTGCCACTGAACTCGTGCCCGAGCACGACTCGCTGGCGGGAACGCATGAAGCCGCGATAGCCGGTCTCGGCCGCCAGTTCCGCCATCTCGTCGGCGTGCACGCGGGCGTGCAGGTCCGAACCGCAGATCCCGCACCGGGACACATCGATCAGCACCTGACCCCTCGCCGGGATCGGAGCCGGGATGTCATCCACCTCCAGGCGAGTCTCGGTGCAGATGACAGCCTTCATGCCGGCTCCTCGGGGTGCGGTGGGCCTCTGCTCCGAACGTAGAACACTCCCGCCGCCGAGATACCACGATTGCGAATGGCCGCAGGGTTGTCCCGGCTCGGCGATGGGTGTAGACCGACAGCATGAGCGTCCTCGGTCAGATGGACTCGTTTCGTCGCGTCTTTCCCACCGCCCGCCGCAACCGGGCAGACCTGTTGCGCTGGTTGCGCCGCCGACCGCAGCTCCTCGCCGCCGTCGGGTTCCACGAGTTCGCGCTCGCGACCAGCGCCAGGGTCGACCCCCGCCTCAAAGCGCTCGGCGAGATCAAGGCGGCCGCTCTGACCAATTGCGAGTACTGCCTCGACATCGGGTCGGCGTTCAGCCGCGCCCTCGGTGTGAGTGACGCGCAGTTGCGCGCCCTCCCGACATTCCGTGAGAGCCCAGAATTCGACGACACCGAGAAGCTGGTGCTGGAGTTCGCCGAGGCCATCACCCGAACACCCGCCCACATCGACGAGGAACTGCGGCGCTCGCTGCTCGCCGAGTTCTCCGAGGCACAACTGACCGAACTCGCCGCGGCCATCGCCTGGGAGAACCACCGCGGACGTCTCAATCAGGCGCTCGGCGTCCGGCCGTCGGGGTTCTCCGACAGCGACTTCTGCGTCGTGCCCGAGCAGTAGCCCGCGATGAGTTCTCGGACGCGCGTGAGTCGATATCTGTGAGACGCCCTGGCGTCGGCCGTATCACCGACTGAGAGGTCCGCGCTCATGACAGCTCCGCTCGAAGGCAAGGTCGCATTCGTCACCGGCGCCGCACGTGGGCGCACTGGCTGGCGCCCTACGACATCCGGGTCAATTCGGTGCACCCTGCGGGTGCGAACACGCCGATGGTGATGAACGACGCCGTGGCCGCACTGTTCGCCGACGCCCCCGCGTCCAGTGGCGCGGACGTGGGCAACCTCCTGAACGTGGGTCTGATCGAGGCGGAAGACGTCAGCAACGCCATCGCCTGGCTGGTATCCGACCAGGCACGGTACGTCACCGGCATCGCGCTTCCCGTCGACGCCGGATTCACCGCCAGATAGTCAGCGGCAGCGGGAACGGGAACGGGACAACCCGTCGAGCACGAAACCCAGCCCGATGCCGAGCATCCACACGTCCTTCGCGACGGCGATGCCGTTCTCGCTCGGCCAGATGCTGCCGGGGTTACGCAGAGCGGGCGTCCGCGCGTACATGGCCACGAGGCCCCCGGAGAACCCGGTGAGCGCCGCCCCGGCCACGGCGGACGGCACGAACGGTGCGAGTAGCGCTGCGCCCGTGCCTATCTCGGCGACCGAGAGCAACTTGATGAATCGCTCCGGCGGAATCGCGTTCAGGAACGGGAACGCTCCCGCCGCCATACCGTGAACGCCCTGGGCGGTCTGCTCGTCCGCCGACCATTTCTGAATCCCCGTATGGAGGATGAACCCCCCGGTCGCGATGCGCGCGGGAAGGTCGCCGAGTGTGGTCAGTCGCATGGTGGTCTCCTGTTGTCCGGGTCGAACCAGAGAACTGTTCCCCCTCCTCAGCCTCCCACTCGGCCGACGGCCGGGAGTGGTTTCGATCGAGCGGGGGCGCCGAGCGAGCGGAGCGGTGGCCGACGACCCACGACGTCACGGCCCGCTGGTCGTCACCAAGCAGGAGATCCTGCAGTCGGTGTGGGGCCCCCTACGAGGGCGACGACCGTCGTCGCCGCGACCCACGGGCAGTCGCGGCGACGACGGTGCGTGACCGGCGGCTCAGTGGGCGAGGACGGCGGCCCCGTCCGTGTCGGCCGCGACCGCCGAACCGGGTGCGCTGAGCTGCGACATCCTGCGGGGCAACGCGAAGGCCACGACCGCGCCCAGCAGTGCCGAGACCGCGCCGATCACGAACGCGATCGTGATGCCGGTGTCCGTGTAGAAGACCGCACCCTGCATGACGGTAGCGATGTGCGAGTTCAACACGGAGAAGGCGATCACCGGGAGGATGGCGGGCAGGATGCTCTGGAACACCGCCACCATGCTCGCCGTCGTCGCCTGCAATTGCGGCGGCACCGCGGCGATGAGGAGGTTGGGGATGGAGGCGTACCCCATGCCCATTCCTACGCCGAGAAGTGCGGCGAAGCCGATCAGGAGCGCCTTGTCGTCGTGGATCATCGCCGTGAGCAGGCAGGCGGCGGCCATCACGAGCATGCCCACGACCATCAGGACCCGCGGGCGGACGTTCCGGGACACCAGTGTTCCGACGATCAGCCCGCCGATCACCACGGCGCCACCCAACGGTGCCTGGAAGATCGCGAATCCCTCTGCGCTGATACCGAATCCGTAGCCGAGCCCCAGTATCGCCGGGGTCATGCACATCATCGGGAGCATGATCGTGAACACCGAGGACGTGCCGTAGCAGAATCCTGCGCCGAGCGCCGTCAGGAACACCGGCCGCTTACCGAAGAACCGGATGTCGATCAGCGGGTCCGCGAGCAGCCGGGCGGACACGATCCACGCCACCAGCAGGGTCACACCGCCGGCGATGAATCCGATCGTCGACCCCGACGTCCAGCCCCACGAGGGCCCGAAGCTCACCCCGACGAGGATTCCCGCGAGTCCGGCGCCGAGGAGCGCCGCGCCGATCAGGTCGATGCGGGAACGCAGCCGCACGGTCGATTCGCCGGTGGTCGCCCGGATCAGGACACTGAGGATCACCAGACCGGCGAGGAAGAACCAGAAGATGCTCCGGAAGCCGAAATTGTCGATCAGCCAGCCGGTGAAGAAGGGTGCGGGGATCGCGATGAGTCCCATGCCGCTCGTGGCGATACTGACCGCCAGCGCCACCGTCCGGGCGGGAAAGACGTCGCGGATGAGCGAGTAGCTCAGGAACAGGCAGGGCACGAGCAGTCCGGTGAGTGCGCGGCCGGCGATCAGCACCGCGTACGTCGGTGCGATCGCCGAGATCAGCGACCCGAGCGCCGACAGGCCAACGGCCGTCAGCAGGAGCTTGCGTTTGCCGTGCGTGTCCGCGAGCTTGCCGATCAGCGGGCAGGTGATCGCTCCCACCAGCAGGAACGACGTCAGCAACCATGCACCCTGCGTCGTCTGGTAGTGGGTGACGATCTGCGGCAACGCGATCGAGATCATCATGTAGCTGACCGCGAGCATCTCCAGCAGCAACACGATCGAGGCGAGCGAGAAGATCAGGCGGGGTGTCCATCGCTCGGTAGTCGCGTCCTGCTGTCGCGAATGAGCCGATCCGCCGTGTGGCGCATGGGTGACCATCATCGGGTCCTTTCGAATACCTGCACGGGAACTCGTGGCGGTGCCGCGGCGCTGCGGCGGGCCCGAGCCGGGCGGTAGGGGTGGGTGGTCACATTCGGTGGTCGAAGTCTCGTGAATGTGTAATTGACATCACAGTTCTCGAGGATGCGGCACGCCATGCGGCGTTCCGCCCAGCGGGAAACCGACCGGCGGGTGTTCGCCGGTTGACGCGAATCGGTGATTCCCGATCGCTACTCGAGCGAGGATCGACACATGGCCGAAACGCAGCGCACGAGGGAGTTCCGCCGGCTGAGAACGCCCCGCTCGGCGGCCGTCGCAGGGATCGTCTTCGCGGTACTGTTCGCAACGAGCCTCGTTCTCCTGCGGACCGCGCTGCCGGCGGACCCGTTCGACGAAACTCCCTGGGTGGGGAGCGGAGAGACGCGAATCAAGACGGCCCTGCTGCTTGCTCCGTTCGCGGGGATTGCTTTCCTCTGGTTCATCGGCGTCATCCGCGACCGTCTCGGCGAACTCGAGGACCGATTCTTCGCGACAGTGTTCCTCGGCAGCGGATTGCTGTTTCTCGCTATGGGTTTCGTCTCGATGGGGGTGGCGGGCGGCGTACTCGCCATCGCCCGCCACTCGGGCAGCTCGGCGGACGAGATCGTCTACTTCGGCCGCGAGATCATGCTGCAGATCAACCACGTGTACGCGCTGCGCATGGCCGCGGTGTTCATGATCTCGCTGGGGACGATCTGGCTGCGGACCGGCCTGATGCCGCGATGGCTCGTCGTGACCACGTATCTGCTGGCCCTGGCTCTGCTGGTGATCGTCGACTTCAGCCTGTGGTCGACGTTGGCGTTCCCGGCCTGGGTGCTGCTGATCAGCGTCTACATCCTCGTCACCGGACGCCGCGCGAGCGCCGACGGGAACCGATCGCTCAGGTTCGCGCCGGCGTCGTGGAGACGAAGTCGTCGATGATGTCGACCACCGCGGCGGGATCCTCGAGGTGGGGATAGTGCCCGACACCGTCGAGGACGGCGAGTCGGCTCCCGGGAATCGCCTCGTGCGCCGCATATCCGTGCGCAACCGGGATGATGCCGTCGGAATCGCCCCAGATCAGTTGCGTCGGGAGACCCTCGTTCAGGTACAGCCGGCTCAGCGCGCTCACCGCCTGCCCCCGATGGTCGACGACCGCGCGGAGGGTCCGCAGAAACGCCTGCCGGGTGTCCGAATCCGACAGTGACGCGTAGGCGTTCCACATCTCGTCGCCACGTACCGACTGGATCCCGACCGCCGCGAGCCAGCCGCGGACCTTGTTGCCGGCGTCACGAACCGCGGCGGGCGCCACCAATGGCAGGAGGAACTCGGATCCGGGCGCCGCCAGCAACCGCAGGGTCCAGTTCACGTCCGGTCCGAGTCCGCCACTGCCGATGAGCACCAGTCGGTCACACAATTCGGGATGCTGATAGCTGAACTGCATCGCCACCCCGCCGCCGAGGGACTGACCGATCACGGTCACGCGTTCGATTCCCAGTTCGTGCAGTAGGTCGCGCAGCCACGCGGCGAACGCGCCCAGCGAGTAGTCGCCCCGAGGCTTGGCGGAATCACCGTGGCCGGGCAGATCCGGTGCCAGGACCCGGTACCGCTGCGCCAATTGCGGGAGAACCGCACGCCACGTCGCGGAACTTCCCGCCATCCCATGGACGAGCAGCAGAGTCTCTCCCTCACCGCTCATCCGGTATGCGACTGCGTCGCCGTGCAGTGCGAGGTGCTGGAGTTGGGACATACAACGACCTCCCGATCGGGTGATGCTGTGGTCTCCTCGGTAACGATAGGGGAGTTTCACTCGATATCGTCATCAACTGCGGCGTGGGAACTTGATCTCAGCCCCCGGTTGATCTAGCTGGCACACCAACGCGAGGCTCGAAAACAGGAGGAACCCGCATGAACTCTGTGTCGAGCCCGGCTATCGCTCGCCCGCGTGTCCTGCTGATCGACGCCGACGTGGAGAGATCCCTCGTCGATCGCCTCCGGGATGCGGGATTCTTCGTCACGAGGACGTACGCGGAACCGGTGCGGTCGCGGATCGAACCCCCCGACGTGGTGATCGTCGACGCGCGATCACCACACCTCGACGCCGGCACCACGGTGCGGGCGTTGAAAGCGATGCGATTCGCGCTCGCCGTCGTGGTGATCGGCACCTTCCGTTCCGGCAACCGTCGCAGCGACCTCCTCGAGGCCGGCGCCGACGACGTGATGGAGATGCCGGTCGGGGCGGACGAGCTCGTCGCCCGGCTCCGCGCGATCCTCCGTCGGGTGAAACCCGAGAGGCCCGCACAGGCACCCGCCGGCGCACCGGACGTCTGCCTGTGCGAGGTGCCCCACGAACCCGACCACGACGGGCTGCGCACCACGCTGACCCGGACGGAATACGTTCTCTTCACCGTGCTCGCGCAAAATGTCGGCAGAGTCGTCACCCGCCGCGACCTCATGCTCATGGTGTGGGGTGTGACGGTCGAATCGAAGACGAACGTCCTCAATGCCTATGTCTGCTCGCTGCGGCGGAAGCTGGTGGCCGTCGGATCGCCGTACGTCGTCCACACCGTGCGCGGCGTGGGATTCGCCCTCGGCGAGGTCGAACGTCCGGGAAGCATCGATCCGGTGCGTCAGGTGCCTGTCGCCGCGTCGTGACACGGACCCGGCGGCGCGAAGAATTCGAGGGCGCGTCTGAGCACTACATCCGGCGTCTCATCGACGAGGAAGTGTGCGGCGCCGTCGATGAACTCGACACCGAAGTCGTCGGTGTGCTCCTCGAATCCGCCGAGGAACTCCGGGCGCACGATGGGGTCTTCGGCGCCGATGAGCGCCCGGGTGGGGGTGCTGAGCCGGCTGTGCCTGTACGTGCCGGTCATGATCCGCGCGGCCTCACGCATGATGAAGCAGCGGTAGAGGGCGGATGCCGCGTCGGCGCGGGCCGGTTCGCGCATCCGTCCGGCGAACAGTTCGATGTCCTGCTCCGACCAGGCGTTCCGGTTCGTGGTGAAACCCCGCAGCAGGTGGTAGGTCAGCCGTTGACGTCCCCGGCCGAGCAGGCGTGGACCGACGAACGGTGCGGCGATCACGGGCTCGAACCAGCCGTGCCGGGCGATCGTCAGCAGCAGCCGTGGGTCGAACCGCACGAACGGGTGGGGGACACCGAGGCTCACGTACTTCCGGACACGGTGGGGCGCGCTCAGGCACAGCTCGTATCCGAGCAGTGCGCTCCAGTCGTGCGCGATCAGGCAGACCCGGTGGAGTTCGAGCGTGTCCAGCAGGGCCACGACGTCGGCGAGCAACTGCTCGCGGTCGTATCCCGTGGGTGGGGCGTCGGTCCAGCCGGCACCGCGCAGATCCGGGCAGATCACCCGGTAGTGCGCGGCCAGCCCCGGGAGTACCCCGCGCCACTCCCACCAGTGCTGGGGGAAGCCGTGGAGCAGCACCACCGGTTCGCCGTGACCGGCCTCGGCCACGTGCATGCGCAGGCCGGGGAGTCGGAGGTAGCGGTGCCGGACACCGTCCAACGCAGGAAAGGTGTTGTCCGGCTCGCCGTTCGGGCCGGAAAGTCCGTGGCTTTCGCGGGCCTCGTGTCTCATCACCTCACGCTACTACGATCATAGTGCAAAGTCACTATGTTTATAGTATCCGTGTGACGCCAACGAGAACGAGAGCGCTCGACGCAGCGATCGACCTGGTCGGAACTGAGGGTCTGCGATCGCTCACCCACGCCCGGGTCGACGAACGCGCCGACCTCCCGAAGGGAACCACGTCCAACTACTTCCGTACCCGGGCGGCGCTGCTCACCGGCACCCTCGACGCGATCGTGGAACGCGAGATGTCCGAAGTCGGCGTGCTGGCACCGACATCCGCAGACGACCTCGTCGACGCGCTCTGCCGTCTGATCGACTACACGACCGTCGCCAACCGAACCGTCACCGCCGCACGGCTGGTCCTGTTCCTGGAGGCCAGCCACGACCCCGCTCTCCGGGAGGCGCTGGCACGCGGACGCACAGCCATGGAGGCGTCGACCGTCTCGGCATTCCACCGGCTGGGAGCACGGGATCCGCAGACCGCCGCCACCGCAGTCATGGCCTGCGCAGAGGGGGTCATCCTGCATCGCATCGCCCGGCGGGACACCACGGATCCGCGGCCGACGTTCGACCTGGTGGTGCGGGCGGCGCTGAGCTGACGTCCCGCTCCCGCCACCGGTGATTCGTCTTCTCGGGGTCGGGTCGGCGGAAGCCGGTCGATCCCGCTGTGAGCCGTGCGACCGCGATGACCGACTCCTGCACGATCGGAGCCGGATCGAAAGCTCCACCAGTTAGTTTCGTTGCCACACCATCACGACGGGTCGAGGGAATGGTGACCAATGACTCTGACGCGCGCCTGGAGGGACGCCTCACACTGAGTCTTCGGGGACACCGGACCGGGAGGACGTGCCTGTGCGAACCGGCAGAGTAGCTGTTCTGGTCCTGGGATGTCTCAGTGCCCTGGCCGGGTTCGCTCTGCTCACTGCCTCGGCGTTTCTCGGGTGGGCCTACTTCATGCAACGCGACGGTGGGCACTTCACCTCGCCGCCTGAGCATTTCGAGACGAGTGAGAGTGCCCTGGTATCGGAGAAGGTCGATCTCTTCGAGGGCGCGGACTTGCCGAAAGGGTTCAGCACCGAGGACCTCGGCCGGGTGCTGCTGCGAGTCACCTCGACCGTTCCCGGCCAAGAGATCTTCATTGGGATAGGCCCTCGTGACGAGGTCGACAAGTACTTCACCGGCGTTGCTCGCACCGAGGTGACAGAGGTGCAGTTCGATCCGTTCCGACCGACCTATCGGCAGATTCCCGGCACACGACAGGCAGCATTGCCTGGGGCACAGTCGTTCTGGTCCGTCTCCTCCTCGGGTCCCGGCACGCAGGAGGTGCGCTGGGAACTGCAGCAGGGTGCGTGGACGGCTGTCGTGATGAATGCGGACGCGGCCCCCGGGGTGTCCGCCGACATTCAGGCCGGGGCGCGCCTCACTTTCGTCGGACCGCTCGCTCTGAGTGTCCTGATCGGCGCAGTCGTCTTTCTGATCATCGGAATCCCGTTGATCGTGGCAGGAGCAATCGGTCTGGGTCGGCACGGTCCGCCGCAACCGCATCCCGTCGCACGGGACGCAGCCGACGACACATTCGCCGGCGGCGTCACCCCGCCACAGGTTCCATGGACCGTCTATCCCACTCGTCTCGTGGGTGAACTCGACGAGCCACTGTCGCGATGGCTGTGGCTGGTGAAGTGGTTACTGGCGATCCCGCACTACTTAGTGCTCTTCTTCCTCGGGGTCGCGTTCGTCGTCACCACCCTGGTGTCCGGATTCGCGATCCTGTTCACGGCGCGGTATCCGCGGGCCCTCTTCGACTTCGGCGTCGGCGTTCTCCGGTGGGTGTGGCGAGTGCAGTTCTATACCTACTCGGCCCTGGCGACGGACCGCTACCCACCCTTCACCCTGAAACGTACCGACTATCCGGCGGACTTCGACGTCGACTACCCCGTGCGGCTGTCCCGCGGACTGGTCCTCGTGAAGTGGTGGCTGTTGGCGATCCCGCACTACCTGATCCTGGCGCTACTCGCGGGAGGGTGGTTCGGGAGCTGGCGTGCCGGAGCGTTCGCAACCGACGGTGCGCACTACGGGCGGCCGTGGCTCCTCGGTTCTCTGCTCGCTCTCGCGGTGACCTTCTCGGCAATTGCGCTTCTCGTCACCGGACGGTACCCACACGGTTTGTTCGACTTCGTGATGGGCATCAACCGTTGGGCGTTTCGCGTCGCGGCCTACGCGACCCTGATGCGAGACGAGTACCCACCGTTCCGCCTCGATCAGGGACCATTCGAGCCAGTTGAGCCCAGGCCTCACTCGGGCGGAGACGATTCCGGTGCCGACACCTCCTCGGAAAGGCCCCGCCCATGAAAGTACTGGTGGCGTTCGCGACAGCGAAGGGCTCGACCCGCGGGATAGCCGAGCGACTCGGGTCGTGTATCGAAGGTTTAGGGCAGGAAGTCGATGTGCGGGCGGCCACGGACGTGTCATACGTGCACTCCTACGACGTGATCGTTCTCGGTAGCGCGATCCATGACGGGCAGTGGCTCGCCGACGCCTCCGACGCGGTCGAGCGCCTGCGGTCCCAGTTCGAGGGGAAGCGAGTATGGGCGTTTTCGGTGTCGTCGGTGGGCGTCACCAGCACGACCCTGTCCAGGCGGCTGGCGCGTCTTCTGCGTCGCGTGACACCGGAGCCTCGAGCAGTGCAGTTGCTGCGGGATGCGGCCGATGTGCGCGACCACCGATTCTTCGCCGGGGCGATCGCCCCGGGTGATTGGCCAGGATTCGGGCTTGTCGTCTTCACGCTCATGGGTGGGCACTACGGCGACGCCCGGGACTGGTCGGACGTGTGCACGTGGGCAGGCACCATCGCCGCCGAATCGACTCGGGACACGGAAAGACGGACCTAGATCCAGTGGTCGGCGCCGCAGAGGCATTGCTCTCGCGGTGCCGGGCCGGTGGAGGTGAGATCGGAGGAGCATCGATGAGTCCGTGGAAGAGGCGTGTGAAGTGGTCGAGTCCGACAACGCCGCAGCGCGCCGCGCTGGTCGTGGCGGCGGCGGTGCAATTGGGGCTGGCCGCGGCGGCCTGGGCAGATCTGGCGAAGCGTGATCCCCGCGAGATCAGGGGGAGCAAAACGACATGGGCTGCCCTGATCGCGGTGAACTTCATCGGACCGATCGCGTATTTCCGGTGGGCTCGCCGTACCCCGGCGGAGGCACGATGAAGGGCCGGAAACCGTTCAGGGTGAGCCGATTCCCTCACTCTGCTTGACCTCGCGGCGAAGCGCATCGAGCTGCGGCGCGGTTCCGAGGGCAATGACAATGGTGCCCGGGTCCAGACGTCGCTCCGGCGGGGGATTGGCGACGAACTGCCCCGTCGGTGACCGCAACGCCATCAACAGCGAGCCGGTGGCCGCAGCGAGGTCCGCTTCCGCCAGCGTCCGCCCGGCCAGCGGCGAACCAGCCGGGACCTCGACCTCCTCGATCCGGTAGTCCAGTGTCTCGTCGTGCATCACGACGTCCAGGAACTCGGCGACGTGTGGCTGGAGCGCGAAGGCACCCATCCGGCGCCCCCCGATGAGCTGAGGGTTGACGACGCGGTTTGCTCCCGCCCGAATCAGCTTGGATGTCGAGCCGTCGTTGCGGGCGCGGGCGATGATGATCAGATCCGGCCGCAACGCGCGGCTCGAGAGGGTGACATAGACATTGTCCGCGTCGGTGTCGAGCGCCGTGATCAGAGCGTGGGCGCGGCCGATTCCCGCCGCTTCGAGAACCTGGTCGTCGGTGACATCCCCGACCACTGTCGGGACGTCGAGGCCGGCGAGACGCTGCGGATCCCGATCGACGACGACGACCGGCATCCCGAGCGTGGCCAGGTACTGCACTCCGGCCCGTCCGACCCGGCCGACACCACAGATGATCGCGTGCCCGGTCATCCGGCTGATGTGTCTGTCCATTCGCCGACGCTCCATGTGCTGACGTAGATGTCCCTCGATGAGTGCCTCGAGGATGACCCCGAAGGTATACAGCGCCGTACCGGCACCCGCCAAGATGAGAAGGATCGTGAACCATTGACCGACCGCATCGAATGGGTGAACCTCACGGAAACCTACCGTGCTGATCGTCGTCACGGTTTGGTACAGCGCATCCAGAATGCCGAAGCCCAGGACGACATACCCGAGCGTGCCTGCAACGACGACGAACCCGAAGGCCCCCAGTGCGCGGCCGATCCTCAGGAGGGGACTCATCACGGTCCGCACGGCCGGTTCGCCGTCCGGTGCCACCCGCAACCGGGGACCGTGCCGCACGGAGTCTGCACCGCACGGCGCCCCGGTCCCGGGCCCGGGACCGCCGAGGCGCCTCGTCTCGTCACCGGCGCACGATCAGCAGCGGGCAAGACCAACCGAAGGCATTCGTCCACCGAGGTGGATCGGTCCACCGTGGTGACCGGGCTGCTCATGACGTGTCGCGCCTGCATGACGACTCCTCTCCTCGTCCCTCAGCGTCGGCGTGCCACTGTCACAGGACAAGGGTCCTAGGACCTCACCTCGCCGCATTCCTCGGTGCTGGTCGAACGATCCCCCGGAAGGGCCCAAATGCTCTGGTGACGAGATCGCCGGTGCGCGATTGTGGAGTGAGCACGGAGGTGGAAGGAATGGTCAAACGTTGGCTGGTCATGGAGACCGAGAACGGCGACCTGCGAATGCCGTTCGCTACGCGTCTCGCCGGGGCCGGCCGGCATCTACCCGCGACACATCTCACGACCACGGACCTGATGTCGACCACCCGTCACTCGACTCACATCGACCTCGAGCGGCTCACCGGGATCCGCGAGCGCCGCGTGTCGGTGGGGGACGAGGACTCCTACACACTGGCGATCTCGGCGGCACTGGATTGCCTGGGACGGTCGAACCGGGACGCCGGTTCGATCGATGTGGTGGTCAGTTGCAGCATCACCAAGTTTCACGGCGGTCTCACCCAATGGCTGGAACCGACGATGAGTAGTGCGGTCGCCCAGGCGATCGGCGCGCAGGGGGCGATGACCTTCGATCTCTCGAACGCGTGCGCCGGCATGTTGACCGGTGTGACGGTGATGAACAACTGGGTCCGTCAGGGAATCGTCGAACGGGCACTTGTCGTCAGTGGTGAGTACATTTCGCAGCTCGGACAGAATGCCGCCCAGCACATCCGGAACATCATGAGCAAGGAGCTTGCGTGCCTCACGCTCGGCGACGCCGGGGCCGCGCTGCTCCTCGAACGTGCCCCTGCCGGATCGGCCGGGATCGGTTTGGCCGGATTCACCACCGTCGCCGACTACAGTCGGCTCTGTCTCGCGTACCCGAAGGGCGGCGACCCCGGCGCCCGGATGTTCACCAATTCGCGGGGGATCCAGCGGGCGGCGATCGCGGACACCCCGCTGTTGCTGCACGAGGTGCTCGACGCCGCCGGGATCTCCCTCCACGACATCGATCACGTGATCACACACCAAACCTCGGCGCGGGCGATCCGCAAAGGGATGGCCGAGGTGACCGCCACGCTGGGCGATTCTCCACGGCACGACGCGGTCATCACCGTCGACCGCTACGGAAATACGGCCTCGACGACCCACACCGTCGCGCTCGTCGAGGAACTCGAAGCAGGCCGCATCCGAGCGGGTGAGACCGTAGCGTTGATCGCCCTCGCATCGGGTTTGGAGATCGGCGTCGTTCTGTTGACTCTGGACGAGGAATTGGTGGCACGCTATGGGCACCATCATTGATCGGCTCGACGTCACACGAGGCGGCTGGCGTACCCGCCACAGTGCATTGCATCTCGCGGTGTCGGCCGCCCAGACCTGCCTCGAACGGGCCGGTCGGAACGCCGACGACCTGGACCTGCTCGTCAACGTCGGATTGTACCGCGACCGGAATCTGGGCGAGCCCGCCCTCGCGGCGCTCATCCAGGAAGATATCGGTGCCCACCCGGAGGACCCCCACGACGACACGCACGGGACCTTTTCCTTCGATGTCGCAAACGGATCCTGTGGGGCTCTCAACGGTCTGCAGATCGTCGACGGATTCCTGCGGTCGCACACGATCGACTGGGCGCTGGTGGTTGCCAGTGATGCCGATCCCGGACGTGGGATGAGCGAGCACTTTCCGTTTGCGCCGACGGGTGGAGCCATCCTCTGCCGCTGGACCGACGACGAATTCGGCCTGGGGCCCGTCCATTGGGTGAATCGCTCCGATTCCGGTGAAAGCTTCTGTGCCACAGTCGGGCTCGAGGATTCCCGGAACGTACTGCGGTTCCGGGAGTCGGATTCGATGGACGAGCGATTCGCGACCGCCGGAGCGCAGGCGGCACGGGAATGCCTGGAGGCATCCTCCCTCGACCTCGCCGATGTCGATTTGATCGTGGCCGCTCCCGCCCGGCGGAAGTTCCGCGCGACGCTCGCCGAGCACCTGGGCGTCCCCGTGCCGCGGATCGTGGTCGCGGATGACGAACGGATGCACACCGCGTCCCTCGTGGCGGCCCTTGACCGCCGGACGGGTGGTATCCCGGCCGGGAACCGAGTCCTGATCATCGCCGTGGGTGCAGGGGTCACCGCCGGTGCCGCCCTGTACACCGAACACCCCTGAGCCCGGGCAAAGGCATCGTCGGGTCAGCCGGCCGCGCCGTGCCGTGCCCGACACCCCGCATCGCCGCGTGGCTCGTGCAACGCGAGTTCGGCCTCGTGGACGGTCCGGTGAACCGGGTGCGGGCCCTGTCCTCGTAATCGCGGTCGACGACCCAGCCGTTGTCGCGGCCCACGTCCATGCCCGCGTACGAACTGAAGGCCACCGGCACCGTCCGGGGCATGTCACCTTCCCCGATCAGTTCGTCGTTCGCCCACAAGGACCCGTGACCACCGCTGTCCGGTTCGGGCTCGTCGGTCTCGAACAGCATTTTCCCGGTGACGTCACCGGTCGGAATCTTCTGCTCGGACGCCTGCCTGTACGTCTACACAGCGAGGAAGGAATACGTGTGGTGGAGTACGCCGGTGCCGTCTCCGAGTTCTCTCGGTCGTCGACATGAGAGTGCGTCACATCAGGACGGGCCGGGTCCGCGCCGAAGGTCCGTGCGCCCGCGCTGCGTCGTCGAGCCACGTCAGCAGCATCGTTCCGATTCCGTCTGGTCGGCCGGCCTCACGTAGTTCGCGACGCCGACCAGGATGCCGCCGATGAAGGCGCCCAGCACGTAACGCCCGGGGTCTTGCCGGCACAGCGACTCGGCCAGATCCTCGAGATGCTTCGGACGGGCCCCGGAGAACCTCATGGAGGCGTCGTGCGTGTCCATCCGCTGCCGGACGCGAACGTGATCGGCCGCCGTGTCCCTCCGGACAGTGGCGCCCTACCGAACGATGAGGAGCGGGCAGCGCACCGAGTGCATCAAGGCCCGGCTCGTGGATCCCAACAGCATGCTGGTGAATCCGCCGCGTCCGCGGCTACCCACGACGAGAAGTCGCGCGTTGTCGGCTTGTTCGCGCAGGTTGCGTACAGGTCGGTCCATCACGACCATCGTCCGAACCTTGACGTCGGGGAAATCCTCGGCCCGGCCGGCGAGACTCTCCGACAGGAGGGCTGTTTCCTGGGTGACGACCTGCTTCCAACCGGAGACGCTACCGCCCTCGTAGTGCACGGGGAGGTCGACGTCGGACCAGGCGTGAACGGCCACCAGTTCGCACTGCCGCAGGTCGGACTCCTCGAACGCCATCGAAATGGCGGGCTCGCTGTGCGCCGACCCGTCCACGCCGACGACGACGGGCCCCTCGAGCCGGGTGACCTCGGAATCGGGAAGCCCGTGGATGACCGCGACCGGGCACGGTGCGTGGGTGGCGACCGCGGCGCTGACCGATCCCAGGAAGCCGCGCTCGATGATTCCCTGCCGATTCGAGCCGACGACGACCATCGCTGCGGATTTCGACCTTTCGAGGAGTTCACCGGCCGGCGTTCCGGTACAGAGGGTGGTGTGGATGTCGAGGGAATGTCCAGGTACCGCTCGGGCAGCGATCTCCGCGGCGGCAGCCAGCCGGTTCTTGCCGTTGCGTTCCTCGTCGTCGAAGAAACTCTCCGGCATGCCGATCGGGACACCGTAGGCGCCGGGAACGAACGTGGTCGCGATCACCGACAGTGGGGAATTGCGCAACGCCGCCTCCTGCGCGGCCCACGCGACGGCCTGGAGGGACGACGGTGAACCGTCTGTTCCGACAACGATTGGGCGGCGGGCGGTCATGGTGTTCTCCTCCAAGAAGCGCGCGGCAGAAATTGCAGCTACCTCTCATCGTTATGGTGCGCCCGTCACCGGCGTAGGGGAGAAGGTCCCCACCTTCTGTGAGCGGGGGAGCCGATCCCGGTTCAGGGCAACGGCGCCGACCACCGGAGCGTGGTTCCGCCACCGGGGGTCGTGTCGATGGTGAAGTGCCCGTTGAATTCCCGAGCACGGACAGCCAGATTGTCCAGGCCACTCCGGGAGACGTCGTCCGGAATGCCGGTGCCGTTGTCCGCGACCTCGATGGTGAGATCGTCGTAGACGGAGATGCTGACCGTGACCGTGTCGGCTCGCGCGTGTCGGACGGCGTTGCTCAGCGCCTCACGCAGGACTGCCTCGGCGTGTTCGGCGAGCGCGGCGTCGATGACGGACAGTGGGCCAGACATGTGCACCGTCGTGCGTAACCCGGAATCCGCGGTGGTCTCGGCGACGATTTCGTGCAGCCGCCGTCGGAACTGGGTCATACCACCCGAACCGCCGTGAAGGTCGAAAATGGCGGTACGGATATCACGCACGATGTCGTGAAGGTCGTCGATCGATTGTTCGAGTCGTTCCTTGACGATCGGAGCCTTCGCCCTCTGCAAGGTGCTCTGCATTGACAGGCCGACCGCGAAGAGCCGCTGGATGACGTGGTCGTGGAGGTCCCGCGCGATCCGATCGCGATCGGACAGGACATCGAGCTCACGCATTCGGCGTTGACTGTTGGCGAGCTGCAGCGCGACGGCCGCCTGATCTGCGAACCCCGACATCAACGCCAATTGGTCGTCCGTGAACGGCGACGCTTCGACGTGACGGAGCGTCACCAGAACCCCTGCCACCGATTGCGCGGCGCGCAGGGGCAGCGCCAGCGCCGGGCCGAACCGGGTTCCGGTCTCGAACCCAGGATCGAAGGCCAGCGCGGTGACCCGAAGCGGTGTCCGCTCGCGGAATGCCTCACCGGAAGTGGATTTCTCGATCGGGATCGTCCGGCCGATGATGCGATCCGACACCGTGCCGGCCGACGCCGTGACGACGAGTTCGGTGACCTCGTCCGACGGGATGTCGGGATCGTCCGGCACCGCAAGGAAAGCACTGTCGGCGCCGGTGAGGGCAAGCGCGTCGTCGGCGATCACTTGCAGCACCTCTGCCGTCTCGCTGCCCGCGAGTAGTTCGGTCGCTATCTCACGTGTCGCCTCGAGCCAGGCTTGCCTCGCCCGGGACTCCTCGTACAGGCGGGCGTTCTCGATGGCGATCCCGGCGGCGGCCGCGAGTGCGCGGAGAAGAACCTCGTCGTCCTCGGTGAAGTGTGCACCGTTCGCTTTCTCGGTGAGATACAGATTCCCGAACACCTCGTCTCGGATCTGAATGGGCACTCCCAGAAAGGTTTTCATCGGCGGATGATTGGCCGGGAATCCCACCGAGGCTGAGTGATGTGACAGGTCCTCCAACCGGACCGGCTTTGGATTGGTGATGAGGAACCCGAGGACCCCGCGACCGCGGGGCAGGTCGCCGATACGCTCGCGTGCCTCCTCGTCGATGCCCTCGAAGACGAACTCACTCAAGCCCTCACCCTGGGCGAGCACCCCCAGCGCGCCGTAGCGGGCATCCACGAGATTGATCGCGGCATGGACGATGGTGCGAAGCGTGTCGTCGAGGTCGAGTCCCGACGTGACCGCGAGCATCGCCTCGAGCAGCCCGTCGACGTGATCTCGGGCATCGACGATCTGCGCGATGCGTTCCTGCACCTCGGTAAGGAGCTCACGGAGCCGCAGCTCGGACAGGCTACCGAGTAACGGACCCCGGTCGCGCTCATCCGGTTGACGGGTCACAAGACGCATTCTCCCACGTAGCGGCGTTGCTACATGACGGAACCGCTACTGGACTCAGGGCTTCGCCCGTCAGGTGTCGGACGGTCTCGACTGCATCTTCGTGGCGAGTACCGCCGCCTGGGTCCTGCGCTCCACCCCCAGTTTGGTCAGCAGCCTGGACACGTAATTCTTGACGGTTTTCTCGGCAAGGAACATCCGCGCAGCGATCTGACGGTTCGTCAACCCCTCCCCGAGCAGGGCGAGGAGTGTCCGTTCCTGATTGGTCAGATGCCCGAAGATTCCGTCCTTCTCACTGGCGTTCGCGCGGACCTTCACCATCAGAGCAGCGGCGGCGCGACTGTCGAGGAGCGACTTGCCGGCCCCGACGTCGTGGACCGCCTGGGTCAGTTCCATACCCCGGATATCCTTCACGACGTATCCACTGGCCCCGGCGAGAATCGCGTCGAGCATCGCCTGGTCGTCCGTGAACGAGGTCAGGATGAGGCAATGCAGTTCCGGCATCAGTGAGTGCAGTTCGCGGCACAGTTCGATTCCGTTGCCGTCGGGAAGTCGTACGTCGAGGACCGCGACGTCGGGTTTCAGGGCCGGCACTCGCGCCATCGCCTGCGAGTAGGAGGCGGCTTCACCGACGACGGTCAGATCGGGGTCGGCGGTGAGGAGATCGGCGATTCCGCGCCGGACGACCTCGTGGTCGTCCACGAGAAAGACGTTGATCATGCCGCAACCTCCAGTCGTGCTGTGTGATCGCTCCGGAGAATCACACTACGCCGGGAGCAGTAGTCGTCAGAAGCGTCGCCCGAGGAGCCCCAGTGGTCATCGAGCAGCTGGACGGACCGGGCGCGCCCCGTGCCGGCGTGGTCGGTGGGGCATCAACATCGCCACGGCCAGGCCGACGGTGGCGACGAGGGTCGCGGCCGCGCCGACTCCGACGAGTGGGGTTGCGAGCCAGGCGCCGAGCAGGACGACCAGGCCTGCGGTCACTGCTCCCGACAACAACGCCAGCACCAGCCCGACAGGGTGGAGGTACAGGAACTCACCGGGTTCGTCGTCGCGCCGGTGACGGTCGTCGCGCGGCCGCGACGCGGTGGAGTGACGTTCGAACATGAGGTCCTCGTTCCTTCGCCGACGGGTGGTTCCGATGATGTGCGTCGGCCTCTTCCACAACGGTGCGATAACGGCGCGCACGATTCCAGGGCCGAAAGTCACTCTTGTCGGGTTTTCCCGGGAGGACGCGAAGCATGTGCGACGTCCGGCGTGCAGCGAAGCTGCGCCTCGATTCAGGGCAGAGCGCGGAATGATACTGCAGGACAGGGTAACCCGACCTCCGATACGAAGCGGGCAGACGCTCCGGTCACCCCTGCCAATGACCTTGTGCCCTAGGCCGCCCACCTCGTGCGCGGAAGACTTGGAAACAGGAGTATGGTTCGAGGAGGCTGCGATGCCCACTGATCAGGCACTGCGCTGGTGGCGTCTGGCGCCCTGGAGCCGAAATCCGCTCATGCGGGCCACGGACCGTTGCGACTCCGTCGTCGCGGCCGTCCTGATCACAATCATCCTGATCGTGGTCCCATTCGCGGCGGCGTTCGGCACCGTGACGTACACCGGCCTGAACGAACGGTCGCGCGCCGAACTCCAGACCAGGCATGCACAGTCTGCCGTTCTCATCGATGATCCGCGACAAGTGGTGGTCGCCGACGCGCACACCCGCTCCCCGGAAACGCAGGGCCGTGCGACGGCTCAGTGGACTGCACCGGACGGCGCCCTGCGCTCGACCGCCGCGAAAACCGCACCCGGCACTCGCCGCGGCGACACCGTCACTGTGTGGGTGGACACGAACGGCAACGTGGTCGCCGAGCCCCGGTCGGGAGTGCAGAACGCGGTGATCGCCGTGAGTGCGGCACTGTCGGTCTGGGCGGGCGCGGCGGTCTGCTCCCTCCTGCTGTATGCGGGGGTGCGGTCGATGAACGGACGAAGCCGGATGCGCCAGTGGGATAAAGAATGGAACGATCTCGGCCGCACACCGGGATGGCCGGTCGGCTGACAGCACCGATGCGCTGGTCGTGGGACGGCGGCGCCGACGGTGTCCAGCACAGCCTGACTTCTAGCCCAGACTGACCGTGCACCCCGGCTCCAGTCGGACGACCTGGTCACGACACGAGATCTCGATCGCGCGTTGATTCCCGGCGCCGGCGCTGACCTGAACGCGTCGACCGCTGATCGTCAGCCACAACTGGTGCCCGCGATAGACGATCGGAAATTCGAGCGCACCGAGCGTTTTCGGCCATTCCGGGCCGAAAACGAGTCGATCACCGCGAGTTTCGAGTCCGGTGAAACAGCGCTGGAGTAAGTCGATACTTCCCGCCATGGCCGCCAAGTGGATCCCCTCGGAGGTCGTGCCCCCCTGGATGTCCGTGATGTCGGACGCAAGCACCTTTTCGAAGAATTCCATGGCCTTGTCACGATTGGCGCGGGCCAGCACCCAGGAATGCACGACCGCGCTGAGCGTCGAACCGTGAGAGGTCCGGGCGATGTAGTAGTCGATGGTGCGCGGTATCGCCTCCGGTTCGAGCTGATATCCGAGTCGCTCGAACAGATCTCGCAGTTCGTCGGCGGACAGCAGATAGAACAGCATCAGCACGTCGGCCTGTTTCGAGGCCCGGTACCGGTTGACGTCGTCTCCCTCCGCCTCGAGGATGCGGTCGAGCCGTTGAATGTCGACGTACCGCTCCCGGTAACCGGCCCAGTCCAGTTCCGCCAGCGCCTCGTAGCCCTCGAACTGACTGATGACCCGATCGTGGAACGGCACGAACATGCGGCGGCTCACGTCCGCCCACCGGGCCATCTCGTGGGCATCCAAGCTCAGAGAGTCGACGAGATCGGACCGGTCGGGGGCCGGTATCGCCTCGAGCGCCTCTCTCGCCCGGAGGATCACCCACACGGCCATGACGTTGGTATACGCGTTGTTGTCGACTCCCTCGTGCGGAGCCTCGGGGTAGCCGGAATGAAACTCGTCCGGTCCCATGACACCGCGGATCGTGTAGCGACCCCGGGGCCCTTCGTAGGAGGCGAGGCCGGCGAAGAAGCGGGCTATCTCCACCAGCATCTCGGCGCCGAAATCACTGAGAAACTCCAGGTCCCCGGTGACCTGGTAGTAGTGCCACACGTTGTAGGCGATCGCGATGCCGATGTGGTGTTGGCGCCAACTCGGGTCCGGGAGCCAGCGACCGGACCGCGGGTTGAGATGCACTTGCTGGCTTTCCTCCCGGCCGTCGCTGCCCGACTGCCACGGGAACATCGCGCCACGATAACCGGCCGCCCGCGCGGCCCGGCGGGCCTCCGGCAAGCGACGGTACCGGTAGCGCAGCAACGACCGGGTCAGAGTCGGCACCCGCAGGTTCAGGACCGGGAAGACGAACAACTCGTCCCAGAAGACGTGGCCCCGATAGGCCTCGCCGTGCAGACCCCGGGCCGGCACCCCGACGTCGAGGTCGGCGGTGTTCGGCGACACCGTCTGCAGGAGTTGCATCTGATGAAGCCGGGCGATGCGCAGGGCGTCCTGGTAATCGCCGAGGGTGATGCCGATACGGTCCCAGAGGTGCCCCCAGGCCAGCACGTGACCGTCCAGCACTTCCTCGAACCCGCCGATCGACGGCACCCAGCGTGCCGCTTCCGCGGCCGGCTCGGACAGCGCGTGATCGCGCCCCGTGAATACTGTCACCATCTTCTCGAACGTCACGGACTCACCCTCGGTGAGGTCGACCGTGATGTCATGGCCGATGCGGCCGTCGCGGTCGAGCAGACGGTAGGTGGACGTGCGGTGTCGGTCGCGGGGCGACAGCGTGGTTCGTGCCGCCATGGCCACTGGTATGCGCGATTGATTGGTCTGCATCGCCAGCAGGACAGAGTCTGCCGACAGCGCGCCTGAATGGAGTAGCACAAGATGATCGGCGGCGAGATCACGGTACCGCTCGACGAGGGTATTGCGGACCGAACCATCCAGGGCCGAACGCAATTCGAACGATCCCGACCAGTTCTCCGCGATGATCGTCGTCTGCAGCGCGCAGACGTGGGGGAGGTGCATGGCGACGAATCTCCGCTGGATGACCGACGTCGCTCGCCCGGCGTCGTCGCGGTACCGAAACCGGCGGGTGAGCACGGCGCGACGCAGATCGAGGTATTGGCGGTACTCGAGAAGGTCGACGGCGTCGACGTCGAACCACGGCCCACCCTCGATACGAAAGGTCGTCGTCAGCCAGTTCGGCGCATTCACCATGCTTTCGTTCACGATCTCCCTCCCGGCACGCTCATCGCGCAGGCGGTTGTACACGCCCGCGAGATACGTGCCCGGGTAGTGGACGGGGCCGGCGGTTGCTTCGGGTGCGCACCCGCGAGTCGCGAAGTAGCCGTTCCCCAGAGTGCAGATGGCCTCCCGTAACTTCTCGGTCGCGGGTTCGTAGCCGTCGAAGAACAGCATCCATGCATCGGCCGCGGATGCGGTTTCGGGGTCGCGGCCGAGAAGATCCGCCAGACGCTGCAGCAGTTCGCGGACCTGAACCGGACCGTTCACGGCGAAGCGTGCTGCCGACCGTCGATCCCCGACCTCACTGCTGCGGACGACGATCCCCACCCCGTTCGCCGTCACGGCGTCGAATGCGTCCTCATCGGTGAGGTCGTCGCCGACGTAGATCGGAAGTAGGGACTTCGCGTCGTGGATGTGCTCGAGGACCCAGTTCAGTGCGCGTCCCTTGTCCCAATCGACGTCGGGACGGAGTTCGACGACCTTGCGACCCCCGGTGACTCGCAGGCGGACCTCCCCGGAGGTGGCAACATCACGGACCGTGGCAACGACCTCGTCTATCCGGTCGACTGCAACGTTGCGATAGTGCACGGCGACGGTGTACTTCTTGGGCTCGATCAACACGCCCAGCACGTCACGGAGGCGGTCGGTGAGGGCGCGGGTGGCGTAATGCAGCGTTGGTACCGCGGCGAGAGCGTCAGGATTCTGGTAGTACTGCCCCTGCGGTCCGGCCAGTTCGAACCCGTGGCTGCCCGCATACCAGAGCTCCGCCATGCCGACCCGTGCCTGCACGTCCGCGAGGTCGCGTCCGCTGATCACCGCCACTGGGCACTCGCGTGTCAACCTCGCCAACTTGTCGGCCACACCGTCGACAAGGACGGCCGCCGACGGATCGGACACGATGTTCGCGAGTGTGCCGTCGAAGTCGAGAAACACTGCGGGCCTGCGGACCCGGAGGAGGGCGGTAACTTCGTGCCGAGACGTCAAAGCGTCCGGAATCTCGGACAGCCGGAGATCGCCTGCACGGAACTGGATCTCGGAGGGGTCGGCGACGACGATATCTGCTCCGCATCTTTCCAAGTCGGCCGCGCGGCGGTCGTGACCGACCCCGATGACGAGTGCGAAGCCGCCCCGCCTGGCCGCGGCTGCCGCTTCTGCGGAGGCCGTGACGACCACCGCACCGCCCGGACGTGCCCCGAGTCGGTCGGCGGCCTCGACCGGCGACGCGCCGTCGACGCGAACGGGAAACACGTCGGCGATTCTTGCGGCGTCGAGCACCGGTCGAACGTCGCGATCGGTCGAGAAGACCGCCGTCGCCACCCCGCGACTCTGCAACTGACGGACGAGTGCTCTCGTGGTGTCGGTCCGCGCGGACTCGGCCATCACGACGTCGAGGTCGAAGATCACCGCATCGTGCCGTCGCAGATCGATCGCAGATCGTGACATGGGCTCAGCTTCCGGGTGGCGAACGCGGTCGCAGTCACGAGCCGATAACGAGCCCGGGCGACGTGGGATGTGTTACGCGCGAGGGGAAGTGACCTGCTGGGCGAGTGCCCGACCCCACTGCTCGGCGCGGATCTCCTCACCTTCCTCGAGCCGCGATTCCTTGTCGACGAGGAAACTTTCCGACTCGGCTACGAGATCGAACCCGCGCCGGCGCAGCTTTCGGCAGATACCTTTCGATGCTCGGCCGGTCAGGAGGGCTGGGCCGTTGGCGCGAGTGTCGAACGCCACCGCCTTCCCGTGAGTCGGGGGGAGCCCGTCGAGCCACTCGCGGAGGCCTTCGCTTTCCGCGTCAGGTTCCAGTGCCACAGTGCTGTCCGGTTTGTGGGCTGTCACGGCTGCCCCGTGACGGGTCGACTCGCGACTCATCCCGTGGACATGCGTCGGACCGCCGACCATCACGAGATCGTAGCCGGACAGGTCTTCGTCACCGGCTCGGGCGACCGGGACCGCTGTGACGGTTCCCGCGGACTCGAGACCTCGGGCGATCGCCTCGGCCACGTGCCGGGTGTTTCCGAACATCGATTCGTAGACCACGAGTGTTCGCATGTCGACTCCTTCTATGGTTGGTGGGCTCGGCGCCGCGATCTGTGCCCGAGCATGTTCCGGCCGACGGTTCACGTCGATGGGTGTGCACCGAACATCACACGCGCCCACCAGTCGGCCAGCGGGCTCGGATCGGGCCAATCGACTCGGTCTTCCTCCGTGTCCGGCACGGGCGGCTGCGCCTGTCTCATCGCCGACCGATTTCCCTGTCGACGATGGTGGGGTGGGGGATTCATGGCGAACTCCGAGGTGTCGTGTCACTTCGGATTCAACCAACGATGTCGTCCACCGAGTAGGGTCTACCGTCACTTTCTGGGACTATGCCCCGTGCATAGGCGTCGGGCCCCGCCGCGTTGCAGCCAGATGACCTATGCCCCTACCGACGCCGTTGCCGTATCTGCGACCGTGACGGTGACCGGAGGTTGAGGCGTGTGAGCGTTCTC
Source organism: Rhodococcus wratislaviensis (assembly GCF_900455735.1). GTDB lineage: Bacteria > Actinomycetota > Actinomycetes > Mycobacteriales > Mycobacteriaceae > Rhodococcus_F > Rhodococcus_F wratislaviensis. Next base: position 51,166 of record NZ_UAUI01000001.1, on the reverse strand, counting down.
GCGCAGCATCGGTCCATCGTCGTCGGTGTCGGCGGTCGGAAAGAGCGATGCGAGCCGCGGTGTGGGCGCGGTCGCTCGGCGGAAGTCTGTGCCACTGCGACTGGCTCACGTCCTGCCGAGTCCGGGATACCACTACAGCGAAGCCGCTCTCCTCTTCCAGAACGAGTTCGCCGAGGAAGATCCTGGATCGGGCCGAACGACGCGTGAAGAGCGCCTTCCCCGACATCACCGTGTCGTGCAGCACCCATCCCGGCCCTGCGGGGCCGGCACTCGCAGGCTCGAGCGCGCACGCGGAGATAGTGGTGGTGGGATCCACCGGTGCGGGTGCACTGGAATCGCTCCTCACCGGCTCCACGGTCCTGCAGGTGGTCAACCGTGCGCACTGCCCGGTCACCGTGTTCCGATCGGAGGCCACGCCCTCGGTGCCCGACCACCGTCCTGTCGTCGTCGGCGTCGACGGGAGTGACCTGAGCTCACTCGCCATTCGCCACGGCTGTCGAGTTCGCAACGTTCTTCGAGGTCCCGCTCCTCGCGGTGCACGGCTGGGGTGCCGGGGACATTTCCGAGCGCCCTGCCGTCCGGACGATGGTGAACTGGGCCGTCGTCGAGGAAGAACACTCCGTTCTGATGGCGGAAAATCTCGTTGGCTGGCGCGAGAAGTGCCCGGATCTACACCTGACGACCGTCATCGAACAGGCCGGTCCGGCAGCTGATCCTCGAATACGCTTGCGACGCAGAACTCGTCGTCGTCGGCAGCCACGGCCACCACCGCCTGGCCGGAGCGTTTCTGGGATCGACCAGTCAGAATTTGCTCCATCACGTCGCCTGCCCGATCACGATCTGCCGCCGGGCGAGCGATTCCGCCTGCGCGCCCAGCTTGGTGCAGGTCTTCTATCTCTCGGCGGTCGCCCGATGCCACCACCATCGCTTGTATACAACACTGGATACGGTGCACTGATTCCTTCGGGGTAAACCACCGGAAACGGCCGAAAGACCCTGTGAACGACCCCTCGCACGGTTGGACACTGGTAATACGGCGGACCCACCGGGACACACCGCCGAAAGCACAGTAGGAGGCCGCCCCGTGATGTACGACGACGATTTCGGCGGTTGGGGGTATGCACTGATGTTCGCCGGTATGGCGCTGTTCTGGGGGCTGCTGATCGTGGGAATCATCCTGCTGGTCCGTTATATGAGTCACCCGTTCCCGGCACCGCCCGGTGGGGCGCCGCCGCTTCGCAGTGCCGAGGCGGTCCTTGCCGAGCGGTTCGCACGCGGAGAGATCGACGAGCAGGAATACCGGAGTCGCCTGACCATTCTGCGCGCCGGGACGACACCCTGACACGAGCGCACGGCGAAGGAGGTGACCGTGATGGATGTGATGCAGATGTTCCACATGTTCATGATGTGGCTGCACAGCATGGGTGTTCTGCCACCCATGCCCATGATGCCGATGTGAACCGTGGCCACCGGGAACCCCAGGGGACTGGGCCCCGGCGCACACCGAAGACCACCGACACAGACCGACCGCAGACCCGATCGACGAGCGAGTTGACCGACGTGAGCACGACGAATCAGCGCTACATGACCCAGACGGACTTCATGTCGTGGCGGATGGAGGAGGACCCGATCCTCCGGTCGACCATCGTGGCGGTTGCGCTGCTCGATCGTAGTCCGGATCAGAGCCGATTCGTCGACATGATGCGCAGGGCGGTCGACCTGGTTCCCCTCTTCCGGCGGACGGCGATCGAGGCTCCGGTGGGCTTGGCGCCGCCGAGGTGGGCGGACGATCCGGATTTCGATCTCAGTTGGCACCTGCGCCGCTACACCCTCCCCGAACCACGAACATGGGACGGGGTTCTCGACTTCGCCCGGACCGCCGAGATGACCGCCTTCGACAAGCGCCGTCCGCTCTGGGAGTTCACCGTTCTCGACGGACTCCCCGACGGCAAGTCGGCCCTCGTGATGAAGGTGCATCACTCTCTCACCGACGGTGTCAGTGGAATGCAGATTGCCCGGGAGATCGTGGATTTCACCCGCGATGACGGGCCTCGGCCGGACCGGACCGACCATCGGACGGCCGCGCCGGACGGTGAATCGCCCACTCCGCCGGGCCGCCTCTCCTGGTACCGGAACACGGCCACCGATGTGGCCCGCCGGGCATCGAACGCGCTGGGCCGCAACAGTGTTCGACTGGTCCGGACTCCGAGGGCCACCTGGCGCGAAGCAGCCGAACTAGCCGGCTCCACACTGCGCCTCACGCGTCCCGTGGTCTCCACACTGTCCCCGGTGATGACGAAACGCAGCACTCGGCGTCACTGTGCGGTGCTCGACGTGCCGGTGGACGCGCTCGCTCAAGCGGCCGCGGCGGGTGCCGGTTCGATCAACGACGCGTTTCTGGCTGCTGTCCTGCTGGGAATGGCGAAGTACCACCGACTGCACGGCGCCGAGATCAGCGAACTGCGGATGACGCTGCCGATCAGCCTGCGTGCCGAGACGGACCCGGTGGGAGGCAACCGCATCACCCTGGCACGTTTTGCACTACCCACCGACATCGACGATCCTGCCGCGTTGATGCGCCGGGTGCACGCCACAGTTCATGCCTGGCGCCACGAGCCCGCGATTCCGCTGTCACCGACGATCGCCGGCGCCTTGAACCTGCTTCCGGCGTCGACACTCGGAAACATGCTCAAACACGTCGACTTCGTCGCCTCGAACGTCGTCGGATCTCCGGTACCACTGTTCATCGCCGGGGCGGAGATTCTGCACTACTACGCGTTCAGTCCCACACTCGGATCGGCGTTCAACGTGACCTTGATGTCCTACACCACGCGATGCTGTGTCGGGCTCAACGCCGACACCGACGCCGTCCCGGATCTCGCGACCCTGACCGATTCGATAGCGGACGGGTTTCGCGTCGTCCTCGCGCTGTGCACGAAGACAACCGATACGAGGGTGGTCGTGGCCTCGTGATCGCGGCACACGCACGTACCCGACAACCACATCGTGGACACGACACCGTGTCCACACCGAACGGAGGCCGATGAACATGACCGAGAAGAACTGGTCCGTGGAGATCGTCATCGACGAACACGACGCCGACGAAGGCGGGTCCAGGACCCGGGCACAGGCCCGACTCCGAACCCGCGACACCCACACCCTCGTCGGGGTCGGGCTCGCCCGCCGGAATCCCGCCGACACCGAGATCCCCGAGATCGGGGACGAATTGGCCACCGCACGTGCGTTGGCCGACCTGGCCCACCAGTTGATCGAGCTCACCGCGGCCGATGTGGAAGCGGCCACGCACAGCCGCGTTCACCTCACCGAATAGCCTGACCGCCGGGTCGGCAAAGGAGTGAGCGCATGGATCGGCAACCGACCGTGCACACCGATGCGAGCGTCCTGGATCGCCGCGGCCTCGACCAACTGATCGAGGCCCTCCGCGCCCGCAGCTATTGCGTTGTCGGTCCCACCGTCGAGGAAGCGTCGCGGATCATCGACCGATACCTGCGGCCTGCGGAGCCGTTCACCGCCGGGCCACCGATACACACGGTCGGGCACGGGGTCAGCGAGGCACCCCGTGGACTGCTGTATCACCGATACGAGTTCGATCCCACCGGATCGATCCGCGCCGCCATCATCATTCCTCCGACCTCGCAGAATCAGGCTGCCATCGACCACGATCTACGGCGCGCGGTGGACGGGAATCTCATGCTGACCGATGATGATCTGACAACGCTGTGCGAACGAACCATCCGCAACTACTATCCGTACATCTCCTGCGCCACCCACTTTCTGACCCTCACGGTCGACCGCCGATGACCGTCGTGGTGATCGGGCTGGGAAACGATCTCCGCCTCGACCCGGCACCGTCTATCGGCTCACTCCGGGCGAACTCGGCGACGTTCGGGCGGGGACGTTCAGCACGCACGGAATCGCGCTCGACCACACCATTCGGCTCGGCGCCGCGCTCGATCGGCTGCCCCACAGAATGATCGTCCTGGCGGTGGAGGTCGCTGATCTGGGCGGTGGCCGCCGGCTTTCACCCGAGGTGCGCAGGTGTCGCCGGAAGCGTCAACGAGCGGAGTGGCGGCGGCCGATCGAGAAAACCGACTCGACAGGGCGTCGCGGAGTCTGACGTGGCGGAGACTTCTTCTCAGCAGTGCCCACCCGAATCAGAGCCTGCGGGAAGCCACCGTCGGGAAGCAGTTCCCGAATCATCTCCCGGCTCTGACGTAGTTCGGTCGTGTGCGTCAGCGGGCATGTCGCGAGACCGCTGACGGTCGCCTCCAACAGCACCGCGGACAAGGCCTCGCCGGCCCGGAGCCACGCATCACGGCCGTCGCTGTCGGTGCTCAGCACGAGAACCGTCGAGCGGTCGATCTCCGCGCTCGCGTTGTTGTCGCGGCCCGCGGGGAACCGGCGCCCGATGTCGACGCGGTCACGGTTCTCCGCGGTTGCGAGGGAATCCGCCGGTATTCCACCCTGAGGAATGGAATGACCGGCCCACCAGTGGAGCTCGGCCTGGTAGGCGGAGTCGTATTTCCGTGCGGCCGCGGTCAGCTCCGTCGCCTTCGCAAGAGTCGGACGAGCGTCCCTCCCCAGCAACGTCAGGTGGACATCCGTGCGGTGCGCCACGTCGGTCAATGCCGTGGGCAACGGGGTCTTCACGCTAATCGGGCCGAAGGGCCTGCGGTCGGAATATCGGTGACGGATCGCCGCAAGCAGATCGAAGTCGTGCGACTGGGGCCGCGCGTCGTGGCGGAACCGAATCGTCGCCAGATGCCCCGAGTGAGGACCCTCCGGGACGCGCCGGATGTCCACGGACCATTTGAGCCCGGTCAATGCCGTCTGGAGATGATTCAGCGCCGCACCACAACTGACGACCAACTGCCGGCCCGACGGGTCCGTCGAGGCCAGAAGCCTGCCGCGTTCCGTGTAGAGGTCGAGCTGCCCGTCGGCGTACGTCCACTGCCACGGCTGACTGTTGTGTACCGACGGTGCCCGGCAGGCGAGGTCCACGGCAATGCGGACGACGTTCTCGTCGGGAATGGTGGTGTCCACGATCGCCTCCTTGATGAATCGCACTCCACCCTGACCCGGGTCGGACAGTCGGTGCGTCCACCTCAGTGTTCGCCTTCCAGTGGCCTGAGGTAAGGGCCGATGGTCACTGCCGGATGATTCGGGCCGGAAGACCCTACTGACGGCAACTGCGCCGCTGTAAGCCTGAGAAGATGTCCAGCGACATCGCCATTCGCACGGTCGGCCTCACCACGCGGTTCGGCTTCATGCTCGCCCTGGGCACGGTGGACGTGAATATTGTCGAGGGTGAGGTCTTCGGTTATCTCGGCCCCAATGGCGCCGGAAAGTCGACCACGCTGCGTCTGCTCGTGGGCTTGCTGCGTCCGACTGCGGGATCGGCCCACGTGTTCGGCCTCGACGCATGGTCATCGGCGCCCGCGGTTCATCGTCTGATCGGCTATGTCCCCGGCGAATTGGCACTGTACGACCGCATGACCGGCCGCCAGCACATCACGTACTTCGGACACCTGCGTGGCAAGCCGGGCGACAAAGCGGCGACAGTTTTCGCCGATCGGCTCGACCTCGACCTCGACCGAACCGTCCGGACGATGTCGAATACTGACATATGTGCTCAACGGCCTCGGGCCTGTGGTGTCGTGGTTGGCGCCGTGGCAACGATATTCACCGTTCTATCAGTACGCCGAGCATGATCCGTTGCGCCATGGGTTCTCGTTCGCGGCAGCAGCCGTCTCCTCGCTCACAATTGCAGCGTTGCTCGGAGTCGCGCTCATCGGGGTTCGCTCAGCGCGACGTGGTGAGATAACCGTGACCGACGCGAGGACACCTTCTCTCGAGCCGGTTGTCGTCGGAGTCGACAGCTCGACGGCAGCGAGAGCTGCGGCGCGCCGGGCCGCCGCGGTCGCGGAGAAGCAGGGAACAACGTTGCACCTGGTTCACGCGCTCCCTCCACCCCCTGTCTCGTACGCAGAACCGCGTCCCCTGCCGTCGGAAGACGAGGACCGCATCGCCGCGGAAACGTTCCTGGCCGGTGCGTTGCGCGGCATCAGGGCCGACCGGCGTGCCCTCGCCGTGGAGTGTTCCTCACCGACCGGGTCGACGGCGGCCGACATCCTGTTGCCGTTGGCGGACTCAGCGTCGATGGTGGTGATCGGGTCGACGGCACGAGGCCCGGTGGAGGGGTATCTGAATGCGACGGCGCTGCGACTCGCCCATCACTCGCCGTGCCCGGTCGTGGTGTGGCGGGGAGCCGAACAACAAGCGATTCCCGACCGACGCGCGGTCGTCGTCGGTGTGGACGGCAGCCGGTGCAGTGTCGCCGCCGTGGCCGACGCCGTCCAATTCGCGGGGCGATTCGATGCGCCGCTGATCGCGGTGCATTCGTGGAGGTCGGATTTTCCACGTGATACCGAGAACGAAGCGGTCGAGGTCGGGGCCTGCCAACGGGAAGGGGCAGTGCTGGCGGAAAGTCTCGTCGGCTGGGTCGAGAGATATCCCGATGTGGTCGTGCGAAAGATTGTCGAGTCCGGTGGGGCAGGTGAGGTATTGCTCCGCTGGTGTGAGGACGCGCAACTTCTCGTCGTCGGAAGCCATGGGCACGGCGCGCTCGGCCGTGCGATCCTCGGGTCGACGAGCCAGCACATGCTTCACCGGGCCCGATGTCCGGTCATGATCAGCAAGGTTTACCGGGACACCGGTACGGTTCATGATCGCGCCACGGAGTTCGGCGACCGTGGACATCGCTGACTTCCACGCCTACGGCTACGCCGCCGCCCTGCTGATCGGGCTCGGGCTGGGAATCGAGCGGGAACACGCGGCTCGGAACCCCGACGGTGCGGACCCGGGTCGTGGGAGTTACCCCGCGCACGTACCTTTCCGCTCATAGCCCTCGCCGGCACCGCTGTAGTCACGGCGGCTTCCGTGGGGATCATCGTGCTCCAGTGCTCGCACGACCGATCGTCGGGCAGCCGCGTCCAGGGGACACAGCCGGCCCTGGGTTTACTCGACCGCCCGATCTCGGTTCCGGCAACACTCTCACTGGCAGGAATCCTGCTCGTCCTCCTCGTCATGACGAAGGGCGCCGCGGACAGCTTCGGAGGTGACGGTGTGGTCGCTGCATCGGCTGTCGGCGGATTGGGGGACGCCATTCCTCGTCGCTCGCCGCGGCGTCCGCGGCAGGTGCCGAGATCACCGTCGACACCGCGACTGTGGCGGCGGTTGTCGCCGTCGGAACGAACCTGCTCACCACACTGGTCCTCGCCGCCGTTGCCGGTTCGTTCCGGTTCGCTGCGACAGCCGCGACCGTGTGGGTCGTGCTCATCCAGTGATCAGCCGCAGATGCGCTGGTCGGACCATGCAGTCTCCGCCGGACGGTGTCGATGACCTACGGCCCTAGAGCGACCGAGCCACGAGCACAACACTGGAAGCCAGGACAAGCAGGAGACACACGATGACCGGCGGAGTACCCACCACACACACGGACACACTGTGAACACGCGCGAGCTGCCCGTGGTACCCGACCGACGTACCGTCGAATCAGCTGTGGCGCTGGCGTGCCGCGCGCCGTCGCTGCACAATAGCCAACCGTGGCGTTGGGTGATGGGCACTTCCCTCCGGTTGTACAGCGATCCCGACCGGCTGTTGCCCGCGACCGATGCCTTCGGTCGTCAGATGGTGATCTCCTGCGGTGCGGCCTTGAATCACCTCGAGCACGCATTCGCGGCGAATCGCTGGCGTCCTGTGATCGAGCGGCTGCCGCGTTCTTCCGACCGGCAACTTCTGTCGACGATCGGATTTGTCGCGGCACCGACACCGGCACCGACAGATTTCGTCGCCCGAATGGCGGCGGCGATCGAACGCAGGCGAACCGAACGACTGCCACTGGACGCACCGTCCGCGTGGAGGGACACACTCGAAGAGCTGGTGCGAATCACGGCGGGAACAGGCGTCGAACTCGAAGACCTCGGCGAGCGAAGCCGTCCCGCACTCGAGGGAGCATCACGCCGGATGACCGGATTACGGCACGACAACCCCACCTACCAAGCCGAACTGCGGTGGTGGTCGGGGCGCGGACTGTTCCCTGACGGAGTGCCGGAACAGGCGCGCCCGTCCGACTCGCAGCAGCACTCGGTGCACCTCTCACGTGAGTTTCCGCCCGGCCGCGCGAGCACACCCGACGGCAGCCCGTCGGAAGACCGCGCCGCGATCCTCCTGCTCTCCACATCCACGGATTCGAGACTTGATTGGCTACGGAGCGGCGAAGCACTCTCCGCGGTTCTGCTCGCCTGCACGGACCGCGGACTCGCCACCTGCCCCGTCACACATCTGACCGAACGCGCCGCGACACGGACAATGCTCCGAGAGCTGTCTTCCGGGGACGGGATGCCGCAGGTTCTGATCAGGGTGGGAGCGGGCACCGGGGTGGGGGAACCGTCGCCCACACCGAGACGCCCGTTGTCGGAAGTCCTGGTTCGAGAACGGCCGGCGCCGGGAAACCTGTCCGGTGAGTAGGGGAGGGCTGCCACCCCTGGCGATACGACGAGCGTCAACCCACCGCTGCGACGCAGATCGATGGCACGATTGCGGCTCGAGCAGCGAGCGGAATCGATGAGGAGGTCACCATGGTCGATCCGGGGATCGTTGTGGGAGTGGACGGATCCCGGTCGTCGCTGGATGCGGTGCGGTGGGCCGCACGTGAGGCTACAGTGCGCAGGGTGCCGCTACTGTTGTTGTCCTGCATCACGTACCGCGGTGCACAAGATGGGCCGCGACTCGCTGAAATCCTCCACGCCCGAGCCGAGCGGGACCTTCCCGAAGCTGTGGTCCGACCAGGACCTGTCGAAACTCCCCGTGGGTGTGGAGCAGACCATGGAGCGGTCGGTGCTCGAGGCCGGCGTCGCCGAATGGTGTGAACGGTTCCCCGACGTCCCCATGCGACAGACCCTCTTTCGGGACCGACCCGTTCGCCACCTCCTCGACATGGCCGACGAAGCCCAGATGATCGTCATCGGCAGCCGCGGCCGGGGCGGCTTCTCCTGGATGACGCTCGGCTCGACCAGCGCAGCCTTGGTGCACATAACTCCATGTCCCCTCCTGATCGCCGGACCGATCCGACCAGAGCGATGACCTTGGGCCCTACATCGGCACCTGTTCCCGCGCGACACTCGAAGGAGCAATCGCAGGAGGTCGCCATGATCGGGGAACAGCCACTGGTAGCGCGGATGTGGCGATTGGGGCCGTGGAGCGGGAACCGACTGATGCGGGGAAGCTGTCGCCTCGAATCCTCGGTCTTCCTCGTCGTCGTCGCGCTGGTGCTGATCTTGGTTCCGCTCGCCGCAGCCTTCGGAACTGCCACTCACACACGCCTCGACGACCGATCCCGCGCCGACCGCGAAAACCTGCATCAGATCGCGGCAGTGCTCCTCGAGGACGCAACTGTGAACCTGGCGGATACCACCCCCGCAACGGGTGCCACAGGGCAGGCACCGGCCCGGTGGGCAGTGGATGGGACCACACGCACCGGTCAGGTACTGACCACGCCGGAAGCGAAGGCGGGACAAACGATCAGCATTTGGATCGACCCGGCCGGCAAGATCGTCGATCCGCCGAAGACAGGCACCGAGAACGCATTCGAGGCCGTGGGCGCCGCACTCGCATTGTGGACAACGGGTGCGACGGTCTGTCTCACGATGTTGATCGGAATTCGCTGGGCAGGAACGAGATACCGGATGTCACAGTGGGACCGCGAGTGGAGGAACCTCGGAAAGGCCCCCGGGTGGCCGGTCAGCTGACGCCCATTGAAGTCGAACACAGGAAGACGACGCCGATTTCCGAATGGTGAGGCCAGAGCCAGTGGACGACAACTTGAGCTTCCTGGACGCGGGTTTTCTCGAGACGGAGGACTCCGACCCCCACGCAAGCCTGACGATCGGTGCTCTCGCCATCATGGAGGGCCCCGTTCCCGGGCAAGACGAATTTCGTGACACAGTCGCCGCACGTTTCGCGAAGCTCCCGCACGCCCGAGACAGGGTTCACACGGTCCCTTTCGACTTCAGCGCACCCTCATGGTCACCGGATCCGCATTTCGACCTCGGCCATCATCTGCGGAGGGTCGCCGTCCCGGAACCAGGGGAGGAGGAGTCCCTGTTCGGTTTCGTCGCCCGGGTCATGGCGCACCGACTCGACCGTGACCGCCCCCTGTGGGAATGCTGGGTCGTCGAAGGCCTCACCGACGACCGCTGGGCCATACTGACCAAGATTCATCACTGCATGGCGGACGGGATCACCGGAACCAAACTGTTCGAGGCCATGTGCGACGAAGTCGTGGCCGAAACGTCGAGGACCGCGGAGCCCGACACCGACGCCGAGCCGGTACCGACCGTCGGTACACGCCTCGAGAGCGTCGAGAGCCTGGTCCGCTCGACGATCGAGTTCCTGTCTCCGGTGCGGCAACTCCGGCTCGTCTCGGCGGCACTGGCAATTCCACGTCGGCTGACGGCCGCCGGTATCGGCGTCGCAACCGGCCTGACCCACCTGCTGTCCGAGATGCTGACCTCATCTACGGACACTTCGCTGATCGGACCGATCGGTCGCCAGCGCCGCTACTGCACCGCGCGAGTCAGGATGCATGACGTTCGCGAAATCTGCGCCACGTACCGGGTGACCGTGAACGACGTCGCACTCGCCGCGATCACCACCGGACTACGGCAGCTGCTCCTGAAACGGGGCGAGCGCCCCGAACCGCACACGGTCCGCACGCTCGTTCCCGTGTCCGTCCGCTCCGCAACCGAGGAACATGCAATCCACAATCAGGTCTCGCTCATGCTGCCCTTTCTGCCAGTCGACATCGAAGATCCGGTCGAGCAGTTGGTCGCCGTCCACGAACGGCTCACGACGCACAAGGAGAGCAAGGAAGCAGAAGGGGGCAAGGCGTTCACCGCGGTGGCCCAGTACGGGCCGTTCATGCCCATGGCCTGGGCTGTTCGACTCGCCACCCGGTTTCCTCAGCACAGTGTCGTCGCCGTCGCAACCAACGTCCCCGGACCGAAGGCCACACGACACGTGATGGGCCGCACGATTCTGGAGATCTTTCCGTACGTGCCGATCGCACTGCGGCTGCGGATCGGGATCGCGATCCTCAGCTACAGCGACCATCTCGCCTTCGGTCTCACCGGGGACTACGACACCACACCGGACCTCACCGACCTCTCCGACTCCATAGAACGTGGTGTCCTGACTCTCCTCGTCTCGTCGCGCGCGGCTGGCGCAGCCTCCGAATGATGGCCGACGACCGTCGCGAGCAACTCGGCTCGGGCGACCTGATCACGCTCGTCTCGGACGTCGGACCGGTACCCATGAACGTCGGCGCGATACTTTTCGTTGCCGGCGACGTGGATGCGGCGACCGTCGAGGCCACGTTCACACGACGGCTGACCAGCGTTCGGCGCCTGCAACAGCGCCTGGCCACGCCACGGCGGGACCTGGGACGGCCGTACTGGGTCGACGACTCCGATTTCGACGTCCGCGCCCATGTGGCCCGAGTACGGTGCCCGAGCCCGGGGGACCGTGACGCTGCGCTGGCAATCGCGGTGGACGCGGTGATCCGGCCGCTGCCCCGGTCACGACCATTGTGGCGGGCGGTCGTCGTCACCGGTCTCATCGACGATCACACCGGTCTGGTGCTGGTGCTGCATCACGTCGTGGCCGACGGGATCGGTGGCCTCGCCGTGCTCGCGCGCCTGGTCGACGGCGCGGACCCGGCTGGGCCGGCCGACGATACCGCGGCACCGCCTCGGGGCCGGTTCGTCGACCGCGTTTCCGAACGGTTCCGCACCCTGCGCCGACTTCCGCACAGGGTTGCTCGTATACGAGGCGGCTGGGCGGAACTCGGTCGTGGTCGCGGCGGGTGGGCACCGCGGTGTTCCCTGAACGCTGCCACCGGCCCCCGTCGCAAGGTAATGATCGTCGACGTCGGTCTCGACGGTGTCCGGGCGGCGGGGCGGAGGTCGGGTGCCACCGTCAACGATGTTCTGTTGGTCGCCGTCACTGGGGCATTGGCCGAACTCCTACGTGAGCGGAAGGAGTTTCCGCAGGAGCTGGTCGTGTCGGTGCCCGTCTCGGCCCGGAGTTCGGCAACGAGTGGGCACCTGGGGAACCAGGTCGGTGTAATGCCGGTACGTGTACCGCTGGTAGGAAGTTTCCAGGAACGGCTGACCACTGTTTCGGGCGTCACCCGCGTTCAGAAGATGCGAACCCGAGGTACGTCCTCGGCACTGATCGGACCACTTTTCCGGATCCTGGCCGCGCTACGGCTGTTTCGGTGGTTCGTCGACCGTCAGCGACTCGTCAACTCGTTCCTGACGAACCTCCCGGGTCCCCCTGGACAACTCGTCATCGCCGGGGCACCGATCACAGGCATCACCCCGATTACCGTCACCGCGGGGAACGTCGGCGTCGCGTTCGCCGCACTATCCTATGCGGGCACGCTGACAGTAACGATCATCGTCGACCCCGACGTCGTACCCGAGGTCCGCGAGCTCGCCGCGGCTCTGCACGAACAATTCCGGGCCGCCATCGAGTGAGTCCGCGACTCAGAGAGACTCGGCCTCGTCATGGATCAGGCGCAGTACCGGCCCGCCCATCGCCTTGACGAACGGGCCCACCACCGTCCAACACCCGCGGAGGCTCCGCCGTGCCTTGTCGTCCGTGCCGTGTACGCGTACCTCGGTGACCAGGACTGACGTGTGAGCGTCGTACGTGAGAACTTCCGAACGTGTTGTGAACGCCCTTCGATCGTGGCACGGGGCGCGTTATGCCGACCCAGCCACATTCAGAATGGAACCAAGCTGCCCCCATTACGTCACAGTGACGAAATAGCGTGGGGTGGACGGGAGGAGGGGACTCCCGCAACCGAACATTCATTCGGAAAGCCGGGCCACTCGGCGCCGTCGCCGAATTGGCCTTAGCGGCCCGGCACCGCACATCCGGCAGCGTGAATATTATTCAGCACGCCGACGAACGTACCGCGCCGCGACGGTTCGACGCCGACGCACCGAATCGGATATGCAGGCAATGGCGATGGACGGGCCGAGTAACCAGATCACCGCAGACTGTGGCCGTGGGTATAGAGGCAGGCCAAATCCGGGCCTCTGACCTGCGGCGATAAAACGCCACTTTTTGCCGATAATCGACATTATGTCAACTAGTGGTGTGCAGGGCGTGCCCCCGCTGCACCACCTGCCCCCTCCGCGCCCGACGACCCCGACCGGGCCGGCTGGGTCAGCGCGCCGAGTGCTAGGCGGGTCCGGACGCAGGGCACCTTTTCCGTGGACGCACGAGTTCTCGGCCTCTGGAACGCGTGCGGGAATCGGGAACGTGCGCGTCTGCCCCTGACGCTGGAATTGGGTACGAAGTCATGGATGCGTCCCGGCGTCCTGGCCGCGGCAGCCCGGAACGACCCAGCGCCCGCTCGCCGAGGTTGACGTTCGGACCGTTTCCCGACGCTTCTCCCCCGTGCCGACCGCCGAAATCGAGTCGACAATCCTTGAGTATCAACGGTACTCACCATTTACGGCAGCGTCGACGGCGCCAGTGACGGAGTCTTCCCTACACCGTCACTGGCGCCGAATGGCCACCATAACAGATAATCGAATGTATGTTCGATACGATTGGGAGACCGACCGCCGGCGCGCGAACCCAGGCGGGAGCGCATATGATTCCGGTCCCCCGCCGGCACATCACACACGGAGCGGAGCGCACCATGACCATCACGATCTACAGCAGGCCGGCCTGCGTGCAATGCACCGCCACCTACCGCGCCCTGGACAACGAGGGGCTCGACTACACGATCGTCGACATCACCCAGGACCCTGGTGCCCATGACTACGTGAGGGCTCTCGGCTACCTGCAGGCCCCGGTCGTCGTAGCCGGTGACGACCACTGGGCGGGTTTCCGACCCGACCGTATCAAGGCGCTCACTGCAGCCTGACAGGCGCCGGCCTCGGCGTGGAGGCCCTCAGCGGCCCGAAGATTGCTCGGTCCGGGGCGCTCGGTGTCGCGGGCGCACGTGCTCGAAGATCAGGATGGTCTCCGTCGAGGCGACCGCGGGATGCGCGCTGAGGTGGTCGAGGACGAAGCGCCTCAGCTCTTCGCTGCTGGCGGTGGCGACGTGGATGAGGTAGTCGTCGGCGCCGGCGATGAAGTACACGTTCAGCACCTCGTCGAGGGTGGCGAGTTGCTCGGCGAGCTGCCCGAGATGCTGTCGTGCATTGGCTTGCACTCGAACCGCGATCATTGCCTGCAGGTCCCTGCCGAGGGTGGCGGGATCGATGTCGGCATGGAAGCCGCGGATCACTCCGCGATCGATCAGGGAACGTACGCGGCCCAGGCAGGTCGAGGGGGCGATGCCCGCGAGGGCGGCGAGGGCGTTGTTCGGGGTACGTGCGTCCCGCGAGAGTTGGTCGAGGAGGATCCGGTCGATGTCATCGATCGGCGCCCCCGCCCGAACATCATTCGATCCAGAGCCTTCGGTGTACGGCGCGCCTGAAGCATTCTTCTTCACGGGCTCAGTCTAGAGAATTTTCTTTTCTTTCCTTGGCTTCCGTGCGCCGCTTGTTCACTATTGATGCCTGTCAGTCGAATTGCTGGTCGTGACCGCCGGACATCCATCTCCCCCGACACCGAGATCGTCGCCCCTGGGCGTGATCGGAAAGGCTCATCATGAGCAACCCCCAGTCCCCGCCCGCGCGTCACCGCGTCGTCGTCATCGGATCCGGCTTCGGTGGGCTGTTCGCGACCAAGGCCCTCCGACGCGCGGACGTGGACGTCACGGTGGTCGACCGCACCACCCATCACCTGTTCCAACCCCTCCTGTATCAGGTTGCCACCGGCATCCTCTCCGAAGGCGAGATCGCCCCGTCGACGCGGATGATCCTCAAGGACCAAGCCAACGCCGCCGTCCGGCTCGGCGACGTCACCACCATCGACCTGACCGAACGTACGGTGACGTCCGAACACCTCGGGCAGACCACCGTCACCGGGTACGACAGCCTCATCGTCTCCGCCGGGGCTCAGCAGTCCTACTTCGGCAACGACCATTTCGCCGAACACGCACCCGGCATGAAGACGATCGACGATGCCCTCGAACTCCGCGGCCGGATACTCGGCGCGTTCGAGCAGGCAGAGGTCACCACCGACGCGCGGGAGCGGGCACGCCTACTTACGTTCGTCGTGGTCGGTGCCGGCCCCACCGGCGTCGAGATGGCCGGCCAGATCGCCGAACTCGCGCACCGCACGCTCGTCGGGGCGTACTCCAACGTCGATCCCCGCGATGCACGGATCATCCTGCTCGACGCCGCCTCGGCGGTACTGCCACCGTTCGGAGACAACCTCGGTTCCGAGGCGGCGGAAACCCTCGAAAAGCTGGGCGTCGAGGTGCGGCTGGGTGCGTCGGTGACCGACGTCGACGCCGACGGACTGACCGTTCGTGATGCCGATGGCACCGAGCACCGCATCGAGTCCGTCTGCAAGGTCTGGTCCGCGGGAGTGGCAGCGAGTCCCCTCGGTCGCCAGCTCGCCGAACAGTCCGGTGCCGATATCGACCGCGCCGGCCGCGTCACCGTCGACGACGACCTCACCCTGCCGGGCAATCCGAATGTGTTCGTTGTCGGCGACATGATGTCGCGCGACCGTCTCCCCGGCGTCGCCCAGGTCGCGATCCAAGGGGGCCGCTACGCCGCGAAACAGATCGCCGCCGACGTCACCGCTGCAGCCACGGGACGCCCGGTTCCGGAACGGACCGCTTTCCGGTACCGCGACAAGGGCTCGATGGCAACCATTTGCCGATTCAACGCGGTCGCCAAGATCGGCGGCCTCGAGCTGACCGGGTTCCTCGCGTGGATCATGTGGCTGGCCGTGCACGTCGTCTATGTCGTCGGCTTCCGCAGCCGCCTCGCCACGCTGCTGTCGTGGGCCTGGACCTTCCTCGGTACCTGGCGCGGTCAACTGACGAACACCCACCAGCAGATCACCGCCCGTAACGCGATCGCGCAACTGCACTACCTCGAACGCCGCATCGAGGACACGGAAGCCGACGTCGCGCGGGCGAGCTGACGCAACACGGTCTGCTCGGTGAGCGACCGCTCCGACCGCGATTGCGGCCGGAGGACCTCTTTGGAAGCCTCGAAGCATGGGCGTCGACGGACCCGACCTGCCGTGCATGGTGCTGGCGAACGCCTGCGAGCTGTATCGAGACTCAGGCTTCATCGGGCAGCCGGCGGCCGCTGTCACCAGCCTGGCCTTCGTGATCGCCGGCCTCGCGGTCGTCGCACGTCGTCCGCACGGCGCGCCGACCGTGACCTACGGCCTGCTCGTCGTCGCGGTCGGCGCCGGGTCGCTCGTTGCGCACGGACCCAACCCGTCGGGGCAGGCCTACGCACACGACCTTCCGATCGCGACGCTGCTCGCCTACATCGCCGTCGACGCCGCTTCCGACCGGTTCGGCCGTCGGCTGTCGCCGGGCTGGTGGCTGGTCGTCCCGGTCGTGATGATTCCCGCTGTGGCGGCGGGCCCGACGACGTCCACGATCGCGCAGGCAATACTCGCCGCGGTCGCCGTGGGACTCGGTCTGGAACGCGCACGTGTCCGCCCGCAGCTGCGGCGCACGACCATCGTCGCGGTACTGCTTCTCGCGTCCGGCGCCCTGCTCGGCACCATCGGCGACCGGACGTCGATCTGCCGGCCGAGCAGTGTCCTGCAGGGCCACGCGCTGTGGCACGTTCTCGCCGCAGCTGGGTTGTGGCGGCTCGCGTCCACGCTTTCGGCGCCGGGGTGCCTCTCCGGGAATCACCCGAGGAGGTCGTCGGGGCGTCCGTCGGCCAGGCGGGACCACTGCGCGGTGGGCCGTCCATCGGTGCGCATGATGTCTCGCGTGCGGCGCTCCCAACGCTGAGGCCAACCGCGGGGCGAGTCCTCCCACGTCTCCTGACGGCCGTACGCGGTCATGTCGAGTAATCCGTACGTCGGAGCCATCGGTTCCAGGCCACGGCCACTGGTCCAGAATGTCTCGAACACCCTGTCCTCCTGTCGCAGATAGCAGACCAGCGGTGCCGGGGATCGTGGGCGATCGCCGAGCAGAGCATCCGCCGCATCCTGTGCGGAGTACCAGGGCACGTCCCAGCCCATGAAGTCGCGGTAGCGAAGGCTCACGTCGTACGGGCCCTGGCACAGCGTGGCGTACGTGACGTCGCGAGAGTGCAGGTACGACAGTTCACGCACCTGGCCGTTGAAGAACGTGCAGCCCTCACATTGTTCGGCCGCGGAGTGGCCGGTGTGCCACATGTGGAAGTACGCGATCAACTGACTGCGGCCCTCGAACACGTCGAGCAGCGAGACCGGCCCGTGCGGGCCGACGACGGTGATGGTGGGGTCTACCCCGACCATCGGCAGTCGTCGGCGGGCGGCAGCGATCGCGTCGCCTTCATGGGTGTGCGCCTTCTCCCGGACCCGTAGCGCATCCAGGTCGGCCTGGTATGTCGCGCGGTCGACGACGGACGGTGTCATTCCGGTATCGGTATTCACGAGACTCTCCATTTCATCGAGGTGGGCTTTCAACCAACCGACGAAGGACACCGTCCGGGATCGACAGCGACCGCGATACAGTCTCGCGATTTCCTCAGAGCTCACGCAGCCGGCCGGTCAGGTAGCGGCGCTCGGCCTCGGTCGGCGCCAGCCGCAGGGCTTGCTCGTACGCCGCCTTCGCCTCGGCGCCACGGCCGTCCCGGCGGAGCAGATCGGCCCGGGTCGCGGGCAGCAGGTGGTAGCGGTCGAGCCGGCCGGATGCCGCGATCTCGTCGACCAGCGCAAGTCCGGCCGGTATACCGTCGGCCATCGCGACCGCTACGGCGCGGTTGAGATCGACGACCGGGGACGGCGCAAGCCGCGTCAACTCGGTGTACAGGGCCGCAATCTGCGGCCAGTCCGTGCTCGCCGCGTCGGGCGCGGTGACATGGCATGCGGCGATTGCAGCCTGCACCTGGTAGCCACCGGTGCGCCCCAGAGCCAGCGCCTGGTCGAGCGTTGCCACTCCCTCGGCGATCAACGCCTGGTCCCACCGGGATCGGTCCTGGTTCTCCAGGGTGACGAACGCTCCGTCGTCGGTGCGCGTCGCGCGCCGGGATTCGTGCAGCAGCATCAGCGCGAGTAGGCCGCGTGGCTCGGGTTCCTGGGGCATCAGCCGGACCAGGAGCCGGGCCAGGCGGATGGCCTCGGCCGTCAGCGCCCGGCGGTCCTCCTCGTCGTAGCCCTGGTTGAAGATCAGGTAGAGCACCGCCAGGACGGCGGCCAGTCGCGGCGAGAGCAGCTCGACGGGCGGGACCCGGTACGGGATACCGGCCTCATGGATCTTGCGTTTGGCGCGGACCAGGCGCTGCGCCATCGTGGACTCGGCGGTCAGGAAGGCCCGGGCGATCTCCGCGGTGCTCAGACCGGCCAACGTACGCAGGGTGAGCGCAACCCGGGCCGGGAACGGCAGCGCCGGATGGCAGCAGGTGAAGATCAGCCGCAGCCGCTCGTCGGGGATCTCCTCGTGCGGTAGCTCGTCCGGGTCGCGGGCCAGCACGGCGAGCTGGCGCACCTTGCCCGCACCCGCAGCATCGCGGCGCAGCCGGTCGATCGCACGGTTGCGAGCGGTCGTGGTGAGCCAGGCACCGGGGCGGCGCGGAACACCATCGCGCGGCCAGCGCGTCAGCGCGTTGGCGAACGCGTCCTGCGCGCAGTCCTCGGCCAGATCCCAATCCCCCGTCATCCCGATCAGGGTCGCAACGACCTGCCCCCACTCGTCCCGGAACGCCGTGTCGACCGCCGCACGGACTCGGTCGTCGGACGCCGTCATTCCCAGACAGGGCGGACCTCGACGCCGCCCCACCGCGCGTAGGGATGGCCGGCCGCGATCTCGATCGCCTCATCCAGGTTCGCGCACTCGACCATCACGAATCCGCCGACGAAGTCCTTGGTCTCGGCGAACGGCCCATCCGAGACCAAAGTCTCACCGCCACGGACCCGGACCGTCGTGGCATCCACCACCGGCCGCAACCGCTGTCCGACGAGCAGACCGCCACGCCGTTGCACATCCTCCCACCACGCCTGATGTACCGGATCGGCCGCGAGCTCCTCGTTCGTCGGCGATACGGACTCGTCGTCGCAGATCAGCAGCACGTACTTCATACATGCGATTCTGCCCGAGTGCGTGGGGGTGTAGACGGAGTCCATCCGGATCGGTGGATCACAGTACGGGTCGTTGCGCGGAGCGCCACCGCACTTGTGGTTTCGGTAAGCCGAACATTATGATTCGACCGTGAAAACAACGGGCTTCAAGGTGGGTATGCTGCGACGGCCGACGACGGCCGCCGCAGCACTGACGGCGCTTGCCACGGCGCTGATGCTGTCCGGGTGCGCCGCGGGCGACGGGCCGGCGGACGACAAACCGGTGGTGTTGACGACGTTCACCGTTCTCGCCGATATTGCCGCGAACGTGGGAGGTGAGCACGTGACCGTCGAGTCGATCACCAAGGCGGGCGCGGAAATTCACGGATACGAGCCCACCCCGGGCGATATCAAGAAGGCGGCCCAGGCCGACCTGATCCTCGACAACGGGATGAACCTGGAGGCGTGGTTCGCCCAGTTCGTCGACGGCGTGGACGTCGAGCACGTGGTCGTCAGCGACGGCGTCGAACCGATCGCCATCGGCGAGGACGCCTACGCGGGCAAACCGAATCCGCACGCCTGGATGTCACCGCTGAACGTGCAGATCTACGTCGACAACATGGTCGCCGCGTTCAGTGAACTCGATTCCGCGCACGCGGCCGACTATCGCATCAACGGCGACGCGTACAAGGCGCAGCTGCAGAAGGTGCAGGACGAGCTGGTCGCCGAGCTCGGTGCACTGCCGGTCAACGAACGGGCGCTGGTCACGTGCGAGGGCGCGTTCTCGTATCTGGCCCGGGATGCCGGTCTGACCGAGAAGTACATCTGGCCGGTCAACGCCGAACAGCAGGCCACGCCCCAGCAGATCGCCTCGACGATCGAGTTCGTCGAGGACAACCGGGTTCCGGCGGTGTTCTGCGAATCCACGGTGTCGGATGCGCCGATGCAACGCGTCGTCGAAGCCACCGGCGCCGCGTTCGGTGGCACCCTCTACGTCGACTCCCTGTCCGAGGCGGACGGACCCGTGCCGACGTACCTGGATCTGATCCGGCACGACGCCGACACCCTCACCTCCGCACTGAACGGGCAGCAATCATGACCACCCAGCCGGCCGTCGAGGTGCGGGACGTCACCGTCCACTACGGCGATGTCCTTGCGCTCGACCAGGTTTCGCTCGCCCTGCAGCCCGGACGTGTCTGTGGCCTCGTCGGCATGAACGGTTCCGGAAAGTCCACCCTGTTCAAGTCGATCATGGGCACGGTCAAACCCGACTCCGGCACGGTCCGCATCAACGGCACGGCACCGGCCGCGGCGCGCAAGACCGGCGTGCTGGGATACGTTCCGCAGAGCGAGGACGTGGACTGGACGTTCCCGCTCTCGGTGCGTGACGTGGTGATGACCGGCCGCTACGGGCACATGGGGTTGACCCGGCGGCCCGGCAGAGCTGACCGCGAGGCCGTCGACCACGCCCTCGAACGCGTCGAACTCACCGAACTGGCGGACCGGCAGATCGGACAACTGTCCGGCGGCCAGAAGAAACGCACCTTCGTCGCCCGCGGAATCGCGCAGGGCGCCACCATCCTCCTCCTCGACGAACCGTTCGCCGGGGTCGACAAACGCTCCGAGGCCACCATCACCGCACTGCTGCGTGAACTCGCCGCCGCGGGTGCGGCGATCCTGGTCTCCACCCACGACCTGCACGCGCTGCCCACGCTGGCCGACGAGGCGATCCTGCTGATGCGTACCGTCCTCATGCACGGCGACCCGACGGTCGTGCTGCAACCGGAGAACCTGGCGGCCGCCTTCGGCCTCGACGTGATGACAAGGACCTGAGAATCAATGGACGTCATCGACTTCTTCGTCGACCCGCTGCGCTACGACTTCATGGTCCGCGCGCTGATCACCACCCTGATTGCCGCCGTGGTGTGCGCGGTGCTGTCGTGCTGGCTGGTTCTGATCGGCTGGTCACTGATGGGTGATGCGGTCTCGCACGCCGTCCTGCCCGGCGTCGTCCTGGCCTACATCGTCGGCGCCCCGTTCGCGATCGGCGCGGTGATCTTCGGATTCCTGGCCGTGGCACTGATCGGGGTGGTCCGCGACACCAGCCGCGTCAAGGAGGACGCCGCGATCGGCATCGTGTTCTCCACCCTGTTCGCGCTCGGGCTGGTGCTGGTCTCGGTCACCCCGAGCCAGACCGACCTCAACCACATCATCTTCGGCAACCTGCTGGGTGTGAGCCGGTCCGATCTCGTCCAGATCGCCATACTCGGGGCCGTCGTCTTCGTCGTCCTGATCGTCAAGCGCCGCGACTTCACCCTGTACGCCTTCGACCCCACCCACGCCCACGCGATCGGCCTGAATCCGCGCCTGCTCGGGGCGGCGCTCCTGGGGCTTTTGGCTCTGACGGCGGTGGTGGCCCTGCAGGCCGTCGGCGTCATCCTGGTCGTCGCGATGCTGATCATTCCCGGGGCCACCGCGTACCTGCTGACCGACAGCTTCCACCGGATGCTGGTCATCGCCCCGGCGGTCTCGGCGGCGTGCGCCGTCATCGGCCTGTACCTGAGCTATCACCTCGACACCGCGAGCGGTGGCATGGTGGTGCTGTCCCAGGGCGCGGCATTCGCACTGGTCTATCTGTTCGCACCCCAGCACGGAATCATCGGTCGCCGAATCACCGCCTCCCGGCGACGCCGGACACCACGTGACGACCGTGGGAACACCGAGAATCACGCCGAACGCGATTGGGCGCCGGAACCGAAGTCGTAGAACTGGCGCTCGATCGCGTGTGCACACCACGACTACCGGCGGTCCATACCATTGGATAACTTACTAACCAATGGTATGTTCGCTGGGTGGCATCGGTTGATGGCGGACTGTCGTGGCCTCCTGTCGCCTACGAGCAGCATCCCTGGATCGGCACGGCCGGCGACTACGGCTCTCGGCGCGAGCGGCGCCTCACTGCCGGCCCCTACCGCGCGGCAGTACCGGCGTTCATCGCAGACCAGTCCATCTCCCTGAGCAGCGAGTTGCAGTCACTGACGGAGGAAGCGGCGACCGAACTCACCCGTTTCGACGTCGAGGTCGGCCACATCACCGCCCCGTTCGCATCCATCCTGCTCCGCACCGAGAGTGCGTCGAGCTCGGAGATCGAGAACCTCAGCAGCGGGACACGGCAAATCGCGCTGGCCGAACTCGGCCGAACTCGGCGAGCACGCCTCCCGCAACGCCCGCCTGATCGTCGGGAACGTCCGCGCCATGCACGCCGCGTTGGAGTTGTCCGCCTCCATCGACGCCGACGCGATCCTGCAGATGCATCGCGCGCTGCTCGAACACGGCGATCCGAACATCGCCGGTCGATGGCGGCAGCAGCAGGTCTGGATCGGCGGCGGCAGCCTCGGACCCCACACCGCGCAATTCGTCCCCCCACACCATGACCGGGTTCCCGCACTGATCGACGACTTGATCGTCTTCGCCAACCGCGTCGATGTGCCCGTCATCGCGCAGATAGCGGTCGCGCACGCGCAGTTCGAAACCATCCACCCGTTCCCGGACGGCAACGGGCGCGTCGGACGCGCCCTGATCCAGGCGATGCTGCGTGGCGGACAGCTCACCCGCAGCGTTGCCGTTCCGGTGTCCGCGGGCCTCCTGCACGACACCGCAGAGTATTTCGACGCGCTCGGCGAGTACCGGTCCGGGAACGTCGAGCCGATCGTCCGGTCGATCGCGGAGGCGTCGTTCGGCGCGGTCGCCAACGGCCGCACCCTCGTTCACGACCTGGAAGCGGTTCGAGCCGACTGGCGCACCCGTGTGACGGCGCGGCGCGGCGCGGCAGTACACCGGCTGGTGGACCTGCTCCTTCGACGACCGGTCGTCGACAACAAGCTCGTCACATCCACTCTCGGGGTGACCGGCGCCAACGCGCAGATCGCGATCGACCGCCTGGTCGATGCCGGGATACTCACCCAGATCACCGACGGGCGACGGAACCGGATCTGGCAGGCCAAGGACGTGGTCCGGGTGCTGGACGAGTTCGCCGCCCGCGCCAAACGCCGCCGACACTGAATGCTCCGGTCCCCGCCGTTTATCTGCCCGCGCGGCGGGTATCAATACCGTGACGTCCGGAGTGAGACCGCCGAGAACGAAGGTTCCGCTGATGACACTCGTGCCCCGGGCCGCGGTCACGCTGATCGCCGCAGGCCCCCTCGCCCTGCTCCTGGTCGCACCCGCCGCCGCGGACCCACCCGACGTGACACTGACCGCCGCCGTGGCCGGGAGCGTCGTCACGACGACGATCACGAACGACACCGGTGCGGACATCGTGTGCGGACTCGGCGGACTGCACGCGGCCGACGACATCGTGAACCCCGAGTCGGTGGCGGTGTTCCACGAATCGAATGTGGTGATCGGGCCGGGACCGCGGGACTTCGTGTTCGACGCGGTGCCCGACGGCGACTATCTGATCCACTGGATCTGCAGTGAGAACGCGGGACCCGGTGACGAGGTGTGGGGTTCGGCGCCGCTCCCGGAGACCGCGTACGCGAAGCCCGCGACGGCGGAGCCCCTCCCCGTCACCGTGCGCACGGAAACGTGTTTCGGGTCGGTGTGCCTGCCGCCGGGGCTCGGTCTCTGACCGGCAGCCCGCGTCACCGGAGCGAATCGCGTTGCGCCCGAAGAAATTCCCGCTCGGCCGCGTTGCCGGTGCGGTCCCGTGCCGCGTCGTACGCGTGCGCCGCCTCGCCGGGACGTCCGAGGCGGCGGAGCAGATCGGCCCGCACCGCGTGGAACAGGTGGTACTTGTCGAGGTCGAGTCGGTCGACGAGTGCCAGCCCCTCCTCCGGTCCCCTGATCTCGGCGACGGCGACCGCCCGGTTCAACGCCACCACCGGACTCGGCGCCACCGACATCAACTGGTCGTACAGCTGCAGTATCTGCCACCAGTCGGTGTCGGCGGCCGTGTCCGCGTCGCTGTGGACGGCGTTGATCGCGGCCTGAATCTGATACTGCCCGGGCGTGTTCCGTCGCAGGCACTCCCGCACCAGCATGTGCCCCTCGGCGACGAGGTCCCGATCCCACCGCGTGCGGTCCTGATCGGGCAGGAGCACGAGCCGTCCGTCGCCGTCGGTGCGGGCACCTCTCCGCGACTCGATCAGCACCATCAACGCGAGCAGCCCGGTGACCTCCGGTTCGTCGGGCATGAGCGCGGCCAGGACCCGGCCGAGGCGAATGGCCTCGGCGCACAGGTCCGCCCGCGTCAGCCGATCCCCCGAACTGGCCGTATATCCCTCGTTGAAGATCAGATAGACCACGGCCAGGACGGCGCGGAGGCGGTCCGGCAGATCCGCCTCGTTCGGTACCCGGTACGGGATCCGGGCGTCCCGGATCTTCCCCTTGGCCCGGACGAGGCGCTGCGCCATGGTCGGCTCGGGCACCAGGAATGCGCGCGCGATCTCCGCGGTACCGAGCCCGCCCAGGAGGCGGAGGGTCAGCGCGACCTGGGCGGTCGGTGCCAGCGCCGGGTGGCAGCACGTGAAGATCAGGCGTAACCGGTCGTCGTGCACGACGCCCTCCTCCAGCGGTTCGTCGGGGGCGAGCACCAGGGCGGCCTGCGCGTGCCGGTCGTGGCGGGAGGCCTCGCGCCGGAGCCGATCGATCGTGCGGCGCCGGGCGGTGGTGATGATCCATCCGGCCGGGCTCGGCGGCAGCCCGGCCGAGGGCCACCGCCGCACCGCCTCGGTGAACGCGTCCTGGACGGCGTCCTCGGCGATGTCGATGTCGCCGAACACGCCGACCAGGACGGACACCGCGCGACCGTGTTCTTCACGGAACACGTGTTCGATGTCGGCGGACGAGATCACGTCAGTCGCCGGCTCCGCCGTGGTGGGCGAACGGCCGGACCTCGATCGGGAGGGTCGTCGCCCGGGTGAGCTTGCGACCCCAGACGAGGGCGGCGTCCAGATCGGGCGCCTCGACGATGGTGAATCCGCCGAGATGTTCCTTGCCTTCGGTGTACGGGCCGTCGGTGACCAGCACGTCACCGCCCTGGGCCCGCAGCACGGTCGCCGTGGTGGGGGCGCACAGTCCCCCGCTGAACACCCACGCGCCTGCCGACACCATCTCCTGGTTGAGGGTGTCGAGATCGTCGCCGATCTTCGCGAGGACGTCGGGTTCGGGAGCGGGGCCGTCGGGCTGGTACACGCTCAACAGGTATTGGGTCATCTCGGGTTCCTCCTCGGATCGGACAGCCGGCGCCTTCGGATGTGGCGGGCTCTCACCTCCTATACGAACGTCGCCCTTCCGAATCGACACTCTGCACGGAGAAAGTTCGCCGAATGTCCTCAGTTGTGCTCGGACACCAGGACGGCGCGGGTGCCCGACTCCAGCGCCTCGAACACATGTGCGACATCACCGGGGTAGGCGATGTAGTCGCCGGGTCCGAGTTCGATCGGGTCGCCTGCCACGCCGACGAGTGCGCGGCCGGCGCTGAGGATGACGTGTTCGACCACGCCGGGCATGTGCGGTTCGGACTCCCGGGCCGGGCCGGGTTCGACGGCGAGGCGATACAGGTCCCGGCGCGCGGACGGTGGGCAGGACGCGACGAGGGTGGCGCGGTAGTCGGATCGGTCGGAGATCAGTTCCGGTCCTTCGTCGGCCCGGATGACCTGGACGCGGGGCCGGGGCGGGTCCAGGAGTTGCGACATCTGCACGTCGAGTGCGACGCAGAGGGCCCACAGGGTTTCGACGCTCGGGTTGCCGCCCCCCGATTCCAGTTGGGACAGTGTGGATTTCGCGACCCCGGCGCGGCGGGCGACCTCGGTCAGGGACATGCCCGACCGTTCGCGTTCGCGCCGCAGCGAGGGTCCGATGTATCCGAGTGGGGACTGCCCTGCCATGGTGTGCCTTCCCGACGTCCCTGTTCATTATTTTGGGTGCTACGTTCGCCTTGACGAACACACGCCCTCTGTTCAGTATAGAAGTCATGCGTTCGATGAAGCGAACACTCGATTCGCGGGTCCTCCGGAACATCGCCCTGGTGTGCCTGGCCGACGGACTGGTCGGCATGTCGTACGGCGCCATCGCGGTCGGTTCCGGCCTGGACGCATGGTTGCCCGTCGCGCTGTCGGTGCTGGTCCTCGCCGGTTCGGCGGAGTTCCTGTTCGTCGGCATCGTCGCGGCAGGCGGCAGCCCGGTCGCGGCGACGATCGCCGGACTGCTGGTGAACGCACGTCACCTGCCGTTCGGTCTGGCGGTCGGTGACGCGCTGGGGCGTGGGCTGCGCCGCGTCGTCGGCAGTCACCTGATGAACGACGAGTCGGTGGTGTTCGCGCTCGGGGAGACGGACCCCGACCGCAGGCGCGCCGCGTACTGGGCGTGCGGTGTGGGGATCGCGGTGTGCTGGCCGCTCGGGGCCCTGCTCGGCGCGGTCGCGGGCACGGCGATCGGCGACCCCGCCGTGCTGGGGCTGGACGCCATGTTCCCCGCGGTGCTCCTGGCCCTGGTGCTGCCGGCGCTGCGCGATCGGGACGTGCGGGTGCCGACGCTGGTCGGCGGTGTGGTCGCCCTGGCCGCCACGCCCGTCCTGCCCGCCGGGCTTCCGGTGCTGGCGGCGCTGGTGGGGTTGCTCGCGGGTGTGCGGCGGAAGGTGCTGCGGTGACCGGGAACCTCGTGCTGATCGGGTCGGTCGGGGTTCTCGCGGCGGGGACGTTCGCGTTCCGATTCGCGGGCCCGGTGCTGCGACCGCGGATCGCCACCCGACCGTGGCTGGAGCGGGCCATGGCCACGGCCGCCGTGGTTCTGCTCACCGCGCTGGTGGGCACGACGGCGCTCACCGAAGGCCACGAACTCGCCGGAGTGGCGCGTCCCACCGGCGTCGTCGTCGCCGGCCTACTCGCCTGGCGGAAGGCGCCTTTCGTCGCCATCGTCCTGTCGGCGGCCGCCACGACTGCCGGATTGCGGCTCCTCGGCGTGCCGTGAGGATGCATGATCGAGGGGTGTTATTTCATCTCTGCGCCACGTGCGGCGTCGAACAGGACCCGAACACCCCACTCCCCGACGAGTGCGCGATCTGCGCGGACGAACGCCAGTACATTCCGCTGGGCGGTCAGGAGTGGACCACCGTGGAGAAGCTGGCCGGTGCGGGGTACCGCGCGGTCGAACACGAGGTCGAGCCGGGGTTGCACGGCCTGTACGTGGATCCGAAGACCGCGATCGGCCAGCAGTCCCTGGTGATCCGCACCCCCGCCGGGTCGCTGCTGTGGGATCCGATCGGGTTCGTCGACGACGCCGCCGTCGACGCCGTCGCCGCGCACGGCCCGGTCATCGCCGTCGCGGGCAGCCACCCGCACATGTTCGGCGTCCAGACGCAGTGGTCGAAGGCGTTCGGCGACGTGCCCATCCTGGTGGCCGACGCGGACCGCTCCTGGTTGGCGCGGTCCGACGGCCCGATCGTGTTCTGGTCCGGAACCCACGAGGTGACGCCGGGCCTGACCCTGCACCAGATCGGCGGGCACTTTCCGGGCAGCGCCGTCGCGCACTGGCGGGACGGCGCCGACGGCCGGGGTGTCCTCCTCACCGGGGACGGCGTCTTCCCCAACCCGGACCGGCGCACGGTGTCGTTCCTCCGGTCGTACCCCAACCGGCTGCCGCTGTCCGCGGCGGTGGTGCGGCGCATCGCGGACCAGCTGTCGCATCTCGAGTTCGACCGCATCATCGGCAACTTCGACAACGTGATCGACGGCGACGGCCGGGAGGCGCTCGAGTATTCGGCGACTCGGCACTGCGCGTGGGTGACCGGGGAGTTCGATCACCTCACGTGACGGCTGCGCCATGACGTCGGAGGTAATGGGGCGGCGATCCGCCCGACCTAGGCTGGCCGGATGACCACCCTCGACGATCGGCGCGCGTCGCATGTCGGCACCCACCTGCGGGCGTGGCGGGAACGCCGGCGGCTCAGTCAGCTGGAACTGGCGCACCGGGCGGACATCTCGGCGCGGCACGTCAGTTTCCTGGAGACCGGGCGGTCGAATCCCACGCGGGCGATGCTGCTGCGCCTCAGCGAGCATCTCGACATTCCCCTGCGCGAACGCAACGCACTGCTCCTCGCGGGTGGTTTCGCGCCCGCCTTCCCGGAGCATCACCTCTCGGATGTGCCGATGGCGTCGATCGCCGACGCCATCGGGAAGATCCTCACCGCGCATTCCCCGTCGCCGGCGGTGGTCGTCGACCGGCACTGGAACTTGGTGGACGCCAACGACGCGGTCGCGGTACTGACCGAGGGGTGCGCCGCGGAGCTGCTCGAGCCGCCCGTGAACGTCCTGCGGTTGAGCCTGCACCCGGATGGGATGGCGCCGCGCATCCTCGACCTGCCGCAGTGGCGGGGGCACCTCCTGCACCGCCTGCGCCATCAGATCGCGGTCACCGGCGACGAGGTACTGCGTGACCTGCTGGGCGAATTGGAGGGCTACCCCGGTGGCGCCGTCGACGCCGCCGAACTGCCGGGGTCGCTCGTCGTGCCGTTGCGGATCCGGCACCACGACACGGTGCTGGCGTTCGTCAGCACGACGACGATGTTCGGCACTCCCCTCGACGTGACGGTCGCGGAGCTGGCCATCGAATCGTTCTTCCCCGCCGACGCGGTGACAGCGGCTACCCTCCGCAGTAGCGTGAGCAGCGACTGAGGAGGTAGGTCTGATGGACTTGACAGCAATTGGTGTCGGTTTCGGCTACGTGGTCGTAGTCCTCACCATTCTTGTCGTCGTGGTCGGGGTGTCGGCACTGTTCGTGTTCTCGATCAAATCGGATTTCATTCCGCCGGAATCGCCGGGAACTCCCACCGGGCGGAAGCGAATCGGCAGGGCGGAATAGCCGCGTACGCACCGGAAGGCGGGCAGTTCCTCACGGAGGGACTGCCCGCCTTCGTGTATGGACGGGGCCTCCGGTTTCTGGATCGATTCCGCTGTGGAGCCGGGCGAAGCAACGCTTACTGAGACGCTCGGGGACAAGGCGACTACCGTGACAGGAGTCGTCTATTTTTCGAGGAGCACGGAATGAGTATCAAGTCGGTAGAGTCACGCCGCCATCGCGTCGTGGTCATTGGATCCGGCTTCGGTGGGTTGTTCGGCACACAGGCGCTGAAGAATGCCGATGTCGACATCACCATGATCGCCCGCACCACTCACCACCTGTTCCAGCCGTTGCTGTATCAGGTGGCGACCGGCATTCTCTCCGTCGGCGACATCGCGCCCGCCACCCGGCTGGTGCTGCGCAAGCAGAAGAACACCCAGGTGCTGCTCGGCGATGTCGACAAGATCGATCTCGAGGCGAAGACGATCACCTCCCGGTTCCTGGACCGGACCACCGTCACCCCCTACGACAGCCTGATCGTCGCGGCCGGCGCAGGCCAGTCGTACTTCGGCAACGATCATTTCTCCGAGTTCGCGCCGGGCATGAAGACCATCGACGACGCCCTCGAACTGCGCGGCCGCATCCTGGGCGCCTTCGAGCAGGCCGAATTGTCGAGCGATCCCGCCGAACGCGCGCGGCTGCTGACGTTCGTCGTCGTCGGTGCCGGTCCGACCGGTGTCGAGCTCGCCGGCCAGATCGCGGAACTGTCGCGGCGCACCCTGTCGGGGGCGTTCCGCAACATCGATCCCCGTGAGGCGCGCGTGATCCTGCTGGACGGTGCGGACGACGTGCTGCCCGTCTACGGCGGCAAGCTGAGCCGCAAGGCCCGCCAGCAGCTGGAGAAGCTCGGCATCGAGATCCAGTTGGGGGCGATGGTCGTCGACGTCGACGTGGACGGCCTCGTCGTCAAGGACAAGGACGGCACGCAGCGCCGGATCGAGTCGCAGTGCAAGGTGTGGTCGGCCGGTGTGCAGGCGAGCCCGTTGGGCAAGCAGATCGCCGACCAGTCGGATGCCGAGATCGACCGGGCGGGGCGCGTCCTGGTGAAGCCGGACCTGTCGGTGCCCGGCCACCCCGAGGTGTTCGTGATCGGCGACATGATGGCGCTCGACAAGCTGCCGGGTCTGGCGCAGGTCGCGATGCAGGGCGGCAAGTACGCGGCCAAGCAGATCAAGGCCGGCCTGAGCGGGCAGAAGCCGGAGGACCGGCCGCCGTTCAAGTACTTCGACAAGGGCAGCATGGCCACCATCTCGCGGTTCAGTGCGGTGGCGAAGGTCGGGAAGCTCGAGATCAGCGGGTTCATCGGCTGGGTGGCCTGGCTGGGGATTCACCTGATGTATCTGGTCGGGTTCCGCAGCCGGCTGTCGACGCTGCTGTCGTGGACGGTGACGTTCCTCGGTCGTGGGCGCGCGCAGATGGCGTCCACCGAGCAGTGGGTGTTCGCCCGCAACGCGATGGAGCAGCTGGAGCGACACGAGCGGGAGAAAGAGGCCGCCGAGAAGTCGTCCGGCGGCGCGCAGCGCAAGGCCGCGGGCTGACGCCGGCTCACACCTGACGTGAACAGAGCGGAGGGGACGGACCTGCCGGGTCCGTCCCCTCCGCCGTGCGCGGGGTGCGGTCAGTTGCCGAGGCGTCCGGTGTCGGTGATGTTCGCGAGCCGGACCTGCCCCTTGGAGACGAGCCGATCCTGTTCGTCGGTGATCCGGACCTCCCACAGCTGCTGGGTGCGTCCGCGGTGGACGGGGCTGGCTTCGGCGGTCAGCGTGCCCTCTCGCGTCGCGCGGAGGAAGTCGGTGTTGTTGTTGACGCCGACGACGTGTCCGCGCCCGCCGAGCCAGACCGTGCCCGCGGCGCTGGCCACCGATTCGATGACGGAGCAGTAGACGCCGCCGTGCTGGATTCCGGCCGGCTGCTGCAGGTCGGGGGTGACCGTCCACTGCGCGCGCACGCGGTCGGGTGCCAGTTCGGTGTATTCGAGTCCGATGAGGGCGTCGAAGCCCTTGCCCAACTGATCGGCCAAAGCGGCGGTGTCGATCCGCCCGTCACCGTTCGATGCCTGCTGTTCCCCGGAATCCACCATCACACTCTCCATCGGATCGCTGTGCGCTCTTGCGGCGCACCCGATCTCCTGCCTACACGACGGGGCGGGCGGCGGGCCATGCAGGTGGGGGAAACGGATCGGCGGGCCTCACACTGTGTCAGCGTGAGGCCCGCCGGGGGATGGACCTGGGAGTCACTGCAGCCCTCAGGACTCCGGCGCGGTCCGGTAGTTCGGTTCTCGGCGTTGGCATTTCTGCCTGGCGCCTGGGACGAGTATAGGCAAGGCTGCCCTAATTAAGCAAGCGCTTCCTCGCCTGCCCCGGTCGGCCGCAGTGCGGGCGCGTGATCCGGCTCTTCGAGCGGACCGGCACCCCGGCCGCCACGAACGCGTCCAGGATCCCCTGCCCGCGGCGCTGCGCGGCCGCCTCGCCGCCACCGGCGAGAATCGGGATGTACGTCGCGGCCCCGAGCACGGCCTCCCCCACGAGCCCCCAGAATCGGTTTGCGTCGATCGGCGTCAACCGGGCGATCGCGTCGAACACCGCATGCAGTGAGGTGAGGCTGCGGTGCACCGTCCAGAGCAGCAGCGCCCGCTCGCACGGCACGGTGACCGTCCGGGGCGCACCGGCGTAGGGGTCGTCCGGCAGCACGCGCATGGTGTCGTCGGCGACACCCGCCCAGTCGATCCCCTCGTCGCTGTCCATGTGGATCCACAGGTTTTCGAGCCCGGGGTCCCATGCGCGCCCCTCCAGGACGACGAGGGCGGTGACGCGCCCGACCACGGCGTGAATGAGCGCGGTGGCCACCTGCATTGCGGCGACGTCCGGGTCGGGAACGTCCTCGAGCGAGCGAGCCCACATCCGGGGCACCCGGTCGCCGTCGAGGTCGTCGGCGAGCGACCACCACCGGCGTTTACCCTCGTCTGCCATCGTCGCGACCGCATACATGCGCGGATATTCGGCGTTCAGCGCGCGAAGTCGTGTGCAGGACACGTCCAGTGCGGTCGCGGGGGCGGACAGGGTCGAAGTCACCGTGCACTCCAATCGGTCGGGATGGAACATCACCAAACATAGGTGAGCCTAACCAAATATCAAGACTTGACATCATGTGATGTGAGGCACCCCCGCCGATCGCGGCGCACGGGACGCCCCGCCGGATGTGGCATCAGAGATAGGGTTCCGTAACCTAAGTAGTTGAATTCAGTGCAGATCCGGTGCACAGGCACACACGTCAGGAGCTTCCCCCGCCAGTGACGACGACGCGACAGTTCGGCAGCGACATCCCGCACCTGCCGACCGACGAGCCCTACGGGAAGCGCGACGTCCCGCGCGGACCCGCCCCGCTGTACCTCCGGGCACTCGCGGGACTGCTCGACATCGGGATAGTGGCCATCCCCCTAATCCTCGGGTGGTACATCGTCGACTCCCTCCGCGACGACAACGGCGGCGGGCAGGCCGACCGGGTCGTCTTCGGCGGCGCCGCCGTCGCGATCGCCCTCGGACTCGCACTGTGGAACCGCGGATTCCGCGAGGGCAACACGGGGCAGAGTTCGGGCAAGGGCTGGGTCGGCCTCGTCACCCGCGACACCCACACCCACGACGCGATCGGCCCGAAACGGTCGCTGCGGCGGGTGTTCCGGCGTTCCGGAACCGAAGTCGTGCGGGAGAGCACCGCGTCCGACGAGGGGTTCACCGTCCGTGAGAAGGACGTGTCGGTCGCGGCGATCCGGCGTCGTCGGCTCGTCGGGCTGGGCGTCCTCGTGGTCCTCCTCGGGTTGGTGCTGCTCGCCAGCGTCGCGGTCGGGGCGCGGCCACTGTCGTTCGCGGAGATCTTCCACGCCCTGTTCGATGCGGACGGTTCGCAGACCGACATCATCGTGCGCACCCTCCGCGGCCCGCGCACCGCGCTCGGGCTCGTCGTCGGCATGGCGCTCGGTGTCGCGGGCGCCCTCATCCAGGGGCACACCCGCAACCCGCTCGCCGACGCCGGCCTCCTCGGTCTCAACGCGGGCGCCGCGTTCCTCGTGGTGCTGTCGATGTACCTGTTCGGGTTCAGCGCGCCCAGCGAATACCTGTGGTTCGCGTTCGCCGGGTCGTTCGCCGCGAGCGTGATCGTGTTCGGGCTGTCGTCCATCGGGAACGGGGCGGCGAGCCCGCTGAGCCTGGCCCTGGCCGGCGCCGCCGTCGCGTTCTTCCTGCAGGCGATGACCAACGCGATCATCATCGTCGACCAGTCCAGCCTCGACTCCTACCGGTTCTGGGTGGTCGGGTCGGTGGCCGGCCGCGGCTTCGACGTGCTGTGGCAGGTGCTGCCGTTCCTCATCATCGGTTTGATCCTCGCCCTCGTCAGCACACCGGGCCTGAACGTCCTCAGCCTCGGCGAGGACGTGGCGCGGTCGCTGGGCACCAACATCGCGGCCAGCCGCGCACTCGGCATCGTCGCCATCACCCTCCTCACCGGTGCGGCCACCGCGGCGTGCGGTCCGATCGCGTTCATCGGTCTCGTGGTCCCCCACGTCGCGCGGGCGATCACCGGCCCCGACTACCGGTGGCTCGTCCCCTACGCCGGCCTCCTCGGCGGCGTCATGCTCGTGACCGCCGACGTCATCGGACGCGTCGTGGTCCGGCCGGGTGAGTTGCAGGTGGGCATCGTGCTGGCCGTGTTCGGCGCACCGTTCTTCATCGCGTTGGTTCGGCGCAGAAAGTTGGCAAGCCTGTGAGCACTCGAGACGAAGTGCGCCCCGACCTCGGGGCGGCCCCGGCGTCCCGGGTCCCGGCACGCCCCGCGTTCCGGCTCGGACCGATCTCCCTGGTCCTGCGCCCCCTCGGCATCGCCGTCAACGTCGCGCTGCTCGTGGCGCTGTTCCTGGTGCTGTGCCTCAACATCGGTCGCGGCGACTACCCGCTGTCGATCCCCGAGGTCACGCGGGTGCTGTTCGGCGGCGGCACGAAGGCCCAGAACTTCATCGTCATGGATCTCCGCCTGCCGCGGTCGCTGACCGGTGTGTTCATCGGCATGGCCCTCGGCCTGGCCGGGGCCATCACCCAGTCGATCGCCCGCAACGCCCTGGCCAGCCCGGACATCCTCGGCATCACGTCCGGTGCCAGCGCCGCCGCGGTCGCGCTGATCGTCCTCGGTGGCGGCGGCAGCTTCGTCGGCCTCCTCGCCACCCTGGGGATCCCGCTGGCCGCCCTGTTCGGCGGATTGCTCACCGCGCTGGTCATCTACGTGCTCGCGTGGCGCGGCGGGGTGGAGGGCTACCGGCTGATCCTGATCGGCATCGGTATCAACGCCATGCTGATCGCGGTCACCGGCTGGCTGCTGATCTCGGCGGACATCAACGACGCGTCGCGGGCCCAGGTGTGGCTCAACGGCTCCCTCAACGGCGCCGCGTGGAGTCAGGTGTGGCCCGTCACGATCGCCGTCGTCCTCGTCGGCGGCTACGCGGTGATCTCGTCGTTCACGATGGGGGCGCTCCGCCTCGGCGACGACAACGCGGTGTCGCTGGGTGTGCGGCTGCAGTGGTCGCAGGCCCGGCTCCTGCTCATGTCCGTCGCGCTCGCCGGCATCGCGACCGCGGCAGCGGGTCCGGTCGGGTTCGTCGCCCTCGCCGCACCGCAGGTGGCGCTGCGGCTGGTCCGGTCCGCCGGCCCGCCGCTCATCGCGTCGGCCCTGACCGGCGCCGTGCTCGTGGTGGGCAGCGACGTCGTCGCCCGCACGATCCTGCCCGTCGAGCTGCCGGTGGGTATCGTGACCTCGGCGCTCGGAGGCCCATTCCTGCTGTATCTGCTGGTTCGCAACAATCGGAAGGTCTCGGCATGACCGTGCAGACTGACTCTCGACTGATCGCCGAAAACCTGAGCCTCGGGTACGGCGACCGGGTCATCGTCGACAACCTCGACCTCGAGGTGAGGACCGGGGTGATCACCACCGTCATCGGACCGAACGGCTGCGGCAAGTCCACCCTGCTGCGCGCGCTGGGGCGGCTGCTGAAGCCGCGCAGCGGTTCGGTGCTGCTCGACGGCAAGGCCATCGGATCGATGCGCACCAAGGACGTCGCCCGCACGCTGGGCATGCTCCCCCAGGCGCCGCTGGCCCCCGAGGGGCTCACGGTGGCCGACCTGGTGGCCCGCGGCAGGCACCCGCACCAGTCGTGGCTGCGGCAGTGGTCGTCCGACGACGAGGGCGAGGTCGCCGAGGCGCTCGCGCTGACCGGGGTGTCCGACCTCGCGGACCGCCCCGTCGACCAGTTGTCGGGCGGTCAGCGGCAGCGGGCCTGGATCTCGATGGCACTGGCGCAGGGAACCGACATCCTCCTGCTCGACGAACCCACCACCTACCTGGACCTGGCGCACTCGATCGAGGTGCTCGACCTGGTGGACCGGATGCACGAGGAGCTGGGCCGCACCGTGGTGATGGTGCTCCACGACCTGAACCTCGCGATCCGCTACAGCGATCAGCTGATCGTCATGCGGGACGGCGCGATCGTCGCGGCCGGGGCGCCGAAGGACATCATCTCCGCCGAACTCCTGCTCGAGGTGTTCGGTCTCGAGGCCGCGGTCATCGGCGACCCGGTGTCCGATCGCCCGCTGGTGGTGCCGATCGGCACCCGCCACGTGTACGGCGCGGTCGGCGGGCCGGAGACGAAGTAGCGGCCGTCAGCGTCGGCCGCCGATCATCGTCCGCACCAACCGGTAGCTCTGCCCCAGCGACACCGTCGGCAGGTACGCCCTGCCGACGGCGTTGCCGATGCTCGGCAGGGCGGCCGGGTCGGCGAACGTCATGTGCATGGCCACGTACCGGGGCTGGAACTTCGACTTGAACGCCAGCAGCGAACGGAACCCGTACACCGGTTCCAGGGTCCGGCCGAGCAGATCGAGGACGCTGTCCATCACCGCCGACAGGCTCGACGACTCCGACCGTTCCCGCTCGTCGGCGTCGCCGTCCGGTTGCTCGACCTTCGCGAGCGGGGCGCCGGACAGGCTCAGGAACTGCGCGCCCTCCTCTTCCAGTTTCAGCGCCGCGGACGCGATGAGGAATTCCATCGCCGGCCGGAACCCGTCCGAGCGCCGCCGCATGAAGTCGAGGGTCCAGCCGACCACCCGCCCGTCCTGGTACACCGGCAGCCAGGACGTGACGCCGTGGACGGTGCGGTCCTCGTCGACGGCGATCAGGCAGCGCACCTCCGGGTCGTCGACCTCGTCGAGTCCGCCGAGCGTGAACCCCATTTCCGGCATCCCCTTGTCGGCCACCCATTCCTCGGAGATCGCCGTGATCTGGTCGGTGATCGACCGCGGGGCGCTGGGGAAGCTGACCCATTCCGCGGTGATCCCCGACTTCTTCGCCTTGTTCAGGGCGGTCCGGACGTCCTGGAATCGCTTGCCGGTGAACGCGATCTGCCCCAGATCCAGCACCGTCTCCTCCGCGACCTGGATGCCGCTCCAGCCGAGGGCGTCCGTGACGGCGCGGACCTCCCCGGTCACCGAGTAGAAGCACGGGATCCACCCGTTGGCGGCGGCGAATTCGGCGAAGTGTTCGACGTTGTCCCGCAACCGGTCCGGCGGGCCGACCGGGTCGCCGGTGGTGAGGGCGACGCCGGCGAGGACCCGGTACGCGACGTAGCCGGTGCCGTCGGCGGAGAACCAGTAGTTGTTGCCGCGCCACGTCGTCATCCAGGACAGTGGGCTTCCGCTCCCCGACTTCAGCAGGGCGCGTGCACGTTCGGCGGACTCCGAGTCCGATCCGATGGCGGGACTGAGGAACGTCGCGGCGACCAGCGCGCACGCCGCCACCCAGAACACCACCCCCGTCCACTCGTACAGCAGGGTCGCGGGAATGCTCACCGGCAGCAGCCGGGGGTCGAGCCATTGCAGGTAAACGGGCGGGATGAGCCGCTCCGGGAAGTCGGCCAGCAGCGTCGTCACGCCGGGCCGGGGGTCGAACCCGTTCCGGGCCCACAGTCCGCCGAGGACGTAGAGGACGGCGAGCCCGGCGAGGACGGACACCAGGACGACGGCCAGCCGGCGGTAGGTGCCTGCCGGGGCGGAGACGTCGAAGAACCGCCGGGTGGCGAGCAGCACGATCAGGATCGCCAGCGGTGTCAGGAACGGCACCAGCGTCCGGTACAGGTTCGGGTCGGCGAGTCCGTAGAACAGCGAATCCTCGTCGAGGGAGTCGACGAACCGGACCGCGAAGTTCAGCAGCGACAGCACCAGCAGGATCACCTGCGCGATCACGGACGCGACCCACGCGAAGCGACGGCCCCGTCGGAGGCCGTCGCTGAGGGTGAGGAGGAACAGGGACGGCATCAGACTGAGCAGGGTCGGCCCGACCCCGGACAGGCGCAGTTCGAGCAGCCCGCGCCGGCATTCGGGGTCCGCCGCCGACACCTCGCACAGGTCGCGGACTTCGCCGGCCGTGTAGGGGATGCCGCGGAACAGGTCGCGGAGCACGGCGAGCGGTCCGACCGCCTCCGCGGACAGCGCCGCGATCATCGGGCCGATCGCGCTGGCCGCCACGATGATCGCGACCAGCACCCGGCCCTCACGCTGGGTGCCCGCGATCCGCTCGCCGCGGGCGGAGCGGCCGACGATCCAGCGGCCGATCACCAGCCCCACCACGGCCGCGGCGAGCCGCACCACGTCCTGCAGCGACCCACTGAACAGTGCCAGGGTGATCGTGAACACGAGGACACCGACGCGGATCCGCCGCCGCCACAGGGTGCCCATGTTCGAACTGGCCACCATCGCGGCACCGACGATCCACGTGCTCGGACCGACGGCCATGCCCACGTGCAGCCGGAAACCCCAGTTCGCGTCGACGACCTTCGCGACGGCGGCCACCGACAGTGCGAGCAGCCCGCCGAGCACCTGGGTGGCGACCGCGGCCAGCGCGAACCGCGCCGATCCCATGCGGCGTTCGAGCGGTGCGGCCGCCACGAGGACGAGGACGGTCGTCGACAGATAGGCCAGGACGTCGTCGCCCCACAGCCCGGCCGTGAACAGGGTCCACACCCACCCGTTCTGGAACGCCCGGATCCCGATCGCGACGTGCTGGGACAGGTCGTGGGAGGGGCCGCTGATCACACTGGACGTGGCGATCGCGAGGATCCAGATCACGACCAGCAGCGCGATGCTGATCGGTGCACCCCGCACCCCGCCCCAGACCCGTTCCGCTGCCCGCCCGGTCTGACCCTTGACCCTGGCCGCCGCACCGTGCCCGGTCGCCGCGCTGTCGTCGGTCTTCATCCGCCAGGTCCCCACTCTCCGCGATGTCGAGAACGAACGCTTGCCCGGCGGGTCGGCCGCTGCCAACCCGCCCGTAAACCACCCCTTCGGAGTATGGCCAATACCACACGCCATCACGCAGTTTTACTACTACCAGTAGTACGTATCTGCGTCGTCGTATCCGTAGAATCGGTTTATGGCTGGACTCGGCGAACTCGAACGCGCAGTGATGGATCACCTGTGGTCCACTTCGGAACCGCAGACGGTACGGCAGGTACACGAGGCACTGGCGGCACGCCGTGAACTCGCGTACACGACTGTCATGACAGTGCTCCAGCGGCTGGCGAAGAAGCACCTCGTCATTCAGCAGCGCGACGACCGCGCCCACCGGTACCTGCCGGTGCACCAGCGCGAGGAGCTCGTCGCGAGCCTCATGGTGGACGCACTGCAGCAGGCCGACAAGTCCGGAAGCCGCGCCGCCGCACTCGTGCACTTCGTCGGCCAGGTCGGCGCCGACGAGGCCGACGCGCTCCGCGAGGCCCTCGCCGCGCTCGAGGCCAAGGAGCGGTCCACCGGAGACAATCAGTCGGGAACCGTTCGCGCCGGCTGACGTTCGTCATGCATGATGAGTAGGACATGGACGCCACCACCGCGCTGGTATTCGGAGTACTCGCACTTCTTCTCGCAGGGCCTGTCCCTGCGCTGTTGAGTCGTGCCCGATGGCCGCATCGCGCCCCCCGAGCAGCACTCGTGCTGTGGCAGGCAATCGCCCTCGCCGCAGTTCTGTCCGCATTCAGTTCGGGCCTCGCGATCGCCAGCCAGCTCCTGGTCCCCGGACCGGACGGACGCCCCACCACGGCGCCGGTCGCCGAGATCGACGCCCTGGGCCTTCCCCTGTGGCTGCTGTACGTGGTGGTCTTCGCGCTCACCCTCCTCGTCGGCGCCAAACTGATCTTCGCGATCGTGCAGGTCGGGGTCCGCACCCGGCGCCGGCGCGCCCGGCACCGCATGCTGGTCGACCTCCTCGACCGCTGCGACTCGTCGTCGCCGCTCGCCCGCACCCCGGACCTGCGGGTCCTCGACGTCACCGAGCCCATCGCCTACTGCCTGCCCGGTCTGCGCCAGCGGGTGGTGCTGAGCCAGGGCACGTTCACCAACCTCGACGACGCGGAGATCACCGCGATCCTCACCCACGAGCGGTCCCACCTGCGGGCCCGGCACGACCTCGTCCTCGAGGCGTTCACCGCCGTCAACGCCGCCTTCCCCACCGTGGTGCGCAGCAAATCCGCGCTCGGGTCGGTGCAATTGCTGGTCGAGATGCTGGCCGACGACTCCGCCGTCCGCGCCACCGGGCCGACCGCACTGGCCCGCGCCCTCGTCGCCTGCTCGGGGTCGATCGCCCCGAAGGGCGCCATGGCCGCGGGTGGCCCCAGCACCCTGCTGCGGGTGCAACGGCTGGCCTCCTCGGAGGCGGGAACCCCGGTGGCTCTCGCCGCCTACGCCGCGTCGGTGGCCATCCTCGTGGTGCCGACCATCGCCGTCGCCGTCCCCTGGCTCACCGAACTGAGCCGGTTGTTCAGCGCCGTATAGTCGCCCAGCTCACAACCCGCCGGGTTCGATATCCGGGCGCCCCGTCGCGTACACTGGTCGACGGTCGCCACTGCGGCCCATCAACACTGAAACGGCACACAGCCCAATTCCCCGCACTTCCGCGAATGGATTGACCAGGTGACATGTGCCCTGGCTCGTCCCTTTGTGCGTGCTGCATGACAGCCCCCGCTCCGCGACGCGCCCTATGCCCGGAGAGGTAC
The DNA here is from genome assembly GCF_900455735.1 of Rhodococcus wratislaviensis. GTDB lineage: Bacteria > Actinomycetota > Actinomycetes > Mycobacteriales > Mycobacteriaceae > Rhodococcus_F > Rhodococcus_F wratislaviensis. Next base: position 10,950 of record NZ_UAUI01000001.1, on the reverse strand, counting down.
CTGCGTGACCAACGCTGTCCAGACGACGTCTGCCCCACTAGAGCAGACCGAGACCGTAACCCCTGATCAGAGCGCCACCGAGGCCGACACGGCCACCGTGACGTTCGCCGAGATCGGCCTGCCCGCACCCCTGGTGCAGGCCCTCGCCCGCAACTCCATCACCGTCCCCTCGCCGATCCAGGCGCTGGCCGTCCCCGATGCGCTGGCCGGCACCAACGTCCTCGGCCGCGCACAGACCGGATCGGGCAAGACCCTCGCATTCGGCCTGCCGATGCTCACCCGCCTGTCCCGGCACGAGGACCGGCCCGCACCCAAGCGTCCCCGCGCCCTGGTGCTCGTTCCCACCCGTGAACTCGCATTCCAGGTGGTCGACTCCCTCAACTCGTACGCCGGGGCCATGGGACTGACCGTCCGCCCCGCCGTCGGCGGCACCCCGTTCACCAAGCAGGTCGACCAGCTGCGCCGCGGCGTCGACATCCTCGTCGCCACCCCCGGCCGGCTGAACGACCACTTGCGTCAGGGCACCTGCATCCTCGACTCCATCGAGATCACCGCGCTCGACGAAGCCGATCAGATGGCCGACATGGGCTTCCTGCCCGAGGTCCGGGCCATCCTCGGGGAGACCCCGGCCGACGGCCAGCGTCTCCTGTTCTCGGCCACCCTGGACCGTGAGGTGCAGTCGCTGGTCCGCCAGTTCCTGCCCGACCACGTCCAGCACTCCACCGAGGACGGTCGGGCCAGCGTCGACACGATGGAGCACTACGTGCTGCTCGTCGACCGCGGCCAGAAGGACAACGTCCTCGCGGAAATCGGTGCCCGCGACGGCCGCACGATCATGTTCGCCCGCACCAAGCTCGGCTGCGAGGGCATCACCGACCGCCTCCGCGCGGTGGGGATCGCCGCCGAGGCGCTGCACGGCGGCAAGGCGCAGAACCAGCGCACCCGTGTCCTCGAACGGTTCAAGAACGGCCGCACCCCCGTGCTCGTCGCGACGGACGTCGCCGCCCGCGGCATCCACGTCGACGGCATCGACCTGGTCGTCCACGTCGACCCGCCCGCCGACCACAAGGACTACCTGCACCGTGCAGGCCGGACCGCCCGTGCAGGCGAGAAGGGCACCGTCGTCGCGATCGTGCTCCCCAACCAGAAGCGCACATTCCGCCGCCTGACCGGGATGGCGGGTGTCGACGCCACCGCCGTGCCCGTCACCCCCGGCTCGGAGAAGCTGGCCAGCATCACCGGCGCCAAGGCGCCCAGCGGAGAACCGGTGCGCGACACCTACTCCCGCGGTGAGCGTGGCGGCGACCGCAAGTTCGGTGACCGCGGCCCCCGCCGTGAAGGCGGATACGCAGGCCGCGACGGCGGCGGCTACCGCGGCAATCGCAGTGACCGTGGCGAGCGCAGCTTCGGCGACCGTCCGTCGGGCGGTCGCAGCTTCGAGGGCCGTGGCCCGCGCCGCGACCAGACCGACAACCGGTCCGGCGGCTACCGGGGCGACCGCCCGCAGCGCGACGGCGACAACCGCGGCGGGTACCGCGGTGACCGCGACAACCGGACGTTCACCGATCGGGCCCCGCGCCGCGACTTCGGTGACAGCGCACCCCGCCGCGAGTACGGCGGCGGCAACAGCGCCCCGCGCCGCGACTTCGGCGACCGCGGCGACAGCCACCGCGGCACCGGCGAGCGCAGCTTCGACCGCAGCGCACCGCGCCGCGACTTCGGCGACAACCGCGGTGCGGCAGGCGGGTTCCGCCGCGACGACCGCCGTGACGATCGCCGCCCCGCGGCCACGTCGGAGCGTCGCCCCGCGGCGACGACCGGTGGCGGGTTCCGCAGCCGCACGGAACGTCGCTCGTACGACGGCTTCGACGGCCCGCGGCGTGAGCGCCGCAGCTGATCGATCGCTGATCGGACAACCGAACATCGAACTGTGAGAGAAGGCCGGCCGTCGCGTGTGCGACGGCCGGCCTTCGTATGTTTGGCTTAGGCGGTCGAGGTTTTCGTAGCCGCCGATTTCACTACCGCCGAGCGAGAGGGAATGCTGTATCCATGACTATCGACAACACTGAGGGTGCCCGCGCCCAGATCGGCGTCACGGGACTGGCCGTCATGGGCTCTAACATCGCCCGCAACTTCGCCCGGCACGGTCACACGGTCGCGCTGCACAACCGCAGCATCGCCAAGACCGACGCCCTCATCGAGGAGCACGGCAGCGAGGGCGATTTCGTCCGCACCGAGACGATCGAGGAGTTCGTGGGCGCGCTGCAGAAGCCGCGCCGCGTGCTGATCATGGTCAAGGCCGGCGACCCCACCGACGCCGTCATCGAGGAACTCGCCGCGGCGATGGAGCCCGGTGACATCATCATCGACGGCGGCAACGCCCTGTACACGGACACGATCCGCCGCGAGGCCTCGCTCCGGGAGCGTGGCCTGCACTTCGTCGGCGCCGGCATCTCCGGCGGCGAGGAGGGCGCGCTCAACGGTCCGTCGATCATGCCGGGCGGCCCGAAGGAGTCCTACGCGGCCCTCGGACCGCTGCTCGAGTCGATCGCCGCGCAGGTCGACGGCACCCCCTGCTGCACGCACATCGGCCCCGACGGGTCCGGCCACTTCGTGAAGATGGTGCACAACGGCATCGAGTACGCGGACATGCAGCTCATCGGCGAGGCGTACAACCTGCTCGGGTCCGCCCTCGGCTACGACGCCGGCAAGATCGCCGACGTGTTCACCGAATGGAACGGCGGCGACCTCGAGAGCTACCTCGTCGAGATCACCGCGGAGGTGCTGCGGCAGACGGACGCCAAGACCGGTAAGCCGCTCGTCGACGTGATCGTCGACGCCGCCGAGCAGAAGGGCACCGGCCGCTGGACCGTCAAGTCGGCGCTCGACCTCGGTGTCCCCGTCACCGGAATCGCCGAGGCCGTGTTCGCCCGCGCCCTGTCCGGGTCCCGCGAGCAGCGCAAGGCCGCGGTCGGGCTGGCGTCCGGCGTCCTCGCCGACAAGCCCACCGATGCCGCCCAGTTCACCGAGGACATCCGGCAGGCCCTGTATGCGTCGAAGGTCGTGGCCTACGCGCAGGGATTCGACCAGATCGCGGCCGGCAGCGCCGAATACGACTGGGACCTGCACCCCGCCGACCTCGCGACCATCTGGCGTGGCGGCTGCATCATCCGCGCCCGGTTCCTCAACCGGATCAAGGACGCGTACGACGAGAACCCGAAGCTGCCGAGCCTCATCCTGGCCCCGTACTTCCGGGACGCCATCGAGACGGCCATCGACAGCTGGCGACGGGTGGTCTCCACCGCCACGCTGCTCGGGATCCCGGTGCCGGCGTTCGCGTCGTCGCTGTCCTACTACGACGCCCTGCGCGCGGAGCGGCTGCCCGCCGCCCTGACGCAGGGGCAGCGCGACTTCTTCGGCGCCCACACCTACGAGCGGGTCGACGCGGAGGGCAAGTTCCACACCCTCTGGAGCGGTGACCGCAGCGAAGTGCAGGCCTGAGCGTCGCCGACTGCCCGCCTCGGCCGTGACGTACCGCGTGTACGGCACGGCCGAGGCGTCGAAGGCCCCACCTCGGAGGCGGTAGCCTTCTCGATATGCCCGACGACGAGTTCTCCTCGCCCGCACCGGTGGGTGAGACGTTCCTCGCGCTCGGTCTCCCCGCGGTGATGACCCACGCCCTCGACCGCAGCGGCATCGGGGCGCCGTTCCCGATCCAGGCGGCCACCATCCCCGACGTCCTCGCGGGCCGCGACGTTCTGGGCCGCGCGCCGACCGGGTCCGGGAAGACCTTCGCGTTCGGACTGCCGATGCTCGTGCGGCTCAAGGGCGCCGCGAGCAGGCGGGGCTTCCCGCGCGGCATCGTCCTGGTGCCCACCCGGGAACTGGCATTGCAGATCGAGCGCGCGCTGGACGAGCCGGCCCTGTCCGTGGGGTTGCGGGTGGCGAACGTCGTCGGCGGGATTCCCATCAAACGTCAGGTCGAGATCCTGTCGCGGGGCGTCGACCTGCTGATCGCGACGCCCGGACGCCTCGCCGACCACATGGCGCAGGGATCGGTGTCGCTGGACGACGTGACCGTGCTGACGCTCGACGAGGCCGACCACATGGCCGACCTGGGGTTCATGCCGCAGGTCACGACGATCCTCGACAAGACCCCGGCGGACGGTCAGCGGCTGCTGTTCTCGGCGACCCTCGACGGGGAGGTCGACACCCTCGTCCGGCGGTACCTGCGAGACCCGGTGACCCACTCGACGGCGCCGGTCACCGCGTCGGTGAGCACCATGCGCCACCACCTGCTGTTCGTCGACCGGGTCGACAAGAGATCCGTTGTGGCACATATCGGTTCACGTGCGGGACGCACCCTCATGTTCGTGCGCACCAAGTACGGGGTGGACCGGCTCGCGCAGCAACTCCACGAGGCCGGTATCTCCGCGGGCGCCCTGCACGGCGGCAAGGCGCAGAACAACCGCACCCGCACCCTCGAATCGTTCGCCGACGGCACCACCCCGGTCCTGGTGGCCACCGACGTGGCGGCGCGGGGCATCCACGTCGACGACATCTCGCTCGTCGTCCACGTCGATCCCCCGGCCGACCCCAAGGACTACCTGCACCGCGCCGGCCGCACCGCCCGCGCCGGTGAGCCCGGTGTCGTGGTCACCCTCGTCACCGAGGACGAACGCGCCGAGGTGGAGAAGCTGACCCGCAAGGCCGGGATCGAGGTGGACGGCGTGCGGGTGCGGCCCGGCGACCCGGTGCTGGCCGAGATCACCGGCGCCCGCCGCCCCACCGGGAAGGCGGTCCCCGCGCCCGACACCCGGGCACCGGCGCAGGACACCCCGAAGAAGGGCAGGCAGGCGCACGACACCGGGGGTCGGCCGGCCCGCCGCGGCCGGCCCGGGGACGGCGGCGCACCGCGGGCGGGTGCCCGGCGCGGTCGGAAACCCGGACCTGCGTCAACTCCGCACGGACACCGCAACCGCGGGGCACACTGAGAGGCATGTCCCTGCCGTTCGCGTCGATCGTGTGCGCACTGATCGCGGCGTTGCTGTTCGCGTGCGCATCGGTCGCCCAGCAGAGCGCGGCGTCCGCGGTCCCCGAGGACGCCGCGCTGATGACCACCCTGCTGCGCAGTCCCCGCTGGTGGGCCGGCTTCGTCGGCGACGGCGGCGGGTACGCGATGCAGGCGGTGGCGTTGGCGCTCGGATCGGTGCTCGTGGTGCAACCGCTGCTGGTGACGGCGTTGCTGTTCGCGTTGCCGTTGTCGGCGAAGTTCTCCGGGTACCGGCTCAGCCGCACCACCTGGGCCCTCGCCGTCGCGCTGGCCGTCGCGCTCGCGATCTTCCTGGTGATCGGCGACCCCACCGAGGGCAACATCGACGCCCCGTTCCGGGAATGGGTGGTGCCGCTCGGCATCCTCCTCGCCGTGGTGGCGGTCGCCGCCGCCGCGGGGATGTCGAAGATCGACCCCGGATGGCGGGCGCTGCTGCTCGGCGGGGCGGGCGGCATCCTGTACGGGGTGGCGGTCGCGTTCACCAAATACGTCGTCGAACTCGTGCCCCGCGGGCTGTGGGCGGTGCTGAGCAGCTGGCAGGCGTGGGCGCTCGTCGCCGCCGGCCTGGTCGGGGTGTATCTGCAGCAGCGCGGCTTCCAGGTGGGTCCGCTGTCCGCGTCACTGCCCGCGCTGACCATCGCCGAACCACTCGCCGCCGTCTTCCTCGGCATGACCGTCCTCGACGAGCGGCTGCGGGTGTCGGGCCCCGGACTCGTCGTCGTCGGCTGCGCGGTCGCGGTGATGCTGGTGGCCACGATCGGACTGTCCAGGTCGCAGGCCCAGCGGACATCCGACACCACCGCAACTTCCCCGGTATCGTCCTGACATGTGCAGTTCCTCGACGGGCATCGCCCTCCCTATGACCTGACGTACGACGACGTGTTCCTAGTGCCGAACCGCACCGAGGTCACCTCGCGATTCGACGTCGACCTGGCCACCTCGGACGGGTCGGGCACCACCATTCCGATCGTCGTCGCCAACATGACGGCGGTCTCGGGACGCCGCATGGCGGAAACGGTCGCCCGCCGCGGCGGTCTGGTGGTGCTCCCCCAGGACCTTCCGGCGCCCGCCGTCGCGGAGACCGTGTCGTTCGTCAAGAGCAGGCACCTGGTCGCCGACACCCCGGTCACGCTGGGCCCCGACGCCGCCGTGTCCGACGCCCTGGCGCTGCTGCCGAAGCGGTCGCACGGCGCCGTGGTCGTCGTCGAGAACGACCGCCCCGTCGGTGTCGTCACCGAGGGCTCCTGCACCGACGTCGACCGGTTCGCGCGACTGCGCTCGGTGGCGCTCACCGACTTCGTCACCGCCCCCGTCTCCGCGTCGCCGCGGGAGGTGTTCGAACTCCTCGAGGGCAAGCACGACTCCCTCGCCGTGATCGTCCACCCCGACGGCACCCTCGCCGGTGTCCTCACCCGCACCGGCGCCATCCGGGACGGCATCTACCAGCCCGCCGTCGACGGCAACGGGAAGTTGCGGATCGCCGCGGCCGTCGGCGTCAACGGCGACGTCGCCGCGAAGGCCCGCGCCCTCGTGGACGCGGGGGCCGACCTGCTGGTCGTCGACACCGCGCACGGCCACCAGCAGAAGATGATCGACGTCCTCGGCGCACTGAAGAAGGCCGACCTCGGTGTCCCGCTGGTCGCCGGCAACGTGGTGTCCGCCGCCGGCACCCGGGACCTGATCGACGCGGGCGCCGACATCGTGAAGGTCGGCGTCGGACCGGGCGCGATGTGCACCACCCGGATGATGACCGGGGTGGGCAGGCCGCAGTTCTCGGCCGTCGAGGAGTGCGCCACGCAGGCCCGCGCGATGGGTGCGCACGTGTGGGCCGACGGAGGCGTCCGTCACCCCCGCGACGTCGCTCTGGCCCTCGCCGCGGGCGCGTCGAACGTGATGATCGGGTCGTGGTTCGCGGGCACCTACGAGTCGCCCGGCGACCTGCGCGTCGACCAGTCCGGCAATGCGTACAAGGAAAGCTTCGGGATGGCCTCCAAGCGTGCGGTCGCGGCGCGCACCGCCACGGACACCGCGTTCGACCGGGCCAGGAAAGGCCTGTTCGAGGAGGGTATTTCGAGTTCCCGGATGCGCCTGGACCCGGAACGTCCCGGCGTCGAGGACCTGATCGACCACATCTGCTCGGGTGTGCGCAGCACCTGCACCTACGCGGGCGCGCGGACCCTCGCGGAACTGCACGAGCGGGCCGTTCTCGGTGTGCAGTCCGCCGCCGGGTTCGCCGAGGGCCGCCCGCTGCCGGCCGGCTGGTGACGACCGCATCCTGATGCGCCGGTGGGTGTCCTGTTCCACGGAACCGGACATCCACCGGTATCATGGGTCGCTCAACCACACCAGTTCTCGGCGCCGGACCCGTCCGGGCCGTCGAGGCCGAACGAGAGGACTCCGGTGCCCGCGGCACCCACACACGAAGCAAGCGCCCCACCCGCCGTCTCCGGGAGTGCCGTCGCCTCCTGCTCCGTGGAATCGGACTCCGATTCCGCCGGTTCGGAGGGCTCCTCTAGCGAGCCGGGTGACAAACCCGGCGACCCCCGTTCCTCAGCTCGGCGGCGATGACACATGGACATCGCGCTCAGCATTCTCGCTCTGCTCGGCTTTCTCGCCCTGACCGCGGGTACCGCGTTGTTCGTGGCGGCCGAGTTCTCCCTCACCGCCCTCGAACGCAGCACCGTCGACTCGCACGCCCGCGACGGTGACCGCCGGGCCCGGCAGGTGCAGCACGCCCACCGCACGCTGTCCTTCCAGTTGTCCGGGGCGCAGCTCGGCATCACCATCACCACGCTGATCACCGGCTACCTGTCCGAGCCGGTCCTCGCCCGCTTCATCACCCCGGTGCTGTCCGCGATCGGGTTCAGTGAATCCGCTGCCGCGGCAACATCATTGGTGATCGCCCTCGTTCTCGCGACCTCGTTTTCGATGGTGTTCGGCGAACTCGTGCCGAAGAACCTCGCCATCGCCCACCCCCTGCCCACGGCCCGTGCGACGGCCGGCATGCAGGCCGCGTTCTCACTCATCTTCAAGTGGGCCATCAACGGGCTCAACGGAACCGCGAACTGGCTGGTGCGGCGCCTCGGCATCGAACCGGCCGAGGAACTGCGGTCGGCGCGGTCCCCGCAGGAGCTCGGTTCGCTCGTGCGGACGTCCGCGCAGCGCGGCGCCATCGACAAGGGCACGGCACTGCTGGTGAACCGCTCGTTGCGGTTCGGGGAACGCACCGCGGAGGAACTGATGACCCCCCGTGTGAAAATCGAGACCCTGTCCACCACGGACACGGTCGCCGACCTCATCGACACCGCCTCCCGCACCGGGTTCTCCCGCTTCCCCGTCGTCGACGGCGACCTGGACGACGCCGTCGGCATCGTCCACATCAAGCACGCGTTCGCGGTGCCCGCCCACCGCCGGCGCACCGCCCGCCTCAACTCGCTCGCCCAGAAAGTCCCCGTGGTGCCCTCCAGCCTGGACGGTGACGCCCTGATGGAGCGGATCCGGTCCGACGGCATGCAGGTCGCGTTCGTCGTCGACGAATACGGTGGCACCGCCGGGATGGTCACGATGGAGGACCTGATCGAGGAGATCGTCGGCGACGTCCGCGACGAGCACGACGAATCGGAGATCGACGTCCAGCGGGTCGGTGACGGCTGGTCCTGCTCCGGGCTCCTCCGCGTCGACGAGGTCTCCGACACCACCGGTTACACGGCACCCGAGGGCGAGTACGAAACCCTCGGCGGACTCGTCCTCACCGAGCTCGGCCGGATACCCGACGAGGGCGACGAGGTGGAACTCCCACTGCCCGAGGGCGCGCACGATCCCGGTGGCCGGTGGGTCGCCACCGTGACCCACATGGACGGCAGGCGCATCGACCGGGTGCTGCTCACCCCCAAGCCCGACGAGACCGGCGACACCGACACCGAGGAGGGCGACGATGAGTGACCTCTTCGGTGTGCTGCTCACGTTCGTGCTGCTGGGAGGCAACGCCTTCTTCGTCGGCGCCGAGTTCGCGCTGATCTCGGCCCGCCGCGACCGGCTCGAGGCCCTGGAGTCGCAGGGCAAGAAACGCGCCCGCACCGTGATCACGGCGGGCGAGAACCTGTCGCTGATGCTGGCGGCCGCGCAGCTCGGCATCACCATCTGCTCGATCCTGCTCGGCAAGGTCGCCGAACCCGCGATCGCGCATCTCCTCGAGGTCCCGCTCCACGCGGTCGGCCTGCCCGCCGGGCTGCTGCACCCGGTGGCGTTCACGATCTCGCTGGCGCTGGTCGTGGTGCTGCACATCCTGCTCGGTGAAATGGTGCCGAAGAACATCGCACTCGCGGGCCCGGAGCGGACGGCGATGCTGCTGGTCCCGGTGCACCTGCTGTTCATCAAGCTGGCGCGCCCGCTGATCTCCTTCTACAACCTGTGCGCCAACCTGACGCTGCGGTTGCTGCGGGTGGAGCCGAAGGACGAACTCGACGTCACCGTGTCGGCGGTGGAACTGTCCGAGATGATCGGCGAATCCCGTTCCGAGGGACTGATCGACGCGGAGGAGCACCGTCGGCTCACCCAGGCGCTGGAGACCACCGACCGCACCGTCAGCGAGGTGATGATCCCCCTCGACGAGGCCCGGACCATCCCGCTGTCGGAGGGAGGAACGCGGCTCGGCGCCATCGAGCAGGCCGTCGTCGAGACCGGGTACTCCCGCTACCCGGTGCGCGCCGAGGACGGCTCGCTCGTCGGGTACCTGCACCTCAAGGACGTGCTCGACGACATCCTCGACGAGGAGGCCGGACCCGACACCCTGATTCCGCGGTCGGACATCCGTCCGTTGCCGCGCATGTCGACCACCACCCCGCTCGCGGAGGCCCTGGCGAGTCTGCGGCGCGCCAGCTCCCACCTGGGGGCGGCGGCGGACCCGTCCGGGCAGATCGTCGGCATCGTCGCCCTCGAGGACCTCGTCGAGGAATACGTGGGCACCGTCCGCGACGGCACCCACCGCGTCAACGGCGTCAATCCGGGACAGCGAACGAGCTGATCGGATGGACGTTCTGGATGCGTCGGAGTGGATCCCTCGCCGCGACCGGCACCGGGCGAGGGTGTCCGCACTGATCGGACCGCACCTGGAGCGCCGGGAACGCGGCGAGACGCACCCGGTGATCGACTTCCTGTTCACCTACTACAGTTACCGGCCGAATCAGCTGCTGCGCTGGCACCCCGGGTGGGGAACGGTCCTCGCCGACGGGCAGGAGTACGCCCAACTCCGCGGGTATCACCGCACCGCCGCCGGCGTCACCGTCGACCCGGAGTTCCTGCAGCGCCGCTCGGACACGGTCGCCTTCACCGCACGACTGATGGAGGCGACCGCCGGGCGTCCCACCCACCTGTCCTGCTTCGGCCTGCACGAGTGGGCGATGGTCTACCGGTCCGACGAGGTGCGGCACGGCAGCGTCCCGCTGCGCCTCGGGCCGGGCGGCACCGACTCCGTCGTCGAGTCGCTGCACCTGCGGTGCACCCACTACGACGCGTTTCGGTTCTTCACCCCCGCCGCCGAACCGCGGAACAGTGAGCCGTTGACCCGGGCCGATCAGCTGGGGCGGGAGCAGCCCGGGTGCCTGCACGCGTCCATGGACTTGTACAAGTACTGCTTCAAGCTGGCGCCGATGATCGACTCGGACCTGACCGTCGACTGCTTCGAGCTGGCGCTCGCCGCACGGGAACTCGACATGCGGGCCAGCCCGTACGACCTCACCGCCTACGGGTACACCCCGATCCCGATCGAGACCCCACACGGCCGCGCCGAGTACGTCCGGGAGCAGTCGGCGCTGGCCGCCCGCGCCGCACCGCTTCGTGCCGCATTGCGTGACCGGTGCCGCCGGTTGCTCGCTACCGTGAGCCCATGACTCTCACGG
>NZ_UAUI01000019.1 GCF_900455735.1 Rhodococcus wratislaviensis | reverse complement strand
TGCTGATTATACAATACTGCTTACACAACAAAGTCCTCCGCCGGAATCATGACAGAGGACTTTGTTGATTGTTATGTAATTGTTAACCTCCGGTACTTACAGTGGATTCCAAAGTGCTGCGAATCCGTTCCATGCTGTGCTGAGCCATCCCCATACAGGAGGCAATGTAGAAAGGTCAGGCAAGTTTCCGATCATGATCCACCGCCGAACAATCCAAACAGTTGGATGATGAAGTCACCAACGATGTTCCATGGCCATAGCCAGTTGCTCATGTTGTCTCCTGGTCTCCCCGACCATGCCTGTGTATCGCTTGTGTGTGGCTCCGGTGTTACTACAGGTTGTGTTCGTCTGCGAACTGTTCCCAGACCTCCGAAGACAGACGTGGTGCCGTGTCGCTGATCGGCTCACCCTTGGCAGTCTTGAAGGTGCCCTTGTCCAGCGCCCACTTCTTGACCTCTGCGAACGTGTGGCCCTTCTGTTCCACGAGGTTCTGAGCGTCTGACTTCGATCCCACAGCCCCAGCACGGGCGGGAGCAGGAGAAACAGTCTCTGCATCCTTGATGAACTTCTCTACAGCAGTTGCAAGCTTCTTCTGATTGGCATCACTGAGATACAACTTGTAGGTGGTTCCTTCGTATCCAAGCAACACAGGCTCGGTGGTGTCAGGAAGCTCAGCACCATCAAGATCATCAAGGTACTGAACGATAGTTTGCTTAGGCATGTTAGGTTCCCTTACTACTTGTTGGTGTTCTTCCAGACAACGATTGCGAACCATAAGGTTAGCATCATGAACAGGCTTATTGGAAAGAACAGGATGAAGCTCCATCCAACCACGGTGATAACAAACATCACAGCAAGCACATACAGAATCTTGATCAAGGGGTTCATCAGAATGCCTTCCGAATGTCATCGTCATGGGTCTGGACATAGATACGCATGGTGATTGCTGGATCAGAGTGGCGAAGTTGCTTACTGACAGCCACGATGTTCACACCACTGTTCAACAACCAAGTTGCATGCCAGTGTCTTAGTGAATGAGGATTCAGTTTGATTCCATGACGTTGACCCCAATGCCAGAAAGCAGCACGTACATGTCCTGGCTTGTCAGGTTGATCAAGCGAATCGATTTGACCTAGAAGCCACTCAGGTAGAACTACATGTCCATAGCCTGACTTCACTGGTGACAACCGACGTATCGTCTCAGTGCCGTTGTCGAACTCAACTACCTGACGATCAACTAGCAGTCTGTCTCCACTGAGTTGACTTGCACTGACTGCACAGGCTTCTCCCAATCTCAGCCCGCCGTACATCATCAGCAGTCCCCTGGTTTCGTACCGGCACTGCATCAGCGCGAACCGAAGTTGGTCCTCTGTCGGCAACACGTACCGACGTGGGATACCAGCAGGAACCTTCAGTGGCACACCAAGTACAGCCCGTATAGCGATGACTGTTGCTCGTCTTGTGTTGACGTTGTGGAGCCCAAACAGGCGAGATTCAAGTTCCTCTACAGGCAGAGAATCGTCACTGACGTTTATCCGTCTGAGCAACTTGGCGTATGAGGCAACCGTGCTGTCCCTCAAGTTCCTTCGCTGTTTGGCCTGTTGAAGCAATGTTTCGAGGTTCATACCTACTCCTGATGAATCCGTAGGTATGAGGAACGTATGCTTGCCGCCGTGTCGATCTATGCCGCCTACGGGTCCAACATGCATCCCGAGCAGATGTTGCAGCGCTGCCCTCACTCGCCGATGGCGGGGACGGGCTGGCTGCACGGCTGGCGACTGACGTTCAGTGGCGGGGACATCGGCTGGGAGGGCGCACTCGCCACCGTGGTCGAGGACCCCGATTCCAAGGTGTTCGTCGTGCTCTACGACGTCCCCGAGGAGGACGAGGTCAGCCTCGACCGATGGGAGGGCTCCGAACTCGGCATCCACCGCAAGATCCGCGTCCGCGTGGACACCGAGGGCGAACCCGCGCTCGCCTGGTTGTACGTGCTCGACGCGTACGAGGGCGGCCTGCCGTCCGCCCGCTACCTCGGGGTGATGGCCGACGCCGCAGAGATCGCCGGGGCCCCCGCCGACTACGTGCGCGACCTGCGCACCCGCAACAGCCGCAACGTCGGACCGGGCACCGAATAGAACCGCCTGGCGCCGCGCCTCAGCCCAGCACGAGGCTCGACAGCACCCGCACCCCGACGCCCAGCGCCCGCTCGTCCAGATCGAACGTGGGCTGGTGGATGTCGAGTTGCTCGCCGACCCCCGACCAGACGCCGAGCCGGGCCATCGCCCCGGGAACCTCTTCGAGATACCAGGAGAAGTCCTCGCCGCCGCCGGACTGCGGCGTGTCGGCGAGGGCGTCCGGGCCGACCGTGCGAATGGCGGCCTCGAACATGCGCGTCGACACCTCGTCGTTGACGACGGGCGGGACCCCGCGGCGGTAGTTGAGCTGGTACCGCACCCCGGTGGGCGCGAGCAGGCCGTGGACGATCTCCCGGACCAGCGGCTCGAGCATCTCCCACGTCTCGTGATCGCCGGTCCGCACGGTGCCGGTCATCATGCCGGTCTGCGGAATGGCGTTGGGCGCCCGGCCGGCGCTCACGGCACCCCACACCATCACGGTGCCGGTGCGCGGGTCGATCCGCCTGCTGAGCATGCCCGGCAACCCCGTCACGACGGTGCCCAGCGCGAACACGAGGTCGGTGGTCAGGTGCGGACGCGACGTGTGGCCGCCCGGTGAGTCGAGCACGACCTCGATCGTGTCGGCCGCGGAGGTGATCGCGCCGAGCCGCACACCGACCCGCCCGGCCGCGAGCCGCGGGTCGCAGTGGAGGGCGAAGATCCGCGACACACCCTCGAGCCGTCCGGCAGCGACGACCTCGAGCGCGCCGCCGGGCATGACCTCCTCGGCGGGCTGGAAGATCAGCCGGACACCCACCGGGAGGTCGGGGATCTCGCTGAGCGCCAGACCGGTTCCCAGCAGGATGGTGGTGTGGGCGTCGTGTCCGCACGCGTGCGACACGCCCGGCACTGTCGACGAGTACGTGGCGCCGGTCAGTTCCTGGAGCGGGAGAGCGTCCATGTCGGCGCGCAACGCGATGCGGGGACCGTCCGACGGTCCGAGATCGCACGTGAGCCCCGTTCCCCCGGGGAGCAGTTCGGGCGACAGACCGGCCGCGGCCAGCCGCGTCGCCACGAATTCCGTCGTCGCGTATTCGTGTCGCGCGAGTTCGGGATTGGCGTGGATGTGTCGACGCCACTGGGAGAGTTCGTCGGTGTGAGCGAGAATCCATTTGTCGACTGCCGCGTTCACCGGCGATCAACTCCTTCCAACAGCCGCACCCGCTGTGTCTCGTCCGTTGCCGCGCGAACTGCCGTGCGAGCCAGCGCAATCGCTCCGTCGATCACGGCGCGGTCGGCGGACTCGGTGATGCACGCCGCCGCGAACCGAGGCTGATGCGTCACCGCACCGCCCGAGTCGAGACCGATGACGGGATGAATTCCGGGCAGGACGTTGGTGACGTTGCCCATGTCCGTGCTGCCCAGCGGACGGACGCCCTCCCACTCGAGCGGCAACGGTGTCCGCCCCATGTCGATGATCTGCTCCCGGTACGTCGCGACCAGCCACGGGTCGGGCGTCAGTTCCGTGTACGTGGGCGACACCGTCCGGATCTCGTGCGTGCATCCGGTGGCGAGTGCGCCGGCCGCGAAACACGCCTCCGCGCGCGTCGTCAGCTCGGACAGCGACCACGCCGTCTCGGCGCGCAGGTAGTAGAGCATTTCGGAGCGTGCGGGAACGATGTTGGGCGCGGTGCCGCCGTCGGAGACGATCCCGTGGATCTGCTGCCCCGGCGAGAGGTGTTGGCGCAGCAGGCCGATCCCGACCTGGGCGACGGTCGCGGCGTCGGCGGCATTGCGCCCGAACTCCGGTGCGGCCGACGCGTGCGCCTCGCGGCCGGTGAACGTGACCGCGATGTCGGCCAGTGCCAGCGACGTCGCACCCGTGATGTCGATCGGACCCGGATGCACCATCAGGGCTGCTGCGACATCGTCGAAGACGCCTTTCTCGAGCATGGCGATCTTTCCGCCGCCGCTCTCCTCGGCGGGCGTCCCGATGACCCGCACCGTGATCCCGAGCCGGTCGGCGACCGTGGCGAGCGCGACGCCGGCGCCGACCGCGGACGCCGCGATGATGTTGTGCCCGCACGCGTGGCCGATCTCCGGGAGCGCGTCGTACTCGGCGCAGATACCGATGACGAGGTCGCCGCTGCCGAACGTGGCGTCGAACGCCGTGGGCAGGCCGGCGATGCCCGACTGCACGTCGAACCCGCTGCGTTCGAGCAGTTCGGTGATCTTCGCGACGCTACGGAACTCCTCGAACGCGAGCTCCGGTTCGCTGTGGATCGAATGGGACAGCGCGATCAGATCGGTCTCGATTGACCTGACCGCCGCCTCGACATCCGCATTCACGTGCTCATTCTCTCACCCGAAGCTGAAGTTGCTCTTGTCCGTCACCGTGGCGAGCGCGGCGAGGGCGTCGTGATGGATTCCGCGCTTGATCCCGGCGAGGTTGGCGCCGCGGGTGGCGGTGAGCGCGGCGGCCCGTGTCACGGCGGCCGCGAGGACGCCGTCGCCGTCCGCGAGTTCGTCGACGATGCCCGCGGCGAGCGCGTCGGAACCGCCGTAGCGGCGGCCCGTCGTCATCGCCTCGACCGCGGTCTGCTTCGGCAGACGAGTGTTGAGGAGCGCCGACATCCCCACGGTGAAAGGCATGTTCAGCGACACCTCGGGGAGGCAGTAGAACCCGCGGTCGGCGCGCATGACCCGGAAGTCGTGCGACGTGGCGAGCATCGCGCCGGCACCGAAACCGTGCCCCTGGACGGCGGCGACGGTGGCCATCGGGAACGCGAGCAGTCGGCTGTAGATCGTGTGCACCCGGTCGAGGTATTCCGGGAGCTTGTCCGTGTTCGCGAAGATCCACGTGGTGTCCAGGCCGTTCGTGAAGAACTTGCCCGTCGCGGTCGTGACCAGTGCGGCGGGACCCTCGTGGGCTTCCACCTCGTCCAGTGCGGCGTGGGTGGCGTCGATCCAGTCCGGATGGAAGCGGTTCTCGTTGTCCGTCTCGCCCTCGTTGCCGAGGTACAGGATGAATACGTCGCCGTCGCGATCGAGATAGGGCATGAGTGGAAGACTATCGCCTCATGGGAACGCCAGACGCCGCGGCCGCCGCGCTCGCCGCGCACACGAACTGCGCCGAACACTCGATCGCCGTCGTCCTCGGATCGGGGTGGAATGCCGCCGCCGACCGGTTCGGCGAATCACTCTGCACCGTCCCGATGGCGGATCTACCGGGGTTCACACCACCCTCGGCCGCGGGTCACGCCGGAACGATCCGCTCCGTGGACGTGGAAGGCAAGCGGGTCCTCGTCCTCCTCGGCCGTACCCACGCCTACGAGGGCCATCCCCTGTCGTCCGTCGTCCACCCGGTGCGCACGGCCATCGCCGCCGGAGCGACGACCGTCATCCTGACGAACGCGGCCGGGGGAATCCGCGAGGACTTCACCGTCGGACAGCCCGTGCTGATCAGCGATCACCTCAACCTCACGGCCCGGTCACCTCTCGTGGGCGCGGAGTTCGTCGACCTGGTCGACGCGTACGACCCCGAACTGCGGGCCCTCGCCCGCGACATCGACGGGTCGCTGAGCGAAGGCGTCTACGCCGGTCTGCCGGGTCCGCACTACGAGACCCCCGCCGAGATCCGGATGCTGCGGACGATCGGTGCGGATCTCGTCGGCATGTCCACCGTCCACGAGACGATCGCGGCGCGGGCGCTCGGCGCCCGTGTCCTCGGGATCTCGATGGTGACCAATCTCGCGGCCGGCATCACCGGCGAGCACCTGAACCACGAGGAGGTCCTCGCCGCGGGCCGGGCGTCCGCCGACCGCATGGGCGGTCTCCTGCGAGAACTGGTGGAACGCTTGTGAACGATCCGATCGCGGACTGGATCGACACCGATCCCGACCCCGAAACGCGGGCGGAACTCGCGAGCCTCTCCGCCGACGAGCTCGCCGACCGCTTCGCCGCTCCGCTGAGTTTCGGGACCGCGGGTCTGCGCGGGCCGGTGCGGGCAGGCCCGAACGGCATGAATCTCGCCGTGGTGATCCGCACGACGGCCGGGCTGGGCGCGTGGCTGAAAGACCGGTGCCTGGGCGGCTCCACCGTCGTCGTCGGGCGCGACGCGCGGCACGGATCCGAGAAGTTCGCCGTCGCCGCGGCGGAAGTGCTGGCGGCCGCGGGATTCTCGGTCGTCCTCCTCCCCCGCCCGCTCCCCACGCCGATCGTCGCGTTCGCGGTCCGCCTCCTCCGGGCCGCGGCCGGCGTGCAGATCACCGCCTCCCACAACCCCGCCGCCGACAACGGATACAAGGTCTACCTCGACGGCGGCGCCCAGTTGATCTCGCCGTCCGACAGGGAGATCGAAGCATCGATCAGCCGGATCGGGCCGGCGAATCTCGTCCCCCGCACGGTGGTGACGCCGGCGTCCGAAGAACTCCTCGACCGCTACGTCGACCGGGTCGCGTCCCTGCCGACGGGACGGTCGCGGACCCTGCGCATCGCGCTCACCGCCATGCACGGCGTCGGCGGCGAGACCGCAGTCACCGCACTGAAATCCGCCGGATTCACCGACGTCCACACCGTCGCGACCCAGTTCGGCCCGGACCCCGACTTCCCGACCGTCGAGTTCCCCAATCCCGAGGAGCCGGGCGCCTCGGACGCCGTCATCGCTCTCGCCGCGGACGTCGGCGCCGACCTCGCGATCGCCCTCGACCCCGATGCCGACCGGTGCGCGGTCGGCGTGCGCGGGCCGGACGGCTGGCGGATGCTCCGCGGCGACGAGACGGGCGTCCTCCTCGGCGAGCACGTCCTCGCCTCCGCCCCGGCCGACTCGCTCGTCGCGACGACGATCGTCTCATCCGCCCTCCTCGGAAAGCTCGCCGAGGCCCGCGGCGCCCGCTTCGCGCGCACCCTCACCGGCTTCAAGTGGCTCGTGCGGGCCGGTGAGGGTCTCGTGTACGCGTACGAGGAAGCGATCGGTCACTGCGTCGACCCGGAGTCGGTGCGCGACAAGGACGGTATCTCCGCCGCGGTGGTGGCCGCCGACCTCGCCGCGACGCTGCGAGCCGAGGGGTCGACCCTCCTCGACAGGCTGGACGACTACGCACTCGAATTCGGGTTGCACGCGGGAGACCAGGTGTCGCGACGCGTCACCGACCTCGCGGACATCACCGCGATGATGCGACGCCTGCGGTCGGAACTGCCTGCCGAACTGGCCGGCGAACCCGTCGAGGCCACGGATCTGGCGGAACTGCGCGGGCAGTCCCGCACCGACGCCGTCGTACTCGCGGGGTCCACCGTCCGGATGGTCGTGCGCCCCTCGGGAACCGAACCCAAGCTCAAGTGCTACCTGGAGGTGGTCGTCCCGGTGCCGGATCGATCGGCGCTACCCGCGGCCCGCGAGAGGGCCGCGACCCGGTTGAACCTGTTGCGCGAGTTCGCCGAAGCCCTGTAGCCGGGAAGTCAGCGAGGTCCGAACTGACGGTCCCCGGCATCGCCGAGGCCGGGCACGATGAACGCGTTCTCGTTGAGTCCCTCGTCGACCGCAGCGGTGACGAGTCTCACGGGATGACCCGACGCGGAGAGGGCGGCAACACCTTCGGGCGCGGCGACGACGCACACTGCGGTGACGTCCGTGGCGCCGCGGGCGACGAGCAAGTCGATCGTGTGCACCATCGAACCGCCGGTCGCGAGCATCGGGTCGAGGACGTAGACCGGGATGCCGGACAGGTCCGCGGGGAGCGACTCGAGGTACGGCACCGGCAGATGCGTCTCCTCGTCCCGGGCCATGCCGACGAAACCGACTCGCGCCTGCGGGATCAGGCTGCTGGCCTGCTCGACCATGCCCAGTCCGGCGCGCAGGACGGGAACGAGCAACGGCGGATGGGTGAGCCGCACCCCGTCGGTCGTCGCGATGGGCGTGACCACGTCGAACGTCTCGACCGGAGCCTCGCGCATCGCCTCGTACACCAACATGTGTGTCAGCCGTCGCAAAGCGGCCCGAAATGTGGCATTGTCGCTGCGCGCATCGCGCATCGTTGTCAGGAGGACCGCTGCGAGCGGGTGGTCGACGACGTGCGTGTTCATGTTCGAAGAATAAGGGGGCGCGGGGCGAGATTTCGCAGGAGAGCGATTCTCGGCGAATCGGGGGTGGAACCGAATCGGTCTCACCTGCGTCCAATATGGTGACCGGGATCAAATCCGACTGGGGGGATGACGATGAACGACTTGAGGGCGGATACCGCGAGTATCGCCGAGTTCGCAGCCACGGCCGCGACCATGTCGGCGGAGATGCAGGCCGCAGGTCTCGGGGCCGCTGCCGCGGGGCCGCTCCTGCTCGGACCGGTCTTCGGGGTGATCGGCGGAGACTTCGTCGCCGCGTTCGCCACGGCGCACGCCGCGCACCTGGCTTCCATCGAGAAACTGTCCGGCGTCCTCGGCGGGATCAGCGCAACCGCCCTCGCGAACGCCGCCACGTACGAGGGCACCGAGGCGGCCACCACGGCCGCTCTCGCCGCGCACGCGGTCGGGCTGGAGGCCTGACCGTGATCCCCATCGATCTCCTCACCCGCCCGATCCTCGATCTGCTCGGGGCGTTCGGCAGCGGCGTCCTCCCCGCCGGCGGACCGGCCGACGCCCTGCGCGCGTCCTCGGTCGCCATCGACGCCGTGCACGACACCGGGCGCACCGGCATCAGCTCGATCTACGGCGACTGGCAGGGCAAGGGCGGCACCGGTGCGATCGTGAAGACCGAGGAGGCGCAGCGGTCGACGGTCGCGGTCTCCGATCGCGGCAACGACATGGCTGCCGTCGTCGCCGAGGCCTCCGAGATCGTCCGGGCCGGAATGCTGCAACTGCAGGAGATCCTGCAGTCGTTCATCTCCCTCGCGGTCGCCGCCGGACCCGCCCTGGCCACCCCACCCGGTCAGGCGATGATCATCGCGGCGGCGCTCGACCACCTCGGCCGGGCCACCGCGGTCGTCGCGAAGGTGCGGGCCGAACTCGGCGAGCAGACCGGCAGGATGATCGCCCTCACACCCACCGAAGACACCCCGTCCGCGCCCGCTGCCGCCGCGCCCGCGAGCACGTCCGCGGCCAGCACGATGCCCGCCTCCGCGGCCCCCGTCGCGCCCGCGGGCTCCGAGGCGGTGAGCCGCGCGGCGTCCGGGTTCGCGAGTTCGTCGGGAACGTCGCCGATGTCGGGCCTGACGAGCATCGCCGCCCCGGCCGCACGCTCCTCGGGGGGACGCGGTTCGGGCGGATCCCGCGCGGATTCCCTCACCGGCAGGTCCGGCGGTACCGGTCACGGGCCGTCCACCTCGGACTCCGCCCACGGCGGCGAGGGTGTCGAGGTGGTCCTGCCCGACGGCAGCACCGCCGTCGCCCCCAACAAGGAGGCGGCCGACGCCGTCCGCAACGCGCTGTCGCAGCAGGGTGTCCCGTACGTCTGGGGCGGGACGTCACCCGGCGAGGGCCTCGACTGCAGCGGACTGACACAGTGGGCGTACGGCGAAGCCGGCGTGGGTCTTCCGCGCCTGGCGCAGGAGCAGAACGTCGGCACCGCGGTCGACCCGGGCGACCTCATGCCGGGCGACCTCGCCGTCTGGGACGGTCACGTGGCGATGGTGATCGGCAACGGCCAACTCGTCGAGGCCGGTGATCCCGTGCAGGTCGGTCCGATTCGAACCAGCAACAGCGGCATGGGCTTCTACGGCTTCTACCGACCCACGGAATGACAGGAATCATGTTTCCCCCCACCCCACCCCCGGCCGGCACCACGGCCGCAGTGAGCAACCGCTCCGGCACCGTCTCGGTCCGGACCACCGAGCAGGGCCTGCCACTCGAACTCCGCATCGATCCGCGTGAACTCCGGTACGGCGGTCAGCGACTCGCGGACGAGATCCTGACGCTCTGCAGGCGCTCGGCCTTGGAGGCCGGGGCGCGGCGGCGCGACGAACTCGCCTGCGACGGCATGCCCGCCGAGATCCTCGACAAGCTCGGTCTGCCCACGCGCGCCGACGTCGCGGCCGCGCAGGCGATCGAGGACGAGGAAGAACCCACCCCGGCGAGCTGGATGCGACCACTGTGAGCGAACACGACATGGATGCGATCGTCGGGCGGGCCACCGAACAGGTGAATCTGCTCGAGGAGGCCCTCGCCGGGCTTCAGGCGATCACGGCGCGCGCATCGAGCGAGTCCGGTCAGGTCACGGCCGAAGTCGACGGGAACGGCACGTTGACCGGTCTCTGGATGGACGACTCCATCTCGGCGCTCGACGCCCGCACACTCGCGACGATGATCACGAGCACCACGCAGGAGGCCGCCCGGCTCGCCACCGAACGGCGCACTCGGGTGATGACGACGCTGCAGGACGCGTTCGGGAAGGTGTGACCCTCACTCCGCGGCGAGTCGACGACCGTCTGGCTGAGCGGCATCTCGTCGGTGCGGGGAATACGTCGGAAACGGTCCGCAGACAGCCCGGGTATAACTTTGGCCGCGGGGTCGATAGGCTTCGCGCCATGGCTGGAGACATCGTCCCGATCGAACTCGGTCTCACCGACGGCGACCTCGTGACACTGTGGGCACCACGGTGGCGTGAGGGCGACGACGAGTGGGAAGCATTCCTTGGTCACGAGGAAGACCTCTACGGGTTCGAATCAGTGGCAGAACTCGCTGCCTTCATCCGCACGAACACCGACAACGATCTCGTCGAGCATCCCGCCTGGAGTGTGGTGTCCGGGCTGTCCGCCGCCGAACTCGAGCCCGACGAGAACTTCTGCTTCGATCTGATCGGTGTGCCGGAGCTGGCGGCGAGCGACCCCGAAGCTCTCGTCGTGAGCGAACTCGAAGACACGCTCAACATGGTGCGCAACATCGGTGAGGTCTGCGAACTGGATGTGGTCACCAAGTTCTTCAACGCGAACCCCATTCTCGGCGCGCTCCCCGCAGGTGCCAGCGCATTCGAGGGCCGCGAGGGCGAGGAGCTGTGGGCCCAGATCGGCACCGCCATCGCGAAGGGCTGGGATGACGTCCTCGACGCCGTCGACAACATCGTCGCCACCCCCGAGGTGGACGCCGAGGCCGTAGCCGTCGCCGAGGCCGAACTGGTGGCCGCCGACGAGAACACCGTCGACGTGGACGACGTGGCCGACGAGGCCGAGGAAGACGAGGAGTTCGTGGCACTCGACCTCGATACCGAGGACGAGGAGGAGGACGACTCGTTCTGGGGTGCGGTGGGTGTCGACCCCGTCAAGATCATCACGTCCGGGGAGACCTACTTCACTCTCCGCTGCTACCTCGACGACGACGCGCTTTTTCTCGGGCGTGACGGCGCGATCTTCGTCTTCACGTCCGAACGCGCGCTGGCCCGCTACCTCGCCGACAACCACGAGCACGCCCTCGCGCAGGTCAGCACGTACGAGGAGATCCAGGTGGCGGCCGTCGACGGATCGCTCGAGGTCGAGGTCACCGACGAGAACGTGTACGTCCTGCCCGGTCTCGCCGACGACCTGGCCGCCGGCCCGGAGTCCGTGGACGCGGACCAGCTCGACCTCGCAGTCGAATTGTTCACCGATGCAGCCGATTTCGCCGACGACGATTCGGTGGAAACCGCACTCGCGACGTCCGAGCCGCTGGGGTGGTACGTCTCGTTCGTCCTCAACCCGGATCCGACCCGGATGGCGCCCAGCGCACCGTTCGACGCCGAGGCCGAGGCGTGGCGGACGCTCGAGCGGGAGTTCGAGGCCCGCCTGCGGACGGTGTGAGCGCCCGCCCTCTGGGGCGCTCAGCCCACCAGCACGGCGAATCCCGGCTTGATCACCTCGTCGATCAGCTGCAGCCGCTGATCGAACGGGATGAATGCCGATTTCATGGCGTTGATGGTGTAGCGCTCGAGATCCGTCCAGCCGTATCCGAACGTCTCGACGAGGCGGAGCATCTCCTGACTCATGCTGGTGTCGCTCATCAGCCGGTTGTCGGTGTTGACGGTCACCCGGAACCGCAGCCGGGCGAGCAGGTCGAACGGATGGTTCTCGAGGGCGTCCACGGCCCCGGTCTGGACGTTGGAACTGGGACACAGTTCCAGGGGGATCCTCTTGTCCCGCACATAGTTCGCGAGCGTGCCCAGCACCGGGACGCCGTCGTCGCCGATCGTGATGTCGTCCGTGATCCGGACCCCGTGCCCGAGCCGGTCGGTCCCGCAGAACGCGATGGCCTCGTGGATCGACGGCAGACCGAACGCCTCGCCCGCATGAATCGTGAAGTGTGCATTGCTGCCCCGCATGTACTCGAAGGCATCGAGGTGGCGGCTGGGCGGATTGCCGGCCTCGGCGCCGGCGATGTCGAAACCGACGACGCCGCGGTCCCGGAACCGGATCGCCAGTTCCGCGATCTCCCGGGACCGCGCCGCGTGCCGCATCGCAGTGAGCAGAACGCCGATCCGGATGTTCTGGCCGCGCACCTCCGCCGCCGACTCCCCGGCCTCGAACCCCAGCAGGACCTGTTCCACCACCTCGTCCAGGGTGAGCCCCTCTTCGAGGTGCTGCTCCGGGGCGAACCGGACCTCGGCGTAGACCACGCCGTCGTCCGCGAGGTCCTCGGCGCATTCACGGGCGACGCGTTCGAGCCCGACGGGTGTCTGCATGACCGCGACCGTATGAGCGAACGTCTCGAGGTATCTCTCGAGCGAGCCGCTGTCGGCGGCCTCCCGGAACCACGTGGCGAGCGCAGGCGCGGTGTCGGCGGGCAGCGCGTCGTAGCCGCAGTCGCGGGCGAGTTCGAGAACCGTCTCGGGCCGGAGACCTCCGTCGAGATGGTCGTGCAGCAACACCTTCGGCGCTCGGCGCAGGGCCGACAGATCCAGTGCGGTCATGCGACGACGTTAGCGTGAGGGATCCTCTATCCGCTCGATGACGAGCGGCGTGGTCACCGACGGCGCGTCGGCCACGACCGTCCAGGCTTCGGAAAGTGCGGCTTTCGCCGCGGCGAACCGTTCGGGCGTGTCGGTGTGCAGCGTGACGAGCGGGGTGCCCACCGACACCGTCTCCCCCGGCTTCGCGTGCAACTCGATGCCCGCCCCCGCCTGCACCGGCTCGCCCTGTCGCGCGCGACCCGCACCGAGCCGCCATGCGGCGAGCCCGACCGCCATGGCGTCGAGGCCGCACACCACCCCGTCCGACTCGGAGAGCAGCACCTCGGTGTGCCGGGCCGTCGGCAGCGGCGCGTCGGGGTCGCCGCCCTGGGCGGCGATCATCCTCCGCCAGCGGTCCATGGCGGAGCCGTCACGCAGTTTGTCGGCGGGGTCGACTCCGTCGATTCCGGCTGCCTTCAACATTTCTCGCGCGAGCTCGAGGGTCAGTTCGACGACGTCGGACGGGCCGCCGCCGGCCAGCACCTCCAGCGATTCCCGCACCTCCAGCGCATTGCCCGCCGTGTGGCCGAGTGGCGCGTCCATCGCCGTGAGCAACGCCATCGTCCGCACTCCGGCGTCGCTCCCGAGGTCGACCATCGTCTGGGCGAGCTCCCGCGCGTCGTCGAGCTTCTTCATGAACGCGCCCGACCCGACCTTGACGTCGAGCACGAGCGCACCGGTGCCCTCGGCGATCTTCTTGCTCATGATCGAGCTGGCGATCAGGGGAATCGACTCGACCGTCCCGGTGACGTCGCGGAGCGCGTACAACCGCCGGTCCGCCGGTGCCAGGTCCGAGCCCGCGGCGCACACGACCGCTCCGACGGCGGGATCGGACAGGATCTCGGCCATCTCGGAGGTGTCGAGGTCGGCGCGCCAGCCCGGGATCGACTCGAGCTTGTCGAGGGTTCCGCCGGTGTGACCGAGCCCGCGTCCCGACAGTTGCGGCACCGCGGCGCCGCACGCGGCGACCAGCGGTGCGAGCGGGAGCGTGATCTTGTCACCCACACCACCCGTCGAGTGCTTGTCCACGGTGGGCCGGCCGAGGTGGGTGAAGTCGAGGCGGCGACCGGACGAGATCATCGCCGTGGTCCAGCGGCTCACCTCCTCGCGGGTCATCCCACGGAAGTAGATCGCCATGGCCAGCGCCGACATCTGCTCGTCCGCCACGACCCCCCGGGTGAATGCCTCGACCACCCAGTCGATCTCTGCACCGGACAGTTCTCTGCCGTCGCGCTTGGCGGCGATGATCGACGAGGCGTCATGCATGGCTGATTCTCCCCTTCTCCTCCGGACCGAAAGCGTCCGGCAGCAGCTGTTCCAATGGGCGCACGCCGACCCGGTGGTCGACAAGCAGTGCGGGGCCGCCGTGCTCGAAGAGAATCTGCCGGCAGCGTCCGCACGGCATGAGTATGTCGCCACTCGCGTCACAGCAGGTGAAGGCGATTAATCGCCCGCCGCCGCCCGCAAATAAGTTACCGACCAGTACGCACTCGGCGCAGAGCCCCAAACCGTATGAGACATTTTCCACATTGCATCCGACGACGATGCGCCCATCGTCCACCAGCGCCGCTGCTCCCACCGCGAAGCCGGAGTAGGGCGCGTAGGCCCGACCCATCACCTCATGCGCGTTGGCGCGCAACAGTTTCCAATCGATCTCGACCATAGTTTCCCATCCAATCACGTGGGCTGAATGGATGCAGAGATTCGCCCGGGACAGCCCGATTCGTATTGGAGAGGCAAACCTAAGTTCAATTGCGGGGGGCGTACGAACCCCGACTCGAATTAGTTCCCCCGTTTCCGTTGGGTTTAGAGTTCAGAGAAGTCGGTTCAGGATCACGTCGGGTCCCCAGTTGTGGTATGTCCGCAACGCTGCGCAGACTCGACACGTCCACCAATGACGTTGGAGGCACAGCACTCGATGAGTACTACGACTGAAGCCGCTCCGGCCAAGGAGCGCACACGGTCGCTTTACCGGGGCGACCCCGGAATGTGGTCCTGGGTTTTGCACCGGATCACAGGCGTAATGACGTTCTTCTTCCTATTCGTGCACGTGCTGGATACCGCGCTGGTGCGGGTCAATCCCGACACGTACGACAGTGTCATCGAGACCTACAAGAACCCGATCGTCGGGCTCATGGAGCTCGCGCTCGTCGCCGCGGTGCTGTACCACGCACTGAACGGTGTCCGGGTGATGCTGGTGGACTTCTGGTCCAAGGGACCGCAGTACCAGCGCCTGATGCTCTGGGTAATCCTCGCGATCTGGTTCCTGGTGATGATCCCGGGCGCCGGCCGCATCTTCTACAACATGTTTGCGGGGCACTGACATGACGACAGAAGCCAAGAGTCTCGGCAAGACCTACGACCGTCCCGCCAGCCTGGACAACCCGCGCTCTCCGCGCCGGACCTCGAAGAACAACTTCGAGCTGTACGCCTGGCTGTTCATGCGGTTCTCCGGACTCGCACTGATCTTCCTCGTGCTCGGCCACCTCTTCATCATGCTGATGCTCGACGACGGTGTGCACCGCATCAACTTCGCGTTCGTCGCAGGCCGCTGGTCCAGCCCGTTCTGGCAGTTCTGGGACCTCACCATGCTGTGGCTTGCCCAGCTGCACGGCGGAAACGGACTCCGCACGGTCATCGCGGACTACTCCCGCAAGGACTCCACGCGCTTCTGGCTGACCACGATCCTCGTTCTCTCGATGATCCTGATCATGGGCCTCGGCACGTACGTCATCTTCACCTTCGACCCCAATATCTCGGCGAGCTAGGGGAGCACAGACTTCATGCAGGAACACCGTTATGACGTGGTCATCGTCGGTGCCGGCGGCGCCGGCATGCGCGCAGCGATCGAGGCCGGTCCCCGCGCCCGCACCGCGGTACTGACCAAGCTCTACCCCACCCGCAGCCACACCGGCGCGGCCCAGGGCGGCATGTGCGCCGCACTGGCGAACGTGGAGGAAGACAACTGGGAGTGGCACACCTTCGACACGGTCAAGGGCGGCGACTACCTCGCCGACCAGGACGCCGTCGAGATCATGGCCAAGGAGGCCATCGACGCGGTGCTCGACCTCGAGAAGATGGGTCTGCCGTTCAACCGCACGCCCGAGGGCAAGATCGACCAGCGTCGTTTCGGTGGTCACACCCGCGATCACGGTAAGGCCCCCGTGCGCCGCGCATGTTATGCCGCGGACCGCACCGGCCACATGATCCTGCAGACGCTCTACCAGAACTGCGTCAAGCACGACGTCGAGTTCTTCAACGAGTTCTACGCACTCGACATCGCGATCACCGAGACGGAGAACGGCCCGGTCGCCACTGGCGTCATCGCCTACGAGCTGGCCACCGGTGAGATCCACGTCTTCCACGCGAAGTCCATCGTGTTCGCCACCGGCGGCTCGGGACGCATGTACAAGACGACGTCCAACGCGCACACCCTCACCGGTGACGGCATGGGCATCATCTTCCGCAAGGGTCTTCCGCTGGAGGACATGGAATTCCACCAGTTCCATCCCACAGGCCTGGCCGGGCTCGGCATCCTCATCTCCGAGGCCGTGCGCGGTGAGGGCGGCATCCTCCGCAACGCCGACGGCGAACGGTTCATGGAGCGCTACGCCCCCACCATCAAGGACCTCGCACCCCGCGACATCGTCGCGCGGTCGATGGTTCTCGAGGTCCTCGAGGGACGCGGCGCGGGGCCGAACAAGGACTACGTCTACATCGACGTGACCCACATCCCCGAGGAAGTCCTCGACGAGAAGCTCCCCGACATCATGGAGTTCTCCCGCACCTACCTCGGTGTGGACCCGGTCAAGGAACCCGTGCCGGTGTACCCCACCTGCCACTACGTCATGGGCGGCATCCCCACCAGGATCAACGGTGAGGTCCTGCGCAACAACGACGAGATCGTCCAGGGCCTGTACGCCGCCGGCGAGTGCGCCTGCGTCTCCGTCCACGGCGCGAACCGTCTCGGCACCAACTCGCTGCTCGACATCAACGTCTTCGGACGCCGCGCCGGCATCGCCGCCGCCGAGCACGCCAACAACAGCGAGTTCGTCGACATGCCCGAGGCACCCGAGAAGATGGTCGACGACTGGATGGCCACCATCCTGTCGGACCACGGTCACGAGCGTGTCGCGGACATCCGCAGCGAGCTGCAGCAGTCCATGGACAACAACGCCTCCGTGTTCCGCACCGAAGAGCGCCTCACCCAGGCACTCGCGGATGTGCGCGCACTCAAGGAGCGCTACAACCACATCACGGTGCAGGACAAGGGCAAGCGCTACAACAGCGACCTGCTCGAGGCCGTCGAGCTCGGCTTCCTCCTCGAAATGGCGGAGGTCACCGTGGTCGGCGCGCTGAACCGCAAGGAATCGCGCGGCGGCCACGCCCGCGAGGACTACCCGGATCGCAACGACGCCGAGTACATGAAGCACACGATGGCATACAAGGAGGGCGACGGCCTGCTCTCCGACATCCGTCTCGACTACAAGCCGGTAGTCCAGACCCGCTACGAGCCGATGGAGCGTAAGTACTGATGAGCGCACCTGCAGTCGACAAGAGCGAGAACAAGTCGGATCTCCCTCCCGTGCCCGAGGGCGCCGTCATGGTCACCCTCAAGATCGCGCGGATGAACCCGGAGTCCGGCGAGGGCCAGCACTGGGACAGCTTCCAGGTTCCGGCGCTGCCGACGGACCGCATGCTGAACCTGCTCCTGTACGTGAAGGGCTACCTCGACGGCACCCTGACGTTCCGCCGCAGCTGCGCCCACGGCGTGTGTGGTTCGGACGCGATGCGGATCAACGGCGTCAACCGTCTGGCCTGCAAGCTCCTCATGAAGGACATGCTGCCCAAGGACGGCAAGCCGGTCACGATCACCGTCGAGCCCATCAAGGGCCTGCCGGTGGAGAAGGACCTCGTCGTCGACATGGAGCCCTTCTTCGACGCGTTCCGCGCCGTGAAGCCGTTCCTCATCACCACCGGCAACGAGCCCACCCGTGAGCGCATCCAGTCGCAGCACGACCGGGCACGTTTCGACGACACCACCAAGTGCATCCTGTGTGCCTGCTGCACCACGTCGTGCCCGGTGTACTGGAGCGACGGCAGCTACTTCGGCCCCGCCGCCATCGTCAACGCGCACCGCTTCATCTTCGACAGCCGTGACGAGGGTGCGTCGGAGCGTCTCGACATCCTCAACGACAAGGACGGCGTCTGGCGTTGCCGGACCACGTTCAACTGCACCGACGCGTGCCCCCGTGGCATCCAGGTGACGAAGGCGATCCAGGAAGTCAAGCGCGCGCTGCTCTTCGCGCGCTGACCCAGGTCTGCCGAGCACGTTCACAGGGCGCCCCCGACCACATCCGGTCGGGGGCGCCCTGCGTCGTGTCCAACCTCACTGTCCGAGCGGTCCCACGGTGAAATCCCCGCGCTAGTGTCGAGAACAGATGCTCCCGACGGACAGTGAGGTTCACACATGGCGCAGTCGCCCAGTCCCGCAGTGGTCACGGTCACCGGAGCGGCAGGCAGCATCGGCTACGCGGCACTGTTCCGGATCGCTGCAGGCGCGATGCTCGGACCCGACACCCCGATCCGGCTGCGGCTCTTGGAGATTCCGTCCGCCGTGTCCGCTGCCGAAGGTACCGCGATGGAACTCGACGACAGCGCCTTCCCGCTGCTCCGCGACGTCGAGGTCCACGACGACCCGAAGCGGGGCTTCGACGGCACCGATGTGGCGCTCCTCATCGGATCGCGTCCCCGGTCCAAGGGCATGGAGCGTGGCGACCTGCTGGCCGCGAACGGGCAGATCTTCACCGTGCAGGGTCGCGCGATCAACCAGGTTGCCGCGGACGGAGTCCGGGTGCTGGTCGTGGGCAACCCGGCCAACACCAACGCGCTGGTCGCCGCGAACAACGCCCCCGACATCCCCGCGGAGCGATTCACGGCGCTGACCCGGCTCGACCACAATCGCGCGATCGCCCAGCTGGCACGGCGCTCCGGCGCCGCGGTGAAGGACATCCGCCGCGTCGCGATCTGGGGTAACCACTCGAGCACCCAGTACCCCGACATCTTCCATGCGCGGGTTGGGGACCGGTCCGGTGCGGAGTTCGCCGCCGACCGCGAATGGCTCACCGGCGACTTCATTCCCACGGTCGCGAACCGTGGCAGCGCGATCATCGAGGCTCGCGGCGCATCCTCCGCGGCCTCCGCCGCCAACGCCGCGATCGACCACGTCCACGACTGGGTGCTCGGCACCCCCGAGGACGACTGGACCTCTGTGGCCCTGCCCTCCACCGGCGCCTACGGCGTGCCGGAGGGATTGGTGAGCTCGTTCCCGGTTCGCTCGGTCGACGGGTCGTGGCAGATCGTGGACGGCCTGGAGATCGACGACTTCTCACGGAAGCGGATCGACGCGTCGGTCGCGGAACTCGAGTCCGAACGCGACGCCGTCCGGGTCATGGGTTTCATCTGATCCGGCGTCCCCCTTCCGAAACGGTCGCGCGGACGTCACGAAAGCGTGTCGACACGCGTCCGTTTTCGGAAGTCGACCGGTCGTCGCATACGCTGCCTCTTCGATGATGTGGCGTCGAGTGTGTACCGCGGTCGTGTCCGGAACCCTGCTGGCCGGACTCTCGGTGAGTGCTGCCGGGGCCATTCCGCCCGCGGTGCCCTCCTCCCCCACCGCCACACCGTTCACCACCCCGAACACCGACAACTGCCCCAACCGGTCGGCCCCCGCGCCTGCGATCGACCTGTCCGAGGTACCCCAGCCGGGTGATCCGACACCGAGCGCCGTGTCCGTGCCCGACGAGCCGGTGGGCGGGCCGAAGCTGGACGGGTGCGGGGTGATCCTTCCCGACGACGCGCCGGCGCTACCCGCCGACATCGCGGCGTCCGGCTGGGTGGTCGCGGACATCGACACCGGCGACGTGCTCGCGGCGAAGGACCCGCACGGCCGCTACCGGCCGGCGAGCACCATCAAGATGCTGCTGGCTCTCGTGGCGCTGGGCGAACTCGATCTCGACAAGACCGTGACCGCCACCGCCGAGGACGCCGCTGTGGAGGGCAGCGCGGTCGGGATCGGCAAGAACGGTCAGTACACGAACCGGCAGCTGATGCAGGGCCTGGTGATGGCGTCGGGGAACGACGCCGCCCACGTCCTCGCCCGGCAACTCGGCGGCGACGCCGCGACGGTCGACAAGATGAACCACCTCGCCGACACCCTCGGCGCGCACGACACGAGGACCGCGACCCCGTCGGGGCTCGACGGCCCCGGAATGAGCAGCTCACCGTTCGACCTCGCACTCATCTTCCACACCGCGATGAAGAACCCGACGTTCGCGGCGCTCATCTCCACCGAGACGGTGCAGTTCCCGGGTTTCCCGAAGGACCCGGCGATCCCGGACGACCAGGACCGGCCCCCGTTCGCACTGGCCAACGACAATCAGCTGCTCTACAACTACGACGGGGCGCTGGGCGGCAAGACCGGATTCACCGACGACGCCCGCCACACGTACGTCGGCGGCGCCGATCACGATGGTCGCCGCCTGATGGTGACGTTGATGGGAGCCGAAGCCCAGCCGATCCGGCCGTGGGAGCAGGCGGCACGACTGCTGGACTACGGTTTCGCCCTCGACCGCGACGCCCAGGTGGGGTCACTCGAGGACCTGTATCCGGCCGAAGAGGGCTCCGCCGCGGTGCTTGCCGCACCGCCGCAACAGGATTCGGCCGCGGCGACGAGTTCCGTCGTCGCGTCGGGTTCCGACCACCCCGACAACACACTGGCACTGCGGGCAGGTGTGGGGGTCGTCGGGGCGGCGGTCGTCCTCGTCCTCGTGCTCTGCGCGCGCCGGCTGTCCCGCAGGCGCTGACGGGCCGCGGCGCCCGGCTCAGCGCTTGTTGCGGGTGAACAGTCCCGACAACCCGAGCGCCGCAACGGCGCCCACACCGACCAGGGCGAGTCCCCCACGCACACCCGGGCCCTCGTGCACCTCGATCCGCGGGGTGATGACAGCCGGATCCGGCGGCGGCACAAAGGCGAGCGCGAGGCTGGCGCGGGTGGTCGCGGCCCACGCCGTCGAGAAGAGCAGCATCCGGCACGTCAGGTAGATGAACACGAGCAGACCGATGATCGGACCGAACGCCACCCCGGCCGGACCCGCCGTGACCGCCGAGAGGTAGATGGCACCCACCTGCTTGAAGATCTCGAACACCACGGCCGCCAGCAGCGCCCCCTTGAGGGCACTGCGGAACGTCACGGGTTCGCGCGGCAGTCGCGCGATCACCCAGGTGAACACCGCCCACGTCGCGAGAAGCGACACCACGGTCGACAGTGCGCGCAACCCGGAATCGATTCCGGGCACGTCGTCGAGGTTCAGCCACTCGACGACCGTTCGGGCCACGGGACCGCTGCTCAGCGCGGAGGCGCCGAGGGAGACCACCATCGCCAGCCCCAGCCCCAGCAGAGCGGCCGCGTCGCCCAGCTTGGTTCGCACGAATCCCTTCGACTCGCGCTGGCTCTCCCACATCGCCGTCAGCGCGTCGCGCAGGTTCGCCATCCACCCGAGTCCCGCGTAGGCGGCACCGAGCAGACCGAGAACGCCCACGCTGGCGCGGGAGGCGATCGCCGAGTCGATGACGGTGTTGAGCGTCTCGCCCAGACTTCCGGGAACGTTCTTGGTGATGCTGTCCTGCAGTTCCTGCAGCAACTCCGGCTGACCGGCGAGGACGAAACCGGCGATGGCGAACGCGACCATCAGGATCGGAATCAGGGCGAGCACACTGAAATACGTGATTCCCGCCGCGTAATAGTCGCCCTTCTGCTGCTGGTACCGCTGTGCGGCCCGCATCAGATGGTCGAACCAGGGGCGCGCTGCCCGCTGCCTGTCGAGAAAACTCGGTTCGTCAGCCACAGTGCTCATCCCTTCGGTGTCAGAAACCCAACCTTCTCGTACACGGCCGCCAGGGTCTGTGACGACACCTCACGGGCGCGGTGGGCACCGGCCGCGATGACACGATCGAGTTCGGCCTCGTCCGAGAGGTACGCCTCCACCTTCGCTTTCAACGGTGTCACGAACTCGGCGAGGACGTCGGCCGTATCGGTTTTCAGGTCGCCGTATCCCTTGCCCTCGTACCCGGACACCAATGTCTCGACCGGGGTGCCGGACAGCGCGGACTGGATGGTGAGCAGGTTGCTCACACCGGGCTTGGCCTGCGGGTCGTAGCGGATCTCCCGCTCGTTGTCGGTGACCGCGGACTTGATCTTCTTCGCCGACACCTTGGGGTCGTCGAGGAGGTTGATCAGCCCGGCGGGGCTCGGACCGGACTTGCTCATCTTCGACGTCGGATCCTGCAGGTCGTAGATCTTGGCGGTGCCCTTGATGATCTGGGCCTCGGGAATCACGAACGCCTTCCCGAACCGTGTGTTGAACCGCTGGGCGAGATCGCGGGCCAGTTCGAGATGCTGACGCTGGTCCTCGCCGACGGGGACCCGCTGCGGACGGTAGAGCAGGATGTCGGCAGCCATCAGCACCGGATACGTGAACAGGCCGACGCTCGCGTTCTCGCTGCCCTGCTTGGCCGACTTGTCCTTGAACTGCGTCATCCGGCTCGCTTCACCGAAACCGGTGATGCAGTTGAGGACCCACGCCAGCTGCGCGTGCTCGGGCACCTGGCTCTGCACGAACAGCGTGGCGCGGTCGGGGTCGATTCCGAGGGCCAGCAGCTGCGCCGCCGCGATCTTCGTGCGACGGCGCAGCTCCTTCGGGTCCTGCGCCACCGTGATCGCGTGGAGGTCGGGGATGAAGTAGAACGCGTCGAAGTCGTCCTGCAGAGGCACCCACTGCTGCAGAGCACCCAGGAAGTTGCCGAGATGGAACGAGTCGGCGGTGGGCTGGATGCCGGAGAGCACCCGCGGTTTCGCGGTGGGTTTCTGAGCTGCAGGGGTCGACATGAGTACTGATCTTTTCACGTGCGCCGTGACGACACGAATCAGATACCGGTCGTCAGCGGTACTGGACGGTGACCGGCGCGTGATCGGACCACCGCTGGTCGTAGGTTTCGGCGCGCTCGACGACGGCCTGCTTGGCCCGCTCCGCCAGTTCCCGGGTGGCGATCTGGTAGTCGATGCGCCAGCCGGAGTCGTTGTCGAACGCCTTCCCGCGATACGACCACCACGAGTACGGCCCGGCGATGTCGGGATTCAGCTGCCGGACCACGTCGGTCCAGTGCGCGTCCTCGGCGAACAGGGCCCCGAACCACTCCCGCTCGTGAGGCAGGAACCCGGAGTTCTTCTTGTTGGTCTTCCAGTTCTTCAGGTCGAGTTCGGTGTGGGCGATGTTCCAGTCGCCGCAGACCACGACGTGCCTGCCCGCCGTGGCGGCGGCCGCTGCGGTATCGGTGAGGTACCGGGCGAAGGAGTCCATGAACCGCTCCTTCTCTTCCTGCCGGGGCGTCTGGGCCTCCCCGGAGGGCAGGTACAGGCTCGCCACGGTCAGGTCGTCGAAGTCGGCCTCGAGGTAGCGGCCCGCGGTCGCGAACTCGTCGTCACCGTGGCCGACACGGAAGGCGTCGGCAGGTTTCCGGGACAGGATCGCGACGCCGTTGCGCCCCTTCGACGACGGTTCCGCCGACACCAGATTCCATCCGCCCTCCAGGGCGGGCGCGAGCGTCTCGGCGAGTTGCTCGTCGGACGCCCGCGTCTCCTGCAGGCAGACGACGTCGGCCTCCGTGCGCTCGATCCACTCGGTGAGTCCCTTGCGGGCGGCCGCGCGGACGCCGTTGACATTGACGGTGGTGATGATGTGTGGCACGGCAAGCACCGTAGCGGACGCGTACGACAGCGCGACTACCGAGACGAACGGGCGCTGCGGCGTTCCATCGCGACCGCCACGGTGAGAACCACGAGTCCCGCCACGGCGAGCAGAGCACCGACCGCGGCGGGCGCCGTGTAGCCGTAGCCGGCCGCGATCACGACGCCACCGATCCACGCCCCGAACGCGTTCGCGATGTTGAGGGCCGCGTGGTTGAGGGAGGCGGCGAGGGTCTGGGCATCGGCGGCGACGTCCATCAGCCGGGTCTGCAGTCCGGGAACCATCGACGCACCCGCCGCACCGACGAAGAACACCAGCAGCAGCGCCGTGTACGGGTTGTGCGAGGCGATCACGAAGATGCCGAGCAATACCCCGAGCGCCGTCATCGATACGAACAGACCGGGAATCAGCGCCCGGTCTGCGAGCCGGCCGCCGATCAGGTTGCCCGCGACCATGCCCAGCCCGTAGATCATCAGGGCGAGCGGCACCAGCGACCGCGACAGCCCGGCGACGTCGGTGAGCGTCGTGCTGATGTACGTGTAGACGGCGAACATGCCACCGAACCCGACCATGCCGATGATGAGCGTCATCCACACCTGCGCGCGGCGCAGGGCACCGAGTTCGGTGAGGGGATTCGACATCCGCATGGCGGCGAGCGCGGGCACCCACGACCAGATCGCGCCCAGTGTCACCACACCGATCACGGCCACGAGCGCGAAGGCGCTGCGCCAGCCGAGCGTCTGGCCCAGCCACGAGGCGACGGGAACGCCGACGACGTTGGCCACCGACAGTCCCATCATGACGAGAGCGACCGCCCTGGCCCGCTGGCCGCGGTCCGCGAGGTGCGCCGCCACGAGGGCCGCGACACCGAAGTAGGCGCCGTGCGGGAGGCCCGCCACGAACCGCGCGGCCATCAGCACGCCGTAGTTCGGCGCGAACACGGTGGCGGCGTTGCCGATCGTGAACGCCGCCATCAACGCGATCAGCAGCGTCTTGCGGGGCACCCGCGCGGTGAGCGCCGCGATGAGTGGCGCGCCCACGACCACACCCAGCGCATACGCCGAGATGACGTGCCCGGCCGTCGGCTCGGTGATCCCGAGACTCGACGCCATCTCGGGCAGCAGCCCCATCGCCACGAACTCGGTGGTCCCGATCCCGAAGCCACCGAGCGCGAGCGCAATCATGGCGAGCTTGCGGACGGACGGATGTTGCGCGATGACACCGAGGTGCTCGGGGCGGACGGGGGTGGAGGTGCTCACAGAAGAACTTTCGACTAGGCAGAGAGACGGCTACGCGGCGCACGGCG
The DNA here is from genome assembly GCF_900455735.1 of Rhodococcus wratislaviensis. Lineage (GTDB taxonomy): Bacteria > Actinomycetota > Actinomycetes > Mycobacteriales > Mycobacteriaceae > Rhodococcus_F > Rhodococcus_F wratislaviensis. The sequence continues at coordinate 32,715 of NZ_UAUI01000019.1, read as the reverse complement.
CCTCGTTGCGCAACGACCCACGTCGAAATTCTCTTCCCCGGATTCCGCTTTTCGCGCATCGAGCGACCGTGAGATGACTCACCCGGGCCCGGAGACGCCGAACGGGACGCCCCGTGAGGGACGTCCCGTTCGTAACGCTGTGGCTCGGTGCCTACTGCTCGGCGATGGCCTTCTGGAGGTTGATGTCCAGCGCACCGAGGAACTCCTCGGTGGTCAGGTAGCCCTGGTCACCGCCGACCAGCATCGCGAGGTCCTTGGTCATCTGGCCACCCTCGACGGTCTTGATGACCACGTCTTCGAGCTTCTGGGCGAAGCCGATGACGTCGGGGGTGTTGTCCAGCTTGCCGCGGTGCTCGAGTCCACGGGTCCACGCGAAGATCGACGCGATGGGGTTGGTGGACGTCGGCTTGCCCTGCTGGTGCTGACGGAAGTGACGCGTCACGGTGCCGTGTGCGGCCTCGGCCTCACACGTCTTTCCGTCCGGGGTCAGCAGCACGGAGGTCATGAGGCCGAGCGATCCGAAGCCCTGCGCGACGGTGTCGGACTGGACGTCGCCGTCGTAGTTCTTGCAGGCCCAGACGTAGCCGCCCTCCCACTTGAGCGCCGACGCGACCATGTCGTCGATGAGGCGGTGCTCGTAGGTGAGGCCTGCCGCGTCGAACTCCGGCTTGAACTCGGTCTCGTAGACATGCTGGAAGATGTCCTTGAACGCGCCGTCGTACGCCTTGAGAATGGTGTTCTTGGTCGACAGGTACACCGGGTAGTTCTGCTGCAGGCCGTAGTTGAGCGAGGCGCGCGCGAAGTCCTCGATGGACTTGGTGAAGTTGTACTGTCCCTGGACGACGCCGCCGCCCTCGGGGAAGTTCACCAGCTCGTGCTCGATCGGCTCGCTGCCGTCCTCGGGCGTGTAGGTGATCATCACCTTGCCGGGGCCGGGGACCTTGAAGTCGGTGGCGCGGTACTGGTCACCGAAGGCGTGACGGCCGATGATGATCGGCTTGGTCCAGCCCGGAACCAGTCGCGGAACGTTGGAGATGATGATCGGCGCGCGGAAGATCGTCCCACCGAGGATGTTGCGGATGGTGCCGTTGGGCGACCGCCACATCTTCTTGAGACCGAATTCCTCGACGCGTGCCTCGTCCGGGGTGATGGTCGCGCACTTGACGCCGACGCCGTGCTTCTTGATGGCGTTGGCCGCGTCGACGGTCACCTGGTCGTCGGTCTCGTCCCGGTACTCGATGCCGAGGTCGTAGTACTCGAGGTTCACATCCAGGTAAGGATGGATCAGTTTGTCTTTGATGAACTGCCAGATAATGCGCGTCATCTCATCGCCGTCGAGTTCGACGACGGTGCCCTCAACCTTGATTTTGGACATGGGTGCTTCGCGTCCTCCTAGGAAGTTTCCCTGGTTACACGGTTGCGGGCGCACTTTGTGAGTGGGTCCGCGAACGGTTCGCTTATCAAACGTAGACGGTCAAGGCGGCCCCTGGGGAGACCGCACCTAAACAAGACAAGCGTACTGCTATGCGAGCGGCTCGCAACATGTGGGGCGCACGACCCACCCCTACTCGCGGGTAACTTTTCCCTGCTAGCGGCCCTGATCGGTGCCGTTTCCGGTCGTTCCGCCTCAGCCGCTAAGATTCACTCCAGGTCATGAGTGCCAGCAACGAGCCCCGGCTAGCTGGCCGGCAACCCTCCACCGCGGTGGGGTGCCCCGGGTGATGACCTGGTTCCCTGATTCATACAACAGTCGGGTGACAAGCGCGGGTCCGACATCGGAGGTTCATGATGTGTTGTTGTTGTCGTAGATAGACCCCAGACAAGCCCTGCGCGCGAACGAACCAGCACTCCGTCCGCGCCTCGTCAGACCACTGGAGTAGACAGCACATGACCGAGAACTGGTCGTTCGAGACCAAGCAGATCCACGCCGGGCAGACGTCCGACGCGACCACCAAGGCGCGGGCGCTGCCGATCTACCAGACCACCTCGTACACGTTCGACAGCACCGATCACGCTGCCGCGCTGTTCGGGCTGGCCGAGCCGGGCAACATCTACACCCGCATCATGAACCCCACACAGGACGCGGTCGAGCAGCGCATCGCCGCCCTCGAAGGCGGCGTCGCCGCACTGTTGCTGTCCTCCGGACAGGCAGCCGAGACGATCGCGATCCTGAACCTCGCGGAGGCAGGCGACCACATCGTCTCCAGCCCGCGGCTGTACGGCGGCACCTACAACCTCTTCCACTACACGCTGCCCAAGCTCGGCATCGAGGTCTCGTTCGTCGAAGACCCCGACGACCTCGAGCAGTGGAAGGACGCGGTCCGGGACAACACGAAGGCGTTCTACGGCGAGACCATCTCCAATCCCCGCAACGACGTCCTCGACCTGCCCGGCATCTCCGGGATCGCGCATCAGCACGGACTCCCGCTGATCGTCGACAACACGGTGGCCACCCCCTACCTGATCCGCCCCCTCGAGCACGGCGCGGACATCGTGGTGCACTCGGCCACCAAGTACCTCGGCGGCCACGGCACCGCGATCGCCGGTGTCATCGTCGACGGCGGCACGTTCGACTGGACCCAGGGGCGCCACGGCAACTTCACCACCCCGGACCCGAGCTACCACGGCGTCGTCTACTCCGAACTCGGACCGCCCGCGTTCGCCCTCAAGGCGCGCGTGCAGCTGCTCCGCGACCTCGGTTCGGCGATCTCCCCGTTCAACGCGTTCCTCATCGCGCAGGGCCTCGAGACGCTGAGCCTTCGGATGGAGCGACATGTGTCCAACGCGACCGCCGTCGCCCAGTACCTGGAGGCGCGACCGGAGGTCGTATCCGTCGGATACGCCGGGCTCCCGTCGTCGCCCTGGCACGACCGGGCGAAGCAGATCGCGCCGAGGGGTGCGGGCGCCATCGTGACGTTCGAACTCGCAGGCGGCATCGACGCGGGCAAGAAGTTCGTCAACGCGCTCACCCTGCACAGCCACGTCGCGAACATCGGCGACGTCCGCTCGCTGGTGATCCACCCCGCGTCCACCACACACTCCCAGCTGACCCCCGAGGAGCAGGCCGCCAGCGGCGTCACCCCCGGACTGGTCCGCCTGGCTGTCGGCATCGAAGGGATCGACGACATCATCGCCGATATCGAGACCGGACTTACGGCGGCGGCATCTTGACCGTGAGCGCTGTACAGAACCTGCCCGTGGCGGACGGACGTCTCGGCACCATCGACATCGGATCGCTCGAGCTCGAGAGCGGAACGGTGATCCCGTCGGTGTCCCTCGCCGTGCAACGATGGGGTGAGCTGTCCCCGAACCGCGACAACGTGGTGCTCGTCGAGCACGCCCTCACCGGCGACTCCCACGTCACCGGACCCGTCACCGACGAACACCCTTCCCCCGGCTGGTGGACCGGAATGGTCGGTCCGGGTGCGCCGATCGACACCGACGAGTGGTGCGTCATCGCGACCAACGTCCTCGGTGGCTGCCGCGGCACCACCGGTCCCGGTTCGATCGCCGAGGACGGGCGCCCGTGGGGCAGCCGCTTCCCCGAGATCTCCATCCGCGACCAGGTCGCGGCCGAGAAGAAGTTCACCGACCTGCTGGGCATCGACAAGCTGGCGTCCGTCGTCGGTGGTTCGATGGGCGGAATGCGCGCGCTCGAGTGGGCCGTCACCTACCCGGACCAGGTGGCGTCAGCGCTCGTTCTCGCCGTCGGAGCCCGCGCGACCGCCGACCAGATCGGCACGCAGACCACCCAGATCGCGGCCATCACCAGCGACCCCGACTGGCAGGGCGGCGACTATCACGGCACCGGCCGTATCCCCCGGGCCGGACTGCGCATCGCCCGCCGGATCGCGCACCTGACGTACCGCAGCGAGAGCGAACTCGACTCCCGGTTCGCGAACTCGCCGCAGGACGGCGAGGACCCGTGGCGCGGCGGACGGTACTCCGTCGAGAGCTACCTCCAGCACCAGGCCGACAAGCTGGTCGGCAGATTCGACCCGAGCACGTACGTGCTGCTGTCCGAGGCCATGAACCGGCACGACGTGGGCCGCGGTCGCGGTGGCATCGCCGCGGCGCTGGGGAAGATCACCGCACCCGTCATCGTGGGCGGCGTCGACTCCGACCGCCTCTACCCGATCCGCCTGCAGGAGGATCTGGCCAACGACATCCCCACCTGCGACGGACTGCGCGTGCTCAACTCGCGGGACGGCCACGACGGGTTCCTCACCGAGGCCGCCGCAGTCGCGAAGCTGCTCTCCGAGACGATGCAGCTGGCACGCACCGGGCGCTGACACCGGCGCGGGCGACGCCCGCTCGGACCGCTAGTCGGTTCCGAGCGGGTCGATCGACACGGCCAGCCACACGATCGCGCCCCCGACGGCGACGAGCGCGCCCACGTCGAAGGGCTTGCTGCGCACCGCGAGCAGCCCCACGCGCTCCGACGGCATCATCAACCGGAAGACCGCCGCGAGCAGCGTGGCGACACCGAACACGAACGCCCCTCGCCGCCACCGATCCGCGAGCACGAACACCACGGCCACGACGATGACGACGAGGACTGCGAGCATCGGCAGGTTCTTCTTCGCGAATTGCCCCCAGTCGGCCATCTCAGCCGAGAGACGCTGCGACACGCTCGGCCCGCTCCACGACGTTGGTCAGCAGGAAGGCGCGGGTGAGCGGTCCGACACCACCGGGGTTCGGGGACAGGAAACCGGCGACCTCGGCGACGTCCGCCGCCACGTCGCCGCGCAGTCCGTCCTCGGTGCGGCTCACGCCCACGTCGAGCACCGCAGCGCCGGGCTTGACCATGTCGGCCGTCACCAGACCGGGAACACCCGCCGCCGCGATGACGATGTCGGCGCGGCGGACCTCCGCGGCGAGGTCCCGCGTGCGGGTATGGCAGAGCGTGACGGTGGCGTTCTCGCTGCGCCGGGTGAACAGCAGACCGATCGGGCGGCCCACTGTGACACCGCGACCGACGACGACGACGTGCGCCCCCTCGATCGGCACCTCGTACCGGCGCAGCAGGTGCAGGATGCCGCGCGGCGTGCACGGCAGCGGCGCCTCCTTGCCCAGCACCAGCCGGCCCAGGTTGACCGGGTGCAGGCCGTCGGCGTCCTTGTCGGGGTCGATGCGCTCGAGGGCCGCGTTCTCGTCGAGCTGCTTCGGCAGCGGCAACTGCACGATGTAGCCGGTGCAGTCGGGGTTGGCGTTGAGCTCGTCGATGGTGGCGTCGAGCTTCTCCTGCGTGATGTCACCGGGCAGGTCGCGGCGGATCGAGGTGATCCCGACCTTCGCGCAGTCGTTGTGCTTCCCGCGCACATAGGCGGCCGACCCCGGGTCGTCCCCCACCAGAACGGTGCCGAGACCGGGCGTGATGCCCTTGTCCTTCAGGGCGCTCACCCGCACCTTCAGGTCTTCGAAAATCTCGTCGCGGGTCGCCTTGCCATCGAGGATCGTTGCAGTCACGTGCCCCATTGTTTCAGGTTCGCCATACGCGCGTCAGGTCGGTTCCACCACGAGCCCGTTGGCCGTCGCGTACGCGATGGCCTGGGTGAGCTCGATCTGCGCCTTGTCCAGCGACACCGCCGTCCACAGGTTCGCGTCGACGTGGGCCCCGCGCAGGTCCGCGCCGTCGAATTTCGCGCCGCCGGTGCGGGCGCCGAACAGATCCGCGGCGCGGAGTACGGCGCGGCGGAGGTCCGTGCGGACGAGGTTGGCTTCCCGGAACCGGCAGTCCGTGAAATCGAGTCCGCGCAGGTCCGCGCCGCCCAGCGACGCGAGCGTGAAATCGCATTCGTCGAAGACCATCGGGCGCAGCCTGCAGTTGTCGAATTCCGAACCGAGGAAGCTGCAGTTGCGGAACTCGCTGTGCCACAGCGTCGTTCTGGTGAACGAGCACGAGCGGAACGCCGTCCCCACATGACGCGACTCGGCGAGGTCGGCGCCCGTGAAATCGCATTCGGTGAAGATCACCGACTCGGTGCGGAGTTCACTCAGGTCGGCGTCGCGGAAGTTGCATTTCGTGTAGTGCCGCCGCTGCCAGTTCTGCGCGGGGAGTCGTGCGTCGCCGTAGTCCTCACCCACCACCTCTTCTACCGGATCCATGCGTCCATCATGCCGCCTCGCGGAGTGCCCCTAAGCTGTGCGGGTGTTCCGAGTGATGTTCCACGAGTGGGATTGCAGCTTTAGCGCAACTGGATAACCCCAGGTAAACCCCACAAATGAAACGACCCCGGTAGGTGCTACCAACACCGACCAGGGTCTAGGACACAACGGAGCAGCCGTTATGAACCGTAGGCACAAGTCTAGCGTCCAGCGTCAAGCGGACGCCTACACGATCAACCAAGCCGCTGATCTTCTCGGTGCCGACACCGAGGACGTCATCGACGCTGCCGGTCTCACCTTGGGTGAGCTGGAGCTTGGAGCCGTCGAGATCGGTCTCTCAGTGACCGACTACCGGAGCGTCCCGGTCCTCCGGGAACAAGACCTCCGAGTCATCGCATCCCGACTGGATGCTCAGCCCTACCTCTGACACCACCAAAGCCCTGAAAGTCGCTTAGAAGCGATCTCAGGGCCGAAACGGGGGTGCAGGTACAAGGGCCGATTCGGTAACCGAGGTCTTCACCCCCGTGTGTTCGTAGTCTCTGCGCCCGTAGATCCCAACGGGTGATCCGGCTAATCCCACACGGGGCACAACCGGAGTCGTCCCCGGTCAGAGCGGGATCTCCTCCCATGCGCCGACAAGCGCATTCGAGTACCACGGCTGGTCGCTTACCTAGAAGGACCGCCCGACGACCCTTGCCGTCGACAGACGGAGACCGTGGTACACATCCCGGCCGGTGGGTGAGCGAGTAATACCCGTGACCCGACACTGACCGCATACCCGTACTCCTAACTGCGTACCGGTGGCGCGTTCCTGTCTTCCAAACAGACAGGGACACCCGCGCCCCACCAGCCTTCAGCACCCGGTGTAGTTTCCCGCAGCGTTCCCGGCTCTCAGATGCACCGAGAGCCACGAACACCAGAGCCGTAAGATCTTGGGACACAACCACGAAGGAGACGCGAGGATGCCCTCCGCAGACGAGATCGAAGCAGCAAAGACACCCAAAGGCGGATGGACCCGCGACCAGCTAGCCCGGTGGGGTGTTCCCTGGCCGCCACCGAAAGGGTGGCGACAGCAACTGATCAAGACATCCGAGAAACGAGCCGAGGAACTGGACTGGAGCTAACCCAGTCACCTCGAAGGAGGTGTCCATCCTCGCAACTGCGCCCCTCGTGAAGACGAACGATCCACCACGACGGGAGCCGCTGGCTCAGCCGGAACAATCACCTCGGTTCGACGCTGTTGCATCCGCTTAGCGAGCTGGCTCAACAGCTCCTCATCGGTCAACAGATCCGGGTCGGGAGCGACCACCGGCACAATCCCGAGTTCATCCGCTGTCACCGCACCGGCTGCCAGCAACGCCCTGGTGACGGGAACCCCGAACGCCTCCGCTACCAACCGGATCGACTTGATCCCAGGTTCCATGCCGTCGTTCATCCAACGCGAGACGACAGACGCGTTGAGACCAATCTCCTTGGCTAGCCGATTCCGGGTCCAGCCGTTGGCTTCCAGGTGCGAACTAACGAAAGAAACCCATCTCGACATGCTCGGAGAGTAGCCGGGGTCTTTCGGGACCCCGGCCACGCCCTGGGGCTAGACCAGCCAGTCTCGGAGTTCCTTGAGTTCAATCATCGACGCCCGAGCATCCCCATCGCGTTCGATGACTTGGTCCAGTGCTTCCGCGAAACGGTCGCGGTCCTCGTTGGACAGAGTCGGGCTTCTCCGAATCGAGGTGCCATTAGGCAACTCCAGCTCGAATCGGTCGATCACGTTCTCGTCGTGATTCTCGACTGGGACTTGAGTTACCTCGTCGCTCTCATCGACACCAGCGCCACGCGCCAAATCGACCAGGTTGAAAAGGTCCCCCCAAGTCAGTTCGTACAGATCAGCACTCACCTTGATTCCCATAGTGGGAGATCGTATGCCCGTGAACCGACTACGCCCTTTGGTCGACACGAGAAAGCCCCTCACGAGGACGGGACAGTCCGCTGAGGGGCGAGAGCAGTCTACGGAACCCCCAGCATTGCGTTGCAGGCTGAGTGCAACGTTGCACCGGCAGCCCGTGACACTGTTGCACTTGAAGAGTGCAACGTGGCACCCGTGGATACCGCGGATGTCGCACCCGTTGCGGTGCAACACTCCCAGGTCACAGCCGTGTTGCACCCTGATGTTGCACCGGAACATGGCACCGATGTTGCACGCGTCGCACCGGGGTGCAACGTGCGACGCAACGTCCCCAGGCCCTGCAATGCAACGACGCAACGCCACCAGGTTGCACTCAGACCGACCAGATTTGTCTACTGACAGGAAACAGTCCGAGGTCACTTTCCGGTGGCCCGGTGCCGAGGTTTGGCCGGCACTCGCTGACCAGCGGATTTGACGCTGGTCCCGGACCTGGCCTACGCGCGTACACACGCGCCCGTCGTTTAGAGATTCCTTCAGGAATCTCCCGTAAGAGATCCCCTCAGGGATCTCGTTACCGGTAGTTGTTCTTACTGGTCAACGGTAGTTTCCAGGACCTCAGGGTCCTGGTAATTCTTCCCCCAACTGGGAAAACCGGGGTTTAGTTCCTTGTTTCGCGTGCCCGCGTGAGGGGCCGGAAACATCACCTGACCTCGACATACGCGAATGCTGGTGCCCAGCGTCCACGCAGACGCATCGGACCCCCGTATCCATGAAGTTGTCCCACCTACGGCACTAGAGGCCGTCAGCGTGTCCCTCAGGGCCAGGAATCGGCATCGTGGATCCGGGTCAAGACACGACTTCATCCGGATCCACCCGTGGGCGCATCCTTAGGTTCCGACGGTACCAGACCGGCACGCCCGAAGGCGTGCATAGAGATATAAGGACAAGCACCCCCGATGGGGTGTTTCCTGACAGTAAACAAAATGAGTCAGATTAAGTGAAGCGCGTCACATAAGTGGGCTTAGGCCAGGGAAACTGAAAAACCCGCATGTACTACAGAGTGAGAGCCGAGGAAGACGAGCCTGTGAAGCTCGTCGCATCAGAGGGCTCACACTGCATCTCGGCGAAAACATACATGTACTACATAGTGAGAGGGAAGGCGAGGCGGTGAGTCTCGTCACAAACTAGGTTCAGATCCGACTTTTTTCAGAAAGTCGAACCTACTACATAGTGAGGGAGAGAGACGAGCCGTGAAGCTCGTCACAACAGAGGGCTCAGGGCAGGGAAATTTGAAAACCCGCACCTACTACATAGTGACGACGTACAGCTCCCGACGCACTCCCACAAGGGCTCTTAGCGTGACGTTGCTCACAGTGGGACTCCCCCTACCAGCATGTTCCCGCATCGTGGGAACTAGGTTCGGCCTAAATCCGAAAAGTTTCACCTACTACAGGGTGAGGGGAACGAAGTGACGACCCTTTTTCTGAAAGTCGAATGTACTACAGAGTGAGGGGTTAGACCCTCACACAAGAACTTGTCGCGGTCTCTCTCCCGCGACAGGCTGCGAGGTGCGGTGCCTCGCAGGGGTTGTTGGTGGTCCACCGGCCCGGAGTCGAGCGACACCACCCCATGTCAGCTCCTCCGGGTCGGCCCACCAAGGCCGACACCCAACAGCTTCCGATCACCAGATCGAAGAACAACGGACTCAGCTCCCGTCGAGCTGGGTCCTTTTTTTGTGCCATATCCAAGTAGCTCTACTCCTCGGAAGGAGGAACCATGCAACACCCAATCGAGCTGTGCAGGAACAACTTGCACCCAGCTCACGACAAGACCAAGACCGGACAGTGTCGATCCTGCTCGCTGGCGACGGACAAGGCGTACAAGGCCAAGCAGCGCGCGGCCCTAGAGCTGGTCCGCGCCCTGGAGGCCCAGGGAGTCCACGTGGACCTAGACACCATGGCGCTCGGTACAGACCCCGGTGCCACGCCTGAAGCAGTGGCCCAGTCCATCGTCAACCGGTTCGGGGAGGGCATCGAATGACCATTATTCGCGGCATCATTACCGACGTCGGAGGCAGTTCCGACCCCGACAGCACCAGCGGAACCATCGTTATTCGCGCTCACCACCCGCGTCTCAACGCGACTGGCACCGCCATGGTTGGCACCGACCCGACGACCCTCCAGGTCACCTCCGGCGAAGTGAACCCCGAACTGGTGGACATAGACCCCGGTCTGGTGTCCATCGTGGTCAATGTTGGTGGCTGGTACCAGGTGTTCTCGTACGCCACGATCCCCCCGGTAGAGGGCGAGATCGACCTCTGGGAAATCCTCAAGCACCTGGTTGGTGCGTGATGAACACGACCGGACTACTCCCCTACGCAGCAACCCCCGATGACCTCGCCGCCGAGTACGGCATCAGCACATCGACGTTGCTCGACTGGGCCGAGGCCGGTCTCAAACCGGCTGGCCGCTACTTCGCACCGGACACGGACTACCCGGTCCAGATCTACTCCATGACCGATCTACTACGACACGCAAAGGACGAGAACGAATGACATTCACAGCAACCAAGCGACTGCCCACCGAAGGCGAACAGTACGAGCGATTCCAGGACTATCTCGCCAAGCGCCAGCGGTACGTGGACGCTGGCGGTTCTGACGTCTCGTGGACCGATGACGATGACGAACGATTCGAGCTGTACCGGCGGAAGTGGAATCAGCCCGCTCCCCCGTCGTCGCTGCCACCGATCAAGTCTGTGAAGGACTACGCCACCGAAGGGTGGCACTGAAACAAGCCCTCAGATCGATTCTGACGGACTAACGCAACCACCTGGGTACCCGAGGTACCCCCAATCCAAGGAGACACCATGGCAACCACGAATCTGAAGCCCGCGAACGCACTCATGCAAGCGTTCATGAAGTCGGGTAGTCGGCCCACCGAGGCCGAGACCGCCGATCAGGATCTTGAGCGGATCCTCGGTCGACTCGGCTCGACCCAGGCCAGCAAGGCGAAGTACACGCCAGGGAGCATGTCCGAAGCTCAGGCGCATATCCCGCTGAACGGCGCATCGGTTCTACGTGCAGCCCTCGGAGCGAACGCCGGGAGCATCAACGGTGCCGCTACGAACTCGGCTGCTGCACTGATCAGAGATGCGATCTCCCAGCGACAGGACTACGCCGGATAGTCGTATCCGCTTGCTAGACAACTGAATAGCTCACACACGGCCAGCCATCGAGCTGGCCATTCTTATGCCCGGACCAGGGCAACAACCAAGGAGAGAAGAACACTATGACTACCCAGTACATGAAGGTTTCCCGCATCGCCAACTGGACGTCCACGTTGGACGTCAAGCTCCCCAAGTCGCTGGACGATGCACTCGCCGCGTACGACGCGCTCCGCTACGTCGAGACCGGACACGAGCCGGTCATCGACCCGACCAAGCTCAAGGCTGCCGGTGTCGCTGCGGAGGTCGAGCGAGTAGCCAAGGAGCTGAGCGTCAATGCCCATCTTGAGGAGGCCCAGCAGCGTATCGCAGGCCAACTCGAAAGCAGGATCATCCGTGAAGCTGCTGCGGCAGTGCCGAGTGTCCTCGACCAGCTCACCGAGAAGTTCGACGCCCAGGCGGCTCGATACGTAGCGGCAGCGGTGAAGCTGCCTCTTGACCTGACGTCAGAGTCCGTGGTCGAAACGCGTGACGCTGAAGTACTCGCAGCCCTCGGGGAGGCCACCGAGGCAGCTGGGTTCCTTGAGAAGGTCGACAACTGGCTCGAATCACTGGGGGAACTTCCGGGTTACAGCACCAACCCCAACTACGAGCCGGTGCTACGCGTGACTGCACCGGATGACTACAAGCCGCTGTACGCCTTGAGGGAGGCGCACCAGGCCAGGCACACCGCCGACACGCTTTTGCAGTCGGTTGGTCCGGTGTACTTCGCCGCCGCACGCAACGGCGTCGAGTTCAAGATGCTGACCCCGGACGAGTCGACGCAGCTTCTCCAGGATCTGGAGGACGGTAAGCCGCTGACGGCAGGCCAGAGGTTCATCGGCGTACGTCGCTGAGCGACCAGAGGTCACGAAGGCAGCGCCAGCCTTGAGCTGGCTCGCTGATCATCACTCACCGGGGGCAGGTACCGCCATGCCTGCCCCTGGGTAGTAACACCAAGGGAGAGATAGACATTGAACGAAACAGAACACCCGTGCTCAAGACCCGGATGCCCGGACACGATGCCACGGTACGTCGTGGATAAAGGTTTACGGTACTGCTCCACGCTGTGCCAGCTCGTAGACGAGGAGCTGGACCGGCTGGAGATTCAGTGCCAGATACCACGGCTTAGCCCGGAGGATGACGCCGTGCTGACCGAGGCATGGACGACGCTCGTCGCAGCCGCTGATGCTTTCTCGGCGTACCGCGCAGGTGCCAAGGATCTACGCCGCGTGCTCACCGAGGAGGGCCAGCGCGCTAAGCGCAAGCGTCAACGAGCAAAGAAGCGACGGAAGCCGACACCGTTGGACGTAGCAAACCGGCCCTGAGAGGGGCCGTACAGACACGAACACCGATGCCCTGGGGGATTCCCAGGGCTCGATACAGGAGACCCGCCGATGAACCCCCCAGCGATTGACTCGCACTTCAACCACAAGCGTGGCGAGTACACGCACCGAATCAAGAAGGCCGGAACATCCGCGTTCCTTCTCTTCAACAACGACGAACTCCTGGAACTCCAGGACCTGATCGACTCTGCCTTAGGAGGCACCACGAATGACCGCAGCACCAAGTAAGAAGTTCAGCAAACTCGTATGGCTCAAGTCCCTGGACGGGGTCAAGTTCACGTTGTCCGAGTACCGAGTACTCATCTCTCTGTTCAACCACTCCAACGAATACGGATACGACGCACGTCCCAAGATCAAGACCATTGCCGAAGAGATCGCAGCAAGCACGACCAGCGTTGAAACCGCGCTGGCGTCGCTCCGAGCACGCCGCTGGATAGTCCAGGACTCCAGAGGTTCGAACTACACCGGGCGTGCATCCGTGTACCGGCTCGGAGATCCTGCCGAGGCCGACAAGGACCCGGCCAGCTTGGGTGTCACCAAGCCCAAGACCCAAGCACGCTTGGGACACAGGCCCAAGCACACTGGGGACACAGGCCCAAGCCAGCTTGGGACTGATACCCAAGCACGGTTGGGACTAACAGATCCGTTATCAGATCCTGGAACAGATCCAGGATCAGATCCATTGGAGGATGAGAAGGCAGCTCATAGAGAAGCTGCCGAATCAGTGGAGTCGGTAACAGTAGCGGCTGAAGCCGCTCTAGAGGCCAGCCCTGAAGCTGGCCTACTGGAGGAGAGAGTCACTGAGGAGGCAGCCCGAGAAGCTGCCGAACTCACCAGGAAGATCTTCCAGGATGATCCGTGGGCAGTGAGCCCAGCGGAGCAATGGGCGAACGAACGTGCAGCGGCCACCACTGAGATCCTGTTCCCGGTGTCGACCACGCCTCAACCGTGGGAGACGATGCCTGATTGGCTGAGCGAAGTACCGAAGCGACAGCCGGTACCGGCGACTGGTGGGTTTGACCCATTCGCGGACTACCACCGGCCAACGCTTGGAGGTTCCTACAGGCCGGCGACCACGGCCGGCAACGATCCACCTGCAGGTTCTTGAACCGGCCCTTGTGGGGTTCCCACAATCGGGAACCTCATCGGTTCCCAGGGAATACGTGGATCTTGTCTGCCCCCGTGTAGGCCTCCAGGGCCTCCACGATGACACGCGTAACCGTGGTGCCATCCTGGGCAGCCTTCGCTTGCGCTGCCTGCCAGAGTTCATCTGAGACCCTGATGTTCCTCAACGGTGTTGCCATGGTCCTGATCCTTCCTGAGGTCTGAGAAACGACGAAAGCCGGACCCCTGAGGAGTCCGGCCAGTCGGATCGATCAACGCTTGGAGATTGAGTGGATAGCTCGTAGACGACGATGGTCCCGCTGGACCCTGCGGCAACGCTGGTACTCGCTGAGCCCGAGTCGATCGAACGCTCGCAGCTCCCCGGCTGCGGGGTGCATCGGGAACCGGTCGGATGCCTTGGTCAGATCAACCATGGTGATCATTCCTCTCGTGTGTGTGCTCGTCAGGACCAGGCGCAGTCATCGCCAGCGAGAACCCCGTCGCGGTCCTGGTCCCCGAACAGGTCACCGGTCGTCGGGTCAATGAACACCGGGAGGCCATCGGTGCAGAAGGAGACGCGCTCAGCGTGTGCCTCATCCAGCTCGACAGCGACCGGACCGCACACCCCGGCGGGCATGTACTCGGGGGCATCTTCACAGGTCATAGCTGCTGACACCGGCTGAGCTGAAGCGGTAGCAGACGAGACCGAGAATCCAGCACCGAACACCACGAGCAGGAACACGAAAACGACTGCGGTGCTGAGGATCTTGTTGGTGAACATCTGAGGTACTCCCTCTGTGAGCCAGCCCGTCTGGCTGGTGTGGGTACAGATAAGCACGTCTGTACCTACAGATGCAACACGAACCGAGTATGTCCTGGTGAGCACGGGTACACACCGGGCTTGGGGTAGGGCACTGCCGGGGTAGAGGGGAGGCAGGGGCACCGGGCAGGGAGGGCACCGGGGTACCGGGGTGGGGGCACGTGGGGTACTGCCTGCCTGGGTCTGGGGCTTGGGGTCCTCGGGTGCCTGCCTCTGGGTAGGCAGGCTCCGGGCTTGGGTGGGGTCTGGCTCCGGGCACCGGCCTGGGCACCGGCTCGGGGGACGTATCCGCAGGTCAGCACCCCCGCACCCCCAGGGGGGTATACCCCCACGCACGCACGCTAGATCGGGGCGTTATACGCAAACAAGCCCCGATGCGGATCGCATCCGTCGTTTTTGCTCTCACCGGGCAGAACACACCAAACCAAGCTATTTCACTCACACACAGGAGATTTGAACTATGCCGGACATCACCAAAGCCGAGAAGGAAGCAAGAAAAGCCCTGTTCGCGGAGGGGCTGAAACGGTGCTCCAAGTGCCTTGAAGCCCTCCCAATCGACCGTTTCCAGTCCAATTCGCGGGGTTGGATGGGCCTCCGCAGTCGTTGCCGCGACTGCGAGAACGCGATCACCCTCGAATACCAGCGTCAGCATCCCGAGAAGGTGGCTGAGCGTGTCCGCAGATGGCAGATCGAGAACCCAGAGAGGTCAAAGGCGATTACCCAGCGGTACCGCGACAACCGCCCGCTGGTGGATCGTCTGCGCCGAGGCAGGCACCGCGCCCAGCTCGCAGGTGTGCCGTACGAGCACATCACGACCGAGGAATTGCTAGCCGACTGGCAGCGCCGTGGCATCTCACCGGACCACGACGTCTACACCGGCCAGCCCCTACAGGAGGGCTGGCACCTGGACCACGCAGTGCCGTTGTCTGCACCGGGAACGCCGGGGCACATCGTTTCCAATCTCGTGCCCACCAATCGATCCAGCAACAACACCAAGGGCCGGAAGAACTGGCTCGACTACATCGCAGATCGCGAAGAACAGGAGAACGCAGCATGACCACCAACCCCAAGCCCCGGATGCCTAGAGGACTCGGCGACGAAGGTAAGAAGCTCTGGAAGGACCTCACCGAGGTCTTCGACTTCACCGACGAACCCGCGAAGCTCAGGGTTCTGTTCGACGCGTGCAAGCTGGCAGACACCATCAAGCGTCTTGACGACGAAGCGGCCAGTGCGCCGCTGGTAGTCCAGGGCTCCACCGGCCAGCCTGTGATCCATCCTTGCGTGTCCCAGGCGCAGTCTGCTCGTGGCCTCATGGCGACCCTGATGGGCAAGC
The DNA here is from genome assembly GCF_900455735.1 of Rhodococcus wratislaviensis. GTDB lineage: Bacteria > Actinomycetota > Actinomycetes > Mycobacteriales > Mycobacteriaceae > Rhodococcus_F > Rhodococcus_F wratislaviensis. Next base: position 16,900 of record NZ_UAUI01000019.1, on the reverse strand, counting down.
TCGGATTGCCCGAGACGGACCAGGAGACGGAGCTGAAGCGCCAGAAGCGCACCGATTCCGCGAAGTCCGCAGCTAAGGCCCGGTGGTCGATGTGACCACCAGGTACCGGAGCAAGAACACCGGGACCTCCGTCGCCGCCCTGGTGGCGCGGCTACCCGAGAGGTTCCTCCACCTGCACGTAGATACGGACGTGCCCGGAGGAGGTCTGAGCGAGTACGCCCTGGATCTGGACAACTGGATTCGGGGCGAGCTGGACCTACCCGCCTACACCGGGGGTATGCACCATGACCTTGTCCACGAGATCTTGGCCGAGATCGGGTGTCCGCCGGAGGAATGGTTCCGGCGGTCGATGCAGCCTGAGCTGTACCGATGACCGCCACGGCTCCGCAGCCGGCCAAACCCAGGCAGGCTGCTACGCCCCCTCGTAGTAGCTAGGTTCGGCCGCTAGCGCCTTCCACTCCTCCTCGGTGAGTTCCTTCGGGTTATAGAGCCGCTCGCGTACGTGCTCGGGCATCTCCACCCCGAGTGCCTCGTAGAAGCCCTCGGGAATACGGATGTCAACGGACCAGTTTCCATCGTGGAACTTCGACCGACGGACTCCTCCGGTGTTCAGGTTTATGGCAACACTGATACCGGACCTGAGGAGTAGCTCGCGCCGACCATCGGTGTCGGCTGCTCCCCAGGCGTCACGGTACGTACCCCCGGTAGCCCGGTACTCGTACCGGGCCTCACGAGCTGGGGTCGATTCGAGTTCGATGATCCGGGCATCAACAGCCCGGAGCTGCTCGTGGATCCGTTGGACAGCCTGAGCTGACCTCATACCCCCGAGAGCCTTGGTCAACTCGTCCAGAGCCGACTGAGCGTCTTTCAGGTCTGCATCCCGAGAGTCACCGGGAACCCAGACACGCTCTCGGACCTCCAAGTCCGCGACATCACGGAGGAAACTCTCCTCCACCAGCTCCTCCAGGTACTCGGCTGGGATCTGTGTCGTGTGCCTGTCAGGGCACCGGTAGTACCGGTACTGGTGGCCCTTGGTGGTGTGCCGGGAGTGGTGCAGAGGGTTCCCGCACACCAGGCAGACCGCGACACCAGAGAGCGGGCTGGCCTCAGTCCGTTTGATCCCCTTACGGGACTCTGCTCGTCGGTCCAGGTAAGCCTGGATCAGTTCCCATTCGTCGGTTGTCACAAGCGGTTCAGCCATCTGGAGCGGCTGACCATCGTCACCACGCACCGTCTCACCGTTGTGGTGGACGTGACCACGGAGAGCCTTGGACCGAAGTAGCTGCCGAAGCGTCGTCGGTGCCCACTTGGACCGAGGTTCGATTCCGTCGACCCGATGCAGCGACGGAGTACCGGCTCTCACGGTTCGGTAGTAGTCGCCTGGGGTGAGAACACCCTCGTCATTCAAGTTTCTGGCGGTTGCCGTGAACGGCTGGTCATCGAGTACGGAGTCGACGATTCGACGCACGAGCGTCGAAGCCAGAGGGTCAATCTCCAAGGCCCAGCCTTGGCCGTCTGTCCGTTTGACAGCCGTATACCCAAACGGAGGCTTGCCGCCAGCCCACCGGGCACGCTCTCGGAGCTTGGCCCGTGATGCCAAGGTCCGCTCCCGGATAGCCTCCAGCTCCCCCTCTGCGATACCGGCGATAATCGCCGCCAGCATCCGACCGGTAGTGGTGCTCAGGTCCATCGACTCAGCACACGAGACCAGAGTCTTACCGTTGTCCATCGACCACCCGAACAGCTTGTTGAGCTGTATCGCGTTACGACCAAGCCGGTCCAGCTTCCATGCTGCGAGAATGTCCCACTCGTGGGCCTTGCTCGGGTCTGTCAACCACGGACCCAGGGCCGGGGTGTCGAATGGGTCCACAGACCCGGAGACGTCTTCGTCCACGGCCCAGCCGACGACGGTGTGACCGTGGGCGTCTGCCCACCGCTCGATGATCTCGCGTTGCCGCTCGATAGAGGTCGACTCGTCGGTTGCCCGAGACAGCCGCAATCGGCCCAGGACACGGCTAGGATTCGTGGAAGTTGACACAAAGTGAGATGATACAGTCCGGTTGTGTTCAAGCTGATGTTCCACGAACCCCGAATCCCACCCAACACCGGCAACGCCATCCGCATGGTGGCAGGCACCGGGTGCGAACTGCACCTCGTGGGTCCACTCGGCTTCGACCTGTCCGAGCCGAAACTCAAACGCGCCGGGCTCGACTACCACGACCTGGCGTCGGTGACCGTGCACGAGAACCTGGAGGCGGCCTGGGCGGCGGTGGAGCCTGCGCGGGTGTACGCCTTCACCGCGCACGCCACCGTGTCGTACGCCGACATCGCCTACCAGCCCGGCGACGTTCTGCTGTTCGGTCCCGAACCCACCGGACTGTCGGAGGAGGTGCTGGCCGATCCACACGTGACGGAGCGGCTCCGCATCCCCATGCTGCCCGGCCGCCGGTCGCTGAACCTGTCGAACGCCGCGGCCCTCGTCACGTACGAGGCGTGGCGCCAGCACGGATTCAGCGGGGCTGCGCTGTAGCCCCGACAGCTGCGGCCCCCACACCCGCGGCCGCGCCGGCACCGAGAGCGATGTCGAGGAAGTCGCGCGCGGCACCCTGCACGCCGCGCACCGGGTCCCAGACAGCGGAGAGCCGCCGCGGAAGCGTCAACCCCTCCACCTGGACGGAGGCGAGCCGGCCGTCGGTCAGGTCGGCTGCGACCGCCAGCGAGGACAGCACGGCCGGCGCGTTGCCCGCCACGACCGCCGCCTTCACCGCCGTGCACGACGTCAACTCCAGCAGCGGCGGGACGCACTGCGGCACCGCGTTCTCCAGGGTGGTGCGCGTCCCGGAACCGGACTCTCGCTGGATCATCGGCGTCGCGGCGAGTTCGGACACGGGAATCGGTGACCGGCGGACCCATTCGTGCTCCGGTGGCACCACGACGACCAGATGGTCGCGGCCGATCTCCCGTACCTGCAGCCCGGCCGGAATGTCCGGGCCCTCGACGAACCCGAGATCCGCCTCACCGGACAGCACCCGGGCGGTCACCTCGGACGAGTTGAGGAGCCGGACGTTGGTGACCACGTTCGGGTACTTGCGCCGCATCGCGACGGTCCACCCGGGAACGAGGTACTCGGCGATCGTCATGCTGGCCGCCACCGTCAGCCCGGCCTGCCGTTCGCCGCGCAGCGCCGCGACACCCGATGCCAGTTCCTCGGCCGTCGCGAGGATGTGGCTCGCCCACTCGAGGATGAGCGCGCCCTCCGACGTGGGCCGCACCCCGCTGGCGCCGCGGCTGAACACCTTGATGCCGAACTGGCGTTCGGCCGAACGCACCCGGGCGCTGACGGCCTGCTGGCTGAGCCCGTGTTCGCGCCCCGCCGCCCCCATGCTTCCGAGCCGCTCGACGGACAGCAGGACGTCGAGGGCACTGAGTTCGGGTACTCGGGGAGACAGCGGCACAACCCAAGGCTAGTCCCACAAACGCGATTTGTGGGTATTCAACTTCAAGCCTTCTACCGGCCACGACGATGCGTCGGCAAGCTCTAGGTATGACCCCGAATTGGTTCGCAGCAGTGATGGGCACCGGCATCGTCGCAGTCGTCGCCGCGGCATTTCCGGCCGGCGGTCCGGTGACCCGGACAGCGGCCGAGATCTTCTGGCTGATCGCGGTGTCGCTGCTCGTGGTGCTGACGACCGCGCTGGTGCGTCACTGGATCCGTCGCCGCGACGACGCACTCGCGGACGCCCGCAGCCACACGATGTTCCCGTTCTACGGCGCCGTGTCGATGGCGGTGCTGACGGTCGGCGCGGGCACCGGATCCGCGGGTCGCGAACTCCTCGGCGGTGTCGCCGTCGCCGCGTCGGCCACCCTGTGGACCCTCGGGACCGTCATCGGGCTCGTCACCTACGTGGTGATGGCGCGGCGGCTGACCCGGCCCCACCAGGTGACCCCGGTGCCGTCCTGGCTGATGCCCGTCGTGCCGCCCATGGTGTCGGCCGCTACCGGTGCCGCACTGGTCAAGCACCTCCCGGAGGGCGCGCCGCAGGTCGCGATGCTGGTGGTCTGCTACACACTGTTCGCGCTGGCGCTGAGTGCCGCACTGACCGTCGCCGTCGTCGTCGGACGCCATCTGCTGAGCAACGGGCTGCCCGACACCCCGCTCGTGCCCACGCTGTGGATTCCGCTCGGCGTGATCGGACAGTCGGTGGCGGCGATCAATCTGCTCGGCGGGGCATCCGGCCACGCCTGGCTGCACTCGGTGGGCGTGGTCTACGGGACCACGGTCGGCGCACTCGGCGTCCTCGCCCTCGTGACTTTGGTCACGGTGACCGCCAGGGCCTTTCGCCGCGGGCTGGGATTCACGCCCAGCTGGTGGAGTTTCACGTTCCCCGTCGGCACCTGTGCGCTGGGCGCGAACTCGCTGGGCGTCGCGCTGGACTCGGTGGTGATCGTCGGCGCAGGCGTGACCCTGTGGTGCGCACTGGTCCTGATCTGGAGCACCGTCGCGGTCCGCACACTGCGGCACGCCGCCGGGCAACGGGGTGGGCGCGCGGTCCGCGACGGTTCCGCGGCGCACGCCCTCAGCGCGGTCCGCTGACCGGAAGGGTGATCCGGGGTGTCAGGCGCCCGACTCGATGGGCCGTCCGGACTGCATCCACGCGGACGTCCCGCCCGCGACCGACACCGCGTTGATCCCCCGCGCGTTCAGGTACTCCGCCGCCTGCAGGCTCCGGCCGCCGACCCCGCAGATCACGTAGACGACCTCGGCTTCCGGGATCTCGTCCACACGCGCGACGAACTCACTGAGCGGAATCAGCGTCACGCCCGGCACCCGCGCCTGGGCGTACTCGTCGGCCTCGCGCACATCGATGACGGGGGCACCCGACGCCAACGCGCCGTCCAGGGCATTCAGGTCGACTTCGATCATTGCGTCTTCGCCTCTTCTCGTTCCGGCGCCGGGCCCGACGGTGGGCCGGGCGGCCTGTTGTACATCCGGCGCAGACGGTACGCGCCGTACACGACCAGTGCGATGACGGCCACGAAACCGAACCAGGGAATCAGCGCCCCCACGACCACGGCGCCGCCCTTGATCGCCGACAGCAGGGCGTTCCAGCCCGCGACGACACCTTCCCAGAAGTTGTCCGGACCGGGACTGGGCTGCTCGGCATCCGTGGTGGTGACGTCGATCATGAGCGTGGCCAGTGCCACCTGGTCGTTCAGCGTCCGCTTCTGGGCGGTGAGGCTGTCCAGTTCGCCCTGCCGCTCCGACAGCGCCCTCTCGGCCTCGATCAGATCCGCGGTGTTCGCCGCCGACGTGATGAGCCCCTGCAGCCGGGTGACGGACGCCGTCAACGCGCCGATCCGGGCGTCGAGATCCTGTGACTGCATCGTCACGTCGCTCTTCGTGACGCTGACGCTGGTGACCTTGCCCAGTTCCCGCAGATCGTCCAGCGTCCGGGTGAGCGAATCCGCGGGCACCCGGATCGTCAGGGAACTGCTCGCGTCCTGATCGTCGGAGCCCGGCTGTTCGGTGAGCTGGTCGACGCGTCCGCCCAGATCGTCGACCTTGTCCACGATCTGCCTGCCGACGGCCACCGGGTCGCCCGCGGTGAGCGCGACCTGACCGGTGATGATCTCCTGGCGGTCGGTGGGCGCCTGGTCTTTCGCGGGTTGCTGTACCGCGCCACCGATTTCCATCTGGCTCGAATCCCCGGGCGTCGGGGCCGGCGACGGTTGGGAGGAATCGCTGCCGGAACCCCCACATCCCGCGAGCGCCAGCGAAGCCACGACGATCGCCGACAAGACGTATCTCCTCATGTCCGAATGCTAGCGGTGCCTGCTCACCTGAAGTCCCTGGATTTGGCGGACACCCGCAAATCCATCAGCTGCAGCCGATCCGCCACCACCGTCACCGCCCCCTCCGCGTTCTGCACCTTGCCGCGGATCAGCAGTGCGGGCGCCGTGTTGGCGAGCTTGCGGTACTTTGCCCACAACCCCACCGAACACACCACGTTGACCATCCCGGTCTCGTCCTCGAGGTTGATGAACGTGACCCCCGCGGCCGTCGCCGGGCGCTGCCGGTGGGTCACCGCCCCACCCACCAGAACCCGGTCGCCATCGGGGACATCGAGCAGGTGCGCAGCCGGGATCACCCCGAGCGCGTCGAGTTGCGGGCGCAGGAACTGGGTGGGGTACGTGTCCGGTGACACCCCGGTGGCCCACACGTCCGCCGCGGCCAGTTCGAGATCGCTCATCCCGGGCAGGGTCGGCGCGCGGGTGGACGCCCCGATCCCCGGCAGCCGGTCGCGGCGCTCCCCCGCCGCGGCGCCCGCCGCCCACAACGCCTCCCGTCGGGACAACCCGAAACTGTCGAGAGCACCTGCGGTAGCCAGCGATTCGGCTTGCGCCGTACTCAGTTCCACCCGGCCCGTGAGGTCGAGGAACGACGTGTACGGACCTCCCTGGCCGCGGGAGTCGACGATCCGCTCGGCCAGCGCGGTCCCGATGTGCCGCACCTCCCCGAGCCCGAGACGCACCTCCGTCCCGCCCGCCTCGACGGTGGCGTGCGCGAGACTCGCATTGATGTCCGCACCGTGCACCTGCACCCCGTGCCTGCGGGCGTCGGCCACCAGCGACTGCGGCGAGTAGAACCCCATCGGCTGCGCCCGCAGCAGACCGGCGCAGAACGCCGCCGGGTGATGCAGCTTGAACCACGACGAATAGAACACCAGGGCGGCGAAACTCTGCGAATGACTTTCGGGGAAACCGAAATTCGCGAAAGCGTACAGCTTCTCGTAGATCCGGTCGGCCACGTCCTCGCCGATCCCGTGCATCTCCCGCATGCCCTGGTAGAGCCGCCCCCTCAGCCGTTCCATCTTCTCGGGCGACCGCTTGGACCCCATCGCCCGGCGGAGCTGGTCGGCCTCGGCCGGGCTGAAACCCGCCACGTCGACCGCCATCTGCATCAACTGCTCCTGGAACAGCGGCACACCCAGCGTCCGCTTCAGCGCCTTCTCCAGGGACGGGTGGTCGTAGGTCACCGGTTCGAGCTTGTTGCGGCGGCGGATGTACGGGTGCACCGATCCGCCCTGGATCGGACCGGGGCGGATGAGCGCCACCTCCACCACCAGGTCGTAGAAGTTCCGTGGTTTCAGCCTCGGCAGGGTAGCCATCTGGGCCCGCGACTCCACCTGGAACACCCCCACCGAGTCCGCTCGCTGCAACATCTCGTAGACGGCCTCCTCGGAGAGGTCCAGCTGCGCCAGATCCACCTCGATCCCCTTGTGCTCGGCCACGAGGTCGATCATGTAGTGCAGCGCGGAGAGCATGCCTAGACCCAGCATGTCGAACTTCACCAGACCCACCGCCGCGCAATCGTCCTTGTCCCACTGCAGAACACTGCGGTTCTCCATGCGCGCCCACTCCACCGGGCACACGTCGGCGATCGGCCGGTCGCAGATCACCATGCCACCCGAGTGGATGCCGAGGTGCCGCGGAAACCCCTCGATCTGAGCGGCCAGTTCGAGGACGGCGGGCGGAATGTCGGTGCCGACCTCCTTCCCGATGCCACCCCAGCGGCTGACCTGTTTGCTCCACGCGTCCTGCTGCCCCTGCGAGAAACCCAGCGCCCGGGCCATGTCCCGTACCGAGGACTTTCCGCGGTACGTGATGACGTTCGCCACCTGCGCCGCGTACTGGCGGCCGTACTTGGCGTAGACGTGCTGGATGGCCTCCTCCCGCCGATCGGATTCGATGTCGACGTCGATGTCCGGCGGGCCGTCGCGTTCGGGTGAGAGGAAACGTTCGAACAGCAGCTTGTTGCGGACGGGATCCACGTTGGTGATGCCGATTGCGTAGCAGACGGCGGAGTTGGCCGCCGAACCCCGTCCCTGGCAGAGAATGTCGTTGTTCTTGCAGAACGACACGATGTCGTGGACCACCAGGAAGTAGCCCGGGAAGTTCAGCCCGGTGATGATGTCCAGTTCGTGCTCGATCTGCCGGTAGGCCTCCGGCCGGTCCGCCGGCGCACCGTAACGGCGGCGCGCTCCGTCCATCGTGAGCTGCCGCAGCCAGCTCGCCTCGGTGTGCCCGTCGGGCACGTCGAACGGTGGCAGTTGCGGCGCGATGAGCCGCAGGTCGAACGCACACTCCAGGCCGAGATCCGCGGCACCGCGAACGGCTTCCGGGTACGCGGCGAAGAGGTGCGCCATCTCCTCACCGGACCGCAGGTGCGCTCCCCCGGCGGGCGCCAGGTGCCCGGCCGCGTCGTCGAGGCTCTGACGGGCCCGGACTGCGGCCATCGCCATGGCCAGTCTCCGGCGCGGCGGTCCCGCGAAGTGCGCCGCCGTGGACGCGATCACCCGAAGTCCGTGCTGCTGTGCGAGTTCGGCGAGGGCGGCGTTGCGCTCACCGTCCTCCGCGATGCCGTGATGGGTGAGTTCCACCGTGACCCGATCGGCCCCGAACCGGTCGATCAGTTCCCGCAGCCGGGCGGCCGCGGCGTCCGGGCCACCGTCGGCCAGCGCCTGACGCACATGCCCTTTCCGGCACCCGGTCAGGATCTGCCAGTGCCCCCCGGCCGCGTGGGTGAGACGGTCGAGGTCGTAGCGCAGTGTGCCCTTCTCCCCGCCCGCGAGATGCGCCGCCGCGATCTCCCGGGAGAGCCGTCGGTACCCCTCCTGACCTCGCGCCAGTACCAGCAGATGCGCGTCGTCCAACGTCAGTTCGGACCCGAACACGGTGCGCATGTTCAGTTCCTTCGCCGCCTCCGCGAACCGGACCACACCGTAGAACCCGTCGTGGTCGGTGAGTGCGACGGCCTCGAGACCGAGCCGGACGGCCTCCTCCACCAACTCTTCCGGCGGGGAGGCGCCGTCGAGGAAACTGAACGCCGAGTGCGCGTGCAGTTCGGCGTACGGAACGGTGGAACCGGCGCGCTCCTGACGGCCCGCCCGGTACTCCCCCCGCTTGCGGGACCACGCGGGGCTGTCGCCGCCGTCGCCCGGATACAGCGACTCCGGGCTGACCCGCCCCGGCCTGCCCGACAGGACGCGCTCCATCTCGGACCACGTCGGCGGACCGTTTCCCCAACCCATCTGGCACACCTCTTCATGTCGCGCACGTGCCGTGCCGAAACCATGGAAGATGCCGCTGGGGAAGACGCATCATTCGAACGGGAGTTCGAACACTTTCAGTCTGCCATCACACGCACGGACCGGTCAACGCGGGGCCACCCGGACTCACGTCACGAGCGCGGCCAGACCTCTCAGACGGTCCTCGGCCGGCCTCCTCGGGCAGCTCACACATTTGCCCGACCCGGGGGTCTCGTAGATCAGGCAGCACGACGCCCGCTGCGTGAACCGGCGTGACAGTGACCCGGCCCGGACGTCGACGAACCGCGGGTCCGGCATCACCACACCGACGCGGCGGAGTGCGTCCACCAGCCCCCGGGCGAAGATGCTGCCGCGTACGCGATCGCCGCACGCCGTTCCCGCGTCGAGTGCCCGGTTGGCGATCGAATCCGTCGTGATCGCCCACATCGCGGCCTCCCGCACCCCGGACGCCGCGGCGAGAGCGTCGATGATCGGCGTCAGCGCCGCGGCCATCTCGGACGCCAGCTCGGAGAGCCCCTCGGTGACCGGCAGCGCCGACGACGCGGTGAGACCGCCGAGATACCCGTCGTCCCGCAGGAATGCCACGGCGTCGCCGAGCCTCGGCCGGGCGGCGACACCCGTGACGAGCGCGGTCGCGATCGGAATCCCGGTCAGTGTCGAGCTGGCCGAGTACCACCACAGGGTGCCGTTGACCCGGGGATCGTCGCTGCCCCACCGCGTCGCCGTGTCCGCGACCCGGTCCGCGAGCCAGCCGGGATCGGTCAGGCGCACGGCCGGGAACGAGGTGGCGCCGGGTTGCAGCGCGATCTGGTCGGCGATCATCGGGACGCGGCGGGCGGTCAGCTCGTACGCACGCCGTAGTTGCTCATCCATCGGCCAACCCCAGGATCTCCATCGACAGGCGCGGCGCCGACCGCACGACGGCGCGTATGCCGAACACCCCGCCGAGCACGGCGTCGTCCAGCACGTCGGCGGGCGGACCGGTGCTGATCACCCGTCCATCGTGCATCACGGCCAGCGTGTCGCAGTACTCGACGGCCAGCCGGAGGTCGTGCATCGTCACGACGATCGCGAGACCGTCGCACGCGAGGTCACGCAGCAGGGTCATCACCGTCAGCTGATGCCGCAGATCGAGGTGGTTGGTGGGTTCGTCGAGCAGCAGGACCCTCGGCTGCTGCGCGAGCGCCCGGGCGATCGACACCCGCTGACGCTCCCCGCCCGACAGCGCCTCGACGTCGCGACCCGCGAGTTCGGCCAACCCCACCTGACGTACGCACGTCTCGACGATCTCGCCGTCGGCGCCGTTCGCCCGTTCGAACCAGCCCCGATGCGGAACGCGTCCGAGCGAAACGGATTCGCGCACGGTCAGTCCCGCGGACACCCGCGGTTCCTGGGTGCTCGCCCCGATGGTGCGGGCCAGTTCCCGCCGGCCCAGATCGGCCGCGTCCGTTCCGTCGACGACGACGGCGCCCCCGGTCGGGGTGAGCGCGCGGTAGCAGCAGCGCAGCGCGGTGGTCTTGCCGGAACCGTTGGGCCCGACCAACGCCAGCACCTCACCGGGACGAACGGAGAAGTCGACGCCGTGCAGCACTTCCCGCGCCCCGAGTTCGGCGCGGACCCGTTGCAGACTCAGCGCGGTCACTGCTCGGCCCTCCGATACTGCCGGTAGAGCATCCACACGAAGATCGGCGCTCCCACGAGCGCGGTGACGACGCCCACCGGGACCTCGATGCTCCGCGCGACCGACCGCGCGGCCGTGTCCGCCGCGACCATCGCGATCGCGCCGAGGAATGCGGCGACGGGCAGCAGCCTGACCGCCCGGGCGCCCACGACGTACCCGGCCAGGTGCGGCACCAGCAGGCCGATGAAGCCGATGCCGCCGGCGACGGACACCGCGGCCCCGGCCAGCATCGACACCCCGAGCAACTGCAGCACACGGAAGCGCCGCACGTTCATGCCGAGAGCGGCGGCGCCGTCGTCGCCCGCCTGCAGCAGGTCGATACGGCTCGCGCTCAGCATCATCGCCGCCCCGACTGTCCCGAGAGCCACGGCCGGGAAGATCGCCGTCGACCAGCGCGAGTCGCCGAATCCGCCCGCCAGCCAGTGCATCACCGAACTCAGTTGATGCTCGTCGGCGACGACCAGGATCGAGAAGGTGATGAGAGCCGAGAACACCTGCGCCGACGCGACACCCACGAGGATGACCGCCGTCGGCTGCGGATACCGTCCGCCGATCGCCAGCGACAGGAACAGCGGCACCAGCGCGCCCAGGAACGCCGCGACGGGAATGGTGAACGCGCCGAGCGCTCCCACCCCGAGCCCGAGCACCGTCACCACCACCACGCCGAAACCCGCCCCCGAGGACACACCGAGCAGGTAGGGATCGGCCAGTGGATTGCGCGTCACCGCCTGCGCCACGGCGCCGGCCAGGGCCAGCGCCGCCCCGACTGCCGCCGCGGTCAGCGCCCGCGGCAGCCGGGAGTCGAGGACGATCGATTCCCGCGCCTGCGACCACCAGGACTCGAATGCACCGGGGGCCAGCCGGTGCGCGACGATCGCCCAGACGTCGCCGACCGGGATGCGCACCGAACCGAACGACACCGCGAGGCCGACGACGAACAGAGTCGTCAGCGCGAGCAGCACCATCAGGCCCGCGAAACCGAGGCGTGCGCGGGCCGGGTGCGGCGCCTGCACCGCTGGCACCGCACGTTCTACGGTGACGGTCATCGCGCGCCGACGACGTCCGGATGCAGTGCCCGCGCGATCGTCTCCACCGACCGCACCAGGCGCGGGCTCTCGAAGAAGTCGTCGAGCGGCACCACCACGAACCGGCCGGCCTTCACCGCGGGCGTCGTCGACATGATCGGGTGCGACTTCAGCAAGTCGATCTTCGCCTGCGCACTCGTCGTGCCGTAGTCGAGGACGACGATCGCCTCCGGGGCGCGTTCACCGATGATCTCCCAGGTGGACTTCGAATACGGCTTCTCCCCCTCGGCGAAGAGGTTGGCCGCACCCGCGTGGTCCGCGATGAGCTGGCCGACTCCCACCCCGCCGATCGTCAGCGGGACGTCCTCGCCGGAATCGTAGAAGAACGTGGGAACCGGGGCGGTGCCGGCGATCTCGTCGCGCACGGCCCGCAGTCCGGACGTCACCCGGTCGGTGATCGCCCGCGCCTCGTCGGGGACTCCGAGGATCTCGCCGAGCTGCGTGTAGTCGCTGCGCAGCAGACCGATGTCGGGGAATCCCTGCCCGCAGTACTCGGAGAACAGGAAGGTGGGAATGCCCTGGTCGCCGAGGGATTCGCGCGACCGCCCCTCCTTCTCGTCGAACGCGCTCCGCATTCCGCCGACCACCAGGTCGGGGTCGAGGTCGAGGATCTGTTCCCGGGTCGGGTATTCCTTCGCGAGTTTCGGGATCTTCGCGAAGGCGTCCGCGAACTCCGGCAGCGGGGTCGCGTCGCCGTACCCCGTGCCGACGATGCGGTCGCCGGCCCCCATCTCGATCAGCACCTCGGTGACGTGATCGTTCATGCTGACGATGCGCTGCGGCGGGGCGTCGAACGTCTCCGTTCGATCGCAGTTGGTGACGGACACCGGCTCGGCGAAGGATTCGGCGGAAGCGGTCTGCCCCACGGACTCCCCGCGCGAACAACCGGCGACCAGCAGCGCGGCCACCGCGAGCGTGACCAGACCGGTACTTCTGAACAACTGACCGTGCATGTAAACCTCATTGCGGCTCAGAGCCACGAATGAGAAGTCAGCAGACGCCTGTTCGGCGCCTGCAGGACTCCGCTTCGTAGACCACGACGAAAAGGATGTCGCACACCCCACGCCGGGTAATCGGGCTCGCCACCGAAACGATCTGGTGGCCTACCGTTGCGGGTCAGCGCCGGATTCGGACCGGCTTCCCCCGTGCGTGTGGCTGCAAGTGCGATGCCGAGTATGCACGATTTGCCGGGAGCCGCATCACACCCCCGTCGGTGACACCCCGATCCGCACTACAGTCGGCAGTCGCAGCTGCCCGCCCCAGACACGCCGGAGATGACGCATGACACGTTGGGCCTCGACCGTTGTTTCACGCAAATGGTGGGTCCTGAGCCTCGCCGTCGTCGCCGTTCTGGTGAGCGGCGCGTGGGGCACCGGTGTCTTCGCGAAACTCAGCTCGGGCGGGTTCACCGATCCCGGTAGCGAATCCGCCGAGGTGGCCCGGATCGTCCAGGACAACCTGGGTCCGCAGACACCCGACATCATCGCCATCTACACCGCACCCGACGGAAAGACCCTGGACGACATCGGCCCCGAGGTCACCGCGAGTCTCGACCGGTTCGCCGCCGAGGTGCCGACGTATTCGGTGACGTCCTACTGGACCGCGGACGCGGCGAGGAAGCAGCTGATGGTGTCGGAGGACGGCACCAAGGCGTCCGCCGCGATCACCGTCGACCCGGACGCCGGAATCACCGCCGCCACGTTCGACGACCTGCTGCCGAAGCTCGAGGTGGAGGGCATCGACACCGAGTTCGCGGGCAATTCGGTGGTGGGTGTGGCGTTCAACAACCGGCTGCAACAGGACCTGGTGCTAGCCGAGGCGATCGCGCTCCCGATCACTCTCGTGTTGCTGGTCTTCATCTTCGGCGGGCTGGTGGCCGCCGCCGTTCCGGTGTTCGTCGGGCTGCTCTCGATCTTCAGCGCCCTGGCCACCCTGCGCCTGCTGACCCTGTTCACCGACGTCAGTTCGTTCGCGATCAACGTGGCGTCCCTACTCGGCCTGGGGCTCGCGATCGACTACGGCCTGTTCATCGTCGGACGTTTCCGCGAGGAACTCGAGTCCGGCGCAGACGTCGCCGAGGCGACCCGGCGTACCGTCCTGACCGCAGGTCGCACCGTGTTGTTCTCCGGTCTGCTTCTCGTGTGCGCGTTCTCGGGCATGCTCGTGTTTCCGCAGGACGTGATCAAATCGCTCGGGTTCGGTGCGATGGCCGCGGTCGCGAGCGCGGCCCTGCTGTCGCTCACCGCGGTCCCGGCGCTGCTCGCGATCCTGGGCCATCGCATCAACGCGCTGACCTGGCGCAAGGATGCGGCGCAGCGCGGGGAGGTTCGCGCCCGCACGTTCTGGGGCTCCGTCGTCACCTGGGTGATGCGCCGGCCGGTCGCCATCGCGGTCGGCATCGTCGCGGGGTTGATGGTCCTCGCGTCGCCACTGCTCAGCGCGTCACTCGGCGAGGTCACGTACACGGCGCTGCCGGAGAACGATCCTGCCCGCATCGCCACCGACACGCTCACCACCGAATTTCCCACCACCGGAAACGGCGCCACCCTCATTCTCCGGGGCACCGACGGCAGCGCCCCCACGGCCGCCGACGGCGCCGCGGTCGCCCAGGCCGCGGGCCGGGTGGAGGGCATCGGGGCCGCCACCGTCGTCGCGTCCGGCAACGAACTGGTCGCGGTCCAGGCCGTCTACGCCGAGGGAGTCACCACCGACGATCAGAGCGCCGCGGTGGACGGTCTCCGTGCCATCTCGCCGCCCGAGGGAACCGAACTCCTCGTCGGCGGCGGTCAGGCGACCGTCGACGACGGCAACGCCGCGATCGTGCACTGGATGCCGGTCATGATCGCCATCATGGTGGGTTCGACGCTCGTGCTGCTGTTCCTGGCGTTCGGCTCGGTGGTGCTGCCGATCAAGGCGGTCGCGATGGCGGGGTTGAGCCTCGCCGCCACGTTCGGTGTGCTCACGTGGATCTTCGAGCTGGGTCACGGCGCGAGTCTGCTCGGGGTCAGTCCGGCACCGCTCGAGGCGACGTTCGTGGTTCTCATCCTCGCCGTGGTCTTCGGCCTGTCGACCGACTACGAGGTGTTCCTGATGTCACGCATGGTCGAGGCGCACGAGGCGGGCGCGACCACGGAGGAGGCGGTGCGCTTCGGCACCGAGCGCACGGGCCGCATCGTGACGGCCGCGGCGCTGCTGCTCGTGGTGGTGACCGGAGCGTTCACCATCTCCGGTCTGTCGATCATGAGGTTCCTCGGTGTGGGCATGATCGTCGCGCTCCTCGTCGACGCGACGGTGGTCCGCATGCTCCTCGTTCCGTCCCTCGTGAAGCTGATGGGCGAGGCCAACTGGTGGGCTCCGGCCTGGATGAAGAAGGTGCACGCCAAGGTGGGTCTCGGCCACTAGTGCATTATCTTACTTTGGAGTAAGTTCGGGTCATGGCCACCTACCTCGTCACCGGCGGGACCGGATTCCTGGGTCGGCACGTGCTGCCCCTGATCCTCGACCGCGATGCATCAGCCGAGATCCACGTGCTCGTCCGGCGCGCGTCCGTCGCGCGGTGGGAGGCGCTCGTGGACGGCATGCCCGGCGGCGAGCGGGTGCATCCGCTGATCGGCGACCTGACCGAGCCCGGCCTCGGAATCACCTCTGTGCCGGCGGCCGATCACGTCGTGCACCTCGGAGCGATCTACGACCTCACGGCGGGCGACGAACAGGCCACCACGAACGTCGACGGCACCCGCTCGGTGATCGCGCTGGCACGGGAACTCGATGCGACTCTGCACCACGTCTCGTCCATCGCCGTCGCGGGGGATCACGAGGGTCCGTTCAGGGAAACCGATTTCGATCTCGGGCAGGGATTCCCCACCCCGTATCACCGCACCAAATTCGAGGCGGAGAGGCTGGTCCGGGAAGCCGAGGGCCTGCGGTGGCGCATCTACCGCCCCTCCGCGGTGGTCGGCAGTTCGGTCACGGGCGAGATGGACAAGATCGACGGCCCGTACTACCTCTTCCCCGCCGTCGCGGCGCTCGCGAAACTCCCCTCGGCCCTACCCGTTGCCGTCCCCCGGATCGGATCGACCAACGTCGTACCCGTCGACTACGTGGCCGCGGCCATCGTGGAGTTGATGTCGGCGCCGGGACGGGACGGCCAGACGTTCCATCTCGTCAATCCGCGTCCCCAGCCGGTCCGCGAGATCTACGCCGCGCTCGCCGAGGCCGCCGGCGCTCCGCATGCCGCAGCCAGCCTGCCCGGCGGCCTGGTTCGCCCCTTCCTCACTCCCACCCCCGACTCGGCCCTCGACACGGGCCGCAAGGTGGTACTGAGCGCTCTCGGCATCCCTCCGGTGCTCGTCGAGAACATGACCCTGCCCACGGTGTTCGTGAACGACGACACGCGGGAGGCGCTGCGCGGCACAGGCATCGACGTCCCGCGGTTCGCCTCGTACGCCGACAGGCTGTGGTCGTACTGGCGCGAGAACCTCGATCCGGATCGGGCGCGCCGGCCCCATCCGGCCGGACCGCTCGTGGGCAGGCACGTGGTGATCACCGGGGCGTCGTCCGGGATCGGCCGGAGTTCCGCGATCGCGACGGCCCGCAAGGGCGCGAAGGTGATTCTCCTCGCCCGGCGCACCGAGGAACTCGACGCCGTGGTGGCCGAGATCCGCGCGACGGGCGGCGAGGCCTACGGCTACCCCTGCGACATCACCGACGACGAGTCGGTCGAGCACACCGTCAAAGCCGTTCTCGCCGAACATGATCACGTCGACATGCTCGTCAACAACGCCGGCCGGTCGATCCGTCGGGGCCTCTACCACTCGACGGACCGGCTGCACGATTTCGAGCGGACCATGGCCGTCAACTATTTCGGCGCGGTCCGGCTCGTCCTCGCCTTCCTCCCGCAGATGCGCCAGCGGCGATTCGGGCACATCGTCAACATCAGCAGCGCCGGGGTCCAGGGCGCGACGCCGCGGTTCGCCGCCTACGTCGCCAGCAAGTCGGCCCTCGACGGCTTCACCGACGTCGCG
>NZ_UAUI01000028.1 GCF_900455735.1 Rhodococcus wratislaviensis | reverse complement strand
TGCGAGTATCCGACGGCGTCGACCTTGTCGGCGCCGGTCGCGGCGCGGACCCGGTCGACGAACCGGCCGAACTCCTCCGCGCTCGCGACGATGTCCTCGGTGCCGTACGAATCGGCACCCGGCGCTCCGCCGTAGTTGAGCGCGAACACGCAGTAACCGTCCGCGGCGAGAATCGGCGACAGGGCGGCCCAGTCCGCGTAGGCGCTGGCGTCGGTGCCGTGCGCGAGCACCACCGGCTCGGGGTGATCCGGGGAGGGTGTGCAGGAGAAGTCGTTCGATCCCGCGGGTGCGCTGCCCGGGTGCTCGTGCGCGTACGCGGCGCCGGAACTACGGCCGCTCTGGGGAAGCCCGGCGGTGGCGGGGACGACGGGCTGGGGCGGTGAGGCGTCGTCCGCTTGGGCGGTGGACACTGCGCCGGACATCAGCAGGACGACACCCGCGACGACCGCACCGGCACCCCGAAACCTCATGATCTCTCCCGACTTCGCCGCAGCATTTCTGTGAACCTTCCCAGAATGTGCACGCGCTGTCGCGTCGAGACGGCGGGCCCGCGGTGAGCGGTGACGCCCTACGAGTCGGTCTCATCCTTGCCGGTTTCGTTCCGATCGTCCTCCGCGAGAAGGCGATACATCGCGCGGCGCGCCTCGGTGAGAATCTCGCCGGCACGCCGGACCTGTTCGTCGTCACCGACCGCGGCGACCTGCCCGGCGGCACCCATCAGCAGCCCGATCAGACCCCGCAGGTCCTCGGCGGGACGGCCGACGCTCTCTCGCACGTCGTCCCACGGGGTGCCGAGTTCGGTCTTGTTCGCTTCGACGAAGGCCTTGCCCTCGTCCGTCAGGCGCGCGGTCTTGCGGCCCGCCACCTTCTCGATGAGCACCAGACCCTCGTCCTCGAGCTGTGACAGCGCGGGGTAGATCGAACCGGGACTGGGCTTCCACACCCCGTCGCTGCGTTCGACGATCTGCTGAATCAACTCGTAGCCGTGCATCGGCTCCTCGGTGAGCAGCAGCAGGATCGCGGAGCGGACATCGCCGCGCCGTCCCCTACCACCCCGTCCGCGTCCGCGACCGAAGTGCATTCCCGGGCCGAAGCCGGGATCACCCTCGGGGCCGAAGCGTCCTCGCCGGTGCCCGTGACGGTGGGGCCCCTCGGGCCGTCCCGTCCGTTCGCGTGTGAATCGGTCCCGTCGGGGACCCCTGTGTTCGAAATGGAAGTCTTCCATCATCAGCCTCCTTCTGTATCGCTGATACATCAACGATATATCGTCAATGGGTGGTCGGCAAGACCCTTATCTGTGACGGTGGTCAAATCGGCCCCCGGACCCGAGGCGCTGAACGACCCGAGCCCGGAGGCGCTCGCGCTCAGCCGGTGGGGGCGCCGAACCACTCGGGCAGGTGGCCGACCAGATCCTGCTGGTCGTCACCGACCCACGCCACGTGGCCATCCGGCCGCAGCAGCGCCGCCGGCACGTCCAGTTCCTCGCTGACGTCGACGACGTGGTCGACCCGGTCCGCCCAGCCCGCCACCGACAGCCGGCCGGTCTGATCGAGCAGCAGCCCGCGGCCGCCGTGCATCAACTCGTAGAGGCGGCCCCGCTTCAGCCCGATGTCCCGCAACCGCCGGCCGAGCAGTTCATGCCCCTCGCCGAGGTCGTAGCGGACCCCGATCGCGGTGACCTTCTCGGTCAGATACCGGTTCACCTCCTCGAAGTCCATCAGTTCCGACAGCAGCCTGCGCACGGACCGGGGACCCGGCTCGGTGGACATCAGCTCGGACTGCACGCGGGTGTTGTTCAGCACGTCGGCGGCTACCGGGTGGCGTTCGGTGTGGTAGCTGTCCAGCAGCCCCTCCGGTGCCCAGCCGTTGACCTCGGCGGCCAGTTTCCAGCCCAGGTTGAACGCGTCCTGGACACCGAGGTTGAGGCCCTGCCCGCCCAGTGGGGGGTGGACGTGCGCCGCGTCGCCGGCCAGCAGCACCCGGCCGACCCGGTAGCGCTCAGCCTGCCGGGTGGCGTCACCGAAGCGGGACAGCCACCGCGGTGAGTGCACTCCGAAGTCGGTGCCGGCGAACACCCGCAGCTGTTGCTTGAACTCCTCGAGGGTCGGCGGGACCGACCGGTCCTCGGCCACCCCCTCGGCGGGCACGACGACGCGGTACACCCCGTCACCGGAGGGCCCGGCGCCGAACCCCTTGTGGGTCTTGCGGACCTCCGCCACCACGGCGTTCAGCGTCTCCGGCGGCGCGGCCACCTCCATCTCGCCCAGCAGCGACTCGACCCGGGTGGGCTCGCCGGGGAAGCCGACGCCGAGCAGCTTGCGCACCGTGCTGCGGCCGCCGTCGCAGCCGACGAGGTAGCGCGAGCGCAGCTGGGTGCCGTCGGCCAGCACGGCGGTCACCCCGCGGTCGTCCTGGCTCAGCCCGACCAGCTCGCGGCCGCAACGGATCTCGACGCCGAGCTCGAGGGCGTGCTCGGTCAGCAGGCGCTCCGTGACGGGCTGCGGGATGCCGAGGACGTACGGGTGCGCGGTGTCCAACCGCTCGGGCTGCGGCTTGGTGATGCCGGCGAAGAAGCCGCCGAGCGGGTACTGCGTGCCGAGGGCGAGGAACCGATCCAGCAGACCACGCTGGTCCATCACCTCGACGCTGCGCGCGTGCAGGCCGAGCGACCGGACATGCCTGGTCGGCTCGGCCTCCTTCTCCAGCACGAGCGCGTGCACGCCGTGCAGCCGCAACTCGCCGGCCAGCATCAGGCCGGTCGGTCCGCCGCCGCCAACGATCACGTCAATCATGAAAACCCCCACACGTACTTCGCGAATCCTGATTACCGCAGGTCCTGGCTTCGGTGGGAGATTCTGCGGCACACCCCGGGTCTTGCCGCAAGGCCCCCGGTGCGCGATATGGTGAAAGTGGCAGGGAATGGATAACCTCCCTGCCACTGTTGCGTCATCCCCCGGCCGAACTACCCGATGCGGATCGGGTCGATCTGGACACGGGCGGGCTGCGAGTCCTTGCGTGCGCTGCGCACCGACTGCGCCTCTCCCAACGCTTTGGCCAGCGGCTTCCCCTCGCCACGGGGCACACGGATCAGCATCCGCTCCACGTCCGCCGGCTCCGGCGCGTCGCCGGAGAACGGCAACCGCTCCCCCGCAGGCAACTCGACCGGGCCCAGTAATTCCGCATTCGCCGGCAGATCGGCGAGGTCGAGGAGGTCGGCGATCGCCTTCGAGCTGCCGTCGATGGCCGCGAGGTGGATGGCGGGCGGAAATCCGACCTCCGCCCGCTCCTCGTACTGCGCACGGGCATGACCGACCGGGTCCCAGCGAACCAGCGCCTGCACGGTCGGAATCCCCGAATCCGCGACCACGACCACCTGGCCGCCCTCGGCGAACGGCCGCACGAGCGACGACGCCGTCATCCACCGCCGCAGCGTCTCCTCGGCCGCGCGCAGATCGGGACGGCCCAGCAGCGCCCAGCCGTCCAGCAGCAACGCCGCGCCGTAGCCGCCCGGCATCACCGGTTCGGCCCCGACCGTCGACACCACGAGAGTGGGTCCCTGCTTCACCTCGTCGACGACGTCCGTGCCGCCCGACATCCGGACGGCGACCCCGGGAAACGCGCGACCCAGTTCCTCTGCGGTCCGTCCGGCACCGACCACGACGGCCCGCAGTGCCTTCGCTCCGCACGCGTGGCAGCGGTGCGCGGCGTCGGCGACGCCGCACCACCGGCACGCCGGGGTTCCCGCCCCGTCCGGGCCTGCCGCGGACGGCAGCGCGAGAGGTCCGTTGCATCGTCGGCATCGCGCGGGCGCCCGGCACTTGCCGCACGCGAGGCTGGGCACGTAGCCGCGCCGGGGCACCTGGACCAGCACTCCCCGGCCGGCGCCGAGCGCCTCCCGGGCAGCCGCGAACGCGATCGCGGGCAGCCGGGCGGCGCGCGCGCCGGGGTCGCGGGCCAGGGCGTGGTCACTGTCCGCGAGTGCGGTGATCTTCGGGGCGGCCGCCCGCACCGAGTCCCGGGAGGCCACAAGGTCATGCGCCCACCCCGAGTCGACCAGGGCCTGGGCCTCCGCGGTGCGGGCGTGTCCGGCCAGCACCACCGCGCACCCGCCGGCGTACGCGCGGAGCAGCGCCACCTCGCGGGCGTGCGGATACGGTGCACGCGGCTCGGAATGGTTGTCGTCCCCGTCGTCCCAGACCACGATCAGCCCGGTGCGCGGCGTCGGCGCGAACACCGAACTCCGGGTCCCGACGACGACCTGTGCCGTCCCGCGCAGCGCAGCCAGCCAACGCCGGTAGCGCAGGGCCGGACCGAGACCGGCGGCGAGTCCGACGACCGCGTCCTTGCCCAGTAGCTTCTCCACCGCCGCGACCACGCGGTCGAGATCACGCTGATCGGGAACGACGACGACGGTGCTCGCCCCGGTGGCGGCGACGAGCCCCGACAGTTCCGCGAGACGCGCCGGCCAGTCCTCGCCGGGGAGCGCCTGCCAGACCGCGCGCGGGGCACGCTCCCCCGACAATGCGGTCAGGAATGCCCCGCCGTGGACGTACCGGTCCCACGCCTCGGTCTCGATCGCGATGTCCGGCATCGCGGGGGGCTCGGACGCAGCCTCGGACTCCGCCCGTGCGTGTCTCGGCGGGATCGCGAGCCGCAGGACGTCCGCGCGGGTCCCGGCATACCGGCCGGCGACGAGGTCGACCACCCGGGTGATCTCCTCGGTCAGGACCCGCTCGGGCGAGATCACCCGTTCGAGCCAGCCGAAACGGCCCTGATGGTCGCTCGTCGCGTTCCGGGAGACGACGAACCCGTCGACGAGACGTCCGGCGAACCGGATGCGCACCCGGACGCCGGGTCGCGCCTGCTTGTCGAGGTCCTTCGGAACGAGATAGTCGAATTCGCGGTCGAGGTGGGCAAGCGGAAGCAGCGGCAGCACCCGGGCAACCGGATCTACTTCTGCCGCAACCTTCTCCGCGCTCACGCGGCGGCTCCTACCGCAGCGGCGCCCGCCGCGCCGTGACTACCGATCAGAGGCCTGCGGCTGCCCGCAGCTTCTCCGCCCGGTCGATGCTCTCCCACGGGAGGTCGATGTCGGTGCGACCGAAGTGTCCGTAGGCCGCGGTCTGCGCGTAGATCGGACGCAGCAGGTCGAGGTCGCGGATGATGGCGCCGGGCCGCAGGTCGAACGTTTCGGTGATGGCCTGCTGGATCCGCGCCGGATCCGTCTTCTCGGTACCGAACGTCTCGACGAACAGACCCACCGGCGCCGCCTTGCCGATCGCGTACGCCACCTGGACCTCGATCCGGTCCGAGAGGCCCGCCGCGACCGCGTTCTTGGCCACCCAGCGCATGGCGTAGGCCGCCGACCGGTCGACCTTCGAGGGGTCCTTGCCGGAGAACGCGCCGCCGCCGTGGCGGGCCATGCCGCCGTAGGTGTCGACTATGATCTTGCGACCCGTCAGGCCTGCGTCCCCCATCGGACCGCCGAGCACGAACTTGCCGGTCGGGTTGACGAGCAGGCGGATGTCCGAGACGTCGAGTTCGGGCATGTCGATCTCGGCGAGCACCGATCCGAGAACCTTCTCCCGCAGATCCGGGGTGAGCAGGTTGTCGAGGTCGATATCGGCGGCGTGTTGCGTCGAGATGACCACGGTGTCGAGGCGAACCGCCTTGTCGCCGTCGTATTCGATGGTGACCTGGGTCTTGCCGTCCGGGCGCAGGTACGGCAGGACACCGGACTTACGGACCTCGGTGAGACGACGCGACAGGCGGTGCGCCAACGCGATCGGCAGGGGCATCAGTTCCGGGGTGTCGGTGGTGGCGAACCCGAACATCAGACCCTGGTCGCCTGCGCCCTGACGGTCGATCTCGTCGTCGCTCAGTTCGCCGGTGCGGACCTCGTGCGAGTGGTCGACGCCCTGCGCGATCTCCGGGGACTGTGCACCGATCGCGACGTTGACGCCGCAGGAGTTGCCGTCGAAGCCCTTGGCCGAGGAGTCGTACCCGATCTCGAGCACGGTGTCGCGCACGATCTTGGGGATGTCGGCGTAGGCGGTGGTCGTGACCTCACCGGCGACGTGAACCTGTCCGGTGGTCACCAGTGTCTCGACGGCGACGCGGGCGCGTGGGTCGTCGGTCAGGAGCGCGTCGAGGATGGAGTCGCTGATCGCATCACAAATCTTGTCCGGGTGCCCCTCGGTCACAGACTCACTGGTGAATAGCCGACTACCGGACTGGCTCACAGAATTCCCTCTCGACAGTTGTCCTGAACAGCACTTGAAAACAGCTTAGCTGCGTAATACCGCGAACGACCCTAGCGCCACCCCGGCGGGAGTGACACCCTTCGAATCACCGAAACTCTGCCGGATAGTCCGTCAGAGTGTCCGGAACAGCTGGTCGACGGCGTCGAGTACCCGGCTCGCCATCAACGCCTTCGATCCGTGCTCGAGCGCGGACTCGGAACCGTCGGCTCCGAGCAGCCATCCGTCGTTGTGGTCGACCTCGAACGCCTTGCCCTCGCCGACCGCGTTGACGACGAGCAGGTCGCAGCCTTTCCGCGCGAGCTTGGCCCGCGCGTACGTGAGGACGTCGCCGTCGGCGTCGCCCGTCTCGGCCGCGAATCCGACGATCACGGTCTTCGACGGGATCTCGCCGTCTCTCCGGGACTGCACCAGGCCGGCGAGGATGTCCTCGTTCTTGGTGAGCGCGATGGAGTCGGGCTCACCCGCACCCTTCTTGATCTTGCTCGCCACCGTCGTCGACGGCCGGAAGTCGGCCACCGCCGCGGCCATGATCACCGCGTCGAATCCGGGTGCGTGCTTGGCGACCGCGACCCGCATGTCTTCCGCCGTGCGGACGTGCACCATGTCGACGGCGGCCGGGTCGGCGAGTCCGGCGGTGTAGCCGGAGACGAGGGTGACCTCGGCCCCGCGCTGCACAGCGAGCCGGGCGATGGCATAGCCCTGCTTGCCCGAACTGCGGTTACCGAGAAACCGCACCGGGTCGAGCGGTTCACGGGTGCCGCCCGCGGACACGAGGACCCGCCGACCCTCGAGATCGCGGGGCAGCGCGTCGGGACGCTCGACCAGCAACGACGCCAATCCGACGATCTCGTCGGGTTCGGGCAGCCGGCCGGCACCGGTGTCCTTGCCGGTGAGGCGGCCGGAAGCGGGTTCGATGACGGTCACGCCGCGTGCGCGCAGCGTGGCGACGTTGGCGACGGTGGCCGGGTGCTCCCACATCTCCGTGTGCATCGCCGGAGCGAACACCACGGGACATCGCGCGGTGAGCAGCGTCGCGGTGAGGAGGTCGTCCGCGCGTCCCGCCACGGCCCGCGCCATGAGGTCGGCGGTGGCGGGCGCGATGACGACGAGATCCGCTTCCTGTCCGAGACGAACATGCGGAACCTGCGGAACGTCGGTGAACACACCCGTGTGCACGGGGTTGCCCGACAGCGCCTCGAACGTCGCCTTGCCGACGAACTCGAGCGCGGACTCCGTCGGGATGACCCGCACATGGTGCCCGGCCTCCGTGAAGGCCCGAATGACGGCACAGCTCTTGTACGCGGCGATGCCGCCGCCGACACCGACGACGATCCGCTTGCGGGCTGCCCCCGAGGGAACCGGTTCCGGTGAATCCGTCACGTGCCCGGAGCCCGGGCCCGCTGCCTGTTCAGGCACGGCAGATCCTCCGCTCACTCGCCTTCGGTGTGCTCGAGAAGATCGGAGTGGATCTCACGCAGCGCGATCGACAGCGGCTTCTCCTGCAGGCCCGGCTCCACGAGGGGGCCGACGTACTCGAGGATGCCGTCACCGAGCTGGTTGTAGTAATCGTTGATCTGACGTGCACGCTTAGCCGCGTAGATCACCAGCGCGTACTTCGACGACGTGCGGGCGAGAAGCTCGTCGATCGGAGGATTGGTGATGCCGAGCGGGGTGTCGTAAGCCGGCAGGGCGCCGTGGCTGGGTGTTGCGGACGCTACTGCGGGGGTGCTGCTCACTCGGTATCTCCTGAAATAGTTCTGGCTAGTTGATGTGAGATCTAGTGGGTCGACTCGGACTGTTCCGGTCGTCCAACCAACAAGGATACCAACTCGTCGCACGATCGGCTGACATCCTCGTTCACGATGACCTCGTCGAACTCGTCCTGCGCCTCCAGCTCGACTCTCGCGGTCGCGAGTCGCCGCTCCACGACCTCGGCGGATTCGGTGCCCCGGCCGGTCAATCTGTCGACCAGCACGTCCCAGCTCGGGGGCGCCATGAAGACGAGCAGAGCCTCCGGCATCGCGGCGCGAACGGCCCGCGCACCGGCGAGGTCGACCTCGACCAGCACCGGTTTGCCCTGCTCGATCGCCCGGCGGACCGGTGCGGCCGGGGTTCCCGACAGCTGGAGTCCGCCGTGGATCTCGGCCCATTCGAGCAGCTCACCGGATTCGATCATCCGCTGGAACTCGTCGCGAGAGGTGAACCGGTAGTCCTTGCCGTCCACCTCGCCCGGGCGTGGGTCGCGCGTCGTCGCGGACACGCTGAAGACGAGCTCCGGCATCCGCTCACGCAGGAGTCGCACCACGCTGGACTTACCGACGGCCGAGGGGCCGGCCAGTACTACCAGCCGACCCCTCCGCACTGCGGTCTTGCTCTCTGACACTTGTGCGTCAGCTACCACTGTCGTGCTCAGGCCTCGAAGTCGAACCTGGCGAGCAGGGCCTTCCGCTGCCGATCGCCGAGGCCACGGAGGCGACGGGTCGGAGCGATCTCCAGCTCGGTCATGATCTCCTGCGCCTTGACCTTGCCCACCTTGGGCAGCGCCTCGAGCAGTGCCGACACCTTCATCTTGCCCAGGATCTCGTCGTCCTCGGCGTCCTTGAGAACCTGCTTGAGGTCGGTGCCACCACGCTTCAGGCGCTCCTTGAGCTCAGCCCTGGCCTTGCGGGCAGCAGCTGCCTTCTCCAAAGCAGCAGCGCGCTGCTCATCAGTCAACTGGGGAAGGGCCACGGTTCCTCCGTCTCGTCGTTGGCAAATAGTCCAAACCACTGGATAACCAGCAGCGATAGCGACCGTACTCACGCCCGGCGCCGATTGCGAACCCACCCCCCGAGGTCAGAGCCGGATTCGGGTGGGCTATGAGAGTGCGGACTCGATCTCGTCACGGACCTTTACGGCCGCCTCACGCAGTGCCGTCACCGACGGTCCGGCACCGAGAACACCCCGAGAACTGTTCGGCAACAACAGTTTTCGAGAATCGGGAAAAATGTCGGCGAGATCACCGGGAGTCGCGCCCTGGGCGCCGAGACCGGGCGCGAGAATCGGTCCGGAAAAATTCGACAAATCCAGGCCGTGTCCGCGTGTCGCACCCACCACCAGACCCACCAGACCGGGTTGCGCGTCGTTGTGCCGGACCGCCGCGTCCACCACCGACTGGGCCACGGACAATCCCCCGGCGGTCTGCGCCGCCTGCAGGTCGCCACCCTCCGGGTTGGACGTGCGGGCCAGCACGAAGAGCCCGCGGCCCTGCTCCGCCGCCAGCGACAGCGCCGGGTCGAGCGCACCGAACCCCAGATACGGCGACACGGTCAGCGCATCGGAGGACAGAGCCGACTCCGCACCCAGCCAGGACTGCGCGTACGCCGCCATCGTCGACCCGATGTCCCCGCGCTTGGCATCGGCGACGACGAGCGTCCCTGCCTCTCTGAGGACCGAAATGGTGCGTTCGAGCACCGCGTACCCGGCGGAGCCGTACGCTTCGAAGAACGCCACCTGAGGCTTCACGACGGCCACCTCACCGACGAAGGCCTCCACGCAGATCTCGGCGAACGTCTCCAGCCCCTCGGCGGAGACGGGTAGCCCCCACGCCTCGAGCAATCCCGGATGCGGATCGATCCCGACGCACAACCGCCCCCGGTGCTCGACCGCCGACGTCAGCCGATGCACCCAGGAGTGGTGGTGATGGTGCCCGCTCACGAGGAGGCGGACCCGGTCGCGGGGGCCACGACCACGGCGGGTGACCGCAGCCGCGCGTGCAGCGCCTGGAGGGACTGGACACCGATGTCGCCGCGGATCGCGGCCTCGATGCCCTGCACCGCGGCGGAGGCACCCTGCACGGTGGTGACGCACGGGATGTTCATGGCGACGGCCGCGCTGCGGATCTCGTAACCGTCGACGCGCGGTCCGGAGTTGCCGTACGGCGTGTTGATCACCATGTCGACCTCGCCGTCGCGGATCGTCTCGACGATGGTGCGCTCACCCGCCTCCAGCGTCTCGCCGGAGTGCTTGTGCACCTCCTGGCACGTGATGCCGTTCCGGCGGAGAACCGCCGCCGTCCCCTCCGTGGCGAGGATTCGGAAGCCCAGGTCGGCGAGCCGCTTGACCGGGAAGATCAGCGACCGCTTGTCCTTGTTGGCGACGGAGACGAACACCGAGCCCGAGGTGGGCAGCGAGCCGTACGCGGCCGTCTGGCTCTTCGCGAACGCGGTGCCGAAGTCGGCGTCGATGCCCATGACCTCACCGGTCGACTTCATCTCCGGGCTCAGCAGGGTGTCCACCCCGGTGCCGTCGGCGCGCCGGAACCGGTTGAACGGCAGCACCGCCTCCTTGACGGCGACGGGCGCGTCCGCCGGGGTCGAGCCGCCGTCGCCGGTGGCCGGGAGCACCCCGCTCGCGCGCAGATCGGCGATGGACTCGCCCAGCATGACGCGGGCGCATGCCTTGGCGAGTTGCACCGCCGTCGCCTTCGACACGAACGGCACGGTGCGGCTGGCGCGGGGGTTCGCCTCGAGGACGTACAGGATGTCGTCCTTCAGGGCGTACTGGACGTTGAGCAGGCCCTTGACGCCGATGCCCTTGGCGAGCGCCTCCGTGGACCGGCGGACGTTCTCCAGGTCGGCGCGGCCGAGGGTGATGGGCGGCAGCGCACAGGCCGAGTCGCCCGAGTGGATACCGGCCTCCTCGATGTGCTCCATCACGCCGCCGAGGTACACCTCGGTGCCGTCGCAGAGCGCGTCGACGTCGATCTCGATGGCGTCTTCGAGGAACCGGTCGACCAGGACGGGCCGGTCGTCGGAGATCTCGGTGGCGCGGGAGATGTAGCTCTCCAGCGACGCCTCGTCGTAGACGATTTCCATGCCGCGGCCACCGAGGACGTACGACGGCCGCACCAGCACCGGGTACCCGATGCCGGCGGCGATCTCGCGGGCCCCGGCGAACGTGGTGGCGGTGCCGAACTTGGGAGCGGGCAGACCGGCCTCGACGAGCACCTTCCCGAACTCGCCGCGATCCTCCGCGAGGTCGATCGCCTCCGGGCTGGTGCCGACGATCGGCACCCCCGCGGCCTTCAGCCGCTTCGCCAGACCCAGCGGGGTCTGACCGCCGAGCTGCACGATCACCCCGGCGACGGTGCCCGACAGCGACTCGGCCCGGTACACCTCGAGCACGTCCTCGAACGTGAGGGGCTCGAAGTACAGACGGTCGGCGGTGTCGTAGTCGGTGGAGACGGTCTCCGGGTTGCAGTTGACCATCACCGTCTCGTAGCCGGCCTCCGACAGCGTCAGCGCGGCGTGGACGCAGGAGTAGTCGAACTCGATGCCCTGACCGATGCGGTTCGGTCCGGAACCGAGGATCAGAACCTTCGGACGCTCGGTCTGCGGGGCCACCTCGGACTCGGCCGCCGGGTCGAGTTCATACGTGGAGTAGTGGTACGGCGTCTTCGCCTCGAACTCGGCGGCGCAGGTGTCGACCGTCTTGTACACGGGGTGGACGTTCCACTGCTCACGCAGCGCCCGGACCGCGTCCTCGCCGCCGATCTCAGGGCGCAAGGCCGCGATCTGCCGGTCCGACAGGCCGTGATGCTTGGCACGGCGCAGCACCCGCTCGGTCACCTCGGGCGCCTCGCGCAGCGTGTCGCCGAGCTCGTGGATCTGCAGGATCTGGTCGAGGAACCACGGGTCGATCTTCGTGGCGTCGAACAGCTGCTCGACGGTGGCGCCGAGGGCGAACGCCTTCTCGAGGCCGTAGACGCGGCCGTCGCGGGGGATGCTCAGTTCCGCCAGGAGGCTGTCGAGGTCGGTGGCCTCCACGTCGGGGCCAGTCCAGTACCCGGCCCTCTTGGTCTCCAGCGAGCGCAGCACCTTCCCGAACGCCTCGGTGAAGTTGCGGCCGATCGACATGGCCTCACCGACCGACTTCATCGTGGTGGTGAGGGTGTCGTCGGCGCCGGGGAACTTCTCGAACGCGAACCTGGGCGCCTTGACGACGACGTAGTCGAGGGTCGGCTCGAAGCACGCCGGGGTTTCCTTGGTGATGTCGTTGACGATCTCGTCCAGGGTGTAGCCGATGGCGAGCTTCGCGGCGATCTTCGCGATCGGGAAGCCGGTCGCCTTGGATGCGAGCGCACTGGACCGCGACACGCGCGGGTTCATCTCGATGACGACGAGGCGCCCGTCGGCGGGATCCATGGCGAACTGGATGTTGCAGCCGCCGGTGTCGACGCCGACCTCGCGGAGGATGTCGATCGAGAGGTCGCGCATCGCCTGGTACTCGCGGTCCGTGAGCGTCATGGCGGGGGCGACGGTGATCGAGTCACCGGTGTGCACGCCGACCGGGTCGACGTTCTCGATCGAGCACACGATCACGACGTTGTCGCGGCCGTCGCGCATCAGCTCGAGCTCGTATTCCTTCCACCCGAGGATCGACTCCTCGATCAGCACGTTGGCGGTGGGCGACGCCGCGAGACCGCCGCCGGCGATCCGCGTCAGGTCCTCGTCGTCGTAGGCCATGCCGGAGCCGAGGCCGCCCATCGTGAACGACGGCCGCACGACGACGGGGAAGCCCAGTTCGGCGACCGTGTCGCGGACCTCGTCCATCGTGTAGCAGACGCGGGAGCGCGCGGACTCGCCGCCGACCTTGGCGACGATGTCCTTGAACTTCTGCCGGTCCTCGCCGCGCTGGATGGCGTCGAAGTCGGCGCCGATCAGCTCGACGTCGTACTTCTCGAGGATGCCCTGCTCGTGCAGTGCCACCGCGGTGTTGAGGGCCGTCTGGCCGCCGAGGGTCGCGAGGACGGCGTCGATCGGGTGACCCTTCTCGGCCTCGAGGGCGATGACCTTCTCGACGAACTCGGCCGTGATCGGCTCCACGTACGTGGCGTCCGCGAACTCGGGGTCGGTCATGATCGTGGCCGGGTTGGAGTTGACGAGGCTGACCCGCAGGCCCTCCTCGCGCAGCACCCGGCAGGCCTGGGTTCCGGAGTAGTCGAACTCACAGGCCTGGCCGATGACGATCGGCCCGGAGCCGATCACCAGGATGTGGGAGAGATCTGTACGGCGTGGCATTAGTTCTTGACTCCCTCGAGCAGGCTGGTGAAGCGGTCGAACAGGTACGCGGCGTCGTGCGGGCCCGCCGCGGCCTCGGGGTGGTACTGCACCGAGAAGGCGGATCCGTCGAGCAGGCGGACCCCCTCGACGGCACCGTCGTTGGCGCAGGTGTGGCTGATCACGCCCTTGCCGAACGGGGTGTCGAATTCCTGCCCGGCCTCGCCCTCGAGCGCGAACCCGTGGTTCTGCGCGGTGATCGCGATGCGTCCCGTCTCGTGTTCGACGACCGGGATGTTGATGCCCCGGTGACCGAACTTCATCTTGTAGGTGCCGAGACCGAGCGCCCGCCCGAGGATCTGGTTGCCGAAGCAGATGCCGAACAGGGGCAGGCCCTGCCCGATGACTTCCTTCGTGAGGTGCACGGCACCGTCGGCGGTCGCCGGGTCGCCGGGACCGTTGGAGAGGAAGACGCCGTCGGCCTTCAGGTCGAGGATCTGCTCGAGTGTCGCGCTGGACGGGAGCACGTGCACCCGGATGCCGCGCTCGGCGAACATGCGCGGGGTGTTGGTCTTGATGCCGAGGTCGATCGCCGCGACGGTGAACCGTGCCTCGCCGCCGGTCGGCTCGACGACGTACCCGCTGGTGGTGCTGACCTCGCCGGCGAGATCCGCGCCGAGCATCGACGGCTGGCTCTTCACGCGGTCGAGCAGTACGTCGGTGTCGGCCAGTGCGTCGCCGGAGAACACCCCGGCGCGCATCGAGCCGCGGGTGCGCAGGTGGCGGACCAGGGCGCGGGTGTCGATGCCGGCGATCCCGACGACTCCCTGCTTCACGAGCTCGTCCTGCAGGGAGCCGGTGGCGCGCCAGCTGGAGGTGCGGCGGGCGGGGTCGCGGACGACGTACCCGGCGACCCAGATCTTCGCCTCGGCGCTGCTGCCGGTGGGACCGACGGACTCGTCGTCCTCGTCGTTCCATCCGGTGTTGCCGATCTGCGGCGCGGTGGCCACGACGATCTGGCGGTGGTAGCTGGGGTCGGTGAGGGTCTCCTGGTAGCCGGTCATGCCGGTGCTGAAGACGGCCTCACCGAGCGTCTGGCCGACGGCACCGAACGTGGTGCCCCGGAATACCCGTCCGTCCTCGAGGACCAGTACTGCAGAGTCGGTGTCGTAGCCGCTCATGCGTTCTCTCCGTTCTGCTCGACCTCACCAGAGCTCGCCGCATTCGCTGAATCATCACTGTCTGTCTTGCCGTCCGGCTCCCCTGCGCTGACCCAGGCGGGGTAGACGGACTTGTCGTCGCTGCGGAAACCGGTGTCGATCTCGGTGCCCGTCGGCAGTTCCCACCGGATCACGAGGACGCCGTCCTTGCTCATGACCTTGCCCGCGAGACCGCGTTCGGTGCGCACGGCGCGGACCGCGTCCTGCGGAATCCAGATCGCCGACGCCCCGTCACGTTCGAGCAGGATCCCGGCCGCGTACCGGGAGATCTCCCCCGTCGCCCGGAAACCGAGGTCGCCGACCGCGATCCGGTCCTGCCAGCTCGGGGCCAGGGTGCTGCCCACGTACAGCCCGGTGGCCGGGGCGATCGTCTGCTCGCCGAGGTGCGCGGGCACGGCGGGAAGTTGCCCGACCCGGTCGGCCTGCCGGCGGGCACGACCGCGCCACCCGATGTACATGAGGAAGATGGCCAGCGCCCAGAACGCGACGAGGCCGACTATCCACAGAATTCTCTCCACCGTCATCCCCTGCCGTTCCGCACCGGGACGCGGGCCTGTCCGTCGCTCGCGGTGATCCGGCCGCGGAGGATCGTGGTGGTCACCCGCGCCGGCAGCGTCATCGACTCGTACGGCGTGTTGTGGGCGACGCTGGCGAGGTCGGGGCCGTGGACCGTCCATTCGGCGTCCGGGTCGATCAGCACGAGGTTGGCGGGTTCGCCGACCTCGATCGGGCGGCCCTGGTCGTCGAGTCCGACGATCGCGGCGGGGCGCTCGCTCATCACCCGGGCCACGCCGCGCCAGTCGAGCAGGCCCGTGCGGACCATCGTCTGCGCGACGATCGACAGTGCGGTCTCCAGGCCCAGCATTCCGGGTCGGGCGGCCGCGAACTCGCAGCACTTGTCCTGCTCGGCGTGCGGCGCGTGATCGGTCGCGACGCAGTCGATGATCCCCTCGGCCAGTCCGGCCCGGAGCGCGGCGACGTCACTCGCCTCCCGCAGGGGCGGATTCACCTTGTTGACGGCGTCGTACGTCTCGAGCCGGGAGTCGTCGAGCAGCAGATGGTGCGGGGTCACCTCGGCAGTGATCGAAATGCCTTGGCCGCGTGCCCACTTCATCAGTTCGACGGTGCCCGCGGTGGAGGCGTGGCAGATGTGCACCCGCGCCCCGGCGTCGCGGGCGAGCAGCGCGTCGCGCGCGACGATCGATTCCTCGGCGGCGCGCGGCCAGCCCGCGAGGCCGAGCCGGGCGGCGGTGGGGCCCTCGTGCGCGACGGCGCCGACGGTCAGCCGCGGCTCCTCCGCGTGCTGCGCGATGAGCACCCCGAGCGAACTCGAGTACTCGAGCGCCCGGCGCATGATCAACGGGTCGTAGACGCAGTGGCCGTCGTCCGAGAACATCCGCACCCGGCCGATCCCCGACGCCATCGTGGCCATCTCGGCGAGCTGCTTGCCCTCGAGCCCGACCGTGACGGCGCCGACGGGGTGTACGTCGACGAGCCCGACTTCCTGGCCGCGGCGCCACACGTGGTCGGTCACGACCACCGAGTCGGCGACCGGGCTGGTGTTGGCCATCGCGAACACCGCGGTGTACCCGCCGAGCGCCGCGGCGGCCGAACCGGAATCGATGGTCTCGGTGTCCTCGCGACCGGGCTCACGCAGGTGGGTGTGCAGGTCGACGAAACCGGGGAGCAGGATCTGCCCCGCCGCGTCGATCACCTCGACGTCCGGCCCGCTGTCCGTGCCCGCGTCCGCACCGATCGCGACGATGACGCCGTCACCGAGCAGCACGTCGGTGGGGTCGCCCTCGCCGTACAGCAACACGTTCTTGATGAGCACTGTCTCTCCTGTCACTGCACTGTCACTCATCCCGCAACTTCCTCCGCTCCGACCAGCAGCCGGAACAGCACCGCCATCCGCATGTGCACACCGTTGGTCACCTGCTGCAGCACAGCGGTTCTCGTCGAATCGGCGACCGCCGACGCGATCTCCATGCCACGCAGCATCGGGCCGGGGTGCAGCACCACTGCATGGTCGGGAAGCAGTGCGAGCCGCTTCTCCGACAGGCCGTAATTGATCGAATACTCCCGCTGGGACGGGAAGAATCCACCGTTCATCCGTTCCGCCTGCACCCGCAGCATGAGGACGGCGTCGAGACCGGGGAGCTCCGCGTCCAGCGAATGCGCCACCGACACCGGCCACGACGACACCCCCACGGGGAGCAACGTGGGCGGCGCGACGAGGACCACCTCGGCGCCGAGCATCGACAGCAGCAGTGCGTTCGACCGCGCCACCCGGCTGTGCAGGATGTCGCCGACGATGGCGATGCGCTTGCCCTCGATGTCGCCGAGACGCTGACGCAGCGTGAGCGCGTCGAGCAGCGCCTGGGTGGGATGTTCGTGGGTACCGTCACCGGCATTGATGACCGCCGGTCCGCCGTCGTCCTGATGCCCGGTCCAGTTCGCGATCTGGTGGGCCGCACCCGACGCGGGGTGGCGCACGATCAGGGCGTCGGCGCCGGCGGCGCGCAGCGTCATCGCCGTGTCCCGGAGGGATTCGCCCTTGGACACCGACGAACTCGACGCGCTGACGTTGATGACGTCCGCGCTCATCCACTTCCCGGCCACCTCGAACGAGACGCGGGTCCGGGTCGAGTTCTCGAAGAACACGGTCATGACCGTCCGACCGCGCAGCGTCGGGAGCTTCCGCACCTCACGTCCGAGGAGGGCCTGTTCGAAGCGTTCGGCCTCGTCGAGGAGTTCGACAGCCGATTCCCGTGTCAGGTCCGCGATCGACAACAGGTGCTTCACTTAGCTCTTCCCCCCGGAGATCATGACCGCGTCGCGGCCGTCGTGTTCGCTCAGGAGCACCTTGACGTCCTCGGTGCGGGCGGTGGGCACGTTCTTGCCCACGTAGTCGGCGCGCAGCGGCAGTTCGCGGTGGCCGCGGTCGACGAGGACGGCCAGCTGAACGGCGCGCGGCCGCCCGAGGTCGCGGAGGGCGTCGAGTGCCGAGCGGACGGTGCGGCCGGAGAACAGCACGTCGTCGACGAGCACGACCAGAGTGTTGTCGACACCGCCCTCCGGCACCGACGTGCGTTCGAGGGGACGGTGCGGTTTGGTGCGCAGGTCGTCGCGGTACAGGGTGATGTCGAGGGAGCCGACCGAGGGGCGCACCCCGGAGAATTCTTCGACCTTCCCGGCCAGGCGCGCCGCGAGCGTCGTGCCCCGGGTGGGGATGCCGATCAGGACGACACGCGGCGTGTCACCGTCGGCGGCGTCCAGCGCGGTCTTCTCGATGATCTGGTGCGCGATTCGCGCAATGGTCCGTCCCACATCGGCTGCGGACAGCAGCTCGCGTGCGGGTTCGACGGACGGGGACGACTCTGGTGTTGAATCCGCCGGTTCCCCGGCGGGGCGAGACCCTTCGGGCACGCGCATACAACGACCTCCTTCTCCGCCTCACTGGACGGATCGTTAAAGGATGCCTGACGCGGACAGCTTATCAGCGCGTCGACTGCGCCAGGCCCGGACCCCTGACCTGCGGGCCCGCAGTCGCGGGCCCGCAGCGGGACACGAACTTACGAGCCGGCGTCGGTCGAATCGCCGCCGGCGGTCTCGGCGCGCCGCGACGTCGCGGCGGCAGCGGACCGCACCTGCGGGGCCACCAGCACGACCTGACCGAGGATGCCGTTGACGAACCCCGGCGACTCGTCGGTGGACAGCTGTTTCGCCAGCTCCACCGCCTCGTCGACGGCCACGACCGGAGGCACGTCGGTGGCGTGGAACAGCTCCCACACGGCGATGCGCAGGATGGCGCGGTCGACGGCGGGCAGCCGCTCGAGCGTCCAGTCCTGCAGGTGGGACGAGATCACCTCGTCGATGCGGTCCAGGTTCTCCGCGACCCCGGTCACCACGGTGACGGTGTACGGAGCGACCGGAGCCACGGAGTCGTCCTTGCCGGACAGTTCCGCGCGTTCGGTC
This sequence comes from Rhodococcus wratislaviensis, assembly GCF_900455735.1. Lineage (GTDB taxonomy): Bacteria > Actinomycetota > Actinomycetes > Mycobacteriales > Mycobacteriaceae > Rhodococcus_F > Rhodococcus_F wratislaviensis. The sequence goes on along the minus strand of NZ_UAUI01000028.1, from coordinate 246,396 downwards.
GCGAGATCGACCGGATCGAGATCTCGCGCCTCGGCCTCGAAGAGGAAATCCACGGCGCGCTTGCGGGCCTTGTGCCGTGCGCCGAGTTTCTTATGCGTACCGGACACTCAGGAATTCACACGCCCGAGGTAGTTGCCGTCGCGGGAATCGACCTTCAGCTTGTCACCGGTGTTGATGAACAGCGGAACGTTGATCTCGGCACCGGTCTCGAGGGTGGCGGGCTTGGTGCCACCGGTGGAGCGGTCGCCCTGCAGGCCGGGATCGGTGTGCTGGACCACCAGTTCGACGGTGACGGGCAGTTCCACGAACAGCGGAACGTCCTCGTGCGTCGCAACCTGCACGGCCATGTTCTCGAGCATGAAGCGTGCGCCGTCGCCGACGGTGGCCTCGCTGATCGAGATCTGGTCGTACGTGTCGCCGTCCATGAAGATGTAGTCGGTGCCGTCGTGGTACAGGTACGTCATGTCGCGGCGGTCGACGGTGGCCGTGTCCACCTTGACGCCGGCGTTGAACGTCTTGTCGACGACCTTGCCCGAGAGCACGTTCTTCAACTTGGTGCGCACGAACGCGGGACCCTTGCCGGGCTTCACGTGCTGGAACTCGGTAATCGTCCACAGCTGGCCCTCGATCTGCAGGACCAGGCCGTTCTTGAAATCACTAGTGGAAGCCACTTGCTTCGCGTCTCCTCGATAAGGTCGAAACCGTCTACACGACAGTCAGGTCTTTGGTGGTGAGTGTGAGCAGCTCCGGTCCCTGCTCACGAACCACGAGCGTGTCCTCGATCCGCACGCCTCCGCGCCCGGAGAAGTACACGCCCGGCTCGACGGTCACCGCCGCACCGTCCAGAAGTGTACCGGTGCCCAGCTTGCCGATTCCCGGAGCTTCGTGGATCTCCAGGCCGACGCCGTGTCCGAGCCCGTGCAGGAACAGTTCCCCGTACCCGGCGTCTTCGATGACCCGGCGGGCGGCACCGTCCACGGCGGACACTTCCGCTCCCGGGCGCAGCGCGTCCCGTCCAGCCTCCTGCGACCGCGCGACCAGCGCATATACGTCCCGTTGCCAGTCGGCGGCCCGCTCGAGGACGTACGTTCGGGTCATGTCCGAGTGGTAACCGCCGACCTCGGCTCCGAAATCCAGCTTGACGAAATCGCCGCCGGCGAGCACCGCCTCGGTCGGGCGGTGGTGCGGGATCGCCGAGTTGGCGCCCGCCGCGACGATGGTCTCGAACGAGATGCCGTCGGCGCCGTGCGCGAGCATCAGCGCCTCGAGTTCCCGGCCCACATCCTTCTCGGTGCGCCCGGGCCGGAGGCCACCACGCTCGATCAGCTCGGCGAGCGCGGCGTCGGCGGCCGTGCACGCCGCCCGCAGCAAACCGACCTCGAAATCGTCCTTCACCATCCGCAGTTCCTCGACGAGTCCCGGGACGGGGTCGAGCCGCGCGTCCGGCGCGAGCACCGACCAGGCCGCGAACTCGTCCACCGTCACGACATGACTCTCGAAGGCCAACGAGGACGGACTCCGCCGCCCCACCGATTCGATGAGGTGTGCGGCGCTGGCGCGGGCGATCTCGGCCCGCAGATCGGGAACCTGTTCCCCGACCTGCGTGAGGTAACGCCCGTCGGTGCAGATGACGGTGCGTTCCTCGGCTCCGTCGGCGTCGGCGGCGTGGACGAGCAGGGCTGCGTTGGATCCGGTGAACCCGGTGAGATACCGGATGTTCACCAGATTCGTCACCAGGAGCGCGTCGAGATCCCGGGCGGCGAGGGCCGCGCGCAGCGCCGCGCGCCGCGAACCATGATCAGCAGGCATGTCGTCAAACGTACCGGCAAATCGCCGCCCGGCGGGCGAGGATCGGCGGCACCCGTGCGGTGGCGAGAACAGGTTTCAGAGCGCGCCGTGTGGGTTAGACCACACGGGTGAAAACCCGCTCGTTACGCTGTGCCCATGAATGCGTGGGTGGTACGCGGCCTCGGGATGGCCCTGATACATGTTTTCGTTCGTGTGATCCTCGGTGTGTCGATCACACAGTGGCCCCTTCAGGGTTCCGTTCTGAGATGGCTCGCACTGCTGATAGTCGTGTTCGTGGCGCTGATCTGGGCCGGCATCGACGGTATCCGGGACCGTCGCCGGAACCCGGATCCGGAGCACGGCGCCGACCTGACGATGCTGTGGCTGAAGGCGGCCCTGCTCGGCGGCGTCGTCGCGGGTGTGGGGAGCTGGCTGGCCAACCTGGTGCCGTCCCTCAACGTCACCCAGAACTCGTTCTTCTTCGAGATCACGTCCGGGGCCGCGTTCACGGTCCTGCTGATCTTCGTGCCGGCCATGCTCGCCGTGTTCCTCGGCCGGTTCTTCGTCAGCCGCGACTCCAGGAAGACGGAGAAGGCCCGCAGCGAACGTCAGCCGGCGGCGCACGGTGCCGGAACGGCCGCAGGAGCCGCAGCGGGGGGAACCGCAGCCGCAGCCGTAGCCGACGACGAGGGCTACGGACAGAACTACCCCGGACAGGCGTACGAGCAGACCGCGGATACCGGCTACGCCGGTTCCGACGCCGACACGGCCGTATTCGAACCGGTGCACAACTACCGCGAGGACACGTCGGACCTCGATCAGCCGCAGGGCGGGGACACCACGTGGCAGGACCCTGTCGACCTCGGAAAGCGCACCACGGACGACCAGCGCCGCGGAGAGTAGAGCCCTCGGCTTCATCACACCGACAGACGACGCGGCGGTGTGAGCGCACTCGCTCACACCGCCGCGTCCTTGCTTCGTGTCGCTGCGTCGTCGCTACGTCACAGCAGGACGGCACCGCCGGTGCCCGGCTTCTCCTCGCGGGCCACCGCGGAGTATGCGGCCACGAGCAGAGACGGGTCCGGGCCCTCGAGCCGTCCGGGTTTCGCGAGCCCGTCGAGCACGACGAAACGCAGGACGCCCGCCCGGTTCTTCTTGTCGGTCTGCATCCCCTCGACCAGCTGGCCGAACGCGTCCGCGTCGTACGTGGTGGGCAGACCCACCAGTTCCAGGATGGTGCGGTGCCGATCCGCCGTCGCATCGTCCAGGCGTCCCGCCAGACGCCCCAGCTCCGCCGCGAACACGAGCCCGACGGCGACGGCCGCGCCATGGCGCCAGCGGTAGCGCTCGCGCCGCTCGATCGCATGCCCGAGGGTGTGACCGTAGTTGAGGATCTCGCGCAGATCGGACTCGCGCAGATCGGCGGCCACGACCTTGGCCTTGACCTCCACGGACCGCCGGATCAGTTCGGGCAGAACGGTTCCCGTCGGGTCCAGAGCGGCTTCGGGGTCCTGCTCGATGAGGTCCAGGATCACGGGGTCGGCGATGAAGCCGGTTTTCACGACCTCCGCCATCCCGGCCACGATCTCGTTGCGGGGCACCGTCTCGAGCGTCGCCAGGTCGATCAGCACGGCCGACGGCTCGTGGAACGAACCCACCAGGTTCTTGCCGGCCTCGGTGTTGATGCCGGTCTTGCCGCCGACCGCCGCATCCACCATCGCGAGCAGCGTCGTGGGCACGTGGATCACGCGTACTCCGCGCATCCACGTCGCCGCGACGAACCCGGCGAGGTCGGTCGCCGCGCCGCCGCCCAGGCTGACCACGGCGTCGCTTCGCGTCAGCCCGATCCGGCCGAGGACCTCCCAGCAGAAGCCGGCCACGGCCAGATCCTTGCCGTCCTCCGCGTCCGGAATCTCGATGCGGTGCGCATCGATTCCCTTCTCGGCGAGCGCCGCGCGCACCGCCTCCGCCGTCTCGGCCAGCGGCGGCTGATGGAAGATCGCCACCGTCCTCGTGCCGGTGAGTTCGTCCACCAGCTCGCCGAGCAATCCGCGCCCGATGATGACCGGGTAGGGGTTCGCCGTCTGCACCTGTACGCGTACCGGTTCGGTCACTGTCTGCTGCTCCGCTCCGTCTTGTCCGAGATTCTCGGTTGTCTCTGTTCCGCCGGGCTCGCCGATCACTCGGCGAGTTTCGCCAGCAGCTGCTGCACCACGCGGGCGGGACTCCGCCCGTCCGTGCGTATCCGGATGGACGCCACCTGCCGGTACAGCGGTCGGCGCTTGCGCATCAACTCGGTGTATTTCTGACGGGGGTCGCCACCGGCGAGAAGGGGGCGCGCGGTGTTGGTCCCCGTGCGCTTGAGCCCCTCGGCCACGCTGATCTCGAGATAGATCACGGTGTGGCCCTTCAACAATTCCCGGGTGCGCTCGGAGAGGATGGATCCGCCGCCGAGCGACACGATCCCCTCGTGGCTCTCGATGGCCTTCCGGACGATCTCTTCCTCGAGGGCGCGGAAGGCGGGTTCGCCCTCCTGGACGAAGATCTCGGCGATCGTGCGTCCCGCCTCTTCCTCGACCGCCACGTCGGTGTCGAACAACGGAAGGTCCAGGGCCTGCGCGAGGCGCCGCCCGATCGTGGACTTACCCGCTCCCGGGGGGCCGACGAGCACGGCTTTCGGTGCCATCATCGGTCACCGCCCCGATGCGACGGCAGACCGGCTGGTCATCGCGCGAGCCGGGCTGCGACGCCCGACGCGTACCGCTCGTAGTTGGCGGTCGTCTCGGCAACCGAGTCGCCCCCGAACTTCTCGAGTGCCGCCTGGGCGACGACCAACGCCACCATCGCCTCGGCCACGACACCGGCGGCGGGCACCGCGCACACGTCGGACCGCTGGTGAATGGCCACGGCTTCCTCACCGGTCGACATGTCGACGGTGGCCAGCGCGCGCGGAACCGTCGAGATCGGCTTCATCGCCGCGCGAACGCGGAGCGCCTCCCCGTTGGTCATGCCGCCCTCGAGGCCGCCCGCGCGGTTGGTCGAGCGCAGGATTCCGTCCGGGCCCGGACGCATCTCGTCGTGCGCCTGGCTGCCGCGACGGCGCGCGGTCTCGAAGCCGTCGCCGACCTCGACACCCTTGATGGCCTGAATTCCCATCAGGGCGGACGCGAGACGGGCGTCGAGGCGGTCCGCGCCGCTGATGAACGATCCGAGACCCACGGGGAGACCGTGGATGACGACCTCGACGACACCACCGAGGGTGTCGCCGTCACGCTTGGCGGCCTCGATCTCGGCGATCATCGATTCCTCGGCGGCCTTGTCGAAGGCGCGCACCGGGCTGGCGTCGATCGCCGCCAGATCCGACGCGGTGGGTTCGGGGCCGACGTACGGGTCGGACGCGCCGATGGAGATCACGTGGGACAGCACCTCCACGCCGAACACCTGGCGGAGGAAGCTACGGGCGAACGTCGCGGCCGCGACCCGGGCCGCGGTCTCGCGTGCACTCGCGCGTTCGAGAACCGGGCGGGCGTCGTCGAATCCGTACTTGAGCATGCCCGAGTAGTCGGCGTGACCGGGGCGCGGGCGGGTCAGCGGCGCGTTGCGCGCCTGGTCGGCGAGCAGTTCGGCGTCCACCGGGTCCGCGGACATGATGGTTTCCCACTTGGGCCACTCCGTGTTGCCCACCTCGACGGCGATCGGTCCGCCGAGCGTCCGCCCGTGGCGCACACCACCGACGATGGTGACCTTGTCGGCCTCGAACTTCATCCGCGCGCCGCGGCCATAGCCGAGGCGGCGTCGCGCGAGTTGGGTCGAGATGTCCTCGGACGTCACTTCGACGCCCGCGACCATCCCCTCGAGCATCGCGACGAGGGCGGGACCATGGGATTCTCCGGCAGTTATCCAGCGCAGCACGCCCAATATCCTTCCATGTCGCCGCGCCCGGCAGTGACGGTGGTCCTCCCAACCGTGTGCCGGGCCCGGACTCGTTCAGGTGACGTGCGCGGCGAACAGCGCAACCAGTGTCGCGACACACATGGCGGGGCCGTGCGGAAGCGGCGGCGCCGAACGCCGGACGGCGAGGACGATGCAGCCCGCCAGCGCTGTCAGCGCCGGCGCCAGCCCGGCCGCGAGCACCCAGGCCTCGCCCCCGGCAAGCCCGGCGGCGGCGCCGACTCCGAGTGCGAGTTTCACATCACCCGCACCGACCGCGCCGGGTGCGCCGAGGTACACGGCGAGATACGCCGCCGCCAGCAGGACCCCGCCGATCACGGCTGCGGCCGCGGATCCGGTCGCGGCACCGACGCCGGCGATCGCCAGGAACCCGGGCAGGGTCAGCAGGTTCGGCAGCCTACGCGCACACAGATCGGTGACGGCGAGACTCACACACCACCACCAGAACGCGAGCGCACACGGCAGCACCCACGGTGCGGTTGCGGCGGAGCCGGTCCCGACCGTGGCGGCGACGCCGACGGCGCACACCACCTCGCACCAGCCCGGCCGCACCGTGCCCACGAACAGGCCGGCCGTCCGGCGGGCTGCCCATCCCGCACCTGCACCTGCCACCACGCTCGCCGCGATCAGCCACCACATGCCGAGCAGCATGCGTGACCGGATCACGGTGCCGATCACCGTGACCTGGCACGACAATCGACCTGTGGATGGCGGTCCGGCCTGTGGACAACTAGCCCAGCGCGGCCGCCATCGCCTCGCGCGGCGCCGGGCGACCGGTAAACTGCTCCACCTGCCCGAACGCCTGGTGCAGGAGCATCGAGAGACCGCCGACGACGGTTCCCCCGGCCGCCTCGACCGCCACGGCCAGCGGGGTCGGCCACGGGTCGTAGATCGCGTCGAGCACGAACGGCGCCCGCCCGAGAATGTTCGCGTACTCGGTGATCGCGGCGGACGGAACGGTGCTGACCAGCGCGGACGCCGCCGCGCACCGGGCACCCAGTTCGGGGCTGTCGAAGTCGAGTAACCGGACGTCGAGTCCCACCGATTCCGCGCACCCCAGTGCACCTGCCGCGCGACCCGCGTCGCGTGCCACCACGGTCACGGATTTCACGCCCATGTCGGCGAGCGCCACGAGCGCGGGTCTGGCCGTTCCCCCGGCGCCGACGACGACCGCCTCGGCGCCCGCGATGGTTCCGACACCACCCGCGGTGAGCGCCCCGCTGACGCCGTCGACGTCGGTGCAGTCGGCACGCCAGCCACCCTCGATGCGGACGAGGGTGTTCGCCGAGCCGATCGCCACCGCCCGTGCGGTGCGCTCGGACGCGAAGTCGAGTGCCGCGATCTTGCCCGGCATCGTGACGGACAGACCGACCCATTCCGGGCCGAGCCCGGACACCAGGCCGGGCAGTCGCTCCCCGTCGCACTCGATCCGTTCGTACGTCCACTCGGTGAGACCGAGCGCCCGGTACGCCGCGAGGTGCAGTTGCGGCGAGCGCGAATGCGCGATCGGGCTGCCCAGTACCGCAGCTTTGCGTGCGGTCACCAACTCATCGTCCACTGTTGAGAATCCCGTTGTTCAGAGCCTGGTCGATATTGGCCAGGTGTTCGTCGTAGCTTTTCGTGAACAGCGTCGTGCCCTTCGAATCGACCGTCACGAAGTAGATCCAGTCGCCCGGCGCCGGTTGTTCGACGGCCTGCAAGGCCCCGATGCTCGGCGAGGAGATCGGCGTCGCAGGCAGACCGGGGCTGGCGTACGTGTTCCAGGGTGTCACCTGTGCCCGGTCGGCGTCGGTGGTGGCCAGTTCGGTGGTGTCGAGCGCGTAGTTGACCGTCGAGTCGAACTGCAGCGCCTGGTTGACGGCGAGCCGGTTGAGGATGACGCGAGCGACCTTCGAGAAGTCGTCCGGCATCGCCTCCCGTTCGACGAGCGACGCCGCGATCAGCATCTTGTACGGCGTGAGGCCGACCTGGTTGCCCGCGGTGAGGATTCCGGTCTTCTCGTAGCTCGCGGAACTCTCGGTGACCAGTCGCTGGAGTATGGCGGCGGGACCGGCGGTCGGATCGAAATCCCAGCTGCCCGCGGCGATCAGTCCCTCGAGCTGGCGGTCCCGGTCCGGAACTCCGGCGACCGAATCCTTCGCCCAGTCGGGCACCCCGAGCGTGGACAGGTCGCCCGCGCCGGCGGCGTTGAGGTCGTCGTAACCGATGCACTGCTCGGCGCCGGCATCACCCATGCAGCTGGCCTCGGAGATCAAGGTGTAGATCCCCTTCTTCTTGGCGCCGGTCTGCACATCGGTGGTGTCGTGAAGCTGCCTGCCCTCGGAGATGATCATCTGCCCGACGCGGGAAGTGGGATCGGTCAGCTCCTGCACGGCGTCATCCGCCGGGATCTGGGTCGAGAGGCTGTAGAAGCCGGGTTGCACCGAGTTCATCGCATTGCTCTGGACTGCGGCGTTGAAGAAGGCCGAGCCGCTGGCGACGACGTCCCGCTCCGCCAGAGTGGAGGCGATCTCCTCCGCGGTGTCGCCCGGATGGACCTGTACGACCACCTCGGGACCACCGGGGCCCGCGTAGTCCGCGGGGGCGTCCGGCCCGCCGAAGAACATCTTGCCGCCGACGAACACGATGCCGACCAGCACCAACAGGACCGTCGCGGTCGCGAGGGCGCCGAAAACCTTTCCTCGGCGTGCGCGGCCCTTGGCCTGTTTGCGGCGGCGGGCCTGCGTGCGGGCGTGGGCGCGCGTCGGCGGGATTTCCTCGGGGATCGCCGAGATTATCTGCGTCTCGGCCTCCGCGAACGCGGCGTCGGGCTCGTGGGGCGGTGTGTCGTAGCGGTCGTCGGGATGAGCGTGGGCCTCGTACGGTTCGTCGACACGTACGGGCTCGTCGACATACGCGTGGTCGTCGTATCTGTGGTCGTCGGCTGCCGGTTCCCGGTAGGCGCGGGCATCGCCGTACGAACGGGGACCGTATCCGTCCTCGTAGACGGGCTCGGGGTCGAACGGCTGCTCGTATACCGGGTCCTCGTACGTCGGCTGCTCGAACACCGACTCCGCGTACTCGGCGTGGCGTTCGTCGACCTCACGGTCGTCGTACACCACCGCGTGCCTGCCCGTGGTGACGACATCGTCGTCCTCGGGGGGCGGCGCGTAGTCGACCTGGTCGTCGTCCTCGTCGAGGTACCGGTGCCGTCGGGGTTCGCGGGGGACGTACTGGAATTCGGGTCGCTCACCTGCGGGTCGCCGATGATTGCTCACTGGCCCCCCTCCGGTAGCTGCACGTCCCCACCTGAATCCCCTGCATTCACCGACCTGCTCCGCTCGTCCAACCATCCCTGCAAGATCGCCACCGCCGCAGCCTGGTCGATCACAGGACGCTGGCCCCTCGCACTGACACCGCTCTCGCGAAGCGCCCGCGCGGCAGTGACGGTCGTCAGACGCTCGTCCGCCATCCGCACCGGTATCGGGTCGACCTTCCTTCGCAATCGCTTCGCGAACACAGTAGCGATCGAGGCGGCCTTCCCCCGTTCACCCCGCAAGGTCTGCGGCAGACCGACGATAACCTCCACGGCCTCGTATTCCTCGACAATGTCGGCAATGCGCCGGATATCCGGCGCGTCGGGTCCCCGTTCCTTGGACCGGGGCACCGTCTCCACGGGGGTGGCGAGGATCCCGTCGGGGTCGCTCGACGCGACGCCGATCCGGACGCTGCCCACATCGATACCGATGCGCCGACCACGCCCAGGGTCGTCGACTCCCGGTCGATCCGGACCCTGTTCCGCGTGATCCACCGCTACTGGCTCCCCACCTTGTCCGCCACTTGTCCCCGGACAGCGTCGAGGGCGGCCGCGATTCCGCTGGTGTCCGAACCGGAACCCTGTGCCATGTCGGCCTTTCCGCCTCCGCGGCCGCCGATCTTGGGACCGAATCCCTTCACGAGGTCGCCGGCCGCCAGGCCGAGGTCCTGGGCCGCCTTGTTCACGGCCACCACGAACGGAACCTTGCCGTCGACGTCGCCGAGCAGCACGACCACGGCGGGCTGCGTGCCGAAGCGGCCGCGGATGTCCGTGACGAGCCCACGCAGGTCGTTGCCGCCGACACCGGCCGGGGCGGAGTCCGCGACCAGCAGCACCGGCCCGACCCGCTGCGCCTTGTCGACGAACGTGCCCGCCGCGGCGAGGACCGCCTGGGCGCGGGTCTGCTCGAGTTCCTTCTCCGCCACCCGAAGTCGCTCCACCAGTGCCTCGACGCGGGCAGGCACTTCTTCCGAGGGCACCTTCAGCGACGACGACAGACCCGCGAGGAGCGCGCGTTCCTTCGCCAGGTAGCGGTACGAATCGAGCCCGACGTACGCCTCGACGCGGCGCACACCGGAACCGACGGACTGCTCACCGAGCAGTGTGACGTTGCCGATCTGTGAGGAGCTGCCCACGTGAGTTCCACCACACAACTCCATCGAGAACGGTCCGCCGATTTCGACGACCCGCACCTCGTCGCCGTAGTTCTCGCCGAACAGCGCCATCGCGCCCATCGACTTCGCCTTGTCGAGGTCGGTGACGAACGTGTTCACCGAGTAGTCGGCGGCCACCGCCTCGTTCGTGACGACCTCGATGTCCTGTTTCTGTGCTTCCGTCAGCGCACCCTGCCAGGAGAAGTCGAAACGCAGATAGCCCGGCTTGTTCAGCGAGCCGGCCTGAACCGCGTTGGGGCCGAGCACCTGTCGCAGCGCGGCGTGCACCATGTGCGTGCCGGAGTGCCCCTGGGTGGCACCCTTGCGCCACGCGGCGTCGACCTGCGCGAGCACGACGTCACCCTCGGTGATCTGCCCCTCCTGCACGGTCACCTTGTGGACCCACAGCTTCTTGGCGATCTTCTGGACGTCGTTGACCTTCACCCGCAGTCCTGGGCCGGTGAGGGTACCGAGGTCGGCGATCTGGCCACCCGCCTCCGCGTACAGGGGGCTGCGGTCGAGGATGACCTCGACGTCCTGGCCCACCGTCGCGACGGGGACCCGCTGCCCCTGCGAGATCAGCGCGAGAACGTGTGTCTCGGAAACCAACTCGTGGAACCCGGTGAACTCGGTGGGTCCGCGGTCGAGGAGTTCCTTGTAGACGGTCAGGTCGGCGTGCGCGTGCTTACGGGCCTGGGCGTCGTCCTTCGCGCGCTGCCGCTGTTCCGCCATCAGCGTGCGGAAACCCTCCTCGTCGACGGTCAGGCCCGCCTCGGCCGCCATCTCCAGGGTCAGGTCGATCGGGAAGCCGTACGTGTCGTGGAGCGCGAACGCCTGGTCGCCGCCGATCGTCGACTTGCCGGACGCCTTCACCGACTCGGCGGCCCCTTCGAACAGCTTCGAGCCGGACGTGAGGGTCTTGAGGAACGCAGTCTCCTCCCCCACCGCGACCGTCTCGATGCGGCCGAAGTCGGTGTCGAGGACGGGGTACGACGGCGCCATCGTGTCGCGGACGACGGTGATGAACTCGCGCATGCTGGGCTTGTCGGCGCCGAGCAGCTTCGCGGACCGGACGATGCGCCGCAGCAGGCGGCGCAGGACGTAGCCGCGGCCGTCGTTACCGGGGTTCACGCCGTCGGCGATGAGCATCGCGGCGGTGCGCGCGTGGTCGGCGATCACCCGGAAGCGCACGTCGTCGTCGTGGTCGGCGCCGTACTTGCGCCCCGACAGTTCCTCGGCCTTCGCGATGACCGGGCGCACGAGGTCGGTCTCGTACACGTTGTCGACGCCCTGGAGCAGGAACGCGACACGTTCGACGCCCATGCCGGTGTCGATGTTCTTCTTCGGCAGCGGTCCGAGGATCTCGAAGTTGTCCTTGCTGATGCCGAGGCCGCGCTCGTTCTGCATGAACACGAGATTCCAGATCTCGATGTAGCGGTCCTCGTCGGCCTCCGGGCCGCCTTCCTTGCCGTACTCGGGACCGCGGTCGTAGTAGATCTCCGAGCACGGGCCGCAGGGTCCGGGGATGCCCATGGACCAGTAGTTGTCGGCCATGCCGCGGCGCTGGATGCGCGATTCGGGAACGCCGACCTCGTCGCGCCAGATGTCGCGGGCCTCGTCGTCGTCGAGGTAGACCGTTACCCAGATGCGCTCGGGATCGAAGCCGTAACCCCCGTCGTCGACGCTCGAAGTCAGCAGCGACCACGCATGCTTGATCGCGTCGTGCTTGAAGTAGTCACCGAACGAGAAGTTGCCGGCCATCTGGAAGAACGTGTTGTGCCGTGTGGTAATGCCCACATTCTCGATGTCGAGGGTGCGCACGCACTTCTGGACACTGGTTGCCCTCGGGTACGGCGGCGTCTGCTGGCCGAGGAAGAACGGCACGAACTGCACCATCCCGGCGTTGACGAACAGCAGGTTCGGATCGTCGAGAATCAGCGAGGCGCTGGGTACCTCGGTGTGGCCTGCCTTGACGAAATGGTCGAGGAAGCGCCGGCGAATCTCGTGGGTCTGCACGTCAGTGATCCTTATTGTCTGTCTCGAGGGCAACGATGGGTCGAACTACAGGGTCGAACCGGGGGTCCAGCCGCTGGGGTGCGGTCGCCGGGCAGCCGGGCACGCCCGGCGGTTCGGCAACATTCAGCTTAACCGGCCACCCTGACGGTTCGTGCCGCGGACGATGGCGCGCAATTTGTCCACGCGCCCCGCGATGTCCCGCTCACCGCCGTGAGTGGTGGGCTGGTAGTAGTCGACACCGACCAGCTCGTCCGGCGGATACTGCTGCGCCAGTACCCCGTCGGGATGATCGTGGGGATAGCGGTAGCCGACGGCATTGCCGAGCTTCGCCGCCCCCGCGTAGTGGCCGTCGCGCAGATGCGGCGGGACGAGCCCGGCGTGTCCGGCCGCGACGTCCGCCATCGCGGCGCCGAGCGCGGCGATGACGGCCCCCGACTTGGGAGCCGTCGCGAGGTGGATCGTGGCCTGGGCGAGGGCGAGGCGGGCCTCGGGCATACCGATCAACTGCACCGCCTGCGCGGCGGCGGTCGCGGTCTGCAGCGCGGTGGGGTCGGCCATTCCGATGTCCTCGCTGGCGTGGACCACCAGCCGCCTCGCGATGAAGCGGGGGTCCTCGCCCGCCGTCAGCATCCGCGCCAGGTAGTGCAGGGCGGCGTCGACGTCGGAACCGCGGATCGATTTGATGAAGGCGCTGATCACGTCGTAGTGCTGGTCGCCGTCGCGGTCGTAGCGGACGGCCGCCTTGTCGACGCTCGCCTCCACCGTCGCGAGGTCCAGCAGCACCGGACGGTCCGCGTCACCGGCCTGGTCGAGCGCCGCGCCCGCCGCCGCCTCGAGCGCGGTGAGCGCCCGCCGGGCGTCGCCGGCGGCGAGGCGCACCAGATGGTCCATCGCGTCACCCGCGATCTCGATCTCCCCGCCGAGACCCCGCTCGTCGGTGCGCGCCCGCTCCAGGAGGTTCTCGATGTCGTCCGCCGTCAGCGACTGCAGTTGCAAGACGAGTGAGCGGGACAGCAGCGGGGAGACCACGGAGAACGAGGGGTTCTCGGTGGTGGCCGCCACGAGCAGCACTATCCGGTTCTCCACCGCCGCCAGCAGGGCGTCCTGCTGGGTCTTGGAGAAGCGGTGCACCTCGTCGATGAACAGCACCGTCTGCTCGCCCGCGAGGAGCCGCCGGCGTGCCAGTTCGATGACGCCTCGCACTTCCTTCACCCCGGCGGACAGCGCGGACAGTGCCTCGAAGCGGCGGCCGGTGGCCCCCGAGATCAGCGACGCCAGCGTGGTCTTGCCGGTGCCGGGCGGACCGTACAGGAGGACGGACGCGGCCCCCGACCCCTCCACGAGGCGCCGCAGCGGCGCACCGGGGCCGAGAAGATGCTGCTGCCCGACCACCTCACCGAGCGTGCGGGGACGCATGCGCACGGCCAGCGGTGCGTGGTGGTCGACCGACACGGGACCGGGAACCGATCGCGGGATCGCCGCCTCGTCGGGCTGCGCCGTCTCGAACAGGCCTGCCGACTCGTCCTCGCCGACATCCGAACCGAAAAGATCGCTCACAAGTTCGACGCTACTGGAACCGCACCGTCCGACCCAGTCCGGCCGGACCGCGGGTCAGCCGACGGACAGTCCCCGGATCTTGTCGGCGATGACGCGGGCATGGTGGGCGACCACCGTGTTCCCGGCGTGATCGGCCGAGCGGGCCAGCTTGTCCCAGCGCTGGGTGAGCGCCTCGGACCGCGGCACGGACAGGTGATGCTCGCGGACGGCGGCGATGCGCGTGTGGTTCTCCGGCAGGAACAGGTAGGTGCTGAGCCACACCCAGATCAGCTGCGCCTCGACCATGCGGGCAGCGAGCACGTTGTCGTCGGCGAGCGCGGGCCACATCCCCACGACCTCCGCGCGCCAGGCCTCGATCATCGCCTGTGTCCGGTCCTCGGACAGTTCGATGCTGCACAGGCAGCCGGGGAACGAGACCAGGGCGTACGCGATGTCGAGCATGGCGTCGCGGAAGCCGCCCCACTCGTAGTCGAGGAACCGCACCCCCTCGTCGTTGACGATGATGTTGTCGGGGCACAGGTCGGACGGGCTGAACGCCCGGAACCGGCCGCTCTCGAACAGCTTCGCGGCACGGGCCACCTGATCGGTCAGGTCCGGCGAGACATCGACGCGGAGGATGTCGGACAGCAGGCGGGGCACGGCGGGAACGGCCCGCTCCACCTGCTCGGCGACGGTGTCGTCGCAGTGCGCGACCTCGGCGCGGCGCAGCAGCGCGGTGAAGTCCTCCTCGCGGCCCACGGTGGCCGCGTGCATGCGGCCGAGCGCCTGGGCCATGGCCATCAGGGTGTTGGTGACGGTGTCGGAGTCGGAGTGCTCGAGCAGGGCGCTGATCGGGGTGGCGTCCCCCAGGTCGCTGAGCACGAGGAGCCGGGCGTCGAGGTCGGATGCGAGCAGTTCGGCTCCAGGGCGGCTGTCCGTCGCCAGCGCCGTGGCGAACTGGTACGAGACGGCCTCCCGGAGGAAGGCGCTGCGGCTGTCGCCGGCGAGATCGTCGGGATCGACGGCCCGCGCGCCGGAGACCCCGGACTCCTCACGGACCTGCTTGATCACCAACGTCCGCGGGAGGGAGAACGGATTCTCCGCCACGCGCACACGGAGCACGATGGTGCGGCCACTACCGCCGAGATCCACGGGATCCACCAGTGTCACGGGTGCCCCTGTGCGACGGGTGAGCAGCTTCTCGGCTGCGGCAACTACCTCTGAAACGGGGTCTGCCAGTATTGCAGTCATCGCCGACCAACCTACCTGCTAGTGACACGGATCATCGAGTCCTCCACCGGAAGCCCCGATGAATTTCAGCATTTCGGCTGATCCGGCGCGAGCACTTCGATCGGCGCCACGTCAACCGACACCGCAATGGTGCTGTTTCGTGCCTCTGTGTATATGACACCCCGCAGCGGCGGCACGTCAGCGTAGTCCCGGCCCCACGCGACCACGGTGTACCGCTCGTCGGCGAGCTGGTCGTTGGTGGGGTCGAAGGCGAGCCACCGGTCCCCCGGCATCCACACGGCCGCCCAGGCGTGCGTCGCGTCGACGCCGATCATCCGTTCCTTGCCGGGCGGCGGCTGCGTCGCCAGATAGCCGGACACGTACCGGGCCGCGAGTCCGCGCGACCGCAGGCAGGCGATGGCGAGCCGGGCGAAGTCCTGGCACACGCCCGACCGCTTCTCCAGTACCTCCGCGACACGGGTGGAGATCGACGTCGACCCCGACTTGTACTGGAAGTCGCGGTGGATGCGGGTGGTGAGATCGACCACCGCGTCGACGAGGGGCCGTTCCGGCGGGAAACTCGGCGCCGCGTACTCGCGGACCGCGTCGCTGATCTCGGGGGGTGCGAGGTCCAGCACGAACTCCTGCGCCATCGCCCCCTCCGTGCCCACGGGGCGGGACAACTCCCACGGCGCGTTCGCCGGTGCGGCGGCGAGCCTGGTCTTGTCGGGCCCGTAGACCTCGATCTCGGATTCGGCCGCGACGACCAGTTCCTCGTGCGGCGCGCTCACCTGGAAGTAGAGGTCCCGGTTGCCGTACACGTCGGACCCGGTGGAACGGTCCGCGGGCATCGGCGAGATGTCGACGACGGAACTCACACACCGCTGTTCGTCGGTGTCGCGTGGCAGGAGGTAACCCCGGCCGTACGACGAGGAGACCGGCCCCGAGTACGTGTACGTGGTGCGGTGGGTGATCTTGTATCGGCGCAGCACCGGCCGTTCCGCGGCCTCGTCCGTGCGGGGCGACACGTCGGTCATGCGGGGACCCCGCCCTGCGAGGCGCTCCACGTGGTCCCGCTGCCCCAGAGCGGCTGGGTGCCGCCCGGCAGGGACAGCTGACCTTTCAGCATCACGTCGGACAGTTCGCTCAGCAGCGCGTGCATCGTGACCGTCAGCTCACCCAGCTCCTTCCGGGACCCGTTCCGGTCGACCGATTCGAGTCGAACGGGGTCGACGCGGCGCACGGTATTGACCATGTCCTCGACGAGCCGCTCCGCGCGCGACGCACCCGAGGCGTCCGGCAGTGCGGCGAGATTCGCACGGAGCGCCTCGAGCTGGAACGCCAGCGACCGCGGGTTCTTCACGTCGAACAGCAGCAATTCGGCCACGGCCGCCGGGCGGATGCTGCGATTGCGGCGGCGGTAGACGACCGAACTCTCGGTGGCGACGAGAAGCGATTCGATCACCGCCCGCTCGGTCGCCGGATCCGTCTTCCGTCGCAGCGTGGACTCGACCAGCGCAATCAGGGTGGATGCCCGCTCGATCCGCTTCCCGATGTCCATGACGTGCCAGCCGGTGTCGCGGACCAGCGACTCCGCGGCGACTCCCGACAGGGCGAGCATCCCGCCGAGGACCGCGGACTGCGCCTCGAACAGCACGGACCCGTCGTCGACCGTGTCGGCGGCGACCTGTCCGAGCGCGCGTTCGACGGAGCTGAGGACGGCCCAGATGTCGTTCGACAGTTGCCCGCGCACGGCCCGCGCGGCCTGCTCGACGCCGCGGACCGCGTGCGCGAGCGACCCGTCCCGGTCGGGGTCCACGGTCAGCGAACGGAACTCCGAGCGCACCCGCAGCCGGTCGGCGACCGGATCCGAACCGGACTCGGCGCTGCGATCGGGCCCCTCCGGGCGGTTCCCGGCGTCGGCGACCTGCAGGACCGTGTCGAGCAGGATCGGGAGGCTTCCGCCGCCCGCGAGCCACGGTCGCAGGCGGTAGTCGCGGTACTTCTCGCCGACGGCGATCATCAGTCGTGCCGCGCCTTCGGCGCGCTCGGCGAACCGGCCCATCCAGAACAGTTCGGTCAGTGCGCGGGGCGACGTCATCAGGTCGGACGTCGTCGCCGCATACGTGGGCAGGGCGTCCCCGTCCCGGTCGACGGTGTCCCCCGGATCGGTGGACGCGGTGCGCTGGGCCAGCCGGATCCAGACGTCCTTCGCGCCGGCGTGGCGCCGGTCCCCCCGCTCGGCCCCGGGAACGAGGGACGTGCCGAGTCCACCGGCCATCGGGGTGAATCCCACCTGCTGCGCGACACCGAACAGCCGCACCCCGACCGGTGCGAGGACGACCTCCCCGGATCCGTCGGCCGCGGGCGCATACGAGGGGTCCGGAACGATCTGCCCGACCCACCGCTCGGGTTCGGCCCGCACCCGGTCCAGCAGGGCGTCCCGGTCGGCGTCACCGAGCTCGGCGGGCACGATCGGCGGACCCCCGTCCACGGCGCGCAGCACCATCGACGGGGCGTTCGCCAGGATGTGGGACAGCTCCGACCGGTCGCCTCCCCAGAAACTCGGAACCGACGGCAGCAGTAGGTCCTCGTCGAGGAGGCGACGGCACAGTTCCGGGAGCAGCCGGGTGAGGGCCGGGTTCTCGAGGATTCCGGTGCCGAGGGGGTTGACGACGGTCACCGCTCCCCGTCGCAGCACCTCGACGAGCCCGACCACACCGGACCGGGAGTCGGGGCGCAGGTCGAGGGGGTCGGCGAGGTCGGCGTCCACCCGCCGGACGATCACGTCGACGCGTTCCAGGTTGCCGAGGGAGCGCATCCACACGTGGCCGTCGCGGACCACCAGGTCGGCGCTCTCCACGAGTGGGAAGCCGAGGACTGTCGCGAGATACGCCTGATCGAATGCCGCCTCGGACCGGGTTCGGGGGCTGAGGACGACGACCAGGGGGTCCTCGGTGCCCGCGGGGGCGGCGTCGATCGCCGCGAGCCGCATCGACTGGGCGAACGAGGACAGCGGGCGCGGGCCCACGGTCTCGTAGATGCCGGGCATCGCCCGGGCGATGACGCGGCGGTCCGCCATCGCGTACCCGGCGCCCGCCGGGGACTGCGTGTGGTCGCGCAGCGCGTGGAACGTGCCGTCCGCTCCGCGACCGACGTCGAGTCCGTGCAGGAACAGTTGATGGCGGCCCGGCACCGTGATGCCGTGCGCCGCACGGACGTACCCCGGGTGCCCGAACACCGTGCGGGCCGGAACGGCGCCGCTCCGGACGAGCGCCATCGGTCCGTACAGATCGGCGAGCACCGCGTCGAGGAGGCGGGAGCGCTGCACGAAGCCCGCGGCGAGCTGCTCCCACTCCTCGGCCGCGACGATCAGCGGGACCGCGTCGATCTCCCACCGCGGCGGTGCGGTCGGGGCGTCCGATCCGTCGAGGGGGTTGTAGGTGATTCCGTGGTTGTCGACGAGAAGCCGGATGCGGGACTGCAGGCGGCGGACTAAGTCCGGCCCGGCTCCCGTGAAGTCCTGGGCCAACTCCGCCCACGGTTCCCGGATGTCGCCGCCGTCGCCGAAGAGTTCGTCGTAGCCCGTGCCGTCGTGCGGCGAGACAGTCATAGTCTCCGCCTCTGGGCCAGGGAGCGCTCTTTCCGCGCCTGTTCGAGAAGCCGGCGCGGATCGCCGCCGCTGCGCAATCGCAGCGCCAGAACCAGAACGCCGGCGACCACGATGCCCACCATGTTGACACCGAGTTGCAGCGCCGCGAGCGCCGCGACGCGCCATTCGCCCACGGTGACCGCGACGACGGCGAAACCCGCTGCGGGAACGGTGGTGACCGAGATGAAGACACCGACGAGTGCCGCCGACTTCGCGGACACGAGCGCGAGCATGCCTGCCGCACCGGCGAGGAGCGCGACGATCAGTGAGAGTGGTCCGACCCGGTAGATGAAATCGACCTGGTCGAGGGACTCGATGCTCTCGAACTCCATCCAGCCGACCCGCTCCATCAGCAGCGTCGCTACCAGCGTCGCCGCCATCGCGAACGGGAACCCGAAGAGCAGGGCGATCAGCGACCGGCGGGCCAGGCTGAGCTTGCGCCGCATCAGGGCGACGGCGAGCGCGGCGAGCGGACCGAACTCCGGCCCCACCACCATGGCCCCGACGACGGTGATCGGCGAGTCGGTCACCACACCCACCGCGGCCAGCAGGCAGGCGATGGTGAGGAATGCGAGGAAGGTGCCGTTGAGCGTCGACTCCTCGCGCGTCCGGCTGACCAGTTCCTCCCACACGACGCTGTCCGCCGGATCACCGGGGGCCGCCCTCTCCGCGTCGTGTGCGGACTTCGACAGCACCGTCTCGACGGGCTCCACCGTGATCGCGCCGGTGCGATCGATTCCCAGGGCCTCGAGCGCATCGATCACGTCGTTCGCGGACTCGCGGGCCACGTCGGTCTGGATCGCGTCACCGGCGGGGTCGATCGCAGCGTCGCGCAGGACCACCACGTGGGTGGCGCCGGGTTCGGCGGCGAGCACACCGAGGACGTCCTCGGTGCGCTCGGCCGGACAGATCACTCGCAGGTGCAACATCGTGTCCCCCGGCTGTTCCGCGTCGTCCGGTCATTCGGGTCCCACCGGCAGATCGCGCCGGTGGACCCGCCTACTTGTCTGCGGGTGCGGCGGGCTCGGCCGCCGCGGCGTCGCCCTTCGGCTCCGGCTTGGCGTCCACCCCGGACTCCTTGCGCTGCTGCGCGGTGATCGGAGCCGGGGCACTCGTCAGCGGATCGACGCCGCCACCCGACTTCGGGAATGCGATGACCTCACGGATCGAATCGACACCGGCCAGCAGGGCGGTGATGCGGTCCCAGCCGAACGCGATGCCGCCGTGCGGCGGGGCGCCGAACGCGAACGCGTCGAGCAGGAAGCCGAACTTCTCCTCGGCTTCCTCGTGGGAGATGCCCATCACCTTGAACACTCGCTCCTGAATGTCCTTGCGGTGGATACGGATACTGCCGCCACCGATCTCGTTGCCGTTGCAGACGATGTCGTAGGCGTACGCGAGCGCGGACCCCGGGTCGGTGTCGAACGTGTCGATCGACTCCGGCTTGGGCGAGGTGAACGCGTGGTGCACGGCCGTCCAGGCGCTGTAGCCGAGCGCGACGTCGCCGCTCGCGGTGGCGTCCGCCGTCGGCTCGAACAGCGGTGCGTCGACGACCCACACGAACGCCCAGGCGTCCGGGTCGATGAGGTTCTGCTTGCGGGCGATCTCGCCGCGCGCGGCACCGAGCAGCGCCCGGGACGACTTGGTGGCGCCGGCGGCGAAGAAGATGCAGTCGCCCGGCTTCGCACCGACGTGCGCGGCGAGGCCCTCGCGTTCGGCGTCGGTGAGGTTCTTGGCCACCGGTCCCCCGAGCGTGCCGTCCTCGCCGACGAGCACGTACGCCAGGCCCTTCGCCCCGCGCTGCTTGGCCCATTCCTGCCAGGCGTCGAGCTGCTTACGCGGCTGGCTCGCACCGCCGGGCATCACCACCGCACCGACGTATTCCTGCTGGAATACGCGGAACGTGGTGTCCTTGAAGAACTCGGCGCACTCGACCAGTTCGACACCGAAACGCAGGTCCGGCTTGTCGGAACCGTAGCGACGCATCGCCTCGGCGTACGTCATCCGCGCGATCGGTGTCTTGATCTCGTGCCCGACCAGCTTCCACAGCGACGACAGCACCTCCTCGGCGAGGAGGATGACGTCGTCCTGGTTGACGAAGCTCATCTCGATGTCGAGCTGCGTGAACTCGGGCTGGCGGTCCGCCCGGAAGTCCTCGTCGCGGTAGCAGCGCGCGATCTGGTAGTAGCGTTCGATGCCACCGACCATGAGCAGCTGCTTGAACAGCTGCGGGCTCTGCGGCAACGCGTAGAAGCTGCCCGGCTGCAGTCGCGCGGGAACCAGGAAGTCGCGGGCGCCCTCCGGCGTCGACCGCGTCAACGTGGGCGTCTCGACCTCGACGAACTCGTGGTGCGCGAGCACGGCGCGTGCCGCGGCGTTGACCTTGGACCGCAGGCGGATGGCGTGGCCGGGACCCTCACGGCGCAGGTCGAGGTAGCGGTACTTCAGGCGCGCTTCCTCACCGGCCTGGTCGTCCAGCTGGAACGGCAGCGGCGCGCTCTCGTTGAGGACCTCGAGCTCGGTGACGTTGACCTCGATGGCTCCGGTGGGGATCTCGAAGTTCTGGTTGCCCTCGGGACGCACCTCGACCACACCGGTCACCTTGACGCAGTACTCCGCGCGCAGACGGTGTGCCTGCTCGGCGGCGGCGCCTTCCCGGAACACCACCTGGGACACACCCGACGCGTCACGTAGATCGATGAAGATCACCCCGCCGTGATCACGACGCCTGGCAACCCAACCGGTGAGGGTTACGGTCTGCTGGGCCTGCTCGGCTCGCAATGAACCGGCGAGATGTGTGCGCAGCACGGGATTCCTTTCGAAACATGGGGCAAGCTACTTCGTTGGCTGAGATCCTACGGAGACACCGTGCGTGAGCGGAAACGCATACCCGCTTCGCGTGCGAGGCTCGATCGGCACGCACCGGAAAACTGACGAGAAAGCGACGACGACATGACCTTCAACGAGGGCGCCCGAATGGACTCCGGCCGGGTGTCGGTCGGTGGCGGGGGCGGCGGTGGCCTCGGCGGCAAGTTCGCGATGGGCGGCGGCGCCGGCGGTCTGATCGTGCTGGTTCTCGCACTGCTCCTCGGTGGCGATCCCGGCTCGCTGCTCGGCGGCCTCAGCGGCACCACCGATTCCGCCGGCCAGAATTCCGGCGCGGGCCTCGCCGGATGCGAGACCGGCGCGGACGCCAACCGCGACGTGAACTGCCGGGTGGTGTTCACCGCAGGCAGTCTCGACTCCGTGTGGCAGCAGGAACTCGGGAAACAGACCGGCACCGCGTACGTGCCGCCAGAGGTCGTGCTGTTCTCCGGTTCCGTCAATACCGGCTGCGGCAACGCCACCAGTGAAGTCGGACCGTTCTACTGCCCGGCGGACTCGACGGCGTATTTCGACACCAGCTTCTTCCAGCTCCTCGTCGACCGCTTCGGGTCCAGCGGCGGACCGCTGGCGCAGGAGTACGTCGTGGCGCACGAGTTCGGCCACCACATCCAGAACCAGCTCGGCGACATCGGGCGGGCACAGGCCGACCCGCGGGGCGCCGACTCGGCTGCGGTGCGAACCGAGTTGCAGGCCGACTGCTACGCGGGCGTGTGGGCCCACTACGCCGACACTCTCCCCGGACCCGACGGCGGACCGCCGTTCCTGAACACGCTCACCGACACCGACATCGACGACGCTCTCTCCGCCGCCTCGTCGGTCGGTGACGACCGGATCCAGCAATCCGCGGGCGCCCGGGTGAATCCGGAGGGCTGGACGCACGGCTCCTCGGAGCAGCGCCAGAAGTGGTTCGCGACCGGTTACCGGACGGGCCAGGTCCAGGCCTGCGACACCTATTCCGCCCGCGATCTGAACAACCCGCCCGCGCTGCGCTGACCACTCGACCACCGACAATAAATATTGTCTTGACAGAAATTGCTGTCGGTGTGACAGTTGACGCATGTTGGACGTAGCAGTGATCGACCAAGCGGCCGCCGCGGAGATCTCCCTGGACCCGGTCCGGGCGCGGTTGCTCGCGGCGCTCGCCGAACCCGGTTCGGCGAGTTCCATCGCCGCGGCGGTCGGACTGACGCGGCAGAAGGCCAACTACCACCTACGCGCACTCGAGGAGCACGGCCTCGTCGAACTCGTCGAGGAACGCAAGAAGGGCAACGTCACCGAGCGGGTGTTCCAGGCCACCGCGGCGTCCTACGTCATCTCCCCCGCCGCGTTCGCCGCCCTCGCACCCGATCCCGACCGGTCACCGGACCAACTGTCGGCCCGCTGGCTGGTCGCACTGGCGGCGCGACTGGTGCGTGAGGTCGGCGAGTTGATCGCCGGCGCTACCGCGGCGCGTCAGCCACTGGCCACCTACGCGATCGACAGCGAGGTCCGGTTCGCGTCCGCGGCCGACCGGTCCGCCTTCGCCGACGAACTCGGCGAGTCGGTGAAGCATCTGGTGGCCCGATACCACGACGAGAACGCCCCGAACGGGCGCAGGCACCGCCTCGTCGTCGCACTGCACCCCAGCCTGAAAACACCGTCCGAGCAAGCGAAGTCACCCGACAACCGTCACGAGGAGAGCTAGCCATGTCCGAGAACTTCGAGATTCGCCGCGAGGTCGTCCTGAACGCCACCCCGGAAGACGTGTTCGCCGCCGTCACCAGCGGCACCGGCGGGTGGATGTTTCCCTCCGAACTCGATCCCGGCGTCGGCAGCGAGGGACCCGACGACCCGACCGTCGTCGCGTGGGAGCCGCCGCAGAAGTTCGCCGTGCGCCAGGAAGGCCCCGACGGCTGGTTCAACGCCCTCGAATACCTCATCGAGGCCCGCGACGGCGGCACCGCGGCGCTGCGCTACGTCCACAGCGGCATCTTCACGGACGATTGGGACGCGCAGTACGACGGCGCCGACAAGCACACCACGTTCTACCTCCACAGCCTCGGCCAGTACGTCCAGTACTTCGCCGGCCGCGCGGCCACCTACATCACAACCGGCGGTCCGGAGGCCTCCACCGGTCCCGGCGCAATGGCCGCCCTCCGCGGCGCGCTCGGCCTGACCGACACCTCCGCGACCGACGACACAGTGTCCGTCGACGTCCCAGGTTTCGGCACGGTCGACGGCGTCGTCGACTACCTGACGCCGCACTTCATCGGCATCCGGACCGACGATGCGCTGTACCGGTTCTACGGCCGCAACGCGTTCGGCGGTACGGTCGACGCGGCGCACCACCTGTTCGCTGCCGGCGTCGACCAGGAGAAGTCGCAGGACGCGTGGAAGTCCTGGCTGGACAACGTCTTCGCCTGAACCCGTCGCACCCCGTTCAGGACGCCGTGAACTCGCCCCCGCCCGGAATGTTCGGGGTGCTCGTGGTGATCTCGACGCTGACCCTTCCGGCCCCCGGATCGAAGTACACGGCTGTCGGCGCGCCCGGACCGTCCCATCCGCTCAACACCCACTGCTTCGTTCCGGAGGCGCCGGTGTCGAGGTTGCGCCAATGCAGGGTTCCGTCGACCAGGCAGACCCGGGAGGGGCCCGCGAAGTACGTCGTCAACAGCACGTAGTTCGGCCCGTACGGCGCCGGGTAATCGGACGACGCCCGGGCGTCGATCCGCCCTCCGCACACGCTGATGTCGCCGGGGTTCAGCCCGTGCCCGATCGTGTAGGTGGGGGTCAGCGTCGCCGTCTCCGCCCCGGCGGCCGCCGGTGCACCGAACAGTGCGGCGGCGGCGAGCGAACCCGCCACCGCCGAACGGACAACCAGATTTCCCACAGGCATGGCGCTCCTCGGTCGTGTGCGTCGGGTGAACCCCTCTCCCCGTGAATGGATATCCGTTCTGTCCGCGGCGTCGTGACCCCACGGCGTCTCATGCATGGTCTGGGCATAGAAGATCTGGGGTGATTGTCCATCCGGCTGTGGTGAGCCATCGTTGAACCGGCTTGGCCAGATCGCCGTCCTCGGCGAGTTCGGCGAAGTAGTCGGCGTGGATGGGCCCGTCGCCGCAGACACTGCAGCCGAGGTCGAACGCTGGTTGCCCGGGTTCGCAGTGGCGGCATTGCTGTCGACCGATCAGCGTTCCGCGGTGATCGGGATCGGGGTGGAGCCAGATCACCGCGAGGTCAGCGCGTTGGTGTGCTGCCTCGGCGCGAGTAGTGGGCTCGTGTCCGCAGGTCGGGCACGTGCGAGAAGTGGGTACAGGTGCACGTGGATCGGCGACCAGGATCTCCTGCGTGACCGGCGCGATGTCCACGCGCTTGTGCAGAAGCCCATAGACCGTGGTGCGCGGCACTTTCAGCATGTCGGCGATCTGCGCGAGGTGTGTTCACCTGCGTCGTACAGGCGTTGAGCGAGTGCCTTTTACTCAGCAGAATGTGCAGTTCAGAGCGGCGTCCGATAGGGATCGCTTCTCGACATCAAACTCGCCGACGCGTGTGCGCGTGTATCGTGCTGCCGGCCGCCCGAGGACTGGGCCGGAGATCTGGCCCGCATGTTCAAGGCCCTCGGCGAGGTGTGCCCGGTGGGGGGGTGTCGACGAGCGCGATCCTGGGATGCGCTGCCGGTGACCGAGGGCCGATGCGGGCTACCTCTTGCGTGCAGTGACGAGCAGGTACTCGGCCTCGTAGAGTGTCCGGCCAGGCGCATCGGCCCGATTCCATGCGGTGAGAAACTGCAGGAAATCCCGCTCGAGGTTCGCGATCCGATCCGGGTCCGCGGCATTGTGGCGGTACACGGCGATCGTCGGGCCATAGTTGCGTTTCCAGAACTCCCGGAACTCCGTCGGGTCTGCGAAGCGGTCGATCACGAGCGACTGGCGGTGCGCGTCGAGCGCAGTCACCCTGTCGCCGAACAGGTCGCGGACGTGTTGCTCGTCGCCCCACAACGGCGGCGGGGTCGCACCGCGCGGCGGGGGCGGTGCGTAGGGTCCCATGGTCTTGAACAGGTTGCCGATCAGGCCCTGCGGTGTCCAGTTGATCATCGCGATGGTGCCGCCGGGCCGGCAGACTCGCAGCATCTCGTCGGCGGTCTGCCGATGGTGCGGCGCGAACATTGCCCCGACGACCGAGATGACGGCGTCGAAGCTGTCGTCGTCGAACGCCAACGCCTCCGCGTCGGCTTCGACCCAGTCCAGTTCGACGCCGCGCTGGGCGGCGATCGCTCGCCCGGCGACGAACAGTTCCGGCGTCAGGTCCGACGCGACGACGGTGGCGCCGCGCGCGGCAGCCGGGATCGCGGCGTTGCCGCTGCCGGCGGCCACGTCGAGCACCCGCTGGCCGGCGCGGATGTCGGCTGCCTCCACGAGTACCTCGCCGAGGGCCGGGATCAGCTCGGCGGCGACGGTCGGGTAGTCGCCGGAGGCCCACAACGCTCGGTGTTTGGCCTTGAGCGCGCGGTCGGTGTCTCTATCGGTGGGAATGGTGGTCATGTCGTGTCCTCGTCCTCGATGCCGGGTGCCGGGATGTCGGCACATCAATAGACGACGGCCGGTTCGGAAGGACGCACGCGAGCTGATTTCGGCGGAATGCGTTCAGCCGAGTGTGAGCTGGGCGCGGTGGAAGTCGAAGTGCTTGCCCGGGTACCGGTAGACCTGCTCGAGGGTCATGGTCTCGGTGAAGAACGGGTCCCACCGCACCGGAAAGGCCATGCTGCGCCGCAGGTTTGCTTCTGATTCGTCGGCCAGGGAGCGTTGCAGCGTGGCGATGACGCGGTCGCACTTCCGGCCCATCCGGCGGTGGTCGAAGACGGTGGCCGCCGCGCACGAGCCGAGGTAGTTGATCTGGTGGAACGCCGGTGTCGTGGCGTCCAGGACGCGGGCGAATCCTCGGCCGGCCCGGTCAGGTAGCCGGGAGAACGCCCGGACCAGCACCAGTAGGCGGCGAACCACCATGTAGCCGAACACCATGTGGAACAGCAGTTGCGCGTTCGTCCATCGGGTACCGGACGAGCGTCGATCGAGCTTGTCGCCGCTCGCGCCGTCGACGAGCTCGTGCAGGAGGACCCTGGCGCGCTCGAGATCCGCGGCGATCGCTGCTCGATCCACCGGTCGTGGAGGTTCGGTCATGGCTGGTCCGCGGCGGCTGAGCGGCGTTCGAGGAAGACGGTGTCGCGCCAGATGCCGTCGAGTCGCGCGATGCGTTCGCGGACGCCGATGGTGCGGAATCCGGCGGAGTGATGCAGGGCGATGCTGGCCCGGTTCTCCGGAAAGATCGAGGTCTGCAAGGTCCATATCCCGGCTTCGTCGGCGGCGATGACCTGGGTGCGCAGCAGGGCCTTGCCGACGCCGCGCCCGCGCATCCCGACGGCGACGTAGACGGAGTTCTCGGCTACGCCTCGATAGCAGTCCCGCCCGGAGGTCGGACCCAGTGCGGCCCAGCCGACCACGACGCCGTCGATCTCGGCGACCCACCGATGCCCGGGCAGCCATTGGGCGTCCAGGGTTTCCCGGGTAGGGACCTCGGTGGTGAAGGTGGCGGTGCGAGTGGCGATGCCCTCACCGTAGATGCGGCGGACGTCGTCCCAGTCCTGTTCCGTCATGGGGCGCACGGTCACGTCGTCGGGGAGGTCGTCCGGGCAGCACGGCCGCGGGGTCAGCACGCCCATGACCGCGTCGGCGGCGTGCGGGAGTCCGGTGCAGCAGGAGGGGTTGACCGTGACGACGGTGCTGGTGCGGTCCTTGTGGACGGAGACGAACCCGACGTCGGCAAGCTTGCGCACGTGGTGCGAAATGGTGGGCTGACCGATGCCCAGGGCCTCGGCCAGCTCACCCACGGTGATCCCAGCCGGGCGGGAGGCGACCTGATGCAGCAACCGCACCCGGGTGGGATCGGCCAGGCAGGCGAACCAGCCGGCGTAGGTGACCGCGTCCTCCGGCGCCAACGCATCCACCTGCGCGGTGCCGGGGGTGCGGACGGCCGGCATGTCCAGGGAAGTCATGCCCTTCACTATATCGACATCCATCGATGGTTGCATTAATCGACGCTCATCGATACTCTCCGACGTTAGAGGATCGATGAACGTCGATGAAAGGATTATCCAGATGAACACCTTGCCCGTAGTCGTCGTAGGCGCCGGCCCGATCGGCCTCGCAGCCGCGGCACAATTGCGTGAGCGCGGCCTGACCCCGCTGGTCTTCGAACGCGGCCCGGTGGCCGGTGCGGCGATCTCCGAGTGGAACCACGTGCGGCTGTTCTCCCGTTGGGGTGAGCTGATCGACCCCGCCGCCCGCCGCCTGCTCGACGCCACCGGCTGGGTGGCCCCGGACGACGAGGCGTACCCGACCGGCCAGGACTGGACCCGCGACTACCTTTCGCCGCTGGCCGCCGCCCTCGGCGACATCGTGCAGCTGGGCACCGAGGTGGTCGGCGTGGCCCGCCGCGGCCGGGACCGGGTCGTCGACGCCGACCGCGACACCGAACCGCTCTCGGTGCACCTGCGCCGCGCCGACGGCACCGCGGACCGCATCCTCGCGCAGGCCGTCATCGACGCCTCCGGCACCTGGACCACCCCCAACCCCCTCGGCGGCGAAGGCCTGCCCGCACTCGGCGAGAAGTCCGCGGCCGACCGGATCGAGTACCGGGTGCCGAACATCGACGACCCCGAGGTGCGGGCCCGGTACGCGGGCAAGCACATCGTGATCGCCGGCAGCGGGCACTCGGCGCTGACCGCCATCGTCGCGTTGGCCGATCTGGAGAAGCAGGCGCCGGGTACCCGGATCAGCTGGGTGCTGCGCCGCGGCGACGCCGGCTCCACCTTCGGCGGCGGCGAGGACGATCAGCTGCCCGCCCGCGGCGCCCTCGGATTGCGCGCCAAGGCGGCGGTCGACGACGGGCTGTTGCAGGTGGTCCCCGGATTCCGCACCGCAGCCATCGAGTCCCACGGTGAGCGGGTGGTGTTGGTGTCCGACACCGGAGCCCGGATCGAGGACGTCGATCGGGTGGTGGCGCTTACCGGGTTCCGGCCCGATTTGTCCTGGCTCTCGGAGATTCGCCTGGGCCTGGATCCGGTGCTGCAGGCGCCGGTGGAGTTGGCGCCGCTGATCGATCCGAACGTGCATTCCTGCGGCACCGTCTACCCACACGGGGTCGCCGAACTGTCGCATCCGGAGCCGAATGTGTTCCTGGTCGGGATGAAAAGCTACGGCCGCGCCCCGACATTCCTGGCGATGACCGGGTACGAGCAGGTCCGCTCCATCGCCGCCGCCCTGGCCGGCGACCCCGACGCCGCCGCCCGGGTGGAGCTCACCCTGCCGGAGACCGGAGTCTGCGGCGGCGCCGGGGTGTTCGACGACCCCGAGCCCGCGACCGCCGAGGGCGGGTGCTGCTCCGCACCTACTCCGCAGCTGATCACCCTGTCCGCCTGCGCGGACGGATAACCGATGACGGACACCAGGACCCTGCCGCAGACCGCGCTTCTCGACGGGGTCGGTCTGCGGCGGGTCCTGGCAGTGCTGTGCCTGACCGAGATCACCAGCTGGGGCATCCTCTACTACGCGTTTCCGGTGCTGTCGGTGTCCATTTCGGCCGACACCGGGTGGTCCCTGCCGGTGATCGTGGCGGCGTTCTCCCTGTCCCAGCTCGCCGCCGCGCTGACCGGGATCCCGGTCGGACGGATCATCGACCGGTTCGGGCCGCGGGCGGTGATGACCGCCGGATCCGTCCTCGCCGTCCCCGCGCTGCTGGTTGTCGCGGCCGCCCCGAACCTGCCGACCTTCTACGCCGGGTGGCTCGCTGCCGGGATCGCGATGGGCGCGGTGCTGTCTCCGCCCGCGTTCGCGGCGCTGACCCGCTGGTACGGCGACGGCTACGTCAAGGCGCTGATGATCCTCACCCTCGCCGCCGGGTTGGCCAGCACCGTCTTCGCCCCGCTCACCGCGGCGTTGGTCGACCGGTACGACTGGCGGACCACCTATCTCGTCCTCGCCGCCATCCTGGCCGTCATCACCGTGCCCGGGCACCTGCTCGGCCTGCGCGGGCGGTGGCCGCACCCACCCACCCCAGTGGGGGACCATCCGGTCGATCACCGGGATGCCTCTCGCAGCCGCGCGTTCCTCGCCCTCGTCATCGCACTGAGTCTCGGGGCGTTCGCCGCGTTCGCCGGGGTGTTCAACCTGGTGCCACTGCTGATCGAGCAGGGCTTCTCCCCGTCCCTCGCGGCCCTGACGTTGGGGTTGGGTGGGGCCGGTCAGGTCCTCGGCCGCCTCGGCTACCTCCCGATCGCCGCCCGCACCACCGCCCGCACCCGGATCGTGGTGATCCTCGCCGCCACCGCCGCCAGCACCGCATTGCTGGGGATCGCCTCCACCACTGCCGCGTTGATCGGGGTGGCGATCGGGGCCGGTCAGGTCCTCGGCCGCCTCGGCTACCTCCCGATCGCCGCCCGCACCACCGCCCGCACCCGGATCGTGGTGATCCTCGCCGCCACCGCCGCCAGCA
Source organism: Rhodococcus wratislaviensis (assembly GCF_900455735.1). Classification (GTDB taxonomy): domain Bacteria; phylum Actinomycetota; class Actinomycetes; order Mycobacteriales; family Mycobacteriaceae; genus Rhodococcus_F; species Rhodococcus_F wratislaviensis. Next base: position 216,362 of record NZ_UAUI01000028.1, on the reverse strand, counting down.
CCGCATTGCTGGGGATCGCCTCCACCACTGCCGCGTTGATCGGGGTGGCGATCGGGGCCGGGCTGATCCGCGGGATCTTCACCCTGATCCAGGCCACCGCGATCACCGACCGATGGGGCGCCACCCACTACGGGCGCCTCAATGGGCTCATGTCCGCCCCGGTGGTCATCGTCATGGCACTGGCCCCCTGGGCCGGAACCGCACTGTCGGCGCGGACCGGGAGCTACGCCCACGCCTACCTGATCCTCGCCGCCCTCGCCGTAGTCGCCTCCCTCATCGGCGCCGCCAGCATCCCCCGGCATCGGCGCCACGATGCCGCCACCACTACCTGACCCTCTCGACAACCCTGGAAGGGACAACTGAATTGAGCGACTACGACGTCCTCGTCGTCGGCGGCTGGCAGTCCGGCCTGGCCGCCGCCCATCACGCACTGCGCCGCGGCCTGAAACCGGCGATCCTCGAGGCCTGATTCGGCGGTGGGCGCGTCCAACGCGAAGTTGCTTCGTCTGAGGAAGCGGACTCTCATCCAGAACCGGGTGAGAGCACACCTTCTTTCGAGAGGAACCCTCCGATGACCACCCACCTGTTCTCTCCCCCCGGAACCGGCCTCGAGGCCGGCGGCCACGGCGGGGGTGTGAGATGACCGCCCCCGCCGTCCTCGTCGAGGATCTGCACGTCGCCTTCGGCAAGAACTGGGCCCTCGACGGTGTCGACTTGGAGGCTGCCGCGGGGACCACGCTCGGTGTGCTCGGCCACAACGGTGCCGGCAAGACCACCCTGATCCGCACGCTGACCACCCTGGTGCGTCCCACCATCGGCCGCGTGCATATCGAGGACCTGGACGTCGTCGCCGACGCCACCGAGGTCCGCCGCCGGATCGGGGTGACCGGCCAATACGCCGGTCTCGACGAATTCCTCACCGCCCGAGAGAATCTGGAGCTGATCGGCCGCCTGACCGGGCTGCGGCGCACCGCCCGCGCGCGGGCCGACGCGCTGATCGACCGGCTCGGTCTGGACGAGTACGCGGCTCGGCGGGTAGGGGAACTCTCCGGGGGCTCGCGCCGCCGGATCGATCTGGCCGCCAGTCTCGTCGGATCCCCGTCGCTGCTGTTCCTGGACGAGCCGACCACGGGCCTGGACCCCCTCGCCCGCGCCGGGCTGTGGGACGTCGTGGACGAGCTCACCGACGCGGGCACCACGGTCGTGCTCACCACCCAGTACCTCGAGGAGGCGGACCGGCTCGCCGACCACATCGTGGTCCTCAGCCGGGGCCGGGTCGCTGCCCGCGGCACCCCCGCCGAGCTGAAACGGATCGTCGGCGGCAAGGTCGTCAGCGCGACGGTCCCCGCCCATCAGCTCGCCGCGCTGCCGTTCGTCCCGGACGCCGACCGGGTCGACGACAACCGGGTTCGGGCGTCGGTCACCGTCGACGACGCCCCCGCCGCGATCGCGCTGGTCGCCGACCTGCACGACCGCGGCATCGAGGTCACCGACCTGGACGTAGCTTCCCCGAGCCTCGACGACGTCTTCACCCACCTCGCCCACACAGGAGCCCACAAATGACCACCACCAACGCGATCGGGCGGCCCTCGGCCTTGGACCAGCTCGCCGCGCTCACCGTCCGGAACCTGCGCACCAGCGCACGTGTTCCGCAGCTGTTGATGTTCTCGCTGACCATGCCGATGGCGATGCTGGTGCTGTTCAGTCAGGTGTTCCGCAGCGTCGCGGCCGGACCCGGCTTTCCGGCCGGGGTCAGTTACATCGTCTTCCTCACTCCGGCGATGCTCGCCGTCTCCACCGTGATGGCCGGCACCAACGCCGGAGTGTCCGCCGCGATCGATCACACCAACGGCCTCCATGACCGCTTCGCTGCCCTGCCGATGCGGGCGGCGTTGACGGGGGTGGCTCGCACCATCAACGAGGCCGTCTTCACCCTCGCCCGGGCTGCGTTGCTCGGGATCGCCGCCGTGGCTTTGGGTTTCGAGTTCCACGGCACCGCCGGTGATGCCGTCGCCGCGGTCATCGTGCTGGTGGTGCTGGCCGGGGCGATGAGCGCCCTGTTCGGGCTGATCGGGGACCGGCTCCGCCGGCCGGACGTGGTCCAGTTCGCCGGGATGATGGTGATGATGCCGCTGATGTTCGTCTCGAGTGCGTTCGCGCCGATCGAGACCATGCCCGGCTGGATGCAGGCCATGGCGACGGTGAATCCGGTCGCGCACGCCACCGACGCCCTGCGCGGCCACGTCCTCGGCACCGCCACCGCCGGCGACACCGCCGCAGCCCTGGTTGCGGCGATCGGGTTGTGGGCGGTGGTGACCGCCGTGCCCGCCTTCACCCGCGTGGTTCGGTCCGCACGCACCCGCTGAACGACGACACCCCGCCCTGTCCTCCCCCCAAGGATGGGGCGGGTTCTTCGTGTCTGCTGTCCGTCCGGATCCGGGCACTCCTCTGGCCCCTACCCCGGTGGAGGGGGTAGAGGCTGAGAGAGTGCTGTGGTCAGCGGATGCGCCCGGTGCGGGCGTCGACGGCGCTCATGCGGCGGCGTCGAGCAGATGCAATTCCTCCGCCACGATCAGATCGACCTCTTCGTCGGTCAGGCCCGACAACAGATGTGTGGTCAGCATCGCTCTCACCTCCTCACCGCGCTTCTACTGGTACGTCGAACCGGAGAACCCGGAATCGACATCGACACCCATACAGACGAGGAACTTCGGATTCGGACGCAGGTGCGTCCGATGACGGTCAATGTCGTCCGTACCTCTGGAACGACCCTGACCCAGGGGGTCGCCACCGCGCCTCGGGGCGGGGATCCTGTAAGACGGAGAGGAACCACAGATCATGAACGAGGACACGGCCACCACCGCGACGACACCGCAGTCGGCACCAGCTGATCTCGACCAGCTCTGGCGCCGCTTCTCGAGCGACTTGCGGGCCTTCATCGCCCGCCGGGTCTCACGGCCCGAGGACGCCGACGACATTCTGTCGATCGTGTTCCTGCGGATGGCGAAGAGCCTGGACAACCTGCGCGAGCAGGACCGGCTCCTGGGGTGGATGTATGCCATCACCCGCAACGCGATCACCGACTACTACCGGTCCGCGCCCCATCGGCGGGAGCTGGCCGTCGACACTGTCCCCGACAACCCGCGCGAGGGCGAACCGGACGACGACGAGACGGCGGAGAAGGAACTCGCCTCCTGCCTGGTGCCGATGCTCTCCGGACTGCCCGCCGAGCAGGCCGCGGCGGTGAAGATGGTCGACCTCGACGCCCGAACCCACGCCGCCGCGGCCGGGGAGGCGGGGATTTCGGTGTCCGGCATGAAATCCCGCGTTCAACGCGGCCGTGCCACCCTCCAGGCCCGACTGCACGCCTGCTGTGAGATCAGCCAGGACCGGACCGGTCACGTGCACGACTACCAGCCCCGCAGCGGATCCTGCGCCTGCGGCGCCCCCTCACCCGCGGACCAGTAGACCGTCACACCCGCTCGGGAGCGGCGCACCGGTAGACCGCGCGGCACCACGCACAGACGACGGTGCGGTGCGAGCCAAACGCTCGCACCGCACCGTTGTCATCTGAGGGCTACTGGCAGCCGCATCCACCACCCGCCGTCGCCGCCGGACCGCAGCACGTCGACTTCTCACTCTGGTCGCAGCAGATGGTTTGCCTCTCGGTGCTGCAACACGTGGGCGCCGCAGCCTGTGGGGTTCGGTCCGTCCGATCCGTCGCCGGGTTCTCGAACTCGTGGGGGTCGGTCATGGTGACTCCTTGATCCGTCGGGTTGGGTACCAGATCAGACGGAGGAGGGCGAGAAGGGACGCAAGCCCCTCGGATCGGCGGCATCAGAACAGCAGCCGAGGCGGGGTTGCGCTCTTCTGCAGGTCACGGGCCTTGCTGTTGCATCGACCCAACAGGCACCGACATTGTCGGCGACGCTGCTCGTCGCGTACCCCTTCGCGGCGAGGACGGTCGGCGCGGCCTCGAGAAACCGGGACCGCCGCTCCGCCTTGCGCGCCGCGACCGGCCGTGCCCACGCACAATCAGGCTGCGGGAACAGGGAACTGGCACAGGGCACCCATCCGACCGCCCGGGGATTCGGATGTCGGGCATACCGGTGCCCCGCCGTCAAGCCTGCCGACGGCACGGCCCGGACCATTTCGTCGGGAAGACCATTACGCGGGCGAGGAGGGCGGCGAGTCGGGCTTCTCTTGTGATCAGGCGCGAGAGATCAGCCCGTTTCACCCGCTTCGGGTGAAGGCGCACTCCAGGCGGTATGCGAAGCATGAACGGAAGGGGTTGCCGGCCCGATGGCGGAGGTGTCGACGATGTTCGATGGTGACAGGACTCGATTCGAGGGCGGGTATCCCACCGAGGAGACGATTCGGCGGGCATACGAAGACGCGGATCTGGTGCGGGCGATCCAGTGTTACCGGTTCTTCTATCCGACCGTCTCGCTCGAGGCGACCTGGCGCGGCAACCTCTCGGGTGGGGTGGTGCCGAACAAGGTCTTCGCCCTGCTCGAGGGCACCCCGCAGCAGTTCGTGTTCACCCCCAACTCCGACACCCCGTATACCGGGCTGGCGCTGGACTTGAGCGGTGGCCCGATGGTGCTGGAGTTGCCCCCGGGACCGTTGATGGGCGCGGTCAACGACCTGAATCAGCTGTGGGTGATGGATATCGGGCTCCCAGGTCCGGCGAAGGCCGCGGGCGGCAAGCATCTGGTAATCCCGCCGGGATACGACGGCGTTATCCCCGACGATGTCTATTCGGGGCGGTCGACGACCAACCGGGTGCTGGTGCTGGTGCGGGCATTGCCGCAGGGCAAGGACGTCGCCGGTGCGATCACGCTGATGAAGTCGGTGACGGTGTACCCGCACGAACCGGTCGCCGAATGGACTGAGCCGACCTGGATCGATCTCAGCCGCCAGGCGGATCTCGATTTCACCCCGGTGCGGTGGGAGGACAATCTCCAGTACTGGCAGGTTTTGCACGACATCATCGACGCCGAACCCGCGTACGAGGGGTATCGGAGTCAGTACGGCGAGCTCGCCGCGCTCGGAATCGCCAAGGGCGCCCCGTTCGAGCCGGACGAACGGATGAGCATCATCCTGACCCGGGCCGCCGAACTGGGGCACGCCCAGCTGTGTGTGCAGTCGTTCGCCGACCGGCGTCCCGAACGCACAGTGTGGGAGGGGCGGCACTGGGAATGGGCGGTGCTCCGGCCGGAGAACGGAACATTCGAGACGGCGAACTACGTGGATCTGTACGCCCGGGAGAAGTGGTTTTACCAGGCGCAGATCGAATCCCCCGCGATGTTCGCCCGCAGCCCGGGCGCCGGATCGCTGTACTGGCTCGGACTACGTGACGCGAACGGTACCTACCTGAACGGCTCGAATACCTACACCCTGACGGTGCCGCAGCCGGTGCCGGCGAAACTGTTCTGGTCGATCACGGTCTACGACGCCGAAACCCGCAGTGAGATCCGGACCGAGCAGAACCGGGCCGCGCTCCGGTCGCTGTTCGAACTGTCCGACCTCGACCCGCAGGCCCCGATCGTGTTGCACTTCGGTCCGGACTCCCCGGCGTCGGAGGAGGCCGGCCGCTGGATTCAGACCCTCCCGGGGCAGGGCTGGTTCGTCTACTTCCGCATCTACGGCCCCGACGCGCCGGCGTTCGATGGGTCGTGGCAGTTACCGGATTTCGACAAGACGTCGCAGTGAGCGTCGCAGGAGGGTCGGTGGTGCACCTGAATGCCGGTGCGCATGGTGAACACCGTGTCCCGGGTCTGGTTCACCAGTGTCCCTTTCAGGGTGATCACATCACCGGTTCCTCGCGCCGCCCGAATGTTCTCGATCACCAAGAATCCGGTGACGATGTCGGCGGGGCGTACCGGCCGCACGAAGCGGAGTTCGCGGACGCCGCGGCCGGCGATGATGCGCCAGTGGGTGGCTGCGCACGGCCGTGTCGCAGGCGAAGCAATGGGTGCCGGCAACGAGGAGGTCGACGCGTCCGTAGCGGGTGCAGTGCCAGTTGCGACCATCGCCCGAGCAGGGCTCGCACACCTGTCCCCCGCCGCCGTCGTCACCGACGAGCGGACGACGGTGGCCGCAGTGGGTGCAGGGAGCGAGGTCGCGCCGCAGGTGTCGGTAGCAGGGGGCCGCAGACCGGAAAGACGGTGCCCCACTCCGAGAACGGCAGATTCGATGCGATCCCGATACTCGCCCGTTCCTTGGATCGGGGCGCGGCGAAAATGAGTAGTGGGTGTGACCGGCATGACGGCCACACCCACACTGCGAGAACTGATGATCAACTCGACCAATCCGGACTTCGCACCGCCAGCAAAGAGCGGTGATTCAAAGGGCGATTCCAAGGACGTCCCCTGCGTCCGACGGGGCAGGTAAGGCCGGCTCGATCACAGCCCACAGGTCCGCACTCGAGCCCGTCATTTAGCACAGATGCTCTATGGGACAGGGAAGGTGCCGAGCCCCGGGTGGACCAGTATCTGGTACCCATCGACCGGAGGGTACGCGCCGACGTCGGCGACCGCGGCGATCATCCCGCTGCCGGTGACGACCGTCGCGGGCGCGTATCGGCACCAATCCCCCGGTGCGGTGGGCCCACTGGGGTCGCGCTCCACAAGTTGGAGGGCGATGGTGCCGGCGACGCCGGTGGTCAGGTTCCGCCAATTCACCGACACGGCGACGCAGTATCTCGAGGTCGTCGCGGAACGCTCCACCGCAAAGGCCACCACGCCGGATGCACCCGTCGTTGCCGACGGTGTCACGGTTGACAGCGGCGGCGGGTAGTCACAGGCCAACACGGTCAGCAACAGGCATCCTGCGACGAACCGCACCGGGACCTGGAACGCCGTGGTCGTCGCTGCCGGGACCGGCGGCGTGTCCGCCATCGCGGTGACGGACGAGCCGAGCGGGATCGCGAGGACCGCCACCGATGCCGCGGCCCAGGCTACGAACGAACGACGAATTCCTGCACGACGCACGGCGTCAGCCTCTCGAGTTGGATCCATCCCGACCCTGGTGCAGTGTCAGGCTACTCGCTGCGTGGCAGCGCAGACCTGGCAATGGCGTGCGGGACAGGCCGCGGGGTATCTCCTACGCGGCGCTCGTCATCCATCATCGCGTCCGCCATAAGCAGACACGCTCTAGTGTCGACACCGTGACATCGGGTGACATCGAAAAGGAGACTTCCATGCCGTTCACGGACGAAGAGATCGCCTATCTGCGGTCGCAGCCGATCGCTCGCGTCGCCACCGTAGGCGCAGACGGGCAACCCGACGTGGTTCCACTCGCATTCGAGTTCGACGGAACGGACTTCTGGGTGGGAGGTTCCGGCGCGTCGGTCGCCGGTACCCGCAAGTTCCGGAACATCCGGGCCGGGAACGCCAAGGTGTCGCTGGTCGTCGACGACCTGGTGTCGTTCGAACCGTTCGTCGCGCGGTCCATCCGGATCTACGGCACGGCCGATCAGCCGGTGGAACGGGACGGCATGGTCGGCCCCGGCCTCTATGTTCGCATCGCACCGGCCATTTCGTGGAGCTGGAACATGGCGGGAGAACCTGCCGGCGCAGAGTGGTACGAGCCGAGGCGGACGGTTCACGTCAGAAGAGAGTGAGCGCCGCCCCGGGACGACCGGCTCCGACCAGTTCACCGCGATCGGACTCGACGGCCTCGGTGTTCCCGGCCTCGCGATGGTTCGCCCCACCGCCCAGGCCGTACCGGTCGACGAGGGGGTCGACTCGCTGCTTCAGCCACGACTTGTATTCGGGCGGAACGTAGGCCGCCCGCCCGTACAACTGCCGGTACTGACGGACGAGCGCCGGATGCTCTGTCGACAGCCAGTTCATGAACCAGCCCTTGGTGCTACCGCGCAGGTGCATCGGAAAGACGGTCACACCCGAGGCGCCGGCATCGGCGATGGATTCGAGTAGTCCGTCCAGATGCCGCACCGAATCGGTCAGGAAGGGAATGACGGGGGCCACCATCACATTGCAGGGCAGGCCGGCGTCCGTGATCGCCCGGATCAGATCGAGGCGCGCCTTCGGAGTGGGCGTTCCCGGCTCGATCGATTTCTGAAGGTCGGGATCGTGGATCGCGAGCGACACGCCGATGCTGACCGGCACCTGCTGGGCGGCGAGAGCCAGCAGCGGGAGGTCGCGTCGGAGCAACGTCCCCTTGGTCAGAATCGAGAACGGGGTGGCGGATTCGGCCAGCGCGCGAATGATGCCGGGCATCAGGCGGTACCGGCCTTCCGCTCGCTGATAGGGATCGGTGTTGGTGCCGAGCGCCACGTGTTCACGCTTCCACGACCGACGCCCCAGCTCCTTGCGCAGCACCGCCGCGACATTGGTCTTCACGACGATCTGACTGTCGAAATCGCGGCCCGCGTCGAGGTCGAGGTATTCGTGGGTGGGCCGTGCAAAGCAGTAGCGACACGAGTGCGAACATCCGCGAAAGGCGTTGACGGTGAACCGGAACGGCAGCTGTGACTCCTCGGGCATCTTGTTCAGCGCGCTCTTGCACAGCACCTCGTGGAAGGTGATGCCGTCGAATTCGGGTGTCTGCACGCTGCGCACGAGCCCGGCGCGTTCCAGCCCCGGCAGTGCACCGTCGTCGGCGTCGACCGCTTGCCCATCCCACCTCATGAGTACATGCGAACATTTGTTCTAACCGGTGTCAAGGCTTCGCCGGATCGGACTACTGTCGACGTGTGACCGCCAGGGACGCCAACGGCCTCTATCCCGCGACCGAACCACACGCTGACGGCAGGATCGACGTCGGCGACGGACACCTCATCCACTGGGAACAGTGCGGAAATCCCGTCGGCAAACCGGCAGTGGTGCTGCACGGCGGCCCCGGCTCCGGGTGCACTCCGGGAATGCGGCGGTACTTCGATCCCGAGCTGTACCGCGTCATCCTCTTCGATCAACGCGGCTGCGGCCGAAGCACTCCTCACGCGAGCGATCCGCGCGTCGACCTCTCCACCAACACCACCGACCACCTCGTCTCGGACATCGAACGCCTGCGTGCGGAACTCGGCATCGATCGATGGCTCGTCCTCGGCTGGTCGTGGGGTTCGACTCTCGGTCTGGCCTACGCCCAGGCGCATCCAGGCCGTGTGTCCGAACTGGTACTCGGTCTGGTCGTGACCACCACCGCTCGCGAAGTCGAATGGGTCACGCGCGATGTGGGACGGTTCTTCCCCGCCGAGTGGGCCCGATTCCGGGACGGAGTTCCGGTCGCGCAGCAAACAGGCAGCCTCGCCGAGGCGTACAACGACCTCCTCGAGGATCCCGATCCCTCCGTGCGATACGAGGCAGCACGGAAGTGGTGCGAGTGGGAAGACCGGCATGTCCACGTCACCGCCGACCCCCGCGGCAATCCGCGGTACGAGGATCCCCGGTTCCGGGCCTGCTTCGCACGCCTCGTCACCCATTACTGGCGGCACACGGCGTGGCGAGGCGACAGCGAGATCCTCGACCGCATGCACCGAATCGCGGAGATTCCCGGCGCGCTCGTCCACGGGCGTCTCGACCTGAGCGGACCCCCGGACATCGCCTGGACACTCGCGCAGGCCTGGCCCGCTGCAGCGCTCGACGTCGTCGACGGCGCCGGACATGCTGCGGGTCATCCGGGGATCGCCGAGCGTATGACGTCCGCGACGGCACGGTTCGCGGAGCCGGAACGGGAACTCCCTCGACCGCACTGGTGAGCGTCAGATCGGGGCTTGCGACAATGTCGCTCATGTCGAACAGAAACAACATCTCGTCCGGTTCCGAGTGGGAGGCCAAGATCGGCTATTCCCGTGCCGTGCGCATGGGTCAGCTCGTGTCCGTGTCGGGCACCACGGCGTCGGGTCCCGACGGCCCCGTCGGCGGAAACGATCTCGGTGAACAGACCCGGGAGGCGCTGCGCCGGATCGAGGCAGCACTCACGGAGGCCGGCGCGAGCGCGACCGATGTGATCCGCACCCGCATGTATCTCACCGACATGAGCCGGTGGGAAGAGGCCGGCATCGCGCACGGCGAGGTCTTCGGCGAGATTCGTCCCGCCACCACGATCCTCGAGGTCAGCGCGCTGATCGCCCCAGCCCTGCTCATCGAGATCGAGGCCGACGCCGTCATCGGCGACTGACCGACGCGGGGAGGCGGCACCTCACCCACGTACACCTGTCCGCCTCCCCACACATCAACCAGTTGTTCCGCGACCATCGACACGTCAGCAGCCACCGGGGCGACTCCCAGATTTAGAGCGCTTCGAGTACCAGGGCTCGTTCGGGGCACACCATGACGGCCTCCTCGGCCGCCCCGACGTGCTCGTCCAGCTCCAGTGACTCAGGAGGGTCACCGGATACCCGGCATCATCACAGTCGATGCCCCCAGGGGAACGGCCGTAACAGAGGCCGTGTCCCGCATACACCGATCGATCCACGACGAGGCGACGCGTCCCGTGGTTCGGTTCCGGGTCACGGACAGTCATGACCGTCACTCTTCGCCTGTGACCATCGGCGGAGGATTGTTCCCATCCTCCGGGAACATCATCGCCACACGAGACAATGTGCCGCCGTCGGTCGTCGGCAACGTCACACCGGAGATATACGCCGACTCATCCGACACCAGGAACAATGCAGCCCGTGCGTTATCCGTCAATGAGGGTGGACGATTCAGCTTCAGCGGAATCGGTGACACCTCAGGATCCCACGGACCAGCCACTTCCTCGTAGGACCGACCCACCACCGGCGCACCCGCCGGCGCCAGGAAGTTCGGCGACATTCCATGTGTCGGGGCAATCGCATTGACGCGGATCCCATACTTGCCGAGATCCAGACTCAAACCCCGGACCATTCCGTTCACACCGGCCTTCGTAGCCGAGTACGCCGCGATGCTGTGGTACGCCACGAACGACGCAGCCGACGATGTCGCCAGGATGGCACCACCCCCATTCGCCCGCAGCGCCGGCACCGCAGCCTTCGCGGTGTAGAACACACCCGACAGGTTCACACCGATCACGTCCTGCCAGTCCGCATCCGTCAGATCTTGGAAATCGACCTGCTCACCACCGGCCACTGACGGCACACCACCACGAGAGACGATCCCCGCATTAGCCCATGCGATATCGAGCTTGCCGAACGCCGCAACTGTCGCCGCCACCGCGTCGATCACCTGCCGCTCCACCCGCACATCCGCGGTGACCGCGACTGCCGAACCACCCTGCTTCTCGACCAACTCGACTGTGCCCTTCGCACGCTCCGGATCGATGTCGACCACCGCGATCTTCGCGCCCTCCGACGCGAACAACAGTGACGCCTCACGCCCCAGCCCAGACCCGGCACCGGTGATCAGCGCGACCTTACCTTCGAGTTTCATAGACGCTCCTCAGTTCGAAAATTCAACAGCTCGGAAGATATTGGACGACAGAAACTCTCGAGCCCGCGCTGTCGTCGGACCGCGGTCACATATTGGTGAATTGGAACGTCAATCAGTGTTGCCCTCGGAGTTCTCCCCTCGTTCTCATCTAGTACGCGATGAAAAGGATCTCGTCGCGCGAGTAGTCCATTCCCGGATGCGACTCGGTCAGGTGCATCCGAGTCTTCGCCACCAGATCGTCTTCGTCCGTGCCGGTGATCGCAGTTCCACACGGGCATGTCAGTCTCGTTTTCGTTCTCAAATCAGTCGGCCTTTCCATGTCACCACTCGCCACACCGTGCACCGCAGCGGGTTCACCGCTCCCACCGGCAGCCGTGCCGTTCTCGCACACGAGGTCGCACCTCACTCCACTGCGGTCGGAAAGAGCCGGACTCAGGTGAGTTCTGCGGTCTTCTCGACGGTCGCAGGCGTTACGTCCACGACTCGATTCGTTCGGGGTACCAACGACACCAGCACTGCCGCAGCCACTCCGGCCACCGCGAATGAGTAGTAGGCCCAGCACGATCCCAGAGCTGAACTCATGATCAGGCCGGTGAGAATGGGCCCGCAAACGCCGCCCAACCGCCCAAGCCCGACCGCCAGCCCGAGCGCCGTCCCGCGCGCCGCTGCCGGGTAGTAGACGCCGACGAATCCGTAGACACCGGTCGTGGATGAGGCGCAGAAACCGATCAGCAGAACCAATCCGAATACGAGCGCCTGCGCCGGCTGCAGGGTCAGCGCGGAGACTGCGAGTGCACCACCGATGAAGCTCACTGAAATCACCGGGCGCGATCCCAGCCGATCCGCCAGACCCGTGATGACTACTATGCCGAACCCGCTGCCGAGGTTGAATGCGAGCAGGAACACCAACGCGGATCCGAGGTCGTAGCCGGAAGCCCTCAGCATCTGCGGAATCCAAGTGTTCATCCCGTAGGAGACGAGGAGGCCGAAGAAGGTGCTGAGCGGGAACATGATCGTCGCGATCCGATAACCGGGCGCGAAGAGCAGCCTCACTCCCGACTTCGCCTCGGTAGTAGCGCCTCTCGACTGCTCGAGGGCAATTCCCGACTCGGCGGCGGCATCGATCGAGTAACGCTGCGCCAGCGTGCGGGCCTCATCGTGCCGACCCTTGCCGGTCAGGAATGCGATCGATTCGGGCAGATCCCGATAGGCAGTCACAAACAACACGAGGCCGAGCAGGCCACCCGCGGCGAACATCGATTTCCATCCGAAAGCGGGAATCATGAAGATGGCAGCAACGGCGACCAGACACCCGCCGATCGGGAAGCCAGTCTGAATGACCCCGTTGTAGAACTGTCGTCGGTCGACCTTGACGTATTCCTGGGTGAGCGTAATGAGGGTGGGGAGAGCTCCGCCGAAACCGAGTCCGGCAAGCAACCGGAAGAGACCGAAGGCCTCAACGTTCGGCGCACTAGCGCACAACGCGGTGAACAGGCTGAAGCTCACTATGCAGGCGAGTACGACGGGTCGCCGGCCGGATGAGGTCGGTGATGTAGGCGGCCGGCATGGCACCCGTCATCATGCCGAACAGTGACAGACTTCCGATCAATCCCGCTGTCGCGGTGTTGATTCCTCACTGTTTGATCTCCAACAACGTTGGCAGAACTGCGCCGAACATGATGAGGTCGACACCATCGAGGATCGTGATGGCCAAGCAGGTGAGGACCACGGATCGGGGCATGAACGTGGGCACGAATTTCCTGCGTGAGCACATGCCGTCGGATTGCCGGATTCACTACGCGATCCTCGACACCGGCGGTCGCTCACCCAATGTCGTCCAGGCCACCGCCGAGGCCTACTACCTGGTGCGGTCGCCCGACGTGGCCGGCATGCGCGAGCTGTTCGCCCGCGTGACGAAGATCGCCGAGGGCGCCGCCCTGATGACCGAGACCGCGGTCGAGATCGAGATCGACGGCGGATGCTCGGACATCCTGCCCAACACGGTCCTCGAGGATTCGATGCAGGAGCGGCTCCGCATCCTCGGGCCGGTCCCTTTCGACGACACCGACCTCGAGTCCGCGGCAGCGTTCGTCACCGGGGCCGTAACGGGACGCACGGCGAGCACTCTCGGCGGTGAATTCGAGGGCGACGGAAGCGCGCTGCACACGGGGATCGTCACGTTCGACGCACGCACTCCGCGGCCGACGATGACCGGATCCAGCGACCTCGGCGACGTCAGCTGGGTGACACCGCTCGTGCAGTGCGCCACGGCGTGCGTCAGCGCCGGCACGGCCGCCCACTCGTGGCAGATGGTCGCCCAGGGCAAGCTTCCCGCCGCGCACAAGGGGATGATCCATGCCGCCAAGATCATGGCCACGACCGCCGCGGACCTCCTCACGGACACCGAGTTGCTGGCCTCGGCGCGCAAGGAGTTCACGGCGCGCACCTCCGAGACCCCTTACGATTCACCACTTCCCGACGGGGTCGTCGCCCCGCCTCTTCGCGACGCCGTCGCCGCGCAGTGATCGTCTGTCACCCACCCCGAGGAAGGAACCCGCACATGACTCTCGCCACCTCCGCAGGCGACACCACCGACTCGCGCACGGGAGCGCTGAAGGACACGGCGGCACAAGTGCTCCGGAACCACGAGGACGAACTGCTCGGACTGAGCCATCGCATTCACGGCACACCCGAGATCGCGTTCGAGGAGCATCAGGCCGCCGCGCTCGTCGGGGACGCCCTCCGAAGAGCAGGCTTCGACACGACCGTCGGCGTCTACGGACTCGACACGGCCGTCGAGGCGATCTACGGGAGCGGCGACCTCACCGTCGCGATCTGCGCCGAGTACGACGCGCTGCCCGAGGTCGGGCACGCGTGCGGGCACAACATGATCGCGGCCGCCGGGGTCGGCGCCGCCCTCGCTCTCGCGGCGGTCGCCGACGAGGCCGGTCTCCGGGTCAAACTGCTGGGCACCCCCGCCGAGGAGCACGGCGGCGGCAAGATTCCCATGCTCGAGGCAGGGGCGTGGGACGACGCGGCGTTGTCTCTGATGGTGCATGGCGCGTCGGGAACGGACATGCCTTGTGCCTCACTGTGGATGCAGGCGGTCGACCGGTTCGAGGTCACGTTCACCGGTCGCGCCGCGCACGCCGCCGGCGCACCCGAGCACGGAATCAACGCCGGTGCCGCCGCGACGATCGCGCTGAACGCCATCGGGCTGGTCCGCCAGCAGTTCCGGGCGAAAACACGCGTCAACGCGTTCGTCTCGCACGGCGGTGAGGTCACCAACATCATCCCGGCCAGGACCGTCGTACAGGTCGAGGTGCGGGCGCCGGAAATCGAGGAGTGGCGCGAAGTGAAGACCCGTGTGCTCGCCTGCTTCGAAGCGGGAGCCCTCGCCACGGGATGCGAGTGGACGTACACGACGACGGAACCGCCGTACGCACCGATGATCCAGAACCCGCTGCTCGCGGACATCTGGGACCGGAACCTGCAGGCCACCGGTCGCGAACTGACGTCCGCCTCACTGGGCGGAGGGTCCAGCGACATGGGGAACGTGTCCCAGGTCGTGCCGTCGATCCATCCCACGGTCGCCGTGCTCGGAAGCACCGCCATTCCACACAACTCCGACTTCGCCGACGCCGCAGCAAGTCCCGCCGCCGACGCCGCGGTCCTGGACGGTGCGACGGCCCTGGCGTGGACGGTCCTCGACATCGCGCTGGACGCCGAGGTCCGCGGTGAACTGCTGCGTCTGCAGGCGGAACGGCCGAAGGGGTCCACCCGGATCGCGACCTGGGCGTGAGTGCCTACGTTTCACTGACGGACCTCTTCTCCCTCGGCATCGCGATCCCCTGTCACCACGGCGCCGAGCGCGGGTGCCCCGACACGATCCGTAAATCGGCCCTCGGAGAAAGCGCCGAGGGCCGAGAACTCTACGGCGCAACCGGGTAGTGGCTGGTGACGGCAACCCGGTTCCAGGCGTTCATCACCGTCGCGAGCCAGCTGATCGCGGACACCTGCGCGTCGGTGAGGGAGCCGTCATCCCAGGTCCGCCGTTCCGGAACAGCGAGCGCGGTGACCTGCTCGGCGAGGGCGAGCGCCGCCCGCTCCTGGTCGCTGAAGTACTGCGCCTCCCACCACGCCGCGACGACCGCGAGTCGATCCGTCGTCTCCCCCTTCGCCAGGGCGTCACGGGTGTGCAGGCGAAGGCAGAAGGCGCAGCCGTTGAGCTGGGAGACGCGGATCTTCACCAACTCCACCAGGAGCGGGCCCACCCCCGCCGCTTCCAGGGCAGCTTTCACTTCGGCATCCATCTTCATCAGGCTCTGGTATACGGACGGGTGCTGCTTGCCGATATTCACGCTGGTCATAATGGTCCTTCTGTGTAGATTGCCGAATGGTCGTGGGATCAGGGCGCCCACGCCGATAGTGCTGAAACGAGAATTGCCTGAAGATCGCACGGTGCCTGCCAGTCACGCAGACCACGCCGACCCCATGATGCGCTCCACCATGCTGATGCTGCGGAAGCCGGGAACGAAGTGCTCCAGCACATCGGCGTTGACCGTCCCGTAGGTGGTGTCCGGGCGATGGCCGAGCCCGTCGACGAAGGCACGCAGAAACTCGTTCTTGAAGTCACCCCGCGGATGGGCGGCGGTGATCTCCTCCACCTGGTCCGGGGCCAGCCCGTCCAGACCCAGCCCGACCACATCGGTGAGGACACCGAAATTCGTGGAAGCGACCTCGTCGCCCATCCGGCCGGGAATCCCAGGCGTGGTGTGCAGCGCGATCGCCGTCCAGACCACCTCCGCGGCGGCGTCGGAGAAACCGCGATCGAGCAGGAACTTGCGGGCGTGATCGGCCCCGTCGAGCTCGAACCGCTGCTCGATTTCCGAGAAGGGTGTGAGCAGGCCTGTGTCGTGGAACAGGGCAGAGATGTAGAGCAGCTCAGGGTCCGGCTGCAGGCCGCGCTCGCGGGCCGCGAGCGTGCCGAAGAGGAACACCCGCCGCGAGTGATGAAAGATCAGCGGGTTCGTCGTCTCCCTGATGAAACGAGTGGCCTCGGCTGCCGCCCGCGTCTCGGGAATCTCTACTCCTGCGATGATCTCGGTCATGGTCCTGCACTTTCCGGTGTCGATGTTGTAGAACGGACGGTGTGTCCGTCCCTCCACGGTGCCCTCCCTCGACCCTCCGGCGCCGCCTCCGTCCGGCCATGAAGCACCCGAATCCGGACAGGCGGTGAGCGTGCACACGAGCCCCCACCCGCATCGGGTCGCGATCCTCGTCTACGACGGGGTGAAGCTTCTCGACGTCGCCGGCCCCGCCGAGGTGTTCGCGGAGGCCAATCGATGCGGCGCCGACTACCAGATCGTGTTGTTGTCACCGACCGGTGCCGACGTCGCGTCCTCGATCGGCATCACGATCTCCGTCGACGGCAACGCGGGATCGGAGCCCGCCCCCGACACCTTCCTCGTCGCAGGCGGCGACATCTACCCGCGCACCGCCATCGCCGGTGACCTCGTCGAGGCCACCGCCACCCTCGCGATGCGAGCCGCCCGGATCGGCTCCATCTGCACCGGAGCGTTCATCCTCGGCGCGGCCGGCCTCCTGGAGGGCAAACGCGCGACTACGCACTGGAAAGTCGCACACGAACTCGCCGCCCGGCACCCCACGACCCTCGTCTCACCCGACTCGATCTATGTTCGCGACGGCACCACGTACACATCCGCGGGCGTGAGCGCCGGCATCGACCTGGCGCTGGCGCTGGTCGAGGACGACCACGGCCCCGACCTGACCCGCGACGTCGCCCGCCGCCTGGTGGTCTACCTGCAGCGTGCGGGCGGACAATCGCAGTTCTCGGCCCCACTCCAGGGCCCACCGCCGCGCACTCCAGCCCTCCGCCGAATAGTGGATCTTGTGACGGCGGACCCCGCCGGGAACCACTCGCTCGCCGAACTCGCCCGACATCTCAATGTGAGCCCTCGACACCTCACGCGACTCTTCCGAACCGAGCTGTCCACCACACCAGCCCGGTACGTCGAGCTGGTCCGATTCGACCTGGCAAAGGCCCTCCTCGACCAGGGACACAACGCGACGCAGGCAGCATCACTCGCCGGATTCCCCAGCTACGAGAGCCTACGAAGAGTCTTCGTGCGGGAGCTGTCGATGTCGCCTACGGTCTACCAACGCCGCTTCGGCACTGCGCACCGCGCCGACGCGGGATAGCCCGAGACACGTGACTTTTCGTCACAGTCGGCCAATTGATCGGCTCGGCACACGTCCTCTTCGGTGAACGCGCGATCGGCTTCCTCGACGTTCTCCCGGTTCATGGCCCTGGGCGATGATCCCCTCCCGCCAGGGGGCGCCGACATCCACTCCGGCAGGTGGTCACTGATCTCGCAGGTCCGCGGGTCACCAAAACCCTTCTGTGGCTTGGGGGCTGTTTGGTGTCGATTTCACCACCCCTGCAACGGAAGTGAGGACCGAGCGAGCGCACTCCACCATAACGAAGCACACCCCGGTCGCGGCCACCGGGCCATCCGACGGGTTGCCGTCGATCATCGCCTGTCTCACCCACCGCCCAACGCTCACCCACGTCGACTGGACACGCCCAACAGGTCCGCCGCACCGAGATCGCAGACGATCCCGACGCGGACCAACTGGTCTGACCCTATGTTCCGGTCGAGTAAGTTCCGTTCGCGTGGTCGCTGATCGGTCCCCTCTACGGGTGGCCGATCGCCCACCGGTTCACCGCCTTGATCCCCTATCCCCGGAACCGGTCAGGGAACACGCTATCGGTGTTACCTTGACCCTTGTGTGTGGCGGTCGGCAATCTTCGCGGCGGCGCTCGGCGCTGCTTCTCGTCACCGTGCTCGCGACGATCGGTGCGGTGCTGACGGCCCTGCAGGCCAGCCACACCAACGCGGCGGGCGCGGTACACGAGGCGCTCCCGGCTCTCTTCGGTGCCGAAGCGGATCCGAACACTTCCACGTCCGCCACCGCCGACACGGTCTACCGGGGAACGGACCCGCCGGTGCATCTGCAGCTGACCTTGACCGCGTTCGCCGGAGCGTTGGCGGTGCTGGTGAGCGCGCTCGCACGGCGCCGCACCCCGGTGCGCGGCGCCGACTGCGGGCTGCCGTCCTGGCCGGTCCGCGCCCGGGCACCGTCCTCGACTTCGGCGGTGTCCCCGATGCCCGTGCGACGAAGCTCCTGTGTGCTGCGGGTGTGACAGGCCAGGCCTCGGCCGCCGCCGTACCGTCAGATCCATCACCTCTCCCACCCTCTCGTGACCGCCACCGGAATGTGCGCCGCACGCGTGTCATTCCCGCCCCGGCCGTGCCGCGTGGCCCGATAATCGTTCCAGCACCGGTTGATTCATTGCCGGTGGACCGTCGAATGAGGTGCCGTAATGCAATCCAAGACTGTTCTCAAACTCACCGGCGCCACCCTGGCCGCGGGGGTAATGCTGGCCGGGGTGATGTTCCCGATCGCCGCCGGACTCGGGTACGCATCCAACCGCGCCGCCGACAGCGTCGGTAATTCCTCGGCCGAATTGGCCGACGGGGTGGTGCCGGCGGTGACGACCATGACCGACGTCACCGGGAACCCGATCGCCTGGCTGTACGACCAGCGCCGTTTCGAGGTGCCCAGCGACCAGATCTCCAACGACATGAAACTGGCGATTCTCTCCATCGAGGACAGGCGGTTCGGCGAACATCAGGGGGTGGACTGGCAGGGCACGATGCGGGCGTTCTTCACCAACACCACCAGGGGTCAGATCGAACAGGGTGCCTCGACCATCAATCAGCAGTATGTGAAGAACTACCTGCTGCACGTGGTCGCCAAGACCGACGCCGAACGCCGTGCCGCGATCGAGACCACGCCCGTCCGCAAGATCCGGGAGATCCGGATGGCAATGACCCTCGATCAGGAACTCTCCAAAGAGGAAATTCTCACCCGGTATCTGAACCTGGTGCCGTTCGGCAACGGTTCCTTCGGGGTGCAGGACGCCGCCCGCACGTACTTCGGCATCGACGCCAAGGACCTGAACCTCGCGCAGTCGGCGATGCTCGCGGGCATGGTGCAGTCCAGCTCCGCACTCAACCCGTACACCAACCCAGAGGGGGTGTTCGAGCGCCGCAATGTCGTCCTGGACACCCTGATCGTCAATGTTCCGGACCGGGCCGCCGAGATCCGCGCCCTGAAGGAATCGCCGCTCGGAGTGCTTCCGAAACCGAACAACCTGCCCCGCGGATGCATCGCCGCCGGCGACCGCGGGTTCTTCTGCGACTACGCGTTGCAGTACCTCCAGACCGCCGGATTGTCTCGGGAGCAGATCGAAAAGGGCGGCTACCTGATCCGCACCACCCTCGATCCGGCCGTGCAGGGATCGGTGAAGTCGGCGGTGTCCACCCACGCCGACCCGAAACTCCCTGACATCGCGAGTGTGATGAACGTCGTCCAGCCCGGGCAGGACCAACATCGGGTCCTGGCCATGGCGGGCAGCCGCAACTACGGCCTGGACGCGGCCGCCGCCGAGACGGTTCAGGAGTTGCCCTATTCACTGTCCGGGCACGGCGCCGGATCGGTATTCAAGGTCTTCACCACCGCAGCGGCCATGGAGAAGGGTCTGCGACTCAATACGATCCTCGACGTGCCCGGCCGGTTCGACGCCCGCGGGATGGGTGACGGCGGCGCCCCCGGTTGCCCGGCGGCGACCTACTGCGTTCAGAACGCCGCCCCGTATCCGCGAGCACTGTCGGTCACCGACGCCCTCGCCCAGTCACCGAATACCGCGTTCGTGAAACTTCTCCAGACCACCGGGGTGGATGCGACGGTGGACATGGCAGTGCGTCTCGGCATGCGGTCGTACAGCGAACCGGGCACCTCCGGGTTCGGAGACCAGAGCCTGGCCGACATGCAGAAGGACCAGAATCTGGGGTCGTTCACCCTCGGCCCGGTGTGGATCAACCCGCTCGAACTGTCGAATGTCGCCGCGACCCTGGCCTCACACGGCAAGTGGTGCCCACCGACCCCGATCGACTCGATCGTCGACCGCGAGGGCCGGCCGGTCCCTCTCACCCAGCAAGCCTGCGAGCAGGTCGTCGATCCCGGCCTGGCCGACACCCTGTCCAACGGGCTCAGCAAGGACGACCTGCCCGGTGGCACGGCGTCGGCCGCGGCCGCGGCCGCCGGGTGGAAGCTGCCGATGTCCGGCAAGACCGGGACCACCGAATCGCACATGTCGTCGGCATTCATCGGGTACACCAACAACCTGGCCGGCAGCGTCTACGTATTCGGGGACTCGCCGACCCCCGGCCAGATCTGCACCAGCCCGCTGCGCTCGTGTGGGGACGGCAACCTGTTCGGCGGCACCGAGCCGGCCCGCACCTGGTTCACGGCGATGATGCCGATCGCGAACAACTTCGGCCCCACCACCCTGCCTCCGATCGACCCGCGCTACGCCCGCTGACCGGACGACGGGCGTGCCCACCCGTAGGCATATCCGTCGGAAGTACGAGCTGCTGTGACGATCGCGACGATACAGTCCTCCTCGCAGTCGAGCACTACGAAGTCGAGGACCTCGCACCAGAACCGCGCCAGCACCTCAGGGTCGCGGCAACCGAGCACGAGTTCACTGAGTACTCATGCAACGACGGTAAGCCTTCGAGTCGACTCGAAGGTCAAGCGCGGAGGGCGAGAAATTTGTGATCAACGGCGTCCGACCAGTAGCCGAATCAGGGACCGGTCACCGACCCTCATTCGGTATACCGGTATGCCGGTGTGCGTCCCGCAATCGCGCCAAGGGTGGACTCCTCGGCAGTATGTTTGAGACATGAAGGCCTTACTCGCCCTTCCTTTGCTGCTCCTCGCACTCGTCGTCACGGGCTGCTCCGACGAGGACAACACACCATCGACGGACGGTAACACCAACGGCACCGAGATCGAGGTCGGCGGCGGCGACGCACTGCAGTGGGGCGATGGCGGGTACGGAGTCGTTCTGGCCCACGGTGCCGTCTTCGACGCTGCCAGCTGGGAGAGGCAGGCCGCGGCGATCGCCGACCAGGGTGCCACTGTGATCGCAGTCGAGGACATCGCGCCGGAGTCGATCGCCGCCGCCGTAGCGAAGCTCCAGAACGACGGGCACGCCGACGTCGCGCTGGTGGGCGGAAGTGCGGGCGCCGATGCGATCGTGCAACTGGCCTCGCAGCAGCCCGACCTTTCCGACCAGCTGGTTCTGCTCTCCCCCAACCGGGTTGTCGACGGCCTCGGCGGGGAGCCCAAGCTGTTCATCGCGAGCGAGGACGAGCCCGTCGCCAACGTGTCGCAGCAACTCGCCGACAGCTCACCGGGCGATGACAATGTGGTGATCCTTCTGCCTGGTTCCGCCCACGGACAGAACATCTTCGCCGGTGAGAACGCTGACGCGGCATTGGATGCGATCCTTCAGCGGCTGGCCAACTGAGGACCTTCCTTCCGGGCAGCGGCCACGAATCACGCGGAGCGAAAGCACATTCCGCACCGAGCTCGATGATCCGCTACTTCGCCGACATGCGTCGCGCTCGTTCCGTCTTCGACTATGCCTACGCGTAACCATTTCGAGAGTGAGCCGTAGCTGACGGTCGCAGGCCTGAGCGCGGTCCGGGCGTCACCCACGTCCGTTTCGGCCTTCGCTGCACCGACACAACGGGAGAACGCTCTTTCAGAACTCGGCTGCACAGAGACCTCGAGTCTCCCCCTGCATTGATGGGCCGCAGTAATGATCTGCCCAACTATCTCTACTCACCGGAGAAACAATACGTCCCACAGAAGTATTCAAGGATCCACGCGCGGCGGCAGAATTCATCCCACCGTTGGTTCGGCAACGGGGCACCCCATGAACAATCATGGACGGCATGGCGAATACGAGCACCCAACCAGGCGACACCGTCCGAGAGTCATACTCGGCCAGATCCCAGGAGTACGCGAATCTCTTTGGCTCCATGACGTCGACACACCCAACCGATCGGGCCCTGGTGAGCAGCTGGGCCGCCACCCTGACAGGTCCCGTGCTCGACGCTGGGTGCGGCCCGGGGCAGTGGACAGACTTCTTGGCCGAGTGCGGACCAGCCGTGAGCGGGATCGATCTGGTGCCTGAGTTCGTTGAACGAGCTCGAATGGAGTATCCAGGCCTTTCCTTCGAAGTCGGCGGCTTCGAGGCATTGGACACCACGACAGAATCACTGGGTGGTGTGCTTTCCTGGTACTCGCTCATTCACCACAGTCCGCAGGACATCCAGACTCCGCTCGCCGAGTTCGCGCGCGTGATTCGGCCGGGTGGAGGGTTATTGGTGGGCTTCTTCGAAGCAGCAACCGTAGGGACATTCGACCATGCCGTAACCACTGCCTATCGATGGCCTGTTGCCGAACTCAGCCAGAAATTGGTCACGGCCGGCTTCGAGGTGATCGAGACGCATACGCGAACGGGGATCGGCCACAGGCCTCACGGCGCAATCACCGCACGCCGGCAAACTAGACCGCTAGCCGATCGGCCTTCGGGACGGGCCACCGACTGCTGCCCACACGACCGATGAATTCCGCGTCGCCGCGCAGTCTGTATGTAATGAATGCCCCTTCCGCTCCTGCGGGAGGCACGAAGATTCGGTGAAGGAGCGTGCACATCATGGACCGGGAGAACGTGAGCGCCACCCTGACTGTCGCCGTGCCCGCTACCAGGGTGTTCGCCGTGCTGGCCGACCCGACAACCCATTCTGTGATCGACGGCACCGGCTGGGTGCAGCAAGCCGCCGACCGGTCGCCGCTGACCGAGGTTGGGCAGATCTTCCGGATGGACATGTATCACCCAAACCATCCACACGGCGAATATCAGGTGGCCAACCAGGTCCAGGTGCTCGACCCACCTCGCGCCATCGGCTGGCTGACCGGGCAGGAGAATGACGACGGTCACCTGGAGTTCGGCGGCTGGATCTGGCGTTACGACCTGGTGCCGCTTGGTCCGTCCGAGACCGAGGTCACGCTCACCTACGACTGGTCGGCGGTGCCGCAGTTCATCCGGGAATACCTCCAGTTCCCGCCGTTCGGTCCTGAGCATCTCACCAACTCGCTGCACCACCTGGCCGAGTTTGCCACAGCGACGTCTCGGGCTCGGACTCCCGACGGCTAGGCATCTGCCGGTCGGCCCCGACGCGGAGAGCGAGAAAATGCACGCCGGTTTCCGGCGTGGAGGACAGCGCCCCAACCTTGATCGCCATCGAGTGATCCTACGGTTGGGCGAACCGCTCGAGCAGCCATGAATCGATGCCGCTGAGCGCCGTCCTGGCCATTGCCGTGGGGTGGCCCGTGAACCCGTGGGGCGACTCGGGATAGATCCGGAGTTCGCCGTCATTGCCGACGGCGGAGAGCCGACCTGCCATCGCGAGGTTGTCTTCCAACAGCACGTCTGTGCTCCCGACGACCAGCAGCGCCGGGGGAAGGCCGTGGAGGTCACCGTAGATGGGAGAAATGTCGGGAGCGGTGCGATCTTCCACGTGGCCGACGTAGGCCTGGAGAAAATATTCGTCTGCGATCCGACGTCCGGCCGGAGTCTGCGCGCTCAAGTCATAGGTGCCGAATTGGAGTGCGGCGCCGGTGAACCCCTCGACGTCGCCGCTGTCCCTCAGTCGGAGCAGGGTTGCCAGAGCGAGTGTCGCTCCCGCCGATCGCCCCCCGATCGCCAGTCGGGAGGATCCGAAGTGGTCATCAGCGTGTTCAACGAGCCAGAGCGCCGCCGCCTCGCAGTCGTCGGGTGCGGCCGGCCACGGGTGCTCGGGCGCCAGCCGGTAGTCGACGCTGACGACGGCGATATGGAGAGTGTCTGCGAGCCTGCGGTTACGCCCGTCGTCTCGCGCTGCGGAGTCCATGTAGAAGCCGCCCCCGTGTATGTCCAGGTAGACGCCCCGCGCTCGGCCCTCTGTGGGAGTGAAAATCCTCACCGGGACACGCACTCCCGCGGCTTCGACCATCTTTTCAATCGCCGGTGGATCGGCGGGAGAAGTAGCGGACCGCCTCGCCCGCGTTTCCCTCAACTCCTCGGGAGAGCTGGGGCCACGGCCGGCTGCCCGCGAGTTGTAGAAACTCCGAGCTTCATCGACCTGGTCCGCAGGCACGTCAGCCAATAAATCGTCCAGCGCGAACCGCACGCGCCCTCCTCACACTCGGGGATCTCATCACGACCCTATTGCCGCGTCGCGCTCGGCACCGTTCAACCCGCCTGGGTTTTGCGCGGTCCCTCGGCACGCGCAGAACGGCGCTATGGCGTTACACCGGACAACCGCTCAGCAGCAGAGCTGTCGCCGGTCACATTAACCACTTCCCAACGGTTTTCCCTGTTCGCGATCCTGTCGAGATGGTATCTGTGCGGATGGCTGCAAGAGTTCGTCACGGGTACCGGGCATGCCGCTGTGACCCCGTTCGGAGGATTTGACTGCCAGAACCTGGTTGATCCCGAGTCGATTACCCGCAAAAGCCAACGCCGCGCCGGCCATGTACAGCCGCCATACCCGTGCCCGACCGGCGCTGCTGTACGCCACCGCCTCGTCCCAGTTCGCCTCGAGGTTCCCCACCCAGGCCCGCAGAGTCAACGCGTAGTGCTCGCGCAGCGACTCGACGTCGCGCACCTCGAAACCGGCCCCTTCGAGCGCCTCGATCATCGGCGCGATCGGTTCGATTTCTCCGTCGGGGAAAACATAGCGATCTATGAAGGACGTCTTGGAGAACGTGGCATCGGATTTGCCTGGTCGCCGCGAGATCGCGTGGTTGAGCAACCGCCCCCGCGGGCGTAGCAACGCGAACAGGTCCGCGGCATAGGTCGACAGCATCGCGGCACCGACGTGCTCGGCCATGCCGATGCTCGAAATCGCATCGTAGGGACCGTCGGCGACGTCGCGGTAGTCCTGAACCCGGATCTGCACCAAGTCCCCCACGCCCGCGTCGACCATCCGTTTGCCGGCGTACTTCGCCTGCTCGTGGGACAGGGTGACACCGACGACGTGCACGCCGTACTCCCGGGCCGCATGCAACGCGAAGGTCCCCCACCCGCAGCCGACGTCGAGTACCCGCATCCCCGCGGTCAGGCCGAGCTTGCGCGCAACCAGATCGCATTTGGCGTACTGGGCCGCATCCAGATCCTCGCTCTGCTGCACCCAGTACGCGCATGAGTAGGTCATCGACTCACCGAGCACGAGCCGGTAGAAGTCGTTGCCGACGTCGTAGTGGTGACTGATCGCGGCGGCGTCACGACCCTTGTCATGCCGGTGCCCGCGCGCGAGTTTCATCTCCTCCGCCGGCGGCTTCGGTGGCAGACCGATGATCCCCAGACGCAGCGCCGCTGTCACCAGCGCCTTCTTCGTTTGTCTGTCTATCCGTACACCGGGACCCCTACTCGGGTCCGACATCTGCTCCAACACATCCAGTCCAGCAAGCAGGTCGCCCTCGATGTCGATATCGCCGGAGACGTAGGCCCGAGCGAAACCGAGGTCGTTGGGCGCCCACAGTAACCGCCGAAGACCACGCCGATTGACGATGTGCACCTGCCACGGCGCATCCGAAGGCCCACTGCGACTACCGTCCCAACACCTGATCCCTACCGGGACCTGCGCACCCAGCACGGCACGAACCAGCGGCGCCACCGTGTCAGAGACCGTCATACACACCTCCATCAGAGTGTGGGTCCGCACCACCGCGGCTGTTCAGTTCACCGCGCTCGTCGTGACCCACAGGCCTGTCAACCCGCACCAGACGTCCTGCAAACCAACCTCGTCGACCATATCGACGGAACCCCCATCGCCGCACACCATCACACCAATTCCCGCTCGGCGTCACCCCTGCTTCTCGACGCCGACTCGCCGTCGTCGAATGGGCTCGACTCACGCCGTTTGTCGTTCCTTCGGCACCAGCAGGGCAAGCAGCGCGATTGCCAGGCCGCCGCCGACGAGGTACAGCCCCCAACGGCCGCTGAGCACGTTGTCGTAGTTGTCGCGGACGAAGTCACCGACGCGGTCATGGAGCCGCCACAGGAACACCGCAGTGGTACCGACCCCCACGATCACGCCCAGCCACCCGGCCGCGCGTGAACCCACCAGGGCGGCGACCAGCAGCAGAATCGCAGCCAGCAGCAGCAGCGCCGTCGCCGACTTGTAGAACACCACGGACTGATACTCGACCTGCTCGAAGGTGAACCCGGTGGGGAAACCGTCGCGCAGATCGATCAGCGCGACATCGCTCGGCTGTATTTCGCCGACGATCGGAAAGAAGGCGCCGACCGCGACCGCGATGGCGCACGCGAACAGGACCAGATGCACGAAGGTGCGCATGGGCGTTCTCCTCTGTCGGGTGACGAGGTGCTCGCGCCCACAGTATCCCCGTGCAGCTGCTCGCTCTGCCCGAACACGATCGCGCCGCCGACTCCGAGCGAACGGATCAGGCGCCATCGGCTCCGGCGTTACGATTGCGTCGAAGAGTCCGTCCGAGAGCCAGGGGTACCCATGTCGGATCTGGATCAGGCGTTTGCCGACGCACAGGAGAACATCAAGAAGCTCACCTCGAGGCCGGCCAACGATGAACTGCTGCGGCTGTACGCGCTGTACAAGCAGGGGTCGAAGGGTGACGTCGAGGGCAAGCGGCCCGGTCGGCTCGACATGGTCAACCGCGCCAAGTACGACGCCTGGGCCAAGTTGACAGGTACGAGCAGCGCCGACGCCAAGCAGGGCTACGTCGACCTGGTAGCCCGGCTCACGCAGGGAACCAGTTCGGCTGGATGAACGATCCCGCGTGATCCAGCGGTCGCCCCGGCGTGGACCTGGCACGATATCGGGGTGACTGATTCCAAGCGGGTCCTCGTCCTCGGCTCGGGATTCGCCGGCCTATGGGCCGCGCTGGGAGCGGCCCGGCGGCTCGACGAACTCGACGCAGCAGACACCGTCGATGTCACGGTGATCAGTAAGCAGCCGTTCCACGACATCCGGGTCCGCAATTACGAGGCAGACCTGAGTGCGTGCCGCATCCCACTGAGCGACGTGCTCGACCCGGTCGACGTCGGGCACGTCGCCGCCGAGGTGACGGCGATCGACACCGCCGCGCGCAGCGTCACCCTCTCGGGTCACGGGGCACAGCACACACAGCGGTACGACCGCTTGGTCCTGGCACTGGGCAGTCGGGTAGCGAAACCCGACATCCCCGGTTTGCGGGAATTCGGTTTCGACGTGGACACCTACGACGGCGCTACGAAGCTACAGCGCCACCTGGCCGCGCTGTCCGACGGCCGAGCGGACGTGGGTGCGGCGACCGTGGTGGTGGTCGGCGCCGGACTTACGGGTATCGAGACGGCGTCCGAGTTGCCCGGAATGCTGGCAAAGGTGTGCGCGGGACGCAACGTCGAACCGCGGGTGGTGCTGATCGACCACAACCCCTACGTCGGTTCCGACATGGGAGCATCGGCGCGACCGGTAATCGAAGCGGCTCTGTCCGACAACGGCGTCGAGACGATGACCGGTGTCGGCGTCGCAGCTGTCGACGAGCACGGAGTGACGCTCTCCTCCGGTGAGGTGCTGGCCGCGGGCACCGTCGTCTGGTGTGCGGGCATGCGGGCGAATCCGCTGACCGCGCAGCTCGGTCCCGACCGCGACCGGCTCGGTCGCTTGCCGGTCGACGACTATCTGCGGGTGGTCGGCTCGCCCGGAGTATTCGCCGCCGGTGACGTCGCCGCGGCACGGGTGGACGATGGCCACCTGTCGGTGATGTCGTGCCAGCATGGGCGCCCGATGGGCCGCTACGCGGGCTACAACGTCATCGGCGATCTTCTCGGGGAGCCGATGCTCCCGCTCCGGATCCCTTGGTACGCTACGATTCTCGACCTGGGACCGGCGGGGGCGGTGTACACCGAGGGGTGGGATCGCCAGGTGGTGTCGCGCGGTGCGCAAGCCAAAGCCACCAAGGTCACGATCAACACCCGACGCATCTATCCCCCGTTGAACCGAGACCGCGACGCGCTGCTTGCCGCCGCCGCGCCGGCGCTGCAGGCACGACCCGATCCCGGACAATGACTCTCAGGTAGTTGACGACCGTGTCGCCCTATGCGGCAGCAGAGTAGCGGTCGAGGTCGTCGACCGCGCCGTCCCCCTCGTCGATCACCAGGGTGGCCAGGTCGTCGCGACTATACGACCGGCATGCCGGTCGCCCGCCAGACCGGAGCCGGTCACCTCCGACGGCGAAGTCATAACCCGCCAGAAACTGACCTGTTCACACTGGTGCCGGCACCGATTCCCCTGGAACCTGACCGGGGATCAGCTTGGACGCGAAGACACGGGCACGCCCCAGGCGCTCCCCTGCTCGCGATCGAGCACCGTGACCGACTTGTTCTTCAGCCCGAAGATGTAGACCAGCAAGCTGACCCCGATCACAACCGTCACGTAGGAGATGAACCAGCCCACGTGACCGGCCGATTTGGACGCCTGGAAAAGTACCGGCGCCGTACCGCCGAAGATGGAATTCGCGAGCGCATAACCCAGTCCGACCCCCAAGGCACGGATGTCGGCGGGGAACAGCTCCGCCTTCACGATCGCGTTGATCGAGGTGTAACCGGTGAGGATGACGTAGCCGACCGCGACCAGCACGAACGCCGATAGCGGCGAGGTGGTCCGCGGAAGATAGGTGAGCAGGACGTAGGTGTAGAGGACTCCACCCACACCGAAGAAGATCAGGAGCGGCTTGCGCCCGACCCGGTCGCTGATGATGCCGCCGATCGGCTGCAGCAGCAACAGCAAGATCAGCCCCAGCAGGTTGATCCAGGTTGCCGTCAGCGCCCGGTCGGCCCCGAAGGTGGACTTCACAATCGCCGGCGCGTTGACACTGTAGGTGTAGAACGCGACCGTTCCACCCGCGGTAATGAGGAACACCAGCAGCAGCGGACGCCAGTGCTTGGTGAACAACTCCGTCAAGGACCCCGCCGTCCGGTCCTCCCCCGCACGGATGGCCTTCAGATGCGACTCGCTGAGCGACTCGTCCATCGAGCGCCGAATCCACAGCACGACCAGGGCAGCGATCCCGCCGATGAAGAAGCCGATCCGCCATCCCCAATCGTTCAACGTCTCGACATCGAGAACGCTGAGCGCGATCAGGAGCGTGAACTGCGCGAGCACGTGACCTCCCACGAGGGTCACGTACTGGAAAGACGACAGGAAGCCGCGCCGATTCGCGGTCGCCGCTTCGGACATGTACGTCGCCGAGGTGCCGTACTCCCCACCCGTGGCAAATCCCTGTACCAGGCGAGCGACGACCAAAATCACTGCCGCCCAATACCCGATGACTTCACGTGTCGGCATGACCGCCACCAAGAAGGAGCACGACGACATGATGGTGATGCTGAGCATCAGGGCCGCCTTGCGGCCACGGCGGTCGGCGAACCGGCCGAAGAACCAGGACCCCACCGGTCGCATGACGAAGGTGACCGCGAAGATCGCATAGATGTACAGCGTGGAGTTGGCGTCGTTCTCGTCGAAGAATTGCGCCTCGAAGTACGTGGCGAAGACCGTGTAGATGTACACGTCGTACCACTCGACGAGGTTTCCTGCCGAGCCCTTCATCGTGTTGAGCACCGCCCGCCGGGTGCTCGTCGGAGCGCGGGTTGGACCGGACGGAGTCGCGTCATCGCTCATCCGTAGACGATAGCGGATCGACGCCCCAACCTGGTCGAGTCACCGAGGGGCGGTGTCAATCCGCTCCCCGGTTCGTCACCACACAGTCAGCGCACCGCAGGGATCAGGGAGGTGACCCTGTCCCCCCGTACTTACGTTCCTTTACAGAATCTTTCGCTACGAAATACTCACCAACGCGCACACGCTGAGCCGGACCCTCCCCCCGCACCACACCGATCAAAACCGCACTCGAGTTGCTCGACCACCGCCCTGCCGTGTACAGCACCGAGCAGCGAATGGTTCTCGGGGCCAATACGTATCGGTCCCTTGACCTGTCGGAATCCGAAGAGGAGCCGTCCTGCCTGCATCCATCCATGCACCATCCCGTGCCGGAACCCGGTGTCCGGTAGCGGCTCGGCTTCCTAACTAGTCGGGCAGAATCTCGACGTACCCGTCCGTTCCGTTCACGCGGATTCGCTGCCCGTCGCGGATCAGCCGGGTGGCGTTCTCCACGCCCACGACCGCCGGCACGCCGTACTCCCGCGCGATGACCGCACCGTGGGTCATCAATCCGCCTACCTCCGTGACCAATCCGTCGGTGGCGACGAACAAGGGAGTCCAGCTCGGATCGGTGTAGGCAGTGACCAGGATGTCACCCGCCACCAGGTCGGCCTGCGACATGTCCGAAATAACCCGTGCCCGCCCTTCCACGATCCCGGCGGACACCGGTAGACCGGCCAGCGCTTCCGCCGGTACGTCTTCGCGGCGATACTCCCCGGAGACAGCTTCCCCATTCGATGTGAGCACCCGGGGAGGCGTGAGCATCCCATACGAGCGGAACGCTTCCTTTCTCTCACGCACGAGGCGGTCGCACGGTCGGTGTGTGGCCACGACCTTGCGGAGTTCGTCGAACGTCAGGTAGAAGACGTCCTCCTGCTCGCGAATCCCGTGTGCCTCCACGAGACGGCCGGCCTCGCGCAACAGGGCCTGTTTGTAGGCGAAGTAGCGGCCGACCATGGCGTACTTGGGATATTCCCGGTATCCCGCAAAGGTGCGGACGCGGTCGATCATGGGCTTGGTCTCGTCGGCCTTGCGTTCCCCGTCAGGCAAGGCGCGTAGGCGATCCAGCAGCTCTTTCTCTTTCTGCTCGGCCTCGCGGAGACCGCGCTCGAAGCGCTGCTTGCCTGCGCCCGGTCCGAAGTTTTCGATGTTGCTCATGATCGTCGGCACGAGCGTGGTGGGGCGATCACTCCAGCGCGGCCTCGTGATGTCGATCTCGCCGACGCAGCGCATGCCGTACTTGTCGAGGTACCCCTCGATGGTCGCTCGTGCCTCCGGGCCGCCCGTGAGCTTCTCCAGTGCGCCCAGGAACCTCTCGTCCTCGATACCCGCGTGCTCGACGTGCCGAAGAAAGGCCACCACGTCCGGGTGGGGCCGGAGCGCGTCGGCGACGTCCAGAAGCGCGAGGCCCATCTCCGAAGTGACGTTGTGGGGAACCGACTGCGTGAGCGTGTCGGCAGCGTTCTTCTCGCCCAGCCACTCCCGCAAGCGGTCGTTGAGCCATCCGGTGGCCTCCATTGCCGTCGTGATCACCTGCCCGCTGCGCGGATCGAACAGGATTCGCCTCAGCTCCTGGATATCGGCCTCGATGAAGTCGAGCAGTTCCGATCCGGACTTGGTCACGATGTCGCGCTTCATGGCCGCAAGCGAAACCTTGCTGCCTGCGATCAGTTCGGCGACGATAGCCGGATCGGGGTCGATCAGGGCGGGTGCACCACCGGCCGGTGCGCCGACGGGCACCTCGTCCGCAGACGACCGGATGAAGTCGCCGCGGTCGAGGACGGTCTGCAGCGCGTCCCCGATGAGCGGATCGGACTTGCCGAGCGTCTCCACCAGGGCTGCGCTACTCGCGGGCGAAGCCAGACGCTGGGTGACGTCGACGAAAAGCCGGCCACCGGCTTCACGCATCGGCGCCGGACTTGTCAGTTGCCACACCGAGATCCCGAGAGGCTTCATCGGATCGGTCATCATCTGCTGGTGGCCGACGGAGACGTACACGTGGTTTTCTCCATCGTCGACCACAGGGATCGGGAACAGCGTGGTGATCGGTCTGCTCTGGACGATCAGAAAGCCATCGTCGACCAAACACCATTCGATGTCCTGGGGGCAGCCGAAGTGCGCTTCGATGTCACGCCCCACCTGCGCAAGGCGCACGATCTGTGCGTCGGTCAGCACCGGCCGGTTCTGCCACTCCGGTTCGATCTCCTGTATGTACGTTCCCCCTTTCGGTGCCGCCCGGACGGCGCGCTGTTTGCCGGCGACCGTCTTGTCGACGACCGCGCCGTCGCGCACCCTGTACACGTCCGCGTTCACCAGGCCGGAAACCAGTGCCTCGCCGAGCCCGAACCCCGCGTCCACGGTGGCGACCGTCCGGTCGGAGGTGACGGGGTCGGCGGTGAACAGGATTCCGGACGCCTGCGGGAACACCATCCGCTGCACGACCACGGCCATGTGGACCTTCCGGTGGTCGAAGCCGTTCTTCAGACGGTAGGCGATCGCCCGCTCGGTGAACAGCGAACCCCAGCACCGGCTCACGTGCCGGAGAATCGCCACGGCGCCCACAATGTTCAGGTACGTGTCCTGCTGGCCGGCGAAGGACGCCGTCGGCAGATCCTCGGCCGTCGCGCTGGACCGGACCGCGAAGGCGGCGTGTTCGCCGAGCCGGGTGACCGAGCGGACGATCTCCGTCGCCAGATCGTCCGGGATGTCGCTCTCTTCGATCACACGGCGGATCTGCACGCTCAGCACCCGGATCACGTCTCGATCATCCGGCCCGACGTGCGACAACTGTTCGAGCAGATCGTCGATTTCCGGTATATCGGCCATGACCCTCCGGAAGGCATCCGTCGTCACGCAGACGCCGTCCGGCACATCTATGCCGTCGAGGCGCGACAGTTCTGCGAGGTTCGCACCTTTGCCGCCGATGACGGCACCCTGCGACCGGTCGGTCTCCTGGAAGTCCAGCACATAACTCATTCCGCTTCCCCACCTGTCGATACGAATTTCTACGGGCGAGTATGGACCACAGAACCGAATCTCATGAGGGCGGACAACCGTGTATAACGTGGAAGGGGGAAGGGTCCATGAGGACCGGGCCGATGCCCTGTTCCACGCACTGTCCGACCGAACGAGGCGCGACATCATGCGTCGCGTGCTGGCCGGCGAGCATTCCGTCTCGGCACTGGCAGCGAAGTACGACCTGAGTTTCGCTGCGGTACAGAAGCACGTCGCCGTCCTCCAGAAGTCCGGCCTACTCGTCAAACGACGCAGCGCCCTGCTCGACACCATTCAGGAAGTCGGAGCCGACCACCTGCTGTTCTCCGCCGAATACCCGTTCGAAGACATGCGACAGGCCGCCACCTGGTTCGACAGGCCATTGGTCCAGGCACTACCCGCCCGCCGACACCTCCGCGGCCAATACCGACGACAAGAACTCCTCCGAGATCGCCGGCCCACGTGACGGCCGGGGCCGTTGCGTCTGAATGGCCCGCAACCGCGCAACAAGGTGCATCATGGGCGGCCCCTCGTCACACAGAAGCCTGATCACGCCCAGACGCGCGCACTGTGCGGCAAGCGGGATCAGAGCATCCAGGGCCTCCTGCTCATCACCGGCGACGAGAACCGACACGACGTGCAACAGTCGCGCTCGCAGCAGCGCACGGGGACGTGCCTGGGTCGCTATACGCTCTACCAGGGCAGCTGCCCTCTCACGGGCATCGAGCGCGCTCGGCAGCGACTTCTCTGCCATCAGCCGCCGGATCGCCGAATCCTCCTCGAGTTCTGCTGTCACCTCGACGATCCCGTCCACCAGATCCGGCACAGGTGCGGGAGTGTCCGGGTCGCCCTCGGTCAGGTGCTGCGCAGGATCGGCTGCCGACAGCCCCAACCTCGTCCGCTCGTTGCCGATACGGGCGGCCAGCCTCGGCAGCACCAACTCGGCGGCGATCTGTGCACCGTCGTCCAGCCGCTGGGCAGCCGCTGTGATATCTCCCCGGATGGCCTTGATCCGGGATCCGGTGCCGAACGTGACGAGCATGAAATCGACGACACCGCCCTCCGAGCCGAGTTGATAGCTCTCGTCCAGCAGCCGTTCGGCCTCGTCCAACTCGCCACGCTCGTACAGCAGATCCCCCAGCATTGCGCTTGCGAGCCTCGTGGAATACGAGTGGAGACCTCCCGCCTCACGCGCGAGACCATAGGCCAACCGAAAATACCGCTCGGCCTCCTCCACGCGCAGCATCTCGTTTGCCGCGATCCCGGAAAAGCAGTGCCCGTATACCCCAGTGAACGGCCCCGTCGTGCGCGCGTGGAAGGGCGCCCCCCATTCCTGCCACCGCTGTGCGGCGTCGAAGTCGAAGCGGTGAATCGCCTCGTAGGACGCGACGTTGGATGCAGCGGCGAGGACGAACGGGCGCAGGGTCTTCTGCCGGTCCAGGCAGTCCGACACCAACTCGGTCAGCCCGTCGATGCGGTCCCCGAAGAGGTCCGCGACTCCCCTCACCAGCGCGGCGTCGACACGCAGGTCGGCCGTAGTGGTGTCGGCGGCGGGTAGGTCGGCGATACAGGCATCGAGAGAACGAAGTGATTCCTCCACGATGGTGTGGTCATGGTGGAGCAGTACGTGCGCCCAGGCGAGGGCGAGCTGCAGGTGGGGGCGATCCGCCGCCAGTGCCCGGGGAACCTTGTCGATCAGACCCAGCACCGACGCGAGCTGCGAGTGCTCGATCAGCGCCAGCCCTCGTGCGTCGACGAGGTCCGCCGCGAGTTCCCGGTCCCCGGCGGCCAGTGCCTGACCGACAGCCTCGCTCAGCAGATCGTGCGCGGCGAACCACTGCGACGCCGTGCGATGCAGTTCGGCGATGCGCGCGGGATGATCGCGCTGCATACGACGACGCAAGAAATCGGCGAACAAGTGGTGATACCGAAACCACTCTCGTTCGTCGTCGAGTGCACGGAGGAACAGATCGCGTTCCTCGATGTGTTCGAGTAGCGCTTGGCCGTCGTCGACGCGCGCGAGCACGGCCGCGAGATCACCGCAGAGCCGTTCGGTGACCGACGTCGCCAGCATGAATTCGAGGAGGTCGGGCTCGAGGGCGCTGAGAACGTTCTCGGCGAGGTACTCACCGATGCCTCGGTGTCGGCCCGACAGGTGGCTGATGAATTCAGCTGGATCGTCACGCCCGCGCAAAGACAGCGACGCCAACTGCAAGGCCGCGACCCACCCCTCGGTGGAGTCCCTCAGGTCGGAGATCTCGCCCTGTTCAAGGGTCAGTCCACACATATCGACGAGGAACTCCCGGGATTCGTCCAGGTCGAACCGGAGGGCAGCGGCGTCGAGCTCGACCAGTTCGTCACGGACCCGCATGCGGCTGAGTGGCAATCCCGACTGACTGCGGCTGGTGACCAGCACCTGCAAATGGTGGCACCCATGATCGAGAAGGAATCCCATCGCGGCGATGGTCGCGGCATCGGTCGCTCGGTGCCAGTCGTCGATGACGACGGTCAGCAGCTCGCCGCGTTCGTGGATCTCGTTGATGAGGGTCGTGAGCACGTACCGGTCGGCCTGGTTGCCGCGTTCTTCGAGAATCTGGCCGAGCTCCGCGGCAAGATCCGGTCGGACGGTGCGGATCGACTCCGTCAGGTGTGAGAGAAACCAGACGACGTTGTTGTCGTCCGAGTCGATGCTCAGCCACGCGACCGCAACACCGGAACTGATCAGGGTGTCGCGCCACTGCGCGGCCAGTGTGCTCTTTCCGAACCCTGCAGGGGCGTGGATCAAGATCAATCGCCGGCGACTGGCGTCGCGTAACTGTCCGGCGAGTCTACTGCGTGGTACAAGTGCCCGCGTCGGTGTCGGCGGCCGATACTTCGTCGACGCGCTCGGCGGTTGCAACGACGACCCGACGGCCTCAGGCAGCGAAGCGGCGTGTGTCTCGGTTGGCACATAGCTGACTGTGCCGGTGGCAAGTTCTTGAACCGAACGAACAGGTGGCCGCTCTGCTCGAGTTGATATCGCCATCTCGTCGACAACCAGATCGTGCCTGCGTTCGACCTCGCGGAATAGATTTCCGAACTCCGCTGCGGTGCATGGACGAGCGCCTGGATCCCGAGCCATCGCGGTCTCGATCGCCGCGCGAACGTCGGCTGGGATGCCGGCGGACGGCAAACGCGGTGCTTGTTCGGCGGTAATTCGCAGGAATTGGGCGACGATCTGTTCACCGGACCGGCGCTCGAAGGCCGCATGCCCGGTGATGAGAGAGAACAGGGTTGCGCCGAGCCCATAGATATCGGATGCGACGCTGGGAGACTCGCCGGAAAGCACTTCCGGCGCCGTGTATGCCGGTGAACCGGTAAGCGCGCCGGAGTCCGTCTCGAAGCCGCCTTCGATACGGGCAATACCAAAGTCGGAGAGCTGCGGCTCCCCGTAATCGGTCAGCAAGATGTTGCCCGGCTTGACATCGCGATGGAGGATCCCCGCGCGATGTACGGTCTCGAGCGCTCCTGCAAGCTTCACCGCGATTCGGATCGCAGACTCCCACCCCGTCGGTCCGTGGCCCCGGATGGCAGCCTCCAGTGAGTCACACTGGTGGTACTGCATGACGATGAAGGGAAGGCCACTCCGAGTCTCCCCTATCCGCAGCACATTGACGATGTTCGGGTGCCCCGAGAGCTGCCCCATCGCGCGCTGCTCACGCAGAAACCGCGCTCGATTCTCCTCGTCGAGCCCCGAACCCAACACCTTGACGGCGACGACCCGGTCGAGCGATGGCTCCCGGCACCGGAATACCACCCCGAACCCGCCGCGGCCGATCACCTCCACTTCCCCGAAGCCCTCGGCTTCGAGTTCAGCCTTGAGCGTGGGGTACGCACCGCGGATGGGAGCGGAACCATCCGGGTCCATCATCGATCGCTCAGCCCTGGGCCTGGGAGGCGGAGGCCGCGCCCTTGGTCCATCCTGCATCACCGATTTCCCAGTCGTCTACCGGACGAGTGCCCGTCGGCAGGCGGCTGCATACGTTCGTTGCCCCACAGCTTACCCGGTCGGGATCCGCGGGTAATCGGTCGCGGCGCATGGTTCCGCTGTTCCACGGGAGCAAGTCTGTTCAGCTGATGAGCGGCTCCGGGAAGCGCTGGCCGGCCTTCGAATGGCAATGGATCGGAGGCGTGCATCCGATCCGATGCTGCACGTCACCGCTTCCACTCTCCCCGAGTTGCGGAAGATCGCGAGGTCTTTTCTAGGGTGGTGCCGCGTACACGTCAGCCCGCCCGGGTGCGAGGAGGCACATCGGTGAGAAGCTCTTTCAAAGCTGCTTGGGGACTGAGGCGTACGACTGATCTCGTCATCGACCTCCTGACGCGCGAGCCACGGGGAAACCTCGACACTGACCGGAATCGGTCTCGACCAGCTCACCCCGCATCCTGCTCGACGGTAGCCCGGACAAGCCGTGATCGGGCAGAAACTTCATTGCAGCAACAGTTTCCGGGTCACGCACCCTGATGCGAGTCGTCGTGTCGTCGACCACGATCGAGATCTTTTGCGGGCGTTCTCATGCGATCGTCTCCGCTATTGCGGAAGGAACGCTGCGGGCACCCTGCGGGGTCTCCGCGTGTTGGTTGTTCGAGTGCGATGGTTCGTGCACCACACCGACATGATCGGGGAACCGAAAGCGCAGCGCTGCCGCGGAGAGGGCCGCGGCGAGGACCACAGCGGCACCGGCCAGCAGGGCCTGGTGGTAGCCGTCGTGCAGCAACGGAGTGACGGCGAGGGGGCCGAGAATCTGACCGACACTGTATCCGGTGGTCAGCAGCGCCACTGCACGCGGGAATTGCAGATGCGCTCCGATACCCAGTGCCAACGACCCGACGCCGAGGAAGGTGGCACCGAACAGGAAGGCGGAGATCAGGGCGGGGCCGACACCGGCGACGACGGCGGGCAGCGCGATGCCGACGGCCTGGATGAGCAGGGCAACCAGCAGGAGGATCGGCCGCGACCACCGACGGCTCAGCCACGCCCACACTGCACAACTCGGCAACGCTGCCAGCCCCACGACAATCCAGGCACCGCTGCCGACCCGCCCGCCCGCGGTGTGATCGATCGCGGCGACGAGGAACGTGCCCGCGATGATGTAGCCGGTGCCTTCCAGGAAGTAGCTGACGAACACGGCCGTGAACCAGCGGTCGGTCCGTGGGCGGCCGGGCGCTCCCGGTCCGGCGGCAGTGGCGGTCGGCGACGGCTCCGGCGTCAGTGCCCATGCTGCGGCGGCACAGACCAGCGCCAGAGCGGCAGCCGCCCACCAGGCTGAGCGCCAGGTGCCGATCGAACCCAGAATGAACACGAGGACGCCGGACAGGGCGATGCCCGCTCCGACTCCGCCGAACGCCCAGCCGGCCAGGTGCTGGGCGTGCGACCGCAGGTGGGAGAGCATGGCGCTGACGGCGATCATGAAGATGAGTGCGCTCGCGATGCCGGCGACGAGTCTGAGGACGAACCAGGCCGACCCATCGTGTGTGGCGGGCATGAGCGCCAAGGTCGCGACGAGAACCACCAGGGAGGTACGCATGACCGTTGCCGAGCGCACCGCCGCAGGAATGAGGATGCCGACCAGTGCCCCCACCAGGTATCCGATGTAGTTCGCCGTGGCCAGCGCGGCCCCGTGCGAGGAGGACAGACCCGCCTGGGAGTGCATCAGCGGCAGGATCGGGGTGTAGACGAATCGCCCGACGCCCATGCTCGCCGCCAACGCCGCAGCCGCCCGGCCGACGTGCGCCCGCGGAGAAAACGCTCTCACCACTGGCCCGGATCGTTCGGGTGTGGCCGCAGCGCGGTGACGGTGATACTCATCCACGGCCGCAGAGGCAGCGTGTCGAGCACGTTCGTGTGGAGGTCCGCTTCGTCGTCGGCGCGCCACACCCCGATACTGCGCAGCTCACCGACCGGGCGCCACAACCGGGCCAGATGCCCTGCGGACGAAAGTTCCCTGGCGCGTATCGCTTCCGCGGCGCGGCGCGCGTCCACTTCGGATGACTCGGTGCCGTCGGGGATCGTCGTGGTGATCTCGACGAGAAACTCCTGCATGCTCGTTCTCGGTTCGGGGGTTGAGGTCATGATTCATCGTGTGCCCTGATCCGGCCGGCCCGCCACGACCGCCTTACTTCTGCCTGATAGGCGCAGCCTCTTACCGCACGTAGCATGAGCAAGCGTGGAACTGCGTCAGCTGAGATACTTCCTCGTCGTCGCCGAGGAACTGCATTTCGGCCGGGCGGCGACGCGGCTGATGATCGCCGGGCCCTCCCTGTCCCAGCAGATCATCGCGCTCGAACGAGACCTCGGCGTGCAGCTGTTCGCCCGCGACCGCCGTTCCGTCGCCCTCACCCCGGCCGGTGCGGCACTGCTTCCGCACGTCCGCGCACTGCTCGAGCGCGCCGACGACCTGCGCGCCCGCGCCGAGCGCCTGTCCGGGGCGGAGCCGGTCCGGATCGGCTACGTCAACTGGCTTCCCGCGGACCTGACCGCGCGCACCTCGGGTGTGGCGCAGTTGCACGTGGACCCGTGGGTTGTGCCTTCGCACGCCCAGGCCGCGCGGGTCGCCGACGGCAGTCTCGACCTGGCCGTGTGCTGGGTGCGGAAGTCGGATCTCGCCCACCACGGCCTGCAGGCCCGGCTGCTCGGCGCGGACCGGCTCTACGCGGTGTCCGCCGGTGCGGACACCGCACCGGTGCGGGCGCGAGACGTCCTGCTGCTCGTCGATGACGACGCGACGTCCTGGTCGTCGTGGAACCTCTTCGCCGAACAACTGGCCCGCGACACCGGGGCGCGAATCTTGCGGATCGACGACGGCGGCATCACCGGTCCCGCATTCTTCGACCACGTCCGCGCCGCGGGCCGCCCCGTGCTCAACTCTCCCAAGGGCCAGACCACGACGCTGCCGCCCGACCTCGCCGCACGACCGGTGATCAACCCGGCGGTGATCTGGACGTGGTCGCTCGTCTGGCGCCGGAACGAAATCCGCCCCGTCGTGCTCGCCGCCACCGACGCCCTCACCCGGGACGTCGGCGATCTCGGCATCCACGACAGCGGAATCTGGCTGCCCGCGGACGACCCCCACCGGTAACAGGGGTGTCGTGGGAGGCTGCGCCTCCCACGAGGGAGTAAACAGGTCGTGGCGCAGCACTCGCCGCGCGCGGATCATCGATTCGTGAGCGAAACACCCGTGGCCCGAGTCGGATACCCGGGATTCGGTCATCGAGCCTTCGTGAAAAACCCTCATTTCGGAAGCGAGTACTTCGGCATATGAACACCACGCAGAAAGTCGTCATCGTCACCGGCGCGTCCCAGGGCATCGGCGCGGCCGTGGTCACCGGCTACCGCAAGCTCGGCTACGCCGTCGTCGCGACCTCCCGCTCCATCGGCGCATCCGATGATCCCGAGGTGCTGACCGTGCCCGGCGACCTGTCCCAGCCGGGAACCGGCGCCCACATCGTGGAGCAGGCGCTGGCGCGGTTCGGCCGGATCGACACCTTGGTCAACAATGCGGGAATCTTCGTGGCCAAGCCGTTCACCGACTACACCGACGAGGACTACGACGCGGTGACCGGGGTGAACCTGCGAGGTTTCTTCGACATCTCCCGCAGCGCGGTCGCCGCGATGCTCGCTCAGGGCAGCGGCGGCCATCTGGTGAACGTCTCCACCACCCTGGTGGACCACGCGAACTCGCAGGTGCCCTCGGCCCTCGCATCGCTGACCAAAGGTGGTCTGAACGCGGTCACCAAGTCGCTGGCGATCGAGTACGCGACCCGCGGAATCCGGGTCAACACCGTCGCCCTCGGTATCATTCGCACCCCGATGCACCCGGTCGACACGCACGAGGCCCTCGCTGCCCTGCACCCGGTCGGCCGGCTGGGCGAGATCGACGAGGTCGTCGACGCGATCCTCTACCTCGAGCACGCCGGGTTCGTCACCGGCGAGATCCTGCACGTCGACGGCGGCCAGAGCGCCGGGCACTGAGAGCACGCGGCGGGCACTCATGAACAGCACGGCTTCACACGACGAGATCCTGCGCGGCGTCCTCGACCGATGGAAAGCCGCGGTCGACGCACACGAGCCCGACCTCGTCGCCGCCGAGTTCACCGCCGACGCGATCTTCCAGGGCCTGCATCCCTACACCGTCGGACGCCAGGGTGTCGCCGACTACTACGCCTCCCAACCACTGGGCATGACCGCCGCGTACCGGATCCTCGAAACCCGTCGACTCGCCGACGATGTCGTGCTCGGCTACCTGAACGTCGATTTCTCCTTCACGGACCGGCCGACGCTGACCGTGTACCTGAGCGTGCTGGTCAGGCAATCGCTCGACGGGGATCGGATCATCCACTACCAGGTGTCCCGACTCGACTGAGGCGGCCCGCGTCGCCCCGATCAGCGACCGAATGAGTAGTCGCTGAGGACATCTGCGCCGACAGTTCTGGATTAGCGCGTGCCTCACGAGGGGAGCTTCGTTGAAACAGGCAAGTGCGCCGGCCAGATCGATCGAAAGGCTGGCCGCAACCACAGTGCCCTACGGATCCGGCAGCCGCCGGGGAATCTGCACGACGTACTTGCCGGCACTGGTCACTGCCGCCTCGCCCCAGCCCGCCCACGTTTTGTTGATCCGGGCGACCTCGGTGTCGGACTCGTCGACCACCGAACAGTCCCAGCCCAACACATTCTCAGCCTTGATCGCCCGACCCACGCACCGCCGGCCGACAACGAGAACCTGGTCGCACCGAACACGGTGTCCTGCTTGACATCCCCACGGACTGCCCTTCGCCGGTCGAGGCGTCCGACGAACCGCGCGAGTTTCTCGTGGTGGACTGACCGACGTACACCCCGAGCCGATCGTGTTGCCGATGTTCGCGCCGCGCCGGCATTTGGTCGAACCGAAACACACACACCCAAGGCGCACAGGGCTGGGGGTGGCCACAGCCACCCCCAGAGTGGCTGACGCCCACGGAGTCACATCGTTCATGAGCGCCGAAAAATGGCGCAGCATGCAAGTGGACCGCGACAAGCGGACGATCAGCAGACTCCTCGACCTGTCGCCACGGTAGGACCGGCGACGAGTCGTGGGCGCCGAGCGTTCGCACTCAGTAACCGCCCATCGCTCCGACGTGATGGTCTCCACCGGTATCCGGTCGGCTCCCGGCCGCCTCGAGCCGATACCGGGCCATACACAACGTGGCGTCGAGGCTGTTGAAACCGACCTGTGCGTACAAACCCACGGCGTCGTCGTTCAACGAGGTCGACGGGTACCAGCCGGGGTGAGGGGCAACCCGTCCCGTCGCGCGGCGATACCGCACCGCCCAGCGGTTGGCGTCACCGAAGACGAACGCGTAGGGAACCGCGGCGAGGAAGCATTCACCGATCGCGGCGGACCCGATCGTGCACGATCGACCCGACAGCACCCGCTCGAAACCGGCTGTTCGGGCCCAGACCTGCAGCCCCTCCCGTGTGTGCCGAAGACCCGTACCGGGCGCGAACACCCCCACAGAGCCGATGACGAACGTAGCGAATGGAACACCGACGATCGTCGGACCGACCACACCGAGGAACCCGAACACGGCCAGTACCATGCACAGGGATGCCATCGTCCGTCCGATCCACGTCCTGACCGAGATCGCGAGCAGACCGTCCTGCGCCGCCCACGCCCGGCACGCATCGGACATCACGCGCATGCCCTCCTTCACCGCATATCCCGACTTCAACGAGCCGTCGGCAACGAAAACCGCCCCCGGCGTATGGATTCCGAGGACATCGGCCAACGCCCGCGAGACCGGGTCGATCCGCGCCCATCGATCCGGTGTACCGATCCCCTCGATCCGCCAGCGCTCGTCCTCGACGAATACCAGCCGGACCACGGACCGCTCGGCCAGATGGAGCAGTGTCGCCGTCGGCGCGCTGTCACCGATCCACTTCCTCACCACATACTCGGTCTGTGCAGGCCCCAGACCAGGAAAGGGTCCATACCGCACCGGCACCTCGCCGAGTTCCTCACGGGCACTTCGCGACCACACAATACCCGCGCCCCACCCCACGACCGAAAGCCCCGCGGCGACCGCGGCGAGCACCCACGAGTCGCCGACGACAGCAGCAGGCCCACGCACAGTTGATGCCGGCCCCCACACCAACGGCCACAGCAGTCCTACAACTGCCACGCCACCGACGACGACGGCAACACCAGCACGCATTCTCGACGCACCCACCGCGCGATCGTGAGCCTCGGTGCGTTCCTCTCCGCCAGAAGCAGGCTCGCGTTCCTCTGCGCCAGAATCGGGTTCGTACTCATCGCCGTTGTCGTACATTCGCCTACCTCGCTGCCGGGAACGTTGTGGATACCGCAATCCTCGACACATCCACATCCCACAACCAGACGACATTGGATTACCAACCGATCCCCCAGGTGCCCGGCACCTCACCCCCGCGGGGGACGACGTTCCCCGCGCACGGTGCATCCCGCCACCGCGACCGTCCCTGAAGAGCCCCCGCCGCGAGGCAGCAGCGCAGCATCGCAATCGGCCCGGACAACACCCGGCACGCCGAAGATGCCGGCCACAGGATCAACGGATGGGCGGACCACGTCTGCATCCCGCGCCCAGCCAAGGATGGTACCCGCAACTGGGGGCCGAACCGCCACATTCCACGTCTCGGCCGGTGCGCCATCCACACTGGACGGCGAGCACCGCGGCGCGACTCGACCACTCGACGAGTCAGCCTGAAGAAGCAGTCGAGCGCAGCCCGTCGACAATGAGGCCGGTGATACGGGCGGCTCTGACCGCATAATAACCAAGCGAGGAATCACGCGACGACGTCATGCACCTCACGGGATTTGACCGGCCGGCACCCGGTTACCGCTAGGGAACCCCGAAGCTTCCGAATCCCGGAGCGACGGACAGTTGGAACCGATTGGGATCGACGGACGCAACAACATCCGCAAACGCGGCGACCGTACCGCTACCGGTAACCACCCGGACCGGGGTATACCGGCACCAATCCACCGCAGCGATCGGTCGGCTGAAACCCATTGGCGTCACGCCACGA
This sequence comes from Rhodococcus wratislaviensis, assembly GCF_900455735.1. Taxonomy (GTDB): domain Bacteria; phylum Actinomycetota; class Actinomycetes; order Mycobacteriales; family Mycobacteriaceae; genus Rhodococcus_F; species Rhodococcus_F wratislaviensis. The sequence continues at coordinate 172,182 of NZ_UAUI01000028.1, read as the reverse complement.
AGCACAGTGGTACCGGCAGCGCCAGTGGACAGATTTCGCCAGTTCACCGCCAGGTCGATACAGTCCAGCGTGGTCATCACGGGCGACTGTTCAGCCGTGAACGTCACTACGCCAAGCGCCTGTATCGATGCCGACGGTGTCACCGACACTACCGGCGGCACAGCGCACACGAGCAGACTGAAGCATCCCGAGACAAACGTCGCAGGCACCGCAAACGCCGTAGTCACCGCTGACGGCGGCGGTTCCGCCCCCGCAACAGCAGCCGATCCGAACGGGAGCGAAAAACCGGCCACAAATGCAATAGTCCATGCCACACACAATCGGCGAGTTCTCGTACAGCGCATCGTTGACACTCCCGCCTGGGATTTGGCCCCGACCTGCCGAGCTCCCAGAATACCCGTTCCTGCTCACTGTGTGGCACACCACTGATGTTGCTCCACCAACTCCCGGCCACCGGAATTTTCACCGGGCCGGTCAGCGGTGGTCACCTGCAGGACGGGGCAGAGTAAGTCGGTGCCGCTGAGACATCCGATGTTGCAAAGGGGATAACTGTCGCTGAGAATCCGAGCTGACATGTTCCCGCGGCCAGGACGGCGTGGTGGTAGGGGTGCGATCAGCGGGTGCCGGCGTGCACACCCGGGACCAGGCTCAGCACGCGGGCGAGGGCAGTAGCTACCGTCATCACGGTGGCCACCACCACGATGACGCACACGAACGTTGCAGGAGTCGGTGGAGTACCCGAACGCTGCCCCGCTGCCCACACCGGCGACGGTGGCTGCGATCGCACCGACCCGAGAGGCAGTGCGCACCCTTGCGCCAGTACCGCTCTGCGGGCGGAGAGCACCAACACCAAAGCCCATCTCACGGTGACGTGAACGCGGCGTGCAACAACACCAGGAACGGAGACAGCCCGACGAATGTCATCGCTGCAGGTCGACAAACCCCGTATTGTCGACCTGCAGCGGCGTCAGGAGCCGTTGATAACAAGGTCGGCGAGCCAGACCAGCCACGGTATGCCGCCTTCAATTGGCAATTCCCACATTGTTCCCTCCCGGTGTTTCGGTTCGCTGTGACCGTCACATTGTGCCCGACTCTCCGGAGCCAGACCAGGATCCCGTCCTCGTCGGTACCGCGCCGATGCCGCTGACACCTTCGGACAGCAGCTACCCTTGATACCGGACCGGTCGTAGGCGCGCGGAGGCCGGTTACCCTCATCGTAGGAGGGTGAGCCTGGCGGTGCGGTGCCGAACTTACGCTCCGTGTTCCGATTTCAGTTCGGAATGGCAGGGTTCTCCTCCGATCCCAGGTTTCGCACCAGCCATCGCCCGTCGACGAAGCGCATGAGGACCGGGCACACGTACCGGGGATCGTTCGGCTGCCACAGGCCGCCCTCGAGCGTCGAGACATCGAGCACGTACAGCGCCTCGACTCCTGGGGCGACCATCCTTGCGGCTGAACTGATTCCCCACGTCGCCGGATCAGGAAGCATCGTGCGGAATGACCGCACATGCACGCGCTCGAAATGCACCCACAGCGGATGATTCGGCGTCGGCCCCGCGAGGGCCGCCGCGACCGCGTGACCATCCCACCCGTCAACGGTCATCTGATAGTGGTTGTCCTGCACCCACTTCTGCGCGAGCACCACCCGGAACTCGGGATCCACATTCGGCCATACCGACCACAGATCCCCGTCCACGCACACCGGTGTCAGGAACGCCCACACCGCACTCACCAACTCCGCATGCCCGAGGAACCGCACCCGTTCGACCGGATCCATCGCACGAAGCTGCCGGTACGTCTGCCGCACCTCGGGCGGCAAGGAGTCGATCTGCTCGTCGGTCAGCTCCGGAAGGGACGACGCCGCCGGTGCCGCACCGGCGGCAGGATCTTCGTACGGTGCGAAAAGCCCTGCCCGGAGGGCGCCGACGAACCGCGGGGTCAGCGGCTCGAGTGACTCGAGCATCTCCCCCACCGTGCGCGGCGGGAGTGCATTGCGGGCGACCAGTACGTGTATGCACTCGAACACCGCTGCCGGGTCCAGATCGAGTTGATCGCAGAGGAATTCGTCGGGGTCGATTGCCTCGATGTCGAACGGGTCGAGGGCCGCTGGAGGGAAGTCTTTCAGGTTGGCGGTCACGATCTGTGCTGCACCTGACCGTACGGCCGCAGCCAGGACGTGCCGGTCCTTCGGATCGTTGGCCATCGCGGGGATCAGTTCCCGGTATCCGCGTGACTCCTCCTCCGCGAGGGGAAATACCCTGCGCATCTGCTGCACTCGCCGCGCTGCCTGTTCCGGCGACTTACCGAACTGCTCGCCGGACAGGTTGCGCTCGACCTCCGCGAGCAGATCCGGCGTCCACACCGGCCGGAACACCTCGGCATCGGCGAGGGTGAGCAGCAGATTGGTCAGGGTCCGGGGAAGCAGGACGCACGCATCGAGAACCACCCGAAAGGCAGCCATGTTCGGATCAGCGGGTCGACACGAAGCTGTCCGCGGCGGCGGGGTCCGGGATTTCTTCGTGCGCCATCTCCTCGAACACCTGGCCGCGGCGCCCGCGTTCACGTTGCTGGAATTCGAGCACGTCCGCCAACTCCACCCGCCGATGCCGGCCCGGTGAGGTGTACGGGATCTTCCCCGCCTCCAGCAATCGCACGAGGGTCGGCCGCGTTATGCCCAGCAGTTCCGCGGCCTCCTGCGTCGTCAGCACGGTGCGATGCGGCTCCACCGTCACCGCCTGCCCCCGATCCAAGGCTGTGACCGCGTCGACGAGCAACCCCCGAACACTGTCCGGCAACGGCACCGAACCGTCCGGGGTCGAGATCGACACATCCTCATGAACAGCGAGAACAGCCTTCAGCGCGGCGAGAAGATCCCGATCGTCGGCGCCCGGCGGCAACACCGTGTGGTTCATCAGAGCACCCATACCCCACCATAAAACGAAAAAAACGAACACGCAATGTCAATCCGCCGATCTGAGGCTCGCTTCCGCCCATCTGGTGCATGCCCACCTTCCTCGGTGCCGCTCGTACCCAGGAACCGGATCGACCCGTCCGTCGACTCGGGCTGGTTGTAGAACACGAGATCCTCATCCGAGCGAACCTTGCCGCCGGAGTCCAGCAGCAAAGCCGACGCATCGACCTCGACCTCCGACTCGGTCCACCCGAGCACCACATCGACCTGCTCCACCGCAACCACGGTGCTCGACGGCGTTCAGGGTCTGGCCTTCGGCCAGCCGCATCGATTCGTCGATCACACTCGTGCTACCGGGATTGATCCCGACACGCCAGTCGCTGTCGAGTCCGAAGACAACCGCGGGAACGAGGTCGGGCACGCACACCCTTTCGGTTGCCCATGCTTGCCGCGGTCGAGGTCATCGTTCTCATCTGCGTCTGGAAGCGGCCCCGTGGCTTCCATGACGGCGTCTATTCGCCGTCGGACCAGCTGACGTGCTGGGTCAAACTCTCGATACGCCAGCCATCCGATGTGCGGGTGGAGTTCGCGGTCTCCCAGGGACAGAAGGCCCGCAGCCCACGAATGTGCGGAGTGTCTATCGAGACCGCGGGGCCCGATCCTGTCGGTGCGATTCTCTGACATGGCCGACAGCGCCGGCAGCCACCCACGGAGCCACTACCGCGACGGCCTTGATCGCACCGGACCGTCCGACCAGGCGGGCGCCGCAGATCCCCACCAGGAGGTCACCGGTGTCACTGGCGAGCCCGGCCGACGCCCAGCGGCGGAACTCGTCGGGCCTGCCCCGAGTCCAGGCCAGAACCGCACCCCCACCGAGGACGAGGTCGCGAACCCCGACCGTCCGCATCAGCACGGCGTTCGTACCGTTGCCGGCGTCCTCGCGAGGCAACACGACGGTCGGCGCCGCGATGAGCAACACCCCGACGCCGATCCGGGCGGACGCGAGCAACAGCGAAACGTCGACGCGCGCAACCATGATGAGAACAGTATCGCCACGCGCAAGCACGTGGCGCCGTCGAGGCACCTGCGCAGTAGCCACCGACCACCGTCGTGCCCAAGCCAGGTCCGGGCCGATGCTTCCCGTCGAGTCATTGATGATGCACTCAGTGCGGTCCGGTTCGGCGCCGAACACTCATTCGCCGACTCGACGCGGCGGATGTTGCCGGGTTTCCCGCCTCGGGGCCGTCGTCAGATCCCGACCGGAAAGCCCCGGTCTTGGACCGGACGATGTCGCCGAACCAGTTCGTTTCACTACCGCGCTGTTCGATGATCTCGTGGACTCTTCTCCATGTCGAACCTGCACCGGCGGGCAAGGACACCGAGCTTCGCGCGCCCAGCGAACGAGGACTGCCGATCGGGCTATGCTCGAGGTTGTTCGGGAACACCCACGACCGCCCGATGACGGGCACCGAGGGGCGATGCAGGGGCCAACCATGGCCGTTGATCCACTGGCCACGAAACGTGACCTGACAACGCGGATAGCAGCGGAGCTCGCCGACGCCGGATTCGAAGCAATGCACGAAATCGGTCATGGCGGCTTCGGCGTCGTCTACCGCTGCCGACAGCCTTTCCTCGATCGGATGGTCGCGGTCAAGGTGCTCACCGCCGACCTGGAGACGGACAACCTCGAACGGTTTCTGCGCGAGCAACGTGCGATGGGCAAGCTGTCCGGACACCCGCACATCGTCAGCATCTTCGGCGTCGGCGCCACCGACTCCGGCCGACCGTACCTGGTGATGCAATACCACCCCCGTGGATCGCTCGACGCGCACATTCACCAGTCCGGCCCTGTCGACTGGGAGTCCGCAACGCACATCGGCGTCAAGGTCGCCGGCGCGCTCGAGACCGCGCACCGTTCCGGAATGCTGCACCGCGACGTGAAGCCAGGAAACATTCTGCTCACCGACTACGGCGAGCCGCAGCTGACCGACTTCGGCATTGCACGCATCGCCGGCGGATTCGAAACGACCACCGGCGCGGTGACCGGCTCGCCGGCTTTCACCGCGCCGGAGGTGCTGCAGGGTGACGCGCCGAACCCCGCCGCGGACGTCTACGGCCTCGGCGCCACCCTGTTCTGTGCCATCACCGGTCACGCAGTCTTCGAGCGTCGCAGCGGGGAGGAGGTGGTTGCGCAGTTCCTGCGAATCGCGCGGCACCCCGTCCCCGATCTTCGTGCCGAGGGCATCCCGGCGGATGTGTGCGAGGTGCTCGAGCACGCAATGTCTCGGGATGTTGCCACCCGGCCGCCGACCGCGGCCGACCTGGGCGAACTGCTCCGCGACCTGCAGGGCCACCACGGGTTGGCGGTCGACGAGATGCCGGTCCCGATCTCGGCGGGGCCCGGACCGTCGGTGCGGGGAACCGGACAGCACAGCGGCCCGCAGCAGGGTGTGCCGCGGCCTCGCCTCACCCCAACCTATGTACGGACCGCCGCGTGGCGGTCGTCCACGGCGGCGATCACTCCGCCCGCCGCAGCGACCAGATTCAGCCCACCGGAGCGGGCTGGGCAGCTGGTACCGCGCCTACGCCTGCTGGACCAGTTGCGGGCCGGGCAGCGGCGGCGGCTCGTCGTGATCCACGCGCCGACCGGATTCGGCAAGAGTGCGCTGGCCGCCCAGTGGGCGGACGCCCTCGCCGCCGAGGGCGTTGCGGTCGCGTGGCTCACCGTCGATCACGACGACAACACCGTCGTCTGGTTCCTCGCGCACCTGATCGAGGCGATCCGGGTGGTGCGTCCCGGGTTGGCCCGCGAGCTCGGGGCGGCACTGGAGGAGCACGGCGACGATGCGGAACGCTACGTGCTCACGTCGCTGATCAACGAGATCCACAAGCGAGGCGAGCAGGTCGCCGTGGTCATCGACGATTGGAACAAGGTCAGCAGCGCCGACACCCGATCGGCGTTGGCGTTCCTGCTCGAAAACGGCTGCCACCATGCGCAAATCGTTGTCGCCAGCCGAACCCAGTCCGGTCTTCCTCTGAGCCGCATGCGGGTGCACGACGAGCTGGTCGAGATCGACTCCACTGCATTGCGATTCGACCAAGGCGAGTCGAGACGCTTCCTCGTCGACCTGGCGGGACTGGACCTTGATCGCGGCGACGTGGAGGATCTGACCGAATCGACCGGCGGGTGGGCGGCGGCACTTCAGCTGGCGTCGGTGTCGCTGCGTGACTGCGACGATCCCACCCTGCTGATCGCGCATCTGTCCGGCCGACACCATGCCATCGGTGAATTCCTGACCGAGAATGTGCTCGCCTCCCTCGATCCCGCAATGCTCGACTTCCTGCTGGCGACGTCGGTCACCGAGCGGATCTGCGGCGAACTGGCCTCCGCACTTTCCGGCGTATCGCGCGGTCAGGAAATGCTGGCCGAGGTCGAGGAGCGCGATCTATTTCTACGCCGCGTCGACGACGAGGGCCAATGGTTCGCCTACCAACCACTGTTCGCAGACTTCCTTCGGCAACGACTGCAGCGAGATCGACCGGAGAAGATTCAGGAGCTACACCGCACCGCATGCGAATGGTTCGCCACGCATCGAATGCTCAGCGACGCGGTCGATCACGCACTGGCCGCCGACGATCAACGGCACGCCGTCGAACTGGTCGAGGACGGCGGCGTCTACCTGATCGACCACTCACAGGTGACCACACTGCTCGGGCTAGTGGGGAAACTCCCGCCGAGATTGGTTGTGGGGCGACCACGGTTGCAGCTGCTCCTCGCCTGGGCAGACATTCTGATGCACCGCACCGACGCCGCGCGGCAGGCGCTCGCTATGGTGGACGCAGCGCTCGAACACAGCGAGCTGGAAGAATCGGAAGTCGCCGAACTTCGGGTCGATGCCGCCGTGGTGGAGGCGGTGGTCGAGTCGCGCGCGGATCACACCGACCCGGTTGACAAGCTTGTCGCGGCCGCCCTGGCACAACCGGATGCATTGCCGCCGTGGGTTGTTTCGACCGCCGCGAACCTCGCGACGTTCACCGCGAGCACCCGCAGCGACTTCGCTGAGGCCCACCGCCTGCAGGAGTGGGCGCTGCCGTATTACGAGCGCAACACCGGCCCCTACCTCCTCGTGCACGGGCAGTGCTGGTTGGGTCTCGCCGAGATGGAACAGCTCGAACTCGACGCCGCCGAGAATCGGGTGCGCAAGGCGGTCCGTACGGCCCGCCGAACCGCCGGTCGGCACTCGCTCGCGGCCCGGCTGACAGGGTCAGTACTCGGCGAATTATCCTACCACCGAGGCGAACTCGACGAGGCCGAGCGGCTGCTCGACGAGGGCTACACCCTCGGTGGCGAGCCAGGGCCGGTCGATTTCAAGCTCGCGCGCTATGCGCTCGGCGCCCGCATCAAGGTGCTGCGAGGCGACCCGGCCGAGGCGTCCATCCGGCTCAACGAGGGCATGCGGGTTGCCGAGGCCATGTCGCTGTCACGGCTGCGGGCTACGGTCGAAAACGAGCGAATTCGGTTGGGGCTCGATCTCGGGGCCGATCTGACGGGGCCGCCGCCGGTGCAGTATGCGCAGCGCCGACGGCCGGTCGCCGGCATCGATGCGATCATCGCGCAGATCGAGGAGGACACCGGGATCCGACTGCTGCACGGGCACGATCCCGAGCTCGCCTGCCTCTGGGCCCAAGAATGGGTGGATCACCACGATGGCACCGAACGCAGGTATTCACTGCTGCTGGCCCAGCGGTTGTCGGTGGGGTGTCTGGCCGCGGCGGACCGCGTCGACGAGGCGAAGGCGCTGCTCGCCGAGATCGCCGCGCGCTGCGCCGCGCTGCGACTCGCGCGTTTCCTGCCAGACGGAGGTCCGCGCCTCGCCGCGCTGCTGGCGGCGTTACACGCCGATCAGCGCGAGGGGCACTGGCGGCCGGAATGGGCGGCGGTACCGGCGGCCTTCCTGCAGGCGGCAACGGCTGCCGCGGTGCCACACACGCTTTGAAGGTGGACGATGAGCAGCTGGCCCTACTGGTTTGAGATCGCCGTGATCTGCGGGATCACGGCCGTGGGCACCATCGTGTGGGGACACTGGGAGGAACACACCCCGAAGTGGCGGCGGATCGGGAAGATCGCCGTGTTTTGCGGGCTGTCGGTCCTCCTTTCCGCCACGGCCGGGCGATTCTGGTTCTTCGTGCTGCTCGGAGTGCTGGTCGCGATCGTGCTGCTGATCCACGCCTGGTGGCTTCCGCGGAAAGGCATCAACGGTTGGACCGGCGAGCCCCGCGAGAAGTACTACGCTCTCCGCGGCTGGAAGTGGCCACCGGAGATACGATGAATTACTGGTCATAACTGAATTAGATTAAGGGCGTTCGCCCTTCGCGGCTGCGGCCCACGGGCAGTGGGAGGGTGCACTCGACAATTTTGGCATGTTGGCGGGAATACGGCATGCACGGAATGCCTCCGCCCCACCACCAAGTGGCGGTCAACATCGCTTCTCCGTGTGGTGCGCCAAACTTGTTTCGAGATCTCCCTTTTGAGGCAGCCTTACATTCTAGACCTGATCACTCGTACCTGACCCGGCCCTATCTACCGCGGAGTCCCGAGACGGGCAGGTACCTCGGTGTTCGGGTCGACAGTGGACTCATCGCGATGGCAGGTAACGCCTGAGGACGGCACCTACAACCAGATGGGCAGGCAGGACTCGCTGATCCCGAAATCGGCCGCGATCTGCTTCAGATGCTCCACCAGTTCACGGTTGTGGGCCACGCGGACGACATCGTCGCGGAACTTGCGGCATCGGCGGGGAGGGTCTCATCCCGCCTCCGCCCCTGCCATGCTCCCGTACTCCAACTCGGCCCCGAGACTGGCAAGCAACCGTGATGCTGTTGCGTTCTGGATTGCGATCATTTCGCTCGTGTCTGGCGTAGCGCCGGGCCCGAGGCCGAAGTAGGCCCAGCGCGGCCGCAGCGTACATCCTCGCCAGACCTTCGCAGCCGTGGTTCCGAGTCCGTAGTGGATTCGACGCACGCCATTGCGCTGGGCCCATTTGATGACGTCGTAGTAGACGACGTTGAAGTAGCAGTATGCACCTGAAGATGCCTCGTAGTCGAAGCCGGCAGCACGCGTATACAGCACATCGCCGAACCGGAACGCCATCAAGTATCCGAGGATCTGTTCGGTCCCGCGTGCGCTGAACACGACGAGCCGCTCGCCCACAGTTTCGCGGAGGGTGTCGAACTCCTTACGCGCCCATGTTTGTCCCGCCGTGTGACCGTATTTTTCCCGCAATGCCGACCGCAATCGGACATGGTCGTCGGTGAGCGCCCCTGGGCCATAATCGACTTCGGTTCGAGCACCGAACTCGGCGTATGCCCGGATTTCGCGACGGATGGTCCTCCGCCGCGAACTGGGCAGCATCGAGAGGTAGTCGTCGAAGTCGCCGTCTGGCACGTCGAGGACGCCTTCACCGCCGAACACCGAACGACAGAGTCCGGCGACGACGGCGTCCGACGCCAACGCGGCGTCCTCCTCCGGATCGAGGTACAGCAGTGCATGGCTTCGGCAGCCGACGAGTTCGGCGACCACCTCTGCCAGTCTGGCCAGCGCCGGGACGACAGTTGAAACGGGGAGCGTCATGCGACCGGGTGCAAAGGGCCGCAGTCCGAGGTTCGATCCGAATGTGCCGACCGTCAGCGACGGGTAAAGTGCCGGCCGCGCCGCCTCGACCCCAGCGGTCAACCAGGGCAGCGCTGCCTGCTCGTCCGGCGCGAGATGGGAGACCGAGCCGATCGCGGACAGATCACCAATGATCCGCGGACCGTTGTAGAACAGCAGGCCTCGGGTGTCCCGAACGATCAACGCCGGTGCTGCGGCGACCGGTCGGCTGTCCGCGCCGTCGATGACCAGATACAGCGATTCGTGGTCGGGATCGGCCTCCACAAAGCGCCACCATTCAGGCGAGGTCCACGCCGCCTCCCCGTTCGACGCTGCCAAACCTTCCTGCACGAGTAGGTCGACCGTGGCGACTACCCGCCCGGTCAACCCGGCACCGAGCTCGATCCGCTCGACCGGTGGTAATCCGTTGGCGCGCATCTAGGTCTCCACTCGCGGCCGGGACAGCGCCACCGCGCGCCGCAGAACGTCTCGGACATCGTCGTAGCTGACCGATCGGGCGATCGCGTAACCGAGCACGGCGCTCAGTGCGTCACCGGGCGGGAGCACGATGTTCCCACCAATTTCACGCTCGAAGACGAAGTGCTCGATTCCAAAGATGTTGAGAACCTCGGCCAGACCGTCGAAGCCGCCGAAGCGGCCCCGCGCCGGGCTGAGTACGCCGCGGCTGCCCGCGTACCGATTCCGAGTCGGAATCATGTCTGGCTGTTGTCCGGTTGCCACTCGAACCAGGTTTTCGTGGAAGGAAATTTCGGTGGCGAACGGAATCAGGTGGGATGTGATGTAACCACCGGCCGGCCGGGCGGCGATCTCGAGCAGCTTGGCACTCCCGTCGGGAAGGACGCGACATTCGAGATGGAACGCACACCAGTTCAGGCCGATCGCCTTGACCACGGCTTCAGTGAGGTCGTGCACGCTGCGCTGCGCGGCTGCCGGCAGAGCGGTGGGGTGCACCTGCTCGTACTCGACGTAGTACGGCTCGGTCACCCATTTGTCCGTGATCCCCGCGATATGCACTTTCCCGTCACTGGCCAAACCCTCGACACTGTGCTCGGTGCCGCCCAAACGCTCCTCGTAGACGAATTCGCCTTCGTAGTCGGCAAACAACCGAGAAATGTCCGTTGTGGTCAGCCGGGACGCGTGCGCGTACAACGCGGCGAGGTCGGCCCCCTCCTCGACGTGAAGTATGGACCTGCTGCCACTGCCACCCGCCGGCTTGAGCACCGCAGGTGTGCCGATCTCCTCGTATGCCGACTGCAAGTCCGACAGGGAACGGACATGCCGAAACCGTGGAATGAACTGCGCCTGATCGGCCATCGCGGACCTCATCGAGTGTTTGTTGCGAGCCCGGTGCGCCGCCTCGGTGCCAGGACCCGGCCATCCGCATCGCTCTGCCAACGCGGCGGCCAGCTCGACACCGATGTCCGTCCAGGACACGACGCCCTCTGCCCCGCTGCGGGCCGCGAGCGCCATGGCTGCCTGCAGGGTTGCTGGGCGGTCGAAGATGTCGACGATTTCGACATCGTCGACCAGGTTCTTGCACATCGGCGGAACCGACCCGGTGACCAGGGCAACTCGATACCCGGCAGCGTGTGCGGAGAGCAGTGCTGCCTGCACTTCCAGAGGGACACGCCGAGTGCCCATGAAGACGATCGTTCGACGTACCATATTGCTAGTCCCCTTGTCGTTGTTCGGAGTGTGCATGGCAGTGGTGGTGTGCGTGCCGCCGTCCGGTGCCGGCCGGTCGTTCTTTCGCCGGTGGCCCCGCGCTGTGGACGGGGCGCGCGTGGTGCCGTTGTCGCGGCCGGGTCATGAGGAGCGCATGAACGAACCGCTTGCGACGTCGCTCACCGCGGCCGCGGCGGACGTGGCAGGCAGGGTTCTCGCCCTCGAGCAACCCCAGGTTGTCCTTTTCGGTCACAGCATCGGGGCTACGGTGGCGTTCGAGGCCGCCCGTCTGCTCGCCGATGACGCGGTGGACGTCGAGCTGGTGGTGTCCGCGCGGCAGGGTCCGCAGTGCGCTGGAATTGCAGGAGAACTCACCCACCAGACCGATGCCGAATTGCTGGCCACGGTACAGTCGTGGGGCGCGCACGCACTCGACCAGTCCGTTCAGGACATGCTGATTCCGTTGCTGCGCGCCGATTTCGAGCTGAGCGCAAGCTACTCGTGGGATGGTGTCCGGGTGTCCGCGCCGGTGACAGCGCTGAGCTACATCGACGATGTGGTGGTCGACGCCGCCGCAGTCCGACAGTGGTCGGCGGCCACCTCGGCCTCTCATACCCACCTCACGCTGCCGGGCGGCCACTTCGCGGCAAGCGATCCGACGGATTCACTCATCGCGGTCCTCCGTGCCGCCGTGTCCCGGCTGCGATCGGGTCAGCCACGCGTCTGAGTGTTCTGTCACCGATATCCCCGTCGCTAGGAATCGCTCGAGAAGTGCATCCGCCTTCCCGTCGACCAGAACTTCGTGGGCGTAGTGAACACCTGCTCCCAGGCCGCATACTGCCCGAATCGCAGCGGCGTGCACCGCCCCGGTCAGTCGTCCCATACCGGTGACGCCGGTGACGGCGTCGGTCTCGGCGATAGTCACGGTCGACCTGTTCGAGGGCGTTCCGCCCGAAGTTCCGCTCGACTGGACGGCCAGCACGGTGACGTCGGTGTCCCCGAGCTGAGGGGAAATGTGCGGAGCGAGTATGGCGTCGAGCAGCGCGCGGGGACGGACCGGGCCGTCGATGGTCTGGACCGGCAGCTCCCCTAGCAGGCCAATCTCGGCGAGTAGCCGGACACGATCGGCATAGCCCCGCCACCGCAGCGTTTTGGCCGTGTAATCGGCCAGCGAGCCGAGCACGGCATCGGCGCCGACGTAGGGCGACAGACCGTCGTGGAACGCTTCCAGCGAGCCGAGGCCGGGGACGTCGACCATTTCGACCCCACTGAATCGTTCGACCTGACGGAGCACGCCGCCGCGAAACTGGTAGGTCGGTCGCGCGTCGATCGTCATGCGCGTGCCGTACCAGGACACGTGATGCATCGGCGGTCGCGGTGCCCGTGGGACCCCGCCACAGTATGAGTGCACGGTTCCGCCCACATCGAGGTCACGTGCCAATCGCCGCGCGAGGATTTCGGTCAAACCGGGCTCGAGACCGGCGCCGACAACGATGGAAGCACCGGATACCGATGCGCGACCAGACAGTTCTGTTCGGGGATCTGCTGGTGGGCGACCGATACCCACCAGCCGAAGTCCGTGCTCCAGCGTGAGATCGAGCGCCGGTGCGGCATCGACCCACGACAGGGCGGTGGCCAACACCGTTTGCTCCGCGAGTAGTTGCCGGGTGGGATGGTGTGCCGCGTCGCCGTGGTGCGCTTCGACCGCAACGCCGGCCGATGCCGGTAGGGCCGCTGCGAGCGCACGCAGCCGTCTCGCGTCGCGGTCGACCAGAGTCAGCTGCAACGGCTCCCCCTGGCGGGGCCAGGAAAGCACCAGCTCGCGGGCAGCGGCGGCGCCCATCGGACCACAGCCGATCAGCGCGCACCTGACGGGATCGCTCATCCTCGTCCTCCACTCGTGCGCTGTGCGGCACCATCGAAGCGCGTTCGCGGCACCGCGAAGGCGCTGGCCAACCGGGCCGCGGTGTCCGGGACAAGCACTGCCCCATTGACCAGGACCTTCAGGACCGCGTCCCGAAACCTGTCACCGTGGGATGCCCCGGCCAACCCGGTCAGGGTGAGCACCGCCCGAGCCGCGTTCTGGCAGGACAGGCTCTCGGGCCGCAGCGCATCGGCAAGTTCGGAGGCCGCGTGCTCGAGCTCGATGCAGGGATCTCTGGAAGAGTCCTCATCACCGGGTGGAACCTCGCCGGTATCCGCCCACGCTCGCAGCCGACGTACCGCGGAGACCTCTGCCGACTCCTCGAATGCCGATCGGGTGAAGTTGGTCGGCGAACGCTCGGGCCGGTTCGCAGCGAGGTACAGGCGGGCCGCATCGGCTCCCGCCACTCCGACAAGTTCTGCGACGCCGACGATGTGGCGGCGGGACGTGGAGAATTTGGCCCCGTCGAGCATGTAGAAGTAGGTCAAGTGCATGACGTCCGGAAAGGGAGCGTGCGTTTCGGTCAGCCCGCGCAGCACTGCGGGGAAAAGGAATACTCGCTCGAACGCGTTGTCGACACCGAACACCATGGTGGTCCTGGTGCGTGCGGGTTCGTAAGCACTACCAGCGCGGTGTCGCGCAGTCATGACGACATAGCGGGGTGCCAACTCGAATGCCGGATAGATGGTCTGACCTGGCAACTCCTCGTCCAAGGCCGGGATGCCCGGTCCGCCGAGTACCGTGACGGCAACGGACGGCAGCGCCTCCGACAGCACGGACTCCGCGTATTCGCGGACCGGGTCGCCGAGTGTGATGCTGCCCAGGTATTGCTCGAACCAGGCACGCTGTGGTTCCAGCTCGAGGAACGCACGGCGCAGGGGCCGAAGTTCTGTCGGCTCGTGGCACACGGTGCACACGGCGTCGAGCAGTTCGGCGTCGTCGTGGTACAGACCGCACTGTTCACAGTCGATGCCGTACGCGTCAGACGACCGGCAACGCGGGCACCGACCGGCAACGAGTCCCTGGAAGCGCCACGCTCGGCATGGCGAGCAGTAGTGTGCGACGGAATCCCGCACCACGATCATGCCGAGCTCGCGCAGCGTCGACCATGCGCGCCGGGTCATCTGCTCGATCGACGGCATGTCCTCGTGTCGAAGCATCACGTCGTACCCGATATCGGCTGCGGCGAAGGACTCCTCGATCTGGGCGGCGAACTCGCTCGCGACAGCAAGGACATCGCGACCCTGCCGGCGGGCGGCCAACAGCACATGCGTTTGCTGCCAGGCGGTGCCGAGCAGGACAGCGGCGTCTTCACCCCGGGCGATGGCAGCACGCCGTAGTGCGTCCGCACCGATGTACGGTCCAGCGATGTGCCCGATGTGCAGGTCCCCGTTCGGCGTGGGATTGCTCGGCACGATGAGGTGCTGGGTCATGGTCGGCTACTTTCCGTCAGCAGGTCGACGCCGGAATCCACCGGCGGGTGGGTGGCAGCACGATCCGCGACGTCCCACGAACACGTCGAGCTACGCAGGTCGGGATACAACGGGGTCTCGGTGATCGTGTTCAATACAGTGGCCGCACGCCACGAGGCGAGGCTGAGATTGGGATCCGCGATGCCGTGACTGAGCTTTCCGGCGTTGAGGAAGAACATCTTGTTTCCGGCTGGGCCCGCCCATGAAACCGAGTAGTCCGCTGCAAGCTGTGGCAGGCCGCAATTGGTACGCGCGATACGACCCCCGAGGGGGTGGAGGAACTCGGGAAGGGGGAAATGGTACCCGGTGGCGAGGACCACGATATCGGCACCGACCGAATCGATTTCGCCGGTATCGATGTGCGTCAGGCTCATCCGCCAGCCCCTGCCACCCGGCCCACGGCAGAGTCCGGTCACTTCACGGCCAGGCAGCAGGGTGGTCCGAATGCGATCCGAATCGACGAAATCGTTGTGATACAGCCTGCGGTAGATCGATTCCAGCAGCCCCTTCGAAATGCCGTCGCTGGCGAGCTGCTGGGCATTGAGCAACTGGCTACGACGGCTCTGCGATAGGCCGTGGAAATACCGAACATAGTCCGGGTGGAACCACTCGTTGGTGAACGGCGACTCGTCGAGCGGCTGGAACCCGATCCGCCTGCTCGCCCAGGTGAGCGAGCCGACGGCATCCCGGCCAGAGAGCTGCAGAAGGTGTTCCACCACCTCGGCGCCGCTCTGCCCACCACCGACTACCACGACGTCGCGGCCAGCGAGCGAATCGGTGTGGTAGCCGAAGTCAGATGAGTGGAACACATCCTCACCGAGCTTGCCGGTGGCGACCTCCGGCACGTACGGCCGCGGGCCGACCCCGATCGACAGGTGTTGTGCCGCATACGCACCTCGGGTGGATTCCACCCTGAACGCCTGCCCGTCGAATGTTACTTCCTCGACCGCACACCCGAACTGCACCTCATCCAACTGGTCGCTGACCCAGCGCAGATAGCTCTCGTATTCTCGGCGAGCGATCAGCGGGGTATGCAAACTGGCGAAGCGGTGGAGCCGACCCGTGCGCGCGAGGAAGTTCAGGAAGGTGTAGCGACTCGTCGGATCGACCAAGGTTACGAGGTCCTTCAGGTGCGAAACCTGCAGCACCGCGGCGGACAGCATCAGACCGGGGTACCAACGTTGTGTCGGTTGCCGGTCCAAGAACTTGCACCGCAGCCGACCGATCGGCGCGGAAAGCGCTGCGACGCTCAGATTGGACGGACCTGCACCGATACCAACCAGATCAAGGTGTTCCAACATTGACTGCTCCCTCGACTTCGGGACGGGCAAGCGGTGCGAGACGATTCAGGCTGTCCAGTACGAACTGCCTCGAAGGACCGAAGTCGATCAGGCAGGCGACCTCGTCCACTCCGGCGGCGGCGACCGCCTCGAGCATTGCCAGGCACTTGGGCACGGCGCCGAGCAAGCTGGCGTCGTCGAAGAAACGGCGCGTGCGTTCGTCGAGCAATTCCTCCACAACCGCCTCGGACAACGCGGGCAACGCAAGTCGTCTGCCGCCGCTCACCCGGCCACCACCAGCCGACGCACGCAGCTCCAGCTCCAGCGCCGATCGCAGGTACGACCGCAACGGTGCGCGAGCTGCCGTCCACGCCTGCGCGTCGTCGGCCGTTGCCAGCGTATGCAGCATCAGGGTGACCCGGCCGGAGCCGGGGTCGTGGCCGGCCGTCGCTCGCGCGTCACGGTAAAGTTTGATCTTGCCGGCCAGCTCGCCCAGGTCCTGGCCCAGCAGGTGCGTCAGCAGATTGGTTCCCAATCGTCCTGCCGCAATGAACGTGTCGGGATTTCCCGAGGCGGTCAACCACAGTGGCAGCTCACTGGAAAGTGGTGGCGGCTGGATAGCCACCTCGACCGTCCGGCCCGAGCCGTTACGCCGGGCGACCCGCCGTCCGGCCCACAGCGCGCGAAGCTCTGCTATGGAGGCCCGTGAATCGGCCACCCTGGTCTCGTACCGGTCGGGCGCCAACACGAAGTCGTTCGTATTCCATCCGGAACCGATCGACAGCCCGACGCGGCCACCACCGGACAGATTGTCCACCACCGACCATTCCTCGGCGATCCTTATCGGATCATGCAACGGCGCAACGACACTCCCGGCGCGCAGGTGACACCGCGTCGTTGTGCCCGCAAGTGCGGCGGCCAGAACGGACGGGTTCGGGAACAGCCCGCCGAAGACGTCGAAATGACGTTCGGGCAACCAGATCGCCTCGTAGCCGAGACGGTCGGCGGCCGCAGCGGCGTCGTGAACCAAGCGGTAGCGGTCGGTGCGGTCCGCCGGCACCGAACCGGCGAAGAACATCACGCTCAAGCTTGGCCTGGCGTTCACGGACGCCACCAGATCGACACGATCTCGACCGGAATGTCGCCGTCGTTGTGCAGTTGGTGGCGTCGATAGCTCTCGTAGTACAACGTGTCGCCGGCCCGCACCCTCGACCGGACGCCGTCTAGGGTCAGAATCCCCGACCCGGACTGCACAAGCCAGATCTCCCGCACCTCATGGTGATCCTCGACGGTGGTGACGCCCGCGGGCACACGAATGTGTGCCAGCGTGAATGGCGCCACGGAGGCCTCGATCTTCGGCAGATCGAAGATTCCGAGTTTCGCGCCCGAAGGCCTGTTCTCGAATGCCAGCTCCGGCAGTCTTCCGTTGACACTGTGGACGATGCCCTGGGTGACCGAGTCTGTGGTCATCGACTAACTCCTTCAATGGGTTCGGGTCGGGTGCGATCGCGAGATGATTCCCACGGCCATGACGGGGACAGAGCAGGGGTCAATTGGTCGATCCAGACGGCGCTCTCGCTGTGTCCGGCGAAGAACAGCGTGCCGGCCAGCGCTTCATCACGTGCCTGCAACAGACGCAGTACGAACAACCGCTCGCCGTTCACGACCGTCTCGCCATCTATGGCGATCTTGCCGGGGGTCGCTGACATGACCGGGCCACGTGCAGTGCGAGCCAGACCGGAAACAGCACGCTGCGCCTGCTGGAAAATGGTCAGCGCATGGGCTAGCGGAACCTCGAAGAACGCGCTCGCGCCGGTGTCGCGCTCGACGAAGGTGTAGTAGGGCTGGATGCCGAGCCGCACCATGTGCCGCCACATCGTTGCCCACGCGTGCGGTGAGTCGTTCACGTGGCGAATAATCGGCGCCTGCGCTCGGACTATGGCCCCCGCTGAACGCAGCCTTGCTACGGCGGCCGCTGCCGCCTCGCTTTCGAGCTCGCGTGGGTGCGAGACGTGCAGCATGATCGCGACGCTCTTTCCCGCGGTAGCGCACGCCTCGATCAGCCGCAGCAGCTCGTCGGCATCAGGTCCGGACGTGACGCGGTACGGCCACTGCACCAAAGCCTTGGTGCCGAGGCGGATGTTCGTCACATGCTCCAGATCAGGCGCTAACAACGGCGTGACCCACCGGGCCAGCACCGGAGTCGACATGATCAGCGGATCGCCGCCGGTGAGCAGCACGTCGGTGACCTCCCGGTGGCCACGGAGGTAATCGGTCATCTGACCGGGACCCGGTGCTGCGAACTTCAGGTCCGCATCACCGACGAATTGCGCCCAACGAAAGCAGTACGCGCAGTACGAGTGACACGTCTGACCCTGGGATGGAAATACCAGAAGCGTTTGTCGGTACTTGTGCTGGAGCCCAGGAACCGGCTCGTCGTCGAGCAGCGGCACGTTGTACTCACGCTGGCCGGACGGATGCGGGTTGAGGTCTTGGCGGCCTTTCCGCGCGATTGCTTCCAGCTGCTTTCGGTCAACGCCGTTCAAGAGCGCGTCCGACACCAAATCGTATATACGCGGAGGCACCATCTCTCGGACCGGAAAGGTCATCCGAAAGATAGGGTCGTCGGGAGCCGACGACCAATCGATCAACTCATCGAGAACATAGTTGTTGACTTTGAAAGGCAATAGGTTTGCGACGACCCGCATTTCGTGCCGGTCCTGCTCCGTGAACTTTTCAAGCTGCGGAAGGTCGGCAAGCTGCACGCCGCGGAAGGTTCGCATTGGGTTCTTCATGTAGCTTGCCCCGATCCAATCGTCGCGCCCGCTGGAAACACCACCGACAAAGATCGCCCGACTGAGCTCGAACCCGGTTTCGGCAGAGACACACTCCGCGAGTTCGATGGTGGTCAGGTCGTTCGTCCTCATCTCGAGACCGACTCCTCGGCGGCCTGGGAAAAATCATGGGTGGCTCTCCACGCCACCGATAGACACCCTTGGGTGCAAAGTGACCCATCCACGGGCCGTCCGATCGGCGCGGAACCTACTCGCCCAACTACGGCCGATAGATGCGTCACCGGGGTACCGAGCGCAATTCCCGAACGCGACTGACGTGCAAGGTGCGCGACGCCAAGCCACATCTGCCGGGCAAGGGGTCCGATACTCCACACCAAGGGTGGATTTACTCCAAGCGTGTCCGGCGCCCATGATGTGTCTGTCCATTTGGGGGTGATCTCTCCTAAATGATTGTCTCATTGAGCAATTCGTCCTGGGCGTTCCGCTGGAAGGGATTTACTGATGGATGCCGTTTCAATCGCAGCTTTGTGGAGTCGGCTACTCGACGGGGCTTCTGTCCGGCCCGATGACGATTTCTTCTTCGACCTCGACGGGAACTCGTTGCTCGCCGCCTCGATCGTTTCGGAACTTTCGGTGTCCACGGGATTGCCGGTCGAACTCAGAGATCTTTATCTGGCCCCAACTCCGCGTGAGTTCGCCAGCTATCTCGACCATCTGAATCGACGTCTCGGCGAATACCGCACAACTTTGGCCGCTGCCTTCGACCTCGGCGTCGTCGCAGACGCCTTGGCTGAACTCGGTGCCTCGGCGGCGGACGCCCTGCTGCCCGCCGAGGTGACGCTCGCTTACGGCGATGGCGACGGATCCCGGGTTGCGCTGTTGCGTCAGGCCCGCGGAAACGGCGCCTGCACACGCCTTCCTATGCAGGGCGGCGACGTGCTGATACGACGGGGAGGGACGGTGCTGCGGTTTGATTGCGACTCTGATACTGCCGGTGTGCGGATCCTCGTCACCGACCATCCCACCGGGTAGAGCGATGCGCTCACCAGCCACTTACGCCGCCGGCTCGATCGACGTCCCACTGCGTCGGCTGATCGAGTCCGGATTGTGCGGGACCGACCCGATGCACCGTGCAGTCGTGCAAGGCGATGCCGTCCTGACCTATGGTGAGTTGCTCACGAAATCGCGGGAACTCGCCGCGAAACTCACCTCTGGCACGGGCCCAGTTCTGATCAGAAAACCACGGGGCGTGGAGTCTCTCACCGAGATGGTGGGATGCATTCTGGCCGAACGCCCGTTCCTACCAGTTCCTCCAGATTCCATGAGCGATCCGGCCACCCTCCCCGACACGCCGGAAGGCTGCGGATACCTGCTGACCACCTCGGGCACGTCGGGTGAACCGAAAGTCGTCGTCGGCTCGCGTAGTGGGCTGGCTCGCTACCTACAATGGCAGCAGGCAGAACTGGCCCTCGCCCCGAGCGATGTGGTATCCAACACTGCGGATCCGTGGTTCGACTTCTCGTTCAAGGAGACACTTGGCGCTCTGGTCGCCGGCGCGACGATCGCAGTGACACCAGCTGCCGCGCTCACCGGCGGGACGACGTTGCTGACGTGGCTCGCCGAGCATCAGCCCACAATGGTGTGCCTCCTTCCATCGATGCTTGCCCGGTTGGTTACGGCGATGGACCGAGCCGACCCGACAACGGTCCGCTCGGCGACCGAGCGCCTACGGCGACTCCTGGTGTCCGGCGAACCTTTTCCGCAGCCACTGCTGAGGCGTTGGCGAACACACGCCCCTTACCCGGTCGTCATCAACCTGTATGGACCCACCGAGTCCACCGTGATCAAACTTCGCCACGTGCTGCCGGCGGGCGCCGAGGTGCACACTGCAATCGTGCCCGTCGGCACACCGATACCTGGTACCGCGGTCGAACTCGTGCCGGTCGATGACCTCGACGATGCCCAGGAGCTTTGTATAGTCAGTGAGGACCTCGCGCTGGGTTACCTCACACCCGTCACGGGGTCGACCCGATTCGAGCGTGATGCGGCGGGCCGGCGTCGACTGCGCACCGGAGATCTCGCCTCGCTCGCGCCCGACGGCAGCGTCGTTGTGGAAGGCCGACTGGACCACGTCGTCAAGCGCCGCGGCGTCAAGGTCTCGTTGCCGGCCATCGAGGCAGCGGCGGTCGCAGTCCCGGCCGTCGACGCCGCAGCCGCGGTGGTGCAGCAGGGCGGTCGGATCGTGTTGTACTGCGGTGTATCCGCAGGTGCGGACGCGCTGTCACTTCGCGCTATTCGGATGGCGCTGCTCGACACGCTCGCCCCAGCCCAGTTGCCGGACAAGATCCTCCTAGTCACGCGACTCCCGTTGGACAGGCGGGCCAAGGTCGATCGTGCGGCACTTCGCAACGGCACAACGGGAAACTCATGAGCGTTCCCGACGTCGCAAGTGAGCCGACAACGCCGGCACGTTCGCAGCCGAGAAGCATGCAGCGCCTGGTCGGAGGCGCTGCCGTGGACTCATTCGGCACCGGAATCAGCGCGGCTGCCACGATCCTCTACTTCGTCACGATCGTCGGTTTCACCGCCAACTCGGTCGTCGCCGCAATGTCGGCCGGCGCGGTCTTCGGTGTCCTCAGTCCCATCCTCGTGGGACGACTGGCGGACCGATTCGGGCTGATCAGGATTTACTGCACTGCCCTCGCGTTGCGCGGAGTCGGATTCGTCGCCTATGCCCTGGCCACCCAGTACGTCACCTTCCTGTTGTTGACGCTTCCGTTGCTGGCATTGGAGGCGGCGACGCCGCCACTACAACAGTCGCTGGTAGCGCAGTTGTTCGCCGGTGATGCCCGAATCCGGGTGATGTCCTCGATCAGGGCCGCGCGCAACGTCGCACTCGGCGCCGGAACTCTCGTCGCGGGCGCCGCATTGACGACGCACTCGCAGCCACTGGTGGCGGGCCTCCTCGCGATAAACGGGACCTCGTTTCTCGTACTTGCGTGGGTCGTGTACTCGCTTCGCCGCAGTGCAACACCACCGGCCCAACAGGAGGAGAAGAATTGCGGAACCTCGAGACCGGCATTGCGCAACCCGGCGTTTCTCAGCCTGGCCGGGCTCAACGGTCTGTTGCTTCTACACGACTCCGTCTTGTTTGTCCTGCTGCCACTGTGGATGGTGTTGCGGCTGGGGGCCTCGCCACTGTGGGTCTCACTGATGCTCGCGTTGAACACCGGGCTCACGGTGGTGATGCAACTGGGGTTCGGCCGTATTCGGCGGTTGACGACCGCGACGAACTCGACATTGTTCGTCGCCGCCGGTGCCCTCGTCGCCGCCTGTCTCTGCTGTCTCACCGCCGAACGAATCACCGGATCAACGGCAATTGCCCTCTGCGCGGGGGCAGTTGCGTTACTCACTCTGGGTGAGAACCTCCATAGCATCGCGGCGTGGCAGGTATCTTTCGAATTGGCTCCGGATGGCCGCCGTAGCGAGTACCTCAGCGCATTCAACAGCGGATCCGGCCTCCAGCGGATCGTCGGGCCGGTGCTCATGACCGGTGTGGTACTCGCGCTGCCCACAACCGGTTGGCTTGTTCTCGCCATCGTCTTTGCCGCGGCCACCGTTGGCTTCACGACGATATCAACTGCCTCTCGGGGCAATGACATTCACCTAACGGCTTCGAAATGAGGCGAACGATGTCCGATCACGTGCTTGTCGTCGGTGGAGGCATGGCCATGCCGGGGTTGTTGCGGTCCTTGGGCACCGATGTGCGGACGTCGGTCGTCTGCCAGCTCGCCATCGTGCCGAAACTGCGTGAGCAACATTTGCATCAGCGCATATTGGGTCTGCGGGCGGAGGCTAGCGACCAGGAGTGGCTGGCGATTGCGTCAGCGGTCCATCGCCTCGACCCCTTCACCAAGATCGCGTCGTTCGCCGAACGGGATCAGGATCGGGCAGCCGTGATCGCAGAGGAACTCGGCCTTCCTATGCACACCAGGCAAACCATTCACTGGGTGCACCACAAGCCAAGCATGCGGGAGCGGCTGTCCGCGCTCGGCATAGACGACACACCCCACGCCATCGTCCGGTCCGTCACCGAGCTGCGCGAGTTTACACGGATCCACGGATTCCCTTGTATCGCCAAGCCCGCCGTCGGCGCAGGGAGCATAGGAATCCGCCGGATCGAAACCGAGGCCGATCTGGCGACCGCCTTCGATGCAGCCGGCGTCACCGGCGAGTGGACCAGCGGAGGTGTGCTGGTCGAACGGCTACACATCGGGTCGCAAGTCAGCGTGGAGGCATTTTCCGAGGGAGGCGTTCACGAAATCATCTGCGTCACCCAGAAGTACTCCGACCCGTTTGCCCACGTCGAGGTAGGCCACGTGCTGCCAGCCCAGGTGAGCGCCGACCAACTGGCAGCGATCGGCGCCTACGTCCGCTCGGTGCTGTCGGCTTTGGAGATCGGCTTCGGCCCGACCCACACCGAGTTGGTGCTGACCGAGGGCGGGCCTCGGATCATCGAGACACACACCCGGCTCGCCGGCGATTGCATCCCCCAGCTGGTCCAGGACGCTCTTGCGGTGAACCTGACCGAGTACACCGTCCGCCAGGCCCTCGGCGAACGGAACCTCCTCAACGGGCTCCGCGCCGAGCTCGCCCACGCGGCGACGCGACCACCCATGTACGAGGCAATCTGGTTCGCGTCAAGCGAGATGGACTGCACGCTCGAGTCGATAAGCGGCCTCGAGTCGGCTCGACTCGGCGAGGGTGTGCGCGAAGTGGAGCTGTACCGCGCTGCTGGTGCCAGGTTGGAGCCACTGCGCACTTCTGATTCACGGTTCGGACATGCTCGTGCATATGCAGACGACCCGCGAGTAGCGGTTTCGCGAGCCCGAGGGGCTCTGGACGCGACCGAGATCCGGGTGCTCCTCCCTCCCCTGCGCTCAACGTCGCCGATTTGACTGGGAACGGTTGGGTGAGAGCGCGGATGTGGCGCGACTCGTGGTGGTCGCGCTACTCATAAAGACCTCGTCGAGGTGCCACTTATCGCCCGGTCGTGCCCGGTGTGGCCGCAGCCGGCTCGCTCGGTCCTGCCCGAACTTCGCGCACCAGCGCCGGATCGTCCCGTAGGACAACACGACACCGCGTTCGATCGCCCGTGCACAAGGCTGTTCGCGACTGTGGTTGGTCACGCCGAACGACAACCTCGACTCGATGCAGTTCTACCAGCGACGCGGCTTCCGCTTGTCGGCTGTTCGATGCGACGCAGTGGACGAGACGAGACGGACCCTGAAGCCGGACATCCCCGATGTGGGCTACTACTAGGTCCCGATTCGGGATGCAAACGAGTTCGAGTTCGAGCGCGACCTCGAGCCCGCGTAGGCGAGCCCGCCCACTCCCCCGCGCTCGATCGAGCCCGAGCGCCTGAGTAACGAGAACAACCACCTGATCGTTCGCGACGCTTCAGGTGCAGCAGTGGAGTCGGTTCCACCGGCGATCGCCGTCGACGGCTTCGCGCACCCGGTCGCCGCACTGATCAACGGCCGCACCACAACTCTGACCACCGATATGAGCCCGGCCGCCGCAACCCCGGTCACCCTGCCGTTGCGGCAGGTCGACCTGTCTGCCGCAACCACCGGAGTCAAGGACAACATCACCCTCACCGTGGGCGCAGGGTGAACGGTTCTCAACCATCCGCCGAGTCGGGGCACAGCTTGCCAGGTGTGGCGCGTGTGAACCAGTCGTCCCCGTCTCTCGTTATAACTAATGAGAGTCCATCGACCTCAGCCCCAGATAAGGGAGCGACCTGACATGCCGTCCGACGACCATAACCAGCAGCAGAGCCTGCGGAGCGATCAACTAGCGCTTCCCCGCCGAACAGTTCTCGTCGGTATCGGCGCTGCGGCAGCCGCCTTGGCCGCCGGCAGCGCGCTGTTCCGTAGAACCCACGCCTCGGCTGCGCCCGGCGCCAGCGCCAGGCCAGCCGCGAAGCCCGCGAGTGCAACCGTGCCGACCGGCGACGTTCCCGTCGGTGGCGGCACGGTGCTCGGCGATGTTGTCGTCACACAGCCCACCGGTGGTGACTTCCGCGGGTTCTCGTCGACATGCACGCACGCGGGATGCACCGTCTCCGACGTCTCTGGCGGCACCATCAATTGCCCGTGCCATGGCAGCAAGTTCAATCTCGACGGGTCTGTGCACACCGGTCCGGCGTTCGCTCCGCTCGTCCCACGAAGCGTCT
The DNA here is from genome assembly GCF_900455735.1 of Rhodococcus wratislaviensis. Classification (GTDB taxonomy): domain Bacteria; phylum Actinomycetota; class Actinomycetes; order Mycobacteriales; family Mycobacteriaceae; genus Rhodococcus_F; species Rhodococcus_F wratislaviensis. Next base: position 147,227 of record NZ_UAUI01000028.1, on the reverse strand, counting down.
CCGTTCAGGGTGACTCGGTCGTGGTCGGCTGAGGTATGTGACAGCGCCGTCGGTGGCCACGCTGATGCGGGCGCCACCGACTCGTCGTGCGACAGAGAGACGACAGCGTGGATCGTCAATACTGTCGCAACGGAGGAGCTGCCATGAGCGTGGCGCTACGCCCGGCCCCATAGCGAGTTCCTACATTCTTATTGGACCGCCCTGGCCACGGGTCCCTCCCGCCCAAACGGTGTCACCCCTGCCTCGATGAGGCAGACGGATGAAGTCGTCGAAACAAATCACTCACGCATGACGCAGTCCAGATAATTCCACTGTGCCGCTCCCCCGGTCATTCGCCTCACAGGAGTCGCGATGGACCCTAAGGCCTCCGAGTCAACTCAGCTTCCAACGCCTCGATGCCTTCGACAACCCCACGTCATGAAATCCGCCAGACTTCGTGGCTGCGCCGCAATCCAATGCCGCAAACCAATATAGAGTCGACAGCACTGGAACCGTTGGCCGAACCTGAGGTTGTGGAAACTATCGACGTAGATACTCGACCTGCCGTTGCGTCGGCCCCCGCGCCCGCTGCGACAGCCCGCGTTTCCTCGACGCAAGCCGCCGCGACGGTCGCCGCCACACCGGCCGCAGTCGACATCGTCGATCCCGGCGATTCGCCCCGGGATTAGCCGACGATCATGGCCGCACGGAAGACCACCCGGCGACGCTCCAGTCCCAGACGAGCCAGCGCCGCGCCGCTGATACCCACCCCGGGGCACGGGGAGCAGATCTGGATCCTCGATGTCCCTTATCGGGCGTCCGCGCCCGGTGCCAAGTACTACAAGGCACTCAAAGCGTATGCCTACATCGGCGCTCGATTGCCTGACGAACTCGCCGTCTACGCGTCGAAGCCGTACTCATACGCTCGCTGGGTCGAAGAGGACTTCAACGGCGTGCGGCAACCGCGCGCTACTGGTTTCCACAAGATACCGCGGCCAGAACAGGTGGACGCCGCGGAGGCGATCGCAATGGCCTTTCACCACGGCAAGCGCGGATTTCTGTTGGCCGACGAGCCCGGTGTAGGCAAGACCGGCAGCGCAATCATCGGCGCGAAAGCTGCGCTGAAATTGGGGGGCGGCGACACCGTACTCATCACCGTGGACCGGCCAGCCCAGATCACCATCGCCGCGTGGCGCGACGCCCTCGCTGCGTTCGGCGACGGTGGGTATCGGTGGCTGATCATCTCTCCGGACCAGCTGAAGAAGTTGCTCGGACGCAACGGCCAACCGAAGTACTCCTTTTCCCTCATCATCAATGACGAGGCACAGCAATTCAGGCACCTCACGGCCCAGCGCACCCAGTACCAGCGGCGCATTAACCGCCTCTCCGCGCCGCCAGAGAAGGCGCCGTTCGTGATAACCGTGACGGCGACGCCGGGTCATCACCCAGGCGAATACACCTACTTGTCTTCGCTTTTCGCGCAGCTGCACGATGACCCGCCGGGCGAGTGGGCCGATCTTGGTCAGAAGCTGGTCGAGCATGGATTTCCCCTGGCTCCCGGGTGGGACAAGGGGAAATGGGACTGGAACGACCAAGCAAAAGGTTCTCAGCGGCTGCAGCATCAGGCCGTCACCCGCGTCCGGAAGTGGATGACCGACTGCGACCCGCCCGTCATGGTGCATCGCGACGCGCCCTGGGGGCCGCCACCTGTCGACGGCCTGCCACTCGACTTCACCGCCACACAATGGGCTGCGTACCACCAGGACTGGAGTGAGTTCCGGAGCGCGATGAGGATCGCCCGCCAGGGGAACGACACCGCCCGAGGCCGTGCCGCTCTGATGCGGTTCCGGCAGAAGGCAGGCATGCTGCGAGCCCCGCAGACCGCCGAGTTGGTAGCCGCACACGTCGAACGCGGCTACCAGGTACTCGTCGCCGTCGAATTGGTCACCACGGCCGCCGACCCGGTAGCCAGCCTCTTGGAGGAGCACGGCATTGGCGTCTCGCGCATCTTCGGCGGGGGCGATCTCGAGACGGAGCGCATGAGATTTCAGCGCGGCCACAACCCGGTCGTGGTGTTCAACACCGCATCTGCGATCAATCTGCAGGCGTCCGAGTTGATGGTCGACGGCTCCCGCGCCTCATCGGCACGTCGCATCGGGTTCTTCCACCAGCCTCGCTACTCCGGAATTGCCGCACGCCAAACGATGGGTCGTGCGCATCGCGACGGGCAGGTTTGCTCATGGTCACTCCTGTTCGCCGCCGGAACGGTGGAAGAGCAGGCGGCTCGGATCATGATCAATCGGCTCATGGTGACATCAGCCAGTGTCGATGGTGATCTCGGGGCGTTCGGGAAGCTCGCGCGACTGTTCGACGCAGACTGGCTTCCCGAAAGCATGTTCGAGTAGGAATGATGCCTGGACCAGCCAGCTCCCAGGTGGGCATTTTTCCGGCGGTGTATCGGGAGCAGTTCACACCGTGTTACCTGCGGCGATGCAAGTTTGCACATCCCGGTTGCAGGTTCGGTGATTCCCCCGCCTTCCTTCCCCCGGCACACTTGTGTTCGGCCCCGCCAGAAAGCTAACGAACAGTTTTCGGGGTCATCCATGAGCTCGTACGAGTTGATGTCACCTGCTGGGCACACCCTCGGTCTCCGCGTGACACTCGGCTATCACACCGCTAGGAGTACAGATGAGCAAGATCGCTTTCCTCGGGCTCGGGAACATGGGCCTGGGTATGGCCACGAATCTGGTGTCCAACGGCCACACGGTCATCGGATTCGATCCCTCCCCTGCGGCAGCGGAGATGGCAACATCACGCGGAATCGGCTCTGCTGCATCTGCTGTCGAGGCAGCAGAAGGTGCCGAGGTGATCATCACGATGCTGCCCAGCGGTAAGCACGTGCTCGACGTCTATGCCGACCTGGTTCCGGCCGCCCAGCGGGGAACCCTCTTCCTCGACTGCTCGACGATCGATGTCGCCGATGCGCGGGCAGCCGCTGAACTGGCTGTCGGCGCCGGGCATCGGGCGGTGGACGCCCCGGTGTCCGGAGGCACGGTCGCCGCGGACGGCGGGACCCTCACGTTCATGGTCGGCGGCCCGGCCGACGCGGTGGAGCAGGCCAGCTCACTTCTCGACGCCATGGGAGCCCGCATCGTCCGATGCGGCGACTCCGGAGCAGGTCAGGCTGCGAAAATCTGCAACAACATGATCCTGGGGATCTCCATGATCGCCGTCAGCGAAGCCTTCGCGCTGGGCGCGCAGCTGGGTCTGACCGACCAGGCCCTGTTCGACGTCTCGTCGACCGCGTCCGGTCAGTGCTGGGCGTTGACCACGAACTGCCCGGTTCCCGGACCGGTTCCGACCAGCCCCGCCAACCGCGACTACGCCGGCGGATTCGCGAGCGCGTTGATGCTCAAGGACCTTCGACTCGCGCAGGCAGCCGCGGCGGACAACGGTGTCGACACAGTGCTCGGACGACGCGCCACCGAACTCTACGAACAGTTCGTCGCCCAGGACGGCCCGGGCCGCGACTTCTCGGCGATCGTAACGGCGATCCGTGCCGGCGCATTCGACGCGCAGGCACAACAGTCGTAGCCCCTCCCACGTAGACCTCACCCCGTGCTGCTGCGGCGCCGGGCGTGAGACGCTGCTCGATGTGAAAGGAATTCGTTGTGCGCATCATTCTGACAGGGCCGCCGGGGGCGGGTAAAGGCACACAGGCGCAGTCGCTTTCGACGGCCTTGCAGCTCCCCCATATCTCGACCGGCGATCTGTTCCGTAGCCACATCACACAGGGCACGGAACTGGGACGGACGGCGAAATCGTTCCTCGACGCCGGCGAACTGGTCCCGGACGAGGTCACCATCGGTATGGTCGCGGAGCGTCTCGCAGCCGACGACACGGCCACAGGATTCATTCTGGACGGCTTCCCCCGCACCGTGACTCAGGCAATCGCCCTCGATGAGCTCCTCGGCGGGCAGCTGAGCCAGATCGACGCCGTCCTCGACTTTTCGATCGCGGACGATGCGGTCGTCGAACGGATGCTGGCCCGCGGCCGCGCCGACGACACCGAGGACGTCATTCGTCGACGTCTGCGGGTCTATCACGACGAAACTCGACCGCTGCTCGACTACTACTCGCCACTCCTTCTCTCGGTCGATGCAGAAGGTGAGGTCGACGACGTCTACGCCCACGCGATCGGCGCGCTGTCCGAACGCGGAAGCGTCGCTCCGTCCACCTAGCACTGCTCCCTGCACCCCAGCAGAGCCATCCGTATATCAAGGAGATTCCGACATGACCTCCACACAAACCTCACTCGCTGAACTCCACATTCCCGACGCCCGCGATTACCCCATGTTCGTCGACGGGGCCTGGGTGGAAGCCCTGTCCGGTCAGTGGAGTGATGTGACCACCCCGATCCTGCGTAAGCATGTGATCGGCCGTGTCCCCGCCTCGGGCACCGAAGACGTCGATCGCGCGGTGCGTGCCGCGCAGAAGGCTCTCCCCCGGTGGCGCTCTCAGCACTTCACGGCACGAGGCCGGATCCTGAGCCAGATCGCCGACGCCATCGACGCGCGCGCCGAGGAACTGGCCCGCCTCACCGCCCTCGACACCGGAAACGCGCTGCGCACCCAGGCGCGCCCCGAGGTCGCCACACTGGCGAACCTGTTCCGGTACTTCGCCGGTGTCGCCGGCGAGATCAAGGGCACGGTCCTGCCCGCCGGCGACGATCAGCTCCAGTACTCCCGCCAGGAGCCGCTCGGCGTCATCGGCTGCATCCTGCCCTGGAACTCCCCGCTGATGATCGCCGGATTCAAGATCCCCGCCGCCCTCGTCGCGGGCAACACCGTCGTGGTCAAGGCTGCCGAGGCGGCCCCGCTGAGCGTGTTGCTGCTCGCCGAGATCTGCGCCGAACACCTGCCGGCCGGTGTACTCAACGTCCTCACCGGATCCGGCAGGGTCGCCGGCGAAGCCCTCGTCCAGCACCCCGACGTCGACAAGATCTCCTTCACCGGCTCCACCGAGGTGGGCCGGCATGTTGCCCGCGAGGCCGGTGGCCGTCTCGCACACGTCTCCCTCGAACTCGGCGGCAAGAACCCCTCGATCGTGTTCCCCGACGTGAACATCGACGACGACTTCATCAATCAACTGCTGCTGTCGACCCGGGTGCACCGCCAGGGCCAGAGCTGCACGGCTGGTTCCCGATTGTTCCTGCACCAGGACATCTACGACGAGGTCCTCGACCGGCTCGTCACCACCCTGGCCGGACTCGAGGTCGGGAACCCGCTCGCCGAATCCACGGACATGGGCGCCATCATCAACGAGACGCAGTTCGCCTCCGTCTGCGGGTTCCTCGACGACGGCCTGAGCTCGTCCAAGGTGTCGACGGTCCTCGACGGATCCCCCGCCACGATCCCGAACTCCGACGGCTACTACATGGGACCGACCGTGTTCTCCGGCGCCGACAACTCCTGGCGCCTGTCCCGGGAGGAAATCTTCGGACCCGCGCTCGTCGCGATCCCGTGGAACGACCACTCCGACGTCATCGAGATGGCCAACGACTCGCACTACGGTCTGGCCGCCTACGTGTGGACACACAACCTCGATCTGGCTCTGTCCACCGCCCACGCCCTCGAAACCGGGTGGGTGCAGGTCAACCAGGGCGGAGGTCAGATGGTCGGCCAGTCCTACGGCGGATACAAGCAGAGTGGCCTCGGCCGCGAAGTGTCACTCGAGGGCATGATCGCCGGCTTCACCCAGACCAAGCAGGTCAACGTGCGCCTGCGCACACTCTGAGAAGGGAGCGCCCCATGACTGTCGGACCACTGAACGACATCCTCGTGCTCGACCTCTCGCGGGCTTTGGCTGGACCCATCGCCGCGATGATGCTCGGCGACCTCGGAGCCCGCGTGATCAAGGTCGAAGCCCCGGGCACCGGCGACGACTCCCGCACGTGGGGGCCGCCGTTCGTCGGGCCGCAAGATGACCCGCAGTCGTCGTACTTCATGTCGGCGAACCGGAACAAGGAATCGATCGTGCTCGACCTCAAATCCGAGCACGGCAAGGATGCGCTGCGTCGGCTGATCCGGCGGGCCGACGTGCTGATCGAGAACCTGCGGCCGGGCGCGTTCGACCGGTTGGGCTTTCCCGCCGACGTGCTCGAGGAGCTCAACCCGCGTCTGATCACGTTGTCGATCACCGGCTTCGGGCATGACGGCCCGGAGGGGTCCCGCGCCGGCTACGACCAGATCGCCCAGGGCGAAGCCGGGCTGATGTCGGTCACCGGTGACCCCGCCGGGGAGCCGACGCGGATCGGAGTCCCGATCGCCGACGTCCTCGCCGGCGTGCATGGCACCGCCGGGGTGTCGGCGGCGCTGGCGTCGCGGGAGAAGACCGGCAAGGGCATGGTTGTGCGGACGTCCCTGTTGGCCGCCGCGATCAGCGCCCACACCTTCCAGGGCACCAAGTGGACGGTCGGCGACCAGGTCGCGCAGAGGTCCGGCAATCACCACCCACAGATCGCACCGTACGGAAGCTTCCGCTGCGGGGACGGATTCGTCCAGATCGCGGTGGGCAGCGAGGCGATCTGGGCAAAGTTCGCGCCGGTGGCAGGTCTGTCGGCACAGGATCCGCGGTTCGCCGTCAACCGGGACCGGGTCGCGGCCCGGGATGCGTTGATCGCCGCGATCGAGGCCGACTTCGCAGGCCGCACACGGGTCGATATCCTCGCCGAGCTCGAGGCCGCGGGTGTTCCCGCGGGGTCGATCCGCACGATCGACGAGGTCTACGAGTGGGAGCAGACCCGCAGCCAGGGACTACTGCTCGAGGTCGACCACCCCGTGGTGGGGCCGGTGCAGTTGCCGGGTCCCTCGCTGCGGATGGAAACGGCCGGCGGTGAGTCACTGGTGCGGTCCGCGCATGCTGCGCCGCCGGTGCTCGGACAACACACCGAACAGATCCTCGACTGGCTCGACACGGTCGACACCACCGATCCGCTCGACACCATGGTGCCCGCGCAGGTGTGAGTGCGGTGAGAGTCCGACTGGCACAACGGTCCGCGGCGTTGCAGGAGTCTGCGTCCTGCGACGCCGCCCCCAGTGCCGTCGGCAATTACACGGTGGGGACCAGTTCGGCTCGCCGACTGCGCGCCTCTTCCTGAATCGCCTGCCGGACGGCCTGGACCGCCGGATTGGTGAGGCTTTCGCGGCGCGCGGCCAGAGAGAAGGCGAGCCGGACGTCGACGGCATCGGGCAAGATCCTGCGCAGATCGGCGTGTTGGTCCGCCATGAACGCCGGTAACAGTCCGATGCCGCCGCCGGACCGTGTGGCAGCAACGTGGGCGAAGATGTTGGTGGACATGAACTTTGCCGCAACACCGGGGAGATGACGGCTCAGGTCGAGATCCCCGACCTGCAGCAGAGAATCGACGAAGAAAACCAGCGGGTGCGCTGTCAGCTCGTCCAGGTTGCCGGGTTCACCGTGGTCGCCGAAGTACTGTTCGCTGCCGTACAGCCCCAGCGAGTACTGGCACACGCGTTCGGAGACCAGTCGACTGGTGATCGGTGTGCCCACCGCAACGGCGAGGTCGAACCCTGATTGATAGAGATTGAGTTGCCTTGTATCCGTGATCAACTCGACGACAAGGTGCGGGTGACTCATCCGCAGCTTGGCCAGAGCGGGCGCGACGAACAACGACCCGAATCCGTCCGGAGCGGTGATCCGGATGGTTCCCCGCAGTGAACTCTCACCGATGCCGAGGACCACGTCGGCGGCTTCCTGAACCGCTTCCTCGATCAGTCGCGCCTTTTCGGCGATCGATCGGCCGACGTCGGTCAGCTCCCAGCTGTCGGCGCTGCGCTGTAGCAGACGGACACCCAGGGCCTTCTCGAGGGCGCGTATTCGCCGTGAGACGGTGGTGTGGTCGACGCCCAGGTCCAGGGCCGCGGATCTGCGGCGACCGGTTCGCGCCACGGCGAGCAGATACCGCAGGTCATCCGAGCGGATGTTGCGTGCGTCGGTCACGGCCGGCCTCCCGGCAAGTCCGCCGCCGCGATGCGCTGTCCGCCCGGTGCGGCGGTCAATGCACGTCGGGTTGCGGAGAGGAGATGGTGCAGATCGTCGTGAAGACGACTCATGATATTCGGGTCCACGAGGGCGAGGGCATCGAGGGCGCGGGTCGCCGAGACAGCCACCTCGCGGCCCCTGTCGGTGACCGAGACAAGGGTCGAGCGGCGATCGGAGCGATTGGTCGCCCGTACGGCCAACCCGGAACCTTCGAGTCCGTCGATCAACGTTCCGATGGTGGTGGGATGACGATCGAGAGCGCGGACGATCTGCACCATGGGCAGTGGGCCATTCGCGGCGACGATCATGGCCAAGACTTCATACCGGGCGAAGGACAGTCCGAGTGGACGAAGCGTTGCGTTGAGGTGATGGGTGATCAGCTTCTGCGTCTGCAGTACTGCGGCGAGCAGCGGCGCATAGGGCGCCGCCACAGAGTCGGCGACCGGCGCCGAGATGGGTGGTTGGGCAATGGCCACCGGAAGCCTCCTTGCTATCGGGAATCGAAATCGGCACTTGCGTGCGCGTTTCGGATCGTCGCCGTTGATGGCCGAGATCTTCGCCCCTGTTGAGGGCGCGTCCCGGCCCGATTGGTTTGGATTGGGTCACACCCACTGGCGAATTACCTGGATGTCCAACTATAGTACTTCCAACTTCCCCGATCTGAAAGGGTCGATTCATATGTTCACCTTGACCGATGACGAGCGGGCGATCAGCGACACTGCCCGCGACTTCGCGGCCGAGCATCTCGCGCCGCACGCCGTGGAATGGGATCAGACCAAGCATTTCCCCGTGGACGTCCTCCGCAAGGCGGCGTCGCTGGGGATGGGCGGGATCTACATCCGCGAGGACGTGGGTGGATCCGAGCTGACTCGCGTCGACGCCGCCCGCATCTTCGAGCAGCTCGCCAAGGGCTGCCCGTCGATCGCCGCCTACATCTCCATCCACAACATGGTCACGTGGATGATCGACAGGTTCGGCGACGACGAGCAGCGTCACGCGTGGGTGCCCGGGCTGTGCTCGATGGATCAGCTCGGCAGCTACTGCCTCACCGAGCCGGGCGCCGGTTCGGATGCGGCGGCGCTGAGCACCAGGGCGGTCCGCGACGGCGACGACTACGTGCTGAGCGGGGTCAAGCAGTTCATCTCCGGTGCCGGTACGTCCGATGTCTATGTCGTGATGGCCCGCACCGGGGAGAGCGGTCCGCGGGGGATCTCGGCGTTCATCGTCCCGAAGGGTTCGCCGGGTCTGTCGTTCGGGCCGAACGAGGTGAAGATGGGGTGGAACGCCCAGCCCACCCGTCAGGTGATCTTCGAGGACGTGCGGGTGCCGGCGGCGAACCTGCTCGGCTCCGAGGGTGGTGGCTTCCGGATCGCGATGGCCGGGCTGAACGGTGGCCGGCTCAACATCGCGGCGTGCTCGGTGGGCGGCGCGCAGACCGCGCTGGACAGGGCCGTCGCCTACCTGGCCGACCGCACGGCGTTCGGGTCGCCGCTGATCGAATCGCAGGCGCTGCAGTTCCAGCTCGCCGACATGCGCACCGAACTGGAAGCGGCACGCACGTTGCTGTGGCGGGCGGCGGCCGCGCTGGAGGAGGGCGCCCCGGATGTGGTGGAGTTGTGTGCGATGGCGAAGCGGTTCGCGACCGACACCGGTTTCGAGGTCGCCAACCGGGCGCTGCAACTGCACGGGGGTTACGGCTATCTTGCCGAGTACGGAATAGAGAAGATCGTCCGGGACCTGCGCGTGCACCAGATCCTCGAAGGCAGCAACGAGATCATGCGCCTGGTCATCGCCCGGAGTGTCGTCGGGGGAGCCCGGCAGGGAAAGCAAGGAGCGGCATGACTGACGCGGTATCCACCGAACCGGAAGTTCTGATCGACAAGAGCGGCGGTCTGGGCCGCATCGTGCTCAATCGGCCCAAGGCGATCAACGCCCTCAACCATGCGATGGTGCGGCAGATCGCGGCGGCCCTGGCGGTGTGGTCCGGCGACGACGCGGTGCGGGCGGTGGTGATCACCGGTGCCGGGGAGCGGGGCCTGTGCGCCGGCGGCGACATCGTGTCGATCTACCACGACGCCAAGGACGGCGGCACCGGGTCGCGGGAGTTCTGGCGCGAGGAGTACATCCTCAACGCGGCCATCGCGAACTACGGCAAGCCGTACGTGGCGATCATGGACGGCATCGTGATGGGCGGCGGGGTCGGGGTGTCGGCGCACGGCAGCGTGCGGATCGTCACCGAACGGTCGATGATCGGGATGCCCGAGACCGGGATCGGGTTCGTCCCCGACGTCGGGGGCACCTACCTGCTCGCCCGCACCCCGGGCGAGCTGGGCACCCACATCGCCCTGACGACGGCACGGCTGAGCGCCGGCGACGCGATCGCCTGCGGGTTCGCCGACCACTTCATCCCGTCGGAGAGGATCGGGCAGTTCCTCGAGACGCTGTCGACCACGACCGTTCAGGATGCGCTCGCACAGTTCACCGAACCGGCACCGGCCTCGGAGTTGCTGGCGCAGCAGGGCTGGATCGACGCCGCGTACTCGGCCGACCGTGTCACCGACATCGTCGCCCGCCTGCGCGGCAGCGGGATCCCCGAGGCGGAGAAGGCGGCCGAGCAGGTGCGTTCGAAGTCGCCGACCGCGTGCGCGGTCACCCTGAAATCGCTGCGCCGCGCCCGGCACGCCGGCAGCCTCGAAGAAGTCCTCGGCGACGAGTTCCGGGTGTCCGTCGCCTGCCTGAGCTCGCCCGACCTCGTCGAAGGCATTCGGGCGCAGGTCGTCGACAAGGACCGCAACCCGCAGTGGTCGCCCGCCACGATCGAGGAGGTCGACGACGCGCAGGTCGACGCATTCTTCGCACCACTCGGAGACCTCGAACTCGGCCTCACCCCACCCACCACAACCGGAGACAACCTGTGACCGACTACGACACCATCCTCCTCGACCGCAAAGGCCGAGTCGGAATCATCACCCTCAACCGCCCGAAAGCACTCAACGCGTTGAACACCCAGCTTCTACGCGAAATCGTCACCGCCGTCGAAGAACTCGACACCGACAGCAACATCGGCGCCATCCTCATCACCGGCTCCGACCGCGCCTTCGCCGCCGGCGCCGACATCAAAGAAATGCACACCAAGTCGTACATGGACGTCTACCTCGACGACTTCTTCTCCATCGGCGACCGCATCGCCGCCGCACGCACACCCATCATCGCCGCAGTCGCCGGATACGCCCTCGGCGGCGGCTGCGAGCTGGCAATGATGTGCGACATCCTCCTCGCCGCCGACACCGCCAAGTTCGGTCAGCCCGAGATCAAACTCGGCGTCATCCCCGGCATCGGCGGATCGCAACGACTGACCCGCGCCGTAGGCAAGGCGAAGGCCATGGAACTGTGCCTGACCGGCCGCACCATGGACGCCGAGGAGGCCGAACGCGCCGGCCTCCTGTCCCGCATCGTCCCTGCCGCCGACCTGTTCGACGAAGCACTCCAGACCGCCACCACCGTCGCCGAGATGTCACTGCCCATCGCGATGATGGCAAAGGAAGCCGTCAACCGGGCATTCGAGACCACCCTCACCGAAGGGATCCGCTTCGAACGGCGAGTCTTCCACTCCACCTTCGCCACCGAGGACCAGAAGGAAGGCATGGCCGCGTTCGTGGAGAAGCGCACGCCGCAGTTCACACACCGCTAGTTTCTGTCGGCACGAAGGCCCCGCACCAAGTCGTCGGTGCGGGGCCTTCGTGGTTGCGTGACGCGTTTCGGCGACGGTGGATCGGATTGGTTTCCGGCCTTCGTTGCCCTACGGCTTCGAAAAGAAGTGCTCGTATCGGTGTTCTTCGGACGGTCGCAATTTCGCCGCCTCTTCGCGAGCTCATCGGTGTGCTCGCCTTGTCCTTGATCGTCAGCGCGTTCCTGGCATCTCGGACGCACTCGTCATGTCGGCGGACCTGCGTCCTGCTGACGGCGTTGATGAAACCGCTCGCGCTGCTCATCGAGCAAGATCACACCCTGCCTCTGGACGCGGTGATGTTCACAGGCAATCAGCAGGCGCACCGACGCGGTCCGCCGCTTCAGGTCGGCTGCGCGCCTGGCCGCGTCCTCATCGTTGAGCAAGAACGCCGCGGCGCGGTCGCAGTCGATCAAGATCTGCTCGTAGGCAAGCCGTACCGGCTCCTGTTCGTCGAGCCGAGACACCGCCACGTCTTCGAACAGTTGCAGCGGAAGCCGCACCAGTCGATAGTTCGCGCGTAGAAGGGCCAAGGACAGGGAGCCAAGTGTCACGCGCGGAATCGTAAGCCCGGCGGAAGCACTCGCGAATAGAGTCTTAAGTCCCGTTGTTGATAGCCGCGCCTTCCACCGAGCGCTCATGCCGAGTAGGTCATCGTCACGATCCTGAGACTGCCTACCTCTCGGCACATGCCGCAGTAACCGATTCTACGTTCGCGTCGATGTCGGTCACCGCGAGTCACACCGGACCTTTCGGGATTATCCGAACATGGACAGTTGCCCAGTGGCGCTCTCGACTGGAATGCGGTAAGAACAAAGCCCTGCAACTAGATTGTGACCCAAATCACTCTTAATCGTTACCGGAGGAGACAGACAAACCTCACAGGCGGTCTCCGTCAATCGGACCCGATATCGCCACCGCCTGCATCTACCTTGCGAAAGGAGCGTGGAATGCATCCCTCGCTACCCATGAAGCAGCGGATACCGGGCGGTACAGAACGCTTCACCCAGCCAATCATCGGTGCCGGTGCCTCACTATCCGTAGCCATGCCCGCCTGGACTGTCACCAACTCACTGACCGCCACCGCCGCGATCGTCGCCGCGACATTCGCCGGCCTCATCGCGGCAGCCGTGATGCTCCGACCTTCTCCGTAGACGCGCGCCAACACCGAGTACACGCTGAGCACACGATCCGATCAGCGAACGACCTCGACGACCACCCGACCGCCGACCCGCTCCACAGCACCCGCATCGCGGCCATGCTCGCCAGCCCTACTATCGCCGACCACACCAAGTAACCACCCAGCGAACACAGGAGATTCGATGAGAACCAACGCCGCCCTACTCGTCACCGTCTCCCTCGTCCTGGGTAGCGTCGTCGCCGGACAGACGGCACTGAACCGACCAGGCAAGAGACGCCGCCCGCGCGGCGTGCCGTTCCATCTCAACGGCTGACGGCGACCGACAACAGCCAACGTCGACCGCACCCAGTCGGCATCCCAGGAATCGTAAAGGCTCGGTACAACTATGCCCTGGACTGTTGTGGTCATCGCCGTCACGTTGATCGTGGTGGTCGCCTCTCTCGGCGCAGCGCTCGCCGCGGATGCGATGTCGGATCGTCACGAACATGAACTCGAATCGTCAAGTGCCGGTGGACCAGGCACTGCCCCCGCGCCTCCCACCCAGATCCGCAATCCCCGCTGGCGCCGGACCGCTGTGCAGGCCTGGACAATCTGTGGTGCCGCCTCGGCAATTGCGATTGCGATAGTCGGATTGCTGACGACCGCTGGCTGAGGGCATGCCCTCATCGGGTGCCAGCACCGGCGCGCAACACCCGTTGTTCGCCGACACCGATGACCCCACCACCAGCCCCCGCGTGCCGAGCCAGGGCCCGCTGGAGGCCGGATGCCCGGCTGAACCCAGGAGACTGACGATCGCCGGGTGGGGAGTGCATGTGGTGTTCCTGTGAACCCGTCGGGGCCTCTGCCCCCTACTATCGGACGGTCTGCGGCGCAGCGGTTTTCGTGTGGGAGGCGGACTCGCGGCGAACGCCGCCGTAGGTTGCAGTTCGGATGCTGAACAAGGTGAGCAACCCGATGAGGCACGAGCCTGCGAGAAAGTATGCCGGTGACAATGAGCTGCCGGTCCGGTCGATCAGCCAGGTGGCGATATAGGCGGCAGTTCCACCGGTCGCGATCGTCGCCAGGTTGAAGCCGAGGGCGACGCCGCTGAGCCTGACGCGGGAGTTGAACAGCGACGGGAACAGTGGTGCCGTGGCGACCTGGATGAGCGGGGTGCCGAGCGCGAAGACGAAGAATGCCACGCCCGCGACGACCAGCCCGTGGCCACCCATCAGGGACATGGCTGGGTAGGCAAGGATGCCGGATCCGATCAGTCCGGCTGCCGCGACCGGGACGCTGCCGAATCTGTCGACGAGTAGACCGGCGACCGGCATCAGCAGCGCGATGAGCACGATGATGAGCGCGGTCGTCCAGGTGACCGCGGTCCGATCGAATCCGCCTTGGCGGACCAGGTGGATGCCGATGTAGGTGAGCACCATGTAGCCGGTGGCGTTCTGTGCCACGCCGAGTCCGAATACCTGCAGAACCTGCTTGGGGTGTGTGCGGATGAGTTCGGTGAACGGTGACTTCGCCAGGTCGTCCGTGGCCGCGGCGTTCTCGAACTGTGCAGTGTCCTCGATGCGGGTCCGGGTCCACAGGCAGAACAGCAGGAGTGGGACGCCGAGCAGGAACGGGATTCGCCAGCCCCAGCTGGTCATCTGCGGTTCGGTGGTGAGCGCTGAGACGGTCCCGACCGCGATTGCGGCGAGCGCGAAACCACCGTTGCTGCCGAGTGCGACGAACGAGGCGCCGAGGCCCTTGCGTTTTTCTCCGACGGTCTCGTAGACGTAGGTCAGTGCTCCGCCGAGTTCTCCGCCGGCGGAGAATCCCTGCACCAGACGTGCGAGGACGAGCAGGATCGGCGCGGCGATGCCTGCTGACGCATACGTCGGCAGGCATGCCATGAGGAGGCTGCCGACTCCCATCAGCAGCACGGACACCAGCAGAGCGCGCTTGCGTCCGTGCCGGTCCCCGAGGCGGCCGAAGAAGATGCCGCCGATGGGGCGCATGAGGTAGGCCGAGGCGAAGACGGCGAGGCTGGCGAGCAGTGCTGCGGTGGGGTCGTTGCCGGGGAAGAACAGTGGGCTGACGACCACGGCGAGGTAGGCGTAGACGGTGAGGTCGTAGTACTCGACGATGGTGCCGACCGCTGCGGCGAGGACGCCGCGGCGTCTGGTTTGCTCGAGGGTGCGCGATGTGGAATTCGTGTGGGTCGCCACGAACGTCTCATTTCTGTGCGGAATGCGTGGACCGAAGGTGCGCTTACCGCAGGTGGGAGTGGGTCACCTCATGCGAGCGCTTCCACACCATAACCGCGCATCCGCTAAATCTGTACATATTTCCGAAAATGAACGGAAGCAGACCGCTAGAGCTGCCAGTGCACGGGCTCGGAGATGATGTGTGCAAGGCGCTTGCGGTAGTACTTCGCGGTGTCGTGGACGAAGGCCTCCATCGCCTCTCCCGCGGCGGACGCATTTCGGGAGCGCATGGCATTGAGTACCAGTTGCTGCGCTTCGACGGCGGCGGTGCGGGTGATCTCAGGATGCCGTGAGGGTTCCGCGTCCCGCACCAGCAGCAGCAGCGTTTCCATGAGGATGCGCAGCACCGGGTTTCCGGATGCGGTGTAGATGGTGGTGTGGAACAGCGCGTTCTTCTCGATGAAGTTGTCGTAGTCGTCGGGCTGTGTCCGCATGCTGTCGAGCGCTGCCTGCAATTCGTCCAGCTGACCGTCCGTAATTCGAGGTGTGGCCTGTTGCGCGACCACCGGTTCCAGGGTCAGCCGAGTGTCGATGACGTCGCTGAGATTTGCGCCCTCGAGCTGCAGGAACAGTTTCATGGTGTTGCCCAGTGATTCGAATTGCGGTCGGCACGCGACGGGGCCGCCGCCGACGCCGGCCCGAATGGTGACCAGGCCCCGGCTCTCGAGCAGTCGGAGGGCTTCGCGCACAGTCGTGCGCGCAACGCCGTACTCGGCGACCATCTCCTTCTCGGTCGGCAACCGGTCACCGGCCTCGATGCCGCCTCCGAGGATCTCGTCCGCTATCTGATTCGCGATGCGTTCGGACATTTTCGGGGCCCTGCCCGGTGCGCGATGGGCGTCGTCCGGCGTCAGTGCGTTCCCGGTGCGCTCGTCGACAGTTCGATGTGTAGCCGCCATGCGTACAAACCCTACCCAGCTCCGAGACGGTATCGCTAAACTCTGTACATATTTAGGGAAAGTGGCTAGCGTGGGCTCCAGTCAACACGTGGCACCAGTCAACATCCGAACGTGACGCTCTCCCGGAGGTACAGATGTGGCCGACGCGCCCACCGACGCCCGACCTTGCCCATTCCTACCGCGAGTCAGGGCACTGGCGTGATCAGCCGATAGGGCACTACTTGACACGCGCCGCCTCGCTGTTCCCGGACGCAGTGGCCGTGATCGACGGCGACACACGGTTGACCTTCGCCGACGTCGACCGCGACGCGACCACGCTCGCTGCGGCGCTGCATTCGGCCGGGATCGGCGCCGACGACGTGGTCTCGTTCCAGCTCCCCAACCGGGCCGAAGCGGTCATCGTCTACCAGGCGATCATGAAGCTCGGCGCCGTCGCCAACCCCATAGTCCCGATCTACCGAGGGCGCGAGCTGCGGTTCATCCTCGGGCAGGCGCGGACGTCGGCCGTCTTCATTCCCGCGACCTACCGGGGATTCGACTACGCCGCGATGTATGACCAGCTGCTCGACGACTTGCCGCACCTGAAGAAGATCGTCATCCTCGGCGACCGTGGCGAGCGCGGCACCGACGAGCGGATGACCACCTGGACGGAGCTGCTCGACAGTGCCCCGGCCGGGGCCGCGAAGGTGGTTGCCGCACTGCCACACCCAGATCCAGATCAGGTCTGCCTGCTCTTGTACACCTCTGGGACGACCGCGGATCCGAAGGGCGCGCTGCACAGCCACAACACCCTGGTATTCGAGAACCTCTCGATGATCGAGTTGTTCGGCCTCAACGAGAACGACGTCATCTTCAACCCGTCGCCGGTCACGCACGTGACCGGCGTGAATTGTGCCTTGACCCTGCCTTTCCTGCTCGGGGCGCCCGTCGTGCTGCACGATCAGTGGGATCCAGTCGCCGCGCTCGACAAGATTTCCCGCGACGCCGCCAGCTTCATGATCTTCTCCACACCGTTCCTGCAGGGGCTGCTCGACGCCGCGATCGCGGAGGGTCGCCCCACTCCGTCGATCAGGTACATCGTGTGCGGCGGCGCTGACATGCCGGACGACCTGACCCGTCGGGCCACCGAGCGACTCGGCACCGTCGTCCGAATGTACGGCGCCACCGAGGGACCGTCCGTCACAGCAGGCAATCGCTGGGACACAGCACAATTACGCACCCGAACCGACGGTCGAGTCCTCACGCCCACCGAGGTGATCATCGTCGACCCCTCCGAGCGCCCCGTCGAGCCCGGCTCCGTCGGCGAAGTACTGTGGCGCGGCCCCGACACCTTCCTCGGGTACCTCGACCCCTCGCTCAACGCCGCGGCGTTCACCGAGGACGGCTTCTTCCGGTCCGGTGACCTCGCACGGTTCGACGACACCGGCGCAATCCACATCGAGGGCCGAATCAAGGACATCATCAACCGCTCCGGCGAGAAGATCAGCACTCACGAGGTGGAAAACCTGCTCAGTGAGCACCCCGCCGTCAGCGAGGTCGCCGTCGTCGCCGGGCCGGACGCGACGACCGGTGAACGGGGTTGCGCCTTCGTCGTCACCCACCACGCACAGGACCTCACCCTCGAAGACGTCCACGAGTTCCTGACCGGACGCGAGGTCGCCAAACAGAAAATCCCCGAGAGCGTCTTCGTGGTGGACGTACTACCCAAGACCGCGAGCGGCAAGATCCAGAAGTTCGCGCTCCGCGACTGGACCCGTAACCGCACCGACCTCCCGCCGCAGATGGTCGGCGTCAGCCTCCATGCGGCGCATGAGAAGTGAGGACGACATGACCGAGCACATTCTCATCTCCCAACCCGAACCAGGGATCGCGCTGGTCGAACTCGCCCGCGGCAAGGTCAATGCAATCGACCACCGAATGTACGGCGAACTTGCCGAGGCCTTCGACCGGCTATCCGACGATCCGACAGTCAACGTCGCCGTGCTCACTGGACGCGGTCACGTGTTCTGCGCGGGCAACGACCTCAACGACTTCCGCACCATGGACACGACGAGCGGTGAATTGCAGATGCGCAACGTCCGCCGCGCGATGTTCAACCTCATCGATTGCTCGATCCCCGTCATTGCCGCCGTCAACGGTCCGGCCCTAGGCAGCGGATTTGGTCTGACCGCATCCTGCGACCTCGTGGTGGCGTCGGCGAAGGCAACGTTCGGACTGCCGGAAATGAACGTCGGGGTACTCGGCGGTGGCCGATTCACCGCCCGCATGCTGCCGCAGCAGGCAATGCGCCGGCTGTTCTTCACCGCAGAAGCCGTCGACGCACACACCCTCGAGCGGTGGGGCGCGCCGATCGAGGTGGTCCCCCACGACGTACTCATGACCACGGCGCTCACCCGCGCACGGTCCATCGCCTCGAAGAGCCGCTACGCACTGACCCTGGCGAAGCAATCGTTGAACGGCTGCGAGGGTATGGATCTCAAGCGCGGCTACGAGCTCGAACAGACCTTCACCGTCCGGCTGTCCGAGCATCCGGACTCCAAGACTGCAGTCGGGGCACGAATGGCCGCACTAACGAACGGCAAGAACATATGAGTACGGCAACGAGCGAACTGGCAACACCGGAAGACCTGGACGCGTTCGAGGAACGCGCCACCGCGTGGCTGTCACAGCGGCTGGACCGGCATCCCCCGGCCACCGAAACCGACCTGCCAGGAAACGACGCGGAGCCGTCCTACGCCATCTTCCACAACCGCACAGAGGCCGAAGAGCGCGAACTACTCGTCCGCGGCAAGGCCTGGCAATCCGCACGCGTCGACGCCGGATTCGGCGCGATCACCTGGGGCCCCGAATGGGGCGGACCGGGCCTGACCGCCTCCCACGAACGGATCTACGTCGAGCTCGAACGTCAGTTCCGTGCCCCGGAGCGGCACGAGACCATCCTGGTGACCGTGGAGCTGATCGCACCGACCATCCACCTGCTCGGCACCGAGGAACACAAACAACGATTCGTGCAACCGTTCCTGCGTGCCGACGAACTGTGCTGCCAGCTCTTCTCCGAACCCGGCGCCGGATCCGACCTGGCCGCGCTCGCGACCCGCGCAGTTCGCACCGACACCGGCTGGAAGATCACCGGTCAGAAGGTGTGGAGTTCCGGCGCACAATTCTCCGAGTGGGGACTACTCATCGCGCGCAGCGACCCCGCCGCACCCAAGCACCGCGGAATGACAGCGTTCCTGGTGCCGATGGACGCCCCAGGAATCGAAACCCGGCCAATCCGCCAGATGTCCGGCGGTTCCACGTTCAACGAGGTATTCCTCACCGCCGTCGAACTGCCTGACTCGCTGCGTCTCGGCGAGATCGGCGACGGTTGGAACGTCGCATTGACCACCCTCGGTTTCGAACGCAGCTCCAGCGGCGGAATCGTCTCCGCCGGCGGAAGCGCAGCCGATCTGATCCGCCTGGCCAAGCAACTTGGTATCACCGACGACCCCCACGTGCGTCAGACACTTGCCCGAGTCGTCGTCTACGAGCGAGCCACCGCAATGTTCAACGCCCGCTATGCCGAACGTGAACTCGCCGGCCATGTTCCTGGAGTCGAGGGCTCGATCGCCAAGCTCGTGTGGACGCAGAATCTCAAGCGCATCGGCGACGCCGCGGCCCGATTCCTCGGACCCCGCATCCTCGCCGACACGGGCATTCCGAACACCTATGCCTGGACCGAGCATCTCCTGGGCGCCCCGGGCTACCGCATCGCCGGCGGCTCCGACGAGATCCAGCGAAACATCATCGGCGAACGCGGCCTCGGGCTGCCCAGAGAACCGCGCTAGGAGCAAACATGGCCCTCGAATTGACCCACGAACAAGAACAACTTCGCGACAGCGTCCGCGCCTTCCTTACGAAGAACGCCGACACCGAACAAGCACTGTGGGAAGGGCTCACCGGCCTGGGATTGACCGAGATCCCCTTCCCCGAACGCTTCG
Source organism: Rhodococcus wratislaviensis (assembly GCF_900455735.1). GTDB lineage: Bacteria > Actinomycetota > Actinomycetes > Mycobacteriales > Mycobacteriaceae > Rhodococcus_F > Rhodococcus_F wratislaviensis. Next base: position 127,200 of record NZ_UAUI01000028.1, on the reverse strand, counting down.
GCGGAGCCGGTTGCACCCTCAAAGACACCTCCGTCGTGATGCACGAACTCGGCCGCACCATCTCCAACGCCCCCTTCTTCTCGTCCGTGTGTCTTGCCGGGCTCACCCTCTCGGAATGCTCCTCCGACACGGGCCGCGCCACGCATCTGCCCGCAATCGCAACAGGCGAACGCATTGCCACGCTGGTCGCCGGGTACCCCTACTCGGACACCCCGATTACCGCCAACGTAACCGGTAACAGCCAGTTGATTCTGCGGGGCACACGAGAATTCGTGGTAGACGGCGCCAATGCAGACCTCCTCGTCGTTGTCGCACGCGGAGAGAAGGGCCTCGAGCTAGCAGTCATCGACGGCACTACACCCGGCGTCGTGCGTACCCCCCTAGAGTCCCTTGACACCACCCGCCCACTGACCCGGATCGAGTTCTTCGACGCCCACGCGCAGGCGGTCGGCAACCCGAACCTGGCTGCGACGCTGCCACGCGCGCAGGCGTCAGCCCTCGTGGCGCTTGCGTCCGAACAGGTCGGCGCCGCCGAGGCGTGCCTGGAAATGTCGGTCGAGTACGCCAAGAACCGGGAGCAGTTCGGCCGACCGATAGGTTCGTTCCAATCGATCAAGCACCGCCTCACCGACATTCTGGTGGCACTCGAGCTGGCGCACGCCGCAGTGCTGGACGCGGCGAACGCTGACGACCGGCCAACGGACGAACTGGCCACTGCAGCGAGCATCGCTCATGTACTGGCGTCCGAGGCCTTCACCTTCGCCGCCGAAGAGTCCATCCAAATCCACGGCGGCATCGGATTCACCTGGGAACACCCCCTACACAGGTACTTTCGGCGCGCCAAGAGTGACTCACTGCTATTCGGCAGTACAGAGACGCACCACGAGGTCATTGCAGCTTCGGTGATATAGGGGTTCGGAGCGGACGGCCGCCCGCAGCCGGAATCGCCTGCCGGAATGATCGCAGCTGATCACCATCAGTTGCCGGTTGACACACGGACGTGCCCGGACGAGCGAGTTCGGATGGAGCGGCCCACTGTCCGCTTTCAGTCTGGTGAGAATGTCGTCTGCAGGGTGCGATCGACGGGCACGACACTTTCCGAGTCCAAGTTGCGCTTCACCGACCGACCTTCAACGAGAAGCGCGTTAACGCGTGGTTCGCAACGTCAGTTTCGGGTCCTCGCGGACGTCCATTTGCGATGGGCGTCGGCGCAACGCAGGTCCGCCTCGGCCCTCGCCGCGACCGCGGTCCTTGCAGTGGGGATGCCCCCGAACCGCGGCAGTGTAAGACGTTCAGCTGACAGGGCGGGCCGGGTCGGATACAACTGAGGGGCATCGACAGTGACGTGGGTGGATCACCCCCGCGATGGAGACCGGCCGGCACCACACGTCCGGTGACCGATGCATGCAGCGAAGGAGCAAACGTTCGTGCTCGAGAACGAAATCCACCCCACAGTCCGCATCCCATCACCGCCCGCCGATCCGCCGCCGCTCCGACAAGCGACTCACCCGGACCGATCACCGACTCTGGCCGCCGTCCGGTGCGGGGCTGTGCGGCGACCCCTGGCCGACGCCGATCCGGATCGAAAATCCGGGGGCGAGGACCCGAGCAAATCCTTGTCGCTAGCCGACGATCCGATCGTCTGGCCCGACCCCAGCCCGCTCGCCGACTGGTGGGACCGAGTGCTCGGCCGGCCCTCGACCACCTGAGGACCCACGGACCTGCTCGCCGGTGTGGAAACCGTGCAACCCAGTGTCGTCGGGGCTGCTGCGAATTCCTCCGCGGACCGATGTCGAGAATCCGCGGCCGGCGCCGTCCCTGATGTGAACACGGCCATAAGGGGCCGCGTTACGACGGAAGGTGAACACGCATGAAGCGGCACGAGATCGACGACGAACTCACCAGCACCGGCGCGCAGCAGCTGCTCACGTCCAGCTCGGTGGCCCGCCTGGCGTACCTCGCAACGGACGCAACCCCGCGGGTGATCCCGATCGGTTTCTACTGGACGGGCGACCAGGTCGTGGTCTCCACCGCCGCGACCGCACCCAAGGTCGCGGCGCTGTCAGCCCACCCGGACGTCGCCCTGACAATCGACAGCGGCGACACGCCCGGCGACGCACGATCCCTGTCGATTCGCGGACGGGCGAGTGTCCAGATCGTCGACGGGGTGACCGAGGAATACCTCGCCAGCGCCAGAAAGGCCATGGACGCCGAGGCGGCGGCCCAGTTCGAGCAGAACTGCCGCGAGCTGTACGACCAGATGGCGCGTATCGCGATCACGCCGCACTGGGTGCGCTACTTCGACTTCGGCGCCGGCCGACTTCCGCACTTCCTGCAGCAACTGGTCGAGCGGACCGGGTGACTGTCTCGGGCATCTAGGATCGGTCGATTGCGCGCTGGGACAACGCCGGCGAACACCCAACGAAAGGTCGCGAGAGGTTCACGGGGACCGTCATGCACCAGGGGCGTGCCCTGGTCTTCCAGCCGCGAAAGCAACCTGTCGTCCCGCACGATCTTTCGAACCCTTAGGTTGACTGCAGCTTTGCGGCAAGAACAGGTCGAGATCCCAGCACCGGCTCCGTCCCAGCATCGAATCGGCACCGACAACAATGGAGGATGGATCCCATGGCACACGTACAACGTTTCGACCACATCGGCATCACCGTCGCGGACCTCGACTCGGTGACGGCGTTCTTCGTCGGACTGGGTCTCGAGGTCGAGGGCACCGGATCCGTGGAGGGCGAGTTCGTGGAGACCGTCTGCGGCATCCCAGGCGCGCACTGTGAGATCGCGATGCTGCGGCCGCCCGATGGAGGGTCCCGGCTGGAGCTCGCGACCTTCGTCACGCCCGAGCACGAGCCCGGATCGCCCGCGGCGATGGCCAACGAGCTTGGCCTGCGCAACGTGTCCTTCGAGGTCGGCGACCTCCAGGCGGCCGTCGATGCGGTGGCTGCGGACGGGTACGGGCTCATCGGCGGCATCGGCGAGTACGAGAACAGCGTGCGGATGGCCTACGTGCGCGGGCCCGAAGGGATCATCGTGTCGCTGTTCGAGCAGATCGGCTGACGCGCGTGCGGGTTGCCCGCGTGTGTCTGTGCGCCCAGATCGTCTACAACGGCGTGGCAAGAGGCGCCGTACGGACGAGATCAGGAGCGGGTCGTAGGTTTGATCGAGGTCGAACGCCAAGAGGAGGGTGTGAACGAGATGAGCTCGGACGTGACTGACGACCAGATTCAAACCCTGGCCGCGACCGCCAAGCCCTTTAGCCTGGTTCAGCTTCGATGGAGCTCGGACCGATATCAGGACGGAGCCGAGGCGATCGAACTCGAGCACCAACGTCGCATGGTGTCGCTACGCGCCGAAGGTGTGATCGCGATCCTCTGTCCCGTCATCTCTGACACCGTTGCCGGCATGGCGATCATGACCGAGCCCCTTGAACGGGCACGGCAGACCATGGCCGCCGACCCGTGTGTGCAGGCCGGAATCATGACCTGTGAGGTCCTCCCGTGCCTCGGCTTCCCGGGCGACACACTCCCTGAGTAGCCACACTCTCCGTCAGCAGGCATCGGGACGGTCCAGCTCTCAGACTTGAACGCGCGCACCACGATCGCAAAACTGCTCCCCGGCCCCATCCCAAGACAACGCGCTAGTCCTTCGTGGCTGGCGACGTCGAGGTCGGGATGTGGATCGTCAACCAGGTGCACAGCTTCGGCGGACACGCGGATCGCGTCCCTGGTATCTGCTACTGGCGATAGATCTCCACGTGGGCGTTGGTGATCACGCCGGCATCCAACGTGGGGGCACCCCAATTCGTGCCGCAAGCCCCTGTGGCCTGACCTGTCGGCACGAATGAGCGACTGGACTGGCTAAAGGGCCCGATCGCATAGAACGGAAAGGCGTTGGGGATGCCGTGAAGGCCCCAGCAGTCGACGATCAGCGCGTACTCCCTACCAGGGGGTGCGTCGGTGTCATGGCAGGTCGCCGTCGCGCTGAAGGCATCCCGCTGGATGACGCAGTCCTGGGGGGCCGCCTGGGCGGTGCCGGAGCCGATGATCGCCGCGAAGGCGACACCCGTAACGACGGCGGCCGTGACGCGTGCTGTAGCCCTAATTGTGCCTCTCATTGAGATCCTTTCAGTAGCAATACGTCTGGTGCCGAGCAGTCCTGCTTGGCCCGTCCGATGACCGACGGCCCGCTCATCGCCCGGCGACAGGACGTTGCTGTTCTTTTGCGAATCCACTAGGCCCGGACGAGGGTCGATGCGAAGACTGGGCGCGGCTGTGCCACGGATGTTGTCCGGCGTCGAGTGGCCGGATTCGGAATGTCCGGACCTCGGGTCAACCATCGGCCTCGGCCGGGCTCAGCCCACAGATGGGCATTCTCTGGCAAGTACCGTACGTGTGGCCGGTTCAGATGACGATGGGCGCACCCGTGACGAGGTCCCAGAGTCCCAGGCCCAGGCCCAGGAACAGCACCGCACCCACTGCCGACTGCACCGGATTTCCGTTCAGAAAACCCTCAGCACCCCAGGCGACCAAATCAGTGAAGATTTCGGACGAACCCATACTTCTCGCTCCTTGTGTCGGTATATAGCCTTGGCACCTTGATCGTCCAGACCGACTGGTCCGTTACGGATTCGAATCTCTCAGCGCCGGCGAGCAGGTCGTAGGACTCAGCCAGGATTCGGTGCTCTCGGCCTGCGAGGCATCGGCTCCGCTTACGGAACCACCTGTCCGGCGGCGGCCTGTCGGCCAGACTGTCGTCTCGCTGCTGGTTGATTCTGCGGGACGCCACTGGCGTGATCACTCCAGCGCAGATACTCCGGGTCCGTCGAGGTCACCCAGCGCCGACTTGCGCCCCGATATTGCCATGAGCAGTGACAGTGCCGGGCCGCAGACTTCTGGGCCATCGCCGATCGACACGTCTGCGTCGGTGGCCCGCAACTGGACCGAGGAAATGAGTTGCTTCGCACCGCCCAGGGATACCGGGGTGCGCGCCTGATACCGCAACGACCTGACGACCGCCTCCGACGGATATATACGGGTGATGCCCAGCGGCCGTCGGATGTCTTCGCCATGGACGACCTCTTCGACCAGCCTGCTGTCGAGCGGTGCCGGCGGCGTCGACGTACGTGTTGCCACCTGCTGAAGCCCGGCGAGCGTTTGGCGGGGCGTGGCGCCGCGTTCGCGTTCGACGCCTTGGGCGTTCTGGCGATCGAAGTTGAAGCGCGCACGGGCCATGTTGCGCACGATGCCGAGGCGGGTGGTCTTCGCGTTGTTGATCAAATGTGCAGCGACGTCGTGCACGGTCCAGTCACCACAGAGCGACGGGTGGGCCCACTGGTCGTCGGTGAGGTCGGTGAGGTCATCGATCAGCGCCGCGCGCTCCGCGTGCACAATCGGCCAGACATCATTCATGAACCCAGTGTGACAAATACTGCCCGTCACCGACTGGATTGGGCCCGACGCCGTCCCGACCCAACGTCGTGGACGATTCATGCCCGCCGTGCCGCAAGCCGATCGGTGAACGGTCTCATCGGAGGTCCCTATGCCTTGGCGCGAGGAGTCCTAGTCGCCGCTGCAGCCGGTCGCGGTGCTAGCGCCCTCGCCGGACCGCGCATGCGGCGCGCAGCTCGGATCCTCGGACTGATTCCGAGTCCCGGCACCCGGCCGCGTCTACCGATCAGCGGCCAGCACTGCCGTGAGGCCTTCTTGCAGATCCTTGACGAAATACTCGGGAACCTCCAGTGACGGGAAATGTCCCCCTGTTTCGGGCGACCTCCATCGGACTATCTGTCGGTATCGCTCCTGCGCCCAGGCGCGCGGACACTTCTCGATGTCGCGGGGATACACACTGATTGCCGACGGGACGTCGACCCGAAGGTCGGGGTCGAGCGAGTTGTGGCTTTCGTAGTAAATGCGGGCTGACGATGCGCCGGTCCGCGTCAGCCAGTACAGAGTGACGTCGTCGAGAACTCTGTCTCTGGAAACCGTCTCGAACGGGCTATCTTCGGTATCTGTCCACTCGGCGAACTTGTCAAGGATCCAGGCGAGAAGCCCGACTGGTGAGTCCACGAGCGAGTAGCCGATGGTCTGCGGTCGGGTCGCCTGCTGCTTCGCATACGCCGCGTGGTGGCGCCAGAAATCGCGGGTTTCCTCGGTCCATTTGCGCTCGGCCGCCGTCAGCCCGTCCGTTGTCAACCCGGGCGGTGCCTGCGCGGTCGTTGTGTGGATGCCGAGAACGTGCGCCGGGAACCTTCCGCCGAGCACCGTGGTGATCACACCTCCCCAGTCGCCGCCGTGGGCTACGAACTTGTCGTAGCCGAGCCTTCCCATCAGTTCCACCCATGCGGCCGCGATCTTTTCGATTCCCCACCCGGTGGTGGCCGGCTTGTCGCTGTAACCAAAGCCCGGTAACGACGGGACCACGACGTGGAACGCTGGCGCGTCGGCATCTTTCGGATCTGCGAGCTCGTCTACTACATCGACGAACTCGGCAATGCTGCCTGGCCAGCCGTGCGTCAAGATCAGAGGAGTGGCATCTGCGCGCAAAGATCGGCGGTGTAGGAAGTGGATTCCCAGATCATCAATGGTCGTGCGGAACTGGCCGATCCGGTTGAGGCGCGCTTCGAACGACCGCCAGTTGTATCCGGTGCGCCAGTAGTTGACGACGTCGACGAGGTCGGCGAGAGGAACGCCCTGTTCCCATCGGCGAGGGTCGGGCGCGGCGCGATAGACCGTCTCAGCCTCCGGTAGCCGAGCCGCGGCTAATCGCGCGCGCAGATCGTCGAGGTCAGCGTCAGTTGCGTGGGCTTCAAATGCTTGCACGTCGCTGGTTGGACGGGGCATGAGACCTCCCGGTCATCGGGGAACCGGCTAAGACCAATCTCGAACCGGCTAAGACGGTTCTAACACGTCTTCCTGACAGCGTGCAACCCGCTAAGGTGGTTCCATGCGTGCTGGGTTCCCCGACTTTCGCCTCGGTAACGTGCTAGCGACCAGCTTCACGGGGACTCTGACGGAGCGTCATGGCAACGCTGTGGAGCGCATTCCAACGCCGCAGCGACTCGTCGACTGGTTGGCAGAGAACGGCCTAGCCGTGGACTCCTGCACCACCGCCCAACTCGAACTCGCTCGGGAACTGAGGGAATGTATTCACGCCGCAGCGACAGCGGCCGCGATCCAAGACGCTCTCCCTGCGTCCGCTGTCCACGTCATCAATGACTGCAGCATTCAGGGTCGGGCAGCGGCAATCCTGACTCCCGAGGGCAATCGGCGATGGCGACTGAGCTCGCCTCCCTGCGTTGAAGATGCCCTAGGCGTGATCGCCGCCGACGCGATCAGCATCATCGCAGGTGAACGAGACGGAAAATTGGCCCTGTGCGCATCGCCAACCTGCCAAGCCGCCTTCTTCGACACCAGCCAAAGCCGCACCCGCAGATGGTGTGACATGAACACGTGCGGGAATCGTCAGAAGAAAGCGCGCTTCAGTGCAAACCAGCGCAAGAATCCCAACTCGGCAAAGTAATCGTTACCGTCCGCACATCCAGGTGGGCCCACGTCTGCGACACATCTAGGTGACATGGACAGACAGCCGAGGACGATTTTCCCGATGGTCCAAACGAACCACGGCTATCTGGTGGCGGCGACTCCCGCAGCCATGTCCGCGACCTGAGTGCGCGGATGCAGGAAGTGTTCGCAGGCTTCGTCGCGCACACCGACGATCAGATCGGACGCCTCGTCGCGGTCCCCGACGAACTCGACGTCGCCGAGGACACGCTGGTCATCCTCATAGTCGGCGACAACGGGCCCAGCGCCGAAGGCGGATTGACCGGCACCGTCAACAACATGGCCACCCAGAACGGCATCCCCGACACCGTCGCGAACATCCTCCCGCACATCGACACCCTCGGCTCCGAACTCCATGAGAACCACTACCCGGTCGGCTGGGCCTGGGCCGGCTCTTCACCGTTCCAATGGACCAAACAGGTGGCCTCCCATTTCGGTGGCACCCGCAACCTCGCCGCGATGACCTGGCCCGGACACATCGAACCGGGAAGCATCCGCACCCAGTTCCATCACGTCATCGACATCGTCCCCACGATCCTCGAGGTCGTCGGGATCGACGCCCCCGGCGCATGTGAATGGCATCGAGCAGACCACCTTCGACGGTATCTCGATGGCGTGCACCTTCCCCGACAGCGCCGAATCCGAAGCGGACCTGCGTACCACCCAGTACTTCGAACACGGCGGGAACCGCGCCATCTACCACAACGGTTGGATGGCGGCCGCACGTCACGGCGTGCCGTGGCAGCTCGTCGGCAAACAGGGAGACTTCGATTCCGACACCTGAGAGCTCTACCACCTCGACGACGACTCTCCCAAGCCCACGACCTCGCCGCACAGCACCCCGACAAGCTGACCGAACTCAAGGACCTCTTCGACGCGCAGGCGTGGGCAGACAACGTCTACCCGCTCGACGACCGCTTCGCCGAACGAGCGTACGACCCGCTCCGCCCGTCGATGACCCACGGCCGCAACACCTTCGTCTACCGATCCGGAACTACCCGGGGCACCGCCGGATCCGCCGCGCCGACCTTAACGTCTCGCACCGCATCACCGCCCGCATCACCGTCCCGGAGACCGGCGGCGAAGGTGTCATCATCGCCAACGGCGGCCGATCCGCCGGCTACTCGCTCTACCTGCAGAACCGGCGACTGGTCGACGAATACAACTTCTTCGAAAGACCCGAACCATCGTGACCTCCAGCATCGACATTCCCGCCGGGAATATCGAGGTGGGCATCGAGTTCCTCGCCGACCAGGACTACAGCCCCGGCACCGGCGGGATCATCCGCATCGCCATCGACGGTCGAACAGTCGGCGAGGGACGCACCATTCCCGGCCGGTTCTCCGCATCCGAAACCCTCGATGTCGGCTGCGACCTCGGCGGACCGGTCAGCACCAGCTACGACAGCCCCCACCGATTCACCGGCGCGATCGACTGGGTCAAAATCGAAATCACCTCCGCACCACCATCAACGGCAACGCCCTGACACAACTTCTCGCTGCCCCTTCTGAGGTTGTGTTGCAGCGGCAGATGGAACCGGGTGCGGAAACCCGATGCAGAAACGGTGCGGGCCGATGCTTCCCGGGCGTTAGCCCACACGGTCGCTATCAACCGTGATCTGCTGCAAGGTCGCCGCCGGCCGCGCTTCGAGCGAGTACTGCCGCCGAGATATGCGCATGGACAGTCGAAGTGTGTTGCCACGTACCAGGCTCGATCGTCTGGCCACCACGAGTGAGCTTCCAGCCCGTGGAACGTTTCTGCTGCCCGAGCGACCGACCGCGCAGGAGGTAGTACCGGAAGCCCTCGACCGTGAGTTTCGGAACGCCGCGAACGAGGCCGGCGAATGCGGTGTTGCCTTTGCCAACGGACCCGTCCACCGAGATGAGTGTTGTTGCTCGGCAGGATTGATGCGTCGTGGGGATCAGCTCTGCGAGGGCAGTCAGCCGGCCCGTGTCTGCCGTCGACGGCCCTTCGCCGACCACCCACCAGCGCCCCCGCATACCCAGGTCGAAACCGGCGGGCAGGCCCGGACTCAGCGCACTCGGACGCGGAACCGCCCCGTGTAGATGATCGCGCACGACCGTCGAGTCGGCGCCTACGGCACCCGGAGGGTGACACTTCCGGCACCCAAGGGGGATGTTCGCGGCGGCGACGGAAACCGAGAATTGTCTGTGTACCCACACCCGCCCGAGGAGTCAGCATGTTCAGTCGCACCCCCGCCCAACGCGCCGTCGACACGGCACTGAAGAACGGGGCCTTGCCCCCCGGCGCACCTACGCAGGTGTGGGGACCCCTACTGGCCGACAAACGCGCCACACTCGCCCGCATGCGCACGATCACACTGACCCTCGCCGCGACGATCTGGTTCATGCTCACCATCGCCACGATCATCTCCGCCGCCGAGGGCTCCGCCACCTTCACCACCTACCTGCGGTCCGCGGTCTCGATGATCACCATCGCGGCACTACCGCTCGCATTTCACTACCACCTCCGCAAGGTGGACCAGCTCGCCTCGCAACTCCGACCCCTATAAGCCCGTCACCATGGCTACCACCACCGTCATCGGAATCTGCCTCCTCGTCACACCCATCATCGCGATGCTCGTCCTCGGAGAAATCCGGGATCGCCTGGCAAAGCACAAAGGTCGCCACCAGCTGACCGAGTTCCAACGACGATCACTGGGTAGGTACGTGACGAGGTACGCGCTGGACACCCTGTCCGACAATCCGCTTCCGCCACGGGACTGCCGCACCGAACCCCCTCACTGAGACGAGCACTGACCACCGCACCGCTGAACCACCGTGCGGCCATGGTGAGTAACCGGGTTCCGGTCGTGGTCGTCGACGTCGCACGCGGGGATCCGCTCGCCACCTCGGCGGGCGCACCGAGTTCGACCTTTGATGTTGTGGCTGGCAGCGTATACAGTTCGATCGCCATGTGACCGGACTCCTGGAACGTGATCATCCGCGTGACCCCGTCGAAGTACAGGTTGAGGTAATCGGCGCGGCCCTCCGACTGCACTGTCGCGTAGACCTCAGCGACCTTGAACATCTCTTAGCACAACACCATCCGGCCATCCCTACCTACCAAACTGTGTTGATACCAACACATTACATGCCGACGACCGCAACGCTCTCGGGCAGTTTGCAGACTTCCTCCATCGCTTCGGCCAAATCTTTCGATCACCTTGTTGTCGCGGGCGTCGTCGCGCCCGTAGGATCCGACGCCGAACTGCCGTCACCATCAGAGCGAGCAGTGCCACCGCTACCGCCGCGGACCAGAGGAGCCGAGCATGCAGAGTAGCCGTCGAAATCATCTCCACAGGAGCATGTTGTGAAATGCCGGGGTGAGGCAAAATTGCAGCAAGCCGCACCCCGTCGCAGCGGTTACACACTTGTGGAATCACCTTTGTTACCAGGCGAAAGCAATGCTCCGCACTCACGCCGGGGCGTACGGTCTCCAACTGCAATCCGGACGGCAGTGCCACTCCGGTCCACCAAGTTCGACGTTTCGAATACTGCTCCGTCCCAACCGGATCACCACGGGAGCACGGATCACCACGGGAGCAGACCGGATAGGCTCCGGCCCCGGTCGTCGGGTTTCGATGCCAGGTCGATGGCAGGCTGGCCGCGACCACCACAGAGGCCAACGGATCCGGCATCCGCCCATGAATCTGTACGACATCGTTGTCGGCGTTGGTCAGTGCCGTGTTGTCCCAACCCGCCCACGTCTTGCTGATCCGGGCGACCTCGGTGTCGGACTCGTCGACCACCGAAAAGTCCCAGGCCAACACGTTGTCAGCCCGGTGTTCCAGGAACGCCTGCTGTGGCTCGCCCGACGGGCGGACGGATGCGGCGACGGCCTGTGCCCGCCCGGGCGCAGAATCCCGGGCGGGCGCAGGTCGTCGATGGTGTGGTGCCGAACGGTGACGAGGGTTGTACGCCCTCCGTTGTTCTATCCGACGTTGCCGCCGGCGCCGCCCGTGCCACTGCCGCCGCGGTTTCCGACGCCGTCGCCGGTGGAGCCGCCGACACAGTCGCCGCCGTCCCCGCCCCGGCTGCCGCTCCCGGGCGCACCCGGCTGGCAGTCGGCGCGGCCCGGGGTGTCCGGAACTGTGACTCCGGCCACCGCGGGGCGGCCGAGAGTCCGGCCGTCGGACGCGGCGGCGGACCCGCAGGCGATCACCGCCGCCGCGGCACACGCAACGATCGTGGTCCTTCTCGACATGAGGTGCTCCCTACCCGACGTCGCCGCCCGCACCTCCGGTGCCGTTGCCGCCGGTGTTGTTGTTGCCGTTGCCATTGCTACCGCCGGTGCCAGCGCCACCGTTGCCACCCCTCTGGTTGTTCTCGAAACCGACGTTGATTCCGCCGCCGACGTCGCCGCCCGCACCTCCGGTGCCGTTGCCGCCGGTGTTGTTGTTGCCGTTGCCATTGCTACCGCCGGTGCCATTGCCACCGTTGCCGCCCTGCTGGCTGTTTTCGAAACCGATGTTGATCGGAACATCGAACGGGAACGCCGCGGCAGCGGACGCGGCGCCCGCCCCGAGCATCAGCATCGGCACCGCGGCGGCACCGACGACGAGCGCCCGCAGGCGGGACTTGCCGGACGTGGCGGACTTGGTGGACTTGGTGGTGTTCGACATGGTGAGTTCCTTACCGGTGTGAGTGGGTGGGTGGAGCTTTCGATGCCGTCAACGATGCCCGGCCCCATAGGGGTCACTCATCCCCATCAGGGTGCGCATCACCCCACCCCGCCGACTCTCCGAAATTGCACTCCCCCAGCGTATTACCGCACCCAATAGTTCAGGGTGCGGTACACCCCACCCTGAAGGGGACGCGCCCGAACATCGGCGTGAACCAGTGTTCAAGGAGAACACACCCCCTCCACCGCACGATCTTCAGGAGAATCCCATGACCCAGGGCGAACCGACCACACCGCACACCCGCCTTCGAACGTCGGATGGGCCGTCGCCGCCGTGGTGTTCTTCTGGCCGCTGCATTCGCCGCGTTCGGCAACGCACTGAAAGTGTTCCCCCGCTGGTACAGCGGCGACCTCGACGGCGCGCGCGCCGCATCAAAGAGGGCCAGAACCCTCGGCATCGTCGCTCTGAGCATCGGCGTCCTCTCCACCGCCTGGTGCCTGTCCTCCGCCTTCACCTGACCGAACCGGAACCACACACAGACTCGCAGAGGCCCGGGGGTGGTCACAGTCACCCCCAGGGTGGCTAACGCCGACAGCCCCCACCCACCACGATAGAAGGAGGCCGGAAACAACCGACACCCGTCACCACCCCACCCCCGACCGCGATCGCGAGAAAGCACGCCCCATGACGACGAACACCTTTACCCACCCAACGCACCGCCCTGACCGCGCACCGTGACCAACTCTCCCGAGCTCAGCGGATCGCGGTGCCCGCCCCGCTCCTCGCCCTGGCCGTCCTGTGGTGGTTCTTCCCCGCAGTCCTCACCCCGTGGCTCCCCCTCGCCAGCGCGGTGTGTCTCTCCCTCGGTATCGCCGCAGCCATCGTCATCGAGCAGATGCTCGACACCACCGCGCAGATCCTGGCCCAGATGCCCACCACCGCGCCTGTCCCAACCACCCCGCACCACAAGGACGACTCCCAGTGACAGACCCGACGCTGACCTACACCGACCACGAACACACCCATCAGATGCCGCTGACCCCAGACCGCTCCCCCATCACCGTCGGCCGCTCCGCCGATGCCGACCTGTCACTACAGACCGACCCGGACATCTCCCGCCTCCACGCCACACTCGAACGCATCGGCATCTACTGGACCATCATCGACGAAAGCCTCTCCCGCAACGGAACCTTCGTCAACGGCACACGGATATGGGGACGCCACACCCTGCACCCCGGAGATGTCATTCAGATCGGTTCCAGCACCCTCAGCTACCACGGTGAGCCCCCGACGGACTGCGGCATCACCAACATCGGCAACACCGCCGACCGCCCCCTCGACCTCACCCCCGCCCAGCACGCCGTCCTCACCGAACTGTGCCGACCGTTCCACGACGGCACCGACCACCCCATCCCCGCATCGAACCAACACATCGCCGACGCCCTGCAAGTGAGCATCGAAACCGTCAAAACACACCTGCACGCCCTCTACACCAAATTCCACCTCGACGACCTCCCTCCACACCACAAACGCGCTCAACTCGCCGCCCGCGCCCTCACCCACAGAATCCCCACCCCACACACCTCCTGACACGTGTCACTGTCGTCATCCGGCCGGTCGTCGGCGCCACGATCACCACCGCCGAGTACCTCGCCATCGAACAGGGGTACTTCGTCAAACCGAAGGGCTTCCGGGAACTCGGTGCCTAAGGGCCTTGGATCATCGACGGTCTCGACCCGGAGGGGCGCGAGGTGATCCTGCACGTGATCCCGGCCGTCCCACGTTTCATACTTCTCCGCACCTTCGGCTGGGGCTATCGCCGCAAGACCGCCCGGCTGTGGCGTCACGGGCCCGCGACCGCCGTGCCGTTGCTGAGCCTGGCACGATGGAGGACAACCTGCCAGGACGGGGCAACGATCGCTCCCGCCACTCCCAGACAACAAGTTGAGTAAAGGTATGCCAAGGGCCGCAAAGGTTTTGAGCACGCGGCCGGGGACCTCACGAACGCCATCTTTATGGAAGATGCGTCCACCACCGCGGAACAAAGCGGCGCGGATCCATGCACGGCTGCTGTCTCCCGGCATTCCATGATGCGCTTGACCTCGCCGAACCTGTACCGCTGAATATCGAACCGGATCCCGGTGAATCCCGTCTATGCCAGGCTCCCAGCTCGGTGTCCGCCGAACAGCAGCGCCGCCTCTCCCACCTCCTCGACGGCAACCACCTCGACCGCGCCGCCTCACCTGGCTAGGTCGCGGATGGCCCACCCTCTTCGACCAACTCGCCGACACCCTCCCGAACATCCGACAACCGAGCTGAGCGGCTCCCACCGTCCCCGCGATGGATTGTGGCCCCGACAGAGAAGATGGTCAGGACATGTCGCCGTGGACTGTCGAGAACCCGCGCGCGGCTTCGTCCCCGGAGTGAATCGGCCAGAATAGGCCGTACCGTACGAAGGAGAACATGATGGCCAAGTACCTGCTGCTCAAGCACTACCGCGGCGCGCCGGCATCGCTCAACGACGTGCCCATGGACCAGTGGACGCCGGAGGAGATCTCGGCCCACGTGCAGTACATGAACGACTTCGCCGCCCGGCTCGAGGGCACCGGCGAGTTCGTCGACAGTCAGGCACTCTCCCCGGAGGGCACGTTCGTCCGCTACGACGGCGAGGGGCGACCACCGGTCACCGACGGCCCGTTCGCCGAGACCAAGGACCTGATCGCCGGCTGGATGGTGATCGACGTCGACAGCCACGAGCGGGCGCTCGAACTGGCCGGCGAACTGTCCGCGGCCCCGGGCGCGGATGGGAAACCGATCCACGAGTGGCTCGAGCTGCGCCCGTTCCTGGCCGCCTCTCCGACCGTGACGGAGTGTGGATTTCACCGCGGGTGATGACATGCCCCCCCCGATCGTCCGATCGCAGTGCCGGGGCCGCTCGAACAAGGCCGACTGCCTAGTTCGTGAGCAAGAGCGGGCGAGAGGCGGCGACACTGCGGATGCACAAGATGAGCCGGAGGCGTTCACCCCGGGGTTGGCGCCTCCGGTCTTTTGCACGGAGCTCCGCCGCCACGGGTAGTTTCAGCTCGCGGCGAGAGTGCACCGAATCGACATCGGTGCGGGGCGCTCGACTCAGAAGGGACGGCGGAGTCTGCTGTCGGTTATCCGGACAAGCGGTTCCACGACGCCGATTTCACCGCACCACCCACGCCCTGCTCAGCCATCCCTTGATCGTCCCGACTTGAGAGCCATGGCCTGATCAGAAGCCTGTCCGTGCCGAAGGGCACGTGACCCGTCACAGATATGCCGCTGGGTGGTTCCACCCGGGCCGGTGCCGCCCTGACCCTTGCACCCGAAGGAGCGCGAAGGCCCATGACCATGGTGGCAGACACCGTTGATGCCGTCATCGGCGGCGACACACCGCGACACACACGCACTGGAGATGACCACACCGAACGGCGCAACTTCTCCGACGCCCTCGTGTGGATCGCCGAGCACGCCCCCGGCCCCCGTGTCGTGGTCGGACTCGAAGGCACCCGCAGATACGGAATCGACCTGGCTCGCGTGTTGACCGGTGCCGGACTGACCATCGTCGAGGTCGAGTGTCCCCGTCGGCAGACACGGCGCCGCGGCAAGTCCGACCCGGAGATCCGACGCTCACTCGAGCGCTACACCGCCCGCGAGCTCTTCCGCACCCTGAACGCCGCTGTCGCCCATTGACAAACAGAGAACCGTCCTCCCAGGGAGCCACCAACTCGACTTGGGCGTTAGAGCACGCGATGACCGCTGCCTACGACATCGACCTGCGCCCGATCTTGACCGGTCGCCTCACCGACGCCAGCCCTGACCTGCTGCGGAGTTTGTTGTCCACGTTCATCGACGCACTGATGGGCGCGCGAGGCCGACACCCTGTGCGGCGCCCGCTACGGCGAACGCTCTTCAGCGATCGCACCAACAGCCGCAACGGGTGCCGACACCGCGACTTCGCTCCCCCAAGCTCTTCGTGCAGGGCGGTACCCCCACCCGCGCCGGCACTCTCGACGTCGCCGTCCCCAAGCCGCCTCCGGCTCGCACTTCCCGGACTTGTTGCTGCAGCGCAGCAAGCGTGCCGAGCGGGCGCTGACTCGGTGGTGGCCAAGGACCTCGACGCCCAGTAGAACTCGGTGCTATCGGGCGTCGAGGCCGCCGTCGGCAAGAATTGTCTGTCCGGTGATGAAGCTCGCTCCGTCGCTCGTCAAATAGCTCAGTAGTGCCGCGATCTCTTCGGGCTGTCCCGCGCGTCCGAGCAGATTGGATGCGACTTCTCCGCGAACGGTCTCCGACCACGTTTCGGCCATGTCCGTCATGACGAACCCCGGCGCCACCGCGTTGACGGTGACCGCTGGTGCCAGCGCTTTGGCGAACGACGCAGTGACGTTCTCGAGGGCTGCCTTGGCCGCCGAGTAGCCGGTCACTTCGGGGCTTGCCAAATTGTCGCGTCCGCGGATGGACGACACGGTGACGATTCGTCCGCGTCCGAGGGCTGTCATCCCCGGTGCGACGGCGCGGATGAAGTTCACCGGCGCCAAGACGTTGGACCGGTACTCGTCTATCCAACGCTCGGTGTCGCCGGTGAGTGCATTCGTCGGTAGCACGGCTCCGATGGTGCAGATCAGCGCATCGATCTCGTAGCCCTGTTCAGTGATCTGCTGGACGGTTCGGTTCACCGCAGTTTCATCCTGCCCGTCGCAGGTGAAGGCGAGCGTGCCGAGTTCGGCTGCGAGTTGTTTCAGTTTCTCCGTTTCTGTCCGGCCGTGGAGTACCACGCGTGAGCCTGCAGCAGCTTCCAGTCGTGCTGCTGCTTCACCGATTCCGCGGGAGGAGCCCGCTATCAGGACCGTTCGTGTCATCGTCTGCCCCTCCATGATGGGTTGTTCAGAAGGCTCGATGTTTCGCCGACGGAGTACCCCGCTGTCGTGCCCAGCGTCGTTTCCGGAAGTCCGATCTCGACGTGCGATGCGGCGATCCTGAAGTCGCAATGAAGAGCCAGTTCCAGCCCGCCGCCGTACGCGCTGCCGCTCAACACCGCAACGGTGGTCTGCGGTAACGCCGCGAGGGACGCGGACGCCCGCTGTCCGGCTCGGGTCCACGCGCCACGGACGACTTCGGGGCCCGTCTGCCGGAAGTGGATCAGATTCGCGACGGGCCCGTTGATCTCGAGACGTATCCCGCCTGAATGGTCGTTCACTGCCTGGTCCGCTGCAGGCTGGTCCACCGGCGTTCGGTCAACAGGTGGATGTTGGCCCGGCCGCCGAGGTCGTCACCAAGTCCGGACGCCGCCCTACCACCGAACGGTACGTGCGACTCGTGCATGGCGGACACATCGTTGACGTGCACCATTCCGGTGCGAATCCGGTCGGCCACCGACCAGGCGTGGTCGAGGTCGCGGCCGAACACCGATGCGGTCAATCCGAATCGGGTGCCGTTGACGATGTCGAGTGCTTCCTCGACCGACTCGACGACGGTGATCGGCGCGACCGGCGCGAATACCTCTTCGTCGTGTAGCGGCATCCCCGGACGCACCGCGCGCACGACCGTCGGGCGCATCAGTGTGCCGGTCGCGGTGCCTCCCTCGACGACGTGCGCGCCCATCTCGACGCTGCGGGCGATCATGTCCTGCGCCTTGCCTACCTGCCGTGTCGACACCATGGGCCCGAGATCGACCTGTCCTGCATTCGGATCACCGACGGTCAGTGCCGCGGCGTGCGCGGCCAGTCTCGTCGTGTACTCGTCCGCGACAGCCGACAGCACGATGTGCCGGCCGGTCGCGATGCACACCTGGCCTTGGTGCCCGAACGAGGCTTCGGCGCCGCATCGTGCGGCCAATTCGACATCGGCATCTGCCAGTATGACGGTGGCATTGTTGCCACCGAGTTCGAGTGCCACCCGTTTGAGGCTCGGCGCGGCCGCGACGTTGATACGGCGCCCGGTCTCCCCGGAGCCGGTGAAGTGAATCATGTCGACCGCGGGGTGGGTCACCAGCGCCTGCCCGGCCGGTCCGCCGGTCAGTATCTCCACGACCCCGGCAGGGAGCCCCGCCTCGTCGAGTAGTTCACCGATCATCAGCCCGCCGCTGAACGGAGTTTCCGGAGCGGGTTTGAGTGCCACGGTGTTACCCAAGGCGATGGCGGGGGCGAGGACGCGCAGCGCGATGTGCAGTGGTGCATTCCAGGCCGTGATCAGCCCGACGACACCGACCGGCCGCCGTTCGACGATGTTCATGCGGCCGCGTTGCCCGGATGGGATCACCTCACCGAGCGCTGTGGTCGCGAGCTCCGCCGCTTGGTAGAACTCGAGGATGCTGGCACCGATCTCGCCCTCGGCCTTGGCCGTGGTGGCTCCGCCTTCACGCACCAGCATGCGCGCGAATCGATCTGTGTCGCGCTGGAGAAGCGTGGCGGCGCGGCGCAGGATCGCTGCTCGTTCGGTTGCCGGCACGGCGACCCAGTCCGGTTGGGTTCGGCCCAGTTCGGCGACGGCGCGATCGACGTCGACGGCGGACGAGACTGGTGCGGATCCGATGATCTCGCCGGTTGCCTTGTCCCGGACGTCGATTTCGGCGGTGGTGGTGGTCATGCGTTCACCTCGGTCTTCGTCCAGTCCGCTCGTGCTGCGGCACGGCCGAGCATGAGGGCGTGGATTTCGCTGGTTCCGTCGATGATCTGGATGATCTTTGCGTCGCGCATCAGGCGTTGGACCGGATAGTGCAGGTGCACTCCGTAGCCGCCGTGCAACTGAACTGCCTCGATGGTGTGGCGCATCGCGGCGTCGCTAGCGAACATCTTCGCGGCCGAGATCAGGTGCGCGTTCCCGCCCCCTCCGCGGGCGAACGAGTCGACACCGTCCCGGAGTAGCCCGCGTGCGGCGAGGTAGTCCGCGTGCATGTGTCCGAGTTTTTCCTGCACGATCTGCTGGTCGGCCAATGTGCGCCCAAATGCTTCCCGGTTGCGGACGTATTCGCTCGTTTCGCGCAGGGCGGCGCGCATGAATCCGACGCCGTAGCATCCCGCGTCGAGACGGGCGAGGTTGAGGCCTTCGAGCATGCCACGGAAGCCGTCGACGTTCAGTCGCCACGCGGCGGGGACGAGGCAGTTGTCGAAATACACGTTGGCCATGGGCATTCCGCGGAATCCGGACATCGGCTCGTCCTGTCCGACGGTCACGCCGGGTGTGTCGAGCGGCACGACGAATGCGGCTGTGGCCGCGTCGCGATCCTTCGAATCCAGCTTGGTCAGGACGATGCAGAAGTCGGCCTGCGGCGATTGGGTGATCCAGGCCTTCTCGCCGGTGATCGAGAACGTGTCGGCGTCGATCGTCGTCGCGACGGTCTTGCCTGCGCGGATGTCGGTGCCAGCGTGCGGTTCGCTGAGCGCGAAGCTGCCGCGAGCGGATCCGTCAATCAGGCCCGGAAGCCATCTGCGTCGCACGTCGTCCGGTGCGTAGGTCGCCAGGAGGTATCCGTGCAGCCGTGCAATGGAGATCCCCAGCGCGACGGCACCCGAGTACGACGCCACCAGTTCGGTGGTCTCGTGGGCCAGCGACAACATCGCGGTATCGACTTTCCCGTCGTCGTCGAAGATCAGGCCCTGCAGACCGATGTCTGCGGCCTGGGTCAGCAGGTCGGGAAAGAACTCCGCGGTTTCGTCGATGCTCTGTGCCCGGGGTGCGATCTTGGTGCGGCAGAAGTCGGCGACCACCTCGAGGAGTTCCTGGGAGGTGTCGTCGAGTCGCGGGTTCGGTGTCATGCGTCCACCCCGTTGTCTGCCCATTCGTAACGGATGACGCCGCGCAGGTTCTTCCCCGCCAGCAGGTCGTCATAGGCCTCGTTGATCTCCTCAAGCCGGTATTCCTTGGTGACGAGCCCGTCCAGGTCGATTTGCCCGGAATCCCACAACCGCAGCATGGCGGGGATGTCGTTGCGAGGGTTGCAGCCACCGTTCAGGGATCCGGTGAGCGTCTTCTGCCACAGCACGAACTCGGACGGGTTGATCGGGATGTCCGGCTGGTCGTGGCGGGTCAGTCCCACAACGGTCGCCACTCCGCCCTTGCGGACCGAGCGCACCGCCGCGCCGATAGTCTCGGGGGTGGCGATCGCCTCGAACGACCGGTCGACACCGACGCCCCAGGTGAGTTCGGTCGCGAACTCCACCGGATCGGTGACGGTCGGGTTGACGGTGTGTGTTGCACCGAAAAGCTTGGACTGTTCCAACTTCCAGTCGTTGATGTCGCACGCGATGATGCGTTTCGCGCCCGCAATCTTGGCGCCCTGCACGATGTTCATCCCGATGCCGCCGACGCCATAGACCATGACGTCGTCACCAGGCCGGACGCCGCCGCGATAGATCGCGGTCCCGACTCCAGTGGTGACGCCGCACGCCACCAGACATGCTCGTTCCAGCCGGTAGTGCGGCTCGACCTTCACGACGGACTGTCCCGGTACGACGGTCCATTCACTGAAGGTGGAGACGAGGCAGAACTGGCCGAGGCCGGTGCCTTCGTCGTCGTGGAAACGGTGGGTTCCGTCGATCTGCGGACCCTGCACGGTGTACGCGCCGAGGTCGCAGAGGTTGGTTTGTCCGTCGGTGCACCACCGGCACGTGCCGCAGGACGGAAGGTATGACATGACGACGTGATCACCCGGTTTGACGTGGCTCACAGCAGAGCCGACCTTCTCGACGACACCGGCGCCCTCGTGCCCGAAAATCATGGGCAGCTGGGCGATCTGGTCGCCGGTCACGTGGTGCATGTCCGAATGGCAGATTCCCGAGGCGACCAGGTGCACGAGTACCTCGGTGGCGGAGGGGTCGTCGAGTTCGACTTCTTTCACGTCGAATTTCGTGTTCAGGCCGTAGGTCACGGCGGCGCGTGTACGCATGTCAGTTCTCCTCGCTGGTGGTGCCGGCATCGGCCGGCGCTGGGTGTGCGCTTGCTCGTGCCTCCCGAAACAGGGAGGGATCCATGTGTCCGACGGATTCGGAGATCTTGGGCCGGAAATCCATCAGTGCCACGATCTGCTCGGTCGTCCAGCCCGGTGCCACCTCGATCAGGACGGGGCCGTCGTCGCCGAGTGCGAAGACCGCACGTTCGGTGACGTAGAGGACCTCTTGACCGCGTTCGCGGGCCAGCCGGGCGTTGAACGTGATCTGCCTTACTTGCTGGACGAACTTGTGGTGTGTGCCTTCGCTGGTGACCTGCAGGGCCGATCCGGTCAGGTCCGTGCGCAGACCGCCGGCGGTGAGGGAACCGCAGAAGACCACCTTCTTGGCGGCCTGCGAAATGTTGATGAAGCCGCCGGCACCGAAGATCCGGCCGTCCACGAGTGAACTGTTGACGTTGCCTTCCATATCGACTTCGGCGAATCCGAGGCAGGTGACGTCAAGGCCGCCGCCGTCGTAGAAATCGAACTGGGAGGCATGCTCGATGACCGCCTCGGGATTCATCGTCACTCCGAAGATGACCCCGCGTTCGGGCACTCCACCGACCATGCCCTGTTCGACGGTCAGGGTCATCTCGGCCAGTCGGCCCTCTTCCAGGGCCGCGTTGGCGACCCCGTCGGCCATCCCGACACCGAGATTCACCACTGCCCCGTAGGGGATTTCGTCGAGCGCGCGGCGGGCGACCACCTTGCGTTCGCTGAGCGGCATCGCCGGGGAGCGCCCGAACGGCACGTACACCTCGCCTGAAAACGCGGGGTCGTAGTGGTTGATCGCGGTCTGCCATTGGTCTTCGTCGACGACGACCATGTCGATGAGATGGCCGGGGACGACCACACTTTTCGGATTCAGCGTGTGCGCGGCGGCCACCCGCTTGACCTGGGCGATAACGATGCCTCCGCTGTTGCGGACCGCCATCGCCGCGGCGAGCACTCCGAGCTTGGCGGTCTCGTGTTCGAGTGTGAGGTTGCCGTGCTCGTCCGCCGTGGTGCCGCGAATCAGGGCGACGTCGAACGACGGGCTGGGATAGTAGAGGTATTCCTCGTCCTCGAGTTCGAGGACCTTCACCAGATCCGCGGTCGTCGCGTCGTTCAGTTTTCCGCCGCCGTGCCGCGGATCGATGAAGGTCCCCAGCCCGACCTTGGTGACCAGGCCCGGCCTGTGCGCTGCGCTCTCCCGAAGCAGCTGTGCCAGTACACCTTGCGGCAGATTGTAGGCCTCGATCTCGCCGTCGTGCGCCATGGTCGACAGAGTGGGCGTCATCGCCCAGTGTCCGGCGACCGCAGTCTTGACCAGACCGGGGATCGCCATCATGTCCATCCCGGCGCCGTTGCGATCACCGATACCACTGCAGAAGTACACGGACAGTTCCGACGGTGCCGCGGTGTGCCGGTATCGCTCGGCGACGGCCGCGATCAGCGCCGACGGCTCGATGACCCCGCCTCCGGACGCTTCGACCAGCACACGCGCGCGGTCGGGGACTCGGTCGACCGCCTCGCGTGCGGTGAGAAATTCGGGTGCGATCTTTCCGCTGGTTCTCATGGCATTACTCCTCCCCCGTTGACGTGAATGGTTTGGCCGGTCACGAAGCTGGCGTCCGTGCCCGCGACCCAGGAGACCGCCGTGGCCACCTCGTCGGCGGTGCCGAAGCGCTTCATCACCTGCTGCTGTGTCTTCTGCTCGACCCATTCGGGGGTCGCGTGCGCTGCGGTCATCGGTGTCTCGATCGGTCCCGGGGCCACGCAATTGACCCGGACTTCGGGGCCGAGTTGTCGTGCGAGGGCCCGGGTCAGCCCGGACACTCCGGCCTTCGAGGCTGCGTACGCGGCGCAGTTGATGCCTCCGGTGTAGCCGAGTTGGCTTCCGATGGTGACGATGGCCCCACCGGTTCTGCGGAGCTCGTCCATGGCCGCGATCGCGCACAGAGGAAAGTCCCGGTCAGGTTCACCGACAGTGTGTGGTTCCACGTTGCGAGGTCCAGGTCGTCGATCGCCCGTTGGCGGCATGTCACGGCACCGCCCAACCCGCCCTCCGCGCCGGTCACGACGGCGACCGGCGCGCTCATGTGATCGCACCTTGAAAGGCGAGTCGCATAACCGACTCCTCGGTGGCATCCGCCCGCGAGAGCTCGCCTACTGTTCGTCTGCCGCGCATGACCACAATGCGGTCCGAGGCGCCGAGAAGTTCGGGAAGCACGGAAGACACCATGATGATCGCGATGCCGTTGTCTGCCAGTTCGCGGATGAGTCTGTGCACTTCGGCTTTCGCACCGACATCGATGCCGCGGGTCGGTTCGTCGAGCAGCAGGACGCGTGGGTTGGTGGCCAGTACCTTCGCGAGCGCGACCTTCTGCTGGTTGCCGCCGGACAGGGCGCCGACCGGCAGCGAGGTGCTCGCCGCCTTGATGCGGAGTTCTCGGAAGAACTTGTCGACGATCTTGGTGCCGCGTCTGCGCCGCAGCCACGGTCCGCTGCTCATCTGCGCGAGACTGGCCAGCTCGATGTTGGAGCTGATCGGCAGGCCGAGGTGGAGGCCCTGGTCCTTGCGGTCCTCGGGGACGAGTCCGATCCCGCACTCGATCGCTTCGTGCGGATGGGAGGCGGTGTATTCGGTGCCGTCGAGCATCATCGTGCCCGCCGTGATTCGTGTTGCACCGAAGATCGCTTGCAGCACCTCGGTGCGTCCGCTGCCGACCAGTCCGCCGATGCCGAGGATTTCTCCCGGCGCGACGTGCAGGGATGCCGCTCGCACTCCGGGTGCTTCGATCCCGGTGACGGTCAGGATCGGATCGGCGGACGACGGAGGTGCGCTGGTGTGCCCGTGATACAGTGCGCCGAGATCGCGGCCGATCATGTGCTTGATCAGGGAGTCTTCGGTGAACTCGGCGGTCGGTGCGGTGATGATGTGCCGGCCGTCTCGCAGCACGGTGATGGTGTCGGAGTATTCGAGTACTTCCGGCAGGTCGTGACTGATCAGGACCACGGCGGTGCCGGCATCTCGTAGCTCGCGGAGCAGTCCGAGGAGCCGACGAGAGTCGTCGTGCGGAAGCGACGAGGTCGGCTCGTCGAAGAATACGACCCGTGCGTCGAGAGCGATGGTGCGGGCTATCTCGACGAGCTGTTGTTCGGCGATAGACAACCGGCCGGCGTCCTGACGGGGATCGATCGAGAGACCGACCCGGGCGAGGTAGCGCGAGGCGTCGATCGACAGGGCCTTTCGATCCACGAATCCCCAGCGCGACGGTTCGGCACCGACCAGAACGTTCTCGGCCACCGACACCGAACCGATCACCGACAGTTCTTGGTGCACGATCGCGATTCCGTGTTCGGCGGCGTGCGCCGGGCTCTTGATCGACACCGGATTGCCGTCGAGGAGGATGTCGCCGTCGTCCGGTGTCGCGAAACCGGACAGGATCTTCGACAGCGTCGATTTGCCAGCGCCGTTCTCCCCGATCAGGGCGTGGATCTTTCCGGGCTCGAGTGCGATCGATACATCCTCGAGCGCCGAGACACCCGCGTAACGCTTCGAAATTCCGCGTGCTTCGAGGAGTCCGGTCCGGACGGCGGTGTCGACGGTCATTCGCCCGGCTCCCCTCGGGTGACTCGGTCGAGCATCACGGCGGCAACGACGACGGCGCCGGTGACGATCTGCTGCCAGTAGAACGGGACGTTCATCAGGGTGAGACCGTTACCGAGAACCGCGATGACCAGCGCGCCGAGGAACGTGCCGGCCAGTCTGCCGCGCCCCCCGAATAGGCTTGTACCGCCGACGACGACCGCGGCGATGACATCAAGTTCGAAACCGACGCTTCCTGCCGGTTGCCCGGAGGACAGCTTCGCGCTGAGTATCAGGGATGCCACGCCGGCACAGAATCCTGCGAACACGAAGGCGAACAACAGAACTCGCGAGACCCGGATCCCGGACAGGCGTGCGGCTTCCTTGTTGCCGCCGACCGCGTAGATCCGCCTGCCGATCTTCAGCCGGTGAAGGATCACGTACCCGACGGCGAAGGTGACGCCCATGATGATGACCGGCACAGGAACCGGCCCGACCTTGCCGATGCCGATCTGCGTGAATGCGGAGTTGTTGATCGAGATGGGGTAACTGTCGGTGATCAGCAGGGCTATTCCGCGCAGAGCCGTCAGGGTCGCGAGCGTGGCGATGAATGCGGGGACCTTCGCTACCGTCACGAGAATCCCGTTGAGCAATCCGCAGCCGATCGCGGCGACCAGGGTGATCGCAACGGCCGCGCCCGCTGCCATGCCGGTCGACAACGTTGCGTGCTGGAGATACAGCGCGGCGACGCTGCCTGTCAGGGCAACGATCGATCCGACCGAAAGGTCGATTCCGGCAACGAGAATCACGACGGTGGCACCGACTGCCGCGATCGCGGTGATGGACACTTGCTGCAGAACGTTGGTCAGGTTGTTGGCTGTGATGAAGTTCGGCGCCTGGACCGAGAAGAAGGCAACGAGGAGGATCAGGGCAACGACGGGGCCGAGCTGGGCGAGTTGCTTGACCGCGTTGCCGTCGAGGATGCGTGCCCGCGGGGTGTCGACGGGTGCCGACGGTGGCTTCGACGGGCTTGGCACGGATGTTGTGGTTGTCATGAGGACTCCCGAGTTCAGAAAGCGGGTTGCGTGGTTGCGGTGTCGTCCTTGGTCACCAGATCCTCATCCAAGACCTTGAACTGCGGAACTTCCTCGCCGCGAAGGTACTTGACGATCTCCTCGACGAGGATGCCGGCGGTGGGCTTGTGAATGACGGTGGCGAGCGTCTGTCCGCTGTCGATCGCGGTGAACATGTCGGTCTCGCCGTCGGCGCCGACGACGTCGACTCCAGTTCGTCCGCTGGACTGCAGTGCGGCGACTGCGCCGAGTGCCGCCTCGTCGTTCGCGCCGAACACCAGGTCGACGTCGGGGTTCGCGGCGAGCATGTTCTGGGCGGCCTTCTCGGAATCAGCGCGGCGGTAGTTGCCGGGCTGCTCGGCGACGATGTCGAACGTGCATGCCCGCAGCAGGGGAAGCATGAACGCTCCGACCCGGGCATCGCTCGACGCATCCCCGGGGATTCCGGAGACAACGGCTACCTTGATGTCTTGTTGTCCCGCATAGTGTTCGACGACCCATTCGCCGAGTTGGCGACCTTCAGTGGCGTAGGGTGCCAGCACCTGGGACGCCGGCTTCACTCCCAGCATGCCCTTCTGTGTGAAGAAGTACGGCACCCCGGCCGTGGAGGCCTGCGACAGGACGGCGTTGAGTCCTTCGGTGTTCGCGGGCATCATCATCAGCGCATCCGTGCCCTGCGCGACGGCGGTCTGGATGTCGTTGAACTGCTGGTTGACGTCGTCATTGGCGCTGATGACGTTGATCTCGACGCCGAGGTCGCGGGCAGTCTCCTCGGCGAGTTGCTTCTGCTTGACGAGGAAGGGGTGGCTGAGTCCTTCGATCGAGAACGTGATCTTGATCGGGTCGTCGGCGCGCTTCGGCTCGGGGTTGGTGTTGGTTCCCTTGTCCGAGTTCGCGGCAGCGATTCCGTACAGGTTGCCGGCGAGCTTCTTCTGGATGTCTGCGATCTGGTCGTGGTTCTTGGCGCATCCGCCGTCGTCGATGACGACGTCGGCAACCGAAGCCTCGACAGCGGTGGCGTTGTTGTCGACGCTCGAGCTGCACGCGGTTCCGGCAACGAGTATCGCGGCGCAGGCAAGCGCGGGAATCAGAGCACGGGATTGCTTCATGGGGTTCCTTCTGGCGGAGGTGCCTACTCGGGGCATGTTTGTTCGACCGCTGTGTTTGCAGCGGTGGAGGTGGCAAGTACGTTGTGCGGTAGAGCTACTCGGTGCTAGTCGATGGGGAGGAGCGTGTCGGCGCCAATGGAGGGGCGTCTGATTCGGGAGAGTTCGGCGGTAAGTTTCGAGGCGGTGTCCAGCACGAGATCGGCGAATCGCGAGCGAAGGTCGGATTCGGTGACACGGAAGATCGGGCCACCCACACAGATCGCCGCGGCCACGGCGCCGGTCGCATCGAACACGGGAGCCGCGATGGAGCGCACTCCGAGCTCACGCTCTTCGAGGCTGAGTGCGAATCCGTCGCGTCGAACGTCCTGCATCACTCGATGCAGTTCTTCCGTGTCGGTGATAGTCGAGTCGGTGTATCGGGTCAGGTCCAGTTGGTCGATGATCCGATCGCCGACTCCCGACGGCAGAAACGCGAGGATCACCTTGCCCTGACTGGTGGCGTGCAGCGGAATCTGTTGCCCCGGTTCGCCGTACATTTGCACGGAATGCGACGAAGCCATACAGACGAGGTAGGTCAACCGCAGGCCGCGTCGAACCGACATGAACACCGTCTCCGTCGTGGCGTCACGCAGCTGCGCAAGCAATGGCCTACCCAGTTCCTCGAGCGCGTAGCGATCTACGCCCTCACCCGCAAGAACCTGAATCTGCGGACCCGGCGAGTACTTACCCGACGCACCGTCTTGGACAGCGAACCCGCGCTCGCGAAGAACACGCAGCAGTCGGTGCGCGGTAGGGACCGTCAGATCGGTTGCCTTTGCGATGTCTCCTGCCGTGATTCCTTCGGGGTGGAGGGATACTCGAGTCAGGACGTCGAGAAGTCGATACGCACTCTGCGCTCCGGGCGTTTCCATATTGTGGACCTCAATCCATAGTGTGGAGTGGGGTAAATGTAATCCACATCACTAACGCCAGTCAAGGGTTGAACCCCACAACAATGCCCAGTGCAGAAGGATGCGTCCGAATAGGTACGAGCGTTGGATGTGTTCGGAGGCAGGACATTTGAGGCTCAAAGTACGACGAGGAGCCCCAGCGGGCGCACACGCCCGCTCGGGCTCCTCGTCCTGGAAGCTCGCAGCAATCGCTGCGACACGATCAGTCGACCGACGCCGACTTCTTGAACGCAACGACGGCCTGACCAGAAATGACGGCCGTACCCGTGTCGACGTCGGTGATCTCCAGGTCGAAATGCGCTCGGCCTGTCCGCCGATCAGTCTCAACGCAGGTCACGGTGGCGTCGACCACCGAGTTGACGAACGTCGGCGCGTGGAGTTCGAACGTATAGCTCTTCGAGACTCCGCCGGGAGCGACGAGCGATGTCAGCGCCGACTGGACATAGCCGGCGACCAACATCCCATGCGCGACCCGTTTTCCGAACGGCGTCGATGCGGCATACTGCGCGTCGACGTGGATCGGATTGCGGTCGTCCGACAGGTCGGCGTAGGCATCCACCGCACCCGCATCGACCACGAACCGTCGAGTCGCAGTATCCCCCACCGTCAATGATGCAATCGTGACGATCTCTGCAGTCACGACGCCCGGCCCGTCTCGGTGATGACGAGAACCTCGGCATCGGCGCAGACCTGAACACTTCTCATTGTTTGCATAGTGGCTCCCGTGAATCCTGCGGGGTGTCGACATTGCGCCACGCTGAGCGGAACGCCGAACCGCCGCGCCAACGAGCGGGACAGATTGCTCCCGGCCTGGGCCCACTCTTGTCGCGGGCGCCCGAACTCACCGTAGAGGGCAGTGGGGACAACGTCAAGAAATCGCTTACCGCACGTGGCCAACCGCGCCACGTAGCCACCACCGGGCGACGGCCGTGGATCCGCGCCCTCACGGCCGAGCTGCAGCCCGACCCGCACGGAAGCCGGAAGTAGGTGTTTTGGATCGATCCAGTCCTGTTTCCGCAGATGACCGGCCAGATGACCGATCGACATCCGGAAGGTACTGCGAACTGCGAGAACTAGCGCTTGGATCGATCCAGGTTCTCGTGTATGTTCTGTATCGCAGGTCACACTGGACGAGAGAAAGGGTCGAGGTCATGGGGCGAGTCACACTCTCCGACGTCAGCCGCCACGCCGGCGTGTCCCGATCGACGGCGTCTCTTGTCCTCAACGACAGCCCGAGCGTCGCGCCGGAGACCACACGCCGTGTACGTGAGGCGATGAAGGCACTCGGATACGTCTACAACCGGCACGCCGCGATGCTTCGCAATCCTCGGTCGATGACCCTCGGCCTCGTAGTCACCGAGGTGCAGAACCCCTACTTCGCCGAACTCGCCATGACCCTCGAAGACGTCGCCGACCGCGCCAACTACGCCGTCTTCATCGGCTACAGCCGCGACGACCCCACCCGCCAGCGGCGTCTACTCGACCGGCTCGTCGAACGCAGCATCGATGGATTGATCCTGCTCCCCGCGGGCGACACCCAGGCCTCGGACATCGACGACCTGCTCGCGGCGAGCGGCATCCCGCTTGTACTCCTGGCCCGACACTTCGACCTCCGCCACGACTACGTCGGCGCCGACAACGTCGAAGCCGGACGACTGCTCGGCCACCACCTGCGTTCGATGGGTGCACGGACCGTGGCCATGGTCGGCGGCCCCCAGCACACCTCGGCACGCCGCGAGCGCGAGCAGGGCTTTCTGGCCGCCATCGCCGGATCCGACATGACCATGTACCCCACCGACGGACTGTTCGGGGAGGCGACCCCGGACGGCGGCGCCGACGCCACCCGCCGCCTGCTCGACCGCGGCGAGATCCCGGACGCGATCGTGGCCTACAGCGACATCGTTGCCGTCGGCGTCTACGCCGAACTGACCCGACGCGGCCTCGAGCCCGGCCGCGACATCGCTGTCGGCGGCTTCGACGACATCGCCGGTTCCGCTCACCGCACGCCGCCGCTGACCACCGTCGCCACCTTCCCCACCAAGATCGGGGAGAAGTGCGGCGAACTGATCCTCGAACGCCTCGGCCAACCTCAGACGCCGGACGGCGCTACTGCCGCCACTCCGTACAGTCACCAGCTTGTCGAGCCTGCGCTTCGAGTGCGCGCCTCCACCGCCGCCTGGCGTCCTCGCCGCGGGTAGGCACACCTCACTCCGGATACCGCCCTACCAACCGCCTCGACATGACCAAAAAGTAAGCGCTTTCACAGCTAGGAGCCAGATGATGCACACCCCCCGCGTACTCACCGCCCGCCAGGCTGCCGACCTCGTCGAGGACGGCGACATCGTCACCGTCAGTTCCTCATCGGGACTGGGCTGCCCAGACGCGGTGCTCGCCGGCCTCGGACAGCGGTACGTAGAGACGCAGTCACCGACGAACCTGACCAGCGTGCACCCGATCGCGGCCGGTGACATGTGGGGTATCAAGGGCATCGACCACCTGACGCACAATGGGATGCTCGCACGCGTGATCGCCGGCTCCTACCCATCCGGACCCTCGTCGGCGGAGCCGCCCCGAATCTGGCAGATGATCGAGAACAACGAGGTCGAGGCATACAACTTCCCCTCTGGTGTGCTGTTCCAATTGCACCGCGCGGCCGCCGCCAAGCAGCCCGGCGTGCTGACCAAGGTCGGCCTCGACACCTTCGTCGACCCCCGGATCAGCGCCGGCCGGATGAACACCATCACCCCGGACGCCTTCGTCCGCGTCCACGAACTCGACGGTCAGGAGTGGCTGTTCTACGACGCACTCGTCCCGAATGTCGCGATCATCCGCGCCACCACCGCCGACACCCACGGCAACCTCACCTTCGAGGAGGAGCCGTCCCCGCTCGGCGCCCTCGACCTCGCCTACGCAGCCCACAACAACGGCGGCATCGTCATCGCCCAGGTCAAGTACCTGGCCGAGGGCGGAAGCCTGAGCCCGCAGGCGGTGCAGGTGCCGGGCATCCTCGTCGACACCCTCGTGCTCGCGCCGGATCAGCTGCAGACCACCCAAACCCCGTACGACCCAGCCATCTCCGGTGAGCTGCGCCGCCCGCTGAGCACTCTCGAACCGGTGCCGTTCACCCTCGAGAAGATCATGGCCCGCCGCGCCGCAACCGAGCTGCAGTCCGGCGAGATCGCCAATCTCGGCTTCGGCGTCTCGGCCCTGGTTCCCCACGTCCTGGTCGAGGAGGGGCTCGCCGACGCGGTGTCCTGGGTGATCGAGCAGGGTCCGGTCGGCGGTGTTCCACTGTTGGACTTCGTCTTCGGGGTTGCACAGAACCCGGACGCGATCATGCAGAGCTCGGACCAGTTCACTCTGCTGCAGGGCGGCGGCTTCGAGCACACCCTGCTCTCCTTCCTCGAAATCGATCGACACGGCAACGTCAACGTGCACAGCCTCCCCAAGCGCCGGCACGTCACCGCCGGCGTCGGCGGGTTCGCCGACATCACCTCCGCTGCACCGTCGATCGTGTTCGTCGGCTCCTTCACCGCCGGCCGCCGCGACATCGCCATCGAGGACGGCGCCCTGCATATCCGGGCCGACGGACCACACACCAAGTTCGTCGAGGAGGTCGACTCCCCCACGTTCTCCGGCACACGCGCACTCGCCAACGGCCAGAAGGTCCTCTACGTCACCGAACGGGCCGTCCTCGAACTGCGGCCCGAGGGACTGACCGTCATCGAGATCGCGCCCGGCGTGGACCTGCAGCGCGACATTCTCGACAAGTCCGAGTTCGATCTGCTCGTCGACCCGAACCTGAAGACCATGGCGCCGGAGCTGTTCTCCCCGCGCGCGCAGGGCCTGACCCTCGCCCCACTGCCCGCGCACCCGCGCGTGCAGGCACTGCAGAGCTGACCACACTTACCGAGGAACTTTCCATGAACACCACTGAGATCCACCAGAACGTCGGCCGCATCAACGTGAGCTGGAACCGTGCCGGCCGGGTCGCGACCATCTTGATCGACCGACCGCGCAAACTCAACGCCCTCACCCTCGAGCTGCTCGACAACCTCTACACTGAACTGCGGGCCATCGAGAACTCCGACGCCCAGGTGGTGTTGTTGAAAACCGCCGGAGACAAGGCGTTCTGTGTCGGCGCCGACATCACCCAGTTCGCGCAGTTCACCCCCGCCCAGATGTGGAAACGCTGGATCACCGAAGGCCACCGGGTGTTCAACTTTCTCGCCCAGTTGCGCCAACCGACGATCGCGGTCGTCGACGGGATCGCCGTCGGCGGCGGACTCGAACTCGCCCTCGCCTGCGACCTGCGAGTCGGCGCCACCACCGCCCGCCTCGGACTCCCCGAAACCAGCCTCGGAACCATTCCCGGGTGGGGTGGCACCGAGCGTCTCACGCACGTAGTCGGGGCCGCGCGGGCCAAGGAAATGATCTTTACCCGCCGCCAACTCGACGCCGAGACGGCGCTGACATGGGGGCTGTTGACCGCGGTCTCCGACCGTGACAGTCTCGCCACCGACGTCGGGGTGATCGTCGACCGGATCCTCGAAGGTGCCCCCGCCGCTGTGCAGGTGAGCAAGCAGCTCGTCGACGCGGCCGCCGTCGGCGCCCCGTCCGTGATCCTCGAGGCCCTTGGCAGTGGGTTCACCGCGTCGACCGATGATTTCGCAGTCGGGGTCGCCGCCTTCCAGAACAAGACCACCCCCGTCTTCACCAACTCGTAAGCCCCTCAGTCCTTCTCGCTACTCAGCAGATCCCTCGACCGGATTGGCACACTATGACCCTCAATCCACACTCACCGTCCACGGCTGGTCCCGAAGCCCACACGGATATCCCGGTGGTCACCACGAAAGACCTACGCAAGGCAGCGTGGGGCGCATCCGTGGGAAGCGCCCTCGAGTATTACGACTTCGCCCTGTACAGCCTGGCGTCCGCGCTGGTGTTCGGGCCGCTGTTCTTCCCGAGTGAGAACGCCTCGACCGGGCTGGTCCTGAGTTTCGCGACGTACTTCATCGGCTTCGCCGTTCGCCCCCTCGGCGGGGTGTTCTTCGGACGGCTCGGTGACCGGCTGGGCCGCAAGTTCGTGCTGATGGCCACCATCATCATGATGGGCGTCGCCAGCACCTGTATCGGTCTGCTGCCGACCTACCACGGTAGCGAAGGCGACTGGTACTCCGGCGGCGTGGGCATGCTCGCCCCGATCCTGCTGATCCTTCTACGCATCGTCCAGGGTCTCGGCGCCGGCGCGGAGATGGCCGGCGCTTCGATCCTGATGACCGAGTACTCCCCGCCGAACAAGCGCGGCTTCTACGCGTCGCTGCCGTTCCTCGGTGTGCAGGTCGGCACCGTTACCGCGGCCCTGGTCTACTTCCTCGTCTACCGCGGCCACAGCGAGATCACCGACACCTGGCTGTGGCGGGTGCCGTTCCTGGCGAGCGTCGTCATCCTCGGCGTCGCGATGTACCTGCGGGTCAACCTGAAGGAGTCGCCGACCTTCGAGAAACTCGAGGTCCGCGATCAGATCGACGAGCGGCCGCTGCACAACCTGCTCGCCCACTCCCGCCCGTCTCTGTTGCGGGGCATCGGCCTTCGCCTCGCCGAGAACGGCTCGTCCTCGATGTACCAGGCTCTGGCGGTCGCCTACGTCACCAGCGCCGCGGTCGGCATCAAGGGACCGATCGGTGCCCTCTCGCTGGTGTTCGCCGCGTCCCTCGGCGCGATCGTGATCCCGATCGCCGGCAAGCTCTCCGACCGGTTCGGCCGGGTCAGGACCTACCGCGCCTTCGCCTACTTCCAGTTGGTGTCCGCGTTCCCGATCTGGTGGGCACTGAGCCAGGGCAGCGTGGTGCTGACCATCGTCGTCATCTCATTGGCGCTCGGGATCGGGACTTGGGGAATGTTCGGCTCGCAGAGCGCATTCATGTGCGAGCTGTTCGGCTCCCGACAGCGCTACCTCGGCGTGTCGGTGGCCCGTGAAATTTCCGCGGTGCTCTCCGGCGGTATCGCACCGCTGATCGGCGCCTGGATCATCGCGATGGTCGTCGCCACTGACGGCGGCCCGGACGTCCCCGGCGCCGGACTGGGGTCATGGGTGTTCATCGCCGGATACCTGTGCATCCTGACGCTCATCACCATCGGCACCACGTACATCACCCCCGACCCGATCAACCGCGACCTGGACGACCCACGCGACGCCATTGCCGCCGACCGCAGCTGAATCAGCGAGAAGCGACCTCAATCGCGGAGGACCGATACCCACCGAACCGAGGGGCTTCTCCCTGCCCGACGTGTCGGCCGTGACGCCGGAGCTGTCCGACATCCCGTAACCGTCTATATGCGTCGCGCGCATGAGTTATAGGCAAATCGTTCACTGGACCGCAATGGTTGCGGGTGCTTAACGTGACCTGACCCACATAAGCGCTTATGAACGATTCCTCATCGCACGCGTACGTATGACGTCGCGATGCCGTCCAGCGGAGGCCCAGATGACAGTGCCGACTCGAGTACCGAACACAACGGGAAACAAGGTTCCTCCCACCGTGGACAAGGAGCGTTTACCCAGCCGCACAAGGACACAAGCCATCGGCCTCCTCGTCGGCGGCATCGGGTTCGTCGCCCTACTCGTGATCCCGACGGGGTTGAGTGGACCCCAGCAACGGCTGGCAGCGATCTTGATTCTGGCCGTGGCGTTTTGGATCACCGAGGCGCTCCCGCTGGCGGTGACGTCGCTCCTCGCGATCGGACTCGCTGCAACACTCGGTATCGCGGACAGTCCCGATGGCGGCAACGGGAGTGATCTCGTTTTCTCCTCGTTCTCCTCCTCGGTCATCTTTCTGCTGATCGGAGGTTTCCTTTTCGCCAAGGCGATCAACGTGCACGGCCTCGATGCCCGGTTCGCGCTGCGTGTGCTTACCCTGCCGGGGGTCGCGAAGTCTTCCTATCGCGTGATCGTGGCCTTCGGGTTCATCGCCTTGGTGATCTCCGCATTCGTATCGAACTCGGCGACGGCGACGATGCTGTTGCCGATCGGGTTGGGTCTGATCCGCACGCTCAACCCCATCATGTCCCCAGGGGATACTGATTCATCCGCGCCCAGGCAGACCCGATTTGCGACCGCTCTCATGCTGATGATCGCGTATGCAGCGGCGGTTGGCGGCATGTTGACGCCCATCGGAAGCCCAGCCAATCTCGTCGGCATCGGTTACATCGAAAAGCTCACGGGCAGCTCCATCGGCTTCCTGCAGTGGACAGCGGCAACAGCCCCCATCGTCGCAATCATGTTCGTCATCTTGTGCGTCGTCATCATCTCGATGAATCGCCCGGAATGCCGCGCTCTGCCCGACCTCGACTACCTGCGTCACGAGCGTGCGCAACTCGGCCGACTCTCGACAGGTGAGCGCAGCACGCTGTTCGCCTTCTGCCTGGTGTGTGCGGGATGGTTGACCCCGAGCGTTGTCTCGCTGACGTTCGGCGTCGACTCCTCGATCGCGACCTTCGTTGCCGGCCACCTCGACGACGGCGCGGTAGCAGTGATTGCGGCGACCCTGCTGTTCGTTCTGCCCGGGAGCAAAACCGGCGCGAGGGTTTTGAACTGGGAACAGGCGGTGCGAATCGACTGGGGAGTGATTGTCCTGGTCGGCGCAGGCATCGTACTCGGCGGTCTGTTGTCCTCGACCGGTCTCGCGGATCTCGTCGGTGAGACACTCAGCCAGAATCTAGGCTTTCCGAGCCTGTTCGTGATCACTCTCTTCGCTGTCGCAATGGCGATCCTGCTGTCCGAGACCACGAGCAATACTGCGGCTGTGGCAATAGTCGTGCCCATCGTCGTGCCCATCGCGATGGCGGCCGGCATCAATCCGGTAATTCCTGCTGTTGCCAGCGTCTTCGGCGGATCGTTCGGATTCATGCTTCCGATCGCCCAGATTCCCAACGCAATTGTGTACGGCTCCGGTTTCGTTCCGATCAAACGGATGCTTCGTACCGGCTCGGTGTTCGACCTGGTCGGTTGCATCCTGATCGCTATCGGTGTCGTCCTCTGGCTTCCGCATCTCGGCCTGGGCTGACTGCCGGACACCGGCCCCGTGGAGCTTCAACTCCGCGGGGTCTCCGCCATGGAAATGACATGCTCGAGGAAAGCGTGCGCAGCGGCAGGCATATAGCGGCTGGTAACTCGTGCAACCCCGACGACGCGGCTGGCGTCGACATCGCTGATCGGTACCTCTATGGGCAACCCGACCTGATGTGTGTCGGGAGAGGGAGGGAGAACGGCGACACCGAGGCCGGCTGCCACCAGGCCGCGGACGGTGGGCACGTCGGCAGCTTCGAACACGATTGTCGGGGTGACACCGACTTCCTCGAAGAGCTCATCGGTGATCTGCCGAATTCCGAAGCCGCGCTTCAGCGTAACTACCGGAACCTCTGCGAGGTCGGCCAGTTGCACAGTGTCCGCAGTGGCCAGTCGATGGTCTTCGGGAACAGCCAAGATCATCGGCTCCTTCCACAGTGGTACCCATTCCACACCAGGCACTTGCGGGTCGGGAGCTGTCAGACAGAGGTCCACCGAGCCGTCCTGAAGCATCCCGACAACGGACCCTGCCCCGCCCTGTGACAGCTGGAAGCGCACATTCGCATGAGTCCGCCGGAACTCTCGAAGCAGGCGAGGGACCAGGATCGGTCCGACAGAGGGTATGAACGCCATCGTCACGATCCCGCGATTCGGATCCACGGCGTCGGTGATCTCCGACCATCCTGTATCGAGCGCTTTGAAGGCTTCCTCCACGCGGGCCCGGAAGATCTCGCCGTACCGGTTCAGTCGTACCGTTCGTCCGACACGATCGAACAGCGGAACTCCCAGTTCGTCTTCCAAACGTCCGATGGCACGGCTCAGCGCCGATTGCGACATGAATCTATTCTCGGCGGCTTGCCCGAAGTGCCCGAACCGCGCTGCAGCGGAAAATGCCTCCAGATCACGCAGTTCCATACAGGCAACGCCCACAATCAATGTGTGTCATGCATCGAGTTTACGGGCATTGATCACCTCGGCGCACCTATCCGTGACAACTTCGGGTCACGCTTCTGGTCGGAGCTGAGGGTGTCGCAGCGTCAGATCGTGCAGATATTGCGGTCCCGTGCGGCGAGCGACGTCGACGAAGCCTGCGACGAGAGGCGACTGTTGGCCGGCGCGCCAGGCAAGCGATAGCGGGCGGTGCGGGAGCGGGTCGTGGAGTGGAACGAACCGGACTCCCTGGCGGCTGAGATTGATGAACGATGTAGGCAGCAACGCCACCCCCGCACCGGAGGCAACGAGCGCCAGAATGGTTTGAATGCGCGGAGATTCCTCGACGACGGGTGGCTGGATCCTGTGTTGCCGGAACAGCTCGACCACATCGGCGAAGGTGGTCGGCGCTGCGGCCCGCGTCCACAGGATGATGGGTTCATCGGCCAGTATCCCGGGGTCTATTCTCCCGCGGTCAGCGAGAGGGTCGTCATCGCACACGACGGCCGCGAGCGGGTCGTCGATCAGCGTCTCCACAGTCAGCGTCGGTTCGTCCACGGGCCCACGTAGGAAACCGACGTCGAGTCGATGTTCGGTGAGCTGAACGATCTGATCCGCTGTACCCAGTTCCGCGAGTTCGAGTTTGACGTCCGGGTACGCACGACGGTGGGCACGCATCACATACGACAACACCCCATCGACGGCAGCTTGCAGGGCGCCGATATGCAGATGCCCCAGGTGCCCGGTGGCGGCCCGCCGTGCTGCGGCGAAGGCTCGTTCCCCGTGCACGAGCGAGAGGCGAGCCTCCTCGAACAGGGCATGACCGGCATCGGTGAGTTCGATCGGCCGCCGTGAACGATCGATGAGCTCGACCCCCAGCTGGTGCTCGAGCTTACGGATCTGCTGACTCAGCGGCGGTTGCGCCATATGCAGCCGTTCGGCTGCGCGTCCGAAGTGACGTTCCTCGGCGACCGTGACGAAATAGCGGAGTAATCGCATCTCCGGATCATTCATATACACAGAATATAATAGGTGACCAAACATGTCTTGGACTGTGATGGTGTAGCGGACTTACGGTTGGCCTAGGTAATTCAGATCTACCCAGGAGGACAACCGAAATGACTGCCGTACAACCCCGCATCGACCACAACGACCTGGTCGAGCATTACTTCAACCAGCCGTGGAGCGACGGACTGCCAGTCGTTCCCCCAACACCAGAGCGAGTCGCGGCCGTGGTCGAGGCACTCGGCGGCAATCCCCAAACCCTCGAGGCACGAATCCCGCCGCGATGGGGCAGCCTGACCCGCGAACTCCTCGCAGTCAACATGGTGATGGCCGGCTGCAAGCCGGAATATGCACCCGTCGTGCGCGCCGCAGTACTCTCCCTGGCGGACACCCGCTTCAACCTCAACGGAATCCAGGCCACCACCCATGTCGTCTCGCCGCTGATCGTCGTCAACGGTCCGATCGCTCGCGAGATCGGCATGAACTCCGGGGGGAATCTTTTCGGCTCCGGCAACCGAGCGAACGCGACCATAGGCCGGGCAGTGCGACTGATCATGCTCAGCGTCGGCGGGGGCATCCCCGGTGAACTCGACAAGAGCACCCTCGGCCATCCGGGCAAGTACACCTTCTGCATCGCCGAGAACGAAGAAGCCAGCCCCTGGGCTCCCTACCACGTCGAACACGGCTACGCCCCGGAGGACAGCACGGTGCTCGTCATCGGCGCCGAAGCCCCCCACAGCGTGACCAACCACATCTCCGATGACCCGCAGGGCATCTTGGACTCCATCGCCTCGGCCATGAGCACGATCGGTCACAACAACGCCGTGCTCGGCGGCTCCTGCACCGTCGTCCTCGGCATCGAACACGCACGCACGATCGCATCCTTCGGATGGACCCGCGACGACATCCGCCGGTACCTCTGGCTCAACGGAACCAATGACTGGGACAAGGTCAGCTACGGCAACCGCTACGCCCCTCCCGGCGGAACCACCTACAACCGCAACCTGCCGAAGTGGTATCCGCGCCAGTCCGGCCGACAGGTGCCGATCGTGTTTACGCCCGACGACATCCATCTGTTCATCGCGGGCGGCGCGGCCGGTCGATTCTCGGCCTTCCTGCCCGGATGGAGCACGGCGACAACGCCGGTGCTACGAGCCGTCCACGACGACACCGTGCCGACAGGCGACCCCGGCGGCCTCGAATGCTCGGACGGCTCCTGCCGCCTGTAGCTCCCCCGACCGCTCACAACACAAGATCTGACAGCGAGGAAAGAACGATGAACGATGGTATTTACGACCCCCGAGGTGTTGTCGAGGTGGAGGCCTCTCCCCTGGCAACCCGGCCGAACAGCGCAGATGGCCTTCGTCTGGCAGTGCTGAGCAACACGAAGTGGAATGCTGCCAAACTCCTGCGTGCCACCGTGCGGGCACTCGAGCAACGGGGCGTGACGTTCGCTTCCGTCGAGTATTACGACAAGGAGCACTTCTCCTCAGACGCAAGTGCTGAAGTAATCAACCGGATTGCCGCCGAAAACGACATTGCGCTGACTGCAATCGGCGACTGCGGTTCCTGCTGCTCCGCGTGTGTCACCGACGGTGTTCGCCTCGAACAGGCCGGACTGCCCACGGCGGTCATCGTGACCACCGAGTTCGAGCACGAAGCCCGCCTACAGCGCGACGCACGTGGAATGGCGGACCTCGAGCCCGTCGTGATCACCCACCCGATCAGCAGCCTGACTCTCGAGCAGCTCGAAGGCCGCGCCGCCGAAGTCGCTCCTCAGGCCCTCGATATCTGGTTGACAGGAACGCCCACCCGGGCCACGCGGACCGCGACGACGTCCTCCGTCTAGCAAGGCCGCGGTGGGGT
Organism: Rhodococcus wratislaviensis; assembly: GCF_900455735.1. Classification (GTDB taxonomy): domain Bacteria; phylum Actinomycetota; class Actinomycetes; order Mycobacteriales; family Mycobacteriaceae; genus Rhodococcus_F; species Rhodococcus_F wratislaviensis. Next base: position 87,462 of record NZ_UAUI01000028.1, on the reverse strand, counting down.
GCCCAGCAGCCAGGCACCCCACCGCATCTCGAAATCCCACGGCGCTGCACCCGCCCCGGGACCGGCGGACCTCGGTCTGTCAGCCCGAAGGCATGGGTGGCGCTGTCACTACCGGCAGCGAGCACGTACGCACCGATCCAAGGAGACGACATGACCAACCCTCCGCTCTCTCGCCTACTGGTAGCGGACTTCTCGCGAGTCCTCGCGGGCCCGTTCTGCACGATGACACTGGGCGACCTGGGCGCCGAAATCATCAAGGTCGAACGCCCCGAAGGGGACGACACCCGGGCCTGGGGTCCCCCGTTCGTCGACGATCAGAGCACCTACTACCTCGGCGTCAACCGGAACAAACGCAGCATCGTGCTCGATCTCCGCGACCCGGACGATCTCGAGGTCGCCAGGACCCTCGCCGAGCACGCAGATGTTCTCGTGGAGAACTTCCGACCCGGCACCATGGCGGGGTTCGGATTGGACGAAACCACTATTCGCCAGGCCAACCCCGAATTGGTGTACTGCAGCATCTCAGCGTTCGGTGCCGGAGCCGGCCGCGAACTCGCCGGCTACGACCTCCTCGTGCAAGCACTCGGCGGGCTGATGAGCATCACAGGACCCGATCAGAACTCACCGACGAAAGCCGGCGTCGCTCTCGTCGACGTGCTGGCCGGCCTCTTCGCCACGGTCGGAATATTATCCGCGCTCCACGAACGCGAAAGGTCCGGAGTGGGCCAGCGCGTGGAAGTGAACCTCATGTCGGCACTGCTGAGCGCATTGGCGAATCAGTCTTCGGGATACGTTCTGGCGGAAAAGATTCCCCACGCCCTCGGCAACGGGCATCCCAGCATCGCCCCCTACGACACATATGCCACCGGCGGAGGCGCTCTCGTACTCGCTGTGGGCACGGACCGACAGTTCAGCGACCTCTGCTCCACTCTGGATTTCCCTCAATTGGCTCGAGACGATCGCTTCACCACCAACGAACTTCGAGTCCGGAATCGACAAGCTCTACGCGAAAGCCTAGAACGAGCGTTGGCACCGCACCCAGCGCACCATTGGACTAAAGCATTGACAGCACGCGGGGTGCCCGCCGGCGCGGTCAACGACATCGCGGATGCCTTCCATCTCGCCACCGAACTCGGCCTCGAACCCGTCACAAACACCGCCGACGGCGACACCCGACTCGGACGCCAAGTAGCCAACCCCATCAGCCTGTCGGCCACACCGGTCACGTACCGAACCCGGGCACCGCACCTGGGCGAACACAGCACCGACATCCGAAGCTGGCTCGAAGAACTCGAATCCCGCCGCGAAACCGCATGACGAAGGACCACTCATGACCACCACCGAAGACCTGATGCAGACCACTCCCCCGCCGCTGAACGCCCACGACTTCCTGAACATCGACGCCTCGCTGTCCGATGAAGAACGACTCATCCGCGACACCGTCCGCGGATTCGTCCGCCGCGACCTGCTCCACCGACTTCCCGACGCCTACGACAACGCATACCTGCCCGACGACTTCCCCCGAGCTGCAGGAGAACTGGGTCTGCTAGGCATGCACCTGCGGGGCTACGGCTGCCCCGGAACCAGCGCGGTCGCCTACGGGCTCGCCTGCCTGGAACTCGAAGCCGGCGACAGCGGCCTGCGTAGCTTCGTCTCCGTCCAGGGATCACTCGCGATGTTCGCGATCTGGCGCTACGGCAGCGAGGAACAGAAGCAGACGTGGCTACCGGCGATGTCGGAAGGCAAAGCAATCGGATGCTTCGGACTCACCGAACCCGATGCCGGCAGCGACCCGTCCGGGATGCGCACCACCGCCCGCTTCGAAGACGGACAATGGGTACTCAACGGCAGCAAGATGTGGATCACCAACGGCGGCAAAGCCCACGTCGCCGTCGTGTGGGCGAAGACCCCCGACGGTATCCGCGGCTTCGTGGTCCCTCGCCACACCCCCGGCTTCTCCACCCGCGACATCAAACACAAAATGTCGCTGCGCGCATCCACCACCTCGGAACTCGTCTTCGAGGACTGCAGGCTCCCCACCAGCGCCGCACTCCCCCAGGCCACCAGCCTGCGTGCCCCCCTCTCGTGCCTGACCGAAGCCCGATACGGGATCATCTGGGGAGCAGTCGGCGCAGCGAGGGCCTGCTACGAAGCGGCGCTCGACTACTCCACCACGCGCACCCAATTCGGCCGGCCCATCGCCGGTTTCCAGCTCACCCAGCGCAAACTCGTCGAGATGCTCACCGAGGTCAACACCTCACTCATGCTGGCACTCCACCTCGGCCGACTCAAGGACGCCGGACAACTCCACCCCCAGCAGGTCAGCTTCGGCAAACTGCACAACGTGCAGAGCGCCCTCGACGTGGCCCGCAGCGCCCGCACCATCCTGGCAGCCAACGGCATCACCCTCGAATACCCGGTGATGCGGCACATGGCCAACCTCGAATCCGTCCTGACCTACGAAGGAACCGGCGAAATCCACACCCTCATCGTCGGCCACGCCATCACCGGCGTTGCCGCCTTTCACTGACTCGGAGCAACCATGAACTCCCCACGCGACGTCATCATCATCGGCGGCGGGCCCGCCGGTTACACCGCCGCCATCTACACCGCCCGCGCAAACCTGCACCCGCTGGTCTTCGAGGGCACCCAATACGGCGGCGCACTCATGCAAACGACCGAGGTCGAGAACTTTCCCGGCTTCGTGGAAGGAATTCAGGGACCGGAGCTGATGGACACCTTGCGCAAGCAAGCCGAACGCTATGGTGCGGAGCTGATCGCCAGGGACGTCTCCACCGTCGACCTGGGTGACGAGATCAAGCGCGTCTCCACCGATGATCGTCAGTACACGGCCAAAACCGTTGTCCTGGCGATGGGATCGGCCTACCGCGCCCTCGGGATGCCCAACGAGAAACGTCTGTCCGGGCACGGAGTGTCCTGGTGCGCCACCTGTGACGGCTTCTTCTTCCGCGATCAGCACATCGCAGTGATCGGCGGCGGAGACTCCGCGCTGGAAGAAGCGATGTTCCTGACCCGGTTTGCGGCCAGCGTGACCGTGATTCACCGCCGGGACACACTGAAGGCCTCGAAGATCATGCAGGAACGCGCGTTCGCAAACTCCAAGATCCGGTTCCTGTGGAACAGCGTCGCCGAGGACGTGATCGGCGTCGAGCAGGTTGCCGGACTCGTGGTGCGTGACACGGCCACCGATCAACTTTCGACGTTGCGCGTGACCGGGGTGTTCATCGCGATCGGGCACGATCCGCGCAACGAGCTCGTGCATGGACAAGTCGCACTCGACGATGCCGGATACGTCCTGACCGAAGGACGAACCTCGCGGACGCCGGTGTCCGGTGTGTTCGCGTGCGGCGACCTCGTCGATCACACCTACCGGCAGGCGATCACTGCGGCCGGCAGTGGCTGCAGTGCAGCACTAGACGTCGAACGGTATCTGGCAGCTGCCGGATCTCACTAGGGGGAATTTCGTATGAAGATCTTCGAGGCGTGTGCAGATTCCCTTCTCGGGCACGGCGTCGATGTGATGTTCGGGCTCATGGGTGACGCGAACATGCTGTATGTCGCGAACTACCGTGAGCGTGGAGGCCAGTTTGTCGCCGTCGTGCATGAGAGCAGCGCGGTCGCTATGGCGGACAGCTGGTCTCGGAGCACCGGACGGGTCGGCGTCGCCACGGTCACTCATGGCCCCGGACTGTCCAACACCATGACGTCATTGATGGAAGCAGTCCGCAGCCGCAGCCAAGTCCTACTCCTGACCGGGGACACACCGGCGGAACCGACCCACTTTCAACGGATGGACATCAGTTCCTTCGCACAGGCAGCGGGAGCGGGATACGAGAAGGTGCATCGGCGGGAAACCCTCGGTCGTGACCTCAATCGAGCGTTCCAACGGGTGGTCGCCGAACGCAGACCGGTCGTACTGAACATTCCGGTCGACTTGATGCTCGAAGACGCGGGCTACCAATCTCCGGTCTCCCCCGCGATACACTCCTCGCCCTCGGTTCCGGCAATCGACGACCTCGATGCCGCGCTCGGCCTTGTCGCGAGCGCCAAACGCCCGATCGTCCTCGCCGGCTACGGCGCCGTGTTGTCGCGGGCCGACGAAGCACTGCGCGCTCTCGCCGAGACACTGGCCGCCCCGGTCGCGACGTCTGTGCTGGCCAAGGACATGTTCCGTGGGCACCCCAGCAACCTCGGAATCTGCGGCAGCCTCTCCCACAGCGTGGCCGCCGCAGCCATCGCCGAATCGGATCTGATCATCGCGTTCGGCGCGAGCTTGAACGTCTACACCACCTTCCACGGCGAACTTCTGGCCGACAAACATGTCGTCCAGGTCGACATCGATCCAGGCCGCTTCGGCTGGTACCTACCCGCCAGCGAATACATCGCCGGCGACGCCGCCGTGGTCGCCGACGCGATCCGGGAAGCTCTCGACGCGATAGACCACACACCCTCACACCCGGGATGGCTGCAGTCGGTGCAGCAGAACCTGGTCGACTATTGCGCTGAGGCCGAGTACAAGGACCACACAGCGGTCGACACGGTCGATGTGCGAACTGCCTGCCTCAGACTCGACGACGTGCTGCCGTCCGACCGAACGATGGTCAGCGATATCGGCCGCTTCACGAACGCTGTCTGGCCACGCATCGAGGTGCCCGACGCGCGGCGTTTCACCACCATGGGAGGCTTCGGCGCAATCGGACTCGGTCTCGCCGGCGCAATCGGTGCCGCGATCGCGCGTCCCGACGAGTTGACCATCGCCGTCGTCGGCGACGGAGGATTCATGATGCACCTGGCCGAACTCACAACCGCGGTCCGACTCCGGTTGCCCGTCCTGGTCCTCGTCTTCAACGACAACGCCTACGGTGCCGAGCACACCAAACTTCAACGCTACGGTGCCGATCCGGACCATTCCCTCAATATGTGGCCAGAATTCGGGCCCATCGCCGAAGCGATCGGCGCTGGATCGATGTCCGTTCGGAAGATCGAGGAGCTCGACGAACTCCGGCACATCACCCACGATCTCCGAGGACCATACGTGGTCGACATCAAGCTCGACCCCGAGGTCGACATCCTCGCCTGACCAACCGGATTCGACGTGATCCGTACAGTCTTTCAACCCAAGGAGCCACCCATGTCCGACGCCCACACGGTCACCGTGACCGACGACACCTTCACCAGGATTGTCCTGAACAGCACGATGCCAGTACTGGTCGATTTCTGGGCGCCGTGGTGCGGGCCGTGCAAGAAGATCGCCCCAGTACTCGACGAGATCGCTTCCGAGCACTCCGACAGACTCACCGTCGCGAAACTCGATGTCGACGCAAACCCCGACTCGACCAAGCACTTCCGCATCATGTCGATTCCGACCATGGTCCTCTTCCACGACGGCGAGGTCGTCAAACAGATAGTGGGCACCAAGGACAAAGCCGCGATCCTCGAAGACCTTGCCGACGTCCTCTCGTAGCATCACCGGCATCGGCACACCATGGCCGTCGCCGCCGCTAGTCGACGCCAGTGTCGTACTTCTCTCGGTTGGCGAGCACCTCGTCCATGTGCGCCTCCGCCCACCCCTTGATGCCGCGCATGACGGCGTGGAGCGAGATCCCGAGGTCGGTCAGCTCGTAGGTGACCGTGACAGGCACGGTCGGCGTCACCGTGCGGGTGAGCAGGCCGTCGCGTTCGAGGGAGCGCAGCGTCTGGGTGAGCATCTTCTGGCTGACTCCGGCCAGCCGCCGGGACAGCTCCGAGTAGCGCATCCGCCGCGGCTCGCCGACGCAGTCCTGGCCTGAGTGTGGTCCGTCGCCGCCCAGCGCGGCGAGAACCAGCGTCACCCACTTGTCGGAGATCCGGTCGAGGAGCCGGCGGCTGGGACAGGTCGCCAGGAACGCCTCGTACTCCACCTTCGCCTGCGCCCGCTCCTGGGCTGCCGTGGTTGTCGACATCGACCGCTCCTTCCTGCGCGGTGACATACGCACCTTGAAGTGCCTACTTCCCATTGGAGAGTAACCCCTCCATCGTGGTGGGTACAGCACAAACACCGGCCCACAGGAGGCGAACATGTCCACCACCTTCCGCACCGCGATCGTCCGCACCCCAGGCGGTCCCGACTCCATCGAGATCATCGACGTCCCCGTCCTCGAGCCCGGCCCGGGCGAGGTCCGGGTCGAGATCGCAGCGGCCGCGGTCAACCCCGTCGACCTGGCGCTTGCCGCCGGGGTGTTCCACCGGCTCGGGCTGATCGACCAGCCCGACCACACCGGCCTGGGCTGGGACTTCGCCGGCACCGTCACGGCGGCCGGTCCGGACGTCGACCTCCCGGTCGGCAGCCGCGTCGCGGGGCTGGTCGCCGGGTTCGACCGCGACTTCGGGACGTACGCCGAGCAGCTGATTGTCCCGGCGGGCGACACCGCACCCGTGCCGGAGGGACTCGACCTGGCCACCGCAGCCACGGTTCCGCTCAACGGCCTGGCCGCAGACCAGCTGGTCGACCTACTCGGCGACGGCGGAGGCCGGAGCCTGCTGGTGACCGGCGCCGCCGGAGCGGTCGGGGCCAACGTCGTCACGCTCGCCCAGGACCGCGGCTGGCGGGTCACCGGACTCGCCCGGGCCGAAGACGAGAAATTCGTGCGCGGCCTCGGCGCCGACTTCACCACAGAGGCGGCGCGCGCCTGGGACGCGGTAGCCGACGGTGCCGCACTCCAGGAGCAGGGCCTCACGCTGGTCCGCGACGGCGGCCTCTTCGTCGGCGTGCAGCCGGGCGCGGCGCCGGCAAGCGAACGCGGCGTCACCGTCCGGGAGCTGGTGGCGCAGCCCGACGGTGCCCGGCTCGCCCAGCTCCTCGACTCCACTGCGAGCGGCTACCTGCCGGCACGCGTGCACGCCGTCGTACCGCTCGACCAGGTCGCCGCCGCCCACCGCGCGGTCGCACAGGGCGGCGTTCGCGGAAAGTACGTCCTTCGGCCGGTCCTCGACTCGGGCACGCATCGGCAGTGACCGTGAAATCGACTGAGGCATCCCGGTCGTTCCGAATTCGATGCGAACGGAAAGGACACCGGCAGATCTGACCCCGCGGCTCGACGATCCAGCCGTCTACTCCGCTGCGAGATCGACCTTGAATGCTCCCTCGTCGACGTCTGAGGCAACGCAGGTCACGATGCCGTCCCGAGGGAATCGAGCCGTCGCAGCTCGACATCGGACAGGATCAGGTCGGCCGCGGCGACGTTGAGGCGTAGGTGTTCGACGCTGGTCGTCCCGGGGAGCGGGACCACCGGTACACCGTGCGCCTGCTGCCGATGATGCACCCAGGCCAGTGCGACCTGTCCGGCCGTGGCGCCGTGGGTGCCGCCGATCTCGTCCACGGCGGCATGCAGGCCGCTCGCTCGCTGCTCGTCGGCTGCGCTCGGAGTCTGGTGCAGGAGTCCATGACTGGTCGGTGAGTGTGCCACCACCACTGTGCCGAGGTCCGCGATGACGGGTAGCAGTTGATGCTCGATGGCGCGGTGGTCCAGCGACCACTGCTCTTGGAGCGCGGCGATCGGGTGGACGGCGTGTGCGCGGCGCAGGTCGTCCGCCCTCACATTGGACAGGCCGAGGTAGCGCACCTTTCCCTGGCCGACCAGTTCTGCCATGGCGCCGACGGTCTCCTCGATCGAGGTCGTCTCACTGCGATGGTGCAGGTAGTACAGGTCGATCATGTCGACGCCGAGCCGTTGCAGGCTCGCCTCGCACGCCTGCCGCACGTATGACGGATCGGCGCGCACGTCGAATCCGCCGGCGACCTGATCCCGCCACACGAGGCCGAATTTGCTGGCCAGCAGCACCTCATCCCGCCGGCCCCGGATCGTCCGGCCGATCAGCTCCTCATTCTGGTACGCGTCGGCGGTGTCCACCATCGTGATGCCCGCATCAAGCGCGGCATGAACCACGGCCACCGGGTCGCGATCCGGGCCACCGGCGCTGTCGTCGCGCAACCTCATCGCTCCGAATCCCTGGCGTCCGAAGGCATCCCGATCCACGGCTGCACGCGCTGTTCTGTCATCTGGTGTCATGACCGATACGCTAGATCCTCAACCAGCGTTCAGATCAACCCATGGGTAATACGCAGCCCTGATGATCGTGGGCAAACGAGCGTCACGCCGCGCGAGTCGGTTCGAGGTCGATAGCGCGGGGGACGTGGGGCGACTCACGAGACCGAGCCCACGCCGTGGCTACCGACCGCGTAGTCCGATCGGGTTGCCGTCGGCGTCGGCGAGCACGCAAATCCGCGTCTCGGATGCGACTTGGCGCGGGGCGCTGCGCTCGGTCGCACCAGCGGCGAGCAGGGTTTCGCGGGTCGCGTCGAGATCCTCGACGTCGGCGAAAGCAACAGGTCCGGCGTTCTCGCCACTCGGATTCAAGGCGACTTCGAAGCCGTCCACGTTGTACCCGACGTAGTACGACTCGTCGGTGTGCGGTGCGCCGAGCAGCGCGGTGTAGACCGCCTTGGCGGCGTCCAGGTCGGATACCGGGACCACCAGGCTGCGGATTGTGGGACTCATCTTCGTCTCCCTCGGGGTACGCGGTCATCGACGACCGCTTCGTCGGCGATACGGACCACGTTATCCGCACCGCAGGGGCCGGCGCTTCTCGAATCCTGACCGAGCTGTATGGGTTTGGTCCGTCGTAGCGGATCGACGCACACAGGTTCCAGACCCGGACTCCCGGTGGGTTCGTCGTCCTCAGACTTCCTTGTTTGTACCCTGTGTGCCTTCACTTGGGTGGAGCACCTCGTCCTTCGGCGGCACCGAGCCGGCTCGCACCTGCATTCGGCGGCCGTGCTTTACGGACGCCGTGTCACCAATGGGCACACTGACGACGCCGGGCGGCCCTGGCCCCCGTCGCAGTGGAGTGCGCCCGTCACGGGCTGATCCGATTCACGGCCGATGGTGGACCCGCGAACCCCGCCTTTCAAGGTGCTCACTGAGGTTCTGAGCTCCGAGGCGAAGAGGTGGGGCCGACCCGGTCTGGTTACACGCGCGCGGCACGGCTGACCCTCGAACTCGGGGACTATCCTGGAGCAACACCCACGTCGAGCAGTCGAGCAGTGTCTGCGAGGGATCGACGTCTGGTATCGATGTCCGGGAGTGAGGCGGCCGCCGATGGCCGAGTTCGATCCACCGACCACTCAGCGTGCCCCCGGTCGCGCGATCACCACGGAGCTGGCCGCGGCCGGATTCGAGGACGCCCGGGAAATCGGGCGGGGCGGGTTCGGCGTCGTCTACCGGTGCCGTCAACCTGCCCTGGACCGCACCGTCGCGGTGAAAGTGCTCACCGAGGACTTCGACACCGACAACCTCGAACGGTTTCTGCGTGAGCAACGCGCGATGGGGCAGCTGTCCGGGCACCCGCACATCGTCAACATCCACCAGGTCGGCGCCACCTCTTCGGGTCGCCCCTACATCGTGATGCGATATCACGCGTGCGATTCGCTCGACGCCCGCATTCGCAGACTGGGGCCGATCGAGTGGCCCGAGGCGTTGCGACTCGGGATCAAACTGGCAGGTGCCCTCGAGACTGCACACCGTCTCGGCATCATCCATCGCGACGTCAAGCCGGCGAACATCCTGCTCACCGAGTACAGAGAACCCCAGCTCACCGACTTCGGCATCGCCCGCATCGCCGGCGGCTTCGAGACCTCCACCAGGTCCGTTCTCGGGTCGCCGGCCTTCACCGCCCCCGAGGTCCTCTCGGGTGGGCCGCCAACTCCGAGCTCGGACGTCTACGGCCTCGCGGCTACTCTGTTCTGCGCGATCACCGGCCACGCCGCGTTCGAGCGACGCAGCGGTGAGCGGGTTTTTGCCCAATTCCTGCGGGTCACCACCGAACCCATCCCTGATTTCGGAGCGGAGGGTATCCCGCAGGACGTGTGCGACGTCGTCGACCGCGCCATGTCCGGAGACCCGCGGATGCGCCCGACGACCGCCGCCGAGTTCGGGTACGAGCTGCAGGAGTGCCAGCGTCGAATGGGCCTGTCCGTCGATCACATGGCGCTTCCGGTCGAACTGAGCGAGGACGGACAGAATCCACTGGGCGGGACGCTTGGCGTCGTGTCGGGGAGCTCCCGCCCGTTGAAGAGTCCCGTCCGTCGGCGCACGCCGACAACGATCCCGCCGCCCACTGCCGCGGCCAAGTTCCGTCCACCGACGCCCACCCGTCTGCTGGTTGCCCGGGCTCGGCTCATCGACGTCCTACGCGCGGGCCGGTCGCGACGACTGACCGTGATTCATGCACCGGCGGGATTCGGTAAGAGCACGCTCGCCGCCCAGTGGCGGGATGTCCTCACCGAGGACGGCGTGGCGGTGGCATGGCTCGGTGTCGATCATGATGACGACAACGTCGTGTGGTTTCTCGCGCACCTGGTCGAGGCGATCCGGAAGATCAGCCCGGCCCTCGGGGATGGTCTCGGTGAGGCGCTCGAGCAACGCGGCGATGCGGCCGCACAGTACGTCATGGTCAGCCTGATCAACGAGGTCCACGACAGCGGGCAGCGTGTGGCCGTGGTCCTCGACGACTGGCACCGGGTCACCAGTGCCGAGACGATCACAGCGATGGAGTTTCTTCTCGACCACGGCTGCCACCACCTGCCGATCATCGTCACCAGCCGCACCCGCACCGGCCTGCCCCTGAGCCGGATGAGAGTGTGTGACGAGCTCGTCGAAATCGATTCGGCTGCCCTGCGTTTCGATGCCGCGGAGTCGAATTCGTTTCTCGTCGATCTCGGAGGGCTGACGCTCGACCGCGGCGATGTCGACGCATTGACGCGCTCGACAGACGGATGGGTGGCCGCCCTGCAACTCGCTTCCTTGTCGCTGCGCGGATGCGACGACCCAACGCAGCTGATCAGTCATCTGTCGGGGCGCCATCACGCCATCGGTGAGTTCCTGGCCGAGAACGTGCTCGAGACCCTCGAACCGAGACTGCTCGAATTCCTCATGGCCACCTCGATCACCGGACGCATCTGCGGCAGCCTCGCGTCGTCACTCGCGCGCGTCGAGCGTGGGCAGGCGATGCTCGAAGACGTCGAGAGCCGAGATCTGTTTCTGCGCCGCCTCGACGACGACGGCGACTGGTTCCGGTACCACCACCTCTTCGCCGAATACCTGCGCAGAAGACTCGAGCGTGATCAACCCGAGCGGATCGGCGAGCTCCACGCCGCGGCATCGCGGTGGTTCGCCGATCGTCAATTGCTCAGTGAGGCCGTCAATCATGCCCTCGCTGCAGGAGACGAGAAAGGGGCAGTCGATATGGTCGAGCATGACGGAACGGTTCTGCTCGAGCACGCGAAAATGTCCACCCTGCTCGGTCTGGTGGCGAAACTTCCCCCGAGGCTCGTCGTCTCCAGCGCCCGTCTCCAGCTCACGTTGGCGTGGGCCCACTGTGAACTCCAGCGTGTCCGGCCCGCACAGGCGGCACTGGACCGCGTCTATTCCCTCCTCGAACGTGACGCGACGGCCGGGGCCGAAGTCGCCGATCTGCGGGTCGAGGCCGACGTCGTTCAGGGTGACATCACAATATTCTCGGACCGGATCGACGGCGTCGACGAGCTGATGGCGGAATGCCTGTCGCGACCGGAGACCCTGCCCCCATCGGTCGTCTCCGCCGCGGCCGACATCGCAACCTTCGCCGAGGTCTACCGATTCGACTTCGACGCGGCACGCCGTATGCAGGACTGGGCATCGACGTACCACGAGCGAACCAGTGGACCGTACAGCGGGGCGTGGGGCTATTGCTACTACGGCATCGCCGCCAATGAACAGCTCGATGTCGTTGCGGCCGAACACCACTTCCGGAAGGCGATGCGGCTCGCGGTCAAGTCCGGGGGACGTCACTCACACGCTGCACGTCTCGCCAGCGCCCTGCTCGGCGAACTGCTCTACGAACGTGGCGACCTCGCCACCGCCGAACGGCTATTGAACGAGAGCCGAGAACTCGGATACGACGTCTGCGTGGATTTCATGCTCGCCCCCTGTGTCGTCGGAGCGCACATCATGGCGCTGCGAGGAGACCGCGACGGGGCGGCAAACCGGCTGGACGAAGGCGCCGAGGCCGCCGAATCCCGGTCGCTGCCGCGATTTCGGGCCAGGATCGACAACGAACGGGTCATGCTGGGCCTCCCTCTCGAACCAGGTCGCGCCGCCGAGTTCGCCGAGCGGCGTCACCCGGTCGACGGATTGGACGAGATCACCGCGCAGCTCGAGGATGCCACCGCCATCACCCTTCTCCTCGGTCGACGATCGGCGGAGACGACCGCGGCCGCCTGCACCTGGGCCGGGGAATGGGTGCACAGGATCGAAGGCCGGGGACGGCACCGAGCACTACTGCAAGCGAATCGACTGCTCGTCGGCTGCCTCGCGGCCGCAGGCCGAAACGACGAGGCGAAGCAGGTGCTGGCATCGATCGCGGCGCAGTGCGCGGAACGCGACATGATCCGGTACCTCCTCGACGGAGGACCGTATGTCATGTCGACCCTGCGCGCCCTCCGCGACGATCAACTGCACGGGCTGTGGCGGCCGGAGTGGACGACGGTCCCGACCGCCTTTCTCGAAGCGCTGTCAGCAACCACGGGCGCCACCCCCATCTGAGGGCGTCGATCCGCGACCAGACGGTGTCGAATCGACGGCCGCGGGGTTCCTAGGGCGTCGATCGTCTCAGATGGAGGCGGGAGCCGATGACTGTGTACGCAGCCAGCGGGCGGCGTGGTGGCGGTAACTGTCGATGCCCTTGTAGGTGGCGATTTCGGCGGGAAGTTCGGTGATGATGTCGGCGAGTTGCTCGGCCCACGCGGGAATGGTGGCGATGTCCGACAGGGGCGCCAGGTAGGTGTGGATGTTGAAGACGAGCGCTCCGGTGAGGGGCAGTCGGATGAGGTGTTCGAGTTCGATCCGCAGTTGCACGCGTCCGTAGTCTCCGTCGGCGACGAGCTTCGGAATGTCGTCTTCCCATTCGGGCCGGGTTTCGAGGCTGGTGTCGCGGTGCGGTGAACCAACGGCGGAGAAAGTCCAGTTGGCGCGGCGGAAGATGCGGTCCGTGGTGAGATGGCGCATGAACTGCTGCGCACGGCTGGTGATGCCGCCGCTCGTCAGCCCAGGTACGGGGCGGTGAATTTCGTTGAAGTTCATACCGACATCGAACTTGATCGACCAGTCGGCAGCGAAGGTGACGATGGCCGCGTCGAACCAAAGTTGGTCGTGGCGCTCGGTGAGCAGGAGAATGTCGTCAGGCACCTGGCAGCCGATGAAGGTCAGCGGGTCCTCCGGCAGCGTGACCAGATCACCCATTTCGAAGTGTTGGTCGATGTCAAGCAACGTGTTGCGCCAGTGGTAGCGGTTGCCCTGCCCGGTCAGCTGCATGGTTTCCGGGTGGGAGTCGGCCATCTGCCGCATGAGGTAGAGCATGACGTCCCAGCAGGCGGGCATCATGTGCGGCAAAATCTGCACTCGCCCTGGGTCTTTCGCCAGGATCTCCCGTTTGAGCTGCATCATCGGCACGTATTCGAGTCCGAGGTCGACGACGTGTCGGCCCCAGCCCCCGGCGAGGGTGGGGGTATACCGGGGTGCAGGCTCGACATTGACCGCGTAGCGGAAGGTTTCGTCCCCTGCCGGGAAAGGCCAGGGCAGACAGGTCAGGTCGCTTGTGAGCAGTTCGGTCATGGTATTTCGCTCCAGAGTCGGGCCGGAATGGCGGTGCAGGGTGATTCCCAGTCGGTCGTCAGGCAACCGATGCCAGATACATCGCACGATGCGAGGAGGTGTGCGGGCGCACGAGGAGGTCGCGGGCGCAGCCCGAGCACTCAATGGTGTGGTCTGGGCGCGCGGTGGCCCGGGTGGCGGTGTCGCAGTGCGGGCAGAAGACGTTGATCACGTCCACGTGTGAGATGTGGATGAACAACTCGCACGGCAGAATTCCCGCCTCGCGCGCTACCGCAACAGCCTGCATCACCTCGTACTCCGCCCCGGCGATCATGATGCGGACCCCGACTGTGCTGGTGTCGATCAGGTGGGCGACACCCGCACCGTCGGGGAGGCTGTGCAACGCCACTGCCCGGTGCGCGGAGTCGAGATCCCGCGCCCACTTTTCGACCTTGGCGGTGGCACTGGGGGCATCACCGATCGCGATCAGGAGGTACTGGCGGCCGGATAGGTCCATGCTGGCCGCGGTAATGCCGACCTGCGCGGTGGCGATGTCGGAGTCGTCGATGCTTGTCATGACATTTCCCTCTGAGAGTCGTTGAGGAACAGGCCCGGTGGTTTGGTGTTCGAGGTGGTCAGCCGGTGACGCCGCCGTGTACACGAAGCCATGCCATTCCCGGGCGGCATTGCCGGTACTGTTCGCGGGGAAGCGCGGATGGGGAGTGCATGAGGTCTTCGGTTGCGGTGTCTGATGCCGTGGAGGTCACAGGTCCAGCTCCAGATCCGCGCCAGCGGCCCGGGACACACACGGCATCATCACGTCACCCGTGGACTTCTCCTCATCGGTGAGATAGAGGTCGCGGTGCTCGATCCGTCCGCCGCGCACCGGGAGCTTGCATTCCCCGCACACGCCCTGCCGGCACAGGTTCGGCACGTCGAAGCCGTTGTCCAGCAGCGCGTCGAGCAAGCTGGTGTCGGGTCCGACAGTCACGGCGGTACCGGTGCGGCCCAGGGTCGCGGTGAAGGGTTCACCCCCAGCGGAGATGCCGGAGGAGAACGGCTCTGAGTGCACACGCTGGAGTGGCCAGCCCTCGGCGAGCGCAGCTTCGGTGACGGCGTCGATCATTTGCGCCGGTCCGCAGGTGTAGAGGTGGGTGCCGATCGGCTGCCGGGTCAAAGTCGGTGTCACGTGGTCCCAGAACTGTTCCGGGGTTTCCACCATCGTCAACCGGTCCCCGCATAGTTCGATCAGGTCCTCGACGTGTGCGCCGAAGCCGGAGCGGAAGGAATAGATCACCTCGAACGAGCGACGCCACTGCACTCCCGCACGCACGTGCGACAGGATCGGGGTGACCCCGATGCCGCCGGCGACGAGGACGTGGTGGCGTGCGTTCGGAATGGGAGCGAACGCACTGCGCGGGCGGGACGTGGTCACCTGGTCGCCGACGGCGAGGTTGTGCACCCACCGCGACCCGCCGGCGCCGGCCCGGTCCAGTCGAACAGAGATCGAGTAGTGGTCCGGTTCGATCGCCGGGCCTGTCAGGGAGTAGGAATTGCGTGTTCCCGGCTTCCAGGTGACCGCGATGTGACTGCCCGGGGTGAACGACGGCAACGTTCCGCCCCCGACTGGCGCCAGGACGACCTGACGGATGTCCTCGCAGAGCATCGAAGTGTCGGCAACTTCGACGGAAAGGTCGCTCTCTACTACGGCGCTGGTTGTCGCGGTCTCGACTGCTTCGGTCACGTCAGGTCCTCCGAATCTGCTCGATAGCCATGATTGGCATGGTGACGGCGGGAGTGGTGGTAGACGATAAGGGTGCTCGGGAACCGCCACAACGGAATTCGCCTTCGAACGCGGCGGCGGTAGTGACAGTGTGACAGTGCGCGCTGAACATCCGACGTCACGGCAGCACCCACCGCCACCACCGGGTAGAGGACGCCGTGGTCACTGCCATCGCCGATTACGGCGCGAAGGAGCGGTGACCGACGTAGTAGGCCAACGCACCGTCAGGGGTGGTGAATCGGATCCGCGATCCCTTCGGGAAGAAGATCGCGTCCTTCGCCTTGGCGACCTCCGTCTGTCCGGTGTCGAGATTCTCGAGAACGAACTCGCCCTCGAGCACAACCTTCATTTCGTCGTACTCGTAGAGGTAATCGAGGGGATTGTCCGTGCGCCGGAGTTCGAAGTAGCCTGCCGACATCTCGGACCCGTCCGGGTTTGCGTACACGTCGTCGATGAAGCCTTCGGTGCCCGGGTACTCCGCAACCGGCATCTGCGGCAGAGACTTCCAGAAATCTGCGGTGACGCGGAACGGTGCGACGGTCCGTCCGATCGCACTGGAATCGACAACGGTCATTGGGGTCCTCCTGGGGATGGGTTTGTGCAATCGCTACGTCGATCACCATGCGATGAAACTGAAGATAATGGCAGGAAACCATGCCGTGGGTTACGTGCTCGTAAACGCGCGTGACAAGGAGGTTTATTTGCAAGAAGCACGCATGCCCGCTCTCATCGTGCGCGCCGCCCGCGCGGCCGGACTGCCGCCGCCGATCGACAGCGTGGTCGCACAACTCGACGACGACGGCCTCCTCACGGCCGAAGCCGAACATTCGTGGGGCCTCGGATTCGTCGGGATGTCGGAGATCCACCCCGCCCAGCTGCAGGCGATCCACCGGGTTTTCACCCCCTCTCCCGACCAACTCGACTGGGCGCGGCGTGTCTTACTCGTTCGAAGCAGCAGGGCACGCCGCACTGCGCATGCCGGATGAGACTTCGTCGACGCCCCGGTCGCAGCCCGGGCCACGGACCTGTTGCGCCGCAACCAGCGGATAGCCGATTCAAGCGGGCATGCGGGAGCGGCGGTGATTAGGCCGATTTCCCCGATACCTGAAGGCATCACCGATCGTCCCGGCGCCCTTCACCGCACGCGATCCTGACCAGCACTTTTCCTGCGAGAAGAACGAGACGGGTGCTGCATGATGCCCCGATTGAGCCATCATGGCTTGCGCTGGTGCCATCTTGGTGCCATATTGGTGCCATGGACTTGACCTCGTACGTGAGCAACCATGGACGCGAGTTCGCCACACACGCCGAAGCCGGCGGCGACGACGCGCCCTGCACGTTGGTCGAGCACCTGACCGGGTCACTCGAGTCGGGGATCCGGACGACCCAGCGCGTCAAACAGACGACGCGGCGCCTCACCCGCCGGGTGCGGTAGCCGCACCGCCTCCCACCACACCGCGTCCCCGACCTGCGGGGATGTCTCGCCCACCCATCAGAAGGGGACAGTCATGCCCAATTTCGATACACCCGAACCGATTTCCGTCACGCTCGAGCTCGGCGTCGGCAATGTGCGGGTCACCGCGAGCGACCGCACCGACACCACCGTCGATGTCCGCCCGAGCGACGAATCCGATGAGTCGGACGTGTACGCCGCCCAGCGGGTCCGCGTCGACTACGCGAACGGCGTGCTCCAGGTCTCGGGGCCCAAAGCGCGCGTTTTCGACTTCTCCCACAAGACCAGGTCGGTGGAGGTGTCCATCAACCTACCCAGCGGTTCGCAGGTGTCCGGCGAGGTACAGGTGGGAGACCTCAGCGGCACCGGCCGACTCGGGGAGTGCAGGTTCAAGACCTCCGCCGGGAACGTCCGGCTCGAGCGGAGCGGTCCCCTGCGTGTGGACACCGCGGCCGGTCACGTCACCGCGGACGGCGTCGCGGGCAACGCCGAGATCCACACCGGCTCCGGGAGGGTCCGCATCGGAGCGACCGAGGGCTCCGTGGCCGTCAAGAACTCCAACGGCGACACCATGATCGACGCGGCCACCGGCAACGTCCGGGTGCGCTCGACGAACGGCGACATCTCCGTCGACCGGGCCGGCGCGGGGGTCGAGGCGAAGACGTCCAACGGCAGCATCCGCCTCGGCGAGGTGGCCCGTGGCTCGGTCGAGCTCGGGACTGCGATGGGCGACCTGGAGATCGGCATCGCCGAGGGCGCCGCCGCACGGCTGCAGGTGAACAGCAAGTTCGGGCAGGTGCACAACCTGCTGGACGACACCGCCCGGCCCGAGGCGTCCGACGAGACCGTCGAGGTGCGCGCACACACCTCGTTCGGCGGCATCACGATCCGCCGTTCCTGATCCCCTTCTGGCCCTGGAGAAAGGGAAACCATGACCACCGAGCAATCTCAGCCGGCGACTGCAGTGACCAGGTTGCGCAAGTCTTTCGGCGACCCCGGGTTCGAGACCCAACCGATGCATCTCGACGTGAACCAGGACCGCTGCATCGGCGCCGGCATGTGCGTACTGACCGCTCCCGAGGTATTCGACCAGAACACCGAGGACGGCCGGGTGCTTCTGCTCGATCCCACACCACCACCCCCGCAACACACGTCAGTCCGCCAAGCCGCCCACACCTGCCCCGCCGCGGCAATCACGATCCTCGACCGGTAACCGCCATCAGACACCACTCACGCTGACACCACCGGCCGTCCGGTATCCCGCACGACACCCGGGGAACCCGATTACCGCCACGAAAGGAATTCCGATGAGTCGAACGATTCCCACCCAGCACGGCCTCCCCATGGATCGCGATGCGGGCCCCTTCGACCCGCCCCGACAGATCACCCGGCTGCGCGAAGCTCGCCCCGTCAGTCCCATGATCTTCCCCGACGGTCACGAGGGCTGGCTCGTCACTGGTTACGACGCGGTCCGCCGGCTCATGGCCGACACCCGACTCAGCTCCCGCCAGGACATCGGCATTCTCCACGTGCCCTACGAGACCCCGGGCATGCCCGCAGCCACCGAACCGTCCCCGCAAATCCCGGGCCTGTTCATCGCCATGGACCCGCCGGACCACACCCGGCTGCGGCGCAAACTCACCGGCGCCTTCACCGTCAAACGCATGAAGCAGCTCGAAGACCACATCACCGACATCGCCGAGCGGCAACTGGACGAGATGGCGCGCCTGACCCCGCCGGTCGACCTGGTCAAGGAGTTCGCGCTGCCGGTGCCCTCGCTGGTGATCTGCGAACTGCTCGGTGTCCCCTACGCAGACCGCGAGAACTTCCAGGTCAACTCCGCCAAGTTCCTGGTCAAGGACCAGCCGCTCGACGAGAAGATGGCCGCGTACATTGCACTGACCACGTACCTTTCCGACCTCGTCACCAGCAAACGCGCCGCCCCCGGCGAAGACATACTCTCCGACCTGGCCCGCCATGACGACCTCACCATCGAGGAGCTGACCGGTGCCGCCTTCCTGCTGCTACTCGCGGGCCACGAGACCACCGCCAACATGCTGGCACTGGGCACCTTCGCGCTTCTGGAGCACCCGGAGCAACTAGCCGAACTGCGCGCCGACCCGGACCTGCTACCCGATGCCGTCGAAGAACTCCTGCGCTACCTGGCCGTTGCCGACATCTTCTATCGCTACGCCACGGAAGACATCGAACTCGGCGGCGAAACAATCCGCAAGGGATCGACCGTCGTCGTCTCACTGCTGGCCGCCAACCGCGACCCCCAGCGCTTCGACGACCCCGACACACTCGACATCCGTCGCAAGGCCCGCGGTCACCTGTCCTTCGGTCACGGCGTCCACCAATGCCTCGGCCAGCAACTGGCCCGCATCGAGATGCGCGCCGGTTTCGCCGGACTGCTACGCCGCTTCCCCACTCTCGAACTCGCCATCCCCGCCGACGATGTGAAACTAAGAACCGATATGAACATCTATGGCGTCCACGAACTACCGGTCACCTGGATGGAAACGGCCCGGTAACTCGCCAGGTCATCGTCGAGAGGTGGGCGAAGCCGGCATGCGGCGACCGCGCCAGATGGAGGCGGCCTGCCGGTGGACCGACACCACGCCGCGCTTGGCTACCGCCCGCCATACCTGGGCGACCGTCGGTAGTGTCGAAACATGGGCAAGCCCACGGTCCCGAGCGGCACGGTGCATGGAGTGCCAACAGATCTACGACAGGCATTGGTCGATAACGGCCCGGCACTGGCCGCGTGGAACGACATCACACCCCTGGCACGCAATGAGTGGATCTGCTGGGTCGAGGATGCCGAGCTCGATGAGACGAGACGGCGTCGGATCAAGAGGACGCATACCGAACTGGCTGAGGGCAAGCGCCGCCCATGCTGCTGGCCTGGTTGTCGTCACCGGGAAAAGACCGGCAAGTAGGCGTTCTTCGTGCTCGCGGTATGGGGGTCGATCTGTATTGCGGTACTCCTCAGGCTTCCGGGATTTCGAGGCCGAATGTCTCGCGGGTGATGTCGTCAGGTTCCGGTCCGCCGCGCACCCCGGTGTCGAGAGCGTCGATCGCAGTGAGCTGATCGGCGGTGAGCTCGAAGTCGAAGACGTCGAAGTTCTCGGTGATACGCGACGGGGTGACCGATTTCGGAATCACCTGGCGGCCCTGCTGCAGGTGCCACCTCAGCATCGTCTGGGCCGGCGTCTTCCCGTGTGCCGCTGCGATGTTCTTGATGGTGGGATCGTCGAGTGTGGAGCCGTGGGAGCCGTGGCGGTAGAAGGTGATGCCACCGATCGGAGACCACGCTTGGGACACGGTCCCTCGTGCGGCGTTGGCCGCGAGCACGTCGGATTGACGGAAGTACGGATGTACCTCGATTTGGTTGACCGCCGGCACCACCGATGTTTCGTCCCGCAGTCGCGCGAGGTGGCCGGACATGAAGTTGCTGACACCGATGGCGCGCACGCGGCCGTCCGCGAGCAGCGTCTCGAGCGCCTTGTAGGCCTCGACGGTGAGGGTGAACTCGCCGGGCAGAGCCTGGTGCAGTATCAGCAGGTCGATCTGATCGATTCCGAGTTTGCGTGCGCTCTTGTCGAAGGCATGCAGCGTCGCGTCGTAGCCGTAGTCGGTGATCCAGATCTTGGTCTCGATGAAGATGTCCGAGCGATCGATGCCCGAACGGCGTATGGCTTCACCGACCTCGCGTTCGTTCTGATAGGCAGCGGCGGTGTCGATGTGCCGGTATCCGGTCTCCAGTGCCGCCTCGACCGCAGCAACAGTGTCATCGGGCGGGGTCTGGTACACCCCGAAACCCAGTGCCGGCATCGTGATTTCGTTGTTCAAAGTCAATTCGGGGATGGTCATGCTTCAACCTTAGGATCGGTCAGCACGCGCGGGGAGTGACGCACTGAGCAGTTGTCATGCCGCGGATCTCGTGCGGCGGGTGTATGCGGAGCCAACCCGCAATGCGGCGCGCACCAGGATCATCGGCGCGGTCGTGGCCCGACCGGAAACAGCGGTTGTCACGGCCGGACCGCGACCTTGAGCGCGTCGCGGGCATCCATCGCGGCATAGCCCTGCGGCGTCTGAGCAAGTCCGACGGTCCGGTCGAACACCTTCCCCGGCTGCACGATGCCGTCCAGGACTGCCGGAAGCAGCTGCTCGATATACGCGCGCACCGGCGCCGGACCACCGGTCAGGGTGACGTTCGGCCCGAACAGGCTCCCGAACCCGACCGGCGCGTCCTCGTACTGGGGCACCCCCACACGACTGATCGTTCCGCCCGCGCGGACGACGCCCACAGCCTGATCGTAGGCGGGCCGGTGACCGACCGCCTCGAGGACGATCGCGCTGCCCAGGCCGCCGGTCAGCTCACGAACCTTCGCGATTCCCTCCTCACCACGCTCGGCAACCACATCGGTCGCACCGAACTCGCGACCGAGATCGGTGCGCACCTGGTGCCGCCCCATCAACACGATCTGCTCGGCACCGAGCTGGCGAGCCGACAGCACCGCCATCAACCCGACCGCCCCGTCACCGATCACGGTCACCACACTGCCCTCGCCGACGCCGCCGCGGATCGCGGCATGCCAGCCGGTGCCGTACACATCCGACAACGTCAACAAGGAGTCGAGCAGCGCATCGTCGGCGTCCTCGCCCACCGGCACCTTTACCAACGTGCCGTCGGCCAGCGGCACCCGGACCGCCTCGGCCTGACCACCCGCCGTACCCAGCGAGACGTCATTCCAGAACCCGCCACGCACACACGAGGTCTGCAGACCCGCAGCGCAGAACGCGCACGTGCCACACGACACCGCGAACGGCGCAATGACGAAGTCACCGACACGCAACGTCCTCACATCCGAACCGGTTGCTTCGACGACACCGATGAACTCGTGCCCCATCGATCTGCCCGCAGGATCGACCTCCATGGAGTGATAGGGATGCAGGTCGCTGCCACACACGCAGGCCCGCACGATCCGAACCAGAGCGTCGGTGGACGACTGGATGGTGTGATCAGGAACATCGATGACACGGACATCGCCCGCGCCGAACATGTACGTCGCTTTCATGCCACCCAGTTGACCTCCATTCCGGCCGCCCGGGGAGTCACGGACGTTCCGGGTACTGCCAGTACCTCCCACATCCGGCGATCCCTGCCTACCGTGGACTCATGAGCTCGACCGGCCTGCGCACCGAAATCCGCGAGTTCCTCAGCACGCGGCGCGCACGCATCACCCCTGAGCAGAGCGGACTACCCGTGTACGGCGGTAACCGCCGCGTCAAAGGCCTGCGCCGCGAAGAGGTCGCCATGCTCGCCGGTGTCTCGGTCGACTACTACGTCCGCATGGAACGCGGCAACCTCGCCGGCGCCTCCGACAGCGTCCTCGACGGCCTCGTCGTCGCCCTGCAACTCGACGACGCCGAACGCGACCACCTCTTCGCCCTCGCCCGGCAAGCACAGGCAAGCACCACCCGCCGCCCCCGCACTCCACCGGTGACCGTGCGTCCGGCAATCCAGCAAGTACTCGATGCCATCACGGACGCACCGGCCTGGGTCCGCAACGGCCGCCACGACATCATCGCGATGAACGACCTCGCGCGCGCCCTCTACTCCCCCGTGCTCGCCGACCCCCGCCGCCCCGCCAACACCACCCGATTCGTCTACCTCCACCCCCAGGCAGCCGCAGACTTCTTCGTCGACTACGACACCATCGCCAGGGACGCAGCCGCCATGCTCCGACTCGAAGCAGGCCGCAACCCCCACGACAAAGCACTCATCGCACTGGTCGGGGAACTGTCCACCCAAAGCGAACTATTTCGCCAACGCTGGGCATCACAAGACGTCCGCTTCCACCGCAGCGGCCGAAAGCGCCTGCACCACCCCGCCGTCGGCCAACTCGACCTCGACTTCGAAGCACTCGAACTGCCTTCCGAACCCGGCCTGCAACTCAACATCTATACCGCAGCCGCCGGCACACCCACCGCCGACGCCCTCACGCTCCTCGCTTCCTGGGCCGCTAGTCAGGAACGACTCGGCACCGAACACGACGCTCCCAGCAGACCGCACTGAACCCTGTGCACAGGCGATCGGTGGGCCGCCACCCGTGCGCCAACGGCAGCAGCCACCGGATCATGACCCGATTCAGGAGAGTCAGAGTTGGAGGCCGGCGTGCCGGTTGGTGTCTTTGTAGAGCAGATAGCGGAAGCGACTCGGCCCGCCCGCGTAGCACGCCTGGGGACAGAAGGCACGCAACCACAGGAAGTCGCCCGCCTGCACTTCGACCCAATCCTTGTTGAGCAGATACACCGCCTTGCCCTCGAGGATGTACAGGCCGTGTTCCATGACATGCGTCTCGGGGAACGGGATCGCACCTCCCGGTTCGAAGGACACGATGTTGACGTGCATGTCGTGGCGGATGTCGTTCGGATCGACGAACCGCTGGGTCTTCCACGCCCCGTTCGTGTCGGGCATCTCGACGCCCACGACATCGCGCTCCCGGGTCACGAAGGACTCGGGCACCTCGATGCCGTCGACCTGCTGATAGGTCTTGCGGATCCAATGGAACGTCGCGGTGGCCGGACCGTGGTTGTGCAGGGTCCACCGGGCGCCGGGAGCGAGAAATGCGTAGCCGCCCGCATCCAGCGCATGCTCGACCCCGTCGAGTGTGAGAGTCAGCGCACCGTCGACAACGAACACCACCGCCTCGGCGCCCGGATCAGCATCGGGACGGTCACTACCGCCACCAGACGAGACCTCGACGATGTACTGCGAGAAGGTCTCCGCGAATCCGGACAACGGCCGCGCCAGCACCCACGCCCTGGTTCCGTTCCAGTGTGGCAGCAGACTGGCGGTGATATCGCTCATCGTGCGACGCGGCAGGACCGCGTAGGACTCCGTGAAGACCGCGCGGTCGGTGGTCAGGTCGGTTTGCGGCGGCAGGCCGCCTCGCGGAACGAAGTAGTTCATGCTGTCCTTGTCGGGTTGTCGGGATAGGGGCGGCGGCATGCCGGCGTGGTGTCGATTTTCCGCCTGTGGTCCAGTGTCCTATGGGTACATAGCTGATCACATGTGGGTGACAGGACCGCCCCGGGCGTCCCCTGCTCGATTACTGGAACTTCGCCTCGGAGATTGATCCCGTCGAGAGTGCCGATCCCACCCGGCAAGCCGGCGAACCCGAAGCACCTCGATCCGGCATTGTCGACCAGATGGCCGGCCCGCGTCTGGCGTACCGTAGAGCGGTGCGCTACGAGGTAGGTGAGTCCGATACCGCGACCGCATTGGGCAGTGGTGACGTTCCGGTACTGGCGACCCCACGGCTGATTGCGTGGATGGAGGCGGCCACCATCGCCTGCGCCGCACCGTTCATCGGGGCGGGCCAGACGACGGTCGGGACCGCTGTCCGAATCGAGCACCTCGGCCCCACGCCGGTCGGCGCCGGCGTCGAGATCGCTGCCGAGCCCCCAGCCGCCGCTGTCGGCCATCGGCTCACCTTCACCGTGCGAGCGATCGACAGCTCGGGGAAGGTTGTCGCGTCGGGTGAGATCGACCGGGCGATCGTCGACCGCGACCGGTTCCTCGATGCGTCGTCCCCCGGGGACGACAACCGCTGATCGAACAACCAATCGCGCCGCGCTGAAGACCGTCGATTCACTATGGTGACGATCTGGCCATGCTGTGTCCGGTCAGCTCGGGCCCTTTCGTCCCACGAGATGAAAGACACGACTGAGTTGACGGTAGGGGTCTCGTCGGCTGGCCTCGAGTTCGACTGCGGCCGCCGCCGCCACCTGCTTCGAATCGCTGGGATCCAACTCGGCTCCACTGAAATCGAGCCAATCGACAAACAGCCACACCCCGTACCAGCGTAGGGGTTCCACGCCGCGGCTCCGCAGGAGCTCGCTGAGTTCCTCCACCGTGTCGGCTCGAGTAGGCACTCCCAGCACCCCGACCTCTCCCCTGGTGTCGAACGATGCCAGAGCGTCGTCCCATCGCCTTTCCAAGGCCGGGCGCACAGCCATCGCCTTCGCGTTGCCCGCCTTGATCGAGACGACGCCGCCGGCAGCAGTACACCGGCACAGCTGTTCGACCAATGGCTCCGGCCGCTCCAGGTATCCGAGCACGCCATGACACAAGACGGCGGCGAAGCGTTGACCGTTCACCGCCTCGTCGGCGTTCTCACCGTCGGCCTCCACGAGCGTCACCCGTCGCTGCGCCTCATCAGGCAACTGCTGGAGTCGCTGTCGAGCTTTGTCGAGCATCGCCGACGACGGGTCGAGCAGCGTCACGTCGTAACCGGCGTGGGCCAGCGGGAACGATTGATGACCTGCGCCGCCGCCGACGTCGAGCACAGACGCTGGAGGCGCCGGCAAATGCTCCAGCAGCTGCTGGTGCAGCACATAGGTGCGCACGCGTCCCTTCACCGAGGCATACGCCTCATCGGCAAATTGGTCAGCCAAACCGGCCCAAGAGTCATCGCCCACCACACCAAGATAATGCCGCGTCTTGTGCCCCAATCCGTAACCGGCCGTGCCCGGTCGACTTCTGCACCGGATCCCGCCGCACACCTGTCGACGGCACGGAGGCTGCCGGGGTGGACGGTTCGTCGATCCGCTCGAGACCTTCCACTGAATCTGCGCGATCCGAACGATTCCCATTCCGTCACCGTTCGGTGACAGTGTTCGCATGGATCCACGTCGGCGTGTAGCTGCACCTCGATAGTGGTGAGCGCCGCAGAGAGAGCCGCGTCGGCCCGCGCCACGGCCACCGACCAGAACGGAAGACGACACCCATGACCGCTAGCCCCTTCGATCTCACCTACACCGCTGCCGAGGACCGCTACGAGAAGGTCCCGTACCACCGCACCGGAAACTCCGGTCTCGATCTGCCTGCCTTCTCGTTCGGCCTGTGGCAGAAGTTCGGTAGCGACTACGCTTTTGCGACGCAGCGGGAAATCATCCTCCATGCGTTCGACCTGGGCATTACCCACTTCGACAACGCCGACCGCTACGGTCCACCGCATCGCGCAGCCCAGAAGAACTTCGGCGCCGTGCTCGCCAAAGACCTCGCGGCTTACCGGGACGAGCTCATCCTGTCGACCAAGGCAGGCAACCCGATCGGTCCGAGCCCGTATCTCAGGGGCGGCTCGCGCAAATCGATTCTCGCCTCGCTCGACCACAGTCTGCGCGACCTCGGCACCGACTACGTCGATATCTTCTACCATCACAGCCCCGACCTCAGCACGCCGCTGGAAGAGTCCGTCGGTGCGCTGGTCAGCGCGGTGGAGCAGGGCAAAGCGCTCTACGTCGGCATCTCCAACTACCTGCCCGATCGCACCCACGAAGCCGCCGAACTACTGCGCCAGGCCGGCGTTCCGCTGCTCATTCACCAGGCGCGCTACTCGATCTACGACCGTCGCCTCGAACAAAACGGATTGCTGGACACCGCCCGCCAGGACGGATTCGGGCTGATCGTGTATTCACCCCTGGCGCAGGGTCTGCTGACCGACAAGTACCTCGAAACGATTCCCGAGCGCGCACGAGCACAGAACAGCACGTTCCTGACGCCGGATGTAATCGACGAGACCTACCGGCAGCGCACCGCCGAGCTCAACAAGATCGCCGAGGCACGCGGCCAATCCCTCGCACAACTCGCGCTGCAGTGGGTACTGCGGCGGCCGGAGGTCACCTCGGCGCTGATCGGAGCGAGTTCGACCGAGCAACTCGACCACAACATCGCGGCCCTGAACTTTCCGGCGCTCACCGACGAAGAACTCGCGCTCATCGAGGAACACGGAGTGCACGGGACCGGACTCGGACTCTGACCGCCGAGAACATTCCGGCGTGCTTCGTCCGCCGGGATTCGTTGTGCAACAGAGCCACCAGCCGATGACAACCAGTCACCCGCTCGCGCGGCAGCGCGGGCGGGTGACTGTCACCGTTTGTTCAAAGCTGTTGCGGGAAGCACAAGTAGCGGTCCCCCGGCTCATTCGCGCAGCAACGGCAGAAGCTGATTGCCCTGACGCTCGATCTCCGGCAGATACGGGGTGTCGGAGAGCACGAAGTGGGTGATGCCCAGATCCTGGTACTTGCGCAGCGACTTCGCGACGTCCTCCGGGGAGCCGACGAGCCAGGTGGTGCCGGCGCCGCCGCCACCGACCTTTCCGGGTGCGGTGTACAGGTTGTCGTCGAGCACGTCGCCACGGGTAGCGAGGTCGAGGAGTCGCTGCTGTCCCACGACTGTCGGGCGATGCGGGTTCTGCGGCGGCGCACCCTGGTTCTTCGCCATCTCCACTACCTTCGCCTCTGCCTCGGCCCATGCCTGCTCGGGCGTGTCCCGGACGAAGGTGGTGATCCGCAGGCCGAACTCGAGCGGCGCATGCTCTCGGCCGAGTTCCTCACTCAGTGACCGCAACCGCTCGATGCGCTCCTGCACACCCACGAGCGGCTCTCCCCAGAAGAGCTGCACATCGGCCTCGGTCGCCGCAACATGCTCGGCAGCTTCGGACGCGCCACCGAAGTAGAGCTTCGGGTGGAGCCGACCTCCGTGTGGCGAGATCCGGGGCAGCACTGTGGAATCGGTGACCTGGAAATGCTCACCCCGGTAGGTGACATTCTCCTCCGTCCACAGCTTGCGGACGAGCTGGAGGAACTCCTTGGTGCGGGCGTAACGGTGAGCCTGGTCGCTCTCGTGTTCGCCGTACGCTCCGAGGTTGTCCTTTCCCGACACGATGTTGATCCGGACCCGGCCACCGGTCAGGTGGTCGAGAGTAGCGACGGCGGAGGCGAAGTGAGCCGGTCGCCAGTAGCCGGGTCGGATCGCGATGAGCGGCTCGAACGTCGCCGTCCTGGCCGCAAGGGCGGCGGCGACGGTGAGTGTGTCGGGCCTACCCCAACCGGTGCCGATCAATGCCCCTTTCCAGCCGTGTTCCTCGAGGGCCTTCGCCTGCGCCGTGAGGGTGTCCAGGCTGTTGTGGTCGACCGTGACGGCGTCGCCGCGGTGTCCCGGGGTGACCTGATTCGGGATGTACCAGAGGAATTCGAGACTCATGGGGTGGTGATTCCTGTTCGATGGTGGTGATGACCAGGACGAAGAGCGCCGACCGCGCAGGGAGCTGCGCCGCGTCGCCACCGCTCGGTCCCCTCTGTCAGCGGTGCGCGGGTCACGTGCCCAGGCCTCGCCACTGGCGACCTTCGTCACGAAGCCATTGCGCCACTTCCCTACTTTCGCCCGAGGGATGCACCCGACTGGACGACGTGACCAGCATCCGGACATCGCGAGACTAACCCCGGTTTCCACCGTTGCACGTCCCCGCGTTCCGTCCTCCATGGAGAGAAACAGGACCTGACGTGCCACAGTTCGACGCAACGGGACATAAATTCCTCCCGATCGGAAATACCCAGTGCACCTTGCACCTTCATCGATGCCCCTTCCCCGGACACCATTGGCGTCAAGATGATTTCAACCCTCGAAGCATGGATGAAGACGGTGAATCATCAACCGAAATTGCGTTTTCATCGACGGAGAATGTGAATGCCCTCTGAACTAGCACTCTCGACACTTCACGTCCGCGAGGTGTCGTGGTTCGATCCCGACGCGGAGGCATTGCGAGCGGCCATGGCCGACGAAGTGGGGCCGCGATACTCCGACCGAGTATCGACTGCAGACCGGGCCGCCACCAATGCGGTTGACCCGACATCCGTTTTCGTCACAGTGGTGGTGTACACCGCCGAGGTGACGACCGGCAAACGAGAAGCGGTCGGTCACGCCGCACTCCGGTGGAACGGCGACGACCTGGAGTTGAAACGGATGTTCGTCACAGTGGAGCATCGCGGAACCGGCGTGTCGACAGCGTTGTTGAGCGCAGTCGAGGATGCCGCCAGGAAGGCGGGGCGCCCCCGCCTGATTCTCCAGACCGGCGACCGGCAACCCGACGCGGTCAGGTTGTACGAGAAGAGTGGCTACTCGCGGATTCCGATCTTCTCCCCGTACGAGATCTTGCCCTTCTCGAATTGCTTCGAGAAGGTATTCGATCAGGGGTGACGGATCGCCGCACTCCACGTAACAGACGAGGTGCGGACGACGTCGGCGTCGACCAACGCCACGGCTCGCCCGTTCTCGGACACGACGACCGGCCCCCGGTGCCCCCGGATTCGTCGCACGGCCACCGTCAGCTCTTCGGTGACTCCCACGACGGGCAACGGCTGATCGACGTGCACGCCGACCGGGTCGTCGTCCGGAGCGTCTGACAGCGCCGCCGCACCGACGGACCCCAGGATCTCCGCGACCACGACCGGACCGGTGACCGGGCGCGCCAGCGCGACGGGTAGCACCGGGGTGTCGGCGAGCACGTCACGCGCCTCCGCGACGGTTGCGGTGGACGGCACTGCCCGGGGTGCGCTCCCCCGGCCGCCCAGTGCGTCACCCACAACGGGTCCGGTCGCTGCGTGGTAGAGCGGGAAGCCCAGCCGTCCCAGCCACTCGTTGTCGAAGTACTTCGACAGGTAGGCCCGGCCCGAGTCCGGGACGATCACGACCACGACGTCGTCCGGACCGAGGGTCCGCGCGACCCGCAGGGCGGCGGCGACCGCTGTACCGGCGGAACCTCCGACGAGGAGGCCTTCCTCCCGGGCGAGGCGGTGCAGCACCGTGAGCGCCTCGATGTCCGGGATCCGCTCGAGTCGATCGACGACGTCCGGGTGATAGGAATCCGGCCACTCGTCGTGCGCGGTCTGCGGGTGCAAGAAATGCCCCACGGATTCGATGTACCAGGCCCGTCCGTCTCCCCCGCCGTATACGGAGGTCTCGGGATCCGCACCGATGATCTGCACGGCCCCGCCGGAGATCTTCGTCAGGAACTCCCCCGTCCCCGTGATGGTCCCACCGGTTCCGACACCGGCGACGAAATGAGTGACTCGGCCCTGGGTCTGACGCCAGATCTCCGGTCCGGTCGTGGTGCGGTGCGCGTCGGGATTGGCCGGGTTGTCGTACTGGCCGGCGAGCCAGCCGCCGGGAATCTCCGCCGCGAGTCGAGTGGCCACGTTGCGTACGAACTCGGGATGATGGCTGGGCCGGCCGCCCGGTGTCACATGCACCTGCGCCCCGTGTGCCCGCAGCAACGCGATCTTCTCGACGCTCGTCTTGTCCGGTACCACGACTACGGAACGGTATCCCCGAGCGGCGGCGACCAACGTCAGCCCGACTCCGGTATTGCCCGACGTGCCTTCCACGACGGTGCCTCCGGGCAGGAGTTCCCCGGATTCCTCAGCCGCGTGGATCATGGCGAGGGCGGCGCGATCCTTCACACTTCCGCCGGGGTTGAGGAACTCGAGCTTGGCATACACCGTCGCGGAGATGCTTCCGGTTACCCGGTTCAACCGGACGAGGGGTGTGTTGCCGATGGCGTCGGTGATCGAGTCGAAGACTCCGAGGCTCTCAGCATCGACTGCGGGGGGATCGAGGATGGTCATGCGTCTGCCTTTCGAGGCCGCCCGGGTGTCACTCGGTCAGCATCGCAAGAGCGGTCGTCAAGCAACAGGATTCGCGTCACGCCGATCAGATCTTCAGTGGCTCGCCACCCAACAGCGCATCGAGTTCACCCCGAAATCCTGGAGATTCGAATTCTTCTCGTGTGCTGGCGAATGGGCTGTAATTCGGGGCGACCGAGAGCGAAGGGGGTAGTCGAAAGATGTCGACACCGGTGACGACACTGCAGCCTCACGACACCGAGTTGTGGCAGTGGCGATTGTCTGCGCGTTGCCATGAAGAGGACGCGGAGATCTTCTTCCCGGCGGACGCCGAACGCAGGAACGCTCGCTCCGAGCGGGAAGATCTCGCCAAGGAGTTCTGCCGCGGCTGCGCGGTGGTGGAGGAATGTCTCGAGTATGCCCTCCACACCGGCCAACAGCACGGCGTCTGGGGTGCGACGACACCGGGCGAACGGCTGGCACGTCTCGGCCGGTGAGCGAATACCCGCGTTCGGCGTTCTCAGAGGGGCGAGAACACCAACGTGGTGGATGGCCCCGTCAACGACGTCTTCTCGAGACGAGTCGGCGGGGTCTCCGTCCGTTCGACCGCGGCACCGGAACAGTCCGTCGAACTTGACCTGCGGGCCGTCCGTGATCCGGATCGGACACCGGTGACATCGAGGATGCCCTGCCGGTACTTCCCGCGACCGGGGAGCAATCCTCAGGTCGTCCCGGTCTCGGCGGCCAGGGAGCGGAGGGCCTCGACCCGGGTACCCACGACGTGTCGGCGGGCCAGTTCTTCCGCTCCGTCCGCGTCTCGAGCACGGAGCGCCTGGTAGAGCTGCTCGTGCTCGCCGCACATGGTGTCGCCGTCGTCGCGGGTCGAGGTGAGGTGGAACAGACGTCGCAGTCGCGCATCGAGTGGCGCCATCAGATCTTGCAGCAGGGGGTTGTGGGATGCCTCGACGATCGTCCGATGGAAGTCCGCGTTGAGCGCGACGACCTGGCGGGTCTTCCCGGTCTCGGCGGCGGCGCGGGAACGGGCCACGATTGCACGGAGGGCCTCGAGTTCGCCGGCGGTGGCGTGCAGAGCTGCCAGCCGCGCCGCCAGCCCCTCGAGGCTTTCCCGCACATCGAACAGATTCTCGGCCGCCGCCGCGTCGAATTTCGCGACCACCGCGCCGCGTCGTGGTGCCACCGTCACGAATCCCTCGGATTCCAATCGCTGCAGCGCCTCGCGCAGTGGGATCCGTGACAAACCGAACTCCTCGGACAGTTCCCGCTCGACCAGCCGGAACCCGGCCGGATATCGGCCTTCGATGATTCGCTCGCGCAATTCGATGTAGGCGCGATCCCGCAGTGACTGATGGGTGCCGCCGATCGAGCCGGAGCGCTGCGCGGTACGGCGGGTGGTCATTGCGCGACTCCAGGTTCGAGGGACGGGGCCTGCTCGGTCGCAGACTCTCCCTCGCATCATTGCAGGCTTCGGCGATCTCTTCCGCACCCGGGTCATTTGGTATACCGTAGACCAAACTTCGTCCCGGACGCTCAATCCGAACCATCCCTGACCTGCATGTTGTACCTCTATACCTACCCCCGGAGAGAAACTGATGCACCAATCGGTCGGCACCGCGCCCGATCCCACCGCCCCCGGCACTGCGACACCCACGGCTCTGGAAGACGTCACGCTTCCCTGCGGGCGCCGCGCCGACGTCGTACTCCGCGGCGATCGGATCGAATCCGTCGACGATCACCGGCCCGGTCACCACCGGCCCGGCGCCTATCGCCTCGGCGGCGCCCTGCTCCTGCCCGCGCTCGTCGACGGACACTGCCATCTGGACAAAACCCTGCTCGGCTCGGCGTGGCAACCTCACCGAACCTCACGGACGCTGCGCGAGCAAATCACCACCGAGCGACTATCGCGCCGCGACACGCAGGCGCCGGCCACCGAACGCGCCGCGGCCCTCGCCCGGCGCATGGTGTCGCTCGGCACCGGGCACGTACGCTCCCACGTCGACATCGACCCGGACGTGCAACTCACAGGCCTGCACGCGCTCCTCGAGGTGCGCGAACAGTTCCACACGCGACTCGGTATCCAACTCGTCGCCTTTCCACAGAGTGGGGTCGTCACCGCCCCGGGAGTGGCCGACCTCCTCGATGCCGCACTCGCCGACGGCGCCGACGTCATCGGAGGACTCGACCCCGCCGGATTCGACGGCGATGTCGACGGTCAGCTGAACGTCGTCTTCGGGCTCGCGGAACGGCACGGCGCCGGTGTGGACATCCACCTACACGACGGCGGTGAGGCAGGCGCCCACCAGCTGCGTGAAATTGCCACGCGAACAAAAGCATTGGGTCTGGTCGGGAAGGTCACCGTCAGCCACGCCTATGCGCTCGGGCAACTCGACGATCACGAGCTGGACCAGGTGGCCGAGGCGCTCGCCCGAGCCGGAGTCGCGATCATGACCAACGGCCCGAGCCGGTCGATGCCCCCGGTGCTCCGCCTGCGCGAACACGGAGTCCGGGTCTTCGCCGGGTCCGACAATATCCGCGACACCTGGTGGCCGTACGGCACCGCCGACATGCTCGAACGCGCAACCATCATCGGCCTGCAGGGCGAGCTGATGACCGACGACGACCTCCGGTATGCCGCCGCCCTCGCCACCGACGAGGCCGCAGCCGCCCTCGGCCTGACCGACTACGGGCTGGCTCCCGGCAAACGCGCCGACCTGGTGGCCGTCGCCGCGGGCAGTGTCCCCGAAGCCGTTGCCTCCCATCCCGAGCGACTTCTCGTCCTTCATGGGGGCCGGATCGTCGGCCCGACCCCCCTCACCACTATCCGCATTCAGCCACCGACCTTCGAGGATTCCCGTGATCACTGACCGAAACGTCTCCCAAGCCAAGGCCCCCGCGCAGAAGACCACCGACGGCAGGCTCGCCGCCGGTCGAATCGGTACGTTCGACCTCGTCTTCTTCGTGGTCGCCGCCGCTGCCCCGCTGACCGTCCTGGCGGGCGTCGCGCCGTTCGCGATCGGGATCGGAGGTGCCGGTGCCCCACTCGCCTACCTGATCGCGGGTGCGTTGCTCACGTTGTTCGCGGCCGGCTTCACCGCGATGAGTCTCTATGTGCGCAACGCCGGTGCCTTCTACGCCTACGTCGCGAGGGGACTCGGCCGGAGCCTCGGCGTCGGGATCGCGTACATCGCCGTGATGTCCTACAACCTGATCACACCGGGGGTCGCCGCCGCCTTCGGTTACTTCGCTTCCGGGACGATCCGCAGTGCGACGGGCGCCGACGTCCCGTGGTGGGTGTTGTCGGGCGTCTGTGTTGTCGCCGTCGGCGTGCTCGGCTGGCTGAAGGTCACACTCAGCGCCAAGGTTCTCGGCGTCGCCTTGATACTGGAAGTGGCATCGCTGCTCGTGATGAATGCGGGAATCCTCGGCGAACGCGGGTTGGCCGCACTGGATGTGAAGTCCTTCGATCCGGCCACGCTCGCGACCGGAGGGGTAGCCGGGATGTTCGTTCTGGTGATCGGCGCGTTCACCGGTTTCGAGGCGACCGCAATCTACGCGGAAGAGGCACGTGATCCGAAGCGGACGGTGCCGCGGGCCACGTACATTGCCGTCGGATTCCTCGCACTGTTCTACGCCGGCGGGGTGTGGCTGATCATGGGCGCCTTCGGCACCGACACCGCGGTCGCGATGGCCGGTTCCGCCGCAGGGCCCGATCTCACCTTCGAGGCGGGTGAACTGTACGTCGGCGCGTGGCTGGCCGACACGATGCACGCACTCATCATCGTCAGCGCGTTCGCCGCCGCCCTGGCCTTCCACAATGCCGCCGCCCGCTACCAATTCGCCCTCGGCCGGGAAGGACTGCTGCCGCGGTTCCTCGGGAAGGTGTCCGCCCGCCACGGCTCACCGAGCGGCGCCGTGATCGCGCAGACCGTGTTCAGCGCGGTGATCATCCTCGCGGGCGCCGCGTGCGCGGTGGATCCGTACTCGGTGGTGTTCTTGTGGACCAACAGCATCGGTGTCCTCGGCATCATGGCGATGCAGGCATTCGCCGCGCTCGCGGTGTACGCCTTCTTCCGCCGCGACCGGCGGGGCCTCTCGGCGGCGAGAGTGATGTGGGCGCCGCTGATCTCCTGCGCCGGACTCACTGTTCTCACCGTGCTCGCGATCGTGCACTTCGACCTGCTGACGGGACGCTCCGGGCTCGTCAACGTTCTCCTGCTCGCACCGTTGCCGATTGTCGCGGCGGCGGGCCTCTATGTCGCCCTGCACATCCGCCGCTGCGATCCGGCACGCTACGCATCACTCACGAGCGTCGACGTGGAACGGGACTGAGAAACACGATGACCGCCGAAAACACCACCGTCACCGTCTTCCGCGACGTCCGCCCCTTCGGCGGCGCGGTGACCGACTTGATCGCCGTGAACGGCGCACTGGCACAAAACATTCCCGACGGAGTCGCCGTCGACTACGTCGACGGCCACGGGAAGGCCGCCGTGCCGACCCTGGTCGACGCCCACATCCATCCGGACAAAACCGCATGGGGCGAGCCGTGGTACAGCAGGCGGACTGCGCACGCGATCGGGGAACTCGTCGCCGGCGACGTCGAACTCCACCACGCCCAACCCACACCCGTCGCGGACCGAGCGCTCCGGCTGATGGCGCACGCCGTCACCCTCGGGACACGAGCGATGCGGGCGCACGTGGACGTGGCGCCGGCGTACGGGCTCGCCGGGGTGGAAGCGGTGGCCACCGCCCGAGATGCCCTGCGCCACGCGATGGACGCCCAGATCGTCGCGTTCCCACAGCACGGTGTCGAACGGACGCCGGGCACCGCGGCACTGCTCGAGATGGCCGCCGACAGCGGGCTGATCGACGTGATCGGAGGGATCGACCCGGCAGGCTTCGACCACACCCCCGGTGGAACCGGAGGAGGCGCCCGCCAACTCGACACGGTCTTCGGGATCGCCGAAAGACACGGTTTGCCGATCGACATCCACCTCCACGACACCGGCGAGACGGGTACCGCGACTCTCACCGACATCGCCGAGCGAACCAGAGCGGCCGGTCTACAGGGCCGGGTCACGGTCAGCCACGCCTTCGCCGTAGCCGAATTGTCCGGCCACACCCTGGATTCGACGGCGAATCTGCTGGCGATGGCGGATATCGCGCTGACGACGGCCGCGCTGTCCACGGCGACGGTATTACCGTTCCGTCTTCTGGCGCAGCACGGTGTGCGGGTCGGGCTCGGGTCGGATGGCGTTCGCGACAACTGGAGCCCATTCGGTGACGCGGACATGCTCCACCGCGCGTGGCTGCTCGGCTGGGCACTCGACGCACGCCTCGACGAGGATCTCGAGGCGTGCTACGAACTCGCCGCCGACGGCGGTGCTGCCGTCATGGGGCTACCGCGGGCCGACCTGCAACCGGGTTCACCCGCCGACTTCATGTTGCTGGACGGAGAATGCGTGCCGCAGATCGTCGTCGACGTCCCCCGTCGGGACATGGTGGTGCGGGCCGGACGGGTCGTCGCTCGCGACGGCATACTCCTCTGAGTCGTCCCGAGGGCGTCGGTCAGGACCGCAGGGGCGCTTGCAGCAGGGTCCGGTCGTCTCCCGGGGCGCTCACCCCGAGCATCGTCGCATCCGACATCGGTAGCCCCACCGCCAACTGCATCGACATCGTCTTGTCGCCGCCGGCGATGAAACTGCCGGCATTCATGCGACTTCCGTCGGAGCGTTGGAGCCAGACGTTGTACGTGCGGCCCTGTGGGAGTCCGGCGACGTCGAGGCTGATTCCGGTTCCCCACGCCCGGTTCTCCACCCGCGCGGAGGCATCCACACCTGCGGCGAGCACCGTGAATGCCACCGGCTGCCCGGGCGGGGCCGTCGAGGTGCCCCCGCGCAGGAAGAACCCGCCGGTCACCAGGCCGACGGCGATCACGACGGCCGCGGCGGCGACTGCGATCCGGTGGTACCGCTTCCGTCCGCGTTCGCGGTCGACCGCCCCGAAGATCGCGTCGGGCAGCGTCGACGACGGCCGGGGCGCAGGTTCGGTGAGCCGGTCCGGGTCCGCCGCCGACAGGGCAGCCGCCACCGGAGTCAGCAGACGCAACTCGGTGCGGCACTCCGGGCAACCGTCCAGGTGGGCGCGAAGTGTGATCGTCTCGCTGTCGTCGAGGCGACCGAGCGCGTACATCCCCAGCATGGTGCGCATCTGCTGGCAGCGGTCAGTGGTCACCATGCCACCCCATTTCTTCGAGTACGAGTCGGAGAGCCTTCAGCGCGTAGTACACGCGACTGCGGACGGTGCCCACGGGAATGCCGAGGTGTGCGGCCACCTCGGTGGCGGGCCGGTCACGCAGGTGAATCTCGACCAGGACGAAGCGGTGCTGATCGGACAGCCGCCGCAGCGCCTCCTCCATCTCGAGCCCCACCAGCAGTTGTTCGAGGGGACGCTCGGGTGCGGGCAGCTCGGGTGGTGCAGCGTCGGCCAGCTCCGGTCGGGCGGCACGAGCCCGGATCGCGTCGATCACCACGTTGCGGCAGATCGCATACAGCCAGGTCCGGAGCGTAGAGCGCCGTGGGTCGTACCGGTCCGCGCCCCGCCACGCACGCAGGAACGTCTCCTGCACCGCCTCCTCCGCGCGACCCCGGTCTCCGAGGGAGCGGTAGGCGAGGGCGAACAGTTCCCTGCCGTGGTCGTCGTAGGCGGCCCGCAACACCGTCTCGTCATCCAAACTTCCCTCGGACTGGTCCCCGCGTGTGCGCACGATACGAAGCCGCACCACTCACCTCCCGAACACCGGATACGGCGTCGGCTCGCCCGACACCCACCGAGGAGTACGGGCGCGGGCGGCGCGGCGTTCACTTCGAATTCTGCCACTCGGGTGCGCGGAGGCGGCCCCGGCAGGTGAACGCGGACCGCCGACCATCCGTACTCCCCAGCGCCGAACGACAGGCACAAGGGAACGAACGAATGGAGATCTACGAAGATGCTGAAGAAGTCGATTCTTGCGGCGGCCGGCGCCGGCACCGCGATCGCGCTGATCTCGGCGTGCGGCACCGCCACCGACGACGCCCCGCCCCAGGTGCCGACATCTGCGTCCGCCGCGGCGAACCCCGAACCGGCAACCCCGGCGGCCGCCGGGCAGGTGGAGCTCGGCACCCGGGACACCGCACTCGGCGCGGTGCTCACCGACGGAGACGGCTTCACGCTCTACCGATTCGATGAGGACACACCCGGCTCCATCCGGTGCACCGGCCCCTGCGCCGAGATCTGGCCGCCCTCACTCGGAGCACCCCGGCCCGACGCCACCCTCGCCGCCCGCACGGGTGCCACGACGCGGCCGGACGGAACCGAGCAAATCACCTACGACGGCCACCCGCTCTACCGGTTCGCGAAAGACACCGCCCCCGGGCAGACGGGCGGCGACGGCGTCAAAGGAACCTGGCACGTGGTGACGGTCGACTCCGCCCATGGATGACGCCACCGCACCCCCGGTCAGGGCGCCACGCCCGGCGGTCAGTCGGCGCACTGCGCTGCTCGGCCTGGCCGCGGTCGGCGCGATCGCAGCAGTGGACGTCGGCGGGTTCCTCTGCGCGGCGGGGACACTGGACGCCGACGCTTTGACCCCGGCACGGCTGACCGACCGATTCGAGGAGGTCGCCGGGCACCACGACGGGTTCCGGCGCAATCACGCCAAAGGAGTCAGCGCGACCGGATATTTCACCGCCACCGGCGCCGGGTCCGCGGTCTCCACGGCCAGTGTTTTCCGGATCGGCCGGATCCCGGTGACCGGCCGGTTCTCACTCTCGGGTGGGAATCCGTCCACTCCGGACGCCGACGCCACGGTCCGCGGGCTGGGGTTGGCGTTCGACCTCCCCGATGGCGAGCAGTGGCGCACCGCGATGATCAACACCCCGGTGTTCCCCGACCGGACGCCAGACGGCTTCTACGAGCGGTTACTCGCATCGAAAGCGGACCCGGCCACCGGCAAGCCCGATCCGGATCGCATGGCGGCGTTTCTTTCCCGCCGCCCCGAGACCGCGGCGGCGATGAACCTCATCCGACAGCATCCACCGACCTCCGGGTTCGACAACAGCACCTACTACGGTCTCAACGCCTTCCTTTGCACCAACGACACCGGAGTCACGGTTCCGGTGCGATGGACACTGGTCCCTGAGGAACCGGCCCGCTCCCCCGGCCTGCCGGGGCGCGATTACCTCTTCGACACACTCACCGCGACAGTCTCGCGTCGACCGTTGCGGTGGCGGATGTTGCTCACGATCGGTCAACCCGGCGATAGGACCGACGACGCCACCCGGCCGTGGCCGCCGACCCGGCAGGTCCTCGACGTCGGCACCGTGATCATCGACGCGGTCCGGACCGAAGCGCCGCACAACGCGCGGGACCTCAACTTCGACCCGCTCATCCTCCCCACGGGCATTGCGCCCTCGGACGATCCCCTGCTCAGCGCCCGGTCCGCGGTCTACACCGAATCGTTCACCCGACGGTCCGGGGAGCCCAAAACACCGGCCCTCGTCGATGTGGATGGGGTGCGCGATGACCGCTGACCCGACCGACCGCCCGCTCCGGTTCGCGCCGACCGTCCGGTTGCTGCATTGGGCGATGGCGGTCATGGTGATCGCACAACTGCTCGTCGGCGCCGTCATGGTGACGACCCTCGACCACTACCATCTGCTGCGCTCGGTGCACGTCCCGTTGGGCGCCGCGATCCTCGCCCTGGTGATCGTCCGCATCGGCAATCGGCTGGTGCGCCGCGCGCCCGCACCACCCTCCACCATGAGACCGGCCGAGCGCCGGGTCGCAACCGCGTCGGAGTACCTGCTCTACGCGCTACTTGTGATCCAGCCACTCACCGGGTGGGCCATGCTCTCGGCCGGCGGCTACCCGATCATCCTCTACCAGCATCTGCACTTGCCCACGCTGATTGCACCCGATCCCAGCGTCTACGCGTTGTTGAGACAAGCTCACACCGCATTCGCCTACCTGCTGTTCTTCACCTTCACCGCACACATGTCCGCCGTCCTCTTCCATGTGCTGGTCCTGAACGACAGGCTCCTCGACCGGATGGCACCGTGGCGTACTCGCCGAAAGTCTTCGCCTACCTCGTCCCGGCCGGCACCTGCGCGGATCGTCGATGATATTGCTGCAGAGCAGGATTGAGGATGGTGATGCTCGCAGCACCGATGCCGAGACCGGCATGCGACTCGTGCCGGCCGCGTGATGGAGCACCAGTTCGGCCAGGTCGGTGAGCGGGAACATGCCCCAGACAGGGGTTCGGCCGGGAATGCTCTCACATTCTCGGCCGGATCTCTGCTTCTCGAGTGTTTCACCGTTGCCGATTACTCTCTCGATCCGCAACTACCAATGTACGCGCGGATGGCGGTCCACCGCAATGGCTCGCCTCTGTGGTTCATCGCTGCGAGCGAGAGCGTGGGCTACTTGACCGCGGTCAGGTACGTCGATCGTTTCGACAGATCGACAAGTTCTTCGGGGAGCTCCGGAACCGGCCGCCCGTAGGCAGCCGCCAGCTCGAGCGAAGTGGACCGCCGCACCGACCAGCCGTGCCCGGTCAACCACTGCACCGGATCGGCCCGCTCGTCACCGTAGAACAGCTCGGAGATGTCGATGTCGCCGAACGGATTATTCGCGAAATACTTCGCTCTGATGGCCTCGAAGCGTTGCATATCGGTTCCCGCCGCGAAGTTGTCCACGGCAAGGTGGCTGCCGGGACCGGACAGTTGGTCGATCCGCTCGAACAGCGCGTCGTGCGCCACGCCCGGGAGGTACGCCAGCAGCCCCTCCACCGACCAGGCGGTCGCCTTACCGGGGTCGAATCCGGCAGCTTGGAGGGCGGCAGGCCAGTCGTCTCGCAGATCGACGGCCACCGGGCGACGATCAGCCTTCGCCCTGGCGCCATGATCAGCGAGGACCCCCTCCTTGAATTCCAGCACCTGCGGTTGGTCGACCTCGAAGACCGTCGTGCCGGTCGGCCAGTCGAGGCGATACGCCCGTGCGTCCAACCCGGCCGCGAGGATCACCGCCTGTGAAACCCCTGAACTCGTGGCTGACGAGAAGAACTCGTCGAAGAATTTGGTCCGAGAACCCATGAATCCGGAGACCGGCATGTCCCCGAGTGTCGACGGGTCGGCCAACAGCCCGGTGAAATGCGGTTCACCCGCCGCTTCGACGAACCACCGCGCGTAGTCGTCCTGAATCAGCGCGTCGGGGCGCACTGTCTCCAACGCCCGAAATGTCGCCACTCCCAACGCGGTCAGGCCCACGCTACTGACGATGTCCCAACTGTCTCCATCGGTTCGCATCGCTGAAATACCCTCCCGATCTCGTCCCAATTCGGAGCCGACGACCGAGCAGCGCAGAGCGGCGACGAGGCCAGAGAAGTTCGGTAAGGCCTCACCGAAATCCGGGCCCAGCGTGATCGACCGAACCCGCGCAATTCTACGCTCGGGCCACCGCAATCAGCCGGAGCCGATTCGCCGACCTCGCACCCGCTCGGTCACATTCCCAGCCACCGCCGAGGTGACCAGGCCGAGTGGCACGGGACCGAACATGTGGTGTACAACATAGTCGGCCACGATGTGAATCAGATCACAACCGTGACCGTGAGGCACACATATCGGTATCCGACGAAAGCAGGACACATGGCGACAACCTCGATTGCCCCGACGACTCCCACCGGACGGCAGACGCCCCGGCGCAGCGGCACCATGAGCACCGCGGAGATCAAGTCGAGGATCGAGGCCATGTTCGCCGACGACCGCAGGCCCACCCGCCCCGCGGTCACGAACTGACGAATTCCCCGACGAGGGGATCGGATGAACACCGAGTGACCTGTCCATCCGATCCCCCGCCGCGCGTCGCACTCGAAAACGTTGCAGCACAAGCAGAGACATCGGGGCCCCGCAACCCGGGATGACGACCGGCAGGTTTACGGATGAACGACGTCCAGCAGTACGCGGACAGTCTCGCGGATCAGTTGAACCGCTCGATCGAAATCGACGACTGCGGTCTCAAGCCGCTCGCTTTGACCGAGCAGCACGGTGATCTCGACGATGTCCGCGTCCGGTCGATCCTCCAGCGACACTCGTCCCCGGAAGTATTCGAGTACGCATTCTCGCTCGATATCGCGCACGCCACCGGGCCGGTTCGGTTCCCCGCGAATCCGGCGTTGCAGACGTTGCCTCGGGTGTGCATTCCGATGCGGGCACACGGGGAACTCCAGGGATATCTGTGGCTGATCGACAGCCCGCCGCTCACAGATTCCGACATCACAGCAGCGGCCGGGACCGCCTCCGCGATCGCAGACCTGCTCCACCAGCAGTCTCAGTCGATGGCCACCGTGCTGGACCGCGAGTCTCAACTCGTGAGCGCACTGCTCGCCCCACCGCACAAGTCTTCACCGCCGGCCGACCTTCTCAGCGGCGAACCTCTCCTTCGATTTACCGAGCCCGCATGTGTGCTCACCATGAAGTTGGCACCGATCGATGCCGGCGGCGAGCCGCTGGACGTCCGAGCGATGCGGGGCGCCGCCCAGGAAGTCGCGTACGCCCGACCGGTGGGCCGTTCCCTCCTGGGGCACGGCGACGACACACTCCACCTGATTGTCAGTGCCGAGGTACACGCCGACCGCCTTCGCCCGTTCCGCCACGCTCTGGCACAGGCGGCCCGGCGGCGTGGATGGAAGTTGCACGGAACCGGCACCGGGGGCGCTGCCTCCGATCTCGATGGGCTGCGACGATCCGGAATGGAATCCAGCTATGCGGCAACCGTTGCACACGCGCGGAACGTCGAGCAGTTGGGCTGGAACGAGCTCGGAGCTGACCTCGTGTTCTATGGACTGCCGTGGACGACGGAAACCCTGGAGATTCTGTTCCCCGGCGCATCCCGTCTGTTCGATGCGGACAACACGCTGATTCGCGAGAGTTTGGACGCCTACTTCGATTGCGGCGGTGACACACGCCGCGCTGCCGCCCAACTGGCGGTGCACCGCACCACCCTCTACTACAGGCTCGACCGTGCGCAACAGCTTCTCGGAGAGGATTGGGCACAGGGCGAACGCAGAGCCGGACTCCAGCTCGCCCTCAGATTGGCGATGCTGATCCGCAACACCTGATGCGTGTTCAACCGTCAGTTTCCACGGACCACCTGGAGCTTTCGACAATGTCAGGAACACA
Organism: Rhodococcus wratislaviensis; assembly: GCF_900455735.1. Classification (GTDB taxonomy): domain Bacteria; phylum Actinomycetota; class Actinomycetes; order Mycobacteriales; family Mycobacteriaceae; genus Rhodococcus_F; species Rhodococcus_F wratislaviensis. The sequence goes on along the minus strand of NZ_UAUI01000028.1, from coordinate 44,829 downwards.
CGTCGCCGTTACTCGAACACAGACGGAAGACGCTCCCGCACGTCGGCCGTAGTGTTCGGAATCACAGTCGAGAACGTCGCATCGGTGCAGATGGACGCGCCGACAGACCCTCGCCGGCCACGTCGACGTGCCGGTTCCCTCGAACACTCGAACGAGGATTCCGGCGGGTGCACGGGCCGGAATCGGCGAGCTCGACCGTCGCGACTGATGAATACCCATCCTCTTTCCTGAAGGAGCCCCCGTGGCCACACACGCTCTCGATGACGCGAGACTCTCGCGGTTTCATCTGAAAACGACGCTCTACGGAAATGGCGGACATCTCTGCGACGGGTACATCCTCGGCGCCATTGTTCCCGCACTCCCCCTCTTCGCACAGTCTCATCCGATCGGTTCATTGATGAGCGGCTTTATCGGCGCCTCCGCACTGATCGGCGTGTTCCTGGGGAGCCTGTTGTTCGGCTGGGTCACCGACAAGATCGGCCGCCGGCGGATGTTCGTCATCGACCTCGCATTGTTCGTCGTCCTCTCCCTCGCTCAAATCGCCGTCACCGACGCCGTCATGTTGCTCGTTCTCCGGGTTCTGCTGGGGATTGCGGTCGGAGCCGACTACACGATCGCCACGACCCTCGTGGCCGAGTTCTCACCGCGGAAACACCGGGCCACCCTGCTCGCAGTGGGGCCGGCGATGTGGACAGTCGGGTACGTCCTCGCGATTGTCGTCGGAACGGCACTAGCCGAGGTCGGGGGCGCCGACGCCTGGCGCTGGATCCTGGCGACCAGCGCGGTCCCCGCGCTCATTCTGCTCATCCTCCGCCGGAATACACCCGAGTCACCGCGCTGGCTCGCTCAGAACGGACGAGCAGAGGAAGGCCTCGCGATTCTGCGGAAGCATGTCTCCCCGACCGCAACCCTCGCCGACCTCGCCGAGGAGGAGGCGGCGGAATCGTCTGGTTCACTGCGCGACGTGTTCGCCGCACAGCACCGCAAGCGTCTGGCATTCGCGTGCCTGTTCTGGTTCTGCCAGGTCGTTCCCTATTTCGCTGTCTTCACCTTCCTCCCCACCATCCTCGAATCACTCGACATCGAATCCGGCTTCTGGCAGACCACCAGTGTCAACCTCTTCCTTCTGATCGGCGGCGGCGTCGGCATCGTCACGATCGGCAAGATCGGTCGACGCCCCTACACCCTGATCTCCTTCGCACTTCTGACCGCATCGACACTGGCAATCGGCCTCTGGCAGAGCGCCCCCGCGGGCTATGTCATCGCCCTCTTCGCACTGTTCGCACTCATCTCGTCGGCGATGGCCGCACTCGACACCGTCTATCCCAGCGAACTGTTCCCGACCAGCATCCGCGCATCCGCGACCGGAATCTGCGTGTCCTTCAGCCGGATCGGGGCAGCGATCGGGACGCTTCTGCTGCCGGTAGGAATCGATAAGTTCGGAGCACACGGGGTCACGCTGATCACCGGTGTGGTGGCTGGTGTCGGTTTTCTCATCAGCATCGCCTGGGCACCGGAAACCGCGGGCCTGACCCTCGCGCAGGCCGCAGCCGACACCGAGGAAGCGCCGCAGAAATCCGACAGCGGCAGTCCTGACAGCAACTCGTCGTTCGTGTCTCAGGCGTAACCCGAACAGACGCCGTCAGTCAGCCGACCGACCGGCGCCATCAGCCCAACTCTCACTCGGAGGAACCTTCATGACTGTTCTCATCGACAGCAGCGACGACCTCACCCTCGACAACATCGCTCGGGTGGCCTGGATGGGCGAACAGTGCAGCATCAGTGATCGCGCACTGAGTGTCATCCGGTCCCGTCGACAAGAATTCGTCGACTTCGTCGAACAGAACGCGGATCGTCATCTCTACGGAATCACTACCAAACACCATGTCGGCGCGAAATCCGTTCTCGGCGACGAGGGCCGCGCAGAGTTCGCCACCCGACTGCCGTCGACACCCGCCACCGTCGGCCCGCGGCTGCCTGAACGCCTCCTCCGCGCCGCCGTCCTAGCCCGGCTCGCAGACGTGCTGAACGGGACGGCGTGCCTGCGCGTGGAAACAGTGCACCGGCTTCTCGACCTGCTCGAAACCGATCTTCCACCGGTTCCAGCCCGCGGAAACGGCGAGCCAGGCGACATAATTCCCCTGGGACACCTGCTCCGGACCCACTTCGACGGGTCCCTCGAGATCGGCGAGGGGATGGCACTCATCAATGGTTCCCCAGTGGCGGCGGCGGCCCTGGGTGACGCCGCACTGGCCGGACGGCATCGGATCACCGTCATGGAGCAGATGATGGCGCTGGGCGCGGTGGCGATCCATGCCCCGGCAGCTCACTACGCCCCCGAACTCGAGGCCGCCTGGCGCGACGAACACCAGGCCGAAGCCATACACAACATCCGCCGACTGATCGAGACCGACGACCACTCGTCCGAACTCCCCTATCAAGCGCCGGTGTCCTTCCGCAGTGGGCCACGCGTCATCGGATGGGCGCGGCGGGCGCAGGCCGCCGCCGAAGAATGCGCCGAGATCGCGCTCTCGGCGTCATCGAACAACCCGATCTTCGTCGGCCCGGCAATCCATCCGCCCCTCGGCGCGGTCCTGTCGAACGGCGGCTACCACAACCCCCTCGTCGCTCCGAGTCTCGATTCCCTCGCTCGCACGTGGGCCGATGTGTGCCAGTTGGTTACGGCCCAGGTCAATCGAATCGTCGAAGATCCCCGAGGGCTCGTCGCCACCGAACCCGAATCCCAGGTCAGCCTGCTCTACATGACGTCGGCAGGATGGGCGGAAGAGGCGCGCGCCGCCGCAACGACGTCACTGATCGGCCTGGGCGGAGCAGGTCAGACCGACACGGGAACACCCGACCTGCTTGCGTGGCGAAAAGCGCACGATGCCGGTGCAGCACTCGACAACAATCTCGCCGTCCTCGGCGTCGTGGCCAGCCACACACTCGCCCGCACGGGACAGCCGGTGCCACGACGGCTCGCGGCGCTCAGCCGGCAGATCCTTCGGCGCTTCCCCGTCGGAAGCGCACCTGTCGACTTCGGCGCACAACTCGAGTCGGTCGTCGACTTGCTCAGCCGACCCCGAGACGACGCGGCGGCACCCGTTTCCGAGTTGGCCACCACCTGAATCTCTTTCACCGAATCAACAGAAAGGAGACCGAGGTGACTGTTGCAGTGATCGGCGGCGGGGTTGTGGGGATGAGTACAGCGTGGAGCCTTCGCCGTCGCGGCGAGGACGTCACGGTCATCGAACGCGGTTCGATCGGCCGGTCGGCTTCCGGCGTCAATGCCGGTTGGATCACCCCGTCCCTGTCGACGCCCCTCGCCTCACCCGGTGTCGTCGGACTCGGACTCAAACACGCCTTCGACCCCAATGGCGCCTTGTCCATCCGGCCGCGGCTGGACACCGACTGGATCCGTTGGCTGTGGAAGTTCGCCCGCGCGTCCCGACCCTCGGCGTACGAGAGCGGAGTCCGGGCACTGCTGCAACTGAACACCCACACACTCGATCTGTTCGACGAGATGCGCGATGACGGTGTCGATTTCGAGATGCACTCGGCCGGGTTGCTCGCACTGGCACAATACGCCGACGGCCTGGAATGGTTCACCCAGCTGTTCGACCACCTGCTCCCGATGGGCTTCCCCGGCAGCGTCGAATATCTGTCCGGTGACGAAGCACGTCGACGCGACACTGCCGTGGGACCCGGGGTACAGGTTGCCGCCCACACCTCGATCGACCGGCACGTCAACCCGGAATCCCTGCTCCAAGGTCTGCACAAGCGGGTCAGTGAAATGGGCGTCACCGTACTCCAGGACACAGCCGTGCAGGCCGTCACTCCCGTAGGTGCGAGGTGGTCGATACGAATGCCGGACCACTCATTGGACGTCGACGACGTGGTCGTAACGCTCGGTGCCGCGACGAACGCGCTTCTCACGTCCCTGGGTTTCCGGTTGCCGATCATCGGAGCCAAGGGGTACTCGATCGACGTCCGAGGTGCCGGTAGCTCCCCACGCCACGCGCTGTACCTGATGGAGCCCAAGCTGGGACTGAGCCCCTACCACGACGCGGTACGCATCGCCGGCGCATTCGAACTACCTGCCCGCGACGAACGCGTCCCCGAGCGACGGATCCGACTCCTCCTGAACCAGGTGCATCCCTACTTGGCAGGATGGTCCCCGGACGCAGATGTCGACATTCGCTCCGGCAGAGCCGGACTACGGCCCGCGACACCGGACAGCCTGCCGTTCATCGGCCCAGCGCCCGGTCACCGCGGTCTCTACATTGCCGCCGGCCACGGCATGTTGGGTGTCACCCTGGCACCTGCCACAGCTGAGGGGATCGCCGAAATGGTCACCACCCGTCACATCCCGGAATCGATGCTTCCCTTCCAGTTCGCAGGACGCATCTGACGACAGACGCGGACGCTGTCGCTCGGCAATCAGAAACCCGGCGAGATCAATAGCGGGAGAATTGTGTGACTACGCGCGCCGGATGCAGAGGGGCACGAACCCTGCTCTTCGCTGCCGCCTGCCCGCCGATCCGCAGACAGTCGCCAATTGAAAGGTTTCACATCATGACCGACAATCCGATCGTCGAACTCGCAGTGGACGAGTCGTTCGCCACGCCCGCCGCCCCCGATCGGGTGGAGAGGGCCGCGGAAAGTCTGCGCCGCAATGGGTTCACCGCGCACATCGTCGACACCGTCGAAGAGGCGCACACCCTCGTCACCGACCTGCTCCCGACCGACAAGACAATCTTCACCTCGACCAGCGAGACGCTCCGACTCTCCGGCCTGGCGGAAACCATCAACTCCTCCGGCACGTTTCACAGCCTGCGCGCCGAGCAGTCCGACTGGGACCTGAGCGCACGACATGACGACGTACGCGTCACCCGCTCGGCACCCGAAGTGGTGGTCGGGAGCGTCCACGCCGTCACCGAAGACGGAAAGCTCGTGACCGCATCGGCGAGCGGCAGCCAACTCGCCCCCTACGCATCCGGCGCCACACAGGCCGTATGGGTGGTCGGAGCCCAAAAGGTGGTGCCCGATCTGGCCACCGCACTGCACCGCATCGAAACCTATTCCTATCCCAAAGAAGATGTCCGCGCCCAGCATGCCTACGGCGTCCGCAGCACGATCTCGAAAATCCTGATCAACGGACGCGAACTGGTCCCCGGCCGCGGAACCGTCGTTCTCATCCGCGAAGCCATCGGATTCTGAGCGCATTCGACCCCGGCGACGGCCGGCCAACCAACCGTCGATACGCAGCACCCTGCGCCGGCCGAACATATTAGGTCGCGAGGAAGTCCTCGATGATCGGGCCGAGTGTGGACGCGTTGGTGAGCAGGTCGACGTGGCCGCCGGGGTGTGTGTGTGGAGGGTGGCGTGCGGCAGCAGCCGGGCCATGATGTGGGCGTTGATGATCGGAATGATCGGGTCGTCGGTGCCGGCGACGATGAGGGTGGGTTGGCGGATCGCGGGGAGGGCGAACAGGCTCGACCACACCGACCCGGCCAGCAGCTGGTACAGATAGCCGCGGCGGGATCCGGCCGCCAGTTGATGGCCGACGATCTGGGCGATGTCAGCGTTGCCGAAATCGGCGCTGCCGCCGTAGATGGTCGCGGCGATCGAGGCCAGACAGTCGCGGTCGACGAACCGGCGGGGGTGAGCATCTTCGTCAGGACCGACGGCCGGGCGGGCACCATGAGGGCGCCGGTTGCGGTGGCGGCGAGGACCAGTCGCCGGCACCGGCGCGGATTCTGGAAGGCGACGATCACGTAGGTGTCCACGGTGATTTTGGTCAGGTCGACGGGGGTGCCCAGCATGCGCACTGCGCCCGGGGTGGTCAGCGCGTTGCTCAGTCCCATCTGCACCATGTCCTTGTGGAGTGTGGCGGCCATCCGGGTGGTGTCGACGTTCCAGAAGAGCACCGGATGTAGTTGTTGACCCAGTACCACCAGATCAGGTCGGTCGGGCGTAGCCAGGCGAACACCTCGGCCAGTGAGCGGCCCTCGAGGTACCCGCGAGCAGCCGAGACGCGGACAGCGGCCTTGGCGGTGGTCGGGTCGAGGGCGGCGGCGGAGAAGCCGGCTCGGCTCTGGTCCAACACGGCACGAGACACTCGGACCTCTCGCCGCGGACACCGAGAACGATGCGCGGCTCCGCGAAACGCTGCGCACCTTCCTGGGACACGGTTCCATCTACAAATCCGCCGCCGAGGAACTCCACCTGCACTTCAACTCGGTGAAGTACCGGGTCCAGCGCGGGATCGAACGCCGCGGCCACCCCCTCCCGAGGACCGCCTGGATGCCGAGATCGCCTTGCTGACCTGCCACTGCTTCGGTGCCGCAGTGCTCGCACCGAGCGAACAAGACTCGGGCACAATATAAATGGTGCCGTCGGCTTCCTCCGCGGCAGCATCCCCTCTCGCCACATCCGAACGTCGGTCACGTCTACATCGCGATGTCGATCTCGATCAGTCCGCCCTGTCCACCAGCGCCTTGCCGGTTACCGCACGTCCACGATCGTTCCCAGGTCATGAACGTGGTCTTCTGCCGGGACACTCGTCGCCGCGATGTCGCCGCGCGCCCCGCGCACTAACACCCTCCCTCGGCCTATTGCCAATGCGACCGGCACTGCAACAACGATGGAGACCAGGGCGACGCCCGCATCGAACGCAAGCCGCATGACGCCGACCGCACTGGCCGCCGTTTGAGATATGCGCATGCTTCCTCCAAGGGTCTTAGCGAGTTGTATAAGCACCCTTACCGCAATCTTTCCACTAACCGTAGCCAAGGCGTGGATGAAACGTCGACACGCATCTCCCGAACGGCGAAATGCAGCCAAAGGGCGGCTCGAGTGCGGCACTCACCAGACGCAGCAGACTGTCCGGTATCGTTTGCGGCGCCGCCTCTCCCCTTCTCGGGCGACGTACGCATCAGCCGAGTTCCGTCCGGTGCGGTATCCAGTTCCGGCATTCGGCGCTGGCGGGCAAACCCGTCGCCGCCGGTGGCGGCACGATCGCCTCGCAACCCCGATCTGATGCCGAAGGACTCACACGTTGCCCGGCCGCGAACCGAGGCGAGGACTCCCGGAACATCGGAGGCCGACCGGCACGCACCGCCGTCGCTTGCCGAACTCCGCACGCCGGTCAGCGATCTGCCGCAAAGTGAACATCAGTCGTATAGGCGGTAACCGGATGTCGATAGTCGACATCCTGGTGACCGCCGGCGATAAAGTAACGAAGCGATGCCGCCTCAATCTGGAGGCATACGGGTGGACGGGCGACGTCGCTAATGGCTGGCGCGCCTTGTTCTGGACGTGACGGCAAGACCTCGGTTGCGGTTCACCCCGTGGCCGGGGTCGACCATGGGGTGCGACAAGGGCAATGACCGCAGTCCGGTCGGGGCAGCGTCGGCCAATCCGATCCGTGTTGAATGCATCTGCCGACACCATGAGCCTACCGACCTTGCGGTTCGCCTCCGCACGCGATCTGTTCGCATGCGGTGAACCAGCCCTGCAGCTCTCCGTCAATCCTTGTCGAAAATGGTCGCGAGCTCGGCGATCCGCGAGACCCCCGGTCCGCCGGGTCGCATAGCAGAACGTACTCCCCCGCGAGATACGACTTCCGAAACGGCCGGCGAGTCGCCGGGTCACCATTATGTATCACCACACACGGTAGGGCCCTACTCAGCTGACGGAGAACGCACTGCCTTTCGGTGTGGCGTGGTGGACTGCCCGCGTTCCCGAGGTCCTCGATCTGCTCGTCAAACATGTGAAGGATGAGAATCCGGCCGGGAGGTCGACGATGTTGTCGGCTGCTCCGGTGGAACGGAGCGCCGCGGGTCGCGATCCTGGTAACGACCCGGCGGCACCCCAACCGAAACCTGTTCGGGTTCTTGCTCAGTTGAGCTTCTGCGGCACACCGTAGGTCATGACGGTGTCACCGTTGGCCGTCACGGCCATCGCGTACGGCCGGATGGTGACCGGTCCGATCGCGCCGGAAATGGACCCGTGAACGCCCTGCATCCGCACCAGCGCCTCGGGTCCGTCGAACTCCTGGCCCTCGAGCAGCGGGACCGTGGTGATACCGCCCGGCTCCAGGTCGATGTCCAGCTCTTGCGACGGGATGATGTCACCCGCCAACTCCGCGTTGGTCCCCGCGCTCAGATCCAGCGTGAAGTCGGGGACGAGCCCCAGGTCGATTCCGGTGTCCGACCCGATCGCGAACCCGAGGCCGGGCGAATTGAGGACGATGGTCGCACCTGCCAGCGCAACCGGGTAGCCGATCTGATATCCGACGGTGAGCTGCGTCCCCTCGAACTCCGCCGCATCGGGACCGCTGATGTTCACACCGGCGTATCCATTGTGGAAGAACTCGACGCTGGTCGGTACGCCGTCGAGCGGCGGAACGACCTGATACTGCGTGTCGCCCTGCAAGACCTCGATGCGATTGCCGTCCGCGTCGATGACGGAACTGGAGTTGTCGACACCGGCCGAGGCGGTGCCATTACCAATGACCACGGCGAGCACGGCAATGCCCGCTACCGCCGCCATGCGGGTGAAGGATTTGCGTCCGGGTCGAGCTGTGCTGATGTTCGTCATGCCGATCCCCATTCAGTACGTACTGCAACCGATACGAAAAAGCATGCAGAGCCTAACCATTCGGGCCCCTCGACGTCCTCGTGTTGTTCAGAAGTTCACAAGCGTTTCGTGTGGTCCGCCCCCGCTGACCTGGCAGTTCGTGGCACGATCTGGCGGGCGAGAGCGGTCGACAGTGGCGGGGCGTGCGGAGCAGGTCAGACCAGCGTGGACCGGGAGTTCGCCACCGAGGCCCCCGAGAACGTTCACCCAGACTTCCCGGTCACTTTCTCTCCGACGATTGTGGGCGACCCCTACGCTGAGAAAGTGTCGCGGCAACCGATGTCGACCCATCACGATGCGACACCTCGACCCCGCCTCGCTGACGTCAGTACCGAACTGACACCAGCAGCCCGGCGGGGTCCCGTATGTCGAGACCCTGCGGTACGCACCTGGTCTCGACCGGTAGCCGGCTGAGGAGCGCCGCTCCAACGGGAAGATGTCGACCACTGCCGTGGCCCCAAAAGGTCAGCGTGGATGACACGCGCCTCCGTTCAGATCCCCTGAGCGGGCGCATCCACGGATGCAGTGTGTGCGTGGTCTACCGGATTCGCCGGTTTGCGCACGAAGGCGCATGCCGCGATCAGCACGAACGAGAGGATCCCGGCAACAAGAAAGACCATTCGCACTCCCTCGGCAATGGCCTCCGGTGAATCGTGAGGGTGACCGGATCGTGAGGCGACAACCGTCATCACGGTGACGAACAGTGCCGTACCGGCAGCACCGGCCACCTGCTGGAACGTGCCCACCACTGCGGAGCCGTGCGCATACAGGTGAGCGGCCACCGATCCCAATCCCGATGTCATCAACGGCGTAAAGGTCGCCGACAGGCCGAGGCACAGCGCCATATTCGACAACAGGAGCCACCACAATGAGGTGGACGTGTTCACCGTCGTCAGCATCCACACTCCGGCGCTGACGAGGATCGAGCCGGGGATGACCAGCACGAGAGGACCGCGCCGGTCGTAGACGCGGCCCACGATCGGTCCCGCCAGACCCATCAGAAGGCCGCCAGGCAGCGTGATGAGACCGGTCTCGAACGGATCGAGGTAAATCACCGACTGCGCGAAGTAGGGAACGATGATGAAGGTGCCCATCATCGTTGCCATGCCGACCAGCATCGCGACCACAGAGATGCTGAACTGGCGGTATCCGAACACGCGCAGGTCCAGCAGGGCGCGGTCCTCGCGTTGCAGCCGGAACTGTCGGCCGAGGAACCCGGACAACGCCACCGCACCGATGAGGAACGGCACCACCACCGGGATCGTCGGGGAGTCCTGGGCCGATTCACCGATGCTCACCAGGCCGTACACCAGGCCACCGAACCCGAGTACCGCCAGGGGGATCGACAGAATGTCAACGCCGGCCTTCGTCGTCTCGGACACCGAAACAACGAATCGTGCGCCGAGGACCAATGTGACCAGCGCGATGGGGGCAACGAATCCGAAGATCCAACGCCACCCGAAGTGGTCGAGGATGAAACCGGACAGGGTGGGGCCGAGAGCAGGCGCAACCGCGATCACAATGGAGATGTTGCCCATCATCGCACCGCGACGGGCGGGCGGCACCAGCGTCATGATCGTCGTCATCAGCAGCGGCAGCATCAGGGCTGTCCCGGATGCCTGCACGATTCGGGCGAACAGCAGCACACCGAAGCCTGGTGCCGCGAAAGCGATCAGCGTTCCCGCCGTGAACAGCGACATGGCGAGCACGAACAGAGTGCGCGTCGGGATGCGCTGGATGAGATAGCCGGTGAGCGGGATGATCACCGCCATCGTGAGCATGAACGCTGTCGTCAGCCACTGCCCCACGCTGGGATGAACGCCCAATTCGACCTGGAGGACCGGGATGGCGATGCTCATCACCGTCTCGTTGAGGATCACCACAAAGCTGGCAACCAACAGGACACCGATCACCTGCAGGTGTCGGCGTTCGATTCGATCGTCGGCTCTTTCCTCGTCGTTCACGAGGCCAGCGGGTTCGGTCACGGTGAACCTTTCGGATGGTGGGAACTGCGGACATCCCGGCGAATGACGGGGCAGGGCAGCCACCGAATCTACCTACCACCGGGGTTCTGCCGCCAATTGTTTTCCGTGCTCAATTCGGGCGACGCGGGGCACCGGCCACCCAGCTCAGCGACAGGTGAGACCGGTGGGTTCCTCAGCGCCCCTGATCACGACTCCGAGCGGCCACACGCGAAACCGATTTGCGGGTTGCTCCGGTCGCACGTCGGACTCAGCACGACCTCGAACGACTATCCGCGGAAAGGGTCTACCGTCGAGGTGAGACTCCAGAGATGAGGCCACGGTGAGTACATCCGATAACAAGCGACGAGACGTCCTCGACGAGCACACGCTCCACATGGGCGCGGGCTTCAAAGAGCAGGACCGGTCGCACGTGCTGGAAGTGTTGTCGGCGCTCGCGCCGCACCTGGGGCGTTGGGACCCCAGCGATGTGGATGTGGAAATCTCGGTGAAAGACCGAGGCGGCAAGGAACAGCGAGTCACGTTACGCACGACGCTCCCCGGCCTTCCGCCATTAGTGGCAGCCGCCACCGATCCGCACCTGGTTCAGGCTCTCGGCGCAGCGAAGCATGAGTTGATCCGGCAGATCGAAGACCAGAAGTCGGCGCGGGAACCTAAGAACAACCGACAGCTCAGGAACAAGACGATCCGACATCTGAGATAGTCACGCAGATCGACGGTATCGCGATAGGGCTTGCTGCCGATTACGACCACGTACAGGTGGTGGTACGGCAACTAGTGGGATCGATCAGGGATCGCAATGTGGTGAACAGCGTAGGCCAGTCGGGGCCGTAGGGCATCACCACGTCGACACGATTCTCATTCAAGAGAGTGTCAAACACGTTCAGTCAGAACGACAATCACGCATTCACGGTGTCCCACCGATTGGTGTTGCACAAACGGCCGAATGCCAGTCACCGCGACTTCTTGTCAAGATCCCACAAAGCAGCCCTCGCGAAGTATCCGAGCCGTGGGCCCCCGCAGCCACCTGTGGTCCGACAAGCGTCCCAAGGCCAGATCCGGCAATCCGTTCTGCTCAGCAGCGGCTTCCGCGAGGCGATCCTCGGCGAGCCCGTCGATTTCGAGTGGGAGCGCTTGACCGACAAAGACAGCTACGTCTTCGGGGCCACGAACATGTGCCCCCGCCGTGGAGGCCACACAACTACAACCCCGCACAGTTGCCCGGCTCCACGCTCGACCTCAACGTCCCGCCGCCTATCCCCACGGGCAGAGTCGAATAACGTCCCGAGCGCACCTTCACCGACCGCACCCATAGCGTCCAAGGACATCGACGCCGTGGTGGACGCCGCCGTCAGCGCTGGGCTGCGCCACAAGGTCGCCCGGCTGGCCCCGCTCCGCGTGATCAAGGGACAACAGCGAACACCGGCTATTCGGGAGTCCAACGGCTGCTCACCGTCCACCCGACGCGATCGAAGCCGGATCTGCCCCGCATTGAAGGTCAGTCGCCCCTGTTGGCGGCCATCGGGGCGGACGATCATGGAGACAGGCACGACATTGTAGGAGGACCTCATGACACACCACAACGACCCTCTCGCGCACGCCCAGCACACCGCACATGAGTGGCTGAAGGTTGTCGCCGAGCGGCTCGGGACCGAAGACCGCAACTACACCTACCGGGTGCTGCGGGCATGGCTACATCTGGTTCGCGACCGGCTCACCGTGGACAGCGCAGTGCATCTCGCCGCCCAGCTGCCCGAGTTCCTGCGAGGAGTCTATTTCGAGGGCTGGGTACCGAGCAAGGTGCCCATCCGATACGACACCACCGGGTTCACCACCCTGTTCGCATACGAAGGCGGCATCAGCCCCGCCGACGTCCCCGCCACCGCCAGTGCAATCTCCGCCGGGCTGAGTGCGCTGTTCTCGCCCGGGCAACTCGACCATGTGTTCGCACAGATGCCGAGCGGGCTCCGCGGCGAACTCGCGAGCGAAACCCCCACCCCTGCCGCCGCGCCGCGAGCCTCCGCCGAGCATCGCCGACTGAACGCCATGGAGGACAGGGTGCAGGCGCTGACCGACGCGGTTTCGGCACTGGCCCACGGCCTCGAAGAACTCCCGACAGAGGAACCGCCACGTAGCCGGGCGGCAAAGGCAGCTCAGGAAGCGCACCGAATCCTGATGGTGGCGGGCACGGCCAAGCGATAGCCCGGCCTGTTTCCGGCTGACCCCAAGAACCGGACACCGCGCCGCCGAGCCCCGTGAGCAGGACCCGAGCGTGACCCGTGGACCTATTCGTGCCGTGTGGGCTACCCGGCCCAACCGGGCGTCACACCCGCGAGCGCAGGTCTGCGGCGAGTTCCGTCACGGTTCCCGTGGCGCAGCTACGGTTGTCGCCGACGCCGCCGGAGGCGCCTCGTTTCGCCCAGCCGACCACATACAGTCCGTCGAGCGACTCGCCCGTCTCGAGCGAGATCACTCGTCCTCGGCGGTTGGGCACGACCCCCCGCTCGTCCACGGGGATGCCGTCTATCTGCTTCGTCGTGAATCCGGTGGCGCATATCGCGGAGTCCGCGAGGAAGGTCCGACCGGCCGTCGTGGTGACGGCGACACCGCCGGCCACTGCCTTCCCGAGATCGGTCACCTCCTGTCCGAAGGACAAAACAATGCGCAGCCTGCCCTCGTCAGTGGCGGTCGGGCCGTCTGCCGCCCAGATATCGGCAGCGGGCAGGGCGGAAAGGTCACGTAGCAGCGGGGCGTCTGCACCGGCGCTCGGCGGACGGCCGTAGCGGTCGATCAGCACCTCGGCGTTCTCGAGGTCCAGAAGCTCATAGAACGCCGACGGCGTGAAGGAGGCGCGATCCGGGGTCGATCGCGACAACACCACCACCTCCGTCACCGCTTGGGCCGCGGCACCTCGGTCGCGTGTCTTGGCCATCCATCGGATGACATCGAAGGCGACGTTTCCCGCCCCGATCACGAGGGATCTCGGTCCCAGTGGCCCGCGCGGGCGAAAGCCGTTCGCCCCACAGTTCTCGGCCACCAGAATGTCGATGGCCTCATAGATACCCTCGCCGCGGTCCACAGTCGTGGGCCCGAGTCCCCGGGGCTGTGAAGCGCCACACGCGAGCACTATGGCGTCGAATCTGTTTCGGAGGTCTTCGACCGAGACATCCACCCCGACTTCTGTGTTGTGCACGATCGTGACGCGATCGTCGTTGAAGGGCACGTCGAAGAGCCGGATCATATCGCGAACGCCGACGTGGTCCCGGGAGACGCCTCGGTGCAGTAGGCCCCCGATCTCGCCGTGCTGTTCGAAGACGGTGATGCGTACCGAGGTCGATCGCCGAAGGAGTTCGCGAATGGTGTACATCGCCGCCGGCCCGGATCCAACGACGGCGATCCTCAGCCTGTCGCTCGGCCTCCCCAGCGGTTGCTCGAAGCGAATCCGTCGCGACCGGGGCCGGGACTTGGCGGGAGCTTGCTCGAAGAACTCTGCGTTGCGGGCCGCGTAGGGCCGTTCGGTGACGGTCAACGTCCACTCGGGTTTGATGGCAGACGCCGGGCAGGCCTCGACACAGGCGGTGCAATCGATACACGAGCGCGGGTCGATGAAAAGCGACTCGGCCGACTCGAAACCCGCTTCGCCGGGAGCGGGATGAATGCAATTCTGCGGGCACACCCGCACGCACGAAGCATCCTTACAGCAATGCCCCAGGACAACGTGGGTCATAACGACTCCTGCTTGCTCAGAGAAGATTCGATTTTCGGTAGATCCATCGCGCGCCGAAATTCAGCAGCCCTTCTCTGCTCAGGAATTCGATAAACGGTTCTGCGGCCCTGCGGAACATTATCCGGTGGTGTTCATTTGCGGCGATTTCCGGCCCCACGACTTTCCAATCCAGGCCGAGGTCCTCGTACATTCGACGATTGATCAGGCTCTTCGCGACGAGATGCGTTCCAATCGCGATGACCAGGGTGCTGATAAACCGTCGGACGCGCGAAATCTTGATCAGCCGGGTGCGGATTTTCTGACGCGCGTACGCCATGTGCCGGGATTCCTCGATAACATGGATATAGCATGCCCTGCGGATGGGCGCAGCGACGTCTTCGCTCGCCATCCAGTCACGTTGCATGACGTCGAAGATCTCTTCTCCGGCCAGTACGATTCCGTACGCCACCTCGTCCCACGCGATGGTCCTGAACAGCCATCCGAAAAAGTCCAGTGAGCGGTCGCGTCGATAGAAGTGCGATCCGATGCTGTCGATGACGTTGACGAACATCAACGAATGCAGGTTCTCGTCGGCGCATTCGTTGAACAGGAACTTGACGTCCGAGCGGGCGGGGTCCGCACTGTGACTGGCCCGCAGCAATGCCACCTGCAATCCCACCTCCAGCCAGATTCCGACGCCCAAGAACTGCGCGACCTCGCTTCTGGTGAGGCGGACGCGTTCCGACTCTGCCATGGAGTCCCACGTAGCGGTGCCGAAGAGAGGTGACCACTCGGGCGTCATCCCGTGAAATTCGTCGCCGTCTGAATCAGGTTGGCAAACTAGCGGGTCCCGCGGATCGAATGAGAGGCGCTTGGCCGATTCCAAGAGAGTCTCGAATATCGCATCCCTTCCGGAAGTCGTCATCCTTCCTTACTCCTATTTCCTATTCCAATCGAATCGCGAATCGCGAATCGATCAGAGATCTAATGTGTTTATCCGGGGTGCATAAACTCACCCTTGTGCTCCGTCTCGACTGTGTTCCGCCCGGCACGTTAGTCGGTTACGGCAGCAATCGCAGAACTTGCAGCGTACCTCGCCACCGATTCGGCGATCGAGTTGCAGCATCCATTGAATTGATCTTGAACGCCTCGGCGTTTTCGTGAGAATTCAAGTAACATGCAGTTGTTCCGGGGAAACCGTGGCCGATATCGACACGGATCGACGTGCGCTGCAGCTCTTGAACGAGTCGACGCCGGCCACGTGCTCGCCTCAATCGCAATCGTGCTCGACGTCCAGATCCTGGTCGGCCGAATGGCCATGGGCCGGGAGTTCGGAGCGACCGAGCCACCGCGGGTCGCGCCCGCGTGATGGGCGGCCTCTCTCCGCGTGATGGGAACCGCGTTCGCCACCGGACAAGCCTCCGGAATCGCCGCCGCCCAGCAAGCCCTGACCGGTGAGGTCACCACCGCCACGGCCCGCCACGAGTTGCAGCGCCAAGGCGCGCGGCTGCCCGAATCCGTCCACGCCTGACCCCGAACCGCCGTTCTCGGCCGTCATTTCCACATGTCACCAGGAGTTCACACGGTCCACAAGATCGCCCTCGAAGAACACTTCGGGGCCACCGACCCCAACATCGTCGAACAGTCCGCCGCCCACTTCCGCGCCGACGCCTGGCCTACCGGGACATGCTGCTCGACATCCACGACACCCGTCTGCACCTGATGGACGAGTGCGACATCGACAAGGCCGTCCTCTCCCTCCTGTCCCCGGCATCCAGTCCCTGCACGACGCCGCCCAGGCCGTCGACTGGGCACAACAACTCAACGACTACGCCGCCAAACACGTCGCCCACCGCCCGGACCGATTCGTCTCATTCGCCGCACTACCCATGCAGGACCCCGCCGCAGCCACCACCGAAATACGCCGCGCCGTCACCGAACTCGGCCTCGTCGGCGCCCTCGTCAACGGATTCTCCCAATTCGGCGACGAAAACACCGTCGTCTACCTCGACGACCCCCGATACGCCGAATTCTGGTCCACCGTCGCCGAACTCGACGTCCCCGTCTACCTGCACCCGCGTGACCCCCTCGAATCCACCACCCCGCAATACCACGGCCACCCCTGGCTCTACGGTTCCGCATGGGCGTTCTCCGTCGAAACCGGAACCCACGCACTCCGCCTGATGGGCAGCGGACTGTTCGACCGGCACCCCAACCTGAACATCATCCTCGGCCACCTCGGAGAACTGCTGCCGTTCAACATCTGGCGAACCGACCACCGCATCGCGGTGGCACCGCGCGGCATCGACAGCCAGCACTCGTTCGGCCACTACCTCCGCAACAACTTCTACCTCACCACCAGTGGAAACTTCCGCACCCCGGCGCTACTGAACACCATCCAGGAAGTCGGCGCCGACCGCCTGCTGTTCGCCGCCGACGACCGTTCGAGGACGTGCGCGAAGCGGCCGATTGGTTCGACCGACTCGAAATCAACAACAACGACCACATCAAGATCGCACGCACCAACGCACTGGCCTTACTGAAACTCTGAGCAATACCAGCCCACGCAGCGACCGTCGCCGGCGCTCCACGCGTGAGACAGCTGGGTGGTCGCTCCCAGTGGGCGGCCATCCAGCTTCTGCCCGTCATCGATCGACAACGATGTGGAGATCGGACTGCGCCCGTACTTGGCGGTAGACAGCATTTCAACACCCCCCTCGAGAAGACTTTCGAATAACCACACCGCCGGACTGCACGGACAGGTCCGGCAGCCGGACTTGGTGACACGCTCCCCAGCACTGGGTGCGTCGTCGCATCCGGGGCACTGCCAGCCGGATTGAGAACCCTGCGAGAAACGCAACTCGAGAAACTCTGCGCCCCCAGAACGATCTGCAACGATGACCACCCGTTCGCAGGTTGTGCGCGAACGTGCCGCAGCAAGGGGTCAGGTATGGCTGCGCACCTATCGACGCCTCGATCACGATCTCATGTCGGTGATCGAAAAGCGCAGCTGCAGATCCAAGCCGGCGACGGCCACCGCCCATTGCCTCCGGCGGATAGGGGGAGCAGTGTGAAACACGGGGAAATGACCGGCGACGCCGCGTCGGCGCCGCCCTGAGGAGAAGGGTGCCGATCGTGTTCGCACGCTCAACAACAATTCATGCGCATCCGTCGTACATCGACGCCGGAATCAAGCATGTACGCGACACTGTAATGCCCGCGCTGGCGGACACCGAGGGCTGCCTCGGAATGTCCCTGCTGGTCGATCGCGGCTCGGGCCGGTGCATCGCGACCAGTTCATGGCGAGACGAGGAATCTCTGCGCGCCAGCGAGGGACCGGTCCTGAAGCTGCGTGACGACGCAGCCGAGGTCTTCCACGGCACCACGGAGGTCTCGCGGTGGGACATCGCTGTCATGCATCGCGACCACCATTCGGATCGCGGGGCCTGTTGCCGGGTCACCTGGATCAAGACCGAGCCGGCCCACATGGACCGCGCCGTCGACGTGTGGAAGATGGCCGCACTGCCCAAGATGGAGGAACTCGACGGCTTCTGCAGCGCCAGCCTGATGCTCGACCACGCCGCGGGTCGCGGGGTGTCGTCGCTGACATTCGACAGCGCCGAGGCGATGGAACGCAACAGAGAACGCATCGACAGCATCCGGGACGAAGGAGTTCGCGAGGCGAACGCCGAGGTTCTCGATACTTGCGAGTTCGAGCTGGCCATCGCGCATCTACACGTCCCCGAGATGGCGTGAGTTGTCGAACCGCCCAGAAGGATAATCTGCCAACCGCTTTCGGCGACTGCCGCAAGCGGGTGGCCGTCATTCGAGACGGACAGTGGCGACGACAAGCTGTCTGTGGATCAATCCCAACAACATGATGAAGTGAATTCGAGGGCAGCGGCGGCCGGGATGGACATTGCCCACGGATCATCCACAGGGGGCCGCAATCCCCCGACGGGGTCGACGGTGGCGGAAGCTTGGGGCCAACTGTTCCCGGCTCGAGAAAGATCACCCTGCGCCCGGCTCGGACAGCCTGATCGCCGACTACGAAACGTGGCGCCGGCCGCGCCCTCGATCCCCGTCCGGCGGACCGGCGAATTGCCCGACTTGTCCTATCCGGGACTTTCGGCCTCGCGCGGTCGTCCGCGCGTCCTGTACAACTGAACAGGGATGCCGGTTTGTGACATGAACCACACCTAACCGTTATCTTACGACCCGATTACCTAGAGCTGAACCCCACGCCCGGAAGCACCCGCAGTGGCAGTGCGGGTACCGATCCGGACGAACGGAAAGGACACCTCACATGCTGCTGCCGATGTCACCGACCGATTCGCTGTTCCTCCTCGGCGAGTCGCGGGAGCATCCCATGCACGTCGGCGGCCTGGCGACCTTCACCCCACCGGATGGCACCGACACGGACGAGATGGGGGCCTTGTTCGAGGTGGCGCTGGACTCCGACGAGGTGGCACCGCTGCTGCGCCGACGCGCCCGCCGATCGGTGACCACCCTCGGGCAGTGGGGTTGGGAGACCGTGACCGACGTCGACGTCGACTATCACGTGCACCGCAACGCCCTCCCCCGCCCGGGTGGCATGCCGGAACTGATGACATTGGTGTCGCGACTGCACGGCACGCCACTCGATCGCAGCCGCCCGCTGTGGGAGATGCACCTGATCGAAGGCCTCGCCGATGGCCGCTACGCCGTGTACACCAAGATTCACCACGCCCTCGCCGACGGCGCGTCCGCGATGAACCTGTTGCGCCGCAGCATGAGTGCGGACCCTTCCCGAAGGGGCATGCCCGCCCCCTGGCAACCCACCGCACCCCTGACGGCGACCGACGTGGCCGGTCCGGTGCCAGTGTCATCGTCGCCAACGAATCTGCGGGGTATGTCGGGCCGAGTCCTGCGCGGAGTCCGCGGCGCGGCCGGGGAAGTCGCCGGCCTGGCACCGGCGCTGGCCGGCACCGTGGACCGCGCCCTACGCGCCGAGGGCGGGCCGCTGTCGACGCGGGCGCCGCACACGATGTTCAACGTCTCGATCGGGGGTGCCCGGCACTTCGCCGCTCGCACCTGGCCGCTCGAACGGATACGGCTGCTCGCCAAACACGCCGACGCCACCGTCAACGACATCATCCTGGCGATGTCCGCCGGAGCTCTGCGCGGCTACCTTCACGATCTCGGCGCGCTGCCCGCCGAGCCGCTGATCGCGATGGTCCCGGTCTCCCTGCGCCCCACCAACTGCGGCATCGATGCGGAATCCGCAAGCGGGAACCGGATCGGGGTGCTGATGTGCAACCTCGCCACCCACCTGCCCGACCCCGCCCACCGCCTCGACACCGTGCGCACCTGCATGCGCGAAGGCAAACACGCCCTCGGCGCGATGAGCCCCGCCCAAGTGCTGGCGATGAGCGCCCTCGGTGCCGCCCCCCTCGGCATCGAAATGCTCCTCGGCCGGCGGGGACCTCAGCGGCCGCCCTTCAACCTGGTGATCTCCAACGTCGCCGGACCCGACACCCCGCTGTACTGGAACGGCGCCCGCCTCGACTCCCTGTACCCCTTGTCGATCCCGGTCACCGGACAAGCCCTGAACATCACCTGCACCAGTAGCGACGACCAACTCGTCTTCGGGCTGACCGGCTGCCGGCGCACCGTCCCGAACCTGCACCCGACGCTCGACCACCTCGACGGCGAACTCCACGCCCTCGAACAGGTTGTCGGCCTGTAACACCACCCCGGGGCCGGGATCAAGACCCCGGATTGCGGCCCTCTCCGCCGACCGCCACACCATCGGCACCCGATAGGAAGGAAACCCATTAACATCCACAAGGCTCTGCTCATGATGCTGCTCGGCGGCACCACCGGCCTCCAGGTCCTCCTCCGCCGCCGCACCCCACGGAGCCGCGGACGGGGCGCGCCGTTCCACGCCAACGGCTGACACGCCTCGAGGTCGTGGCCCGAATACGCTGCGAGACCATGTCAGGGCGATGGACAGCGGGCACGCGGCTCGTGCTGCCCGGCCGGTGCTGCGGATCGGCGGCAGCTCGTACCGCCGCCCGTCCCCGACTGGTCACCCGGCTAGAAGTCGACCCCGTAGCCCTCGAGCCACCGTGCGGGGGTGAACCACGGTGTATCGAGGTGGTACTCCTTGTCGAGGGCGTCCAGGATCGCATGCGCATCCGCCCCGCGGTAGCTCTCGTACATCCGAACATGAAGTCCTGAACGCTTTTTCACTGCATCGAATAGAATGCCGTGACGGAACAGAACCGTCTCGGAGGGGCGTACCACGATGTTGCCGCCGGGGTGGGCCGCACCTCCGGCCACCACCTCGACACACAACACCATGCGGGGATCTGTCGAGAGCACAACCAGCAGCAAATCCCGATCATGGGGGTCCGGCGCCCCGTGCCACGGCCTTCTACCCTCCGTGCCGCCAACCGCAACGCACTCGAGCGCCCGCCGCCAGGGCCGACCTTCGACGATGTGCAACCGGCCACCGGACCTCAGCGGCGGAAGGAGACAATCCCCCGCAGACCCGGATGCGGAGACATGCGTAGTTCCGTGTTCGGTCGTCATACTCCCGGCGTGCCCGTAGCCATCCGTCCCGAAACATCGGACTGCCCGCACCGGCCGGATCCGCAAACGCCTCCATTGAGTCCCCCGTCCGTCGCCCTCGCCGCGGACTTCTTCGCGTCGCCCCAAGGCCCCGGCCACTTCCAACACCCGCCATGCATTCGAGAGCTGACCCGCTCGGTGGATAATGTCCGTTTCGCTAAGAATTTCCGTCCGATTTTCCATTTTCGGTGCATACAGTGGGGTACAGCATTTTGGCTGAGGCGAGCATTGCGTAATGGACGTAGAGTGGGTGCGTAAAAGGGACAAAGGAGCTGGAATGGCGCGCCAAATTGTTGTCGAACACGTCGACGATATCGACGGAACTCCCATTGCGGAGGGAAAGGGCGAGACGATCGTCTTCTCCGTGAATGGAATCGACTACGAGATCGACTTGTCGGCGAGGAACGCGAAGGAGTTCCACAAGAAACTCGATCACTACATCGATCATGCCACGAAGGTAGGTGGCCGCAAGAATCGATCCGCGGGCGCACTCACGTCGGGCGGTGAGGTCAAGCGGAAGCCTGTGCGGCGCGACCGTGACCATGTGAGGGCAGTGCGGGAATGGGCTCAGGAACAGGGCTATGAAGTCGGTGTCCGCGGGCGCATTCCCACCGAGATCACGGAAGCGTACAACGCTGCTCACTGACGACCGAGCATGGTTTTATTTGATGTCCGTGGCAGTAGGGATGGAATGGGAAGCTGAAGGGCGAGCGGCATTCGCAGGAAGCGTGCGGCAAGAGTCCCTGGACGAAATTCTGCTCCAAGATCTGTCATTCGACGCGGAGGCCAGGCCTTGGAGCAATCGCAAATTCGCCGCCTTTCGCGGACCGATTTGTCCAATAAGGAACCCACGCTTTCTCGAAGACTGGGTGCGCCACCGCTACGCCGCGGCCGGCCGGAATTCTTCGAAAATTGCCCATCCCCGGATCCGCTTCTTCTGACGCCCGCGCCTGGGGCTCTAGGCCGGAGCAGTTCCGCCCGATGTCAGTGCTCCGGGGTGGGCGGCGGCGTAGGCCTCCCATACCTCGACGCGTAGTCGTCCGCGGTCAGACAGACACGGGGATGCCGTGGGCGCGGCCCAGGCCCGGACCTCGGCGGTGGGCGGTGTGGCTGCTGCTGCGGCGTTGTCGGTGGGTGTCTCGTCGGACAGTGCTGCCGTCGTGTCCTTCTCGGCGTCCACATCGTTGCCGGAGTCCGCCAGGTCGGCATGTTCGGACGTATCGGCTGCCGGCGCTCTCGCTCTCGTCGCACGCCTTCGGCGCGTCAGCGCACCCGTGACGCCAAGCGCACCTGTGCCGACTTCGGTAGCGGTGGTCTCGGTGCCGTCGACGACGGGTCCGACGGTGTCGACGGCGACGCCATCTCCGGTCAAGCACGCGGTGTCCTCGACAGTCTCGTGGGCAATCTGGACGGCCTCGTCAGCGCCGCCGGCCACCCGGCGGTCCTTGTCGATGTCAATCCCGGCGGTTTCGGTGCTCAGGGCCGCCACCCTCACCGCGTCCAGGAGTTGACCGCGCACAGATTCGTCGAGGGCAGCGAACTCAGGTGATGATTGGAGCAGCATCGTGGCGTGGTCGACCATCTCTTGCGGGCTGCCGGCGAGGCGTCCTGCGCTCGCCGCGGCGAGCATCATGCCCGGCTTCGTGTGGCGGGAGCGGCCCAGCCAATAGCCCACGATCACCGCGATCGCGACCTGCAGTCTTGTCATCATCGTCGACTCCCGCGAATGGGATTTGCCGGTGCGGGCTACGTCGGATCGACTACCCAGCATCGCCCACGCTCAAGAAAGCAGTGGCGAGAGGGCATTCGGCGGAGGAAGCCGAATAGGCTCTGGGAAACCTGGATGACGTCCTCTCACACACAGCATCTCAGGCCGAGCCACAACCAATCCATTGACCGATGCCATGACTCCCACGAGCGAACCGTGGGCGGTGCGCTCCCCCTCTTCAGCTCTCCTTGGCATGGCAGCAAGACCGCTGGCTCAGCGATCGTCGCCCCTCCAGCCCTCAGTCCGCCCACGCAGGGGCGGGTCGCGGAAACCCTCGTTAACGCTCTCCCTCACCCGGATACCGATCGGACGATATAGATGGGGACCGCACCCACTGGATGCGGTCCCCAAGTTGCACTGGTCAGACAGTGCGTACGTTCGTGGCCTGCGGGCCCTTCTGTCCCTGGCCGACCTCGAACTCCACACGCTGGTTCTCATCGAGCGACTTGAAACCGCTGCCCGAGATTTCCGAGTAATGCACGAAAACGTCCGGAGTTCCGTCGTCGGGTGCGATGAAACCGAAGCCCTTCTCACCGTTGAACCACTTCACAATGCCCTGAGCCATGCCGATACTCCCTAGATCTCGATCCGGACCTCACATCGAGGTTCCGATCTCGATGACTTGATCCTGCCATCCTCGATGTAGACGCGAAGACGCGCACTGTGTCCGCGTCGACCTATTGCCGGTCATCGATGCACTATCGGTGACCTTGTGGTGGAAGTGATGGTGTCATGCGCCTGGCGTGCTTTGTGCTTCGCTCAGCAGTATGTACGACCCCATCAGACACGCGTCAATGCCTCCCCCATCGTGCGGTTGAGGGTGCTGAGCGAGCGGACGGCACTGCGAACCGGCCCGGGCGTGGTGGTCGACTGCAGCATGACGTCGGGTGCCGAGGTTTCGGTGAGTTTCTCCGGAGGCTCTACGTGCTCGCCGGCGAGTGCGCGTTTGACGTCGGCGATGGTTGCCTTGGTGACGTCCGCTGCTTGGCCCAATGCCTTCGCGGTCTCCTGCGACGGTCCGCTGTCCGGTTCGCCGCGAGAGGCGCTCACTCCTGCTCGGGCGAGTGCATGAGACGACCGATTGCTGACCGTCATGATCCGCAACAACCGTTTCGCTCCCCGACGAGTCCGCGTCGTCGGTCCCATTTCCAAGGGTTTGCCCGCCGTGACAAGGTCCTTCAGCGTGTTGTCCAGCTTCCGGATGTCGGCAACGAGGTCAGTCTCGTGGCCTGGTTGGACGACGGCTCCGATACCGGTGTCGATGATGGCAGTCATCTGATCGAGGTAGTCGTCGATCTTCGAGATCAGCGTCGATCTCGTTCCGGTGGAGAAGATGAAGTACGCCGCCGCTATTCCGACGATTCCGCCGGCCGCCGTTTCGTAGATGCGCAGTTCAAGTACCTCGATGCTGAATGTGCCGAGCAGTCCGTACAGCATCGCAAGCATGACGGTGACGAAGAAGGAGAGCAATGCGTAGGCAACCGTGACGAGGTAGAACGCGAAGAATACGCAGACGACGAGCAGGAGCAGCTGCAACGGCTGGTTGTTTCCGACCAACGCGGACAGCACCACTCCTGCAAGAACTCCCGCGATGGTGCCGACGACGCGGTGCCCTGCGCGAGAGAGAATCTCACCGCGGGTAGACGCTCCGGTGAAGACGAGGAAGGCCGTCAGGACCGCCCAGTACCAGCGGTCGGGCGAGATGAGCTCACCGAGAATCGTTGCAGCGCTGGTCGCGACGGCTACCTGGATCGCGGCTTTGGTGCTCGGATTCCATCCGGTATCCGTTTCTTCGCCCTCGTCCGGCTTCTTCCTCGGTTCGGATTCTGTTCGCAGGGCATTGCTGGTGATGTGATGGATCGCGATGTGTGCCTGCACTGCCCGCATCGCGACGGCGGTCGCGATACCCGCCGGAGTCGATGGATCGGACTTGTCTGCAGCCGCTGCGGCGAGGCGTCGGGCAGCGCGGAGTTGGTCTTCCGACGGATTGTTCTGCAGGCACGATCCCAGTGCAGTGGTCGCCTGCCCCAGCGAATTCGGCCACGACTTGTTCGGGTCGAGCGCCCACAGCGCGCTGACGAGTTGTTCGGTAGCGATTTGCGCGTCGAAGATGCGAACGGACAGATCATCGTTCGTGACGCTCAGGAGCTGAGCTGCATCGTTGCGGTCGAGCCAGTCGTCGATCATCAGCGCGGTGCTTCCGAGCCGGTCGAGTTTCTTGCGGAGTAGATCGAGGTTCCGATCACCCCTGTTCGACGCCACCTCCAGCACGTCGATCGACGCGGCCCGCAGCGCCCGAACCAACCGTTTGAGTTCGAGCCCGGGCCGGTCCGGCAGGATCACCGTACGGACGAGGAGCGAGATACCGACGCCGACGACGATGGACACGGTGAGGATGGGAATCTGCCCAAGCTGGGCCCGAAGAAAGAGCGCGAAGAAGTAGCAGATGAACGCGACCATCCCGAGAGCCGTACCTCGCGGGCCGTAGCGCCGCACCCAGACGGCCGCGAAGAGCACCGCGATGAAGCCCACATCGGCGACCTTCCCGAACTGGGACAGCACCGCGGACATCGACACCGCTGCGATTGCAGGGAACACGAGCAGCAGTGTCGTGACCACCCTGCTGTGCTGATCCCTGTCCTTGACCGCCGCCGAGGACTGCATCGCGACGACCGTCCCGAGCAGCGCTACGGTGAGTGGCTGGCCGATCGCGTTGGAACCCGGTAACAACACCACCATCGCGAGCACGACGGTGATCGTCGTGGCGGTAGCGGCACGAAGCCGCAGCCGGCCGGGATCGGAGACCGCGAGAAAACGGGCTGTCTCCTGCATGAACCGAAAAGCCATTCACCGATTGTGCGCCTACGGAACCCGCGCGTGCGTCATTGACACCTCGACGCAGCGTGGCGCTCTGCGATATCTCCCAATCCCGAAACTCTTCCTGTCGATCGTTAATCCTCTGCACCGTAAGTTGATTCGGGACGTATTCGCGTCTACCTTTCGCGGTCAGTCTCGGACGACGTCGCTACCGATCTCTTCGAGATCAACCGCGCCTTCGAGGAGGAGCAAACCGGCCAGCGAACGACGCTTGGACGAGCAATGAACCGCCCTACACTGCGCCATGTCGCCTCGTCCACGCGAGTCAGCCATTCAGGCCGATGACCAACACCAGTAGCGCAGCGTAGGTTCCGAGCTCAAACCACTGCGTCCGTTCATGATGCCGATCACGAGGGCGATCGCCATGAGAACCACGCTGAGGAGTGCAGCCGGTTGTCGGCGGTGTTGACTCGAAGTTCACTGTGCTGTCCAGATTGGGCGAATTCACCTGCACCAGTCGCGTCCTGGTCCATCACCACGGTCGCCTCGCCGTCAATGTACAGCGGATCTGCCGGGGCTGCGTCTGAGAACTTCGATACATCTGGGGACTCGGCCCCGAGACAGAGGTAGGTGCAACCATCGGGGGCCACCGTCGATTGATGCGCCCCGCTTGCCCAGTTACGTGACGGGATCCCACGATTTCTTCGGCGTGCTCGGGACTAGTCGTAGATCACGGCAAAGTCCCCGGCGCTCGAGGTCCGCCAATCCGTCCCGCATGGTGTGAACCTGTTCAGGTGAATGCCCCGCCCAGTCCGTGATCTTGCCGACTACACTCACCGGCTCCCCGCCATGAGGTCGATCCAGTGCTCGACCGCAGCGCCACAGATGGGGCTGTGCCTGTTGGCGATGATTTTACGACCGTGGCGGGGTCAGTATCTGATATGAGGAAACTCGCGATCACCCAGAACATCACCCTCGACGGCTCCATCGAGATGCTCGGCGACTGGTTCGACCCCACGGACCAGGATCCGCAGCTACTGGAGGCGACCCGCCGGCAGTCCGAGCGCGCGGACGCGATGCTGCTGGGTCGGCAGACGTTCGAGGACTTCCGCGGCTACTGGCCCCGACAGACCGACGACCAGACGGGCATCACCGACGAGCTGAACCAAATTCAGAAGTACGTCGTCTCCTCGACCATGACCGACCCGCAGTGGCGGAACTCGACCCTGCTCACGGGCGACTGGATCGCCCAGGTGCGGGCCCTGAAGGGACAGGAGGGCCGCGACATCGTGGTCACCGGCAGTATCACGCTGACCCACGCCCTGATCGTCTCTGGCCTGGTCGACGAGTACCGGCTGTTCGTGTACCCCGCCGTCCAGGGTCGGGGACGACGGCTGTTTCCCGACGGATACGAGATGCCGAGGCTGCAGCTGGTGGAGGCACGAGGCTTCCAGAACGGCGTCTGTCTACTGCGCTACACCAACTGAGGACACCACCCAGGACCACCTGCTGTTCATATTCGGGAGTGTGGTTGCCGCTGTGATCGAAGTGCGACTGTTGTCGACCGTTCCAGTGAGACGGTAATCCCCGCGACGCGGCAACGACGCCCAATAGGACCCGCAACGATGCCGCCCCGTCGTCGCCCACCGCGGACCGCGATGTGGCGACGGCCCCGCAGACCACCGCGGCCACTGGCAGACTCCCGGAGCATTGCCGGATACCCGCCTTCGAGACCTCGGATGACGGTGGACGGGTCACGTAGTGCAACTATGCTTGCAGATGCTCTTTCGGAAGCAATTCACCATCCTGCGATCGGGTTGGCTTGGACTCGACATATATGGATCGTCACGGACGAGGAGGCCGCATGGGCACGAAGGCTGAAAACACCACCACGGGGCCCCAGTCCTTCGACGAGCTTCTTGTCGAAATCCGTGCACGTTCGGGGTCGCTGTCTCCCTCGCATCGCAAGATCGCCGAGCGGGTGATGTCCGACCCGGAGGCGGTGGCGTTCATGACCATCTCGGAGCTCGCGGCCGCTGTAAGTGTCAACGAGGCGACCGTGGTGCGGTTCGCGACCGGCCTCGGCCTGAAGGGCTATCCCGGACTGACCAGACTGTGCCGTGAGCGACTTCAGGAGCAGGCGCAGCTGTTGCGCCGGTTCGACAATCTCGAGCATGTCGCCTCCGAGGGGGCGGGCCTGCTCGAGCAGACGGTGGCGCTCGATCAGGCCAACATCGCCCGCACCTTTGCGCGGATCGAGGAGGCGACGTGGAAGTCCGCGGTCGAGCACCTGGCGCAGGCACCTCGGGTACACGTCATGGGACTGCGCAAATGCCACGCACCGGCATACCTGCTCGGGTATCTGTTGCGGATGCTGCGCGAGGACGTCGAGACGGTCACAGCGAGTGTCGGTTCGTTGACCGATGATCTGCGTCGCATCCGGGAGGGCGACAGCTTCGTGGCGATGTCGATCCACCGCTACAGCGCCGACACCATCCGTGCGGCGGAGTGGGCGCGACAGAGCGGTGCGCACGTCATCGCGTTCACCGACAACGCCAGCTCACCCCTCGCCGGCTCGGCACACGACACCTTCTACATCGATGCTTCGAGCGCGTCGGTGCTCAGGTCCATGACAGCCTTCACTTCCCTTGCCCAGGCGATGTCCGGCGGAGTCGCCCACCTGCTCGGACACCAGGTCCGCGAAACCCTCCTCGAAGAGGAGAAACTCCTCAGCAGCTTTCGCGTCTACGCCACCGAACGATCCGACATCTGACTGAGATGGCCCCGCATGCATCGCGGGGAATTCGCGGCGGGAAGCGGACCACTTCGTGCCGTGCGGAGATTCGTACAGCTCGCTGTTGCCGTGTACTCGCGGGCTGATCGTCTGCGGAGGCACCGCGGCTCACACGGTTCGATGCAGTGGTGGGGTGCACCCCGACTTCGGGTGCACCCCACTTGTGCGGCGAAGGAATGTTGCTACTGCGGGGACTTCGACAGGGTTGCGTCGACGTCGCCGGCCTGCTCGGCTGCGGAGGCCGTCTTGCGACGCTGGTGGATGAGTCCGGCCGCCACCGCGAGGGTGGTGACGATCATGGTCAGCGCGAGGGGGGTACGGGTGGCGGGTGTGAAGACCATGCCGCCGACGATGGCGAGCAGGATGAGGCCGACGAGGTAGGACAGGTACGGAAAGCCCCACATCTTGACCGGCAGGGCTGCCTTCTCCTCGGCGGTCTTCTTGCGACGTCCGGCGATCTGTGTTCCGCAGATGCACAGGTAGACCACCACGGCGACGGCCCCGGAGGAGCTGAGCAGGAAGGTGAACACTGCACCGGTGGGCAGGAAGTAGTTCGCGATCACCGCCAGGAACCCGGCGCTCGATGCGGCGAGGACGGCCTTGACGGGTACCCCGGACTTGCCGGTGGTCCCGAGTGCACCGGGGGCTTCGCCGCGGCGTGAGAGGGAGAACAGCATTCGGGACGAGGAGTAGATGCCGGAGTTCAGGCACGACAGCACGGCGGTGAGTACGACCAGATTCATAATGGTCTGTGCGCCGGGCAGGCCGAGCAGGTTGAGCACGGCGGTATAGGGACTCTTGGTGACTTCGGCGGTGTCCCACGGCAGCAGCGTGACGACCACGAGGATGGAGCCGACGTAGAAGAGCAGGATGCGCCAGGCGACGCTGCGCATGCTCTTGCGGACCGCTACGACCGGGTCCTTGGCCTCGCCGGCTGCGATGGTGACCAGCTCGGTGCCGAAGTAGGAGAAGAAGACCGTCAGGACGGCGATCAGTAGAGGAGTGACGCCGTTGGGAAACAGTCCGCCGTGGCCGAGCAGATTCGAGGTTCCGGGCGAGTCGAAATGCGGGAGCACGCCGAAGATCGCGGCGATGCCGACGCCGATGAACAACACGATCGCGGTGACCTTGATCATCGCGAACCAGAACTCGAATCGCGCAAACGATGTCACGGCAGCGAGGTTCACCCCGGTGAGCACTGTCATGAAGATCAGCGCGTAGAGCCAGGTGGGCACTACGGGTATCAGCTGGTTCGCGATCGCGGCACCGGCGATCGCCTCGAACGCGACCGTCACACACCAATGATATGCGTAGAGCCATCCGACGGAAAATCCTGCCCACGAACCTAATTCACGGGATGCGTAGGTTGAGAACGATCCCGTCTCCGGACTCGCGGTCGCCAGTTCGGCGAGCATCCGCATCACCAGAATGATAACCAGACCGGTGAACAGGTAGACCAGGACGATGCCGGGTCCGGCCGAGGAGATCGCCTTGCCGCTGCCGACGAACAGGCCGGCACCGATGACACCGCCGATGCCGATCATCGTCAGTTGGCGGGTGTTGATGGAGTGCTTCAGATTCTCTGAGCTGGAGAGCGATGTTGGCACGACGCCTTCTTCCATAGAACTCGGGATGTGACCCAGGTAACTGCCAGGAGTCATGAAACACGCCCGAGCCGCGTCATGCAAGTGCATTTGCATACATTCTTCACTGTGCAAACTTCACATGACAATCGTGAAAGCGGGTGGACCTGCACAAATGACACCCCGCGCGGAGTGACGGACGAAAGGACGCAAGCCGGGGCGTCGGCGAGGACATCTCGACCCCGCCCCTCGGCGAACCCGGCGGGACATATCGGCACACGCGCCACAGACACCGTGCGAGTCGGTTTGCATTGAAGTGATTTTGTGCAAGTTTGCTTGCATTCTGGATTGCGATGCTGTTGTATGGATCACATGAGGCCCCGCTCCTCGCGTCGGGACGAACAGCGTCCGAGCGCGAGCACCGAGTGGGACTGCTGACGGCTCCCGGAAGCAGACGTGAACCCTGCAGTCAAACCGTCAGTCGGACAGAGCTTTACAAGATGATCGACAAGAAGGAGACGTGAGACGATGACGACCGTCCTGGCAACCCGATCGGGTTCGACCGCGACCCTGGCCCTGAACCGACCCCACCGCCTCAACGCGGTGAGCGAGGAGCTGTACCAGACGCTGATCGACGAATTGGTCGCCTCGGACACGGACCCGGACGTGCGCGCGGTCGTCCTCACCGGCACGGGCCGCGCTTTCTGCGTCGGCGCCGACCTCAAGGCCCACAACTCCGGTACCCGCAGCCGCGAGGAGCAGGCGCACTACCTCGACCTCGCCCAGCGGGTATGCGAACAGATCCAGCGGATGGACATTCCGGTCGTTGCCGCGGTCAACGGCTACGCACTCGGCGCCGGCGCAGAAATGGCGGTCAGCGCCGACTTCCTCGTCATCGCCGAGGACGCCCAAATGGGCTTCCCCGAAGTCAGCATCGGCACCTTCGTCGGCGGCGGCGTCACCAACCGCCTGCCCCGCCTGGTCGGATTGCGCCGGGCCACCGACATGCTGATCCTCGGCGAACGCTTCACCGGCAGCCAGGCCCTCGAGTGGGGGCTCGCGCACTCCGCGGTTCCCGCCGACACGGTGTTCGAGGCAGCGCACGCCCTCGCCAGCACCCTGGCTGCGAAAGCGCCACTGTCCCTGGCTCGGATGAAGGCGGCGCTGCGCCGCAACGACCCGCTCGAGGTGGTGCTCGACACCGAACCGCAGGAACTGCTCGCGCTGATGGGCACGCAGGACTGGGCCGAAGGTGTGGCCGCCTTCGCCGAACGCCGCACCCCGATCTTCCAGGGAAAGTAGAGATGCCCACCATGGCACAGCCCTCCGCCGTCGCGGTCGCCACTCCCCCGTCCCCGGTGACCCGCACGGCGCTCGAACGGCTCTTCGACCCCCGCTCGATCGCGATCGTCGGCGCCTCGACGAGCCCGACCAAGCGGGGCTTCCAGGCCGTGCGGGCCCTGCAGCAGTCCGGGTTTCAGCACCCGGTGTACCCGGTCAACCCGAAGGCCACCGCGATCCTCGGGCTCGAGGTCGTCCCCTCGATCGATGCGCTGCCGAATGGAATCGACGTCGCCCTGATCGCGCTACCCGGCGCGGCAATCCCGGACGCACTGCGCCGGTGTGCCGCCGTCGGCATCGCCGGGGCGGTCGTGCTGGCCAATGGGTTCAAGGAAACCGGGGATGCGGGCGCCGACCTCGATGCGGCCCTCGCCGAGGCCATCGCCGAAACGGGTATTCGGGTGATCGGCCCGAACACCTCCGGGATGCTCAACGTGTCCACCGGGGCCAATCTGGTTGGGCTACAGGACGTACCCGTGGGGCCGATCAGCGTGATCACCCAGAGCGGCAACATGCTGCTGTCCCTGGTCAACGACAACCGCGCGCTGAAGGGACCGGGTTTCCATGCCTATGTCGGTCTCGGTAACCAGGCGGATGTCCGCTACGACGAATGCGTTACCGAACTGTCCCGGCACGAGGGCACCGGTGCCGTCGCCATCCATTCGGAGGGCTTCGCGGACGGCCGGTCATTCCTACAGGCCGCCGCGAGCGCAGTGCAGGACAAGCCAGTGGTGGTGCTGCGAGGCGGCCGCTCGGAGATCGGGCAACGCACCGCGCTCTCGCATACCGGGTCTATCGCCGGATCCGATGCCGTCGCCACCGCGGTGCTCCGCCAGGCCGGTGTCGAATTGGTCGACCGCTCCGACGAACTCGCCATCGTGGCCGGTGCCATGGCGACGACAGCGCCCATTGCTCCCGGCCGTAAGGTCGCCATTCTTTCCGACGGCGGCGGGCACGCCACACTCGCCGCCGATGCGCTGACCGCGCGCGGAATCGAACTCGCGCAGATCGGCGATCAGACCCAGCAGATCCTGCGGGAGCTGCTCGGTGGACCGGCGTCGGTGGTCAACCCCGTCGACGTGGCCGGAGCCACCGACGCCGATCCCACGGTCTTCGCCGCCGCCGTCGACGCGTTGATGAGCGACCCGGCGGTCGGCCTGGTGCTCATCGTCGGTCTCTTCGGCGGCTATCACCTGCGCTTCGACGCGAGCCTGCGCGAGGCGGAGGACGCCACCGCGGACTCGCTGCTCGCGCTGACCGCCTCCCATGGTGTGCCGCTCCTGGTCCAGAGTTGCTACGCGGGTGACGCCGTCGCCAACCACGACCGTCTGCGCGCCGGTGGGGTCGCGGTGATCAATTCCATCGACCACGCCGTCCGCGTCGTTGCCGCTCTCGACCGGCGCGGGCACCGGCTGTCCACCGCAGCCGAGCGCTCCGCACTCGCCCTGCCGGAACCTGCCCCGCGGGCGGCCAGCGGAGCGGGCATCCTCGACGAGCCCACCGCCCGCGCTCTCATCGAGGACGCCGGCGTCGAGATCGGTGGTTGGACCCTCGCCCGTACCGTCGACGACGTCGTCACCGCAGTGACCGGATACGCGCGTCCGTGTGCACTGAAGATTGTGTCCCCGCAGGTCATCCACAAGTCCGATGTCGGCGGAGTCCGATTGAACGTGGTCGCCGCCACCGCCGCGGACAGCGCCCAGGCGATCATCGATTC
Organism: Rhodococcus wratislaviensis; assembly: GCF_900455735.1. Classification (GTDB taxonomy): domain Bacteria; phylum Actinomycetota; class Actinomycetes; order Mycobacteriales; family Mycobacteriaceae; genus Rhodococcus_F; species Rhodococcus_F wratislaviensis. Next base: position 11,863 of record NZ_UAUI01000028.1, on the reverse strand, counting down.
GGTCACCGGCAACGTGCCCGGCGCGGTGATCGACGGCATCGTGGTCACCCCGATGGCCGACACCGGTGTCGAATTGCTCGTCGGTGCCACCCGCGACCCGATCTTCGGGCCGGTGGTGGCCTTCGGTTCCGGTGGCGTCATGGTCGAAGCCCTCGAGGACGTCACCTTCCGCGCCGCCCCGTTCACCGACCTCGAGGCCCACGAGATGATCGACGAGACCATCGCCTCCCGCATGCTCGACGGCTACCGGCACCTCCCGATCGTCGACCGGGAAGCGCTGGCCCGCTTCCTCGTCCGGGTCGGCGACATCGTCGCTGCCCGCCCCGAGATCAGCGAACTCGACCTCAACCCCGTGATCGCATCGGACACCGGCATCGTGCCCGTGGACGTGCGAATCGTCCTGTCCGAGAACCACCCTGGAGACCACATATGAGAGACCCCCTGTTGATCGACCGCGTCGGCGACACCATCGTCTGGACCCTCAACAACCCGGAAGCCCGCAACCCCATCTCCGACGCCGGCACCATCGCCGCGCTCGAGGACGCCGTCACCGCGGTCAACCGTGACCCGAGCGTGCGGGTAGCCATCCTCACCGGCGCCGGGTCCGCGTTCTCCTCCGGCGGCAATGTCAAGCACATGCTCGACAGAGCGGGCATGTTCGGTGGGACACCCGCCGAACTGCGCCAGGGCTACCGGCACGGCATCCAGCGCATCCCCCGGGCGCTGCATCACTGCGAGGTTCCCACCATCGCCGCAGTCAACGGCCCGGCCATCGGCGCCGGCTGCGACCTGGCGGCGATGTGTGACCTGCGGATCGCCTCCAGCACAGCAAAGTTCGCGGAAAGCTTCGTCAAGGTCGGGATCATTCCCGGCGACGGAGGGGCGTGGCTGCTGCCACGGGCCGTCGGAATGGCCCGGGCCAGCGAGATGGCGTTCACCGGGGAGGCGATCGACGCCGCAACCGCCCTGAACTGGGGATTGGTGTCACAGGTCGTCGAACCCGACCAGCTCCTCCCGGCCGCGCACCAGCTGGCCGCACGGGTGGCGGCCAATCCGCCGCACGTGCTGCGGATGACCAAGCGGCTGCTGCGTGAAGCCCAGCACCAGAGCCTCGAGAGCATCCTCGAGTTGTCCGCGGCGATGCAGTCCATCGCCCACCACACCGAAGACCACCTCGAGGCGGTCGGGGCCATGCTCGAGCGGCGCACCCCGCAGTTCAGCGGCCGATGAGCGCCGTTCAGCCCGGCGTCGGGATCATCGGTGGCGGCATCATGGGCGCGGGCATCGCCGAGGCCGCCGCCCGCGCCGCGTTCTCTCGGATCAAGCCGCACCCGAACTGTCGGTTGGGTGAGCAATCGGTCATCATCGAGGCCGTCCCGGAGTTCGAGGAGCTCGAGCTCGACCTGTTCGCCCGTGTCGACGAGATCGCCCGCCCTGATGCACTACTGGCGACCAACACGTCCTCGATTCCGGTGGTCAAGACCCTACTTCTGCACGTCCCCCGACCCTGACCGATTTGACACGAGCAGTCTCGATCCACCCCGATCGGACCGGCTCGAGACGCACGGACCAGATGCCTGGCCTGCCGCCCCGGGCCAGGCATCGTCGTTGCCCACCGATCACCGGCACCATCCCGGCCGCCACCGAGACCGCTACCATTTTCCGCCGAGGAGACCCACCATGAACGCCCACATCGACGAGACCACGATCGCCGGCCTGCGCTGGCTGGTGGTAACCGGTGAGCGCAACGCCGCCTTCACGCTCCTCGGTGAGTACGCGCGAGAGTCCATCACCGCCGTGCAGAGCAAGATGCCCGAACGTGAAGGCCTGCAATCTTTCACCCGCAGCGATCGCGGCCGCCGCATCCTGGCCGACGTGGTAGCGGCCACCACTCACGCCTATCCGCGATACACCGAGGAGCTGCGCGCGCTCGCGACCGGCGCGACCGTGCCCTACGAGGATCTGTTGTTGGCCAATCTCCGCGGCGACATCGGCATCGACGACGGCACCGGATGCACCGACCTCGCCTGGCGCGGAACGCAGTCCTTCGTCGCCCACAACGAGGACGGCGCCCCCGCCCTCGACGGCCACTTCATGCTGCTCACCCTGCGCATCGAGGGCGACCTCCCGGTCACCGTGCAGTGGTACCCGGGATTTCTGCCCGCCAACACCCTGACCGTCAACGGTGCCGGACTGGTGTGGGGCATCAACCACATCCAGGTCACCACCCCTATCGCCGCACCAGGCCGACACTTCGTCGCCCGCGGCCTGCAACAGTGCACCACCCTCACCGACGCCATCGACTACCTCCGCAGCAACCCCAGCGCCGGCGGCTTCGCCTACACCCTCGGCGACACCAGAAGCGGCCGGGTCGCCGTGGTGGAAGCCGCTGCCGGACAGGTCGCGGTCCGAGAACTCCCGCCCGATAACGGATTCGAGTGGCACACCAACCACATCCGCTTCATGCCGAACCCGCCCGACCAGGCAGCCGCAGGCACCGCGACGGCGAACCTCGGCCAACGCGAGGAAAGCCTCGCCCGCGGCCAAGTCCTCGACAGCCTTGTTCCCGTCCTCGAACCCGACGTCGACTGGTTCACCCAGGTGCTGACAGGATCACCCGTCCCGACCGGAGTGCACCGCACCGCCGCCGGCACAGACCCCCTCACCACGCTGTGCACCACCGTCACCAACCTGACCGACCGGACCATCCTCATCCGCAACCACCACGGAACGACCGCGACGCTCACTTTGACCGAACTCACAGCCGAACCGCACTGAGCACCAATCACTTCTCGAGTGTCCAGAGCGATCGATTACGGCTCGTCGGGACAACCGGCGGATCGCTACGCAGAAATTGGGTCGCAGGGCCGGGGCACCTGGTCGCCGACTGCCGGGGACGGGCGGTGGGCCAAGTGGGGTATCCGCGGTAATCCGTCACCGAACGGAGGACTGCGGTGGGACTTCCCAATCCTGCCTTCACGACGGGGGTGGGGCGGGTGAAAGGCGAAGCGACAAGTTCCCTGCTCGACCAACAGATTCAGCATGCCGCGGCTCCGCTGCCTCGGCCACCAGATCTGGGATAGCCGCGGTAAGGAGTGCGCCGCGAAAGGTGCCGGCGTCGCCTGCAGCAACGATTGGCAGCAGGAGGCCGTCTCACACGGTTGCTGCGAGACGATGCGCCATTCGAGTAGTCACGCAGTGCTGACGCATGATTCGGCTACCAATATGGCTATAGCGCTCTGGAGATCAGTTCCTTCATGACCTCGTTGGATCCGGCGTAGATGCGCTGGATACGGGCGTCGGCGTACATCTGGGCGATGGGATATTCGAGGATGTAGCCGTACCCTCCGAACAGTTGTAGACAGCGGTCGATCACGGCGCACTGTTGGTCGGTCAACCAGTACTTCGCCATTGCGGCGGTGGTGACATCGAGTTCGCCGCGCAGGTGCTTGTCGATGCAGTCGTCGAGGAAGGTGCGTGATACTCGCGCGAGGGTTGCGCATTCCGCAAGTTCGAAGCGTGTGTTCTGGAGGTCGAACAGTGTCTTCCCGAACATTGTCCGCGATTTGGTGTACTCGATTGTGAGAGCTACTGCGCGTTCGATCGCGGCGACGGCGGCGACGCCGCAGATCAGTCTTTCCTGTGGTAGTTGCTGCATCAGCTGGACGAATCCGGCACCCTCGCGTTCTCCGAGGAGGTTGTCCACCGGGACGCGGAGACGGTCGAAGAACAGTTCAGTGGTGTCCTGTCCCTTCTGGCCCAGCTTGTCGAAGATCTGTCCGCGCGAGAACCCAGGAGTGTCGTCGGTCACCTCGGCGACAACGAGAGACACTCCCTTCGCGCTGAGCGTGGCATCGGTCTTGGCGGCGATGATGACGAGGTCACAGTTGCGACCGTTGGAGATGAAAGTCTTGGCGCCGGTGATGACATAGTCGCCCCCGTCGCGCACGGCCTTGGTAGTGATGTTCTGCAGATCTGAGCCGGTTCCTGGCTCGGTCATGGCGATGGCACCGACCCATTCACCGCTTGTGAGTTTGGGAAGCCATCGCGATTTCTGCTCGTGGCTTCCGTATGCGTTCAGGTAGTGCGGAACGATTCCCGAGTGCACGCCGAGCTGGAGCGAGTGGTCACCCGCCATCACCTGTTCGTGAAACAGCACGGCATCGTGGGCGAAAGTTCCTCCCCCACCGCCGAATTCCGTGGGAATCGACATTCCCGACAAGCCCAGCTCGCCCAGAGTGCCGTAGACCTCCTTGTCCGGAAAGCCCTGTTCGGCGAACCGGTGTTGGTGGGGGGTGACCTCCTTGGCGAAGAAGTTACGTGCGAGTTCGGCAACTGCGCCGAGTTCGTCGTCCATCCATGGGGATGCGCTTTCCGTGGTGACAGTGTGAGCAGTCAAGGGTTCGTCTCCAAAGTTGTTGCGAATTAGTCACGATGGGTTAGCGGTCTCAGCTCCCCACCGGAACCTCCCACGTCCGGTCGGCGGTGGGCTCGTACACACCCTGGGCGAGGGGGTCGCGGTAGAGCAGCTCGATCTCGAGTGCATACTTCTCGGCGATCGGTTTGCGGCGCAGCTTCATCGTCAAGGTGAGTTCGTCGCCGCCCGGCTCCCAGAAGGTTGGGAGGATCAGGAAGCGTTTGATCTGCTCCACGCGAGATAGGTCTGCGTTGGCCGTCGCGATCGCGGCGGCGATCGTCGCGATCATGTCGCGGTCCGTCGCGAGTGACGCGGAATCGACCCGGATCTCCTTCGTTGCAGCGAAACTCGCTGCGGCCTCGGGGTCGAGTGAGATGAGGGCGGTGTTGTAGGGGCGCGCATCTCCGATGGTGGCCACGCCGCCGATGAGCGAGGAGGCGGCTTTGATCGCGTTCTCGATCGTAGCGGGGGACATATTCTTCCCCGAGGAGTTGATGATCAGTTCCTTCTTCCGGTCGATGACGGTGAGGTACCCGTCCGGGTCGACGGACACCACGTCACCGGTGGCCAGCCATCCGTCGGCGTCGACGGCGTCGGCGGTCTTGGCAGGCTCTCCCCGGTAACCCTTCATGACGAGGGGCCCACGAACGAAAAGCTCACCGTCGTTCGCGACCCGCATGTCCATGCCGGGCACGATCTTGCCGACCGTTCCGAGTTTGGCGGGATCGGCCGGGGCCGCGCTGGCGATGCAGGTCAGTTCCGACATCCCCCAGATCTCGGAGATCTGCAGCCCGAGTCCTGCGAAGAACGCCAACGTGTCAGCGGGTATCGGTGCCGCCCCTGACACGGCCCATCTGAGCTTGTCGAATCCGAGTTCGGCGCGCATCGGCGCCAACACCGTAAATTCTGCCTTGACGAAGTCGTGTTCCAGTTCTTCCGGTACGGCGAGACCTGCCCGGAGCATCTCGATCCGGCGTGCGCCGACATCGAGGCCCCACTCCAAGGCGTTCCGTCGTGCGTCGTCCGGTTCGTTCGACACCGCCCGTTCGACCGCGATTTTCAGCTTCTCCCAGACACGCGGCACCGCGCCCCAGATGGTCGGCCGGCAGTCGGGCAGTGCGGCAGCGATCTGCCGCACGTCCGCGACCACGGTGACTTGCGTTCCGAACACCATGTGGAAGTACAGTGCCGTCATCCGATCGGCGATGTGTGCCGACGGCATGAAGGAGGTGATGCGATCTCCGAACTCGATCGGGAGGATCCAGCACACCGCGCTGGCCTCGAACAACAATGCAGCATGAGTCGACTCCACCCCTTTCGGGTTGCCGGTAGTGCCCGAGGTGTAGATCAGGGTTGCAACATCGTCAGGCCGCACAGAGCGCCACGCGGCGTCGAAGTCGAAGTCCGGTGAGCCGAGAGCCTTCATCTGGTCCAAGGTGAGCGTCCCGGCCGGCGCCATTCCCGCATCGATGACGACGATCTGCTCCAGCAGTGCGCCGGATTCCCTGATTCGCCCCACATACTCGGCCTCGCACACCACGACCTTGGCTTTGGCGTTGCCGAGAACGTATGCGATGGCAGATGGGGGAAGCGTGTTGTAGATCGAGAACGACGTCGCCCCAACATGCTGCGCTCCGACATCGATGGGATAGAAGTCCACACGATTGGCCATCATCAAGGCGACGGTGTCCCCGCGGCGGACCCCGAGTGCGGCGAATCCGGCCGCCACCTCGCGGACCTGGCTCGAGTATTGCCGCCAGGTCAGCGTTTGTGAATCGCCGACCGTTCGCAGCGCGATTGCGTCCGGGTCGACGGCGGCGGTGCGTTGAAATGCTGCGCACAGCGTGTGGGGCGCTTCCTCGATGGTCATGGCGTACTCCTCGGTTCAGAACTTGCAGCTGCAGATCCACTCGGATGTGTTGTGATGGAGCGTTCTTCGAGTTCCCGGATCAGTTGATGGCATTCGGCGTCGGCCGCCAGGTAGCCGTCGGCGAGCACGTTCACCAGTCCGCGCCCCAGTGCCCACGGTTGCCATGCCGCTGGAGCGAGGGTGCGACCGGCGCGACGAGCAACAGCATCGGCGATCACAGTCGCGGCCTCCTCCGGACTGATACGGCGACGCAGCGAACGAGGAAGACGCGCATCGAGCCGTCTGCCGATCTCGTCGTCGTCGAGCGTCGCCCGAGCCAGTTGGGTGTCGACCATCCCGAAGTACGCCACACCGGCGGAGGCGCCGTAGCCGGCGAGTTCGAGACGGAGTGCCCGGCCGAGTTGTTCGACGGCGGCCTTGCTGATCATGTAGGACGCACCACCGAGACCGGGTGCGAAGGCCGCCGCGGACGACACCACCACGATGTGACCGCGTCGCGTAATCACCTCGTCGATCGCAGGATGGACGGTGTTGAAGACACCGGTGAGGTTGATGTCGATCACGCGGTCGAAGCCCGCCGGATCGATCTGGCGGAGGGTGGAGGGGGGCGGGGTCACTCCGGCGTTCGCGATCACCACATCGATCCGCCCATACCGCTCGATCACCCCGTGCACGGCCGCATCCATGCCGAGACGGTCGCGGACATCGGCGACCACGGTGAGAACCCGCCGTCGGCCGAGCGCGAATTCGGCTGCCGTCAGCGCGGATTGATTGACATCGATCAGCGCGACGGTCGCGCCGCGGGCATGCAGCGCTCGCGCCGATGCCAGTCCGATACCGTCGCCTCCGCCGGTAATCAGGACCACCTTGCCGGCAACGTTGTACTCGGCGCCTCGACCGGGAAGTGGGAGTCCCAGGTCTCTCAGGGTGCGAGCGACAGTCGATCGGGTTCTGTACGTGGCCATCATCAATGCCTTCCATGGAGCAGTCTGACGAGAACGCGGACCAGGGCGTCGATCCGTGGTGTGCGCCGAAACGTGGTGAGCGGCAGAATCGACGGGAATCGCTGCCTCGTCATCGCACGGGGAAAGGTGAATTCCCTCAACCCGTCAGCACCGTGGACCCGGCCGAATCCGGAATCTCCGACACCACCCAGCGGCAGGCTCGGGACGGCGGCGTACATAACGTACGAATTGACCGACACTGCGCCGGTGCGGATTCTTGTCGAGATCTCGTCGCCGCGTCGGCGGGAAAAGACGCTGAGCCCCAACCCGTATCGGCTCGCATTGGCCCGTTCGACCGCGTCGTCCATATCCCGCACCCTGGTTACGGTCAGTGTCGGCCCGAATGTCTCCTCGGTGACCGCAACACTGTCCTCCGGCACGTCCACCAGAATGGTCGGCTGCACGAGGTTGCCCTCGATGGCGTCCGGCCCTCCGAGTACGGCGCGGCCGCCCTTTCCGATCGCGTCGTCGATGTGGCGGCGGATGACGCCGATTTGCGTGGGCATGGTGATCGGGCCGATCTGGGCGTTCCCACCGGACCCGGCCCGGATCGTGCGTGCACGAGTGACCACCCGATCGACGAACGCGTCGAATACTTCTTCGTGCACGTACACCCGCTCCACCCCGAGGCAGGTCTGACCGGCGTTGGAGAGCCCACCCCACACTGCCGCATCGGCAGCCGCTTCGAGGTCGCCGTCAGCATCCACGATCAAGGCGTCCTTTCCGCCGCACTCCATCAGGACCGGGGTGAGTGTCTCCGCGCACGCGGTCATCACCTTCTTTCCCGTGGCGGTGGAACCGGTGAACCCGATCTTGTTCACGCCCGATCGGCACAGTGCAGCTCCTGTTGAGCCGTCACCTGTGACCACCTGCAGAACCGGGTGTTCCGGCACGACCTCGGACAATGTCTGGGCCAACCACACACCGACACCCGGGGTGTACTCGCTGGGCTTGTAGACCACGGTGTTCCCGGCCGCGAGCGCGAAGGATAGAGAACCGAGCGGAGTGAAGATGGGGTAGTTCCACGGTCCGATCACCCCCACGACTCCGAGGGGAAGATATTCGACGCTGGCCGACTGGTTGGCGGTGAAGAGGCTGGAGCGGACCGTGCGCCGACCCGGTACGCGGGCGGCGTTCTTCGCCGACCACGCGAGGTGTTCCAAGGCCATCGCAATCTCGAGCATTGCGTCCGCGCGCGGCTTACCCATTTCGATATGGGTGAGCTCAGCGAGTTCCGGTGCGCGACGGGCGATGATGCCCCGCCACGCATCGAGTCGCCGGGCCCGTGCATCGAATCCCAGTGCCCCCCACCACCCGGCGACCTCGTGCGCGCGGCGAACTGCGTCGTCGATGTCGTCGGCCGACCCGCGTGGGTGGGTGCCGACCACCCGTCCGGTCGCCGGACTGATCACATCGAACATGTCGGCCGCAGGCGAGGTGGTGATCATCGGGTAGTGCCCTTCGGTTCGTCGAGCGCCTTGTCGGCGAGCGCGTTCGCCCATCCACGTGTCACCCGACGGAGGATTGGCAGGGACAGTTCGAGGAATGGGGCGAACCCGGGCGTGGTGTCTATGGCAAAGGTCCAGGTGAGCCGGGTTCCGTCGGGCGTCGGTTCCAGGGTGATGTCCTCGGCGAACCGGCGGAATCCCGGTCTGCTGGCGGACTCGGCGGTGAAGGTCATCCTTCTGCCCTCGTCCCAGCGGTAGAAGCATTCCCTCAGAGCTGCGGCCCCCTGTCCGATCGTCACGGTTCTGGTGGTACCGACGCCGAAGGGGCGTGGCGATGTCCACTCGCTTGCCGTGATGAGTCGCGCCCACGACACCAGTGCGTCGTGGGCGGTCAACACACTCCACACGTGGTCGGTGTCCGTCGACGAATACACGACGTGCACGAGCCGGAATCGGGCGGTCTGGAGGAACTCGTCGTCGGTGGCGGCGAGTGGGTACCAGCGCGTCACAGGTCGATCACCAGCGATCCACCGGCCGAGCGGGACAGACAGATCAGCATCGAATTCTCCCGCTCGTTGTGCGTCAGGATCCTGTCGCGGTGATCGACCTCGCCGGCCAGGACGCGCACGCGACAGGTGCCGCAAAAGCCTTGCCGGCATGAGTAGGCGACGCCGGGGACCTCCCGGCGGATCGCGGCCAGCGCCGTCTCGTCCGGCCCGACTGACACGGTTGTCCCTCGGCGGGCGAGGTGTATCTCGAACTCGCGGCCGTCGACCACAGGCAGTGGTGAGAAGCGTTCGGTGTGCAACGATCCGGTCGGGTCGATCTCGCGCATCACCAGACGTGCGGTCGTCATCAGTGGTGTCGGGCCACACATGTAGACGGCCGCACCAGGCGAAGCGGTGGCGACGATTCCGGCGATGCCGGGGGGCCCGAATTCGTCGTCTGGCCGGATCTCGACCTGGCCACGCGAGTACCGGGCGAGTTCGCCGAGGAATGGCATGGTCGCTCGGGAGCGTCCGAGATAGACCAGCCTCCAGGGCAGCTCTCTGTCGTGGCATCTCTTCACCATCGGCAGGATCGGAGTGATTCCGATTCCGCCCGCGACGAACAGATACGAGTCCGCCGCCACCAGCGGGAAGGCGTTGCGTGGCCCGCGCACAGTGATCGGGGTCCCGGTTCGTAGGGAGTCGTGAACCTCCCGCGAACCACCCAGGCCGGTGTCGATCCGGCGCACCGCGATGCGGTAGGACGAGAGATCATCGGGGTCGCCACACAGAGAGTACTGCCGCTGTTTTCCCGACGGCAGGATCAGGTCGAGGTGAGCGCCTGGGATCCAGGACGGAAGATCACCTCCGTCCGGCGACACCACTTTCACGCTCACAACATCAGCCGCCTCGGTCCGTACTTCCGCAACAATCAGATTCATATCGAACCCCCAGTTGCGCACCGGCTTTGGCCTGGACAGCCACGGAGCTGCACGACTGGCGGCGAACACGTGCCGGTACGCGACCGTCGCCCGCGCGGCCAGCCGGAGAACCCTGGAGGGTTCGAAGTCGGGCGTATCGGAGTCCGAGCCTGCGGAACTGTCCGACGTCGTCATTGTCATGAGTGGCTTTCTCAGTAGGAGCGGTTGGCGGCAGGCGACTGTGCGAGGTAGCGCATCGCCACATCCATGTCACCGATCTGCGAGGGATGGAAGCTGGGACGGAGATACGGCGGGATCTCCGTGATCAGGAATTTGATGTTGGGCACCAGCCCCCGCCTGGTTGCACGGATCAATTGCAGGGGCCAGAAGCGACCCTTGTCCGTCGACGGGTCGGTGCGGAAGAGATAGTTCATCGATGTCAGGAACAGCAGGATGAGCGTGAGGCTGGCGATCAGTGCCGTTCGTACCCGCCGGGCATAACTGCCGTCGACGTACATGTAGGCGTCGAAGGCGACGTTGCGGTGCTCGACCTCCTCGGCGCCGTGCCACCGGACCATGTCGAGCATGACCGGATGCATGCCCGCCTTCTCCAGCGCGGGGTCCGTCAGCAACCACTCTCCCACCACGGCGGTGTAGTGCTCCATGGCGGCAAACAAGCCCAGCCGCTCACACAGCCACGCCCGTTTCGCACGGCCGGACAACCCTCGGTCTCCCAGAATCCGGTCTACGAGCCAGTCCATCTTCTTCGCCATCGGTTCGATGTCCATGCCCAGTTCCGCGAGGTGTTCACGGGCCCCCTTGTGCGAAGTGGCGTGGGTCGCCTCCTGGCCGACGAACCCGACCACTTCCTCGTGGAGCCTTTCGTCCTCGATCAGCGGCAGTGCCTCGGCCAACGTCGCGGACATCGCGCGCTCGCCTTCCGGAAGTACCAGGTGCATGAAGTTGATGACATGCGTGGCCATCGGCTCGTCGGGAACATAGTGCAACGGCACTCCATCCCAAGAGAACTCGACGTCACGAGCATTGATCGCGTGCGCTTCGTCCGTGTACCGTCGCGCACCTACAGGATCGACCACAGGGTTTCGGCCGATTCGGGGAAACGGAATCATCCTGCTGTCCTCACTGTCGACTTCGCCGAGGCTCCGGCCCTGCTGACGATGTATTGGTTGAGGTCCACCCGCCGCGTCCGCGCGCGGAAGCGGCGGTTGAATCCCGGATAGAAGGTGAAGTTGCGTCCCTCTCCGCTGAGGTAATAGCTGTTGCACCCGCCGGTGTTCCAGACCGAGGTCTGTAGCCTCTTGTCGACCTCGTCGACGAACGCCTGCTGGACCCCGGGGCGGACGTCGATACTCGTCGCCCCCTGCGAGTTCATTTCCCTCAGGCAACTGAGGATGTACGCAACCTGAGCTTCGATGGTCACAACCTGCGAGGTGTAGACCACGGAATTGGGGCCGAGCAACATGAAGAAGTTGGGGAATCCACTGATAGTGGTGCCGAGATAGGCTCGGGCGTTGCCGTTCCACGCCTCCGCCAACGTGCGACCGTCTCGACCTCGCACCACGTCGAACGCGGGATTGTCGGTCAACCTGAAGCCCGTTCCCATCACGATCGTGTCGACCTCGTGCAGAACGCCGTCGTCGGTGACGATCCCATTCGATCGCACTTCACGAATTCCGTCGGTGACTACTTCCACGT
>NZ_UAUI01000013.1 GCF_900455735.1 Rhodococcus wratislaviensis | reverse complement strand
GCGGAGCGCCCGCGCCGCAAGATGCATGGCCACCAGCGACGACGAGCAGGCCGTGTCCACGGTGACGGCGGGACCGGTGAAGCCGAGGGAGTAGGAGATGCGGCCGGAGGCCACGCTGTTGCTCGTCCCGGTCATCAGATAGCCCTCGGCGTCGACGTTGCGCTGAGTCATCAGATGGAATCCGTAGTCGCCGCCCATCAGCCCGACGTACACGCCGGTGTCGGTGAGACCGGGAGCGGTCGGCCGGATTCCGGCCTGCTCCAAGGCTTCCCAGGCACTCTCGAGGAGCAGCCGGTGCTGCGGGTCCATCGCGATCGCCTCGCGCGGGCTGATGCCGAAGAACGCGGCGTCGAATTCGTCTGCGTCGTAGAGGAACCCGCCCTCCTTCATGTACGTGGTGCCGGCCCGGTTCGGGTCGGGGTCGTACACCTCGTCGAGATTCCAGCCCCGGTTGTGGGGGTACGCCCCCACGGCGTTGCGGCCGTCGCGGACGAGCCGCCACAGGTCCTCCGGGCAGTACACCCTGCCCGGGTATCTGCAGGCCATCCCCACGATCACGATCGGGTCGTCGTCCCTGCGGGCACGTGCCGGACCGGCCGGCTGCGGGACCGCATCGTCCCCGAGCAGGCGCGCCACCAGCTCCTGGGTCAACGCGTCCGCGGTGGGATGGTCGAACACCACCGTCGCGGCCAGTCGCACACCGGTGGCGGTCGCCAGCTGATTGCGCAGTTGCACGGCGGTCAGTGAGTCGAAACCGAGTTGTTTGAACGCACGTTCCGGATCGATCGCCTCCTTTCCCTCGTGACCCAGCACCGCCGCCACGTGGGTGGTGACGATGTCCAGCACTCGGCTGTGCCGCTCACCGGGGTCCAACGCCCGCAACTCCTCGGCCAGGCCGGTCGGGGAATCGGCGGCAGCGGCGCGGCGACGACGGACACCGAGCACCCGGCGCAGGATCGGCGGCAACGACTCACCCTCGGATCGGGAGGCCCGCGTCGAGAGCCGTATCGGCACGATCAACGGACGGTTCACGGCGAGAGCAGCATCGAACAGGGCCAGACCCGACTCCGGGCTGATGGTGTCGATGCCGCTGCGCTGCAACCGGTCGAGATCGGCCGCATTCAGATGGGACGTCATCCCGCTGGGCCGGTCCCACAGCCCCCAGGCCATGGACGTCGCCGGCAGCCCGCGGGCGCGCCGGTGCTCCGCGAGTGCGTCGAGGAAGACATTCGCCGCCGCATAGTTCGCCTGGCCGGCGCCGCCGAGCACACCCGCCGCCGAGGAGAACAGCACGAACGCGGACAAGTCGCGGTCCCGGGTGAGTTCGTGCAGATGCCAGGCACCGTCCACCTTGGGACGAAGGACGGCGTGCAACTGCTCCGCGGTCAACGAGGCGGCGGTGGCGTCCTCGAGCACCCCGGCGGCATGGATCACGCCGGACAGGTCGGGAATGCCGGCGAGGAGAGCGGCCACCGCGGCGCGGTCGGCGACGTCGCAGGCGACAGCGCTCACCTCCGCCCCCGACTCGGCGAACTCGGCACGCAGTTCGGCCGCACCCTCGGCATCGAGCGCGTGCCGGCCGGTCAGCATCAGCCGGCGCACTCCGTGCCGCGCGACGAGGTGGCGGGCGATCAGCCTGCCGATGGTTCCCGTGCCGCCAGTGATCAGGACGGTGCCGTCCGCGCCGAAGAGTGCGGGTCCCGGTTCGGGCGCCGCCGCGGGGGTCACCGCGGCGAGCATGGGCGCCAGCAGTACACCGTCCCGGATGGCCAGCTGAGGTTCGTTGCAGGCCAGGGCCATGGAGATCAACGAAGGGTCAGCGGTGTCCACGTCCAGGTCCACCAGCGTGATGCGGTCCGGGTGCTCGTTCTGTACCGCGCCGATCAGTCCCCACGCGGGGGCGGCAGACACGTCGTCGACCGGTTCGTCGTCGCGGACCGCCACCGCGAGCCTCGTCGTGACCAGCAAGCGGGTCTCGGCCAGGCGATCTTCGCGGAGCCAGGCCTGGACCGCCCGCAACGTCGCCTCCGCGGCGGCGTGCGCGCGCGCCGGCATGTCCGGCTCGTCGCCCGGTTCGCGGTCGAGCCACAGCACACGACCTTCCGGATCACCGCCGGCAAGCGCCTCCTCGAGCGGCATCAGGTTTGCCGGAGAAGTGCTGGACGCGCCCACCGGCATCCACTCCACGCGGTAGAGGCTGTCCCGGACCCCGGCGGCAGGCACACCCGCGTCCCCGAGCGGCCGCAGCGCCAGCGATTCGGCGGTCAGCACCGGTCTGCCCGCCGCGTCGTACGCGGAGACCCGGTAGCGCTCGGGGCCGGTCGTGGTGACGTGCACGCGCAACGCGGTGGCGCCCACCGCGTGCAGTTGCACCTTGTCCCAGGCAAACGGCAGCCGGACACCGGCGTCCACGGCTCCGAGCGCAATCACGTGCAGCGCCGCGTCGAGCACCGCCGGGTGGATCCCATACCCCGCGACCGCCGCAGCCGGGTCTTCGCCGCTCAGCCGCACCTCGCCGTACAGGTCGTCGCCGCGACGCCACGCCGCCCGGAGACCCCGGAAGGCCGGGCCGTACTCGTAGCCGGCCTCGTCGAGCACGTCGTACAGACCCCGGACATCGATCGGCGTGGAACCAGCTGGCGGCCAGTGCTGTTCGGGAGAGTCTGCGGTGTCCACTGCTGCCGTGAGCGTGCCGGTGGCGTGCCGGGTCCACGGAGTGTCCTGCGTGGCATCCGCAGGCCGGGAGTGCACCGACACCGTCGATCGGCCCGCCTCACCGTCGGCGAGCACGCTCACCTGCAACGCCACCTCACCCTCGGCGGGAATCACCAGGGGTGCCTCGATGGCGAGTTCCTCCAGTCGGCCGCACCCCACACGGTTCCCCGCGTGCAGGGCGAGCTCCACGAAAGCCGTGCCCGGCAGAATGACGGTGCCGCTGACACCGTGGTCGCTCAGCCATGGAAGGCGTTGTGGCGACAGCAGACCCGTGAACACGGCGCCCCGGCCGTCGCCGAGCTCGACCGACGCGGCGAGCATCGGGTGTCCACCGGTTTCCATGCCCGTGGACGCGAAATCGCCCTGCGGAACGGGGCTTTCCAGCCAGTAGCGGCGGTGCTGGAAGGCGTACGTGGGCAGGTCCACCCACTGCTGCCGATCGTCGTGGCGAGCCCAGCTCACCCGATCCCACTCGACGTGCAGTCCGTACACCTGCGCCTCGGCGAGTGCGGCGGTGAACTGGCGCAGGCCCGCGCGGTCGCGTCGGATGGTGCCGATCGCTCGGCCGGCGACGCCCGCCGCGTCGAGGGTTTCCTGCAACGGCACGGTGAGGACCGGGTGGCTGCACGACTCGACGAACAGTCGATACCCGTCCGCGGCCAGTGATTTCGTCGCCTGCTCGAACCGGACCGTCCGTCGCAGGTTCCGGTACCAGTAGTCCGCGTCCAGCGCGGTGCCGTCCAGCACGCCACCGGTCACCGACGAGTAGAACGGAATTCGCGACCGGCGGGGAGTGATCGACGCGAGGACGTCGAGAATAGGATCACGCAGGACGGAGACGTCCGCGCAATGCGACGCGTATTCCACCGCGATCCTCCTGGCCTGGACACCGTCGCCCTGCAACTGCCCGACCAGGATGTCGAGGGCGTCGACGGGTCCGGAAATCACCGTCGCGGACGGCCCGTTGATCGCCGCGACCTCGACGGCACCGGCCCAGGGCTGAATCTTCTCCCGCACGATGTCCGGCGGCAGTGCCACCGAGGCCATCCCGCCGCCCCGCTTGGCCGACGCGCCGATCACCCTGCTGCGTGCGGCCACGACGAGGGCCGCGTCCGAAAGGCTCAGCGCGCCCGCGACATAGGCGGCCGCGATCTCGCCCTGCGAATGCCCGACGACGGCCGCCGGTTCGACACCGTGGGACCGCCACAATTCCGCGAGACCGACCATCATCGCGAACAAGGCCGGCTGCACCACGTCGACCCGGTCCAGCGACGCGGGATCGCGGTCGCGCAGCACGTCCAGCAGCGAGAAGTTCGTATACGGAGCCAGCGCGTCGGCGCACTCCCGCACGGTCTCGGCGAATACCGGGGACGTGTCCAGAAGCTCGGTGGCCATGCCCACCCACTGCGAACCCTGTCCGGGGAAGACGAACACCGGCCGGTCGCCGGCTTCCAACGCCACCCCGGTCACGACGTCGGCGCTGGGCGCACCTCTGCTGAGCGCGTCGAGGCCGTTCAGCAGACTCCGAGGCCGTGCGCCGATCACGGCGGCGCGGTGGTCGAACGTGGCACGGGACCCCAGCAGTGCGCCTGCCACCGCGGCGGGCGTGAGGTCGGGGTGCTCGGTGACGAACTCGTGTAGCCGCTCGGCCTGGGCGCGCAGCGCGAGCTCGGTGTGGCCCGACACGAACCAGGCCACGACTTCGTCCGGGGGAGAAGCTGATTCACCCGCCTGTGGCTCGACCGGTGGGGCCTCCTCCAGGACGACGTGTGCGTTGGTGCCGCTGATGCCGAACGACGAGACCGCCGCCCGCCGGGGCCGATCGGACTCCGGCCACTCCCGGTTCTCGGTGAGCAGGGACACTGCACCCGCGGACCAGTCGACGTGCGGGGTCGGCCGGTCGACGTGCAAGGTCTTCGGCAGGACGCCGTACCGCATCGCCATGATCATCTTGATCACCCCGGCGACGCCCGCGGCGGCCTGGGTGTGCCCGAGATTCGACTTCACCGAGCCGAGCCACAGGGGCCGGTCGGCCGGGCGGTCGCGGCCGTAGCCGGCCAGCAGGGCGGACGCCTCGATCGGATCGCCCAGCTTCGTGCCGGTGCCGTGCGCCTCGACCACGTCGACGTCGCCCGGGCCGAGTCCCGCATTGGCCAGCGCCTGCGCGATCACCCGCTCCTGAGCCTGCCTGTTCGGGGCGGTCAGGCCGTTGCTGGCGCCGTCCTGGTTCACCGCGCTGCCACGGATGACAGCCAGTATCCGGCGACCCTTGCGCTCTGCGTCGGACAGCCGTTCCAACGCGACCATCCCCGCGCCTTCGCCCCACGCCGTGCCGTCCGCAGCGGCGGAGAATGCCTTGCACCGGCCGTCCCGGGCCAGTCCGCGCTGGCGGCTGAACTCCACGAACACCGCGGGGGTCGCCATGACGGTCGCCCCGCCCGCCAGCGCCAGTTCGCACTCGCCGCTGCGCAGCGCCTGCATGGCGAGGTGAATGGACACCAGCGACGACGAGCACGCGGTGTCCACCGTGATCGCGGGTCCGTTCAGGCCGAAGCTGTAGGCCACGCGGCCGGACGCGACGCTCATGGCGTTGCCGGTGATGAAGTACCCCTCGAGGTCTTCCGGTGGCATGCCGCCCGCCCGCGCCGCGTAGTCGATGCCGGACAGCCCGGTGAAGACTCCGACCTGGCGGCCGTGCACCGACCGCGGATCGATGCCGGCATGTTCGAACGTCTCCCAGCTCGTCTCGAGGAGGAGTCGCTGCTGGGGATCCATCGCCAGCGCCTCGCGCGGCGAGATGCCGAAGACCTCGGGGTCGAAGCCCGCCGGATCGTCGAGGAAGCTGCCCTGCACCGTGTACGTCTTGCCGGCCTGCTCGGCCTTCGGATCGTAGAGATCCGCCAGGCCCCAGCCCCGGTCCTCCGGGAACCCGGCGACGGTGTCGGACCCGGACTCCACCAAGCGCCACAGGTCCTGCGGCGATCGCACCCCGCCGGGGAACCGGCAGCCCATGCCGATGACGGCGATCGGTTCGCGGCTCACACCCTCGACCTCGCGCAGCTTTTCCCGCGCCTGGTAGAGCTCCGCGGTGACTCGCTTCAGATAGTCGAGGAGCTTCGCCTGATCGGCCATATCGGGGTCCTATCCGAGATCCGCCATCAGTAGCGCGGAAACCTCGATTGTATCCGCCACCACCCTGCGGAGGCAGTGGTCCGAGCATCACCTTCGATCGATCTGCCTGGTCAATTCGGGCAGGTCACTTGGGGTACCCGCCGCTGCTCCGGTCCACACCACTTCCGGTTATTCGGCTGCCCGCCTGCCGCTGGTCGAGGTAGTGTTGCCACCCCGAGCAGGATCCGTATCGAGGAGGTGAGACCAGTGTCCGTTCGTTCAGTTCGGGTGCTCTCACTCCGCGACCGCGCGGTCGTACCGACATAAGGTGACCGGGAGAGCGCCCATCGGCATTCCGGAAGGCTCTCCCATGTCAGTGTCTCTCTCACCGTCCCTCGAATTCGTTCTCGTCACGAGGCTTCGCGCCGCCGGCTGTGTGTTCGCCGAGGACGAGGCCCGCTTGATCGTCTCCGCGGCCCGGACGTCCGACGAGCTCGCGTCGATGCTGGACCGCCGCGTCGCAGGCGTCCCCCTCGAACACGTCCTGGGCTGGGCCGAGTTCTGCGGGCTCCGGATCGCGGTCGACCCGCGGGTGTTCGTGCCGCGTCGTCGCACCGCGTTCCTCGTCGAGCAGGCGGCCGCCCTCGCGTGCCCGCACGCTGTCGTGGTCGACCTGTGCTGCGGCTCGGGCGCGGTGGGGGCCGCGCTCGCCGGGACGGGCGACGGCATCGAGTTGTACGCGGTGGACATCGACCCCGCCGCGGTCCGGTGCGCGCGACGCAACGTCGCGGACCCCGGCCGGGTATTCGAGGGCGACCTGTACGAGCCGTTGCCCACCACGCTGCGGGGAGGCATCGACATCCTGGTGGCCAACGCCCCGTACGTGCCCACCGACGCGATCCGTTTGATGCCGCCGGAGGCCCGGTTCCACGAGCCGCGGGTCTCGCTCGACGGCGGCGCGGACGGACTCGACATCCAGCGGCGGGTGACCCTCGGGGCGCGCGACTGGCTCGCGCCGGGCGGTCATCTCCTGATCGAGACCAGTGCGAGTCAGGCCCCGTTCACCGCGGAGGCTTTCGCGGACGCCGGGTTGCTCACCCGGATCGAGAGGTCGGACGACATGGACGCCACCGTCGTCGTCGGCGCCAACCCCAGGTGAGTGCCGAAGTGTGCCCGGGCACTCTTTGCCACTCACATGGGGAGGGGGCCCTCGATCCGCACGCAGCAGTACCCCTCGGCGGGTGCCAGTGTGGCGCGGCGGTCCTCGCATCCCGCGCCGTCGAGCAGTCCGGACAGCAGCGCGAGGTTCATTCCGCAGACCATGTCGGTGTGCTGCCGGGCGAGCGCGTGGAACGGGCAGTTGACCAGGACGATGGTGTCGTCGCTGCGGCGGGGTTCGTAACCGCACTTCGCGAGCGCCGCGACCAGGTCGTCGTCGGTGCAGCCCGTGTCGGCGCCGAGGCCGCGCCCGAAGTCGCGGGCACGCGCGGAGAGGGCCGCCCGCGGTGATGCGCCGGTGGCGTCCGCGTGTTCGATCGCCCGGGCGAACAACTCTCCGGCGAGCGCGTACGCACGCTCGGGCAGGTGTACCGAGAACTCACGGTCGGACCGTCGGTAGAGCTTGGCGGGCCGCCCCGCGCCCGGACCCGAGCGCCCGCCGCGCCGCGCGAACTCGACCGCCAGCAGCCCCTCGTCGGCCAACTTCTCGAGATGGAACGCGGACGTCGAGCGCGCGAGTCCCAGCGCCTCGGCGACGTCGTCTCGGCTGACCGGCGACGCCTGCGCGCGCACGTGGTCGTACACCCGCCTGCGCACGGGTTCGTCGAGGGAGGAGACGGCCGAGACGTCCGAGCGGGGGGTGTCGTCCATGGACCCATTGTAAAACCGAGAATCGTTGACTTAATTGTGGGCAGAATTCTATAGTCAAGATACATAGTTTTTAGAAGGAGTCGTCATGGCTACCAACACACCCCACGAGGTCAGCCACGGTTCGCACACCCTGGCCGACCCCGGCTATCAGGCCTTCCTCGTGCTGCGCACGGTCTTCACCGTGGCGCCCATCCTGTTCGGGCTCGACAAGTTCACGAACTGGCTCACCGACTGGCCGGACTACCTCGCGCCGTGGATCGACGGCATCCTGCCGGGAACTGCGCAGCAGGGCATGTACGCCGTCGGCGTGATCGAAGTGATCGCAGGAATCCTCGTCGCCGTGGCGCCGCGGATCGGCGCCTGGGTCGTCGCGGCCTGGCTGGCCGGAATCATCGTCAACCTGGTCACGCTGTCCGGGTACTACGACGTCGCATTGCGCGACTTCGGGTTGCTCGCCGGCGCCGTCGCTCTCGGCCTGCTCGCCGCGGAGTACGGGCGTCCGCTCCACCGTCCCCACACCTGATCGGGACCGCGCACCCCACGTGAGATGCACCTCATCGACTGTTTCGAGTGACTCGACCGCTCGTAGTCTGTGTGGTCGTGTCGGTAGGAGTGCAGGACCAGGGAACCGGGTCGCGGGATCACGGTGTGCCGATCCCTGCGCCGGCCCCGGCACGGTCGTTGCTTCTGGGGGTGCCCAAGCAGGGTCGGCGCTGGCCGGGCGTGGTCCGCGCCGGGGTGGCCGTGTGTCTGCCCGCGCTGGCGGGCGTCGCGCTCGGACACTCGGCGGTCGCCGCGACAGCGACGCTGGGAGCCTTCGCCGTCGTCTACGGCGAGGGCAGGGCGTACCGGGTGCGGTGGCGGGTGGTGACGATCGCCGCCGCCGTGATGGTGCTCCTGGCCGGAGTCGGTGCCGCGGTCGGCGCGCTCGTGCACGACGCGACCGCGGCGGGCGGTTCCGCGCTGTGGGGGATGGCGCTCGTCGTCGCGATGACGGTCGTCGTGGCGGTCTGCGCGTTCGTCGTGGACGGGTTGCGGCTGGGGGCGCCGGGCGCCTTCCTCCCGCTGCTCACGGTGGAGATCTCGTCCGCGCTGCCCGCCCTCGGTGTCTCCGTGGCGGAGGTGACCGCCTGGTCGGCGGCCGGGGCGGTGTCGGCCCTGCTCGTGTCGATGTCGGGGCTGCTCGCGCGCCCACGCACCCCCGAGCGTGCCGCAGTCGCGACCGCGGTCTCCGCAGTCGAGGCCGCACTCTCCGACACCCCCGCACCGAATTCCCGTCGCGACGCGGTGCGGTCGCTGCACGCCGCGTGGCAGTGTCTCCACGACGCCGCCCTCGTCGGGCGTGATCACCCGCTCACCCGGACGTTGCGCGCGGCTCACCTGCGGTGCGCGGCGACCGTCGACGGTCACGATGCGGACCACGCCACCGACGTCGACGACCTGCGGCCGCAGGTCCCGCTGCCGAGGCCGTCGATCCGCTACCGGCTCGGCCGGGCGGCTCATCTCCGAGGCCGGTCCTGGACGATCGTCGCGCGACTGCTGGTCGCGTGCCCCGCCGCGGGTCTGCTGGCGCTGGCCCTCGGCGTCGCCAGGCCGGACTGGGCCGTGATCACCGCGGCGATGATCCTGCACCAGGGACCGGACCGCGTGCTGGGGACGTACCGCGGACTGCACCGGTTCTTCGGAACGGTGCTCGGACTCGTTCTGCTCGCCGGGCTGGCGACGCTCGACCTGTCGGCGGGCGCGCTGGTACTGGTCGTGGCGCTCCTGATGGCGGGGACGGAGGCCTTCCTCGTCCGCAACTACGGCCTGGCGATGGTGTTCATCACCCCGCTCGCCCTCGTCCTCGGCGGCCTGGGGACACACGTCGACCTCGTCGCGGTCACCCGGGACCGGCTTCTCGAGACCGTCCTCGGTGTGGCGGTGGCGCTGCTCGTGCTGTGGACCGTGCTTCCGGGTTCGTACCGGCGGATCCTGCGCGACGCGGACGACCAGGTGGCCGGGACGATCGGGCGGCTCGGCGATGCGCGGGAACCGGCTGCCGTCGCGGAACTCTGCCGGGATCTCGAGTTCGATCTGCACAGTTCCACCACCGCCGCGATCACCGCCGCCCACACCGACCTGGCGTGGACCCGCGACCGGTGGCCCGAGCACCACCATCTTCACGAGCTCGGCTACCGAATCCTCACCCGGCACTTCGGACCTCGTCTTTAGCCGGTCGGCACCGGATCCCCGCTGTTAGGGTTCGGTGATGGGTCCTGTGACGGGAATCGGAACAGCAATTCGGGCCTCGTTGGCCGCAGCACTCTGCGTCGGCATGCTGGCCGCGTGCGCGTCGGACGAGGAACCGCAGAGCGATCCGGCGGCCACGTGTGCGGACGTTCCCAACGGCACCCCGATCGCCAAGGCCCCACCGCCTCCCGGCCCGGCGCCGACCACCCAGAACCTTGCGACCAACCCCGAGATCGCCACCGTGTACCGCTCCGGGATGGTGCCCGTGGACACCGCGTCGTACGCGGTGTCCACCGCTAATCCGGTGTCGACGAAGGCGGCGTGCGAGGTGTTGCGGGACGGGGGCACGGCCGCCGACGCGCTGATCGTGGCCCAGACCGTTCTCGGTCTCGTCGAACCGCAGTCCTCCGGCATCGGGGGCGGGGCATTCCTGCTCTACTACGACGCCGGGCAGAAGAGCGTCGAGGCCTACGACGGACGCGAGGTCGCGCCGATGGCGGCGACGGAGAACTACTTGCGCTGGATCAGCGACACCGACCGCACCGAGCCCAAGCCCGACGCCCGGGCGAGCGGGCGGTCCATCGGCGTTCCCGGGGTGGTGCGGATGCTCGAGCTTGCGCACCGCGAACACGGCCGGGACGAGTGGCGGGAACTGTTCGACCCGGCCATCTCGCTCGCAGACCAGGGACTCGAGATCAGCCCTCGGATGGCCGGGCAGATCGCCGAGTCCGCACCCGATCTGGCGCTCGACGAACCGTCGAAGGCGTACTTCCTGAATCTGGACGGCAGCCCCAAGCCGGCGGGCACCAAGCTGACGAACCCGGCCATGGCCAAGACACTCGGTGCGATCGCGGCGGGCGGCGCCGACGCCTTCTACACCGGGGCCATCGCCCAGGGCATCGTCGATGCGACGGCGACGGCGTCGGGTGGGCGCACCCCCGGGCAGATGACTCTCGACGACCTCGCGAACTACCAGGCGAAGAAGCGGACGGCGCTGTGCACGCCGTACCGGGATCACGAGATCTGTGGCATGCCCAACCCGTCGTCCGGCGGCACGGCGGTCGCGGCGACGCTCGGCATCCTGGAGAACTTCGACCTGTCGGGGTACGGGCCCACGAACCTCGACGACAACGGCGGCAAGCCGACGGCGGAGGCCGTGCATCTCATCTCCGAGGCGGAGCGGCTGGCGTACGCCGACCGGGACAAGTACGTCGCAGACTCGGATTTCGTTCCGTTGCCGGGCAATTCCCTCGACACGCTGCTGAACGAGGACTACCTGAAACAGCGGGCCGACCTCATCGACCCCGGCAAGAGCATGGGCACCGCGCAACCCGGAAACTTCGGGCCGGTCCCGCTGGGTGTGCAGCCGCAGGACAAGGAACACGGCACCAGCCACATCTCGATCGCCGACCAGTACGGCAACGTCGCGTCGATGACGACGACGGTGGAATCGGCGTTCGGCTCGTTCCACATGACGGACGGCTTCGTTCTCAACAATCAGCTCACCGACTTCTCGGCCCAGCCCGTCGGGCCGGACGGGACGCCGCTCGCCAACCGTGTCGAACCGGGTAAGCGGCCCCGCAGTTCGATGGCGCCGACGCTCGTCTTCGACCGTGGCAGCGACGGGTCGCTGGGGGACGTCCAGTACGTGGCGGGGTCGCCGGGCGGTTCGGTGATCATCCAGTTCGTCGTGAAAACGCTCGTGGGAATGCTGGATTGGGGACTGAACCCGCAGCAGGCGGTGTCGGCGGTCGACTTCGGGGCCGCCAATACCCCGGTCACCGGCGTCGGCGGGGAGCACCCGAACATCAATGCGGCCAACGACGGCGCCGACGACCCGTTGATCGTGCAGTTGCGGGCGATGGGACACCAGGTGTCGGTCGCGCCGCAGTCCAGTGGGCTCAGCGCGCTGCAGCGCCAGGACTCGGGGTGGGTCGGCGGCGCGGACCCACGACGGGAGGGCGCGGTGATGGGTGACGGTACGGGTTAGCGCACCGCCACCGCAGGGATCATGCCTGCTCGACGAGCGGGGCCACCTTGGTGCCGAGCAGTTCGATTGCGCGCATCACCTTGTCGTGGGGCAGCGGCCCGACGCTGGGGTGCAGCATGAACCGTTCGATGCCCAGGGTGTCGCGCATGCCGACGATCTTCTCGGCCACCTGTTCGGGGTTGCCGAGCACGAGCGAACCGCCGGGTCCGCGTAGACCGTCGAATGCCTGCGGGTTCATCGGTGCCCATCCGCGTTCGCGTCCGAGGCCGGTCATGGCCGCGGCGTACGACGGGTAGAACTCCGACACCGCCCGGTCCTCGGTGTCCGCGACGTAACCGTGCGCGTGGACGGCGATGGGCTGCGGTGCGTGCCCGCCCTCGGTCACGGCACGGCGGTGCAGGTCGGCCAGCGGTGCGAAGCGTGCGGGTTGTCCGCCGATGATAGCGAGCGCCATCGGCAGGCCGAGCAGTCCGGCACGGGCCACCGACTCGGGGTTGCCGCCGACCCCCACCCAGATGGGGAGGGGACGTTCGGGCCGTGGGTAGACGGACTGGTCCGTCAGCGCCGGCCGGTGCCGTCCCGACCAGTTCACGGTCTCCGAGTCGCGGAGGGCGAGCAGCAGACCGAGTTTCTCGACGAACAGCTCGTCGTAGTCGGCCAGGTCGTAACCGAAGAGCCGGAACGATTCGGTGAACGAGCCGCGACCGGCCATCACCTCGGCGCGACCGTCGGAGATCAGGTCGAGGGTGGCGAATTCCTCGAACACCCGCACCGGGTCGTCGGAGCTCAGGACGGTGACCGCGCTGGTCAATGCGATGCGGGACGTCCGGGCGGCGGCGGCCGACAGCACGACCGCGGGCGCCGACGCGGCGAAGTCGGCCCGATGGTGCTCACCGACGCCGTACACGTCGAGGCCGACCTGCTCGGCCAGGACGACCTCTTCGAGCAGATCCTTCAGTCGCTGTCGTGGCGACACCGCCCCGGTCCCGCCGGAACCGACCTCCGCGAACGTCGTCAATCCGAGTTCCATGCCATGCCCCTCGATCGTAATAGTTGAATCATCAATTAGATGGTGTAACTGCCCGGGGCGGACGGGATATTCCGTCCGATGATTCAGACCCGGGTGGGCGGGGAACCCGTCGACCATGGCGAAATACCGAGTGATCGATCCCCAGGGCAGCGTGGTGGAAACGAAGGAGATCCCGAGCGCCGACGACGCGCACGCATGGTTCGTCGACGTTCGCGCGGACAATTCCGAACTCGGATGGCGGATGGAAGTCGACGAGGACGGCACCTGGGCGTTCTTCGACGACACCGAGGGTGCCACAGAGAAATAGAGGCACATCGTGCTCGCCACCGACCCACGGAAAGTGGGCGTCGAGGAGGAATTCCACCTCATCGATCGCAAGACCCGGCGCCTGACCACGCGCGCGCCGGAGTTGCTGGCACGACTTCCCGACGGGGTGTTCGTCGACGAACTCCAGCAGTGCGTCGTCGAGGTCAACAGTGGTGTGTACGCCGACCTCGACGGCCTGCGGAACGACCTGGAGCGGCATCGGAGAGTGCTGATCGACGCGGCCGAGGGGCTCGGCATCGGCGTGGCGGCCGCGGGCTCGATGCCGCTGGCGCTGCCCGCCGAGATGCACGTGACGGGAACGCAGCGCTACCGGCGCATGCTCGCGGACTATCAGGTGCTCGCCCGCGAGCAGCTGATCTGCGGCACACAGGTTCACGTCGACCTGCCCGACCGCGACGAGGCCGTGCAGGTCGCGCACCGCGTCGCTCCGCACATGCCCGTCCTCCTGGCGCTCAGCGCGAGTTCCCCGTTCCGGTCCGACGGTGCGGACACCGGCTATGCCAGCGCGCGGACGCTTCTGTGGTTGCGCTGGCCGAGCACCGGTCCGGCCGCGCCCGTCTCCTCGGCCGCCGAATACGGCACGCTGATCGACGACCTGGTCGCCAGCGGGGTGATCAGTGACCCCGGTATGGCGTACTTCGACGTCCGGCCGTCGGTGAAACTTCCGACCCTGGAGTTGCGGGTGTGCGACAGCTGCCCGCGACTGGACACGGTCATGCTCGTCACCGCGCTGTTCCGTGCGCTCGTGGAACGCGAGGTGCAGGGATTGCGCGCCGGGACGAAGGGCGTCGAGGTCGTTCCGACCCTGACCAGGGCGGCACTGTGGCGGGCGGCGCGGTCGGGGTTGGAGGAGGACCTCGTCGACGTGACAGTTCCGCAGGCACGTCCTGCGGCGGACCTCGTCGGCGACTTCGTGAATTCGCTGCGGCCTCAGCTCGAGGAGACCGGGGACTGGGACACCGTGGTGGAGCTGTCCGCCGAGGCCACCGCCCACGGCAGCTCCGCCGCCCGGCAACGTCGGGCGCTCGGTCGCCGTGGCCGGCTCACCGACGTGGTGGATCTGCTGCTCGCGGAGACGGCGGGCCGCTCCGAGCACCTTCCCGAAGTGGAGGCGCCACCCGCGCCGCGCGAGCTCGGCCCGAAGTCGACCGGTGCGGGCCGGACCCGGAGATATTGGAGCGCGAGGTTCTGGGACCGCGGCGATACCGCCGACATGACGTGGACGGAGTCGACGGAGCTCGACGAGAAGAAGCTGATCGAGTGGCGCCGGGACCTGCACGCACATCCGGAACTGTCGTTCGAGGAACGCAGGACCACCGGCGTCGTGCGCGCCCACCTCGTCGGTCTGGGGCTCGCACCCGTCCTGTTGCCCGGCGGAACCGGCCTGTGGTGCGACGTCGGTCCCGACACGGGCGAGTGCATTGCGCTGCGCGCCGACCTCGACGCGCTGCCGATCGCCGAGACGACCGGTCTCCCGTTCGAGTCGAGGGTGCCCGGAGTGTCACACGCGTGCGGTCACGACGCCCACACCACCATGTTGATGGGGGCGGCATCCGTCCTGACGAAATACCCGCCGCCGTCCCGGGTCCGCCTCGTCTTCCAGCCCGGGGAGGAGACGACCCCCGGCGGCTCGGTCGACACGATCGCCGCGGGCGCCCTCGACGGGGTGTCGAAAATCTTCGCACTGCACTGCGACCCGAATCTCGAGGTCGGCAAACTGGCCACCCGGACCGGGCCGATCACGTCGTCCAACGACTCCGTCACGGTGCGGTTGTGGTCGGCGGGGGGACATACCGCCCGACCCCATCTGACCGGCGATCTGATCCACGCCGCGGCGGTCCTGGTGACCGGTCTGTCGTCCGTGCTCGACCGCCGGATCGACGCCCGTACCGCGACCGTCCTCACCTGGGGGAAGGTGGCCGCCGGGCAGGTCGCGAACTCCGTTCCCGAGTCGGGTGAACTGGTGGGCACCCTGCGCAGCGCGTCCCATGAGACGTGGGCCTCGCTCGAACCGCTGGTCACGGACACGATCGGTCACCTGCTCGCGCCGTACAACGTGCGGTACGAGCTCTCCTATCTGCAGGGCGTCCCGCCCGTCGTCAACGATCCCGACTGCACCGCCGACCTACGAGAGGCGATCGAATCGGTCGTCGGCTTCGACCACCTGGCCGAGGCCCATCAGTCCAGCGGTGGCGAGGATTTCGCGTGGTACCTGGAGAAGGTTCCGGGCGCGATGGCCAGACTCGGAGTGTGGGACGGGACCGGCTCCCGGCAGGAGCTTCACCAGCCGGGTTTCAACCTCGACGAACGCGCCATGATTCACGGGGTCCGAACGCTGGTCGCGCTCACCCGGCTCGAAGACCAGTCCGGATGAGCGCGGCGTCAGGCCGGTTTGGCGGCGGCATCCGCCAGTTTCGGCACGAGGGACTCGACGGCGTACGGGAGGCTGAGGACGGTGCCCCAGGTGAGCGCGCCGGAGACGGTGGGGTCGTCGACGAATACGGCCCGCCCCGCCTTTGCCACCGGTAGCGACTGATAGACGGGGTCGGCGGTGATCGTCGCTTCGGCGCCGGGACTGCTGCCCACGTTCCAGACGAGGACGTCGACGTCGACGATGTCGAACTGTTCCTTGCTGATGGTGAACGCGTCCTGATCGCCTGCAAGTTGCGCGATCTGCTCCGGGACGACGAACCCGAGCGACGTCATCAGGCGCGATCGCGGGTCGTTCGGGGACCGGACGTAGAACGATCCGGCGTCGCCCAGTTCGGCGACCGCGACCGTCTTGCCCTCGAATTCGGGGTGGGCGGCGCGTTGCTGCGCCACCAGGTCGTCCACACCGGCGACGAGTTGGTTCGCCTTCTCGTCCTCGCCGAGGGTGGTGCCGACGATCCGGACGGCGTCCTGCCACGGCATGCCGAAATCGGGGTAGTCCGGCGACGTCGTGACGGTGGGGGCGATCGCCGAGAGCCGTTGATATGCGTCGTCGTCGACGTCGATGTACAGCGCGAGGATCAGGGCGGGGTCGAGTTTCGCGATGGCCTCGTACGCGAAATTGGCCTCACCGGTGAACTGTCCGCGGTTGAAGACCTCGGGGTGCGCCCCGCCGAGCGCGTCCTGGGCCCAGGGCCACGTGGCGTCCGGATAGTCGCCGTACCAGTCGGTGACGCCGACCGGCCGGCGTCCGAACGCGAGGAGCGTGTCCTGGTCGGAGTAGCCGACGGTGACGATGCGCTGGGGGTTGTCCGGGACTTCGGTCGTTCCCTTCTTGTGCGTCACCGTCCGGGTGGTGCCTTCGGTGTCCGCTGCGGTTCCCGAGGAACACGCTGCGGCGACGACGGCCAGGCCGACCCCGGCACTCACGGTCAGGAACTTGCGGCGGTCGAGCGTTCGCATCCACATACCTCCCTGTAGGTGAGGCTAACCTACAGGGAGTGGTCCCGGCCGTGCATCTGCGGCGGAAACGGGGGAGTCGGATCCGGAATCGGAGGCTGCGGAGGTCCCGGAGGTTCCGGCGGCCCCGGTTGCGGTCCGGGCTCGGGAGGTGCAGGTTCCGGGCCCGGCTCGGGCGGAAACGGGTGAGGCGGTGTCGGCGTCGGCGGCACAGGAGGAGGGCTCGGATCCGGCGGCACCGGCTCCGGGGCAGGCACGGGATTGCCGAGCTCGTCGTGGGCACTCGTCATCAACTGACCACCTTCCGATCGGCTGATTGAGTGGTACCCGGAACGGGCATCCCGCAACCACGGGGCGAGTTGTGGCGGCCCGGGAACAAAACGCGGGATCGGTGCGTTGTCTAGCAACCGTGCCCCGCAAGTGTGGAATTTCACGACACGGGGAACATGAGCCAAAGGGAGGAAGTCATGGCAACCGACTACGACGCACCACGGGTTACCGTCGACGACGAACTCGCCGCGGACTCGCTCGAAGAATTGAAGACACGGAGGAACGACTCGCAGTCGTCCGTCGTCGACGTCGAGGAGACCGACACGGCGGAGTCCTTCGAACTGCCCGGCGCCGACCTGTCCGGTGAGGAACTCACGGTCCGCGTCGTTCCGAAGAGGGCCGACGAATTCACTTGCAGCAGTTGCTTCCTGGTCCATCATCGGTCGCGTCTCGCGTCCGAAGAGGGCGGACAGCTGATTTGCCGCGACTGCGCATAGGAGGCCCGAGTGGCCGAGGTCAGTAGAACGTTCACCGTCGCCGCACCGCTCGAGAAAGTCGTCGCGTACCTGCGCGACTTCGCGAACACCACGGCCTGGGATCCCGGGACCGACACGTGCGAGCAGACCACCCCCGGTCCGGTGGCGGTGGGCACGCAATGGCACAACGTGTCGTCGTTCTTCGGGCGCAAAACCGAACTGACCTACCGCATGACCCGCGACGACCCCGATCACGTCGTCTTCGAGGGTCGCAACGACACCGCAGCCACGTCGGACGATCTGGCGTGCGAAAAGGTGGACGACACCTCGACGTCGATCACCTACCGCGCCCATCTCGAATTCACCGGCCTGGCGCGATTCGCCGACCCCGTCGCCCGCCTCGCTTTCGAGGTGCTCGCGGCCAAGACGGTCAAACAGATGACCGGGGTCCTCGAAGCGAGGTAAGCGGATCATGCATCGACAAGCGCCCTCACTCTCGACGAGTGAGGGCGCCGCTACGTGTCAGGGATCGATCAGCTGAGGTGATGCACCTCCTGCAACCCGTAGACCGGTGTCGGGATCTCCTCGTGCCGGGCCTTGAGCTGCAGAGCGAGGTACAGCGAGTAGTGCCGCGACTGGTGCAGGTTGCCGCCGTGGAACCACAGCGCTTCCTGCTGGGTCGGCTTCCACATGTTGCGCTGCTCGCCCTCCCACGGCCCCGGATCCTTGGTGGTGTCGGAGCCGAGACCCCAGCACTTTCCGACCTTGTCGGCCACTTCCTGACCCATGAGGTCGGCGGCCCAGCCGTTCATGGACCCGTAGCCGGTGGCGTAGACGACGAGGTCGGCCGGCAATTCCGTCCCGTCGGTGAGCGCCACGGCGTTCTCGGTGAGGTGGTCGACCTGTCCGGACACGAGGTGGATGCTGCCGTCGGCGACGAGTTCGGATGCGCCGACGTCGATGTAGTAGCCGGAGCCGCGGCGCAGGTACTTCATGAACAGACCGGACCCGTCGTCACCGAAATCGAGCTTGAATCCGGCCTTCTCGAGCCGGTCGTAGAAGTCCTTGTCCCGTTCGGCGATCTTCTGATAGATCGGGATCTGGAACTCGTGCATGATCTTGTACGGCAGCGACGCGAACGTGAGGTCGGCCTTCTCCGTCGTCATGCCCGCCGCGACAGCGCGCTCCGAGTAGAGGTCGCCGAGGCCGAGGTCCATCAAGGAGTCCGACTTCACGATGTGCGTGGACGAACGTTGCAACATCGTCACGTCGGCGCCGTTCTCGAAGAGCGCCTTGCAGATGTCGTGAGCCGAATTGTTGGCACCCACGACGACGACGCGCTTCCCCACGTAGGCGTCCGGACCGGGGTGCCGGCTCGAATGGTGCTGCTCGCCCCGGAAGACGTCCTGGCCCGGGAACGAGGGGACGTTCGGCTTGCCCGACATGCCGGTGGCGAGCACCAACTGCTTCGGGTGGAGCACCACGTCCTCGCCGTCGCGGTCGAGGACGACGGTCCACTCCTTGGTCTCGTCGTCGAACGTCGCGGACGTGCAGGTGGTGGACGACCAGTACGGGATCTCCATCACCTTGGTGTACATCTCGAGCCAGTCGCCGATCTTGTCCTTCGGCGCGAAGACCGGCCAGTTGTCCGGGAACGGCATGTAGGGCAGGTGGTCGTACCAGACCGGGTCGTGCAGGCACAGCGACTTGTACCGGTTGCGCCACTGGTCGCCGGGGCGTTCGTTCTTGTCGACGACGATGGCCGGGACCCCGAGTTGGCGCAGCCGCGCGCCGAGCGCGATGCCGCCCTGGCCGCCGCCGATCACGAGAACGTACGGCTGACGGGTGTAACCGAGTTCCCGCTCCTCGATCTCCCGCTTCTCCGCCCAGCTCTGGGTGTCGCCGCCGGAGCCGTGAACAGCACCCTTGACGCGGTTCCGTCCGCGGCGTTCCTCGTGGCCCTTCAACTCCTGCATGGTGGTGAGGAACGTCCACGCCTCGTCGCCCTTCAGGCGCAGGTGCCCCTTGCCGCGGCCCGTCGCCGTCTCGAACTCGATCCACGCCGAGGTGACACCGTCGGCCTCGTCCGGTGTCTCGGTGGTGCGGAAGTTGACGGGGTCGGTGTCGTCGAGGCGTGCGTGCAGCATCGCGGCGACGGCGTCGCGTCCCTCGACCGTCTTGAGGTTCCAGGTGAACGCCACCAGGTCCCGCCAGAAGCTGTCGACTGCGAACATGCCCGCGGCGCGGTCGACGTCGCGCGCGGCGAGAGCGGATTCGAAGCTCGCCAACCACAGGTCGACTCGTTCCTGAGGTGTCAGGGACGTCTGCACCGCAGTCGGCTGGACCGTCTGTGTCATGTACCTCTCCTTCGCTTGGTATGTGACATACAGCACACTCCGGAGTGGGGCGGGCGGCAAGCGTTGCATCGTGTTGCAGTCCCCGCCCGTGAGTACTTGTTAACCGCGGGCGGTTAACAAGTACTCACGGGGCACGAATGTCGAAATCCGTGGTGGCCCGTTCGACGTACTGTGTGAGTCCACGGCAAGAAGGCCTGGACCGACCACAATCGAGGAGGAAATCATGCGAGTCATGGTGATGATCGAGGGTGCAGGTGCCGACGAAGACAAGATCGCCCCGACCGAGGAAATGCTGGCGGCGATGGGTGCGTACAACGAGGAATTGGTGAACGCGGGCATCATGCTCGACGGCCAGGGTCTGAAGCCGACCAGCGCCGGGGCGCGGGTTGTGTTCGAGGGCGGCACGACGTCGGTGGTCGACGGCCCGTTCACCGAGTCGAAGGAGATCATCGCGGGCTACTGGATCTGGGAGGTGCGATCCCTCGAAGAGGCGATCGAGTGGGTCAAGAAGTGCCCCGCCGACTCCGGCACCGGTTTGCGCCAGCTGATCGAGGTGCGGCCGATCTTCGAGTCGGAGGATTTCGGGGACGAGTTCACGCCGGAACTGCGGGAGAAGGAAGAGGCACTCGCGGCGCGGATTCGTGAGCAGCACCCGAACGGCTGAGTCCGGTGGATGTCCAGCGCACGGTCGAGGCGGTGTGGCGCATGGAGTCTCCGCGCCTCATCGCGTCGCTCGCCCGCCTCGTCCGTGACGTCGGGATCGCCGAGGAGATCGCTCAGGATGCGTTCGTGCTCGCGCTCGAACAGTGGCCGGAGCAGGGCGTCCCCGACAAACCGGGTGCGTGGCTGACGGCCACCGCCAAGCACAAGGCGATCGACCGTATTCGCCGGGAGCGGTCGCGGCAGTCGAAGTACACGGCGATCGCCGCCGATCCGTCCGCGCAACCGCCGAGTGCGATGCCCGCGCCGGACGCCGTCGACGGCGTGGAGGACGACCTGCTGGCTCTGGTCTTCGTGGCGTGTCATCCCGTGCTTCCCCGGGAATCGCGTGTGGCATTGACCCTCCGATTGGTCGGGGGTCTGCGCACCGACGAGATCGCGCGGGCGTTCCTCGTCCCCTCGGCGACGATGGGTCAGCGGATCAGCAGGGCCAAGCGGACGCTGTCGGAGGCGAAGGTGCCGTTCGAAGTGCCCGCACGCGAGGAACTTCCGGCGCGGTTGTCGGCGGTGCTCGAGGTGGTCTATCTCGTTTTCAACGAGGGGTACTCCGCCACATCCGGCGAGGACTGGATTCGGCGTGAT
Source organism: Rhodococcus wratislaviensis (assembly GCF_900455735.1). Taxonomy (GTDB): domain Bacteria; phylum Actinomycetota; class Actinomycetes; order Mycobacteriales; family Mycobacteriaceae; genus Rhodococcus_F; species Rhodococcus_F wratislaviensis. The sequence goes on along the minus strand of NZ_UAUI01000013.1, from coordinate 71,002 downwards.
CTCGCGTCGGAGGCGATGCGGCTCGCCCGTGTTCTCGCCGGTCTGCTGCCCCGGGAACCGGAGGTGCACGGACTGGTGGCGCTCACCGAGTTGCAGGCTTCACGGTTCGCCGCCCGCGTGGGTGTCGACGGTGAGCCGGTCCTGCTGCAGGATCAGGACCGGTCGCGTTGGGACCGAACCCTTTTGACGCACGGCAATGCTGCACTGGAACGGGCTGTCGGGCTCGGCCGCCCGCTCGGCCCCTACTCGCTGCAGGCCGCGATCGCCGGGTGTCATGCCAGAGCGCCACGGTTCGAGGACACCGACTGGGAGGCGATCGTCGCCCTGTACGACGCGCTGGCGCAGGTGGCGCCGTCGCCGGTGGTGGAACTCAACCGTGCGGTGGCGTTGCTGCATTCGGACGGGCCCGAGGCCGCGCTCGCTGCGCTCGACGCCGTGCGGGACGACCCTCGGCTGGCGCGGCACCACCTCTACGGCGCCGTGCGGGGCGAAGTCCTCGAACGCCTCGGCCGCTACGACGAGGCGGCCCGGACCCTCGAGGACGCCGCGGCGACCGCGCCCACTCGCCGTGAACGGAACCTCCTCATGGCCCGCGCCGCCGCCGCGTCCGAGCACGGGGATCCGCGCCCCTGATCGCACGGTTGCGCACGGATTCGCCGGAAACCGATGCTATTGCGTGCGCATCCGGCGATTCGATGGGCAACCGTCGGAGGGTCCCGCGCCGGTCGATCAGGATCCCGGCTGCGGCTGCTGCGACTTGTGATCGCCGAACGGTTGGTCGCGTTCACGGACGGCCTCTCGGAATCCGACGGTGGCCGAGCGCAATTGGAACGCGTACCCCTCGCGGGTGTGCCGGGACATCCCGTCGAAGACGGTGCTCACCATCGTCGAGTTGGCGACGCCCTGCGCCAGCAGTGCGCTGTTCAGTGCGAGTTTCACCATCATCAGCTGATTGATCGGCATTCTCGCGATTCGCTCGACGAGGTCCTCGGTTCGGCGGTCGAGTTCCTCCGCGGGCGCCGATTCCACCGCGAGTCCCCACTCGGCCGCCTGCCGTCCCGTGATGCAGTCGCCGGTGAGGAGCAGTCGTTTCGCCCGCTGGTCGCCGAGACGGTGCGCCCACATGCCCGCGGCCGGCACACCCCACACCCGGGTCGGGGGATAGCCGATCTTCGTGTCGTCCGCTGCGACGATCTGGTCGCAGTACAGCGCGATGTCGGTGCCGCCGGCGACGCAGAATCCGTGGATCTTCGCGACCGTCGGCTTGTTCGCGTGGAGCAGGCTCGCGAACCCGCGGTTGAACCGGCTCATCATCGCGTAGTCGGCCATCGGATCCCAGTTGCCGAACGGATTGTGGTTGCGCGCCTGAACGATCGGATCGAGCACGGTGCCCGTCGTGCGGTCCGGCCCCTCGCCGGTGTGGCCGCCGTGCTCGGCGAAGATGCCCAGGTCGTATCCGCCGCAGAATCCCTTACCGCGCCCCGACAGCAGGATCACGTGGACGCGGGGATCGAGGTCGGCGCGTTCCACGGTGGCGGCGAGTTCCACCGGAGTGTCGGCGGTGATCGCGTTGCCGTGGTCGGGACGGTTGAACGTGATCCGGGCGATGCGTCCGGTCACCTCGTAGGTGAGCGTCCGATACTCCGTCGGGTCGTCCGCCCGATCCGGTTCACGATCCGCGAACAGGGAATCGCCGCCCTCGTCCCAGCCGTCGCGCCACGCCGCAGGGCGGGTGCCGGCGTGGTCGCCGGGGCCGGTCACGCCCCCACCTTGGGAGTGGCGCGGTCGATGATGGCGGCGGTGTCGACGCCGGTCGGCAACGTCCCGAACACGGTGCCCCAGTCGCCGGACAGCCGGCTGACGCAGAACGCGTCGGCCACAGCGGGGTGTCCGTGGCGGATCAGCAACGACCCCTGGAGGGCGAGCGCCATGTCGCCGACGACCCGCCGCGCCCGGTGCTCGAGCGTGTCGAGATCGCCGAAACTCGCCTTCAGGTTCGTGACGGCGGCGTCGAGTCGCGCGTCGGCTCCCGCGGTGGAATCGAGTTCGTCGAAGAAGACCTGAAGCGTCTGCGGCTGTTTCGCCATCGCACGCAGAGTGTCGAGGGCGGCGACGTTGCCGGATCCTTCCCACACCGACAGCAGGGGAGCCTCCCGGTACAGCCGCGGCATCCGCGATTCCTCCACGTACCCGTTGCCGCCCAGGCATTCCAGGGCCTCCGCCGCGTGGATCGGACCGCGTTTGCAGACGAAGTACTTGCTGACCGCCAGCGAGATGCGACGCAGGGTGTTCGCGTGCTCGTCGCCGGCGGTCGCCCGGTCGGTGAGCGCGGCCAGCCACAGCGCGACGGTCGTGGCCGCCTCCGACTCGACGGCGAGGTCGGCGAGCACGTTCCGCATCAGCGGCTGATCCACCAGGTGGGCGCCGAATGCGCTGCGGTGCACGGCGTGGTGCGCGGCCTGCGCGGTGCCGACACGCATGCCGGTGGCCGTGCCGATGGTGCAGTCGAGGCGGGTCATGTTTACCATCTCGATGATGGTCGGAACGCCGCGGCCTTCCTCGCCGACCAGCCAGGCCACGGCCTCGTCGTACTCGACCTCGCTGCTGGCATTGGAATGGTTGCCGAGCTTGTCCTTGAGGCGCTGCAGGTGCATCCGGTTGCGGGTGCCGTCCGGCAGCACCCGGGGCAGGAAGAAACACGACAGACCGCCCGGCGCCTGGGCCAGCACGAGGAACACGTCGGACATCGGCGCCGACGTGAACCACTTGTGCCCGGTCAGGAGATAACTGCCGTCCGACTGCGGCACCGCGCGGGTGGTGCCCGCGCGGACGTCGGAGCCGCCCTGCTTCTCCGTCATCGACATCCCGGCGATCAGTCCGGCCTTGGTCAGCGGAGGGTGCAGCGCCGGATCGTACACCCGGGCGGTGAGCAACGGTTCGTACTGTTCCGCCAGCTCACGGTTGTGGCGCAGGGCGGGGACGACGGCGTACGTCATGGAGATCGGGCAGCCGTGACCGGCGTCGACCTGGCCCCACACGGCCATTTTCGCGGCCCGGACCAGATGGGCGCGCGGGTGCGGGTCGGCCCACGGTGCGCCGTGCAGGCCCATCTCGACGGCGGTGGTCATCAGCTGGTGGTAGGCGGGGTCGTACTCCACCTCGTCGATGCGGTTGCCGTAGCGGTCGTGGGTGCGCAGGACGGGAGGGTGCGCCTCGGCGAGGTCGCCCCAGCGCTGCGCCTCCTCGCTTCCGGCGAGGCGTCCGACGTCGTGCAGTTCCTCGAGCGCGTCGTGTGCGCCCTCGCGTTGCAGCGCTTCGAGGATCGGTGCGTAATCGGCCGCGTCGAAGTTGACCAGTGGCGGCACCTGGTTGACGACCTCGTGTGTGGCACTCATGTCGGGCTCCCGAGGGATCGAAGGGTGAAGGTGAGCAGGGCGGGGATGATCGCTTCGTCGGCGGCACCGCGGGCGAGGGGCAGAATCAGCGCTTCGCCGATTGCTCCGACGATGCAGGCTGCGGTCACCGACGCGTCCTGGTCCGGGATCTCCCCGGCCTCGACGGCGGCGGCGATGGCGACCGCGAGGGCGTCGCGGAACGACTCGCGGAACAGGAGGCGTTCGGTGTCGACCTGCGGGTCGACGGGTTCGACGAGCAGCGCGTACGCCAGGGTGGGGGCGCGCAGCGCGCGTTCGGCGAATGTGCCGACGGAGGCGGATACTGCTGCGACGCACCGACCCTCGGCGCCGCGGGCGGCGTTGCCGGATTCGACGGCGGCGCTCACCTCGCGACTGCAGACGATGCGGAAGACTTCTGCGAACAGTTCGCCCTTGTTCGAGAAGTGCCGGTAGACGGTGCCGGTGCCGACCCCCGCCTCGGCCGCGACCGCGGAGATCGAGCACCCGGTGTAACCGTGGCGGGCGATCAGCCCGATCGCGGAATCGATGAGGGTGGTGCGGAGTGCGTCCAGGCGTTCCTGGACGGCGGGTGTGCGCCGGTAGGCCATATTCAAGGAGTGAACACCCGTTCCGTTCTTCCGTCAAGGGTGCTAGCGTCGGCTACACCAGCGAGGAAAGGCGCACGCGATGACTTCCGACGTGGTACTTGTCCGCAAGGACGGACCGGTCACGACGATCAGCCTGAACCGGCCCGAAGTCCGCAATGCCGTCGACCGGCCCACCGCCGATGCACTCGCCGACGCCTTCCGTGCATTCGACGCGGACGAGGGCGCGTCCGTCGCGGTGCTCCACGGTGAGGGCGGAACATTCTGCGCCGGAGCGGATCTCAAGGCGATCAGTTCCGGAACCGGGAATCGCGTGGCGCCCGACGGAGACGCGCCGATGGGCATCTCCCGGATGAGGTTGTCCAAACCGGTGATCGCCGCGATCGACGGGCACGCGGTGGCAGGCGGTCTCGAACTGGCGCTGTGGGCCGACCTGCGGGTCGCCGGTGCGGACGCCGTCCTCGGGGTGTTCTGCCGGCGCTGGGGCGTGCCGCTCATCGACGGCGGAACCGTCCGCCTGCCGAGGCTCATCGGGGAGAGCCGCGCGATGGACCTCGTCCTCACCGGACGGCCGGTCGACGCCGACGAGGCCCTGAGCATCGGGCTGATCAACCGGAAGGTCGCGGCGGGGGAAGCGCTCACCGCCGCCCGGCAACTGGCCGCCGAGATCGCCGGCCTGCCCCAGGTGTGCCTGCGGCAGGACCGCTTGTCGCTGCTCGAGCAGTCGGGACTGACCGAGGATCAGGCCATGCTGAACGAATTCCGGCACGGTGCGATCTCTCTGGCCAACGGAACGGTCGAGGGTGCAGCACGCTTCGCCGCCGGGGCAGGCAGGCACGGTGATGCTGCGCCCGTGAGTACTTATTAACCGCCCGTGGTTAACAACTACTCACGGGTGAGGTTCCGGCGCACGGTCTGGTGTGCGTACCTGCTCGCGCTGGGCGTCACGATCTACACGCTGGGGCTGCCCACCGACCGCATCTACCAGGCGACGTGGATCGTCGCCGGCCTCGTCGCCTTCACGATCGACCGGCCGTGGCAGGACCATCTGCGCGTCGTGCGGGACTGGTTGCCGCTCATCGCCGCTCTCGTCGTGTACGACCTCAGCCGTGGCTTCGCCCATGAACTCGGGATGCCGGTGCGGGCGGAGGAACTGGTGTCCGTGGAGAGCTGGCTCTTCGGGGGCACCATCCCCACGGTGTGGTTGCAGGAGAATCTCATGCCCCCGGCGGGTGAGCTGCCGTGGTGGACTCTGCTCACGGGAATCGTCTACACCAGCCACTTCATCGTTCCGTGGGTGGTCGCGGCCGTCTTCTACGCGTACTCGCGCGACCTGTGGTCGGGGTACATGCGGCGGGTGCTGCTGCTGTCGTATCTCGGCCTGGTCACCTACATCCTGCTGCCGTCCGTTCCTCCGTGGCTCGCTGCCGAGGGGGACGTGATCTCCGGCAGCGTGGGCCGCGTCGCCGGATTCGGATTCGGTGTGGTCCCCACGGATGTCAGCACGCGGTGGCTGGAGGCGCAGAGCAACCCCGTCGCCGCGCTGCCGTCCCTGCACGCGGCGTTCGCCCTGCTCGTCGCCGTCGCGCTCTGGCCGTTCGCGAAGAACGTGTGGTCGCGGGCGCTGCTGGCCGCATACCCGCTCGCCATGGCGTTCGTATTGGTCTACGGCGGCGAGCACTACGTGGTGGACGTGCTGGCGGGATGGGCGTACCTGGGCCTGGCGATCCTGCTGGCACGGGCGTGGGAGTCCCGGACGACGGCGTGGCCCCGCCGAGTCGTCACCGCCGGCCGCCCGCGGCGTCGCTGGTGACCGACACCTCGTCGAGAATGGGCTGGAGGAAGGGCAGGATGCGGCCTACGATCGCCTCGTTGTAGGCGACCGGTTGCTGGTTCGGATTCGCGTGGCCGGTCCCGTCGAGCTTCGCGACCAGCAGCGCGCCGTCGGTCCCGCCGGACTGTTCGACGAGGATCTTCTGCGTGTAGTCGACGTCGACCACCGGGTCCTTCCACCCCGCGCGGGGACGCACGAACACGATCCCGGGCCGCGGCTTGTCGTCCGTCTCCGCCGCCAGCGACTTCAGGTTGTCGATGGCACCGGACGCGACGATGGTCTTGAACTGCGATTCGATCAGCCCGTTGCTCGCCACGTCCTCCGACAGCACCTTCTCGGTGAGGACCTCGTCGATGACGTCCCGGAACTCGTCGACGTCGACGTGCGGATACCAGTCCGACTTCGTGTCGAGGAACCTGCTCTGCCGGGCCGCGGTCTCCACCAGCAGGCGCATCGTCCGGCTCTCCCGCGCACCGGGGAGCCAGCCGATCCACCGCAGCATGTCCTCGCCGCTGTCCCGGCTTCCGGCCCGGACGGCGTGCAGGTCCACCGGGGTGCAGTCGAGCACCACTCCGATGAGGTTGGCGTCCGTGTCCTGGTAGATGTGCTGCGCGACTTCCAGCGCGACGACGCCGCCCATGCTGTGCCCGGACAGGACGATGTTGTCGATGCCCTCGTCGGCCGCGCGGGTGGCGATCAGTTCGCTGATCACCTTGGTGTCGATACCGCCGTTGTCGTATTGGACCGCCCATACCCGCCCGATCCGGTCGTACGACGACAGGGTGCGGGCGGTGTCGGTGGCATCCTTGTTGCCCAGCCCGACGAGGTCGACGACGGCGGTGTCGTGGTCGGCGGGCGACTGCGCGTCGTACACCTCGTGGATCTGTGGCTGGGTCAGTGCGAGGCGCTCGCGTTCGGGTTGCACGTCGTGAACCCAGTACTGTCCTCCGGCCAGGAGCAGGGGGACGGTCCCGAGCGCGACCGCGGCGAGGAAGCGCCGGGTGCGACCGAATTTCTGCCACTGGTGACCGAGCCGTGTCGCATGCAGACGCGCCTTGCGGCGGTCGTCGTTCCAGTCGGCCACGGTGGACGGATGGCGTGTCATTCTCTCCGACATCCACACCGATGGTACGCGCGGGAGCAGAGGGGCCCGGCTACGCGCGGGCGAGCTGGGTGTACTCCACCCCGGTCACCTCCACGGACTTCTCCCACAGGGCCGCCGCGAGTTTCGTGTTCCGTGCCCCACCGGTGCGCGGCGAACGCGCCACCGGTCCGCGAACTCCGAACAGGTCGTTCGGGCCCAGGTAGTCGTCGGTGCGGACGTCGGGCATGGTCGCCGCGTACAGCTGTCCGAGCGCGCCGTCCTTCTCGTCGTTGCCGATCACCCGCAATCCGAGGTGGGTCACGGCGAGAGCCCCCGGGATCGGCGGGACCATCGAGTCGAAGAGATTGGTGGCGGCGATGCCGGGGTGCGTCGCCACCGAGAGGAGCGGAAGTCCGGCGGCCGCACTGCGCCTGGCCAATTCGCCACTGAACAGAAGGTTGGCGAGCTTCGACTGGTTGTACGCGCCCATCCGGGTGTACTTGCGGCGGTCGAAGTTCAGGTCGTCGAGCACGATCCGGCCGCGGCGGTGCGCGATGCTCGCGAGGGTCACCACCCGCGGTGCGGGAGCGCCGAGGAGTGCCGGGAGGAGCTGTCCGGTGAGCGCGAAGTGCCCGAAATGATTTGTGCCGATCTGCAGTTCGAACCCGTCGGTCGTGCGGCCGAAGGGGACGGCCATCAGGCCCGCGTTGTTGATCAGCACGTCGATCTGCGCTGCGACCTCGCAGGCGTGCTGCGCCGCGTCGCGGACCGAGGACAGGTCGGTGAGGTCCAGCGGAACAAGTTGGTGCTCGGCATCGCCGCCCGCCTTGCGGATCCGTGTGAGTGCGGCGGCGCCGGTCTGCAGATTGCGGCACGCGAGCAGGACCGTCGCGCCCGCACCGGCGAGGGCCGTCGCGGCGTGGAGTCCGAGGCCGTTGTTCGCGCCGGTGACGAGGACGGTCTTACCCCACTGGTCGGGGATGTCGTCGAACCCGAAGTGCCTGTTGTCGAGTGGTGTCATGAAGGAACCGTCTCCTCGGGGTGCGGTCAGATGTCCAGGACGACGCGCTCGCCCTGGGTGCGTTCGACGCAGAGCAGCATCTGGCCGGAGGTCCGGCCCTCGTGCTCAACGCCGACGGCGCAGGTTCCACAGAACCCCTGCCGGCAGGAGAAGGCAAGCCCGGGACGCACTTCGGAAATCGCGTCGAGCGCAGTCCGGTCGGCGGGGACCTCCACCACCTCACCGGTGCGGGCGAGTTCGGCCTCGAACGGCCGCCCGTCGACGATCGGCGGGGGCGAGAACCGCTCGTAGTGGAACTCGACACGAGACGGCAGGGCGTCGTCGATCGCCTCGATCATCGGAATCGGGCCGCAGCAGTACACCGCGGACGTATCGGTCACCGCGCCGAGCAGCTCTGCTGCGGTAGGCATTCCGCCGTCGTCGTCGGTGCGCACCGCCACCCGGTCGCCGAACTCTTCGAGCTGGTCCAGGAAGGGCAGCGACTCCCGGTTACGGCCGGTGTAGACCATCGACCAGGCGAGGTCGAGGCGATGGGCCAGACGCACCATCGGGAGGATGGGGGTGATCCCGATTCCGCCCGCGACGAAGTGCAGGCCGTCGGCGGTCGATCCGTGTCCGGGCAACGCCAGGGGGAACGCGTTGTACGGGCCGCGGACCTTCACCGACGCTCCGGGGTGCAGGACGTCGTGGACCTCGAGCGAGCCCCCGCCGCCGTCGGGAATGCGCCGCACCGCAATGGTGTACGCGCGACTGTCCGCCGGGTCTCCGCACAAAGAGTACTGACGCCTGCGCCCGGACGGCAGTTCGAGGTCGAGATGCGCGCCCGGCCGCCACCGGTCGAGTTCGCCGCCGTCGGGGGCGGCCAGGGTCAGGCTCACGACGTTCTCGTCGTGCGCCACCACTCTGCGCTCACGCACCAGCATCCGCCGGCAGCCGACGCTGACCGGTGGGGTGATGTCGGTGCGGTACAGGAAGCGCAGCGACCGCATGTACGCGGTGGCGACACCGGCGACGGCACGCAGCAGCGGGTCGCGTTGCCGCTTCCCCCACAGATCGCCCGGTACGGAGGTCGGTGCCGGATACGTCGGAGTCACTACGCCGCCGCCCTCGCGGCAGGCGACTTGGCCAGATAGGCGATCGCCTGCGCCGTGTCGCCCTCGGCCTGCGGTGAGTACCGGGGGTCGAGGTATCGGAGGGCGCCCCGGAACAGGCTCGACAGTCCGGGCAGGGAGCCTCGGCGCATCGCCACGAGCAGCCCCATCCACAGGGAGAAGTAGCCGCGATCGGGCATCGTCGGGTCGGCGTGCACGATGAACTTGAGCCCGCGCGTCATCACCACCAGGAACGCGAGATACGACACCAGCATCGCGAGGTTGCGCCGGACGTACCCCACCCCGAAGTACATGGCGACGTCGTGAGCGACGTTGCGATGTTCGACCTCCTCCGCGCCGTGCCAGCGGTACAGGTCCGTCATGGCGGGGTCGGCGTCGAAGTCCTCGAGGCGCGCGTTCAGGATCCAGTCGCCCAGGAATGCCGTCATGTGCTCGATGGCGCCGATGAATGCGAGCCGTTCGACGAGCTGCTGACGCTGAGCGCGGGCGCTGCCCATCTCCCTGCGGCCCAGCACCTTCCTCATGAGGTATTCCGACTGCAGCACGAACGGCCGCGGATCCACGTCGTGTGCGTCAAGGAACTCGTACAGCACCACGTTGTGGGTCTCGGCGTGCATCGCTTCCTGCCCGATGAACCCTCGGACGTCGGCGCGGAGTCGGTCGTCGTTGATCAAGGGCAGGGCTTCGGTGAACGTCGCGCAGAACCACCGCTCCCCCTCGGGAAGGATCAGGTTGATCGCGCTGAGTGTGTGGGAGGCGATCGGTTCGCCGGGAATCCAGTGCAGCGGGGTCCGGGACCAGTCGAACTTCACGTTGCGTGCCTGCAGGGTCACGTCACCGGGGTCGACGTCGATCGCGTCGGCCTTCTTTCCGTTCCGCAGTGCCATCAGTGATCTCCTCGAAGTCGGCTTCGGGCGAGGGGCGCCGTTCGGCCGCGTGGCCGCCGGTACCGCGAGACACGATGAGCGTTACTCGCGGTTACGTTTTGTGCGAGTCGAGTGTCACACCGGCGAACTGCGGTGTCAACCACTACTGCCGTTGTCGGAACACGGTCCCGTACCCTGGGTATCGGCACAGGTCCAACGAGCAATCGGAGCCCAGGCGAAGTGGCAGAAACAGACACCCCGCGGTCGTGGGACCGGCGGGCACGCGCCCGTGAGGAGTTCATCGACGCCGCCTACCGGGTGATCGACACGCACGGCCCACGCCCGAGCATGAACGACATCGCCAAGGAGGCGGGGGCGACGAAGCCCCGGCTGTACCGGCACTTCGCAGACAAGGCCGACCTCTACAAGGCCATCGCCGACCGCACCACCCGCGACGTCTACAAGCTGGTGGCACCCAAATTCAACTTCCTGCTCACCACACCGCACGAGGCGCTGAACCACGCCATCACCGGCTACGCCGAAGTGGTCGCCGAGCACCCGAACGTCTTCCGCTTCCTGGCGGACGGCGAGCTGAAGCAGGACGGCGCGGGATCCGCCCTGTCCCTCGACGTCGAGCGCGACCTCACCGACCGGCTGGCCGGCGTCGCGTCGACGATCTTCGAGTCCGTGTCCGCCGAAGTTTCCGACGTCCGGTTCACCGCCCGCGCCGCGGTCGGGATCATGGTCTCGACCACCGACCTGTGGCTCGAGTCGTCGCAGGGTTCCGCGAAACCGGACACCGAGTACTTCGTCGGCCAGGTGGCGCCCCTCGTGTGGGGCGTGCTCGACGCATTCCTCCGCCGTAACGGGATCGAACTCGATCCCACCGAACCGCTCTACCTCGCACTTGCCCGCATCAACGCCCCGTGAGTACTTGTCAACCGCCCGCGGTTGACAAGTACTCACGGCGGAAGCGACTGGACTCCGGGCAGAGGGCGGCGACCGGGGCGACGTCCGCCGCGTAGTCGACGTCGCGGAGCGTCGGCAGCGACAGCACCTCGGCGCCTGCCGCGAGGAGGGCCTCCCGGGTGAGGCGTCCGGTGTCCGGGCTCGACGTGGGGACCGGGCGTATCGCCTCCGTCGCGACCGCGTCGGGCACGCCGAGGATCCACCACCCGCCGTCCTCCGCGAGTCCGAGGACGCATCGGCCCTTCCGCTCGGTGAGCAGGTCCGCCGATTCCGTGAGCAGTTCCGCCGTCACCTGCGGTGTGTCCATACCGATCTGAAGAATCGGCAGGCCGAACGCGGCGAACGCGTCGGCGTGGGCATTCACCAATCGCTCCGCGAAATCCGCACCCCGTTGCGGCAGCACCGTGAAACAGTCCAACGCCGCCGCGATGTCGGTGCCCCGGACGGCCCGGCCGAGATCGCCGGTCATCGCCACCGCCCGCCGCGCGACGCGGACGCCGGTGACGGCGTCCAGGGTGTCCAGCAGCGAGGCGGCGGCGAGGTCGGCGGCCCGGGCGTCGCCGACGTCCCGCGCGAGCCGGGTCTTCGCGAACCCGGGCACCGGTGCCTTCGCGACCACCAGTACTGCAACGTCGAGGATCATCCGATCACCTTCCAGAAGTCGTGGACGGCGACGACGGTGCCCTTCAGTGAACCCGACACCTTCGACGCGCCGGCGGTGCGCGGCCGGTAGGTGATGTCGCGCTCCGCGACCCGCCAGTGGGCGCGGCCGGCGAGCACGAGAAGCTGCAGCGGATAGCCCGACCTGCGGTCGTCGACCCCCAACGCGAGGAGGTCCTGCCTGCGTACGGCTCTCATCGCCCCGAGGTCGTGGACCGGGAGGCCGTACCGGCGTCGGAGTCGTGCGGCGACGACGGCGTTGCCGATCCTGCTGTGCAGCGGCCACGTTCCACGCCGATCGGCGCGGCGCCGCCCGACGGCGAGGTCGGCGCCCGACTCCAGTGCGGAGACCAGTCGAGGCAGTTCGCCCGGGTTCATCGAGCCGTCGCCGTCCAGCACGCAGACCACCGGAGTCTGCGCTGCCAGCACCCCGGAGTGCACGGCCGCACCGTATCCCGGGACAGGCTCCCACACCACCGTCGCGCCGTGCGTGCCCGCGACCGCGGCGGTGTCGTCGGTGGAGTTGTTGTCCACCACCACCGTCCGGTAGTCGCGGGGCACCGCGGCCAGCACTCCGGGCAGGGACCCGGCCTCGTTCATGCACGGGATGACGACGGTGACGTCCCGCGCTGAGATCGGCGCGCGCTCAGACATGGGGAGGTCCCGCCGGCGCAGCATCCCTCAGGGGTGCGTGCGCGAACGCCGCGATCCCCTCGGCGGGCATGATCCGAGCCAGGAAGCCCAGCCGCTCGCGGGCCAGGCGGGGGTCGGCGACGATGTGCCGCACGTCGCCGGGTCGGTATTCGCCGGTGACGACGGGTTCGGGCCCTCCGTACGAACGCGCGAGTGTCGCGGCCACCTCGCCGATCGTGATCGGTTGTCCCGAGCACACATTGAACGCCGAGAATCCCGGCATGGCCGCCTCGACCGCGGCCACGTTCGCCGCCGCGACGTCGTGGACGTGCACGAAATCCCTTGTCTGCCGACCGTCCTCGAACACGCGCGGAGGGTCGCCGTTCTCGAGGGCGGAACGGAACATCGCGGCCACCCCGGAGTACGGGGTGTCACGCGGCATGCGATCGCCGTAGACGTTGTGATAGCGCAGAGCCGTCACGGAACCGCCGGTGGCCAGCGCCCAGGCGAGTGCGTAGTGCTCCTGGGCGACCTTGCCTGCGGCGTAGAGACTTCGCGGCCGCAGAGGCGAATCCTCCTCCACGAGTGTCCACTCCAGGGGATCGCCCGTGTCGGGATCCCTCTCGTCGAAGATTCCCGCGGCCAGGTCCTCGGTCCGGCGGGCGAGCGGCTCCACGAACTCGCCCCGCCCGTTGCGATACCTGCCGTCCCCGTAGACGACCATCGAGGACGCGAGTATCAGCTTCCCGCAACCCGACTCGTGCATCGCGGCGAGCAGTGTCGCTGTACCGAGATCGTTGTGGCTGGCGTAGGCCGGGGCATCGCTCACATCCACACCGGCACCGACGACGGCGGCCTGATGGCACACGACGTCGACACCCCTCAGCAGTTCGATCAGAGCGGAGAGGTCGCGGACGTCGGCGCGTCGCACACCGTCCGGCGGCTCGACGTCGGCACCGTGCGCGGACGGGAGCAGCGCGTCCACGGCCACGACGTCGTGGCCGGCGTCGGTCAGCGCGGTGCGGACGTGGCTGCCGATGAATCCGGCTGCACCAGTGAGTAGTACCCGTGTTTCCGTCATGGCAGCTCGATCGGCAGGTTCACACCCTCGTGGACGCGGCAGGTTTCGCAGGGGCCTTCGGGGGCGGCGGCGATCGCGGACCGCACCAGCGTCTTCAGGGGCCCGAGGTTGCGCTGGAACTCGGCGAACACGTCCACGGCGCGCACACCGTCCCCCGACTCGATCCCCGCGTCGAGATCGGTGACCAAAGCGATGGTGGCGTAGCACATCTCGAGTTCCCGGGCGAGGACCGCCTCGGGGTGGCCCGTCATGTTGACGAGGGTCCAGCCCTGCCGGGCGAACCACACGCTCTCCGCCCTGGTCGAGAACCGTGGCCCCTCGACCACCACCAGCACACCGCCCTCCACGGTGCCCGGCCGGGCGGCGGCCTTGCGTAGGTCGGAGCAGTACGGGTCGGCGAACTGGACGTGCACGCCGCCCCCGTCGAAGTACGTCTGCGTGCGGCCGCTGGTGCGATCGACCAGTTGGTCGGGCACGACCATCGAGCCCGGTCCCAGGTCGGGGGTGAGGCTGCCGGCGGCGCAGGGTGCGAACACCTGCCGCACGCCCAGCGTGCGCAGCGCCCACAGGTTCGCGCGGTACGGGATGGTGTGGGGCGCGAATTCGTGCCGGGAGCCGTGGCGGGGGAGGAACGCCACCTGCCTGCCCTCCACGTCGCCGACCGTGATCGGAGCGCTGGGGTTGCCGTACGGAGTGTCGATCGTGACTTCCGCGGCGTCCTCGTCGAAGAACGAGTAGAAGCCGCTCCCGCCGATCACGGCGACGTCCGCGCGGGCCGGTTCGCGTGCACTCATTGCGGTCATGCAGTCAATCCTCCGTCGTTATGCTGGGCGCGAGTGCGACTTTCGCCGAAGGAGATGACGTCATCGGATCCCCGCAGCGCGCCGAGGAGCGCAATTTCCCGTACCGCGACGTCGTGGGCGCCGCGCTCGCACTGATCCTGGTGGTGGTCGCGTTCGTCGTCCCGCGCCTGGGAAACGAGACGATCACCCCCATCGTCCACCGCACCGCGGAGAGTGTGCGGGACTTCGCGGACGCCGCGCCGCTGTTCGGATTCCGCGACGTGCACGTCGGGTGGGGGACGCCGATCGCCATCGCGGTCGCGGCGGCGGTCGTGTTGTGGGGGCCTGGCCTGGCGCAGACGCTGGCGTGGCGTCGTCTCACGGTGGGAGTGTGGCTCGGGTCCGCACTGTGGGCGATGGCGCTCGCGCTGGTCGACGGCTGGCAGCGCGGGTTCGCCGGGCGCCTGACCTCCACCGACGAGTATCTCCACGAGGTTCCTCGCGTCACGGACATCCCCGCGACGCTGCGCGGCTTCGCGGACCGGATCCTGGACCTGCAGCCCGATTCGTGGACCACCCACGTGTCCGGGCATCCGCCCGGTGCGCTCCTGACGTTCGTCTGGCTCGACCGGATCGGGCTCGACGGCGGTGCCTGGGCGTCCGCGCTGTGCGTCGCGGTCGGGTCCAGCGCCGGTGCCGCCGTGATCGTCGCGATCCGTGCGCTCGGTGACGAGGCCATGGCTCGGCGCGCGGCCCCCTTCCTCGTCCTCGCACCCGCCGCGATCTGGGTGGCGGTGTCGGCGGACGCACTGTTCGCCGGCGTGGTCGCGTGGGGGATCGCCCTGCTGGCCCTGTCCGCGACCCGGACCGTCCCGATCCCCGCGCTCGTCGCCGTGGCGGCGGGCGTGCTGCTCGGCTTCGGTGTCTACCTCAGCTACGGGCTCACACTGATGGCGATTCCGGCGGTCGCCGTCCTGGTGATCGCGCGCACGGCCCGCCCGTTGGTCGGCGCTCTCGCCGGCGCGCTCGCGGTGGCGGCTGTGTTCACGCTGTACGGATTCTGGTGGTTCGACGGCTACCAGCTGGTGCAGGAACGGTATTACCAGGGCATCGCGTCGGATCGCCCCTTCGCCTACTGGGGCTGGGCCAACTTCGCGTCGCTCGTCTGCGCGGTGGGGTTGGCGGTGCCCGCCGCGCTGCCCCGGGCGTTCGCCTGGTCCCGGGTGCGGGCGCGGTCGCCGGTTCCCGTCCTCGTGCTCTCGGCGCTGCTGGCGGTGGTGATCGCGGACCTGAGCGCGTTGAGCAAGGCGGAGACCGAGCGGATCTGGTTGCCGTTCGAAGTGTGGCTTCTCGCCGCCCCCGCCCTCCTGCCGCGCGGAAGCCACCGGTTCTGGCTCGCGGTGCAGGCCGCCGGTGCGCTGGCCGTCAACCATCTGCTGTTCACGAACTGGTGACGGCCGGCGCATCCGAGGTGCCGTTCGGGGGCAGACGGTCACTTGGTCGCGATCGTGATGGTGGCGATTCCGACCAGCAACCCCGGCTTCACGGCGTCGGTCTTGAACGTCTCGTTCAGCAGTCCGGCCGCGTCTTCCGAGATCTTGACCTCGGTTCCCTGCAGGATCGCCGTGTCGTTCGGTCCTGTCTGCAGCGGCTTCAACGTGCGGCCGTTGAGATCGAACAACACCGCATCGGTGGCCGCCGACGCACCGTTGACGCTGACGTCGCCGGTGAGCAGCGACGTTCCCGGGTCGATCGCGAAATCGGTGAGTTCGACGACGGTGCCGGGCGCCGCCAACGACAATCCGCTGCCGTCGTGCATGATCTCGCCCTGTACGTAGGGATCGACCGTGCCCGGCTCCCAGTACTTCACGTTGCCGCCGGTGATCGGGAAGCTGACCGATCCGTCGGCGAGCGCCGCCGTACCCACCACTCCGGGGGTGAGTCCGAGCGTCGTCAGGGCTCCGGTGAAGCCGGAATCCAATGCGACGGCGGTACTCACCCCGGTCAGGTTGTCCACCTGGGCGACGGGTGCGGGTTGCGAGGATGCTGCTGCGCTCACATTCGACGCCGCATTCGAATCGTTGCTCGAGCACGCCGCGAGCGGGGTCAGTGCCAGGGCGCCGATGGCCGCTGCTACGAGTGCTTTTCGATAGTTCGACATGATGATCAAACAACCTTTCCGGAGGAAGGGGGGTGGGTGGATGTTCACTAGGTATTCGGTGCGACTCCGCCGGCGGATGGGAGCTCTTACGCCCATTCCATCCGCACGAAGTACCGATTGGCGTGCTGCAGAACATCGATGACGCTCAGTCCGGCAGCGCGTGCGACCCCGGACATCGCCGCGACACCCACACTCGCCCAAGCGAACCACTCTCCAGCCAAATGATCCGTCTCCCAGCGCAGCAACTCGTGACGGACCCCCGGCGTGGTCGGCGGATCCACCTCGGCGATCACAATTCCGTGAGGTTGCAACAGTTCTCGTGCGCGACGGAGAACCCGCACAGGTTCGCCGCCGATGCCGATGTTGCCGTCGGCGAGCAGCACCCGGTCCCAGTGCCCGGACCGCGGAAGCGGCGCGAAGATGTCCCGGTGCAGCGCGAGGCCGCCGCGTCGGATCGTGAGTTGTACTGCGGCGAAGGATGAATCGACACCCAGCGCCGCGAAGCCGGCCGAGATGAGTGCCGCGGTGAGGCGGCCCGGTCCGCAGCCGAGGTCCACGGTGGCGCCGTGACAACCGGTGAGCATCACCCGGTCCGCGATCCGATCGGAGAGCGAGGATGCGTCCCCGCCCATCCACCGGCCCACCGGCAGCGGGCGACGCGTTCCCCGTGCGTCGCGCACCCAGCAGGGGAGTCCCGCCGACGCACGCCGCATCAGGAGGTCCGTGGATACGTCCGTTCTCCTCATGAGCCGCTCACGGTGTCACCAGCCTTGCGGGACAACGCGAGCCGGGTGGCGTACGCGATGGCGGACACTGCGAAGAATGCGGCGGTGAGCAGCAGCCAGCGGTCGAGGAACGGTTCTTGCGTCAGCCCCGTCGCCGCGAGATACGCGTCGGCGCCCTGCTCGATGATTCCCGGCAGGAACAGCAGCAGCGTGAGCCCGGACGCGAGCGCCGGTACCCGAAGGTAGTTCAGTGCCGAAACCGACGGCGGTCGGGCAGTTCTCCTGCCCCGCATCGCGTTCAGCCCGGACGCCAAGGATCGGTCCGCGAGCGCGTACAGCGGGAACAGCACGAGGTCGTGGGCGATCACTGCGCCGAGGAACCATACGGCGATGGACTTCCACCACACGTCCTGATTCCACAGATTCTGCGGACCCACCACCGCCACCGCATATCCGGCGAGGGCGAAGCTGAACAGCACGGCCAGCAGATGCAGCGGGTTAGCGCCGTAGAAGCGGGCGAATCGGCGCATCTCACGCCTCCCGGAATTCGATGGCCTGCACCCATTTGGTGTTGTGGACGCCGGGCAGGGCGGGAACGATGATCCGGGCGGGGTAGCCGTGGTCGAGGGACAGGTCCGCGCCGTTGACCGCCAGGGCGAGCAGGGCGTCGGCGTCGCGCACCTGATCCGACGTGAGCACCGCCTGGTTGAACGCCCCGGACCGTTCCAGCGACGTCACCTTCGCCGACGCGAACGCCGTCACCCCGGCGGCGTCCGCGAGGTCACGCAGTCGCACGCCCGTCCACGTCTCGGTGGTGGACCATCCCTCGACGCACGCGATCGGAAGAGAGGCGGTGTGCGACGGCATGGCGCGCAGTTGACTTCGGCTCAGCTGCACGGGTGCCGCACCACCCGTCACCGAGAGACGCCAGGTGTCGCCGATCTGCTCCAGGGTGATCTGCGCGGCCGCAGCGGTGCGGTTGATCTGAAAGTCGTTGGGGCCGTCGCCGTACGAGCGACCGCGGGGGAGGAGCAGCGCGGCATTGCGCAGGAACCCGCCGGTGGTCTGCCCGACCGACAGGACGGCGACCAGCGCGGCGCCGCCACCGACCAGGGCGAGGGCGCCGCGGCGGCTGATGGTGGGCGGGGCGGGGTCTTCGGCCACGAGGCCGTTCTCGTCCGGCGGTTCGGGGTGCGTGTCCGCGCGGGAGGTGCGCAGCATGTCCCGGAACGACCGGGAACGCAGCGACCTCACCATCAACGGCACCTTCAGGATCGTGTGCGTCACGAACCCGGCGATGAAGACCCACGCGCCCCAGTAGTGGGCCGTGTAGAAGTCGAAGCCGAAGATGTAGTCGTACTGGATGTTCAGGACCCCGGTGATGATCTCGAACAGCGCGCCGCCGACCAGGGCGATCAGTGACAGACGTTCGAGCGCCTGCGCCGGCGACCGCACCGGCGGAAACACGAAGAGTTTCGGGATCACCGACCACAGCTTGGCGAGCACGATCGGCACCAGGATCAGTCCGAGCCCGACGTGCAGCCCCTGCGTGAGCCGGTACAACCACGACGGCCGGGTGGGCCACGCGAAGTACGGAAGGTGCAGCCACCCGACGTCGCCGGGACGGGCCTGCCCGAACTGAGGCCCGTACGCGATGTACGAGAGCAGTCCCGTGACGATGACGACCGGAAGCCCGATCAGCAGTACGAGGCCGAATACCGAGGTCAGCCACGGTCCGCGCAGTGGACTGCGTAATCGTGGGCCGCGAGAGTGGTCGGTCATGGTGTATCAATCCCTCCGGCTCGATCATCTCGAGCCTCAGAGGTAATTCGGTGCCGCCGCCGTGCAGGACTGCTGCGCCCGTGAGTACTTATTAACCGCCCGACGTTGAGAAGTACTCACGGGTGCGAACCGTGCCGGATCTTTTCGCGGGGCTGGTCGTACCGGACCATCTCGTATCCGATCATCGCGAGCAGGACCGCGGTGAGCACGCCGAGAGTGGCGAGGGCCGGGATGTGCCAGACGACGGGGATCAGCGCGATCAGCACGACCGCCGTCACGACGCGCGGCACGGTGACCGACCTCGTCGCGTACGCCTTGAACGCGACCAGCGCGAGGAGGTACAGCGCCGCGCCGCCGAACAGTGCGATCAGCGGCCAGCCGTACAGCGGGTCGGTGAGCCGATGATGGTTGCCGTCGCCGACGTACGACAGGATCTTCTTCAGGCCGAGTGACAGCATCACGACCCCGATCACCATCGGCAGGTGCAGGAAGCTGTAGCAGTTGCGGGCGATCTTGATCTGACGCGCACCTGTGGCCTCCTCGAAGGCGTGCTCGACGGCCAGTGATGTGACGTCGAAGTACGACCACCACAGCAGCCCCGACACCGCGAGTCCCAGCAACGAGGCGACGATGATCGCCCAGGAGATCGGCAGGCTCGCGACGCCGATGCCGATCGAGACGATCGACTCGCCGAGCGCGACGATGATGATGAGGCCGTGTCGTTCGGCGAAGTGGCTGATCGACCGCAGCCGCCAGTCGGTGCCACCGATCAGGGTGCCGATGTAGTCGCCGGCGAGGGCGAGGATCCACATCACGGTCTGCGCCGTGCCGGTGAGCTGCGATGCGATGAGCAGGAACGCGGTGCCGGTCACCATGCTCGGCGCGAAGCGCAGCACCTGACCGCGCAGCTGGGGGTCGGTGCGGCTGATCACCCAGAACATCACCAGGTGCAGTAGGCGGACGACGAAGTAGCCGAGGGCGAAGATGACGGGGCCGTCGAGTCCGCCTGCCAGGTCGTCGAACGCCTCGGGGATCGTCAGGGCGGTGATGAACATGGCGCCCATCGCACCGAACATCACCACCCGCACGATGCCCTCGTCGGCGCGTACGAGGTTGCAGAGCCAGGCGTACCCCACCCAGCTCCACCACAGGACGGCCATCACCAGTGCGCCGCGCAGCAGGTTCACCCCGGTGGGGTCCTCGGCCATCAGATCGGTGACGCGGGTGAGGGCGAACACGAAGACGAGGTCGAAGAACAGTTCGAGCGGCGACACCGACGCTCGTTCTTCGACGAGGCGGGGACGCAAACGATGGGCAAAGGTCACGGGGAGAATGCTGCCACCGGACGGCGACGCGGGAAAGTCCTACGAACTGCGACGATCCGTGGGGTCGGGCTCAGCCTTTCGTTCGGGGGTGCCGACGGGGGTGCGGGGGATCCGCCCGGTCCGCCGGCTGCCGCGGCCGGGAACGTCTTCGCATGCAGGTCGTCATCGAAAATCATCCGAACAGGGTGAAAGCCCGTGAGACGGTCTCGAACCGGATTATGCTCGGAAGATGGCCGGAATTCTCGTGGGAGATCCCGGATTACTGTGACCGAGACCTGATCCCGGTGCCATCCGCGGACCTGGTCGGCATGCACGAAGAGAGGTTTTCCGGTGAACGATATCGACCCGGAGGATAGCGGGCCCATCGATTATCTCGTGGTGGAGTTCCCGGCCGACCGAAGACCGGACGGATCGGCATTGGCGATACTCCGCGACCTCGTCGAGCAGGGCACCGTGCGAGTGCTCGACCTGGTCTTCCTTCGCAGGGAAGCGGACGGTTCCGTCGTGGCGATCGACGTCGTCGACGTCGGACTCGAGGGCGACATAGATGCGTCGCTCTTCGCCGAGGCCTCGACCGGCCTGCTCGACCTGGCGGACATCGCCGACGCCGGATCCGTGCTCGAGCCGGGTGCTTCGGCTGCGGTACTGGTCTACGAGAACACTTGGGCCGCACCGCTCGCAACCGCCCTGCGTCACAGCGGAGCGCAACTCGTGGCGTCGGGCCGTATCCCTGTGCAGGGCATCCTGGCGTCACTCGACGCGCTCGAAGCCGGAAACTGAAACCGAGGACAACATCATGCCCGGACTCCTCCGCGGGATCGCCCGCACCGCCGTCATCGCCGGAACCGCCACGTCCGTGTCGAATCGAGTGTCTCGACGCCAGGGTCAGCGGTGGGCGGCGAAAGAGCAACCGCAACAGCAGCCACAGCAGCAACCGCAGCAGCAACCGCAGGCACCGCAGAACGAGGCCCCGGCCTACTCCCAGGAACCCCCGCCGCAGGCCGCCCCCACCCCCTCCGCGGGAGGAGGGAGCGTCGACCGGATCGCCGCTCTGAAGGATCTCGGAGAACTCAGAGCGCAAGGTGTGCTCACCGAAGCCGAATTCAACGCCGAGAAGGCGAAGATCCTGGCGTCCTAGGACGACCCCGGCAGTCGCCTACTTCATCCACGGCATGAAGGTCGCGAAACCGGCGGCGACCACCCGCTGATACGACGACCCGATGACGCGGGCCAGCACGTCGAGGGCCTTCGCCTCCCAGCCGATGATCACCCGGGCTTTCCCCTTCCGGACTCCGTCGAGGATCGTCGTCGCCGCCATCTCCGGCGAGTGCAGGGCCAGCCGCTTGTCGAAGAAGTCCGCGAAGGTCTGTGCGTCCTCGTCCTCGGCGACAGTGGCGTTGCGGGCCACGGCGGTCTTGATGCCTCCGGGATGCACGCACGTCACCTCGACGGGGTGCTTGGCGATCAGCATCTCCTGACGCAGCGACTCGGTGAAGCCGCGCACAGCGAATTTCGCGGCGTTGTAGGCGCTCTGGCCCGGCACGGCGATCAGCCCGAACAGGCTCGAGATGTTGACGACGTGCCCGTCGCCGGACGCGATCAGATGTGGCAGAAAGGCTTTGGTCCCGTTGACGACGCCCCAGAAGTCGACGTCCATGATCCGCTCGATGTCCTTGAACTCGGACTTCTCGACGTTGCCGTTGTAGCCGATGCCGGCGTTGTTGTAGACCTGGTGGACCGTGCCGAACGTTGCGACGACGGAGTCTGCGTATTCCAGCATCTCTTCCCGTTCGGCGACGTCGATTCGGTCGGACCTGACCTCCGCGCCCAGCGCCTTGGCCTGGCGGACGGTGTCGGCGAGTCCGACGGTATCGACGTCGGAGAGGGCGAGCTTCGCACCCCTGTTCGCGAGATCGAGGGCGAGGGCCCGGCCGATGCCGGATCCTGCTCCGGTGACGACGGCGACTTTTCCTTCGAACGTGCTCATGTGGATGCAACCTTTGCTGTGTCGGGGTGAATCGTCTGCATGTGACGGCGCAGTGCCGCGCCGAGGTCGGTGACCGCCTCGCGTGCCTCGGCGAGGAGGCTGACCTGGAGGTGGAAGTCGTGCCAGAGGTCGTCGAACCGGCGATGGTGGAGGACGCCCGCCGCAGCGGCGACGGCTGCTTCGATCTTCTCCGCGTCGACGGAGGTCGGATCGTCGCCGGCCGTGTGCATGACGATCGGCGGCAGACCCGTCATGTCGCCGTACACCGGGGAGATGCCGGGCGATCTCGGATCGTGCTGTCCGGCATAGCGCGGGGCCCATTCGGCCGTCATGGACGGCAGGATGAGGGGATCGCGCAGCACCGGTCGCGACCGGTCGGCGTCGATCGCGAGGTCGGCCCACGGGCAGATCAGGCCGAGCGCGGCCGGGGCGGGGAGGCCGCGATCACGCAATGCCGTCGCCAGCGCCAGCGTCAGTCCGCCGCCGGCGGAATCCCCCGCGACGACGGTGGTGTCCGCGTCGAGGCCGTCGTCGAGTAGCCGGGAGTAGACCGCGACCATTTCCTCGAGGGCAATCGGGTAGCGGGATTCCGGCGAGCGTGAGTAGTCGGGGATCACCGCCGTCGTCCCGGCGGCTGCGGCGAGGTGCGCGACCAGGCCGCGGTACCCCTTCGCGCTTCCGAGGGCGTATCCGCCGCCGTGGAGGTAGATCAGCGTCCCCCCGGTGGTGTGCGCCGGCCGCACCCGCACGACGGGGACGCCGGCGACCGCGTCGCGCTCGAACCGGGTGCCACGCGGTGGGCGGGCGGCGGCCGTCACCATCTCGACCATGAGGCGCTTCGCCCCGACGGGCACGCGGTGGGACGCGAACAGTGGGCGTGCGCTGCGCAGGCAGGCCCGGATGGCACCCCGGCTGACGGTACTCATGCCGGCGCGCCGAACTGCAGAATTCCGTCGTGAACGGGGTCGTCGAGGAGCATCGTGGAGTCCTTCTCGTAGTGCATGAGAACCTTCCACGGCTCCGTGGACCCCTGGCGAGGCATGACGTCCTTGCCGCGCTGCACGTACCCGGACTGCAACTGGTCGAGCATGCCGATGTCCATCGCGGAGTTCTCGAGGTCGCGGGGCGTCGCGACGGTGTGACCGCCCTCGTCCATGTACCGGAGCAGCCGGCACAGGTAGGCGCCCGCGATGTCGGACTTCAGGGTCCACGGCGCGTTGGTGTAGCCGAAAACCCAGGCCAGGTTGGGGATTCCCTCGACGAGCACGCCCTTGTAGGTCATCTGACCGTGCAGCGGACGGGACTGCCCGTCCACGGACAGTTCCATTCCGCCGAGCATCTGGATCTTCAGGCCGGTGGCGGTGACGACGACGTCCGCCTCCAGTTCCCGTCCCGACTTCAGCAGGATGCCCTTCTCGGTGAACGTGTCGATGTGATCGGTGACGATCGATGCGTCTCCCGACGAGAGCGCGGTGAAGAGGTCCGCGTCCGGCACTGCGCAGAGGCGTTCGTCCCACGGCATGTAGTTCGGCGTGAAGTGGCTCATGTCGAATTCGGGGCCGAGGCGTCGTCGCACCTGCCAGAGCAGGAATCGGCGCATCTGCCGCGGCCACCGCCGGCACGCCAGGTAGAGCCCGCGCTGGAGGGCGATGTTGCGCTTGCGTCCGAACGAATACACCCACTCGGCGGGCAGGAATCGGCCCAGCACCTCGGAGATCTTGTCGAGGGCGGGGATCGAGAAGATGTACGACGGCGAGCGTTGCAGCATGGTCACGTGCTCTGCATCGCCGGCCATCGACGGGACCAGGGTGACGGCGGTGGCGCCGCTGCCGATCACGACGACCTTCTTACCGGTGTAGTCGAGGTCCTCCGGCCACTGCTGTGGGTGGACGCACCGGCCCCGGAATCGGTCCGTGCCCGGGAAGTCCGGCAGGTGGCCGGCGTCGTAGTCGTAGTAGCCGGTGCAGCTGACCAGGTACCCGCAGGTGTAGGTGCGGATGTCGCCGGTCGCCTCGTGCAGGGCGGTCACCGTCCAGCGTTCCTCGGCCGTCGACCAGTCCGCCCCGACGATCTTCAGCCCGTAACGGATCTTGTCCTCGATGCCGAACTCCCGCGCGGTGTCCGCGATGTACCGGCGGATCGACGCACCGTCCGCGAGCACCTTCGAGTCACGCCACGGCCGGAACTTGTAGCCGAACGTGAACATGTCGGAGTCCGAACGAATACCGGGGTAGCGGAACAGATCCCACGTACCGCCCAGCCGCTCGCGGCGCTCCAGCACCGCGATGGTCTTGTGGGGGAACTCGGCCGTCACCTGGCAGGCCGTTCCGATGCCGGACAGTCCGGCACCGATGATCAGAACGTCGAAATGTGTCGTGCTCATGGCTTCCTCGCGCTTCTGCCTGCTGGGTTCGCAGGATGGGGTACAAACAGAATGACTGTGTGCCACGTCACAGGTCTTGACACTTTCGGACATGCTTTTAGCATTTCCCGACATCGTTCCCGGCGAGAGGAGAGTTGACCCCGTGGGAAGTCTGATCCGGGCCACGAACCTCTGGGGGTACGGCGACCTGATGCGGGAGCTGGGCGCCGACCCGGAGTCGTCCCTCGCGCGCTTCCACATCCCACCGGGAGTCGAGCACGAGGTGGACGCGTTCGTGTCGTTCGAGGCGGTCGTGCACGTGCTGGAGGCCGGTGCTACCGATCTGGACTGCCCGGACTTCGGGCTCCGGCTCTCGCACTGGCAGGGCCTGGACATCCTCGGGCCCGTCGCCGTGATCGCTCGGAACGCGCAGACCGTGCACGGCGCATTCGAGGCGATCGCCCGCTACTTCTACGTGCACTCGCCCGCCCTGAAGCTGACCGTCGAGCCGCGCACCGGAGGTGACGTCCGGTTCGTCTACGAGATGACGGAACCGTCGCTGCCCTATCTGCCGCAGGGATACGAGCTGGCCATGGCCAATGGTGTCCGCATCCTTCGGCTGCTCGCCGGCCCGGATGCGCGTCCCTCGCTGATCTCGTTCGTGCACGACCAACTCGGGTCGGACGCCGCCTACCGTGGTGCGCTGGACTGCCCCGTCCTGTTCGGGCAGACGTGGTGCGGGTTCGAACTGCCCCGAGCCCTGGCGGACCGGCGGATCGACAGCGCAGATCCGGAGACCCGGCGCATCGCCACCAAATACCTGGAAACGCATTACCTACCGAGCACCGCGGCGCTGTCCGAACGCGTGGCCGAGTTGGCCCGGCGTCTGCTGCCCACCGGCCACTGCAGCGCCGAGGCGATCGCCGACCAACTGTCGATGCATCCGCGCACGCTGCAACGGCGGCTGGCCGAGGAGGGTGTGCGATGCCAGGATCTCATCGAACGGGAACGTCGCGCCCAGGCGGCGAGATACCTCGCCGAACCGGGATTTCATCTCGGCCAGATCGCGGGACTGCTCGGCTACACCGAACAGAGCACCCTCAACCGTTCCTGCAGGCGGTGGTTCGGGAAGACGCCGAGGCAGTACCGGGCCGACCTGCACCCGTGAGTGCTTATTAACCGCGGGCGGTTGACAAGTACTCACGGGCGTAGCCTTAACCGACGTTTACATAGTCGCGGAAGGCACTCATGGATACCACCCTGTCCACCGTCCGGCGCCGGCCGAAGGATCGCAAGGAGCAGATCCTCGAATCCGCACGTGCGCTGATCGTCGAGCTCGGGTACCGGAATGTGTCGATGGCGCAGATCGCCGACCGGGTCGGGATCACCGCCGGCGCACTGTACCGCCACTTCTCCAACAAGTCGGTGTTGCTGGGGGCGGTCATCGGGCAGAGTTTCGACGACGTCACCCCGACGTTCGGTTCGCGGGTGACGCTGGCGGGCGCCTTGGCGGTGAGCTGCGAACATGCGGCAGCTCACCGGGACGTCGGCGCGCTGTGGTGGCGCGAAGCACGCAACCTCCCGGACGATCTGCGGGACGGGCTGCGCGACCGTCTGCGGGCAGTGAATCGTCAGTACGCGGATCTCGTCGAAGTGGAGAGGCCACACCTGGGGAATGGGCAGGCCGAGGAAGTGGCGTGGGGGGTGCAGGCCGTGCTTGCGAGCCCCAGCTCGCACGCGTCGCGGATTTCCGGTCCCGAGTTCGCGGCGCTCCTCACGTCGGCGTGTGAGGCCCTGTGTGCAGTCGAACTCGCGCCGCCGACGCCGTTGCCCAAGCGGGCATCGGCGCGACTCGAGCCGGTCTCCAAGCGTGAGAGCCTGCTCGGCCACGCCATCGTCCTGTTCGGGGAGAACGGGTACGAGGCGACGGGGCTGGACGACATCGGTGCGGCCGCCGGGGTGTCGGGCCCCAACCTGTACAGCTATTTCGACAGCAAGGCGGAGATCCTGGAGGCGGCCATCGAGCGCGGCACCAGCGCTCTCTGGCTGCTGTTGCACTCGGTGCTGCGGGAGAACGAACTGCCGGAGCGCGCGCTCGAAGATCTCGTTCGCGGCTACGCGGAATTAGCTTTGGACAGAACGATTTTGACGTCTCTTCTGCAAACCGAACAGGTGACCCTGTCCGACATCGCTCGCGCCCGGCAGCGCGAATACGTCGCGGAGTGGACCGCGTTGCTCCGCGCCTGCCGCCCGGACCTGGAGGAGACGCCCGCGAGGGTTCTGGTGCACACCGCGCTGAGTGTCGTGCACACCCTCGCGCGCATCGAGCACCTCCGCGCGAATGCGTCCTTCCCGGCCGACCTCGTGGCGATGACCCTGGCAGTGCTCTTCTCGCACTGATCGTCCGCGCACCCCTCTCGGCATCAGTCGATCGAGGATTCCCCCTTCCCAATGAAGTAAATGCCGGTTAAGGTGACTGGCATCACTTCACGATGAGAGGACGGAAATGGTCAACGATGTCCACGTGGCCGGGGTAGGAATGATCCCCTTCACGAAACCGGGAAAGAGCGGCAACTACGCCGACATGGGGGAGGCTGCGGCGAGGGCTGCGCTCGCCGATGCGGGAATCGACTACGCGCTCGTCCAGCAGGCGTATGTCGGCTATGTATACGGTGACTCAACCTCGGGTCAGGCCGCGCTGTATGGCCTGGGTCAGTCGGGGATCCCGATCGTCAACGTCAACAACAACTGTTCGACGGGATCGTCGGCGTTGTGGCTGGCGCGGCAGGCGGTGGCCAGTGGCACCGTCGACTGCGCCCTCGCGCTCGGATTCGAGCAGATGGTGCCCGGCGCCCTGGGTTCGGTCTTCACCGATCGTCCGGGGCCGATGGTGCGGCAGGAAGCGATCCGGGACGAGGTGCAGGGCGTCGATCCGCAGGCACCGATGGCGGCGCAGTTCTTCGGCGGAGCCGGTCAGGCGTACGTGGACGAGTTCGGGATCGATCCGGCGATCTTCGCCGAGATCTCGGTGAAGGCCCGCAAGCACGCCGCGAACAATCCCAACGCGGTGTTCCGCAACCTGGTGACCGTCGAGGAGGTGCTCGCGTCCCCGAAGATCTACGGGCCGCTCACCCGGTTGCAGTGCTGCCCGCCGACGTGCGGCGCCGCCGCCGCGGTGGTCTGCACCCCCGAATTCGCCCGCAAGCACGGACTGAACGCCGACGTGGTGATCCGCGCGCAGAGCCTGACCACCGACACCCCGAGCACGTTCGAGTCCAAGGACATGCGCAAGGTCATCGGATACGACATGGCCGCGGCGGCCGCGCACAACGTGTACGAGACCGCCGGCGTCGGCCCGGAGGACATCCGCGTCGTCGAACTCCACGACTGCTTCACCACCAACGAGTTCCTCACCTACGAGGCGCTCGGACTCACCCCGGCCGGGACTGCGGAGAAGTTCATCCGCGACGGCGACAACACCTACGGCGGACGAGTCGTCACCAACCCGTCGGGTGGGCTGCTGTCCAAGGGCCATCCGCTGGGCGCGACGGGCCTGGCCCAGTGCGCCGAATTGGTGTGGCAGCTGCGTGGCCAGGCCGGAGCCCGTCAGGTCGAGGGCGTGAATCTCGCGCTGCAGCACAACCTCGGCCTCGGCGGCGCCTGCGTCGTCACGCTCTACCAGAAGGTGGACGCGCGATGAGCCTCGACCGCTCCGTCATCGGCCGCGAATTCCCCGCGGTGTCCCTGCTGATCACGCGCAGCCGGCTGCAGAACTTCGCGAAGGCCACCGGGCAGCACGACCCCGTCTACCTCGACCCCGACGCCGCCAAGCAGGCCGGTCACCGCGACCTGCCGGTGCCGCCGACGTTCGTGTTCGGCATCGAACTCGAGGCCCCGAACCCCTTCGCGTTCCTCGAGGACCTGGACGTCGATCTGCGCACCGTCCTCCACGGCGAGCAGCAGTTCGACTACCACCGGATGGCCTACGCCGGTGACGAATTGACCGCCGCGAGCCGGATCACCGACATCTACGAGAAGAAAGGTGGCCTGCTGGAATTCATCGTCCGCGAGACCACCGTGACCAACCAGGACGGTGCCCGCGTCGCGGTGATGCGCGGCGTCACCGTCGTGCAGAACCGGCCCGGAAAGGACGCGTCATGACCGTCTTCACACCCGAGGTCGGCGCCGGCGTGCAGCCTCTGCGCATCGACCCGATCTCCCGCACGACGCTCGCCCTGTTCGCCGGTGCGTCGGGTGATCACAACCCGATTCACATCGATCTCGACGTGGCGAAGAGCGCCGGGCTCGACGACGTTTTCGCGCACGGCATGCTGTCGATGGCGTATCTCGGCCGCCTGCTCACCGATCTCGTTCCGCAGCAGCAGCTTCGCTCCTACAAGGTGCGCTTCGCGTCCATCACCCCGGTGCACGGTCAGCCCACCTGCACAGGCACCGTCACCTCGATCGACGAGGTCGGCGGCGAACGCCTCGCCACCGTCGAACTGAAGGTCGCGCTCGCCGACGGCACCGTCACCCTCCTCGGCGACGCCGTCATCGCACTCGACTGACCACACGAACACACCACTCTCGAAAAGGAACACCGAATCATCATGGGAAAGCTCGAAGGAAAGACCGCCATCGTCAGCGGATCCGGACGCGGCATCGGACGCTCCATCGCTCTCACCCTCGCGCGTGAAGGCGCCAACGTCGTCGTCAACGACCTCGACACCGCGCCCGCACAGGCGGTCGTCGACGAGATCACCGCCGCCGGTGGCAACGCCGTCATCTGCGCGGGCAACGTCACCGCCCCCGACTTCGGCGAGCGCTTCGTCGGCACCGCCACCGGCGAGTTCGGCGGGCTCGACATCATCATCAACAACGCCGGCTACACCTGGGACACGGTCATCCAGAAGATGGGCGACGACCAATGGGACGCCATCCTCGACGTGCACCTCAAGGCGCCGTTCCGGATCCTGCGGGCCGCGCAGCCGGTGATCAGCAAGGCAGCCAAGGCGGAGAAGGAAGCCGGGACCCCGGTGCACCGCAAGGTCGTCAACATCTCCTCCATCGCCGGTCTCTACGGCAACGCCGGCCAGGTCAACTACTCGTCGGCGAAGTCCGGGATCATCGGCATGACCCGCACCCTGGCCAAGGAGTGGGGCCGCTACAACGTGAACGTCAACGCGGTCGCGTTCGGTTTCATCGAGACCAGGCTCACCGAGGTCGCCGCCGACGGCGACGCGACCATCGACATCGAGGGCCGTGAGATCAAGGTCGGGGTCAACCCGCATCTGCTCACGGCGATGAAGGCGATGATTCCGCTCGGCCGCCCCGGCACCCCCGACGAGGCCGCGGGCTCCGTCGTGATGCTGACCTACCCCGAGTCCGACTACGTCAGCGGCCAGATCATGGTCACCGGCGGCGGATACGAAGGATAGGACGACGCGGATGCCCTCCACCACCTACACCTCGTCCTGGCGCGACTCCGACACCACCGCGCTCGGCGAGCTTGCCGACAAGTTCTTCGCGAGAGAGCTCACACCCCACCGCGACAAGTTCGAGCAGCAGCACTACGTCGACCGTGACGTCTGGACCAAGGCCGGCGAACTCGGGCTGCTGTGCTGCTCCATCCCCGAGGAATACGGGGGTGGTGGAGGGACGTTCGCTCACGACCTCGCCGTCGTCGAGGCCCAGGCCCGCGCCCTGGACACCGGCTTCGGCAACACCGTCCACAGCGGTATCGTCGCGCATTACATCCTCGCGTACGGCACCGAGGAACAGCGTCGCCGCTGGCTTCCCGGCATGGCCACCGGGCAGACCATTACCGCGGTCGCCATGACCGAGCCGGGTGCCGGTTCGGACCTGAAGAACATCAAAACGACGGCCCTCCGCGACGGCGACCACTACGTGATCAACGGCGCGAAGACGTTCATCTCCAACGGATCACAGGCGGATCTGATCGTCGTGGTCGCCAAGACCGATCCCGCGGCAGGCGCGAAGGGGGTGTCACTGATCGTCGTCGAGACCGCCGACTGCCCCGGATTCACCCGCGGACGCATCCTCGACAAGGTCGGTCAGCACGGCGCGGACACATCGGAGCTGTCGTTCGAGGACGTCCGGGTGCCCGTTGCGAATGTGCTCGGTGGCGAGGAAGGTCGCGGGTTCGGCCAGTTGATGACGCAACTGGCGCAGGAGCGGCTCCTGATCGGAGTGACCGCGGTCGCGACGATGGAGGCTGCTGTCGCGGAGACCGTGTCCTACACCAAGTCCCGGAGCGCGTTCGGCCAGACGATCTTCGACTTCCAGAACACGAAGTTCGTTCTCGCGGAATGTGACACGGTCGCGCATGCGGCGCGGGTGTTCATCGATTCGTGTATCGAGCGCCACATGAGCGGAAACCTCGACACGACCACGGCCGCGATGGCGAAGTGGTGGCTCACCGAACAGCAGTGTCAGGTGATCGACCGGTGTGTGCAGCTCTTCGGCGGTTACGGCTACATGCGCGAATACCCGATCGCCCGCATGTACGCCGACGCCCGGGTCCAGAAGATCTACGGCGGATCCAACGAAATCATGAAGGACCTCATCGCTCGATCGCTCTGAACACACGACAACTCGGTACGGAGGCAGGAATGAGCTCGTCCCCGGTCATCAGGTGCGGCGCCGCAGTACGTACGCACGCGGCGGTGAGAACGCGAGCGGCCCGGCTGGCCGCCGCACTCGCGCAGAAAGGACTTGCACACGGCGATCGCTACGCCATCGTCATGCGCAACGAGATCGCATTCGTCGAGGCCACTCTCGCGGGTGCCGCGATCGGCGCAGTCCCGGTCCCGGTCAATTGGCACTGGACCGGGGACGACCTCGAATACCTGCTCGCCGACAGCGGCAGCAAGGTGGTCCTGGTCCACACCGATCTGCTGCCCGCGGTGGAGGCGGTGCTGCCTGTGGGCGTCACGGTGGTCGAGGTCGCGGTGCCGCCGGAGGTGGCGGACGTCTACGGCTTCCCCGCCCCGCAGCTGACCGGCCGGCATCCGGACGTCGAGGGGTTGATACGCGACAGCGAACCGATCACCTCACCCGTCACGGATCCACCGCTCGGTGTCATCTACACGTCGGGAACGACCGGCAGGCCCAAGGGAATCCTGAGACAACCGGTCGCGGACGAGAACTCGGCGCGACTCGCGGACATGGTGGTCGAGGGGTTCGCGTTCGACCCGTCCATGTCCACGCTCGTCCCGGCTCCGCTGTATCACACCGCACCCAACACGCACGCGGTGTTCGCGGTGGCCCTGGGAATGGACCTCGACATCATGCCCCGATTCGATGCCGAGGATCTGCTCCGGCTCGTTCAGGATCGGCGGATCGAGCACGTCCAGATGGTGCCGACCATGTTCGTTCGACTGCTCAAACTACCTCCGCACGTGCGCAACCGGTACGACCTGTCGTCGTTGAAATCCATCGTCCACGCGGCCGCACCCTGCCCGCAGGAAGTCAAGCGCGCCCTCATCGACTGGCTCGGGCCGATCGTGCACGAGTACTACGGTGGCTCCGAGACGGGTGCCGCAGTCGCGTGCACCAGCGAAGAATGGCTGCACCACCCCGGCACCGTCGGCCGGCCGTTCGGCGACGTCGACGTGAAGATCCTCGGAGACGAGGGCGAGGAGTTGCCGGCCGGCGTCGTCGGCGACATCTACATCAAGCCGTTCACAGTGTGGCCGGATTTCACGTACCTCGGGAACGACGCCAAGCGCCGGGACATGGAGCGTGACGGCTTCCTGTCCGTCGGTGACCTCGGCTACCTCGACGCCGACGGCTATCTGTACCTGAGCGATCGCCGCAACGACATGGTGATCTCGGGCGGGGTCAACATCTACCCGGCGGAGGTCGAGGCCTGCATCATCGGCATCGACGGTGTGCACGACGTCGCCGTATTCGGCATCCCCGACCAGGAATTCGGCGAGGCCCTCGCCGCCCACATCGAACTCGCACCGGGAGCGACACTCGGTGACGAGGACGTCCGAGCGCACGTCGACCGCCACCTCGCGAAGTACAAGATCCCCAAGGTCATCGTCTTCGACGAGACGCTGCCGAGGGAAGACACCGGAAAGTTGTTCAAGCGCAGGCTGAAGGAGCCGTACTGGAAGGCCAGGGTCGATGCCTGAGCGGCTCGAGGTATTCGGGAAAGTACTCGTCGAACTGCGCGGCGACGGGGTCGGCATCGTCACGCTCAACCGTCCGGAGAAGTTGAACGCCCTCACCGCCGACTTCCTCGCCGACCTGGAGAGGGCTCTGCGCGAGTTGGGTGGCGCCGCCGACTGCCGGGCGGTCGTGCTCCACGGCGCGGGCAGAGCGTTCTGTGCCGGCATGGACCTGAACATCGGACTCGCCCGAGACGGGGCGGACCCGACCCGGGCCGCCTACGCCGCAATGCGTCAGGCAGTGTCGGTCGTCGCGGCCATGCGCGAGATCCCGCAACCCGTCGTCGCCGCGGTCCGGGGGCATGCGGTCGGGGCAGGCTTCGCCCTGGCCGCAGCAGCGGACATCCGCATCTGCGCCGAGGACTCCCGATTCGACGCCGTCTTCGTCAAACTCGGCATGAGTGCCGGCGATCTGGGCCTGTCGTTCCTGCTTCCCCGCCTGATCGGACCCGGCCGTACCGCGGAACTCTTCTACACCGGTGGTGCCCTGTCCGGCGTCGAGGCGGAGCGGTGGGGCCTCGTACAACACGTCGTCGACGATCCGCTGCACGAGGCCGTCGAGCTCGCATCGACCATCGCCGCGATGCCGCCGATGGGAGTGCAGATCACCAAGGAACTCCTCGACACCAGCATCGGCGCGAGCGGGTTCCGCGAACATCTGGAACTCGAATTGCGCTCGCAAGTCATCGGCCTGACCACCCTCGATCACGCCGACGCCGTCCGCGCCTTCTCCGCACGACCCCGGGCCGCGCACGAAAACCGCCCCTGACCTCCCCGCGACCCCCGCACTCGAAGGATCGAGAATGTATCTCACCCAACCGCTTCACCGCAGCCTGCAGCAGCGGCCCCACGAGGTCGCCACCATCTGCGACGGCCGCATCGTCACGCACGCCGAGACCTTCGACCGCGTCGGCAGGCTTGCCGGTGCGTTGCGGGGAGTGGGCGTGGCCGGCGACGACCGCGTCGCTGTTCTCGCCCTGAACTCGGATCGCTACTTCCAGATCATCATGGCCGTGGCGTGGGCCGACGCCGTCATCGTCCCCGTCAACACCCGCTGGAGCGTGAAGGAGATCGCGTACTCGCTCGAAGAGGCGGGTGTCCGGGTGATCTTCGTCGACGACGCATTCAGTGCACTCGCCGACCAGCTCCGCGAACAGTGGCCACGACTCGAGACGGTGATCCATTGCGGCGACGGCACCACTCCGGACGGGATGCTCGCGTACGAGGAATTGATCGCGGGGGCGACCGCGGTCCCGGATGCGCACCGACGCGGTGACGCGCTCGCCGGAATCTTCTACACCGGTGGAACCACGGGATTTCCCAAGGGCGTGATGCTCAGTCATCGCAACCTGTTCGTGTCGGCCACCGCGTGCGCGGCGACGGGCGCATGGTCGGCGGAGGGCACAGTGCTGCACGTCGCCCCGATGTTTCACCTGGCCGATCTCGCGTCGATGATCGCTCATTCGCTGCTGGGGGGAACACACATCATGCTCCCGGTGTTCGACCCCGATGCGATGCTGGCCACGATCGCCGAACACCGGGTCACCGACACGTTGCTGGTCCCCACCATGATTCAGATGATCGCCGATCACCCGCAGCTCGCCGACTTCGACCTGTCGAGCCTGCGGAACGTCATGTACGGCGCATCGCCGATCTCCGAGGCGCTTCTCGGGCGAGCCCGGGCCGCGTTCCCGTCCGCCGCGTTCGTGCAGGGCTACGGCATGACCGAACTGTCGCCGGTCGCGACGCTGCTCCTCGACAAGGACCACGACGACCCGGTACGGCGCCGATCCGCGGGGCGCGCCGCCCCGCACGCCCTCGTCAAGGTCGTCGGCCCGGACGGAAACGAAGTCCCACGAGGAGAATTCGGTGAGATCGTCGTCACCGGAGACCACGTGATGCTCGGCTATTGGAACAAGCCCGCCGAAACGGCCGACGCCGTGCGGGACGGGTGGATGCACACCGGAGACGGCGGCTACATGGACGAGGACGGTTACGTGTTCGTCGCGGACCGGATCAAGGACATGATCATTTCCGGCGGCGAGAACGTGTACTCCATCGAGGTCGAGAACGTCGTCGCGAAGCACCCCGCAGTCACCCAGTGCGCCGTGATCGCCGTACCCGACGATCAATGGGGCGAACGCGTCCACGCCGTCGTCGCCCTGCTTCCCGGCGCCACCCTGACCCTCGACGAACTGCGCGAGCACAGCAAGAAGGACATCGCCGGCTACAAGGTCCCCCGCAGTCTCACCGTCGTCGACACCTTCCCGATGTCCGGCGCCGGGAAGATCCTCAAGCGCGAACTCCGGAAGCAGTACGTGTGATGGGGGACTTCATCCGGCGTGAAGACCCTGCACCCGGCATCGCCCGAATCGTGCTGGCACGCCCGCAAATGCGGAACGCACAGAGCCCCGAACTGCTCTATGAACTCGATGCGGCATTCGCTCACGCGACCGCCGACAGCGACGTCAAGGTCATCGTCCTCGCCTCCGACGGACCCGACTTCTCGTCCGGCCACGACCTGAAGGCCGGGTTCACCCTGCCCTGTGCGCCGGTCGCGACGCTGCAGTCGGGGCTCGACGCGGGCGGTGCCGAGGGACACTACGCCTTCGAATGCGAGGCGTATCTGGGTCTGTGCAAGCGGTGGCGCGACATTCCGAAACCGACCATCGCCCAGGCTCAGGGGCGGACGATCGCCGGCGGCCTGATGTTGCTGTGGCCCATGGACATCATCGTCGCCGCCGACGACGCGACGTTCTCCGACCCGGTCACCGCGTTCGGTGTCAACGGCATCGAATACTTCACCCACGCCTGGGAACTCGGAGCTCGTAAGGCGAAGGAGATCCTGTTCACCGGCCGGGCGATGACAGCGGCCGAAGCGCGCGACGTGGGCATGGTCAATCATGTCGTCGACGCCTCCGAGCTGGACGCCTTCACCCTCGAGCTCGCCGCCACCGTCGCCGCGCGTCCCGCGTTCGGGTTACGGCTGGCCAAGGAGAGCATCAACCGCAGCCTCGACGCGCAAGGCCAGTCCACCGCCCTCGATTCTGCACTCGCGCTTCACAATCTCGGCCACGCCCACAACCTCGCCCAGCACGGTCAGATCGTGCACCCGGCCGGCGCGGACGTCATCCGCGCGGCCGCTCAACGAAGGGAACTCACACCATGACCGGCCCACTCACCGGACTCCGCGTCGTCGAATTCGCCGGAATCGGCCCCGGCCCGCACGCCTGCATGCTCCTTGCCGACCTCGGCGCCGACGTCGTCCGTGTCGAACGCAGGACGGGCGCGAATCCCGGCATCGCGATCGAGGCCGACGCGACCCTGCGGAACCGTCGCACGGTGGAGGCCGACCTGAAGCGTCCGGAAGATCGCGACGGAATTCTCGAGTTGATCGAGCACGCCGACGTCCTCGTGGAGGGATTCCGGCCCGGTGTCACCGAACGGCTCGGTCTCGGACCGGACGAGTGCCTGTCCGTCAATCCCCGATTGATCTACGGGCGAATGACCGGCTGGGGGCAGAGCGGTCCGTTCGCCGACCGCGCCGGCCACGACATCAACTACATCTCCCTCACCGGTGTCCTCGACAACATCGGCCGCGCCGGCGACCGGCCGGTGCCGCCGCTGAACCTCGTCGGTGACTTCGGCGGGGGTTCGATGTTCCTCGTCTTCGGTGTGCTGGCCGCACTGTGGGAGCGGGAAGTATCCGGTCGCGGGCAGGTCGTCGACGCGGCCATGGTGGATGGTGCCGGTGTCCTCGCGCAGATGATGTGGTCGATGCGGGGCAACGGGACCTGGGCCACCGGTCGCGGGGAGAACCTGCTCGACGGGTCCTATCCCTTCTACGACACCTACGTCTGCGCGGACGGGAAGCACGTCGCGGTCGGCGCGATCGAACCGCAGTTCTACGCCGAGCTCATCGAGGGGTTGCAGCTCGACCCGGGTCGCCTGCCCGGCCAATGGGAACGCACCCGGTGGACGGCACTGCGCGCGGAGTTCGAGATCGCGTTCAAGTCACGCACCCGCGACGAGTGGGCCCGGGTCTTCGCGACCACCGACGCGTGCGTGACCCCGGTCCTGACCTACGACGAAGCCCTCGAACATCCCCACATGGTCGCGCGGAACACCTTCGGCGCCGTCGACGGGGTCGATCAGCCGATGCCCGCGCCCCGGTTCTCGCGCACGCCGGCGGCGGCACCCTCCGCACCCGAACCGAGACCGTTGGCGGAGCAGATTCGGCGTTGGGTGACGACGCGATGACGTCCGTCCTCGGCCGCCGGTAACCCGCCGGCATCCGCACAGACAGTGGTCACCTGCGCGCGCAATTGCGGCGGAAGGTGACCAATGTCCGCGCAGCTGTGGATGGCGGCGGGGGGATTCCATTGTGTGTTACCGGCTGGTATACATACTCGACTCGGTTGGAATGTTATCTGGATCACGTCAGGGGATGCCTGTGTTCGGTGGGAGAGGGATCGCGCGCTTGATGGGTGCGCTGCTGCTCGTGGGGCTGGCGGCCGGGGGACTGTCGGCGCCGGCGGCGGCGCAACCCGCGGCGAGTGCACCGGTCCAGTGGCTGTGCAGCCCCGAGACGGACACGGACCCCTGCGATCTGCCCGATGACACGACCGATCTGCTGACCGGAGAAGTCACCCCGGCCACACCGGTGTCCGAATCGGACAAGCCCGTCGACTGCTTCTACGTCTATCCCACCGTGAGCGACCAGGTCGCGCTCAACGCCGACCTCACTCCCCAACCCGAAGTGCAGTCCATCGCCAGCTTCCAGGCCGCCCGGTTCGGGAGCCAGTGCCGGATCTTCGCCCCGACCTACCGTCAGATGACCCTGACACCGGGAATCGGGGGCTACCTCGCCGGGGCGGCGCCGCTCGCCCACACCGCGTACGGCGACGTCCTCGCGGCGTGGAACGACTACCTCGCCAACGACAACGACGGCCGCGGCGTGATCTTCATCGGCCACTCACAGGGCACGATGATGCTGCGCAAACTCATCCGCGAGCAGATCGACCCGAATCCGGCGCTCCGCGACAAGTTGGTGGGCGCATTTCTCATGGGCGCCAATGTCGAAACTGCCCCCGGCAGCGCCACCGGCGGCGACTTCCAGAACATTCCCCTGTGCACCGAGCAGGGGGAAGCAGGCTGTGTCGTCGCCTACTCCACCGCTGTCGCGGATCCGACCGCGTCGCTGTTCGGTAACAGCGCGCTCGACATTCTGTCGCCTGGGATGGGGCTGCCGAGCGGCCCGCAGTACCAGGTCGCGTGCACCGACCCCGCGGTGCTGAGCGGCAACTCCGAGCCGGTCGGCCTGACCGTGCCGAGTGCGCCGTTTGCGTTCGGCATCATCTCGGTTCTCCTGGACTACACCGCGTTCCCGAAGGGCAGTCCCACGTCCACGTCGACGTGGACCACGAGCGCCGAGCGGGCGGTCGGGAATTGCACCGACGTGAACGGCTACCGCACCTACCAGTTCCGCATCACGGATCCACGTGGACAGCGGGTCAACGAGTTGCCGCTGTTCGGTGGCCATCTCGTCGACATCAACCTCGGGTACGACCGCCTCGTCTCGATCGCGGAGCAGCAGACCCGTGAGTACTTGTTAACGTCGGGCGGTTAACAAGTACTCACGGGCGGCGGAGCCGCACGGGCTATTTGACGCCACCGGCGGTCAGGCCGGACACGATGCGGCGCTGGAGCAGCAGCACGATGATGACGAGCGGGATGGTCACGACCGTTCCCGCCGCCATCACGGACGTGAACGGCTCCTCGTGCGGCTTGCTTCCCGCGAACTGTGCGATGGCGACGGTGGCCGGCTGGGTCACGTCGTTGGACAGCTGGCTGGAGATCAGGTATTCGTTCCACGACGCGATGAAGGCGAGAATCGCGGTGGTGAACAGTCCCGGTGCGGCCAAGGGCAGCAGCACCATTCGGAATGCCTGCCGCCTGCTGGCCCCGTCGATCCGGGCCGCCTCCTCGAGTTCCCACGGGAGTTCCTTGAAGAACGCCGTGAGGGTGTAGATGGTGAGGGGTAGCACGAACGAGATGTTCGGGATGATCAGCGCCTGGTACGTGCCGAACCAGCCCATCGACGTGAACAGCTGGAACAGCGGTGTCAGGACGGCGACACCCGGGAACATCGACGCCGCCAGGATGATTCCCAGGACGACGTGCTTTCCCCGGAACTGCAACCGCGCCAGCGCGTACGCGGTGCCGACACCGACGACCAGACCGATCGCGGTGGTGACGGCGCCGATGATCGTGCTGTTGACGAGCGCCCGGGCGAAGTGGTTGCCCGCCTCCGTCGAGAACACGCTCGCGAAGTTCTCCAGCGTGACGTGGGTGGGCCACGGTGTGGTGTCGAACGTGTAGTCGGAGTGGCGGAAGGCGGTGACCACCATCCAGTAGACGGGGGCCAGACCCCAGACGACGATCACCCCCAGGCCCAGATAGGTGCGGATGGATGCGAGCGACGGTCCCCGGCGCCGGCGTGCCACCGTGGCACGGGGAATCCCCGGTGTGACGACTGCTGTGGACATGGATCAGGCCTTTCGCTGCTGCTCTTGGGTGTCGATCACGTTGACGCCCATCACCTTCACCAGTACGTAGGCGACGGCGAAGATGAACAGGAACGTGATCGTGGAGAGGGCGGACGCGCTGTTGAATCCCTGGCGCATCTGGTCGATCACCAGGATCGACAGTGTGGTGGTGGCCGTGCCGTCGCCGCCACCGCCGCCGGTGAGGATCGCCGGGAGGTCGTAGATCCGCAGGACGTCGAGCACCCGGAAGAGGACCGCCACCAGAATGGCCGGCTTGATGAGGGGCAACGTGATCGACCGGAACCGCTGCCACGCGTTGGCGCCGTCCATCCGCGCCGCCTCGTACACCTCGGCGGGCACCATCTGCAGTCCGGCGAGGATCAGCAACGCCACGAACGGCGTGGTCTTCCAGGCGTCGGCGATCACGACGGCGAACCGGGCAGGCCAGGTGTCACCGGTCCACAGGATCTCCGTGCCGAGCAGTTTGTTGGCGATGCCGTCGTAGGCGAAGACGAAGTACCACAGCTTCGCGGTGACGGCGGTCGGGATGGCCCACGCCACGAGGATGCTGGTGCGCAGCAGCGCCCGACCGCGGAACGCCCGGTTCATGATGGTGGCGAACCACAGTCCCAGCGCGACCTCGATGGCGACGGTGACGACGGTGAAGAACACGGTGACCCACATCGACTGCCAGAACAGCGATCCCAGCGTGCCGCCCGGGCAGGACACGGACGCTCCGGTCGTGTCGGTGCACCGCTGGAACAGCCAGTGCGTGTAGTTCGACAGTCCCGCGAAACCCTGGTCGACGAACTTGCCGGTGGCGGGGTCGATCGCCGGGTCCTTGAACAGCGACATCACCATCGCGCTGACCACCGGGTACAGGACGACGATGCCCAGCAGGATCATGGTCGGCAGGATCAGGAACATCGCCGCCTTGCTGCGCCCCTTCCGTGGGCGCGCAGGCTCCGATTCGCCGGACCTCGCGTCGCCCCGACGTGGGGGAGCGGGCGTCTCGACTGAGAGTTCGTGAACGGTCATCGGCTGTCTCCTCTAGGACCCGGCCGCGGCGATCGCGGACTGGATGTCGGCGGCGGCCTGGTCCACCGTCTTCTCGCCTTTGATCGCGGCGTAGGCGTTGTTCTGCACGGCCCGGGTGACCGCGGGATAGAACGGGGTGACCGGCCGGGTCACGGCGTTCTCGATCGACGTCTTCAACGTGGGGAGGTACGGGTACTGCTCGATCAGTTCCGGGTCGTCGTAGACGTCGGCGCGGACGGGGGCGAGCGATCCCTGCGACAGGAAGAACGCCTGTGACTTCTTCTCCAGGAAGAACTTCAGGAAGTCCGAGGCGGTCGCCTTGTGCTCGGAGTACACGTTGATCGCGGCGCTGTGCCCGCCGAGTGTCGAGTGACCGGGTCCGCTCTTGCCCGGCAGCGGCGCCACCGCGAACTTGCCCGACACCGCGGAACTGCCCTGACCTTCCATCAGGCTGTACGCGTACGGCCAGTTGCGCATGAACAGCAGGTCGCCGCTCTGGAACGCCTGCCGTGCCTGCTCCTCCTGGAACGTGACGGACTCGCGGGGGATGGCACCCGAACGGTAGGCGTCGACGAGCGACTGCAGGCCCGCCTTGGCTTCCGGGGTGTTCATCGTCGGGGTCACGCCGTCCGGTCCGAGGATCGACCCGCCCGCCGTGTTGATGGCCTCGGACGCGTTGACGGTCAGCCCCTCGTACTTGGCGTACTGTCCTGCGTAGCAGCCTATTCCGGCGTGCTGCGCCGTCCCGCACGCGCCGATGAGCTCGTCCCAGGTGGCGGGCGGATGTTCCACCAGGTCGGTGCGGTAGTAGAGCAGCGCGCCGTCGCTGGTCTGCGGGGCCGCGTACAGGACGTCCCCGTACGTGGCCCCCGCGACCGTCGCGGGGAGCAGGCCGGACGTGTCGATCGCCATCGGGCCCTCGAGCGGTTGCAGCCATCCGCGGGCCGCGAACTCGGCGGTCCACACGACGTCGACGACGGCGACGTCGTACCCGGAGTCGCGGGACTGGAAGTGCTGCACCAGGTCCTCGTGCTGCTGGTCGGCCTGGTCGGACTGTTCCTTGAACGTCACTTCCTCGCCGGGGTGGGTGGCGTTCCACTCGTCGATCAGCGGCCGGACGACGTTGGAGTTGTCCTTGCCCTGCACGTAGGTGATGGGCCCGCGGCCGTCGAGGTTCTGCTTCTCCGCCTGCGCGGCGGCGTCGATGCCCTGATCCGCGCAGGACGACGCGGCGAACAGGACCCCGACGGCCACCGCGCATGCGGCGACGCGCTTCATCGCGATTCACCCGTGCCGGGTTCCGACAGCCACACCGCGGCGTCTGCCGGGAGTGCTCCGCCGGTGATGCCGGCGACGGAACCGAGCACCACGGTCAGTCCTTCGGGGAGTGCGATCGGTTCGGTGCCGGTGTTCACCCAGCACTGCGCTGCGCCGCGTGCGAACGCGAGCACGTCGCGTGGGGTGTCGAGCCACTCGACGGCGTGCGGGGTGTCGAAGTGCTCGCGTCGCAGTTCCAGCGCCTCGCGGTACAGGGTGAGGAACGACTCGGGGTGGCCTGCCTGCGCTTCCGCGGTGTGCGGCGCCCAGTGCCCGGGCTGCGGAAGCCAGGTGTCCTCCTCCGCGTCGAACGGGGAGAAGCCGTACGGCACTGCGTCGTTCGACCACGGGATCGGAACCCGGCAGCCGTCCCGGCCGCAGTCGGTGAAGCCGGTCTGGAACCACGTCGGATCCTGCCGGGCCTCGTCGGGGAGGTCCTCGACCTCTTCCAGTCCGAGTTCCTCACCCTGGTAGATATAGGCCGTGCCCGGCAACGCCAGCTGCAACAGCGCCGCCGCCCGGGCACGGCGCCTGCCCAGTTCGTGGTTCGGCTCCTCGAGCGCCCAGCGTGCGCGCTCCCAATCGGTTTCGACCAAGTGGTCGGGCTGTGAGCGGGAGTAGCGGGTGACGGTGCGGGGCACGTCGTGGTTGGAGAGCACCCACGTGGCGGGTGCGCCGACGGTGGCCGCCTGCTCGAGCGCGTCGTCGATCACGGCCCGGATGCTCGCGGAACGCCAAGGGGCGCGCAGGAAGTCGAATTGGAACGCGGTGTGCAGCTCGTCGGGGCGCAGGTAGCGGGCGAGGCGGTCGTTGCCGGGCACCCAGGCCTCGGCGACGAAGACGCGGTCGGCGTAGGCGTTGGCGACGGCCCGCCAGCCCCGGTACACCTCGTGGACGGCATCCTGATCCCACGCGGGGTGGGGGTCGGTGTGCTGCGAACCGGGAAGGCGCTCACCGGCATCGGGGAGTGCGGGATCCTTGGCGAGGCCGTGGGCGACGTCGATCCGGAAGCCGTCGACACCCTTGTCGAACCAGAAGCGCAGGATGTCCTCGAACTCCGCACGGACCTCGGGGTGCTCCCAGTTGAGGTCGGGCTGGGCGGGAGCGAACAGGTGCAGGTACCACTCACCGGTGTCCAGGCGACTCCACGCGGGACCGCCGAACGCGCTCTGCCAGTCGTTGGGCGGCTCGTCGCCTGCCGGGCCGCGGCCGGGGCGGAAGATGTAGCGGTCGCGTGCTCCGGGCTCGTCGCGGAGGGCGGCCTCGAACCAGCGGTGCTCGCTGGAGGTGTGGTTGGGCACGATGTCGAGGATCACGCGGATCCCCAATTCGTGGGCCTCGGCGATGAACGCCTCACCTTCTGCGAGCGTGCCGTACGACGGCTCGATGTCGCGGAAGTCGGCCACGTCGTAGCCGGCGTCGGCCATCGGCGACGGGTACC
This sequence comes from Rhodococcus wratislaviensis, assembly GCF_900455735.1. Taxonomy (GTDB): domain Bacteria; phylum Actinomycetota; class Actinomycetes; order Mycobacteriales; family Mycobacteriaceae; genus Rhodococcus_F; species Rhodococcus_F wratislaviensis. The sequence continues at coordinate 28,076 of NZ_UAUI01000013.1, read as the reverse complement.
AGGGGTTGATCCATACGGCGTCGACGCCGAGGTCGGCGAGGTAGGGCAGCTTGGAACGCAGGCCGGTGAGGTCGCCGATGCCGTCACCGTTCCCGTCGGCGAAGCTGCGGATGTAGACCTGGTAGACGACGGCCGTCTTCCACCAGGCTTCGGGGTGCCGGCTCGCGACGGTGGTTGCGGTCGACTCCACGGACTGGGTCATCGAATCTCCTCGGTGGGGGGATGGGATGGGGGAATGTGATGCGTAAACGTTTGCGTAAATAGCGTGAGGCACGTCACAGGTGGCTGTCAACTCGAGCAGGGTGATTTATTTTTCGCACTACAGCGGCTTGGATTCCGTGAGGAATCTACGCAAATATTTTCGTAGCTCGCTTACTGTGGGAACGTGATCCCCAAGCAGTCCGTCAACATGGCCGACGTCGCGCGCCGCACCGGAGTCTCGATCGCCACCGTCTCGCGCGCGTTGCGCGGCGAACGCGGCGTCTCCGAAGCGACGCGACTGCGCATTCAGCGGGCCGCCGACGAGTTGGCGTACGTCGTCTCACCCGAGGCGTCGAAGCTGTCGGGCGGCGCGACGGGCCGGGTGGCCGTCGTGGTGCCGTGGATCGATGCCTGGTTCTATTCGCGGATTCTCGCCGGCATCGAACACGAACTCCGCGCCGCGGACCTCGACGTGATGCTGTACTGCCTCGAGGAGTCGGCCCAGCGCGAATCGTTCTTCGAGCGGCTTCCGTTGCGCCGCAAGGTCGATGCGGTCATCGCCGTGGCGTTTCCGCTGACCGGTCCGGAGCGGGCGCGGCTCGAGGAGATGGACGTGACCGTGGTCGTCATCGGCGCGCACGCCGGCGAGTTTCCATCCGTCCGGATCGACGACGAACTGGCCGCTCGCCAGGCTGTCGGGCACCTGATCAGGATCGGTCACACCCGGATCGGGATGATCCGCACCGTGGACCCGGAAGGTCAGTCCTGGGAAGGCGACATCGCCCGGGTGGCGGGCTTCCACGCCGCACTCGCGGGCGCCGGGCTCGCCGACGACTGCACCGTCACCGTGCCCTGGGGAATCGAGGGCGGCGAGCGCGGCATGGAACTGCTGCTCAGCCGCGCCGAGGTGCCCACCGCGGTGTTCTGTCATTCCGACGAGGTCGCCGTCGGGGCGTTGCGCACGCTGCGACGTGCGGGGATTCCCGTTCCGGCCGGGATGTCGGTGATCGGGATCGATGATCACCCGACGGCCGAGCTGGCCGACCTGACCACGGTCCGGCAGCCGGTGGGGGAACAGGGGGCGGCGGCCGGCCGGGTGGTCGTGGAACTGCTCGGCGGCCGGGAACCTGCGGAGCGGGCGGTCGTGCTCCCGACCCACCTGGTGGTCAGGGGCTCGACCGCCCGCCCTCCGGAACTCTGACGTCAGCGCACGAGGCGCTCGCCCGCCGCGTCGGTGGCGAAGATGTGCGCGTGTGCCTCGTCGACGCGGACGTGCACGACCTGGCCCTTCTCGGGTGGGTTGCGCCAGTCGACCCGGGCGACCAGGTTCTCGGTCCGGCCATTGACGGTGGTGCGGCCGAAGACGAATGCCTCCGAGCCGAGTTCCTCGACGACGTCGATCTCGAGTTTCAGTCCGCCGGAGTCGGCGATCTCGACGTGCTCCGGCCGGATCCCGAAGATCACCTCGGAGCCCGCCGCGGTGAGGACGTCGCGGGGGACGGGGACCAGCTGGTCGCCGATCTGCACCCCGCCATCGGTGACGGGCACGGTGAACAGGTTCATCGACGGTGAACCCATGAAGCCGGCGACGAAGACGTTCGCGGGCCGACGGTAGAGCTCACGCGGGGACGCGCACTGCTGCAGCACCCCGCCCTTGAGGACGGCGACCCGGTCGCCCATCGTCATGGCCTCGACCTGGTCGTGGGTGACGTAGACGGTGGTGGTGCCGAGGCGGCGCTGGAGCTGGGCGATCTGGGTGCGGGTCTGCACCCGCAGCTTCGCGTCGAGGTTCGACAGCGGCTCGTCCATCAGGAACACCTGTGGTTGCCGGACGATGGCGCGGCCCATGGCCACTCGCTGACGCTGACCGCCGGAGAGCGCCTTGGGTTTGCGGTCGAGGTAGGCGCCGAGGTCGAGCATGTCGGCGGCCTCCCCGACACGCTTGCGGATCTCGGCCTTGTCGGTGCCTGCGAGTTTGAGGGCGAAGCCCATGTTCTCGGCGACGGTCATGTGCGGGTAGAGCGCGTAGTTCTGGAAGACCATCGCGATGTCGCGGTCCTTGGGCTCGGCGTGCGTGACGTCGCGGCCGCCGATCAGTATCTGGCCGCCGTCGACGTCCTCGAGTCCCGCGAGCATCCGCAGGGACGTGGACTTGCCGCAGCCGGACGGGCCGACGAGGACGAGGAACTCGCCGTCCTCGATGTGCAGGTCGAGTTGGTCGACCGCGGGGACGTCCGAGCCGGGAAAGAGCCTGGTCGCGCGGTCATAGGTGATTGTTGCCATGAGAAATGAATCCCTCCACCGGCAGGAACGTGCCGGACGATCCGAGTGTTAGGGGTGTGCCGGTAGACACCGACGAGGAAGAACTATGGCCTAGATCACAGTGCTTGTCCACTTGGAGACGAACCGGCTTTGTTCTTGAAAAGACGGAAGTATGTATTGATGAAAATCCAAAGGTCCTCTACTGTCAGCGTGACACCCCTCACTCGCAGATTTGAAGAGGACACGAGACATGGCTCTGACAATTGGCATCGACGTGGGTGGCACGAAGATCGCAGCCGGCGTGGTCGACACCGACGGAGTCATCCACCGGATGGTGCGTCGTGACACCCCGTCCCACGATGCGCGCCACGTCGAGAACGTCATCGCCGAACTCGTCCGCGAACTGGCGGATACCCACCCGGTGCAGGCTGTCGGCATCGGCGCGGCCGGCTTCGTCGCCGCAGACCTCAGCACCGTGCTCTTCGCCCCGAATCTGGCCTGGCGCAACGAGCCTCTGGGTGAGGTGGTCGAAGCGGCGTGCGGACTGCCGACGGTGGTGGAGAACGATGCCAACGCCGCGGCATGGGGCGAGGCGCGCTTCGGGGCCGGGCGGACGGGGCAGACCGTCGTCGTGCTCACGGTCGGAACCGGGATCGGCGGCGGCATCGTCGTCGACGGCGTTCTTCATCGCGGCAAGTTCGGTGTGGCCGCGGAATTCGGGCATCTCAACGTCGAACCGCACGGTCGCCGATGCGGCTGCGGCAACCACGGCTGCTGGGAGCGTTACGCCAGTGGGCGGGCACTCGTCCGCGAAGCGCAGGATCTCGCGAACGTCTCGCCGGGTTTCGCTGCAGACCTCCTTGCCCGCGCCGGCGGAAGGGCGGACGCCATCACGGGCCTGCACATCACCGCGGCCGCGCAGGACGGTGACCCCGCCGCGCTCGAGTGTTTCCGGGTGATCGGTTCCTGGCTGGGACACGGCATGGCGGATATCGCCGCGTTCTTCGACCCCGACCTGTTCATCATCGGCGGGGGAGTGTGCGAGGCGGGCGAACTGCTGCGCGGTCCCGCCGCCGCCGCGTTCGAGAACCGTCTCACCGGACGCGCACACCGACCGGTCGCCGAGGTGCGACTGGCTGAACTCGGCGCGAACGTCGGCATCGTCGGCGCCGCCGATCTGGCCCGGGAACGAGTTCTCGGGCTCGCACACAACGGCTCACGAGTATCTGGAGGAGTGCAATGTCCAATCGGTTGAGTCTTCCCATTCCGGTCGCCGAGGTGTGGGACTGGCAGAGGGACGCCGCGTGCCGCGGCTACGAGTCGTCCACGTTCTTCCACCCCGACCGCGAACGTGGCCGGGCCCGCGAGATGCGGGACTTCCGCGCCAAGATGATCTGCCGCGGATGCCCCGTGCTGGTGCAGTGCCGGGAGCACGCGCTCAGTGTCGGTGAACCGTACGGCATCTGGGGTGGGCTCTCCGCGAACGAGCGTGAAGAGTTGCTCGCCACTCACCACGGCCGGGTGGACGAGGCGGTCGCGGAATCCTTCGGCTTCGATCTGGCGCGCCAGGCCTGAGCGCGAGCGGTCAGCTTCCCGCCGGGAGCATGATCACTCTGCTGTTGTCGGTGTCCGCGACGTAGACGTCGCCTCTGCCGGACACGGCGATACCCTCCGGCTGGTCCAGCCCGGAGAACGGGAGAACCTCCTGCTCGTCCGAACCGGCGGCCAGCCGCAGAATGCGATTGTGGTTCTGATCGATGGCGTACACGGTTCCCTCGTCGTCGACCGCGACACCACCGACGCTCTGGACGTCGGTGAAGGGCAGGAAGCTCTGGGCATGGGTGGCGGCGTTCCACGCGAGCACCTTGTTGGGCGTGCCGACGTAGAGATCCCCGTGTTCACTGACGGCGACGGCGAACGGGCCGATCACCGTGAGCGGCACCGCGACGGGAGCCGCGGTGACGTCGTGGAGGGCCATCACCCGGTTGTTCAGCGTATCGGCGACATACAGCGTGGCGTCCGGTCCGAGCGCGATTCCGAACGGCTGGTCGAGACCGTCGAACGGCATCGGCACCTGGGTGCCGCCGTGCAGCATTGTCACGGTGTTGGTCACGAGATCGGAGACGTACACGTCGCCGGACGCACTGACCGCGACTCCCTGGGGAACCTCGAGGCCGGTGAAGGGAAGGACGGTCTGCTCGTACGTCCCGGCGCTCACTCTCAGAACCTGTTTGGCCGCGCTGTCCGCGATGTACAGGTCCCCGGTCCCCGAGACCGCGAGCCCGGCCGGACCCTGGAGACCGGTCAGCGGGAGCACGACCTGCGCGCTCGCCGACTCCGCACCCGGCCAGGCGATATAAGCGACACCGGCGACCACGAGGACGCCCGCCAGCAGCGCGGCGAGCAGCCAGCGCTTCCGCCGCCCCGCGACCGTTGTCGGTTTCGTCGGCTCGGCACCCTGATCGGTGTCGGGGCGGGTCACGGCCGGACTGCTCGTCCGGGTGGTTGCGGCGGGATCGACCAGGTCAGCAGGCCGGGTGACCGGTCCGGGATCGGTCCACCCGATCGCGCGGACGGCATCGCTGAACTCACGACACGTCGAGTAGCGCTCGTCGCGGTCCTTGGCCATGGCGCGCGCGACGACCGCATCGACACCGGCGGGCAGCCCGGGGCGCACCACGCTCGGTCGGGGAATCGGCCCGTTCAGATGTCCGTGCATCACCGAGGAGGCGGTGTTACCGGGATACGGCGGTTCGTTGGTGAGCAGGTGGAAGAAGGTGCAGCCCAACGCGTAGATGTCGACGCGGTGGTCGAGTTTCTCGCCCTCGATCTGCTCGGGCGCGGCGTAGTGCAGGGTCGCCACCAACATCCCGGTGCGGGTCAGCTGATGCGTTTCGTCCAGGGCCTTGGCGGTGCCGAAATCGGTGAGCAGCACCCGTTCGGGGTCGCCCGGCGCGAGCAGTATATTCGCCGGCTTCACGTCACGGTGCAAGATCCCGGCCTGGTGGGCGTGGTCGAGCGCCTTCCCCGTCTCGCTGACGATGTGCACGGCGCGCTCGACATCGAGGGCACCGGAGCCGAGTGCTTTCCTGGCGTCGGTGCCGGGAACGTACTGCATCGCGATCCACAACCTGCCGCCTTCGCGGCCGCGGTCGTGGACGGTGACGATGTTGGGATGGTCGAGATGTGCGGCGTGGTCTGCCTCCGACTCGAAACGTGACCGGACGTAGTCGTCGTTCGTCCATGACGTGTCGAGCAGTTTGAGGGCGATCTTGCGCGGCAGGTTGGGATGCTGGGCGAGGTAGACGGTGCCCATGCCGCCTCGTCCCAGAACCCGCTCGATCACGTAGCCGGCAAACACCGTGCCCGGTTCGAACTCGCCGCTCACATCGGCTTCACCGCCTCCCGGGACCCTCCAACCATTGAACCCCGACGCCGGGTCAGTCCGGTAGCCGCCGCATCTCGATGACGGTCAGTCCCAGCGCGTCGAAGCGCGCCAGCATGCCCCGGAGTTCCGTCGGGCTGTCGACCGGGCCGTAGAGCGTGGTGTCACCGGTAGTGACGTCCGAGACGTCCAACTCGGGGAACGCGGCCAGCACCCGATCGGACAGGGCGCCGCTGATCAGGAACGCATACCTGACCTTGCCGGGCCAGTTCGATTCAGGACGCACCACGGCGGGCTCCTTCATTCGCATCGTCGTTCCAGAACTCGGTCAGCCGTAGATTTCAGGGTGACCGACGGAACGGCGACGCGCCTCACCCGCAAGTGGTGAACCGGCTCAGAGCAAGCCGTTGTGTTGTGCGGCGGCGATGGCGTCGCGGCGGGAGGTGACGCCGAGTTTGCGGTAGATCCCGCGCAGATGGGTCTTCACGGTGTTCACCGACACGCACAGATCTGCCGCGATCTGCTCGGCGGTGCGCCACGACGGAAGCTCCACGAGGAGTTCCAGTTCGCGGGGAGTCAACATGTCGGACGCAGCGCTCTCCGACCGCGGGAACGACGCCCGGAGCCGCTCTGCGAATGCTTCGAGGACACCGAACCGGCCGGTGCTCCGCACGAGGAGTTCTCGGATCTGGGGTCCGCAGTCGTGGAACGGGCGCACCACCGACTGCGGCTCCGCGAGACGCAAGGCCTCGGTGAGAGCGCTGTGGGCACGTGAATCATGTTTGCGGGCAAGCGCGATCGATGCGTCGACGAGCCACGCCGCGATCAGGTTGGTTCCCGCCGCACAGTCCAGTTCACCGTCGAGGACGGGTTGGATTGTCTTACGGGCCAAGTCGAGGCGGTGGAGATGCAGATGGACGATCGCCTCGACGACGGCTGTGTCGCCGGTGGGCCCGAGGAGGGCATGCGTTTCGGTCGCCAATTCGTGCGCCCACCCGATCTCGCCGGCAGCGAGATACGCGTACTGGATGGCAGGCAGCAACACCGCCCGGACCCCGGGCGGTACCGGCAACGAGGACGACACGGGGCTCTCCGCGTGCAGCGTCGTCACCGAACTGTGCCGGTGTCCGGACTCGTCGAGACCGAACAGGGTGGCGGCGCCGTCGGCGAACCCCGCGGTCCCGGTGTTCGCGCGACGCAGCGCCTCCGCGGATTCGGCGGCGGCGCGGGCGGCATCGGGGTCCATCCGGACATAGCGGCACCAGGAGTCGATGAGCTTCGTCGACTGGAATGCGGGATCGCTCGTTGCCGAATGCGTCCGGCCGATCGTGAGTGCCTCGTCGGCCAGCGCGGACGCCCGTACCACGTCGCCCCGCGACATCGCGACGGTGCCGAGGGTTCCCAGGCAGTACATGACGCCCAGCGGCGCATCGCCGAGTCGCGCGTGGGCCAGCGACTTCCCGAGCACGACCTCCGACTCGTCGGTCCGCCCGAGGAACAGCAACGCGCGCCCTTCCTGCAGCAGGACGAATGCATCGAGGTCGGGATCGCCGCTCGTCCCGACACCCACGCCGCGCAACCTGTTCAGGGCGGTCTCGATGTCGCCGGTGCCGATCGCGGTCTGCACGCGGAGCGATTCGCGGAGCAGCAGATGTAATCGGGACTCGGCGGCGCCGTCCACCAGCAACCCCGACCGCCTGCGGTCGAGAAGCTCGAGGGTGGACGTGGCCACCGGAATGTTGCCCGAAGCGAGTGCCGCGGCGGCGCGGATGAGCCGCGCCGACGGGTGGTCCTGCGAAGATCGGGGTGCCCGCGCGAGGAGCCGGTCGACGGCCTCCCCATGACCTCCGACGATCAGGGCCAGCGACGTCCGGGCGAGCAGCGCCACGATCTCGTCGTGATCACCGGAGTTCACCGCGTGTTCGAGTGCGAGCAGTGCGTCGCCGAATTCGTCGTGCCAGTGGGCGGCCGTCAATTCGAGATTCTCGACTTCGACGTGGCCGATCCGGCTGATCTCCGCCCGCAGATAACTCCGCAGCAGCGGATGGTAGCGATAGTGCGTGGGGCTGTCGGCGATTCGGCTGATCAGGAAATTGTGGTGCTCGAGCCAGTCGATGTTGCCGTGCGCATCCGCGCAGCCCGTGAGCTTCTCCGCGAGTTCGACCGTGAACGAGACAGGTACGGACGTGCGCAGGAGGAACTCGCGCATCTCGTCGGTCTGGCCGGCGAGGACCTCCTCGATGAGATAGTCGGCGACGGCCCGGCGGTCGCCCGTGAACTCCGCGATCAATCGGCTCGGATCCGGGTGTCCTTCCAAAGACATTCCTGCCAAGCGAATTCCGGCCGCCCAGCCCTCCGTCCGATCCATCAGGGCGTCGAGATCGCCCGGACTCAGCGCGACGTCGTGCTCGTCGAGCATCTCGGCGGCCTCGTCGGAGGTGAAGGCGAGATTCTTTGCCGTAAGGGTGAACAGCTTGCCGTCCAGGCGAAGTCGCTGCAAAGCGAGGGGCGGCTCGAACCGCCCGACGATGACCGTTCGCAGCATCGGAGGTTGCCAGCGCATGAACGACTCGAGGTCGGTGAGTACGTCGGTGTCGCGGAGGAGGTGGCCGTCGTCGATGATCATCCAGATGTTCTCGCCGAGTTCGTGCAACGCGGCCGACAAGTGCGCGCCGAGATCCGGTGACTCGGAATCGAGCCCGGCGCATGCCTTCTGCAGGCGAGGGTTTCCGGTGTCGGTGAGTGAGCGGAGGATCGCCCGGTGGACGACGTCGAGGTCGTTGTGCCGCTCCTCGATGGTGAGCCACGCAATGGTCGGAGCGTCGCCGGCGGCGAGTGTCTCCCGTGCCCAGTCGGCCACGGCCCGCGTCTTACCCGAGCCGGCCGGTGCACAGACGAGCGCCACCGGGAAGGGGTGGGCGTCGTCGGTGAGCGCCTCGGTGAGCATGGCGTGCAGGCGGGTCCGGGTAACCGTCCGACCCCCTGCACTCGTAGGTATTCGAGTGCTCAGATGAAATTCCCCGAGAGGTACTGCCGTCACGCCGACCCCCAATTCTCGCTGCACCGAGAAACGATCTTCGACAAACGCCAATCTCCGACGCGGTGGGCCGGTGCGACGATTTTAGCGAGAATGCGTTGTCTTGTGTGGGTGAACGTGTTTACCGCAGGGAATGCCACGCTTTCGTGATGTCGTTCGGACTACTGCTTCGTCATCGCGATCGTCATCCTGTGCTCGGGATCGGCCAGGTGACTGTGGTCGTCCTCCCCGATATCGATACGCGCCCACGCAATGTCTCCGGTGAAACCATTTCCGGTCGGCCCGTACTCGCGGGAGACGGGGGAGGCGACATCGATTCCGACGTCCACCGTTTCGTCCATCGAGAACATGAAGGGAAGTGTCCGTTCCACCTTCCCCGTGCCGATGGGGTGTCCGTCCGCGGAGAGGGTGACGGTGCCGCCTTTACCGAGGCCGCCGCCTTCGTACTCGAACTCCATGCGCACTTCGTGCTCTCCGGGGGATAACGGCTGGTCGGAGGTGGTGGTGTACTCGTTCATCCCGAGGACGTTGTAGGTGTATTTCAGGTATCCGTCCCTCGTATACACACTCCAGCCGCCGAACGCCCCGCCCTGGACGAGAATGACCCCGTTCGCGCCCGATTCCGGGATGGTTACTTTCGCGGTGACCGAGTGCGACTTGTTCTTGACGTTGATGACCGAGTTCTCACTGAGCCGCTTCATCCCCGGGTAGAACACCTGCGAGGTCCCCTGGATCAATGTGGGTCTGCCGACCAGTTCGTTGTTGAACCGCTCGGCCGACCGCGTATCCATGGGCAGCACCTTGAATCGCGCCGCCTGGATGAGGAACAGCCGCTGCAGCTCGGCCAGCTTGTCCGGGTGCTCGCCCGCGAGGTCGTGCGACTGCGTCCAGTCCTCTTCCACGTTGTAGAGCTCCCATACGTCGGCGTCGAGGCCGTGCGACGAGGAGAGCCACGGGTCCTTGTGTTTGGCGACGGCGGTCCAGCCCTTGTGGAAGATCGCGCGGTTGCCGAGCATCTCGAAGTACTGCGTTTCGTGCTGTTCCGGTGCGTCACCGTCGTCGAAGGAGTAGTTCATCGCCGTGCCCTCGAACGGGCGCTGCGTGACACCGTGCACCGTGCTCGGTTCGGGAATGCCCGCGGCCGCGAGCACCGTGGGTGCGACATCGATGACGTGCGCGAATTGGTCGCGAATCTCGCCGCGTGCCGCGATGCCGTTCGGCCAGCTCACGATCGTCCCGTTGCGGGTGCCGCCCCAATGCGAGGCCACCTGCTTGGTCCACTGGTACGGGGTGTCCATCGCGTGTGCCCAGCCGATGGCGTAGTGGTTGTAGGAGTCGGGAGTGCCGAGGTCGTCGATGTGCTCGATCATGTAGTCCTCGGTTTCGAGGTGATCCATGTGGTTGATGATGAAACTCTCGTTGGTGGTTCCCTTCGTCGTTCCTTCGGCGGACGCCCCGTTGTCGCCGATGATGATGTACACGAGGGTGTCGTCGAGGACTCCGAGATCGTCGAGAGAATCCAGCACCCGTCCGACGTGGTGGTCGGTGTAGGCGAGGAATCCGGCATAGACCTCCATCTGGCGGGCGAGTGCCGGACGGAGTTTCTCGCTCATCTCCTCCCACGCGGGGATGCCCGGGCTTCGAGCGGTGAGGGTGGCCTCGCGAGGGACCACCCCGAGTTCCTTCTGCCGGGCGAACGTCTCTTCGCGGAGCTTGTCCCAGCCCTGATCGAACTTGCCCCGGTACTTGTCCGCCCATTCCTTCGGCACGTGGTGTGGGGCGTGGGTGGCGCCGGGCGCGAAATAGGTGAAGAACGGCTTGTCGGGCGCGAGTGCCTTCTGCTGCTTGGTCCAGGCGATCGCCTTGTCCGCCATGTCCGCCATGAAGTGGTACCCCTCGTCGGGAGTGCCCCAGGGCTCGAGCGGGGAGGTGTTCTCGTAGATTGCCGGGTACCACTGGTTGGTCTCCCCGCCGATGAACCCGTAGAAGTACTCGAAGCCCCCGCCCGGGTGTGGCCAGTGGTCGAAGGGACCGACCGGTGAGGACTCCCAGACGGGGACCTCGTGGCACTTCCCGAACTGCGCCGTGCTGTAACCGTTGAGCTTGAGTATCTCGGCGAGCGGGGCGCAGTTGTTGGGCCTCAGCGAGCTGTAACCGGGTGCGCTCGTCGCAATCTCGGTGATGCCACCCATCCCGACCGTGTGGTGGTTGCGGCCGGACAGCAGAGCGGCACGCGTCGGTGAGCACAGTGCCGTCGTGTGGAAACGGGTGTACTTGAGCCCCTGGGCGGCGACGCGTTCGAAGTTCGGTGTCTCCACCGGACCGCCGAACGAGCTGGACGCGCCGAAGCCGGTGTCGTCGACGAGGATGACCAGCACGTTCGGGGAGCCGTCGGGTGGGAGCAGGCGGCGAATCGGTGGATAGCTCGTGTCCGGATCCGACGCGTCGTAGGTGACGGTTCCCGTGTACTCGAGGTCGGGAATCGGAAGGGTTCCGCGTTGGATGTCCGTCGAATCGGCTGCCATGGCTACCTCTCTGCGACTGCTGAGGGCGGTGGTCGGTGCCCGCCCCCGAAATTCGGATGCGGCTCTCGGCGACGCTAACCGCGCGCTGCTGTCGGCGGGATCACCCACGGAGGGTGATCCCGGCCAGCAGTCCGAGTGCAGTGCGGACCCAGGCGAGGAAGGTCCGTTCGTTCGCGAGAGTGAACCGGTAGTCCGGTTCCGTGTCGACTTCCGGTGTCAGGAGGACACTCCGACCGGACGGTCGCCGACGATCGAGATCCGCTCCATCACCCGCCGCGCCGGAAAGTAGTCACTCGCCGCGTAGTGCTGGCAGGCGCGGTTGTCCCAGAACGCCACCGTGTTCGGCTGCCATCGCAGGCGCACCTGGAATTCGGGACGGTGGACGTGCCGGTAGAGCATGCGCAGCAATTCGTCGGATTCGGTCGGGGACATCCCGACGATGCGTTGCGTGAAGCTCAGGTTCACGAAGAGGACGCGGCGCCCCGTCTCGGGTATCACGCGGACCACCGGATGCTGGACGGTGGGGAACTGGGGGCGCAGCCTCTCCACGGTCTCCGGCGGCATGTCCGGAAGAACAGGACCTTCCATTCGAGGAGTGCGCGACGCAGTTCCGACATCGTCTCGTCGGGCAGGCCACCGGTCAGCCGGATCCCGGACACCCCGGCGCCGATCGTCGGGGTCACCGGACTGCAGACCAGGCTCGGACAACAAAACCGGTCAAGCATTATTGACTATTCACTTAGTTGATCAAATCGCCTAGTATTTGGTTATCTCGTGGAAAACGATGTAGATCCACGAATTCACCGGACCGCACCGGCGCGTGGCCCGTGCCGACCGGTCTCCGACCGTCACCCTGGAGGAATGCACGCTCATGAACGATGTCGTCGAGTACCGAAAGCTCTTCATCGGTGGTGACTGGGTGACGCCGACCGGGACAGGAACTCTCGACGTGATCTCGCCCCACAGCGAGGAACGCGTCGGGCGGGTGCCCGCCGCCACGGTCGAGGATGTCGACCGCGCGGTCGCCGCTGCTCGTGCTGCTTTCGACACCGGGCCCTGGCCGCTGATGCCGCTGGCCGAGCGGATCGGGGTCGTGACCCGGATCAAGGAGGGGATCGCCGCCCGGGCCGGCGACTTCGCCGAACTGATCTCCCGCCAGAACGGAGCCCCGATGAGCTCCGCCGTGCGGACCCAGGTGCTCGGCGCCGTCGCCGCGTACGGTTCGGCCTGCACTGCTGCCACGGAATTCGGGTGGGAACAGGAGCGACGGGGCGTGACGGGCCCGATGGTGGTGCGTCACGAACCGGTGGGGGTGGTCGCCGCGGTCGTTCCGTGGAATGTCCCTCAACTCGTGATCGCCGCCAAGCTGGCCCCCGCGCTCCTCGCGGGGTGCACGGTCGTCCTCAAGCCCGCACCCGAGACGCCACTGGACGCGAACCTTCTCGCCGAGGTCTGCACGGAGGCAGGCCTTCCCCGCGGGGTGCTGAGTGTGCTGCCCGCCGATCGAGACGTGAGCGGTCATCTCGTCGCGCATCCCGAGGTCGACAAGGTGGCCTTCACGGGATCGGTCCTGGCGGGAAAGCAGATCATGGCTGCCGCTGCCGAGAACCTCACCCGCGTGACGCTCGAACTCGGAGGCAAATCCGCCGCAATTCTCCTCGAGGACGCCGACCTCGACACGGCGATCCCGCGCGTGGTCGCCGGCGCCTTCGTCAACAGCGGCCAGGCGTGCGTCGCCCTCACCCGCATCCTGGTTCCCGCAGCGCGATACGACGAGGTTGCCGACACACTGGCCGCCGCGATCGCGGCGCTGAGAGTCGGTGACCCGTCCGATCCCGCCACCGTCATCGGGCCGATGGTGAGCGCACGACAGCGGCAGCGGAACCTCGACTACATCCGTCTCGGCCAGGAGGAGGGCGCGAAAATCCTCACCGGCGGCGGTGTGCCCGCCGGCCTGTCCTCGGGCTGGTACGTCGAGCCCACTCTGCTCGGCAACGTCGACAACTCCATGCGCGTCGCGCGGGAGGAGATCTTCGGGCCGGTCGTCTGCCTGATCCCGTTCGACGACGAGGACGACGCCGTCCGCATCACCAACGACTCCGACCTCGGGCTCTCGGGCGCGGTGTGGGCCGGCGACGTGCAGCACGGCCTCGACGTCGCCCGCCGCGTCCGGACCGGCACGTTCTCGGTGAACTGCCAGCGCTTCGACGTCGCCGGACCGTTCGGCGGCTACAAGAACTCCGGCCTCGGCCGCGAGTTCGGACCCGAAGGGCTGGCCGCGTACCTGGAGACCAAGTCCATCTTCCTGCCCGCTCAATAGTCGAAGGAGAAAATCAGTGCAAGCCGCAGTTCTGCACCGGACGGGGGACGAGCAGTTGGACGTCACGCGCTCGATCACCGCGACGTCGTTCGGACCCGGACGGGTCCGCGTCCGTCTGCACAAGGCGGGTCTGTGCCATTCGGACCTGTCCGCGATGAGTGGTGTACTCCCGCACAAGGCTCCGTTCGTCCCCGGTCACGAGGGTGCCGGAGAAGTTGTCGAGGTCGGTGACGGCGTCGCCGACCTGGCGGTGGGTGACCGGGTCGTCATCTGCTGGATGCCGCCGTGCGACCGCTGCCCGTCCTGTACGTCGGGCGCGGCACATCTGTGCCTCAGTGGATACAAGAATCTCGCGACACCCAATTTCGAGATGGACGGGATCGCGCTGCCGGGGATGATGGGCGAGGGGACGTTCGCCGAAGAGGTCGTCGTCTCCGCCGCGGCCGCGATCACGATCCCGGACGACGTCCCTTACGAGATCGCTGCGCTCATCGGGTGCGGCGTCACCACGGGGATCGGTGCCGCGCTCAACACTGCCCGCGTGGAGCCGGGTTCGTCGGTGGTCGTGATCGGTCTCGGTGGTGTCGGGATCAGTATTCTGCAGGGCGCCCGCGTCGCCGGTGCCGCTCAGATCGTCGCGGTCGACCCCACCTCCAACCGGCGCGATTGGGCCCTGAAGTTCGGCGCGACGACTGCGGTTTCCCCGGAAGAACTGCAGGACACCGTGAAACGGCTCAGTGGTGGTGCCGGCGTCGACTACGCCTTCGAGGCGGTGGGCACGCCGGGCACGCTGCGCGCGGCCTACGATTGCACGCGCCGGGGTGGAACGGTCTGCCTCGTCGGCGCCGGCTCCCGGACCGAGCCTCTCGGCCTCACCATGGGTGAACTCGTACTGGACGAGAAGAAGTTGCTGCCGTCGTTCTTCGGCGGTGACGACGTCCGGCGCACCTACGCCAAGGTCGTCGAACTGTGGCGGGCGGGCCGAATCGATCTGCAGTCCATGATTACTCACCACGTTCCGCTGTCCGGGATCAACGAGGCCATCCGCCAGATGAGGACCGGTGAAGCGTTGCGCACCGTGATCGACATCCTCTAGGACGTGACAGCAGGCCCCGCACCCGGAGGTGCGGGGCCTGCTGTCGTCTCGCTACACGCCGAGGTCCTTCGCGATGATGGTCTTCATGACCTCGCTGGAACCGGCGTAGATCCGGTTGACGCGGGTATCGGCGTACAGCCGGGCGATCGGGTACTCACGCATGTAGCCGTAACCGCCGTGCAGTTGCAGGCACTTGTCGATGACGCGCCCGGCGACCTCGGTGCAGAACAGCTTGATCTTCGCCGCGTCGGCGACGGTCAACTCGCCGATCTCGTCGAGGTCCAGTGCGCGGTCGACCATGCTCTGAGCGGCTTGCACCTCCGTCGCACATTCGGCGAGAACGAACTTCGTGTTCTGGAACGCCGCCACCGGCGTGCCGAAGACCTGCCGTTCGAGCACGTAGGCCTTGGCGAACTCGATCGCGGCGCTCGCGTTCGCGTAAGCACCCACCGCTGCTCCGAGGCGCTCCCGCACCAGGTTGCGAGTCAGATAGGAGAATCCGGCGCCCTCCTCACCGAGGAGATTCTCGACGGGGACCACCACGTCGGTGAACGACAGCTCGGCGGTGTCCTGAGCGCGCAGGCCGATCTTCTCCAGCTTGCGTCCGACACCGAAGCCCTCCGATGCGGTGTCGACGCACAGGATCGACAGACCACCTCTGCGGTTGCCGGGGTCGGGCGGGGAGGTGCGGCACACCACCAGGATCAGATCCGCCTGTGCGCCACCGGTGATGAAGGTTTTCGCGCCGTTCAGCACGTAGTGCGTGCCGTCTTCGGACAGTGCGGCGGTCGTCTTGATTCCTGCCAGATCGGAACCGGCGCCGGGCTCGGTCATCGCGATGGCCGTCATCATCTCGCCGGAGACGAACCGGGGCAGCCATCGCTGCTTCTGCTCCTCGGTGCCGTATTCCAGCAGGTAGGGCTGCACGAGACAGGTGTGCACCACGTCGGCGCCGAAGCTGACGCCTGCGCGTGCCGCTTCCTCGCGGATCACTGCCTGGTATTTGAAGCTGGTCTCCCCGGCCCCGCCGTACTGCTCGGGGATCTCGATACCGAACACTCCGAGTTCACCGAGCCGCCGGTAGAGCGCACGAGGCACCTGGCCCTCGCTTTCCCATCCGGCATACGACGGCGCGACCTCCTTGGCGATGAACTCGCGGATAGTCTTGCGGAAGGTTTCGTGATCTTCGTCGAACACGGTTCGCTTCACGGTCGGTGTCCCTTCGGTCAGTACTCCGGCGAGAGAGGGCCGGACAGTACGTGGGGTAAGATTCCCTAACCAGATGATCGGGAAGAATTGCGATAGAGCACGCTCTTTTCGCGAATAAGTGAATCTTACCTCATATCGTTGCAAATCGGCACCGGGCGAGGGGATTCCGCAGGGACACGGAGGATGCCAGCATGGTCGTACGCAGACCCCACGACCGCAAGCAGCAGATTCTCGCCGCGGCCGGCGACCTGTTCCGGGAACGCGGCTATCACAACGTGTCCGTCGCCGACGTCGCCGCCGAGGTCGGGATCACCGCTCCCGCTCTCTACCGGCACTTCCGCAACAAGCCGGATCTGCTTCACAGCGCGGTCCAGGCCGGCCTCGACTCACTGTTCGCCACGGTGTCGGAATCCGCAGACCTGAAGGCGCTGCTGACCAATCTGTCCTCGTCGGTGTCGCGGCGACGCGGACTGTTCCTGCTGTGGCAGCGCGAGGCCAGGCACCTTCCGGCGCAGCAGCGCGAGCTCATGCGGGCGCAGGTCAAAGACGTCGCCGCCCGGGTGGCCGCGCTGATTCGCGCCGAGCGTCCCGAACTGCACGACGGCGACGAGTACCTCCTCGGGTGGAGCGTGATCGCGGTCTTCGGCAGTATCTCGGGGCACCGCGTTGCCCTCGGGAGACGACAGATGGAGGCGCTGCTGTACGCCCTCGCCGAGAGGGTCGTACTGGCCCGTGTGGGCGTCTCGGAGTCGCGGGACCAGCCGCAGGGCAGGCCAGTCTCGGTGACTCTTCCGCGTCGTGAACTGCTCCTGATCGAGGCGATCCGGCTCTTCGACGAGCGCGGATACCAGTCCGTGAACACCGAGGAGATCGGTGAGGCCGCCGGAACGACAGGTCCGAACGTCTACAACCACTTCGATGCCAAGGTCGACCTCCTCGTCGCCGCCGTGTCCCGGGGTGGGGAGCGACGGCGGCTCGGGGCGGCGCAGGCGATGACGGAGGCCGGTAGTCCGGACGAGGCCCTCATCGGGCTCTTGAAGGCGCACATCGACTTCGCGATCACCGAGCGCCACCTCCTCGGGGTGTTGATCAGCGAACTCGACCAGCTCCCCGACAAGTTCCGCAAGACGTGCGAGCAGAGCCAGCGCGAATATCTCGGCCTGTGGGTGCAGGTGCTGGACGAGGTGAAGCCCGGCCTCACACCGGCCGAGGCGAGGATTACAGTCAGTGCCGCACTGACCGTGGTGGAGAACGCGGTTCGAACCGGCAGGCTTCGGCGTCGTCCGGATCTTGCGGAACGGCTGGCCGAGATCGGTACCGCGGTCCTTCTGGGCAACTGACGGCAGCCCGCGAACGAGGAAGGCGGCGGTTCCGAGGAACCGCCGCCCTTCGCCCGTCGTGCGGAAACGTCTACGCTCCGAGGCTCTCCCGGAGGTCCGCCTTCCGGATCTTGCCCGTGGCGGTGGCCGGGAGTGCGTCGAGCACGTGGACCGCTCGGACGCGCTGATACGGGGCCACTTCCGCCGCAACGTGCCCGATGATCGAGTCGGTGATCTCCGCACTGCTGCGGACCCCTGGGCGCAGCACCACGAAGGCCACCGGAATCTCGCCCGCGGTCTCGCTCGGAGCCCCGACCACCGCGGCCTGCGCCACGGCCGGATGCGTACAAACGAGTTCCTCCAGCGGCTGTGGATAGACGTTGTATCCCTTGTAGATGATCAGATCCTTCGTGCGTCCCACGATGAACAGATGGCCGTAGTCGTCGATCCTGCCCATGTCTCCGGTGTGCAACCAGCCTCCGATGAACTGCCGTGCGGTCAATTCGGGTTCACCCTGGTAGCCGTCGGTGATCTGCGGGCCGCGAGCCCAGATCTGGCCTGCGCGGCCGACCGGAAGCACGGTCGACCCGTCGTCGTCCCGGATCTCGATTTCGGTGTCGAAGATCGGTACGCCGACGCTGCCGAGCGGAGTGTCCACCGCCGGGGAGGCGGCGTGCATCGTCACCGCCATCGTCGCTTCGCTCAGGCCGTACCCCTCGGTGACCATCGCGCGTGGAAACACCTCCCGCAGCGTGCGGATGGCTGTGGTGTCGAGCGGGGCGGCCCCGGACCCGATGTACCGCACCGACGTCAGGTCGTGCTCGCGGAGCGTGCGCGCCCTCAGGATCGCGTAGTACATCGTCGGCGATCCGGCGAGGTAGGTGACGCGGTGGCGATCCACGTCGTCGAGGAAGGTGTCCGGGTCGAAGCGACCCGACAGGATCGCGGTTCCCCCCATGAGAGTCGCGAAATTGTGGCTCACCAGGCCGAGGCCGTGGAAGAGCGGAGCCACCGCGATCGACACGCTCGCACCGGGCACGAGCATGTGCGGAGTCTGCGCGCCGGTGATCGGTGTCAACGTGATCGCACCGTCGTCCAGCGTGGCAGCGTGTCCGGTCCGCCAGCTCGTGGTCTGCACGACGTTCGCAACCAGATTCCGGTGCAGCACGCGCACCGCCTTCGACCGTCCGGTGGTACCACCGGTCAGCTGGAGGTGGGCGACGAGATCCGGATCCACGCGATAATTCGTCAGCGGTTCGGCATCCAGCAGTTCGGCGAGAGGCACCAGACCGGTGGTGGTCGCCTCGCTGCCGGCCGGGCCTGCCGCAGTGGCAGGGATGACGACCAGGGTCCGCTCGCACTCCGACTCCATCTGGGCGGCGAGCGCCGCGGCTGCGCAGGACGGGTGCGTGAACACCACTTTCGCGGCACACTCGTCGAGTTGACGCCGCAGTTCGGCGGCCGGTTGCGCGGGATTGATCGGTGCCACCGCCGCTCCGGAACACAGTGCGCCGTAATAGGCCACCACGTACCAGAGGGAGTTGGGCATATGGAGTGCGACCGCATCCCCGGGTTCGATGCCGCGGATCCGGAGGCTCCCGGCCACCCTCAGTGCTCGATCGTGCAATTCGGCGAAGGTGAGGGTGGTGTCGCCGTCCCGCAGCGCGACACGGTTCGGGTACGAGCGTGCTGCCCCGGCCAGGATGGCGTCGGCGCCGCACTCCGGATAGTCGAGACTGCGGGGGAGACCGGTCGGCCAGCTACCGGTCAGATCGGGGACCTGGACGTCACTCATATGTGGAAGGTCCTTCATGTCAAATCAATTCGAGGATCGTCGCGTTGGCCATGCCACCGCCCTCGCACATCGACTGCAGCCCGTAGCGGATGCCCTCGTCGCGCATGTGATGAACCAGGGTGGTCATGAGCCGGGCGCCGGAACCGCCGATGGGGTGACCCAACGCCATCGCGCCGCCGTTGGGGTTCAGACGTTCGTAGTCGGCGCCGGTCTCGCGCATCCAGGCCAGGGACACCGAGGCGAACGCCTCGTTGATCTCGAACGCGCCGATGTCGTCGACCGACAGCCCGGACTTCGCCAATGCCTTGGCGGTTGCCGGTATGGGACCCTTCAGCATCGTCACGGGGTCGGTGCCGGTGACCACCGCCGTGTGGATGCGGGCGATCGGGGTCCAGCCCTGTGCCTCGGCGAACTCGCTGGTGGTGATCAGCAGGGCCGCGGACCCGTCGGAGATCTGGGACGAATTCGCCGCGGTGATGATGCCGTCCTCGTCGAACGCCGGACGCAGCCGCGCCAGTGTCTCGAGCGTGCCGCCGCGCCGCACGCCTTCGTCGGTGTCGAAGACGTGCATCCTGCCCTCGGCGTCGGTGACGTCGACCGCGGTGATCTGGTCCTTGAAGCGACCCCCGTCGATCGCGGCCGCGGCCCGGGCGTGGGAATCGAGAGCATGCTGGTCCAACTCGGTGCGAGTGAGACCGTATTCGTCGGCGATCAGCTGCGCGCCCATGCCCTGGTTGAACCGCACCCCGTTGTAACGGTCCCAGACGAGCGGTCCGTGGGGCTCCCCGAAATCGCCCGCAGCGCGGGCGGATCCGAGGGGAACGGCGCTCATCATCTCGACGCCACCCGCGACCGCAACGTCGTACTGCCCGGAGATCACCCCCGCAGCGGCCTGATGCACGGCCTGCTGCGAAGACCCGCACTGACGGTCGACGGTGACGCCGGGAACGTGCTCGGGCCAGCCGGCGGCGAGCACGGCGGAACGGGCGATGCAGCCCGACTGCATGCCGAGCGTGCCGACGCAGCCCCAGACCACGTCGTCGACGAGGCCCGGATCGAGACGGACCCGGTCGGCGAGTGCGCCGAGCACATGAGCGGACAACGAGGCCGCGTGCATTCGGGACAGTGCGCCGCCCCGTTTGCCGACCGCGGTCCGGACGGCGTCGACAATGACTGCGTCGCGCATGGGAACTCCAGGTGTACTAGGGGATCAGGGATTGGGGTGGTGAACGTGCGGGCCCTACAGGCCCATGTCCTTGGCGATGATGGTCTTCATGACCTCGCTGGTTCCGCCGTAGATGCGGCTGACGCGAGTGTCTGCGTACAGACGGGCGATGGGGTATTCGAGCATGTAGCCGTAGCCGCCGTGCAGCTGCAGGCATTTGTCGATGACGCGTGCCGCGACTTCGGTGCAGAACAACTTGATCCGTGCGGCGTCGGCAGCGGTGAGCTCGCCGGAATCGTCCAGTTCGAGCCCTCGGTCCACGAGCACCTGGGCGGCTTCGACGTCCGTGGCGCACTCGGCGAGAACGAATTTGGTGTTCTGGAAGCTCGCGACCGGCTTGCCGAACACCTTCCGCTCGGTCACGTAGTCCTTCGCGAACCGGACCGCGGCGGCAGCGGACGAGACTCCGCCGACGCCGATGGACAGGCGCTCGCGCGGCAGGTTCTGCCCGAGATAGGAGAAACCGCGATCCTGCTCGCCGAGCAGATTCTCCACCGGAACCACCACATCGGTGAAGGACAGCTCGCTGGTGTCGCTGGCGCGCAAGCCCAGCTTCTCCAGCTTGCGACCGTATTCGAACCCGGGGCTGTCGGTCGGAACGACGAGCAGGCTCAAGCCGAAGCGGCGATCGTCCGCCGTGGGGGCCGAGGTGCGGGCCACGACCACACAGAGTTCCGAGTTGACCGCGCCGGTGATGAAGGTCTTGGCCCCGTTGAGGACGTAATGCGTGCCGTCCTCGGAGAGCTTGGCGGTGGTCTTGATCCCGGCGAGGTCGGAACCGGTACCCGGCTCCGTCATGGCGATGCACAGCATGGTCTCGCCGGACGCCACTCCGGGAAGCCAGCGCTTCTTCTGCACCTCGTCGGCCAACCGGAGCAGATACGGCAGCACGATGCCGATGCTGACGGTGTAGTGGCCGAATCCGACTGCAGCGCGGGCGGCTTCCTCCTGCATGATGGCTTGGAACTTGAAGCTTGCGTCGCCGGCGCCCCCGAATTCCTCCGGGATGCCGAATCCGGTGGCGCCGAGGTCGCCGAGTTTGGTGAACAATTCACGCGGAACGCGGTTCGCCGATTCCCAGTCCGCGTAGTGCGGAGTGATCTCCTTGGCGATGAACGTCCGGATGGTGTCCCGGAACGCCTCGTGTTCGTCGTTGTAGACCGTGCGTTTCATCTCTGATGTCCTTTCAGTTCGCGGTGACGACGGCGGACCCTTGGAGGGTGACCGTTCCGTCCGGCAGGGTCACGGTGAGATCGAGGTGGGCGAGACCGTTCTCGACCTTCACCACCGTCCCGGTGCAGGACGGGGTCGAGTTGACCGGTGTGATCGCCGAGAATCGGACGTTGTACGAACGGATGCGTTCCTGTGCAACGTAGTTCGTCAGCAATCGGCCCAGGTACGCCATCGACAGCATGCCGTGGGCGAACACGTCGGGAATTCCGACGGCGGTGCACGCGTCGATGTCGATGTGCACCGGATTGTGGTCACCCGACGCGCCCGCGTACAGGGCGAGCGTGGAGCGGGTGACCTTCGGTAGCTCGAGGGTGAGGGTGTCTCCGGAATTCATCTCAGCCGACTTTCTCGTACAGGGTGACGACGCCCGCGCCGCCGAGACCCAGGTTGTGCTGAAGTGCGAGGGTGGCGCCCTCGACCTGCCGGGGACCGGACTCGCCGCGCAACTGCCAGACGAGTTCGGTGCATTGTGCGAGGCCGGTGGCGCCCAGCGGGTGCCCCTTGGACAGCAGTCCGCCCGACGGGTTGACGACCACCCGGCCTCCGTAGGTGTTGTCGCCGTCGAGGATGAACTGCTCGGCGCCGCCCTCCTCGACGAGCCCGAGTGCCTCGTAGCAGAGCACCTCGTTGACGGTGAAGCAGTCGTGGAGTTCGACGACCGCGATGTCGTGCGGATCCACGCCCGACATCTCGTACACGTTCTGCGCTGCCGTCCTCGTGACGTCCGAGCCGACGACCTTGATCATGCTGCGGTCGTCGAACGTGCTGGGCAGGTCGGAGGTCATGGACTGGGCCGCGATGGCCACGTCGGCGCGCAGGCCGTGGGCACGGGCGAACTCTTCGCTGCAGAGGACGGCTGCGGCCGCACCGCAGGTGGGAGGGCATGCCTGGTATCGCGTGACGGGTCCGTAGAGAGTCGGTGCCGCGAGCACTTCCTCTTCGGTCAGCGGAGTCCGGAACACCGAGTACGGGTTGTTCGCGGAATGCCGGCGGGCCTTCACTTGGATCTTCGCGAACGTTTCCGCTTTCATGCCGTACTTGGCCATGTACTCCAGACCCGCCGCGCCGAAGTACTGCGCCGCGCGGGGCACGTCGGTGTCGATGCCGAACGTGTCCTCGAGCACCTCGTCGAAGCGGCCGAGCGGCCGCGGCCGGTCGGTCCACGCGCCCTTCAGCGCGCCCGGCTGCATCTGCTCGAAGCCGACCGCCAGCACACACTCGGCCGCGCCGCTCTCGACCGCCTGACGGGCGAGCCACAGCGCCGTCGACCCGGTGGCGCAGTTGTTGTTGACGTTGACGACCGGGATGCCGGTCTGCCCGAGCCGGTACAGGGCGCGCTGCCCGCACGTGGAGTCGCCGTACACGTAGCCGGCGTAGGCCTGCTGCACGCTCGCGTAGTCGACTCCGGCATCCCGCAGGGCGGCGTGCGCGGCCGCGGCGCCCATCACGTCGTAGTCGTCGCTCTGTCCGGGTTTCGTGAACGGGATCATGCCAACCCCGGCCACGATCGTCCTGCGGCTCATGCTTTCTCCAATTTCACGGGTTGTCGCTCAGACCCGGCCGGCGTCGACGACCAGGCACTGGCTGTTGACGTAGTCGGATTCGGGTGTGCAGAGGAGGTACACCGCTCCCGCGGCCTCCTTCGGGGTGCCGCCCCGGCCGAACGGGATCGTGGTGGCCATCGCCGCCATGCGGTCGGGGTTGACTCCGACGCGGATGTCGCGCCCGTCGATGTTCAGCGTCGTGTTCGTCTCGGCCGTGACCTCGGTCATGCGGGTGACGATGAACCCGTACGCGACGGCGTTGACGTTGACCTTGTAGCGGCCCCACTCCTTGGCGAGGGTCTTGGTGAGTCCGATGACGCCCGCTTTCGCGGAACCGTAGTTCGCCTGTCCCGCATTGCCGTAGAAGCCGGACGTCGAGGAGATGTTGACGACCTTGCGGTGGTAGTCGGTGGGGTTGGCCTTGATGTACGGCTGGGCGGCGCGCAGGATCCGGAACGGCGCCTTGAGGTTGACGTCGAGAATCGTGTCCCACTGTTCGTCGGTCATCTTCTGGATGACGGTGTCCCAGGTGTAGCCGGCGTTGTTGACGATGATGTCGAGGCCGCCGAACGATTCGACGGCGGTGTTCACGAACCGCTCGGCGAATCCGTCGTCGGATACCGATCCGACGCAGCTCACCGCCTGCCCGCCTGCTGCCTTGATGTCCTGCTCGGTCTGGGTGGCAGGTTCGGGGTCGAGGTCGTTGACCACGACGGCGGCGCCCTCGGAGGCGAGTTTGAGTGCGATTTCCCGGCCGATGCCGCGGCCGGAGCCGGAGACGAGGGCGACTTTTCCGTCCAGAGTTCCCATGTGTCGTACGTCCTGTTCGTGTAGTCGTCAGGCGAGGGCCGCCGCGTGACCGGCGTCGAGGCCGATCTCGGCGAGGACCTCGCGGGTGTGGGCGCCGACGTACGGCGCGGGTGTGGGCGCCGAAGCGGGCGTTCCCAGGTAGCGGGGTGCGGGGGAGGGTTGAACGGAACCGTCCCCGAAGGTTCCGAAGGTTCCGCGGCTCACGTTGTGCGGGTGTTCGGCTGCTTCGGTGAGGGTCAGGACGGGTGAAACACACGCGCCCTGGCCGTCGAACCTCGACTCCCACTCGGTTCGGGTCCGGGTCGAGAAGACCTGGGCAAGGCGTTCGGCCATCGTCGGCCACGCGTCGCGGTCGTGTTGCCGGGCGAAATGTAGGTCGTCGGCCAGCTCCAGCACCCGGAGCATCGCGGCGTAGAACTGCGGTTCGACGCAGCCGACGGCCACGAATCGTCCGTCCGCGCAACGGTATGTCCGATAGAACGGCGCCGCGCCGTCGAACATGTTCGACGCCCGCCGGTCCACCCACCGGTCGCGGGCGAGCAAACCGTGGATCAGGGCCAGCTGCACCGCTGTGCCGTCGGTCATCGCCGCATCGACCACCTGTCCGCGGCCGTCGATCCGGGACCGGAGCATCGCCGTCGTCATCCCCAGTGCGAGAAGCATTCCGCCGCCGCCCATGTCGCCGACCAGGTTCAACGGCACCGGGGGAACGTCACCCTCCGAGCCCATTGCGCCGAGGGCGCCGGTCAGGGCGATGTAGTTGATGTCGTGGCCCGGCTCCTGCGCCAGCGGCCCGTCCTGACCCCAGCCCGTCATCCGGCCGTACACCAGCTCGGGGTTCCGGGCCAGGCAGACGCCGGGTCCGAGGCCCAGGCGTTCGGTGACACCCGGCCGGAAACCTTCGATCACCGCATCAGCGGTGTCGATGATCTTCAGCACGGTCTCGACATCACGCGGATCCTTCAGGTTCAGGGCGACGGACCGCCGATTGCGATGCAGCACAGGGTGCCCGGATCGGGATCCGATCTCGGTGTGCCGGTCGATCCGGATCACGTCCGCACCCTGATCGGCGAGCAGCATCCCGCAGAACGGGCCCGGCCCGATTCCGCCGAGCTCGACGATCCGCAGTCCGGTGAGGGGTCCGCTCGCGGCGGACGTGGCGTCAGTGCTCATCAGAAGCGCTCCTTGACAGGGGGATCGGTACGGATTCAGCGTGAACCGGCGTCGACGTTCAGGCACTGGCCGCTGACATAGTCGGTCTCGGGCGCGCAGAGCACGTAGACCGCTCCGGCGGCTTCGGCGGGCGTGCCCGGCCGGCCGAGCGGGTTGGACGTCTTCACCCGATCCATCACCGCCTGACTGACACCCGCCTTGATCTTGCGGCCGCCGATCTCGACGAACGTGTCGTCGCCCGACACCGCCTCCGTCATCCGGGTGAGGATGAAACCGAATGCGACGGCGTTGACGTTGACCTTGTAGCGGCCCCACTCCTTGGCGAGGGTCTTGGTGAGTCCGATGACGCCCGCTTTCGCGGCGGCGTAGTTGGACTGTCCGGGATTGCCGAAGACACCCGCGGCCGAGGAGACGTTGACGACCTTGCGGTGGTAGTCGGTGGGGTTGGCCTTGATGTACGGCTGGGCGGCGCGCAGGATCCGGAACGGCGCCTTCAGATGGACGTCCAGGATCGTGTCCCACTGTTCGTCGGTCATCTTCTGGATGACGGTGTCCCAGGTGTAGCCGGCGTTGTTGACGATGATGTCGAGGCCGCCGAATGATTCGATTGCGGTGTTCACGAACCGTTCCGCGAATCCGTCCTCCGTCACCGATCCGACGCAGGCGACGGCCTGCCCGCCTGCTGCCTTGATGTCCTGCTCGGTCTGGGTGGCAGGTTCGGGGTCGAGGTCGTTGACCACGACGGCGGCGCCCTCGGAGGCGAGTTTGAGTGCGATTTCCCGGCCGATGCCGCGGCCGGAGCCGGAGACGAGGGCGACTTTTCCGTCCAGAGTTCCCATGATGTGTTGTTCCTCGAGGTTCGTGATGAATGAAATGTTCTGTGGCGTGGTGCCGTACCGCTACGCGGAGGCTCTCGGGTCGCGGATGACGGTGGTCGATCGCAGCTGCGCGATCGGCTCGCCGTGGCGGGTGACCTCGGTGGTGCGGACGAGGAACTGGAGCGCCCCGCCCTTCTTGGCGTAGCAGTTGGTGACTTCGGTCGAGAAGTGAAGGGTGTCACCGGCGTACGCGGCGGCGTGGTAGGTGAACGACTGCTCGCCGTGCAGAATCGTGCGGATGTCGATGCCGAGGTCCGTGTAGAAGGTCGACGGACTCGGCCGCTCCATGTCGAGGCAGAACAGGAAGGTGGGGGGCACCGGCAGGTCGCGGTGGCCGGCCTCCGCCGCGGCGCCCGGGTCGGTGTAGATCGGGTCGTCCTGCCCGGTGGCGCGGGCGAAGAAGGACAGTCGCCCGCGCTCGACCTCCACGGTGTGCTCGGGAATCCGGGTGCCGATGACGCCGGGATCGAGACTTGCCACGGCAACTCCTTGGGTATGAGGGGCGGCGCCTGCCGCCAGGATGGGGGTCCTGCGCCGAATCCACTCGGAACAAGCTCCAGCAACTGGTTAGCGCATATTCACTTTGCGATACATATAGGCATATGTCAAGGAAATCTGGGGTCGTATCCAGGTGATCGAGAATTTTCACGAGGCCGGGAATCGTCGGTCTCTCGGTCAGAGAAGTTCGAGGACCATCGCGTTGGCCATGCCGCCCGCCTCGCACATCGACTGCAGGCCGTACCGAATTCTGCTGTCGCGCATGTGGTGCACCAGTGTGGTCGCCAGCCGGGCGCCTGAGCCGCCGAGCGGGTGGCCGATCGCCATCGCGCCGCCCAGCGGATTGAGCTTCGCGTAGTCGGCACCGGTCTCCTGCAGCCAGGCCAGTGTGACCGACGAGAACGCCTCGTTGATCTCGAATGCTCCGATGTCATCGAGGGACAGCCCGGCCCGCGCGAGGACCTTGGCAGTGGCCGGGATCGGGCCGGTGGCCATGGTCACCGGATCGACTCCGGCGAGAGCCACCGTGTGGATGCGGGCCAGCGGGTTCCATCCGTGGCGCGCGGCAACCTCGCTGCTGGTCACGAGCAGTGCTGCGGCGCCGTCCGAAATCTGCGACGAATTGCCCGCCGTGATCCGGCCGTCCTCCTTGAACGGGGTGGGGAGTGCGCTCAGGCGTTCCAGCGTCGACGTGCGTCGGATGCCCTCGTCGGTGTCGAACACGAACGACGCCCCGTCCGGGCCGGTCACCTCGACCGGGGCGATCTGCCCCACGAACCGCCCCTCGTCGATGGCTGCCGCGGCACGCGCGTGCGAGTCCAGTGCATGCTGGTCGAGTCCCGACCTGCTCAGGGCGAATTTCTCGGCGATCATCTCGGCGCCGACGCCCTGGTTGAACTCGACGTGGTCGTACCGCTCCCGGACGAGTGGGCCGAACGGTGTGCCGCATCCCGTGGCATTACGTGCCGACCCCATCGGAACGCGGCTCATGCTCTCGACGCCCCCGGCGATGGCGATGTCGTACTGACCGCTGATCACGCCCGCCGCGGCGAAGTGGAGGGCCTGTTGCGACGACCCGCAGGCACGCTCGATCGACACA
Organism: Rhodococcus wratislaviensis; assembly: GCF_900455735.1. GTDB lineage: Bacteria > Actinomycetota > Actinomycetes > Mycobacteriales > Mycobacteriaceae > Rhodococcus_F > Rhodococcus_F wratislaviensis. The sequence continues at coordinate 467 of NZ_UAUI01000013.1, read as the reverse complement.
CCGGGCACCGACTCCGGCCAGCCGGCCGCAAGGACCGCGAACCGGCCGACGCCGCCGGCCTGTTCGCCGACCTGGCTGACGCAACCCCACAGCACGTCGTCCACGGAAGTCGGATCCAGGTCGTTCCGATCGCTCAGGGCGCTAAGCACGTGCGCGGACAGGTCGACGGGGTGGATACCGGCGAGTGCTCCGCCCCGTCGGCCGACCGGTGTGCGGACGGCGTCGACGATGACAGCGTCGTACATGTGATTCCTCCTCGTTGGCAGGTCGCGGACGTTCCCGCCGACCGCTCCCTTTAAGTGAATATGCGATAACAGATCTGCCGATGTCCTCCTCGTCTCGCTCCCTGCCCTGGGATAGGGCTGGTCCTGGTCGCGAGGCAGGGGATCAGTGGCCGCTCTCAGGTTATAGCAGATTCACATTTTTCGAGATAAGGCTTGATAGATAGCCAATTCGATGATTGACTT
>NZ_UAUI01000009.1 GCF_900455735.1 Rhodococcus wratislaviensis | reverse complement strand
TTGTACGCCGCCAGCAACGTCTCCATGGTCTCGATGGAGTTGTGCAGGTGCACGCCGATGTGCGAGCCGGCGGTCAGCCCAACCTCCAGGAAGTGGTGGGCCAGCCTGTTGGCGCGGTCCTCCAGTTCCCGGTAGGTGACGCGTCGGGCGCCGCAGATCAGCGCCACCCGTTCCGGCATCGCGTCGACGGAATGCTCGAAGAGGTCTGCAAGGTTGTAGGCCACGGGGGCGTCCTCTCTCAGACGACTGTGAGGGGTAGGGGTATTCCTCGATCGGTGAACGCGAAGTCGGCTCCGGTGCTGAACCGGGTGAGCGCCACCTCGGGTGCTTCCTTCGCGGGCGGCTCACCGGTCACGACCTCCACGCTCAGCGCCGTATCCGTCTCCTCGACCACCCGCACCGCGAAGCGCGGCGACACCCCGCGCACGAGCGCATTCAGCGGCCCGAGGTGCTCGCCGTCGATCATGGACGGCCACGCCCCGTCCTCCCCGGCTCCGCAGTCGCGTCCGAGAGTCAGCAGCAGACGGTCGCCGAGGGTGATCGAGACGTCCACGTACTGATGGGGATTGAACGCCGGATGCACAGCGAGGACGACGGCGAGACCCTCGAGGTCCGCGGGCAGCCCGAGCGCGTTCCGGATCCGCTCCGACGTGAGGCCGGCGATGCCGGTGAGTTGCTTGCGTGCGATGTCGAGTGCGGCCGCCGCGTCGGTGCGGGCCCGCACCGCGAGCAGAAAACCGAGGGTCAGCAGGTGCTGCTGCAGGCACACCTCCTCCGCCATCCGAGTCAGAGCCGAATGGGAGAAGTCCGGGAACCGCAGGTCGTCGAGGAGCGCGCCCGCGTAGTCGTGCCGCCCCGGCCCGACGGTGTCGATCGGCGACAACTCGACCGTCGCTGCCTGCGACTTCCCCACTGTCACCAGCCCTTCCGGAATCGGAGGTGGCACGTTGGTGTCGTCGATGGTGACCGTCCAGAGGCAGTGCGGTGTCCGGTCCGCAGGTCTGCGGGGCGGACGGTGCACGGGACGCACCTGCGCGTGCGGGTTGGTGGCCAGGGCGGTGGCGTCGAACGTCGGGTCCTCGATGTCGTGGCACATCGCCGTGACGTACTCGTCGCCCATCGGTTCGACGTCCATCAATGCGCCGCAGTGATCCAGCCAGAATTCGCCGTGATCGTGATCGGTGACGCGGTACCGGAAGTCCATGAACTGGGGCGGCGCACCGATGTCGAGCTGCAGACCCTTGAAGATCGTGACGACGCCGTCGCCCTCGAATCCCAGCGCGCGTTGCATCCGCCGCGTGTAGAGGGGGCTCGACGCCATCCACTCCTCGATCGCGACCTGCGTCATGCCCTCGCGACCGAACGCCCCGATCAGGTGCGGCATACCGGATCGATCGATGAGATGACCGCACAGGAGCAGTTCCGGCACGAGAATCGCGAGATCCGCGCGGGACAGATCGGCGAATGACACCGGAACCTTCACCGTACTCACCACAGCGGGACCGGGGCCTTGCCGACCGGATACCACCCCGGCAGCCGGCCGGACGTCGCGCGCTGGATCCGCGCGTTCATGCCGTCGGACATCGCGTTGTTCGTGATCATCTCGAGGAACAGGCTCGAGACGTTGCCGAAGTCGAAGAAGTCACGCTGCCAGGACCATTGGAAGTTTCCGCCGTACCGGAACCAGCTGCCGCCGATTCCGGTGACCTGATAGTGCGTGCCGTCGTTGCGGGTGCGTTCGGACACCTGCTTCCAGAATCCGATGACGTCGCCGCTGCGATCGTCGATGACGAACTGCTGGTACGGATACTCCCAGCCCTCGAGCCCGTCCATTTCCTGCCCGAGCGCCAGGTCGCGGATCTCGTCCCGGCCGACGGCCATGAAGTCGTCCTTCGGCCCGTAGTTCCATCCGTACGTGGCGTCCTCGGTGTACATCTCGGCCAGCGGCTTCCAGTCGCCGAGGGATTCGCACCGCTTGTTCTCGTCCACCCAGCGCTGCACCATCTCGTCGAGCTCCGCACGATCGAACTGCACCATCAGCTATCTCCTTCAGAGTCGTCGTCCGCGAGGATCCGCAGGGCCTGGGTCGGGCAGAAACGCACGGCGCTCTCGACTTCCGCGCGCAGGTTCTCGGGTGGGTCGGTGTCGAGGATCTCGACCTTGCCGTGCTTCGGGACGACGAAGACGTCGGGTGCCTCCATCTCACACACGGCATGACCCTGGCACAGGTCGAGATCGGCTTCGACCTTCATCACGTGCTTCGCTTCCGGTACCTCACGGTGCACGGCTGCTGCAGCTGCACCACCATCTTGCTGTGATCGTTGCGGTATGTCTCGGAGGGTTGCGCCATCTCGAACTCCCAGTCCTGCAGGAGAATCGAGAAGATTGCCTTCAGCTGCATCAGCGCGAACGCGGCCCCGACGCAGCGGTGCCTGCCTGCGCCGAACGGAATCCACGTCCAGCGGTTGACGATGTCTTCCTGGTTGGGGTCGATGTAGCGTTCGGGATCGAACGTGTCCGGGTTCGGGAAGTCCTCGGCGATCCGGTTGGAGATCGCCGGTGTGGCCGCCACCAGGTCGTTCTCGGCGATCCGGTAGCCGCCGACCTCGAACTCGCCCCGCGCGACGCGCAACAGGATGATCAGCGGCGGGTGCAACCGCAGCGTCTCCTTCAGTACCGCTTCGAGCTTCGGGATCTGCCTGAGCGCCCCGAAACTGATGTCGGAGCCGTCCGAGTAGAGGTCGTCGAGTTCGGCGACCACCTGCTTCGCATAGTCCGGGTGCCGCAGCAGCTCGATCAGGGTCCAGGCCGCGGTGCCGGAGGTGGTGTGGTGCCCGGCGAACATCATCGAGATGAACATGCCGGTGATCTCGTCCGCGGTGAAGCGCTCGTTGCCGTTCTCGTCCTTGATCGAGACGAGCACGTCGAGCATGTCCCGGTCCTCCTTGCCCTGGGGAGGGTTCTCGATGCGCCCGTTCATGATCTCCTGGACGAGGTCCACCAACTGCACCCTCGCCTCGTCCCGTCGGCGGAAGCTCTCGATCGGGGCGTAGGCGTCGACATATGCGATGGGGTCGGTGCCCTGCTCGAGCTCGTGGTAGAGGTGCGCGAACCGGCCGTCGAGTTGCTCACGGAACTTCGTGCCGATCAGGCAGGCCGAGGACGTGTAAATGGTCAGCTCCGCGAAGAATTCGAGGAGATCGATCTCGCCCTCGTCGCCCCACTGCGCCACCATGCGGTCGACCTCGTGGGCGATCGTCGCGGCGTGGCCCTTCATCTGCTCGCCGCGCAGCGCCTGGTTGTGCAGCATCTCCTTGCGACGCTCGGGGCTCGCGTCGAACACGACGCCCTCGCCGAAGATCGGCTTCATGAACGGGTAGGCGGCCTGCTGGTCGAGATCCTCGTCGGTGGAGCGGAAGAAGAATTCGTTGGCCTCGGCGCCGGACAGCAGCACCACCTTCTTGTCCGCGAGCTGGAAGACGCCGACGTTGCCGCATTCCTCCCGCACGCGGCGCATCAGCGCGATCGGGTCGGTGCGCAATTCTTCGAGGTGTCCGTGCTCGTGCTCACCGCCGGACACGCGTTGCGGGGTAGCCAGGTTCATTCTCCATCCTTTCGCAGGGGCGCCTCGGGCTGCACCTCGATCAGCACCATGTGTGCGCCGCGGGGCGCACTGACGGTGGCGACGACGGCGTCGGCGATCGCGGAGGCGCGCAGGAAGTACGAGTGCCGGGCGAATCCCCATTTCGCCCAGTCTTCGAGGACGGGTCCGATGACCTCCTCGGTGGTGTTCATCCCCATGGATGTCTGGGTGGGGCCCGGACGCACGACCGACGCCCGGACGCCGGTGCCTTCCAGTTCCATTCGCATCTGCCTGCCCATCATCTCGACGCCGGCCTTCGCGGCGTTGTAGGCGCCCATCCGGGGCCGGGGAGTGTCGGCGCAATCGGATCCGATCAGGACGAAGTCTCCGCGGCGGCGTTCGATCATGCCGGGAAGGATGCGGTGCGCGAGACGCTGCGCACCAACAAGATGGACGTCGACCTGTCCCAGGAACTGGTCGGGGTCCATCTCGTGCGCGACGGAGAACTCCAGGTCGCCGGCCCCCGACAAGGCGATCTCGGTCGGGCCGAGCGCGTCTTCCGCCGCCGTAACGAATTCGTCGACGGATGCGGTGTCGGTGACGTCGAGGTAGTGCGCGAACGCTTCTCCCCCGTTGCTGCGGATCTTCTCCGCGATCTCCTCGCACTCGGCCACCCGGCGGGCCCCGAGCGCGACGGGATGACCGGCGTCGGCCAGCGCATAGGCGGTCGCCGTGCCGATGCCCGACGAGGCGCCGGCGACGATCGACGGGCGGCGCTGCGGGTTGGGCTCGAACCTAGGCATCGCGGACCTGCACTTTCATGGGGAGGGTGGCGAAACCGCGCACGTTGGTCGAGTGGACGCGCACACTGTTCGCCTCGTCGATGTCGTAGTCGTCGATGCGGGAGACGAGTTCGGTGAGGGCGATCCGCGCTTCGAGCCGCGCCATGTGGGCGCCGAGGCAGAAGTGGGTGCCGCCGCCGAAGCTCGCGAGCTTGTTGGACGTGTCCCGGCCGATCCGGTATTCGTCGGCGTCCTCGAACACCGCCGAGTCGCGGTTCGCGGAGCCGATGAGGATCAGCACCTTGTCGCCGGCGGGAATCGTCCGGTCGTGGAAGTCCAGGTCGACGGACGCCGTCCGCGCGACCATCTGGCTGGACGTGTCGAAACGCAGGGTCTCCTCCACCCACTCCGGCACGCGACTCGCATCCTCGAACACGTGCCGAGCCTGGCCCGGATAGCGGAAACCCCAGTACAGCGCGTTGCCGAGCAATTTGGTGGTGGTCTCGTTGCCCGCCACCACCATCAGGAACATGAACGCGATGATCTCGTCGTCGGTGAGCCGGTCGCCGTCGATCTCCGCCTCGAGCAGGGCGGACGTGAGGTCCTCGGTCGGCTTCCTGCGCCGCTCGGCCAGCATGTCGGCGTAGTAGCCGACGAGGTAGAGCGACGCCTCCATCGCGGCGTGGGGCACGTCGAGGACGCCCTCCTCGCGGTGCACCACCAGGTCGGCGAGCCGCCGGAGTTCGACGCGGTCGGCCTCCGGCACCCCCATCAGTTCCGAGATCACGTCCATCGGGAGCTTGCCGGCGAACTCGCCGATCCAGTCGAACTCGCCCGCCGCGAGCGCCGGGTCGAGGTATTGCCGGGTCAGATCCAGGATCCGCCCCTCGAGTTCGTTCACCCGTCTCGGGGTGAAGCCGCGGGACACCAGCTGCCGCATCCGCATGTGCCGCGGATCGTCCAGCGCGAGAAAGGACATCGTCTTGTGGGCGTGCGGACCGTAGGCCGCCGGGTCGAGTGACACCCCGTTCGCGCTCGACAGGCGCTGGTTGTCGCGGAACGCCGCGACGACGTCCTCGTGCCGGGACAACGCCCAGAAGTCGAGTTCCTCGTTGTAGTAGAGGGGTGCTTCTTCCCGCAGTCTTCGATACGTGACGTACGGATCTTCGTGGAAGCCATAGTCGTACGGGTTGAACGTCACCGGATTGTGTGACACCCCGGGCATCGAGGCTGCGGTCATGGCATCTACTCCAGAATCAGCTTGGCGGAAGTTTCGAGTCGATCGGCGAATTGGGCGTAGGACCCGTATCCCATTCCGGCGCGGACCAGGCCGCCGGCGTACAGCAGCTCCAGCGCCTCGAGGACGTCGGGATCGTGGCCGTCGCCCAGTGCGGTGGCGAGGCGGTCGCGGATCTCCAGCCCGATGCGGGCGCGGAGGTGTTCCACGTCGGGGTCGCGGCCGAGGAGCGCGTTGGTGACGGCCCCGGCGAGTTCGGGTTCGTCCGCCACCAGGAGAGCGATGTGGCGGAGCACGGCGACCACGCGTCCGGTGCGGTCGAGTCCCTCGTCCACCGGCTGCGGTGAGGCGGCGAGGCGCCGCCAGAAGACCTCGGCGACGAGGTGCTCCTTGGACGAGAAGTACGTGTAGGCCGTCGCGGGCGCGACCCCGGCGATGCCGGCCACCGAGCGGACGGTGAGTCCGGCGAATCCCTCTTCACGCAGTACTTCGACTGCCGCTTTGGTGAGGCGGTCGACGGTGTCGGCCTGCTTCTCGGTCAGACGGCGGCGGGTGGACTCGAAATTCATACTACTGGACACGTGTCTGGACGCTACTACAGTTACCGTCGGCTGGCAACGAAAATCCGGCTCTCACACCGGACCGCGTGGGTGAATTCGCACGGGCATCGTCTTGATGCCGCTGATGAAATTCGACCGCAGCCGGACCACCGGCCCGGTCGGTTCCACGCGGTCGATCCGCGCGGCGAGCGTCTCGAACAGGATCTTCAATTCGAGCCGCGCCAGGTGGGCGCCGAGGCAGAAGTGCACCCCGCTACCGCCGAACGCGATCTGTGGGTTGGGGCTCCGGCCGATGTCGAACCGGTACGGCTCGTCGAAGACATCCTCGTCCCGGTTGGCGCTCGGGTAGTAGATCACCACCTTGTCGCCTGCCCTGACCAACTGATCGCCGATGTACGCGTCCCGGGTGGCAGTGCGCCGGAAGTCCATCACCGGGGTCACCCATCGGAGGATCTCCTCCACCGCGCTCGCAGCCAGTTCCGGCTCGGACTGCAGTCGTCGCCACTGGTCGGGATGGTCGATGAAGGCCTGCATCCCGCCGGCGGTCGCGTTGCGCGTCGTTTCGTTCCCCGCCACCACGAGCAGCACGAAGAACATGTTGAATTCCATCTCGGTGAGCGTGTCGCCGTTCTCGTCCGGCTGCACGAGCTTGGTGACGATGTCGTCGCGAGGCTCGACGCGGCGTTGCGCCGCAAGCTCGTTGGCGTACAGGAAGATCTCGGCCGCGGCCATTTCCCCGTCCGCCTGGGTAGTGCCGTACTCGGGGTCGTCGAAGCCGATCATCCGGTTGGACCAGTCGTACAGCCTGTCCACGTCCCCGGCCGGCGCACCCAGCAGCGCCGCGATGACCTCGAGCGGCAACGGCGCCGCCGCCTCGGGAACGAAGTCGACGTCGCGCGCCTCGAGCAGCCGATCGACGATCCGGGCACAGATGTCGCGGATGTGACCCTCGAGCACTTTGACTGTGCGCGGGGTGAATCCGCGGCTGACGAGCTGTCGCAGCCGGGTGTGGTCGGGTGGGTCGAGGTTGACGAGCATGGCGGCCTGCTTCGCTCGGGTCTGCTCGTCGAAATCGTCGATCTGGGTGGTGCCCACCGCCGACGAGAACGTCGCGCTGTCGCGGGAGACGGCGACGACGTCGGCATGCTTGGTCACCGCCCAGAACCCGGTGCCGCTCTCCTCGGGCTGCCAATAGACGGGTTCGCTCGCCCGCAGATGGTCGAAGAACGCGTAGGGGACCCCTTCCGCGTAGACGTCGGGGGATTTGAGATCAATCCGAGACGCGGTCATACACTGCTCCTCGATCGATAAACGAATGGGATGCGTCTTAAACTACACACTTTCATTTGTAATGGAAGCCCTTATGCTGGGCCCATGGCGAAAGGGCAGAACGGACCGATCCGACGTCGCACACTCACGCGGGACAAGGTCGTGGATGCCGCGATCGAGATCATCGACGAACTCGGCTGGGAGCCGCTGTCGATGACGAGCCTCTCCGCCCGGCTGAACGTCGTCACCGCGTCGCTCTACAACCACGTCCGCAACCTCGACGACATCCGCGGCGCGGTCCAGGTGCGCACCATGGCGGAACTCGGTGCACACCTGCGCGAGATCGCCATGGGCCGAACCGGTCCCGACGGCCTCCGCGCACTCGTCGACGCGCACCGCGCCTGGGCCACCGAGCATCCGCATCGGTATCAGACGCTGACCACCAGCCCCGTCGACCGGGACGCTTTCATCTCCGCCGCACTGGACGCCAACACAGCACTGCGCACGATGCTCGCGTCGTGCGGACTGCCGCCCGAGGACACCCTCGACGCGGCCGTCAGCATCTTCGCCGCCATGCACGGCTTCGTCATGCTGGTGAACACCGACTTCCTCGGCGACGAGCTGGATCTGGACTCGATCTACGAATCGGTGCTGCGCGGAGCACTGTCCACCGTCGGGTGGCCGGAGCGAACGCACACCCCGTCCTGAAAGGCCACCACCCCTACTGTCACCGTTCTCAGGCCCAGGCGTCAGAAGGGTTCGGCCGCCACGTCGAGATCGCCCAGATCACCACCACGTCGAGCGCGATGATGAGCACCGACCACCACGGGTAGTGCGGCAGCCATAGGAAATTGGCCACGATCGAGATCGCAGCGATCACGATCGCCGACACCCGGGCCCACGCGGCGCCGGTGAACAACGCGAGGCCGGTCACCGCGACCACCGCACCCAGCACGAGATGGATCCAGCCCCAGACCGTGAAGTCGAACTTGTAGAGGTACTCCACCCCCACCACGAACTCCTCATTCTCATAGACCGCGGCGAGCCCTTGGAAGAACTGCAGGAGTCCGACGGTGACCATGATGACCGCTGCACCCATCACGGTCCCCGCCGCGACGCCCTGTTTGACCGACGAACCTTCGGACATGACGCCCCTTCCTCGCCGCAACCCACTGCCGGGTGCATTCATTGTCCGCCGATTCGGTGTGCGTTCGCGTCGAAACCGCGGGGTTTCCCACCCACCTGGAATCCAAATGTTCCGGTCGAGAAGGCCACCGGACACAGCCGGCGAGACTGTTCGGTTGCCGCGAATCCCTCGCGCGCCCTGGTCCTCGGTACGTCGGAGGGAGATGACCTTGTCCCCTAGCCCGCCGTCACGTGGAGAGGCGACACTGGCGGTGACCGGGAGGGGTACCCGTGCCCCCGGCCGCTGCGCTCGGTCCACAACTGCGCGAGCCGCTTTCCGCCGCCAGAGCGACGTGATTACCGAAGTCGTTGCGCTCGTGTTATTTTCGACCTTGATCCGTACGCAGCGTCGCCCGCCGCGTACGCCGGGACGATTTCACTCGCCCGTGCGGGCCGCGGGTTCTGCCGATGTAGGCGTCGAGTTCCCGCGGCGTGATGCATTCCATGGTAGCGGCACGGAATCCGAAAGACTTATCCCTGCGGGACGTAGGGCTGCTCATTCCGGGACATGTCGCCGGCCGCCTCCGACGAAGTCGCGGCCCATGTGATGCCGGACAATTCAATCACCGCTCACAGTGCCCGGAACCCACCAACTCCGCCAGCTCGTCGAGCGACCACGGCGGCTCGGTCTCGTGGTCGCGGTAGGCCAGCAGAGTCGGATCCGGCCGGTCGAACCTGCCGACGAAGCACCCTGATCCGGCGAAGATCCCGCCGGTGATTCCGGCGGCGAGGTCGCTCGCCAGGAACACGTAGAGCCGGGCGACGTAGTCCGCGGGCGCAGGATGCAGCGAGCCGTAGCGCGTTGCGTCGTCGAGCATGCCCCGCCTGTGCAGTTCCTCGATGCGCTGCTCGTACTCCGCGCCCACAGACAGTCGGGTCCTCGCGCCGGGACACACCACGTTGGCGCGGACGCCGGACTCGGCCAGTTCGGCCGCGATGGCGAGGGTCAGGCTGTTGACCGCTCCCTTGCCGGCGGGATATCCGGTTCCGCCGTAGTCGCCGAGGAACGCGAACGAACTCGTGTTCACGATCGCTCCGCGCCCCCGTTCCGCCATCAGGGGCGCCGCGGCCCGGCACGTGCGGAACGTCGCCGTCAGGTGCGCATCGACGAGTTCGCGCCACTGCTCGTCGGTGACTGTGAGGATGGACGACCCGGCAGGCTCCGCGACGCCTGCGCAGTTGATCAGCACGTCCACCTGGCCGAACGCACATTCGACGGCGTCGACCAGGGCCTCCGCGACGCCGTCGGCGGCGGCCGAACCAGCCACCGCGATCGCCCGGCCACCGCCGAGCACGATCTCGTCGGCCACCTTCTCCGCCGCGTCCGGATCACGGCCGTTGACCACCACACCGGCTCCCTCGGCCGCGAGAGCGTGCGCGACCGCACGGCCGATCCCCCGGCTCGAGCCGGTGACGACGGCGCCTCGCCCGTCCAGCCGTCTCTCGTCGCGTGAATTCATCGCACCTCCGGCAACTCGTCATTGCGGCATCCAGTTGTTCAAACTATAGTCCAGACACATGTCCAGTTTTCAGAGATCGCTGTGACACTCACCCGATTCGGAAGCGAAAATCCATGACTCTGCGCCCCACCGACAGCTCTGCTCTCCTGATCGACGGCAAACTGATTCCCGGTTCCGGCGGCACGTTCGAGGTGATCAACCCGGCCACCGAGGAGGTACTCGGGAGAGCCGCCGACGCCACGGCGTCCGACATGGACGCCGCGATCGCCGCGGCCCGGCGGGCCTTCGACGACACCACGTGGTCCCGCGACCACGTCTTCCGCGCCCGCTGCCTGCGGCAGCTGCGCGACGTGTTGCAATCCCACATCGAGGAACTGCGCGACATCACCATCGCCGAAGTCGGCGCCCCCGCCTTCCTCACCAGCGGACCCCAACTCGAAGGCCCGGTCGCCGACCTCGGATATTTCGCGGACCTCGCCGAAAGCTATTCCTGGGAACAGGATCTGGGCATCGCCGAACCGATGGGCATCAAGACCCGCCGACGCGTCCTCAAGGAGGCCGTCGGCGTGGTCGGAGCCATCACGCCGTGGAACTTCCCGCACCAGATCAACTTCGCCAAGATCGGCCCCGCACTCGCGGCCGGCAACACGGTCGTCCTCAAACCCGCCCCCGACACCCCCTGGTGCGCCGCCCTCGTCGGGCACCTGATCGCTGAGGAGACCGACCTCCCGGCCGGTGTGGTCAACATCGTCACGTCGAGCGACCACTCCCTCGGCGCTCAGCTCTCCACCGACCCCCGCGTGGACCTCGTGTCCTTCACCGGGTCGACCGCCACGGGCAAGGCCGTGATGGCGGCGGCATCCGAATCGTTGAAGAAGGTGTTCCTCGAACTCGGCGGCAAATCGGCGTTCATCGTGCTCGACGACGCCGACCTCGCCGGCGCGTGCGGGGTCGCCGCGTTCACCGTCTCCACCCATGCGGGGCAGGGTTGCGCCATCACCACCCGGCTACTCGTTCCCCGCGAGAAGTACGACGAGGCGGTCGAGGCCACGGCCCGGACGCTCGGCGGACTGCACGCGGGCGATCCCACGAAATCCGGCACCATCTGCGGTCCCCTCATCTCCGCGCGGCAACGCGCCCGCGTCGAGGACTACCTGCGACTCGCGCGGGAAGAGGGCGGCACGATCGTCGTCGGTGGCGGCCGCCCGGCCGATCGGGACCGCGGATTCTTCGTCGAACCCACCCTGATCACCGGCCTCGACAACACCGCCCGGGTGTCGCGGGAAGAGATCTTCGGACCCGTGCTGGTGATCATTCCCCACGACGGTGACGAGGACGCGATCAGCATCGCCAACGACTCGCCGTACGGGCTGTCCGGGTCGGTGTGGGGCACGGACCCCGCACGCGTGAAGCGAGTGGTCGACGGCGTGCGCACCGGGACACTCAGCGTCAACGGTGGTGTCTGGTATTCCGCCGACGCGCCGTTCGGCGGCTACAAGCAGTCCGGAATCGGCCGCGAGATGGGTGTGGCCGGGTTCGAGGAATACCTGGAAACCAAGCTGGTCGCGGAACCGGCCCAATAGTAGAGGGAGTCAATCGATATGGGACGTTTCGACGGGAAGACCGCCATCGTCACCGGTGCCGCGCAGGGCATCGGCGAGGGCTACGCGCGCGCCCTCGCGCGCGAGGGGGCCAACGTGGTGGTGGCCGATCTCAATGCGGAGCTCGGCGAGACCGTGGCCAAGCAGATCAGCGCGGACGGCGGGACCGCGGTGTTCAAGGACGTCGACGTCGCCGACGAGGACTCGGCGAAGAAACTCGCCGAGTTCACGGTCGAGAAGTTCGGCGGCATAGACCATCTCGTGAACAACGCCGCGATCTACGGCGGCATGAAACTCGACCTCCTCATCACCGTGCCGTGGGACTACTACAAGAAGTTCATGGCCGTGAACTTCGACGGCGCCCTCAACGTGACCCGCGCGGTGTGGCCGCACATGAACAGCGGCGGTGGCGGCTCGATCGTCAACCAGTCGTCCACGGCCGCCTGGCTGTACTCCGGTTTCTACGGGCTCGCGAAAGTCGGGATCAACGGCCTCACCCAGCAACTCGCCCACGAGGTGGGCGGCATGAACATCCGGGTCAACGCCATCGCGCCCGGACCGATCGACACCGAAGCCACCCGTACCGTCACGCCGGGAAATATGGTGGCAGACATGGTCAAGACGTTGCCGCTGAAGCGGATGGGCACCCCCGACGACCTCGTGGGCGCCTGCCTGTTCCTGCTCTCCGACGAGGCCAGCTGGATCACCGGGCAGATCTTCAACGTCGACGGCGGACAGATCTTCAGATCATGACCACGACCGAGCAGGTGCCCGTCGGCTACATCGGCCTCGGCAACATGGGTGCACCCATGGCGAAGCGGCTGCTGGACCGTCCCGGCGGACTCATCGTGTGCGACACCCGGCCGGAGGCGCTGGAACCGTTCGGCAAGGCGGGCGCGAAGGTGACGTCGAGTCCGCGGGAGGTGGCGGAGAACGCGGACGTCATCTCCGTGACCGTGCTGAACGATGAGCAGGTTCGCGCGGTCGTCACACAGATCCTCGACGCCGCGCGGCCGGGAACCGTCGTGGCGGTGCATTCCACCATCAGCGACGTCACCGCCGTCGAACTCGCCGACCGCTGCCGGGCGCACGGCATCGACCTGATCGACGCGCCCGTCAGCGGCGGTGCACCCGGCGCGCACAAGGGGAAGCTCGCGGTGATGGTCGGGGCGAGCGAAGACGCGTTCGAGAAGGTGCGGGAGCCGTTCGGGCACTGGGCCGAACTCGTCGTGCACGCCGGAGACGTGGGCGCGGGTACGCGGATGAAGCTGGCCCGCAACCTGCTGCACTTCGTCTCGTTCACGGCTGCCGCCGAGGCGCAGCGGCTCGCCGAGGCCGCCGGTCTCGACATCACCGAACTCGGCAAGGTCGTCCGACACACCGACGCGATCACCGGCGGTGCCGGAGCGATCATGCTCCGCGACACCACCGACGCTCTCGACGAGAACGACAACTGGTACCCGATCATGACCCACGTCCGGGACCTCGGGGAGAAGGATCTGTCGCTGGCGATCGGGCTCGGCGAACGACTCGACGTCACGCTGCCGCTCGCACGACTCGCGCTCACGGGCCTGGGACCGGGACTCGGCGTCGACAGCACCGTGGACAAGAAGGAGCAACCATGACCGACGACACCCGCACCCGTGGACTGGCCATGATGGAGAAGGTCTACGGATTCGAGATGCAGGACGGACCCGGCGCGCATTTCGCCGTCACCGCCGACCACCTGTTCGCCGACATCTGGTCGCGGCCCGGGCTGAGCATCCGCGACCGCCGGCTTCTCCTCCTCGGTGCCCTCACAGCGCAGGGGCTCGTCGACGTCGCCGAGATCCAGGTGGGGGCGGCCCTCCACAACGAGGAACTGGACGAGGACCAACTCCGGGAGATCGCCCTGTTCCTGTGCCACTACGTGGGCTGGCCGTTGGGGACGAAACTCGACTCGATGATCGGCGGGGTGCTACACAAGCGGAAGAAAGCGGCCAGAGCGGCCGCCCCGGATGCAGAGGCCACATGAGCACCGAACACCTGACACCAGAGCTTCTCCGACTCGCCGACTCCACCCCCGGCTTCATGCCGGAGGACGAGGGGACCGCCCTGCACGAGGCCGCGATGCAGTACCTGACCCCCGGCGGGGTGGGCGTCGAGATCGGCACGTACTGCGGCCGCTCCACGATCTACCTCGGGGCGGCGGCGAGAGCACGGGGCGCCCGCATCGTCACCATCGATCATCATCACGGTTCCGAGGAACATCAGCCCGGCTGGGAGTACCACGAACCGGCGTTCGTCGACCCGCACACCGGTCTGCTCGACACGGTCGGCCGGTTCCGGCACACGATGGCCGATTCCGGACTCGAGGAGTACGTCGTGGGTGTGCTGGGCCGGTCGTCGACGGTGGCGACGTTCTGGCGCACCCCCGTGAACTTCGTGTTCATCGACGGCGGCCACACGTCGGAAGCGGCATCGGCGGATCTCGAGGGGTGGGCGCCGTGGGTGAACGTCGGCGGCGCCCTGGTGATCCACGACGTGTTCCCGGACCCCGCGGACGGCGGACGACCGCCGTTCGAGATCTACGAACGGGCTCTGGGGACAGGGCAATTCAAGGAGACGTCCGTCACCGGGTCGCTGCGCGTTCTCGAGCGGGTAGGCGGTCAGACGGGCGAACCGCTGGCGTGACAGTAGTCGCCGCAGCGGTCGAGGCCGATCGGTAGTCCCACGGGCAGCGCCGCGTCCCGGAAGATTCCGTGTCCGGGCGTGGTGCGGGACAACGCGTCCGCGGCGAGGATCATCGCCCCGCCCGTCCACGTGGTCTGTTCGACCGGCCACCGCTTGCCGTCGCTGTAGACGAGACCCGTCCAGTACGAGCCGTCCGGATCCCGCAGGTGCTGCATGGCAGCGAACTGTGCGAGCGCGCGGCTGTGTTCCCCCATCGCGTCGAGCGCCAGCACCAGTTCGCACGTTTCGGCGCCGGTCACCCACGGCCGGTGGTCCACGCAGCGGATGCCGAGTCCCTCGACCACGAAGTCGTCCCACCGCGACGCGATGCGATCCGACGCGACCTCACCGCGGACAGCGCCCCCGAGGATCGGGTAGTACCAGTCCATCGAGTACTCGTCCTTGATCGCGAACGCCTCCGGGTGCTGCCTGATCGCATGGCCCAGCGTGTATTTCGCGAACTCCCATTCCGGCTGCGGGTCGTCGACCAACCGGGCGAGGAGGAGCCCGCAGTGCAGGCTGTGATGAATGCTGGAGTTCCCCGTGAGCAGTGCCTCGGGGCAGTCCTGACCGTTCTCGCCGCGGGCCCACCAGATTTCGCCGCTCGACGACTGCATGTCGACGACGAAATCGAGACCGCCCTGCACGGACGGCCACAGGGCGTCGACGAAATCCCGATCACCGGTGATCAGATAGTGGTGCCACACCCCCACCGCGAGGTAGGCGCAGAAGTTGCTGTCGGAGTTGTGATTCTCCACGGCCCCGTCGCGAAACTTCATCGGCCACGAACCGTCCGATCGTTGCGTGCGCCGCGACCACTCGTACGCGCCCTCCGCCTCGTCGATCAGGCCGGCGGCGGTGAGGGCCATAGCGGATTCGACGTGATCCCACGGGTCGGTGTGCCCACCGGGAAACCACGGCAGCGCCCCCGACGACTCCTGCGCTGCCGCGATCGACCGTGCTGTCTGCCTGACCTGGCTCTCCGACAACACGTTCGGTACCGACGGGACGCCGGCGGCTCTCACCGCGGCGCCTTCACCACGCTCGGTTCCCTCGGCTTCTCGAGGTAGAGCACGACGCTCTTGCCGACCACGGGGTTGAGGACCTTCTCGGCGGTGCGCGTGAGCCAGGGGGCTTTCATCATGTCCCACACCAGAACCTGGTGATAGGCCTTCGCGAGGGGGTTGTCGTTGTTCTCCACCCCCACCGCGCACTTGAGCCACCAGTACGGCGAATGCAGGGCGTGGGCGTGATCCCGTCCCCGGACCTCCAGACCGGCGGCCGTCAGCTTCTCCGCCAGCTCGTCGGCGCGGTAGATGCGGACGTGGCCACCCTCCACCTCGTGGTACGCGTCGGACAGCGCCCAGCAGATCTTCTCCGGCAGCCACCGCGGAACAGTCACGGCCGCAACACCACCCGGCTTGAGAATGCGGGTCAGCTCGGCGATGGCCCGGCCGTCGCGGGGCACGTGTTCGAGGACCTCGGAGATGAGGACCACGTCGAACGTCGCATCCTCGTACGGCAGGTTCAGCGCGTCGCCGACCTCCACCCGAGCCGAGGCGCCCGCCGGGACCTCACCGACCTCGGCCATCGCCACGAACATCTTCTCGACGTCCGCGAGTTCGTCGGCATTCTGGTCGAAGGCGATGACGTCGGCGCCGCGTCGATACAGCTCGAACGAGTGCCGCCCGGCGCCCGCCCCGATGTCGATCACCTTGTCGCCGGGCTTCACACCCAGCCGGTCGAAGTCCACGGTCAGCACGGTCGGCCTCCTTGACGGGTCTGCGCTATCGCATCGGCATAGGTCTGCGCGGTTCTCGCGGCCACGGCGGCCCAGCTGTAGCGCTCGAGCACGCGTCGACGGCCACCGTCACCGAGCCGGGCCCGGCGCTGCGGATCGTCGAGTAACGCGCCCAGCACGTCCGCGAGTTCCTGGGGGTCGCCGGGTGTCACGAGCACACACGCCTCCTCGTCCGTTCCCACCACCTCGGGAATGGCGCCGGCGCGGCTCGCCACCAGCGGGGTGCCGCACGCCATCGCCTCGACGGCGGGCAACGAGAAGCCCTCGTACAGCGACGGGACGCACGCGACGTCGGCCGACGCCAGCAAAGACGCGAGTTCGGCGTCGTCGATACCCGACACCGTCCGGACGACGTCGCCGATGGCCAGCTCCTCGATGAGCTTCTCCGTCACTCCCCCAGGCGCGAGCTTGGTGACCAGCACCAGTTCGACGGCGCGCTCGGTGTGCACCTTCGCGACCGCCTCGAGGAGCGTCGACACGCCCTTGAGGGGCATGTCGGCGCTGGCGACGCACACGATGCGGCCCGGGACCCGCGCGGTGACCGGGGGTCGGAAAATCTCGGTGTCGACGCCCAGCGGGATGGTCTGCAGGTTGTCGGCGGGAACGTCGAAGGCCGCGCTGATGTCGTCGGCGGAGGACTGCGACACCGTCACCAGCGCGGGGATGGCACGCGCCACCCGCTTCTGCATGCGCAGGAAGCCGTACCAGCGCCGGACCGTCACCTGACGCCACCACTTCGCCGACGCCAGGTCCAGTTCGCGGTCGCGGGTGATCGGATGGTGGATCGTCGCGACGACCGGAAGTCCGGCCTTCTGGAGTTGCAGCAGCCCGTAGCCGAGACATTGGTTGTCGTGCACCACGTCGAACTCGTCGGCGCGCTCCTTCAGCAGTCGCGCGGCACGGAGGCTGAACGTGAGCGGTTCCGGGAAACCGGCCGTCCACATCGTCGCGACCTCGAGCACGTCCACGGCGTCGCGGAACTCGCGTGGGTGCGGCGTTCTGAACGGATCCGGCTCGCGATACAGGTCGAGGCTGGGGACCTTCGTCAGAGTCACCCGCGGGTCGACGTCGGGGTACGGCTGCCCCGAGAACACCTCGACCTGATGGCCGAGTTCGACCAGCTCACGACTGAGATGGCGTACGTACACACCCTGCCCACCACAGTGGGGCTTGCTTCGATACGACAAGAGTGCGATGCGCACGGACTTCGGCCTCTCCTCGAGCAGTTGGCAAGCAATACTAGAACACGTTCTTACTCGGGGTGTGCCCTCATCCCATCCAACCGCACTCACTCACCCCACCGCGGTCGACTCGCGCAATCCCTCGAGTTTTCCGGACAGACGCCCCAGATACGCCAGGACGTCCTCCTCGCTGCGGTCGGGCAGTCCGTACACGACCTCGGTGACGCCGAGGTCCTTCCACCGACGCAACTTGTCCACGTCCGGCTTGCCGTCGAGCACGACGATCCGTGGTTCGCCGTCCCGGCCGACCTCTCGCCACATCCGTCGCAGCGTGGCGACGCGGTCGTCGATGTCCTGCTCGATCGGAGTGGTCATCCACCCGTCGGCCGACTTCACGATCCACCGGAAGTTCTTGTCGTTACCGGCGGCGCCGACGATCACCGGAGGCACCCGGGCCGGCTTGGGCCACGCCCAGCTCGGACCGAATTTCACGAACTCGCCGTCGTAGGACGCCTCGTCCTGCGTCCACAGCGCACGCATCGCCTCGAGGTACTCGCGCAGCATCGTCCGGCGCCGTCCCGGCGGGACATTGTGATCGGTGAGCTCGTCCAGATTCCACCCGTACCCCACGCCGAGGGTCACCCGTCCGCCGCTGAGGTGGTCGAGCGAGGCGATCGTCTTGGCCAGCGTGATCGGGTCGTGCTCGACCGGCAGCGCCACCGACGTCCCCAGCTCGATCCGCTCGGTGACCGCCGATGCCGACGCCAGCGCCACCCACGGGTCCAGGGTGCGCATGTACCGGTCGTCGGGCAGCGACGCGTCACCCGTCTGAGGATGCGCCGCATCGCGTTTCACCGGAATGTGCGTGTGCTCGGGCACGTAGAACGAGTCGAATCCGTTGGCCTCTGCACCCCTCGCGGCCGAGGCCGGCCCGATCCCGCGGTCACTCGTAAACAACGTTATGCCGAATTTCACGAATTCTCCTTGGCCGAGAGCCTTTTCCTTCCTGCACCCTAACTTCTGGACACCTGTTTATCAATGTGTCCAAACACCACTCCAGTTCTCCGCGCAGCCGGACGAACGGGACGCTCGTTCGATCTGAGGCAACGAGCGTCCCGTCCGTCCGGTGCAGGTGAGTGGCAATGCGTGCCCCGGCACACTTCGCCACTCACGTACTCAGGCGCCGTACACCGGAACCGGGGTTTCGGCCTTCGCGAGCAGGTCGGCGACGACCGGCCCGATCTCCTTCGGTTCCCAGCGCGCTCCCTTGTCCTGCGTGGGGCCGTGCCGCCAGCCCTCGGCGACCGTGATCTTGCCTCCCTCCACCTCGAACACGCGTCCGGTGACATCCTTCGACTCCGTGCTGCCCAGCCACACGACGAGCGGGGAGATGTTCTCCGGCGCCATCGCGTCGAACCCCTCCTCGGGCGCGGCCATCGCCTCCGCCATCGCACCGCCCGCGCCGACCGTCATCCGGGTGCGTGCGGCCGGGGCGATCGCGTTGACAGTGACGCCGTAGTTCTTCAGTTCCGCGGCCGCCTGAATGGTCATCTCCGCGATCCCAGCCTTCGCGGCGGCGTAGTTGCCCTGCCCGATCGAACCCTGCAGTCCGGCACCGGAACTGGTATTGACGATCCGGGCGTCGACCGGGTTGCCCGCCTTCGCCTCGGTGCGCCAGTACGCGGCGGCGTGGCGCAGCGTCGCGAAATGCCCCTTCAGATGGACGCGCACGACGGCGTCCCACTCCTGCTCGCTCATCCCGACGAGCATGCGGTCGCGCAGGAACCCGGCATTGTTCACCAGGACGTCCAGGCGTCCGAAGGTGTCGATGGCGGTGTTGATCAGATTCTCGGCGCCGGCCCAGTCCGCGACGTCGTCGCCGTTGACGACGGCCTCGCCACCCGCGGCGACGATCTCCGCGACCACCTGCTCGGCGGGACTCTCACCGGTGGCGGATCCGTCGATACCGGCTCCGATGTCGTTGACCACCACCTTCGCGCCCTCGGCGGCGAACGCCAGCGCGTGGGCACGTCCGATTCCGCGTCCGGCGCCCGTCACGATGACGACGCGACCGTCGACCACTCCACTCATGCCTTCTCCTCTGTAGATGCTGTAGCTGCCGCCAGGAAGGCGGGACGTTCTCCGCCGCCGTGGACGGTCAGTGTCGAACCGCTGACGTACGCCGCCAGCGGTGAAGCCAGGAACACCGCGCAGTTGCCGATGTCCTCGGGGCAGGCCATCCGGCCCAGCGGGATCGTGTCCCCGACCGCCGCGATGCCCGCCTCGTCGCCGTAGTGCAGATGCGCGAGTTCGGTGCGAACGAGGCCGACGACCACCGAGTTGACCCGCACCTTGGGCGCCCACTCGACCGCGAGACTGCTGGTGAGACTGTCGACGCCCGCCTTCGCCGCACCGTACGCCGCGGTGCCGGGCGACGGTCGCGAGCCGCTGACGCTGGAGATGTTCACGATCGCGCCACCCGAATCCTGTTTCTGCATCACCGCATTCGCGATCTGCGACACCAGGAGCGGGGCGAGCAGATTCAGCTCGACGATCTTGGAGTGGAACTTCGGACTCGCATCCGCGGCGAGCGCGAAGGGCGCTCCACCGGCGTTGTTGACCAGGACGTCCAGCCGGCCGTGCCGCTCCACGATCCGATCGACGAGGCCCTGCACCTGTTCCGGATCGCGGATGTCGCACGGCAGGAATTCGACCTCCCGGCCGTCCGCCTCCACCGCCGCCTCCCCCGGGCGGCGGGCACAGGCCACCACCGTCGCGCCCGCCCGCAGGAAGGTACGGCTGATGCCCGCGCCCACCCCGCGAACGCCGCCGGTCACGAGCACGATCGCCCCGTCCAGACCTGAATCCACGAATACCTCCGCTGTTGCATGTTCTCGCAGGCCCAGCTCAGAGCTCTCCGGCCCGCACATGTGCTAACTTACCAAGCAATCGCTTGGTTCGGTACAAGACGTTAGGAACATGCCATGGGCATCACCTCCACCACCGACGGAGACGGCATCACCACGGTCACCGTCGACTACCCGCCCGTGAACGCCATCCCGTCCCGGGGCTGGTTCGAGTTGGCCGACGCCGTACTCGACGCGGGGCGGAATCCGGACACCCACGTGGTGATCCTGAGAGCGGAGGGACGCGGGTTCAACGCCGGCGTCGACATCAAGGAAATGCAGGCCACCGACGGATACGGCGCACTGGTCGACGCCAACCGCGGCTGCGCGGCCGCGTTCGCCGCCGTCTACGACTGCGCCGTGCCCGTCGTGGTCGCGGTCAACGGATTCTGCGTCGGCGGCGGCATCGGCCTGGTCGGGAACGCCGACGTGATCGTCGCGTCCGACGACGCCGTCTTCGGACTGCCCGAGGTCGACCGCGGCGCACTCGGCGCCGCCACCCACCTCGCCCGCCTCGTCCCCCAGCACATGATGCGCACGCTGTACTACACGGCGCAGAACGTCACCGCCCAGCAACTCCAGCACTTCGGATCGGTGTACGAGGTGGTGCCGCGCGAGAAACTCGACGACACCGCCCGCGACATCGCCGCCAAGATCGCGGCCAAGGACACCCGGGTCATCCGCTGCGCCAAGGAAGCCATCAACGGCATCGACCCCGTCGACGTGAAGACCAGTTACCGCCTCGAGCAGGGCTACACCTTCGAACTCAACCTGGCCGGCGTCTCGGACGAGCACCGCGACGAGTTCGTCGAAACCGGCAAGCCCCGCTCCAACTCGAACAACAGGAAAGGCTGACATCGATGGCGAGCAAGCGCGACAAGAGGATGTCGCTCGACGACGCGGTCGGGGAACTGCGCAGCGGCATGACCATCGGCATCGGCGGCTGGGGTTCGCGCCGCAAGCCGATGGCGCTGGTCCGGGCGCTGCTGCGCTCGGACGTCACCGACCTCACCGTCGTCACCTACGGCGGCCCCGACCTGGGGTTGCTGTGCTCGGCGGGCAAGGTCAGGAAGGCGTACTACGGTTTCGTGTCCCTCGATTCGGCCCCGTTCTACGACCCGTGGTTCGCGAAGGCGCGGACCGCGGGTGAGATCGAGGTCCGCGAAATGGACGAGGGCATGGTCAAGTGCGGCCTCGAGGCCGCCGCCGCCCGGCTGCCGTTCCTGCCGATCCGCGCCGGGCTCGGCTCCGACGTCCGGGCTTTCTGGGGCGACGAACTGCGCACCGTCACCTCCCCCTACCCGGACGCGTCCGGCAAGTCGGAGACGCTGATCGCGATGCCCGCCCTGAAACTCGATGCGGCACTGGTACATCTGAACCTCGGCGACAAGCACGGCAACGCCGCCTACACCGGCGTCGACCCCTACTTCGACGACCTGTACTGCGCGGCCGCCGAGAAGCGGTTCGTCTCCGTCGAACGCGTGGTGGAGACCGAGGAACTGGTGAAAACCGTTCCGCTGCAGAACCTCATCCTCAACCGCATGATGGTCGACGGCGTGGTGGAGGCCCCGAACGGCGCCCACTTCACCCTCGCCGGAGACAGCTACGGCCGCGACGAGAAGTTCCAGCGCCACTACGCCGAATCGGCGAAGACCCCCGAGGCGTGGCAGCAGTTCGTCGACACCTACCTGTCCGGCAGCGAGGACGATTACCAGGCCGCCGTGAAGAAATTTGCAGAGGAGCAGGCATGAGCGAGACGATCACCGAAGTCACCCGCGCGGAGTACTGCGCGATCGCGTGCGCCGAAATCTTCTCCGGGGCAGGCGAGATCATGGCCAGCCCGATGGCCACCCTGCCCCTGATCGGCGCCCGGCTCGCGCGACTGACCACCGAACCCGACCTGCTGATCACCGACGGCGAGGCCCTGATCTTCGCGGACACCCCCGCGGTCGGCGCGAAGGCCCCGATCGAGGGCTGGATGCCGTTCCGGAAGGTGTTCGACGTCGTCGCCTCCGGCCGGCGGCACGTGGTGATGGGCGCCAACCAGATCGACCGGCACGGCAACCAGAACCTGTCGGCGTTCGGTCCGCTGCAGCAGCCGACACGTCAGATGTTCGGCGTCCGCGGCGCTCCCGGCAACACGATCAACCACCCCACCAGCTACTGGGTGGGCAAACACTCCTCACGGGTGTTCTGCGACAAGGTCGACATCGTCTCCGGTGTCGGCTACGACCAGATCGACCCGGAGAACCCCGCCTACCGCTTCCATCACCTGCACCGGGTGGTGAGCAACCTCGGGGTGTTCGACTTCGGCGGACCCGACCATACGTTCCGGGCGCTGTCGCTGCACCCCGGCGTCACCGCCGACCAGGTCGCCGGCAACACCTCGTTCGAGGTGGCCGGGCTGGCCGACGCCGGCGTGACCCGCGAACCCACCGACGAAGAACTGCGGCTGATCCGCGAGGTCCTCGACCCCCGCAGCCTGCGCGACCGGGAGGTGTCGGCATGAGCAGTCTCAGAACGCCGCTGACCGAACTGGTCGGCGTGCAGCACCCGGTGGTCCAGACCGGGATGGGCTGGGTGGCCGGACCGCGGCTCGTCGCGGGCACCGCCAACGCCGGCGGTCTCGGCATCCTGGCGTCGGCGACGATGACGTACGCCGAACTCGAGGCGGCGATCGCCAAGACGAAGACCCTCACCGACAGACCGTTCGGGGTCAACATCCGCGCCGACGCGTCCGACGCCCCGCAACGCATCGACCTGCTGATCCGGGAGAACGTGCGCGTCGCGTCGTTCGCGCTGGCACCGAAGCAGGAACTGATCGCGAAGCTGAAAGCCGCCGGGGTGGTGGTCATACCGTCGATCGGTGCCGCCAAACACGCCAAGAAGGTCGCGTCGTGGGGCGCCGACGCGGTGATCGTGCAGGGCGGCGAGGGCGGCGGGCACACCGGCCCGGTGGCCACCACGCTGCTACTGCCGTCGGTGCTCGACGCCGTCGACATCCCCGTCGTCGCGGCGGGCGGCTTCTACGACGGACGCGGGCTCGCCGCCGCCCTCGCCTACGGCGCCGCCGGCGTCGCGATGGGCACCCGCTTCCTGCTCACCCAGGAATCGACGGTCCCCGACTCCGTCAAACAGGAATACCTCGCCCGCGGATTGCAGGACACCACCGTCTCCCGCAAGGTCGACGGCATGCCCCACCGGGTCCTCAACACCGACCTCGTCAACAGCCTCGAACACTCCGGGAACGTGCGCGGCCTGGTCGCGGCCGCCCGCAACGCGTCCAAGTTCCGGGCCATGACCGGCATGAAATGGTCGACCCTCGTCAAGGACGGCCTCGCCATGAAGAAGTCCAGCGACCGCACCTGGCAGCAGATCATCATGGCCGCCAACACCCCGATGCTGCTCAAGGCCGGGCTCGTCGAGGGCAACACCCACGCCGGCGTCCTCGCCTCCGGGCAGGTCGTCGGACTGCTCGACGACCTGCCCACGTGCAAGGACCTCATCGACGGCATCGTCGCCGACGCGATCAAACGCATCGACGCGCTCGGCGCCCTGCGCGCCTGAACCAACGGGACGCTCGTTCGATCAGACGCAACGAGCGTCCCGTTCGTCCGGCTAGGAGGACGCGGCAGCCTTCGCCGCGATCCGCGCCCGGACCTCCGGCCGTCGCAGCGGGGGCACCGTCTGCGGCGGCTGCTTCCGCGGCGGCAGTGCCGCGAGCAGCTTCGTGGTGGCCTCGGTGACGACGGCTACCGCCTCCTCGAAGGGCTCACGGTTGGCGTCCGACAGCTTCTGGATTCCGCTGACCTTCCGGACGTACTGACGCGCCGCCGCCTCGATCTCCTCCGCGGTGGCCGCCGGTTCGAGTCCGCGCAGCTCGGTGATGTTTCGGCACATGACTCGACGATAGCGCCGCTCGGCCCTCTCCGCGGCTCCTCGGCGCTGGGCGAATGTACCTTTCGGCGCACCTGAGGCGCCGGAAGGTACATTCGCCCGCCGGGGGGGTGGGGCGGCCTCAGCTGCGGGCGGGCTCCAGCGCGTCGTCGTCCGCGGGCACGGCGTCCGTCTCGACGTCCGGCAGCGGGGTGCGGGACCGTGCGGCCACGACTGCCGCTCCGAGCAGGACCAGCGCGATGAGGCACTGCGAGCTTCCGATCACCTCACGTACGGCCGCCTCCACCCAGCCGGACGACGAGGACTGCAGGACGAAGTTCGGGCCGATCAGGAAGATCAGGGTCGCGGTGCCGATCAGGGGTCGCCAGCTGCGGTACTGCGGTGCGATCAGGATCGGGATCAACAGGATGCTGTATGCCCAGTGGTGGGTGACGGCGAACGGCGCGGCGAGCAGGGACGCCAGGGCCACGATCGACAGCGCGATCAGGTGCTCACCGGACCGGGTGAAGCGATACGCCGACCACGCCGCGGCGGACACGATGACGGCTGCGCTGAGCACCCAGAGAATGCTGGCCAGCCGGCCCTCCGCGCCGAGCCGCGCGATGACGCCGGTGACGGCCTGGTTGCGGAAGAAGTCGGGCGCACCCGCACGGCCGGTGGCGAAGAATTCGGTGGTCCAGAACCACATCGACGACTGCGGCAGCAGCCAGAAGCCGAGGCCGACGGTAACCAGGATCGTGGCGAGGGATCGTCCGATCGAGCGGAAGTCGCGGCGGACGAGCAGGACCAGCAGGAAGGCTGCCGGGGTGATCTTGACGGCCGCGGCGAGGCCGATCGCGACTCCGCGGAACCGCTTCGGGATCACACCGGTGCAGTCGGCGACCACGAGCGCCATCAGGATGATGTTGATCTGACCGAAGTCGAAGTTCGAGCGCATCGGCTCGAGCAGAAGCACCGGCCCCATGGACAGCAGAGCGAGAAGTTCGGGGCGTCCGACGTCGAGCTTCGACAGCGCCACCTTGACCATCCACCACACGAGTCCGAGGTTGAGGGCGCACCACAGCGCCTGCAGGACCGCCGGGTCGATCTCCGCCATCGGCGCGAAGAGGATCGCCGCGAAGGGTGCGTAGATGAACCTGAACCCGGAACTGCTCGGGAAGTCCGCGGAGTAGAGCGGCAGTCCACTGACGAAGGCGTAGCCGGCGTCGCGGAACACGGAGAGGTCCATCAGGTAGCCCGTCGCCGCATCGAACTCTCGGTAGGCCACCGCCCCCAAGGAGAGGACGCCCACGAGGAGCGCGACGGCGTGAAGACGATAAGCCCTGAACTTCGATTCACTCTGTAACAAGAATTTGTTCTTTCATGATCGGCGTCGTGGTCAACGATCCACCGTAGCGGGCCGTGACCCAATCGTGACAAAGGCGAGGTCATGGTGCCCGAAGCGCGCACTTCGTCATAGTTTATTCAGACCGATATATTTCAACCATGCCCGGACGCGTCCTCGACAACCCCCTCGTCCTGCCGGTGCTCGGCCTGCTCCTCGAATCGCCGATGCACCCGTACCAACTGGAGGTCACGCTGCGCGACCGCAGCGAGGAGGGCCAGTGGCCGCTCAATCGCGGCTCGCTGAACAATGTCGTCGCGGCCCTGGCCGCGGTCGGCTGGATCGAGGAACACGAACGTGCACAACGGGAAGGTCGGCCCGCCCGCACCGTCTACGCCCTCACCGACACCGGACGCGCGGAACTCGTGAACCGCCTCGACCTCCAGATCCGCAGTGCCGCACGAGAGTTCTCCCCGTTCTTCGCGGCGATCAGCTACCTCGGCGCGCTGGGACGCGCGGGCGCCGTCGACGCGCTGACCGAACGCGCCGAGCGACTCACCGCGAGAATCGAATCCGACCAGGAGCGGCTCACCCGAGTGCTGGACGACGGAGTGCCTGCGCTGTTCGTCGTCGAAGCGGACTACGCACTCCACGCGGCGCGGGGCGAACTCGCCTGGATCGCGTCGACGATCTCCGACATCCACGCGGGCCGCCTCACCTGGCCCGCCCCACACGATGTCAGCCCGTCCCGAACGTCCCTTCGAGCCGATTCCGCGAACCGGGATGGACGAGACGCGCGGCGCTGACGAGCCCCCGCGAGGACCATGTGCGACGCCGGATCATCAGGCACGGTTCGGTGCGCTCGACATGGAGGAGCCGGCATTCGTCGGGTGAGGCGAGGATCGCTTCGACGACGTGCTCGCCCCTCGTCAGCGGAGCTTCCACGCTCAGATAGTGATTGGGTGTCTGCTGGGTGAAGTCCTGGTCGAGATACCCGGGCGCCTCGGCGGGATTGACGAACCGGTCCTCGAGCTGGATCGGTGTGTCGTCCTCGTAGTGGATCATCAGCGAGTGGAACACCTTGCCGCGGATCGAATCCCGGATGAAGGCGTTCGCCGGATCGGCGTCTTCCTCACGCACGTACACCACTTCGGTGCGATGGCGGTGTCCGCGTTGCTGGATCTCGTCCGCGATGTTCTTGACCTCGAACAGGGACGATGCCGTCTTCGTGGCCGCCACGAACGTCCCCACACCCATCAGGCGCACCACGAGGCCCTCGGCGCTGAGTTCGCGCAGCGCGCGGTTGATGGTCATGCGGGACAGACCCAGAGCGCCCACGAGCTGATTCTCCGAGGGCAGCTGATCGCCCTCCTGCCAGCGGCCGGCGTTGATCTGCGACACGATCAGCTGCTTGACGCGTTCGTACGCCGGGGCCGACTCCGTCCCCGGTCCGTTGTACAACGCAGCCAGCTCCGCGTCGACTACTGCGATCTCCACCACCACTGACACCCATCCCTCTGCAACACCGATGAACTTCCCGTGCAGTCGGCCGTTGCAGTCTATCGGCCGACTGCACGGGCAAGCCCTCATCGCGCGGTGCGCCCCGTGTCACCTCACCATGCTGCGCAGTTGTCTGGTCGCGACGGAGAGGGCGGCCAGGTCGTGCTCCCCCGATTCCGTGACGGCGTCGAGCGTGTGGCGGGCGCGCGCCAGCCGGGCGGCGTTGCGGTCCTCCCACTCCCCGATCTTCTGTTCCGCCGTGTCGATCACCTCACTGCCCGAGATCACGTCGAGGCACAGCGCCCGGACGGTGTCGTACAACTCGTCGCGCAGCGACAACCGGGCCAGCGCGTTCCACCTGGTTCCCCGTCCCAGTTGCGAGACCCCCACGAGCAGGTGCACCAACCCGAGGCACTCCCCGAGTCGGTAGTACACCTCGGCCACTTCGCGGGGATCGCGCTGGGTGATGTCGGCGATCTCGACGATGTCCAGCAGCGCGAACCGATCCAGGAGCAGTTGCACCCGCCCGGCCAGGTCCACGGGGACACCGCGAGCCACCAGCGCGGCCGTGCGACTCCGGAGATTCTCCGCGTCCTCACCGCACAGCCAGCCCGCGACGTGCGGTGTCAGGTCCGCGACGCGGTCACGGAATCGGCTGATCTCGGCCCCGACCGCGAGCGGCTGGGGCCTGCGGGTCAGCATCCAGCGCGACGCACGGTCGAGCAGCCGCCGGGTGAACAGCGTGAGGTCGTCCGAGAGCGCGGCGTCGAGGTCGGCGTCCCGGATGTCGCGCCGGAGCGACGGCAGGTCGAACACGGCCGACACCACCGCAAAGGCCCGCACGGCGTCGGCGCCGCTCGCTCCGGCCTCCTCGCCCAGCCGGAAGGCGTAGGTGATGCCGCCGTTGTCGACGACGTCGTTGGTGAGGACCGTTGCGACGATCTCCCGGCGCAGCGGATGGTCGCCGACGGCGTCGCCGAAGGACTCCCGGAGCCTGCGCGGGAAGTACCCGGCGAGGGCGTCCGCGAATGCCGGGCTGTCGGGCAGGTCGCCGGCGAGCAGGTCCGACTTCAGGGCCAGCTTGACGTGCGCCATGAGGGTCGCGAGTTCGGGCGAGGTGAGTCCCGTCTCCGCGCGCTCCCGGGCGGCGATCTCCTTCCTGGACGGAAGCACCTCGATGGCGCGGTCCAGACCGTAGCGGCTTTCCAGATGGCCGATGAGCCGTCCGTGCACCGTGAGGGACGCGGTGGCGTCGGCCCGGCTCGTGCCCAGCACGTCGTTCTGGGCGACGTTGTCGGAGAGCACGAGACGTGACACCTCCCCGGACATCTCGGCGAGCAGACCGGCGCGGTCGTCGGCGGCGAGACGACCGCCGCTGACCAGAGCGTCGAGCAGGACCTTGATGTTGACCTCGTGGTCGGAGCAGTCCACGCCCGCCGAGTTGTCGAGGGCGTCCGTGTTGATTCGTCCTCCGGAGCGTGAGAATTCGATGCGTCCCAGCTGGGTGAAGCCGAGGTTGCCGCCCTCGCCGACCACCCGGGCCCGGACGTCGGCGCCGTCGACGCGGACGCCGTCGTTGCCCTTGTCTCCCACGTCGAGATGGGTTTCGGTGCCCGACTTCACGTAGGTCCCGATGCCGCCGTTCCACAGCAGATCGACCGGAGCCTGCAGGATCGCGCGGACGAGGTCGGGTGGGGACAGTTCGGAGGTCCCGGGGCTCAGTCCGAGTGCGCGCCGCGCCTCCTCGCTGATCGGAACGCTCTTCCTCGATCGTTCCCACACTCCGCCGCCGGCACTGATCAGACCGGGCGCATAGTCCGCCCACGACGACCTCGGCAGCGCGAAGAGCCGTTCCCGCTCCGCGAAGGACGTGGCCGCGTCGGGGTTCGGGTCGAGGAAAACGTGACGGTGGTCGAATGCTGCGACGAGCCGGATGTGCGGGCTCGCGAGCATTCCGTTGCCGAACACGTCGCCGCTCATGTCGCCGATCCCGACGGCCGTGAACTCCTGCGACTGGGTGTCGACACCCATTTCGCGGAAGTGGCGCTTCACGCTCTCCCACGCGCCCCGGGCGGTGATGCCGAGCGCCTTGTGGTCGTAGCCGACGGATCCGCCCGACGCGAACGCGTCACCCAGCCAGAACCCGTACTGTGCCGCAACGTCGTTGGCGATGTCGGAGAACGTCGCGGTGCCCTTGTCCGCGGCGACGACGAGGTACGTGTCGTCGCCGTCGTGCCGCACCACCCGCTGCGCCGGGATCACGGCACCGGTCGCGAGGTCCACGTTGTCGGTGACGTCCAGCAGTCCGCTGATGAAGCTGCGGTAGCAGCGAACGCCCTCGGCGCGTTGGGCGTCCCGATCCCGCAGCGGGTCGCCGGTGGGAGCCGGCGGACGCGCGACGACGAACCCACCCTTCGCGCCGACGGGCACGATCACCGAGTTCTTGACCGCCTGTGCCTTCACCAGGCCGAGCACCTCGGTGCGGAAGTCTTCCTTGCGGTCGGACCACCGCAATCCTCCGCGCGCCACGGCCCCGAACCGCATGTGCACGCCCTCGACCCACGGCGAGTAGACGTAGATCTCGAAGCGGGGCCGCGGCTGCGGCAGTTCCGGGATCCGCTGCGGATCGAATTTGAACGACAGGACCTGACGTTCCCGGCCCGAGGGGGCGTAGCGGTTGGTGCGCAGCGTCGCCAGGATCACATTCAGGTAGGCGCGCAGGATGCGGTCGGCGTCCAGGCCGAGGACGTCGCCGATCGCCGTTTCCAGCGACGCGATCAGGTCACCGCACTCCGCTGTGCCGTCCGGATCGAACCTCGCGGCGAACAGCCGGATCAGTGCCTGGGAGATCTCCGGATGATCACCGAGGACCGTCGCGATGTGGTTCTGGCTGTACGGGAATCCACCCTGCCGGAGGTACCGCGCGTATGCCCGCAGCACCTCCACCTGACGCCAGTCCAGGCCGGCGCGGAGTACGAGTTCGTTGAAACTGTCCGTCTCGGCCCGGGACTCCCAGGCCGCGGCGAACGTCTCCGTGAAGCGACCCGGCAGCGCGTCGTCCACCGGCCCCGGCGATGGGTAGCGAATCCCGAACTCGTACATCCAGCACACCGTTCCGCGACTGTTCGCGACCGTGTACGGACGCTCGTCGAGAACCGCGACACCCATGCTCTGCAGGATCGGGAGAACGTCACTGAGGGAGGCGGGTGCACCGCCGACGAAGAAGGTGAAGCGCCACTCCGCCGCGTTAGCGTCGAGCCGCGTTTCGATCGCGCCGTCCGTCAGCCTCTCGAACACCGCCAGATCGGCACGGGCGCGCCGGGCGTCGAAGTCGTGCTTGTACACCTCGGGGAAATGCTCCGAATAATGCGCGAGGAGATCGCGTTCGGCTGTGTCGAGTTCGTCGTGGAATCGGTCGTCCCAGGTCCGGCAGGCCCGGGAGATCCGACGCTGGATCTCCAGTCGCCGGGTGTCCGTCACCTCGGTGTCCGCCGGGACCCGCATCGTGAAGTGCACCATCGCCAGCGGGTACTCGGACACGTTCGTGGTGTATTCGACTGCGGTGCCGTCCAGTTCGTCCAGCAGGACGCGCTGGGCCGCCAGGCGCGTGCGCGTGTTGTACCGATCTCGCGGAATGAACACCAGTGCCGACATGCTCTCGCCCGGGACGTCCGTGCGCAGGAAGAGGTGAATGTGTTCACGCGCGGTGATGCCGGCGACCTCGGTGAGGGCCGAATGCAGCGAGTCCGGGCTGGCCGCGAACAACTCGGTCAGCGGCAGCGCCTGCACGACCTGCAGCACGGCCTGCCCGGAGAAGGAGTCGATGTCGAAACCGGCACGGTCGAGCAGGGCCCGCACCCGGCGTCCCGCACCCGGAATGTCCAGGACGTTCTCGTGCCTGCCCGCCGGGGTGAACGCGCCGACGAAGCGGTGCTCCACTCCTCCGGCCCGGACGCCGACCACCGACGGGTACGACGAACGGTGCACAGACACCGGAAGGGCCGCCTGCCCGATCGCGAGGACGGGGCCGGGTTCCGTGGCCGGCGCCCGATCGCCCTCCCGGTCGTGGAGCACGCCGAGACTCTCCTCGGGTGCACCGTCGGCGCCGTACCGCGCGTACCCGAGGACGGTGAAGTTGCCCGCTTCGCACCAGCGCAGGAAGTCGGCGGCCTCGCGGAGTTCTTCGGACAACGAGTCCTGCCCGCTCTGCGAGTCGAGTTGTTCGGAGACCTGGATCTGGAGTTCGCGCATGCGCGCCAGATCGCGGTCCACCCGGCGCACGTCGACGAGGACGGTGTTCAACGCCTCGACCAGCGCGGCGACGAGGGAGTTCGCGGTGTCGGAGCGCAGACCGACGTGAATCCACGACTCCGGCGTCCCCGAGTCGGTGGCAGGCAGAAGGTCGGTGAGGGTGCCCGACTCCGCGCGGCGGGCGACGAGGACCGGATGCAGCGCCTCCTCGATCGGTGCGCCGACCCTGGCCGCGGTCAGCAGTACCGATTCGACGAGCAGGGCCATGTCGTCGGTGACGATCTGCACCGCAGGCCCGATCCCGCTGGGGTCTGTTGCGTTGATTCCGCGCACCACCGCGGTCCCGGGGTTCCGGTTCCACCCGGTCTCGAGATGTGTGTTCGCGATGCGATCACGCGCCTCCGGATCTGCGCCGTCGGCAGAGGGATGACCGGCGGCGCGGAGGTAGAGGTCGCGGAAACGCACGGGCGCTTCCGGAGCGGAAAACTGCTGTTCATCGCGCTCGAGCGAATGTGAGGACGTCGAAATTACTCTCATGTCAGTACCTTCCGTCGGGAGCATCGACACTCCCGACTGGTGCAGTGGCGGGCCGGCACGCCTCTCGGCTGGGTCCTTGGAGAACGCTTGACAGGGGGTTGTCTATACAGGACTATACATCTAAGGCGATAAAAAACGTGAGTCAGAGCACACTGGATTCAGGACATGGGACAGAGCACCCGGGACCGACCCAGCAGCGCCGGACTCGTCACAGAGAGACACAGGGCCTATGACACACGAGGGACCTCCCGAGATCAGCCTCGCGCCGGAGCGTCGCACCATCGACGTCGTCCCGGACGACGAGCGCCACGGATCTCCGCGCAGCCAGTTCACACTCTGGTTCGGCGCCAACATGCAGATCACCGCGATCGTCGACGGCGCCCTCGCAGTCGTCTTCGGCGCCGACGCGCTGTGGGCCATCGTGGGCCTGCTGATCGGCAACGTCTTCGGCGGTGCCGTCATGGCACTGCACTCCGCCCAGGGACCGCGCCTCGGCCTGCCCCAGATGATCTCGAGCCGGGCCCAGTTCGGCGTTCTGGGCGCCGTGCTACCGCTGGTTCTCGTCGTCCTGATGTATCTCGGTTTCGCCGCGACCGGCAGCGTCCTCGCGGGTCAGGCCGTGAACGAGATCCTCCACATCGACAGCCCGACGGTCGGCATCCTCATCTTCGGCGCGATGACCGCGTTCGTGGCGGTGACCGGCTACAAACTCATCCACGTGGTCGGCAAGATCGCGACCGTCGTCGGCATCCTCGGGTTCACCTACCTCGCGATCCGCTTGTTCGCCGAGTACGACGTGGCCGCGTTCGTCGGGAACAAGGGCTTCGACATCGTCACGTTCCTCCTCGCGATCTCGCTCGGCGCGGGCTGGCAGCTGACGTTCGGACCGTACGTCGCGGACTACTCCCGCTACCTGCCGCGCTCGACCAGCGAGCGGACGACGTTCTGGTCGACGTTCGCGGGCAGCGTGATCGGCTCACAGTGGTCGATGACGCTGGGCGCGCTCGTCGCCGCCGTCGCCGGCGATGCGTTCCTCAGCGACCAGGTCGGATTCATCGGTGAACTCGCCGGACCCGCCGCGATCGCCCTGATGATCTACCTGGTGATCCTGGTCGGGAAGCTCACCGTCAACTGCCTCAACGCCTACGGCGGTTTCATGTCGATCCTCACCACGGTGACCGCCTTCAACGGACAGTCGCGTATCTCGTCCCGGGCCCGCACCCTGTACATCATCGGGTTCGTCGCCGTGTCGATGCTGATCGCGATCGGCGCCAGCGCCGACTTCCTGAACAACTTCAAGAACTTCGTCCTCGTGCTGCTGATGGTCTTCACCCCCTGGAGCGCCATCAACCTGATCGACTACTACCTCATCTCCAAGGAGCGCGTGGACATCCCGGCGCTGTACGACCCGGCGGGCCGCTACGGCCGCTGGAACAAGACGGCAATGATCTGTTACGCCGTCGGCGTTCTCGCGCAGATCCCGTTCCTCGCCCAGAAGCTCTACACGGGACCCGTCACGGAAATGCTGGGCGGCGCGGACATCTCGTGGATCGTCGGCATCGTCTTCACCGGCGCCATCTACTACCCGCTCGCCCGGCGCAGCAGCAACCCACCCGCCTCGATGATCTATCCCGCGAATTCCGCGATGGCGGATTCACGACTGTGAATCACGCCGACACCCAGACTTTCCCCTCTCCCACGTTCGACCATCAAGGAGTACACGACATGACCACCACGACGCCTCCGGTTTCCGGACCCCGCCACGTGTCGGCGCCCCGCGGCACCGAACTGACGACACTCGGCTGGCAGCAAGAAGGCGCCCTGCGCATGCTGATGAACAACCTCGACCCCGAGGTCGCCGAGCATCCCGACTCCCTCGTCGTCTACGGCGGCACCGGCAAGGCCGCGCGCAGCTGGGAGGCGTTCGACGCGATGGTCCGGACGTTGAAGACCCTGAAGTCGGACGAGACGATGCTGGTGCAGTCCGGCAAGCCGGTCGGTGTGTTCCGCACCAGCGAGTGGGCTCCCCGCGTCCTCCTCGCGAACTCGAACCTGGTGGGCGACTGGGCCAACTGGGAGGAGTTCCGCAAGCTCGACGCCCTCGGCCTGATCATGTACGGGCAGATGACGGCCGGGTCGTGGATCTACATCGGCACGCAGGGCATCCTGCAGGGCACGTACGAGACGTTCGGCGCGGTCGGCCGGAAACGTTTCGGCGGCACGCTCGCCGGCACCATCACGCTGACCGCGGGACTCGGCGGCATGGGCGGCGCCCAGCCCCTCGCCGTGACGATGAACGACGGCGTCGCGATCTGCGTGGACTGCGACGTCACCCGCATCGACCGCCGGATCGCACACAAGTACCTCGACACCAAGGCCACCGACATCCACGACGCCCTGCGTCTCGCGATCGAGGCCCGCGACGCGAAGCGCCCGCTGTCGATCGGCCTCGAAGGCAACGCCGCGGAGATCTTCCCGGAACTGCTCGCCATGAACGCCCCCATCGACATCGTCACCGACCAGACGTCGGCGCACGATCCGCTGTCGTACCTGCCGCTCGGGGTCGATTTCGCCGACATGAAGGCGATGGCCGACAAGGACCCGGTGAAATTCACCGAGGACTCCCGCGCGTCGATGGCACGGCACGTCGCCGCGATGGTCGGCTTCCTCGACAAGGGCGCCGAGGTGTTCGACTACGGCAACTCCATCCGTGACGAGGCCCGCAAAGCCGGCTACTACCGCGCATTCGACTTCCCCGGATTCGTGCCCGCCTACATCCGTCCGCTGTTCGAGGAGGGCCTCGGCCCGTTCCGCTGGGCCGCGCTGTCGGGCGACCCGAAGGACATCGCCGCCACCGACAAGGCGATCCTCGAACTGTTCCCCGAGAACGAGCACCTCAAGCGCTGGATCACGATGGCGGGCGAGAAGGTGGCGTTCGAGGGTCTGCCCGCCCGGATCTGCTGGCTCGGCTACGGCGAACGGCACAAGGCCGGCCTGAAGTTCAACGAGATGGTGGCGTCCGGCGAGCTGTCCGCGCCCGTCGCCATCGGCCGCGACCACCTCGACTCCGGATCCGTCGCGTCCCCGTACCGCGAGACCGAGTCGATGCTCGACGGCTCCGACGCGATCGCCGACTGGCCGCTGCTCAACGCACTCGTCAACACGGCGTCGGGCGCGTCGTGGGTGTCCATCCACCAGGGCGGCGGCGTCGGCATGGGACGGTCCATCCACGCCGGTCAGGTGTGCATCGCGGACGGCACCGACCTGGCCGCCGAGAAGCTGGAGCGGGTCCTGACCAACGATCCCGGCATGGGCGTCATCCGGCACGTCGACGCCGGATACGACCACGCCATCGACGTCGCCAAGGAGCGCGGCGTGCGCGTGCCGATGTCCGAAGGATGACCGCAGGCCCGAGCGACCGCATTTTCGAACCACTGGAAGGAACAGCAGTGACAGCGAACACCTCCCGCTCCACAGTGCTGACCGGCATCGGCACCCTGGTGACCAACGACCCGACAGTGGGGGAAGGTCCGCTCGGGCTGATCCGCGACGCCGCCGTCGTCTTCGACGGCGGCGTGGTGGCCTGGGTCGGCAGCGCCGACTCGGCGCCGGCCGGGGACGTCGGGCACGATCTCGACGGCCGGGCGGTGCTCCCGGGCTTCGTCGAGAGCCACTCGCACCTCGTGTTCGGCGGGGAACGCGCGGAGGAATTCGCGGCGCGGATGGCGGGCCAGCCGTACGCGGCGGGTGGCATCCGCAACACGATCGAGGCGACACGGAATGCGACCGACGAACAGCTGCAGGCGAACACGCGGCGGCTGCTGGACGAGTCCCTGCGGTCCGGCAGCACCACCGTGGAATGCAAAACCGGGTACGGGCAGACGGTCGCGCACGAACTGCGCAGCACGAAGATCGCGGCGTCCCTCACCGACGAGGTGACGCTGCTCGCCGCCCACGTCCCGCCGCCGGAATACGCGGGTCGGGCCGACGACTACGTCGCCATGGTGTGCGCGGAAATGATCGACGCCTGTGCACCGCAGGCGAAATGGATCGACGTGTTCTGCGAGACCGGCGCGTTCGACCGCGATCAGGCACACGCCGTTCTCACCGCCGGGATGGCGAAGGGGTTGATCCCCCGCGTCCACGGCAACCAGCTCCGCGAGGGCCCCGGAGTCCAGCTCGCCGTCGAACTGGGGGCCGCGTCCGTCGACCACGTCTGCTACACCACACAGGCCGACATCGATGCGCTGGCACAGAGTTCGACGGTGGCCACTCTCCTGCCCGGCGCGGACTTCTCGACCCGGAACAAGTACCCGGACGCCCGGGCCCTGCTCGACGCGGGTGTCACGGTGGCGCTGGGTGCGGATTGCAACCCCGGCACCAGCTACACCACCAGCCTGCCGTTCTGCATCGCGATCGCGGTGCGGGACATGCACATGACCCCGGACGAAGCCATCTGGGCGGCGACCGCGGGCGGGGCTCGCGCGCTGCAACGTGCCGACGTCGGGGTCCTGCGTCCCGGGGCGCGGGGCGACGCCCTCGCCCTGGACGCGCCGTCGTACCTACACTTGGCCTACCGGCCCGGCGTCCCCCTGGTCAGCGATGTGTGGCGGGGCGGCGAACTCGCCTGGTCCGCGCACACCGGTCACGAGAAAGCGAGGGCCCTGCGATGATGGAGAACCTGCTGATTCCCCCACCCCCCTGGGTCGGCAGGGAGGACGGCACGTCGAGTCACCACCTCCGCTGGCATCAGGCGGTCACGCCGTTTCACGACGGCGCCGAGCCCGGCGCCTGTGTGTTCGTCGGCTTCTCGAGCGACGAGGGTGTGGAGCGGAACAAGGGCCGCCGCGGGGCGGCCCGCGGCCCGGACGCGCTGCGGGGCGCGCTGTCGTCGATGGCGCTCGCCGAGCCGCTCCGCGCGTACGACGCCGGCACCGTCGCGGTCACCGACAACCGCCTCGAGGCGGGGCAGATGGCTCTCGGCGCCGTGGTGGCCGCAACCCTCGACGCCGGCCAGTTCCCGGTGGTCCTCGGCGGCGGCCACGAGGTTGCCTACGGCACGTACCTCGGTCTGGCGCAGGCAGCCGTCCGCACACCCAAGCGGCGGATCGGGATCCTGAACCTGGACGCCCACTTCGACCTGCGGTCCGATCCGGTCCCGAGTTCGGGCACACCGTTCCGGCAGATCCTCGAACAGGAACATGCGGCGGGCACCGCCCTGCAGTACTCCGTGCTCGGGATCAGCCAGCCGAGCAACACCACCGCGCTGTTCGACACCGCACGCGGATACGACGTCCGGTACCTCCTGGACGACGACTGCTCGGTCTCCGACCGGCACCGGGTGGCCGTCTTCGTCAGCGAGTTCCTGTCGGACGTCGATCTCGTCTACCTCACCATCGACCTCGACGTGCTTCCCGCCGCGGTCGCGCCGGGAGTGAGCGCTCCCGCCGCGTACGGCGTGCCCGCGGAGACGATCCAATTCGTGTGCGACGCGGTCGCCGCCAGCGGAAAACTCGCGGTGTGCGATGTGGCCGAGCTAAATCCGTCGTTCGACGTCGACAACCGCACCGCCCGCACCGCCGCCCGGATGATCCATCGGATCGTCACGAAGCGGATTCCCATCGTCCGCTGAGGCCGGTCCGGACCGTCCGTTCAGGCCGCCCGCAACACGGCGCGCAGGCGGGTGACGAACGCGGCGGGGTCGTGGGCGAAGCCGATGTGGTCGCCGGGGAACAGGGTGGGATCGACGCCCAGTTCGGCGGCGAGCGCCCGCGACGTACGGTCGCAGAGTTGGCCACCCGACTCCTCGCCGATACCGACGACGAGGCGGGTGGGCGCCGAGCGCAGGGCGGTGACGTCCGGGCACCAGCGGGTGGTCGGGCGCAGCATGTGCGCATGCTGGAAGTAGTCGTCCGCCTCGGTCTGCGCATCCCGTTCGCCCGCGAACATCTGCTGGAACGCCTCCTCGGGCAGGTGGATGTTCGCCAGGGCCAGGAACTTCCTCCACGCCCCCACGACGTCCCCGGCGAGGTGGGTGTCGATGATCTCGTCGGTTTTCACGCGCAGCTGCTCGCGGTCGTCGAGGAGCTCGTCCAGCGGCGGTTCGTGGGCGATCACAGTGTGGACCAGCTCGGGATGCGCCTGCACGAGCGCGAGCGCGCTGACGGCGCCGCCGCTGGAGCCGAACACCACGGCAGGGCCTGCGTCGAGGTGCCTCAGGAGCCGGGCGAGGTCGTCGGCACGCATCTCGGGGGTGGAATCGCGGTCGCGGTCGTCGACCGGGCTGCGGTGGATGCCCCGCGGGTCCGTCGTGAGCACGGTGTAGTCGGACGAGAGCAGATCGGCCGCGGGCGCGAAGGAGTCGGCGTCCATCGGAGCGCCGACGAGCACCAGGACGGGGCCCGTGCCCCGGACCTCGTAGTACAGCCTGGCACCGGGGACGTCGAGGATCCGGGTAGCGGCGGTGGCGGTCGGTGTGCGATTCATCGGGTTCTCCTCGTTCGGGGCGATGATTATCGGTCGCAGGTAGGACCGCCGCCGACGGGCAGAATCATCGGTCGTCCAGGAAAATTTCTTGCGCAGACCTGGTACGGCGCCCCGGATCCGAAGGAATCGTGGGCGTACCACTGGAAGCACGCGCGCCAGGATGCGAGGATGATATCCACGCGAACGGGATCTCGATGTGAGGTCCCGGGCGGCAACTGCAGGGAGTGAACGGTATGGCGCAGGGTGTTGTGAAGTGGTTCAACAGCGAGAAGGGCTTCGGATTCATAGCGCCGGACGACGGCAGCGCGGACGTGTTCGTTCACTACTCCGAGATCTCGGGCAGCGGCTACAAGTCGCTGGAGGAGAACCAGCGGGTGGAATTCGAGGTCGGACAGGGCCAGAAGGGCCCGCAGGCCCAGAATGTCCGGGCCGTCTGACCGACGCCCCGATGACACTGTGACAAGGTCGCAGATGCCACTGTGACGACGAGGTCGCACCCGAGCGGTGCGGCCTCGTTGTCGTAGTAGGCCCCGAGACAGCTATCTCGAGAGGCCGAAACTTCCCACCTGGTTGCCGTTGACGTACACGGCCCCGGTGTAGGTCCCGTCTGCGTTGGGGGAAATCCTGTCGGTCAGGAACCCCAGACCGGATGGGCTGTAATCGATGACGGTGTTTCCGTTCCCGTCCTGCGAGGTCGTGCCTGCAAGTCCGGTCAGGCCGAACGCGAAGTTGTTGACGACCGTGCCGCCCTGGAACGTCTTGCCCTTCCAGATCAACTCCCCCGCCGGCGCGGTGGTCGTTCCCTGATAGGTGCCGGACGGCACGGCGCCGGGTTCCGCGACGCCCGTCCCCGCGCCTGCGAGTACGGCGCCGATCAGTGTTCCCACGGTGACGATCCCTCGCGTGATCGCGCGCATGATGCCTCCCTCTGCCGTGCCGCACGGGTTGTGCGCCGCCGTCCGTGGTCGAGTACCCGCTCCCCTGCCGTGGACACCGGCAGCTCTGGACAAATTCGTCGGCCTCCTTCATAGTCGATATGCCACCAAGTGGCATTGCCATTTCACTAGATGGCAATTTTGATCATCCGACAGGAGTTTCCGTGACCGATCAGCTGCTCGACGCCGCCGAGTTCCGCGGCGCAGTGCGCGCATTCGCCAACCGTGAGATCCACCCCGGCGCGGCCTTCCGTGACGAGACGCGGGAGTTCCCGGCGGAGTTGGTGAAGCGCCTGGGCGAACAGGACCTGATGGGCATCTCGGTGCCCGAGGAATTCGGCGGACTGGGCCTGTCCACCAAGACACAGCTGATCGCCATCGAGGAGGTGGCCCGCACCGACGCCGCCCTCGCCTCGATCTACACCGCGCACTACCTGGGGCTCGAGCCGATCCTCGTCGGCGGAACCGAGGAGCAGAAGCGCCGCTGGCTGCCCCGGCTGGCGTCCGGTGAACTGCTCGCCGGGTTCGCCCTCACCGAACCGGACGCCGGCTCCGACATCGCCTCGATGCACACGACGGCGCGGCGCGAGGACGACGGGTGGCACCTGTCCGGTTCGAAGACGTACATCTCCAACGCCAAGGAGGCCGACCTGGTCGTCCTCTTCGCCAAGACCGATCCATCCGCAGGCTTCCGCGGCATCACCGCGTTCGCCCTCCCCCAGGGCACCCCCGGCGTGAGTTACTCGGAGCCCCAGGACAAGCTGGGCATCCGGTCTGCCCCCACCTACACCGTCTACCTCGACGACGTGGTGCTCCCGCACGACGCCGTGGTGGGAACGGAGGGCCGCGGCGGCAACATCGCGCTCACCGCCCTCAACCGCGCCCGCATCGACGTGGCCGCGATGGCCAACGGAATCGCGCTGCGCGCTTGGGAACTGGGTCGCTCCTACGCGGCCGAGCGCAAACAGTTCGGACACCCCATCGCCGAGTTCCAGGCGATTCAGCTGTTGCTGGGTGCGTGCGACGCGCAACTCGTCGCCTCCCGCGTCACCGCGGACTGGGCGGCGGACGTGAAGGACGCCGGGGCCGACCTGCGCCGGGCCGCGTCCGTGTCGAAGTACGTGGCCACGGAGGCCTGCTTCTCGATCGTCGACCAGACCGTGCAGATTCACGGGGGTGCCGGTTTCATGCGCGAATCCGAGATCGAACGCCTCTACCGCGACTGCCGGATCCTCCGGATCTTCGAGGGCACCTCGCAGATCCAGCTGCTCACCATCGCCGCCAACGCGCCCTCCCCGCGCTCGACCGAATTCTGAGAGGGGCCCGTCATGCCTACCCTGCCTCCCCTCGACGGCATCCGCGTCGTCGATCTCTCCCGCGTCCTGGCCGGACCGTACTGCACGGCGCTGCTCGCGGACGCCGGTGCCGACGTCGTCAAGATCGAGCCCGCCGCCGGCGAGGACTCGCGGCACCTGGGCCCGTTCCGCGACGGTGAGAGCATCTATTTCAACGTGCTGAACCGCGGAAAACGCTCGCTGGCACTGAATCTCAAGGACGACGCGGACCGGGAGGTGCTGTTCGACCTCCTCGACACGGCCGATGTTCTCGTCGAGAATTTCCGGCCCGGCGTCACCGCCCGGCTCGGCATCGACTACGACACCGTCCACGCCCGCAACCCCCGGCTCGTCTACGCGTCCATCTCCGGTTTCGGGCAGGACGGGCCGCTCGCGGGTTCGGCCGCCTACGACCTCGTCGTGCAGGCGATGTCGGGGATCATGAGCATCACCGGTTCCCCCGAATCCGGGCCGACCCGGCTCGGCGAATCGTTCGGCGACCTCGTCGCGGGACTGTTCGCGGCGTGGGGCATCAGCTCCGCCCTGGTCGGCACCCGGGAATCGGGTGTGGGGCAACACCTCGACGTCGCCATGTTCGACAGCATGCTGGCCATGCTTCCCACCGCGCACAGCCAGTTGCAGGCATCGGGTGTCGCGCCGGTGGGTGTGGGTAATCGCCACCCCGTCTCCACCCCGTTCGACACGTACCGGGCGTCGGACGGCCTGTTCGTCCTCGCCGTCGCCAGCCAGTCCGGATTCGAGAAGCTCGCCCACACCATGGATCGGGCAGACCTTCTCGGCGACAACCGTTTCGCCGACGACACGTCCCGCACCGACCACGAACCCGCCCTGCGCGCGGAGATCGAGATCTGGGCGAAGGACAAGACGGTCGCCGAGGCGGTCGCGCTCCTCGGCGCGGCCGGACTGGCGAGCTCCGAGATCTGGGACGTGAAGCAGGCGTTGTCGTCCGAGCAAAGCAGGCACCGGGGGCTCGTGGAGTCGTTCGATCATCCGGTC
Source organism: Rhodococcus wratislaviensis (assembly GCF_900455735.1). Lineage (GTDB taxonomy): Bacteria > Actinomycetota > Actinomycetes > Mycobacteriales > Mycobacteriaceae > Rhodococcus_F > Rhodococcus_F wratislaviensis. The sequence goes on along the minus strand of NZ_UAUI01000009.1, from coordinate 84,892 downwards.
GCGGGAACGATCGACTATGTCCGGCAGCCGGTCGTGTTCGGCGACAGCGCACGCCCCGGGGTCCGCCGCAGCCCGCTGCTCGACGAACACCGGCAGCCCCTGCTGTCCGAGATCGCGTCGCGGTAGATTCACGCGGACACCCGCGACCGTCAGGAGACGACCCATGGCCCCCGGAGATGTGACCCGCAGCGCGAGCCGCACCTTCGAACTGCTCGGCGCGATCACCGAGCAGGGCGGGTTGACGCTCGGCGACGCCGCGAAAGCCGCCGGTCTCGCCACGAGTACCGCCCTGCGCCTGATCCGCAGCATGGAGCAGAGCGAGTTCCTGGTCCGCGGCGACGACAACGTCTACCGGGCCGGGCCGCGACTTCTCCAGATCGGTGCCCGGGCGATCAGCGACAATCAGCTGCTGTCCCGGGCCCGGCCCGCGATGGTCGCGATCGCGGAGGAAACGCGCGAATCCACGTACCTGTCGACCCACGGCCCCAAGGGCACCGCCCTGTATCTCGCGCAGATCGAGGGCACCCACGCGATTCGGCACATGGGATGGGTGGGTCAGACGGTGCCGCTCGTGGGCACGGCCGTCGGCGCCGCGCTGCGGGGCGACCTGCGCAGCGAGGGGTACGCGATCGCCCACGACACCATCGAGGACCACTCGACGGGTGTGGCGGCCCCCATCTACGACGCGGTGGGGCGGATCGTGGGCGCGCTCAGCGTCGTCGGGCCGACGTTCCGCCTCGACGACGCACTCTGCGCCCAGCACGGTCTCGTCCTGGTCGAGCGTTGCCGGGCACTGTCGGCGGAACTGGGCTCCCCGGTCCCGTGAGCCGCGGTCAGCTCCCCATGCTGGTCCGGACGAACTCGCGGAACGTGAGGACCATCGGTTCGCGGGCGCGGCCCCGTCGGTAGATCAGCGAGAACGGCGCCTGATAGCCGAACGACGCCGGCAGGATCGGCCGCAGCCGGTTCCGGTCGACCCAGTACTCCGCGTAGTGCTCGGGCAGGTATCCGATGTAGGCGCCGGACAGCACGAGAATGAGCTGCGCCTCCATGTTCTCCACCGTCGCCGACGGTTGCGGGAACCCCTGGCGGGCGAGTTCCTGCTCGGACCAGTAGCCGCGGGTCACCATCCGCTGTTGTGTGATGACCTCCGACGGCACCCGCTTCCTGCCGAACAGCGGATGCTTGTCGCTGCAGTACAGCCAGTGCTGTTCCCGGTGCAGCGCCTGGGAGACGAGGCCGTTCATCGGTGAGGCGAACGCGCCGACGGCGACGTCGATCCGGTCGTCGAGCACGCCGACCTGCAGTTCGTGCGGGGTCTGGATCTTCAGGTCGAGGTAGACGGCGGGGTGGTCCTGGCTGAAGACGCCGATCACGTCGGCGAGCGGCAGGGTGGTGTCGGTGACGGTGGAATCGAGAACGCCGATGGTGAGGGTTCCCCGGAGCTCCCCCTGCAGCGCTGCGCCGTAGCGTTCGAAGCCCTCGAGTTCGCCGAGGATGCGCAGGCATTCCTTGTGGTAGAGCTCGCCCTTGCTGGTGAGGCCGAATCCGCCCCGGCCGCGATGACACAGGACGATGCCGAGGTGGCGTTCGAGCTGGCTCATGTAGGTGCTGATCGCGGAGGCGGACAGTCCGAGCTCCTGCTGCGCGGGCGCGAACCCCTGGTGGCGGACGACCGCCGCGAAGATCTGGAGGAGCTTCAGATCGGGTAGCGAGCTGCGCATCGCGCTCCTCCGTCGGGGTCGAAAACAGGGTGTGAGCTGGCTCGCACCATTACTTCACGAATTTCTGAAGTGATTATTTGTATCAAGTGATTTATTTCACGTCAATGTTCTCCTACCGTCTAAGGCAACGGTCTGACGAGACCGGCACCGACGGGACCACCGCGCCCGTCATCACCGATCCGCTAGGACACGTGAAGGACGCACCATGGACATCACCATCATCCTGATCTACCTGGGCGCGATGCTCGCGTTCGGCTGGTGGGGCAAACGCCGGGCGAGCAACTCCAGCGAATACCTCGTCGCCGGCCGCCGCCTCGGCGGATTCCTCTACACCAGCACGATGGCGGCCGTCGTCATCGGCGGCGCCTCCACCGTCGGCGGCGTCGGCCTCGGCTACAAGTACGGCATCTCCGGAATGTGGCTGGTCGTGTCGATCGCCGCCGGCGTCCTCCTGCTCAGCCTGCTCTTCGCCGCGCGGATCCAGCGCCTCGAGGTCTACACCGTCTCCGGGATGCTGAAGCTCCGGTACGGCATCGACGCCACCGGCGCGTCCGGTCTCGTGATGATGGCCTACACGCTCATGCTCACCGTCACCTCCACGATCGCCTACGCCACCATCTTCAACGTGCTGTTCGGCTTCGACCGGACCCTGTCGGTGATTCTCGGCGGCCTCATCGTCGTGGCCTACTCCGCGATGGGCGGCATGTGGTCGATCACGCTCACCGACGTCGTCCAGTTCGTCATCAAGACCATCGGCGTCTTCGTCCTGCTTCTCCCGTTCACGTGGAGCAAGGCGGGCGGCTACGCCGGCATCAAGGAGCGCGTGGGCGAACAGGCACTCGGGCTCGGCACCATCGGCACCGGCACCATCGTCACGTTCTTCGTCGTCTACACCCTCGGCATCCTCATCGGACAGGACATCTGGCAGCGCGTGTTCACCGCGAAGTCGCCCGAGGTCGCGCGGTGGGGCGGCGTCACCGCCGGCGTCTACTGCCTGCTGTACGGCGTCGCGGGCGCCCTGATCGGTCTGGCCGCGTCGGCACTCATGCCGGACATCGGTTCGTCCGACGACGTGTACGCCGACGTCGCCGTCCACGTCCTGCCCGTCGGTCTCAGCGGCATCGTCCTCGCCGCCGCGGTGGCGGCGATGATGTCGACCGCGTCCGGCGCGCTGATCGCCACCGCCACGGTCGCCCGGCAGGACGTCCTTCCGCTGGTCGCCCAGATCTTCGGCCGCACACGCCCCGAACTGGACACGTCCGATCCGGAAGCCGACGTGCGCGGCAACCGCCTCTACGTGATCGTGATCGGCCTCGTCAGCATCGTGATCGCCGCGCTCATCAACGACATCGTCTCCGCACTCACGATCGCCTACGACATCCTGGTCGGCGGCCTCCTCGTCCCCATCCTCGGTGGACTGGTCTGGAAGCGCGCCACCGGAACGGCCGCGATGGCGGCCATGGCGGTGGGCACGGTGGGGACCATCGCGACGATGTTCGTCGTCGGCGACGTCATGGCGAACGAGCCGGTGTACGTCGGACTGGTCAGCGCGCTGGTGGTGTTCGTGGCCACCAGCCTGTTCACCGAACCCACCCCGGCGAACGTGATGTCCGTGTGGAATGCGCGAGTGTCGGGAAAGGACGAGGAAGATCCGGTTCCGGTCCCGGCACCGATAGCCTGAGTGGCACCAGCGCACGAGAGTGAATGCGCACCAGCGAGAGGAAAATCGTGCCGAAGATCGTCGACCACGACGAGCGGAGACGGGCGCTCGCCGACGCCGTTCTCGCGTTGATCGCCCGGGAGGGGATCTCCGCCGTCACCACGCGAGCGGTGGCGGAGGAGAGCGGGTGGTCGACCGGAGTGTTGAACCACTACTTCGGGTCCCGGCACGAACTGCTCCTCGCGGCGCTGCGCCGGGCCGGCGATATCCAGGGCGACCTGTACCGCGCGATTCTCGACGAGGAGAGCGCCGGCCCGCTCGAGAAGCTGCGGAACATCACCGCCACCATCCTGCCGCTCGACGAACGCCGACTCGCGATGACCCGCGTGTTCCTGTTCTTCTACGCGGAGGGCGCGGCCGAGGAAACGGCACGCGGTGAGATCGCGGCCTTCCTCGCCCGCTGGCGGGGCGTCGTGCGCGAGGCGGTCACCGCCGCACAGCGGGAGGGCACCGTCTCCGCCGACCTCGACGCAGACGACGTCACCGTCGCGCTGGTGGCACTGACCGACGGTCTGGCATTGCAGGCCATCCTGGATCCCGTCGTCATGGAGTCGATCAGCGAGGGCGACGCCGCCGCCCGCTGCGTCGACGCCGCCGTGCGACGGACCACCGAAGAAGCGGGAGCAGTAGGCAGATGACCGACCGCGTCGTCGTCCTCGACGACTTCATTCCGGCCGAAGCGCTGTCCGATTCACTTGCCGCCGCGGGTATTTCCGCGGACGTCGTGCACCAGTCCGAGTTCCCGTCCGGCCCGGGCGTCATCGCCCTGCTCGTGGGCCCGGAGAACACCGGACTCGAGCCCGGTCATTTGGCGGATCTCCCGGACCTGCGCCTGCTGTCGGCCACGTCCGCTGGGTACGACCACCTGCCGGTGTCGGCGGCCCACGCACGCGGCCTCTGGGTCACGCGAGCAGTCGACTACTGCACCGAGGAGGTCGCGGACCACGCACTCGGTCTCACCCTCGGACTACTCCGATCCACCCACGCCCTGGACCGCGCCGTACATGCCGGCGGGTGGGACGTCACCGCAGCGCCGCCGCGACGGATCGCGGGAACCGTGCTAGGTCTCTACGGTTTCGGCCGGATCGCCGGCGCGTTCGCGCTGCGGGCCCGAGCCGTGGGGATGACCGTGCTGGTCAGCGGCCGTGGGCTGGGTGACCGCGCCGGGGACCTGGCGGCCGAGGGCATCGAGGTGGTCGGGTTCGAGGAACTGCTGCGCCGCTCCGACGTGCTGAGCCTGCACGTCCCCCTGACTCCCGAGACGAAGGGGCTGATCGACGAACGTGCGCTGGCGGCGATGACACGCGGCGCGTATCTGGTGAACGTCTCCCGGGGCGGACTCGTCGACCACGACGCACTCGGAGCCGCACTTCGCGGTGGACACCTCGCCGGTGCGGCCGTCGATGTCCTTCCGAACGAACCTCCCGCACAGGATGATCCGATCCTGCAGATCCCGAACCTCGTGATCACCCCGCACGCCGCGTGGTACTCACCGCAGGTCGCGCACACCCTGGCGCAGCAGTCGGCGCGCAATGTCGCGGCGGTCCTGACGGGCGCATCCCCGGCGGGAGTCGTTGCCGCACCGGGGATGTGACCGCCCTGTCAGTCTCGGTAAGCCGCTGTCAGTCCTTGTAATCGGGGGCGGTCCGGTCCAGCATCCGCAGCAGCGCCGCCCACGCCATCTCGTAGGCCTGATCGTCGGTGTAGTCGTCCGCGGCCTCGCCGGCGAACTGGCGAGCGGTGTGCTCGGCGATCTCAGGCGACGGAACGCGCAGGTCACCCGACGCCTGGGCGGCGATCTGGATGTCACACGCTTTCTCCAGATAGAACATTCGCAGAAACGCCTCGGCGGCGGATTCACCCACGGTGAGCAGCCCGTGGTTGCGCAGGATCATCGCGGGATGGTCGCGCAAATCCTCGACCAACCGCACACGTTCGGCCGTGTTGAGGGCGATGCCCTCGTAGTCGTGGTAGCCGACCCGGTCGTAGAACTCCATCGAGATCTGGTTCAGCGGCAGCAGTCCCTGTTCCTGCGCGGCGACTGCGCACCCGGCCTTCGTGTGGGTGTGCAGCACGCACTGCGCGTCCGGCCGGGCCTCGTGAATCGCGCCGTGGATCACGAATCCCGCAGGGTTGACGTGATATTCGGACGGTTCGACGAGTTCGCCGTCGAGTCCGATCTTCACCAGGTTGGAGGCGGTGATCTCCTCGAAGAGCAGGCCGTACGGGTTGATGAGGAAATGATGTTCGGGCCCGGGAATCCGGACCGAAACGTGCGTGAAGATGAGGTCGGTCATCTTGAAATGCGCGAGCAGGCGGTACACCGCCGCGAGTTCACGACGCAGTTCCGCCTCGGTCTTCGCCGGGCTCGTTCGGCCCTGCGACGTAACAGTGGGTGCACTCATGCGGGATCTCCTTGATCACCGAAGGGATTTCGGCTTAAATATATCAACTGATTTATTTAAGTGCCAGCCCTCGGCTCAGTCGAGCCGCCCACCCAGCATGCCCCGCAGCGAGCGCAGGCAGAGTTCACGTAACTCGCCCTCGGCGATCGACGGGTGGTCGAGCCAGTCCATGCAGACGGCGCGGACGAAGGCGATCCACCCGCGCACCGCGACGCCGACGAGTTCCCGCTCGCCGTCGGGGGGATCGAGCGCGTCGACGATGCGGCGCTGCTGGGCGTCGAGCTCCCGCTCCACGATGGCCCGGATGTCGGCGTCGGCCGACAGTGCGCCGTGGTTGATGGCCCGGACTCCGTGCCGGTGGCTCGCGACGTGCTCGAAGTACGCGTCGAGGCCGGCCGCGACCTGTTCCTCGACGGGGAGGGTGGAGTCGGGGGCCGTCACGTCGAGCAGGCGCTCGGATTCGCGTTCGACGATCGCGGCGAAGAAGTCCCGCTTCGTCGGGAAGTAGTGGTACATCAATCCGCGCGACACCTCGGCGAGTTCCGCGACCTCCTCGATCCACACGTCCTCGTAGGGGCGGTCCGCGAACAGCCGCGCGCCGATGTCGAGCAACTGCGCGCGCCGCTGCTCCGGGGCGAGTCGTCGGCGGGCGCTGGTCATGCCAGTCACCGTACTGCTTGACACCGGTTCAGTAAGGCGTACCTTGCGTACTAGACACCAATTCAGTAACGCTGCCCACATCGACACGGGGGTCGACTATGAGCGTCGAATCACTGCACACCACGGCGGAGGCGACCATCCCGCATCCTCGATGGCGGCTCCCCGTCGTCGGCGACGTCTTCGGGATCAGCATCCGCACTCCCCTGCAGAACTCGATGGAGATCGGCAGAAAACTCGGGCCCATCTTCGAGCGCAACGTTCTCGGCAATCGGTTCGTGTTCGCGTCCGGCGCCGACATGGTGGCGGAACTTTCCGACGAATCCCGGTTCGCGAAGCACCTGGCACCGGGCGTCGCGTCGCTGCGCGAAGTCGGCGGCGACGGGTTGTTCACCGCCTACAACCACGAGCCGAACTGGAGCAAGGCGCACAACCTCCTCGCCCCGGCGTTCACGAAATCCGCGATGCGGTCGTATCACCGCACGATGCTGGACGTCGCGGGCGAGTTGACGGAGCACTGGGACGAGCGGGTGGACGGCACCCCCGTCGACGTCTCCTCCGACATGACGAAGCTGACGCTCGAGACCATCGGCCGCACCGGTTTCAGCTATTCCTTCGACTCGTTCAGACGCGAGCGCCCGCACCCGTTCGTGCAGGCGATGGTCGGAGCGCTGAGCCATTCGCAGCGCACCACGTTCGTGAAATCCTCGGCGCTCGGACGGTTGCTGGCACGACGGTCCGATCGCCGCAACGTCGCCAACCTGGAACACATGGCCGAGGTGGTCGACGAGGTGATCCGCGCCCGCCGCGACAGCACGGAGGCCGGCCCCGAGGACCTGCTCGAACTCATGCTGCGCGCGGCCCGGGAAGACGACCCCCATCGGATCGACGAGTTGAACATCCGCCACCAGGTGGTGACCTTCCTGGTCGCGGGACACGAGACCACCTCCGGTGCACTGTCGTTCGCCCTGTACTACCTGTCGCGGCACCCCGACGTCCTCGCTCAGGCGCAGGCGGAGGTCGATGCGGTCTGGGGCGACGAGGAGCCCGCGTTCGAGCAGATCGCGAAGCTCCGCTACGTGCGCCGGGTGCTCGACGAGTCGTTACGGCTGTGGCCGACGGCGCCCGCGTACGGCAGGGAGGCGACCGTCGACACGACCCTCGTCGGCAAGTACCCGATGAAGGTCGGCGACTGGATGCTCGTCCTCATCCCCGCATTGCACCGCGACCCCGTGTGGGGTGACGATCCCGAGGCGTTCGACCCCGACCATTTCCTTCCCGAGCGCATCCGGTCCCGTCCCGCGCACGTGTACAAGCCGTTCGGGACGGGCGAGCGCGCCTGCATCGGAAGGCAGTTCGCCCTCCACGAGGCGGTCCTGGTCCTCGGCACCATCCTGCGTCGATACGACATCGTGGGCGACCCCGGCTATCGGCTGAAGGTCGCCGAGCGGCTCACCCTCATGCCTGAGGGCTTCACGCTGCAGCTCCGCCGGCGCTGACCGTCGACAGCCCTTGACAGCCACAAAGTGAGAGCTACTATCAAAAAATAGTAACTTCCTTTCGAGTGGAGCTGTCATGAGTGAAACGACGGTCATCGAAGTCGCCCCTCGCCGCTGGTGGGCACTCGGAGCCCTGTCCGTGGCCATGCTCACCATCGGTCTCGACATCACGGTCCTGACGGTGGCGCTGCCGACACTGGCGGTCGATCTCGGAGCGGACAACTCGCAATTGCAGTGGTTCAGTTCCGCATACACGCTGGTCCTCGCCGCCGCGCTGCTTCCTGCAGGTGCGCTCGGCGACCGGTACGGCCGCAAGAAGCTCCTGCTCGGCGCCCTCGTCCTGTTCGGCGTCGCGTCACTGCTCTGCAGCTATGCGAGCACATCGGGTCAGCTGATCGCCGGACGCACCCTGCTGGGGCTGGGGGCCGCGGTGATGATGCCGCTGTCGATGGCGGTGCTGCCCGTGCTGTTCCCCGACGCCGACGAACGATCGCGGGCACTGACCATCTGGGTAACGTCCACCGCGATCGGCCTGCCCCTCGGCCCGATTCTCGGCGGATGGTTGCTCGAGAACTTCTGGTGGGGATCGGTGTTCCTGATCAACGTGCCCCTGGTCGTCGTCGGCGCGATCGCCGTCGCGACCCTGGTCCCGGAATCGCGCAGCGAGGAGCAGTCGCCCACCGACTATCTCGGCGCCGCACTGTCGTCATTCGGACTTCTCTGCCTCACTTACGGTTTCATCAGGGCAGGCCAGGACGGCTGGGGCGACGCACTGGTGTGGGCGTCGATCGTAGTGGCCGTGGTCGCGCTCGGACTGTTCGCGATGTGGGAGCGTCGGTCGCGTCATCCACTGATCGACACGTCGTTGTTCGCCAGCCCCGGATTCCGCTGGGGCACGATCTTCACCACGCTGGTCAACTTCGGGATGTTCGGGCTGTTCTTCACGGTGCCGCAGTACTTCCAGGCCGTGCTCGGCGTGGACGCGCTGGGCAGCGGCCTCCGACTGCTGCCGTTGATCGGCGGACTGCTGGTCGGCACCCGGCTCTGCGACCGACTGCTTCGGCGGGCCGGCGCCCGGCCGGTCATCGTCATCGGGTTCGCCCTCCTCACGGCGGGACTCGCGACCGGCGCCCTGACCTCCGTCGATTCCGCGTACTGGTTCAGCGCGACATGGATCGCACTCGTCGGCGCGGGAATGGGTTTCGTGATGCCGGCGGCGATGGGTGCGGCCCTGGGCGCATTGTCGGCCGAACGTTCCGGTTCCGGTTCGGCACTGATCCAGGCGCTGCGGCAGGCCGGTGGAACGATCGGGGTCGCGGTGCTGGGCACCGTCCTCGCCACCCGTTACCGGACCGAACTGGGAGCCCTCGACGTGGACCCGGTCCGCGACGGCGTCAACGCAGGCGTCGCGGTGGCCGAGGCGACCGGCGACCCGTCGATGCTCGCGCACGTCCAGGCGTCGTTCCTGTCCGGGATGAGCCTCATGTTGTGGGTGTGCGCGGGCATCTGCGCCGTCGCGATGGTGCTCGCAGCACGCTTCACGCCCCGCGATACCCCGGCCCGGGAGCAGAATGAGTCAAAATCGGTACATGTCCATTGACGCTCGACCAGGCCTGCGGGAGCGGAAGAAGGCGCGCACCCGGCTGACCATCCGGACCGAGGCATTTCGGTTGTTCCGGGAGCAGGGCTACCCGGAAACCACGATCGAGCAGATCGCGGAGGCCGCGGACGTGTCGCCGAGCACGTTCTTCCGCTACTTCCCCACCAAGGAACAACTGGTGCTCGCCGACGACCTCGATCCGTTGATGATCGAGGCCATCGAGGCACAACCACCGGACGTCCCGCTGATCACCGCATTCCGGAAGGCGGCCGAGTCCGTGTTCGCCGGCCTGTCCGAGGCAGACATGGACTTCGAGCGGAAGCGTCAGGAACTGCTGTACTCGGTCCCGGAACTTCGTGGGGCCATCATGCAGGAAATGGTGCGCAGCATCGACATGATCGCCGGTGTCATGGCGCGCAGGGTCGGACGCTCCGCTGACGATTTCGAGGTCCGCGCGCTCGCCGGGGCCATCGTCGGCGTCGTTCTCGGTGTCGTCGATCTGCTGCCCGGTGATCTGCCGCTCGCCCTGCGCGCACTGGAATTCCTCGAGGACGGGTTGCCGCTCGGGCGTGCCACGTCGTAGACCCGGCGCCCGATGTCGCATCGGTCTACCTCGACTGCACCGGTGTGACATCGGGCGGAGCCGTCAGGTGGTCGCGCGGGCGAGAACCTCCGTCACGACGTGTTCGGCGATGGCGAGGGACGACGTCGCACCCGGGGAGGGTGCGTTCCGGACGTGAACGACGCGTCCCGACCCGGTGATGACGAAGTCGTCCTCGAGGCTGCCGTCGGCGTTCATCGCCTGAGCGCGGATGCCCCGGGGTCCGCGGGTGACGTCGGAGCGGCGCACGTCGGGGACGTACTTCTGCGCCTCCTTGACGAACTGGCCCGTGCTGAGAACGGTGCGGGCCTCGCGGACCGCCGCCGCGGCGTTGTGCACGGCGAAGCGCCAGAATCCGGGAAACCCGACCGCCGACATCACGTCCGACGGCGACCATCCCCGCCGGTCGTACGCCTCCCGCCCGAAGGCGAGAAACGCGTTCGGTCCGAGCATGATTCGCCCGTCGATCCGCTTGGTGAGATGGACGCCGAGGAACGGGTACCGCGGATCCGGAACCGGGTAGATCAGCCCCTTCACGAGCGAGGACCGCTCGGGCTCGAGCAGGAAGTAGTCGCCGAAGAAGGGCACCACGCGAGGCGATCGCGGTTCACCCGACATCAGTGCCACCCGGTCGGACTGCAGTCCCGCGCACGTGACCACCAGGTCGAAGGCCTCACTGCCCTGCCGGGTGGTGACCACCGTTTCGGCGGTCCGGCTGTCCAGGCCCACGACCTCCCGGCCGAGCAGGACGCGTCCGCCCGCGGCGGCGATGTCCGCGGCGAGGGCCTCCGCGACCGCCACGTAGTCGATGATCGCGGTGTGCGGCGAGTGCACGGCGCCGACTCCGCGTGCGTGCGGTTCGATCTCGGGGATCTCCTCCCCCGGGATCTTGCGGATGCCGGGAACGCCGTTGGCCACCGCTCTGTCGAAGATGGCGTCCATCCGCGCCACTTCGGACGAGTCGTGGGCGACCACCACCTTGCCGCATTCCTCGTAGGCCACGCCCTTGGTTGCCGCGTACTGCTGCAGGAGGGTGACGCCACGGCGGCACAGGCGCGCTTTGAGGCTGCCCGGCGGGTAGTACAGGCCGGCGTGGACGACGCCGCTGTTGTGGCCGGTCTGGTGGGCCGCGACCCGGGATTCCTTCTCGAACAGCGTTACCTCGACGTCGTCCATCCGGTGCAGAAGTTCCCGGGCGACCGCCAGACCGATGATGCCGCCGCCGATGACGGCCGCACGAACCTTCGCCATGAGCACCCCTCCGTATACCGTTTTCGAGATATCATCGATGGTATGTCGACCACCCCTCGACGCACGTCTTTTCCCGGACTGGAGCACCTGTCCGATCGGCGTCGAGCGCTGCTGGACGAGCTCGTCACCACTCGCCGCGAGCGCGGCCTGACGCAGACGGAGATCGCCGCCCACATGGGCACGTCGCAGTCGGCCGTGGCACGGCTCGAACGCGGCGACGTCGATCCCCGCCTGTCGACGCTCGAACGGTATGCGGAGGCCGTGGGCCGGACGGTCGACTGGACGATCTCAGCGCACCGGGAGTCACCACCATGATCTGGCCACCACCCACCCCACCATCGGTCCCGCCGTTTCACACGCCCTGGCAGCCGGATCCGCAGCAGCCGCCCGCGCCGATGCACGTCACGTCCGTCCCCACTCCGGGTCCCGACTGGCTGGCCGAGCGGCTGTTCGACAGACGGATCGTGTCTCTGACCGGCCGACTCGACGCCGAGACCACCAACCGCGCGGCCGCGTCGCTGGCACTGCTCGACGCCTCGGACGACGGGGAGGTCCAGCTGTGGCTGCACGGCGTCGACGCCGACGTCGACGCGGCCGCCACCCTCCTCGACACCCTGGACCTGATGGGGGTCCCGCTGCACGTCCACTGCCGCGGCGACGTCCGCGGAATGGCGATCGCCCTCCTCGCGCCCGCCGACCGCCGGACGTCGGCGTCGCACGCCGCGTTCCACCTCCGCGAACCGCAGGCGTCGTGCACCGGTCCGGCGTCGGACGTCGCTATCGCCGCCGAACACCACGAGCAGCAGTTGCGGAGGCTGCAGCAGCGCATCGCCGACTCCTGCGGACGTCCCGTCGACACGGTGATCGCCGACATGCGGGACCACCGGATCCTCACCGCCGACGAGGCGCGCGACTACGGGTTGATCGACGCCGTCACCGGCGCACGCTCGGTCGACGGGGAGTAATCCGGCGGACGCACTCGTTTTCGGCTCGCGCGCACGAATTCAGGCCCAATTTCGAGTGCGCGAACCGAGAAAGGGTGCGTCTGTGCGGCTGCCCGCCGCAGGAAGGGCTCTTGCGCCCCGCACCTCGACGGGGGAATCATCCGAGGATGACGGTCGAACGATCGCGCATCACGGTCCACGGGGTCGTGCAGGGGGTCGGCTTCCGCCCGTTCGTCGCGCGTCTCGCTGACGATCTGGGACTGCACGGCCACTGCGGCAACGACGACGTCAGCGTGTTCATCGAGGTCGAGGGCAAGTCCGCGTCGGTGTCCGAGTTCGTGCGCCGGCTCCGCACGGATGCACCGCCGATGGCCGTGATCGTCGACGCGACCGCCCAGCCCGTTCCGGTGCGCGGGGACGAGTCGTTCCGGATCATCGACAGCCGGCACGTCCCCGGCGCGCGGACGCTGGTGTCACCGGACGTGGCGACGTGCGCGGATTGTCTTCGCGAACTGGCCGATCCGCGCGATCGGCGGTATCGCCACCCGTTCGTCAACTGCACCAACTGCGGGCCGCGGTTCACGGTGATCACCGACCTGCCCTACGACCGGCCCAACACCACGATGGCCGAGTTCCCGCTGTGCGCGGCGTGCCTCGCCGAGTACCGGGACCCCGCGGATCGACGGTTCCACGCGCAACCGGTGTGCTGCCCCGACTGCGGTCCGCACCTGTTCGCCGAGGTCGACGGGCACCGGGTCGACGGGGACGACGCCGTCCTCACCGCGGTGCAGGGGGCGTTGAGGGACGGCCGGATCGTGGCGGTCAAGGGTCTCGGCGGATTCCATCTCGTCTGCGATGCCGCCGACCCCACCGCCGTCGAGACCCTGCGGGTGCGCAAGCACCGCCCGGACAAGCCGTTCGCGGTGATGACCGCGGACCTGTCCGCCGCCGCCGAGCTGTGCGAGATCTCCGAGCCCGAGAGCGCACTGCTTCGACACGCGGCCCGGCCGATCCTGTTGCTGCGCAAGAAGAACACTGTGTCGGTTGCCGACGGCATCGCACCCGGGATCGACGATCTCGGGGTGATGCTCCCCTACACCCCGCTGCACCATCTCCTGTTCACCCGGACGCCGGGCAGCCACGTCGACCCACCGCGCGTGCTCGTCATGACGTCCGGCAACCTGAGCGGCGAACCTCTCTGTTTCGACAACGACGACGCCCGTACCCGTCTGCGGGACATCGCCGACGTGTTCCTGATGCACGACCGCCGCATCGCGGTGCCCTGCGAGGATTCGGTCCTGGCGGTGGAGGCGGGCGCGGTGCTGCCGATCCGCCGCTCGCGCGGGTTCGCACCGCTGCCGGTCGTGCTTCCCGCGCACGGCCCGGAGATCCTCGCGGTGGGCGCGGAGATCAAGAACACCTTCTGCCTGACCCGGCAGGACTACGCGTTCTGCTCGGCGCACCTCGGTGACATGGGCAGCCTGGAGAGTCAGCGCGCCTTCGAGACGTCGGTGCGACAGCTGACGCATCTGCACGGGATCACGCCGGAGGCCGTGGTCGCCGACCGGCACCCCGGATACTCGACGCATTACTGGGCCCGGCGCTACAGCGAGAGGACCGGCGTCCCCCTGCTCACCGTGCAGCACCACCACGCGCACGTCGCGTCGCTGATGGCCGAACACGGACTGGTCGGGACGACGGTGCTCGGTGTCGCGTTCGACGGGACGGGGTACGGCTGCGACACCACCGTGTGGGGCGGCGAACTCCTCCTGGTCGGCCCGAACATCCTCGACACGAGGCGGGTGGGACACGTCCAGCCCTTCTCACTGCCGGGCGGTGACGCCGCGGTCCGGAATCCGGTGCGGGTGGCGTTGGCTCTGCTGCACGAGTGCGGGATCACCGACGTCGACGGGCTGCCGTGCGTCGAGGCGATCCCCTCCGCGGAACGCGCGGCCGTGGAGTCGCAACTTCGGTCGGGTCTCGGTTGCGTCAGGACGACGAGCGCGGGCCGCCTGTTCGACGGAGTCGCATCGCTGCTCGGGGTCCGGCACCGGGTCACCTACGAGGCGCAGGCGGCCATCGAACTCGAGGCCCTCGCCCGGACGGCCCCGCACCCGGCTCCCCTGGCCATGGACGTGGAGAACGACCAGCTCAGACTGCCTCTTCTGGTGTCCGGACTGGTTGCCGGTCTCCGCGACGGGACCCCGCCCGCGGCGCTCGCACTCGGCTTCCACCATGCCCTCGCCGCCGCGACCGCCGACCTCGTCGACCGGGCCGCCACCGCGACCGGAGCGTCGACGATCGGACTCACCGGAGGAGTCTTTCAAAACCGTTTATTCCTCGCACAGGTGAGAGCACACTGGGAGAGCAGCGGTTATCGAGTCCTCACCCACCACCGGGTGCCTCCCAACGACGGAGGACTCTCCCTCGGCCAGGCGGTGATCGGTGCCGCGGCGACCATGCGCGGACCGTGACGTCGGCAGCCCCCGACCGGCCGGTCCGGGACGGGAGCTAGTGAATGACCACCACCGCAGAGGCGGGCGGCCACCTTGTCGACACGGACCTGTCTGCGGATCTCGCTGCCGCAGCATTGTCACTCGCCCGCAGATTCCATGACGGCGCGACGCTCTGGGTGATCTCACCCCAGTGGGAGCCGCACGCCCACCACGTCGCCGTCGAATTCGTCCATCCCGTGATCATGGGCAAACGGGCGCTGCCGTCGGTGGCACTCGTCGAACCCGATCCGGTGGCGCAGGCACGGGTGGCGAGCAGGCCCGGCGACATCCTGCTGGCCGTGGCGTCGGCGAACGAGCCCGCCGTGGTCGACGCGATGCGCCGCGCACCGGCGTGGGGCGCGATGACGCTGTGGATCGGGGCAGGCCCCCGACCTCCGGCCGGTGCGGCGAACCACATCCTCTGGGTCGACTCGGAGGATCCGATGGTGCCGGCCACCGGGCGGTTCGTCCTCATGTATCACCTGCTGTGGGAACTCACCCATGTCTGCTTCGAGCACTCGGGACTGCTGAAGCCCGACGCCGAGGAGTGCGACGAGACGGTCTGCGTCACGTGCAGCGACGAGGGTCGTCTCGGCGAGGTGGTGATCGAGCCGGCCGAACCGCTGGGGCCCGCCCTGGTCCGCACGGCCGCGGGCGAGGAATGGGTGGACGTGAGCATCCTCGGCGACGTCCAGCCGAACGACCTCGTGCTGGTGCATGCGGGGGCCGCGATCACCCGACTCGACGACGCAGGTCAGGAGGCGAACCGATGACGACGCACGACTCGGAGAGCACCAGCTTCCTCTACCCGTTCATCGACTCGGAGGAAACCGACGCCCAGAGCCTCCTCGACGACCTCGCGGCGTCCGCGCGGGGGAAGGCCGCCGAGAGCGCTCGCCTGCAGAAGGAGTCCCTCGACGAGTACGGCGACGGACTGACCGCTGCCGGGATCGACATGGCCGACAGGTTCCGTCGCGGCGGCCGGCTCTACACGTTCGGCAACGGTGGCAGTTCTACCGACGCCGCCACGCTGGCATCGCTGTTCAGCCGTCCCGCGCGCGGGCGTCCGGTGGCGGCATGGTCGCTCGCCGCCGATCAGGCCGTGGTGACGGCGCTGGGCAACGACGTCGGCTTCGATCTGATCTTCAAGCGGCAGATCATCGCCCACGCCCGCGACCGCGACGTCGCCATCGCACTGTCGACGTCGGGCAACTCCGACGACCTGATGACCGCGCTCACCGAGGCGAAGCAGAGAGGCCTGCTGACCATCGGGTTCGCGGGGCACGAGGGCGGCCGGATGGCGGCGATGGCGTCCGCCGGCGAACTCGACTTCTGCTACACCGTCCACTCGCAGAGCATCCACCGGATCCAGGAGAGCCACGCGATGCTCGGGTACCGGCTGTGGTCGGTGGCCCAGGAACACATGACGCGGCCCGCTCCCAACTCCGTGGAGGCTTCATGAGCACCACCGAACCGGCCACCTCGGCGGAACGCGAAGACCGGGTCCTCGAGCGGATCGACAAGTTCCGGCAACGCCGGCCGCGGCTGCTGGACGAGGTGGTGACCCTCGCTCACGGTGCGGGCGGGAAGTCGTCGGCGGCCCTCGTCGACGCGGTGTTCGTCGAGGCGTTCCGCAACGAGGAACTCGAGCAACTCGGTGACGCGGCCGCGCTCACAATGCCCTCGGGTGAGCGGCTCGCGTTCTCCACCGACTCGTACGTGGTCCAGCCGCTGCGTTTTCCCGGCGGTTCCATCGGGCATCTCGCGGTGCACGGGACCGTCAACGACCTCGCCGTGTCCGGTGCGCGCCCCCGGTGGTTGTCGGCGGCGTTCGTCATCGAGGAGGGTTTCCCGATCGCCGAACTGCGGGAGATCGTCGCCGACATGAGCGAGGCGGCCGTCCTGTCCGGAGTGCAGATCGTCACCGGCGACACCAAGGTCGTCGGCAAGGGCGCCGCCGACGGCGTCTACATCTCCACCGCCGGTGTCGGTGTCATCCCGGAGGGCAGGCGGCTGTCGGCCGATCTCGTGCGTGCGGGCGACAAGGTGCTGTTGTCGGGCACCATCGGCGAACACGGCATGGCGGTGATGCTCGCCCGCGGTGACCTGGCCATCGAGGCCGACATCGCTTCCGACACGGCCCCGGTGAACTCGCTGGTGGAGACGCTGCTGGACGCGGCCCCGTCGACGCGGTGGATGCGGGACGCCACCCGCGGCGGCGTCGGCACCGTGTGCAACGAACTCGCTCACGCCTGCCAGCTCGCCGTGATCGTGGACGAGCAGTCCCTGCCCATCGAGCCGCAGGTGCTGGGCGCCTGCGACATGCTCGGCATCGACCCGCTGTACGTCGCGAACGAGGGCAAGTTCGTCGCCATCGTCGCGGCGGACGAGGCGGATGCGGCCGTCGCGGCGATGCGAGCCCACCCGCGGGGAGCCGATGCCACCGTGGTCGGCGAGATCCTGGCCGAACCGCCGGGCATCGTCGCACTGCGAACCTCGTTCGGCGGCAGCCGGATCGTCGACATGCTCGTCGGCGACCCGCTTCCCCGAATCTGCTGAAGAACAGCCCGAGAAGGAGAACCACGATGTGTCTGGGGATACCCGGTCAGGTGGTCGACATCGTCGACGCCGAACAGCATCTGGCCAAGGTGGACGTGAACGGCGTCCAGAGAACGATCAGTGTGCGACTGCTCGCCGAAGAAGGTCTCGTCGTCGGTGACTGGGTGCTCGTGCACGTCGGTTTCGCAATGGCGAAGATCGACGAGATCGAGGCGCAGCTGACGTTGGATCAGGTGCAGAAGATGGGCGCCGACTACGTGAACGAGATCGACGCGTTCAACTCGTCCGAAATCGCGTGACAACAGCAAGAACGAGGTAACAGGGATGAAGTTCGTCGACGAATTCCGGGACCCGGCGGCGGCTCGCGCCCTGGTCAAATCCATCACCGAACTGGCCCGTGGCGACGAGTTCAAGTTCATGGAGGTGTGCGGCGGCCACACCCACACCATCTACCGGCACGGCATCGAGCATCTCCTGCCGGAGTCGGTCGAACTGGTGCACGGACCGGGATGTCCGGTGTGCGTCATCCCCATGGGCCGCGTCGACGACGCCATGTGGCTGGCCGAACAGCCCGGCGTCATCTTCACGACGTTCGGCGACATGATGCGGGTGCCCGGATCCAAGGGCAATCTCATCGAGGCCAAGGCCCGCGGCGCGGACGTCCGCTTCGTGTACTCGCCGCTGGACGCGCTCAAGGTGGCGCTCGACAATCCCGACCACCAGGTGGTGTTTTTCGCCGTCGGGTTCGAGACGACGGCTCCGTCCACCGCGGTGACGTTGGTGCGCGCGCGGGCGCTGGGCGTGAAGAACTTCAGTGTGTTCTGCAACCACGTCACGATCGTGCCGCCGATCAAGGCGATCCTCGAGTCGCCCGACCTGCGGTTGTCGGGCTTCCTCGGACCGGGCCACGTGTCCACCGTGGTGGGGTTGCGCCCGTACCGGTTCGTGTCCGAGGTGTACGGCAAACCGATGGTGGTCGCGGGTTTCGAGCCACTCGACATCCTCGCGTCGGTACACATGCTGCTTCAGCAGATCCGGGAGGGCCGCTGCGAGATCGAGAACCAGTACAAGCGGGTGGTGCGCGCGGAGGGCAACGTGCAGGCGCTGAAGCTGATGGCCGAGACGTTCGAACTGCGCCCGCACTTCGAGTGGCGCGGACTCGGTTTCATCTCGCAGAGCGCGCTCAAGGTCCACCGGAACTACGCCGAGTTCGACGCCGAGGAGAAGTTCTCGATGCCGGGTGTGCGGGTGGCGGATCCGAAGGCGTGCCAGTGCGGTGAGGTTCTCAAGGGTGTCATCAAACCGTGGGAATGCAAGGTCTTCGGGACGGCCTGCACTCCGGAGACGCCGATCGGCACGTGCATGGTGTCCCCCGAGGGTGCGTGCGCCGCGTACTACAACTTCGGCCGACTCCACCGCGAGACGGCCCAATTGCTGGGTCAGCGAGGCTGACCGGTGATGCGGCGCGAACACAGGATGCCGTCCGGGCACCGCGTGTTCGCGCAGTATGCGCACGCCCCGAATGC
This sequence comes from Rhodococcus wratislaviensis, assembly GCF_900455735.1. Classification (GTDB taxonomy): domain Bacteria; phylum Actinomycetota; class Actinomycetes; order Mycobacteriales; family Mycobacteriaceae; genus Rhodococcus_F; species Rhodococcus_F wratislaviensis. The sequence goes on along the minus strand of NZ_UAUI01000009.1, from coordinate 65,911 downwards.
CCTGGGCTACTGCGGCCCTCCCGGTTCGGAGCGACTGCAGGCGGTCGCGTGCGGTGCGGCGCCGGACACCGACGTGGTAGTGCTGGCGAAGCAGTTCAGCGGCGCCTGGCCGTACCAGGAGGTGATCGCCCAGCTCGCCGGAATCCCGGACCCCTTGGACGAGAGGGTCGTTCGAGCCTACTGGACCTCGGGCGAACTCTCCGACCGCATCGATCGGGCCGAGTTCGGCGCGGCACTGCTCGCCCGCCTCGCGTCTCAGGCCGGACACTACTGGAAGCACCTCACCGAGGACCTGCTGGGTGAGGCGGCGCCCACCCACAACTTTCACGTGTTCGGCGTGTATCCGTGGTCGCGGCTACTGGACACCGGAATGCCTCAGCCGCTGCAGGTTCTCGACTCGTGCCGCATCCGCTGGGGTGAGGTGGTCGGTCTCGACACCGACCGTGCCGTCGTCCGATCCCGCCGTTTGTCCTGGGACGGAAGCCGGCTGTCCCTCGGGCCCGAACAGGACGACCCGGCCGACTACCGCGTTCCCGACGGAACTTTCGTGAACGACCTCACTGTGGGCGACCGGGTGGCGGTGCACTGGGATTTCGTGTGCGACCGCCTCGACCCGGATCGGGTGGACCGGTTGGGCGCGCAAACGGAATGGCAACTTGCACAGACCAATCAGCGCCTGTTTCGGCAAGCGACCTCGACCTCACGGAAACGGACCGGCACGAACGTTTCCCAGTTACCATGACTACAACTCACGGCCTGTGGCCGGATCGGAGCAGACATGAAGAAGATCCTGAACTCACTGTCCGAAGACGAGTTCGTCCTGATCCGCGAGACCAAGAAGGCACAGATGGCCGACTTGGACGAGGACAAGCTGATCAAATTGCACACCCGAGTTCGCCGTGCCCGCAACAAGCACGTCAAGCTGTACCGCCAAGAAGGCGCGGCGAAGGTCGCGGACAAGGGTGCGCGTGGGGCCGGTAAGGCGGCAAACAAGCGCAATGCCGACAAGGTGGAGGTCTTCGAGGCAGCGCTGAGCAGGGTGAGCGGCCAATTGGCGACGGCGGCCCGCGCCAGCGCTCGGGACTTGAAGGACGCGCGACTCGCCCGCGCCCGCAGCGACGCCCCATCCTTCAGCGAGCTCGGCGACAGCGACGGAAAGGTCGCCTCGTCCGGCAAGGCACGCGTCGACGCCACCCGGAAATCCTCCGGCCGCAAGAAGTTCGAAGCATCCACTATCGCCGCAGGCGCACGACGGCAAGCGAAGAAGGACCAGCGGTAAGTCCCCGTCGCCCTTCCTCAGACGCGCACGACCCGCATCCCCGCGGCTTCGAAAGGCGCCGTCTCACCGGTCGCGGCCGAGGCGTCGGTGACGATCGTGGTTCCCGGCGGGATCGGTGCCCAGGCGTGGAAGGGGCGCTGCCCGAGCTTCGCCGCGTGCGCGAGCACGTACACCTCGTCGGCACGGGCGATCATGATCTCCTTGAGGCGCGTCTGTTCCAGTTCTGCTTCACAGATCCCCAGATCCGCGGTGACGGCGTCCGCGCCGAGAAACGCGCGATCGAAGGTGACTCGTTGGAGCGTGGCCTCGGCCAACGGCCCGACGAACCCCTGGCTGAGGTGCCGGAGTGTTCCGCCGATGCACTCGACGCGCACGGAGTCCGCGTCGGCGAGCGATTCGAGGGCGGTCAGGCCCGCAGCGATGACGGTGATGTCGTCGATGTCGCGTAGGAACTCCCCCATCGCGCCCACGGTGGTGCCGGCGTCGAGAAGGATCGTCTCGCCCGGCCGAACCTGGTTGGCGGCCCATTCCGCGATCGCACGCTTCGCGTCGAATCCCTCGAGCGCGCGCTGGCGGAGTGACGATTCCTGCTGGGGGTCGAGGGCGATCGCCCCACCGTAGGTCCGGGCGATCAGACCCTGGGACGTGAGCTGGCTCAGGTCCCGCCGGATGGTGGAGGCGGTGACACCGAATTGCGCCGACAGGTCGTCGACACTCGCCAACCCGCTCGAGCGGGCCAGTCGCACGATCTCGGATCGGCGTGCTTCCGACTCGCGAACCGCCATGTTTCGTCCCCCTACTTCACAACCGCTGTGCTGGTTGCCAATTCGGCAGCCTGACGAAGAGCTTCGACCATACTACCGGCCTCCGCAATACCCTTGCCTGCGATGTCGAAGGCGGTGCCGTGGTCGACGGAGGTCCGGATGACGGGCAGTCCCACCGTGATGTTGACCCCCGCCTCGATGCCGAGGACCTTGACCGGCCCGTGCCCCTGGTCGTGATACATCGCCACGATGAGGTCGTAGTCCCCGCGTCCCGCGAGGAAGAATGCGGTATCCGCAGGCAACGGACCGTGGACGTCGATGCCGTCCGCCTTCAGCACCTCGACCGCGGGAATGATCTTCTGTTCTTCTTCTCCGTAGCCGAACAGCCCGTGCTCCCCGGCGTGCGGGTTGATGCCGCAGACCCCGATCTTCGGCTCCGGGATTCCGGAGCGCACCAGCGCGTCGTGCCCGCGCCGGATCGTCCGCTCGACGAGTCCGGGTTCGATCTTCGCGACGGCGTCGAGCAGTCCGATGTGGGTGGTCACGTGGATCACCTTCAGCTTCGGCGTCGACAGCATCATCGACACCTCCTCGGTGCCGGTGAGGTGCGCGAGAAGTTCCGTGTGGCCCGGGAAGATGTGGCCGGCGGCATGCAGCGCCTCCTTGTTGAGCGGGGCCGTGCAGATGGCCTGCACCTCCCCGCGCACCGCGAGTTCGCTGGCGACGCGAATGTACTCGTACGCCGCGTGACCGGCGACCGGCGACAGTTCACCCCACGGCAGGTCGTCGGGAAGGAGGTCGAGATCGATGACGTTGACGCGCCCGGGTACCGACTGCGCGTCCGCGACCGACTCGACGGTCACGATGTCGACGTCGATGCCGAGCACATTCGCCGCGAGACGAAGCCGCTTCGCGTCGCCGATGACGACCGGCGTGCACCAGGACCGGGTGGCCTCGTCCAGCAAGGCGGGAACGATCACCTCGGGGCCGATTCCGGCGCCGTCGCCCATGGTGACGGCGACGACGGGAAGGTTCGCGGTATCAGTTGACGCTGTCATGTGAGGTCCTCGCTGTGTGGGGGTATGGGTGGGCGGCTGAGCGCCGCGCAGGTAGGCCGCGATCGCGGAGAGACTAGTCGGGTCGCCGAAGCTGCCGGGCCGCGTGACGACTCGCCGTCCGTCGGACGCCAGGGAGGCGACGGCGCCGTGGTGCACTTCGTGGACCGGTCGAAGCGACGTGATCCCCAGCGCGTCGACGACGGCGCGGGCCGTCTCACCGCCGGTGAGCACGAGGTCGGCTCGGCGGTCGTTCTCCAGGGCCGCGACCAGCCGTCCGAGCGCCGCCGACAACGCCCGGCCATTCGACGGCTCCACGGCGCCGGAGACCGTCACGACCGTAGGCCCGTCGTCGAGAACGTGCCGCAGTGGTGTCGTGTCCACATCGCCGCGGAGAAGTTGCGTCGCGTCGACCGGCACGTGCCGCACACCGTCGGCGACCAGCGACGCAACCTGTTGCACGGCAACGGGTTCTGCGGTCCCGACGACGATCAGGACGGATTCCGCCCGCCTGGCCGCCGTGGTGGGGACGTGCCGGAGCGGCAGCGTGCGTGCCACCGCCGCCGCGAGGGCGGAAGTCCCGACCAGTCGCACTCCGGGGATTGCCCGGCAGGCGTGGACGATCGAGTCGAGATCCTCGTCGGTCTCGACGTCGCAGATCGCGATGGCTCCGGCGGACACCGCGCGGGCGAGCGACCGTTCGACACCGGGACCGCGGCGCACGCACTGCGTGGGACTGTCCGGAAAGAGACCGGCTATCGACTCCGGCGGCGGCGTGGATTCCGCCGACCACACCCCAGCCCGGTGGAGCGGCGTCGCTCCGACGTGCACGACGCCATGGCGAACGGTCCGGCCGAGTGCCGGCAGCCCTGCTGCGACGACCACCGGACCGGTGTCGGCGAGGATTCCCACCTCGGGCCCGATGTTTCCGCGGAGTAGTGAGTCGATCTTCTTCACCACGAGCGCATCGGACGGAACTCCGGCGAGCGCGTGTCGAACCGCGCGTGCCGCATCCTCCGGGCTCATCGACCGCGTATCGAGATCCGCGATGACGACTCCGCCCGGTTCCTGAGTTTCGGCGGCGCCGAGAAGGAGCGATACGGGCGCACTCCGATGGAGGAACGCGCTCGCCACTTCAGCGGCACCGGACAGGTCGTCGGCGAGGACCGCGACGGTCGGATCGGATCCGATCGATTTCGGTCTCATGATGCCGCCTTCGATGGAGAATCTGCGTGTTTCGTGCAGTTTATGGTAGCAGTTTTGCGCGTTACGCGCAGAACGTTCACAGGGATGCTCCCGCGCACTGCACGATGGCCTGACCCGTGATGCTCCCGCCGTACGGTCCCAGGAGGAATCCGATCAGTCCCGCCACCTCGTCGGGGGCGATGAAGCGACCGAGCGGTGGGACCCGCGGAGGCGTCGACGTGCGAGCCGGATCGTTCAGCATCGGGGTGTCCGTCGGACCAGGGGCAACCACGTTGACAGTGATCGCTCTGTCCACCAACTCCGCAGCCCAGGAACGCGACATTCCCACGAGTGCCGACTTGGTGGCGACGTACTGACTCTTGCCCGCCGCTCCGGACATCGTGCGGCTGCCGACCAGGACCACCCGGCCGCCGTTGCGCATCGACGGAGCGAGTGCATTGACGAGAACCTCCGCGGCTGCGACGTGAATCCGCCACATCTTCAGGCCGTCGTCGACCTGCAGTTTCCCGAGAGGTGCTGACGATTGCAGACCGGCCGCGTGCACGACGGCGTCCACCGAACCGGCCGCGGCCGCGTGCTCCGAGAGTGCGTCGAGGTCGCCGAGATCGACGGCCGTCCAGGAGAATCGGTCGTCGTCGATGCCGGGGTCGCGTCGGCTGAATCCGGTGACCGACCATCCGTCGCCGAGAAGCTGCCGGGCGGTGGCGGCGCCGATGCCGGAGCTGACCCCGGTCACGACCGCACGCTTCGAGTCGTCGTGCGTCACGACCGGCTCCCGTCGGCGACCCAGGCCTGATCGAGCTCGACGTACTCGATCGCCTGCCGGAACCGGGTGAACGCGACGTGCAGGCGGCCGTCGTTCCCGGCGGTGATGCTGGGGTACGAGTACTCGCGGTTCAGCCCGTCACGAGAATTGTTGGACAGGCAGTACCCGTCGCCGATCTCGATGTCGCGGCGAACCGGCCACGTCCGGCCCCCGTCCTCGGACATCGCCAGCGTCATCGGGGCGCGGGGCGCACCCCAGAACGCGCTGCGACTGTCCCCGTCGTCGAGCGGCTCGAGCTCCGTGTCCGCCTGCTCGGGCACCCCGTCGGCGAGACCGTCGTCGTCGATCTCGTCGTACAGGGACGTCCGCCGCGCGGTGGCTTTCGCCGCGCTGGACTCGTTGAACACCAGGGCGAGACGGTCGCCCGGAAGCACGACGAACTGAACGGACGAGTTGTTGTTGGGAAGCTCGGTCGCCTCCGGCTGGGTCCAGGTATCGCCGTCGTCCGTCGAGACGCTGCGGTAGATCGAGTCCGCCCAGCGGCTGCGATAGAGGGCCACGAGGGTGCCGTCGGCGAGGCGGCCGATGTTCATGTGCACGCAGCCGACGCTGCCCGGCACAGTCACCTCACGCCAGGAGTCGCCGTGATCGTCGGAGATCATCACGCTGCTGTAGTCGCGATCGCCCACCCACTTGCGGCCCTCGATACGGACGCAGTGGAACACGGGGAGCAGAAGCCGCCCGGTCGGGAGCGCAACCACCGGCTGTCGCACGAACACACCGCCGGCGTCCGTCTCCGGCAGCAGCGTGTGCGCCTCGCCCCACGTTCGGCCGCCGTCGGCGGAGATGCGCCGCATGACACGTGCGGTGTCCTGGTTGCCGGCGTGCTGGGACGTCCACAGTAGCCACACGGTTTCCGTATTCGTCACGTGGAGAACAGGATTCTGTTCCGAACGAGTCGGATCGTCGGACAGCTGCACCGGCTCCGACCACGCGTCTGCATCCGGGGCGAGCCGGGAGCACCAGACGCTGATGTCCGGCACGCCCTCCTGGGTGCCCGCGAACCACACGCAACCGAGGGAGCCGTCCGGCAGGACGGTGAGATTCGCCGCGTGGTTCTGCACCTGCGGTGCGGGAAGCAGCGCGTCGCGTCGACCCGTCTCGACGTCACGGACGACGCCGTCGGTGGCTCGGGTATCGGTTGCGGGACTCGGTGTGGTCATCTGCGTCTCCAGTGCGTGGATAGGGGCGGGCGAGTTCTCGGGGCAGCGGTCACGTCACGTCTAGGCACGCAGCGCCGCGACACTGAGGTCATAGGAGTTCGTCGGGCGCAGCGCGACACCGTCGATCCGCGAGCGGCGCGCGAGAACCGCTTTCGGAACGAACGCCCACAGGCACGGGCACGTGTCCCAGATCTGGCGCTGCGCGTCCGCGAGGAGTTCGGCGCGCCGGACGGCGTCGGCCTCCTCCGAGGCCTGGGTGATGGTCCGGGTGATCTCGGGAAAGATGTATCCGTGGTAGGTATCCCGGGTCGCTTCCTTCTCCGCGGTGCCGGCGTACATGCCCTGCATGATGGTGAGGGCCAGTCCGGTCGGGCTCGGGAAGCCGTTGCCCAGCACGTCCCAGTCGCCGACCTTGCCCTGCCGCCACTGCGAGATGTCGCCGCCGGGTTCGAACTGCTGGAGAGTGGTTCGCACGCCGACCGCGGACAGCATCTGCAGCACCGACTCCATGATGTCGGTGTCGGCCGCGAACTCGCCCGTCTCCCAGATGATCTTCAACTCCAGATCCCGGATTCCGAGAGCGTCGAGTTCCCCGCGGGCGCGGGCCGGGTCGTAGCTGTACTCACCGGTCTCGACGGCACCGTCGAGAGTGAGGGGAATGACGCCGCGCGACTGGGTGGCGGAGCCCTGCAGAACCTGGTCGACGAGGGCCCGCCCGTCGATCGCATACGTCAGCGCCCTGCGCACCCGCGCGTCGGCCAGCGGGTGCCCCTGGGGTTTCCGGAAATTGAAGAAGAGCTGATTGAGCCGGACACCGTCGATCCGATCGATCGCGACACCCGACAGACCGGCGAGCTGGTCGGCCGCATCGGGGGTGATCGAGTCGATCACGTCGACCTCGCCGCTCCGCAAGGTCACGACACGGTTCGACTCGTCCGGAACGAAGCGGACACGCACCGATTCGATCTGTGCCGGTGTTCCCCAGTAGTTCTCGTTGCGCACCAGGGTGTAGTTTCCGGTGCCGCGGTCACTCTCCGTCACGACGTACGGTCCGGATCCCACGCCGGACTGCAGTTCCTCCGGCACGTTCGCGGCCGCCGGGGTGATGAGGATATTCGACATGAGGTAGTCGAGCACCGGGACCGGACGCTCGGTGTTCAGGGTGAAGCTGGTGTCGTCGATCTGGTCGACCGTCGGCCACTCGGGGAAGAACCCGCCGACGAATGACCCGTCCACCTGGCTGTACATCTGCAACGCTGTCGCGACATCCCGCACCTGCACCGGACTGCCGTCCGAATAGCGGATTCCGGGCCGCAGGTGCACGTACCACTGGGTGGGCGAGACGAGTTCGAACCGATCGGCCAGAACCAGCTGGGGCCGCAGGTTCCGGTCGATCTCGGTGAGGGCCTGCCGCACGCCGCGCTGCACGGTGAGTGCGGCATCGAACTGGTTCAGCTTGTTGTCGAGGCTCACGAGCGATCGGTTCAGGGCCAGGCTCACCGTCCTCGGTCCGGGGGTTCCCGTCGGTGTCGCGCATCCAGCGGCGGATCCGAGCGTGAGGCCGGCACCGAGGAGGAGACCCGACCGGAGCAGCGTTCTCCTCGAAAAACGCTGTTCGAAAAGAGAATTGGTCATCGTCGACCTCTCGGGACTAAGGGTGTGGGGCGCGGCGATCAGGCACGGCGCGAGATGGTTGATCATCACGCGATGTGATCGCCGGCACATCCGAACTCTACTCAGAGTTGCTTGAGATGCGCAAGATGGCGGGCAAGACTTGCGCACAACGCGCATTAGTGCGATTGTGAGCTGAGTTACACACGAAGCTGCTGTACCCGACACGCCGCGGTGTCGACACCTCCATCGCCGGCGTTATCGAAAGGTCGACGATGACCCCTCACGCAGACACCGAACGGCCGGTGACCTCATGACGCAGCACGCCGCCGACACGGCATTTGCAGCCCAGCCCGCCGGCTCGGCATCACCGGCGCCCCGCCGGACCCCGACCTCCCGTGTCCCGAGGGTCCTGACGGCGGCCATGCCCCGCTACGTCGCAAAACGCCTTGCACAGAGCGCGCTTGCCGTCTTCCTGACACTGACCACCGTGTTCGTCCTCATCCGGATGGCACCCGGCGACCCCGCCTACTCGATGGCCGGCCCGCTGGCCAGCACCGAGGACCTCGCCCGAATCAGGGCGGACATGGGTCTCGACCAGTCCGTGTTCACCCAGTACCTGCTGTATCTCCGCGGCCTTCTCCACCTCGATCTCGGCACCTCGTACTCGTTCCAGGCGCCCGCCTTCGACGTCGTCCTCGCTCGGCTGCCGTACACGATCACCCTGTCCGTCGCGGCGATCGTGCTCACCACACTGGTGGCCATCCCGCTCGGAGTGTGGATGGCGCGCCGCGCCGACACGAGGCGTGAACTCGGCGCCAACGTCGTCACGATCGCCGGTCAGTCCATGCCCGACTTCTGGACCGGACTGATGCTCATCACCGTGTTCGCGGTGCTGATCCCGATTTTTCCCGCGGCCGGATTCACGACCTGGTCCAGCCTGGTGCTGCCCACCGTGACGGTGGCCGTGCTGCAGATCGCCCTGATCTCCCGCATGGTCCGCCGCGAGATGGTCGGCGCGTTCTCCTCGCCGTACATGACCGTGGCCCGCTCGCGGGGCGTCCCGGAGCGCGAACTCATCTGGCGGTACGCCCTGCGGAATTCCGCGATCCCGGTGCTGACCGCTCTCGGTACCCGGTTCGCCTCGATGCTCAACGGCGTCGTCGTGGTCGAGGTCGTCTTCGCGTGGCCCGGCGTGGGATCGCTGGTCGTGCGTGCACTCGAGACGAGGGACTACCCCCTCATCCAGGCCACCGTCCTGGTGACCGCGGTTCTCGCCGTCCTCGTCCAGCTCCTCGTCGACCTCTGCTATCCGCTCCTCGACCCGCGTGTCCGACTCGGAAAGGGAACGACGAAATGACCACCGTCATCGATCCCCCGGCACAGGAGCGGCCGAGCGCCGTGACCACCCGGGACATCGCCCGGGCCGGTGCCACCCGGCGCGCCCGCGACAGCCGCGTGAAGATCTGGGTGGGCACCGTCTGCGCCCTCGCCGTCATCATGCCCGTCGCACTGGCGCAACTGCTTCCCCTGCCCTCTCCGGACGCCACCGACCTCGCCCAGCGGCGCCTGCCACCGCTGACGGACGGTCACCTCTTCGGAACCGACCAACTCGGCCGGGACCTCCTCTCCCGCGTCCTCTACGGCGGACAGGTGTCACTGACGATCGGAATTCTCGCGGTCGTCGTCTCCGGGCTGATCGGCCTGTGCCTCGGCGCACTCGCCGGCTACCTCGGCGGCTGGACGGACACGGTCGTGAGCAGGCTGCTCGAGGCCCAGCTGTCGCTGCCGCTCCTCATGATGCTGCTGCTCGTCGTCGCCCTGTTCGGCCCGTCGATCCCGGTCATCACGTTCGTCATCGCGATCGCCCAGTGGCCGGAGATCGCCCGGCTGACCCGCTCACTCGTCCTCGTCGAACGCGAGAAACCGTACGTGGCGGCCTCCCGGGTACTCGGACTCGGACGCACCGCCATCCTGTTGCGCCACGTGATCCCCAACATCATCAAGCAGGCATCCCTCGTCGTCCTGCTGCTGCTCGCGCAGGCCGTCCTCCTCGAGAGCGCACTGAGCTACCTCGGCGCCGGACCGCAACGCCCCTTCGCCACCTGGGGCCGGATCATCTCCGACGGCCAGGACTACATCACCACCTCGTGGTGGCTCGTGACCCTCCCCGGCCTCGTCATCGTGCTGCTCGTGATCGGCGTGAACCTGCTCGGCGACGGGCTCCGCGACCGCCCGGCACGGTCGCCCGGGAAGCGCCGTGGGCTCCTGCACCGGATCTCGTTGCGAAAGGAAGAGGTCTGACATGGGGAATCTCCTCAGAGTCGACGAACTGCAGATCGAACTCATCACCGCCCGGGGCGTCATCCGCGCAGTCGACGGCGTGTCCTTCTGTATCGACGCCGGCGAAACCGTGACCATCATCGGTGAGTCGGGGTCGGGTAAATCGACCACCGCGATGGGCCTCCTCGGTCTGCTGCCCGACGACCTCGCCGTCCTCTCGGGCGCGGTCCGGTTCAAGGACTGCGACATCCTCGGACAGAAGAAGGCTCTCGCGAAGGTCCGGGGACGGCACATCGCCCTGATCCCGCAGGATCCGATGACGGCACTGAGCCCGGTGCACACCATCGGGGCCCAGCTGCGGGAGGCGGTGCGCCACAGCGGCATCACCGGGAAGGCGAAGGAAACCGCGCGGGCCGTGGAACTGCTCGAGCAGGTGCGGATCCAGAATCCGGCGGGCCAACTCGGGAAGTACCCCCACCAGTTGTCCGGCGGCATGCTGCAGCGTGTACTGATCGCCTGCTCGCTCGCGTCGGGTCCCGAACTGATCGTCGCCGACGAACCCACCAGCGCCCTCGACGTGACCGTGCAGGCGAGCATCCTCGACCTGCTGCTCGAACTGCAGGAGCGCACGGGCGTCGGACTGCTCGTCATCACCCACGACCTCGGCGTCGCTCGGTTGATGTCGGACCGCATCTACGTCATGAAGGACGGCCGGTTCGTCGAGAACGGCGGGGCCGAAGACCTCGTCCTCCATCCTCGCAGCGCCTACACCAAGAAGCTGCTCGACGCCGTGCCGCGGCTCGGCGACTACACCACGACCGTAGGAGCATCGACATGAGCGCACCGCTGCTGTCCGTCGAAGATCTCGTCGTCGAATACCCCGTCCCCGACGGTGTGTTCCGCGCGGTCGACACCGTCAGCTTCTCCGTGGACAAGGGTGCGACGCTCGCCGTCGTCGGCGAGTCCGGGTGCGGGAAATCGACCATCGCGAAGGCGATCGTCCGGCTCCTCACGCCCACGTCCGGCCGCATCCTCGTGGGCGGTGCCGACATCGCGCAATTGTCGGAGAAGGCGCTGCGTCCCTTCCGGTCCCGCGTGCAGATGGTCTTCCAGGACCCGTACGGATCTCTGGACCCGCACTTGACCGCCGTCGACATCGTCGGCGAACCCCTCCGCCTCCAAGGCGTCCGGAGCAAGCCCGAGCGAGCGCGCAGGGCGGCGGCGTTGATCGATCAGGTCGGCCTGCCCGCCACGGCGCTCCACCGTCGACCCGCCGAGTTCTCCGGCGGTCAGCGGCAACGCATCGGTATCGCCCGGGCTCTGGCGAGCGGACCGGAACTCCTCGTGTGCGACGAGGCCACCAGCGCGCTCGACGTGTCGGTGCAGGCTCAGGTGCTCGACCTCCTCCGCGAGATCCAGCACGACACCGGTCTGACCTACGTCTTCATTTCCCACAACCTCGGCGTCGTCCGCGAGATCAGCGACACCGTGATCGTCATGTCGCGCGGGCAGGTGGTCGAAAGCGGTTCCACCACCGATGTTCTCGAACGTCCCGCCGAGCCGTACACCCAGGCCCTCCGCGCCGCCGCGCTCGATCCCACCACCATGGTCGGGATCAAACCCCGTCACATCGTCTCGCGCCCGCCCGGCGCAACCGAGGTTCCCCGAACCGTATCCCGAGGAGTAGCTTGATGCCCGAACTCGACCTGACCTCACTCGTTCTCGGCACGATGACGTTCGGGGACACCGTCGACTTCGACGGTGCCGCCGCAATGGTCGACGCCGCGCTCGACGCCGGCATCACCCACGTCGACACCGCCAACGGCTACGCCGGCGGAGAGTCCGAACGCATCCTCGCCCGACTGCTGGGCACGCGTCGCGACCGTGTCACCCTCGCCACCAAGGCGGGAATGCCCCACCCCGACGCGGGCGGCAACTCTCCGCTGTCTCCCGCGGGCCTCCGGGCGAGCGTCGAGGCGAGCCTGAAGCGACTGGACACCGACTACGTCGACCTGTTCTATCTCCATCAGCCCGACCGGGCCACCCCCCTCGCCGACACTCTCTCCACCGTCGCCGATCTCGTGTCGGAGGGCAAGATCCGCGCGCTCGGTGTCTCCAACTTCGCGGCCTGGCAGATCGCGGAACTGAACCACACGGCCGACGCCGTCGGCGCGCCCCGCCCGATCGTGGCCCAGCAGCTGTACAACCTCCTGGCCCGGCGGATCGAGGAGGAGTACGTCGAATTCGCCGCGGTCACCGGACTGATCACGATGGTCTACAACCCACTCGGCGGCGGTCTCCTCACCGGACGGCACTCGTTCGACGCCCAGCCGGCCGACGGCCGCTTCGGTGATTCGCGGTTGGCGCAGATGTACAAGGAGCGGTACTGGAACACCGCGATCTTCGATGCGATCACGCAGTTGTCCGTGATCGCCGACAAGGCCGGCATCCCGCTCACCGAACTGGCTCTGCGCTGGCTCGTGTCCAAGCCCGCGGCGGGCCCGATCCTCCTCGGCGGATCCAAGGTGGCACAACTGCAGTCGAACATCGCCGCCGTCGCGAAGGGCACACTCGACAACGAACTGATCGACGCGTGCGACGAAGTGGGCAGCGCCCTGCGCGGACCCATGCCCAACTACAACCGCTAGGAGACATCGCCCCCATGAGCGCCCAGGAATTCGCCGCCCGACTCCGCGGCCGGGAACGGATCGTCGGCTATTGGTCCGTGATCGACAGCCCGGTGTCGACGGAATGGCTCGCCCACGTCGGCTGGGATTACATCGCCCTCGACCTCCAGCACGGCCTGATCGGATACTCCGGCATGGTCGCGGGGCTCACCGCCATCGACGCCTCAGGCTCAACGGTCGGCATGATCCGGGTCGAGTCGAACGATCCGACACCGATCGGCCGGGCACTCGACGCCGGCGCGGCGGGAGTGATCGTTCCGCTGGTGAACACCGCCGAGGAAGCTGCCCAGGCCGTTGCGGCCGGGACCTACCCGCCTGCCGGCGTTCGCTCGTACGGGCCGATGCGCTCCCAACTGCGGATCGGCCCGAACCCGGCGGACGCCAACCGCGACACGGTCGTCGTCGTGATGATCGAGACACCGCAGGGACTGGCGAGCGTGGAAGAGATCTGCGCCGTCCCCGGACTCGACGGGGTCTACGTCGGGCCGTCCGATCTGCGCCTCGCCGTGGGTGGTGCGCACCCGAACGATCCGAGCGTGGACGACGAGTTCGAGGCGGCCCTGGTCCGCGTCCGGGAGGCTGCCGCGGCGGCAGGCATCGCGGCGGGCATCCACACCCCCGACGGTGCGGTGGCGGCTCGCCGACTCGCCGAGGGATACACGTTCGCGACCGTCGCGTCCGACCTCACCCATCTCAAAGCCGCCTCTGCCGCGCATCTCAAAGCCGCGACCGGGGAACGATAGGCGCTCCGCGCCCGGAACGGTGCCGACACGAGGAAGATTCTGAATTCCTTGCCCGAGGGAGAGATGCAACGAAGGACCGAATCATGCCTGACATCATCGAGTTGATCTTCGACGACCACGAGTGGTTCCGACGACAGTTCGCCGCACTGGACGAATTGAAGGCTCACCGCCGGGTGGATGTCACTGCCGTCGAGGCGGTGTGGACGCCGTTGGCGAAACGCCTCGATCTGCACGCCGCGGCCGAGGAGGAAATCTTCTATCCGCAGCTGCTGCGTGTCGGCGAGGACGCGGAGGCGGAGGCGGAAACCCTCGACGCGATCGGGGACCACAACGACATCCGCGACGGCGTCCGTGCGGCGGCGGGGTTTCCCGTCCTCTCCGCGGAGTGGTGGGCGGCCGTCGGCCGAACGCGCCGGGCCAACGACGAGCACATGGCCGAGGAGGAACGCGAGGGGCTGGCTGACTTCCGGACCGCCCCGGGGGATCTTCGCGAGTCGCTCGGGCGGCGCTTCGCCGAATACTTCCTCGTGCACCGTTCCACGAGGGATGTGGACACCTCGGACAAAGATCCGAGAGAGTACGTCCGGGAGATCGAAGAGGACCTCGACGAGGGTAGCAGCGCGGGATCACTGCGAATCGGAAGTTTGAAGGGCCAGTAGCAACGCACTCCCCACATCACAGACCGCGCGGTCTGTGTTCTATAGTTCGGCGGTCCGCGGCATCGGGCCGACCGGTTCGTGGGGAGATGGGGTTGTGGTTCGAGTTTCCCGTCCGATGCCCGATGCGCTTCCCCCGATGTCGTTCGAGCGGACGGTGCCCCGCAGGTACGTGCATCGCCAGTCCGTGGCCGAGGTCTTCCTCACCGACTGCGTCTCGCTAGCGGGGCCGGATCAGTTCGTGGTCGCCGCGCAGTGGCCCCGCCTGCACGGCTTCTACCGCGCCCGCGGTGGGCGCTACGACACGATGCTGCTGGCGGAAACGCTCCGGCAGACTGCGATCTACCTGGGACACACCCGCTACTCCGTTCCGCTGCCGAACCGGTTCGTCATGCAGCACCTCCAGGTGCAGGCGGTGCCCGGAACGCTCGCGGTGGGCGCGGCGGCCGCCGACGTGGTCGTCGAGGTCACCGTGTCCGAGCACGTGTACCGCGGCGGTGCGCTGTCCGCGTTCCGCGTGGACCTGCGGTTCCGGCTCGGCGGACAGGACGTGGGCACCGCGACGGGTCACGCGGCCGTGTTTCCGCCGGCCGCGTACTCGCGGGCCCGGTGGGGTGAGCGCGGACCGCGGACGGTCGGGGCGCCGTGGTGCCCCGACCCCGTTCCGGCGGGGCTGGTCGGTCACGTCGACGACGCGCACGTGGTCCTGGGTCCCCGGTGTTCCGAGAACGAGTGGGAGTTGCGGATCGACGCCGCGCACCCCGTGCTGTTCGACCATCCCTGTGATCACATTCCCGGGATGCTTCTGCTCGAGGCATTGCGGCAGGCAGCCTACGCGCGGCTCGGCGTGTCCGAGGCGCACCTCGTGTCCCTGGGCGCCACGTTCCACCGTTTCGCCGAACTCGACGAGCGGGCCACGATCCGGCTGGATGTGGTCGACGACGGCGCGTTGTCGATCCGCGGAGCGCTCGTGCAGGGCGGCGTGGCGGTCGTGCGAGGAACCGCGGCGCTGGCCCCTACCGCGGTGAGCGCATGCGCGCGCTAATCGGCGTCGTCGGGTGTCCAGCGGGCCCGGCGGATCCGGGCGATGTCCTGATGCCGGGTCGCGGGCATGATCCCGGGGAGCAGGAACCCCCACATGTCGTCGACGCGTTGCTCGAGGTCGGTGCGCTGCGTCAACACCTGGGAGACGGTCTGGACGCCGGTGAAGGCGCCGATGACGAACCGCGCCAGCCTCGGCGGATCGATGTCCGGGAGGAGATCTCCCTGCTCGACGGCCCGCGTGGCGAGCATCTCGCAACTGTTGATCCAGTCGAGATAGGGATCGGCGGGGCCCTGGTCGTCGGCACTGAGTTCGAGGGTGATCCGGATACCGGCTCGCACGATCGGGTCGTTCACGATCTGCCGGGCCATCTCGTGACAGAGCATCACGATCTGCTCGATCGCCGAAACCTGCTCACGGCCGATCGCCTCGACCGACGCGATGGAGATCCGGTGTTGCTCACCGATGATGAACCGCGCGAGATCCTCTTTCGAGCGGAAATGGAAGTACAAGGCCCCCTTCGTGATTCCGGCGTTCTCGACGATGTTGCCGAGCCTGGCTCCTTCGAACCCCGACTTCTCGAACATCTCCGCCGCCCCGCGGACGATCTGCTGTCGGGTCGCCGCAGCACGCGCCTGCTGAACCACGTTCACACCTTTCCCTGCCGCACGAGAGAAGAACGATGACGATGAAAGCACGGACCACACGCCCATTGCCCGGAGAGACGGTACCAGCGTCGACCGCGACCGACGACGGTCGAACACCCTCCACGCCGGTCCGTGTCGCGGTGGTGGGAGCCACCGGCTTCGTCGGATCGGCCACCGTGACGGCACTGGCGTCGGCCGGAATCCACTGCACCGCGGTGGCGCGCACACCGTCACACACCGAGATTCCGGGCGTCGTGTCGGCCCGGGCGACTCTCGCCGATCCGGCGAGCCTCGAAAGGGCGCTCATCGGCGCCGATGTCGTGATCCATGCCGCCTCCTACACCGGGAACGACCCGGCGCAGTGCGTCGCCGTCAACGTCGAGGGCACCGAGAATCTGCTTGCCGCCGCGGCCCGAAACGGCATCGACCAGGTGATCTACGTCAGCACCATCGGCGTGTACGGGTCCGGGCCGCACAGCGGAATCGGCGAGTTCGAGGCCGCGCCCGCACCCGTCTCGGCACTGAGCGCGAGCAGGCTGACTGCCGAACACCGCGTCCTCGAACGGGGTGGTTGCGTCGTCCGGCCCGGATTCGTCCACGGCCACGGCGACCGCTGGTTCGTTCCCGGATTCACCCGGATCCTCGAGACGTTGGGGGCCTGGGTCGACGAGGGACGATCCCGGATCTCGATCATCGCGGTGAACGATCTCGCACGGCTCCTCGCCGGCCTCGCCGCGCAGTCCCCCGCGCGCCCCGGCGACGTATTCCATGCCTGCCATCCCGACCCGGTGTCCGTCCGCGAACTCGGTCAGGCACTCGCGGACTCGGGCCGTCTCCGACTGCCGGCCACGAGTCTCACCTTCGACGAAGCAGTCACCGCCGGTGCCCGGCACGGTCTGACCGAACGACACCTCGACCTGATCGGCCGCGACCACTGGTACGACCCTGCCCGCCTGTGGACTGCCTCTGGCGTCGGCGTCGGCGTCGGCGCCCTGCACCATTTCCCGTCCCGACGGTAGCCACTACCGCCCGGCCCGGGAGATCACCAGTTCGGTCGAGCTCACCACGAGATCGGGTTGCGAGAACTGAATGTAGTGGTCACTACCGGTCGCGAAGGTGTGCGGCGTCGCCGGTTCCAACGCGACGAGGTCGTCCTGCGCCTTCTCGTACACCCGGTTCACGTCCTCGGCGGGGAGACCGGGCAGCGACTGGAGTCCCGCGAACGATTCGGTCTTGGTCAGCACCGCCAGCGGCATCGGGGGCAGCGGGGGCGCGGACAGAACCTGCGCGACACTGGCGTCCAGGTCGACGCGCTCGGACTCGGGGCTGTGCATGGACGGTATGGGCAACTGGTCGATCGGTGGATTCAACAGTTCGTCGCGATAGCTGGGCCACTGGGGCCCGAACAACGCGGGCACGGTGGGGCTGAATGCGTCGACGAACACGACCCCGCGCACCTGATCGGGATGGGTGTGCGCGTAGAGGCGCACGATCAACCCGCCCAGCGAATGCCCGACCAGGATGTACGGCCCGGCCACCTCCCCAGCGCTCAGAACCGCCGACAGTTCCGCGACGATGTCCTCGGCCGTGCGCGGCTGCGGGACCGGAGAACTGCGGTCGGTCAGCGGAGTTCCCTCGACATATCGCACGGTGCCGGGCCGGTCGTACGCGCACACCCGATGCGAGGCGGAGACGCCCTCGAACACCGGCGGCCCCGCCGCCGAACCGATCACGCTCAGCACGTCGGATTGCGTCCACACATCCGAGGAATCGTGATACCCCGAGACCAGGACCACGGTCGGGTCGCCGTCACGGCTCTCGCCGCCGCACGTCAGATACACACTGCGGCCCCCTCCGATATCCACCGGGCCTGCAACGTCTCGCGCGGCAGCGTCATCGGAGTCCGACGCGCAGGACGAGACGGCCACCATCAGCGCGACGAGCACCCCCACCCAAAGCCGACGCGATCTCCGCACAACCGATCACCTCATCCCGAGCCGGGACTCATCACGCTCCTCCAGCGCCCAGCCGAGGTCAAGGCTCGACAACGGCCGTCACGGCGGGCACACGGAAGGGCCGGTCTTCGTCCGCAGCCCGCCGGTGAGGTGTATACCCAGATTGGAGATGATGTCCCCCACCTGACGGAGTGTCGAGATGGCCCTTCTCGCCGAGATCGTCGTGGATACCGAAGGCGACAGCCGGGTAGTGGTGCTGGTTCCGGTGATGTGGCTGTTCATCGCGGTCCTGGTCACGTTCGTCGTCACCCGGATCATCACCCGCCGAATCCGCGCGAAAACGGGAGCGGCGGAACCGGACGACGCGGTGGAGCCGGAAGGCGGTCTGATCGGCGACATCACCATCGGCGGCGTTCACGTTCACCACCAGGTCCTCGGGATCCTCCTCATGACTCTCGCCGGGGTGGCACTCATCGCCACCACCCCGGAGGGCACGGCGCTCAACGTCTTCGCGGCGGCGTTCGGAGTGGGCCTCGCGCTCACCTTCGACGAGTTCGCGCTGTGGGTGCACCTCGACGACGTGTACTGGAGCACTGCCGGCAGGAAGTCGGTGGACGCGATCTTCTGCGCGTTGATGATCACCGGTCTGATGATCGGAGGCGCCGAACTCGTGACCGGTCGGATCGGCACCACCGAATGGTGGGTGTCGATCGGTTACCTGTTCGTCACGCTCGGTATCTCGGTGATCTGCCTGCTGAAGGGGAAGTTCGTCACGGGGATCGTCGGGGTCGTGTTCCAGCCGGTCGCGATCGTCGGCGCGATCCGCCTGGCCAAACCCGATTCCTGGTGGGCGGTGCGCCGCTACCGGACCCGACCGCGGCGGATGGCCCGGTCCCAGGCACGTTTCGACGAGCGCTACCACGCCCGCTGGAACCGGGCGCGCGACTTCGTTGCCGGACCACCGGACCCGCATCATGCCGGCACGCAGGGCTAGTCTTCGTCCGCCGTCCGCGACCGCCCCATCATCTCCAGTCCCGCCATCGCCTTTTCGGCGCCCGCCTCGTCCACCTTCTCCATGGCGAATCCCATGTGGATGACGATCCAGTCGCCCGGTTCCAGGCTGACGTCCTCGGGCAGCATGCCGATGTTCACCTTGCGCTGTTCGCCGACGACGTCGACGAGCGCGAGTTGGTTGCCGTAGCCCTCCAGCATCCGCACGACCTGACCGGGAATACCGAGACACACGATTCAGCCCTCCGTCCCGTCCGGTTGCAGCGTTGCCGCGGAGTCGGACTCCAGCAGTTGGTCCACGACCTCGAACACCATGTCCACGGCCGGTCCGACGGCGGCCTCGACCCGCGGCGACAGCCCGATCCCCTCGCCGGTGTTCTCCACCTGGCAGCCGAGGACCACGGTCCGCGGCAGGGTTCCGCCGAGCGCGCGCAAGCTCGCGAACACCGCCCCCGGATCCATGCTGTGCGCGTCCAGCGGCGCCGCCGGGACGGAGTCGGAGCCCACCTCGAACGCCCTCAGCGCGCCGGGCTCACCGCGGTCGGGCACCGCGTCCACCAGCAGGAGAGCGCCCCACCCGTCGAGCAGCTCGTATGCCAGATGCGTTCCACGAATGCCGAAATCGACGGCGCGAACTCCCGGCGGCAGCGACCTGGCCGCGACCCCGCGCAGTACCTCGGGCCCGAAACCGTCGTCGCCGAAGAAGATGTTGCCTACACCGGCAACCAGAACTCGCCTGCCCACCGTCACGTGCGTCTCACATTTTCCGGATACGCAGATATCGCCTGATATCGGGAATCGCGATGACGGCGATCGCGACGCCCGCGACCGCAACCAACGCCAGAGCCGCGGTAGTCATCTCTCCGAGAATCTTCATGGCTGTCCATCCTTTCCGGTGTCTGCCGAGACCGGCTCCACCTCGTCCGGGGCGAAGTACAGATACCGTCCGTACCACTCGTGCAACTCCGACGCGGGGTCGTCCACCAGCACGACCCCGACGTGGGTGCCACCGTCGACGTCGGCGTGCACGGTCACCACGCGAGCCAGCTGTCCCGCGAAGAACAGGTCCTGGGCGTCGGCGCGCCGCGACGGGTGGATCCGCACGACGGTGCCCTTCGCCACCCGGATGCCGTTCACGATCACGCCGTCGACGTCCGGGCGTACGGCGGTGTCGGCGTCCGGATCCCACCACGGCATGTCGTCGGTCAGTTCCGGGACGAGCCCCATGTCGGGGAGGCCCGGGTCCGGGAGGTGCGGGTCCGGGAGGTGCGGGTCCGGGAGGTGCGGGTCCGGGAGGTGCGGGTCTCGCAGGATGCCGTGCATCTGGGCGAGCGTCGCCGGCGACATCTGCTCGCACCGGTCGATGATCTGGGCGGCGAGCGGGTCGGTGGCGCGGGCCTGCCGCTTCTCCTCCTCGGTGAGGGTCATGACGCGCAGTGTGAGGATTTCGTCGATCTCGGTGGCGTCGAACAGTGCCCCGTCGCTCTGCTCGGCCACCTCCGGGTGGTCGTACAGGATGATCGGCGACACCAGGACGAGGTCCGTCTCCCCCGGCAGCCCGGCCAGCACCGGGTAGCACCGTTCGTGCGCGCACGTGCCCGCGAGTTGCGCCGCCTCCGAGGGAGGTTCGAGGAGTGAGACGAACTCGGTATTCTCGGCCGCCAGGATCAGGTGGGCGCCGATCAGGGACTGCCGGATCGCCGAGTCCTTGTCCCAGCCGGCAACGTCCTGCGCGGTGGTCGTGTTCTCGACGGACACCCGCACGCGGTTCAGCCCGTCGACGCTGTCGCTCCCCACCGTCACGACGGCGTGTGCGGGCCATCGAGTGCGCACCACGCGGCCGGCGAGGGATCCGTCCTCGTCCCGCAGTTCCTCCACCTGGGTGCCGCCGTCGATGTGAACGTCGAGGTTGCGTTCGCCCGGCCACTGCGCGGGGTGCTGGATGCCGAGATCGAATTCGCGCTCCACCGCCTCGTCCCAGCTGAGCCAGCTCGCGCCCGCGACGGTCAGTTCGTCGACGGGAACGAACTCCGCCGAGTCCGCGACCGCGCGTTCGATGCTGCGCACCTGGAGCTGCAGGAATCGGAGGGTGACGTTCACCCCCGCACCGTCGCCGGCCCGCATCAGGGTCTGGCAGGACATGCGTGGTGCTTCGCCGATCCCCGACTCGGCCGCACCCGACGGTCCGAGGACGCCGAACTGCCACCGCGACTGGTTCTTCGACGAACTCGCACGATACGGATACAGCAGGTAGCCCTCGTACAGGACCGCGTCGGCCACGGCACGTACTCGCTGCAGGGACGCCGGGGAGATCATGCGATCACCTCCCCGGCTCCCTGCAGCAGGTCCGAAATGGCGACGTCCAGGCCGATCAGCCCGTGCGCCGCCTTGTAGCGCGCCAGCGCTGCGAGGGTGTCGTGGTCGAGGCGCACCCACCCCGTGTTCGGGTAGTGCGCCTGAACAAGTTCGCGCCACACCGACACCGGCAGGTCGTAGGTCGACTCGCGGTCCCACGGGATCCGTTCCACACCGAAACCGGCGACCCCGCGGGTGAAGACCGTTCCGCTGAACAGGAACACCAGCGGCACCGTCGACCCGGCCTCGTCCAGGGCGTGCAGATACTTCGACGCCGTCACCTCGAAGTCGTACGTGCACGGCAGCGGCAACTCCACCACGCTGGACCCGGTGAACCCCTGGGCCACGGTGCTGGTCTGCATCCACTGGAACGGTTTGAGTGTGGACGTCCACCGCTCACGGGGCCCGAACAGGTCGAGGAGGCCCACCGCCTCGCCGTCCGTGTAGCGGCGGCGCTGGGGGTCGATACGGACCTGGCACCGGACGGCCATCGCGTGCACGACGGCATCGCTGGACTCCGTCACTTCCACTCGCGCAGTGAGATTCGGCGCAACCGCGAACGGTTCCGGAAACACGTCCTCCACGTGGAACGACAGCTCGGTCACGTCGGCTCCTTCGCGACGCGACTGCGCGCACGCACCGTCTCGAAGAACGTGTCGATGACCCGGCGGGCGTCCTGGCCGCCGTCGAACCCCCGCCACACCTGCCGCAGTTCGCCGACCAGTTGGTAGCAGGCGTCGATGGGGACGAGGTAACACTCGGGGTCGCCGCCGCCGCGCTCCGGGATCCGCAGCAGCAACGCCTCCGTGTCGGCGGACAGCCGTCCGAGCGCCGGGTTCGCCGCGAGGACGCTGTCCCAGGCGTCGAGTGGCAGCTCCGACTCGGTGGCACCTGCCGGGCCGGGATAGAACGCGACGGTCTTGCCCAGCAGGGAGTTCCGGAACACGAACGCGAGCCCGACGGGGATCTCCAGTTCGTCCCAGCGTCCCGGTGCGAGTTCGAAGTCGGGGAACGACAGGTAGCGTTCCGGGACGGCCCGGAAGCGCAGTTCGGCGCTCTCGTCGGTGAACAGCAGGTAGCACCCACGGCACACGCACATCAGTTGCCTGTCCTGGACGTTCACGACGTGCTGATGGGCGTCGGCGATCGGCACGGCGCACATGTCGCACCGCTCCCCGACCACCGGTGTGGGCCGCTCGGACGCGATGCGCTGCAGTATGCGCAGTCCGTTCCCCGACGGGCTCATCACGCCACCTCCGCGGCCGGCACCGCGACGGAGACGACGCCGTCACGCACGAGGACCGGAAGCGGCGACAGCGTTTCGGCGTCCGCGTCACCGTCGAGGCGCAGGCCCGCCCGGCGCGGGTCGAAGTGCGCCCGGCACGACGGGCAGCGCAGCACCGCGTCTCCCACCTGCCCACCCGCCTTGCGTTGCAGCGTGGCCCCGGCCAGCGAGTTGGTGCAGGCGGCGCACCGGTCGCGGTAGGCGAACAACTGCTCCCCGATCCGGCACACCAGAATCGGTAGCCCGGCAACGGAGAATCCCGCCACCTCCCCGGGCGTGAGCTCCTCGAGTTCGGGCACCGACACCCACGTCCCGGTGCCGCTCGACCCGTCCGATCCGTCCGGATGAACATGGGAGAACAGCGATTCCGCGGCGATCAGCCCGGATCCTGCGGCGGGCGTGGCACCCACCACCTCGATGTCCACGGTCTCCGGTGCGGCAGCCAGTACGGCGTCCTTGACTGCCAATTCCAGCGTCACCGCCGACGACGGACAGCTCTTACAGCTGCCGGTCAACCGAAGCCGCACCACACCGTCCACCACGCCGAGCAATTCGACGTCACCGCCATGGGAGCCCAGGTAGGGGCGCACACTGTCGAGCGCGGTCGCGACCCTCGTCTCGACATCGTGCGGATGGAGTCCGTTCACCAGCAGCAGGCTGGCCACGAGTTCGTCGTCGGCGAGCCGCTCGACGAGGTCGTCGTCGCGGTCACCGATGATCTCGAGGACGCGCTGCAACCCGGCGCCATAGAGTTCGACCACCTCACGGACCAGTTGCTCGGCGCGATCACGTGCCACCGAGCCACCTGTCGAACTCGCGTCCAACAGGCTGTCGATCCTCTCGCCGGCTGTCCGCCACCGATCGGGGTCGTCTCCTACTTCGTCACTCCCCCACGTCTCCGATCCGCCACTCTCCATGCGTACCTCGTCACTCGCCGGTCACGGACTGGGTGGGCGAATGCAGCTTCTCCAGCGTCTTCCCCTCACCGAGATACATGTGCACACCGCAGGGCAGGCAGGGGTCGAAACTGCGGACGGTCCGCATGATGTCGATACCCTTGAAGTGCTCCCGGTCGTTCTCCTCGAAGATCGGCTGACCCTGCACCGCGTCCTCGTACGGGCCCGGTGTCCCGAAGCTGTCGCGAGGGTTGGCGTTCCACGGGGTCGGCGGATACGGGTGATAGTTCGCGATCTTGCCGTCGCGAATCACCATGTGGTGCGACAGGACACCGCGTACCGCCTCCGTGAATCCGCAGCCGATGCCCTCGTCGGGGACCTCGAACTTCTCCCACGTCTTCGTGTGCCCCGCCCGGATCTCGGCGAGCGCCTTCTCCGCGAAGTGCAGCGCACACGCCGCCGCGTACGCCTGGAAGTAGGTCCGCGCCCGGTCACGCTCGATGGTGTTGCTGCCGTACTGCGGGATCTTCCACTCGAACTCGACCGGGCCCTTCAGCGCGGTCTTCGGCAGGTTGATCTTCACGCTGTGACCGGTCGACTGCACGTACCCGATGTCGACGAGGCCGGCGAGGGCGGTACTCCAGAGCCTGGCCAGCGGTCCGCCGCCGGTGTCCAGCGCGAGGTGGTCGGTGCCGTCGAACCATCGCGGCGACATCACCCAGCTGTACTTGTCCTCCATGTCGCGTTTCTGCGGGTGTGGGTTGGTGTGCTGGTTCCACGGATGCCTGCGGTCGACCGGGTTCCCGAGCGGATCGTTCTTCACGAACATCTCCTGGTCGGTCCAGTCGTCGTAATACGAACTGCCCAGCAGGATTCGGATGCCCAGATTGATGTCGACGAGGGACGTCGTGATCAGTTTGCCGTCCACCACGATGCCGGGCGTCACGAACATGGCCCGTCCCCACTTCTCCATGTCCTTGTAGGAGAAGTTGCACACCGCGGGATCCTGGAAGGACCCCCAGCAGCCGAGGAGAGTCCGGCGCAGGCCGACCTTCTCGTAGCCGGGCAAGGCCTCGTAGAAGAAGTCGAACAGGTCGTCGTGCATGGGGACGACCTTCTTCATGAACTCCACGTAGCGCATCAGACGCGTCGTGTAGTCGGTCATCAATTGGATCGTCGCGACCGTGCCCACACCACCCGGATACAGGGTGGACGGATGGACGTGCCGACCTTCCATGAGGCAGAACATCTCTCGCGTCCACCGGCTGACCTGCAACGCCTCCCGATAGAACTCACCGGTGAACGGGTTGAGCGAACGCATGATGTCGGCGATGGTCTTGTAGCCGTGCTCGCCGGCGTGCGGCGCCTCGGTCTTCTCGGCCTGCGCGAGCACCCCCGGATTGGTCTCGGAGACCATCTTCTCGCAGAAGTCCACACCGACGAGGTTCTCCTGAAAGATGTTGTGGTCGAACATGTATTCCGCGGCCTCGCCGAGGTTGACGATCCACTCGCCGATGTGCGGCGGCTGCACGCCGTAGGCCATGTTCTGGGTGTAACACGAACACGTCGCGTGGTTGTCACCACAGATACCGCAGATGCGGCTCGTGATGAAGTGGGCGTCGCGGGGATCTTTGCCCTTCATGAAGATCGAATAGCCACGGAAGATCGACGAGGTGCTGTGACACTCCACGACTTCCTTCTGCTTGAAGTCGATCTTCGTGTAAATGCCCAGGCTGCCCACGATGCGCGTGATCGGATCCCACGCCATCTCGACCAGGCCGTCGGATTCCGACTTGTGCGAAGGTTCCGGAATGATCGTTGTCATCGACGTACCTCTCAGTGTTCGAGGCCGGCGGACTACCGCCCGAGACCCCGAGCGGGACTACCAGGTGCGTGTGGCGCCCGTGGTCAGTTTCGTACCGCGACTGCGCCAGTGCGGCTCTTTGTCCAAGGTGGTCTTGGTGATCTTGCGGAGGCTCCGAATGGCGGATCCGTACAGTCCGGACGCCGCGGTGGAGATCTTGCCGCCCGGGGGTTCGTCCATGAACGGCATGAACTTGTCCGGGAAGCCCGGCATCGTGCACCCGATGCAGATACCGCCCACATTCGGACACCCACCGACACCGTTGATCCAGCCCCGCTTCGGGACGTTGCACTTGACGACAGGACCCCAGCACCCCAGCTTCACGATGCACTTGGGTGAGCCGTACTCGGTGGCGAAGTCACCCTGCTCGTAGTAGCCGGCGCGGTCGCAGCCCTCGTGCACCGTGGCCCCGAACAGCCATTGCGGACGCAAAGCGTCGTCGAGCGGAATCATGGGCGCCTGCTCGGTCGCCATGTAGAGGAGATACGTCAGCGTCTCCGACAGATTGTCCGGTTGGATCGGGCAACCGGGAACGCAGACGATCGGGATGCCCGCCTTCGACTTCCAATCCCAGCCGAGGTAATCGGGAACGCCCATCGCACCGGTCGGATTGCCCGCCATCGCGTGGATACCGCCGTACGTGGCGCACGTCCCCGCCGCGACGATCGCCGTCGCCTTCGGAGCGAGACGATCGAGCCACTCACTCGTCGTCACCGGCTGGCCAGTCTCGGGGTTGTTGCCGAAACCGCACCAGTAACCCTCGTCGTGAAGTTGCTCGTTCGGGATGGAACCCTCCACCACCAGCACGAACGGTTCGAGTTCGCCGCGATCCGCCTTCCAGAACCACTCCAGGAAGTCGTCGGCGCCGCCCTCCGGGCCGTTCTCGAAGTCGATCAGCGGCCAGTGCACGGCCACTTTGGGCAGACCCGGCAGGGCTCCCAGAGCAATCTCCTCGACACTGGGCTGCGTCGCAGCCGTCAAGGCCACCGAATCGCCGTCGCAACTGAGTCCCGCATTGATCCACAGCACGTGAATCAGGGTGTCCTCGGCGTTGATTGCTTCCTGTGTCGGCATATCAGGTCGCTTTCCGGAGTGAACACAACTCCTGTCGCCACCGGAGTCGACCGTCGGCCCACCTGTGTGGCGCTGATATTTATTTAGCTCCGCCGCCGAGCGGATGTCAACGGTCCTCGGCGCGTCGCACCGCGCAGTTCGACCCCGTCGTGTAATGGCGTCATTGCTTCGCAATCCAGTCGTACCACTGCGCAATGCCCTGACCCGTCGTCGCCGACAGCGTGATCATCCGAAGGTCGGGGTTCACGGACCGCGCATACTTCGTGCAGAGGTCGACGTCGAAGTCCACGTACGGCAACAGGTCCGCCTTGTTCACGATCACCAGGTTCGCCGCCGCGAACATGTGCGGATACTTGAGCGGCTTGTCCGTCCCCTCGGTCACCGAGATCACCACCACCCTGCTCTTCTCACCGAGATCGAACAGGGCCGGACAGACGAGATTCCCCACGTTCTCGATGAACAGCAGCGAGTTCGGCTCGGGGTCGAGGGCGGTCAACGCGTCCCGCATCATCTCGGCTTCGAGATGACACCCGGCGCCCGTATTCACCTGCACCACAGCACATCCCGTCGCCTTGATGCGGTTGGCGTCGAGCATCGTCTCCTGGTCGCCCTCCACCACCGAGACCCGTCGCTGCCCACCGATGTCGGCGATCGTCCGTTCGAGAAGCGTCGTCTTCCCCGACCCCGGCGAGCTCATCACGTTCAGGGCGAGCACCCCGCGGCCGGCCAGCCAGCCCCGGTTGCGCTCCGCCATGAGGTCGTTCTTCGCCAGCACCTTCTGCTCGAGGGTGACCGTCTCGGTCGCGTGCTCGTGGGGGTGTTCGTGGGGGTGTTCGTGAGTGTGGTCGTGGTCGTGCGGGTGCTCGTGGTCGTGCGGGTGCTCGTGGTCGTGTGGGTGCTCGTGGTCGTGTGGGTGCTCGTGGGGCACCGTGATCCTCGTTCCGGTCTCGTCTCCGCATCCACAGGTGGTACACATTTGCGTCAGCTCACTTCCATCGAGAGGATTCGTAGTTCCCGACCCGACGTGACCTCCACGTCCGCACTTCCGCACGGGCACAGCAACACCAGGTCCGTGAGCGCGAAATCCTCGCCGCACTCACGGCAGTGCGCACCGCCCGGGGTGTGGTCGATGTCGAGACGGGCACCGTGCGCGACGGTCCCTTCGGTGACCAGTTCGAAACAGAACTGCATCGAATCGGCGACCACGGCCGTCAACGCCCCCACCTGCACACGCACACTGTGGACCGTCCGTCCCGCGGCGGTCTCGCAGACGGCGTCGACGACACTCTGGGTGATTGCCAACTCGTGCATCACGGCCCCGTTCAGGACTCGTCACCTGTGATTCGAGCGTAGCGCTTCGCGCCTGTGAGTACTTATTAACCGCGGGCGGTTAATGAGTACTCACAGGCGTTCGATGATGGTGACATTGGCTGTGCCGCCGCCCTCGCAGATGGTCTGGAGGCCGTAGCGTCCGCCGGTGCGCTCGAGTTCGTTGAGGAGTGTGGCCATCAGCTTCGTGCCGGTCGCGCCGAGTGGGTGGCCGAGGGCGATCGCGCCGCCGTTGACATTGACCTTCGCGGGGTCGGCGCCGATCTCCTTGATCCATGCGAGGACGACCGGCGCGAAGGCCTCGTTGATCTCGACCAGGTCGATGTCGTCGATGCTCGAGCCCGTCTTCTCCAGCGCGTGGCGCGTGGCGGGGATCGGGGCGCTGAGCATGAAGATCGGGTCGGCGCCGCGGGCGCTGAGATGGTGGATGCGGGCCCGGGGCGTCAGGCCGTACCGCTCGACCGCTTCCGGTGAGGCCAGCAACACCGCGCTCGCACCGTCGGAGATCTGGCTCGCGACCGCGGCCGTCAGACGACCCCCTTCGGTGAGGGTCTTCAGCGCGGCCATCTTCTCGAGGCTGGTCTCGCGGGGACCCTCGTCCGTCGTCACGTCACCGAACGGGACGATCTCGCGGTCGAAGCGACCTTCGGCGATGGCCGTCCGCGCCCGTTCGTGGCTCTGCAGCGCCCAGCGCTCGAGTTCCTCGCGGCTGATGTCCCACTTGTCCGCGATCAGTTCGGCGCCGTTGAACTGCGACACCTCCTGGTCGCCGTAGCGTTCCGTCCAGCCCGTCGACCCGCCGAACGGGGTGTCGAACCCGTACTGCTGACCGACGACCATCGCCGAGGCGATCGGGATCTGGCTCATGTTCTGCACACCGCCGGCGACGATCAGGTCGGCGGTGCCGCTCAGGATCGCCTGCGCACCGAAGTGCACGGCCTGCTGGCTCGACCCGCACTGCCGGTCCACCGTGACCCCCGGGACCTCTTCCGGGTAGCCGGCGGCCAGCCACGCGGTGCGGGCGATGTTTCCCGCCTGTCCGCCGATCGCGTCGACGCAACCGAAGATGACGTCGTCGACATCGGCCGGGTCGATGCCCGTGCGCTCGACGACGGCCTTGATGACGTGCGCACCCAGGTCGGCGGGATGCACGCCGGACAGGCCACCGTTCTTCTTGCCGATCGGTGTGCGAACGGCGTCGACGATGTAGGCCTCGGTCATGTGAAACTCCTAGTCAGTTATGGGGACTCGCAAGTCCGTCCAGGACGATCGAAAGGTATTGCTTGGCGACGGTGTCGACCGTCACCGAGCCACCGGGCCGGTACCAGCGGACGGCGACCCAGGCGGTGTCGCGGAGGAATCGGAAGGCGAGCTCGACGTCGATGTCGGACCGGAAGCTGCCGTCCGTCACTCCCGCCTCGAGCACACCCATCCACAGCTCGCGGAATTCGGTGTTCAGTTCGGACAGGTACCCGAAGCGCTCGTTCGCGACGAGGTGCTTCACCTCGTCCTGATAGATCGCGACCGCGGAGTGCGACGCGTCGATCGCCTCGTACGACGTGGTGACCAGCGCTTCGAGGGTCGCGCGGCTGTCGAGTCCGGACGCGACGATCTCGCGGTACTTGCCGAACAGGTCGTCGAGGAAGCCCCGTAGGATCTCGTCGACCATCGACTCCTTCGAGTCGAAGTGGTGGTACAGGCTGCCCGACAGGATGCCCGCGGCGTCGGCGATGTCGCGCACGGTGGTGGCCCGCAGGCCGCGTTCGGCGAACAGGGTGGCCGCGATGTCGAGGAGTTCGGTGCGGCGTCCGGACTTGCCGGACGTGTCGTCGGCGGGGGGTGGCGTCATCGTCACATCCTATCAACCAAGCGCTTGTTAGGGCCTTCGGCCCCGTGCGCGGTTAAGGAGTCCAGACACTCGTCAACCACGCACGGGCGGCGGAGCCGCCTACGCCCTCTGCGACGAGATCGACACGACCTCGCCGGTGAGGTAGGTGGTGTAGTCGCTGGCGAGCACGGCGATGGTGGCGGCGATTTCCCACACTTCGGCGGCGCGGCCGAACGCCTCGTCGGACGCCAGCTTGTCGAGGAGTTCCTCGCTGGTCACCTTCGCGAGGAACGCGTGCCGCGCAATGGACGGCGCGACGGCGTTGATCCGGACCCCGTACTCGGCGGCCTCGATCGCGCTGCACCGGGTCAGCGCCATGACTCCGGCCTTCGCGGCCGCGTAGTGCGCCTGCGAGTGCTGGGCCCGCCACCCGAGGACGGACGCGTTGTTGACCAGCACACCGTTGTGCTCGACCCCCTTGAAGTAGCGCAGGGCCGCGCGGGTGGCCCGGAACGTTCCGTTCAGCGTGATGTCGAGGACGCGATCCCACTCCTCGTCCGTCATGTCGACGAGCGGGGTCTCGCCGCCGAGTCCGGCGTTGTTGACGAGGACGTCGATCCGGCCCAGCGCATCGGCCGCCCCCGAAATCAGCGCGTCCACCTGTTCCGTGCTGGACACGTCACACGTCAGCGCCTCGACCACCTGTCCCGGGAACTCGGCGGCAAGTTTCTCCTTCGTCTCGAGGAGCCGGCGTTCGTGCCAGTCGGACACGAGCACGTCGGCGCCCTCGAGCAGGGCACGCCGCGCGGACGCGTAGCCGATGCCGGTGCCCGCCGCGGCGGTGACGACGACCTTCTTACCCTTCAGAAGGTCGTGTCCCGGGGTCTCGACGGGCGCGGTGGCGAGTGGAGTAGTAGTCATGAACGGGCCTCTCGGGGGAGTCCGAGCACGCGCTCGGAGATGATGTTGCGCTGGATCTCGTTGGATCCGCCGTAGATCGTGTCGGCGCGGGTGAAGAGGAACAGTCGCTGCCACTCGCCCAGTTCCAGATGTTCGGGGTTCGTGACGTCGGACGACGGATCGGCCGGGGCGAGCAGCGACGCCGCGCCCTGCACTTCCATGGCCAGCTGGCCGAGGTCGCGGTGCCAGTTGGCCCACAGCAGCTTCGCGACGGACGCCTCCGCGCCGGAGGTCCCGGCGTCGACCGCTTCCAGGGTGCGCAGGGCGTGTGCCCGCATCACCCGCAGCCCGACCCACGCGCGGGCGATCTTCTCCCGGATGTTCGGGTCGGTCGCCGCACCGTTGGCTTTCGCGAGGTCGACGACGCCCTGCAGTTCGCGGGCGAAACCGATCTGCTGCCCGAGCGTGGACACGCCGCGCTCGAAGGTGAGCAGACCCATCGCGACCCGCCAGCCGTCGCCCGGCTCCCCGACCACCAGATCCGCGTCGGTGACGGCGTCGTCGAAGAACACCTCGTTGAACTCGGACGTGCCGGTCAACTGCTGGATGGGCCGGACCGTGACGCCGGGCTGGTCGAGCGGGACGAGCAGGAAGCTCAGGCCCTGGTGCCGCTTGGATCCCGGTTCGGTGCGGCAGAGGACGAACGCCCATTGGGCGACGTGCGCGAGCGACGTCCACACCTTCTGCCCGTTGATCACCCACTTGTCGCCGTCGAGGCGCGCCGTGGTGGATACGTTCGCGAGGTCGGAACCGGCGCCAGGTTCGGAGTAGCCCTGCGCCCACAGTTCGGTCACGGTGTTGATTCCGGGAAGGAAGCGACGCTTCTGTTCCTCGGTGCCGAACGCGATGAGCGTCGGCCCGAGCAGTTCCTCGCCGACGTGGCTGACCCGCGCCGGCGCCCCCGACTTCGCGTACTCCTGATGGAACACCACCTGCTGAGCCAGGGTGGCTCCGCGCCCGCCGTGCTCCTTCGGCCAGCCGAGGCAGGTCCATCCCGCCGCGGCGAGATGACGGTCCCAGGCGAGCCGTTCCTCGAAGAACTCGTGCTCGCTGCCGGGGCCGCCCTTGCCTTTCAGCCGGGCGAAGTCGCCGGTGAGATTGTCGTTCAGCCACGTCCTGACGGTCTGCGCAAAGTCGTCGTCGGTGATCAGCCCGTCCGGGCTCTCGCTCTGGTCCACGTCTGTAAGATAACCTACCAAGCACTTGCTAGGTAGGTAGGGAGCCCAGTGACCGAACAACCGACAACCACCCCGTCCGCCCTGAAACGGGCCGCACGCGAATTCGGCGAGCTCACAGCCGTGGCGGACGGCGACGTCCGTCTGACCTTCACACAACTGCACGACCGTGTCCGCGATTTCGCCGCAGCACTCAGCTCACAGGACGTGCGGCCCGGCGACCATGTCGCGGTGTGGTCGCCCAACACGTATCACTGGGTGGTCGCGGCACTCGGCATCCACTACGCCGGTGCGACCCTCGTCCCGATCAACACCCGGTACACGGCCACCGAGGCCCTCGACATTCTCGAGCGCACCAAGACCACCGCCCTGGTGGTCGCGGGCAACTTCCTGGGCACCGACCGGTACGCGACACTTCGCGACGAGTCGAGCACTCTGGACCTGCCGACGGTCGTCCGGGTTCCGGTCGACGGCGGCGACGTCGAGCTGCCCGGCGTTTTCGCCTTCGACGACTTCCTCGCACTCGCGGACGAGGACACCCGCGCCGAGGCCGACGCCCGAGCGGCCGCCGTCTCCCCCGACGACGTCTCCGACGTCATGTTCACGTCGGGCACCACGGGCCGCAGCAAGGGCGTGATGAGTGCACACCGGCAGTCGGTGGGCATCGCGCAGGCCTGGGGCGAGTGCGCCGAGGTCACCTCCGACGACAACTACTTGATCATCAATCCGTTCTTCCACACCTTCGGATACAAGGCGGGGTTCCTGGTGTGCCTGCTGAACGGGGCGACGGTGGTGCCGATGGCGGTGTTCGACGTGCCGAGGGTGATGGCGACCGTGCACGACGAGCAGATCACCGTGCTGCCCGGCGCCCCCACGATCTTCCAGTCGATCCTCGACCACCCCGACCGGCCGAAGTACGACCTGTCCAGCCTGCGGGTCGCGATCACGGGCGCGGCCGCGGTGCCGGTCGCCCTGGTGGAACGGATGCAGTCGGAGCTGAGTTTCGACGCCGTCCTCACCGCCTACGGTCAGACGGAGGCGGTGGTGGTCACGATGTGCCGGACCGACGACGACCCGGTGACCGTCTCGACCACGTCGGGCCGCGCCATCCCCGGGATGGAGGTCCGGATCGGCGACCAGGGCGAGATCCTGGTACGCGGCGAGAACGTGATGCTCGGTTACCTCGACGACCCCGAATCGACCGCCAAGACCATCGATGCGGACGGCTGGTTGCACACCGGCGACGTCGGCACCCTGGACGACCGCGGTTACGTCGACATCACCGACCGCCTCAAGGACATGTACATCTCCGGCGGTTTCAACGTGTATCCCGCTGAGGTGGAGAACGCCCTTGCCCGACTCGACGGCATCGCGGAGTCTGCCGTCATCGGTGTTCCCGACGAGCGGATGGGCGAGGTCGGACGGGCCTACGTGGTCGCCAAGCCGGGCGTCACGCTCGCCGAGGACGACGTGGTCGCGTTCTGCAAGGAGCGACTCGCCAATTTCAAGGTGCCCCGGTCGGTGCGCTTCGTCGACTCCCTCCCCCGGAACCCCTCCGGGAAGGTCATGAAAAACGTTCTGCGTGAGGAGAAGAAATGACGGTTCCGGACGAGGGTGACGTCGTCACCTACGAGGTGCGTGACGGTGTCGCATTCGTGACGCTCAACCGCCCCGACTATCGCAACGCCCAGAACTCGGTGATGACGTACGCCCTCGACGCCGCGTTCGAGCGCGCGGTCGAGGACGACGACGTGAAGGTGATCGTCCTCGCCGGCAACGGCAAGCACTTCAGCGCCGGGCACGACATCGGCACCCCGGGCCGCGACCATCACGTGCACTACGACAACAAGGCCGTGATGTGGTGGGACCACGTCGACAAGCCGGGTGGCGACCAGCGGTTCGCCCGCGAGATGGAGGTCTATCTCGGGATGTGCCGTCGCTGGCGCGAAATCCCGAAGCCGACCATCGCGATGATCCAGGGCGCCTGCATCGCCGGCGGCCTGATGCTGGCGTGGGTGTGCGACCTCATTGTCGCGTCGGACGACGCGTTCTTCTCCGATCCGGTCGTACGTATGGGCATTCCGGGGGTCGAGTACTTCGCGCATCCGTGGATGCTCGGACCGCGGTTCGCGAAGGAAATCCTCTTCACCGGCGACCGGTTCACCGCGCAGCGCGCGTACGAGGTGGGCATGGTCAACCGTGTCGTGCCCCGCGAGGACCTGGAGCAGGAGACCCTCGCCATCGCCGGACGCATCGCCGCCATGCCCCGGTTCGGTCTCGCGCTCACCAAGAAGGCCGTCAACCAGTGCGAGGACCAGATGGGCATGCGGAACGGAATGGACTCCGTCTTCGGCCTCCACCACTTCGCGCACGCGCACAACGCCGAGATCGACACCGATCCGCTCGGCGGCATGGATGCCAAGTCGATGGCGGCCAGTGCACGCAACTCGAACGAAGGGGCGAAGTAAGTGGATCTCGAGTTCGACGACGCCACCGTCGCCTTCCGCGAGGAGGTCCGAACGTTCCTGCGCGACAACGTTCCCGCCGAGCCGCTGCCGTCGATGGACACCGCCGAGGGTTTCGAGGCGCACCGCGAGTGGGAACGCACCCTCGCCGACGCCCGGCTGTCGGTGGTGTCGTGGCCGGAGGAACTGGGCGGACGGGACGCGTCGCTGCTGGAATGGGTGGTGTTCGAGGAGGAGTACTACCGCTCGGGTGCGCCCGGACGCGTCAGTCAGAACGGCATCTTCCTGCTCGCCCCGACGCTGTTCGAGCACGCGAACGCCGAACAGTTGGCCCGGATCATGCCGCGGATGGCCCGCGCCGACGAAATCTGGGCGCAGGCCTGGTCGGAGCCGGAGTCGGGTAGCGACCTCGCGTCGCTCCGGTCCACGGCCCGGCGCGTCGACGGTGGCTGGGTGCTGAACGGGCAGAAGACGTGGAGTTCGCGGGCGAGCTTCGCGGACTGGGGCTTCGGGCTGTTCCGGTCCGACCCGGACGCCCAGCGGCACAAGGGCATCACCTACTTCATGTTCGACCTGCGCTCGACGGGTGTGACCGTGCGCCCGATCGATCAGCTGGACGGCGAGCCCGGTTTCGCGGAGATCTTCCTCGAGGACGTCTTCGTCCCGGACGACCCCGCGAACCCCGGCGAGTCCGGAGTGATCGGCGGCGTGAACGAGGGCTGGCGCGTGGCGATGAGCACCGCGTCCAACGAACGCGGACTGTCGCTGCGCAGCCCGGGCCGCTTCCTCGCGACCGTCGACCGGCTGGTCGAGTTGTTCCGGGACAGCGGACGCACCGACGACACGGCCCTGCGAAACAAGGTCGCCGACGCCTGGATCGGCGCCCGCGCCTACCAGCTGAACACGTTCGGCACCGTCACCCGACTGGCCGACGGCGGGCAACTGGGTGCCGAATCGTCGATCAACAAGGTGTTCTGGTCGGAGTGGGACATCGCCACCCACGAGACGGCACTCGAATTGCAGGGCGCCTCGGCGGAGCTCGCGGACAACTGGATGGACGGCTACCTGTTCTCCCTGTCCGGTCCGATCTACGCCGGCACCAACGAGATTCAGAAGAACGTGATCGCCGAGCGGCTGCTCGGCCTACCGAAGGCGGATCGATGAGATTCACACTCGACTCCTCCCATCAGGACTTCGCGTCCAGCATCGACGCCCTGCTGTCGAAGGCCGACATGCCGTCGGTGATCCGGTCGTGGAACACCGGCGACACGGGCCCGGGCCTGAAGGTGTGGCAGCGTCTCGCCGAGACCGGCGTCAACGGACTGCTCATCGCGGACGAACACGACGGCCTGGGCGCGGACGCCGTCGACCTCGTCGTGGCCGTCGAACAACTCGGACGTCATGCCGTTCCCGGGCCGGTGGCCGAAACCGTCGCGGTCGCGCCGGCCCTGCTCGCGCAGGTGGCCCCGGACCGCTTGGCGGCGTTGGCTTCCGGTTCCCTCGCCACGGTCGCCGCCGCCCCGAACGTGCCGTTCGCCGTCGATGCCGACTCGGCCGACCTGGTTCTGCTCGTCGACGGCGCGACGGTGAGCCTCGGACAGACCGGGGCGGCGCAGAACTCGGTGGATCCGTCGCGACGGCTGTTCCCTCTCACCGCGAGCGACACGCTGGGCGACGTCGACTTCGCGCCCGCGTTCGATCTCGGCGCCCTGGCCACCGCCGCCCAGCTGCAGGGACTCGGGCAGACCCTGCTCGACGTCACCACCGACTACGCCAAGCAGCGCAAGCAGTTCGGCAAGGTGATCGGGCAGTTCCAGGCCATCAAACACCACCTCGCCGAGGTCGCGGTCGGGCTGGAGATGTCGCGGCCGCTGCTGCACGGTGCGGCACTGTCGGTGCGGGACGGGTCCGTCGACAGTTCCCGGGACGTCTCGGCGGCGAAGGTCGCGTGCGGGGATGCCGCGTACCGGGCCGCGCGGGTGGCGCTGCAGGTGCACGGTGCCATCGGGTACACGCAGGAGCACGACCTCTCGCTGTGGCTCACCAAGGTCCGGGCGCTGGTCACGGCCTGGGGAACGCCGGCGTTCCACCGCGGTCGCGTCGTCGATTCGCTCGTGGAGGCGTCATGAGTTTCGACAACGAGGAGCGGGCCGCGCTCCGGTCGTCGGTCCGGGATCTGCTGGGTAAGCACTCCGACTCGGCCGCCGTCCGCCGGGCTATCACCACCGACCACGGTTACGACGACACGCTGTGGTCGAAGCTGTGCGAGCAGATCGGCGTCGCCGCGCTGGCCGTGCCGGAGAAGTACGACGGCGTCGGGGCGTCGCTGCTGGAAGTCCATGTGGTGCAGGAAGAGCTGGGCCGCACGCTGACGCCGTCGCCGATGCTGGGCAGCGCCGTGCTGGCCGCGCAGGCGCTGGTGCTGTCGGGGGACGACGACGCGTGTGCCCGACTGCTGCCCGGCATCGCGGCAGGCTCGGTGGCCGCGCTGTGCTGGGCAGACGCGGACGGCTGGTCCGGATTCGGGGTCACCGCGTCGGGAGAGACGCTGTCGGGGACGGCGTCGTACGTGCTCGGCGGTGACGTCGCGGACGTGCTGCTGGTTCTCACGTCCGAAGGCCTGTTCGAGGTGGACGCGGCGGCGGACGGCGTGACGCGTCGCCGTGTCCCGGCGATGGACCCGACGCGTCCGCTGTCGGAGGTGGTCTTCGACGGAGTCGCGGCGCGCAGGCTCGTCTCCCCCACCGACCTCGTCGAGCAGTTGCGCACGGTCGCGCTGATCGCATTGTCGGCGGAACAGGTGGGCGCGGCGTCCGCGGCGCTGGAGCAGACGGTCGAGTATGCGAAGTCGCGCAAGCAGTTCGGACGGGCCATCGGGTCGTTCCAGGCGCTCAAACATCGCATGGCCGACATGTACGCCCTCGTCGAGACGGCCCGGTCCATGTCGTACGCCGCGGCGCTGTCGGGGACGCACGAGGACGCCGTCATCGCGAAGGTGTACTGCTCGGAGGCGCTGCAGCACGTCGCGGCCGAGGCCATCCAGCTGCACGGCGGCATCGCGATCACGTGGGAACACGACGCGCAGCTGTACTTCAAACGTGCGCACGGGAGTGCACAGCTGTTCGGGCAGCCGCGGGAGTACCTGCCCGAGCTCGCTACCGCCGCCGGGCTGTAGGCGGCTTCGCCGCCCGTGCGTGGTTAACGAGTCTCTGCACTCGTCAAGCACTCACGGGCGCGGAGCGCCTGCCAGCGCCTCGAGGTAGCTGGCGACCCCGTCCTCGTCGTTGCTGGGCAGGACGTGGTCGGCCAGGGCGAGGACTTCCGGCAGCGCGTTGGACGGGCACAGCGCCGTGCCTGCCCACCTCAGCATCGGGACGTCGTTGATGGCGTCCCCGGCGACGGCGACCTCCTCCGACGAGATCCCGTCGACCGCGCAGAGCTCGGCGAGCGCGCTCGCCTTGGACACACCGGATGCCGCCATCTCGACGTACGGCGCGCCGGAATGCGTCAGCTCGACGCCGTCGACACCCGCCGCCACCGCCGCCCGGTAGAGCTCCGAGCTGGGTACCTCCGGGTGCCGCGCGACGATCTTCACCATCGGCTCGTCGATGTCGGGCAGCAGCTCCGACAGCGTCATCTCGTGCGGGTGCCGGTGGTGGTCGGCGAACTCGCACAACGCCGCGTACGCCGGTTCGGCGACGAAGCGGGTCGGGCCGATGTTCGCGAACACGACACCGGGCATCAGCGTCCGCACCCGGTCCATCGCCGCCGCGGCCGACGCCATCGCGATGGTCGTCGTCGTCGTGATCACCGGGGTTCCGTCGGCCAGATCGAGGACCACCGCCCCGTTCGCGCAGATCGCCTTGCCGCGGAATCCGCACGACTGCGCAAGCTCGTGCACCGAATGCCTGGCGCGGGCCGTCGCCCACACCACCTCGACCCCCGACTGTCGCGCGTCCTCCATGGCCTGCGCGGTGCGCGGGGAGATCGTGCGGTCCGATCGCAGCAGGGTGCCGTCGAGGTCCGTCGCCAACAACCGAATTTGCGTCACCTCCGCATGATGCCAGGCAGCGCATGTACCCCTCATGACCCCACCACAGTCGATAGCCTGGACAGCATGAGTCCTCGAGTACCCAGCATCGTGCTGAATTCCGGAACCATCCTCCCGCAGCTCGGCCTGGGAGTCTGGCAGGCGGACAACGACGAGACCGAACACGCCGTCGGGTTCGCCCTGGACGAGGCGGGCTACCGGCACATCGACACCGCCTCCGCCTACGGCAACGAGGAAGGTGTGGGCCGCGGCATCGCGAACTCGGGAGTCGCCCGCGAAGACATCTTTCTCACCACCAAATTGTGGAACGCGGACCAGGGCTACGAGCCGGCGTTGAAAGCGTTCGATGCCAGCCTCGGACGTCTCGGCGTCGATTACGTCGACCTGTACCTGATCCATTGGCCGCTGCAGGACGACGACCGCATCCTCCGCACGTGGGATGCGCTGGAGAAGATCGCCGAGTCCGGTCGTGCCAAGGCGATCGGTGTGTGCAATTTCGAACCGCGTCACCTGCAGTTGCTGATCGACCGCGGCGGCGTCGTACCGGCGGTCGATCAGGTGGAGTTGCATCCGCATCTCGCCCAGCAGGAGATCCGGAGGTTCGCCGTCGACCACGGCATCGCCGTCGAATCGTGGAGCCCGCTCGGCGGCACCAGCAACTCGGGGTGGGGTGACGACTCGAAGCCGAACACGCTGCTCACGGATCCGATCATCACCCGCATCGGCGACCGGCACAGCAAGAGCGCGGCCCAGGTGCTGATCCGCTGGCATCTGCAGAGCGGGCTGATCGTCATTCCCAAGTCGGTCCACGAGTCGCGGATCCGCGAGAACATCGACGTGTTCGATTTCGAGCTCAGCGAGCAGGACCTCAGCGAGATCGAGACGATGGACGACGGCACCCGTGTCGGAGCCCACCCGAATGAGTTGAACATCGGCGCACCGGAGTAGGCCCTCCGGGCCCGTGCGCCTTTTTGGCTGCTCCAGCTACCAAAAGGCGCACGGGCGCGAAGCGCCTAGAGCTTCACCGGCATCTCCTCGAGACCGGACACGAAGTTGGCGGGGCGACGCCGCAGTGGGCCGTCGTCGACGAGCACCATGTCCGGCAGCCGCGACAGCAGTTGCTCGAACATGATCTTCGCTTCGAGCCGGGCGAGTTGGTTGCCGAGGCAGAAGTGGGTACCGAAACCGAACGCGACGTGCGGGTTCGGCGACCGTTCGATGTCGAACACCTCGGGATTGTGAAACACCGCGTCGTCGAAGTTGGCGGATTCGAAGAGCAGCATCATCTTCTCGCCCTCGCGCAGGGCGGTTCCGAAGAATTCGACGTCGCGGGTGACGGTGCGGCACATGTTCTTGATCGGCGACGACCAGCGCAGCATCTCCTCGACTGCCGCCGGGATGCCGTCTGGGTCGTTCACGAGGCGCTCCTGCTGGTCGGGGTGACGCATCAGCTGTTCCATGCCACCGCTGAGGACGTGCCGGGTGGTCTCGTCGCCGCCGATCAGGATCAGCAGGGTTTCGCCGACGATGTCCGGGTCGCTGAGCCGGTGCCCGTCGATCTCGCTGTGCACGAGGATGCTGGTGAGGTCGTCCGTCGGATTCTGCCGCCGCTCCTCGATGGTGCGGAGCGTGAATTCGTTGAATGCCAGGTAGGCATTCGCCTGTGCCTGAAGTTCCTCCGGGGTGGCGTTGCTGCCGAGCGCGTTCATGAGGTCGTCGGACCACTGCAGGAACGTGTCGCGTTCCTCGGGTCGCACCCCGAGCATGTCGCCGACGACCGCCATGGGGAGCGGCGCGGCCAGATCGCGCACGAAGTCCACTTCGTCCTTGTCGCAGGCGGCGTCGATGAGGTGATCGCAGATCTCCCGGATTCGGCCGATCTTCGCTTCCACCTGTTTCCGGGTGAAGCCGGCGTTGACGAGTCGGCGATGCTGCAGGTGCTGTGGGTCGTCCATGTCGATCATCTGCGGCAGCGGGCCCACCCCGGGCCGGATTCCGCCCGCGTTCGAGAACAACTCGGGGTCGCGTTCGGCCGCCAGGACGGCCTCGTACGACGCGGCGCCGAGAATCCCGTCCGCGCGATACACCGGTTCGTGGGCGCGCATCCACGCGTAGGCCTGCCGCGGGTCGCCGAGCTCGCCCGAGTAGAACCGTCCGTCGATCAGATCGAACTCCGGCCTGTCCGTCATCGAGGTACTCCTCAGCATTGAATCCCGCCGTTCGTGCCCTGATAATAGAACGTGTTCTTACTATGACGCAGTGGTATAGCGACAGTTTTCGCAGATCCTCGACTCGAGAATTGGCACGAGTTCTATTAACTGGAGGTGTACGTGGTTACCAACGACGGCAGCAGCGGGCTCGCGAAGACGTCCGTGCTCGTCACCGGCGGCGGCAGTGGCATCGGATTGGGCATAGCCACCGCCCTGGCCGCCGAGGGCGTCCACGTCACGATCTGTGGTCGCAACGAGGAGAAGCTGGCACGCGCAGCGGAGCAGATCACCGCCGACGATCCCGCGGGGACGGTCGACACGGTCACCGCCGACGTCACGAACGAAGACGACGTCGTCCGCGCGGTCGCCAAGGCGGGCGAGCGCACCGGGCTGCTCGACGGCGTCGTCACGTGCGCAGGCGGGAACGAATCGGTGGGACCCGTGACCCAACTCGACGTCGATGCGTGGCGGCGGACCGTGGACCTGAACGTCACCGGCACCATGCTGACGATCAAGCATTCCGCCCGGGCGCTCGTCGCCGGTGGCGGCGGTTCCATCGTCACCATCTCCTCGATCGCGAGCAGCAATACGCACCGCTGGTTCGGCGCATACGGTCCGTCCAAGGCGGGAGTCGACAACCTGACGCAACTCGCCGCCGACGAACTCGGGGCCAGCAACGTCCGCGTCAACTGCATCCGCCCCGGCCTGACCCGCACCGACCTCGTCGCGCTCATCACCGACGGCGGACCCGTCCTCGACGACTATCTGGCCAACACCCCGATCGCACGGGTCGGCGAGGTCACCGACATCGCCGCACTGGCAAAATTCCTCCTCGGCCCCGACTCCACCTGGATCACGGGTCAGATCATCAACGTCGACGGCGGCCAGATGTTGCGTCGTGGACCCGACTTCGGGTCGATGTTCGAGCCCATGTTCGGCGCCGACGGTCTGCGCGGGGTGGTCGCGCCGTGACGTCG
This sequence comes from Rhodococcus wratislaviensis, assembly GCF_900455735.1. Taxonomy (GTDB): domain Bacteria; phylum Actinomycetota; class Actinomycetes; order Mycobacteriales; family Mycobacteriaceae; genus Rhodococcus_F; species Rhodococcus_F wratislaviensis. The sequence goes on along the minus strand of NZ_UAUI01000009.1, from coordinate 24,514 downwards.
CATCAGGTTCTCGGCAAGCAGGTCGACATGCCCGTGGAGATCCGGGCCGCGTCGGCGTTCATGGCGATGTATTCGGTGCCGACCGTCGCCGCCCAGTCGCTGATCGACTACACCGGACTGGAGATCCTGCAGTTCCGGCCGGGACGCGGAGTGTGTGTTCTCGTGTTCGTCGACTACGCGGACGGCGACCTCGGCCCGTACAACGAATTCGGGGTGGCGTTCCTCGTCCGCGACCACCGTTCCGACGGTGCCTCGGTCCCGAAGGACCTGAAGGCGCTGGCCCGGGGCAGGGCGGGTGCTCTGATTCATCAGCTGCCGGTCGACGGCGACTTCACCCTGGCCGCCGGCCGCGGTATCTGGGGTTTTCCGAAGGTCCTGGCCGATTTCGACGTAGACCACACCGGTTCCGTCAAGCGCGGTTCGGTGAGTCAGGGCGGTCGGCTGATCGCCCAGTTGAGCGTCAAGCAGGGGATCCCGGTACCGGGCTCGGGGGCCGGCACGTCGCTCGCCGCCTATTCGCACCTCGACGGACTCACCCGGTTCACCACCTGGGACATGAGCCCGACCGGGGTTCGCTCCCGGCCCGGAGGCGCGGAGCTGAAACTGGGCAGCCACCCGATCGCCGACGAACTGCGGTCGCTGGGACTTCCGAAACGTGCTCTCGTCACGTCCTCGATCCCCGAGTTGAAGATGACGTTCGGGGACGCGCAGCCCGTCTGACCGCACGTGAGTGGCGAAGTGTGCGCGGGCACGCTTTGCCACTCACGTGGGGTGGGGTTGCGCCGATTACCGAACTGGGGTCCAATACCGGCTACGGTTCTGGACGCTTGACCAATTCGTGGCACCCGCCCTCGGGGGGGCGGCCGCCGAAAGGACGATCGGTAGTGCAGATCAGACGACGCAGCGTGCTCGCGGGGGCGGCGCTGACTCCGGCGCTCGCCGCGCTCGGTTCCGGGACGGCGGCCGCAGATCCCGGCACCGACGGTTCGGATGAATTCCTCGTCGGTGTCGGCATTTCCGACGCCACCGGACCGGTCGCCGACGTCGGGATGATGGGGTACTCCAGTTTCGAGCAGCGCGCCGAGGGACTGCATCAGCGAACCCGTGCGCGGGCGTTCGTGTTCGCCGAGCCCGGCCGGCAGCGTGTGGTCTACGTCTGCGTCGACGTCTGTATGATCTTCCAGTCAGTGCACGACGCCGTGCTGGCCCGGCTCGCGGAACTCCACGGCGACCTGTACACCGAGCGGAACGTCATGCTCACGGCGGTGCACTCCCACGCGGCGTGCGGCGGCGCCTCCCACGACTACGCCTACAACCTCGCCGTGCTCGGCCACAATCGTCAGGTGTTCGACGCCGAGGTCGGCGGCATCGTCGAGGCGATCACCGCCGCGCACGATTCCCTCACTCCCGGTTCGGTGTCGTACGGCCGCAGCGAACTCACCGATGCCAGCGTCAACCGTTCGCGGATCGCGTTCGACCGCAACCCCGCCGAGGACAGGGACTACTACCCCCTGGGCATCGACACGTCGATGCGGGTCCTGCGAATCACGCAGGGCGGTAGAGACGTCGGGGCGATCAACTGGTTCCCCACCCACGGCGCCTCGCTCACCGACACGAACCATCTGATCTCCGGCGACAACAAGGGTGCGGCCGCCTACTTCTGGGAGCACGACCACGAGGGTGTCCGTTACCTCGACGATCGGAAGCCGCATTTCGTCGCCGCGTTCCCGCAGACGAACACCGGCGACATGTCCCCCAACCTCGACCTCCGGCCCGGCCACGGTCCCACCGACGACGAGTTCGAGAACACCCGCATCATCGGGCAGCGGCAGGTCGAGGCCGCCCGGACGGCGTGGGAGTCGGCGTCGGAGTCCCTCACCGGCGGCATGGACAGCCGAATCATGTACCTCGACATGGCGAATCAGGAGGTCGGCGGCGAATACACCCCTGACGGCCGCACCTACCGGACGTCCCCCGCGTGTGTCGGTGCCGCCATGAGCGCGGGCAGCACCGAGGACGGTCCGGCCATCCCGATCTTCCCGGAGGGCACCACCAACCCGCTCGTCGACGCACTCGGCGGGATGGACGCGCCGATCCCGCAGTGGCTGCAGGACGCGCAGGCCCCGAAACTCGTGCTGGTGGCCGTCGGTCTGCTGCCACCCGACGGGTGGGTTCCGCACGTGCTGAAGATTCAGATCATCCGCATCGGCGGCGTGTATGTCGTGGGCGGCCCAGCGGAATTCACGATCGTATCCGGGCTGCGGATCCGCCGCACCGTCGCCGACAGACTCGGGGTGCCCCTGGAGAACGTGATCTTCCAGGGTTACGCCAACTCGTACGCGAGTTACTGCACCACCCCGCAGGAGTACGACGCGCAGCAGTACGAGGGCGGCTCGACCCTCTTCGGCCGGTACACGCTGCCCGCGTACCAGCAGGGGTTCGCGGCACTGGCCGACGCTCTGCGCACCGGCCGCGACGTTCCCCGCGGCCCGGCACCCCGCGACCTGTCGCAGTTCCAGCCCTACCTCGGTCCGGGCATCGACCGCGACGAACCGCCCGCAAGCCGCGTCTTCGGCGACGTGCTGACCCAGCCCGCCGCGAAAGTGTCGGCGGGCGAACAGATCGCGGTCGAGTTCGTCACCGGCCACCCCCGGAACGATGCGCGCCGACGTGGCACGTTCCTCGAGATCCAGCGCCGGGTCGGCGACGGCTGGGTGCGTCACGCCGACGACGGCGACTGGTCGACCAAGTACAGCTGGACGCGCACCGGGCCGAACCAGTCGCTCGCGCGCATCACGTGGGACGTCCCGGACGGTACCCCCGCCGGTCGCTACCGTGTGCAGCACTTCGGCAACAGCCGCGACGCGGCAGGCGCGATCACCGCATTCACCGGGACGTCGAACGACTTCGAGGTCGGATAACCGCCTATCGGGTTTCGTCCGTCAGGTCGAGGGACGATGCGACGTCGAGGAAATGCCGGATCGCCGGGACCTGTTGTCTGTCGGCGCGATACGCGACCGAGACGGTCGAGGCCGCCTGCGGATCGGAGAGCGCAACGTACCGCAGGTCCGGTAGGTGCAGGGCCCTGAGGCTGGCGGGGACGATGGTGACGCCGGTGTTCGCGGCGACCAACCCGAGGAGAGTCGGAAACTGCAGCGCCTCCTGGGCGGCCTCCAACCGGAAGCCCGCGTGGTGGCACAGGGCGGCGATGTGGTCGTAGAGTCGCGAAACCTGGCCTCGCGGAAAGGTGAGGAACCGTTCGTCGCGCAATTCGACGAGCCGCACCGACGTCCGGTTCGCGAAGGGATGCGAAGAGTGCATCGCGACCAGCAGCGGCTCGCGGGTCAGCGGGCGCACCACGATGCCCTCCGCACGGTCGACCTCACGCACCAGTCCGATGTCGAGAATTCCGTCGGCGATCCCGGACAGCTGACGGTCGGTCGTCGACTCGGACAGTTCGACCTGGACACCGGGCCATGCCTTCTGCAGGGCGAGCACCGTGGCGGGGACGATCCTCAGCGCCGCGGAACTGACGAAGCCGATGCGCAGCAGCCCGACCTCACCGTGCGCGACCTGCTCCACTGCCGCCAGCGCGTGATCGGCTTCCGCGAGGACGCGTCGGCCCTCGTCCAGGAGCACCCGGCCCGCGTCGGTCAGCTCGACGCGTCGCGTGGTTCTCTCGAACAGGGTGGTTCGCAGTTCCTTCTCGAACTTGCTGATCTGCTGACTCAGTGCCGGCTGCGCGATGTGCAGGCGTTCCGCAGCGCGCCTGAAGTTCATCTCCTCGGCCACCGTGACGAAGTATCGAAGCTGCCGCAGTTCCACGCGATTGATACTTGCAACTTATCAGTCGGTTGACAATAGGTACTTCTGCGCGGTGTGTGCCCGGCCTAGCGTTGAAGGCACCGAACTACCATGCCTTCGAGGAGTCAGCAGTGGAGCACCACGTCACCGCGCCGGACACGGACAACTTTCTACGCCACCTGATCGGCGGTGAATGGGTGGACGGCGACGGTCCGGTCACCACGACGACGAGCCCGGCCGACGAGACCGCGGTCGCCGAATACCATCCCGCCGACACCCGCCTCCTCGACGCAGCGGTGACCGCCGCAGTGTCGGCTCGGCGGGAATGGGACGACCGCGGGATCATCGCCCGCGGACTGGTCCTTCGCCGGGCCGCCGAGATCCTGGCCGAACGTGCGGACGCGATCGCGGAGCTGATGACCCGAGAGCAGGGCAAGACCCTCCCCGAGTCGCGCGCCGAAGTCGGGGCCACCGTCGAGACCCTCTACTACCACGCAGCGCAGGGCAGGAACGCCGACGGCGCCACCTACCCTTCGTCCCATCCCGACGAGGTGATCCGGACGGTCCGGCGCCCGCTCGGCGTCGTCGCCGCCATCACCCCGTGGAACTTCCCGCTCCAGATCCCGGCCTGGAAGCTGGCGCCTGCACTGCTCTGGGGCAACACCGTCGTCTGGAAACCCGCCAGCGACACAGTTGCGGTCGCCGCGGCCTTTGCCGAAGTCCTTGCCACAGCGGGTGTCCCGGCAGGTGTCCTCAACATGATCCTGGGACCGGGCCCGATCGGCGCCGAACTGGTTGCCCGGGAAGAGATCTCCGGAGTCACCTTCACCGGGTCGGTACCGGTGGGCAGGTCGATCCAGGCTGCCGCCGTCCCCCGCGGCGCCAAGGTCCAGATGGAACTCGGCGGGCACAACGCGGCAATAGTGCTCCCCGACGTCGATCCGCACGACGCAGCAGCCGTGCTGATCGCCGGTGCCATGGGAAGCACCGGTCAGAAATGTACGGCGACGCGAAGGATCATCGCGGTCGGCGACGCCTACGACGCACTCGTTCCCGAACTCGTCGCCCGCGTCGAGGAACTGGTGGTCGGCGACGGACTGGCACCCGAGTCGCAGATCGGCCCGCTCGTCTCGTCCCGCGCGGCGAAGGAGGTAACGGCCGCAGTCGACCAGGCGCTGTCCGAGGGCGCCGAATTGCTGGCGCGCGCACCACTCCCCACGTCGGGTGCCGCCTTCGTCGCCCCCACTCTGCTCGCCGGCACCACCGAATTGACCATCTGCCGAGAGGAGGTGTTCGGACCGGTGACCACGATTTTGCGCGCGGAGGACCTCGACGAGGCCATCGCCATGGCGAACGCGACACCCTTCGGCCTCACCGCCGCAGTGTTCACGTGTGACGAGCGCGCAGTTCGACGCTGCATTCGTGACCTCGAAGCGGGACTGATCAAAGTCAACGCCCCCAACACCGGGTCCGAACTCCATGCTCCCTTCGGCGGACTCAAGGACTCCTCCTTCCCTGCTCCCCGTGAGCAGAATGCGGCAACCAGTGCCGAGTTCTTCACCTGGAGCAAGATCGCCTACGCCCGCACCGGAACGCCGAGGAGTGACGCATGAGGCCGACCGATACCCTCCGCCGGACACAGACCCTGGCGCGATCGCCCGAGCAGGTCCTGGACCCGGCCGACATGGGAGCGGCACGCTACACCCGGCACAGCTTCGCCCGGTCCTTCCTCCGAACGGCGGCCGCGCAGAACTGGCGGGTGGAACGCGAGCGCTGGGACGTCGATGATGCCGGCCGCGGCGAGATCGTGTACCGCGTCGTCATCGGTTCACACGAGGTGCGATTCGTCGTGTTCTCGACGACCCTCATCGAGAGCGATCGAACCGATCGTGTCATCGCCAAGGCCTGGGACGTCACCGGCGCCCTGATCGAGGGACCGCTGACCGAGAGCCGAGCGAACGCATTGCGCTCGCAGGTACCGCGTCAGGAAGAAGGCCGGGCAGACGACGGCACTCTCATCTGGACGCGGGCAAACCGCAGTGCCCGATTCTTCGACTACGTCGTCGACCGCCTCTCCGAGGGCACTCAACCGGACATCACGACCATGGGCGATGCCGCCTACATTCTGCGGAGTACCGCGTTCTACAGCAACGGAAAGTTCGGGCTCGCAGATTTCGATCGGCTCGATGCCGGCCATCCTCTGCGTCTCCCCTACCGGGCACACATGCTGACCGCCTGGCTGTTGCGCGAGCTCAGTTACGACCTCGTCGAGCACTGTGCCCGCGCCCGAAACCCTCTGTCGGTGCGGCTGTCCGGAGACTGGCGACGCTACCTCGGGCTGGGCAACGCCACGGGTCTCGGCATGGTGCCCTACGTGATCAACCACCCGCACGTGCTCGACGCCTGGTGCGCCACGCGCGAGCTCCCACTCGCGCACGCCCTGGCACAGGCGACCACACCCGCCGATCGGCGCATCCACACTGCCGGTGACCTGCTCGAGCGAGCCACCCACTACTTCCGCGAACGTGCAGACCTGGCGACTGCGCCCTTCGTCCCGTGCGGCGAACTCTCGTCCCAGCTCGAACCACTCCGGGCCATGCTGGCCGAGTACATCGACAGCGGGACGATCGGCGGCGAAGCAACGACACATGCGTGGCGGGAACTCCACGAGCAGGCGGCGACATTCGGCCCCGAAGTCCGCAGTGTCATGGACAGCGTGATCGTCGAGGTACATCCTCAACTCGACGCCGAGGTCGAGGAGTTGCTGTGCTGCGATCAACGGCAGGACGTCGATCCCGCGCAGACCTGCGCCCAGTTGCGTTCCGTCGTGCGAGAACGCTACGCGTGGGTGCGGCGTTTCGACTTCGACGATCCCGACGAGCTGACCCACTTCTGGTTCTCCTCGGAGAACAACGAAGAGCCGCGTCGCGGACGCAGAGGTATCGATCCCGGCGAGAACGTCGAGCATCCGATCGACATCGCCCGGTCCGTCGCCGCTCTGGACCGCGATCTCGCGTCGACGCATGACGAAACGCCGGTCGCCGCCTTTCTCGTCGAGCACCCGTGGCACCGCGGAATCGTCGCCCGCGTCCAGACACTCGCCGACGTCCCGTATTCGGAGGCACACGACAACCTGCTCGCCGAAAAGTTCCTTCCCCTGAATCTGCAGCGATTCCAGCTGGCGATGTACGGAATGGACAACTACAGCCCGCAATCGACCGACTGGCTCCGCGTGACCCTCTACTCGGGAGCCCCACGGGCCGACGACGTCGCCGCCGGAGTCGACGACGACTGGATCTTCACCCGCAAGCCGCGAAAGGATTCCTAGTGCACACGCTCACTCACTCCGACCTGCTGGTGGTGGACGGTCTTCAGATCAACAACTGGGACCGGAAGGTCCTCGAGGAACTCCGAGCCGGTGGTGTCACAGGTGTGAACGCCACCTGCGCGGTGTGGGACGGGCCGACCGACACTCTCGGCGCCGTCGCGCAGTGGTATCAACTCGCCGCCGACAACAACGACATCGTCACCCTCGCGGAGACGTCCGAAGACATTCGCACTGCGAAGCGGGACAACCGGATCGCCGTACTCCTCGGGTTCCAGAACTCCTCGCCGTTCGGGGACGACTACCGGATGGTGGAGATCTTCCATCGATTGGGCGTTCGTGTCGCGCAACTCACCTACAACATTCAGAACCTGGCGGGCGGCGCCTGCTACGACGAGCACGACTCGGGACTCACCGCGTTCGGGCGAATACTGATCGGCGAAATGAATCGCGTGGGGATGCTCGTCGACCTCTCGCACGTCGGAAACCGTACCTGCCTGGATGCGATCGACGCATCCGAAAGGCCTATCGCGATCACCCATTCGAACCCGACGTGGTTCGTCGACAGCCCCCGCAACAAGCCGGACGAGGTCATCGATGCGCTGGCGGCCCGTGGCGGCGTGATCGGATGTTGCCTCTACCCCAACGTTCTCGGCGGGGAAACCACCTCCAGCTCCGACTTCGCGGTCATGGTCGCGCGACTCGTCGACCAGATCGGGCCCGACCACGTCGCGATCGGGAGTGACTGCACCAGAAACTGGTCGGAGGACTACGTCGCGTGGTTGCGCAACGGTCGCTGGCGCCCGCCCAGCCAGAATCCGGTCGAACCCGAGTGGCCGATGTGGCCGAACTGGTTTTCCGGCCCGTCCGACTTCCCGGTTCTCACCGAGTGCCTGCACGATGTCGGACTCGACGACGAGACCATCGCGAAGATTCTCGGCGAGAACTGGTTGCGGCTCTTCGACGACGTCTTTCCCGGCCTGCACGAGACACAGGAACGCCGATGACCGACATGCTCACTCATACGTCCGAGCGCGACACACTCCCCACCACGAACAACCGAATCAGGTTGGCGGTACGTGAGGTTCGCGAGACCGCTTTCCGCGCCCTGTACGCGGCCGGTGTCAGTTCGGGCGAGGCAGGCGCCGCGGCCGACACCGTGACGGCGATGCAACTCCACGCGCGTACCGGGATCGACACTCTCCTGGACACGCTGGACCGGCTCGATCCGTCGAGCGGTCCCACCGGTGCGACGCTGTCGAAAAGCTCCGCTGTCGACATCGTCGACCACTCGCCCCGGAGCGGCCTGCTGTCGGGACCCCTGGCGGTCGACCTCGCGCTGTCGCAAGCACGACCGGTCCTGCTGTCAGGGATCGACGACCACGAGGCCGCCGACTGGTACGCCCTCCGCGCCGCCTCCCGGTCCGGCACGACACTGTGGCTGGTCGCTCTCGATGACCACGAGCGGCGCGCGACGGTCGTGACAGCCGCCGGCGACATGTACCGCGACGTCGCCGTCACGTTCGAATGCGGCGCAGAATCCAACAGAGGCACGCTCGTCTGGACGGCACCATTCGCCGCGAACTCGTCCCGTCCCGTCCACACCGCCGCCGAACGGGAGACGCGATACCGCCACGCCGTCTCCTACGGCGTCTTCGTCGACACCGCGACGTGGTCGCGGGCGTACGCACTCGGCAGGCGATTTCTCGTTCCGGAGGCCCAGCATGACTGACCAGCGTGAACTCGTCGCTCATCCGCACGGGATCGAACGACCGTACTCGAGAGCCGCCGTGTTCGCCGGCACCATCTGGGCGTGCGGGCAGATCCCCACCACCGCGGACGGACAGACCCCGGCCGCGATCGGAGAGCAGGTCAAGGTCGCACTGGACAATCTGGAAGCGACGCTCCTGGCTTCGGGTGGCGGCCTGCACACGCTCCTGAAGACCACGGTGTACCTGGCCGATCTCTCGGAGTTCGACGAATACAACACCGCGTATCTCGATCGACTGGAAGGGATTCCGCTACCGCCACGGACGACCGTGGAGGTTGCACGCTTCCGCGGCAGCAAGAGAATCGAAATCGACGCGGTCGCGGCCGTCGACCACCGAATTGATAAGCACGGAGCATGAATTGGTAGGAGATTGGTAATTCCGCGCCGCTGATTCACTTCCTAATGTGGCAGCAACCACATCACGTGGGGACCGACCCTCAAGCCCACACCCCCGATGGGATTCCTCAGATGAACCTCGACACCACCGTCACCGCCCGATCGGGCGTCACACTGGACAGCGCCAGGCTCAACGGCTTTCACGCCAAACTCGCCCTCTTCTCCTCGGGCGGACCCTTTCTCGACGGCTACATCCTCAGCATCATCGGCATCGCGATGGTTCAGATCCAGGCGCAATGGGACATGAGCGCGCTGTGGGCCGGCCTCATCGGGTCATCGGCTCTCATCGGCGTCTTCCTCGGTGGCGCCGTGTTCGGCGCAGTGACCGATCGGATCGGCCGAAAGTTGATGTACACCATCGACCTGATCGTGATCATCGTCTGCTCGGTGCTGCAATTCTTCGCGGCGGACGAAATGCAACTGTTCATTCTGCGTTTGATCATCGGCATCGCAGTCGGCGCCGACTACCCCATCGCCACCGCCCTGGTGACGGAGTTCGCACCGAAGGCCTGGCGCGCCAAACTCGTCGGCGGCCTGAATGCCATGTGGTTCGTAGGCGCTACCACCGCCGCTTTCGTGGGCTACCTTCTGCTCAACCATCCCGACGGATGGAAATGGATGCTGCTGTCCTCGGCAGTCCCCGCCACCCTGATCGTGATCGCGCGGACGAGCATCCCCGAGTCGCCACGCTGGCTTCTGAGCAAGGGACGTTCCGCGGAGGCACTGACGGTGTTGCGAAAGACGATCGGAAACGATGCGACCCTGGACGATCTGCCCGACGAGGAAGGGACCACCTCGATCCGCGGACTGATGCGCGGAGGGTACCTGCAGCGGGTCGTCTTCATCTCGATCTTCTGGACGTGCACGATCGTGACCCTGTTCGCCATCTACGCATTCGGGCCGCAGATCCTCGAACTCTTCAACCTCGGTTCCGGAAATCTGGCCCACATCGGCTACGGGCTCATCAACCTGTTCTTCCTCATCGGCAACATCGTCGCACTGCTGCTCGTCGATCGACTCGGTCGCCGGCCGATCCTGATCTGGGGGTTCGTACTCTCCGGTCTCGGATTGCTGTTCCTCGCGATCAAGCCGGACGCAGGCCTGTGGGTGATCGCGTTCGCGTTCGCGATCTACGCGCTCTTCAACGGCGGACCCTCCATCCTCGAATGGATCTACCCCAACGAACTGTTCCCCACCGAGGTGCGGGCCACTGCGGTCGGCCTCTGCACGGGCATCAGCCGGATCGGCGCGGCGATCGGCACCTTCGCCACCCCGTGGGCGCTGTCCAATCTCGGACTCTCCGCAACGATGTACATCGCCGCGGGCATTGCCGGGGTGGGAGCCCTCGTCAGCTTCCTCATGGCCCCGGAGACCCGGGGAACGGACCTGAGCGACGCCGCCTCACTGCGCTGAGCGCTCTCGATCACTGCGCGGAACGCTCCTGATCACGCCGCTGCTGCCGGTCGACAGTCCCCGGCGGCAGCGGCGTCACCATGCCCGGTGCGCATCGGCCACCGCGAAGGGTGCGCCCGATCACACGCGGTGACGCGGTGTCTCGCCCACCACATCAGCGTTGCACCCCAACACATTTCACGTTCATCCGTCACACCACCGACCGTGCGATGAAACTACCCGGCAATACTTCGGGACGACAGTGGAGGCATGAACGATGCCGAGAGGGAACCCGGAGTTCATGTCAACGCGTGCGAGGCGTGCGGTCGGCTTCCGCACCCCCGTCGCGTCCGCCTGGCGCTCGCGAAACTGTGCGCCGTCTTTCCCGTCGAATTAGCGCTCCATGCCTTGGTCGTTCATTTCCACGCCTCCTATCTGATGACCGTCACGGTCCTGACCATCAGCACCACGGTGCTCGTGATCTGGGTGGTGGAGCCGTCGGCGATGAGACTGCTCGGCGGCTGGCTGCACGGTCCGCCCGACGGCAAGCACGGCCCTCTCCCGACCGGGCAGTCGCTCTGGCGCATCCGCGTCCGGGTGAGCGACCAACCGGGACAGCTCGAATCGCTGGCCCACAACCTCGCGAAGCTGGACGCGAACATCCTGACCGTGCACGTCCATCACCTGGACGGCGGTTCGCTCGACGAGTTGATCGTCGGCGCGTGCCGCGAGACGTCGCCGGACGCGCTCGCGCATGCCGTCCGAGCTGGAGGCGGGAGCAGTGTGGGCATCTGGCCGGCGTCGGCGCTCGCGCTGATCGACGGCCAGACCAAGGCACTGACGTTGGCGTCGCGCGTAGCCGCCGATCCCTCCGAACTGCCCCTGTCGATCGCGGAACTCCTCGGCGCCCAGTACGTCGATTCGCGCGTGAGCGACCATCCGACCACGGCGGCGTCCGTTGCGATCCCGTCGGGTGAGGGTGAGCCGCTCGTCTTCGTGCGGCCGGCGGACGAGCCTTTCACACCGGCCGAGATCGCCCGCGCTCGTCGCCTCAGCGAACTGGCGCAGCGAACCCGCGCGACCACGAACTCGGGGGGACTCGCCGGGCCTGCCACGTGATCTTGCGGACATCCCGGACGACGGCCACGGTGCGAGAGACACTACGACGGTGATGTTCGCCCGCACTTCGACTGTCCTGACGATCGGCGTCGCCACGCTCGGCCTCCTGGCCACCACCGCCGGTGCGGCTCCGACGTATGCCGTGACCGCCACCGTTCCCGTCGGGCAGACGCCGATGCAGGTGGCGGTCGCACCCAACGGCGCAGTCGCGTACGCCACGAACTCCGGGGCCAACAGCGTCTCCGTCATCGACACCGCCACGAACGCCGTCACCGCCACCGTCCCGGTGGGCGGCGGACCCACCGGGATCGCCGTCGCCCCGAACGGTGCGAGGGCGTTCGTCGTGAATACCGCCGACCGGACCGTGTCCGTGATCGACACCGCCACCAACACCGTGGCGGCCACGATTCCGGTAGGCGAATTCGCCTTGGCGGTCGCGGTATCCGCAGACGGGGCCCACGCCTACGTCACCAACGGCGTCGAGAGCACTGTCTCCGTGATCGACACCGCCACGAACACGGTGACGGCCACGGTCCCGGTCGGCGCCTTCCCCATCCAGCTCGCGACCAACGGCACACACGTGTATGTCACCAACTCCTCCGACAACACGGTGACCGTGATCGACACGGCCACGACGACCGTCGTCGACACGATTCCCGTCGCCTCCCACCCCAGTGCGGTGACGGCCACCGACGACCGGGCCTACGTGCGCAGCGGCGCGGAGATGTCGGTGATCGACGTGGCCACCAACACGGTGACCGCCACGTTCGGCGTCGACGGGACGATGGGCGGCGCCGCGGTGACCGGGGACGGGAACACTCTGTACGTCGTCGACTCCGAGGGTGGGGCCGTCACGGTCTTCGATCCGGGTACCAACGCCGAGGTGACGTCGCTCGCCGTCGGCGGCAGCGCCGGTGGCGTCGCGGTCTCCGCCGACGGCGCGAGGGCCTACGCCACCAGTCAGAACGATGACACGATCGCCACCATCACGCGCGCACCGGGCGACGCGACGCTGCCGCGCTGACGCTAGACCGACACCACCGCCGGATCCTCCTCCACCGGCTGATCTTTCGACCGCCGGTCGAGTGCGGTGGCGAGGACGAGAACGCCGAGCGCACCCACGGTCAGCGCCGCACCCATCCAGATCGGGGACGTGAAGCCGAGTCCCGCGGCGATGGTGATGCCGCCGAGCCATGCCCCGAGTGCGTTGCCCACGTTGAAGGCGGCGATGTTCGCGCCGGACGCCATGGTCGGCGCCTGCGCCGCGTAGTTCATGATCCGCATCTGCAGTCCGGGGACGGTCGCGAAACCGAAGAGGCCCATGAAGAACAGGGCCACGATGGTCATCGGCTTGCTCCCCGCGGTGAGAGCGAACACGACGAGCACGACGGTGAGCACGGCGAGGATCGTGATCAACGTGCGGGTGAGTGCCTTGTCGGCGGCACGACCGCCGAGGACGTTGCCCACGAACAGACCGCCACCGAACAGCACGAGGAGCCACGGGACGCTCGTCGATGCGAATCCGCCGACCTCGGTGAGGGTGAACGCGATGTACGTGAACGCACCGAACATGCCGCCGAATCCGAGGATGGTGACGGCGATCGAGAACCACACCTGCGGAGACCGGAAGGCCCGCAGTTCGCTGCGCAGACCGGCGGATTCCGGTGCGTCCGCCGGACGGGACACGGAAGGCACCAGCGTTGCGATGCCGATCAGCGCGACGACGCCGATGACGGTGATGGCCCAGAACGTGGACCGCCAGCCGAACTGCTGGCCGAGGAACGTGCCGAACGGGACGCCGAGAACGTTGGCGATGGTCAGTCCCGCGAACATCGTCGCGATCGCGCCTGCCCGCTTGCTCGCGGGTACGAGGTCGGCGGCGAGGACCGAGCCGATGCCGAAGAACGCGCCGTGGCACAGGGCCGCGAGGACGCGTCCGCCCATCATGACCTCGTACGTCGGGGCCAGCGCCGACAGCAGGTTGCCGCCGATGAACAGCACCATCAGCGCCTGGAGGACGCGCTTGCGGTCGAAGCGGGTGACCGCCGCGGTGATGACGATCGCTCCGATGGCGACGGAGAGGGCGTAGCCGGAGATGAGGTAGCCGGCCACCGACTCGCTCACCTGGAAGTCGGCCGACACTTCCGGCAGCAATCCCATGATGACGAATTCGGTGAGACCGATCCCGAAGCCGCCCATTGCGAGGGCGAGCAGACCCAGTGGCATCGCAGCCACTCCTTTCGTACAGACTGGGAGATAAGAGCACTAGCTCGAATACCGCGCCTGCAGTAGTTGCAGGCGCTCCATAAATAGTTGCACACGCCTGCTATGTGCGCAAGCTGGTATTCTGAAGCGGCAGTCGTAACCACAGGAGGTGGCCCATGGCAGTCGCTGACGACGCCGTCGAGATCCGGTCGCAGGGATGGCGCACGCTCGCGGCCCTGCACGGCCTACTCGAGGCGGAGCTCGAACGCGCCCTCCAGCGTGGGCACGATCTCTCGGTGGTCGAGTACACGGTCCTCGACGCCCTCAGCCGCCAGGACGGCTGGCACATGCGCATGGCACAACTCGCCCGCGCGGCGGCGCTGAGCAGCAGCGCCACCACCAGGCTGGTGAACCGTCTGGAGAACCGCGGACTGCTCACCCGCATTCTGTGCGACGACGACCGTCGCGGCATCTACACCGAGCTCACACCCGCGGGCCGGGCCGCACTGGACGAGGCGCGTCCCACCCACGACGCGACACTGGAAGCGGCGCTCGATCAGGCCGCCGAAATTCCCGAGCTCGCCCACCTCGCCCGAGCCCTGCACGAAGTCCCCGCATAGGTGAGTGGCGCAGCGTGCCGGGGCACGCTTTGCCACTCACGTCAGGACAGCGGGGTGAAGTCGCGCGACGCGATGTACTCCGGCCGCGGACGTGCCGCGGCGAACGGCTCGACGAGGGTGTTCTCGACACTGTTGAACACGAGGAACAGGTTCGACCGCGGGTAGGGCGTGATGTTGTTACCCGACCCGTGCATGACGTTGGAGTCGAACCACAGCGCGGTACCCGCGGCTCCGGTGAACTGGTCGATCCCGAACTCCGCCGCCATCCGGGTGACGTCCTCGCGACGCGGAACCCCGACCTCCTGCGCAACGAGAGACGACGTGTAGTTGTCGTCGGGGGTAGCACCGACGCACTGGACGAACCGCTTGTGCGAACCGGGCATCACCATCAACGACCCGTTGAACGGGTAGTTCTCGGTCAGCGTGATCGAGCAGCTGACGGCCCGCGGGACGGGGAGACCGTCCTCGGCGTGCCAGGTCTCGAAGTCCGAGTGCCAGTAGAAGCCGGTGCCCTTGAAACCGGGCATCGAGTTGATGCGGCTCTGGTGGATGTAGACGTCGGAGCCGAGGAGTTGCCGCGCGCGGTCGAGAATCCTGCCGTCGCGGATCAGCTCGCCGATCACGTCGCTGCGCCGATGCACGTCGAAGACGGAACGAACCTCGTCGGTGCCGCGTTCGATGATGACGCGTCCGCTGTCGCGCATCGCCGGGTCCCGGGACAGCCGGTCGAGTTCCTCCCGGCACGACATCACTTCGCCGGCGCTCAGCACGTTGTCGATGATCGTGAAGCCGCGTGACTCGTGTCCGGCGAGGGCCGACGAATCGAACGGCCCGTCGGCGGGCCCGCCCCACACGGCGGGTTCGCTCCGCTGGAGCATCGACGGCTCGGCGGCGATCCGAGTCGGGTAGCGATCGTGACGGTTGGTGTATCCCTGAACCTCAGCTACCTGAGTCATTGCCCCTCCTCGGCACTTACCTCTACTTCACTGTCGCTACGACGACAGAGTCTTCTGGTCGGCGCGGAGCCGCTGAACGGCGTCGTCCAGGTGTTCGGCGAGCAGTTTCTGCACCTCTCCAGCTGTACCCGACCGGATCGCCTCGCGCAGGGTCGCGTGTTCCTGCGCCTGCTCGCGGATGTCGTCGTAGGTGGTCTGCAACGCACCCAGGCACATCCGGGTCTCGATCAGGAGCGTCCTCGCCGCCCGAATGAGCCGGGGGCTCTCCGAACTCTCCACCAGGATCTGATGGAACTGCTGGTCGGCGTCCGAGACGGCGGCGGCGTCGCCGCGCTCGGCCGCGGCCTGCATCACGAGCACGGTGGGTTCGAGTGCCAGGTATGTGGCTTCCCGGCGGCCGTCGTCGAGAATCATCTCGAGCGCCCCGCGCTCGATGACCGAGCGGCTGCGGTACACGTCGACGACGTCGTCGAGGGTCAGCTCCGTCACGAAGATCCCGCGATGACGGATGCTGTGCAGTATGCCCTCGGACACGAGCCTCTGCATGGCTTCACGCAGGGGCCCGCGCGAGACCTGGAAATGCGCGGCGAGTTCCGCCTCGCCCAGCTGCGCACCCGGTTCGAGCGCACCCTTCATGATGGCGACCCGCAGGCGGTCCGCGATGAATTCGGCAGTCGATTGACGACTGACGGGTTCCAGGTCAGTCAGAGCCATGACTGTGGCCTTTCTCGAACAAGGTTCCTAACGACGGGTGCACCGCCGTGTGGCCCGCAAGACGCAGGCCTTCCCAGATGGTCACCTGGTTTGCCGTGAGGACCGGCTTGCCGAGGCGCTGCTCGAGAGTACTCAGCGCACCCAGCGTCCTCATGGCCGTGTCGGGGATGAGCAGGGCTTCGGCGTCCGGGTGGTCGTTCTCCACCGCGAGTTCCACCACGGATTCAGGGCTGAGCAGACCGACCTCGGCCGCGGTGTCGATTCCCGCACTCGACATCGACAGCACCTCGATGCCTGCGGCGGCGAGGAACTCGACGAACAGCTTCGCGACGTCCTCCGGGTAGCTCGCGGCCACCGCGACGCGTGTGATCCCCAGTGCGTGCAGGGCGTGGACGAACGCGAAACTGGTGCTGGACGTGGGTACACCGGTGGCCGCGGCGAGCGTCTCGGCCTGCTGCTTCGCCCCGTCGGGGCCGTAGACGAAGCTGCCCGAGGTGCAGGCCCACACGACGGCGTCCGGCTTCTCCTCGGCGAGGAGTGCGGCCCCGCCGGCGAGCTTCTCGGGGCTCCCGAGGTCGAGCAGTTCGGGCACGGCGTGCAGGTCGGTTCCGTAGATGTGCACGACCGGCAGATCCACTCCGAGCATCTCCGCGGCAAAGGGGTAGTCGTCCTCGGCGGCGTGATCGGGGTAGATGAATCCCACAGTGGGGGTCGGCGTGCTCGTCATGCGTTCTCCTCTTTTCCGTGTCGTGTGGGGTGATGTCAGAAGACGTTGCGGAGCCACTTGCCCGGGCCCGTCATGGGGAGTTTCATCCGGCCGAGACAGGCCCAGATCGTGAGCTGGTTGGCGGTGAGGACCGGTTTGCCGAGTTCCTGCTCGAGCGGGGCGATGACGTCGTAGGTCGGCAGGTTGGTACAGCTGACGAAGATCGCCTCCGACCTGGGGTCGTCCGCAGCGATGATCCGCTCGGCGATCGTGCGGTAGTTGACCTTCCAGATGCCGCCGCCGAGTCCGAGGTGATCGGAACGAACCACCTCGGTGCCTGCCTCGTTCAGGAACGCGTGCAGCCGTTCGGTGAGCGGGGCGTCGTACGGCGTGATCACCGACAGCCTGCTCAGCTCGAGGTGTTCGATGGCCTCGACCAGCGCGCCGGACGTGGTGATCGCGTGCTGGGCGCCTGCCTCGCAGATCGCGTCGCACAGGGTTCGCTCGTATTCGAGACCCTTGATGAAGCTTCCCGACGTGCACAGATAGGCCACGACCTCGGGCTCGACGTGCAGGACGTCGCGCGTCGCCGCCATGAGGTGTCTTCGCTCGGACACGAGTTCGGCCATCTCCAGGCTGACGGGCACGGGTTCGTACGGCGTGCGCGCCAGATGGAGGCTCACCTCGAGGGGAGCCCATCGCCACAGTTCTCGTTCGAGCGCCAAGTCGAACGGGGCGATGATGCCGATTCCCCGTTGCGCGATAGGCCCCTCGAATTCGGGAATGTTCAGTTCCAACACCAGGCCTCACCTTCGTTTCGGCCGCGCCCGAGCATTATCAGATTGTTGACAATCATACGAGTTACTCATACGGTGTCAACGTGAGTCGGAACCCGATCGTCGCGGTGCTACATGCCCACGTCCTGCCGAGCGACGAACTCATGGCACCCGTCGCGTCCCGTGCCGAAGTTCGCTATACCGGCAAGGCGGGGCTGAGCGACGCCCTCGACGGCGCGGACGTGCTGTTCCTCTACGACTTCCTCACCGACGCGGTGCCCGGAGCCTGGCACGCCGCCGGCTCCCTGCAGTGGCTGCACATCGCCGCGGCAGGCGTCGATCCCGTCATGTTCCCCGAGGCCCGCGACAGCGACGTCACGATCACCAACTCACGGGGCGTGTTCGACGGGGCGATCGCCGAGTACGTGCTCGCCCAGATTCTCTCGTTCGCGAAGGATCTGCCCGGTTCGCTGCGCCTGCAGCAGACTCATACCTGGCAGCACCGGGAATCCGAGCGGATCGCGGGCCGCTCCGCCCTGATCGTCGGCACCGGCCCCATCGGCCGCGCGATCGCCCGGCTTCTCCGCGCGGCGGGGATGGAGGTCAGTGGGTCCGGCCGCGCCGCACGCAACGCCGACCCCGACTTCGGGACGGTCGCCGCGACGGAAGACCTCCCGGAGCAGCTCGCCGTCGCCGATTACGTGATCGCGGTGGCACCACTCACCGAGCAGACCCGCCACCTGTTCCGCGACTCGACGTTCGCCGCGATGAAGCCGGGTGCCCGGTTCGTGAACGTCGGACGCGGTGAGCTCGTCCGCACCGACGACCTCGTCGCCGCGCTCCGGACGGGGACGATCGCGGGCGCCGCGCTCGACGTGTTCGACACGGAACCGCTCCCCGCCGGCCATCCACTCTGGGACATGCCGAACGTCTCGATCACCCCCCACAATTCGGGCGACTTCGCCGGCTGGCGAGATGACCTCGTAACCGTGTTCACCGACAATTTCGAACGCTGGGTTGCGGGGTACCCGCTCGAGAACGTAGTTGACAAGCACCTCGGTTACGTACCGAGCCGATGAAGACAGGGCCCGAACGTCCAGGCTGAAGGAGTTCTCATGAATCCCACCGACATGACCGCCGTCGAACTGGTCACGGCCTACTCGTCCGGAGAACTTTCGCCGGTGGAAGCGACGCAGGCGATGCTCGACGCCATCACCGAGCGTGACCGCACCATCAATTCCTACTGCCTCGTCGACGAGGAGCGGGCGCTCGCGCAGGCGCGGAAGTCCGAAGAGCGCTGGAACACCGGTTACTCCAAGGGACTGCTCGACGGCGTACCGATCTCGATCAAGGACATCTTCCTCACCGACGGCTGGCCGACGCTCCGGGGATCACAGGCCGTCGACGAGGACCAGCCGTGGAACGTCGACAGTCCCGTGGCCGCCCGGCTCCGCGAAGACGGGATGGTATTCCTCGGCAAGACCACGACCCCCGAGATCGCCTGGAAGGCCGTGACCGACAGCGCCCTGTGCGGGATCACCCGCAACCCGGCCGACCCGGCCAAGACGGCCGGTGGTTCGTCGGGCGGCAGTGCCGCGGCGGTCGCGGCGGGTCTCGGCCCCTGCTCCGTCGGCACCGACGGCGGTGGCAGTGTGCGCATCCCCGCCTCGTTCTGCGGCGTCGTCGGTTTCAAACCCACCCACGGTCGCATCCCCCTGTTCCCGGCGAGCCCGTTCGGACCGCTGGCGCATGCCGGCCCCCTCACCCGCACGGTCGAGGATGCGGCACTGCTGATGGACATCCTGTCGCTGCCGGACCCGCGCGACCCGACGTCGCTCGCCCCATTCGCGACCACCTTCCGCGGCGAGATCGGCCGCGACGTGGTCGGACTCGGCGTCGCGTACTCCCCCACGCTCGGCTACGTGACGGTCGATCCGGAGGTCCGGGCGATCGTCGACCGCGCCGTGCAGGCCCTCGACGCCGCAGGCCTGCCGGTCACCGCCGCCGACCCGGGCTTCAGCGATCCGATCGAGGCCTTCGAGCTGCTGTGGGCGTCCGGGGCCGCGGCCATGCTGAAGAACTTCCCTGAAGGCGCGCGCGACAAGGTCGACCCAGGGCTCGGCAAGATCTGGGAACGAGGCGAAAAGTTCAGCGCGGTCGACTATCTCGACGCCCGCGCGGTGGCCGCGGACATCGGCATCACGATGGGCAAATTCCATCTGACGCACAACGTCCTGCTCACACCCACCGTCCCGATTCCGGCGTTCGAGGCCGGCTACAACGTGCCGCCGGACAGCGACCTCACCAGCTGGCCGCAGTGGACGCCGTTCACCTACCCGTTCAACCTGACGCAGCAGCCGGCGATCAGCATCCCGGTGGGCCGGACCGCGGCGGGACTGCCGGTGGGTCTGCAGATCATCGGCCCCCGCCACTCCGACGACCTCGTACTTGCGGTCGCGCGATATGCGGAACACGTCCTCGGCTAGGTCGACCGAAAAGCGCACGATTCGCGCTGCATCCGAGGATGATCAGCACTAGGCCCGGTGCTGCGCGAACGTCTGCGTTGCTGCCCGGGTGACAGTTGCCTGACAGGGATTTTCGGGGTCGGGGCGAGCCCGGGAGAGTAGATGACAGCGACGCCGGTGTCCGGGGTCCCGCCGCATTCGCCGCAGGGCCCGGATCCGCTCGCCCCGGGCATGCTCGTCGCCACCCGATACCGGCTCCTCGGACGGTTCGCCGGCCCCCACTGGGTGCAGTGGTGGCACGCGCACGACACCGAACTGTGCCGGGACGTCGCGCTCAGCCTCATCGACTCGGCGCAGGTCCGCGCCACCGACACACGTCCGGATCCGGTGGCGCGCTTCTGCCGGAACACCACCGGAACCAGCTTCAGCCACGAAGGCCGGATCGCGCAGGTGTACGACATCGCGGCGGTCGGCGACCGGATCGCCGTGGTCGCGGAATGGACGCCCGGGTGGCGTGTCGCGGATGTCGCGCGCACGGTCCCGCGTCCGTTGGATGCCGCTCGCACCGTGCGGCACCTCGCCGCGGCGACCGCAGACGCACACCATTTCGGTGCCCGCCTCTCACTCGATCATCCCAACCGGGTGCGGATCTCCCGGGAAGGACTCGCGGTCCTCGCCTTCCCCGCCACTCTCGCCGACGGCACCGCCGCCGACGACGTCGCGGGGCTCGGCGCGCTCCTGTACACCCTGTTGCTCGGCACGTGGCCGCTGTCCTCGTCCGGCGAAACCCGGGCAGCCGGACTGCCCCCGGCAGGCAGGCGCGGTGACGGTTCCGTCGTCCCGCCGCATCGTGTGCGGCCCGCGATTCCACGACGTTTGTCCGACGTGGCCATGAACGCCCTCGCTCGGCGACCCGGCATGGTCACCGCGCAGGCGGTCGTCGACGCCCTCGACCGAATCCTGGCGGACGCGCGGGCTCGCACCGCATCCGCATTCGCTTCGACCACGAAGAGAGCCCGCCCGGCATCCGTCAACCGGCCCCCCAGGCCGAACGCCCCACTTCCCGCATTGAGCGGCGCACTCGCCCTGATCGTCGCGCTCGGCGCCGCCGGGTGGGCGGCGGGCGCCACATTCACCGCGTCGGACGCTCCCCCGGCCGCCGTCGCGGACAGCATGCTCAGCCAGATCGCGCCGGTGCCGGACCCCTTTCAGACACCGCTCACCCCGTCATCCGCGGCCGTCTACTCCCCGCTGCGCTTTCCTGACAACGGTGCCACTGCCTCCCTCGCCGTCGACGCGAACCCCGCGACATCCTGGGCGACCGACCGCTACCCGCAGCAACTGTCGGCGACGAAGCGAGGAGTGGGTCTGATCGTGTCGTTTCCCGAGCCCGTCGATCTGCGGACCGTCTGGATCGACTCCCCGACACCGGGCACCACGGTCGAGATCCGGACCGCCCCCGTCGCGTGGGCGAACATCGAACGCACCCAGGTGATCGGCGCCGCCACGCTCGGCGACGGGGTCACCGAGATCGTGGCCCGGACTCCCACACCCACCCGTCGGGTCCTCATCTGGATCTCGGGACTGTCCGGCGGCGAGTCCGGGTTCCAGTCGCGCCTGTCGGAGATCGGCTTCCTGGGTAGCGGCGCATGAGCCCCAACATCTTCGGTCCCACCCAGCCGAACACCGGTAGCACCGCACGCGACCATCTCGCCAACGAGCGAACCTACCTCGCCTGGCATCGCACCGGTATCAGTGTTGCCGCGCTGGGCGTGGCGGTGGCGAAGTTCGCACCGCACCGCGGCGCCCACGCCGTGGCCGCCGGATTGATCCTGATCGGCGCCGGGCTACTGGTGTCCGTCTACGGCACCGTCCGCTATCGGGTCATCAGCAGGCAGATCGAATCCGGGGAATTCGCACCGGCGACGTTCACCGCCGTGGTCACCTCCAGCGTCGTCACAGTGCTCGCACTCCTCGCCGTGGTGGTCCTACTCTGACCCGGGCAGGGCCGTGACGCAGCGGAATCCGATGTGGCTCATCCCGGTGTCGACCATCTGCGGCCGCCGTGCCGCGGGCCGATACCGACGGCAGTAGCTGTCGGCACACAGAAACGATCCACCCTTGATGACCCGTCGGGGCACCCGGAATTGGGGCTGCCGGGCATCGAAGCTCTCCGACATGCCGGGCCCCCGCGGATTGCGGGGCGCACAGCACGACTCCGCTGTGTCGCTGTGCCGGTCCGCGTACCAGTCGGCGGTCCACTCCCACACGTTCCCCGCCATGTCGAACAGACCGTATTCGTTGGGCGGATAGCTACCGACGGCGGTCGTGGTGCCGTAGCCGGGGTCCGGGCGCCACGGGAACTCCCCGTGCCAGTAGTTCGCCAGCGGACGGGATTCACTCTCGGCGGCGTCGCCCCAGGTGAATTCGGCGCGGTCGAGTCCGCCGCGCGCCGCGGCCTCCCATTGCGCCTCGGTGGGGAGGGACCGCCCGGCCCACTCTGCGTACGCTGCCGCGTCCTCGTGGGCGACGTGGACGACGGGATGCTGTTCCAGGCCGGCCGTCGACGACCCGGGGCCTGTCGGGTGCTGCCACGACGCGCCGACGGTCCAGGTCCACCACTGGCTCAGGTGACGGAGATCGACCGGGCCCCGGGTGCGGGTGAACACCATCGATCCCGGTTGCAGGTTCTCCGCGGGAGCCCCGGGGAATTCGGCGGGGTCCAGCGGGCGCTCGGCGACGGTCACGTAGCCGGTATCGCGCGTGAATCGCGCGAACTGCGCGTTGGTGACCTGGTGGGTCTCGACGGCGAAGGCGTCGACCGCGACACGATGCGCCGGACCTTCTTCCGGATAGTGCCGATCCGAGCCCATCGTGAAGGTCTGGGCGGGGACGTGCCGGACTTCGGAGACGGTCTGGGTTTCCACACGCCTTCCCTTCTGCCTGATCAGGTCACGGCGGGCGAGAAGACGCTCGTCCAATCGTTCTTCATGCTTACCACGGTCCAGCCCTTCTCTCGTGCGTGTTCGAGGGCCTGCTCGGCGCCGGCGACGTAGTCGAATTCGCGTTCGGCGTCGTCGTGCAGGATCAACACCCGAAGCGACGGGCGGTCGGGTTGCCCGGAGAACGAGAGCATCGGCAGGTCGCCGTTGGAGTTGCCGACCGACAGGATCGGCCGTCGCCCGATCCGGCTCCAGATTCGGACCGGTTTCTCCGGACCGTCGTCGAAGAAGTCCATCGCGGCCTTGTAGAGCAGGTCGCTTGCGTCCGCCCCTTCACGGTACGAGAGGCCGAGGGCGCTGCCGATGACGCGTTCCGGCGGAACCCCGTAGAGCCGCCCGGCGACCGGGCGCATGAAGTCGCGATCACCGCCGGACGCGATGTAGATGGTGAAGTCGTTCGCCTCGAGATAGCGCAGCAATTCGACCATCGGCACGTATCCACAGCCGGAGTACGGGCGACCGAGCGTCGGGTGGTCCGCGTCGTCGAAGAAGGCCCGGACCCGCGCATCGTAATTCTCGACGGTGACCGAATCGAATGCCTCGGTGACTGCGCCCATCAACAGTTTCAGATCGCCGTCGTCGCCGTGATAGTGCTTGACCATCGCCGCACCGAGCCAGTGAAGGTCGCGCTCGTGGGCCGCCTTCCACGGTTGCGTCTGCTGCAGATCGGGATTGTCCGCGGCCATCTCGGCGAAGCGCCGGATGGTGAAGTCGAGTTGGATGGGCATCGGCTTCTCACACCAGAGTGTGCCGTCGTTGTCGAACACGGCCACCCGGTCCGCGGAGTCGACGAAGTCCGGCCCGCGTGCCGTCACCCGCCCGACGAAGTCCTCGATCGCGGACCGCGTCGCTCCGTCCGCCCAGGAACCACTCAGCCCGGCCCCCATGTCGGTCAGTCCTTCGCCAGGAAGGCGTGCAGCTTCGCCACCGCATGGTCGATCGTGAAGCTCGCCGGCTCCTGCCTCGGGGGAAATTCCTTGAACGTCTCGAGGAATTGACTGGTGATGAAGGTTCCGTAGATGGCGATGTAGTCGTGGTCGAGGAACCAGTCCCAGTAGGTGTTCGACGTGATGTCGGCACGCTCGAACGGGTCGGTGCGCAGGTTGAACAGTTTCGGCAGCCGCAGGGCGGTGAACGGCTCCGCCCACAGTCCGAGGGTGCCCTGCGCCCGCTGCTCCATGAACACGATCTTCCAGTTGTCGAAACGGATGCCCAGCACGTCGCAGTCGTCGGAGAAGTAGACCATTCCCCGGCGCGGGGACG
>NZ_UAUI01000011.1 GCF_900455735.1 Rhodococcus wratislaviensis | reverse complement strand
GCCCGAAGCCAAGTTCGGGCGGGCGCTGAGTCGCCTGGCCCCCGGCAGCATGCGGCTCGGCGCCCGCTTCGACCTCGGCTGATCCGAAGCATCAGGGGGTCGGGGCCTGCACCCGGCCGGTGTAGGCGTCCATGCTGTGGTACACACCGAGCCGGTCGGCCAGACGGTCCCAGGCACGCACGGGCAGGACGGCTTTCGCCACCCGCGACAAATACAGCGACCGCGGCAGCATCAGCAGCGGCCTCCCCTGCTTCATCGCCCGCCAGGACCGGGCCGTGACGTCCTCCGGGCTGAGGATCGGGGCGAACATGGGGTTCTTCACACCGTCGAACATGCCGGTGGAGATGTAGCTCGGGCACACGGTGGTGACCTTGACGTGCCCGTGGCCGGCCTGGACCAGTTCGAGTCGCAGCGAATCGCTCCACCCCAGGGCAGCCCACTTCGACGCGGCGTACACGGCCATCCTCGGCGTCGCCACGGTCCCGGCGGCGGACGCGATGTTCACGATGCGGCACTCCCGGCCCCGGTCCTCGATCATGGCGGGCAGGAACTCGTTGGTGACGTACATCGGGGCGAGTGTGTTGACGTCCATCACGAATTTCGTGTCCGACTCGTGGTCGTGGTCCCAGAAGTACTTGCCGCGCACCACACCGGCGTTGTTGACGAGCACGTCGGGGCGGCCGAACGCACCCCGCACCTCGGCGGCCGCCGTGCGGACGGATTCGAGGTCGGCGACGTCGACGACCTGTGCGCTGACGATGCACCCCGATTCGCGCAGTTCCTGCGCCGTGCGTTCGAGCGCGTCGGCGTCGATGTCCCACAACACCACCGCGCCCGCGTGCTCGGCGGCGGCGAGCCGGGCGAACAGACGTCCCATCCCCATTGCCGCCCCGGTGATCAGGACCGTCTTGCCCGCTGCCGAGAATCCCACGTCATGCTCTCCTTCGGTCGAGACCGGCCGGGTCGGCGGGCTCGTGGTAGAGGGTTTCGATCCGGTCCTTCAACGTCACCTGTGCGCGTCGCAGCGCCTGCCACACCATCGGTGCGGCCACACCGCCGAGCAGTTGTCCTGCCGGTCTGCCGGGAGAGTGGTAGCGGAAGTCGACGGTGAGCTCCGTTTCGTCCGGGCTGAGCGCGTCGAACGTCCAGACCGATCCGTGCACGCCGTGATCGGCCTCGACGACGAGCCGGCGACCCGGGTCCGATGCGACGACCCGGGCACGGGACGGCAGCGCGATCGCATCGAGCACGGTCTCCGGATCACCGAGGTACTCGAGGGCCATCGCGGGCGGAACGACGATCACCGTGGTGCTGCGTAAGCCGATCATCGAACGCCCGGAACTGCGGGGGTCGGACAGGCAGAGCTGAATGGACAAGACGGATATCCCAACGTGTCGACGTCCGAGGCGGAGAGTGTGTGGTACATCGATGTACCGCATACTGCCGACGGTATACGGAAACCCACCGACAGGGAAGACTACGATTCGATCCGATGACGAAACCCCAGCAAGACGCCGGTGACGGGCGTGCTGCCCGGTGGCGCGGCCAACGCGAGAAGCGGCGCTCGGAGTTCGTCGAACGGGCACTCGTCGCCATCGACGCAGAAGGTCCCGACGTGTCGGTCGCGACGATGGCCGTCTACGCCGAGGTCGCGCGAACCCGCATCTACCGGCACTTCGACGACAGCACCGACCTCAGGAACGCCGTCGCCCGGCGGGTCGCGGCGATGATGCTCCTCGAATACGCGCCCGTGATCACCGTCGACGGCGCACCGCACGCGATCCTCACCCGCGCCGCCCGCACCCACCTCGACTGGGTCACCGAACACGCCAACCTGTACCGCTACCTGATGTCGTTCTCCCCCGCGGCCGGAGAGGTGCGGCGGGCCATCAGCACCGCGGTCTCCGACATGCTCCACCCGTACCTGGACGCCCTCGGCGCCCCCGCCACCGCGACACCGCTCGCCAATGCGCTGATCGGGATGGTCGAGTCGGTGTCCGCGGAGTGGATCGAACGTCCGGGCGGCACCGACGTCGGCGCGCTGACCGAACAGCTGGCCGCGTGGGCGTGGGCGCTGGTCGACACCACGATGCGCAGCCGCGGCGCGGTCCTCGACCCCGACAGTCCCCTACCGGCCCCCGACGACCTCCGCACGTGAGTGGGAAAGCGTGCGGGAACACACTTTCGCACTCACGTGCGGGACCAGCGGCTCAGGTACTCGCGCTCGGTGGCGGTGATGCGGCGTAGTCGCTGGGCATCGACATCCGCGACGGCCATCTGAGTGGTGGCGGTGACGGCGGGCGGATCGGTGATCGGGGTACGCGCACCCCGGACCTCGTAGCCGATCGTGAAGTCGACCGCCCGGTGCTTCGCGATCCACATCGTGATCCGCAGGGGACTGTCGGAGTGGCGCAACTGTCCCCGGTACTTCACGTGGATGTCGGCGATGAATGCGCTCGTGATGAGCGACGAGTTCTCGCTGCCCTCGCTGAGCAGCCAGTCGATCCGGGCCTCCTCGAGTAACGTCACCATCCGCGCATGGTTGATGTGCTGGAAGGCGTCCATGTCGGACCACCGAACGGTCACGAAGGCGTCGTAGCCGACGACAGCGGCAGGGGTGTCAGTCACGTCGGACATCATCCCCTGCCGCCGTCAGCCGAACTCACGCGATGTCGCGCAACCAGTTCCTCAGCCACGTCGTGGCGGGCGTACCCGATCCGTCGACCGCGTAGCTGGTGTAGTCCTGGTGAGCCTGCGACTTGTAGAACTGCTCCAGTTCGTCGATGCGCTTCTCGTTGGACTGCTCGTCCAGCTGAGCCATCAGGGCCGGAACACCGCCGACAGCGAGGATGTCGTTCCAGATCGCGAGCGCTTCCTGCTGGTAGCGGCCGAACAGTGTCGGCGTCGGATCCGACGTCTGCGCGAGGAATCCCGCGAGCCGGGTCACGAAGTCTTCCTTCGGCGTGGAGCAGTACAGGTCACCGTATGCGCAGAACGTGCGGGTGTTCTGGCTGACCCAGCCGAACCCGCCGATGCGGGGACCGCCGGCACCGCTACCGGCGACGGCAGGGCCGACGAGGGCATCGGTCGGCGACCGCCGCGGATCGGAGACGAGTCCGACGGCCGCGATCTTGTCGGCGGGGACGACACCGAGGCCGGTGCCGATCTCCGCAGCGAGATCACCTGCGGCGTCGGCGCCCTGGCTGTACCCGATGATCGACAGCTTCGTGTCGGGGCACTGCTGCGACATCGACGACAGCATGCCCTTGGCATTGCTGACCGCCTGCGCCTTCGAGCGCCCGTACACCTCGGACTCCCACGGGAAGGCCGTGGCGGCGTACGTGACGTAGTCGGTGCGGATCGACGACGGCAGACCGTTCGTCACCGCGGACAGCAGACCCGGCGTGGGCCTGACGTTGTCCTTGGTGGACGTTTCCCACGTCCCCGGAATCGCGACCACGTACAGACTCGGGCAGGGGTCAGCGTTCGCCACTGCGCTCGTGCCCGCTACTCCCGATACCACCGGGATGGCTGCCGCAGCAGCCACTGCGGTCAGAAATGCGACAACCCGTTTCATTGCCATGGCCTCAACCTGTTCTCCCCTTCGCCGTCCTGCAGACGGGATGCTGCCAGGGCGACGTGACCTAAAGATGCACGATCGGTAAATGAACGTTACCGACCGAACGTGACCCCCGCACGATAAACCGACACCCCGGTAGGAAAACCTACCGGGGTGCGGATTGTACGAGCAGTTACAGCTACCGCTGCGGGGCGGTGGTGGTCTCGATCGGAGACGGCAGCGCCGACTCGCCCTCGAGGTACGCATCGACCGCGGCGGCCGCGGAGCGACCCTCGGCGATGGCCCACACGATCAGCGACTGTCCACGTCCCATGTCGCCGGCCACGAAGACGCCGTCGACGTTGGTGGCCCACTTCGCGGAGCGGGCGACGTTGCCGCGCTCGTTGAGGTCGACGCCGAGATCTGTGAGCAGGCCCGGCTTCTCGGGTCCCACGAAGCCCATCGCCAGCAGGACGAGGTCGGCCTCGAGCTCGAAGTCCGAACCCTCCACCTTCTCGAAGCGACCCGACTTCATCTCGACCTCGTGGGCCTTCAGTGCGGTCACCTTGCCGTCGGCACCGACGAACCGTTCCGTGTTCACGGAGAAGAGACGTTCGCCGCCCTCCTCGTGTGCGGACGCGACCCGGTACATCAGCGGGTACGTCGGCCACGGGGTGTGCTCGGCGCGGGTCTCGGGAGGTCTCGGCATGATCTCGAACTGGTGAACGCTCTCGGCACCCTGACGGTGCGAGGTGCCCAGGCAGTCCGCGCCGGTGTCGCCGCCGCCGATGATGACGACCTTCTTGCCCTCCGCGGTGATGGTCGGCTCCTCCAGGTCGCCGAGCTGCACGCGGTTGGCGATCGGCAGGAACTCCATCGCCTGGTGGATGCCGTCCAGCTCGCGGCCGGGGATCGGCAGGTCGCGGGCCTCGGTGGCACCGCCGGCCAGGACCACGGCGTCGAACTGCGCGCGCAGTGCATCCGCGGTGATGTCGACACCCACGTTGACACCCGTCTTGAAGACGGTGCCCTCGGAGTTCATCTGGTCCAGACGGCGGTCGATGTGCCGCTTCTCCATCTTGAACTCGGGGATGCCGTACCGCAGCAGCCCGCCGATGCGGTCGGCCCGCTCGAACACCGTGACCATGTGCCCGGCACGCGTCAGCTGCTGCGCTGCAGCGAGACCCGCGGGACCGGAACCGACGACGGCGACCTTCTTGCCCGTCGAACGGGTCGGGTGGACCGGCTTGACCCAGCCCTCGTCGAAGGCGCGGTCGATGAGCTCGACCTCGACCTGCTTGATGGTGACGGGGTCCTGGTTGATGCCCAGGACGCACGACGCCTCACAGGGTGCGGGGCACAGCCGCCCGGTGAACTCCGGGAAGTTGTTGGTCGCGTGCAGACGCTCGATGCCGTCGTGCCACCGGTCCCGGTACACCAGGTCGTTCCACTCGGGAATCAGGTTCCCCAGCGGACAGCCGTTGTGGCAGAACGGGATACCGCAATCCATGCACCGGCTGGCCTGAGTCTTCAGGGTGTCCGACGAGAACTCCTCGTAGACCTCGTTCCAGTCGAGCAGGCGCAACGGCACCGGCCGGCGAACCGGAAGTTCGCGTGACGTGTGCTTCAGGAAGCCGCTTGGATCACCCACGAGCTGCCTCCATCACTGCCTCGTCCACGTTCTTTCCATCCTTCTTCGCGGCCTCGATGGCCAAGAGCACCTTCTTGTAATCGCGGGGCATCACCTTCGCGAAATGATTGACCTGCTGCGACCAGTCGGACAGGATGCGCGCGGCAACCTCGGAGCCCGTCTCGTCGCGGTGACGCTCGATGGCGGCCTTCAGCCAGGTGAAGTCGTCACCCGTCAGGTCCTCGAGATCCACCAGTTCCGTGTTGAGGTTGTCCTCGAACACCTTGTCCGGGTTGTAGACGTACGCGACGCCACCGGACATGCCGGCACCGAAGTTGCGTCCCGTCGCACCGAGGATGACGACCTTTCCGCCGGTCATGTACTCGCAACCGTGGTCGCCGACTCCCTCGACCACCGCGGTGGCGCCGGAGTTACGGACCGCGAATCGCTCGCCCACGACACCGCGGAGCAAAGCCTCACCGCTCGTGGCACCGAACAGGATCACGTTGCCGCCGATAATGTTGTCCTCGGCGACGAAGCCGGGGGCGGTCTCCAGCGGCGGGCGCACCACGAGGCGTCCACCGGACAGACCCTTGCCGACGAAGTCGTTGGCATCGCCGTGCAGGCGCAGGGTCATGCCCTTGGGGACGAACGCACCGAAGCTGTTACCGGCCGAACCGGTGAACGTGATGTCGATCGTGTTGTCCGGCAGGCCCTCGCCGCCGTACGCCTTCGTCACCTCATGGCCGAGCATGGTGCCGACCGTGCGGTTGACGTTGGTGATCGGCGACTCGAACGTGACCTTCTGGCCCTTGTCGAGAGCGTTGCGGCTCTGGACGATCAGCTGCTGGTCGAGCGCCTTGTCGAGGCCGTGGTCCTGGGTGCCCGTGCAGTACAGGTCCTGATCCATGAACGCCGACTCGGTCTCGTGCAGGATCGGCGACAGGTCGAGATTGCCGGCCTTGCTGCCCTTCCAGTGCTCGAGCGCCTTCGTGGTGTCGAGGACGTCGACCTGTCCGACGGCCTCGTCGAGGGTGCGGAAGCCGAGCTCGGCGAGGAGTTCGCGCACCTCTTCGGCGATGAAGAGGAAGAAGTTCTCCACGAACTCCGGCTTACCGTTGAATCGCTTGCGCAGAACAGGGTTCTGCGTGGCGACACCCACGGGGCAGGTGTCGAGGTGGCAGACCCGCATCATGATGCAGCCCGACACCACCAGCGGAGCGGTCGCGAAACCGAACTCCTCGCCACCGAGCAGCGCGGCGACCATGACGTCGCGGCCGGTCTTGAGCTGGCCGTCGACCTGCACGACGATGCGGTCGCGCAGACCGTTGAGCAGCAGCGTCTGCTGGGTCTCGGCGAGGCCGAGCTCCCACGGGGCGCCCGCGTGCTTCATCGACGTCAGCGGGGTGGCACCGGTGCCACCGTCGTGACCGGAGATCAGCACGACGTCCGCGTGTGCCTTGGACACACCTGCGGCGACGGTGCCGACACCGACCTCGGACACCAGCTTCACGTGGATCCGGGCCTGCGGGTTGGCGTTCTTCAGGTCGTGGATCAGCTGCGCGAGATCCTCGATCGAGTAGATGTCGTGATGCGGCGGCGGCGAGATCAGCCCGACGCCGGGCGTGGAGTGCCGGACCTCGGCCACCCACGGGTACACCTTGTGCGCCGGCAGCTGGCCGCCCTCACCGGGCTTCGCTCCCTGCGCCATCTTGATCTGGATGTCGGTGCAGTTGGTCAGGTAGTGCGACGTGACACCGAAGCGTCCCGACGCGACCTGCTTGATCGCGGACCGCCGCCAGTCGCCGTTCTCGTCCGGGGTGAAGCGGGCCGGGCTCTCGCCGCCCTCACCGGAGTTGGACCGACCGCCGAGGCGGTTCATGGCGATGGCGAGGGTCTCGTGCGCCTCGGCGGAGATGGAGCCGTAGCTCATCGCACCCGTCGAGAAGCGCTTGACGATCTCGGTGGCGGGCTCGACCTCGTCCAGCGGGACGGGCTCGCGGACGCCCTTCTTGAACTCGAAGAGGCCGCGCAACGCTGCGAGGCGCTCGGACTGGTCGTCGACCAGCTTCGTGTACTCCTTGAACACCTCGTACTGCCCGGTGCGCGTGGAGTGCTGCAGCTTGAACACGGTGTCCGGGTTGAACAGGTGGTACTCGCCCTCACGACGCCACTGGTACTCGCCGCCCACCTCGAGCTCGCGGTGCGCGCGCTCCTCGGGACGGTCCAGGTACGCGTTGGAGTGGCGGACCGCGACGTCGGCGGCGATCTCGTCGAGACCGATGCCGCCGAGGCTCGACTGCAAGCCGGTGAAGTACTCGTCGACCAGTTCCTGCGACAGGCCGATGACCTGGAACAGCTGGGCGCCGGTGTAGGACGCGAGGGTGGAGATGCCCATCTTGGACATCACCTTGAGCACACCCTTGCCCGCGGCCTTGATGTAGTTCTGGATGGCCTTGTCGAGCGTGACACCCTGCAGTTCGTTGTTCTGCACCGCCTCGTCGACGGTCTCGAATGCCATGTACGGGTTGACCGCTGCCGCACCGAAGCCGATGAGGAGCGCCATGTGATGCACCTCGCGGGCGTCGCCGGCCTCGACG
The DNA here is from genome assembly GCF_900455735.1 of Rhodococcus wratislaviensis. GTDB lineage: Bacteria > Actinomycetota > Actinomycetes > Mycobacteriales > Mycobacteriaceae > Rhodococcus_F > Rhodococcus_F wratislaviensis. The sequence continues at coordinate 953,586 of NZ_UAUI01000011.1, read as the reverse complement.
ATGAGGCCGACCTTGGTGCGGGTCTTCTCACGCACCAGGTGGTGGTGCACGGCCGACGTCAGCAGCAGCGACGGGATGGGCGCGTACGTCTCGTTCGACTCGCGGTCGGACAGGACGACGAGGCGCGCACCGCCGGCGATGGCCTCCGACACCTGGTAGCGGACGTCGTCGAGGGCCTTGCGCAGACCCGCTCCGCCCTCGGCCACCGGGTACAGACCGCGGACGATGACGCTGCGGAAGTTCGGGAATTCACCGTCGTCGTTGACGTGAATGAGCTTCGACAGGTCGTCGTTGTGCAGGATCGGCTGCGGCAGGAAGATCTGCCGGCAGGACTCTGCGGTGGGGTGCAGCAGGTCGTGCTCGGGGCCGATGGTGCCGCCGAGGCTGGTGACGACCTCCTCGCGGATGGCGTCGAGCGGCGGGTTCGTGACCTGCGCGAACAGCTGCGAGAAGTAGTCGAACAGCATCCGCGACCGGGAGGACAGCACGGCGATCGGGGTGTCGGTGCCCATGGAGCCGAGGGCCTCGGCGCCAGAGAGCGCCATCGGCTTGACGAGGAGGTTGACCTCTTCGTTGGTGTACCCGAACATCTGCTGACGCAGAACGACACGCTCGTGCGACATGTAGGTGTACGGGCGGTCCGGCAGGTCGTCCATGTGGGTCAGACCCTGGTCGAGCCACTCCTGGTAGGGGTGCTCCGCGGCCAGTTCCGACTTGATCTCGTCGTCGCTGATGATGCGACCCTCGGCGGTGTCGACGAGGAACATGCGGCCGGGCTGCAGCCGGATCTTCTTCACGACGGTGGCGGGGTCGATCGGCAGGACGCCGACCTCGGAGGCCATGACGACGAGGCCGTCGTCGGTCACCCAGAGACGCGAGGGACGCAGCCCGTTGCGGTCCAGGACGGCGCCGATGACGGTGCCATCGGTGAAGCACACCGACGCCGGTCCGTCCCACGGCTCCATGAGCGACGAGTGGTACTGGTAGAACGCCCGGCGTGCGGGGTCCATGCTCTCGTGACGCTCCCAGGCTTCCGGGATCATCATCAGCACGGCGTGCGGCAGGCTGCGGCCACCGAGGTGCAGCATCTCGAGCACCTCGTCGAACCGCGCGGTGTCGCTGGCGCCGTTCGTACAGACCGGGAAGATCTTCTCGAGCTGCTCGCGGCCGCCGAAGATGTCGCTGTCGATGAGCGCCTCACGGGCACGCATCCAGTTCTCGTTGCCGGTGACGGTGTTGATCTCACCGTTGTGGGCAACCCGCCGGAACGGGTGGGCCAGCGGCCACGACGGGAACGTGTTGGTGGAGAAGCGCGAGTGCACCAGGCCGAGGGCCGACTCGACGCGCTCGTCCTGCAGGTCCAGGTAGAAACCCTTGAGCTGCGGGGTGGTCAGCATGCCCTTGTAGACGAACGTCTGGCTCGACAGGCTCGGGAAGTACACGGTCTCGCGGCCGGGGCCGTCCTTGCCGGCGCCTTCGCTGCCCAGCTCGTGCTCGGTGCGCTTACGGACCACGTAGGCGCGACGCTCGAGGTCGAGTCCGGTGAGGGCGTCGTTCTCGCTGCCGATGAAGATCTGCCGGAACGTCGGCATGGCGTCGCGGGCCAGGGCGCCGAGCGACGAGTCGTCGGTCGCGACCTCACGCCAGCCGAGGACCTTCAGGCCCTCGCTCTCGACGATCTTCTCGACGGCGTCGGCTGCGCGCTGCGCGTCGGCCTTGCTCTGCGGCAGGAACGCGATGCCGGTGGCGTACGTGCCTTCCGCGGGCAGCGGGAAGTCGACCACGGCGCGGAAGAACTTGTCCGGGACCTGGAGGAGGATGCCGGCGCCGTCACCCGTGTTGGGTTCGGAGCCTGCGGCACCACGGTGCTCGAGGTTCACCAGCGCGGTGATCGCCTTCTCGACGATGTCCCTGCTGCGGCGGCCCTTCATGTCCACGACGAACGCGACACCACAGGAATCGTGCTCGTTCGACGGGTGATACAGCCCCTGGGGGCCTGGAAGTTGCTTCATACCTAGCCTTCGTATGCCAAAAGATGCACCGACGACCAGCAGCGCTGATGGCCATCAACTTGCAAAGCAGGTGCCGTCACGACGTGATCGGCACCACCGATCGGCTATCGCCCTTTTGCAGCACGCTGGGTGTGGTCCTCGCACCGGGCGACGTGGCTTTTCGGTCGGGTCGGACTTTCGTGGGTCCAACGTGTAACGAAAACGATAATTCAGAACCCCCGACGAAACACAACTTAGGTTGGCCTATTTACCCTCTGAACTGGGCATTGTCGAGGGCGGACCTCGTCCGACTGCACTGAGTACATGTTAAGTGAGAGCGCCGAGCACCGCTGTAATTCCCGCAGTCGGATCGAAATCGGGATCCGGGACGGTGAGTTGATGAAGGATTACACCGTCCAGGTAGTCGGTGATCACCACTGCGTCGGACGCCGGATTCCTCGAACCCACGAGGGCCAGCATGTCCGCGCCCCATTCTACGAGCGCTCGGCGCGCCGACCCGATCTTCGCGTCCAAGCCCGGTGTCACGGACGCCTCGACGAAGAGCGCGTAGCGGGCACTCGTGCGCACGCGGTCCGGACCAGTGGAGAAAGTCACGAAGGCCACCAGCGCCTCGACCAGCGCATCCGTGCCGGCGGGCCGGAGGTGCGCGAACTTCTGCCAGTCCTCCCGGTCACGTTCGACGAGCCGTGTGACGATCCCCTCGAGCAGCGCGCCCCGGCTGCGGAAGTAGTTGGATGTGGACCCCTGCGGCATTCCGACCAGTTCGTCGACGCCGCGATGCGTGAGAGCCCGGACCCCTCTCGTGCCGAGCAGGGCGATGGCCGCGTCGAGCACCTGCTCCCGTTTGTCTGCCATGCCCCGACACTACAACGGTAGTAAATTCACTACACCCGTAGTAGGGTGGCGAGCATGACGCACTCCGCAGCAGTCCTCGGCGGCGGCATCGGTGGACTTGCCGTCGCCCGCTACCTGTCCCGCGCCGGCTGGCACGTCGAGGTCTTCGAGCGTGCCGAGACCCTGCCCACGTCGGGCACCGCGCTCGGCATGTGGCCGCAGGCCCTCGACGCGCTGGACGCGATCGGCGCAGGTGATCGGGTGCGCGCACTGGGATCGCCCCAGCACCGCGGTTCGCTCCTGCGGCCCGACGGATCCGTGATCGGCACCATCGACAACCGCAACCGAACCGCCTTCCTGCTGTCGCGGCCCGCCCTGCTGGCCACACTGGCCGAGGCCCTGCCCGACGGAATGATCTCGTTCGGCACACCGGCACCCGCCCTCGACGCGCTGACGGACCACGACGTCGTGATCGGCGCGGACGGCCTGCGCAGCCCGACCCGCCGTCAACTGTTCGGCGAGAAGTTCGAGCCGCGGTACGTAGGCGCGACCGCCTGGCGCGGGTGGGTGCCCGGACATCGGGACACCGTCAGCGAAACCTGGGACACGGACGCACTTTTCGGCATCACCCCGCGCGATGGCGATCTCGTCAACTGGTTCGCGTGCGTCCGCACCGACGCCGGACACCCCGGCGGCCTCGACTACCTCCGCTCACGGTTCGGGAACTGGCACGCCGACGTCCGGGCAGTACTGGATGCCGCCACCCCCGACGCGATGCTCCACCACGACCTGTACGAGTCGCCCGCGCTGCCGTCGTACGTGTCGGGCAACGCGGCCCTGCTCGGTGATGCGGCCCACGCAATGGCGCCGAACCTCGGTCGGGGCGCCTGCGAGGCCCTCGTCGACGCCGTCGCGCTCGGCCGATTCCTCACCGCCGACACCGACATTCACACCGCGCTGCACCGGTACGACCGCGCACGGCGGCCCGCGACGCGGCGACTGGTGCGTGGATCCCGAGCCATGTCCTCCGTCGCGATGACCGGCCGTCTCCATCCGCTGCGCGATCTGTCGGTGAAGCTGGCCGCGAGCCTGGCCTGACCGGACTGCGGGGGCGCGGGAACGCTTGCCCGTCTGGTACTTTGCCGCGGTAGGGGGACGAGAAAGAACCGGGGGCGGTCATGGGGGCGGTGGACGACGGCTGCGGCAGTGCGCCGGCAGCACGGACGTATCTCATCGGGGAAACAACACATCCACCTGGTCGGTGGACGCATTCTGCTGTGCTCGCTTCCCTCTTCCGGTGCCTCTGATCTGCACCACTCTTGCGTTTGCTTCGTCAGCACCAGTCCGTTCGATCACCATGCCCGTTCGACTTCAGGAGTCACAGACTTGAGAATCCGCATGCACGCTCTGGCAGCCGCGATTTCGGTATCCGCCGCCGCACTGCTCGGCGCCGCGACGGCACACGCCGCTCCGACCGCCCCGCCGTCCACGTCGCAGCCGGGCGTCACCGACCCCTCGGCTGCGCCCACCACGTCGCAGCCCGGCGTGACGGTCCCGACGACGCCGCCCACCACGTCCCAGCCGGGCGTCACCGACCCGGCCGTTCCGGCCGCGACGACGCCCGCTCCCCCGCAGGCTCCGCTGGCGGTGCCGGGTGCCGAGACGGTCGTGCCTGCTGCTCCCGACCTGGCAGCGCCCGCCGCCGAGGGAGTCGTCGAGGCACCGGCGGCCCAGCCGGCGACCGTGTGGATCGACCCCGACGACATGCCGAAGGCACATCAGGCACCCGTCGCCCCCGTACTTCCGGTGCCGAAGCCGGTCGTCGAGGTCAATGCGGCCGTCGACACGCTGGTCGGTGCGGTGCCGGTGGCCGTCAACGGACGCCAGTACGGCAACCCCGAGGGCTACGTCGGCACCATCGGCTGGCGCGTCGGTGACGCCACCGGAACCGCGGGCATCGCCGTGGACCCGTCCTCGCCGACGGCGGCCACCGTCTCCGCGTTCTCGGCCGACTCCAACGCCGAGCACCCGACCAATTGGTCTGCGCCCGTCGACGTCACACCCGTCGCCGCCGCGATCACGGATGCGGCCGACCGGTACCCGGCCTTCGGGGAACTGGTTCGGACGATCGCGTCTCTGCCCGCACCGCAACTGCCGCAGCTGCAGTCCACCGACAGCGGTCCGGCGGCCACCACGATCGGCGGCGTGAACGTGCGCAGCCAGGCGACGCTGCACGTGTGATCCGATTTCCTCGCGCGGAGCCCGCCAGGGGTCGGCTCCGCGCGAGGGAATGAGGTGTGGAGGATTCAACTGTGACAGAACCGCCGAACAGGGCACCCCTCGACCGCTTCTCGCACTGGTTCCCGCCCTTCGCATCGGCCGCGGTACCGGGGTCGACGGTTCCCGCCGCGGAACCCGAACAGCAACCCCCGGCTCCGACGTGGCTGACCGCGGACGATGAGCCCGATCCTGCACCACCTGTTCGCGGTAGTCAGAGGCTCGTCGTCGCCGGCGCCGCCGCTGCGGTGACCGCCGTCATCGCCGGTGTGGTCGCCGTGTTCGCCTCGACGTCCGGCGATGCGAGCGGAACCCCCGTCGCCGCTGCCGATTCGGGCTGGTGCGTCGAATCCCGCGACGGCTCGACGGTTGTCGGCAACGGTCCCGGCGGTACCTCCGACGGCGTCGCCGCGATCCTGGCATTCGACCACGCCTATTACGTCGCACGGAGCGGCGCGAAGGCCCGCGAGGTGGTCGCCCCCGATGCGCCGCTGGGGTCCGCCGAGACGATCCAGGGCGGCATCGACTCCGTGCCCGAGGGCACCGAGCACTGCCTCGCCATCACCGAAACCGAACCCGGCCGCTACGCGGTGACGCTGTCGGAACTGCGACCGGACCGGTCTACGAAGAAGTACGAGCAGGTCGTAACCACCGCGGACCGCGACGGCCGCACGTACATCACATCCATTGGAGACGCCAAGTGACCGACCCACTACTGCAAGCACTTCCGGTGTCGACCCTCGTCCTGGGGGCATGCGGAGGAGCAGGCGCCACCACGACGGCGCTCGGGCTCGCCAACACCGCGGCGGCTCGCGGCGGCGCGGTCGTGGCCGTCGACGCGACACCCGCCGGCGGCGACGTCGCCGAGCGCGGCGCCGACGCCGTGCTCTCCGTGAGCGGCCTCGAGCAACTGGTGGCATCCGCGGCCGCCGGCCCCGTCGCGGACGACGTATTCGACGGGTACTGCTCCCGCACGAGCGCCGGGACCCGCATCCTGAACCGCATCGGGAATCAGACCGCATCGGAACGTGAATTCCACACTGTCACAGGGTCACTCCGCGCCCGGGGGGTGAGTGCCGTTCACGATCTCGGTCACCGGTTGCGTGCCGCATACCTCGCGCCGCTGCTGGCCACTCCGTCGCCCATCGTCCTCGTCGTGCCGTGCCGGGCGGACGCGTTCAACCGCCTCCGCTCCGCGTTGCAGTCGATCGGTGACACGCTCGGCGCACCCGGGCTCGCCCGCACCGTCGTCACCGTGTCGAATCAGGACGCCACCGGCTGGCAGGTGGACGTCGACCTCCTCCGCGAGTACCTGGGCGGACAGGTGTGGGGCATCGAGACCATCCCCTACGACGAACATCTGGGCATGGGGATCGTCATCGATCACAGCCGGCTGGCACCGGACACCCGGGCGGCGTACGAGCGGGTGTCCGCGGCGGCGTCAGCCGTGGCCGAAGGTCGTCCGGAACTGGTCTGAGCGGGGCACGTCCAGTATCCTTCCGGTTTTATCGCGACTATTCTCACTGCCGCACTTCGGTACGAATAGCGGAATACCGTTCCAACCGGAGGGGCACATCAAGGCCACTCACATTCGCGCAAGTTTTAGTTGCTTGCGTCCGCCGGGAGATATGCCAGGACCTTGAACATCAACGTCGGCAGCATGATTAACATCAAGGATTCGCTCCTGCTCCGCTAGAGACACCGTATGCCGCTCGAGACATCCGCCCACGGTTTTGCTGTTTGCACCCGCAATTGCGTGTGCATTTGGCTAATCGGTGTGCAGATGTGCGGCAGGAGGCCGTCCCTGACGTCGAGCGGCAGTAGCTGAGCGCAGTCACCACATCCGCACACATTTTGGCCAGCTTCACACGCAATTGCATGCGCGTTTGACCAATCGGTGTGCAAACGCGACGGACACGCGGACAACCCTCACCCCTCCAGCAACCCCTTCAACCGCTGCAGGTCGGCGTTGACGGCTGCCGCGTCCTGCGCGAATTCTTCGGCGGTGACGCCGTCGCGTCGCCGGATGGTGAAGATGACTTCGCTGTGGTCGCCGTCGGGGATGACGCGGACGGGGTTGTAGACGGTGTCGCCGCTGGGGAGGGTGACGTCGTGGTCGAGGACGCCGTAGTCGTTGGCGGGTGCGAAGGCCACGGCGACCTGCCCCATCGGGGAGTCTGCGAGCCAGCGGTCGCCGTCCCGGGTGATGTTGGTGCTCAGGCCCGCCGCCCAGGCGGGGAGGTTGGCGGGGTCGCTCGCGTAGGAGTAGACGTCGGCGGCGGTCCGAGCGATGAACACACTGACATGGGTTGATTCGGTGGTCATGGCTCCCAGCATCCCTGCCGCAGCGCCCGGATGATTGAAGAAATCGGACTCCGGTGCTCGATGTCCGAAACCTTCAATGCGGGTCGGTCTGAGGTCGTTAGCGTTCTCGGTATGACCGCAACATTCAGTGCCATCGAACTGGTCGTCCACGACCTGCCCACCTCGCTCGCGTTCTACCGGCGGCTCGGACTCGACATTCCCGCCGACGCCGATCAGGCGCCGCACGTCGAATTCGAGTTTCCCGGTGGGATCCGCCTGCTGTGGGACACGGTCGAAACCATCCGCTCGTTCACACCCGACTGGGCCGAACCCACCGGCGGGCATCGCACCGCACTCGCCTTCGATTGCGGAACCGCCGCCGACGTCGACACGCTCTTCGACGAGATCACGGGCGACGGCTACAACGGTCGGAAGAAGCCGTGGGACGCACCGTGGGGGCAGCGCTACGCCACCGTCGACGATCCCGACGGCAACCCCGTCGACCTGTTCGCCGCGCTCACGCCGTAACCAGCTGACCGAACGTGCGGCCGGTCAACTCGTGCGCCTCACGGATCAGATGGGCCTGATCCGCGAACCCGGCCATGCCGGCCGCCTGAGCTGCGGGAATGGACGAACCCGCCAGCCCCAGCGCCGACTGCAACCGAAGGATCCGGGCCAGCATCTTCGGCCCGTAACCGAATTGCCGTCGGCACAGGCGGTGCAGTTGCCGTTCGCCGACACCGATCCGGTCCGCGACCTCACGGACGGACGCCTGCTGCTCCAGAAGTCGGACGATCGCGGGGATCCTGCGGTCCGGTGGCGGCCCGAGAAGCCGCCGAGACCGCGCGAACTCCTCGAGTGCCCTGCCGCGGTCGGCCTCGTCGGCGATCCTGCCGAGGAACTCCGTGGTGGCGCGGTCGCTCAGGACCTCGGCGAGTGGCACCCGCAGATTGGTCAGCTCCTCTGCCGGCGTACCCAGGAGATCCGGAAGAGTTCCTGGGGAACAACGCAATCCGACGTAGAGGTCGCCCTCGCGGCTGCGGGTGAGATACGGCCGCGAGTCGGGGCCGGCCACGACGACGTCACCGTTCATCCAGATGAGGTCCATGCAGCCGTCGGGTAGGATGGCGGCCGCACCCCCGGGCGCGGTCTTCTGCCACACCACAGCGCCGGGGAACACCGACCGCCGCTCCGTGTACATGACCCCATGCTAGGCAGGCTACGACACTCGGCGCGGCGTCAGATCTCCGGCTCGCCGGCATGCAGATCCGGCTCCCAGTCGTAGACGACGGCGGTCCGCAGCAGAATGTCCTGCAGGGACCGGCGCCGGCTGTCGACAGCCGCCCAGAGCAGTCCGAACCCGAACATCACGCACAGCACCGCCCGGAGAAGGGCGCGCAGCCAGCCGATCAGTTCACCGTTGCGGCTGACCACCCGCAACCCCATCGTCACGGCGCCGACGGTGCGGCCGCTCACCGCCCAGCACGCCGTCAGGTACAGCACCGACAGGACGATGAACATGGTCACCGACAGCACGGCATTGGCGTCGGGGAACGAGAACTCCTGTGGTGAGAACAGCAACCGCACGAACAGCACGCCCACGTAGATGCCGCCCATCACGGCCAGGACGACCGCCAGGTCGATGCCGGTGGCCAGACCCCGGGTGACGATCCCGGCCGCACGATGCGCCGGCGTGCTCATGCATCGCCCGGTTCGTGCCCGCGCCCGAAAAACTTGCCCACGAAACCGGCGACGGCGTCGTCGGCCTGCATGCCCTGGGTCCGCACCCCGCGGACCGCCTCGTTCGACATCGAGTCGGTCGACTCGCGGATGATGCGCGGCAGGTCGACGCCCTCGATCACGGTGTCGGCGAGCACCACCAGGTCGACACGCCCGATGACGGAATCCACGTCGACACGGTCGACGATCGCATCCACGTCGACCCGGGCGGCGACGGCGTCGATATCCACACGATCGAGAATCAGCGGGATGTTCACCCGGGCGGCGATCGCGTCCACGTCCACCCGGTCGATGATGCGCTGGATGTCGATGCCCTCGGCGACCACGTCCAGGTCGACGTGATCCCGCACGATCGCGGTGAGGTCCACCTCCTGAAGAGCGACCTGCACGACCCTCCGCAGCACCGCGTGCAGCACCCGGTCCGCGAGTTCGTCGGCGCTGCGGAGTGTCTGGGTGCCGCGTTCCTCGAGGGTGACCAGCAGCGGGTCGACTCCGGGGAGGAGTCGCGCCGTGTCGACGCCGAATCCGATCACACGCTGCAATGCACCGCCGGCTGTCGCGGCGACGCCGGCCGCGAGACGCAGCGGATCAGGGGCTCTCCTGCCGTCCATACTCGATATCCAAGCCGGTCGACGGCGGGGACGCAGGGGTTCCCGATATCTGGGTCACCCGCGGGGTGCGCCGGGGCCGTGCACGATTCGTGGGGCGGGCTGTCCGGACGCCGGACGAGGCGCCCAGTCGGCAAGTTCGGTGAGCAACTCGGCGACCCGATCCGAGCAGTGCGCGGGGTCCGGTGCCGGTCCCAATCCGAGTCCCTCGACCACCAGCACATTCCCCTGGGTGAGTCCGTGGACTCCGAGCGACCACCCGAAGTGGCGGTTCCAGGCCAGAACGGCCTTCCGTCCGCGGTAGTAGGGAATCTCGCTGGACAGTGTCACGACCGCGTCGAACGCGGGGGTGCACCACCAGTCGACCGACAGGGCGCCCACCGTCGTCGCGACGGAACCGACATACTCACCGACATTCGCCGAGCTGGTGGCCCGGACCTGGCTGATGCTCATACACAACCCACTCTCGACGTTCGCAGAAACCCAGCGGAAGAAGCCGGACGGCAGGTTCACACTCGAGTCATTCGTCACGGACCGCCGGGAGGACGGGTTCGGGTCCGGAAGGGCTTGAGGTTCGCGACGAGGCTTCTACTCCATCGTCGGCCTGGGGCGGGGCGCCCGATAGCCACCCTGGGGTGGGGATGCATCACCCCGCTCTTTCGGGGGAAACACAAAGGCCACGAACTCGTGGAGTTCGTGGCCTCGATGTCGCGATTCCGGAGAATCGCTGGTGGTGGGCGAAGGGGGACTTGAACCCCCACGTCCCGAAGGACACTGGCACCTGAAGCCAGCGCGTCTGCCATTCCGCCACTCGCCCGAGCGACCCGGAAACATTAACACGAGGTCGCCAGAAATTACGATTCGTACAGGTCAGGACCCGAAAAGGCCACAAAAACACCCGTCCAGGCAAAGACCGATATCATGCAATGGCGTAGACCCGCGTCGTGGCTCGAGGCAATGACAGTACCGTGGGATACACGCACGGCAGTGGCGCGACACGGACATGTCTCGTCACAGCCACCGCGCACCGAGGACAGAAGACCCGACAGCCAGGCACCGTGAGGAGGTTCCGATGGGGATAGTTCAACGTTTCGAGCGGAAGCTCCAGGGAGCCGTGGGTGACGCGTTCGCCCGGGTCTTCGGCGGCGGCGTCGTGCCACAGGAGGTGGAGGCCGCGCTTCAACAGGAAGCCTCCGACCGAATCCAGCAGTTGGACGGTGGGCACGTGCTCGCGCCGAACAGCTATGTCATCGCCATCAACAACTCGGACCACGAAGAACTTGCCGCCGACAGAGACTTGACGGTCAAGGCCTTCGCCCGACACCTCGAAGACTTCATTCGCGACCAGGGCTGGCAGACGTATGGTCCCATTCATGTCGCGTTCGAACCGTCGCCTTCACTGCACACCGGGCAGTTCCGCACCCGGGGTTCGGTGGATCCGGATGCCGGCCGCCCAGGTGCGGCCACGCCGGGGCGACCCGAACCGCCACGCGGTCCCGCACCGCGACCACAGGCACCGTTTGTACCCGTCACGTCGAACCCAGGAGCTGGCCCCATGACGCAGAACTCAGGCTACGACCCCAGCCGCGAACCAGCGGGCAACCGCAATCCCGACCCGCAGTACGCGCGCAACGGTCATGCCCATGCGGGTCAGGACCAGCGGTACCCGCAGGGCTACCAGAACGGTTACGACCGCGGCGGCTACCAGCAGGGCGGCTACGACCAGCAGCAGTACCCCGACGACCAGCGCGGCGGATACCCCCAGGATGCCGCGTACGGCCAGGCGTACGACCAGGGCGCGCAGGCTCCCGGCTACGAGCAGCCCGCGGACGCCGGCTACGACTACCAGCAGGGCGGCTACCAGCAGGACTACCAGGGCGGTTACGACCAGCAGGCGGCTCCCGCGCGCTACCCGGACGGTTCCTACGCCGACGCGGGATACCAGCAGCCGCAGGGCTACGACCAGGGTTACGACCGCGGCGGTTACCAGCAGGGCGGTTACGACCAGCAGGCATACGACCAGCAGGGCTACGCCGACTACGACCAGGGCGGTTACGGGCAGCAGGCCTACGCACCCGACGGTCACACGTTCACGGCGACGCTGCAGCTCGAAGACGGCAGCGGACGCCACTTCCAGTTGCGTGAGGGCAACAACATCATCGGCCGCGGCCAGGAGGCACAGTTCCGCCTGCCCGACACCGGTGTGTCGCGCCGCCACATCGACATTCGCTGGGACGGACAGGTCGCGATGCTGTCCGACCTCGGCTCCACCAACGGAACCACCGTCAACGGTGCCCCCGTGCAGGACTGGCAGCTGGCCGACGGAGACATCATCCGGGCGGGTCATTCGGAGATCCTGGTCCGAATCCTCTGAGGCACCACCGAGTTAGGACTCCGAGTAGATTCCGCCGATACCCGACCCCGAACTGCCTCACCGAGACCCAACCGAGACGGCTTCGATACTCGACCGACATCGCGTCGGAGCCCGTGTCGGACGTAACACGGTGGGGACTCCGTATCGTTGTGGGCTGTCCGTATCCTGATCCCAGGGTGCGGGTTGCCCATATGATGCTGCCAGAAAAAGACGCTGGAACCTCGAACGTTCCCGCCACAGAAGGAGGTGGACTGCCGTGCAAGGTTTGATTCTGCAACTCACACGAGCAGGTTTCCTGCTTCTGCTGTGGCTTTTCGTGTGGACCGTTCTGCGGGCGTTGCGCGGCGACATCTACGCGGGATCCGGCGTCCGTGTGCCGCCCCGGTATTCGCGCAGCGGCAACGTGCTGCCGTCGCTGGGGAAGACCAAGACGGCCAAGTATCTGGTGGTGACGCAGGGCGGCCTCGCCGGCACGCGCATCACTCTCGGCACCCAGCCCGTCCTCATCGGACGGGCCGACGACTCCACCCTCGTTCTCACCGACGACTACGCCTCCACCCGCCACGCTCGGCTCTCCCCGCGAGGCGCCGACTGGTACGTCGAAGACCTCGGCTCGACCAACGGCACGTACCTGGATCGCGCCAAGGTCACCACATCTGTCCGCGTGCCGCTCGGTACCCCCGTACGGGTCGGCAAAACGGTAATCGAGTTGCGCCCGTGACCCTCGTACTCCGCTATGCCGCCCGCAGCGACCGTGGCCTTGTCCGTTCCAACAACGAAGATTCCGTGTATGCCGGTGCCCGCCTGCTGGCGCTCGCGGACGGCATGGGCGGTCACGCGGCCGGTGAGGTCGCGTCGCAGTTGATGATCGCGGCCCTCGCGCATCTCGACGACGACGAGCCCGGCGAAGATCTGCTCGGCAAGCTCGAGGCCGCCACCCGGGAGGGCAACGACTCCATCGCCGACCACGTCGAGGAGGACCCCGAACTCGACGGCATGGGCACCACGCTCACCGCAATCCTGTTCTCCGGCAACAAGCTCGGGCTGGTCCACATCGGTGACTCCCGCGCCTACCTGCTCCGCGACGATTCCCTCGCACAGATCACCCGGGACGACACGTTCGTGCAGTCCCTCGTCGACGAGGGGCGAATCACCGCCGAGCAGGCGCACACCCACCCGCAGCGGTCGCTCATCATGCGCGCCCTCACCGGCAACGAGATCGAGCCGACGCTGACGGTTCGCGAGGCGCGCGCAGGCGACCGCTATCTGCTGTGCTCCGACGGACTGTCGGACGTGGTCAGCGACGAGACCATCGAGAACACGATGCGTGAGGGCTCGCAGGACGAGTGCGCCGACCGGTTGATCGAACTCGCCCTGCGCAGCGGCGGCCCGGACAACGTGACGGTCGTCGTCGCGGACGTCATCGACCTCGACTACGGGCAGAGCCACCCCATCGTCGCCGGTGCCGCCTCCGCCGACGACGAAGAGGACACACCGCCGCCCAACACGGCTGCGGGGCGCGCCGCCGCGATGCGTCCGCCGCGGGCCACCCCGAAGCGGGTCGTCCCGCAGGTCGAGGAACCGCCGACGAAGAAGAAGCGTCACCGCATGTGGTGGGCTGCGCTCGCGCTCGGTCTGATCGTCGTGGTCGCCGTCGCTGCCTTCGTGGGGCGGGCTCTGGTCCGGAACAACTACTACGTCGGCGCCGACGGCGAACGCGTCACCGTGCTGCGCGGAGTTCCCGGTTCGGTGCTGGGTTACTCCCTGCAGGAAGCGAATCTCGTCGGCTGTGTCAGCGATGCCGGCGACCTGACGTTGATGTCGCCGACCGAGTCACCGAACGGGTGCACCATCCTCGAGGTCGACGACCTCCAGCCGTCGGCCCGCGAGCAGGTACGTGCCGGGCTCCCCTCGGGCAAGCTCGACGACGTCCGCAACCAGATGACGCGCCTCGCCCAGAACGATCTGCTTCCGGTCTGCGAGTCGGAGTCGTCCACCACCACGACGACCACCCCGGCTCCGACCCCGGCCCCCGTCCCGGAGACCACGCCGCCGCCCGCGCCTGCACCTGTGCCCCCGGCCGAGGTACCGCCGGTTCCGGCGCCGACCACACCCCCGACTCCGACCGCCACCCCGGCGCCGACCGTGACCCAGGTTCCCGGTCAGAACTGCAGGACGGCTAGCTGATGTCGGTCGCAAGTGCATCACCGGGGGCTCAGTTTCCCAGTCCCCCCGGCGGGTTCGCGCCAGCCCCCGTCCAGTCGACGCGCCGGGGCACCGAGCTGATCCTGATCGGTTTCGCGATCCTGATCACGACGATCTCGCTGGTCCTGGTCGAGGCCAGCCAGGAACAGAGCATCACCTGGGACCTCGCCAAGTACGCCGCCGCCTACTCGGCGCTGTTTCTGATCGCGCATCTCGCGGTGCGCCGGTTCGCGCCGTACGCCGACCCGCTGATCCTGCCGATCGTCGCGCTGCTCAACGGCCTCGGACTGGTGTTGATCCACCGACTCGACCTCGCCGACGCACAGTCCGCCGCCTACTTCGGGCTGCCCGTCCCGTCGCCGGACGCCAACCAGCAGGTGCTGTGGACGACGCTGGCCATCGCCGGTTTCGTGGGCGTGCTGGTGCTGCTCAAGGACTACCGCCTCCTGGCCCGCTACAGCTACACGCTGGGCCTCGCCGGACTGGTGTTCCTCGCCATCCCGGCGATCCTGCCGTCCAGCTTCTCCGAGGTGAACGGCGCGAAGATCTGGATCCGCCTCCCCGGCTTCAGCATTCAGCCCGGCGAGTTCGCGAAGATCCTCCTGATCATCTTCTTCGCGTCGGTGCTGGTCGCGAAGCGCGATCTCTTCACGACCGCAGGCAAGCACGTGTTCGGCATCGACCTCCCGCGCGCCCGCGACCTCGGGCCCATCCTCGTCGCGTGGATGGTGTCGGTGGGTGTGCTCGTGCTGGAGAAGGACCTCGGCACGTCGCTGCTGCTGTTCAGCACCGTGCTGGTGATGCTCTACATCGCCACCGAACGCGTCGGGTGGCTGCTGATCGGTGCCGGACTGCTCGGAATCGGCTTCTTCTTCGCCTACCAGCTGTTCGGCCACGTCCGGGTCCGGGTCAGCACCTGGCTCGACCCGCTGGCCGACTACAACAACACCGGTTACCAGATCTCGCAGTCGCTGTTCGGGCTCGCGACCGGTGGTGTCGCCGGTACGGGACTCGGCAGCGGACGACCCGCTCAGGTGCCGTTCGCGAAGACCGACTTCATCGTCGCCACCATCGGCGAGGAGCTCGGTCTCATCGGACTCGCCGCCGTCCTGATGCTGTTCCTGATCCTCGTCATCCGCGGTCTGCGCACCGCGCTGGCCGTCCGGGACAGCTTCGGCAAGCTCCTCGCGGCCGGTCTGTCGTTCACGATCGCGGTGCAGGTGTTCGTGGTGGTCGGCGGCGTCACCAAGCTGATCCCGCTCACCGGTCTGACGACGCCGTTCATGTCGTACGGTGGGTCGTCGCTGCTCGCCAACTATCTCCTCCTCGCGATCCTGATCAAGATCTCCGACGCAGCGCGTGAGCCGGCGGTCCCGAAGAAGAAGGGCCCCGCACCCATCGCCGACGCCCCGACCGAGATGGTGCCGCGCTCATGAACACACCGCTGCGTCGCGTCGCGATCGCCGTCATGGTGATGGTGGTCGCCCTCCTCGCCAACGCCACCTACGTCCAGGTCATCAAGGCGGACAACCTGCGGGCCGATCCGCGGAACTCGCGCGTGCTGCTCGACGAGTACTCGCGTCAGCGCGGCCAGATCTCGGCGGCCGGCCAGGTGCTCGCGGCGTCCGTCCCGACCGACGACCGCTACAAGTACCTGCGCACCTACCCGCCGAACCCGGCGGCACCGTCCAGCCCGCTGGCCAACGCGCCGGTCACCGGGTTCTACTCGATGCAGTACGGCAGCACCGGTCTCGAGCGGACCGAGGACCCGGTCCTCAACGGTTCCGACAACCGGCTGTTCGGACGTCGCTTCTTCGACCTCGTGTCCGGCCGCGACCCGCGCGGCGGCAACGTGGTGACCACCATCAACCCGGTCATGCAGCAGGTTGCGTACGACGAGCTGACGGCGAAGGGCTACACCGGTTCGGTCGTGGCGATCGAGCCGAGCACCGGACGCATCCTCACGATGGTCAGCACCCCGAGCTACGACCCCAATTCGCTCGCCAGCCACGACGGCACCGAGACCACCCAGGCGTGGGAGGCCCTCAACGCCGACCCCGAGAAGCCGCTGATCAACCGGGCGGTGTCGCAGACGTACCCACCCGGCTCCACGTTCAAGGTGGTGGTGACCGCTGCCGCGCTCGCCGCCGGAACCACCCCCGACACCCAGCTGACCGCGGCCCCGCAGATCACCCTTCCCGGCACGTCGACGACGCTCGAGAACTACAACGGCTCCACGTGTGGCGGCGCACCCACCGCGTCGCTGCGTGAGGCGTTCGCGCGGTCCTGCAACACGGCGTTCGTCGAACTCGGTGTGAAGACCGGCACCGACGCCGTCAGCGACCAGTCCAGCGCGCTCGGCATCGGTGGGCAGATGCCCGGCGTCCCGTTCCCCGTCGCGGACAGCACGATCGGGTCGATCCCCGACGACGCCGCACTCGGCCAGAGCAGCATCGGCCAGCGTGACGTCGCGCTCACTCCGCTGCAGAACGCGATGATCGCGGCTACCGTCGCCAACGGTGGCGTACGGATGCAACCGCAACTGGTGTCCGAACTGCAGGGGCCGGACCTGTCCAACCTCGCGACCACCAACCCGGTGTCCGAAGGCCAGGCGATGTCGTCCCAGGTGGCGGCCACCCTGACCGACCTGATGATCGGTTCCGAGAACAACACCAGCGGCGAAGGCAAGATCCCGGGCGTCCAGATCGCGTCCAAGACGGGCACCGCCGAGCACGGGACCGACCCTCGGAACACCCCGCCCCACGCCTGGTACATCGGATTCGCACCCGCCCAGAACCCGACCGTGGCCATCGCGGTCATCGTCGAGGACGGCGGAGATCGTGCACTGGCCGCAACCGGCGGCTCGGTGGCTGCACCTATCGGCCGTGCCGTCATCGCAGCCGGACTACAAGGGGGCTGATTGTGGCACTGAACAACGGCGCGCTGATCGCCAATCGATACCGCCTGATCCGGCTCATCGCCACGGGCGGAATGGGACAGGTCTGGGAAGCGACGGACAACCGGCTCAACCGTCGTGTCGCGGTGAAGGTGCTGAAGTCCGAGTTCTCGTCCGACCCGGAGTTCGTCGAACGTTTCCGCTTCGAGGCGCGCACCACCGCACAGCTGAACCATTCCGGCATCGCCGGAATCTACGACTACGGCGAGGTCCGCGACGCCACCGGCGATTCCACCGCCTACCTGGTGATGGAACTCGTCAACGGTGAGCCGCTCAACGCCGTCCTCGCGCGGGTGGGCCGTCTCGCGGTGCCGCACGCCCTGGACATGCTCGAGCAGACCGGCCGGGCGCTGCAGGTGGCGCACGACGCCGGAGTCGTGCACCGCGACGTGAAGCCGGGCAACATCCTGATCACCCCCACCGGTCAGGTGAAGATCACCGACTTCGGCATCGCGAAGGCCGTGGAGAACTCGCCCATCACACGCACCGGCATGGTGATGGGCACCGCGCAGTACATCGCCCCCGAGCAGGCGCTCGGACAGGACGCGACCGCGGCGAGCGACGTGTACTCCCTCGGCATCGTCGGCTACGAGGCGCTGTCGGGACGGCGTCCGTTCGTCGGCGACGGCGCGATCACGGTCGCGATGAAGCACGTGCAGGAGGCGCCGGCACCGTTGCCGAGCGACCTGCCGCCGAACATCCGCGAACTCATCGACATCACCATCGCGAAGGATCCGAGCACCCGCTACGCCAGTGGCGGAGAGTTCGCCGACGCGGTCGCGGCGGTCCGGGCGGGCAGGCGTCCCCCGCCGCCCGGCGTGTCGGGCACCGGGGCCGCCCGGGTTCTGCCCCCGCCGATGACCGGGGCAACCCAGATGATGCCGCCTTCCCAGACCGCGTACGCGGGACCGGTCACGGGGCAGGTGCCGCCGGACGACTCGAACGGTGACGGCAAGAAGGGCGGGCTGACCAGCGGCCAGAAGGCCGTGGCCTGGGGTGCGGGTGGCCTGCTCCTGCTGGCGGCGATCATCGCGCTCGCGCTCGTCCTGTTCGACGGGGGTGACACGAAGGAACCGACGTCGCCGGCGGTGACCTCGTCGCTGCGGACGATCACGACGACACCGCGGCCGACGACGACCACGACGACCGAGGAACAGACGACCACCACCGAGCCGCCGACATATACGACCACCACCACCGAGCCGCCGACCACGACGACGACCGCCCCGACCACCACGACGACGACAGAGCCGACGACGACTACCACCACCACGACCGCCCCGACCACCACGACGACGACCACGACGACCACGTCGGAGGAGTCAGCTACTCCGACCCCACAAGGACTGCCATGACGACACCGCGCAACCTCTCCTCACGCT
Organism: Rhodococcus wratislaviensis; assembly: GCF_900455735.1. GTDB lineage: Bacteria > Actinomycetota > Actinomycetes > Mycobacteriales > Mycobacteriaceae > Rhodococcus_F > Rhodococcus_F wratislaviensis. Next base: position 934,894 of record NZ_UAUI01000011.1, on the reverse strand, counting down.
ACGAGCTGGGTGAGATTCTCGGCTTCGGTGGCATGTCCGAGGTCCACCTCGCCCGTGACGTCCGGCTCAGCCGTGATGTCGCGATCAAGGTCCTGCGCGCCGACCTGGCCCGCGACCCCACGTTCTACCTGCGGTTCCGCCGCGAGGCGCAGAACGCGGCGGCGCTGAACCATCCGGCGATCGTGGCCGTCTACGACACCGGCGAGGCGGAAACCGACGCGGGACCGCTGCCGTACATCGTGATGGAGTACGTCGACGGTGACACGTTGCGGGACATCGTGCGCAGCGAGGGCCCGATGGCACCGCGCCGCGCGATGGAAGTCATCTCGGACGTGTGCGCGGCGCTCGACTTCAGCCACCGCAACGGCATCGTGCACCGCGACGTGAAGCCCGCCAACGTGATGATCAACCGTGCGGGCGCGGTCAAGGTGATGGACTTCGGCATCGCGCGAGCGATCTCCGACGCGTCCAGCCCCATGACGCAGACAGCCGCCGTGATCGGCACCGCCCAGTACCTGTCGCCCGAGCAGGCCCGCGGTGAGCAGGTCGACGCCCGCTCCGACGTGTACTCGCTCGGGTGCGTGCTGTTCGAGATCCTCACCGGCGAACCCCCGTTCAAGGGTGACTCCCCGGTCGCGGTCGCGTATCAGCACGTGCGGGAGGACCCGCAGACACCGTCCGCGGTCAACCCGGACATTCCGCGCGAGCTCGACTCGGTGATCCTCAAGGCGATGAGCAAGAACCCCGCCAACCGCTACCAGACCGCCGCGGACATGCGCAGCGACCTGGTCCGGGTGCTCGGCGGGCAGCGCCCCAGCGCGCCGATGGTCATGAGCGACGAGGACCGCACCACGATCCTCGGTGCCGTCGACTCCGGCGCGGGAAACTACCGGCGCCCGCAGTCACCCACCCCGGCCACCGCGTCGAAGACGGACGGTGGTGAGCCCGACAAGAAGAAGAACCCGATGCGGGTGGCGCTGATGGCGCTGGGCGCGCTCATCGTCGTCGGCATCGTCGGCGCGTTCCTGTGGTCCGTGGGACCGGGCTCCAAGGCCGATCAGGTGACCATGCCGGACGTCACGAACCAGGCCGCGGACGACGCCGAGACGACACTGCAGAACCTGGGTTTCCGCGTCGCCCGGCAGCAGAAACCGGACGCCGTCGTGGCGACCGGCAACGTCATCACCACCCGGCCCGTCGGCGGGGTGCAGGTGGACGAGGGCAGCACGATCACCCTCGAGGTGTCGTCGGGCCCCGAACAGGTGAAGGTCCCGCGGCTCGCCGGCCTCACCCAACAGGAAGCGCAGCAGGAGCTGAACGCGGTCGGACTACGGCTCGACACCGCCGTCGCCCGCGCGCCGTCCGACGTGTCCGACGTCGACAAGGTGATCGAGCAGAACCCGTCCTCCGGGGCGAGCATCTCCCTCGATTCCGAGGTCGCCGTCACGCTGGGCACCGGGCCGGAGCAGATTCGCATCCCGGACGTGACCGGCCAGAAGGTCGAGGTCGCGCAGGCGAACATCGAGGGTGCCGGCTTCAAGGTGCAGATCCAGAACATCGATTCCGGTGTGCCGAAGGGTCAGGTAGTCTCCACCGACCCCGTCGGCGGCTCCTCCGCCGCCAAGGGCGACACGATCCAGATCCGGGTGTCGAACGGCAACAACATCGAGATGCCCGACCTGACGGGCAAGACGGTGTCGCAGGCGCTCGCCGAGCTGCGCAGCGCCGGCTGGAGCGGGTCGTCGGCCTCGCTGAATCAGACGCAGACGTCCACCCTGGACCCGGAGATGGTCGGCAAGATCATCAGCCAGGAACAGCCGCCGGGATCGGAGATCACCAAGAACGGTGTCGTCTCGGTCGGTGTCGGCGCGCTGGGCATCCCGCGGTAGGCGGCTCCGCCGCCTGTGAGTGGTCGAGGAGTCTCTGGACTCGTCAACCACTCACGGGTGCTACGCGCCCAATGCCTGCGCGACCTCGGCCTCGAGGGTGGCGACGAGGGATTCCTTCGGTGCCTCGCCGCAGACGGTGAGCCAGTTGGCGAGCATGCGGTGCCCGCCTTCGGTGAGTACGGACTCCGGGTGGAACTGAACGCCGTGGATCGGGAGCTCCCGGTGCCGCATCGCCATGACGATGCCGCTGTCGGTGTGGGCGGTGACCTCGAGTTCGTCCGGGATGGTGTCTTCCAGAACGGTCAGCGAGTGGTAGCGGGTGGCGGTGAACGGGTCGGGCAGACCCGCGAGAACACCCTGGCCGGTGTGGTGGACGACGCTGGTCTTGCCGTGCAGGAGTTCGGGTGCCCGGTCGACGGTGGCGCCGAAGGCGGCCCCGATCGCCTGATGACCGAGGCACACCCCGAGTAGCGGTGTCTTGGCGGCGGCGCACGCCGTGACCAGGTCCATCGTCGCACCGGCGCGCTGCGGTGTGCCGGGGCCGGGGCTCAGCAGAATGCCGTCGAATTCGGCCGCTGCCGCCGCGACGGCGTCGGGTCCCGTGAGGTTCGGATCGTCGTTGCGCCAGACCACGGCCCGGGTTCCCAGCTGTCCGAGGTACTGGACCAGGTTGAACACGAAGCTGTCGTAGTTGTCGACGACGAGAATCCTCATGGAAGCAGGGTATTCTGCCCGCTTCCCGCTCTGCACGGCCGGGGACCGTTCAGGTCAGTGCCCCGCGTATCCGGGCACGGTCAACTGGCCGGACGCCGCCTCCGAGTAGCCGAGACCGAACCGCGACGCGTACTGCTTGAACACCCGGATTCCGGGTTCGTTGGCGAGCGCCGCCTCCAGCCGCGCGGGATCCCCGATCGCCGACATCACGTACGGCGGGCTGTAGGTGCGGCCGTGCAGCAGCAGGGTGTTGCCGATGCAGCGCGGCGCCGACGTGTTCACGATTCGCTGGTCCTGCATGCTGATCGCCTCGGCACCGCCCACCCACAGCGCGTTCAGCACACTCTGGACGTCCTGCTGATGGACGACGAGATCGTCCGGCGACGCGTCGACGGGGTATTTGCCGTCCGCGTCGCGGGGGGCGTCGGTGAGCGTGACGGTGACTCCGGGACCGGTCATCGGTGTGAGTCCGGCATCCGTGGCGAGCGCCTTGGAGTCGGCGAGCGCCTGCGCGACACCGCTGTCGGACGCCGCGGCGTCCTGCTGCAGCGACTCGACCTGCGCCGCCAGCCGATCGCGGGTCTCGGCCACCTGGTCGGTCTCGGATTGCGCGTTCCGCACGAGGTCGGACAGCCGGGTGGAATCGCCGGCGCGGATCTCGTTGCCGTGCGACACCTGACGGGTGGTGGCCACCAGCAGACCGGCCACGAGACACACCACCAGCACCGCGATCCGCCAGAAGATCGACCTGGTCACCGGTGTTTCCGTCCCCTCGTCCTCGCCGCGCGAATCGCGGCTACGTTAGCGTGTACACACGCAGGTATTTCCGAATCTACCTGCCCACATTCCCGTAGAGCCGCACGAACGAGGACGTCATGCCGAAGTCGAAGGTCCGAAAGAAGACCGATTACACGATCAACCCTGCGAGCCGCACCCCGGTGAAGGTGAAGGCCGGCCCCTCGAGCACCCTGTACGTCTCGGTGATGCTCGGGTTCATGCTGGTCGGCCTGGTGTGGCTGCTCGTCTACTACCTGGCCGCCGACCAGCTCGAGTGGATGAACAACCTCGGTGCCTACAACTTCCTCATCGGATTCGGCTTCATGGTGGTCGGTCTGATCATGACGATGCGCTGGCGTTGACGGTCACAATTACACCCATGTCATTCATCCCCAATGTGGACAACCCCTGTGGATAGCCGCAGGTCGAGTGCTGATGTCTGCTGACGAGGCACCGTTGGAGTGGTCGACGCCCCTCGGCGCGGTGATCGCGCTCGCTGCGGGCGGACTCGCGCTGGGGGTCGCGGGACTCGCCGTGTCGACCGAGCCGGCGGGCCGTGTCCTCGTGTGCGTCGCCGCCCTCGGACTGCTGCTGACCGCCGCGTCGGCGCTTCGGCAACGCCCGCGCCTCGCCGTCGACAAGGAGGGCGGCGGGATCGTGGTGAACCGGCTGACCGGCCGCCACGGGTATGCCCGCTCGGAGATCGACCGCGCGCGGCTCGTGCGCTATCCCCGGCTGGGCCGCCGGGTACCGATGCTCGAGATCGACGTGCGCACCGAGGACGGCACCGAACGCCTCCTGATCTTCGGCCGCTGGGATCTCGGCACCAATCCGGAGGACGTGTTCGATGCCCTCGCGGTGCATCGTCTGGTGGGCCGGGGTCAGTAGCCGAAGCTCGCGCGCAACTGCAGGGTGCGGACGGCGATGACGGCCAGTGGCACCAGCACCACGACGCCGAGGCAGACCCAGCCGACGATGACGGCCTTCTCCCGGTTGTTCCCGACGCCCAGCAGTTGGGGCCCGTAGAGGATTCCTGCGGTGGCCGCGGCTCCGGCGACCAGGCCGCCGAGATGCCCCCACAGTGAGATGCCCGGGATCGTGATGCTGATGATCACGTTGATGGCGATCACCGAGATCACCGGTGCGGGGCTTCGTCGCAGACGCAGCAGGATGACGGCCTGAGCGCCCATCAGGCCGAAGACGGCGCCCGACGCACCTGCGGTGACCGCGCCGAGTTGGAACAGCATCACCGCGGCGGAACCGCCGAGCAGCGACGCGAAGTACACGCAGGCGTAGCGGGCACGCCCGAGGACCAGTTCGGTGTCGCGGCCGATCACCCACAGCGCGAACATGTTGACGGCCAGGTGAATGATGCCGAAGTGGAGGAATCCGCTGCCGAGCACGCGGACGATCTGCCCGTCCACGACGGCGGGTGGGAACAGAGCCCAGTCCGCGAAGAGCTTCGATCCGGCCTGGTTCTGCATGATGCTGCGGGATTGCGCCGCGGTGATCAGGAAGATGCCGACGTTCGCGGCCATCAGGATGTACGTCACGAGCGGTGTCGCACGCTGCGTGGTGACGGCGCCGGCGACGTTGCGGACCGGCCGGACATCACGCTGCCCGGCGGCGACGCAGTCGACACACTGGTAGCCGACGGCCGCTTCGCGCAGGCATTCGGGGCAGGCGGGACGACCACACCGATTGCACGACAGTGCAGTGGGGCGATCGGGGTGGCGGACGCACCGCGGCTGGGGCGGAGTGCCCTCGTTCGCGGCACCGCCCCAGCCGGGGTTGGTCATGTGCTGCGGTTCCCTACGCGATGGTGACGCTGTTGATCACGACCGGCTCGAGCGGACGGTCCGCGCGATCGGTGGCGGTGGTGGAGATGGCGTCGACGACCTTCTTCGACTCCTCGTCGACGACCTCACCGAAGATGGTGTGGCGACGGTTGAGGTGCGGCGTCGGGCCGGTGGTGATGAAGAACTGCGAACCGTTGGTTCCCGGGCCTGCGTTCGCCATGGCCAGGATGTATGCGCGGTCGAACTGCAGTTCCGGGTGGAACTCGTCGCCGAACTTGTAGCCCGGGCCACCGGCGCCGGTGCCCGTGGGGTCGCCGCCCTGGATCATGAATCCGTCGATGACGCGGTGGAAGACGGCGCCGTCGTAGAACGGTCCGGAGTCGGTGCCACCGGCGTTGGCGGTGCTGTAGTCCTTCGAACCGTCGGCCAGGCCGACGAAGTTCTCGACGGTCTTGGGCGCGTGGTTGCCGAACAGCGCGATCTTGATGTCGCCGCGGTTGGTGTGCAGCGTTGCGGTTGCGGTCTGATGAGGTGAAGTCACACCACCATGTTGCCATTGTGGGGTTCCGTGTGGTTCCGCCGCGGTGACTCGAGTACTTCGGATCGGTTCGTGCTCGCGGTTCTTGTGACAAAGTGGGGACATGACACGAGCGACGGAGTCCCTCACGAATCTGCTTCCGACCGAACGCGCCGAGACCCTGCAGGAGCAGGTCTCCGAACGAGTCGAGACCGCTCTGGCCCACGTCGAGGATTCGGCTTCCCGCGTCAAGGAATCCGAGGCTGTCGATCAGGCGCGGCGCTACGCACGCGCGGCGGCACTCGCGACGGCCCGCGGTGCCGGCCAGCTCAGTCTGTTCCTCGGCCGTCAAGGGGCCTCGCTGGCCAAGAAGGGCTACGAACGCGCCCGGACCGTACCGGTGAAGAAGGTCGCCCAGGATGTCGTTCGCCCCCTGACCTCGGCCGTAGCACCGGTCGAGGAGAAGAAGTCGCGGAAGGGCCGTCGCATCGCGATCGTCGTCCTCGTGGGTGCCGCCGTCGCCGGTGGCGCGGTGTTCGTCAAGAGCCGCCGCCGCGAGCAGCCGCGCGTCGCGTCCGCTCCCCCGAACCTGCGCGACCTCGACAGCGCGGACACGCAGGAGCCCACGCCGCCCACGGCGACGAAGCCCCTCACCCCTACTGACCCGTCACTCCCCGGCCAGTAGGGCGCGCGCTCGCTCGGTGTCGCCCGGCGTCCAGCCGGGCGGCTGCAGGATCGCGGCCCACATGTCGACGGCGTCCTCCCCGTAGTTGTGCCCGTGCCCGGGGGGAACGTCCGCCGAGAACACCATGTCGAGGGTGACCTGCCAGAACGTCACGAACGGGATCCACCGCATTCCGGGATCCACGTCCGGACCGTGGGGCTCGCGTAGCCAGTCGGGGCGGTTCAGCAGGAGGTCGAGCGACCACCAGGTGATGGGGTCGCCGGCGTGCTGCCAGTAGACCACCCGACTGTCGCCCCACGGACCGTCGAGTTCGAGGTCGGCGGGATTTCCGGCGAAGCGTATTCCGGCGCCGTCCTCGATCACCGGGACCCGCTGGAACGACCCGGGGTCGCGGTTCTCGGTTATCCGGGTCCACTGTTCGGTGAAGTTGGGCGTTCCCACCCACAGTGCGCCGTCGACGCGGGCCAGCATGTCCTGGCCCGCGACGAACGCGGCCTGTCCCCCGTACGAGCCGAGGCTCTCGCCGAACACCACCAGCTTCGGCCGCGACTCCTGCGGCAACGCAGCCCATTCGGCGTAGACGGCCTCGAACAGCGCCCTGCCTGCCACCATCGGTGTCTCCCGGTCGGCGATGAACGCGAGTGGGCTGGGGAGGAACGAGTACTGCATCGACGCGATCGCGGTGTCGCCGTCGTTCAGGTACTCGAGCGAGGACGCGACGTCCTGGTTGACCCAGCCGCGACCGGTCGTCGTGGCGACGGCCAGGACCGCGCGGTCGTAGGCGCCGGTGCGTTTCAGTTCGGCCACCACGTGGTGCGCGACCTCCTCGACGGTGTCCGCGGAGTCGCGACCCGCGTACGCGCGGATCGGTGTGAGCGCCGGGCGCCCGGTGAGGGCGGTGATGTCTTCCGCCGACGGACCACCGGCGACGAAGGTGCGCCCCTCCTTGCCCAGTGAATCCCAGGGTTCCGCCGAGTCCGGTGAGCCCGACCGTTCCGGCGCGGTGGGCTGGGTGACGCCGGCGGCCGTGTCGTGGTCGGCGGCGGCGAGGCTGCCGTTGGCGAGGGCGAGCAGGCCCGCGTAGAGGGCGCCGTTGACGACGAAGAAGAGGACGGCGACCAGTACGACGACGCTCGCGATCTTCGCGACCGGCGCGGGTACGTAGCGCAATCCGACGGCGGTCAATCGCCGTGCGGCATTGCGGAGTCCCCTCCCGGCGGCCAGCAGCAGTGCCGCGACGGCGAACGAGATCATAAGGATCAGCAGGTAGTAGGTGCGGTTCGCGCGATCGGTGCCGACCAGATCGCGGACGATCTGCTGCCACCACGACCCCAGCACCAGGAAGGTGGGAACGAGGATCACGGCGGCCCCCAGCAGAACCCACCACCCGATCCGACGGGCCTTCGGTGAGTAGTGCGGTTCGACCCCGCACTTACGCACCACCCAGGCGACGAAGCAGCCGACGGCGTAACCGGTGGCCAGGCTGATGCCCGTCGCCACCGCCTGCAGATACCACGGCCGGGGCAGCAGCGACGGCGTCATCGACCACACGAAGAACAGCAACGCGAACGCGAGGCCGACGGGGTGGAGCGACCGTGCGTAGCGCACGGACCCGTCCCGCAGTCGGGAGGGAACGGAAGGCGCTGTCTCCGGCATCTGCGAATCCTAGGTGGACAACCGTCCTGGTGTCCTGTCTTCGTTTCACGGCTTGTACCAGGGGTATCCCGCAGGCAGATGCGCACCAGCGCGAGGATCCGTTCCGAGGAGCAGACATGACCGCCAGACGTATCGTCCATCGCATCGCCGCCGTCACCTTTCCGATCGCCGCCGCCGCGGCTGTGCTGACGGCCGGCCCCGCCGGCGCCGACCCACCCCACCCGTTCGGCGGGCCGGCCCTGACCATCGGCTGTCCGAACCAGGGCAGCCTGATGTCGTTGACGGCGCTCACCGGACAGTCCGGGCCGGAGGCGTCACCGCCCATCGCCGACGGCGACATCCGCTTCGAGTCACGCCCCGCCGCGCCACCGATCCCGGCAGCCGCGCAGGTCACCGTGGCCTGGGTCAACACCGACAGCGGACGTTCGGGGATCGTGAACCTCGGCGGCGTCTACCCCTTCCTGTCCGCGACGGTGAACACCGGCGTCGGGAACGTGGTGGCGACGGCGTTCGGATCGATCAACTTCGGAAGCAGCCCGATCTGCCAGGCGAACCCGGCCATCGGCACGTTCATTGCGTGAGTTCGGCCGTGTTGCAGCCGAACCGGCGTCGATAGTCGGCGGGCGCGACGCCGACCACCCGGTTGAAGTGGTGCCGCAGCAGGGCACCGGACCCGAAACCGCTGCGTCTCGAGATCGCCTCGAGACCGAGGTCGGTGCCCTCGAGTAGCTGCTGCGCGTAGAGGACCCGCTGTGTCGTCAGCCACTTGACGGGGGTGGTGCCCGTCTCGGCCGCGAATTTGCGGGCGAACGTGCGCGTCGACATGGACGAGCGGGTCGCGAGCTCGTCGACCGTGTGTGGCAACTCGAGATTTTCGCTCATCCACGCCATCGTCTCGCTGAGGCTGTCCGACGTGCACGCGACCACCGGCTGCTCGATGAACTGGCGCTGTCCCCCGTCGCGTTGCGGCGGAACGACCATCCTGCGGGCGATCGTGTTGGCGACGGTGGAACCGAGCTCGCGGCGGACCACGTGCAGGCACGCGTCGATGCCTGCCGCGGTACCCGCACTGGTGACGAGGTTGCCCTCGTCGACGAACAGGACGTCGGGGTCGACGGTCGCCGTCGGGAACCGGGTGGCCAGTTCGTCGACGTACTCCCAGTGGGTGGTGCATTTGCGCCCGTCCAGCAGTCCGGCCTCGCCGAGCAGGAAGACACCCGAGCACAGGCTGAGGACGATGGCGCCGGCACCCGCCGCGGCGCGCACCGCGTCGAGCGCCTCCACCGGGAAGTCGGACTGCGCCCCCGGCGGCGGGACCACGACGAGATCGGCGTCGCGCAGGGAATCCAGCCCATAGTCGGCAGACAGCGTCAGCCCCGGCGTGATCGACGCGAGCGGTTCGTCGGGACGGATCCCGCAGATGCGGAAGTCGAACGGCGGAACCCCGTGTTCGGTGCGGTCGATTCCGAACACTTCACAGACCACCCCGAACTCGAACATCGAGACACGATCGAGGAGGAGCGTCGCGACCTTGGAGATCATGCCCCCAGTCTAGTTGGCGACATCTTGTCGGACCATGTCGAAACGGCCAGTCAGTCGCGGACCGGCCCGCAGATCGACACGAGCGCACGCGCCAGCGTGGCCTGATGCAGTGGGTCGAGACGCTGTTCGGCCGCCACCGCGACCGCGGCGTCGACGAGTGCGGGCACGCAATCCGGGCCGGCGAGCACGGCCTCCTGCTCGCGCAGCTGCAGCAGGATGTCCGTGTTCTGGCGGTCGATCACCGGACGGACCTGCGTCAGGTCCGGCCGGACGGTCGGCGCGGAGCCGGGTGCGACACTCCACCAGCCGAAGAGGGCGCGCTGCACCTCTTTGTTGGCCTCGATCTGATCCCGGAAGATCTGCTGCACCCGCACCGCGCTCAGGCCCTCGTCGGCCGCCTGCGCCGCGACCGCACCCAGAACCTGCGCCTCGCGCGCGGGATCGTCGATCGGTGACGGCGTGCCCCACTTGGCCGCCGCCACCGCGTCCGCCGTCGCGAGGCGCAGGGAGACCGCCAGGGCGATCGGTTGGAGTGGACGGGTCTGCGCACTCGCGGGCGCGGCACCGCCGGCGATCAGCATTCCGAGCATCACCGCGGCGGCGGCCACGCGGCGGGCGAGTGCGGGCCGGACCGTGGTCATGGTGCGAGTGTAGGGCCGGTCAGTCGTCCAGCCCCGCGACTCCGCGTTTCCAGTATCCGGTGAACAGCGAATCCATCCGGTCCCGGCTCCACGCGCGCAGAGGCTTGATGTCATTCGCCTCTCCTGCCGCGAACAGGAACGAGCGGCCTTCGGGCAGCGCGAGCGACTGCACCGTCGACGCCAGGGCGGACTCGCTGCCGTCGCGGACGAGCCACGTGACGTCCAGGTTCTCGCGCACGGCCAGCGGGTAGCCGTGCCCGACGTCGTCGTCGGTCTCGATGACGACGTGCGCCGAGACGTCCGCGGGGGACTCGTCGAGCCACCGCGCGACCGCCGGAAGCGCAGTGGAATCGACCGCGAAGACGTAGTGGTCGAAATTGTGGGCGAATGCCTTCGCACCGGGCGGTCCGGCGATGGTCACGTCGTCGCCGATCGCGACCGTCGTCGCCCAGGACGATGCGAGACCGCCGTCGTGCAGCACGAAGTCCAGGTCGAGTTCGCGGGTGTCGGCGTCGTAGCGGCGGACGGTGTATTTCCGCGTGGTCGGGAGCGGTCGCGGCCAGTCGAGCATCATCGCGTCGTTCACCACCGGAACGCGGCGGGTCCCGTCCGGATCGGGGAACACGATCTTGACGTGATCGTCGGCCTGATAGGTGTGGAACCCGTCGAGGCCGGGGCCCCCGATCGTCAGACGCAGCATGCGGGGTGTGACGTACTCGCGTGCACGGACCGTGACCGTGCGGACTCCGATCGGGTAGCCGATTCGTGCGGTTCCCTCGCCGGTCCGGTGGTGGGATGCGACGCGGCTGCGCGGGTCGAGGCGTTCACGGGCTCCGGGATCGAGTGCGGTCATGAAGTAAGGGTAACCTCACCCGTTCCAGCCTCGCACAGCAGTGTGCCCCGGACTCTTCCGAATCCGGGGCACACTGTTCTGTATTCGTACTTGTGGAGCCTAGGAGATTCGAACTCCTGACATCTGCCTTGCAAAGGCAGCGCTCTACCAACTGAGCTAAGGCCCCGTTACCTCGTGCCACACCTCGTTGCCGCGAAGCAACTTGGTCAGTCCGATTGCCACCAGCACTCCGGCTCCCACGAACAGGAGGACCTTCATGCGAATGACCTTTCACCGGCACCAGGAGTGGGCCTAGGAGGACTTGAACCTCCGACCTCTTCGTTATCAGCGAAGCGCTCTAACCGCCTGAGCTATAGGCCCCTGAAGTCTGGAAACTCATCTCGCGCAGTTCCCTGAACCGAGTCGGAAGATTACCCCACCGGACCGGCAACTACCAAAACCGGTCCGGCGAGACGCTCTTTTCCCAGCTCAGCCCCCGTCGTTTTCCACGTTCAGTCCCGGTCGGCGAGCGTCACTTCGACGCCCCCGACGAGGTCGGAACACAGGTTGTAGATGAACGCGCCGATCGTCGCCAGTGCGGTGAACAACACCATGTTCGCGAGACCGATGACGGCGGCGTATCCGAAGACCTGCCCGGCCGTCACGAGCCCGTCAGAGCTCGACTCGGCGACGATATCGGTGAATGCGTTGTTCAGCCGGTCCCACACGCCCATCCCGTCCAGGACGACGTACAGCAGACCGACGGCCACCATCCACACGAAGAACAGCGACACCGAGATGACGGACGAGATCTTCAGCGTCGACCACGGATCGATCTTGCGGACCTGCACCGTCGCCCGGAGAGCCTCACCCTCCTCGACCCGCTGCGGAGCCACGGCGATCTTCGGCTGCTGGCCCGTGGCCGTTGCCGCCCCGGGCAAGGGGTGCTTGGCCTCGGACAGGTCCGGCATGTCCTTGGGGAGCACGTCCCGGTTGATGTGCCGGGTGGGTCCGTCGATCGCGGACGCCTTCGCCTTCGCGGCCTCCCGCTGACCCACGGCACCGGCCGCGGCTGCACCGGACACCGCGCCGACCGCTGCCGTGGCCGCAGTCGAGGACGGTGTGCGATCGGACCCCTGCTTGGGTGCGGGCTGACCCTTCGCCGGCGACGACGGGTTCTGCGCGGGCGCCTTCTGTGTGGGCACCGCCTGGGTGGGAGCACCCGAGTTCTGCGCGCCCTGGGGTCGCTGACCCGGCGCCTGCGTCTTCTGCGTCGGAGCGGTCTGCGGCTTCTGGACGTCCTGGCTTCCAGGAGCCTTCGCTGCCGCGGCACCCGAGCCGTTGGCCGCGCTCGGCTGGCCCTCCGGGCGCGGAGCCTGCTTGGCACCGGCCCCGCCCTGCACGGGACGCTTCAGGTTGGTCTGCGGCTCACGCTGCATTCCCCGCTGCCACGGCGGAGCCTGATTTCCCCGGATGGACTCGGTGGGAGCACCGCCCGCGGGAGCCCGGTTGCCGGGCGCCTGCTGAGGCGGGCCCTGATGCCCGGGAGCCTGCTGATTCGGAGCGTGACCCTGCTGCGGCGGCACGGACCGCCCCTGCGGGGTCTGCGTGCGCGGACCCTGATGCTGGGGCGTCGACGGCGACCGGGCCGGATCGGCCGGAGCCTGCCGATCCGGTCTCGCGTCGGGAGCACCGCCCGGCCGGGCAGCCGGCCCCGCCTGAGCGGGACCACGACCGGCGGACGCCTGCGGCCCCTGCGGCGCGGAACCCGGCTGCGGGTTCGGTCGCGCCGACCCGTTCTCGGGAGTGCGGGAGGCCTGCTGCTCGGATTTCGCCTGATTGGCGGAACCCGGGTTCTGCCGGTCACTGCCTGGCTGGTTGGGAGTGCTCACTAGGACTCCTTAGCTCCTTTGCCGCTGCTCTCGGCGTTGTCGTCGGGTTCATCGGGTTCGTCGGCATTGCGCGCGATCGCGAGCAGGGTGTCGCCTTCCCCGAGGTTCATCAAACGAACGCCCTTGGTCTGCCGACCGGCCTTGCGGACCTGCTTGGCGGCGGTGCGGATGACGCCACCGCCCGACGTGATCGCGTAGAGCTCGTCGTCGTCGTTCACGATGAGCGCTCCGACCAGGGTGCCACGTTTCCTGTCGTATTGAATCGTGAGTACACCCTTTCCGCCGCGACCCTGGACCGGGTAGTCCTCCATGCCGGTGCGCTTCGAGTAGCCACCCGACGTCGCCACCAGCAGATAGGTGCCTTCGCGCACGACGTTCAGCGACAGCAGTTCGTCGTCGCCGTTGAACCGCATGCCCTGGACACCGGACGTGGCTCGGCCCATCGGACGCAGCGCCTCGTCGGTGGCGGAGAAGCGGATCGACTGTCCCTGCGCGGAGACGAGCAGCAGGTCATCGTCGGAGGAGCAGAGCACCGCCCCGACCAGTTCGTCCTCGCCGCGCAGGTTGATGGCGACGATGCCGCCGCTGCGGTTCGAGTCGAAGTCGGTGAGCTTGGACTTCTTCACCAGACCGTTGCGGGTGGCGAGAACCAGGTAGGGCGCGTCCTCGTACGTCTTGATCTGGATGACGCTCTGGATGCGCTCGTCGGGCTGGAACGCGAGCAGGTTCGCCACGTGCTGTCCGCGGGCCGTGCGGCTCGCCTCCGGCAGCTCGTACGCCTTGGCCCGGTACACGCGGCCCTTCGTGGTGAAGAACAGCAGCCAGTCGTGAGTGGAGCTGACGAAGAAGTGGGAGACGATGTCGTCCTGCTTCAGCCCGGCGCCCTGCACGCCCTTGCCGCCGCGCTTCTGCGAGCGGTACAGGTCGGTCTTGGTGCGCTTGGCGTAGCCGGTCTCGGTGATCGTGACGACGACGTCCTCGCGGGCGATCAGATCCTCGTCGGCCACGTCGCCGTCGGCCGCGATGATGCGGGTGCGGCGGTCGTCGCCGTGCTTGTCGACGATCTCCTTGAGCTCGTCGCGGACGATCCGGCGCTGACGCTCGGGCTTCTCGAGGATGTCCTTGAGGTCGGCGATCTCCCGCTCGATCTCGGCGAGTTCGTCGATGATCTTCTGACGCTCGAGGGCGGCGAGGCGGCGCAGCTGCATCGCGAGGATCGCGTCGGCCTGGATCTCGTCGACAGTGAGGAGCTCGATCAGGCCGGCCCGCGCGATGTCGACGGTCTGCGACGCCCGGATCAGCGCGATGACCTCGTCGAGGGCGTCGAGGGCCTTGACCAGTCCGCGCAGGATGTGAGCGCGTTCCTCGGCCTTGCGGAGCAGGTACTCGGTGCGCCTGCGGATGACCTCGACCTGGTGGGCGACGTAGAGCCGGATCATCTGGTCGAGACGCAGGGTGCGCGGCACGCCGTCGACGATGGACAGCATGTTGCAGCCGAAACTGGTCTGCAGCTGGGTGTGCTTGTACAGGTTGTTGAGCACGACCTTCGCGACCGCGTCACGCTTGACGGTGACGACGATGCGCATACCCGCCCGGTCCGAGGACTCGTCGTGGATGTCGGAGATGCCGGCGATCTTCGCGTCGCGCACCTGCTCGGCGATCGACGTGATCAGGTTGTCCGGGTTCACCTGGTACGGCAGTTCGGTGATGACGATCGTGGTGCGCCCCTTGGCGTCCTCCTCGATCTCCACCACACCGCGCATGCGGACCGAACCGCGTCCGGTGGTGTAGGCGTCGTGGATGCCCTGGCCTCCGACGATCAGGCCGTGCGTCGGAAAGTCGGGTCCCTTCACACGTTCCATGACCGCGGTGAGGGTGGACTCCTCGTCGGCTTCCCAGTTCTCCAGCGCCCAGTAGATGGCCTCGGCGACCTCGCGCAGGTTGTGCGGCGGGATGTTGGTGGCCATACCGACGGCGATGCCGCCGGAACCATTGATCAACAGGTTGGGGATACGGCTGGGGAGAACTGACGGTTCCTGTGTACGACCGTCGTAGTTCGGGGTGAAATCGACCGTCTCGTGGTCGATCTCACGCAGCATTTCCATTGCCAGCGGAGTGAGCCTGCACTCGGTGTATCGCATGGCGGCGGCGCCGTCGTTGCCGCGTGAACCGAAGTTGCCCTGGCCGTCGACGAGCGGGTACCGCAGCGACCACGGCTGGGCCATGCGGACGAGCGTGTCGTAGATCGAGGCGTCACCGTGGGGGTGGTAGTTACCCATCGTCTCGGCGACCGGTCGCGCAGACTTCACATAACCGCGATCGGGCCGGTAACCGTTGTCGTACATCGCGTACAGAACGCGGCGGTGCACCGGCTTGAGGCCGTCGCGCACGTCGGGCAGCGCGCGACCCACGATCACGCTCATCGCGTAATCGATGTAGCTGCTCTGCATCTCCTGCTGAATGTCGACGGGCTCGATGCGGTCGTGCCCCGGTCCCTCCGGCGGCAACGTTGTGTCAGTCATGAGCTCCTTCTTCTACTCGGCTTGACGTCTCCTCGCGGACTCGCGGTCCTGCACGACGTCGCGCAACCACCCGAGTCTATAGGTGCAGGTCAGCTGTGAGGGTGAAGGACTCGGGTGCGCTCATGAATCGTTGCCGCAGGAGCCGTCCGATCTACTGGAGTTCGAGCTCCCTGCCCTGGGTTTCGGCGGCGAGGGATTCGGCGGCGAGCATGTCGGCCTCGAGTTCCAGCTCGGCGGCCACGCGGTCGGGCGCCATCAGCAGGGCGGTGATCGGGATCGTGACCACGAGCATGCCCAGCACGAAGACGGGGAACAGGATCGAGAACACCTCGAGCCCGTCCGGGCGCGCCACGGCGGGGTCGACGGTGACGCTCAGCCCGAACACGCCGGTGTAGTGCATGGCCACCAGTCCGGCCGCCACGACCACCGACGCCACGAGTCGCAGCGTGCGGGACTCGAGGGCGGAGATCGACCACATGATTCCGGCGCCGACGACCAGGCCGATCACAGCCGACGCCACCGTCAGCAGGATGTCGGTGTCCACCGAACCCTGGATCTCGAGGGACGAGACGATGGCGAGGTCCATTCCGGTGAAGCCGACGCCGAGGAGCACCGCACCGCCGGCGAGGCGGCCGATCTCCACCGACGCGCTCGGCAGCCGGTGTTTCGTCGGCGGCGGGCTGATGATCAGCAACGCCACCGCGGCGGCCGCCACGGGCACCACGAACGAGACTGCGATCCACAGGACGTCGTAGCGCACCACGCTGCCGTAGACCTCGAACCCGACCATCGCGATGTAGTGCGGCAGCCAGGCGCCGATGCCGCCGATGGACAACGCGCCCCAGGCCAGCCAGAGGTACCGCTGCCTCGGGTTCGGCGCGGTCACCGCCTTGCGGGCGCTGGCGATACCGACGAACACGCCGATGAACGACGTGACCGCGGCGAGGGCGACGATCCACGTGCCCATGGAGAAGTGCTGCAACTCGTCCGACATGTTCGAATCCTCAGTACGCGGCCGTGTGGAGCTTGGTCAGTGCGTATTCGGTGATCGCGACCAGGGCGCGTTTCGCCGATTCCCGGTCACGCGCGTCGATCGGGATGATCGGCACGTCCTCGGAGATCGCGAGGGCCGCGCGGATGTCCTCGATGGGGTAGCGCGGGGCGTCGTCGAATTCGTTGATCGCGACGAGGAACGGCAGTTGCCGGGCCTCGAAGAAGTCGACGGCCGCGAAACTCTCGTCCAACCGGCGGGTGTCGATCAGGACGATCGCGCCGATCGCACCGCGGATCAGGTCGTCCCACATGAACCAGAACCTGTGCTGACCGGGGGTACCGAACAGGTACAGCACCAGGTCGTCGGCCAGGCTGATGCGACCGAAGTCCATGGCGACGGTGGTCGTGCCCTTCTGCGGTGTCGCAGCCAGGTTGTCGACGCCGTCGCTGGCGTTGGTCACGAGCGCCTCGGTGCGCAGCGGGACGATCTCGGAGACAGCCCCCACCAGCGTGGTCTTGCCGACGCCGAACCCGCCGGCGATCACGATCTTGGTCGAGGTCACCCGATTGCGGGGATCAGATTTCGCGAAGTCCACTGAGGACCCTTTCGATGAGTTCACGACGTTCGGAGTCGGTCGAGTCTTCCTTCAGGGTGGCCAGGATCTGGAGATGACCGGCCTCGACCAGGTCTGCGACCAGGACGCGTGCCACTCCGAGGGGTACGCCCACCCGGGCGGCGATCTCGGCGACCGAAGGCGACTGCTGGCACAACGCGACGATCGCCGCGTTGACGTCGTCGAGTTCCCACTGCCGGTCCACCGACTGCGGCAGTGCCTGAATCAACGCTTCGAGCGCGAGCTCGACCGCAGGCCGGGTCCGGCCCGACGTCAGCGAGTACGGGCGCACGATGTTCGGGCCCGGCTGCTCCGAGTGGTGGTCGTTCATGGGCATGGGCTGGTCAGAGACCCTGCGGAGTGCGGGCCGTGGCCTGCACCGATGCGCCGACGCGGTCGACCAGGATCGCCATCTCGTAGCCGACCTGTCCGATGTCGCACTCGGCGTCCGTGAGGGTCGCCAGATGCGAGCCGTCGCCGACGCTCATGAGCAGCAGGTACCCGTGCTGCATCTCGACCACCGACTGCAGCACCCCGCCGCCCTCGAACAACCGGGACACACCGGCCGACAGGCTGGCCAGCCCCGACGTGACCGCGGCCAGCTGCTCGGCCCGGTCGATCGGGAGATGGGCGCTGGCTGCCATCAGGAGACCGTCCGCGGACACGAGCACGGCGTGGGAGACACCGGGCACGTCACTGGCGAAGTTCGACACCAACCAGTCGAGCGGTCGCGTGACGTCGGATCCATGAGCGGTGTTCATCGGTCTCCTTCAATGCTGTTACGTTCCGCGAGCCTCGTGGCCCTGCCGTTTCGGACACCCTGCTGGTGACGACTGAGATTGGCGCGAATTGTCTCAGGGTCACGCATCCGGCGCAGTGTCCCCGTATTGTGCGCGCCTTCGACCGTGCCGGGAACCAGTCGGTCGCCGGGACGCCGCTTGGGCAGTCCGATCTCCGGGTCGACCTCGACGGGAGTCTCGCTGACCCGTTCCGCGGCGGACCATCCGGCGTCGCCGGCGGAATGCCAGACGCCGGGTGCGCCTTCGGCGCCGGTCGGATCGGTCAGCCAGTCGGACACCATGTCGGAGAAGATCGGGGTGCCGCCGCCGGGCCGGGGTGTGGCCTCGGCCGGTGGCGGATCGATCCGCGACTGGAAGAACGACGCGGTCTTCGCCGAGTTGGTGCGGTAGCGGTGCCGGACCGGTGCCTGGTCGTCGCCGTTCGACGACGGGGGCGCCGGCTGTTCCGCGGTCCGGTTCTCGCTGCGGTTCTCGCTGCGGGGTGCGTGCGGTGCGTGCTGCGGCTGCGATTCCGCCGGTGCGGTCTCCGCGGGCGCCGCCTGCGGCCGCCGCACGGGCAGCTTCGGCATCGCCCCGGATCCCCGGACGTTGACAGTGTCCTGGGACTGCGCGGCCGGAGCACCGGCCGGCGATCCCGCGCCGGCCGCGATGCCACTGGCACCGGGCTGACGACGGGGCAGGCTCGTGCCCGACGCCGTCGTCACCGCGCCCGCAGGTGCCGGGCTCGGTGCGGGCGGGGGCGTGGACGGGGTGCGCGTCGGCAGTCCGTTGCGGGTCGCCGGCTGCTGCTGTCCGTTGTCCTTGCGCTGTGCCGGGGCCGCGGGTGCGGGGATGGCGGTCCGGACCGGTGCCGCGGGGATCTTCCGCTGCGGTCCCGTGTCCTGCCGGGCGGCCTGCGACACGATCAGCGCATTCGGGATGTGGATGCTCACGGTCACACCCGGGTTCCGGGCGGTGTCGAACGTCGACCGCAGGCGAACGGTCAGACCGTGACGCTTCGCGAGCCGGCTCACGACGAACAGACCCATGTGGCGGGCCGTCTCCGGACCGACCTCACCACCCGACGCCAGGCGTTCGTTGACGGCGCGCATGTCGTCGGACGGGATACCGATGCCGCGGTCCGCGATCTCGAGGAGCACCCCGCCGTCGACGGCGCGAGCGAAGCTGAACGTCACCACCGTGTCGGGCGGCGAAGCGCGCAGCGAGTTGTCGACGAGTTCGGCGAGCAGGTGCACGACGTCCGTGACGACGGTGCCGCTGAGCGCGCCTTCGGGGGTCGCGCCCATCTGGACACGCTGGTAGTCCTCGACCTCGGAGATCGCGGCACGCAGCACGTCACCCAGCGGGATCGGCGCTGCCTGCGAACGACGCACCCGGGTGCCGGCGAGAATCAGCAGGTTCTCACCGTTCCGCCGCATACGCGCGGCCAGGTGGTCGAGCCGGAACAGGCTCTCGAGCCGCTTCGGGTCCTTCTCCTCGAACTCGAGATTCTCGATCAGGCCGAGCTGCTGGTCGACGAGGGACTTGCTTCGGCGCGCGAGCGTTTCGAACATGTCGTTGATCTGCAGGCGCAGTTGCGCCTGCTCGCCGGCGAGCTTGAGTGCCTGTCCGTGGATGTCGTCCACGGCGCGGGCGAGCTGGCCGATCTCCTCGGAGGAGTGCACGGCCACCGGCTCGAACGACAGTGCCCGCGGATCGTCACTGGCCTTGATCTGCTCGATCGCCTCCGGGAGGTCGCGGCGAGCAGCCTTCAGCGCGCCGTACCGCAGGCGGCGGATCGGACCGATCAGCGACCGCGACACGAGGAGCGCGAGGACGAGGGCGGCGAGCAGGGTTCCGAGGACGATCGCCGTGTCACGCAGCGCGGCGGACCGGGTCTCGGCTGCGCGGACCTGCACGGTGGACGCGATGTCCTTCGCCGCTTCGCTGGTCAGCTCCTGGTAGACGTCACGGCTCGCGATGAGCGAGGAGCGCAACTGCAGGATGGGCAGCATCCCGCCGCGCGCCGCGTCCGCCAGGCCCTGGTCGATGAGGGCGTTGCGGTCGTTGATGTTGTTTCGCAGCGTCTCGAGACGGGCATCCCCCTTGGGGTAGTACCGGTCGAGGACGTCGAGGAGGCTCGATTCGGCGCCGGCGGCCGCGACGACGGCCGAGGTGGGAATGTCGCCCGTGCGGGCCTTCTCCCGTCCGTCGGGACCGGCGTAGACGTCCTTCACGATCACGAGGCCCATGGCCTGTTCGAACAGTCGCCGCTGCGCCTGCCACGCGTTGGTCAGCTGGTAACCCTTGTCGACGACTTCGCTGTCTTCGATGGGACGGACGATGTCGTCCACTTCGCGGATGAAGTCCGCGGCGAACGCGCGCTGGCGTTCCGCGAGCAGGTCGGTGGCGACACCTGGGGAATCCATCAGATTCAGGAGGGCGCGGCCGTCCGAGACGGTCTGGTTGATGGAACTCGCGACGGCGGGATCCAGTTCGGGGTTCCGGGCCTGCTCGGACACGTCGTTCATCAGGGCTTCCGCGTCCTCGCGGTCCTGCTTGGTGAGGGTGCCCGAGGCGTAACCACTGGTCACGGTACCCATCGAGGCTTCGAGGGCCACGATGTCCGGGACGACGACGATCTGGTCGGCCGCCTCGGTGAAGTGGACGGCGTTACTCAGCTCGCCCTGCACACGGAGCCCGCCGAGCACCATGGCGACGGTGACGGGAACTGCGAGAACCGCGGTGACCTTCCACCGCAGGCCCCAGCCCTCGATATCCCAGAACTTTGCCCGGGGCGGCGAATCGTCGCTCATCCCACGCTTCCTTTCCAACCACTCATAGCTTGTCGCTCTGTGCTCGTGACCGCGTCTGCGGCGGGACAGTCGTACCGGCCCGGACGACACGCGTCGACAGAGGAAAGTGATCGATCAGTTGCGCTGTGCGCAGCGCTGCCCGACGCACCGATTTCCGAATGTAACGAGTTCATCACATCCCCATGGGGAACGTTCTTACCACAGAAATTCCCCGATCCTTACTTCTAAGTAACATGCGCACCACCGATCCCAGACGTTGCCGTCGCGGGGTGGATCAGCGGACCAGGCTACACAGAATCGCGGTTCACAGTCGAGGACGGATTTCTGCGTGACCCGGTCCCGCAACCGGCCCAGACGGGTGCAGCCACCGGGGTCTTCCGACCGCCGGTGGCTGCATGACATCCGTAATCTCTTGTGCCGGATACCTAGACGTCGAGGAAGCGGACGTCCTTGGCGTTGCGGGTGATGAAGCTACGCCGGGCCTCGACGTCCTCACCCATGAGAACGCTGAACAGCTCGTCGGCTGCGGCCGCGTCGTCCAGCGTCACCAGACGCAGGACGCGCACCGTCGGATCCATCGTGGTCTCCCACAGTTCCTTGGCGTTCATCTCGCCGAGACCTTTGTAACGCTGGATGCCGTCGTCCTTATTGATCTTCTTGCCGGACTCGAGGCCCGCCTTGACCAGGACGTCGCGCTCGCGGTCGGAGTACGCGAACTCCGGGTCGCTGCGCTGCCACTTCAGCTTGTACAGCGGGGGCTGCGCCAGATAGACGTGACCGTGCTCGACGAGCGGCCGCATGAAGCGGAACAGCAGCGTGAGCAGCAGCGTTGCGATGTGCTGGCCGTCGACGTCGGCGTCGGCCATCAGCACGATCTTGTGGTACCGCAGCTTCGCGATGTCGAACTCGTCGTGGATGCCCGTGCCGAACGCGGTGATGATCGACTGGACTTCCGTGTTCTTCAGCACACGGTCGATGCGTGCCTTCTCGACGTTGATGATCTTTCCGCGCAGCGGCAGGATCGCCTGGTACATCGAGTCGCGGCCGGACTTGGCCGAGCCGCCTGCGGAGTCGCCCTCCACGATGTAGATCTCGGACTTGCTCGGATCGTTGGATCGGCAGTCGGCGAGCTTGCCAGGCAGACCGCCGAGGTCGGTGGCGCTCTTGCGGCGCACCAGTTCGCGGGCCTTGCGGGCGGCGACGCGGGCCTGTGCCGACGACACCGCCTTGTTCACGATGGTCTTCGCGTCGGCCGGATTCGCTTCGAACCAGTGCGACAGGTGCTCGTTGCTCGCCTTCTGGACGAACGACCGGACCTCGGTGTTGCCGAGCTTCGTCTTCGTCTGACCCTCGAACTGCGGTTCACCAACCTTCACGGAGATGATCGCCGCGAGGCCCTCTCGGATGTCGTCTCCGGTGAGCTTCGGGTCCTTCTCCTTGAGGAGCTTCTTGTCGAGCGCGTACTTGTTGACCGTCGCCGTCAGAGCGGACCGGAATCCCTCTTCGTGGGTACCGCCCTCGTGGGTGTTGATGGTGTTCGCGAACGTGTGGACCGACTCCGAGTAGCCGGAGTTCCACTGCATCGCGATCTCGAGTTCGTGGCCGGTGCCCTTCGCGGTGAAACCGACGACGGAATTGTGGATCGGCTGCTTCGTGCGGTTGATGTGCCGCACGTAGTCCTCGAGGCCACCCGGGTAGTGGTAGACGCGGGTCTTCACCTTGTGCACGGCAGGCGCATCCGCCTCGGCCGACTCGTCCTCGGCGGTCTTCGGCGCGTCGGCGACCTGGCTGACGACCTCTTCGGTGACCTCGGCGTCGCTGACGCGCTCGTCGGTGAGGGTGATGGTCAGGCCCTTGTTGAGGAAGGCCATCTCCTGGAGGCGGCGCGCGACCGTCTCGAAGCTGTAGACCGTGGTCTCGAAGATGTTCGGGTCGGCCCAGAACGTGACCGTGGTGCCCGTCTCCTTGGTGGCCTCACCCTTGACGAGTTCACCCGGCTTCGAGTCGGTGTACGTCTGGTTCCACTGGAAGCCGTCGCGCTTGATGTCGACGTCGAGCCTGGTGGACAGCGCGTTGACGACGGAGATACCGACACCGTGCAGACCGCCGGACACGGCGTAGGAGTCGGAGTCGAACTTGCCACCGGCGTGGAGCTGGGTGAGGACGACCTCGACGGTGGGGACACCGGAGGCGTGCATCCCGACGGGGATGCCTCGACCGTCGTCGACGACCTTGACGCCACCGTCTTCGAGAAGGGTGATCTCGACCTTGCTGGCGTGGCCGGCCATGGCCTCGTCGACGGAGTTGTCGACGACTTCCCAGATCAAATGGTGGAGACCGCGTTCACCGGTGGAACCGATGTACATACCCGGTCGCTTACGAACGGCTTCGAGTCCCTCGAGGACGGTGATGGAAGAAGCGCCGTAGTCCTTGCTGGAGGTGCTTTTGTCTGACTTCTGGGCAGCCACGGGTGGGTAGCTCTCCTTCTCCGTCCAATGCCCGACGCAGGCGCCCACCGCCCTGGTCGGGCACGCGGGAGACGAGAATCGGGAATCTTGCCGCTAGTTACCTCGGCCATCTTACTGGTACGTCTGGCCCAGGAGCGGGCTATGACACCCCTGAGCGCCCCGTAGACGAATTTTCAGGGCGTCTCGGGAGTGAAAACCTACGCCGAAGCGCTTTCGGACGGGCCGTCCGAGAGTTCGGCCCGCTGCCGGTCCTCGACGTCCAGCACGAATTCCGCGGCGAGTTGCGCGACGTCCTCGGCGTGGGAGATCGGCGACCAGTGCCCGGCGTCCACCTCTCGACGGCGCAGGTCGGGCGCCCACTTCTCGGTGTCCTCGTAGCCGACGGGCCGCACCGCCTTGTCGTTCTTGTTGAGGATCAGCTGGACGGGGACGTCGGTGTACCGCTCGCGCGGTCTCAGCAGACTCGTCCGGATGTTGGCGCGGTACAGCTTGAGACCGTTCACCATGTCGTTCGCCAGCGTCGGCGCCGGACGCACCAGCGTGGGGTCGAGGCGGTCGAAGAACTTCAGGAACGCAGGCCAGTGCCGGGAGAACCACAGCCGCAGCGGCAGCGTCGCCAGGCCCGGAATCTGGAACAGGACGGTGTACCCGGACGCGACGGCCTGCGCGAGCGGCCCCCCGAAGCTGCGGTCCGAGAGGCGACGGCGCATCCACTTGCCGAGGTGATCGAGGTTGGGCCCCGAGACCGAGGTGAACGACGCGATCCGCGCGCGGGCTCCCGGTTCGCACACCGCCTCCCATGCCTCCACCGATCCCCAGTCGTGCGCCAGCACGTGCACCGGCCGGCCCGGGCTCACGGCGTCGATCACCGCGAACAGGTCGCCGGCCAGGGCGGGCAGCCGGTAGTCCTCGACCCGGGTGGGCACGGTGCTGCGGCCTGCGCCGCGGCTGTCGTAGCTGACCACATGGAACCGCTCCGTCAGGAACGGCACCACCCGGCTCCACAGGTCGTGGGTGTCGGGCCAGCCGTGCACCAGCACGATCGTCTCGCCGTCGGGGTTGCCCTCCTCGAACACAGCGAGTTGGACGGAACCGTTGGTGATCCGCCGGGCGGTACCGGATGCGGATGGAGTCATGGTGGGTCCTCTGGTCGTGCGGGATCGGGTATGGGATCGACGGTGGGAACTACAGATCGAGGACGAGACGGCCGCTGTCGGCGCGGGACACGCAGATCAGCATCTCGTTCTCCTGCTCGGCGTCGGTGAGCCGCGTCTCGCGGTGATCCGGGGTGCCGGACAGCACCTTCACCCGGCAGGTGCCGCAGAATCCCTGCTGGCACGAATACCCCACTCCGGGCATCGTCTTCTTGATCACGGTCAGCGCGGATTCGTCGGCGGGCACGGTGAGCACCTCACCCGTGCTGAGGAGCTGCACTTCGAACTCGGTGCCGTCGAGCACCGGCGGTGCCCCGAATCGTTCGAAATGCAATGCGGTGGCCGGGCTTCCGGGGAATGCACGGCGTACCGACTCCAGCATCGGCGTCGGACCGCAGCAGTAGACGGCACCGCCCGGTGCGGCGCGCTCCAGCAACTCTTCGGCGGTCGGCAGCCCGAACTCGTCGTCGGGACGGATGAAAACCCGTGACCGATCGAACGTTTCGATCTCGTCGAGGAACGGCATCGATTCCCGTGAGCGGCCGGAGTACACGAACTGCCAGTCCATGCCGAGATCGCGCGCCGCCCGGACCATCGCGAGGATCGGCGTGATACCGATGCCGCCGGCGACGAAGAGCGCACTCCCCTCGCCGACGAACGGAAACCCGTTGCGGGGGCCGCGAACCGTCACCGGAGCACCCGGTTCGAGCGCGTGCATCTCGAGGGATCCACCACCACCGTCGGGGATCCGGCGGACGGCGATACTGTAGCCCGTGCGATCGGACGGGTCGCCGCACAGCGAGTACTGACGTCGCAGCCCGGACGGCAGATGAAAGTCGAGGTGCGAACCCGGCTGCCACGCAGGGAGTTCCGCACCGTCCTCGGCCTCGAACCGCAACTGCACGACGTTCTCGTCCAGCGCGACGACATCCCGTTGGGAAACAACCATTTTCATCGCCACGTCCGGGTTGTGACCGGCGACGCCCGGGTCGTATTCGTACGCGGTGAGAACACGGAGATACTTGGCAGCAACGGCCTCGGTGATGCGCATGGCGCGGTCGGGGCGCGGTCGCCCCTTGATGTCCGGGGGAGCGTCGTGGCGGGGCAGGCCCTGCCCGGTGAGCACCTCCCGCACCTGCGACAGCTTCATCGCTCGGCCGCCTGAGCCGCGGGCGAGGACGCCAGGTACTTCACGGCCTGTGCCGTCGAACCCTCGTTGCTCGGGTGGTACGAACGCGTGAAGTACGTCGACATCCGCCTGCCGAGTTCCCGGGCCGTCGGGAGGGTGCCGCGCTTGCCTGCCGCGAAGAAATCCGTCAGGTGCGGCTTACGCCGGTGCGCCGACCACTGGGCGAGCTCCGGATCGTTCCGCATGAGGAATCGGGTGCCGCGCACCCACAGCCACACGATGACCGGGGTGACGATCACCTGGGTGCGGATCCGCCGGGACTCACGCTTGTCGAAGTACCGCATGACGTCGTACGCCACGGAGCGATGCTCCACCTCCTCGGCGCCGTGCCAGCGCAGCAGGTCGAGCATCGTCGGATGCATCCCGGCGCGGTCGAGCCCCTCGGCGTTGAGCACCCAGTCGCCGAGGAACGCGGTGATGTGCTCGATGGCGGCGATGACCGCCAGCCGCTCGATCAGGTAGTTCTTCTCGCGCAGACCGGTGAGCGGTCGCGGTCCGAGGATCTTGGAGAACGTCCATTCCATCTGCTCCGTGAAGGGCGTCGGGTCGAGACCCTTCTCCTTCAGGTGCACCAGCACGCCGGTGTGGGCGTTGGCGTGCATCGCCTCCTGGCCGATGAACCCGACGACGTCGTCGCGGAGCTGCTCGTCCTCGATCAGCGGCAGTGCCTCTTTGAACGTCTCGACGAACCATTCCTCGCCGGCGGGCAGGAGTAGGTGCAGGACGTTGAGGACGTGCGTGCTGAACGGGTCGCCCGGGATCCAGTGCATGGGGAGGTTCGACCAGTCGAACTCCACGTTCCTGGCCTGCAACAGGATGTGGTCCGGTTCGGGGATCGCGTTCCGGGGTGCAGTCGGGGCGGACATCTCATTACTCCTTCGTGCCGGCGGCTGCGCCACGACGAAGGCCTGTGGCACAGTTCACTCGAAAACTTGGAGTAACTGTAACACCGGGTAATAGACAAAACCAGGAACCGAACGTCCGCTCCGGCCTATCCGTAGGTGTCCCGGGGGCCGCGCCCCCGGATGTGCCGTTCCCCTTTTCGCCAGCTCGGAGCGGTCGGACCGGTGATCCGCAACGACTTCACGACACCGTCGCCGACGGCCGCGGCGATCTTCGCGAGAATTTGCGACTGCATCATCCGCAGCTGCGTCGCCCAGGCCGTCGACTCCGCGGAGACGCTGAGAATCCCGTCCCGCAGCCCGGTCGGTTCGGCGTGCGCGGCGATGTCCTCACCGACCACCTGTACCCACCGACCGAGGACCGTCCCCTCCGACACCTTGGGCGACCAGCCGCGTTGTTTCGCGATCGCGTTGGTCAGCGCACCGAACGGCTGCGGGTCGCGGTCGTCCGGCCCGGGACCCGACCATCCGCGTCGACGCCGGGCGCGCAGGGCCCGGACACCGGTTCCGGATCGGCGGCCCTGCCCGACGGATTTTCCGCTCGCCTTCGCCGCGGCACGCGCCTCCTCGAGGGCGCGGCGGGCGAGATCGATTCCCTTCACCTCCGGTTCGGGGGCCGCAGCAGGTGCGGTGGGTTCGGGCTCATCCGTCACGGCGGTCCTCCGTCTCTTCCACGATGTGCGAGATCCGTCCTCGATCGGTGTCGCGGGCCTCCACACCGAATCGGACGGCGTCGAGTTCCTCCGGAACATCTTCCGGCACCGCCGCCGTGATCAGCACCTGTTCCGCGTCCGACGCGACCTTGGCGAGTGCCCGCCGTCGACGACGGTCGAGTTCGGCGAACACGTCGTCGAGCATGAGGACGGGATCGCTGCCGTCCGAACGCAGCAGTGCAAATCCGGCCAGCCGCAACGACAGCGCGAACGACCACGACTCACCGTGACTCGCGAATCCCTTCGCCGGGGTGTCGCCGAGTTGCAGTTCGAGATCGTCACGATGCGGTCCGACGAGACACACACCCCGCTCGATCTCCTTGGAGCGCATCACGGACAGCTCCTGGAGGAACCGCTCCTCGAGAAACGCTATATCGCCCGCCTCGGGCACTCGAGCCGGTTCGGTGAACTCCGGCGGCAGGGAGGAGCCCAGACTCGAGCGGTAGCGGATGCTCGCGGGCCTCGACTCCGGCGCCAGCGATTGGTACGACTCGGCCAGGTGCGGAGCGAGATCGTGGACGAGGTGAAGCCGCCCGGCGAGCAGCTGCGCGCCGTGTGCGGCGAGATGTCCGTCCCAGACCTCCAGCGTGGCAAGGGCACTCGCGCCGTCCTCGCTCGTCTGGCCGCTGCCGCGCGACACCCGTCGCAATGCGCCGCCTGCCGTCTTGAGCAGCGCTGACCGCTGCCGCAGCACCCGGTCGTAATCGGCGCGCACCGCCGCCATCCGCGGGATACGGGAGGTGAGGAGCTCGTCGAGGTAGCGCCGCCGATCCCCCGGATCCCCGCGGACCAGAGACAGATCCTCCGGCGCGAACAGCACCGTCTGCAGAATTCCGAGAATCTCCCGCGGCCGCCGGGTGGGTGACTGGTTGATCCGCGCCCGGTTGGACTTGCCCTCGTTCAACTCGAGATCGACGGTCAGTTCCCGGCCGGTGTTGACGACGGTCGCCCCCGCGAATGCCTGACCGGTACCCGTCCGGATCAGCGGGGCGTCCGAGCTGACCCGATGAGACGACAGGGTGGACAGGTAGCCGAGCGCCTCGAGAACGTTCGTCTTGCCGTGACCGTTGGGTCCGACGAAGACGGTGCAGCCCGGACGCAGGGTGAGGCCGAGGGCGTCCCAGGAACGGAAGTCTCTGAGCGAGAGTGCGCGAACGAACACCTACGTTCCAGAACCGGCTTCTGCCTCGCCTGCCGCCTTCTTCACGGCGTGACCACCGAACTGGTTGCGCAGCGCCGAGACGGCCTTCATCGCGGGGGAATCGTCCTGACGGGACGCGAACCGCGCGAACAACGCGGCCGAGATCACCGGTGCGGGCACGGCGTGGTCGATCGCCTCGAGCACAGTCCAGCGGCCCTCACCCGAATCATCTGTGTAGCCGGAGATCTCGGCGAAATCGGGATCCTCACCCAATGCCTTGACGAGCAGCTCCAGCAGCCACGACCGGACGACCGTGCCCTTGGTCCATGCGCGCAGCACTCCGTGGACGTCCGTGACGAGGTCTTCCGCCTCGAGCAGTTCGTAACCCTCGGCGTACGCCTGCATCAGTCCGTACTCGATGCCGTTGTGGATCATCTTCGCGTAGTGCCCGGCACCGATCGGGCCGGCGTGAACGAAGCCGTCCGCACGCTCACCCTCTGGGCGCAGGGCGTCGAAGATCGGCAGCGCCCGCTCGACGTCCGCGTCCGATCCGCCGACCATCAGCCCGTAGCCGTTCTCGAGTCCCCACACCCCGCCGGACACGCCGCAGTCGAGGTAGCCGATCCCGTGGGAACCCAGCAGTTCGCCGTGGATTTTGTCGTCGGTGTATCTCGAGTTGCCGCCGTCGATCACCAGGTCACCGGTCTCGAGCACCGACGACAGCTCGGTCACCGTGTCCTGGGTGATCCTTCCCGCCGGAACCATCACCCACACGACTCGCGGAGACTCGAGTCGCTGAGCGAGTTCCGCCAGCGACGCCACATCCGTGACCTCGGGGCGAGGGTCGTAACCGACCACCTCGTGCCCGTGCGCGCGCAACCGCTCGCGCATGTTGAATCCCATCTTTCCGAGCCCGACCAACCCGATCTGCATCGTGATCTCCGTCCACTCGTGAGATTTCGTTCGGCAGTACTGATTTCGCTTCCGCGAAACCGTCAGCCCGGGAGACGCACCGGCATCAGCAGGTAGGTATACGCGCTCTCCGGCGCCGCGAAGTTACCCGAATCGTCGGGCTCGATCTCGTCCTCGGTGGCCGGACGCAGCACCGCGGGGCGGCTGGGGGTCGTGAAGCCGAACAGCACCTGCTCGCTGTGCAGCGAAGACAGCCCGTCGATCAGGTAGCCGGGGTTGAAGGCGATGGTGAGCGGCTCACCCTGGAAGACCGCGTTCAACCCTTCCTCGGCGCGACCTGCATCGTCGCCGCCCGCGGAGAGGAGAAGCCCCTCGGTGGAGAACTGCAGGCGAACCTGCGCGCCACGCTCGGCGACGAGGGCCACACGCTTGATGGCCTCGACGAGCGGAGCGATCTCCACGGTGGCAAGTGCCGTGTGCTCGGACGGCAGCAGCTGCCGGAACTTCGGGAACTCCGCGTCCAGCAGTCGGGTGGTGGTGCGGCGACCGTCGTTGACGATGCCGAGGAGGCCGTCGTTTCCGACCGCCGAACCCGAACCGAGTGCCAGCTCGACCGGCGAAGTGGCATCTCCTGCAAGCGTTTTCGCCGATTCGGAGAGCGTCTTCGCGGGGATGAGGACGGCCGCGGTGGTGTCGGGGTTCGCCGGCGACCACTCGAGTTCACGGACCGCGAGACGGAACCGGTCGGTGGCGGCGAGCACGATCGCGTTGCGTTCGATCTCGACACGGATGCCGGTGAGCATCGGCAGGGTGTCGTCCTTGCCCGCTGCGACAGCCACCTGACTGATCGCTTCGGAGAAGACGTCGGCGGGAATGGAGCCGGTCTGCTGC
The DNA here is from genome assembly GCF_900455735.1 of Rhodococcus wratislaviensis. Lineage (GTDB taxonomy): Bacteria > Actinomycetota > Actinomycetes > Mycobacteriales > Mycobacteriaceae > Rhodococcus_F > Rhodococcus_F wratislaviensis. Next base: position 904,856 of record NZ_UAUI01000011.1, on the reverse strand, counting down.
GGCAACTGCGGAAGCTGGGGATAGTCCTCGACCGGCATGGTGGGCAGGGAGAACTTGGCGCTTCCGCACGTGATCAGCACGCGGGTGCCTTCGAGAGTCACGTCGACCGGCTTGTTGGGAAGCGACTTCGTGATGTCGGCGAGAAGCTTGCCGGAGACGAGGACCTGACCGGCGCTACCGACCTCGGCTGCGACCCGGACCTGGGCCGATACCTCGTAGTCGAATCCGGAAACCGTCAACCCTTGCTCGGTCGCGTCCAGGAGAACACCGCCGAGAACGGGGACAGGAGGCCGCGACGGCAGACTGCGAGCGACCCATGCCACTGAATCGGCGAATTCTTCCCGGGAGACACGAAACTTCAGGCTTCCAAGCTCCATCGCCGGGTTGTTCCTCTCGGTAGGCACGGTTGTTCGCCACGGTCGGGCCGTGACCACAGCACTGCAGTCTTTCACAGAGCGGCGATGCATAACCGTATGCCCTCGAGGACGAAGTTGAAAGCGGAACCGTCGCGTCCTCGAGTCGCCGACCGAGGCCTGTGAACCGACGCTGTCCCCAACCCTGTTTTCAAAGAGGTTTTTATAAGAATTAATGAGAAGTACTATTAGGTCCTGTGGAATCTGTGGACGAAGGCGTGTAGACGCAGGTCCTTCCGCGTCGTCGTATGGGGAATTCTCGAGGACAAACTCGAGGACCGATCCGGCACCCATGTGGACTACTCGAGGTTGTTCAAAGTTCTGCACGTTCTGTCCACAGAGATTCCACCTCATCCCCACACTTATCCACAGGTGTGCATGCTTTATCCCAGGTCCTGGCGTCGGCGTGTTGCACCGGCGTGTCGTGTTAGCGGGGGGTCGCGCGAGCCTCGAGTAGGCCCTCGAGCGGTACCTCGAGGACCCGCTCGAGCCAACCCTCGAGGACCGGCTCGAGGAGCCCCTCGAGTTGCCCGCGGGACTGCGGTCCCCCCGAAACGACCTGTGCCCCCGGTAGGCGAGCTACCAGGGGCACAGGAGAGGCAGGGGTCGGCGACTACCTCTTGGAACGCTGCTTGATCCGGGCAGTGAGCTCCTGGACCTGGTCGTAGACCTTCCGCCGCTCCGTCATCTCCTTGCGAATCTTCTTGTCCGCGTACATGACGGTGGTGTGGTCGCGGCCGAACGTCTGCCCGATCTTCGGCAGGGACAGATCGGTGAGCTCGCGGCACAGGTACATCGAGATCTGGCGCGCGGACGCCAGCGGACGTGCCTTGCCGGGGCCGCAGAGGTCGTCGATGGACATGTTGAAGTACTCCGCGGTGACCGCCATGATCGTCGCCGCATTGATCTCGAGACTCGACGAGTCCGGCATCAGGTCACGTAGCACCACCTCGGCGAGCGTGAGGTCCAGGGGTTGCCTGTTCAGGGACGCGAACGCCGTCACGCGGATGAGGGCACCCTCGAGTTCCCGGATGTTGCGTTCGATCCGGGAGGCGATCAACTCGAGGACGTCGTCGGGCACCTCGAGCCGGTCCATTCGGGCCTTCTTGCTGAGGATCGCGATGCGGGTCTCGAGTTCGGGTGGCTGAACGTCGGTGATCAGGCCCCATTCGAACCTGGTCCGCAGTCGTTCCTCGAGTGTCGCCAACTGCTTCGGCGGCCGGTCGGACGAGACGACGATCTGCTTGTTCGCGTTGTGCAGGGTGTTGAAGGTGTGGAAGAACTCCTCCTGGATACCTTCCTTGCCCTCGATGAACTGGATGTCGTCGACCAGCAGCACGTCGGTCTCGCGGTAGCGGCGCTTGAACGCCACCTTGCGGTCGTCGCGGAGGCTGTTGATGAAGTCGTTGGTGAATTCCTCGGTGGAGACGTACTTCACCCGCATCCCCGGGAACAGTCGCTGGGCGTAGTGGCCGGCGGCGTGCAAGAGGTGCGTCTTGCCGAGGCCGGACGCACCCCACACGAACAACGGGTTGTACGCGCGCGCCGGAGCCTCGGCGATGGCGACGGCCGCGGCGTGGGCGAACCGGTTGGACGAGCCGATCACGAACGTGTCGAACGTGTACTTCGCGTTGAGGCTGTTCCCCCCGGTCGCCGACGGTGGAGGGCCCGACGGCGGCTTCGTGAAGTACGACGGCCAGGATTCGTGGACGCTGGCGAGGGCCTCGCGGTCGTCGTCGACTTCCTCGAAGTCCGTCGTGTCGGAGTAGGGCTGATCCTCACCGGAGCCGAAGCGGCGCCTGCGGAACGACCCGGAACTGGTGACGGAAGGCTCGAGGTGGCGAGGAGTGTGGATGGGTTCCGGCTCGGGCCGGTGGTCCCGGCTCGGAGGCTCGGATTCGGGTTCGTCGTCGACCGGGGCCGCGATACGCACACCGAGGCCTTCAACCTGCTCACCGAGATGCCGGCCGAGGGCGTGGAGAATCGGCTCACGGAGATCCCGCTCGATCGCCTCCTGCGCGAAGGGCGACGGAACGGACAGGAGCGCGAAGCCCTGTGCGAGCGTCAGCGGTTTGACGAGCGCCAACCACGCCTTCTGTCCCCTCGTCAGCGGCGGCAGATCGCCGCCGGGCGAATCGGATGTGAGGTCTGCGACGACGTCGATCCAGATCCGTGCGAGCGCATTCGGATCGTCGTTCACGTGGTTCCTCCCCAGTGTGTTCGCGGACTCGGCGCCAGCCGTGCCGAGTCGAGTGTCGGTGCCGTCGTCGAGGTGGAATTGGGAGCTTCCCCGACCTGAGGATGGACCCCGTACGGACCTACGAATATGCCATCTGAACTGTGTTTCCACACAATTATCCACAGATGTGGACAAAGTGCAGACGCCTCCTGTCGAGACGCCGTTGCGTGGCGAGGAGTCCAGATCGAGCGCGCTGACCTGCGCTTATGCATGCGAAACCTGGATGAGTGGGTTCGAGGACCCGGGAAGGGAAGGGTGTCAACAACCCTCGTGGCGATCCGAAGCGGCACACCATCTGTGCCCTGTGGATGAATTGTGGTGAATATGCAGATGAGAACGGTGAAGTCGAGAGCTGGGCACTCGATCAGGGTTCATCGGCGAGACCATGCATAGACGCTAGCAACAGTGTCGGCAAGCTCACAGCGGTTTGGCACATTGGAAGTTGGGGTGCAAGCATTTGTCGATCCTCGGCGTGTCGGTCAACCGATTCGCGGGGGAATCGCAGGTGAGCGAGTTTGACCTGACCGTGAGTGGTAAGTACTCTCGAACAGTCACCCTGTGGTGAGGTGGCGGTTTCGTGCTGGCTCGAGTCCAGTTTCGAAGTCGTTCCATCCCCACCCTGTGGATGAACACCTGAGTTTTCGCCAATGTTAGATCCATGACGCCGGGAGGCGTCGATGAACTTCGAGGAGTGTTGACCGTGGCCAAGGGCAAGCGGACGTTCCAGCCGAACAACCGACGCCGCGCGCGCGTTCACGGCTTCCGTCTTCGTATGCGGACCCGTGCGGGTCGTGCAATCGTTTCGGCGCGTCGCCGTAAGGGCCGCGAATCCCTCACCGCCTGATCCCGACACTGGGTTCGGGAGCTCGGGGTGTTGCCTGAGCCGCACCGATTGCGTCGTCATTCAGATTTTTCGCTGACTGTGCGACGTGGTCGTCGGATGGGAAGACGCGACCTGGTTGTGCACGCATTCGACCGTGCACAGGCAGATGAGCTGGTGAGTAGCGGCGGTCCGCGATTCGGACTGGTTGTGAGTAAGGCTGTCGGGCCGGCGGTGATTCGACATCGAGTCGCACGCCGGCTTCGTCATATCTGCATCGACCTCGTGGACGTGGTTCCGCGGGGAACCGATGTGGTGATTCGTGCTCTTCCGGGAGCTGCGACTGCAAGTAGCCGGGACCTGGAGAAGCAACTTCGTGCAGGTCTCCTTCGATTGGACCTTCTTGCGCCCGTGAGTAACTCCGCATGAAAAGCGCACTCCACGAGTCGCGCGCCGACACGGCCGAGGCCACCTCCTCGGCCTCTTCCGCGTGGAAGTCGGTCCGTGCGTTACCGGCGCGCACTCTCATCTTCTTTATCGAGCTCTACCGGACGTATGTGTCGCCCCTGAGGATGCCGACCTGCCGGTTCATGCCGACCTGTAGCGAGTACGCGGTGGAGTCCCTGCGTACCCACGGGGTGATCAAAGGCCTTTTTTTGACGGTGGTTCGGTTGGCGAAGTGTGCCCCCTGGCACCCTGGTGGGTGGGACCCGGTCCCTGCCCGTCACGACCGTCATGCGGGTGGCCGACGTTGCTGTCCGGCGAACGTGGACGAACAGAGGAGTACATAGAGCCGTGCTCGACTTCATTTACTATCCGGTGTCCGGGATCCTGTGGGTCTGGCACAAGGTTTTCGGTGCCATTCCCTTCCTGGGTCCGGACAGCGGTATCACGTGGGCGCTCTCCGTCGTGTTCCTCGTGTTCACGCTGCGTGCCGTGCTGTACAAGCCGTTCGTCAAGCAGGTTCGTACGACGCGTCAGATGCAGGAACTTCAGCCGCAGATCAAGGCGCTGCAGAAGAAGTATTCCGGCGACCGCCAGCGTCAGGCCGTCGAGATGCAGAAGCTCCAGAAGGAGCACGGGTTCAACCCCATCATGGGCTGTCTCCCTGTTCTCGCGCAGGCGCCGGTCTTCATCGGCCTGTTCCACGTGCTTCGCTCGTTCAACCGCACCGGCACCGGTATCGGTCAGCTCGGCATGTCGGTCGAGGCCAACGCGAACACGCCGAACTACTTCTTCAGCGTGGAGGACGTTCAGTCCTTCCTGAGTGCCCGACTGTTCGGTGCACCCATCTCGGCCTGGATCACGATGCCGAAGGCGCAGCTCGACGCGTTCGCTGCGTACGGTCCGATTCCCACCGTGCTGAATATCGCGGTCGTCGCGGTTCCGCTGATGATCATCGCCAGCATCGCGACCCACTTCAACTCGCGTGCCTCCGTTGCGCGGCAGAGCCCCGAGGCCGCCGCCAACCCGCAGTCCGCGATCATGAACAAGCTCGCGCTCTGGGTCTTCCCGCTCGGTGTGCTCGTCGGTGGTCCGTTCCTCCCCATCGCGATCCTTCTGTACTGGGTGAGTAACAACATCTGGACCTACGGGCAGCAGCACATCGTCTTCCGTCGCATCGACCAAGAAGAGGAAGAGAAGAAGCAGGCTGCCATCGCACGCCGGGCGGACAACGCTCCGAAGCCCGGTGCCCGTCCCGATCTCACCAAGAAAAAGAAGAAGTCCGCGACCGCAACGGACGGTTCTTCCTCGGCGGACGAGCCGGAGATCGTCGAGGGCGTCATCGAAGACAGCGCCTCCGATCAGGTGAGTGGTGACGGTTCGGCCGCAGGTACGTCGAAGCCGAAGCCCGGTGCCCGCCCCCAGTCCAACCGCGGAAAGTCCCCCAAGCGCAAGCGGCGCTGATTCAGAAAAGAGAACGAGCATGGCTAGTGAGCCTGACATCGCAGTGGACGGAGATGAGACAGACGTGACTGCACCGACGCAGAACCCGGACACCGAGGTGGATTCCGATTCTGACGACTACCTGATCGAGGAAGGGGAAATCGCCGGCGACTACCTGGAGCAGCTGCTCGACGTACTCGACTTCGACGGCGATATCGACCTGGACGTCGAGGGCGACCGTGCTGTTGTCAGCATCGACGGTGGAGACGATCTCACCAAGTTGGTCGGGCGCAAGGGTGAGGTTCTGGACGCACTTCAGGAACTGACTCGCCTCGCCGTGCAGCAGGCGACGGGTGAACGTAGTCGCCTGATGCTCGACATCGCCGGATGGCGTGCCGGCCGTCGTGCCGAGCTGACCGAGCTGGGTTCCTCGGCTGCGCGCCGCGTACTCGAGAGCGGCGAACGCGAGGAGCTCGCTCCGATGACACCGTTCGAGCGCAAGATCGTTCACGACGCAGTCGCCAAGGTCGATGGCGTTTCGAGCGAGAGCGAAGGCGCCGAGCCTTCACGTCGCGTGGTCGTCATCAAGGACTGATCCACACAAGCATCACCTAGGCGGGGCTCCCGGATTCACCTCCGGGAGCCCCGTCTTTTTGTCTATCCGTATGCCGTGATTCGTCACTTTGGCTTCGTTTCGTTTCACGTGAAACACCAACCCCTCCCCTCCCCCACCGAGAGGTCGAGTGTCGGCCGATCACGACGCCGCCGTAGTTTGTCGATCCCGGTCCGGATTCGTAGTCGCGCGAGGACTGGATCTGCACCTCGGCATCGATCCGGTCGGCAGGCGCATGCGTGTCTCCTGGTTTCCCCGGGGTGCGCGTCGACGATCCATTTGGCTCGGGGTCGGCGGGCTTGCAGTTCAGGACATTCGCCCCGACGCTGCCGTGGCAGTGGTGGGTCTCGGCCTGGCGGTGGCGCTATCGTCCGATCGCGCCCTCGTCGTCCCGGACCCATACTTCGGAAGCGGAGATCTCAGTTTTCAGTGGCCGCTTACACGTGAATCCGTCGGTGCATTGTGGGTGAAGCGATGAGTTGATCCTCCCGTACTCTTGGCGCGGCCCACTGCTGAAGTCGTGAAGGCGAGTGCTGGATCCACCTACGCCCTCGGCGCCGCCGATCCGGCGACAGTCACCGAACGATCTGTGAGTGTTCGCGATGTCCTGAGACATACGATTCACGCGAGGCTGCGTCGACGCGATGAGTTTGGATCCCGCTCGAAGTCCACATCATCGAGGGGACCGAACCGGTGCCGTCGACTGGATGGAGTGAACGATGAGCGAAGACGAACAGACGATACGGAACCTGATCGAACGCTGGGCGCAGGCCGTGCACGATGGCGACATGGCAGGGGTTCTGGCGAACCACTCCGATGACATCGTGATGTTCGACGTGCCACCGCCATTCGAGGGTGCTCGCGGAATCGATGCGTATCGCGAGACATGGCCGCCGTTCTTCGAATGGCAATCGATGGGTGCCCGATTCGAGATGGTGTCGTTGGATGTGACGGCCGGCGAAGACGTTGCGTTTGCCCATGCCCTCCTCCGCTGTGGAATGGAAGCGGAACTCGCCGACAATCCAGAGAATCGACTCCGCCTCACAGTGGGGTTGCGGAAGGAAGATGGTCGGTGGCTCGTCGCTCACGAGCACCACTCTTTCCCGGACACTACTGTCTGACGCATGGCGGATTCGGAGTTCCCGGACCGTCGTTCTCGAGCGTTTTCGAAGCAATTTTGGTTGTAGTTTCACCCACCCAACCACACCCGGGAGTTTCGTCACTGTGATGATTGAGAAATCAGGGTTGAGTCGAGTGGAGCTGCCGAGAAGGTAGCGTCGGGCAGGCGTGGACGGCTGCTTCCCCTTGGGGAGGTTCGACGCGATGTCATTCGCTGGAGGCTTGCGCCCGCGCGCTCGGGAAGACTGCCGCTGATGCGCGGACGCGGTTGCAGCGACCTCGGTCTGTTCCACTGAAACCAGGACAGTTGTTCCACGTGAAACTGCCCGCGACAAACGCGATGAAGTTCGGACAAGTCTCGCGTGCCACACTCGCGCCGACCGCACCGAGTGGGCCCCGCGCGCGCCGTGATCAATGCGGGCATGCCGGGGCCAAGGATTTAACCGGCCGGGTCTATCGGCACTCTCGAGTTCTGCTCCTGCACGAGTTCGCCTGTTCCACGTGAAACATCCGCGGAGGGATCTCCCCGCTGTCGATCATCAGCGACGGCGAACGACCCAACCCCTCCCCTCCCCCACCGGAAGGGGGTGCGGCTCGACACTGTTCCGGCGTTGCGCGTTCGAGTTAAGGGACATAGTCGCGAGCGAGGGCGGATAATAAAGAAACTGTGTTTGTTGATTTCGCGTTATTCGCGGGAGGATGTTTCACGTGGAACCGAATGGTGGAGAGCCGGCCGAATGGGACGAACAAGCGGCGGCACGCCAGGTGTTCGGTGAACGATTCGATATCGCGGAGCGCTACTACAAGTCGTTGGCGACCGACGGTGTCGAGCGGGGGTTGATCGGACCGCGAGAGGTTCCGCGACTCTGGGAACGTCACCTCCTCAACTGTGCCGTCGTCGGTGAGTTGATCGCCGAGGGCGAGTCGGTCGTCGACGTCGGAAGCGGTGCCGGGTTGCCCGGTATCCCTCTCGCTATCGCCCGTCCCGATCTCCGGATCACGTTGGTGGAGCCGCTGCTGCGTCGGTCGGTGTACCTCGCCGAGTTCGTCGAGTCGAACGGTCTGGACGTGCTCGTGGTGCGGGGCCGCGCCGAGGAGTCGGGTGTGGTGAAGGAAGCGGGCGGTGCCGACGTCGTCACTTCCCGCGCGGTGGCACCGCTGGAGAAATTGGCCAAGTGGTCGCTGCCGCTGATCCACGAGCATGGGAGAATGCTCGCATTGAAAGGTTCGAGCGCCGCCGAAGAGATTTCCCGTGATCGCGCTTCCCTGACTCGGTTGGGTGCTGGCAAGCTGGATATCGTGGAATGCGGAGTGGGCCTGCTTCCTGTCCCCACCGTTGTCGTTCGCGCAGAACGTGTACCGAAACGCCGTCAGCGTCGATGACGATGTGCACGGTGACCAGGGAGTGAGTATGTCGAGTAACGAGCGATTCCCAATCGAAGGAGTAGTCAATGTCGGGTGGGCCTGAATCCGCCGTTTCACGTGAAACAGCTTCACGTGAAACCGACCATCAATCCGACCAGGCGACGAGCTCCGGGAACGGAGACGACGGATTCACGGCCCCCTACAACGGAATCTCCGTCGAGGAGACTCCGATCGGTGCGGCCGCGCACCGCGCAAGTCAGGTTCTGCACCCCCACTCGGTGAGCCTGCCGAAACCACCCGAACGGCGAATCCTCACGATCGCCAATCAGAAGGGTGGCGTCGGCAAGACGACGAGCGCGGTCAACCTTGCATCCGCCCTCGCGGTACAGGGGCTCACCGTTCTGGTGATCGACCTCGACCCACAGGGCAATGCCAGCACCGCGTTGGGCGTCGCCCACCACTCCGGTGTGCCATCCAGCTATGAGCTTCTCCTCGGTGAGGTGACCGCTGCGGAAGCCATCCAGAAGAGCCCGCACAACGACCGGTTGTTCTGCATTCCGGCCACGATCGACCTCGCCGGCGCCGAGATCGAATTGGTCTCCATGGTCGCCCGCGAGGGGCGGCTGAAGGGCGCGCTCTCGGAGAAGGCTCTCGGCGAGGTCGATGCCGACTTCATCCTGATCGACTGCCCGCCCTCACTCGGACTGCTCACGGTGAACGCGATGGTCGCGGCCAAGGAAGTGCTGATTCCGATCCAGTGCGAGTACTACGCCCTCGAGGGTGTGGGACAGCTGCTGCGGAATATCGAACTGGTGCAGGCGCACCTCAACCCGGACCTCCACGTGTCGACGGTCCTTCTCACGATGTACGACGGTCGCACCAAGTTGGCCGACCAGGTGGCCGAAGAGGTTCGCACCCACTTCGGTGACGCCGTGCTCCGCGCTGTCATTCCCCGCAGCGTCAAGGTGTCCGAAGCTCCCGGGTACGGGATGACCGTGCTCGACTACGACCCCGGTTCGCGGGGAGCCATGAGTTACCTCGACGCGGGACGTGAACTCGCAGCACGCACCGCACACATCACGAAGCAGGAGCAGCGATGAGTCAGACGCGAAAGGGTGGACTTGGCCGTGGACTGGCTGCGCTCATTCCTACGGGACCGACCACGACGGGACCGGGGCTGGGCAACGCCGCCGCCGACGTTGTGATCGGTGCGGACCGGCGCAACGTACTGACCGCTCCCGCACCCGACTCTTCGGACTCTGCGACCGAGAAGAAGACCGCTCCCGCGTCCACGGGAAACAACGGAGGGAGCAACGGCGCCGACGGCGCATCCGGCAACGGTGCTCAACCCCTCCCCTCCCCCACCGGAGCGGTGTACCGGGAGATCGCTCCCGACCTGATCGAGCGGAACCCCAAGCAGCCGCGTCAGGTGTTCGACGACGACGCTCTCGCCGAGCTCGTCCACTCGATCCGCGAGTTCGGGCTGATGCAGCCGATCGTGGTGCGGCCGCTCGACGACGGCAAGTTCCAACTCGTCATGGGCGAGCGTCGGTGGCGTGCCAGCCAGGAAGCCGAGCTGGAGACGATCCCGGCGATCGTCCGCGAGACCGGCGACGACGCCATGCTCCGCGACGCGCTCCTGGAGAACATCCACCGCGTCCAGCTGAACCCTCTCGAAGAGGCGGCGGCGTATCAGCAGTTGCTCGAAGAGTTCGAGGTGACCCACGAGGAACTGGCGGCGAAGATCGGCCGCTCGCGTCCCGTCGTGACGAACATGATCCGACTGCTGAAGTTGCCGATTCCCGTGCAACGACGCGTCGCGGCGGGTGTGCTGTCCGCCGGTCACGCTCGCGCCCTGCTGTCGCTCGAGGCCGGAGCCGACGCGCAAGAGGTGATGGCGGCACGCATCGTCGCGGAGGGCATGTCCGTTCGCGCGACGGAGGAGGCGGTGACGCTCGCCAACCGCAGCGACGACCAGGCGGCGCAGCCCGCCCAGCGTCGCAAGCCGATCCAGATGCCGGGCCTGCAGGACGTCGCGGAGCGGCTGTCGGATTCGTTCGACACGAGGGTCACGGTCAGCCTCGGCAAGCGCAAGGGCAAGATTGTGGTCGAGTTCGGTTCGGTGGACGATCTTCAGAGGATCGTTGGGATGATGGAGGCACAGAAGGCCGATTCATGAGCGCCTGAGAGAGGTAGAAGTACCCGCGGGTGATCCGTCACTGTGACAGTGGCCGCTGACGGACCGACTCCAGCAGAACTATCGGGGGCGAATAACGTTGAATACCAGAGGATGTCGAATGATCTGCGGTAGTGACATATGGAGGCTGAGCTAGCCAGTGTCGACTCACGTCACATCGCTCACTCTCGACGGCTTGGACAAGCTCTCCGCCCACGCTCGTCGCTGTGTCTTCTGGGAAATGGATCCCGCGGCCATCCACAGTTCGCGCGGATTCTGCGACCAGGAGTTCGAGAAGGAAGCCTGGCTCTCCATGGTCATGCTCGAATGGGGTTCGTGCGGCCAGGTTGCCGTCATGGACGGGAAGCCGGTCGGCAGCGCCCTCTACGCTCCCCCACGGACCGTGCCGCGCGCGCAGCTTCTCCCGACCGCTCCGGTCGGTGCCGACGCCGTCCTGCTCACCAGCCTTCGGCTCGAGCCTGCCGGGGAAGAACAGAATCTGGGAACCACGTTGATCCAAGCCGTGGTGGCCGATCTGGTGCGGCGCGGTGTTCGCGCGCTCGAGGCGTTCGGTATCCGCAACACCGACGGAACCGGGCCGATCGACACCCATGGGATGGCGTCAGCCACAGCGGCGCGCGAGTGCTCCCCGGAGGAGTGCATGATCCCGGCCGATTTCCTCGAGGACAACGGCTTCGAGATCGTCGCGCCCCATCATCGGTTCCCGCGCCTACGGCTCGAGCTGAACCGGGATCACGGGTGGAAGGAAGACGTCGAGGCTGCCTTGGAGCGTCTGATCCACACCGCGACGGTGAGCATGGTCGACATCGGGGAGCGCACACCTGTCGGTGCGCACTGAGCGTTCGGGAACGAGAAGTCAGGAACGTTCGGAGGAAGACAGCTCTTCGGCGAGCAACTCGGCGAACGTGAACGTTCCGGTCGGCTGATCGTCCTGACCGAGCAGGTACAGACGCTTGACGGAGATGAGGATCGCTTCGGCGATGGCGTCGCGCGCCCGCGGGTTGGAGAGCACCGCGGCGTCGAGGTCGTTGGTGAGGTAACCGAGGTCGATCTGCACGGTCGGCATGTTCGTCAGGCGCAGCAGGTCCCAGGTGCGGCCGTGGGTCCGGCAATCCTGTAGCGGCGTGCGCGCCACGATTTCCCGCTGAATGAATCCGGTGAGAACCTGACCGATCATCGACGTCGAACCGTGCGAGTTGCCGAAGTGGAAGCTCGCGACACCGTTGGCGGACGGGCTGGTGTTTCCATCGCAGCGCAACGAGATCATTAGGTCGGCATCGAAGGCGTTCGACGTGGAGGCGCGTTCGATGTCCGTGGGATTGGCGTGGTGCGGGCGGGACAGGAACGTCTCCATGCCCGTCGCGGCCATGCGGCCCTCGAGGCGGCTGGCGAGGTCCCACAGGATGTCGGACTCGGAGATCGTGCCGTACGCGGACCGCACGATGGTGCCGTAGGTGTCGCCGCCGAGGCCCGGATCGATGACGATCCGCTTGCCGCTCAGCTGGGGTCCGGAGCTACGAACCATTTCTTCTTCGCTCATCGCATGCGGTGACCCACCGGTGACGCGGGTGCCGAGCAACTCGAGCGACCGCAGGGTTGCCGGACCGCAGATGCCGTCGGCGGCGATCCCGATCTCCCGCTGGAACGAGGACAGCGAATCGTGGGTCTGCGGGCCGAAGAACCCGTCGACGCGACCGACGTAGAACCCGAGATCCTGCAGGCGGGTCTGCAGGGTGGCGACGTCGTCGCCGTAGAGCGGTGCGGAGAGCTGGTAGATCAGCGTGCGCGCGCCCAGGCGGTACGACGCCTCTTTCATGGACCGGTACGTGGCAGGACCCACGATTCCGTCGACGAGAAGCCCACGCTGCTGCTGGAAGGCCCGTACGGCGCTGTCCAGGTGGTGATCGAACACGGCGTCGGGAGCGATCCAGTGCGAACCGTTGGTGCCCTCGCGCCGGGTGTCGGCGACGCCGTTGTGCAGGAAACCGAGACCGGCCAGAGTGCCCCGAATCTCAGCGACGGCCGGACCATGGTCGCCGTGACGGAGTCGGTGCATGTTTCAGGGCCTCTCAGTCCGAATCAACGAGTACTTACGAGTCTCGGTACAAACAAAACGATCGATGTGTTCCGGTCGGTCTAGCTGATGCGACTGGAGCACATCGATCGATTGTCTCAGAGATTCCCACAAAATCGGGAATCGCGCGGGGTGTTCGGGTGTCGATCAGAGAACGTCGGCGAGCTCTTTCAGCAGCGCAGCCTTGCCCTTGGTGCCGACGATCGTGTTGATCGGCTTGCCGTCCTTGAACAGGATCAGCGTGGGGATCGACATGACCTGGAAGTCGCGGGCAGCGCCCGGGTTGGCGTCGATGTCGAGCTTCGCGATGGTCAGCTTGTCGCTGTGCTCACCGGCGATCTCCTCCAGGACGGGGGCGATCATCTTGCACGGACCGCACCAGGTGGCCCAGAAGTCGACGAGGACAGGCTTGTCGCTGGAAATGACGTCCTGCTGGAACGAATCATCGGTGATGGTGACGGTATTCGACACGGGGATTTCCCTTACTCGAGGTGGTCGGTGGGTATTTGTGGAGTGCTAGGCGTCGACCGGTGAGCCGGCGGCGGCGACGGTGTTGGCGGTGATGTCGCCGCGCTCTGCCAGCCAGCGCTCGGCATCCATCGCCGCGGAACATCCGGTGCCGGCCGCGGTGATCGCCTGCTGGTAGATGTGATCGACCAGGTCGCCTGCGGCGAAGACTCCGTCCACGGAGGTGGCGGTGGTCGGCGTCTTGACGATCACGTATCCGGCGTCGTCGAGGTCGACCTGTCCCTTGACGAGTTCGCTGCGCGGGTCGTGACCGATGGCGACGAACATGCCGGTGACGTCCAGCGTGGAGGTCTCACCGGTGACGGTGTCGCGGATCACGAGTCCGGTGACGCTGTTCTCGCCCAGGACCTCGACGGGCGCGGCGTTGGTCACGAACCGGATCTTTGCGTTCGCCTTGGCGCGCTCGAGCATGATGCGGGACGCGCGGAACTCCTCGCGGCGGTGCACCACGGTGACGCTGCGGGCGAAGCGGGTGAGGAAGGTGGCCTCCTCCATGGCGGAGTCGCCGCCGCCGACCACGACGATGTCCTGATCCTTGAAGAAGAATCCGTCGCAGGTGGCGCAGGCGCTGACGCCGCGGCCGAGCAACTTCTCCTCCCCCGGAATCCCCAGGTAACGGGCTGCGGCGCCCATTGCCAGCACGACTGCGTGCGCCTGGTAGGTCTCGCCGTTCACGACGACCTTCTTGATCGGGCCGGTGAGGTCGAGTTCCTCGACGTCCTCGGTGCGGATATCGGTGCCGAAGCGCTTGGCCTGCTCGCGCATCTGGTCCATCAGGTCGGGTCCCATGATTCCCTCACGGAATCCGGGGAAGTTCTCGACCTCGGTGGTGGTCATGAGGGCGCCACCGAACTGGGTCCCCTCGAACTGCAGCGGTTCGAGTTCCGCGCGCGCCGCGTAGACGGCTGCGGTGTATCCGGCAGGTCCCGAACCAACGATGATGAGTTCATGAACCGTCGATGGAGTGGTCATGCGGGCCTTCCAGTAGTGAGGGGTGCTCAGTCGTATGGATCAACACAAGACTAAAGGGTGTTGTTCCCCGACTGCAGGTGATACCGGTCGCTCCCCTCGCAGGCGCCCTGATCAGCGCAGAGTCTCCCGGATGACGCAGCGCGTGCCCGTGTAGATGGTGGGCATGCATTTGTTGCAGTGGATGCAGAGACCCTCGGGCACGTGCAGGTCGCGGAATTTGTTGACGAGGTCCGGGTCGCGGAGCAGGGCGCGCGCCATCGCGACGAACTCGAACCCTTCGCCGAGTGCGTTCTCGATGGTGTCGAGCCTGTTGACGCCGCCGAGCAGGATGAGGGGCATCGACAGGGCCTCACGGAACTGCCGGGCCATCGGGAGGAAGAACGCTTCCTCGAACGGGTAGGTGGGAAAGATGCGCGGTCCGTACACCTTCAGGCCCCAGCCCACCAACTTGGGCTGTGAGGCAACGAATTCCGCCATCGGGACCTCGCCGCGGAAGAAATACATCCCGTTGAGCAACGAGCTGCCGCCGGTGAGTTGCAGTGCGTCGAGGTGCCCGTCGGCTTCGAGGAGCTGGGCGATGCGGAGACTGTCGTCGAGCCACAGCCCTTTCGGAACACCGTCCGTCATGTTGAATTTGGCCGTGACGGCCACTGAGTCGCCGACGGCGTGGCGCACTCTCTCGACCACTCGCCGGGGGAAGGCCGCCCGCCGCTCCAGGCTGCCCCCGTACTCGTCGGTCCGCTTGTTGAGGTTGGGGCTCATGAACGAGCTGAGGAGGTAGTTGTGGCCGAGGTGGACCTCGATCGCGTCGAATCCGGCGTCGACGGCGTTGCGCGCCGAGTTCTCGAAGTCGCGGGTGACCTGGTCGAGTTGTTCCCGGGTGGCACCCCTCACCAGACCCATGGCGGGCGGGCTGAGGCGCGTGGACGGCGCGAGGGTCTTGGTGCGGTTGGACTGGGTGTTCGCGACCAGACCGGCATGACCGATCTGCGCCGCGACCAATCCCCCTTCGGCGTGAACGGCGTCGGTGAGCCGGCGCAGGTCGGGGATGCGGGCGCGGTCGAGCACGAGGGTGTTCGCGTGGACGCGTCCGCCGGGTGAGACGGCGCAGTACGCGACGGTCGTCAGTGCGGCGCCGCCGCGAGCGACCTCGGCGTGGAAGTCGACGAGTCGGTCGGTGACCCGGCCGCGCGGCATGACGCCCTCGAACGTGGCTGCCTTCACGATGCGGTTGCGCAGCGTCAGGGGACCCAGGCGGGCGGGCTCCCAGATACCGGGGTGCGGTGGAACGGTCATGGTGGTCTGCCTTCGAGGGTGGTGGTGTGAGGGTTTTCAGGCGAAGGTCGCGGCCAGCGCCGCGCGGGCAGGCCGCCAGGTGAGCCCGAGTTCGTCGCGGGTTCGCGAGTCGTCGGTCGGGGTCGCCGAGGTGAGCAGCCAGGCGGCCTCGTAACTGAGCCCCGCGCTGAGGGGTGTGAACTTGCCGATCACGTCGGCGATTCGGCCGATCGTGCGAAAGGCGCTGCCCGACAGTGGGATGCGCCGGAGTCGACGGCCCGAGGAGTGTTCGAGTACGTCGATGAGCTGGTTGAACTCGACGAGTTCGCCGCCGCAGACGTAGCGCCGGGGACCGCGACCTGGATGCATCGCCGCAGCGTGGACCGCCGCGACGTCGCGCACGTCGATCATCTGCATTCCGCCGTCGAACCGGGGCGCCACCCCGCCGCTGACGATCGCGCCCCAGCCCTGTTCGGTGACGCCCTGCGTGGATCCGAGCCCGGGACCGACGACGCTCGTCGGGTAGGTGATGACCACGGGGGCGCCCGCGTCCTGGAGCGCGCGGGCGATGCGATCGGCGGCGGCTTTGGTCCGGCCGTACGCGCTGCGGCCCGACGCCGTCGGACTGTCCGGTCCGATGACGGCGTCGCGTGACGGAAACAGGGCACTGAAACTCGCGACGTGGATGATCGGGTCGAGTCCGAGGAAGGCCGCCCGGGTGAGAATCGCGGCGGTGGCCTGCGTGTTGATCTCCCACATCAGCTGCTCGCGACGGTCGTCGGTGCCCACTACCCCGGCAGCGTGAAGCAGGGCGTCGCATCCGTCGAGGAGGCGTGCGACTGCCGCGGCGTCACGGATGTCGCCGACCACCCGCTCGATCCCCGCGGCGTCGTCCCCGGCTGCGGTGAGCAGGTGATCGGAGGATTCGGCGGGTAGCACCAGCAGTCGAACCGTGTGGCCGGCAGCGAGGAGCGCCAGCGTGGTGTGGGCGCCGACGTATCCGGTGCCGCCGGTGACCGCGATCTTCATGTGCCCGCCCTGTTCGAATTACGATGCCACTGGACTCGTAATAGGTACGATATAGCGCGGAAGGCACTTCTGTCCCACAATTCGAACCAATGAATGCAACTGGAACCGGCCGCCCCCGCGACCCGCGGATCGACACCGACGTCCTCGCGGTCACCCGGGCCATGCTCGTGGAGTCGGGCTGGGAACAACTGAGCATGCGCGCCATCGCGACGCGCTCCGGGGTGAGCAGGGCGTCCATCACCAGACGGTGGCCCTCGAAGGCCCACCTCGTTCTCGACGCCATCCTCGGTGCGACACCCGACCTGACACCGTTCGAGGGCACCGATCGCGAAGGCTGGATCCGCTGGGTGGTGACCGGCAGCGCCGAATTGTTCTCACGACCGGAGGTGCGAGCAGCCACGCCGGGTCTGCTGGCCGCGATCCGGGACCACGACGATCTCCGCACCGCGCTCTGGCGGGGATTCAGCGGGCCGAGCACTCAGCTGTTCGGGAGTGAGGAATCCGAGGACGGTGGTGGGTCGAGCACCGCGACGGCGGTGCTGGTGCTCGCAGCCGGCGCCGCACTGTTCACGAGCTTGATCGCCGTCGAGGACGACACTCCGGAACTGCGTGCGAAGATCCTCGAGCTGCTCATGCCGGTCGCCCGTTCGGAGCAGGAAAGATCCTGAGAATCAACCGATATCGGTGACAGCGATCGTCGCCGGGCCGCCCGGGCCGCACTCGCTGCCCACCACCAGGGCCGTGATCTGCGGCGGACGCGGCGCGGCCACCAGCAGCAGCACCCCCGGAACTCCGTCGAGGCGAACCTCACCGGAACCGAGAAGCGGGCGGGACTCCTCGATACCGTTGGCGCGCAGGCATTCCGCCAATTGTGCGGGATCCGCGAGCGGTCCGAGCTGCCTCGAACCGATCACGGTGAGGAGACGTCCGGAGTCGAGATCGCTGCCCAGATCGAGAACGGCTGGTGTCGGCGACGTTTCGGAACTGGGCAGGGCAACGGCCGGTGTCTCGGGTTCCCGACTGTCCGGCGTGACGACCGCGACGGCCACCACGACCGCGGCCGCCGCCGCGAACGTTCCCGCGGCCGCGGCAGCCCACTTCCGTCGCCGGGCGAGCGGTACGACGGTGTCCTCGGCAGGTGTGTCCCGTTCCGCGGCGAGAGCGCGGTTGATGCGGTCGGCGACGTCGGCGGGAATCGGGGTCGAGACGGAATGATCGCGTCCGAGCGCACCGAGCTGATCGGTGACCCGGTCGAGTGCGTCGATGACGGCCATGGCCTGCGGGTCGTTCCGGACGAGCGGCCACAGGCGGTCGCTGACCGACTCCGGGAGCGCTCCGGCGTGCAGATCGGCCAACAGGTCCTCGGAGTACGGCGGTGCAGGCAGCGCGGCATCGGACGGGTGGGATTCACGGTCGGCCATGGCACCTCCTCACCGATTCATCGCGGTCCGGGACGTCGGGACACTTCCCCGCTTCTATTACGTTTTGACGCCCTGGAGTCATGATCGGTTCCCCTCCATCCGAAAATATTCGAGAGAGGCGGCCAGCTTCTTCCGGCCGCGGGCGCAGCGGCTCTTCACGGTGCCTTCCGGAACCCCCAGCAGGGTGGCCGCCTCGCTGGTCGAACGACCCTCGAGGTCGACGGCGACGATCGCGGTCCGCTGATCCGGCGGGAGTTGCGCCAGTGCGCGCTCGACCACCAGGCTGAGCTCCACCTCGGAGACGTAATCGCGCGCGTCGCGCGGTTCGTCGTCCTCGTCGGCGGACAGGGACACCGCCGGACGAGCCTTGTTGCGGCGGATGCGGTCGAGGCAGGCGTTGACCACGATCGTGTGGAGCCAGCTCCGGACCGCGGCGTCCCGGCGGAACGAGCCCGCGTTGCGATGCGCCGACAGCAGCGCCTCCTGCAGGGCGTCCGCCGCATCCTCGGTGGTGTAGCTGGTGCGTCTGGCGACGTGCCACAGATGGTCGTAGTGCCGTCCGAGCAGCGTCTCGAAGGCGTGCCGATCTCCGGCGACGTGCGCAGCCAAAAGGTCGACGTCCGAGGGCTCACCCTCGGAATCCCCCCGGAAGATTCGCACCGGCGGATGTTAGCTCAGTTCGCCGGTCCGCGAGCACTGGGTGCCGACTACGTCGCGGAGTTGAAACCGATGTCGGCGATGGACGATTGGTTCTTGCCACCGGAATTGCTCAGGCCGGTGATCCACACCAGGACGTTCTTGGTGGGTCCCTCCGACTTCACCGGGATCTCGGTGACACCGTTCCCGAGGACCTTCGAGCCGAGCACCTGAGTCTGGTCGAGGGTCGGGTTCTCCGACGGCGCGCTGCGGATCTCGACGTTGGTGCCCGGTGTCGGCGAGTTGATCCACACGCTCGACAGGGTCGCCGGCTCGTCCAGCGTGACCATCAGGCCCACACCGTTCTTCAGCGCGGGGAAGGGCTGGAAGTACGAGTCGGTGCTCCACACGGTGGACGTGTTGCCGTCGACGGCCAGCCGGGCGTTCGCGGCGGAGTCGGGTGTGCCCTGCGGCGAGAACACCGTTGCCCCCGCGGGCGCGACCGGTGCGACGTTCGCCGCCGGGGCGGGCGCGGGTGCAGGCGACTCGGGGTTGGGCGGAGCCTCGGCCGAAGTGGTGAGTCCGAAGTCCTGTTCGGTGAGCGGCGCGTCGGAACTGCTGCCCGTGAGGAACGTCGCGAGCCAGAAGCCCAGGAGCGCCAGCACGATGATCGTGACGACCGCGAGGCCCACGAGCGCCGCGATCATCCGGTTGGACTTCTTCTTCTCCGCCTCCAGTGCTTCCGGGTCGGCGAGAGCGTGGCCGGGCGTGCCGGGGCCCCGCTGCCCGAGCCGCAGCGCGGGGATGAATTCGGTCTTGTCGTTGACGACGGACGCCTGATCGAGAATGTGCTGCACGGTGGCCGCCGTGCGGATGCCGCCGTTCGGCTCGAGCGAGCGCAGGGCCACCGCGGAGATCTCGAACGGGACCTCCGGGCGGATCACCCGCGGTCCGATGGGCTGCCCGCTCGAGTCGCGGTCGGCCAGTCGCATACCGCCGACGCTGCCCGGACGCGAACCCGACGGGTCACCCGCGGGAGCGGACGGGTCGCCCAGCGGCCAGCGCGCGGTGATGAGGGCGTAGAGCATGGCGCCCAGTCCACGCACGTCGGAACTCGAGTCGGAGTCGGCGAGCGTGGCCGGGAACGCCAGCACGGCATCGCCGTTGATGCTGATACGGACGCGGTCGGGGTGGTCGATGGACAGTGCCCCACCGGCCCGGTGTGCGGTCTCGGCGGCCGCGGCGAGCGCGCGGATGGCACTGGCGGCGCCGATCGGTGAAGGCTTGGTGTCGGCCATCTCCCGCAGCGAGCGGCCCGGGGTCCACTCGGCGACGACGATGCCGCCGGAGCTGCCGCGGACCACGTCGAGCACGCGGGCGAGTCCGGGCGAGTTGATCCGGCCCAGTCGCAGGGTGCGCGACAGAATGGCTTGCGGGCCTTCGGGACCGGCCGAGGTGGAGCGCTGTTCGGCGTCCACGAACGTCAGCGCTACTTCGCGGTCGAGCTTGACGTCCAGTGCCTGCCAGAACTGCAGTCCCCGCGAACCGCCGTGCGGTGTCAGCAGGCGGTACCGACCGCCGGCGACAGACGCGCCGGGAATGAGCTTGGGGCCACGGGGAGTACGACGCGGGCCTGCGCCGGGTTCACGTCCGGGTGCCGGTGTGATCGGGATCACGCCGGTGTCGTAACTGAGATCCCGTGCGGGTGCCGCGCCGATGTGACGTGTGTCTCCGCGCGATTCGCCTGCATCGTCCGCGGGAGTCTTCGGCGCAGCCTTCGTCTGCGCATCCGCCCGATCGCCGGTCTCCTTGCTCTGCCCCGTTTTCGGAGTGTCTGCGGAGCCCGCGGACGTGCCTGCGTCCTTCTTCTGCGGTGCGTCGGCGCCGGCTTGCTTGTCGGGCGTCGCGGAGTCGGTGGAGGCCGACTCGGACGAGATCCGGGTGGTCGGGGCGTCGATGCCGTTGGGGGCGGCGGCCGAATCGCGTTCGGACGCTTGCACCGTAGAACCTCCGGCTCTCTTGCTGCCGGCCACGTCGTCGTCGCTCACCCTCACTCCTTCATTCTCGAATGCCCAACTCCGACCAGTACCGGGCGGCGATCCGACCCGCTCGTGTCCAGGGTACGGGAGTCCACCGGGTCGTTCGATACCACGCGGCTGTGCCCCGAAGTCGTGCGGTGTGGCGCGGACCACGGGAATCAGTTCTGTTTCGGCCTCTGCGAGCGGGTCGGCCTCCGGTTCCGGTGCGGCGCCGCGACCGCGCAGGGCGCGAACCTTGCGGGCGACGGCGACGGTGATGGACACGATTTCGGGGACCTTCGCGAACCAGAGGATCACGAACGTGACGACGAGCATGAGGACGCCGCTGATCATGACCCGGACCATCGAGCCCGGACCGCCGAACAGACTGGTGAGACGGTCGAGCCCGAGGAGGCGGTCGGCGCCGAGCATGACGAGCGCACCCGCCATCGACGCGAGCACCACCACCCATACGGTCTTGCCGACGTTCGCCATCTGAAGGTTGCCGAGACTGCGGTGCAGCAGCCAGCCCCCGACGAGCGCGCCGGTGATGTAGCCGAGGCCGTTGGCCACGCCGAGCAGGATGACCACCTGGTCGTCGCTGGAGGCGATCATCGGGGTGAGCGCCGACAGCGCGATCTTCACCGCGGTGATGCCCAGGACGATCCACGTGGGGGTCCACGCCTGCTCGCGGGCGTAGAACACACGGAGCTGGATCAGCACCAGGGAATAGGGAATGAGCGTGAAGGCAGACCAGCTGACGGCCTGGCCGAGGCGTTCGGCGTCACCGGTCCCGAAATTGCCGTACCCGTAGAGCGCCTGGCCGATCTCGGGGCCGGCGAAGGTGAGGAACGTGATGATCGGGATGAGGGAGATCATCGTCAGCCGGGTGGCGACGGACAGGTCGTCGACCACGGCGGGGGTGTCGTCGGCGGCGGCGTTGCGGCTGAGTCGCGGCATGATCGCCGTCAGCACCGTCACACCGAGCACGCCGTACGGCAGCTGTAGCAGGAGCCACGCGTTGTTGTAGATCGCGGGACCCGACGCGTCCGCGTGTGACGAGATGCGGGTGGCGACGATCATGCCCGCCTGGCTGATCAGCACGTACAGGACGATCGCGACGGCCATGCCGCCGAACTGCTTGAGCCGGTCGTCGAGGCCCCACAGCGGTTTCAGCGAGATGCCCTCGCGCCGGATCGCAGGCACCAGGCTCATCGCCTGCACCACGACACCGAGCGTGACGCCCACACCGAGGACCAGCAGTTTCGGGTCGCTCATCCGCACCGGGTCGAGGGTGATCTCCCCCGGTGTCGCGTAGTAGATCACCAGCACGGTGAGCATCACGACGTTGTTCAGCACCGGCGCCCAGGCACCGGGTTTGAACACCTGCCGGGTGTTGAGAATGGCCGTGAGCAGCGCCGACAGTCCGTAGAACAGGATCGCGGGCAGGAGGAGATAGGACAGAGCTGTGGTGAGAGAGGTGTTCACCTTGCCGTCGGCCGACAGGAACACATGCGTGGTGAGCACGGGTGCCGCGGCGGTCGCCAGCAGCGCCGCCGTGCCGAGCAGCACGCACGTGGCGGTGAACAGGCGTCGCACGAACGCGGCACCCTGGTCCGGGTCCTCGCGTTCGGCGCGCACCAGGACGGGCACCACGATCGCGGTGAGCACCGCTCCCAGCACGAGCTCGGAGATCATGTTCGGGATCTGGCTGGCGACGGTGAACGAGCTGGCCACCGACCCACCCAGCAGCGTCAGGACGAGGAGCTGCTTGGCGAATCCGGTGATGCGGCTGACGAGCGTCGCCACCGCGATCGAACCGGTGGACGCCAGCAGTCGGGAGTTGCTCTGCTTCTGCGGCGCCGTCGAGGGCCCGGAGTCCCGGACCGGAGGCGGCGGGGGGTCGACGCGGATGGCCGCGAACTGCACCGTCGGCGCCTCGTCCGGCCGGATCTCCCGAGCCCAGTGGTCCCGTTCCCACGGTGCGACCCGGGGATGGGAGCGATCGGGAAGCCTCTGGCCCCTACTGGGCAAGTTCCCGGTCATGAACGTTCGTACCCTTCGTCAGCTGGATCCGGCTGGCCGCGGAATCGATGCCACAGCCGGCGGCCGGCAAGGAACAGCAGCAGAGCACCCGCGCATGCTGTCAGTATCGCCAACGCCTGCCCGTACGCGTTGGACCGTACCGTCACGCTGGTCGGCTCTCCCAGTTGCTGTCCATCGGCGGTGGTCAGAGAGAATTTGACGACGAGCTTGCGGGAGTCGTTGGCCTCGGTGGGAACGGTGAGGGTGCGACTGCCGCGCGGAGGCAGCGTGGTGGGGCCGATGTCGGTGATGGTCATCCCCGAAGGCGCATCCACCTGGAGACGGACGGTGATTCCGACGGGCAGGTCGTTCCTGGCCACCAGCAGCAACGGGCTCTGTTCCGACGCCAGCGTGTAGACGCCGCCCGGCGACACGACGGTGACGGCCCCGAACAGGTCGTCCATGGTTTCGGCCACCTCGTCGGCGCGCACGTCGGACGCCTCTTCTGCGGACCGCCGTTCGTCGTCGCGGCGATGCGCGAGGCTCATGGAGCGCAGGAGGTCCTCGCGCAGCGGTGCCGTGAATCGCTCCGGGGTGAGCGGGGCCTGCGGGTCGTCGACCAGAGCAGCGTTCAGTGCCTCGATCCGCGGCGTCTGCGTGGCGGCGGCGTCGCGGATATGGGCGGGGACGCCGTCCTCGGCTGCCTGATCCGGGTACTCCAAGGTCGCGAGCTCCGGTGATCCGGGCTGACGGCCCAGCATCGCGGACAGCGGTCTGGGCGTCGCCAGCCCCGAGCGCATCAGCGAGGACACCGTGGACAGCAGCGTCTTCGCGTCCTCGGCGCCGGCCGTCCACAGCTGCGGCGGCACCACCATCAGCGATCGGGGCGTGCCTGCGGCCCGTGCGGCCCCGGGTTCGAGTGCAGACCACGACACCGCACCGAGTGCGTCCTGCAGTCGTGCGGTCTGGGAATCGTCCGAGAGGTCGTACCGCGCGCGTTCGGGGGTGTAGGAGGGAGTTTGCGGTGTCGTCCCCATGGCGGCGAGTGCCGTGCCGACGGACGGATCGAACAGCAGCGCGTCGACGCTTCCGGTGGCCGTGGGCGTCTCGGTGGCCGCCGGGGTCGTCTCCCCGTTCGCGGGAACGGGAGCGGGCGGCGGTGTCGCCTCGATGACGTGGGCGCTGTCGCGGGGTGTGGTCGTGTCGATGGAATTCGCGGCCACGAGCGTGGTGGTCGCCTCGTCTCCGCGGAGCATCTGCGCCGTCGCGTCGTCGAGCACGCCGGCGTCGCTCCACACGAAATTGCGCAGCGACGTGACACCCAGAACGTTGTCGACGATGTCCGCGGGGGTTTCGACGGCGGTCGCGGTGAGGTCCGGGTTCGCGACCTCGGTGATCGCGGACAGGTCGGCCTGCGCGAACGGCACCGATGTTGTGCACATGGACGCGGCCAGCGACCGGGCGCGGTCGAGCCACGCCGACGCGGCATCCTTACCGGCGCCCTCGTGCGCGGAACCGGTGGGATCGGACGGGTCGTCCACCACCAGATATCCGCGGGTCATGTTTTCGACGGTGATCAGCAGGTCCGGGTCGACGGCCAGGCACAGACTGTCGCGGAGCGTGTGGTCGCGGTCGACGCTCTCCCGGGTGGCGAACTCCGCCGCGCCCAGCAGTTCGTCGAGCCGGCCGCCGTCCGCGAGCGAGGTCGCGAGGTCGTCGTCGACGAGACGGACCGGTTCGGTGACGGAGCCGGGCACCCCCGCCGCGAGCCGGGGCCGGTCGGCGAGCGGCCACAGCATGGTGACGGCGACAGGACTGGAGATGTCCGGGGGCACGGCCGGACTGCCGGGGACCCCGAACACGGGGAGCAGGAAACGGGCGTCGTCGAGGCGCGCGGCCCCGCCGTACTCGGGGGTGCCGTTCACGTTCACCATCAGCGGATACACGCCGGGTTCGGTGATGTCGAGGGAGATGTCGGTGTCGGACCGCAATGGCAGCGACAGCGTGAACTGCTTGCTCTGCCCTTCGTCGAGGCGGCTCGCGACCGTGTCGAACATGCCGACCGTGTCGTACCGGGACTGATCGAGGGTGAGGGACGTGCGGAGGCCTTCGCTGCTCGCGACGGCGGGAGCGCGCTGCAAGCGCACGCTGACGTCGCGGACCGTGCGGTCGCCGATGTTCTTCACCGAGCCTGTGACGGTGACGAAGGGGTCGCTGGTGGTGGTGACCGTGGACGGGGTGACGTTGTCGATGTGCAGTTCGAGAAACTCGGGGTCCTCGTCGACCGTCTGTGTCCCGGCGCTCTCGGGGGGCACCGGGTCCTGGGCCGCCGCCACCACGGTGCTGGTGGGAGCGAGAACGACCGCGAGTGCGGTCAACGTCACGGCACCGACCCGACGCAAAGCCATCCTCATCCGGCGTCTGGCCCCTTCTGGAGCTTCAGGTCGGGCGCGGTCGGGGTGGTAGTCATCTTGGAGATCAAGTCACCGGCGATTTCTGCGAGTTTCCGTTCGTCTGCGTAGGCCAGGCGTGATCCCAGCTCGGCGAGCGGCACCCACGCTACCTCGGTGACTTCCACGTCTTCGTCCGACAGTTCCCCACCGAGGAATCTCAGCAGATAGTGGTGGACGGTCTTGTGGACCCGCCGGCCTTCGGTGACGAACCAGTAGTCGATGCTGCCGAGCGACGCGAGGACGGTGCCCTGGATGCCGGTCTCTTCCTCGACCTCACGCATCGCGGTCTGTTCGGCGGTCTCACCCTGCTCGATGTGTCCCTTGGGCAGCGACCACAGCAGCCGCCCGCGGCGGTCGGTGCGTCCGATCAGCGCGGCGCACAGATTCTCCCGCGGTCCGCCGAGACCGTTGACGACCAGTCCGCCCGCCGAGGTTTCGCGAACCGTCCTCATGTGGGGTTTCGCGGGTTTGCCGACGGCGCCGCGCCGCCGCGAGTTGCGGCGACTCCTGTTCGCACGTTCGGCAGCAGACACCCCATCGATAGTAGTTGGCTTTGCCGTCTCCACCGGAACGCCGCACCCGAACCGAGACGCTTCGTGACACACCTGTGGTGAACCGAACGGGGAGGTGACAGCGTGTATGCGTATCCCGCTATTTGCGCACCTCGGTAAGCTTCCTGGACGTGACTGCCCCTTCTCTCGACGACGAGCGCCGTACGCGACTGCTTGTCGGCGCCGCCGTGACGCTGCGCGAGCTGTCCGAAGTCCTGACGCCGCTCGGTGAGAGGTTCGCTGCCGCCGGTCACGAGTTGTACCTGGTGGGGGGCAGTGTCCGGGACGCGATCCTGGGCCGCCTCGGCACCGACCTCGACTTCACCACCGACGCCCACCCGGAGCAGGTGCAGAAACTGCTGTCCGGCTGGGCCGACAACCAGTGGGACACGGGCATCGAGTTCGGGACGATCAGTGCCGCCAAGGCGGGCCAGCAGATCGAGATCACGACGTATCGGGCCGACGCCTACGACCGGGTGTCGCGCAATCCCGTCGTCCAGTTCGGGACGAAGCTCGAGGACGACCTGGTGCGGCGCGATTTCACGGTCAACGCGATGGCCGTGCGCATCGGTGCGGACGGCTCGCAGGACTTCGTCGACCCGCTGAGCGGCATGGACGCGCTGCTGGCCGGGGTGCTGGACACGCCGTCGGCGCCGGAGAACTCCTTCAACGACGATCCGCTGCGCATGTTGCGGGCCGCGCGGTTCGTGTCCCAGCTGGGATTCACCCTGCACGAGCGTGTGCATCAAGCCATTGTCGACATGGCACCGCAGATCGAGCGGATCACGGCCGAACGTGTGCGGGCCGAACTCGACAAGCTGATTCTCGGCGAGTTCCCCATCGACGGCATGAACGTGATGTGCGAGACGGGTCTCGCCGACTTCGTCCTGCCCGAGGTGCCGCAGATGAAGCTCGAGATCGACGAGCACCACCAGCACAAGGACGTGTATTGGCACTCGCTGACCGTGCTGAAGCAGGCGGTCGACCTCGAGGACGGCGACCCCGACCTGGTGCTGCGGTGGGCGGCGCTGCTGCACGACATCGGTAAACCGGACACGAAGCGCAACGAGCCGGGCGGCGGCGTGAGCTTCCACCACCACGAGGTGGTCGGCGCGAAGATGGTCCGCAAGCGGATGCGGGCTCTGAAGTATTCGAAGCAGATGGTCGACGACGTCTCGCAGCTGGTGTTCCTCCACCTGCGGTTCCACGGCTACGGCAAGGGTCAGTGGACCGATTCCGCCGTGCGCCGGTACGTGACGGATGCCGGGCCCCTGCTGCCGCGGCTGCACAAGCTGGTCCGCGCCGATTGCACCACCCGCAACAAGCGGCGGGCGGCCGCCCTGCAGGCGACGTACGACGACATCGAGGAGCGGATCGCTCGGCTCGCCGAGCAGGAAGACCTCGCACGGGTGCGCCCCGACCTCGACGGCAACGCGATCATGGAGCTGCTCGGCATTCCCGCGGGCCCCGACGTCGGGAGGGCGTGGAAGTACCTCAAGGAGCTCCGGCTCGATCGCGGTCCCCTCAGCCGTGACGACGCCGAGGCCGAACTACTGTCGTGGTGGGCCACGCAGCAGGGCTGACCGATCGTCGATCCGCGCGGGTCGACGTCGTCGTCTCCTTACTCCGCTTTCGGGCGGCCACTCACCTGAAGTGACGACGGTCACATGATCTGGTCGTTTCTGCCTGCCGACATCACCACCGTGCCCGGGGCCGGGTGCGAGAGACGTCACCGAACGCTCACGGGGGTTAATCCCGACGAAACACGGTTCACGGCAGCATTGATACAGGTCGTGAGCCGGGTGGACAGGCTGCGACCGTGCAGGTGAGGAGCTAGTCGATGCAGCAGCAGAAAGCCGGGACTTCCACAGTGAAGACCGCCTGCTCGTACTGCGGTGTCGGCTGCGGCATGGTGCTCGAGGTCGGGGTCGATCCCGAGACCGGTGCGCGCCGCGTGCTCAAGGCGTCCGGCGACAAGGACCATCCCACCAACTTCGGGCGGCTGTGCACCAAGGGTGCGACGAGCGCCGAGATGCTGGTGGCCGGTGGCCGGATGGAATCCGGGTACGTCCGCGACGAGCGGGGGGAGGCACCCACCTCGATCGACGTCGGCGCCGCCATCAGCGAGACCGCGCGCCGGCTGAAGGAACAACTCGACGAGCACGGACCGGACGCCCTGTCCTTCTACGTCTCCGGTCAGATGTCCATCGAGGCGCAATACCTCATCACCAAGCTCGCGAAGGGCTTTGTCGGCACCAACCAGATCGAGTCGAACTCGCGGCTGTGCATGGCCAGTGCGGGCACCGGCTACAAGCAGTCGCTGGGCGCGGACGGCCCGCCCGGCTCGTATCAGGACTTCGACAAGGCCGACGTGTTCTTCGTGATCGGCGCCAACATGGCGGACTGTCACCCGATCCTGTTCCTCCGGATGATGGACCGCGTCAAGGCCGGCGCCAAGCTGATCGTGGTCGACCCGCGTCGCAACGCGACCGCCGACAAGTCGAACCTGTTCATGCAGATCACGCCCGGCACCGACCTCGCGCTGCTCAACGGCCTGCTGCACCTCCTCGTGCAGAACGGGCACACCGACCCCGAGTTCATCGCCGAGTTCACCGAGGGCTGGGAGGTGATGCCGGAATTCCTCGAGGAGTACACCCCCGAGAAGGTCGCGGACATCACCGGCATCCCCGAATCCGACATCCGTCAGGCCGCCCAGTGGATCGGTGAGGCCGGGAACTGGATGAGCTGCTGGACGATGGGCCTCAACCAGAGCACCCACGGCACCTGGAACACCAACGCGATCTGCAACCTGCACCTGGCCACCGGTGCGATCTGCCGTCCGGGCAGCGGCCCGTTCTCCCTCACCGGCCAGCCCAATGCGATGGGTGGCCGCGAGATGGGGTACATGGGTCCCGGCCTGCCGGGGCAGCGGTCGGTACTCGCCGCCGACGACCGGGCATTCATCGAGGATCTGTGGGAACTGCCGGAGGGCAGCATCCGCACGGAGGTCGGCACCGGAACCGTCGACATGTTCGAGCGGATGGTCGCGGGTGACATCAAGGCCTGCTGGATCATCTGCACCAATCCCGTTGCCACCGTGGCGAACCGGCGGACCGTGATCGAGGGCCTCGAGGCCGCCGAGCTGGTGATCACGCAGGACGTCTTCCTCGATACCGAGACCAACGGTTACGCCGACATCCTGCTGCCGGGCGCGCTGTGGGCGGAGTCGGATTCGGTGATGATCAACTCCGAGCGCAACCTCACCCTGTTGCAGCAGGCCGTCGATCCGGTCGGCCAGGCGCTGCCCGACTGGCAGATCATCGCCCGCGTCGCCTGCGAGATGGGGTATGCGGACGCGTTCACCTACGACTCCTCGGAGGACGTGTTCGAGGAGATCAAGCGCACCTGGAATCCCAAGACCGGCTACGACCTTCGCGGCATTTCCTACGACCGGCTGCGGGAGACGCCGGTGCAGTGGCCGAGCCCGCCCGGCAACCGCACCGATCGCAATCCCCTCCGCTACCTCAACGACGGTGTGAGCCAGAACCTGCTGTCGGCTCCCGACGGTTCACTCCCCCGGCTCGCGTTCGCCACTGCCAGCGGCAAGGCCGCGTTCTTCCCTCGCCCGCACATGTTGCCCGCGGAGATGCCCGACGACGACTATCCCTTCGTCCTCAACACCGGT
Organism: Rhodococcus wratislaviensis; assembly: GCF_900455735.1. GTDB lineage: Bacteria > Actinomycetota > Actinomycetes > Mycobacteriales > Mycobacteriaceae > Rhodococcus_F > Rhodococcus_F wratislaviensis. The sequence continues at coordinate 875,536 of NZ_UAUI01000011.1, read as the reverse complement.
CGCCTGCAGCACCAGTGGCACACGATGACGAAGACCGGCAAGGTGGCCAAGCTCAACAAGCTGAACTCCGGCCCGTTCGTCGAGATCAATCCGGCTGATGCGCAGAAACTTTCGATCGCCGACGGCGACAAGGTGGAGGTGGCGTCCCGGCGCGGCCGCGCGGTGCTTCCCGCCGTCGTCAGCGACCGCGTCCTCGCCGGAGGGTGTTTCGCCCCGTTCCACTGGAACGACTCGTTCGGTGAGTACCTCAGCATCAACGCCGTCACCAACGACGCCGTCGATCCCACATCCTTCCAGCCGGAGTTCAAGGCGTGCGCCGTCTCCCTGACCCGGGTGGCCCCGGTGTCGGCGCAGGAGGTTCCGGAGACCGGCGGAGCGCTCACCCTCGCGCATAGTTCGCCCGCCGCCGAGATGAGTCGCATCCTGGGCCTGGACGATTCGGCTTCGCCCACCTTCGACGAACACGAACGCATGTACCTCGCCGGCCTGCTGTCGGGACTGCAGTCCACCGAGATCCAGGGCGTTCCGGTCCTACCGCGGAGCGCGCCGATCTCCGGGTCCAAACGGGTGTGGCTGGACGGTCTGATGGCGGGGCTGTTCTCCCGGTCCGACGTTCCGCAGAGTGCCGTGGTTCCGGACGCGAACTCCGCGAACACTGAATCGGTCCAGCACCCGGTGGTGGTGGTGTGGGCGTCGCAGACCGGCAACGCCGAGGAGTTCGCCGCCGAATGCGCCGAACAACTCGAGGCGGCCGGGCACGGCACCCGCCTGATGAGCATGGACGACTACGACGTCGCGGGCCTCGCCGACGTCCGCGACCTCCTGATCATCACCAGCACGTTCGGGGACGGCGACGCCCCCGACAACGGCAGCAGTTTCTGGTCGGCGCTCAGCAGCGACGAGGCCCCGAAGCTGTCGCAGACCCGATACGCGGTACTGGCTTTCGGCGATTCCAACTACGACGACTTCTGCGGGCACGGCAAGCGGATCGACGCCCGGCTGGAGCAGCTGGAGGCGAAGCGCCTCACCGAGCGTGTCGATTGCGAACCGGACTACGAGGAGCAGGCACGTCAGTGGCTGACGCAGGTCCAGAATCTGGTCCGGGAGCGCGCGGCCGCCGACGGTGCCGCCGTGGCGGCGGCCGCACCCGCGCCGGCCAGGCCCGCGGCGAAGAAGGCGGCGACGTTCACACGGAAGTCGCCGTTGATCACGCGGTTGACGAAGAACATTCCGCTCAGCGCGGCGGGATCGTCGAAGGACGTGCGGCAGTTCGGTTTCGAGGTGAGCGACGCGGAGTTCTCCTACGAGGCGGGCGACGCTCTCGGTGTCTGGCCGACCAACAGCGACGCCGTCGTCGACGAGTGGCTGAAGGTCACCCGATCGATCCCGGACACCCCCGTCACGTTGCCGGACCTGCCGGAGATGACGCTGCGCGAGGCGCTGCGCACGAAACTCGAGATCACCAAGGTGACTCCCGAGCTGCTGCGGTTCGTGCAGAGCCGCACCCAGGACACCGAGCTGGCGCGGCTGCTGCGCCCGCAGAACAAGATCGCGCTCCAGCAGTGGTTGTGGGGGCGGCAGTCGATGGACGTGCTGGCGGAGTACGGGGTGGACGCCGACGCCGACGAGTGGCTGAGTGTCCTCAAGCGCCTCCAGCCGCGGTTGTACTCGATCTCGTCGAGTCCCAAGGTGGACCCGGGTGAGGTGCAGCTGACCGTCTCCGCGGTGCGCTACAACCACGAGGGCAAGAACCGCTCCGGGGTCTGCTCGACGTTCCTCGCCGATCACTGCGACGAGGCCGACGTGCCGATCTTCGTGCAGAAGTCGGCGCACTTCCGGCCCCCGCAGGCCGCCGATGCGCCGATGATCATGGTCGGTCCCGGTACCGGTATCGCTCCGTTCCGCGGATTCCTGCACGAACGCCGGGAATTGGGCCACACAGGCAAGAACTGGATGTTCTTCGGTGAGCAGCACGAGGCTACCGACTTCTACTACCGCGAGGAGATGGAAGCTATGCACCGCGACGGATTTCTCACTCACCTCGATGCGGCGTTCTCCCGGGATCAGCGGCAGAAGATCTATGTGCAGGACCGCATTCGCGAGCACGGCGCCAAGCTGTGGGGCTGGATGCAGGAGGGCGCGTCCCTGTACGTCTGTGGCGACGCCAGCCGCATGGCGAAGGACGTGGACGAGACGGTCCGTGAGGTCGTCCGCACCCACGGGCGCCTGGACGAGGAGGACACCGAGCTGTACATGAAGCAGCTCGCGACCGACAAGCGCTACGTGCGGGACGTGTACTGATCCGCATCTGCGGAAGACTGCACTTGATCGGTCCGTATTTGCCGACATAGAATGTCGGTCATGACGCATGCGCGGACAATTCTCGGATGACGGGTATCCGGATACGACAGGCCGCAGAACTGCTCGGCGTCAGCGACGACACCGTCCGGCGGTGGATCGACAACGGCAGTCTCGCGGCGGAGAAGGACGAGTCGGGACGCAAGGTCGTCGACGGCCCCGCGCTCGCCGAGTTCGCGCGCGCCAACGCGTCGAAGTCGCCCGATCTGCTCGGATCGGAGTCCTCGGCGCGCAACCGATTCACCGGCATCGTGACCTCGGTGGTGATGGACAAGGTGATGGCCCAGGTCGAGATGCAGTGCGGCCCTTTCCGCGTCGTCTCCCTGATGAGCAGTGAAGCCGTCCGCGACCTCGGGCTCGAGCCCGGCAAGGTCGCGGTAGCCGTCGTCAAGTCGACCACGGTGATCGTCGAAACACCTGGAGGAGTTTCATGAAGATGTCCTGGCGCAGGGCCACGACGGGGGCTGCTGCGGCCGCACTCGGTCTCGGTCTTCTCACCGGCTGCGGGTCGAACGAGGACAGCAGTGCCCCGGGTTCGGCCGAGTCGACGTCGGCGGCCGCGTCGGGTGCCGACATCACGGTGTTCGCCGCGGCGTCGTTGAAGGGCACGTTCACGGAACTCGGCCAGATGTACGAGACCGCGAACCCGGGATCCCACGTGGAGTTCAGCTTCGCGGGATCCTCCGACCTCGCCGCACAACTCGACCAGGGCGCCTCGGCCGACGTGTTCGCGTCCGCCGACACCAACAACATGACGAAGGTGGTCGACGCCGGGCTCGTCGAGGGCAGTCCCGTCGACTTCGCCACCAACACGCTGACCATCGTGACGGCACCCGGAAACCCCAAGGGCATCACCTCCTTCGCGGATCTGAACCGCGAGGGGACGCTGGTGGTCACGTGCGCCCCGCAGGTTCCGTGTGGTTCCGCGACGCAGAAGGTCGAGACCGCGTCGGGCGTCGACCTCACCCCGGTCAGCGAGGAGTCGTCGGTCACCGACGTGCTGAACAAGGTGACGGCCGGACAGGCCGACGCCGGACTCGTGTACGTCACGGACGCGGCGAGCGCGGGCGACAAGGTGACAGCCGTGGCCTTCCCCGAGTCCGCGCAGGCAGTGAACACCTATCCGATTGCGACGCTGTCCGCGTCGAAGGCACCGGACGCGGCGCAGGGCTTCGTCGACCTCGTCACGGGACCCGACGGTCAGGCAGTGCTGGCGAAGGCAGGATTCGCCCAGCCGTGATCCGGGCGGCGCGCGTCAGAGTCCCGTCCGGACTTCCGGGCTGGATCTTCGTCCCGGCGGCACTGGGTGGACTGTTCGTCGTCCTGCCGCTGTTCGCGATGCTGGCGAGCGTCGACTGGTCGCGGTTCTTTCAGCTGGTCACATCGGAATCCTCGCTCGCCGCACTGGAACTGAGCCTGCGCACCGCCGCCCTCAGTACCGTGCTGTGCGTCCTGCTGGGCGTCCCGATGGCGGCTGTGCTGTCGCGCAGCAGTTTTCGTGGACTGCACGTGCTGCGGTCGCTGGTGCTCCTGCCGCTGGTGCTTCCACCGGTGGTCGGGGGTATCGCCCTCCTCTACACGTTCGGCCGGAAGGGCCTGATCGGGCAGCACCTCGAGGTCGCGGGTATCCACATCGCGTTCACCACCACGGCCGTGGTGCTCGCGCAGACGTTCGTCGCGCTGCCCTTCCTGGTGGTGAGCCTCGAAGGGTCGCTCCGGACCGCAGGCAGCCGGTACGAGCACGCCGCCGCGACGCTCGGCGCGAGCCCCACCACCGTCTTCCGGCGGGTGACGCTTCCGCTGGTGCTGCCCGGCCTGGTGTCCGGGGCGGTGTTGTCGTTCGCGCGGGCGCTCGGCGAGTTCGGGGCCACGCTGACGTTCGCGGGCAGTCTGCAGGGCGTCACGCGAACTCTGCCGCTCGAGATCTACCTGCAGCGCGAAACCGACGCCGATGCAGCGGTGGCGTTGTCGCTGGTGCTGGTCGTGGTCGCGGTGCTCATCGTGGTGGGTTCGCGGGGCTGGGCGTCGAGGGCCGCAGTATGACCGGCCTGAGCGTCGAGGCGCGGGTGGATGCGCGTGGCGTCGACGTGGGGTTCGACCTCGGCGAGGGCGAGGTGCTGGCGGTGCTCGGGCCGAACGGTGCCGGCAAATCGACGGCACTCTCGGTGGTCGCGGGCCTGGTGCGGCCGGATGCCGGGCGGGTCGAACTGAACGGTCGGGTGCTCACCGACACCACCCGGGGTGTGGCAGTGCCGCCGCACCGGCGCGGTATCGCGTTGCTCGCGCAGCAGGCGCTGTTGTTCCCGCATCTGACGGTGGCCGCCAATGTGGCGTTCGCCCCGCGCAGTGCCGGCCGGGGACGTCGTGAGGCGCGGGCGATCGCCGAGAAATGGCTGGACGCAGTGGATGCGACGCAGTTCGCCGACCGACGCCCGCACGAGCTGTCCGGGGGGCAGGCGCAGCGGGTCGCGGTGGCCCGGGCTCTCGCGGCGGAGCCCCAGGCCCTCCTGCTCGACGAACCCATGGCGGCCCTCGACGTGGCCGCAGCGCCCGCCCTGCGCGTGCTGCTGAGGCGGGTGCTGCGGGAAGGGAACCGGACCGCGGTCGTGGTCACCCACGACATCCTGGACGCGCTGGCGCTGGCCGACCGCGTGATCGTCGTCGAGGGCGGTCAGGTCGTCGAATTCGGTTCGGTGCGAGACGTGCTGACGCGTCCCCGCAGTGCGTTCGCCGCGCGGATCGCCGGGCTCAACCTCGTTCCCGTGTTCGGGGCGCAGGACGGCTTCGAGACCGAGACCGGTGTTCGGCTGCACGGTCTGCCCGATGCCGATTTCGTGCCGGGCGCGCCGGCGGTCGCGGTGTTCGCTCCCCATTCGGTGGCCGTCCACCGCCGCTCTCCGGAAGGCAGTCCGCGCAACGTCTTCCGGGTGTCCATCTCGGAAATCGAGGTTCGCGGGCCGACGGTCCGGGTGCGCGCCGCCGAAGCCGGCGGCCGGTTCGAACTCAGCGCCGACGTGACGGCGGCGTCCGTCGCGGAACTCGATCTGGTTCCGGGGCTGGACGTGTTCTTCGTCGTCAAGGCCACCGAGGTCGCCCTCCATGCCGTGCGTACTTGTTAACCGCGGGCGGTTGACAAGTACTCACGGGTGCAGGGACGCGTGCATCAGGTAGACGTTGTAGCTGTCCCACTCCGAGATCGTGAAATACAGATCCCTGTCCGTCGACCACGGATGCATGAAGCCGCCGTACGCCATCGGGTAGTCGGCCGTGTCGACGAGCGTCGCGCCGTCCGACCACGCACCCTGCGGGCTCGACGACTGCCGCAGGATGATCGAGCCGCCGACGGGCTCGAGGTAGCTCATCAGCCACGTGTCCGCGGTCGCGTCGTAGCGGACGGACAGTTCGCTGGCCACCCCGCCGACGACGGGGGTCGCGAGGTGCTGGGACACCGGGGTCCACGTGCCGTCCGACCAGTACTGGTACGACGTGGTGTTCAAGACCTGATCGACCGGCACCCGGGCCAGGCCGATGGTGCCGATCCGCCCGTTGGGGGTGCCGAACATGTACACGTAGTCGCCCTGCGGCACCATCGCGGACACCTGGAATCGGGCGCCGAAGATGTTGTCCCACTTGGCGTGCTGGTCCTTGGTCCAGGTCTGCCCGTTGTCGTCGGAGTAGGCGATGCCGCCGTAGTTCGTGTACCACATGCCGGGGACCATGCTCCAGCGCTTCACCGACATGTAGCTGAGGTACTGACGGTCGCCGATCGCGAACCCCGACGTGGGGATGGTGGTGGTCTCGAAGTTGTTGATGTGCCTGCTGTCGATGATCTCGGCGGCATGGCACCGGCTGTCCTGGACCATGCTGTCGATGGTCATGCCGTCGGACAGGTCGGTGTCGGTGCTGTGGCCGAGAACGTTGCTCCGCCAGTCCTCGCCGAACGCGCCGGGCGGAGCCCAGTCCTTGCCGAACGTGTCGCCGAACGCGACCGCGACCTCACCGGGCTTCGTCTCCCAGGTGATGCCGAGGTCGGTGCCGTCGACCTGCCAGCGCTTGTCCGTGCGGTTCTCCGAACCGCGGCCCGTCAGCTGCGACACCAGCCGGACGTCGCCGACCTCCGGCTTCGCCACGGGTGCGGTGAGGGAACCCCGTTCGGCCGGGTTGATCTCGACTGGAGGCGCCGGCTGCGGTTCGAGGCCGGGGCCGCCGGGAACGGGGATGGGAATGGTTTCGGGACGCGGATCGATCGAGATCTTCGGGATGGTCAGCGCACTGGAGCCGGACGAACCCGAGGACCCCGCGGATCCGGAAGAGCCTGCAGAACCCGAGGACCCGGGCTCCGCGTCCGGTTCGTCGACCGGATCGGTGAGGTCGGGGCACGGGTCCGCGCACGGGTCGGCGGGAAGGTCCTGGGCGACCCGCGTCTGATCGGCGGTCGGCCCGGGGACCGGCACCGGCACGAAGTCGGGGTACGGGATCGGGATGCTCACGCTCGGGGGAATGGGCGGAAGCAGTGGGCCGCCGCCCGGACTCGGAGGTTCCTTGGCCGGGTTGAACCCGGTCTCGCCGCAGGCGTTCACCGGCAGCCACGGAAGGGTCTCGGCCGCGGCGGGGGCGGCGGTGAAGCCGATCGTCGCGGCCACGACGGCGGCGACGCACAGCGGCACTCCGGCCACAGACCATGACTTCTCGACCACGGGACCCCTCCAGATCGGTGGTCGGAGTGATTGGTGGACCGACCTGCACGTTCGGGTTGAAGATAACACCGGGCGACGGCATCCTCCGCGCACGAGCCCGGCACGTCCGGTCACAGTGCGGTCTCACTGTCGCAGTGGAGAATTTGATCGGGCGCAGATGGAACCGGATCCGATTCCGCTGCGTCTTACCTTCATATGGATTCTCTCGAGTATTCGTTCGGAACCGGCGCCGAGGCCCCGACGGCGTGGACGTCACCCGCCGATCTCGACCTGGGGCCGTCCGGAGGTGTCGATGCCGTGCGCTTGGATTTCGACGGCGACGGCCTCCTCGACGACGCGATGTGGGATTCGGACGGAGACGGCGTGGCCGATCGGTCGGTGCTCGACTACGACGCCGACGGCGAGGCCCGCTACTTCACCGACCCGTCCGGCAACGGGACGTGGAATGTCGAGATGACGATGGCCGAGCCACCGGTGATCGCGGCGGTGCATACGTGGCGCCCTGATCCGGTGATCGGCACTGCTGAAGCCATTGACGTCAGGGCCGAAGCCGGGCAAGGTGGGTTGGGATTTCAAACTGACCGAGTGTTCGAGGAGAACCCACCATGACCGATCTGACGCGGGAGGCGGCGAGCGCCTTCGTGGCCGCTGCCGGCCTGGAACTCGACGAGGTGTCGGGAACGAAGGTCGTCGGCCACATCGATCTGTCCGCCGACCATCACACACCGTGGGGCGTGGTGCACGGCGGCGTCTACACGACGGCGGTCGAATCGGCCGCGAGCATCGGCGCGAGTACCGCCGTCGCCGACCGTGGTGAGTTCGCGGTGGGCGTGCACAACGGCACCGACTTCCTGCGGGCCCGCACCGAGGGGCGGGTCGACGTGGTCGCGGTGCCCATCCAGCAGGGCCGGGTCCAGCAGTTGTGGTCGGTGGTGATCACCGCGACCGACACCGGCAAGGAGGTGGCTCGCGGTCAGGTCCGACTGCAGAACGTGCCCATGCCGGGGTCGAAGTAGCCCGGTTCTCAGACAGGTCCGCTCTCAGACGGATTCGCGTCGGGAGTTGAACAGGACGCCGAGCAGTCCGAGTCCGTAGACCGCGCCGCCCGCAAGCACCAATCCGAGTGACCGGCCGTCGGGGGCGATCACGAGGGAGGCCGCGGCGATCGACGCGATGAAGGCCACGTTGAACACCGTGTCCTGCAGCGCGAACACCTGCCCCCGGCGGTCGTCCTCGATCTCGATCTGCATCGCCGCGTCTCCGGTGAGTTTGATGGACTGCCCGGCGAATCCGAGGAGGAGCGCGCCGCACAGCAGCGACGCCTGCGTGAGCGTCGCGACGAGCGTGCACTGCACGACGAGGGCGAGGATCAGACCGCCGACGATGGTGCGGGACCGTCCGACGCGCGGAATAAGGAACGGTGTCGAGATCGCCGCAAGCAGCATGCCCCCGGCGGTGGCGCCGACGGCGACGCCGAACCCGGCCAGGCCGCCCGGCAGGGCGCTGACGGTGGCGGTGTCGCGGAGCACCAGAACCATGATCAACGTGTTGACCCCGAAAACGATCCGGTGCGTACCTATTCCGATCATCGCGGTCGTGACGCCCGGGGACTGCCACACGGCGACCGCCCCGTTACGCAGTCCGGCGGCGACGGCGCGGACCGCCCCGTATGCAGGTTTCTCGTCGGCGTGCGGACCCAGCAGTCGATGGTGAAAGCGCGATGCCGCGAACGCGGCCACCGCGGAACCGCAGGCGGCGGTCGCGACGGCGATTCCCGAGCCGCGGTCGCCGGCGCCGACGAGGGAGATGATCGCGACCGCCGTCGCGGCTCCGAGTGCGGCGACGACGGAGCCGGCGGTGGCGAGCACCGAATTGGTGGCCACGAGCCAGGACCGGTGCACCACTCGCGGCAGCGCCGCCGAGACTCCCGCGAGAACGAACCGGCTCACGCCGATGGCGGCGAGGGCGAGGAGGAGGAGCGCGGACTCACCGGTCCCGGTCTCCAGCAAGACGGCCGTCACCAGTATCAGCAGTCCGCGCAGAACATTCGCCCACAGCAGCACGGCGCGGCGGTCCCAGCGGTCGAGGAGCGCGCCCGCGTACGGTCCGATCACCGAGTACGGGAGCAGCAGTACCGCGAAACCGGCGGCGATCGTGACGGGATCCGTTGCGCGCTCCGGGTTGAACAGAATCGCGCCGCCGAGTGCCGTCTGGAACATGCCGTCGCCCAGCTGACTGGCGAATCGCACCGTCGCGAGGCGGGCCAGCCCGGGCGACCGCCGGAGGGTGTACGCCGTTCTGCGCCACGCCTCGCGCCGGTCGCCGAGCTGTTTCGCCATTCACAGGACCCTATCCGGCGGCCGCGACCGACCTGTCCTGCCACCACCGGACGGTCTCCTCGGCGGCGCGGTCCAGCGGCGTCGGGGCCAGTCCGAGCCGGGCCTCGCTCTCGGACGAGTCCATCACGAACGGCTCCTCGAACTGGTACAGCATCTCCGCCAGTTCGCGGCTCCCCTGGTGCACGAGCCCGCCGCCGCGGATCACCCAGCCGGGCAGTGTGCCCACCTTCGGGGCGGGGACCCCGGCGGCCTTCGCGTAGGCCTCGACCATCTGCCGCTGGGTGACGGCCGGCGCTGTCGGTGCGTGCAGCACCGAGTTCCACAGCGTGGGGTCGTGGGCGGCGGCGATCATCGCGGCCGCGAAGTCGGGAACGTACGTGAACGAGTGGGGTAGGTCGGCGGAACCGAGGACGCGCATCGTCTTGCCCGCGAGGACGACGGGCACCATGCGTTCGCCGGCGTGCGCGTTGCGCACCTGCGGTCCGAAGAAGTCGGACGCGACGACGCTCACGGTGGGGGTGGGGGACTCGGCGCGGGCCTTCAGCAAGCGGGTCCGGATGCCGCGCTTGCCCGAGTCGGCCGACCGCGGCGTGTGCTCGGTCATCGGCTGCTGCGACGTGTCGTAGGAGTAGAGGCTCTGGGAACACGACGACGGCGCCGACGTGTCCGGCGGCCTCGAGGACGACGCGCTCGGCGGCGGGGAGTTCGCGCTCCCACGCGTCGGCGCTGTAGGCGGCGTGGATGCAGTGATAGACGGCGACCGCTCCGTCGAATGCCTCACGCAGTGCGTCGGCGTCGGAGACGTCGACCTTCCGCCGCTCGATCAGGGGATGGTCCGGGCCGCTGCCCGATCGCGTGAGGACCCGCACCTGTCGTCCCTGTTCGGCGAGCTGCTCAGCGACTGTCCAGCCGACGGGTCCTGCTCCGGTGACGATCTCGATGTTCGACATGTCCGCTCCTGCTGTGTGAGTCGATTTCGGTAATTCGAGAGCACTGCTCTCTGTCTGATTCGAGCATGCTCTCCCCTGTCGTCATTGTCAAGAGCAGTGCTCTCGTTTGTTGACACCGCTCTCTGGAATCGTCACGCTGGGTCCCATGCCAGGAACACCACGAGAGCGCGCCCGCGAGCAGACGTTGCAGGACATCACGAGGATCGGACGCGAACACCTGGCCGCGGTCGGTGCCGCCGCCCTGTCGCTGAGGGCCGTCGCGCGGGACCTCGGCGTGGTGTCGTCCGCCGTCTACCGGTACGTCAAGAGCCGCGACGAGCTGCTGACCTTGCTCGTCGTCGACGGATACAACGAACTCGGCGACGCCGCGGAAGCGGCCGTGGCGTCCGCAGCCGAACCGCGGGAACAGTTCCTGGCGCTCGGCCGCGCGGTGCGCGAGTGGGCACTCCGCGAGCCCGCCCGCTACGGATTGCTGTTCGGCAGCCCGGTTCCCGGCTACCACGCGCCCGGGGAGCAGACCACGACTCCGGGGACGCGGGTCATCTACGCCCTCGTCGGGATCTTCGACAACGCGTTCCAGAAGGGCAAGCTCGAGGCGGACTCGGCGGCGCCCATCGACGACGCACTCGCCGCAGACCTCGACCGCATCCGCGCCGAACTCGGACTCACCACACCCGACCATCTGCTCGCCCGCGGCGTCCTGGTCTGGTCGGCGCTGTTCGGGGCGGTGAACTTCGAGGTGTTCGGGCAGTACGGCGCCGACACGTTCACCACACCGGGCGCACTGTTCGAGCACCACCTCGCGGTCCTGGCCGAGACGGCGGGGCTGCCGGCGGCGTAAAGCGGCGAACCGGACGCAGGTCGCGTCCTCCGTCACATCGCGTCCGCCGCGGTGGGATGATGTTCAGGTGGCGCACGCAGAAGAACCCGAAGATCGAACGGCGTCGACGGAACCGGTGGTCCGGCCCGGCAGCCTGTTGGTCTCGTCCACAGATCTCGTCGAACCCGCATTCCGTCGCACCGTGATCTATGTGATCGAGCACAACGACGCCGGCAGCCTCGGCGTGGTCATCAACCGTCCCAGCGAAACCGCGGTGCACGACGTGCTGCCACAGTGGGCACCGCTCGCCGCGCGCCCGTCCGCGCTGTACGTCGGCGGTCCCGTCAAACGTGACGCCGCACTGTGCCTGGCGACGCTGCGCACCGGCGCGCAGGCCGACGGGGTCGAGGGTCTGCGCCGGGTCCACGGCCGCGTGGTGATGGTGGATCTCGACTCCGACCCCGAGGTCATCGCCCCGCTGGTGGAGGGTGTCCGCATCTTCGCCGGCTACTCGGGCTGGACGTACGGCCAGCTCGACTCGGAACTCCAGCGCGACGACTGGATCGTCATCTCGGCGCTCGCGTCGGACGTGGTCGCTCCCGCCCGGGTCGACGTGTGGGCCCAGGTGCTGCGTCGGCAGCCACTCCCCCTCGCCCTGCTCGCCACTCACCCGATCGACGTCGAGCGCAACTAGACACACCCCGCGCACGTCCCTGCACTGTCGGGGACGGGTGGTATCAACAGAGGTGGGGAACGAGAAGTGAGGAGGACAGCACACGTGATCGACACCTGTCACGGAACATTGATCGTGCACGCGCTCTACGGAGCAGAGTGCACGGACGAGTCGTGCGTCGAGTTGTCCGAGGTCCGGCACGCACTGATCATCGACTGCGACGAATTCGGCGACTGCGTGTGCTCGGCGGAGTTCGCCGAGCAGCTGCGTCACGCATCCTGAGAATCCACCTCGAGCGTCACCCCGACCTCCGACAGGCGTCGGCGCAGTTTCGGAAGATGGCTGCCCGGCCAGTACAGCTGCGCACAGTCCCGGCACCGACTGAACTGGTGTTCGTTGCCCGCGACGCCCGGTGGTGCCTCGGCGAGCCCCTCGGCACGGGGAACCGGCGCGAGAAGCCCGTTGCATCGCGCGCACCGCGTGAACGGCGAGATCCGCGACCGAAGGTCGAAGCGGTCCAGCACTTCCCGCAATTGCCGACGGGGGTCCGTTTCGTGCAGGAACGCGCCGTGGGTGAGCGCCGACCGCTTGAGTAGGCCCGTGTCCCGGGTCAGGACGATGCGATGCTCGGACAGGGAGATGTCCACCAGTTCCGGGTCGGCGAAGTCGTTGCGGTAGCGGGTGTCGAAGCCGAGCAGGCGAAGGTAGCGGGCGAGACGGCCGAGATGCACGTCGAGCACGAACGTCGGGTCCCGCAACGGTTGGGGACGCAGTTTCGTTACCCCGGTCAGATCGAGTCGCTCGAACATCGGGTACACCGCGACGCGTTCGCCGCCGCGCAGCAGGTGCCCGAAATCGACCGACACCTCGTCGACGAGGATCAGGTCCACCTCGGTGTGCGGTACGCCCAGCGCCTCGATCCGGTCCTTCACCGACGGTGTGCCGTCGAACTCGTGCTCGAAGGTGTGCTTCCGCCGTACCGGCGGCAGAAAGTCGTTCAGCTCCTCGTAGAAGCGGAACTCGCAGTGACGAAGTGGCTCGGGCATCGGCATTTCACGTCCTCATGCCACAGTACTGGCCGACTCCTCGCGGCTGCGCCTCGAATACTTCTGCGCGAGTGCGGCGCAGACGATCAGCTGGATCTGATGGAGATCACCAGCGCCGGTGTCACGAAGACATCGATGAGATTGGAGAACGACGCGCTCACGATCGCCCCGGCCACGTTGCCCGTGGCGATGGACGTGAACGCTATCGACGACTGGACCGTCGACGGAACCAGGCGAGCACCGTCTGACCGGTCCCCGACACCGGGAAGATGCTCCCCAGGATCGCCACGGCGACGATGCCGAGGATGAACCCGTCGAGGTAGAACCGGTCGAGAAATTTCACTGCGTCGAGGGTAGATCGGCGTGGTCACGACCCGTCGTGCGGACGCTGAGCACCGCGAGGACGCCGCACAGGACGGCGCCGATGATCGCGAGTTCGATGATGGCCACGTGCATGCCCTGGACGGTGATGGCGATGCCCGCGCAGATGGACGGCACCGCGAGACCGATATAGCCGACGGTGAAGAACGCGGCGAGCGTCCCGCCCTGGGCGTCGGGGGCGTGCTCCGCGGCGGCGGCGCCCACCGCCCGCATCGCACCGGCGAACGAAAGTCCGTGTCCCACACCGACGACGACGGTCACGACGCACAGCAGGACGAGGGACGGGACGAAGTCGACGACGAGCAACCCGATCATGCCTGCGCCGACGGCGCCGATGCCCAGGGTTCGGCAGAGCACGGTTCCGAGCCGGTTGGCCACGAGCTGCGCTGTCACCGAGCAGATCATGACGAGTGCGGCGGCACCGCCGGCGACCACGAGGTTGCTCACGCCGAGCAGGCCGATGATCCACGTCGGGACCACCGACTGGAACAGGCCGACGGCGCCCCACGCCAGTGCGACACCGAGGGAGGACAGCCAGAACACCTGACGGATGGGTGCGGGGACGTGCGGGACCTGGAACAGCTGGGTGGGTCGCGACTGCCCGCCGGTGGGCGCGGGGAGCAGCAGCACCATGATCAGCGCGGGCAGGAGCGCCAGCGCGAACAGCACGTACGGCAGGACCAGGGCGTGCGGCAGGTACTGCGCGACGGCCCCGCCGAACAGCGGGCCCAGCGACGCGCCGAGCGCGGTGGTGAGGGTGGCGGCGAGGCCCGCGCGGCGCAGGTTCCGGGCGGGTTCGTGCTCGATGAGGGCGGCGGACCCGGCGGCCGAACACGCACCGACGGCGATGCCCTGGGCGATTCGGCCGAAGAACAGCCAGATGGTCGAGTCGGCGAACGCGAGGACCACGGCGCCCAGCAGGCTGAAGGAGATGGCGGCCAGCAGCACGAAACGGCGTCCCAGTGCGTCGGAGAGCGGGCCGAAGAACAGCAGCGAGGGGAGCAGTCCGGCGACGTAGACGGCGAAGATCAGCGTCTGGACCAGCGGCGTGAACCCGAACTCGTGGCGGTACAGCGAGTACAGCGCCGTGGGGATGTTGGCGCCGAGGAGCAGCACGACGAGGAGATAGTTCAGGCCGTGGAAGTGGCGGCTGGTGGTGCGGGTGGTGACGGTCGGGACGGTGTCGGCGTGAGCGGTTGACGTGGACGTGTGGGGTCGCCTCCTCGGGCTGTCCGAATACATGGGACGTCCTACGTAGTTTAGGCGGGCCGGTCGTGAGCCGCGAGCCGACGAGGTGTGAGGATGAGTACATGACAGTGGTTCGGCGGGAGTCCGCGTATCAGCAGTCCCTGGACTGGATGCGCGGCCGGATCGCCCAGGGCGACTGGACGGTGGGCGAGCGGATCCCGACGGAGCCGGAGCTGATGACGTTGCTCGGGGTCGGGCGCAACACCGTGCGCGAGGCCATCAAGACCCTGACGTCGACGGGCATCCTCGAGATCCGGCGGGGGTCCGGGACGTTCGTGCGGGCCCGCACCGACATCGGCGGGCTGCTCGGACGGCAGGTCGCGGTCGCGGAGATGCTCAACGTCTTCGAAGTCCGGCGGGCGCTCGAGACGGAAGCCGTCCGGCTGGCGTGTGGTCGTCGCACGGACGACGACCTGCGGTCCCTGTCCGCGTTACTCGACGAGCGGCAGCGAACGACGGAGGCGCCGTCCCGCTTCGCGGACGCCGACCTCGCGTTCCATCTCGGGGTCGTGGAGGCCGCGCACAATCCGGTGCTGTCCGACCTGTTCGCCGGGATTCTCGAACCCACCCGCGCCACGTACGACTTCACCGAGGGCGTTCATCCTCCGTCGCTGACCACCGACGACCACCGCGCCGTCGTCGACGCGATCGCCGCCCGCGACGAGGACGCCGCCGTCCGTGCCGCTCTGGGCTACCTCGACCGCGTGCTCGATGCGGTGCACCAGGCCTCCCGCCCGTGAGCGGTTAGCGAGTCTCTGCACTCCCGGGCCACTCACGGGTGGCGGAGCCGCCGGTCGGCGAACGTGTTGAGCGCCCCGGCCATGTCCTCGGCCCGTGCGCTGGTGACGGTCAGCCGGTCGCCGCACGCCGTCGTGACGATCACGGCGGGACCGGTCCTCGTCACGACGCCGTAGTTCCGCCGGCCCTTCACCTTGAGTCCCCAGCCGCCGAAGTCGTCGAACGGCTTGATCACGTCGACGCGGGCGCCCTCGATCTCGTCGACGTCGTACTGCAGGGCAGTCATGCCCATGTTCACCACCCGGATGCCGGACCGA
Organism: Rhodococcus wratislaviensis; assembly: GCF_900455735.1. Classification (GTDB taxonomy): domain Bacteria; phylum Actinomycetota; class Actinomycetes; order Mycobacteriales; family Mycobacteriaceae; genus Rhodococcus_F; species Rhodococcus_F wratislaviensis. Next base: position 859,969 of record NZ_UAUI01000011.1, on the reverse strand, counting down.
TCGACGATCACCCGGAAGCGGAGCAGGCTGACGATCAGCAGTCCGACCGGAACGAACACCGCGAGCGGCCACCACCCGTCGACGAGCAGGCAGACCGCGACAGCGGGCGCGACACCGAGGAGCAGGAGCAACACCAGCGAGCCGACGGTGCCGAAACCGACCGTGTCCGCGACCGTCGCCGGGTCGTCGGCGCGCGGCAACCGGGGGTCGGGAGGACTGGTGGCGGACACCCGGGGCCGGTAGTCGCGCAGCAGGGCGGCGCCGAGCAGGCCGACGACGGCGCCGATCACGACGCCGAGGCCAAGGGACCAGAACGGAAGTTCGGTGTTCGAGGCGTCGGTGACGTCGAGTTGGACGTAGAGCAGCACCACCTGCACCGTCAGGATCAGACCGACCACGGACAGTCCGACGACGAGCATCGTGCGGCGCATCATCAGCATCGCCTGGGCCAGTGCGGCGATCGCAGCACATCCGCCACCGAACAGGACCGTCACCAGGGCAAAGGTCCAGGCGCTGGACATCGGGGTGGCGAAGCCGTCGGGCGAGGTGGTGGTCCAGTGGGTTGCGATCTCCGCGGGCAGTCGCGGTTCCCAGACCTTCGTGAGGACGACCCCGAACAGGGCGGCGAGGACCGGAAGCAGGAGACCGAACACTGCGCCTGCGGGGTCGACGACGCGCGAGGACTTCACCGGACGGGCCGTCGGCAGCCGGTCAGGACGGCTGGCAGGCGCCCTTCAGCGAGCACGCTCCGCAGGAACTGCCGCACCCGCCGGTGTCGGCAGCGGGCACCGCCGCGGCGGCACGGGCACCGAGCGATCCGCCCGTCGCCGCGGTGAGAGCGGCAGCCACGACGCTGACGAGGACGGCACCGATTCCGAAGACTCCGCCGATCAGGATTCCGGCGATTCCGCCGATCACGAGGAGCCCGGCAGCGGCGAGCAGGGTGGGCCCTGCGACCTTGTTGGCCAGCGCAAACGTCTGATCGTCGCGCATCGTCTCGGGGGTGCGGACACCCGCCCACCGGTTGCGCGGGAGGCGCTCGGCGAGGCCTGCAACGGCGACACCGGAGACAGCGACGGCGAGCACGAACAGCACGACGGAGGCAATCAACACGAGACCAGGATACGGCGGACCCGGACGCGCAGGTGAGCCCGGGTGGGGTGAGGCTCTACCCTGGTTGACGGTATCCCCCTAATTCAGAATGTCAGCCAAGTAGATAGCGACCACAGTGACCGAGCACGTGCAGCCCGCCAACCCGTCCGACGCGACCCCGCAACACCGCTACACCGCGGAGCTCGCCGGCCAGATCGAGCAGCGCTGGCAGGACCGGTGGAGCGAGGAGGGCACGTTCAACGCGCCCAACCCGGTCGGTCCCCTCGCCGGCGACGTTCCTGCGGACAAGTTGTTCGTGCAGGACATGTTCCCGTACCCGTCGGGCACGGGTCTGCACGTGGGCCACCCGCTCGGCTACATCGCCACCGACGTGTTCGCCCGCTATCACCGCATGCAGGGCCACAACGTGCTGCACACCCTCGGCTACGACGCGTTCGGTCTGCCTGCCGAGCAGTACGCGGTGCAGACGGGCACGCACCCGCGGACCACCACCGAGGCCAACATCGGCAACATGAAGCGGCAGCTGCGCCGCCTGGGGCTCGGCCACGACGAACGTCGCACGTTCGCGACCACCGACACCGACTTCTACCACTGGACGCAGTGGATCTTCCTGCAGATCCACGACGCGTGGTTCGACAAGGCTGCCGGCAAGGCCCGTCGTATCTCGGAGCTCGAGGCCGAGTTCGTGTCGGGTGAGCGGTCGCTGGAGGACGGACGGGACTGGTCGTCGCTGTCCGTGTCCGAGAAGGAGGCCGTCCTCGACTCCTACCGCCTCGTCTACCACTCCGATTCGATGGTCAACTGGTGCCCGGGTCTGGGCACGGTGCTGGCGAACGAAGAAGTGACCGCCGACGGTCGCAGCGACCGCGGCAACTTCCCCGTGTTCCGTAAGCACCTGCAGCAGTGGATGATGCGCATCACCGCGTACTCGGACCGGCTGGTGGACGACCTGGAGTACCTGGACTGGCCCGAGAAGGTCAAGACCATGCAGCGCAACTGGATCGGGCGCTCGCACGGTGCCCAGGTGAAGTTCCAGGCGGACGGTCATGAGATCGAGGTGTTCACGACGCGTCCGGACACGCTGTTCGGCGCGACGTACGTGACGCTGGCGCCGGAGCACGAACTCGTGGACGACATCGTCGCGGGCGAATGGCCCGAGGGTGTGGATTCGCGCTGGACCGGTGGTGCCGCGACTCCCGTCGAAGCGGTTGCGGCGTACCGGAAGTCGATCGCTGCCAAGTCGGATCTCGAGCGGCAGGAATACAAGGAGAAGACGGGCGTCTTCCTCGGCACCTACGCCGTGAACCCGGTGAACGGGCTCGAGCTGCCGGTGTTCATCGCCGACTACGTCCTCACCGGGTACGGCACGGGCGCCATCATGGCCGTCCCGGGTCACGACCACCGCGACTACGAGTTCGCGACCGAGTTCGGCCTCGACATCGTCGAGGTCATCTCCGGCGGCGACCTCACCAAGGACGCGTACACCGGCGACGGCACCATCGTGAACTCCGATTTCCTGAACGGGATGAGCGTCGCCGACGCCAAGAAGGCGATCACCGAGCGCCTGGAAGCGGACGGTACCGGCAAGGGCACCATCCAGTACAAGCTGCGCGACTGGCTGTTCGCACGCCAGCGGTACTGGGGCGAGCCGTTCCCGATCGTGTACGACGCCGAGGGCAACGCCCACGCTCTGCCGGAATCTTCTCTGCCCGTGGAGCTCCCGGAGGTCGAGGACTACGCACCCGTGTCGTTCGATCCCGACGACGCGTCCTCGGAGCCCTCTCCCCCGCTGGCGAAGGCCGTCGACTGGGTCGACGTCGAACTCGATCTCGGTGACGGACTGCAGACGTACCGCCGCGACACCAATGTGATGCCGCAGTGGGCCGGCAGCTCGTGGTACCAGCTGCGGTACATCGACCCCACCAACCCGGACGTGTTCTGCGACAAGGAGAACGAGCGGTACTGGACGGGTCCGCGTCCGGAGATCCACGGACCCAACGATCCCGGCGGTGTCGATCTGTACGTCGGCGGCGTCGAGCACGCGGTGCTGCACCTGCTGTACTCGCGGTTCTGGCACAAGGTGCTGTTCGACCTCGGCTACGTCAGCTCGAGCGAGCCGTACCGCCGCCTGTACAACCAGGGCTACATCCAGGCGTACGCGTACACCGATGCGCGCGGCGTGTACGTGCCTGCCGACGAGGTGGAGGAGAAGGACGGCAAGTTCTTCTACCAGGGCGCCGAGGTCAACCGCGAGTACGGGAAGATGGGCAAGAGCCTCAAGAACTCCGTGTCGCCGGACGACATCTGCGAGGAGTACGGCGCCGACACGCTCCGCGTGTACGAGATGTCGATGGGTCCGCTGGACACGTCGCGTCCGTGGGCCACCAAGGACGTCGTCGGTGCGCAGCGCTTCCTGCAGCGCGCCTGGCGTGTGGTGGTCGACGAGGAGTCCGGTGCACTGCGGGTCACCGACGACGCCCCGACGGAGGACACGCTGCGCGCGCTGAACAAGGCGATCGCCGGTGTGAGCGAGGACTACACGGCCCTGCGCGACAACACGGCCGCGGCCAAGCTGATCGAATACACCAACCACCTCACCAAGGCCTACCCCGGCGGTGCGCCCCGCTCGGTGGTGGAGCCGCTGGTGCTGATGCTGGCACCGCTGGCCCCGCACCTCGCGGAGGAGTTGTGGTCGCGGCTCGGGCACGAGAAGTCCCTGGCGCACGGACCCTTCCCGGTGGCGGAGGAGAAGTGGCTGGTGGAGGACACCGTCGAGTACCCGATCCAGGTCAACGGCAAGGTCCGGAGCCGCGTGACGGTCGCCGCCGACGCCCCGCGCGAGGAGATCGAGAAGATCGCGCTGGCCGACGACAAGATCGTGGCGCTCCTCGACGGCCAGGATCCCCGCAAGGTGATCGTCGTCCCCGGCAAGATGGTCAACATAGTGCGCTGACGCACCCGTGAGTACTTGTTAACCGCCCGTGGTTAACAAGTACTCACGGGTGGTTTGATACGTGGGTGCAACTCGTGATCGAGGCAACCGACCTTCCCGGATCGTCGTGCCCGCCGGGGGCCAATTTTCCCGGTTACGACAACATTCACGTGGCGGTGCAACGCCGCGGTGCACACGGCGACCTGCTCGGTCTGCATCCGGGAGACGCGACCACCGCGCGCTGGGTTCTCGACTGCAAGACCACCCCGACGCCGACGGGTCTCGACATCACCGGACCGTACGTGCAGGGCCGTCCGGGCGCGCGGTTCGTCTACCTGTCGTGGGGGACGGTCGACGCCGACGGCGGGTTCGACATGTTCCGCCGGGCGAAGTTGATGTGGGACGCGGTGGATCCGGCGACTGCGGACGCGGCGTCGGCTGCCGGTCGCATCACGGCGCGGCTCGGGCTCACCGACGCCCGGGGAAATCCGCTGTGCGCTGCGGTGCGTCCGCCGTTGGTCGAGTGGTCGGCGTAGCCGATCGCCGTACCCCCTGCGCGTAGGGTGAGGGTATCGGAGGCACTTCGCATGCGAACGCCCAAGATCGCGTCGCCGCCGACAGAGATATCGGCTGCCTCGCGGCCGAGGCGGGAGCGTCGTCATGACGCTACAACAGGATCGCAACTTTCCCGGTCGCCTTCACGGTGCCCACACTCGTGGCGGACCGGCGCAGTCGCCGCGACTGCGGTTGAAGCCGGAAGCGCCCAGTGCCGGCACCGTGGACGGCGCCTGGTGGCCCCGGTCCCGCGACCTGGCCGCGGAGATCCCGGATCTTGTTGCATTGGTGGCGATTCGGGTGGGTGTCGTCGAACGGATCGTGTACGACATCAAGGCATGGCTTCCTGCGCCGCGCCGGATCACGGTCGAGGGGCGATCGGTGCATCTCGACGGTTACGAGTACCAGCCGCTCAACACCCTGTACGTGAGCGGTCTGAAGCGGACGAGGCTGACGCTTCTGGTGGTGCCTCCGGAGGCCGACGCCCGCTATGCCGACTCGACGATGCACACGGCGGCCAACCCCAACAGTGCCTTGACCGCCGACGAACTGCTGATGTCGGGCATCAGGGGTGGCTTCGACTGCACTGCGAGCGTGAAGGGACGTGGACGATGATGCACGACGAAAACATCACGCACTCCGGCCGGGGGCTGGGTCTCTCTCGGCCGACGGCCGACGGTGGGCAGCCTTTCGACGCTCCCACCCGGACCCCGAGACTGCTTCTGCGCGCTCGTGGCGAGGTGTCGGAGGGTGTCGACGGTGCGTGGTGGCCCCGGACCACCAACCTGACCACCGAACTGCACGACCTGATCAGCGCTCTGACGGATCGAGTGGGAACGACCGAACGGGTCGCCTTCGACTGGAATTCGCTGAGCATCTCGCAACGCGGCATCGACCGTCGCGACGGTGTCGAGGTGTCCGGTCCGGATCCGGACCAGCCGCCCGACACCATGTACGTCTTCGGTACCGACGGACGTCGGCTCGACATCCTGATCGTCGGACCCAACACCGACGCCGACAACGCGTTCGAGGCGATGCAGAGGGCAGTGGGCCTCGCCACCGACCAGTAGACAACCGCTATCGGCTCTCGGTCCCGTGCAGGGCCGGGGGCCTGTCGACGTGACGGGGACGCCGCTCCCGCATCCACGGCAGCGCTGCGGACGCGATGAGGACGACGGCCATTCCCGCCCACTGCACCGGCGACAATTGCTCGCCCAGCAGTATCTGTGCGGCCAGCACCCCGACCACCGGTTCGAGCAGTCCGAGGAGGCTGACCGAGGCCGATCCGAGCGCTCGGACCGCGATGAAGGAGCAGCCGATACCGATGGGCATCAGCAGGAGCCCCTGGAACAGGATGGATCCCCACCCGCTGGGTGCGAACGTCCACGACTGTCCGTCGACGACGGCGATCGTGCCGGTGGCGATTCCGGCGCCGAGTGACGCCAGCCCGCCGGCGGCGACGGGGCTGACCTGGTGTACCCATCGTTCCCCGACCACCAGATACAGGGCGTACCCGGCCGCACTGAGGAGGGCGAGGACGGCCCCGTTCAGGGCGACGGTGGAGGTGCCCGCGCCTGCGACGAGGGCGATGCCGCCGGACATCGCGAGGGCCAGCACCAACTGACCGCGGTGGATCCTGTTCCGGGTCAGCACCCATACCAGCGCCATCACGAACAGCGGGTAGATGTGGACGATCACGACCGCGATCTGGGCACCGGTAACCCGCACTGCCGCAAAGAAACACAGAAGCTGGATACCGAACAGCGGGCCGCAGACGAAGCACAGCCCGACAGCGGACTTCGAGGTCACGCCCGTCAGTCTTCCGGTGGACCAGGCCAGGAGTAGCAGGAGCGCGGCACCGACGAGGCTGCGGAGGCAGACGAGGACGGCCGGGGACACGCCACCGGCGTAGCCGATCGCGGCGAACGTCGGGGTGAGGCCGTACGCGATCGCGGAGGCCGCACCGCATCCCCAGGCGAGGGCACTGCCACCGCGGGTGGTGCTATCGCCCATGGACCCGTACGCGAGCGGTCCGCAGTGGTCGGTTCACCATGTCCGCGGCGCGACGAGTTCGTCGTGAACGAACTGCACGAGAACCTCTTTCATGGCGGCGACGGTCATGTTCGGGGCGCCGGTGAGCACCTGGATGGCGGTGCCGTCGGTGAGCGCGGTGAGCCGCTGCGCGATGGTTTCCGGGTCGACGTCGGTGCGGAAGATCTCCTGGCGTTGTCCGCGCCGGACGATCTTGACGACGGTTTCGTGCCAGCGCGCGTAATACGTGTTGTGGAACGGGCGGAGTTCGGGACGCAGCGTGGCCTCGGCCCAGAACTGCAGCCAGATGGACCACTCGTCGCGCAGCGGCCCGACGCGGGGCAACTGCATGTCGATCAGGCGGAGCAGCCGCTCGTGGGCGTTGTCGATCGCCTTGAGTTCGCGACTCTGCCGGTCGAATGCGTTGTCGATGGCGTGGCGGAGGGCCGCCGTCAGGACGTCACTCTTGCCGGGGAAGTAGTAGTGCACCGCGCCGGTGCTGGTGCCGACGACCTGAGCGATGTCGGAGATGCGGACCGAGTGGTATCCGCGCTCGGCGATCAGCTGAGCCGCGGCATCGAGTATCGCCGTGCGGCGCGCGTCCTCGGTGAGTTGAGCGGTCACGGTCCCTCCTTCGATAGTCATCTGACTGATCCATCAAATCATACGCTTCAAACTGACGCATCAGTCAGACGGCGAACGACCCACCTCGAAATGATCGACGTCCCGCAATCGCGCAAATAATCGCAGTTCACAGCGCTATTGCGCACACGTCGAACATTCGGACGCCGAGTCAGTTTCCGGGAAACCCTTGACATCTGTGGGCTGCGTCACGGTATAACTGATGCATCAGTCAGACCCTGGCGGTCGGAACGATAGCGACGAGAGGCGAACGCTCGATGGAATGTGAGAACCCAGGTGGAGGCGCCGGGCAGGTGTTGCGTCCCGACGTCCATCGCGGGCGGGTGGCACTGGTCACCGGTGGAGGCACCGGGATCGGACGCGCGATTGCCCTGGACATGGCGAGGTGTGGAGCCGACGTCGTCATCAGCGGCCGGCGGTCCGAGCCCCTCGAGAAGACCGCCGCCGAGATCGAGGCGCTGGGCGCCCGGGCGCTCGTAGTGCCCGCGGACATTCGCGAAGAACAACAGGTGACTGATCTGGTCGACCGCGCCCTCGACACGTTCGGCCGGATCGACATCCTGGTCAACAACGCCGGCGGTCAGTTCGCGGCGCCGGCCGAGGACATCACGAGCAAGGGATGGCGCGCCGTTCACCGCCTCGCCGTCGACGCCACGTGGGCGGTCACCCGGGAGGTCGCCGTTCGCGCGATGATTCCGCAGCGGTCGGGATGCATCTTCTTCATGGCGTTCTCCCCGCGTCGCGGAATCGCGTCGATGGTCCACGCCACCTCGGCCCGAGCCGCCCTCGAGAACCTCGCATCCGGACTGTCGCTGGAGTGGAGCCGGTACGGGATCCGGTCGATCTGCATCGCCCCCGGCACCATCGCGACGGAGGGCATGGAGGGCAATTACACCGAAGAGGCCCGCGCACAATGGACGTCCGCGGTGCCGCTCGGACGTCTGGGTACGGCCGAGGACGTTTCCGGGGTCGTCACGTTCCTCGCCTCGCCCGCAGGCAGTTACGTCACCGGGACCACGCTGGTGATCGACGGCGGCGCCGACGCCTGGGGCACGGGTCACCCCGCTCCGAAGGTCGAGGAGAAGCGATGAACGCGACCACCGACCGCGACCTCACGGCACTGTTCGATCCCCGGTCGGTCGCCGTCCTCGGTGCCAGCAACGACGAGACGAAATACGGCAACTGGATCAGCGTCCAGGCCCTCCGCATGAAGGGCCACCGGTCGGTCCACCTCGTCAACCGGCGCGGTGAGCGCATCCTGGGACACCCCGCGCTCCGGAGCCTGTCGGAACTCGACGAACGAGTCGACCTCGTCGTCATCACCGTTCCGGCACAGGGTTTCGAGGAGGCCGTGGACGACGCCCTCGCCGCAGGCGCCACCGCGATCGTCGGCGTCACCGCCGGTTTCGCCGAACTCGGCGCTGCCGGAAAGGCTGTGCAGGATAGGGTCGTGGAGCGGGTGCGGGCAGCCGGAGCCGTCCTCCTCGGGCCGAACTGCCTGGGTGTGCTGGATTCGAGCACCGGGCTGACGCTGGCCTCGAACCCGCTTCCCGCCGGCCGGGTCGCGCTGCTCTCCCAGAGCGGCAACATGGCACTCGAACTCAGCCAGTTCCTCGAGGCCCGCGGGCACGGGTTCTCCCGGTTCGCCTCGCTCGGGAACCAGGCCGACCTCGGCGCCGCCGACCTCATCCGCTCCTGCGTCGAGCACGACGACACCGATCTCATCGCCGTGTACTGCGAGGACTTCGGTGACGGGCGGGCGTTCGTCGAGGCCGCCGCCCAGGCGTCCCGGGCCGGGAAGCCGGTTCTGCTGCTGACGGTCGGTGGCAGCGAGGCATCCATCCGCGGGGCGCAGTCGCACACGGGATCACTGACGTCCGACAGCGCGGTCATCGACGCGGCCTGCCGTGCCGCCGGGGTGTACCGGGTGTCGAGTCCACGGCAACTCGCGGACGTCGCGGCCACACTCCTCGGGTACGGACCGGCGGAGGTGCGCCGGGTCGGCGTCATCGCGGACGGCGGTGGGCACGCAGGCGTCGCGTCCGACGTCGTCGAGGCAGCCGGACTCGCGGTGCCGGAGTTCACCGCCGACATCAGCAGCGCGCTGCGCGCCCTGTTGCCGCCGTCCGCCGGAGTGACCAACCCGGTCGACCTGGCCGGCGCCGGGGAACAGGACATCACCTCGTTCGTCTCCGTCCTCGACACGATCCTGCAGAGTCCGGCCATCGACTCCGTCCTGCTCACCGGATACTTCGGCGGCTACGGAAGTTACGGCGAGAACCTCGCGCGAGCGGAGATCGACACCGCCCGTGCGATGGCGGAGACGGCGCGCACCTACGGCAAGCCGGTCGTCGTGCACACGATGCATCCCGACAGTGCAGCAGCCCGGGTCCTGGCCGACAGCGGAGTCCCGGTCTTCCGGGCGGTGGAGGACGCCGCCGGTGCGCTCGGAGTCATCGCCGAAACCACTGCACCGCAGCGTCATGCAGGCCCGGAGACCGGACCGGCCGAGCCGGTCGGCAGCGACGCGTACTGGGAATCCCGGGAACTCTTCCGCAGTGCGGGAGTCGAATTCCCCGAAGCGCGACTGGTGCAGACCTGCGCCGAGGCGGTGGCGGCGGCCGACACCGTCGGGTACCCCGTGGTCCTGAAGGCGATGGGGCTGCTGCACAAGTCCGACTCCGGCGGCGTGGCCCTCGGCTTGGACACCGCGCAGCAACTCGCCGACGCGTTCACGCGGATGGACGGCTCGCTCGCCGCGCCCGCCTACTGCGTGGAGGGCATGGCGGACCTGAGCGAGGGGGTCGAACTCATCGTGGGAGTCCAGACCGACCCGCGATTCGGTCCCGTCGCGATGGTGGGTCTCGGCGGCATCTTCACCGAGGTCCTCGCCGATGTCGCCTTCGCGCTGGCGCCCGTCGATGCGGAGACCGCACGCGGCCTGCTCGACAATCTGCGGGCGTCCGCTCTGCTCCGAGGGGTTCGCGGCAGGCCGCCGATCAACCTCGACGCGGCCGCGGACGCGATCGCCGCCGTCACGGCCGTGGCCACCGCGCACCCCGAGATCGCGGAACTCGAGATCAACCCACTGTTCGTCACTCCGAAGCAGGCCCTCGGACTCGACGCACGCATCGTCCTCAACACATCGAACATCAACTGACACAAGGAAGTTCTTTCATCATGGAATTCGCATACAGCCCCCGCCTCGCCGACCTCAAGGAGCGCGCACGCGCCCTGACCGACACGATCATGCAGTTCGAGGACGAGTGCGAAAGAAACAACGGAATTTCCGACGAATCCCACGCCACGATCAAGGCGGCCGTCCTGGCATCGGGACTGCAGGCGATCAACACCCCCGTCGAATACGGCGGTGCCGGACTGACGGTGCTCGAGCAGGCCGTCGTGCAGGATGAACTCGGTAAGCTCACCAATGCGCTGTGGGACACGGTGTGGCGGCCGGCGAACCCGCTGACCCACGCGACCCCCGAACAGCGGGAGCGCTACCTGATTCCCGGTGCCCGCGGCGACCGCCGCGACGCCGTCGCGATCTCCGAGGCCAACGCGGGCTCGGACTTCTCTGCGGCGAGCACCACCGCGACCCCCGACGGCAACGGCGGGTACATCATCAACGGCGAGAAGTGGTTCGTCACGGTCGGTGACGTCGCCGACTACCTCATCGTGCTGGCCAACGTCGAACCCGAGCACGCCGCGACGATCTTCCTGATCGACGTCGACACCCCGGGTGTGAAGATCAAGCACATTCCCCGCTACACGCACACGTTCGTCTACGAGCACCCCGAGTTCACGTTCGAGAACGTGCGCGTCGGAGCGGACGCCGTGCTCGGTGGCATCGGGCAGGGCCACGACCTCACCCGCGACTGGTTCACGGAGGAGCGGCTGATGATCGGCGCGCGCACGATCGGTGCCGCCGAGCGGGCGCTGACCCTGGCCGTCGACTGGGCGCGGGAGCGGGTGCAGGGCGGCGAGCCGCTGATCAACCGTCAGCTGATCCAGGGCATGATCGCCGACTCCGTCGTGGACATCACCACCAACCGGGCGCTCACCCACCAGGTGGCGTGGGAATTCGACCAGGCCGACCCCAATGACGCAGAGCTGCGAAAGACGCTGCACGCCAAGGCCGCGACGGTGAAACTGGCCGCCTCCGAGGCGTCGAACAGGGTGGCCGACCGGGCCGTCCAGATCTTCGGTGGGCGCGGCTACATCCGCGACTACCCCGTCGAGCGGCTGTGGCGCGAACTGCGCGTCGACCGCATCTGGGAGGGCACGTCGGAGATTCAGCGCCTGGTCATCGCGAACGAGGCCAACAAGCGGGGTCTGGACAACCTGCTGTCCTTCCGCTACGCGGCCGGGGAGAAGTAGCACGATGCCGACCGAGAACGCCGGGACCGTCGATGTGCGCCGCGACGGCGACGTCGCAGTCGTCACCCTGAGGCGGGAACAGAAGCGGAACGCGCTGTCCACGCACATGGAAGCCGAACTGCTCGGCGCACTGGGTTCCCCCGAGGTGAAATCCAGTCGTGCGGTGGTCCTCACCGGGGGCGACTCGGTGTTCTCGGCCGGCGCGGACGTCACCGAACTGCGGGAGATGACCCCGGAGGCGATCGCCGAGTACTACCGGACCTCCGGTTCGGTGTACGAGGCGCTCGCGGCACTCCCGCAACCCACCGTCGCCGCGATCACCGGCTACTGCCTCGGCGGCGGGCTCGAACTGGCGCTCGCCACCGACATCCGCGTCGCCGACCCGGCCGCGGTGTTCGGTTTCCCGGAGATCGGAATCGGGATCCTCCCCAGCTCCGGTGGGGTCACCCGCATCACCCGGATCGTCGGGGCAGGCCGTGCCCGCGACCTCGTCCTGCGCGGACGGCGCTTCGACCACACGGACGCCGAACGCTGGGGCGTCGTCAGCGAGATCGCCCCTCCCGCGGAGCACGTGAAGCAGGCTCTGAGCATCGCGCACGAACTCGCGGCGTATTCGCCTCTGGCGCTGAGCATCACCAAGCAGGTGCTGGACGTCAGTGCCGACTCCCCGCATCATGCCTCGCTGCTGCTCGAGCAGCTCGCCTACTCGGCGCTGAACAAGACAACCCCTTAGCGGTACCGGCCGAGTGCGGCCGACTCGACCGCCACCCCCAGGGTGACGGCACCAATCGACGTAGTGGAGACGACATGAGTTCCTTCGACGTGATGGACAGACCCGCCAAACGCGGGTTCCACACCAAGCTCCTGATCGCGTGCTGTGGCGGACCATTCCTGGACGGGTACGTCATGAGCATCATCGGTGTGGCCCTGCTCGGGGTGACCGAGCAGCTTCACCCGACGACAGCCGAGGCAGGATTGATCGGCGCCGCCTCGCTGATCGGTATCTTCTTCGGAGCCACCGTGTTCGGCTTCCTGACCGACCGGATAGGCCGGGAGAAGATGTACGCCCTGGACCTGGTGGTGCTGGTCGTCGCGTGCGTTTTGTCGGTGTTCGTGCAATTGCCGTGGCAGCTCATCGTCCTGCGCTTCGTCATCGGTGCGGCCATCGGTGCGGACTACCCCATCGCCACCTCGCTGCTCACCGAGTTCACCCCCACCAAGAAGCGCGGCGCCATGGTCGGGATGTCGGCCGTCGCGTGGTCGGCGGGCGCGGTTGCCGCGTACGTGGTGGGTGCGCTCGTCGTCGGCATCTCCGGCGGCAACGACCACTGGCGCCTGCTGCTTGCGTCCAGTGCGGTCCTGGGTCTGATCGTGATCCTGGTGCGCCGCGGAATCCCGGAGTCGCCGCGCTGGCTCCTGAAGAACGGCCGGGTGGCCGACGCGGAGGCCGTGGTCGAGAAGATCTACGGGGAGAAACTCGACCTGAGCAAGGTGACGGTCGAGGACACGGCGGACAAGCCGAAGGCCGACATCCGGATCTACTTCCGGGGCCAGTACCTTGCCCGGCTGATCATGTGCAGCGCTTTGTATCTGGCGGTCGTCACCCCGCTCTACGCGTTGCTGACCTTCCTGCCCACGATCCTGTCGGGCTTCTCGATCTCCGGCGACGGTTCCGCGGGGCTCATCGTCGAAACCGTCATCATCGGGCTCATCGTCGCCGGATCCATCCCGGCGCTGTTCCTGGTCGAGAAGTGGGGCCGGCGGCCGATCGCAGTGGTACCCCTGGCACTGATGGTGATTCCGCTGGCAGGGCTGTGGTTGTGGGCGGACGGACCTCTCTGGTTCATCGTCGCCGCCTTCTGCGCGTACGCGTTCATCTCCGGCGGTCCGAGCATCCTGGTGTGGATCTACCCCAACGAACTCTTTCCCACCGAGTTCAGGGCGACTGCGGTGGGAATCGCCACCGCGGTGAGCCGGTTCGGCGCCGCGACGGGCACGTACTTGCTGCCGCTGAGTATCTCGGCGCTGGGCACGGGCACCACGATGCTCTTCGGCGCCGTGCTGACGGCGGTCGCGTTCGTGATCTGCTTCTTCATGTCTCCGGAGACGAAGGGCAAGTCGCTGGAGGAGGTGTCCTCCGTGACCGCTGCGCCGGCGATGGGGACGAGCGCTCCGCGGCTGGAGAAGTTGGAGGAGGCGTCCGCGCCGCGAACCTGAGTAATCGTTCCCGTCCGCCCCTGCCGACTTCCGCGAGGTCGGCGGGGGCGGACCCCTGTGCGGACATGTCCCGCTGCCTGGGAGAAGGGGCTCCCCACCGGGCAGCTGCTGCGTTACTCTCACCACTAGAACACGTTCTATTCGACTGAGGAGTTCGCATCATGGCACCGTCCGCAGAAGACATCCGCAAGACCGTCGAGAGGTACATCGAGGCGGTGGCCACCGGGACCGCCGACGACGTGGTCGCGCTGTACGCCGAGGGCGCCACCGTCGAGGATCCGGTGGGTACCGAGCCGCGGAGCACGGTGGAATCGCTGCGGGAGTTCTACGGGGTGATCGAACCGCTGAAGCAGACCGGCGAGCTCCTGACGCTGAAGATCGCCGGCAACTCGGCTGCGTTCCACTTCTCCCTCGTCACCGACCTGGGTGAGCAGAAGCTCGAGATCGCGCCGATCGACGTCATGACGTTCGACGACGACGGCAAGATCACGTCCATGCGGGCCTTCTGGTCGCAGGAAGACATGATCACGAGCTGACCGACTGCCGGGCCCGGCAACCACACCGCAATTCGGCCCGGCTGATCAGCGACTGTGCTTACCATGGCGTGGTGGCCACCGACGTCGCCGGGCAGGCCGCACGGCGTGCCCGACGCAGAGCAGTCGTTCGAGCCGGTACGCGCCCCGGGCGCGCACCGCGTAGCTGGCTGGCGGTCGCAGGCGCCCTGACCACCGCGGTGCTCGTGGCGTGTTCCTCGGGTTCCGGGGGCCACCCCGATCCGGTCGACCTGGACCGGGCCACCGACAACGGGCAGCTTCCGTGGACGGAAGTGCTGCTTCCGCCGCAGACGCCGACGACGGTTCCGTTCGGTCCGCCCGGCACCGACCTCCCGAGCGAGCCCCGCGCTGCCGGGATCCGGGTGATCGGCGACCGTGCCGGTCTCTACGGCGGAAGCCCCGATCGGGTGCTCTGCGACCGCCAGCGTCTCGTCGACGACCTCGAGATGGATCCGGCGAGGCTGCAGGCCTGGTCGAGTGTGTTCCAGGTCGACGACGTGCGGAATTACGTCCGCACCCTGACGCCGGTGCTGCTCCGGGCAGATACCCGCGTCACCAATCACGGCTTCGACGACGGTCAGGTGACCGCATTCCAGTCGGTCCTCGAGGCGGGGACCATCGTGCTGATCGACGACCACGGCGTTCCCCGCGTCCGATGCGTGCGCGGAAGCCCGTTGCTGTCCCCGGTGGTGAACCAGGACGCGGAAGTGCAGGGCGATCCGTGGCCGGGCTTCCAGCAGGACAAGTTGTACGTCGTGCAGCCGTCCAACCTGGCGATGACCGAAGTGACCGTGGTGGATCTGATGACCGGTGGACTGTCGCCGGTGCCGATCGGTTCCGGCCCGCAGCAGCCGGCGGAGCGCCCGAATCCGGTGGCACCCGTGGAAGCCCAGGCGCCGGTGGTGGATTCGCCGCCCGCCGTGGTGCAGCAAGCCGCTCCCCGTCCCGCGCCGGCTCCCGAACCGGCACCGGCGGCCGCCCCGCCACCACCCCCTCCGCCGCCACCCCCACCGCCGCCTCCACCACCGCCCGCACCCGAGCCGCAGGTGAACTACCCGCCTCCGCCCGCGCCGGCGCCCGCACCGCCACAGCAGATTCAGGTGCAGATACCGGGGCTGCCACCCATCGTCATCCCCATTCCCAACTGAGGGTCGGCCGCGGAGTACTCGGCTACAGGGCGACGTGCGCTGCGTTGATCACGATCGCCTGAGTGAAGAGCGACCACTCGACGCGCCTGCCGGGACGCGCAACGGACGGTTAACGGAAGGAAACTTATATATACCTGCGGTAAATTCCACCAACTTGTATTGACATGTTGGGTGGGCGGGTTCACAGTGGGATCCATGACAAATCAACGACGCTACGACGTGGTGGTTGTCGGTGCCGGAATCGTCGGCCTCGCGCACGCATACCACGCACACAATCGAGGCCTGTCCGTGGCGGTGATCGACCATGCCGACCGAGTTGCGGGCGCTTCCGTCCAGAACTTCGGCCACGCCTGCATCACCGCCCAGTCGGGCGTCGCCCGCGACTATGCTCGAGCGGGCCGGGAGCACTGGCTCGACCTGGCACGCAAGGCCGGATTCTGGTCTGCCGAGTCCGGAACATACTGCGTGGCACGACATGACGACGAGCTGGCCGTCATGACCGAGTTCGCGGACGTACGCGGACCGGCCGAAGTGGAACTGCTGTCCCGAGACCGGATCCTCGGCGCCTTACCCATCGCCGGCGATCGCGTCGTCGGGGGCATGTACATGGCCGACGACCTCCAGGTGAACCCGCGGGAAGCGGCCCCCACCATCGCGCAGTGGCTCGAGGCGTCGGGTGTCGACTTCTTCTGGCGCACCGCCGCCACCGGATTCGGGACCGGAGTCGTCCACACCTCGCGGGGCGATCTGCACGCGGGGACGGTGTTCGTCACCGTCAACTACGACATCGACCGCCTGTTCCCGGAGCCGGCCGAGCGCGGCGGACTCCTGCGGTGCCGGCTCCACATGATGCGCGCGAGGATGCCGCTGTCCGCGCCGTTGCCCGCGCCCCTGTTCACCGGCTGGTCGCTCGTGCGGTACAGCGGTTTCGAGAATCTTCCCGCGACGGCGGCGCTCGCGGCGCGGTTGCGGGAAGAGTACCCCGACTACGTCGACCTCGACCTGCACCAGATGTACACACCGCAGCCCGACGGATCGATCCTGCTGGGCGACACCCACATCCGCGAGATATCGGCGGAACCGTTCCAGTCGGAGAAGGGGTTCGAGGTGCTGATCGGCGAAGCCGCCGCCCTGTTCGGGGTCTCGGACGTCACCGTCACCGAACGCTGGCAGGGCGTGTACAGCTCGGCCCCCGATTCGGAATTCCTGATCGAGGAGCCGATCGACGGCGTGCACATCGTCACCGTGACCACCGGGATCGGCATGACGACCAGCATGGGTCTCGCGAAGGATCGCATCGACCACGCCTTCGGTCGCGAGACCGTGCCTGTAATGGCATAGCAGCACAACCACACTCACGAACATCGAGAGGAACCAGACAATGGGAACACATCACCGGGACATCAGCCTCGTCGTCTTCGACATGGCAGGCACCACCGTGGAGGACAGCGGACTGGTACAGCAGTCCTTCCTCGCCGCGGACGAGCATGCCGGACTGTCGAAGACGGAGGAGGACCGCCGACGGATGCTCGAATACGTCTCCGACACCATGGGCCAGTCCAAGATCGTCGTCTTCCGCCATCTCAGCGGCGGAAAGGAGGAGCAGGCGCAGGCCGCGAACAAGGAATTCGAACGCTGCTACTCGCAACTCGTCGACGACGGCCGATGCAGCGCCATCCCCGGCGCCGAGGAACTCTTCGGCTCGCTGCGTGAGCAGGGCATCAAGACGGCGCTCACCACCGGGTTCGCGCACGAGACGCAGATGTCGATCATCCGCGCGCTCGGCTGGCAGGACGTCGCCGACGTCGTGTTGTGCCCCGGAGACGGCGTCCGCGGCCGCCCCTTCCCGGACCTGGCGCTGACCGCGTTGATGCGCACCGGCGCCCCGTCCGTGCAGTCCATGGTGGTGCTCGGCGACACCACGTCGGACGTCACCACCGGCCTCCGCGCCGGAGCGCTCGCCTCCGTGGGCGTGCTCACCGGCGCCCATGACGCCACCCAGCTGTCCGAGGCCGGGGCCACCCACGTTCTCGACAGCGTCGCGGACCTGCCCGGTCTGCTCGCTCAACTGCGCAACACCTGATCAAACCCGTTCCACAGCCGGCTGCGCCGCCGGCAGGTCATTCGGCGGCGCAGTCCCGTTCTTCCGCTTCGCACACCCCGCCCGACGCGGCGCCCCAGCCCGGCGCACCGGCGAAAAATTCTACAGCCGAACATCTTCCGCATTCTCGGCGCACGTGGCCGCCCCGATTCCGGGGCCGCCCCTTTCTCGGCACATCAGCCCGCGTATCTGCCTGAACCGGCCTCGACATCTCTCGTAGGCCGCCGCACTCACCTCGAGGTGAATATCATGGCGCAGACAATCATGACCACACGCACAACGATCCCGCGTTACGAACGCTGGAGAATACAGATCTTCGCGATCACCTGGATCGCGTATGCCGGGTTCTACTTCACGAGGCAATCCTTCGCTGTCGCGAAACTCGGCATCCTGGAAGACCCACTCGTCAACGATGTCCTGACGAAGGGCATGCTCGCCAATCTCGATGCGGTGTACCTCGCCGCCTACGCGCTCGGCCAATTCGTCTGGGGCTCCGTCTCCGATCGCTACGGCCCGCGCATCGTCGTTCTCGGCGGCCTGGCCATCTCGGCTGTCGCGACGATGTTCATGGGAATCCTGCCTGCTGTCGCTTTCCTGTTGCCGCTCATGATCATTCAGGGTCTTGCGCAGTCGACCGGCTGGTCCGGCACGCTGAAGAACATGGCCCAGTTCTTCGCCATCTCGGAACGCGGCCGGGTCCTCGGGCTGTGGAGCACCAACTACGCGTTCGGGGGCCTCGTGGCCGCGCCCGTGCTCGGCTGGGTCGCGTACAGCGTGTTCGACAGTTGGCGGGCCGCGTTCTTCGCAGGCGCTGCGATCGTGGTCGTCGTGTTCGTCGCCGTCCTCGTCTTCCAGCGGAACACCCCGGAGGACATGGGGTTGCCACCGATCGAGGAATACCGCGCGGAGGAGAAGACTCTGCCACTGGATGATTCGGCCGTGGCGGAGGTCATTGCCGAACCCGCGCGGTCGGTGCGCGAGTCGTTCGTGGTGGTGCTGAAGGACCGCATGGTGATGACGCTGGGCATGGCATACTTCCTGCTCAAGCCCGCCCGCTACGCCATCCTCCTGTGGGGCCCGGTCATCGTCGCGGAGCGCCTGCACGGCGCCGGCCACTTCCAGGCGATCGTCATCCCGATCGCGTTCGGGGTCGCCGGCGTCGTCGCACCGATGGTCATCGGCCGGATCTCCGACAAGGTGTTCACGGCGCGGCGCATCCCGGCCTGTGTCCTGAGCCTGGCGGTGCTCGTGGCCGTGCTGGCACTGTTCACGCCGCTGACCGCGGCGGGCAACGCGTGGATCATGGTGGGAGTCCTCGCCGTGATCGGGTTGTCCATCTACGGCGCCGACGCGATGATCTCCTGCGTCTCGGCCGTCGACTTCGGCACGTCCAAGCATGCGGGCGCGGCCAGCTCCATCATCAACGGGTGCGGATCGGTCGGCGCCATCCTCGGCGGGCTGCTCCCCGGGTACCTCGGGACGTCCACCCTGTTCTACGGCTTCGCGGTCGCGGCGTTCGTGGCGATGCTGCTACTGATCCCGCACTGGAACCGCATGCCGGCAGCCGACTAGCCTCCGTTGCCGTCGTCCGACGGAAGCCGGGGGTCGATGGTGCGGGCGTTCACGATGCTGAAGGCGACCAGGTCGGGACGGTACCGATCGTCCGCGTACTCGAACGTGTCGCCGTTCTGATCCCGCGACGTCCGACGTTCCCGAAGCAACGGGCTGCCGGGGTCGATGCCGAGATTCTCGGCGTCGACCTCGGTTGCGGCGACGGCGTCGAGCACGTGCTCCATCGATTCGAAGCGGACGCCGCGGGAGGTGAGGTAGTCGGTGATCGATCCGGTGTCGATGTCGAAGTCGAACAGCAGGGAGCCGACGCGCTCGGTGAACGTGCTCCGCTCGATCATCGTCGGTTCGCCGTCGAGCAGCCGGACGCGGAGCACCTCGACGACGAAGTCGTCCGCACTCGATCCCAGTGCGGCGGCGGCGGGTTCGGACACCCGGCGACGCGCGATCTCGAGCGTGCGGCTGCCCGCGGCGCGGCCGGTCCGGCGCGCCCACTGGGAGAACGGTGTGAACGTGTCCAGGGTCTGCGTGATGTCGTGGCTGCGCACCACGGCCGGTTTGCCCTGGGACAGCTGGATGAGCCCCTCGTTCTTCAACGTGGCCAGAGCCTGGCGCACGGGACCGCGTGACACCTCGAACTCCGCGCACAGCATGCTCTCGCTCGGCAGCGACTCACCCACCGCGTACTGCCGTTGCATGATGCGCTGCCGGAGCTGGAGTGCGACGAACTCATGGCGGGAGCGTGCCTCCACCATTGCGCATCACCCCACTTCCCCGGTCGGTCGACGGTCGCCACTGCGAGTCAGCTGCATTCTAGTGGCGTCGCAGATACGCTACGTTGCGAGAACGCGTTCTATCCGGTGAGGGGGTGCGGAGCATGCCGTCGTCGACGGATCGGGTGGTGACGGTCGACGGATTCCGTTGGCAGATTTCCGAACTGGGTGACGGGCCGCCCGTCGTCCTGTGTCACGGATTCCCGGGCCTCGGCTACAGCTATCGCCATCAGATGCGGGCCCTCGCGGCCTCCGGGTACCGCGCGATCGCCCCCGACATGCCCGGCTACGGCGGCACCGACGTGCCCCGCGACATCGACGACTACACGAACGAGCGGGTGTCGGACGCGCTGATCGATCTGCTCGACGCGCTCGGTCACGAGCAGGCCGTGTTCGTCGGCCACGACTTCGGAGCACCGGTCGCCTGGACCGTCGCACTGCGTCACCGCGCACGCGTGTCCGGGCTGGTGCTCCTGGCCGTCCCCTACGCGCCCGACCGGTTCCCGCTGCGACCGTCGGAGCTCTATGCGTCGATGGCGCGCAAGCACTTCCTGCACATCCACTACTTCCAGGAACCGGGTGTCGCCGACCGCGAACTCGACGCCGACCCCCGAGGATTCCTGCAGCGACTGTTCTACGCGTTGTCGGGCGCCTACCGCTATCTGGACATCTGGCAGCATCCCTCGGAGGGCAACGGTTACCTGGACGTGCTGCCCGACGCCCCACCCCTGCCGTGGTCGTGGCTGACGGAGGCCGAGTTCGACCATTACGTGGAGGTCTTCACCCGGACGGGATTCACGGGCGGACTGAACTGGTACCGGGCGTATGACGCCAACTGGGAGCGCTCCGGGAGTCTCGCCGGCGCGCACATCGAGGTGCCGACGCTGTTCGTGGCCGGCGCGCACGATCCCGTCATCGTGATGAGTGGTGCGCAGGCCCTCGACCGGATGCGTGACACCGTCCCCGACCTGCGCGGACTCCATCTCGTCGAGGGAGCCGGGCATTTCGTGCAGCAGGAACGGCCCGACGAGGTGAACGAGCTGCTGCTCAGATTCGTCGCGGGCGGAACAGACGCCGACTCCGCTCGGGCAGTTCACTGATCGACTCGAGGTACGCGGTGAACGCTGCGGCGTCCGCGTGGGTGCTCACCTTCGGCCTGCCCTCGGCCCAGGCGGCGAACAGCGCGAAGAATCGGTCGCCGAGGGCGGCGCGGACGTGGGGAAGGTGTCCGCCCACTTCCCCGGACCGCTTGCGGAGCAAGGCCTTCGATGCGGTGTCGATCGCGTGGCGGTCGAATCCCTCCGGCAGCTCCCCCGCTGCGACGAGAGCCCGGACCAAGGCCGCCTGCCGCGCCACGAGCCCGGTCACGGCAGGCTCCACACGGCGCCCCCGGTGATCCGCTCGAAGCCGGCCGCATCGGCGATCGCATCCAACTCGTCGAACAACTCCCGGGCGGGCGGGTAGTTGCCGTCGCGCTCGAGCATCACCGCGGGGATGGCATCGGCTGCCCACTGCCGGACCAGGTCCAGCACCTCGCCGGGCACCGGGTCGGTGTGGGTGTCGTGATACGCGCCGTCCCGTACGGATCCCCCGGCGACGTGGCAGTACGCCACACGTCCGAGGGGAAGCCGCCGGAGTTCCTCACCGGCGTCGCATCCGCGGTTGCGGGCGTTCGCGTAGACGTTGGCGACATCCAGCAACAGGTACACGCCGGTGCGTTCGACCAGTTCGGCAAGGAACTCACCCTCCGAGTACTCGTCGTCCGGCCAGTCGAACAGGGCCGCGATGTTCTCCACGGCCAGGGGCACAGGCAGGGACTCCTGCGTGCGCCGGATGTTGCGCACCAGCACGTCGAGGGCCTCCGCCGAGCGCGGCACCGGCAGCAGGTGCCCGGCCTCGAGGCCGCCCGCCCGGACGAACGCGACGTGCTCGCTGACGAGCGGCGCACCGAGCGCGTCGGCGCACCGCGCCAGATGGTCGATCCGGCGCTGCTCGACGCCGTCCGCGCCACCCAGCGACAGTGAGATGCCGTGCGGGACGACGGGAACCCCCAGCGACCGCAGTTCGTCCGGAACGCCGACTCCGCGCCGGCGTGCGGGCAGCGATTCGGCGATCACCTCGCAGAACCCCAGCCCGTCGAGCCGGTCGATGATTCCGCAGATCTCCGGGCGCCAGCCGATGCCGAGGCCCGGCTCGATCAGGGTGGTCATCCCCCGCACCCCCCACCGCCGCCGCACCCACCGCCGCCGCCGCAGGAGCTGTCGCCCCCACCGCTGCTGCTGCCGCCGTCGCCGCTGCCGCTGTCGGTGACACCGGCCGCGCTGGCGAACCCCGGGGAGAACAAGCCGACGGCCCCCATCCCGAAGAGTGCCGTCGACAGCGCGATCGGCGTCGGACCGTACGCGGTGAGCGACGGGCGCATCCGCGGCGACAGGTACGAGTGCTCGCGGCGCAGGCGCTGCAGTTCCGCCGTGCCCTGGTGTGTCCGGCGGCCGGTCCGGCGAACAAGCTCCCGCGCGGCCGAGAGCAGGACCACCGCGAGCAGCAGGAAGCCGATCGGTTTGCCGCCGGCGAACCCGGAAACGAGGCGTGCCACGCCGATGGCCAGAACGACGAGGATCGGGATGCTCGCGCGGCGATTCCAGGCCTTCTGTTCGGGTCCCGTGAGCAGCCCCTGCGCGACCAGCGTGGCGCGCAGGTGGTCGAGCGGGGCCTGCAACCGGCCCGGGAGCCGAAGGTTGCCGAGGGCGCCGCGCCCGGAGGCGAGTTCGTCGTAGACGGCCCGCGTGAACCATCCGAGGGCGTTGTCAGTGACCCCCCACGCCCGCAGGACCGTCCCGTCGGCGGAGATGAGGTCGGCTCCCCGCAGCAGCGTCAGGGACGCGGTGATGGCGCGATCGTCGCTGGTCAGCATGCCGGCCTGCACCGGATCGAGGCGGACACCGTCGGTCGGGGCGGATGCGGTGCCCCGGGACCGGAGGAACACCGCCAGCCCCGCCGCGAGCACGGCGGCGGCGACGTAGATCACCAGGAAGGTCTCGCTCGGTATCCCCCACGTAGCGGATTCGTTGTACATCGCACACCACCTTTCAACCACGTTGTCCGACAGTCGATCTCAGTATCAGTACGATTGTCCGATTTGCACCCGTCGGGTGCCGATCGTCACCGTTCCGTTATCGAGATCCTGGGGATTCGTCGTGAGGTGGCTGTGGGTGGCATCGCCTAGCATCGTCAGCATGACGTCGCCGATCGCCGCACTGTCGTATGCCGAATTGCTGGATGCGGTTGCGGAATCGCACCGCACGGTGGAGGCGACGCTGGAGGGGTTGACCGACGATCAGGCGCGCGAGCCGTCGTTGCTGCCGGGGTGGAGCCGGGGGCACGTCGTCACGCACCTCGCCAGGAATGCGGACGCGCTCAACCGGTTCGCCGTCGGGGTGATCACCGGCGAGGCCGCGCCCGAGATGTACCCGGGCGGTCCGGCCGCGCGGGCCGCGGCGATCGAGGAGGGGGCCGGACGTCCGGCCGAACTGCTGGTGGCCGATTTCCGCTTCGCGGGACGGCGGGTGATCGAGTCGCTGCGCCGGATCACCGAAGATCTGTACGAGACGCCGGTGAACTGGCGTAAGCGGGTGCCTGCGCGGCAGGTGCCGGTGCTGCGGTGGCGGGAGCTCGAGATCCACCACGTCGACCTGGGGCTGGACTATTCGGCGGCCGACTGGCCGTCGGCCTTCGTGGAGCACACGCTGGAATCGGAACTGCCCGAGCTCGCCGCTCGGCATCCGGATCTCGGGGTGCCGGAACTTCCGCGCACCGAACTGCTGGCGTGGGTTATCGGGCGCCCCACGCGGGAGGGTCTGCCGCCCGTGCCCGCGTGGCCGTTCTGATCGTCAGGCGTACTCGACGTTCTCGAACGTGTCGGCGTCGTCGAGCGCGTCCCAGATGATCGCGTAGCGCTTGTGGGTCATCTCGTCGGCATCGACGAGCAGGGCGTCGAAGAGGGACTTCGGGTTGTCCTGCCACGTCTGAACCAGGCCCGCGACCGCCTGCGGCGTGAACAGGCCGGACCGCGCTGCTGCCTCGATCCACTCGTCGAAGTCGCCGCCGTGAATCCGCTCGACTGCTTCGCGATCGACCTCGCCGTCACCGAGGTCGAGAGTGAACATCGTCGCGAAGACGTCGCCGTCGACGGCGACGACGGTGTCGCTGTACATACGCTGGTCGGTGTTCATCGTGGGGATACCTCCTGGGAGTCAGCTCGTTGAACCTGACTCACGTTTGCGACCTCTGCTGATGAGAAGAACTGTAGGGCGACTAATTGTGAGCAGCTTAAAGCCTTTCTGTGAGATCAATCTGTGATCTATCTCACGCAGGTTTCTCCGCGGTCAGCGGACCCTCAGCACGACTTCTGTGGGGTGCGCATCACCCGGTGTCTCCACCGCGTTACGCACGGCTTTTGCGACGGTCGACGGCTGCAGATACTTCTCCGGTAGGTACTCGTCGCCCTCGCCGGCCACGATGGTGCGCTGCATATCGGTGTCGATCCGACCGGGGTGAATTGACGTGACGCGCAGTAACGGCTCCTCGAGCCGCAGTGCGTCACCGAACGCCCGGAGGGCGAATTTGCTCGCCGCGTACGACGCCCAGCCGGCGTTCGCGCGGAGCCCGGCGCCCGAGTTGATCAGGACGACGTGCCCACCCGCGGCGCGGAGGGCGGGCAGCAGCAGCCGTGTCAGTTCGGCCACCGCGATGACGTTCGCCTCGAGCGTGTGCCGCCACTGTGCGACGGTCGACTCCCCCACGGTCGCGAGATCGGCGACGCCGGCGTTGTGGACGAGCACGTCGAGCCGGTCGATCGGGGCGCACGCGGCCGCCAGCGCGTCGTAGTCGGTCAGCTCGACCGGCCAGGGCGTGGCGCCCGGCAGTTCGTCGAGGATGTCGGTCAGCGATCCGGCCGACCGGGCGCCGAGCAGGAGGTCGTGGGTCGGGGCGAGTTCGCGGGCGATGGCGGCTCCGAGGCCACGGCTCGCGCCGGTGATCAGGGCTGTGGGCATGCTGTCGAGGCTAACGCCCGTGAGTACTTGTCAACCGCGGGAGGTTAATAAGTACTCACGGGCCGAAGGCACTCCAGTGGTGCCACCGCAGGTCGTGGATCGCGATCACCGGTCCGTCCGGGCGGCGGTCGACGTACTGCGGATACTTCGCGGCGAGAACGTCGATCGCGGCCCCGCTCTCCGGGGAGCCGGGGGCGAGCACCTCTGCCCGCCCGTCGACCCGCACCCACCACAGGTGGTCCCAGTTCTCGTCGTAGTGGTCCACGAGCAGGGTGACGGCGGGATTGGCCGCGATGTTCGTCAGGCGCCGTAATGCGGTGCTGCGCTTCGGTTTGTGGTCGACGCAGGAATAGATCGTGTCGGAGTCGAGCGCGAAGACGAGTGGGACGAGGTGCGGCACCCCGTCGGCCCCGACCGTGGCGAGGCGCGCGATGCGGGCGGCCGCGAACCGCGCGACGGCGTCCATCACGGTTCCATCAGGTAGTCGCCGCTCACCGGTTCCGGGAGGGCGGGAATGCCCAACGGACGCTTGAAGTATGCCCACGGGAACCACAATGTCCCGACCTTCTGCCAGCCGTCGGCCTCGAGCTTCTGGCGGCTCGCCAGCGCCGACACCCGGGTGTGCTCCCACTGTTCCTCGGACTTGCGGACCGTGTGGAACAGGGTGCCGAACCCGACGGAGTGCCAGCCGTACGAGCCCGCGTGGTTGAGGATGCGCATCTCGTTGAACGCGGTGAGCGGGGTGAGCCGGCGGGTCCGGCCGTCCGGGTCCGTGTCGGGGGCGTCGCCGATCCGTTTGCCGAAGCGTTGTTGCGCCGCCTGCCGCGACATGCCGAGTGCGGCGCCGACGGTGTCCCAGCTGTGTCCGGCGGAGCGCGCGGCGGCGATCGCGGAGACGAGCAGTTCGTCGACCGACTCCCGTGCCTGCGACGTGAGCCGGACGAGGGCCAGGTAGGCGGCGGGGTCGTGGTCCAGTCCCGGGTCGATCTCGGGGTCGGCCTTGGCGATCGCGTCCGACAGCAGTTGGGTGAGCGCGGCATCCGGCATGTGTCAATTATTGGTTGACAAGACTTCCGTTGTCAACAAAATGTTGACAAGCTGGTGACTAACTGGCGACGAGGGTGATGCCGAGGGTGAGCATCAGCGCGGCGATCCCGGCGTCGAGCACGCGCCACGCGCCGGGTCGGGCGAACACGCGGTGCAGGAACTGGGCGCCGTAGCCGAGCGCCAGGAACCAGAAGACGCTGGCGGTGGCGGCGCCGAGGCCGAACAGCCACCGGCCCGAATCGCCCTGGTTGTTGGCCACCGAGCCGAGCATCAGCACCGTGTCGAGGTAGACGTGCGGGTTGAGCCAGGTGAGCGCGAGGCAGGTGAGGATCGATGTCGCGAGAGTTGCCGATCCGATTTCCTGTGTGGCATCGAGAGTTCCGGGGCGAAGGGCGCGGCGAGCGGCGAGCACCGCGTAGGAGACGAGGAATACCGCTCCCGCCCAGCGGATCACGGTGATGGCGGCCGGAGCGTGCGCGAGTACGGCGCCGATCCCGCTGATCCCGACGGCGATCAGCACGGCGTCCGACACCGCGCACAGCACCACCACCGGCAGGACGTGCCTGCGCGCGATCCCCTGTCGCAGGACGAACGCGTTCTGCGCGCCGATCGCGACGATCAGCGACAGGCCGGTACCGAAGCCGGCCGCCACCGTGAGCAAGGCAGGGGTGAGGTGCATGAAAACCACGCTACGAACCCCGCGTCCATCAATCCAGCTAATTATCCTTCATTGCCATTAGCATCGCTTCATATGGATCTGGACCTGGCTTCGCTTCGCACGTTCGCGGCCGTGATCGACGAAGGCACCTTCGACGCCGCCGCCCGCGTCCTGCACATCACGCCGTCCGCGGTGAGCCAGCGGATCAAGGCACTCGAGCAGCAGGTGGGACGCGTCCTCGTGCAGCGGGCCAAGCCGGTCCGGGCCACCGAGTCCGGGCACGTCGTGCTCACGCTCGCCCGCCAGATGGCCCACCTCGAGCGCGAGGCCATGTCGTCCCTCAATCCCGAGGAGGCGACGGCGAGCACGCTGTCGCTGGTCGTCAACGCGGATTCGCTGTCCACGTGGATGATTCCGGCCCTCGCCCGTCTGGCGCCGGAACATCGGGCGCTGTTCGACCTGCATCGGGAAGACGAATTCCACTCGACCACCCTGCTGCGGGAGGGCACGGTGATGGCCGCGGTGACGTCCGTCCCCGAGGCGGTGCAGGGCTGCACCGTGGAGAAGCTGGGGTCGATGCGGTACCGCGCGCTGTGCAGCCGCGACTACGCCGAACGCTGGCTCCCCGACGGCCCGACGGCGGACGCCCTCGCGGTGGCACCGATGCTCGACTTCGACCGCAAGGACGAACTGCAGGCCCGGTTCCTGCGCGGCTTCACGCGGCGCCGGCTGCAGCCGCCGCGGCATTTCGTCCCCGGGTCTTCCGCGTTCTCCGACGCCGTCCGCCACGGACTGGGCTGGGGACTGTTGCCGGAATTGCACACCGGCGACGACCAGGGGCTCGTCGAACTCGACCCGTCCCGCCCGATCGATGTCCCGCTGTACTGGCAGCGGTGGAAGCTGGATTCGCCGATCCTCGCGGCGCTCACCACCGCGGTCCGGGACGGGGCGCGCGAAGCGTTGCGGTGATGTCGGGGTGGGCGCAACACTGGAGTCATGGACGCCGACAGCCCGATGGACCCGGTGCAGGCCCTGCGAGAGACAGCGTTCTGGCTCGAACGGTCGCGTGCCGAAACGCATCGCGTGAAGGCGTACCGGCGCGCGGCCGACGTGGTGGCCGAACTGTCCGAGGAACAGCGGGACGTCCGGCAGCGCACCGACAGCTGGAAGGATCTGCCCGGCATCGGACCCAAGACGGCGACCGTCATCCGTGAGGCGCTCGACGGCGTGCCCGTCTACCTCGCGGAACTACGGGAGAACGCGGAATCGATCGGCGGTGGTGCGCTGCGCGACGCGCTGAAGGGCGACCTGCACACCCACTCGGACTGGTCGGACGGCGGCAGCCCCATCGACGAGATGATGCGCAGCGCGGCCGCCCTGGGGCACGAATACTGCGCTCTGACAGACCATTCCCCGCGTCTGACGGTCGCGAACGGGCTGTCGGCGGAGCGGTTGCGTTCTCAGCTGGAGGTGATCGCCGAGCTGAACGAGGAACTGGCACCGTTCCGCATCCTCACCGGCATCGAGGTCGACATCCTCGACGACGGTTCGCTCGACCAGGATCCCGATCTTCTCGACGAACTCGACATCGTCGTCGCCAGCGTGCACTCCAAGTTGCGGGCGGAGCGCGGGGCGATGACCCGCCGGATGGTCCGGGCGGTGGAGAATCCGCTGGTGGACGTGCTGGGGCACTGCACGGGCCGCCTCGTCGAAGGCGGTCGCGGAACCCGGCCGGAGTCGACGTTCGACGCGGAGCAGGTGTTCACCGCCTGCCGCGACAACGGCACCGCCGTCGAGATCAACAGCCGTCCCGAGCGCCGCGACCCGCCGAGTCGTCTCATCGATCTGGCCATCGACCTGGGGTGCCTGTTCTCGATCGACACCGACGCGCACGCCCCCGGGCAACTCGCCTGGCAGGGGTACGGATGCGAGCGGGCGATGCGGTGCGGTGTGGAGGCCGACCGCGTCGTGAACACGTGGTCCGCCGACGATCTGCTGGAATGGGCAAAGCAGCGCTCGTGAGTGGTTGACGAGTGCAGGGACTCGTCAACCGCGCACGGGCCGAAGGCCTGTCGGGAAACACGACTTCGGTCTAGATTGGTGTATGGCCGAAGTGCAGGGCGATGCGCGGTTGCGGCAGCTGAAGACTCCGCGCGCCGCGGCGATCGCCGGTATCGTGTTCGCCGTGCTCTTCGCCATCAGCTTCGTGCTGGTGCGCACCGCGCTGCCCGGCGGCGTCGTCACGGACACGGCGTGGGTGGGGCGCACCGGATCGAGAATGTCTGTCGCATTGACGCTTTTACCGTTCGCGGGTATCGCATTCCTGTGGTTCGTCGCCGTCATCCGCGACCGGCTCGGGGATCTCGAGGACCGATTCTTCTCGACGGTGTTCCTGGGCAGCGGGCTGCTGTTTCTGGCCATGATCTTCACCTCGACGGCGGTCGCCGGTGGTGTGCTCGCCATCTCGCGGCAGTCCGACCTCCCGCAATCGTCGATCGTCTACTTCGGGCGGGAGGTGATGCTGCAGATCAACAACGTCTACGCGCTGCGCATGGCCGGGGTGTTCATGATTTCGCTCGGCACGATCTGGCTACGCACCGGCCTGATGCCGCGCTGGCTGGCGGTGATCACCTATCTGGTGGCGCTGAGCCTGCTACTGGTCGTCAGCCTGAGTTTCTGGGTGACTCTGCTGTTTCCGGCGTGGGTGCTGTTGATCAGTGTGTTCATCCTCTCGGGTGGTCGGCACGAATCGACCCGCCCGAACTGAGCGTGCACGGCGACGCCGAGCACCGGGTTACGGCTCTGGCGGAAGATGTTTGTTTCATGAGACAGTGCCGGTGTGGCCAATCCCGCGCCCCGGCGCCCCACCGATCCAGAGGCCTTGTACCGGGTGGTGGCGGCCCGCCGCCTGCAATACGAGAACCTGCTCTGGCAGGTCCCGGCCCTGAGCCTGACCGCCCAAGCCTTCCTGTTCAGCATCGCGCTGGGTCAGGGCGTCGACACGTGGGCTCGGATCTTCTCCGCAGTGCTCGCGCTGAACTTGTCGGTGATCTCGATCATGCTCATGGCGAGCCACCGACAGGCTGAAATTCGGGACGTACAGTGGCTCGACCGCTTCGAACAGGACGAACTCGGGGCGGGAGACTGGGGGCCGCACGGCGCGGCCTTCCGGAAACCCTATGAAACGAAGTTGGATGCAGGCTGGTTCGGGAACCTCATACACCTGCGGCTCATGTTCTACGTGTGGATCGTTGGACTCGGAATATTCGGCGTCGTCGCGATCTCGATGATCGTCAGGACCATTCTCACCACGGTGCTGTAAGCCCCTGACGTCCATCCGGTGTCGCCGCACACGCACACCGCCATAGATGCCGGCCCTTTCGGGGCCGGAATTCAACCCGTCAAGACTCGCCCGGAGTGGGGGAAGAAGATCGTGTCGGCTCGTACCGTGCGGGCGTAGACACCCGGTCGTCGGCGGCCGGACGATGAATCCGGCGGGGATCACCGGCGATCCCCGCCGGCGACCGGTGCACGGGTGCAGCGACCGCATGGCAGGTCAACCCTACCCAGTCGAGGAGTGACACCATGGCCAGGAATCAGCGGGGGAAGATCGCGGTCGATATTCGTGACTCGGTCCCGGACTGGGAACCGTACCTGCCGACACCAGCCCCTGACGGTGCCCCGAACATCCTGCTCCTCGCCTGGGACGACGTGGGATACGGCACCATGGACGTCTTCGGCGGCCCGGTCGACACCCCGACCATGAGACGCATCGCGAACATGGGGACGAAATACGCGAACTTCCACACCACGGCATTGTGTTCCCCGACCCGGGCGTCGCTGCTGACCGGCCGCAACGCCACCACCAACGGCATGGCGACCATCGCGGAGTTCAGCTCCGGATTCCCGGGCATCTCGACCCACATCCCGTTCGAGAATGCGTTCATCTCCGAAGTTCTGGCCGAGCAGGGCTGGAACACCTACTGCGTCGGAAAATGGCACCTCACCCCGGGCGAAGAGACGAACATGTCTGCGGTCAAGAGCCGCTGGCCACTGGGCCGCGGATTCGAACGCTTCTACGGATTCCTCGGCGGCGAGACGAACAGCTGGTACCCGGATCTCGTCTACGACAATCACCCGGTCGATGCTCCCGGCACCCCCGAGAACGGCTACCACCTGTCGAAGGACCTGTCGGACAAGGCCATCGAGTTCATCCGCGACGCGAAATCCGTCGACCCCGACAAACCGTTCTTCATGTATCTCGCGCCGCAGGCCGGGCACGCACCGCACCACGTCCCCGCGGAGTGGGCCGACCGGTACAAGGGCAGGTTCGACGAAGGGTACGAGGCCATTCGCGCCGGAATCCTGCAGCAGCAGAAGCACATGGGACTTCTGCCCGAGAACACCGAGCTCTCACCCATCAATCCGCACGGAGAGCCGACACGCACCGGGCCCGACGGGCAACCCTGGCCGAAACTCGATACGGTCCGGCCCTGGGCGTCGCTCACCGCCGACGAGCAGCGCCTCTTCGCGCGCATGGCCGAGGTGTTCGCCGGCTTCGTCTCGTACGCGGACGATCAGCTCGGTCGGGTGATCGACTTTCTGGAGGACTCGGGGCAACTCGACAACACGCTCATCGTCGTCATCTCCGACAACGGCGCCAGTGGTGAGGGCGGCCCGAACGGATCGTTCAACGAGTGGCGCTTCTTCAACGGGGTCGCCGACACGACCGAGGAGACACTCCCACACCTGGACGAACTGGGTGGGCCGGCGTCGTACAACCACTACAACACCGGATGGGCCTGGGCGTTCGATACACCGTTCCCGTACTGGAAGCGGTGGGCCGGCTACGAGGGCGGCATCGCCGACATGTGCATGGTCGCCTGGCCGGCAAAGCTCGAGCCCAGGAGTGAGCCCCTGCACCAGTACATCCATGCCGTCGATATCGTTCCGACGATCTACGAACTGGTGGGAATCGAACCGCCGCGCACCCTCGGGGGATACCTTCAGAACCCCATCGAAGGGGAGAGTTTCGCGGCATCCCTGACCGATGCGACGGTACCGGGCAAGGAGCTGCAGTTCTACACGATGCTCGGTCAGCGATCCCTGTATCAGCGGGGATGGCTCGCCACTGCCGTGCATCCGCCACTGTCCGGGTGGGGTCATTACGAACACGACGTCTGGGAGCTCTACCACCTCGACGAGGACCGGGCCCAGACCAAGGACCTCGCCGCGCAGGAACCGGAACGTCTGGCGACCCTGAAAAGCCTGTGGTTCTACTACGCCGGTCTCTACAACGGTTTGCCACTCGACGACCGCAGCGCCCTCGAGCAGGTCGTGGCCGAGCGGCCGCACTCCGGGAAGAAAAGAGATCAGTATGTGTATTACCCGGATTGCGCGGATGTTCCCGAGTCGGCCGGTGTCCCGATCAACGGCCGGTCGTTCACGATCGCGGCGGGGGTTCGCCTGGACACCGCCGACGCCGAGGGCGTCCTCTACGCCCACGGTGGCGTGGCCGGCGGACACAG
The DNA here is from genome assembly GCF_900455735.1 of Rhodococcus wratislaviensis. Taxonomy (GTDB): domain Bacteria; phylum Actinomycetota; class Actinomycetes; order Mycobacteriales; family Mycobacteriaceae; genus Rhodococcus_F; species Rhodococcus_F wratislaviensis. The sequence goes on along the minus strand of NZ_UAUI01000011.1, from coordinate 827,667 downwards.
CCTGTACCTGAAGGATCGTCGACTGCACTACGTGTACAACTGGCTCGGAACACACCTCCAGGAGATCACCGCCGAAAGCGAGATCACTCCGGGATCACATGTCTGTACTGCCGAGTTCACGGTGGAGGGCAAGAACACCGACCCGGCAGTGCCGGGGTTCGCGGGAGCTGTCACCTTGTACGTCGACGACCAGCGGGTGGCGGGCGGGAACATCGTGACCCAGCCGGGCGCGTTCTGCCTCGTCGGCGACGGCATCTGCGTCGGGCGTGACAGCGCATCCCCGGTGACCCCGGACTACACCGCACCGTTCACCTTCACCGGCGGCGCAATCGACAAGGTCGTCGTCGACGTGTCCGGCGAACGGTACATCGACCACGAGGCTCAGGTGCGGGCCTGGTTCGCGATCGACTGAGCCCCTTCGTGAAGCGGTAGCGCTAGCCCCGCTCACCGGCCAGTTCCTCGAACAGGGTCGGGTCGTGGGCGGAGAAGACGCGCACCCGCGGCGCCTCCTGATTGTTCAGTTCCCGGAGTCGACGATGATTGCCGCGGATCTTCGAACGGTCCACCGCGATCAGCTCTTCCATCACGCGCAGGGCGCGACCCTCGGTTCCCGGCGACACCTGTCCGGGGGCGGCGACCGTGCTGCGGTGGTAGAACGCGTCGCCCGCGTGCAGCAGCCAGCCCGTCTCGCCGGTGTCGACGGCCACCGCCGCGTGGCCCCGGGTGTGGCCGGGCAACGGGACGAGCACGATGCGGTCGCCGACCCCGGCGATCGGGTAGGTGTCGGAGAAACCGAGCACGGATTCGCCCGGCCCCGAGTAGGTGTGCACCGTGGGTGCGGGGGTGAGCTGGGCGGGACGGTACCGGACCTTCTCCCGGAACGACGAACGTCCTTCCCATGCTGTCCGTTCCGCGGCGGTGGTGTGCAAAGTGGCGTTCGGGAAGTCGGCCACACCGCCGATGTGGTCGAAGTCGAGGTGGGTCGCCACGATGTGGGTCACGTCCGCAGGATTCAGGCCCAGCTTCTCGAGCCGGCGGACCGCCGTCTCCGACTCCCTGAACCGGGCACCCATCAGGTTCGAGTACCGGCCGACGCATCCGGTGGGGTCGGCGACATCCGCCTTCCCGAAGCCGGAGTCGACCAGCACGATGCCCGCGTCGGTTTCACACGCCAGTACGTGGCACACCAACCGCCCGATGAGCGCCGAGGAGAACGAGCCGCAATTGAGGTGGTGTACCCGCATGGGGGTTCACGCTAGCCGAGTCGGCGTTCGCGGGACGCCCGATTACACCGCGACCGGTGACGACGCCTGCGCCCAGAACCGTTTCGGTATTCGTCCGGCGTTCCGGGCGTGGCGCCCGGCCGTGACCGCTCCGGCCATCGCCGCGGCCATCAGCGGAGGGTCCGAAGCCCTCGTCACCGCCGTGGCGAGCAGTACGGCGTCGCAGCCGAGTTCCATCGCCAGTGCTGCGTCGCTCGCGGTGCCGATCCCGGCGTCGAGAATGACCGGGATGTCGGTGCGCGCGACGATCATCTCGATGTTGCGGGGGTTCGAGATGCCGAGCCCGGTGCCGATCGGCGAACCGAGTGGCATCACGGCGGCGCATCCGGCATCGACCAGGCGCTGGGCGAGCACGGGGTCGTCGTTGGTGTACGGCAGCACGACGAATCCGTCGTCCACGAGTTGTTCTGCTGCCGAGACGAGTTCGATCCCATCGGGCAGGAGCGTGCGCTCGTCGGCGATCACTTCGAGCTTGACCCAGTTGGTGCCCAGGGCCTCGCGGGCCAGGCGCGCAGTCAGCACCGCCTCCGCGGCGCCCCGGCAGCCGGCTGTGTTCGGCAACAACGCGATGCCCAGCCGATCCAGCAGTTCGAGCAGCCCGGTTCTCCCTGCGGCGTCCACTCGGCGCATCGCCACCGTCGTCAGTTCGGTGCCCGAGGCGACGAGTGCCTCTTCCAGCACCGAGAGGTTGGCCGCACCGCCCGTGCCCATGAGAAGCCGGGACGAGAAGTCCCTGCCCGCGATCGTGAGTGCGTCGGTGTGGATGCGCATGGGTACCTCCGGTCGAGATGTCAGCGAGCACTCGAACCCTACGATCGAATCGTCTCTAGCGTCAGAGCCACTTGTGCGCTACGTCATAGGTCCAGATTGGTCCCCTGTCTCGCCGTCTTTCTGGATCTTCTGGACCCGTACCAGATGGCCCAGAGTTGTCGGTGCGATGAGCCCCGTGGAGAACGCCACGTCGTCACGATCGGAGTAGAGATGAGCACCATGATCGCGAGCAGGAACCGCACCGCGAGGTCGAGGGAGGAGGAGCGCCTGGCAACGGAACTGGAGGACGCTCGGCGACGGATCATCGAACTCATGGGCCAGCTGGCCGAAACGGTCCGCAGCCGTGATGCTTTGAGCGACCGTATGCAGGTGATGGCGTGGAATGCCCGGTGGGGCCGCGAGCACATCGGATTCGGGGTGCTGTGACCCGAGTTCGGGTGTTACAGCCACGTGGTCGGGCGGATCAGGTTGGCGAGATCCACCAGGGTGTACCGATGCCTGCGCTCGGGTGCCTTGCGGGCGAGGGCCCGGAGCGCCGACTCCGCCCCGGTGCGCAGACCGCGTTCGGTGAACGGCACGCTGAGGATCCTCGTCGTCTCGGGGATACCGCCGGCGTGCAGCCAGTCCACGGCCACGCCGAGGACGAGCACCCGGGTCTGGAGTGCGCGACGCTCGTCGTGGGCGAGAAGTTCGACGCGCCGGGCGGCCTCCTGGAGATCCAGTTCGCTCACCTCGGCGAGGGGCCGATCGTGGACGAGCATCAGCACACTCGTCAACCGGGCCTCGGCATAGTGTCGTGATGTCGGTGGCACCTCGTCGAGCGCCTCCACCGCGGCCGCCCGGTCGTCGCGGTGCTCGAGTTGCCGCGACAGCCCGAACGCAGCACTGACTGCGCCGTGATCCGTGCGCCACACTGTGCAGTAGTACTTTTCGGCGGTTCGGCGCCACCGCTCGATGTCCTCGCCGGAGCGGTATTCGCACCACATCTCGGCCGTCGCCGCGAGGGCGAGCTTCGGGGCCTCCTCGCCCGGCAGCGCGGTCAGGACGGAATCGAATCGGGTGAACGCCGCCTCGAAGTCGCCGCCCACCAGCGCACACAGTCCCGTGTGCCAGTCGACGCGCCACGTGTCCTCATGTTGGTGGTCGAGGGATTCGAGAATGGTGGCGGCATCACGGGGCTGCCCGAGATCGAGGTGTGCGCGTACCTCGGCGAGCGGGATCTCGATGCTCGTGGACGCCACGCCGTCGTCCGCCGCCTCCTTCGCCCTGTGCAGTGAATCGAGGAGTTCCCTCGGTCTGCTGTGGACGACGGACAGTAACGGCGCGGCCGGATCGTCCGGATCCACCAACGGAATCGGTAGTGCTCGAACGATACTCATCGCGCTGATCCGCTCGTCCCGACGATGCCCGTCGACGTAGACGTCGGTGCGGCTGATCGTGAGGTCGGTCCCGAACGTCGTGCGCTGCGGGCTGAATCGGTGGGACAGTCCCGGATGCGGCTGGCCGGTCTGCTGGGCCCGCACCTCGCGCAGGACACCCTCGAGTTGCGTCGACATCTCCTCGGCCGACGCGAAGCGGCGGGCCGGATCGGGCTGGATGGCCCGCAGCAGCAGCCGGTGATAGAACTCGTACTCCGCCAGCAGCGGCGCTTCCTCGGGTGTCGGCAGGCCGTCGACGTAACAGCCCCCGGCAGTGGGCATGTCGAGGGTCAGCACGGCGAGTGTGCGCCCGACGGTGTAGATGTCGGAGGCGACGGTGGGACCGGTGGTGGCGATCTCGGGGGCTTGGTAACCCTGTGTGCCGTAGATGTATCCGTGGTCCCCGATCCTGGCGACCGCGCCCATGTCGATGAGCTTGAGCTGGTCGTAGTCGTCGCCGATCATGATGTTCTCGGGTTTGAGGTCGTTGTACACCAACCCCATCGAGTGCAGGTATCCGAGCGCGGGCGTGACCTCGAGGAGGTAGCGGATGGCGTGCTCCACCGGCAGCATCGGCTTCGGTTCGTCGGGCCCGGCCTCCTCCTTCAGTTCGGTGAGCAGGTCGCGCAGCGTTCTGCCCCGGACGTACTCCATGACGATGTAGCCGATGGGATTGCCGTCCATCCCGGGGTGTTCGACGAAGTTGTAGATCTTGACGATGCTCGGATGCGTGACCTCGGCGAGGAACCGGCGCTCGGCGAGAGCAATCTCCTGGGCCACGGGGTCGCCCGAATGCAGCAGGCCCTTGAGGACCACCCAGCGGTCGCTGACATTGTGGTCGAGCGCGAGGTAGATCCAGCCGACGCCGCCGTGGGCGAGGCACCCAAGGACCTCGTACTGGCCCGCAACGAGTTCGCCCGCCTCGAGTTGCGGGGCGAACGAGAAGACGGTGCCGCAGTGGGTGCACACCCCCTCCGTGTCTCCCGGCCGCGCGGCGGTGGAACGTCCGACGGGGCGTTTGCATCGGTCGCAGTAGCGTTTGTGCTCCGCCAGAACGGGATTGGTCAGGAGCATCGACAGGTCGGAGGTGTGGACGGCGTCCGGCACCGTGCGCGACGAGGGGACGTCCTCGTCGTCGTCATCCGCGAACGGATCGAACCGCACACCCCTGGTGGATTGCGGGTCGTCGTCCATCGGCGTTCGCCTGGTTTCGTCGCTCACGTCGGTGTCACCTCAGTCCCGGTAGGTGGGGGCGGGTGGTCCGGCGGTAGGGCCGAGAACCGTCAGCCAGTTGTCGTAGAGCCTCGTCCAGGTTCCGTCCGCACGCATCCGATCCAGCGTGCCGTTCACGAAGCGCACCAGATCCTCGTTGGTCTTGTTGACCCCGATGCCGTACGGCTCCGACTCGAGCGGCGGGCCGACGATCTCCAGGTTCGGATCCTGGGCGGCGAGCCCGGCGAGGATGGAGTCGTCGGTGCTCGCGGCGTCGGCCTGCCGCTGCTGGAGAACCACGAGGCAGTCATCCCAGTCGGGTACCGCCACTATCGTGGCCTCGGGCTGCACTCGGCGAACGGTGTCCAGTGAGGTGGTGTCGCCGGCGGTGCAGACGCGCTTGCCCGCCAGATCCTCCGGGCCGGAGATGCCGGATCCCTTCGGCACCAGCAGACGTTGATAGGCCTGGAAGTACACGGTGGAGAAGGCGACACGCTCGGACCGTTCGCAAGTGATCGACGTGCTCTTGACCACCAGATCCACGTCCTCGTTCGCGAGGGCATCGAAACGGTCGCCGGACGTGAGCAGTCGGAACTCGACCCGGGAGGGGTCACCGAACAGGTCCCGCGCCACCTCTCCCGCGACATCGACGTCGAATCCCATCAGCATGCCGGTGGTCGGATCCCGGAAACTGAAGAGGTTGGTGTTCTGGTCGATTCCGACGATCAGCCGGCCGCGGGCGGTGATCTCGGCAAGCGAGCTTCCCGGCGCCCGGATGTCCGGCGCGGCGGGGCGGAGACTCGCGAGCGCGCCGCAGGAGTCGGGTGCGGGTGGCTCCTCGGGTACGTCGCCCCCGGTGGGCAGAAGGAGCTCGGCCCCGCTCGTCAACGGGGTTTCCGAGTAGTCGCCCGAAACGGTGGGAGTGAGGGGCTGCGGGGTGGCGCATCCGGCCGCGAGGACGGCGACCACGGCAGCGGAGAGGAGGAGGGCGCGCGGGCGCGTCCGCCGTCTCGGTCGACTCACCCGCGTCATCAGTGGTACTCGTTCAGTCTGGGCCAGATCCCCCCACCGACGGCGAACCCGCAGAGCACGCCGATCACCATGCTACCCACCGCGAGCAGCGACAACGAGCGATATGCGTCGGCCATCCCGTCGAGTTCCTCGCTGCGGAATCGGTCGATGCCGTCCTGCAACGACTCGTCGAGGGCCGCGAACGTGGCGGGGGACGCCGAGTCCGCGGGGCCGATCGCGATGGCCTTCGCCCCCGGGTAGTCCCCCACGTCGAGCTTCTCCTGCAGCATGGTGTGCGCGCGCCGCCAGTCGCCGAGCGCGGTGACGGCGGCGTCGATCGGCGGTGTCGTCGCCGGCCCGTGATCGCCGTCCTGCAGCCCCCCGAGGATGTCGGCGAGTTCGGCCGACCGCCGGGCGTAGTCGACCTCGGACTGTTCGTCGGAGCCGCGCTGCAGCAGCGCGAGCGTCTCGTCCGCCCGGGCCTGCTGGGCGAGGATCCGTGCCTGGGTGATCGTGCCGAGCGGTTGCGCCCCTTCGGTTCTCGCCCGGTCCGTGGCTGCGGTGGAGACCAGGGTGGCGGCGCCCAGCCAGATCAGGAGGGTGGCAGCGAGGAGGGAGGCGAGGACGAGGCCGGGATTGACGCGACGTTTGCTCTTGCGCGCCAGGTACACCTGCGCGAGGACGAGCGCGACGAGCAGGGCGACGGCGACGGCGAACGCGGCCCTCGGAAGCCGCCCGGTGAGGAACTGGGTGTCGGCGACGGATCTCGACTGCTCCGAGTAGAGACGCTCGGCTGCGGGCAGGATCGTGTCCTGCATCATCGCGGAGGCATCGCTGAGATAGGCGACGCCGACCGGGTTGCCCGACCGATTGTTGGCGCGGGCCGTGGCGATCAGGCTGGTGTAGTCGGCGAGATCCCTCGACACCTCGGACAGCAGCGCGAGGGCCGCGGCGTCTGTCGAGGCGACGCCGTTCGACGCGGTGACCAGCGCGTTCGACGCGTCCCCGATCGCCTGGTTGTACCGATTTCGGACGGCGATCGGCTCGACACCGCCCGAGATGAAGGACGTGGCGGCCGCGGCGTCGGCGATGGACAGCGAACTGTAGAGCCGTTCGGCCGCGTAGGTGAGGGGTTCGGTGTGCGTCCGCAGGGTCTCGATGCGCTGTTGCCGGGCACTGATCGCCGCCGAGGTGATCGCCCCGGTCGCGAGCGCGGCGGTGACGAGGGCGATCCCCAGCACGGACAGTCGTCCCGGGGTCGAGACGAGGAATTCCCGCCACGGCCGGCGCGGGGATTCGGGCTCGACGAGCAGGGACTCGTCCAGCGAGTGTTCTTCGGTGACGGCATCGTCTCCGCGGTGGAACACGGTGTCCTCCTCCGCCGAGGTCTTCTGCAAGTGTGCCCCGATTCCCGGCGGGTCGTGCCGGAAAAGCCGATGTCGTGTCGGAAGCACACAGAAGGACGGGGAGGGGTGGGACGGATCGTCCGCCCCTCCCCGACCTGGGCACCATCAACGGCCACTGCCCCGAGCCCGGGAGGCTGAGGCTGCGGGTGGTCAGGACCGGTTCGTTTGCCGATCCAGCGGGTACGCGCTGGCGAGACTGCGAATCTCTTCCTGGCCGCACGTCGATTCAGGAATGACCTGCCATAAACGCTCGACGAATCGGAGCGATGTCATCCCGAAGTTGACGAGGATCTCCTCCCCGGTCGCACCCCCGTAGGGTGCCCACCGGCCGGCGAACTCGATGAGGCGCTGCGCCTCGTTGTCAGGGTGCTTGCCGTTGCGGTCGACATCGATCCACTCGACGCGACGCCTCTGTTGCCATCGGCGAGGTTCTCGGTAGTTCATGGCATTCGATATCTCTCGGTCCTGAGGTCCAACGATGACCAGCGTCAGCCCGCGACGGCGAGGTTCTCGTAGATGGTGGCGTTGGCCATGCCGCCGCCTTCGCACATCGTCTGCAGTCCGTAGCGGACTCCGTCGGCCCGCATGTGATGCACGAGGGTGGTGGCCAGGCGGGCGCCGGATCCGCCGAGCGGGTGTCCGAGCGCGATCGCGCCGCCGAGAGAGTTCACCCTGTCTTCAGGCGCCCCGGTCGCCCGTAGCCACGCGCCCACCACGCTGGCGAACGCCTCGTTGACCTCGAATGCCCCGATGTCGTCCATTGCCAGTCCGGCCCGTTCGAGCACCCGTGCGGTGGCGGGGATCGGCCCTGCCAGCATCGCGACCGGATCGTCGCCCACCACCGTGGCGGTGTGCACCCGCGCAAGGGGGGTGAGTCCCAGTTGCCGTGCGCGCTCGCCTGACATCACCAGCAATGCGGCTGCGCCGTCCGAGATCTGCGAAGCATTGCCTGCGGTAATGCGGCCGTCCTCACCGAAAGCCGGTTCCAACTGCGCGAGCTTCTCGAGGGTGGTGGTCCGACGGATTCCCTCGTCGACCTCGAGTTTTGTTCCGTCGGGCAGGGTCACCGGCACGATCTCGCCGGTGAATCGGCCGTCGTCGGCCGCCTGTGCGGCTCGCTGGTGTGAGCGCAGGCTGTACTCGTCGAGCCAGCCACGGCTCTGCTCGTAGCGGTCGGCGAGGATCTCGGCACCGCGGCCCTGGTTGAACTCGATGCCCTCGTAGCGTCGCCGGATCGCTTCGCTGTTCGGATCGCCGAGTCCGACGCGTCGCGCCGATCCCATCGGGATCCGGGTCATCGATTCGACTCCACCCGCGACGACGACGTCGTACTGGCCCGAGATGACACCGGCGGCCGCGAAATGCAGTGCTTGCTGGCTCGATCCGCACTGCCGCTCGATCGTGGTGCCGGGAACCGACTCGGGCCATCCGGCGGCGAGAACCGCGTTGCGGGCAATATTGCCTGCCTGCTCGCCGACCTGACCGACGCATCCCCACAGGACGTCGTCGACTGTTGCGGCGTCGACCCCGGACCGGTCGAGCAGCGCAGTCAGGACGGTCGCGGAAAGGTCGACGGGGTGAACCTCCGCGAGGCCACCTTTGCGGCGACCGATGGGGCTCCGGACGGCCTCGACGATGACTGCATCACGCATGGTGTGTTCCTGTTCTCTCGTTCTCGGTGATCACGTCGCGGTCCAGACCGCGGCACGGCGTTCGGTGAATGCGGCGGCGCCCTCGCGGGCGTCGTTGGAGTCGAACACCGGCATCACGATCTGCCGGGTCCGTTCGAAGGCATCGGCCGGCGGCCAGCCGGGAGACTCGTCGACGACCTTCTTACTGGCCCGCACTGCGAGCGGCCCGTTGCCGGCAATCTCCTCGGCGAGTTCGAGCGCCGCCGCCAGCACCCCGCCCTCCGGGGCCAGCCGGTTGACCAGGCCGAGCGGGTGCAGCTGCGCGGCGGTCATGCTCTTACCGGTGAGCACCATTTCCAGTGCCACCGCGCGGGGCAGCCGGGCGGGCAGCCGGGTCAGTCCGCCCGCGGCGGCGACCAGACCACGCCGGACCTCGGGCAGGCCGAACGTCGCGGTCGGCGCGGCGACGACGAGGTCCGCGGCCAGAACGATCTCGAATCCGCCGGCGAGGGCAGGACCGTCGACTGCCGCGATGAGGGGTTTGGCGGGGGTGGCCTCGACGAGACCGGCAAACCCCCGGCCCTCGACGCGGGGACTCTCGCCCCGCAGGAAGGACTTGAGATCCATACCGGCGCAGAAATATCCGCCGGCTCCGGTGATCACGCCGACCCGCAGGTCCGGATCGGAGTCGAGCAGCTCGACCGCCGCGGCGACCGCCTGTGCGACCGCGCCGTTCACCGCGTTGCGCGCGTCGGGGCGGTTGAGCGTGACCACCAGCACCGGTCCCACCCGCTCGGTCAGCACGACCGGTGCGGGTGTCTCGTCGGTCACCGGGGTGCCATCCGGATCGCGCCGTCGAGGCGGATCGTCTCGCCGTTGAGCATGCCGTTCTCGATGATGTGCGCGGCCAGCGCGGCGAACTCGGAGGGCTCGCCGAGCCGCTGCGGGTGCGGAACCGAAGCGGCCAGGGCGTCGCGGATGTCGTCACGAGCATTGAGCAACAACGGGGTTGCGAACACCCCGGGCGCGATGGTGCATACCCGGATCCCCACACCGGCGAGGTCGCGGGCGGCGGGCAGAGTCATCCCTACGACTCCGGCCTTGGACGTCGCATAGTTGATCTGCCCGATCTGCCCCTCGTAGGCAGCGACGGAGGCGGTCAGCACACACACGCCGCGGTCGCCGTCGAGTGGTTCGTTCGCGGCCATCGCCTCGGCCGCGAACCGCAGCACGTTGAAGGTGCCGATCACGTTGAGCCTGATCACCGACTCGAAAGGCTCGAGGTCGGCGGCCTTGCGATCCTTGGTGAGGACGCGCATGGGCCTACCGCGGCCGGCGCAGTGCACGACGGCCCGCACCGGGCCGCTCTCGGCGGCTGCGGTGAAGGCTGCGGCGACGGCGTCCCCGTCGGTCACGTCGGTCGGCACGAACCGCGCTGCCGCGCCAAGCGCGTCGGCCTGCTCGGCCCCGGACGAGCCGGGGAGGTCGAGCAGGGTGACGGTGGCGCCGGCCTCGACCAGGCGGGTCGCGGTGGCCAGTCCGAGTCCGGATGCGCCGCCGGTGACGACGGCGTTGATGTCCTTGATCTGCATGGAGAAGGTCTTTCGGGTTGTCCGGCCGCGTGGCGTCCGGGGTGGGAACGGTGTGTGGCCCGCCGGGGCGGAATGGGATGCCTACAGACCCATCGACTTCGAGATGACGCTCTTCATGACCTCGCTGGTGCCGCCGAAGATCCGGGTGACGCGGGCGTCGGCGTACAGCCGCGCGATCGGGTACTCGCTCATGTAGCCGTAGCCGCCGTGCACCTGCAGGCACTTGTCGATGACCCGGGCCTGCATCTCCGTGCAGAACAACTTCACCTTGGCCGCGTCGGCGGGAGTGAGGGTGCCGCCGTCCAGCGCGATCAGCGCCTGGTCGACGAGCGCCTGGCCGGCCTGCAGTTCGGTCGCGCACTCGGCGAGCACGAACTTGGTGTTCTGGAAGTCGGCCAGCGGTTTGCCGAAGACCAGGCGTTCCTTGGCGTAGTCGATGGCGAGGTTCACCGCGGCGGTCGCGGTGGCGAGACCGGTGATCGCGATCGACAGCCGCTCCTGCGGCAGGTTGTGGGCGAGCATCTTGAATGCCGCGCCCTCCTCGCCGAGCAGGTTCCGGGCCGGCACGCGGACGTTGTCGAACGTCAGCTCGGCGGTGTCGGACGACTTCATGCCGATCTTGTGCAGGTTGCGGCCGCGGATGAAGCCGGGCATGTCACCCTCGACGACCAGCAACGACAGGCCTTTGCGGCGGTTCTCGGGATCCTTCGAGGTGCGCGCCACCACGATCACCAGGTCGGCGTTGATGCCGCCGGTGATGAAGGTCTTGTTGCCATTGAGGATGTAGTCGTCGCCGTCGCGGACGGCGGTGGTGGTGACGCCGGCCAGGTCGGAACCGATGCCCGGCTCGGTCATCGCGATCGCGCTCACCAGGCTGCCGTCGGCGAAACCGGGGAACCAGCGGTCGCGCTGCTCCTCGCCGGCGTACTCGAGGAAGTACGGCAGCACTGTGTTCAGGTGGACCTGGAACCCGCCGAGCGATGCTGCGGCATAACCGATCTCCTCGTAGACGACGGTGTTGAACAGGAAGCTGTCGATGCCGCCGCCGCCGTACTGATCGGGGATCTGGAGGCCGTTGATTCCGATCTCTGCCGTCTTCTTGTAGAAGTCGCGGGGGATGAAACCGGCGGCCTCCCACTCGGGCAGGTTCGGGGTGATCTCCTTGGCGATGAACTGGCGGACGGAGTCCCGGAAGGCTTCGTGGTCTTCGGTGAAGATGGTGCGTTGCATGGTGAATCCTCTTTTGTGAAAGTGGGGGGCGGCAGGTGGGTGCCGATGTCTAGCCGACGCCGACGATCTTGTCGGCGACCAGCGCGTCGACCGTGGCGGCGGGATAGCCGAGTTCGGCGAGCAGTTCGGCGGTGTGCTGGCCGAGGTCCGGGTCGCCTTCGCTGGACAGCTTGGCCACGCTGCCCAGGTGCCAGGGCGATCCGAGAGCGGTGTTCGGGACCCCGTCCGCGCCGCTGACCTCGAGGAACAGTCCGGACGCGTTCACGTCCGCGCTCCGCATGGCCTCGGGATAGGTGTTGATCTTGCCCGCGACAACGCCGTTGGTGGTCAGAAGTTCCATGGCCTCGTCGCTCGTCATCGTCGAGAATGCGCTCCGCAGTTCGACGAGCATCGCCTTGCGGTTTGCCACCCGCAGGGTGTTGTTCGCGAAGCGCGGGTCGTCGGCGACGTCGGGGCGCCCGATGAGGCGACACAGTCGGGTGAAGTGCACATCCGAGTAGGCGGACAGGACCAGGCTGCCGTCCCTGGTCGTCATCACGTCCGCGGCGGGGGCGATACTGGGCTGACCGTTGCCCTTGCGGACAGGCTCCTCACCGGTGATCAGGTACTGGCCCCAGTTCGTGCCCTGCAGGTGGATCGCGACCTCGAGCAGCGACACCTCGACGGTGTCGCCCTCGCCCGTGCGGAGCCGGCGCACGTAGGCCGCCAGGATCGCCTGGGCGCAGACGTAACCGGAAGCGGCGTCGACGATTTGGGCCCCGACCTTCTGCGGCTCGCTGTCGGCCTCGCCGGTGACCCACATCATCCCACTCTCGGCCTGCGCCGCGATGTCGAGTCCGGGCCGGTACTTCGACGGTCCGTGCAGGCCGAATCCGCTGACCGTGGCGTAGACCATCCAGGGGTGCTCCGCGAGGACATCCTCGGCGCCGAGGCCGAACGACTCCATGACGCCCGGGCGCAGGTTCTGCACCACGATGTCGGCGCTCGCGATCAGCTTTCGCGCGATCTCCTGTGCCTGTGGGTCTTTCAGGTCCAGTGCCATTGCACGCTTGCCGCGGTTGTAGTTCTGCAGCATGGCCTCGCCGGCCGGGCCGATGCCGCGGGCGGACTCGCCGTGCAGCGGCTCGACCTTGATCACGTCGGCGCCGAGGTCGACCAGGATCTGGGTGGCGGCCGGGGCGGCGATGAACTGTCCGAAGTCGACGACGCGAACGCCGTCCAGGGGCTTGTCGATGTTCATGCTGCCTCCTCGACACTGCGGCGGATGCGGGCGATGTCGCGGTCCGGGTTGACCAGGAACACCGCGATGATGCTGCCGACGACCATCAGCGCGCCGCTCATCAGGAAGCCGCTGGCGTAGCCGGAGATCTTGTCGGCTGTACCGCCGACGGTGAAGCCGAGCACGAGCGGCGCGATCATGCCGGAGATGCTCGACACCGCGCTGAGTCCACCGAGGACCATGCCGCGCTTCTTCGACTGCACGACGTCGGCGATGGCCGACAGCGCGACACCGAATGCTGCCGTGTTCAGCGAGAAGGCCAGGGAGACGAGCAGGATCTGCACCGGGCCCTGCGGCAGCACGGTGAAGCCCATCATTGCGGCGCCTGCGCCGCCGATCAGCACGGCCGAGAGGTATCCGCGGGCAACCTTTCGGGAGACACCGCGCGCGATGAGGCGGCTGGAGAACCAACCCGCGGCGATCGCGCCTGCCGCTGCGAACCCGTAGGGGAGCATTACCAGGCGGCCGGTGGTGAGTGTGTCGTAGCCGAGTCCGTCCTGGAGGTAGACCGGGAGCCAGGCCACCTTCAGCGTGGTGGACCAGTACGAGCAGAACATCAGCAGCGCGATGCCGAGCACGGTGCCGGTGCGAAGAATCGTCTTGTACGGGGCGTCGACGGTGTCGACGACGATCGTGGTTGCGGTCTTCGCGGCCGGGGTGTTCTCCTCGGGGGCGCCGCGGCCGAAGATCATCCAGGCCACCGCCCACACCAGACCCATCACGATGAGGATGTAGAACGCGGCGTGCCAGTCCCAGCGGACGATGATCCAGGTCAGCAGGGGTGCGGCGATGAGGGTGCCGATCGAGGCACCGGCGGTGACGAATCCACTCGGCATCGCTCGCTTCTCGGGCGTGAACCAGGAGTGCACGGCGTGGTTGGCCAGCGCGTACGCGGGACCCTCGGCGAAGCCGAGCACGATCCGGCAGGCGACCAGCACACTGAAGCTGACCGTGCCGAGCAGCGGGGCCATGGTGGCCACCCACGTCAGCATCAGGCCGGCCATCAGCCAGCGCAGGCTCACCTTGGAGGACAACCAGCCGAAGAACAGGGCACCGACGGCGAACAGCCAGAAGAAACTGCTCTGGATGATGCCGAACTCCTGCGGGCTCAGGCCGAGGTCCTTCTGGATCTGCACACCGGCGAACGCGATGACGGACTTGTCCGCGTGATTGATGAGCATGAACACGACCAGGAGGCCGACGACGATCCAGGCGCGTCGCATCGGCGCCGATCTGGTGTGCCTGGCCGACGTGGTCGTCGGCGATGATGTCTGGGTCATAGGTCCTCTTCGTGGAACGAACCGTCGCGATGATGTGCGTGGCGTGTGAACCGGTCCGGATGGATTCCGCAGGCGACCGCCTAGGTGATCGAGCCGGGTTCCGCCGCAACGGTGTGATCAGGTACACACCATTCAAGGCGCGAGAATCGATCAGGTCAAAGACCAGAAAAGTAGGAAAAGTACTGCGATTACCTATGAGTCGATGCTGCCCGCGATGTCCTCGCGTATCTGGCGGTCGGACTCGGCCCGCGTCAGCTTCGCCGCGTCCACGAGGGACGTACCGGAGGCCATGTGCGCGGCGATGGATGCGGCGAACTCCTCGAAGGACGCGCGAGCACATGCCAAGAATTGCGTGGACGCCTCGGTGATCCGGCCGGGACGGCGGACCACACCCATACGGCGGGTGAGCCGCGGCGACAGTTCGCGCACCACCCCGCCACGCAACATCGCGTCGAGTCCACTGCGCAGGGCGACGATCGATACGCCGCCGCCCGCGAGGACGATCGGAAGCACGGCGCCACGCTGACGCACCTCCACCGCGACGTCGGGTTCGACTCCGTGCAACCGCAGCGAGCGATCGATGAAGTCCCGGGTCGCCGTTCCCCTTTCGCCCATGACGAACGGAACACGAGTCAGCTCCTCGATGGGCACCGGATCCGGCCACCGTGCGTCGGTGCCGGGCGGACACACCAGCACGAGCTGCTGGTCGATCAGCTCCTCCCCGACGAGGCCCTCGGTCGGCAGCGGTAGAGCAAGAACACCCAGCTCACACGCCCCCGACCGGACCAAGGACACAACATCGGCAATCTCGTCGCGCTCTTCGATGTGGAACCGGACGTCGGGGTACTGCAGGCGGAATTTCGCAACCCATACCGACAGCGGATCGGAGGACAGGTCCGACAGTGAGGCGATGTCGATCCGGCCGCCGCGCATCGCCCCGACGTCGCGTACCGCGTTCTCGGCCGATTCCACCTCCCGAAGGATCGTCCGCGCCGGGCCGACGAGTGCCTCGCCGGCAGGGGAAAGTACCAGGCCTCGGCCGACGCGATGGAACAGCTCGACCCCGAGGTCCTTCTCGAGCTTGCGGACCACCTGCGACAACGAGGGCTGCGCGACGTGCAACTGTGTCGCGGCCCGTGTGACCCCGCCACAATCGACGACGGCGAGGAAGTACTCCATCTGACGCAGGTCCATACCCCGAATCTAGAGGGAGCTACACCTCGTCGTGGGCTACTCCGGGACCGACGGCCGGTTCCGGGCCTGGGGACGGTGCGGCGAGGGCGAGGAAGTCACCGGCGGAGCCCCGAATGCGGGTGCCACTTCGCCAAATGGCGTGCAGCGATCGGGTCAGGTCCAGATCGGCGAGCGGGACCTCGATCAACCGTCCGTCGCGCAGTTCCTGCCGCACGGTCAACTCACTGAGTACGGCGGCGTACTCGCCCCCACTGACCGCCACCTTCACCGCAGTATTCGAGTGCAGTTCGATCGCTGGAGGCGACATCGTTGCGCCCATCGCACGCTGCAGCGTTTCCCGGGTTCCCGAGCCACCTTCACGGGTGGCGAGCGGCAGCTCGTCCAACTCGCGAGCAGACAGCGGCCGACGACAGCACGCCAGCCGATGCAGAGGTGAGACGACCAGCACGAGGCGGTCTCGGCCGACCGGGACGCTGCGCAGATCGCTGGGAACGTCTGGAGATTCGATGAACCCCAGGTCTATCTCGCGCGCACGCAGTGCCGCGATCACTCCTTGCGAATTGGTAACGCGCAGCTGCACTTGGGGCCACTCGCCGTGCCGGCGAAACTCGGCCAGCCATGTCGGCACGAGAGACTCCGCGACGGTCTGGCTCGCCCCGATATTCACCGTCTCGGTGGCCTGCGCTGTCAGCGCCCGGGCGCCGCCCACGAGGGTATCCGCGGCGTCCACGACGCCGCGAGACCAGTCGGTCACCATTCGGCCGTGCACGGTCAACTCCGCACCCCGGGTCCGGCGATCGATCAGTTCCAGCCGCAGCTGTTCTTCCAATGCCTTGATTCGCCTACTCGCCGACGGCTGGCTGATCTGTTCCGCACGGGCAGCTGCCGAGATGCTGCCGAGATCAGCGACCAGCACGAGCATGCGCAATGATTCGAGATCGATTACCGGCCGCAATCTTTCAGACACAGTCGACCCTTTCGCATAGCGATTACTCTCACGCGTTGCTACAGATCTGCCCCTGCGGCCGCCGCCGGGAGAGACCTACTCCCTCGAACATGCGGGAGCATTCACTGCCTCAGGCACATTCGGGCATGACGGCTTGCTCGAAGGAAAGACCCGAACTCCCGTCGCCGAGGATCCAGTCGACGTTCGCGGTCCACGTGGCTTCATTTATCGTCGGACTCCAGGACAGATGTGTTTTGTCCCAGATCCGTCCGGCGCTCTCCGCCGGAATCCGCAGCAAGGTCGCCAGGGACTGCACACCGGACCCACGGTTCGCGTCGTCTGCGATCCAGTCGGCGGCCTTGTTCATCGCGGTGCAGAATCCGTTGAGGATTTCCGGGTTCTGCTGCGCAAACTCTTCGGTCGTCGTCCAGAACGTCTGCAGTCCCACATCGCCCAGCTCGCCTGCCGTGCCGTCGAACGGGCTCGCCAAGGTACGGAATTCGATGCCGTGGTCCTCCATCGTGACCACGGTGGAGGTCGAACCCACAGTTGCGTCGACCTTTTTGTTGCGCACCGCTGGCTCCATCGTCGCGCCGGCCCCCACCGCGACGTAGGTCACGCTATCCGGATCCACACCGTTACCGGAGAGAACCGTGCGGGCGAACCTCTCCGAGGCGCTCCCCCGTTGAACGACGCCGATCTGCTTTCCGCGTAGAGACGTGACATCGGTTATCCCGCTGTCGGCGGGAGTGACGAGTGACATGTCTATGTGCCCGAAAGGTGGTATCGCGGTGATCTGCTGCCCCTGATTCATCGCACCCATGACGTTCTCGGGTGTCCCGATCGCGATCTGGGTCGTGTTCCCGATCAACGCCGCCGTGAGCTGGGGCCCCGAGGGTGCGGTGACAGTTTCGACCTGGAGACCTGCCCCTTGGAAGAAACCCTGTTCCTGGGCGATCGTGTACGGGAAACTGAGCGAGTTGCTCTCCATACTGCCGATCGTGATGGAAGTGAGCCCGTTCTCCGACGTGGGTGCGGTGCCGGCGGAGCCGCACGCGACCATCGAGCTGAGCAGGGCTAGTGCCCCTGCGATTGTGATTGCGGAACGCTTGTCGAGCATCTGGGTCTCCTGCTTGTCGGGACGCTTGGTTGCCGAGAATGATTCAGTGCAGTCGTTCACGCAGGCGTTCGTATATCGCCTGGTACCGAGGGTCAGCGGAAACCGTGGCGAGTTCTCGTGGCCGTGGGATGTCCACCTGTACGTCGTCGAGGACCTTCCCCTCCCCCATCAGCACGATCCGGTCGGCGAGGGCCACCGCCTCACCCAGGTCGTGGGTGACGAAGATGACGGTGCGGTGCGCTTCGCGCTGCCACAACTCGAGGAATTCCTTCTGCACCGACATCCGGGTGTTGACGTCCAGTGCGGCGAAGGGTTCGTCCATCAGCAGCACCTCCGGGTCCAGCGCCCAGGTTCGTGCCAGTGCCACGCGTTGCCGCATTCCCTGGGACAGCTGCCACGGCCACAGATGCCCAGCTTCCTCGAGGTGAACCGCCTGCAGCCACCGCCGCCCCAGCGCCCTGCGCTCCGCCCGGCGCACGCCCCGCAACTCGAGCCCGTACTCGACATTGCGCAACGCGCTGCGCCACGGCAGCAGGGCGTCGCGCGCCAGCATGAATCCGAGATGCGACCGCGCATCCCGCGGTGTCTTTCCCATAACGGATACCCTGCCCGCAGCGGGGTCGACGAGACCGGCCGCCATGTTCAGTAATGTCGTCTTGCCGCAACCGCTTCGGCCGACGATGGCGATGAATTCGCCGGCCGGGATCTGTAGGTCGATTCCGGACAACACGGTCCGGGTGCCGCCCTGTGGAGCCGGATAGGTTGCTTCCACGCCTTCGAACTCGATCGCGTTCCTGCCCGGATCCGCAGGCGAGCCGACCCCGGCGGAACGTGCTGCATGCCGTGCGGTAGAAATCATGGACATCTCATGTGCTCCAGACTTGTCTTTTCCGATGACAGGATTGGTCATCGATCAACTGGGGGCTGCCACCGCAGGAACCAGCGCTCGGCGTGACTCATCGCCTGGTTGAGTACCACTGCGATCAGCGCCAGGAACAGCAGGATCGCGTACACCGCCTCCATCCGGAACGTCGCAGAGTATGTGGCGACCAACTGGCCCAATCCGTTTCGGGCCGAGATCAGTTCGGAACCGACCACGCCGAGCAGGGAATAGATCAGCCCCAACCGCAGCGCTGCGAAGATCGCGGGCGTCGCGACCGGAATGAGTACCTTCAGAAACATCTGAGACTTCGTGGCCCCCAAGACAGTGGAGAGGCGCAACCATTCCGCGTCGGTGGATCGCACCCCGGCGCGTGCTCCGGACATCACGATGAAGAAGACCAACGTCGAGGCCAACGCAACCTTCGCCGAAGTGTTGATGCCGAGTGCCACGATGAACAACGGCGCGAGGGCGATCCGCGGCATTGCATTGGCCGCATCGAGATACGGAGTCAGCACTCGCTCGACGCGGGGTAGCAGTCCCAGCGCGACACCGAAGACGACGCCGATAGCGCCTGCCACGATCCACGCGATGAGAACTGCGACCATGGTGTACCGAGTGTTGGTCCACAGCTCGCCGGACTTCGCCGCCGTTACCAGGTACTCCCACGACTGTCCCGGTGTCTTCGCGAGTACCGGGTCCAGCCACTCGTGTTCTGCCGTGAGTTGCCACAGTCCCAGCCACGCGAGGCCGAGGAGGATCTGCGCTCCCCGCACCACCAGCGACTCCCGCGACACCTTCCAGGTCCGGCGTGTGGGTTCCGCCGCGCTCGAGGATGCCGTCGCGTTCACCGAGGTCTGGTCGAGAACTTGCATGGGTTTGCTCCAGTCAGTATGTACCGCAATCGAATTCGAATCGGAAACATCGGGTGTCGGCGGCGAGCGGGTGGTAGGGGCTCCTACGCGGGGACCTCGCCGCGGAGGGTGATGCGGTTGAGGACTCGTTCCTGGGTGCCGTAGCCGTGGATCGCGTAGTGCATGGTGCACCGGTTGTCCCACATGACGAGGTCTCCGTCGCGCCAGGCGTGGCGGTAGACGTTGTCGGGGGTGACCGAGCTCTGGTAGAGGTATTCGAGCAGGGGTTCGCTTTCCTGCCGGGTCCAGCCGTCGATGCAGGCGTTGTCCCGGTGTCCCACGAATAGGGCCTTTCGCCCGGTCTCGGGGTGGGTCCGCACCAGCGGATGCACCGCGGTCGGGGTGTCCTGCTCGGCGACGTTGAGCATGCGGCCGAGCCGGATGCCGCTGAATCGCACCATGAGTCCGTCGAGGGTGTCTTTCAGTGCCGGGGACAGTCGTTCGTATGCGAGGTACTGGTTCGACCACATCGTGTCCCCGCCCACCGGGGTGGTGATCGCCGAGAGCATCGTGATCTTCGGTGGTGCCGCGGTGAACGATCCGTCGTAGTGCCAGGCTTCGGTGGCGGTGGTCTCCTTCTTGACGTTGGCGACCTGAAAGATCTCCGGGTGCCCGTCCAGCGGGTTCAGCATTTCGGTGACTACCGGCTCGCCCCACAGCCGGGCAAATTCGATCTGCGCCAACGGCTTTACGTACTGGTCCCGGAATACGAGCGTGCAGTGCTCGCGGAAGGCTGCGCGCAGCGTCTCCACGGTCTGGTCGTCGATGGGCTCGTCCAGGCGAACGCCGTCCACTGCGGCGCCGATGGATCCGGTCAGGGGGGGTGACACAAAGCTTCACGAGGGCTCCTCGATTTCGGCTGATTCTTCACGATTCGAATGTCCGGCACAGGCCGGATGAGTGGTGCCTGTCACAACGTAACAGGAATCACAATTTATGTCGACAACAATTTTGGTCAGTGTCGACTGTGGTGAATAGCGCAGGACTACACACCAATTGACGTAACGTCAGCCAATCGCCCGTGCTGGATTCGTGTGCGATGACCGAAGCCGGGTGACCGCGCGGCCCCGCATACTTGTTCGGCTGTGTTGCGCCTTCGTCAGGACCTGTCGTCGGCGCTGGTCAGCGTATCGATCGCTGCGATCCGGGCACGATCACGCTCGGGATCGACCGTCAGCGCCATCACCACGGCGCCGATGATCGCCACGACACCGAAGATCTGGAAAGCCGTCGTGTACCCCTCTGCCGGCGTCGTCGCCGCATCGACGAGGTGACCGGTGAGCCACGGCGCGAGGATGCCCGAGGTCGAAAACAGTGCGGTGAACACGCCCAGAGTGGATGCGACCTGACGTTCAGGACTGATGTGTGCCACCGCGACATTCATCAGCGGGTAGCTGGCCACCCCGGCTCCGTATCCCGCGACCACGAGGAACACGGCCAGCCACGCACTGTGTACCAACGGGATGGAGGCCAACATGACGCCACAGGCGAACAATGCCACCACCGACACCATTCCGCGCGAGACCCGCACTGTCATCCCCCTGCCGGCGAGTCGATCGGTGATGAAGGACACCAACAACATCGACGCCATCCCGGTCACACTCGGCAGTGCGAAGAGCAGTCCCGAGTCGACCCGGCTGAAACCCAGCCCCTGCTCGAAGTAGGAAGGCAGCCAGGTGAGAATCACCGCAACCATCCCGTAGATGGCGAACATGCCGAGCACCCCACCCCAGAAGGTGGGTAATGCGGCGATTCGCAGGAAACTCACCCTTGTCACGTTGCCGTCAGGCGCACCGGACCGGGCCACCTGCCGTGCACTGCTCACCGAATACGGCCCGTCCTTGCCGACAACCAGCCACACCGCCGCCCACACCAGGCCGACGATCATCAGGGTCCAGAATGCGGCCTTCCATCCATATGCCGCGACGATCACCGTGAGCGCGGGTGCCATCAATATCTTCGACAGAGACGTTCCGGAACTGACCACCGCGGACGGAAGGCCGCGTTTGCTCTTGGGGAACCATCCGAACACCGCCACGTTGTTCAACGCGCCCGCGGGGCCTTCCGCGGCGCCGAGCAGTACGCGGCTGACGATCAGCGCGGTGAACGTGCCCACGAGCAGTACCGGGATCTGAACCAGTGACCACAGCAGGGCCAGAGCCAGCAGCACCCAGACGATGCGTACTCGGTCGGCGATGAATCCGCCCACCAGTCCGGTGATGACGAACAGGACGTAGAAGGCACTGCCCAAGAGTCCGATGTCCGCGTTCGACAGTCCCAGATCCTCGGACAGCGGTCGGGCGACGATCCCGAGTACTGCCTTGTCTGCGAAGTTGATCGTTTGCAGAATCATCACGAGGAACGTGATACTCCATGCGGTGCGGGCGGTCGGAGCGCTCACCGCCGGGGCGACCCTTCTGCCGCCGTCGGCGGGGTCGTCTGCCCGTTCGGTGTCGTCCGGGAGTGCCATGAACACATCCTCTCCCTTCGTCGTCGAGATGCAAGCAGTCTCGCTCGGCACCTTCCACGACCGATCCGAGAGTGCCGATCCGCCCGGCGCTGCGGTCGCGCTCACCGAGGGGCGATCGATTTCTTGCATTGCTGCTCCAATCAGTGAGCACCGCGTCTGGATGTGCGCTACGCGGCCGCGGCGGCGAGCGGGTGGTAGGGGCTCCTACGCGGGGACCTCGCCGCGGAGGGTGATGCGGTTGAGGACTCGTTCCTGGGTGCCGTAGCCGTGGATCGCGTAGTGCATGGTGCACCGGTTGTCCCACATGACGAGGTCTCCGTCGCGCCAGGCGTGGCGGTAGACGTTGTCGGGGGTGACCGAGCTCTGGTAGAGGTATTCGAGCAGGGGTTCGCTTTCCTGCCGGGTCCAGCCGTCGATGCAGGCGTTGTCCCGGTGTCCCACGAACAGGGCCTTTCGCCCGGTCTCGGGGTGGGTCCGCACCAGCGGATGCACCGCGGTCGGGGTGTCCTGCTCGGCGACGTTGAGCATGCGGCCGAGCCGGATGCCGCTGAATCGCACCATGAGTCCGTCGAGGGTGTCTTTCAGTGCCGGGGACAGTCGTTCGTATGCGAGGTACTGGTTCGACCACATCGTGTCCCCGCCCACCGGGGTGGTGATCGCCGAGAGCATCGTGATCTTCGGTGGTGCCGCGGTGAACGATCCGTCGTAGTGCCAGGCTTCGGTGGCGGTGGTCTCCTTCTTGACGTTGGCGACCTGAAAGATCTCCGGGTGCCCGTCCAGCGGGTTCAGCATTTCGGTGACTACCGGCTCGCCCCACAGCCGGGCAAATTCGATCTGCGCCAACGGCTTTACGTACTGGTCCCGGAATACGAGCGTGCAGTGCTCGCGGAAGGCTGCGCGCAGCGCCTCCACGGTCTGGTCGTCGATGGGCTCGTCCAGGCGAACGCCGTCCACTGCGGCGCCGATGGATCCGGTCAGGGGAGTGACACAAAGCTTCACGAGGGCTCCTCGATTTCGGCTGATTCTTCACGATTCGAATGTCCGGCACAGGCCGGATGAGTGGTGCCTGTCACAACGTAACAGGAATCACAATTTATGTCGACAACAATTTTGGTCAGTTCTGCACACACCGACCGGTCGAGCGACAACGTCCCGACCTGCGGTCGAGGAAAAGCAGGCGCGAGGGCCAGGAATCAGATGGCGCGCCGGTCTCCGGCGTTCTCCTCGGACGCTGCGAGCTCGCGAAGTGCGGAATCACGGACGCTGATAATCCGTTGCTCGGCAAGTTCGACCGCGAGGTCGGCGTCGTGCTCGACGATCGCGTTGTGGAGAGCGCGCCAGCGCTTGGCGAACTTCGGCAAGTCGCGGGGCGTGGCGGACAGACCGACGCGCACATACCGAAGGGTCTGCAAGGAGACCGACTGCAACAGCTCCGCCACGATGCGATTGCGCGAGACCTGCGCAACGGTGCTGTTCAGCAGAAATGTGGCGACCGCGTAGGCATCGACCGACTCACGCGCCCCTTGCAGCACCCGTGGCATGTTGGCGTCGAATACCGCCTTCAGATCCTCCGGCTGCTCCAGCAGTTCTTGGCGCAGCAACATCACGTAGAGGGCGGCGCGGACGTCGAACAGATCGCGAACGTCCCCCGCACACAGGTCCGTCACCACCGCACCCCGCCGAGACTGGAAGTGCACGAGTCGGTCACGCTCGAGAATTCGCAGCGCCTCGCGCACAGGTGCCCGACTGACCTCCAGCACTGCACTGATGTCCTGCTCGAGGAGGCGTTGGCCCGAGTCCACATGGCCGAGTGTGATGACCCCTGCGAGCTTCGCCGCTATCTGCTCGGCGAGAGACGCCGCCACACCGGCCGCGCCCCGGTTCCTGAGCACGGCCTGCTCCACCGCGAGCATCAGCTCGTTCTGCGGAACCAGCAGCGTGGAAAGGTCCGGAAGATCCTGCGTCTTGATCCGACCCATCGCGAACCTTTCTGCCGTGTGCGGTCAGTTCCTTCACAGGCTAGTCTGCCGCGAAGGCGCTTCGCGCCCGTGCGTGGTTAGCGAGTCTCTGGACTCGTCAACCACGCACGGGCGGCGGAGCCGCCTACAGGGCCTTGAGTTCCTCGGTGACCTCGGCGACCGACTTCTTCGCGTCCCCGAACAGCATGGAGGTGGTGTCGGCGAAGAACAGCGGGTTGTCGATGCCGGCGAACCCGGAGTTCATCGACCGCTTCAGCACGATCACCGACTTCGACTGATCCACGTTCAGGATCGGCATCCCGTGAATCGGCGACGACGGGTCGTTGCGGGCGGCGGGGTTGGTGACATCGTTCGCACCGATCACCAGGGTGACGTCGGTGCGGGCGAACTCGTCGTTGATGTCGTCCATTTCCTTCCATCACCGGCGAGGGCCTGTACTGGGCCCGGCTGTCGGCGGCGGCGACGCTGGCGGCGCTCCCGGTCATCCTGGCCGGCTGGATCGCACAGAACAAGCTGGTCCGCGGCCTGTCCTTCGGTGCGATCAAATGATCACCCCGGCAACCACTTCCCCCGACTTCGATACCCACAAGAGGAGCAATCATGGCTGACATCGCGTACAAGGGCGCATCCTGCATCTACGAGAACGCCGACACGCTGGCGGTCGATACGCTCGACCTCGACATCGAAGACGGCGAGTTCATCGTCCTCGTCGGCCCGTCCGGCTCCGGCAAGAGCACGGCGCTGCGGATGCTCGCCGGCCTCGAGGACATCGACGAAGGCACCATCGAGATCGGTGGCAAGGACATGGTTGGGGTGCCGTCGAAGGACCGCGACATCGCGATGGTGTTCCAGAACTACGCCCTCTATCCCAACAAGACGGTGGGCGAGAACATGGGCTTCGCGCTGAAGATGCGCGGAGTCGGTGTGGAGGAACGTAAGAAGAAGGTGGCCGATGCCGCCAAGCTGCTCGACCTGACCGACTACCTCGACCGTAAGCCCGGCAAGCTGTCCGGCGGTCAGCGCCAGCGCGTCGCGATGGGCCGGGCGATCGTGCGTGAGCCGCAAGTGTTCTGCATGGACGAGCCGCTGTCGAACCTCGACGCCAAGCTGCGCGTCCAGACCCGCACGCAGATCGCGGCGCTGCAGCGCCGACTCGGCACCACGACCGTGTACGTCACCCACGACCAGGTCGAGGCCATGACCATGGGCGACCGGGTAGCCGTCCTCAAGAACGGCAAGCTGCAACAGTTCTCGGCTCCCACCGAACTCTACGATCGCCCGAAGAACGCGTTCGTCGCCGGATTCATCGGCTCACCCGCCATGAATCTGATGACCATGCCGCTCGTCAGCGACGGGGTGCGCCTCGGAAATTCGACGCTCGCGCTCGAACGCGACCAGCTGTCGGCGCTGCACGCGGCCGGACTGGAGACCGTCACGGTCGGTGTGCGTCCCGAGCAACTGGAGTTGTCGACCGGGGAGGGCGGCATCGAGGTGATCGTGGACCTGGTCGAGGAACTTGGGAGTGAATCCTACGTGCACACCCACATCGCCGGCGACGGTACGCAGCTGACCGCCCGGTCGCTGACCCGCACCCCCGCGCGGCTGGCCGACACCGTGTCGCTGCGCAAGCGGGACGGAGCGGTGCACCTGTTCCACCCGGAGACAGGGGAGCGGATCGGCGACTAGAGCGTGCGTGGGCGCGGGCTGATCCGAGATCGGGTCCGCGCCCACCCTGTTGTCCGGACATCGAATCAGCTGTTGGACAGCCGTTCCGGCGCCATCTTCTCGTCGAGGTGCGTGGCGGTCAGTGCCCCGGACGCTATCTCCTGCTGCACGCGGAATTTCTGGATCTTGCCGGTGGGCGTCATGGGGAGTCCGTCGGTGAAATACCACAGCGAGGGCGTCTTGTGTGCGGCGATTCGGTCGCGGCACCAGGCCTTCAATTCGGTCGCGTCCGGCGGATTGGCCGGGTCCGTGGGCCGCACGACGGCGCCGATCTGCTCGCCCCACTTTTCATCCGGAACCCCGACGATCGCCACGTCGGCCACGTCCTGGTGCTGGAACAGCAGTTCTTCGATCTCGCGCGGGTAGATGTTGAGTCCGCCCCGGATGATCATGTCCTTGAGGCGCCCGGTGATCCGCAGAAATCCTCGTTCGTCCATCGTGGCGAGATCGCCCATGTACAACCATCCGTCGGCGTCGATCGTCGCTGCCGTTTCGTCCGGCATGTCGGAATATCCGAGCATCGTCTGGTAGCCGCGACAGCATATTTCACCCTGCTCGCCGATCGGCACGACCTCACCGGACACGGGATCGATGATCTTCACTTCCAGCTCCGGCAGTGGCTGGCCCACGGTGGTCGCTTGATCGGCAGGGTCGTCGGTGACCCGGGTCTGGCTGATGACTCCGTGCATCTCGCTCTGCCCGAACAGAATCGTGAACTGGCAGTCGAGTTCGTCGATGACCCGTTCGACCAGCGACTGGGGAACAGCGGCGGCTCCCGACAGTACGGTGTGGAGGCTCGACAGGTCACGACTTCGGCGATCCGGATGCTCGAGAAGCGAGATCAGCATCGTCGGGACCATCAGTGAGTGTGTTCCGCGACAGGTTTCGAGCATTTCGAGCATCAGTGCGGGTTCGAAGCCGGGCAGCACGACATAGGTTCCGTGCGCGGCGAACGTCCCGAGTTCGGTGACGGCGCCGCCTCCGATGTGGTACATCGGCATCGCGTTGACGCAGACGACATGGTCCACCATCCCGGCCCTCTCGAACACGAAGGTGGCTTCGTTGACGATGCCTTTGTGATGCAGCAGTGCCCCTTTGGGGAATCCGGTGGTCCCGGACGTGTATTGGATCTGCACCGGTGCGGTGGCCGTGACGACGGGGAACTCCGTTGCCGGATCGCCTGTTGCGACGAACGCTCGCCACTCGCTCGTCGGGACGACCGTGCGGAGGTAGGGCAGCGACGGCCGGACCTTCGTCAGAACTTTCGTGAGGTCTGTGCCGCGATAGCTCTCCCGGTAGAAGAGCCCGACACTGCGGGACTGCCGCAGGATGTACTCCAGTTCGTGGGCGCGGTAGGCGGGATTCACGCCGACCACCACCATCCCGGCCATTGCGATCGCTTGTTGCAGGATCACCCAGTCGGCGCTGTTGGGTGCCCAGATCGCGATCCGGTCGCCGGGTGCGAAGTGGGCGAGCAGTGCCCTGGCCGCATCCTCGACGTCGGCGAGGAGTTCACGGTACGTCCATTCTCGCCGATCGGCCGCATCGGGAGAGCCGTCGACGAGGGCGAGGCGGTCGGGTTCTGCTGTCGCGGCCTCGCGCAACAGGTCGCCGACGGTGATGTCGCGGACGCCTGAGCTCGGTGTCGCCGGCCAGAGAGACTTTTCGAGGGGCATGATGCAGTCCTGCCTTCGGGCTGTGCGGTGTGCTGGGGAGTTGGAGGTGGGGCGAGTGAGCGCCCGCTGCCGGGAAGTCGGAATCGGCTGCCAAGTGCTGACCCGGTCAGAAGAAATGTAATACAAACACGGAGCTGGTAGCTGCGGATTTGTCAAATTTCCAAGGGTGGGATGCCGATTGTTCACCGACCACCTCATCCCGCCGAGATGCCGCCGTTCGGACTCACCGCTTGACCGGTGATCCGACGGGCCTGCGGGCTGCACAGGAACAACACGAGGTCGGCCACGTCGGTCGGCTCGGCGACCCCCAGCGACGCCAGTCGTGCAGCCTTCTCGAAGAGCTTCGCGCTGAACGGCTCGGCCATGACGCGGTCGTAGGCGCCTGTGTCCCGGATGAGCGACGGTGTCACCACGTTGACGCGGATGCCGTCTCGTTTGGCCTCCATCGCAAGCGTTTTGGAGAACATCACGATAGCGGCCATCGCGGCCCCGATGACGGACTCACCGGGGGTGGGGTGCTTGGCGGCGTCGGAGGCGATGTTCACGATCGCGCCGCCGTGCTTCGCTCGCATGTGCGGAAGTACGGCGCGGCACATGTTGAGGGGACCGAGGGCCTGCTGCAGCAGGATGTCGGGAACGTCTTCGGGTGGAGTCTCGTGAAAGAGGTTCGGCGTGAACGCGCTCACCGTGCTGTTGATCAGGATGTCGGCAGGTCCGAGCGACGCACTCAGTTCCTCGGTCACCCGAGTCGCTTCCGTCGGGTCGTTCACGTCGCCTGCGGCGAAGAAGGCCCAGACACCCGACGCGAGTGATCGGACCTCCGTCGCCGCCTTCTCTCCACGCTCGACATTGCGGCCGACCAGACCGATGCGCTGGGTGCCCGCCCGGACCAACTGACGGGCGACCTGCAGGCCGACTCCTCTGGTCCCGCCCACAATGTAGACGGTGGCCTCGGACAGGTCCGGCACCCAGACTTCGGGTGTATCTGTACTCATCGGATGTTCCTTTGCAGTTCGAGGGGCACCGGTTCGCCGGTGCCGGGATGAGGATGGCCGGGGCTGCCGTCGCAGTCCTGGCAGTGGGGCGTTCCGGCCGACAGACTCTCCTGGAATTGTTCCTCGGTCGCGCCGTCGGATGGTGCGGGTGAGACGGTTCCGCCGGCGTAGTCGTCACGCGCCAGCAGTCCGGCACCGTACGCGCCCGCGATCTGGGGCTGATCGAGTACTTCCACCGGGTGTCCCAGCGCACGCGAGACGTGCAGACGCGCGGCCGGGTTCTTCGCCACTCCGCCCGTCATCACCGTCGGCGTTGCCTTACCCACCTGCGCCACCAGTCCGAGTGTGCGCGCCGCGACCGCTTTGTGCACCGACGCCGCGATGTCGGCCTTCTCGCGGCCCTGCGCCAGCAGTGAGATCACCTCGGTTTCCGCGAACGTGGCACACATGCTGCTGACTTCGAGGGTTTCGGAACCGGTGAGGGCGAGTTCGCCGACCGCGCTGACGTCGACTTCGAGTGCCCGAGCGAGCACGTCGAAGAAACGGCCGGTCCCGCTCGCGCATCGGTCGTTCATGGCGAAGCGTTCCACGAGGCCGTCGTCGTCGACGATGATGGCCTTGCTGTCCTGTCCGCCGATGTCGATCACCAGTCGCACACCCGGGTGCAGGGCCGCGGCACCGCGGGCGTGGCAGGTGATTTCGGTGAACGTGCGGTCGGTGCCGGGCACCAGTTTGCGCCCGTAGCCGGTACTGATGGTGCGGCGGATGTCGGCCCGCGCGACGCCCGCGCCGGCCATCGCACCGTCCATCGCGCGCGCGACCGCCTCCCGGCTTACCGCGCCCATCTGGACGACGCTCGACCCGACCAGGTCACCGCCCTCGTCGACCACAGCGGCCTTCGCCGTGGTCGACCCGAGGTCGACGCCCATGACGAACCAACTTCCGGTTGCCATTCGCTAGACCACTGACTTCATCCGTTGTACGTCGATGGCCTCGAGCATGGCCTCCAGACGACTGTCGAACAGTTCGTCGTTGTAGAACGAGGCGTCGGCGACGTCGCCCTCGAAGAAGAACGACTTGACGCCACGCTCCGACTCGGCCGCGCGGGCCAGCATCGTCTGCGGATTAGTCATCGCCCGGCACGTCCGGGTCGAGTGGAACGCGATCCCGTCGATGGAGTACTCGTCCAGCCGCCGGAGCAACAATTCCTGCAGGTTTTTCAATCCGTGGTTCAGCGGGCAGAGCAGGTAGTGCTGGGCCATGCCGCGGAGGGGATTGTCCACATCGATGAGCTGCGGCTCCTGCCAGAACGACTCGTGGGTGTAGCGACCGGCGACGACGGCCACGTCGTACTCGGCGAACTTCCGGGTGAGGAATCCGAGCTTGTTCCAGTTCATGATGCCGTCGAAGTACACACGGTAGCGTTCGTCCGCGACTGCGCTGACCCCGTCGGCGACCCGTTGTTCGAGTTCGGCCTTCACCCCGGCGAAGTAGTCGACGAGCCCCTGGTTGCCGGGCAGGAAGTTGATCGGTGCGATGCTCGCGACCCAGTCCCAGTAGGTCGCCGGAGTGGGGGCCTGCGTGCAGAGCGCCATTCCCTCCAGGCGCAACTCGGACGCGCGTTTGATGTAGGACATGCTCTCGCTGAGCGCATCCCAGTCGAACGGTCGCCCGGTCTGGTGCTCGAGGAAGGCGATCAGCTCGCGCAACTGCCCCTCGACATACTTGCCGACCTCGTCCCACTCCTCGCCCCGCATGTAGCCGGCGTCGGGCTTGTTGCCCCACAGCATGGGAATGGACACGTTGAACAGCGGGAGCTTGCGATCGAAGACCCGGTACGTCATGGCATCCCACTGCTGGCCGGTGCTGCATCCGGCGTATCCGTTGACGAAGAAGTCCGGGGCCGGCAGCTTGCTTGCCAGTTCCTGCTGGTCGACCATGCCGACCACACCGGTCTCCCGTTCGGCGGCGGATTGGTGTGTCAGCACGGCGCAGCCCAGATGTGTTCGCGCGTAGGAACAGAGCTCACCGATATAGCCGTACTCGGCACCTGCTGCCTGGGCCGGTCCTTCGAGGTGCTGTGCGGCCAGGCGGGCGGCGAACGCTTCGCCGTGACACCACTCCAGGCCTGCGGCCTGGAACAACGGGTTCAGCGCGGCACCGTTGTACCAGACGACATGCTTCCCGCGTTCTTTGGCCGTGAAGATGTTCTCCCAGTAGTCGGCCACCATCTTGCCGCCGACCTTTGTACTCGACAATCGGCGGGACTTTTCCTTGCTGGTCTGGTCGATCGGCATTGCGAACTCCTCTGAGGGTGAGTCGAATTCAGGACGGGACGGGTGCGAGCTGACGGCGAATGCGTTCCACGAACGTCTCGATCTTGGTGCGGAGCGTCTCGACGGGGTTGCCTTCGTGCTCGGTCTCGAGCAGCAGGAGCGGTATTCCGTGCGCGTCGAGCGCCTTGCGCAACTCCGGGTAGTAGAGCATGTGGGGTTCGCAGAACTTCGCCATCAAGACGACGACGCCGTTGGAGCGGCTCTTCTCGAGTGAGTCGATCAGGTAGGTGTCCCAATCGACCTCGACGGTGACTCGTGTGGGGCACGGGGCGTTGTCGTTGCGGTCCAGGTACCACTCCGACAGCGCCGCCAATGGGTCGCCGTGCTCGGGCACGTCGGTCGAGATGTACCGGAATCCGGTGTACAGGTCATCGTCGACGACGATCACTCCGGATTCCTCGATCACATCGAGAACTTCGGGGCGAGGGGCGTGGCAGAAGTGACCGGAGAGATGCAACCGCACCAGATCGTCGGGCGCGTCGGCATGGGGATCGAGGCGATCGAGGAGGCGGCTCAGCGCGGCATTGTGTTCTTCGATGTCCATCACCATGCTCGACTTCACCAAGACCTGCATGTCGCTCGCGGTGATGCGCGCACGGCCGGCGCGCCGCAGGTCGTAGAGTTCCCGGAGCAGGCGCCGATTCGTATTGAACAGCCGAATACTCTGGGCGAGAGCCTCGTCCGTGATCGTGGCACCGACGACAGCTTCGATCTCGTGCTTCAATTCGTGCACTCGGCCTGCCACCCGCGGCTTGGTCCACGGATCGTCCATCGCGCTGGTGAATTGCGCGAAGTGCACCGGTTTCTCGGGTCGAGCCCAGCGGATCACGTCGACCGCGCCGAGGAGTTGCACACAGTGGTCGGCGGCGACGAAGCCGTCGAAGACGTCGAGTTCACCGACCGCGGCTTGGTCGGCGACACTACGTGTGTAGCCGCAGTAGAACTCGGCAAGCAGGTTGCGCCCCTCCGTGATCGGGGTGCGGCTCTCCTGCACGATCACCGGCAGCGCGCCTGCTGCGTGCACGATCTCGGACGGAAAGTTCATCGGAAAAGAACCGATCACTCGCTTACCGCGCTTCGCTTTCCACTCCCGGGCGTAGGAGACCGGGTCATCGGCGGTGGTTCGCAGCGACGACATGACGGTCGGATCCAGTTCGCTCACATCTAGCCTCTCGACTTCGTGGACGGTGACACCGCGACGACTGACGAACTGCGTCGCGGCGACCTGACTTGAGATATTACGTTATTGGATAGATAGTTTCCATACTTGTCAAACATCAGTCGTCGGCATAGCCGCGGCGTCCCCATCGGAGGTTCCTGTGAAACGTGTGCTGGATGGACTGAAGATCGTCGAACTCGCCGGGATCGGCCCGTCGCCTCACGCCGCGATGCTGCTCGCGGACCTCGGTGCCGAGGTGGTGCGAGTCGAGCGTCCCGGGGGTGTGACGCAGTTGCTGCCCGTGGACAAGGACGCGGGACTGCGGAATCGCCGCTCCGTGAGTGCGGACCTCAAGGTTGCCGGCGACCTCGCGAAGGTGCTGAAGCTGGTCGACAAGGCCGACGTCCTCATCGAGGGTTACCGACCGGGTGCGGCGGAGCGTCTCGGCATCGGTCCCGACGTGTGCCGCGAGCGGAACCCTCGGCTCGTGTACGCCAGGATCACCGGGTGGGGTCAGGACGGCCCGCTCGCGCCGTACGCCGGCCACGACATCAACTACCTCGCACTCAGCGGTGCGTTGAACGCCATCGGACGGGAGGGTGAACGGCCACTCGCACCGCTCAACCTGGTCGCTGACCTGGGCGGCGGTTCGATGCAGGCCGTCATGGGCATTCTCGGTGCCCTGTACGCGCGTGCGCAGACCGGGGTCGGAGATGTCGTCGACATCGCGATGGTCGACGGGGTGAGTGCGCTCATGACGATGTTCTGGACTCTTACCGAGAACGGGCTGTGGTCCGATCGGCGGGGCTCCAACGTCATCGACGGTGGAGCGCCCTTCTACGACACCTACGAGTGCGCCGACGGGCGGTATATCGCGGTCGGCGCGGTGGAACCGGTCTTCTATGCCCAGCTACTGGAGGGGCTGGGACTCGACCCGGCGGGTCTGCCGGATCAGTACGACGAGTCGGCCTGGCCGACGCTGCGGAAGAACTTCGCCGAGGTATTCGCCGCGCGGGGCCGGGACTCGTGGGTGCAGGTGTTCGCCCGGCTCGATGCCTGCGTGACACCGGTGCTGTCCCTCGACGAAGTGCCGGATCACCCGCACATGTCGGCGCGCAACACGATCGTGAGTGCATTCGGGCAACGCCAGCCCGCCGCGGCGCCACGGTTCGCGAGCGCGCACGACGCAACCTACGACGCGCCCCGAACGCCCGGCGCCGACACCGAGGCCGTCTTCCGTGACTGGGGTGTCGATGACGATCGATGACCGGCCCAGCAGGGGTGTCGTGGCACAGGGGCGACCCGATGCGCGACGATGACACTCATGTCTGACTCGAAACCGTCCGACTCGAAACAGGTGCCCGCACCCGACAGGGAGGTGGCGTCGACCGGCAGCGCGCGGTCCGTCCTCGTCACCGTGCTCGGCGACCTGGTCGAACCCTACGGGCAGCCGGTGCGGACGGCTGCGCTTCTCTACGTCCTCAAAGGACTCGGGTACGGGGAGCATGCCGCTCGGCAGGCTGTCGCGCGGACGGGTTCCGCGGGCCTGATCGCCGCCGACCGGAACGGTCGCGAGACGCTGTGGACGTTGACGGACAAGGCGCATCGGCTCTTCACCGAAGGTGAACTCCGGGTGTTCTCCACCGACGTGGACACCACGCAGTGGGACGGTCGGTGGCTCGTCGTGAATGTGCCGATTCCGGAGTCGCACCGCTCGACCCGCAAGAAGCTGTATGCCGCGCTGCGGTGGGCGGGTTTCGGGAATCCGGCGCCCGGCGTCTGGGTCACACCCCACGTCGATCGTGCCGCAGAGGCGGCGAGAACCATCGAGGCCCTCGGGTTGGCTCCCAACACGGTCTCGTTCGTCGGGGAGCTCGCCATCCCGGGGATTCCCGAGGGCGAACTCGTCCGCCGCTCATGGGATCTCGAAGCCGCCGAGGAGGAGTACGACCGACTCCTCGACCGGTTCGACGCCCGCACGTTCGAGCCGGGCGACGAGTTGCTGTTCGCACACCTGGAACTCGCGGACGCGTTGCGGCGCATGCCCTACATGGATCCCCGACTGCCCGAGGTACTGCTGCCCGACTGGCGCGGGCTGAAGGCCGCACGGCGGCTGCGGGACCTGCGTGCGGAGTGGACCCCCACCGCGCACGCGCACTGGCGTCACATCGCCGGTCTCGACTGACGTCGCTCCGTGGGGGTCACCCCGCACTGCGGCCGTACGAGGTGTCGTACGGCCGCACCCACCGGTTAGCGCACGTCGAGGTAGATGCTCTTGAGTTGCTGGTAGCTGGCGAGGCCCTCGGGTCCGAGTTCGCGTCCGAGGCCGCTGTCCTTGATGCCGCCGAAGGGTGCGGTGGGGTCGTTGGAGTAGCCGTTGATGCCGACGGTTCCGCTGGCGACGTTGCGGGCGAACGCGGCGCCGCGGTCGGGGTCGGCGGTCCAGATGGAGCCGCCGAGTCCGTAGTCGGAGTGGTTGGCGATCGCGATGGCTTCGGCCTCGTCGGTGTAGGGGATCACCGACAGGACGGGTCCGAAGATTTCCTCCTGGGCGATGGTGTGCCCGGTCTCCACGTCGGCGAAGACGGTGGGTTCGACGAACCAGCCGTGGTCGATGTTGTCGGGTCGGCGGCCGCCGGTGGTGACGCGGCCGCCGTCGGAGCGTCCCTTGTCGATGTAGCTTTCGACGCGGTGCCGTTGCCGGGCGGAGACGAGGGGACCCATCTGGGTGGTGTCGGACAGCGGGTCGCCGACCGACAGGCCCCTGGCGAGGTCGGTGATGGTGTCGACGATCTCGGTGTACCGCGAGCGGGGTGCGAGGACGCGGGTGCCGAGCCAGCAGATCTGGCCGTTGTTGAGGAGGGTTGCGGCGTAGAAGGATTCGAGGTTCGCGGCAAGGTCGGCGTCGTCGAGGATGACGGCGGCGGATTTGCCGCCGAGTTCGAGGGTGACGGGCCGGAGCAGTTCGCCGCAGGTGCGGGCGATGGCGCGGCCGGCCCCGGTGGAGCCGGTGAAGGACACCTTGTCGATGCCGGGGTGGGCGACGAGGTAGGCGCCGAGTTCGCGGCCGCCGGGGACGATGTTCAGCACACCGGCGGGCAGTCCCGCGGCGATGGCGGCCTCGGCCATGAGAAACGCGTCGAGCACGGTCTCGGGGGAGGGCTTGAGGACGACGGTGCACCCGGCGGCGAGGGCGGGGGCGAGTTTGAGGAACGTGATGGCCTGCGGCACGTTCCACGGGACGATGGCCCCGACGACGCCGATCGGGGAGCGGGTGACGAGGGTGGATCCGCCGAGCATGCCGGGCCGGATCTCGTCTTCCTGCTTCGCGGCCATCTCGGAGTAGTAGCGGAGCAAGACAGGTGGGAAGCCGCCCTCGAACTGCCGGGCGAGGGTGATGGGCATGCCGTTCTGGCTGCTCACGCGTGTCGAGGTCTCCTCGGCGCGGGCTTCGAGTTCGTCGGCGAAGCGGCCCAGCACCTCGGCGCGCTGTGCTGCGCTCCATGCCGCCCACTCGGCGAGTGCGGCGCGTGCGGCGTCGACGGCGTCGTCGATGTCCGTCTCGGCGCCCTCGGGGACCGAGCCGATCTGCTGTTCGGTGGTGGGGGAGATGACCGGGATGGTGGAGGCGCCGGACGGCTTGGCCCATCCGCCGCGGATGTAGAGATCGGTGTAGTCGATCGTCATCGGGTGTCCTTCTGGGGAGGTTCGGTGAGGGGGTGTCAGTCCTGCACGAGCACGGGTTTGAGGACCTCGCCGCGGTGCTGGGCGTCGATCGCGTCGTTGATCTTCGCGAACGGGAACGTGGTGACGAGTTTGTCGAGCGGGAACCGGCCGGCCTTGTACAGCTCGACGAGTTCTGGGATGAACTCGTCGGGGACGCTGTCGCCCTCGATGATTCCGGTGATCGTCAGACCCATGGCGAGGGAGTTGATGATGTTCAGCGGCACGGACGATTCGGGGTCGGCCGGTACACCGATCAGGCCGACCTTGCCGTGGAAGGTCATGGAGCCGACGAGCGATTCGATCACGGCAGGGACGCCGGAGGTGTCGATCGCGTAGTCCACGCCGGCGGGGATGATGGCGCGGACCTGCTCGGCGACCGGGCCGGCGGCGGGGTCGAGGGCGTGGGTGGCGCCGAGTTCGAGGGCGAGGTCACGACGAGACTGGTGGGGTTCGACGGCGATGATGGTGGTGCAGCCCTGGACGACGGCACCCATGACGGCGGCCAGGCCGACCGATCCGGCACCGGCGACGAGGATCGCAGATCCGGGCCGGCAGTTCAGGGAGCGCATCACGGCGCCGGCGCCGGTCTGGATGCCGCAGCCCAGCGGTGCGAGGAGTTCGGCGGGGATGTCGGTGGGCACTTTCACGACGTTGCGTTCGAACGCGAGGCTGTAGGTGGCGAACGAGGATTGCCCGAAGAACAGGCCGGTCAGGGATTCGCCGTCGGGGGTGGTGATCGGGCCGGTGCCGTCGTCGCGGACGCCGTCGTAGGCGAGGTGCATGAACTGGTGGCAGTAGGACGGTGCCCCGGTGGTGCACGAGGGACAGGTGCCGCAGCTGTTGAAGGTGATGGCGACGCGGTCGCCGGGGGCGACCTTGGTGACGCCGTCGCCGATTTCGCGGACGATGCCGCAGCCTTCGTGGCCGAGGACGGCGGGCAGTGCGGTGGGGAGGGCGCCGTCGCGGGCGGCGAGGTCGGTGTGGCAGATGCCGACGGCCTCGATCTCGACGAGTACCTCGCCGGTCTTCGGTCCGTCGATGGTGATCGGCTCGAGCGTGAACTCGGTGTGCGGTTCTCTCGCGACTGCTGCGAGTGCTTCCATCGTCATGTCTCCATGTCTTGTGCGGCCGGCCCGGTGGGGACGACCGGAATCGAAATGCTCAGAGGACGGCTTCCCGCAACGAGATGGCCGGATCGGCGAGAGCGGTGGGATCGACCTTGCTGCGATTGCCGATGAACTTCTTGCCTGCCATGAATTCGCTTGCGGCATTCACGGTCTCGACGGCCACCGGGACGCCGTCGCTGTCGAGGTGGAACAGGGCGAAGGACGAATCGGACGGGTTACCGCGCAGGACGGCCCTCGTGTCGGGGCCGACCATACCTGCCATCTTCATCTTCAGGTCGAACTGATCCGACCAGAACCACGGCACCTCGTGCGGCGACAGCGGCGTCCCCGTGATGACCGACGCCGCCTGCTTCGCCTGTTCGACTGCGCTGGGGATGCTTTCGAGTCGCACCATCTTCCCGAGCGTGTCGTGCAGGCGGTAGGTCACGTCGCCGATCGCGAGGACGTGTGGATCGCTGGTGCGTGCCGAACCGTCCACGACGATCCCGGTGAGGCACTCGATGCCCGATTCCCGTGCCAGTGTGTCGTTCGGGATCGCGCCGACGCCGACCAGTACGAGATCGCAGGGGATTTCGGTTCCGTCGCCGAGTTCGACACCCGCGACGCGACCGCTCTTCTCGGTGATTCCCCGGACCTCGGCACCGGTGAGGATGCGAGTGCCGCGGTTTCGGTGGAAGTCGGTGAGAGCGGCCGACAGTTCGGGGCTCGCGACCCGCGCCAGCACCCGGTCTTCCCGTTCGATCACCGTGACCTCGCATCCGCGGGCGCGGGCCGAGGCGGCGACCTCGAGTCCGACGTACCCACCACCGATGATGGCGAGAGTCGATCCGGTGTGCACGGCCTCCCGTAACTGCGTGGCGTCGGCGAGGGTACGCAGGCTGAGCACACCCTCGAGATCGCTCCCCGGCAGCGTCAGTGTCCGCGGCGCGGCGCCCGTCGCGAGAACGAGCGTCGTGTACTCGAGAATGTCACCGGACGCCGTCGTCGCGGTTCGCGCGTCCCGGTCGATCCGGACGACCGGATCACCGAGCAGCGTGTCGATCTCGTTGTCGGCGTAGAACGATTCCGGCTTGAGCCACTGGACGAACTCGTCGTCGGCGTACTTCTTCGACAGCGGCGGGCGGTGATAGGGCGGATGGGTTTCGTCCCCGCACAGGACGATCCGACCGTCGAACTTCTGCTGCCGCAGCATGCCGGCGAGAGTGCCGCCGGCATGCCCGGCGCCGACGATCACCACGGTGGGTGTGGCTTGTGACGTGACCATGATTACCGGGCGAACTCGATCTGGACGGGCATGTTCTTGAGCCCGCCGACGAAGTTGGTCTGAATCATCTTGGTGTCGTCGACCAACTCGACCGACTCGATGTGGGGAAGCAGTTCCTCGAACATGATCCGCAGTTCCAGCTTCGCCAGGTGCTGACCGATGCACATGTGCGGGCCGTACCCGAACGCGATGTGCTTGTTGGGCCTGCGGGTGATGTCGAACGTGTCGGGGTCCGGGATGACGTCCGCGTCGCGGTTGCCCGACTGGTACAGCAGCATGAAGCGGTCGCCCTTCTTGATCTCGCGACCGCGCAGCGTGTAGTCCTGCGTCGCCTGGCGCATGAAGTGCTTTACCGGGGACGCCCAGCGCAGCGATTCGTTGACGATGTGCGGCGCGAGCGCCGGGTCCGCCTTCGCCTTCGCGAGGAGTTCGGGGTTGCGGCCGAGTTCGAGAATGCCGCCTGCGAGGGTGCTCGAGGTGGTGTCGTGACCCGCGGTCGCGATGGCGATGAAGTAGCCGTAGGCCACCTCGTTCGGGTAGTACTCGCCGCTCTCGTCGCGTGCCACCGAGATGATCGTCGCGAGGTCGTCCTTCGGGTTGGCCCGCCGGTCCTGCAGCAGCCGCTCGAAATAGGCGTAGAAGTCCTGAATCGTGGCCACCCACTGCTTCGCGGCGGCGTCCGGGGTGAGCGGCTCGACGTCTTCACGCGCAGCGTCGGGATCGGCGGTGCCGAAGAATTCCTGCGTGAGGGCCATCATCCGGGGCTCGTCCGACTCCGGTACCCCGAACAGGCTCATGATGACGTGCAGGGGGTAGTGGAGGGCGAAGTCCTTGACGAAGTCGATCCGACCGTCCGTCTCCAGGAGCCTGCCGACAGCGGCCTTTGCCAGGTCGCGGATGACCGTTTCCCACTTCGCGAGGTTGGTCGGCCGGAACCAGTCCAGTGCGATGTCCTTGATCGCGGTGTGCTCCGGCGGGTCGAGGTAGGTGAGTGTTTCGAGGATGCGAAGGCTGCCGTTGTTGATGCTCTTGGTGAACTGGTCGCCGGCCTGGTTCGCCAGGATCGGGTTGACGGAGCCTTTGTCCTCGCCGCCCGCGCTGGTGAAGATGCCGGGCTGGCGTTCGATCTCCATGATGTCGGCGTGCTTGCTCACCAACCAGATGGGGTCGTAGCCCTCGACCTCGGCGCGGCCGAGGGGGTTGTTCTCTCGTAGCCAGCGGTAGGCCTCGAACAACGCGTCGTTGTCCCGGTGTCCCTCGGGTAGCACGATCTGACGGGCGACGGTGTCCGGAATCAGTTCCGTGACCTGCTCTGTAGTGCTCATCAATTCCCCTTCGTGGTGCAGTGAGTTCCGGCGCCGTCTGTCGCGGCGCCCTCGCCGACTGGAGTGACTTCAGCCTGTCAGCCACGAGGGTGAGGGGCATCACACCATTGATCGAAAGTTGTCCACCTAACGGGGTATGTGTGCTGGGTCACGTGGGCGGCGGCGGGCTCCTGCAGCGCAACTTCACCCCACCGGAGGGGGGTAATCCGTCGAAGTGGTGATGTGCCGGATCAGTGACCCGCGACACAATTGCCGGTACAGAGCGCGGCGGGATCCCCGGAACGGTCCGCGCAGATGTTCACCGATCAATCCGAAGGAGATCGCCATGCCCACCGTCGTATACCAGCTCCCCGACGGCTCGACGTCGTCCGTCGACGTCCCCGCCGGCCAGAGCGTGATGGACGGGTCGGTACGAAACAACCTTCCCGGCATCGTCGCCGAATGCGGCGGCAGCTGCTCGTGCGCCACGTGCCATGTGTACCTGGACGAGGACTCCGCACCCGCATTCGGGGAGCCGACGTTGGAGGAACAGGACCTTCTCGAGTTCCTCGACGGCGTCCAGCCGTGCTCTCGCCTCGCGTGCCAGCTCGTGCTGGCGCCGGACGTGGACACCGTCACGGTGACCGTGCCGTCCTCGGACGCCTGAAGCCATCCGGCCGCGTCACCGCGTGGAGGACTGATACTTCGCGATCAGTTCGGCGCGGTTGGTGGCGCCGAGTTTTCGGAGGATGCGTTTCACATGCGACTTGACCGTGTCGACCGTGATGACCAGTTCGGCGGCGATCGTGGAATTCGACGCCCCGGTGAGAATCAGCCGGACCACGTCCGCCTCGCGTTCGGTCAGCGGATCGAGCAGGCGCCGCACGGCGTCGTCGTGCTCGGCACCGGCCTGCGTGAGGTCGGCAGACCCTCGTGCGGTCACTGCGTCGAACTCGGTGTCGCTGCTCCACCGCTGGGCGCTTTCCCGGAGGAGGACATCCTGGCGTTCGCGACGGGATTCGAGCCCGACCCGCTCGAAGCATCCGCCGAGCACCTCTGCGAATACTGCCAGGGCGTGGCGTCGTGACCCATCCAACGGTGTTCCGACGTGGACGAGCGCAGCAGCAGTCCCGTCGACGACGACGGGCACGATGGTGAAACCGTTCGCGCCCAGCGTCTCTCGCAGCTCGGCGGGAATCTGGGAACCGACCGTGACCGTGTTCGTCTCGAGGGCACGTGCTTCGGGTGAACCTGCCGGGGGACCGAACCCGGCGGGCAGAGCGGGCGTCGTGTCGGGGTCGGCGCTGAACGCGGCGACGGGAATGATCCGGTCGCCGTCGAGGCGTGAGAGGACCACCTTGTCCGCGGAGCAGAGTTCGGCGGCGCGCTCACACGCTCGCCGCATGAGTTCCGCACTCGAGGCGGCGTCGTCGAGTGCGTGGACGGCGCGATCGATACCTTCCGCAATTGCAGCGATGTCGGCGGTGCGCGTCGCAGCGAGTGCGTTCCTGCGATCGAGGAGATCGACCAGACGCCTTCCGAGCTCGACGGCGTGCTCCGAAGTGGCCGTGCGCATTTCGGCGAGGGTGTCCGAGATGGCCCGATCGAGCTCGTCAGCCACCGTTCACCGTCTTGGCATGGGCGCACAGCGCCGCCACTTCGGCCCGCGTGGAGACGCCGAGTTTCTTGAAGATCCGCTGGACGTGGGACTTGACGGTGCCGTCGGAAATGCACAGCCGACGGGAAATGGTGGCGTTGGTCGCCCCCGTGGCCATCAACGTGAGCACCTCGCGTTCGCGCGCGGTCAGCGCATGCGCGCGCGGGATGGCCGGAGTCTGCGGAGAGTCGGTGGACGCGTCGGTCCGGGGAAGGTCGCAGGTGGCGACCTCCGGCATCGTCAGGGGCTGCTCGAGGTGCCGCAGTGCCTTGGTGAGCCGCTGTATCTCGGCGTCGACGTGCTCGTTGCGGGTGGAGATCTGCCGCCGCAGGTCGGCGCGTTCCTTCGATGAGGCGCAGGCGCCGGCCAGTACCGCGACGAGGTGGACGTCGGTGTCGGACAGGCTGTCGCTCTGGCGGTCGACGTGGATGATCGCCACCGCGCGGGCGTCGACGACGACCGGCACGGCGAGGTATCCGGCGGGCCGCGACAGATCGATCAGCGGGCGGTACGTGTGCCGGTAGGTGTCGACGGCGTCCACGGCATACGGTCGGCGCCGGCGGACCAGTTCGGCCTCGCGCGGTGCCTCGCGCAGCGCGATCTCGCGTCCGTCGATTGCCGTGGCGAGTTCGTGGAAGTCCCCCGTCAGTTCCGGGTTGACGGCTAACGCGATGGGAGACCAGGTGGAACCGCGGACCACGGAGAACATCGCCTTGCCGTATCCGAGGCTCGTGCACAGT
The DNA here is from genome assembly GCF_900455735.1 of Rhodococcus wratislaviensis. Classification (GTDB taxonomy): domain Bacteria; phylum Actinomycetota; class Actinomycetes; order Mycobacteriales; family Mycobacteriaceae; genus Rhodococcus_F; species Rhodococcus_F wratislaviensis. The sequence goes on along the minus strand of NZ_UAUI01000011.1, from coordinate 786,342 downwards.
TCCTGGGTCACGACGTCGGCGAGGCGATCCGCACCGGCATCGAGCGCACGGACGACCCGCTGCAGTGCCTCGAACTGGGCGGTGTGCACGCTCAGTCGGCGGGCGATGTCGTCGCGACTCGCGGCGTCGAGTTCTGTCACGAGTGCTGCGAGGCGCAGGGTGCGCTCGGGGGAGTCGACGCCCTCACGCAACTTCCGGGCCGCGAACGCACGAATCACCGTGAGGTCGGGTTCGCCGTCCGCCAGGCGGATCAGATTCGGCTCGTTGCCGAGAAGGTCCTGCAACTCTGCAACCGCCTGCTCGGCAAGCTCGGACGAACTCGTCGAAATGACCACTCACCACTCCTCGCGCCGTGGCCGCCGCACGGATGACGACGACACCGTCGTCCGTTCCTGTGACACAACGCACAGTATAGAGAAGGTGTCACCTGGGACGTTGCTGCACCGCCCGCGGCCTGACTCCAATGTATATGGTCAGTCCAAATACGTCACGTACTCCGCGAAAATGATCCGAGGAGGTTCTTGTCTCGGATGCGAACCCCGTACTAGGGTCGAATGGTACGACCAAAATGGAAGGACCGGCCTAATGGCGCACCCTGTGCGATACGACGTCGACGAGCACATCGCCGTTGTCACCCTCAATCGCCCCGAAACCCGCAACGCGCTGTCTGACGACCTGCTCGACGAGCTTCTTGCCGCCCTCGAACGCGCCCGGGACGACGGGGAGGTGCGGGTCGTCGTGCTCGCGTCGTCGCACGAGAAGATCTTCTCGGCGGGCGGCGACCTCAAGGCGTTCGCGAGCGAGACGCCCACGATCGTCAAATATGCCGGGCTGGATCGCTTCCCGCGGCTGTATCAACTCATCGGTGGCCTCGGGAAACCGGTGATCTGCGCGGCGGGTGGCGACGTGCTGGCCGGCGCGTTCGGGCTCGCGCTGGCGTGCGATTTCGTGCTCGCAAAGGAGTCGGTCCGGTTCGGGTGCCCGGAGATCAACGTCGGTGTCTTTCCCTTCATGATCTCCGCGCTCATCTACCGGAACGTCGGGCGACTCAAGGCGAACGAGCTGATGATGTACGGCGAGCTCATCACGGCCGCGGACGCGCTCGAGCTGGGTTTGGTGAACCGGGTGATCCCGGACGACGACTTCGAGGCGGAGGTCCGGGCGTGGGCCCGCCGGCTCGCGGGCAAGTCGCCGCTGTTGATGCGGCTCGGAAAGGAGGCGATCAACAACACTCGCGACATGTCCCTGCCGGACGCCCTCACGGCGCTGCAGTCGCAGCTCGCTCTCGCGTTCACGACCGACGACATCGTCGAGGGGGTCACCGCGTTCCGTGAAAAGCGTTCTCCCGTATGGAGCATGCGCTGATCGCCTGGGTCCGAACTCATTGCACTTTCGGTCTAACCATTATATTGTGAGGGCCAACACAGAGTCTTTTATTCCCTCTTCATATCTGCGCTCAGAGGAAGGCATCCCATGGCGTTCGCATCGGTCACCGATCGCTATTCGGACGAACAGATCCGAGAGTTCTATGCCACCGGGCAGTGGCACCGCGACACCTTCTTCGACATGCTCGAGGTCCAGGTTGCCGAGCGGGGCGACCGTGTCTTTCTGACCGACGACACCAGCGGCGGCATCACCTTCCGGCAGTTGCGGGACAGGGCACTGAGCCTTGCCGTAGGCCTGCGGCGTCACGGGATCGCCGTCGGCGACCGAGTGTCGGTGCAGGTTCCGAACTGGATCGAATTCGCGGTCATCGCCGTGGCGTTGTCGCGACTGGGCGCCGTCCTGGTTCCGATCATGCCGATCTACCGCCGCGACGACGTCGAGTACATCCTGGGTAATGCCGGTGTACGGCTGGCGATTACGCCGCAGAGTTTCAAGAAGTTCGACTACGCGGGCATGTACACCGATATCCTGGGTGCCGTCGAGTCGCTCGAGGATGTCGTCGTCGTCCGCGGGAGTGGCGAACTGCCGAACCGCGCGATGTCGTTCGAGTCGCTGTTCGCGGAGATCGGACCCGAGGAGGCGATCGCCGAACTCGGGCCCGGCGTCGGGCCGGACGAGCCGATGGTCATCGTCTACAGCAGCGGCACCACGTCCCGACCCAAGGGCTGCATCCACACGTTCAACACGATCGCCTGTGGATCCCGTCTGCTGGCCAAGGGATTCGCCTACACACCCGACGACGTGCAGTTCGGCCCCTCGCCGATCACGCACACCACCGGCCTGGTCACCAGCATCGTCCTTCCGCTCATGCACGGAGCGGCGTCGCATCTCATCGAGGTGTGGGAGCCGGTCCGCGGGATGGCGCAGATCAAGGAGCGCGGGTGCACGGTCGCGGTGAGTGCCACGACGTTCCTGCAGATGCTCATGGACGCCTACGACCCCGCCGTGCACGACATCAGCAGCATGCGGCTGTGGGTGGCGGCCGGTGCCCCGATTCCCGCCAGCTTCGTTACCAAGGCGGCCGAACTGTTCCCGAGCCTGCAGGTACTCAGCCTGTACGGCCGCTCGGAAAACGTCACCACCACCATGTGCACGGTGAATGACGAGCCCGAGCGGTCGCTCACCTCGGACGGGCGTCCGCTGCCGATGCAGTCGGTGAAGGTCGTCGACGAACTCGGTGACGAGGTTCCGCGCGGCGAGGAAGGCGACATCGCCTACAAGGGCGCCATGCACATGCTCGGGTATCTCCACAACGCGGAGGAGACGGCCAAGCTGTTCACGCCGGACGGGTATTCCCGCTCCGGGGATCTCGGCCGGATGGACGAGGACGGCTACGTGCGCGTCACCGGCCGGACCAAGGACATCGTGATCCGCGGCGGCATGAACATCAGTGTCCGTCAGGTCGAGGATCTCTTGGCGGCGCATCCCGCCGTGCGTGGTGTCGCCGCGGTCGCGATGCCGGACGAGCGTCTCGGGGAGGCGGTGTGTCTGTACCTCGTCGCCGCGCCCGGCTACGGCGACATCACCCTCGAGAAGATCAAGACCTACCTGCTCGAGCAGGGGGTGGCGATTCAGAAGGTTCCGGAGCGGTTGGAGATCGTCGAGGCGCTGCCGACGACGGCCACGGGCAAGATCCAGAAGAACGTGCTCCGTGCGCAGATCGCGGCGAAGATCGAGGCAGACCGGCAGCAGCGGGCACAGGCCGTCAGCTGATCGGAAAGGAAAGGAGGCGAAGCCGATCGGCTTCGCCCCCTTTCTCGTAGTTCGAGGTGAATGATCAGGTCGCGGCCACCACGACCGTCGCCGATCCGGTGACGACCGGGCCCTTGGTGCCGGAGGCGACGAGATCGAGGGTCGCCAGCGACTCACCATTCGCCTCGGTGATCGTCACGACCGTCCCGCCCACGGTCAGGGTGTCGCCGAGGAAGACCGGGGCGACGAACCGGACACCGAAGGAGCGCACATGCTCGACGCCGAACGTGTCGGACAGCCACCCGGCCAGGATCCCGGCCTGCATCTGCCCCATCGCGATCACCCCCGGGAAACCCGAGGTGGCGACGAAGTCGGGGTCGTGGTGCAGGGGATTGAAATCGCCACCCGCGCCGGCGAACCGGACGATGTCGGTCTGGCTGATCGGGCCCACCACCCGAGGGTCGGGGGCATCGCCGACGCGGACCTTGGCCGGTGTTCTCATCGCTGCTCTCCTCGTTCGATCAGGACTTCCTCGAGCCGCACCACGGGTTCACCGTCGGCGTCGACGTACTCGGTCTCCAGGGTCACGACGCGCATCGTCCCGCCCCGCTTGCCTTCTCGCTGTACGTCGTCGACGACGCGGCGGGTGCCGACCACGTGGTCGCCTGCGGTGAGCGGTCGCAGGTACGTCCACGTGACCGAACCGACCACCACCCGCGCGAGGGCCAGGCCCAGCGAGTCGACGAACGCGCGCTGGTCGCGCTGGTGTCCGGCGACGACGGTATGCGTGAGAGTCGCGGGCGCATCGCGGAAGCCGGCGTCGCGCGCGGCGGCCGGATCGGTGTGCACGGGGTCGGTCGTGGACGTCGCGCGCGTGAATTCGCGGATTTTGCCGCGTTCGACGTCGTATTCGACGCGGTCGACGACGCCGGCGGGGAGTGGGTCTGACATCCGGGCCTCCTTTTTGGACTGACCTATAGTATCATTGAGCCTAAATTCGTGAGGAGGGTGCAATGGAGCTCGCTGATTCCCCAGACGAGGCCACATTCCGTGCAGAGGTCCGGGAGTGGGCCGAAAATGTGGTCCCGACGCTGCCGTGGCCGGAACCGGTCGATCTGGTCGACAAGGTGCCGTTCTGGCAGCAATGGCAGCGACTGCTCTTCGACTCCGGCTACGGCGGGATGTCGTGGCCGCAGGAGTACGGCGGTCAGGCCGCCGACCCGATCCGCAAGGCCATCTTCACCGAGGAAATGGACCGCGTGGGTGCGCCGGAGCGGCTCAACACCATCGGCGAGGACTTCGCTGGCCCGACCATCATCGATTTCGGGACACCCGCGCAGAAGGAACGGTTCCTCCGGCCCATTCTGACCGGTGAGGAAATCTGGTGCCAGCTGTTCTCCGAGCCGGAGGCAGGATCGGACCTCGCCTCGCTGCGCACCAAGGCCACGAAGGTGGACGGGGGCTGGAAGGTCAACGGGCAGAAGATCTGGACCAGTCGCGCGCACATCGCGGCCCACGCGATCCTGCTTGCCCGCACCGGCGGCGGCCCGCGGCACAAGGGCATCACCTACTTCCTGGTGCCCATGGACAGTGAGGGCATCACGGTGCGCCCGCTCGCCCACATGCTCGGCGAAGCGGAATTCAACGAGGTGTTCCTCGACGACGTGTTCATTCCCGACGACCTCGTCGTCGGGGAGGTCGACGGCGGATGGAAGGTCGCGATGGGCACGCTCGCCTACGAGCGGGTGGCGATCGCGACGGGTCGCGTCAACACCAAGCGCGCCGTGGGCGACATCGTGTCGGACATCGCGGGGATGACCGACGACGCGGGCCGCCCGCTCGGCGAAGACCCGGTGATCCGGCAGAAGGTCGCCGACCTGTACGGCCGCGCCCTCGTGCACTACCTCATCGGCCAGCGCGTCATCACGCTCGCGGCCAACGACGGCCCGCCGGGGCCGGTCACGTCGATCGGCAAGCTGTTCTTCTGCCCGCTCGTCGAGGAACTCGCCGACTTCCGGCTGTCCCTCGAACCTGTCGGCGGGCAGTTCGCCCTCGACGACGACCAGCAGAAGACAGCGCGGTGGCAACGGCTCGCATATCAGGCCCGCGGCACCGCCATCGCCGGCGGATCCACCTTCATCCAGCGCAACATCGTCGCCGAGCGCATGCTCGACATGCCGAGGAGCTGACCGTGTCCGACTACACCTGGCATCCCACCGACGAGTACGTCGAGAACGCCAACGTCACCCGGCTCGCCCGCGCCCACGGGCTCTCGGGCCTGGGCGAACTCCGTGCCCGTTCCGTCGCCGACGTGCGGTGGTACTGGGACGCGGTGGTTCGCGATCTCGGCCTGCCGTTCCAGACCCCGTACCGCGAGGTGCTCGACACCTCCCGCGGAATCGAGCACCCGGACTGGTTCGTCGGGGGCAAGACGAACGTCGTCGACGCGTGTCTGGGGCGGTGGCTCACCGACCCGGCGGCCGCCGACCGGACCGCGGTCGCGCACGAGGCGGAGGACGGCACCGTCCGGAGCCTGTCGTATCGCGAGCTCGCGGCGGACGTCGAGCGGGCGGCCGCGGGACTTCGGGAGCTCGGCGTCGGCAGGGGGGACGCCGTAGCCCTGTTCCTGCCGATGATCCCCGAGGCGGTCGTGTCGGTGTACGCGGTCGCGCGGCTCGGCGCGGTGCTGGTTCCGCTGTTCTCCGGCTTCGCTCCCAGCGCGATCGCGTCCCGCATCCAGGACGCGGACGCGAAGGTGGTGATCGTCGCGGACGGAACGGTGCGGCGCCACAAGTCCGTCACGATGAAGCCGGCCCTCGACGAGGCTCTCGTCTCGTGCCCGACCGTGCAGTCGGTCGTCGTGGTCGAAAACATCGGCGTCGACGTAGAATCGACCGGCCGCGACATCTCCTGGGCGAAGCTGCTCGGCAACGGCGGCGACCCGGGCCCGGTGGAGGCGATGAACGCGAGTGAGCCGTTCGCGCTGGCGTACACGTCCGGGACGACCGGCAAGCCGAAGGGAGCCGTGCACACGCACGCCGGGTTCCTCGTGAAGACAGCCAGCGAGGTGGCGTACTCGTTCGACCTCACGCCCGGCGGGGTGTTCTGCTGGATCACCGACATGGGCTGGATCATGGGGCCGCTGTCGATCGTCGGCACCCACGCCAACGGCGGCACCCTCGTGCTGTACGAGGGTTCGCCGGACGTGCCGGACACCGACCGGCTGTGGCAGCTCGCGCAGCGGCACGGGGTGACCATGCTCGGCGTCTCGCCGACATTGATCCGTACCCTGCGCGGACGGGATTCGGATGTCGCGGCGCGGTACGACCTGTCGTCCGTGCACACGATCGGGTCGACCGGCGAGCCCTGGGATCCGGACTCGTACGACTGGCTGGCACAAGATGTGTTCGGGGGCCGCGTTCCGGTCATCAATTTCTCCGGCGGCACCGAGGTGGGCGGCTCGTTCCTGGCGCCGTACCCGGTGGAGCCGATCCACAGCTGCTCGCTGGGCGGTCCGTCGCTCGGGATGGACGTCGACGTCGTCGACGACGCGGGACGGTCGTTGCGCGGCGAACAGGGCGAACTCGTCTGCAGGCAGCCGTGGCCGTCGATGACGCGCGGGGTGTGGAAGGACGAGGAACGCTACCTGGAGGCGTACTGGTCGACGTTCCCCGGCATGTGGCGGCACGGCGACTACGCCCTCGTCGACGACGACGGCCAGTGGTACATCCGGGGCCGCTCGGACGACGTGATGAACGTGGCCGGCAAGCGCCTCGCCCCGGCGGAGGTCGAGGCGGTGCTCACCGCGCATCCGGCGGTCTCGGAGGCGGCGGCGGTCGGTGTCCCGGACCCGAAGAAGGGCGAGGCGGTGTGGGCGTTCTGGGTTCCCCGCGCGGACGCCCACACGGCGGACATCTCGGCCGAACTGGTCGCCGCCGTTGCCGCGGAACTCGGAAAACCGTTCGCGCCGAGCGTGGTTCACCGGGTGTCGCGGCTGCCGAAGACCCGGTCGGCGAAGATCCTGCGCCGGGCGGTGCGCGCCGCCGCCCTGGGGACCGACCCGGGTGACCTGTCCGGTGCCGAGAACCCGGAGGCGATCGACGAGATCCGCGCCGTGGTGGCGGGCGGCGACATGTGAGTAACGAAGAAGGGGCCCACACCGCACGGTGTGGGCCCCTTCTTCGGCGAAACGGAAAATGTGAAAGCTACTCGTCGAGTGGGATGTCGGTGCGCTTCTCGAAGTCCTTGATCGACTCGGCATACGAGTGGACGTGCCGGCTCATGCGACGCACGGCGGCGTCGGCGTCCTTGTCGCGGATGGCCTTGGTGACGGAGCGGTGCGCCTTGACGGTGATCTCGCGGACCTTGTCGTCGATGAAGCCTTCGTTTTCGGTGGCGGCGTAGATGGCCCGCGACAGCGAGATCATCAGACCCGACAGCAACTCGTTGTGGCTGGCGCTCGCGACGGCGACGTGCCAGTCGATGTTGGCCTGAAGGAAGTCGTCGAGGCTGTCGCCTGCACCGGCGATATCGTCGTTGGCGGCGTCGAGTCGCGCGAGATCCTCGTCGGTGCGATGGCGGGCGGCGAGTTGCGCGCAGAACGGCTCGATCGCCTCGCGGGTCTCGAGCAGAGCGGCGAGACGGATCTGGCGACCGCGGATGAGCAGGGCCACCGTGTCGGCCATGGATTGCTCACCCGGGCGCTGCACGAAGGCGCCCCCGGCCCGGCCCGCCTTGATACGCACCAGTCCCTGCACCTCGAGGATGCGCAGGGCCTCGCGGACCGTGGTGCGGCTCATCTTCGTCTGGACGACGAGTTCGCGTTCCGGTGGCAGCGGTGTGCCTTCGACGTAGTCCCCGCTGAGGATGCGCTCGCGCAGTTCGTTCGCGAGGACGTCCGACGCCTTCGGTACCTCCATCGGGGTCAACTGGATGGAGGAACGCCCGTTCCGGGTGGTGTTCGGCACGGCTGGTGGCATGGCTCCCCGCCCTCTCTGGTCTAACGGTCAGACCTAATATACCATTGGGTTCTCGCTGCATTCGTCTTGCAGCCTATTCTTCGTCTCATCGAGAGGACCAGTTCTATGCGCTGGGAACTGTCAGAAGAGCAGGAAATGTTCACCGAAGCCCTGGACGGCTGGCTCGGGCGGTTCGCCGCTCCGGCGAATGTCCGCAAGTGGGGTGAATCGGGAGATCCTGCCGAATTCGAGCAGAAATTCGTCGAGGAAGGCTGGTTCTCCGCCGGCCTCGGCGAAGACATCGGTGGTCAGGGCGGTGGTCTGCTCGAACTGGCGCTGACCGCAGAGGCATTGGCCCGGTACGCCGCACCGTCGAGCGCCTGGACCGCGTCCGTCCTCGCGGCGCCCCTGCTGCCCGCCGACGTCGCCGCCGACGTGCTGGCAGGGGGTGGTTTCGCGGCCGTGGCCGTCGACGCGACGCGTCCGTTCGGCCTCGCCGATTCGGTCCGCGCCGACGAGGGCGGCGCACTGACCGGCCGCGTCGCCACGGTGCTCGGCGCTGAACGGGCGAAACTGCTGGTTGTCCCGGCGACCGGCCCGGACGGCACCGCGGCCCTGTACCTTGCGCGCGTCGACGACCCGGGTGTCACGGTCGAACAGCACCGCTTCCTCGACCCGTCCCGCGCGGCCGCGGATGTCCGGTTCGAGGGCGTCACCGGGCGGCGTCTCGACATCGAGGCCGAGACCGCTCTCGAGGACGCCGGACTGCGGGCGGCCGTGCTCGTGGCCGCGGACTCGCTCGGGGCGATGGGCCGCATGCTGCATCTCGCCGTGGACTACAGCAAGCAGCGGCAGCAGTTCGGTGTCGCGATCGGGTCGTTCCAGGCCGTGAAGCACGCTGCGGCAGGCATTCTCGTGTCCGTCGAGGCGGGACGGTCCATTGCGTACTACGCCGCGGCGTCGGTCGATCTCGGTCTGGACGACCGTGCGATTCATGCTGCCGTCGCCAAGGCTCAGGTGCCCCGCAATGCGGTGCAGGCGGCCGACAGTGCTCTCGTGATGCACGGCGCGATCGGCTACACGTGGGAACACGATCTGCACCTCTACTACAAGCGCGCCAAGTTGAACGAGAAGTTGTTCGGCGGCCCGGGCGTGTGGAACGAGCGCGTCGCACGGGATTTGCCCCTGTTGCCGGCCGCTGGATGATCGGCCGTTGACTTTTTGGTCTGTCCTTTAGTAATTTAAGTCCAAACGGAACCAACGACGACGGGACGTGCTGTGGACTTTGATCTGACCGAGGATCAGGCGACGATCCGAGATGCGGTGCGAGAGCTCGCCGGCAAGTTCGACGAGCAGTACTGGGTGGAGAAGGACAGCGAACACGAGTTCCCCACCGAGTTCTACGACGCGTTCGCCAAGGGCGGCTGGCTCGGCATCACCACGCCGGAGGCGTACGGCGGGCACGGGATGGGCATCACCGAGGCCTCGATCCTGCTCGAGGAAGTGGCCGCCTCCGGCGCGGGCATGAACGGCGCGAGCTCGATGCACCTGTCGATCTTCGGGATGCACCCGGTGATCGTGCACGGCTCCGAGGAGCTCAAGCAGCGCACGCTCCCGCGGATCGTCGACGGCGACCTGCACGTCTGCTTCGGTGTCACCGAGCCCGGCGCCGGTTTGGACACCACCAAGATCACCACCTTCGCGCGGCGCGAGGGCGACAAGTACATCGTCAACGGCCGCAAGGTCTGGATCTCGAAGGCGATGGAGTCGGAGAAGATCCTTCTCCTCACCCGCACAACGAAGTTCGAGGACGCGAAGAAGAAGACGGACGGTCTGACGCTCTTCCTCACCGACCTGGACCGCTCGAAGGTCGACATCCGCCCGATCAAGAAGATGGGGCGCAACGCGGTCACGTCGAACGAGTTGTTCATCGACAACCTCGAGATTCCGGTCGAGGACCGGGTGGGTGAGGAAGGCAAGGGCTTCAAGTACATTCTCGACGGCCTCAACCCGGAGCGCATGCTCGTCGCGTCGGAGGCCCTCGGCATCGGCCGGGCCGCGTTGCGCCGGGGCGTCCAGTACGCCAACGAGCGTGAGGTGTTCGGCCGGCCCATCGGCATGAATCAGGGCCTGCAGTTCCCGCTCGCGGATTCGCTCGCCCGACTCGACGCCGCGGAACTCGTCCTGCGCAAGGCGACGTGGCTCTACGACAACGGAAAGCCCTGCGCCCGCGAGGCCAATATGGCCAAGTACCTCTGCGCCGACGCCGGTTTCCAGGCCGCCGACCGTGCCCTGCAGACCCACGGCGGCATGGGCTACTCGGAGGAGTACCACGTGGCCCGGTACTTCCGCGAAGCCCGCCTGACCAAGATCGCCCCGCTCAGCCAGGAGATGGTCCTCAACTACCTCGGCGAGCACGTCCTCGGCCTCCCCAGGAGCTACTGATGTTCGAACTCACCGGAAAGTCCGCACTCGTCACCGGTGCCGGCAGCGGCATCGGCGCCTCGGTGGCGCATGCCTACGCCCGCGCGGGTGCGGCCGTGCTCGTCACCGACGTCGACGGCGACGCCGCAGCCGCGGTGGCCGCGGAGATCACCGCGGCCGGCGGTTCGGCGAAGTCCGCGGCCCTCGACGTCCGCGACGGCGAGGCGGCCGCAGCGGCGGCGGAACAGGCCGCGTCGCTGAATGACGGCACGCTCAACATCCTGGTCAACAACGCCGGCGCCATCGCTCCCGCGATGTTCCCGAACCTCGAAGAGGACGACTTCCGCCGCATCGTCGACATCCACCTCGTCGGCAGCTTCGTGTGCAGCAAGGCCGTTCTTCCGTACCTGCCCACCGACGGCAGTGGGCGCATCATCAACGTGACGTCCGCGGCCGGCCTGGTGGGCACCATCGGGCAGGCCAACTACGGTGCCGCGAAGGCTGGCATCATCGGTCTCACGAAGTCGCTGGCGCGTGAGCTCGCCAAGAAGCAGGTGACGGTCAACGCGCTCGCCCCGCTCGCCGCCACCAAGATGACGGAGAACATCCGCAGCAACGAGAAGCTCGCCGCCAAGACACTCGCGCGGATCCCGTTGGGCCGCTGGGCGGAACCGGACGAAATTTCCGCGAGCTTCGTGTTCTTCGCATCCGACGGCGCTGCGTACATCACGGGCCAGGTACTGCCCGTCGACGGAGGAACGGTGATCTGATGGCCGACAAGCGCAACCCCTTCCAGCGTTCCGCGCGCGAGGTCGTCATCGCCGAAGCCGCCCGCACCCCGATGGGCAAGTCGCACCCCGACCGCGGCTGGTTCCGCGACACCCACCCCAACGACATGCTCGGCGCGGTGTACACCGACCTGATCCGCCGCAGCGGCCTCGACCCGGCCGTCGTCGAAGACCTCGTGATCGGCTGCACCGCACCGTTCGGCGAACAGTCCCGCAACATCGGCCGCAACGCCTGGCTGCAGGCGGGCTACCCGCCGGAGGTCCCGGCCGTCGTCCTGGACCGGCGCTGCGGATCCGCACAGACCGCGGTCGAGATGGGCGCCGCCCTCGTCGGTTCCGGCACCCACGACATCGTCCTCGCCGGCGGTGTCGAACACATGGGCCACGTGCCGATGAACTCACCGGCCAAGATCTCCGAACTGTACGGGGACCCGTGGCCGGAAGCACTGCGCGACCGGTACGACTTCGTGAACCAGGGCGAGAGCGCCGAACTCATCGCCGACCGGTGGGAGATCTCCCGGCAGGAGATGGACGAGTTCGCCGTCCGCTCTCACCGTCTGGCGAGCGAAGCCATCGAGGCGGGTCGTTTCGACGCGGAGATGATCCCCCTCGATCTCGCCGGCGAGACCCGCTCCAGCGACCAGACCGTCCGCCCCGGCACAAGCCTCGACAGCCTGGCCGGGCTGAAGACGGTGTTCCGGGAGAACGGCCGCATCACGGCGGGCAGTTCGTCGCCGATCTCGGACGGGGCGGCCGGTGTACTGCTCGCCTCCCGCGAGGCGGCCGATACCCACGGACTGCGGGCCCGGGCCCGGATCCTCGACCAGACCACGGTCGGAGTGGACCCGATCATCATGCTGACCGGGCCGATCCCGGCCACCCGGAAGTTGCTCGACCGCAACGGGATGAGCATGAACGACATCGATCTCTTCGAGGTCAACGAGGCGTTCAGCTCGGTCGTCCTGGCCTGGGAGCGGGAACTGAAGCCCGACATGGACCGGGTCAACGTCAACGGCGGTGCGATCGCGCTCGGTCACCCGGTCGGCGCGACCGGGGCCCGGCTCATCGCGACGATCGTCGCCGAGCTCGAGCGGCGCGACGCCGAAATCGGCCTGGTGACCATGTGCTGCGGCGGCGGCCTGGGAACGGCGACCCTGATCCAGCGGATCGACTGATGATCGACCTGACACCGCACATCCGGCCCGGCGACGGGATCTGGTGGAGCCAGACGAGCGCGGAACCCACCCCGCTCGTCCACGCGCTGCTCGACCAGGTCTCGTCGATCGGCCCGGTCCGCGCGTTCGTGGGACTCACCTGGGATCGGCGGTTGACGAGCGAACTGCCCGACGAGCTCTCCGTCGTCTCCTACGGCGGCCTCGGCGAGCTTCGGCGCCTCGCGCGGCTCGAGGTCGTGCCCTGCCATTACGGGGCGCTGCCGCGGCTCTTCGCCGAACGACGGCTGCCGTGCGACGTCGGTTTCGTGCAGGTGTCGCCGCCGGACTCCGCCGGGAACTGCTCGCTCGGCGTCGGTGTCGACTACATCGCCGACGCCCTCGACCACACACCGGTCCTCATCGCCGAGATCAACCGGCGGATGCCAGTCACGCTCGGCGCACCGCGAATTCCGCTGTCGCGGTTCGCGGCGGCGGTCGAGACGGACCGGCCGTTGCTCGAGGCGCCGGACCGCGCACCCGCGGCGGCGGAGTCCGCTATCGCGCGGAATGTCGCCGATCTCGTCGCGGACGGCGACACGATCCAGATCGGCGTCGGGACACTGCCGTCGGCCGTTCTCACCGCTCTCGAGGGGCACAAGGACCTCGGGCTGCATTCCGGCATGATCTCCGACGCGGCGCTCCGGCTGATCGACCGGGGCGTGCTGACCGGGGCGCGGAAGGAGATCGATCCGGGCCTGCACATCACGGGCGCCGCGCTCGGGACCGCGGCGCTGTACGACCGGCTGCCCGGCCTTCCGGTGGCGTTCCGCCCGGCGAGCTACACCCATGCACCGCAAGTGCTCTCGCAGCTTCGCTCCTTCGTGTCGATCAACTCGGCCATCGAGGTCGATTTGACCGGTCAGGTCGGTGCGGAAATGCGCAACACCACCTACGCGGGTGCCGTGGGGGGTCAGGTGGACTTCTCGCGGGCCGCGGCGATGACCGGCGGCCGCTCGATCATCGCGATGCGCGCGGATTCTCGCGGGGAGTCGACGATCAAGACCGCCCTGCAGTACGGCGCGGTCACCACCGCCCGCGCCGACGTCGACTTCGTGGTCACCGAGCACGGTGTCGCGGCACTGCGCGGATGTTCTCTCGGTGAACGCGCCCGCCGCATGATCGCGGTTGCGGCACCCGAACACCGCGCCACCTTGGAATTCGATCTCGAGGAATACGACCTTGCATCCGCAGCGGAGTGAGGGGAAAGGAGTCGACGCCATGACGCGTCCCCAGCGGGTCCAGATCCGGGAGGTCGGTCCCCGTGACGGCTTCCAGAACGAGCCGGAGCACATTCCGACCGACGACAAGGTGCGGTTGATCAATGCCCTGGGGCGGGCGGGGTTCACCCGGATCGAGGTGGCCAGTTTCGTGCGGCCCGACGTGATCCCGCAGCTCGCGGACGGGGTCGAGGTGCTGTCGCGCATCGACGTTCCGGACGAGACGAAGCTGATGGTGCTCGTCCCCAACAGCAAGGGGCTCGACAACGCACTGAAGGTGCGCGACAAGTTCCACGAGGTCGCGATCTTCGTCAGCGCGTCGGAGACCCACAACAAGAAGAACGTCAATCGCACCGTCGACGAGACGATGGCCGACAACGACGTCATGGCCAAGCGGATCGTCGCCGAGGGGCTCGACTGCGCCGCGGTGATCGCGACGTCGTTCGGATGCCCGTTCGAGGGCAAGGTCGACCTGACCCGCGTGCTGGATCTGGCGGAGCGCTTCGCCGAGGCCGGTGCCACCGAGATCGGTTTCGGCGACACCACGGGCATGTGCAACCCTGCGTATGCGTCGGAGTTCTTCGCCGCGGCACTCGACCGGCTGCCGGGTGTCGAGGTGACCGCCCACTTCCACAACACCCGCGGCCAGGGCCTCGCCAACGCCTACGCGGCGCTCGAAGCGGGCTGCGCGAGTTTCGAATCGAGCTTCGGTGAGCTGGGCGGCTGCCCGGTTCCGGCGGGCTCGACGGGCAACATCGCCACCGAGGACCTGGTGAGCATGTTCCACGAGATGGGCGTCGAGACGGGTCTCGACCTTCCCCGGGTCATCGAGGCGGCGCGCGAAGCCCAGACGGTGCTGGGCCGCAAGCTCACCAGTCACTCGATCGTCGCGGGTCCCATCGAATGGGCATCGAGCCTGCGCTGAAGTCGGCTTACCATCAATCCACGAAAGACACAGACGGAGAAGAACATGAGTAATCGAGTTGCATTCGTGACCGGCGGTGCGCAGGGCATCGGCAAGGGCATCTCCGACGCCCTCGGGGCCGCGGGCTTCCGCGTCGCGGTCGCCGACCTCAACCTGGAGGTCGCAGAGGAGACCGCCGCCGGCATCCGCGACGCCTGCGGCCAGGCGATCGCCGTCCCCGTCGACGTGACCGACACCGCGTCGGTGCAGGCCGCGGTGAAGCAGGTCGCCGAGCAGTTCGGCCCGGTCGAGATCGTCGTGAACAACGCAGGCTGGGACGACTTCATGCCGTTCCTGAAAACCGACGAGGCGTTCTGGGACCGGATCCTCGACATCAACTTCAAGGGCCAGCTGCGCGTGATCCAGGCGACCGTCCCGGGCATGGTCGAGCGCGGCTGGGGCCGTGTCATCAACATCGGTTCCGACGCCGGCCGCGTCGGCTCGTCCCTCGAGGCCGTCTACTCGGGCGCCAAGGGTGGCATCATCGCCTTCACCAAGACCCTCGCCCGTGAGGTCGCGACCAAGGGCGTCACCGCGAACACGGTGTGCCCCGGCCCGACCGACACGCCTGCGCTCCGCAAGTTCGCGGACAGCTCGGGCCAGGAGGCGGACAAGGTGATCGGCGGCATGACCCGCGCCGTGCCGATGAAGCGCCTCGGCAAGGCGGAGGACATCGGTGCCGCGGTGGCCTTCTTCGCGTCCGACGCGGCCGAATTCGTCACCGGTCAGACCTTGTCGGTCAGCGGCGGTCTGACGATGTCCTGACTCCAGGCTTTCCCGAACGCGCGGCTGGAGTCATCCGGCCGCGCGTTCGGTATTCGCAGGGGTCGGACGGTAACGATCGTTTACAGATGTGCCTATGATCGGGGCATGACGAACAACGGTGATACAACGGATTTCGTGTCCTGGGCCCCGGTGGGTGAGTTCGAGGACATCCGATACGAGCACAGCGGCGACGGGATCGCGAAGATCACGATCTGCCGGCCCGAGGTGCGCAACGCGTTCCGCCCGCAGACGCTGATGGAAATCTCCGAGGCGCTGGTCGACGCCCGTGAGGACTCCTCGGTCGGCGTCATCGTGCTGACGGGGGAGGGGCCCGACGCGTTCTGTTCGGGCGGCGATCAGCGGGTGCGCGGCGATACCGGCTACCTCACCGAGCCGGGGAAGGCGGGAAGTGTCGGCCGGTTCCACGTCACCGACCTGCAGATCCAGATCCGTCGCCTGCCGAAGCCGGTCGTGGCGATGGTCGCCGGCTACGCGATCGGCGGCGGACATATCCTGCACCTGGTCTGCGACCTGTCCATCGCCGCGGACAATGCCCGGTTCGGTCAGGTCGGCCCGAAGGTCGGATCGTTCGACGGCGGCTACGGCGCGGGTCTGCTCGCCGAACTGGTCGGGGTGAAGAAGGCCAAGGAGATCTGGTTCCTGTGCCGGCAGTACGACGCGCAGCAGGCGCGCGAGATGGGCTTGGTCAATACCGTTGTCCCCCTTGCCGACCTCGAACGGGAAACGGTGCAGTGGTGCCGCGAGATGCTCGAGCTCTCACCGTTCGCGCTCCGGCTTATGAAGGCGAGTTTCAATGCGGCCGAGGACGGGATGGCCGGCATTCAGCAGCTCGCCCACGATGCGAACCTGCTCTTCTACTCGACGGACGAGGCGAAGGAAGGCCGGGAGGCGTACAAGGCCAAGCGGCGCCCGGAGTTCGAGAAGTTTCCTCGTCGGCCCTGACCTTCCTTTTCGGTCCGACAATTAGTATGGTTGGTTCAATACCCCACGTGAGTGGCAATGCGTCCCCGGGCGCACATTGCCACTCACCTGGGACTGGACCGAGAAGGATGGTGTGCATGTCGGAAACCGCAACGCCCGCAGTCGCGTGGAGCGACGTCGACGCCGGCGTCATGACGATCACGTTGAAGCGACGGCCGGCGAACGCCCTCGGGCTGCCGATCATCGACGGCCTGAACGCCGCACTCGACGCAGCCGATGCCGACGGCTCGGTGAAGGTGATCGTCGTCCGCTCGGACATTCCGGGCTTCTTCGCGGCAGGCGCCGACATCAAGCACATGTCGTCCGTGGACGCCGAGTCCTTCACCGCATACGGTGATCGACTCCGTGGGGCACTCGACCGGCTCGCCTCGGCCGACCGCATCTCGATCGCCGCGGTGGACGGCCTCGCGCTGGGCGGTGGCCTCGAACTCGCCATGGCCTGCACCCTGCGGGTCGGCGGCGCGGACGCGAAGTTCGGGCTGCCCGAGGTGAAACTGGGTCTGATTCCCGGAGCCGGTGGAACGCAGCGACTTCCGCGTCTCGTGGGGCGCGGCCGCGCCCTGGACATCATGCTGACTGCCCGTCAGGTCCTCGCCCCCGAGGCGCACGCGATCGGTCTGATCGACCGACTCGTCGACGCGGGCACCGCCACGGACGCCGCGCTGGCCCTCGCGGCCGAGTTGTGCACGATGTCGTTGCCCGCGCAGCGCGCCGTCATCCGCACGGTCGACGCGTCGTTCGATACACCGCTCGAGGAGGGCTTCGCGTTCGAGGTCGCCCAGGAGCAGGATCTGTTCGAGAACGGAGAGGCGAAGGAGGGCATCACCGCCTTCCTCGAGAAGCGCGCTCCGCGCTTCTCCTGAGCGTCGTGTCGTCCGGGCGTGCCGGAAGGGGTGCGATCGCGCTCGCCCTCTTCCTCGTCTACGTGATCTGGGGGTCGATCTACCTCGCGATCCGCCTGGTGATCGAAGAGGTTCCGCCGCTCGGCTCGATGGGCGCACGGTTCGTGCTCGCCGCCGCGTTGATGGCCGCCTTCCTGGCCTGTCGCGGCGGCTGGCGGCGGCTGCGCCTCACCGGGCGGGAAACGGCGGGTGCCGCGTTCCTGGGTGTGCTGTTGCTTGCCTGCGGCAACGGCCTGACCTCGGTGGGCCAGCTGCACGGAGTGCCCTCCGGGGTGACGGCACTTCTCGTCGCGATGGTGCCGCTGTGGATCTGCATCTATCGCGCCCTGTCCGGCGACCGACCGCAGGTTCTGGAGCTGGCCGGCGTCGGTGTGGGGCTGATCGGTCTGGCAATCCTGGTGCTGCCGCACGGTGGTGACCGGTCCGGACTCCCGCTCGTGGGTGTGGCCGTCATCGTGCTGTCCAGTCTCTCGTGGTCGTTCGGGTCGTGGATCAAGCCGCGGATCTGGCTGCCCCACGACGTGTATGTCAGTGCGATGTATCAGCTTCTGGCGGCGGGCGCGGCGATGGCGTTCGCCTCGGTCGCGACGGGAGAACGCCTGGACGGTGCCATCGGACCCCGGGCATGGGGTGCGTTCGGCTACCTCGTGGTGTTCGGCTCGATCGTCGGGTTCACCGCATACGCGTGGCTACTGCACCACGCGCCACTGCCGCTGGTTGCCACCCATACGTATGTGAATCCGCTGGTGGCTGTGGCGCTCGGATCGGTCGTGCTGTCCGAGCCCGTCACTCCCGCGCTGGTGGTCGGGGGAGCGGTGGTTCTGCTGTCGGTCGTGCTGGTCGTCAGTGCATACGCTCGAAAGCGACCGTCCGGGGATTCCACCATGAACGGTTCCAAGGTATTATTATCGGACCAAAGAGCGACGGGAGGCGGGTAGATGGCGCAGGGCAGCGTGAAACGCTCGTTCACCGGACCGCTGTCGGGACTGAAGGTGGTGGAGATCGGTTCGATCGGCCCCGGGCCGTTCTGCGCCATGCTCCTTGCAGATCTCGGCGCCGACGTGATTCGCGTGGACCGTGCCGTCGGTGCCGGGTTGGTCGGCCCGAACGCCGACTTCCGCGCCGAACTGCTGCACCGGGGCCGTCGCTCACTCGCCGTCGACCTCAAACACCCGGAGGGTGCAGAGGTGGTGTTGTCGCTCGTCGAGGACGCCGACGTCCTGATCGAGGGCTTCCGTCCCGGAGTTGCCGAGCGACTGGGCATCGGACCGGACGACTGCGCCGCACGGAACCCCGGGCTGATCTACGGTCGTATGACCGGTTTCGGGCAGGACGGACCGCTCGCCCAGCATGTCGGACACGACATCAACTACGTAGCGCTCAGTGGCTCCCTGTCCATGATCGGACGCCAAGGCCAGCCGCCGACCCCGCCGCTCAGTCTGATCGGTGACTTCGGTGGCGGGGGAATGGTTCTCGCTCTGGGCGTCCTGTCGGCGCTGTTCGAGAGGCAGCGCTCGGGGCTCGGACAGGTGATTGACGCCGCGATGGTCGAGGGTGCCGCACTCCTCGCGACGCCGTTCTTCGGGTTCGCGCAGACCGGGGTGTGGAACGGTGAGCGCGGCACCAACCTCGTCGACGGCGGCGCGCCCTATTACGACGCCTACGAGACGGCGGACGGCAAGTGGCTGGCCGTCGGCGCGATGGAACCGCACTTCTACGCCGACCTCGTCGCGCTGCTGGACCTGCCCGACGACCTCCCGGACCAGAACGACCGATCGCAGTGGCCGCAGATGAAGAAGATCTTCGCCGACGCCGTGCGAGGTCGCACTCTCGCCGACTGGCTCGACGCCGCCGAGGGACTCACGCCCTGCATCGCGCCCGTCCTCGACGTCGCTGAGGCGCCGGCGCACCCGCACAACGTCGCGCGCGGCACGTTCGTCGAGGTCGACGGGCTCGTTCAGCCCGCGCCCGCGCCGCGATTCAGTCGCACGGCTGCCGCGGTGGACCGCCGTCCGCCGGCGCCGGGCGAACACACCACCGAAATCCTGACCGACTGGGGGATCGCCTCGGGCCGCGTCGCCGACTGGCTGCGCTCGGGTGCGGTGCGCGAGGCCGCCGCAGCGACCTGACCTGCCGGGCGCGAGACGCCCGGACCACACACTGACGGCGATCACCTGGGATCGCCGAACTTGAGAAGGAGTGAACTCGTGACCGAGCCCACCACATGGGAGACGTTCACGCTCGAGCGGCCGGAACCCGGCATCGCCGTCGTGACGTTGAATCGCCCCGAACGGATGAACTCGATGACGAACACCATGTTCGTCGAACTGGAGAAGGTTGCGCTGCAGCTGGATCACGAGCACGACCTGCGGGTCGTGATCCTCACCGGCGCCGGTAAGGCGTTCTGCGGGGGATTCGACCTCGACGACGCCGAGGGGCTGTCGTCACTGACGCCGATGGGCATGCTCGACCAGCAAGAACTGGCGGCGCGGGCACTCGCGGCGATCCGCAGTATCCGCGTCCCGGTGATCGCGGCGGTCAACGGTGCGGCCGCCGGCGGTGGGCTGTCCCTGTCCCTCGCCGCCGACATCCGGATCGGTTCGCCGGCGGCGCGCTTCAACGCGGCGTTCGTGCGGATCGGTCTCTCGGCCGGCGACCTGGGCGCATCCTGGCACCTGCCCCGGCTCATCGGTCCCGCGCGGGCAGCGGAGTTCGCCTACACCGGCCGCTTCATCGAGGCCGTCGAGGCCGAGTCCCTCGGGCTGCTGAACGCGGTCGTTCCGGCCGAGTCGCTGCTCGACGAGGCGCTCGCCATGGCCCGGCTGATCAGCGCGAATTCCCCTGCCGGAGTGCAGCTGTCGAAGCGAGCGCTGCACGCGAACATGGAGGTGTCGTCGTACGCGGCGGCGCTCGAACTGGAGAACCGCGGTCAGGCACTGCTCACCCGCGGCGAGGACATGCCCGAAGCCCTGGCCGCGTTCAAGGAAAAGCGCAACCCGAAGTTCACGGGGCGGTGACCGGCATGACGCAGACGGAAACGCGGGAGAATACAGCGGTGCTGAGCAACTACACGCCGCCCCAGCTGGAGACCCTCACCCTCGAGGTGATCGAGGGCAAGATCGCCGTCCTCACGATCGACCGGCCGGACCGGATGAACTCGATGACCGTGAAGATGTTCGAGGAGTTCAACACCGCCGCGTACGCGTTGCGTGACACGGACGCCCGGGCGTTGATCATCCGTGGCGCGGGCGACCGGGTGTTCTGTGCGGGGTTCGATCTGGACGAGATCCACGTCATCACCGAAATGGGTGTGCGCGAGTTCCTGCGGTTCCAGGAGACCGCGACCGGCGGATTGGCGGCGCTGTACCACCTGCCGTTCCCCGTGATCGCGGCGATTCACGGTGCCGCGGCGGGAGGCGGGATGGCTCTCGCGCTCGCCGCCGACATCCGCCTCGTAGCGCCGACGGCGAAGTTCAACGCGGCGTTCGTCAAAGTCGGCCTGTCCGTCGGCGAACTGGGCACGTCGTGGAAGCTCACCCGGCTCGTCGGGCCGGGCCGGGCGGCGGAAATTGCGTACACGGCACGCTTCGTCGGCGCCGAGGAAGCTGCCCGAATCGGGTTGGCGAACCGAGTTGTGCCGAGCGAGGACCTGTTCGACGAGGCCGTCGCGGTGGCCGAGGCCATTGCCTCGAACTCCCCGGGCGGCGTCCGGATGTCGAAGCGGGCTCTGCAGCGGAACCAGGAAGTCACGTCCTACTCCGCGGCCCTGGAGTTGGAGAACCGAGGACAGGCGCTGCTCACCCGCTGCGCAGATATGCCGGAGGCGCTCGCGGCGTTCAAAGAGAAGCGGGAACCGCGCTTCACAGGCCAATAGGTATCAACGAATGAGAACACGGATGGAGGCGAGCGCATGACCTGGGACTGGACGCCCGACACGCTCGGTGCGCTGGAGTCGTTCCTGCGCGATCGGGGCATCACCGATGGCACGCTCACGACTTCCCGGATCGGCGACGGGCATTCGAACTTGACGTTCCTGGTGTCCGACGGGGTCCGTCAGGTGATCGTCCGCCGTCCCCCGCCTCCGCCGGTTCCGCCGGGCGCCCACGACATGCTGCGGGAGGCGCGCCTCGTCGGGGGCCTTGCGGGCAGTGGTGTGCCGGTGGCGGACGTCCTCGCCGTCGGTCAGACCGGTGACGTACTCGATGTCCCGTTCTACGTGATGGACTACGTCGCGGGTCCGGTGGTCACCACCGAGACACCGCCGGCGTTGAGCGCGCCCGCGGACCGCCGTCGCATCGGTGAGGCGTTGATCGACACCCTCGCGGCACTGCATGCGGTGGACTGGCAGGCTGCCGGGCTGGGTGATCTGGGTCGTCCGGAGGGATTCAACGAGCGTCACCTGCGACGCATGGGCAAATTGGTGGCGGCCGAGGACGGGACGCCGCCGCCGGAGTTCGCGGACATCGACGCGTGGCTCGGCGCCAATGTGCCCGCCGAATCCGGTGCGTCGATCATCCACAACGACTACCGCATCGGCAACGTTATTCTCGCCCCTGACTCACCGGGACGTATTGCCGCAGTGCTGGACTGGGAGCTCGCGACGATCGGTGACCCGCTCTTCGATCTGGGGTACTTCCTCGCGTCGTATCCCGTCGAGGGGGAGCAGCGCACACCCACCGAGGACCTCGGCGTCGCGGTGCTCGAGGACGGCTACCCGACCCGCGACGAACTCGCCCAGCGATACGCGGCCGCCACCGGCGCCGACCTGTCGAACCTGAACTGGTACACCGCACTGGCCCTGTGGAAGCTGGCGGTGCTGTACGAGTACGGGCGCCGCCGCGCCGTCGCCGGAGTCGGCGATCAGTATTACCGCGACGGGGCACTCGTGCGTGCCTTCCTCGACGCCGCCCACCGCGCGGCAGGGCTGACACAGTCCGTGGTCTGACCTCTGCGGCAAGGCTGTCTCAGGCAGGGACGGCTGGGAAGGAATCGACGACCTGCCGGCGCAGCGGCCCTGCCATGTGGGCGAAGTCGCCTCGACGCAGATTCGCCCGCCCCGATCCTGTACACCTCAGGAACCACGGGAAGGCCGAAGGGCGCGATACTGACACACCGAAACCTGTGGGCCAGCAACGTCAACTGGATGCTGGCGGTGAACTACAACGCCGAACATGCGGCGCTCACGTCGGCGCCACTCGACGCGGGGACACTGCTCGACGACATCGAGCGATATCGGGTGACGTCGCTGTTCATGGTGCCGGCCATGATGTTCACGAGCAAAACGCGAGCGTTTCGACACCGCCGACTTGTCCAGCGTCCGTATCATCGTCGCGGGTGCAGCGCCTGTCCCGGAACCGATGTTGCGGCTGTATGGGGCACGGGGCATTCCCGTCAGCCAGTGCTGGGGTCTCACCGAGGCGGCGACCGGAGCGACGTTCCGGGGCACCGATCGCGCGCTCGACAAGCTGGGGTCCCTGCGGCACCGCCGGCATGCTGAACGAGGCCCGTCTGATCGACGCCGACGGCGACGTGGTGACGACGCCCGGTGCGCGCGGAGAACTCTGCGTGCGCGGCGACACCGTGACCCCGGGATACTGGAACATGGCCGAGGAAACTGCCGCCGCACTTGGCCCGGATGGCTGGTTGCGCACCGGTGACGTCGCCTACCAGGACGAGGACGGCTACTACAAAATGGCGGGCCGGCTCGAGGACATGATCATCAGTGGTGGCGAGAACTTCTACCCCGCAGAGGTCGAGAGCGTGCTGTACGGCCATCCGGCCATTGCCGAGGTCGCGGTGATCGGCGCCCCCAACGATCGCTGGGGAGAACGGGTGGTGGTGGTTGTCGTCCCCGTGCCGGGCGCGCGACTGGAGTTGGAGGAGCTGCGAGAGTTCGCCGGTGCCGCACTGGCCCGGTACAAGTTGCCGCTCGAACTGCGCATCGTCGACCTACTCCCGCGGAACACGACCGGGAAGGTCCTCGAGCACGAATCGCGTGCGATGAGTGGCACCGGCGCCTGATCGCCGGCGCAGCGGCCGGTCACATGCGATGACACGTGACCGTCGCTGTGGTGCAGGTCTTTCCGGATGGATTGCGTCCGACTACCTGAACTACGGCGAAGGTACGGCCGCGGTAGATCATTCTGGGGGCGAAGGTGATCGGCTCGGTGCCCGGGCAGGGCCGTACGAACGCCATGGCGATGGACGTCGTCTGGAATTCGGCATGTGGTGTCACCGCGGAGTGGCCGGCGAGCTCGGAGGCGCACAGCAGGACCCCGCCGTGGACGTTGCCCAGCGGATTGCGGAGCGACTCCGACGGTTCGAGTTCGAGGCCGGCAGCGGCGTTGTCCCTTCGGTGGTGCGCACCGAGCAGTTCGATGATCGAGGTCGCGTTCATTCGGACTGGAGCGACGTGGTCGGGCACCGAACCCGTTGGCATGTCGGCGGCGACGAATCGGAGGCGGGCGCTTGCGAGCGCAACGACCCGTCCGGACTCGTCGACGACCCGGCTGGTTGCCAGCCCCCCGTCGGGATCTTCGGTGACGACGTGGCTTTCCGCCTGCAGGACCGAACCGTCGAGTGCAGGGCTGCGGGAGAAGTCCAGGTGAAGTTCCGTCGTGACGGACCAGTGCCCGGCCGGGGCGCGGGCGGTGATCGGATATCCCGTCACGTCGTCCATCAGCACACCGAGTGCGCCGCGGCACGGCAGTCCGCGCTCATCGGCCATCCACGGTCCGGTCGTCATCGTGGACTTGCCGTGGGTGGCGTCGCCGGTCACGGGTGTTACTCGGAACAGTGCTTCGACACCGGTCGCGACGAACGGGAGTGCGGTGACGTCCTCGATGGTCATGTCCCTCCTGGACAGACAGGAGAAGGCCCGCCGACGGACGCGAGTCTCGTCGGCAGGCCTTCCTCGTACGGGTGTGGGTCAGACCCCGCGCTGGGCCTTCGCGGCTTCGCTGGCGGCCTTGCTCTTTTCCCGGGCGGCGGCCCAGTCTTCGCTGCTCATCGACGTCAGTCCGGCGAAAGTGCCGGGGCCGGCGAGCATCTGGCCGCCGTCCATCGCGATGGTTTGGCCGGTGAGGTAGTCGCAGGCGTCCGACAGCAGGAAGATGGTGAGGTTGGCGAGTTCCTCCATGGTGCCCATCCGGCCCATCGGCACCTGGTCGGCCTGGGTGGCGCCGACGGCACTCTTCTCGGTCGGGTTGAGCATCTCCCACGCGTAGTCCGTCGGGATCGGTCCGGGGGCGAGTGCGTTGAGGCGGATGCCGTAGCGGGCCCATTCGACGGCGAGCGACATCGTCATCGAGTGCACGGCGGCCTTCGCCATCGCGGACGGGACGACGAACGCAGAACCGCTCCACACCCAGGTGGTGAGGGTGGACAGGACGACGCCCTTGGTTCCGCCCTCGATCCAGCGGCGGCCCGCGGCGTGGGTGGTGTTGAACGATCCGTTCATCACGGTCGACGTGACAGCCTCGAATGCACGCGGACTGAGTGATTCGGTGGGGGCGATGAAGTTCGCGGCGGCGTTGTTGATCACGCCCGTCAGCGGGCCGTGCAGCGCCCAGATCTCGTCCATCGCGGACGACACGAGGTCGGCGTTGCGGACGTCGACGGTCTGCCAGTGCACCGAGCCCGGCCGGGAGACGGACGCCTCCGCGGCGGCCTCTTCGAGGACGGCGGGCCGGCGGCCCCACAGGTGTACTTCGGCGCCGTGGTCGACGAGGTGGCGGGCGACACCGCGACCGAGTCCGGTGCCGCCGCCGGTGATGAGCACGCGCTTGCCCCCGAGGGCGTCGGACGCGAAGGGAGAAGTGGTCATGCGCTGGTCCTAATGGTCGGGAACGAGGGCTACAGGCCCAGGCTCTTGCTGATGATCTCGCGCTGAATCTCGTTGGTACCGCCGTAGATCGGCGGCGCCAGGGAGCGGCGGACCTGTTCCTCCATGCCGTATTCGCGGGTGTAGCCGTAGCCGCCCATCATCTGCATCGCCTCGAGCGCGGTCTTCTTCGCGATCTCGGTGCATTTCAGCTTGGCCATCGAGCCCTCGCGGTTGAGGTTGTCTTCCTCGCCGGCGTCGATCCGCTCGGCCACCTCGTACACGAAGGACTTCGCGAAGGCGATCTCCGTGGCGAGGTCCGCGATCCGATGCCGGATGGCCTGGAAGCTGCTGATCTTGTGGCCGAACTGCTCGCGCTCGGTGACGAAGGCGATCAGGTCGTCGAGCGAACGCTGGGCGCCGCCGAGCGCCATCGTCGCGATGATGAGCCGTTCGACGCTCAGTCCGCGCATCAGATGGCGCCACGCCTGGTTCGGTGTGCCGACGACAGCGCTCACCGGGACCGCGACGTCGGTGAAGTACAGGTCGTTGCAGGTCCGGGCTTCCATTGTCTTGATCTCGTGAATCTGGAGGCCGGGCGCGTCGGTCGGCACCATGAACAGGGTCAGGCCCTGATGCTTGTTGCCGAACGTGTCGGTCCGGGCGAGGAGCAGGATGTGCTCGGCGATGTGGGCCGCGGAGATCCACGTCTTCTGCCCGTTGATGACGTAATGGTCGTCGACCAGTTCCGCCTTGATCCGGACGCCACCGAGATCGGAGCCGGCGCCGGGCTCGCTGAGGGCGATCGCCTCGAGCTTGCCTGCGGCCATGTTGCCGACGATGGTGCGTTTCTGTTCCTCGGTGCCGTAGCGCAGATACGTCTGCGCGGCGGTGAGTCCGGTGGAGTAGGCGATGATGGGTGCGAGGCCGCGGGCGGATTCCTCGAGGAAGATGCATTCCTCGACCATTCCGGCGCCGCCCCCGCCGTATTCCTCCGGCAGCGAGACGGCGAGCCAGCCGAGGCCGGCAAACTTGTCGAGGATGACTTGGCTGTTCGCCAGGGTGCCGCCCTCGGTCAGCAGGTCACGTTGCTGGAGGGTCTTGCATTCGGCGTCGCAGAACTCGCGAACGGCGACCGCGAACTCTCGTTGCTCTCGGGTGAAACGCATGTGGCCTACTGCTCTCTGTGACGGGTCCTGGGAAGTGAGTTGCCGGACGGCGAGGCGAAAGACAGCCCCGCCGTCCGGAAGTCATCGGTCAGGCGCCGCGGAACTTGGAGAAGTCGGGCTTACGCTTCTCGTTGAACGCGCTGATGCCCTCGATGGCCTCGGCGGACTCACCGAACAGCTTCAGCGTGGAGTAGGCCATGTTGCCCTGCGCGATGAAGTGCTCGGTGTCGGCGTTGAGCGACTGCTTGAGCACCTTCAGCGCCGTCGGCGACAGCTGCAGGATCTCGTCGGCCCACGCCCGGACCTCGGCGCGCAACTGGTCACCGGGCACCACCTTGTTGACCAGGCCCCAGTCGAGGGCCTGCTCCGCGCTGTAGCGGCGGCACAGGAACCAGATCTCACGCGCCCGCTTCTCGCCGATCGCCCGGGCGAGGTACCCGGTGCCGAGTCCGGCGTCGAACGACCCGACGCGCGGTCCGTTCTGCCCGAAGATGGCGTGCTCTGCGGCGATCGACAGGTCGCACAGCAGGTGCAGCACGTGTCCGCCGCCGACCGCGACACCGTTCACCGCGGCGATCACGGGCTTGGGCACGTCCCGGATCACCCGGTGCAGTGCCTCGACCTCGAACAAGCCGCTGTCGGATGGACCGTAGTCGCCCGTCTCCATGCGCTGCTTCTGGTCGCCACCCGAGCAGAACGCCTTCTCGCCGGCACCGGTGAGCGCGATCGCCCCGACCTCGGAGCTGCCCCACGCCTTCTTGAACGACTTCACCAACTCGTCGACCGTCTTCGCGCGGAACGCGTTGTACCGGTCGGGCCGGTTGATCGTGATCCAGGCGAGTCCGTTCTCGACCTCGTACGTCACATCCGTGAAGTCACTCATCGACCTACTGGTCCTTTCCTGTTGCACGCGGAGCGAGAGCCGGTCCGCGAAATTCTTTTGGTCTTACCTTATGACGAAGGTAGCGCTGATAACGAGCGTTTTCAAGGGGGCGACTGAAAAACGCCTTTACCTGCGGCGATGGATTTCGCACTTCTCTGCAAAATGGATTCGGCTCGGAACCGGCTCGTCTTGAGCCCGTGCGACGAGGCGCAGGTGGCCTCGAGTCGTCAGGAGGTGCTCGAGCGCTGAATTCGACTATCTACGAACGTGATCGAGGTAGACGCACTACATTTGCGCTCACGCACCCCTGTCGGCCCCTGCAGCGAGTGCGGGAACCGAGAAGGTGCGCGTCTGCCCGGGGCGGACGGAATGCCGCTCAGGCGCGGGCGCGGACGCCCATCGCACCGCACACGGGCGCGGGCCAGTCGACGTCGGTGCGGGCGAGTTCCCGGTCGACCGCGTCGGCGACGTCGTCGGCGAAGGGCACGACCCGGCGGCTGGTGAGGTCGACGTGGGTGGCGGTGACCTCGAGGGTGCTGGCGAGGCGCTCGGTGGTGTCGTCCACGAGGAAGGCCATCGCGTGCACCACCTTGTCGGAGCGTGCGACGATCCGCGCGTGCACCGACACCCGGTCGCCGACGTGGACCTCCGCGTAGTAGCGGATGTGGTGCTCCGCGGTGAAGAACCCCTGGCCGCGGGTGGCGCGGTAGTCGTCGGTGATGCCCATCCGGTCGAACACCTCCGCGATCGCCTGCGCCTCGAGGTCGAAGTAGTGGCGGATGTTCATGTGGCCGTTCTCGTCCTCGTAGGCGGACGGAACGAGCACCGGCCCGCACTCGCGGGGCAGTGCGACCACCTGGAGGTAGGAGGGGATTCCGCCTGGTATCGTCATCGATCCACTATAACGATCGTTCACAACCGGTGCTAGAATGGCGCGGTGGACCGGAACCGGAAGATCCTCGACACTGCCGCAGAGCTGTTCTACGAAAAAGGCTTTCACGGTACGAGTGTCGACGAACTGGGGTCCCGTGCCGGACTGAGCGGTCCCGCCATCTACCGCCATTTCTCCGGCAAGGACGAGATCCTGGCCACCCTGTTCGACGAGGCGATGGACGAGTTGATCGGCGCCACCGAACCCGTCCACGACGACGCGGATCTCGATCTCCAGCGGATGATCCGGCACCACGCCCTGTTCGCAGCCCGGCACCGGCATCTCGTGAATGTCAGCCAGCGTGAAGACCGGTCGCTGGTCGATCCGTGGCGGAAGGCGATCAATCGCCGGCGCAAGCAGTACGTCCAGAGCTGGGAGGCTGCGGTGGCGCGGTCGATCCCCGCCGCGTCACCGGCGGAAGTGTCCGTGGCCACCCAGTCCTGCCTGGGCATGATCTTCTCCATCGCATACTGGCCGGCCAAGGTGACTCGCACGGCCGGGCTGGCCGACCACATGGTGCGGATGGCGATCGAGGGCCTGGACGCCTTCCGCGAATAGTGCACTGCCCCTGCACTGTCGGCGGGTGCAGGGGCAGTGATACGCATCGGACTACGTCGCGATGCTGGCGCGGTACGCGTAGGACGACGACCGCGACAGCGCGAACTCGAAGATCCCGTACCCGGTCTGCCCGTCCCAGTCGAACGTGCAGCACCGGTCGGTCAGGGCCGAGTCGAGAGTCGTCGGCCCCACCGTCCCGTCCAACGGGTAGACGTCGAACTCCTCGTGGTCGCGGCCGCGGACCTTGCCGTGGTGCCCGCCGTAGCCGCCGCCTGCCATGAAGCCCCCGCCGGCCGAGGCGTCCGCGTCGACGCGGTAGGTGGCTCCGGAGGCTGTCACGATCTCCACCGTGCCGGAAGCGAGGTCGTTGCCCGAGGTGAACACCAGGTCGTGCCGGACGTCGGCGATGTCGTCGAGTCGGCCGTCGTCGTGCATGACGGCGCCCTCCAACAGGATCCGTCCGCCCTCCCGGTCCTCGACGAGCAGGAATCCGAACGTGCGGTCCGGGAACTGGGCCTGGTACCAGATGTGCAGGCCCTGGCCCCCGGACATCGTGCGCACACCGCGCGAGCGGTCCCGCAGTCCGTACCACCCCCCGACGTCCGCAGTGGTTCCGTCGAGGGTGAGAGTGCCTTCGTAGCGACCGGGCTGGAAGAGGTGATCGAACGCGGTGACGTTGCCGTCCGTGTTCTTCACGTCCACCGATCCGAGCCAGTACGGCGCCCGTGCGCGCCAGAGCAGATCCAGTTCGAGCCCGGTCTTGTTCTCACCCAGCTGAATTCGCCAGGTTTTGTTGTCCTCCAAGGTTTCCCACGTCAACGGTCCGACGGAGGCGCCGTCGGTCTCGGAGTGTTCGGTCGAGAAGCGGAGGTTGCGCTGTTCGGACCCCGTTGTCAGAACGACGAAACCGTCCACGACGTTCCGCTGCGGATAGACGCCCGCCCCGAGGATCGCCGACGGTGCGGTACCTCCGTCCGGGTGGAGATTGAACATGAACCGGTCGAAGAACTTCTCCGGCATGTCGTCGGTGGCGCGAGTCACCAAGGCGTCGTGAAATCCGTCGGTCATACGTGCTCCTTTTGTTCGACGGTGACATTGTCGGCGCCGATCTCGCGATGGTCCAGGGTGAAGCGGTAGGAACCCATCATCAGCAGGCAGGCGATGGCGATTCCGACCAGCACGATGATCGGTAGCGCGCCGGCACTGTAGGAACCGGTGGCGCTGTAGACCTGTCCGAGCAGGAAGATGCCGAACGCCGACCCCTGCGCGTACAGGAAGTAGATGAATCCGAGAACCCGGCCGTAGGAGTGCTTGGGGAAGTATCGGCTCACCATGTAGGCGGCGAGATCACCCTCGGATCCCAGGCCGAGGCCGATCAGGGCGGCGCCGACGAACAGCAGGCCGGTCTGCGACGAGGTGATCATGAAGAAGACGCCGACCGCGCACAGGGCGAAGATGATCGACCCGATGGCAGGGGCGTAGAACCGGTCCAGCAGATAGCCGACCAGCAGTCGCGCGGCAATCGACGCCAGGCTCAGGACGGACAGGATGGAGACGGCGGTGCCCTGGCTGATGCCCTTGTCCGTGGTCATGGGCACAACCTGGGACATCAGGCCGAACGTCGCCGAGGACACGAGGAAGATGGCGATGGACAGCAGCCAGAATTGCCGGTACTTCCTCGCCACGGTGAGCAGCGATTCCCCGGCCATGCGGCCCTCGAGACGCGCGGCCTTGCGCTCGGCTTCGTGTTCGGCGGGCATTCGCGTGACGAACGCGTAGACCGAGGCCGGGATGACCGTGCACAGGGCGCCGATGACCAGGAACGCCATCCGCCATCCGCCGATGCCGAGCATCCAGTTGGCCAGATACGGCATCAGTACTCCGCACGAGCCGAGGCCGGCCATGAGGATGCCCAGCGCCATGCCGCGACGGTCCTGGAACCACGCACTCACCACGGTCGAGTGCGCCACCGGGTTCACGGCGCCCGCTCCGGCGCCGATCACGACGCAGAGCAGGTAGAAGACGAGTTGATTGTTCGGTAGGGCGGACATCAGCATCAGGCCGATTCCGAATGCCAGTGACATCGGAACCGACGGGATCTTGGGGCCGTACCGGTCGATGAGGAAACCCAGAATGACGATGCTGATGCCCACCAGCACCGTTTCGATGGACAGGCCGTTGCTGATGACGCTTCGTTCCCAGCCGAATTCTGCGGTCATGGGCTTACCCAGAATGTTGAACAACACGTTGACGGCGGTCGTGCCGAACAGCAGTGTCACAAAGCCTGTGACGACGTACCACCAGCGGTTCAGATGCCCTGTGGAGGCCTGCGGCTGAGTCGTGCCGACTGCGCTCATGGAAGCTCCTGTCGATCGATGTCGAAGGTCGGAGAGTGGACTAGGGGTGCGGCGGGCCACGGTGAGTGGCGCTCGTCACAGCATGAGATCATATGGACAGTCCAAATGTAAAGGACAGACCAAACGCCCTCAAGCGGTTCCCACAGTCGCTCCCCGCCGAGACCCGAAGTCGCACATCCTGCTCGCGATGCGACGAAGTTGGAGCTCGTCCGTACCTTCCGTGATGCGGTAGCGGCGGTGGTGGCGGTAGATGTGTTCGAACTGCTTGTGGCGGGTGTATCCGACACCGCCGTAAATCTGGATCGCGCGGTCGGCGGCCCGGCA
Source organism: Rhodococcus wratislaviensis (assembly GCF_900455735.1). Lineage (GTDB taxonomy): Bacteria > Actinomycetota > Actinomycetes > Mycobacteriales > Mycobacteriaceae > Rhodococcus_F > Rhodococcus_F wratislaviensis. The sequence continues at coordinate 754,926 of NZ_UAUI01000011.1, read as the reverse complement.
CGCGAGCTGGTTGCTGCGCAGATTGACCATCGCGACCTTGTCGGTGACGGCCGTCTTCCCGAGCTCGTCCATCATCGCGGCGGTCTTGTAGATCGTGTTGCGGATCAGTTCCGCGTCGGTCTGTAATTCCACCAGCTGCCATTGGATGCCCTGGTGCTCGTGCAGCGGCTTCCCGAAGACGACGCGCTCCTGTGCGTATCGCACGCTTTCGTCGATGCAGTACTGCGCCGCGCCGAGCGAGGACGCAGCCTGCCGGATCCGGTTCTCGTGGACAAACAGCTGCGCGCAGTCGAGGCCCCGGCCGACCTCGCCGACCACGGCACCCGCCGGCACCCGCACGTCGTCGAGATGGACCTCCGAGTGGTCGCTGGGCATGTTGAACGTCCAGTGGTTGAACGGCACCGAGAAGCCGGGGGCGTCCGTCGGCACGAGGAACGCGGTGATCCCGTCCGCCTTGCCCGCCTGCCCCGACGTGCGTGCGAACACGAGGTCGACCTCGGAACAGTCGACCAGGCTGTTGAAGCGCTTCGCCCCGGTGATCACCCAGTCTTCGCCGTCGCGCCGGGCCGTCGTCTCCAGATACGTCGCGTCGCTGCCGTGCCCCGGCTCGGTGAGTCCGAACGCGATCTCGATGTCGCCGCGGATCAGCGGTTCGAGGTACTGCTCCCGCTGTTCCGCGGTGCCGTATTCGTGGAGTACGAGGGCGAGCGGCAGGTTCGCGACCACCGACGCCTCGTCGGAATGGGGGAAGTGCAGGCCCGAACCCCGGGTGAGAAGGTGTTCGCGGACGACGGCCATCGCGAGGTTGCTGCCGTCGTTCCCGCCGAGCGCCCGCGGCAGTGGAAACCGGAAGAAGCCGGCGGCATCGGATCGACGCCGTGCCTCGAGCAGCAACTCACGCCACTCCTGCTTGGGGAACCCGTCCCGCTCCCAGTCGGTGCGCGCGTACTCGCGGCGGTGATCGAAGAACTGCGGGTGCTTGGCCTCGAGCGGTGCGATCTCGCGATCGATGAACGCGTCGAGGTCGGTGACGAATTGTTGCACGTCGTCGGGAATGGTCCAGTCCATGGGGCGTCCTCCGATTCGGGATCCGATGTCTCGGACGCTAGGGAGCGACGGGATCCGCGGCCAGGAGGTCGTCGCGCCGCACTGTTGATTTCTCCAGTGCGGGTGAGGACGACTCCATTGATCGTGGGGAATTCTGTGGTTGCATGCGGGAATGCTGAAGCTGAACGGTATCGACGAGTTGACAGCGAGGGTCGGCACCGACCTCGGCACGACGGACTGGCACGACGTGACCCAGGACCGCATCACGGCGTTCGCGCACGACACCGAGGACTTCGAGCGAATCCACCTCGATCCCGAGCGGGGCCGGGAGGCCGGATTCGGCGGCACGATCGCCCACGGGATGTTCACCCTGTCGCTCGGGCCGAAGTTCCTCTACGAGATCTTCGAGATGAACGGGCACTCGCTTGGCCTCAACTACGGCTTCGATTCGGTGCGGTTCCTGAATCCTGTCCGGGTCGGCTCCCGGATCCGCATGACGGCGCGACTGCAGGATGCGCGGCCGATCGACGGCGGATACAGGTTCACGATCCGTCAGACCTTCCAAATCGAGGGCTCCGACAAGCCCGCCTGCGTCGCGGACGCGGTCGTGGCCTACTTCCACTGAACACGAGGAGAGTGACGTCCATGCGCGCAGTCGTCGTCGAGGACTTAACCGGCCCCGAGGCCGCCACCTTGGCAGAAGTGCCGGAACCTGTCGGCGCCCACCCACGCGCGGACGGACAGCGGCTGCTCGTCGACGTGCACGCCGCCGGTCTGTCGTTCATCGACCCGTTGCAGACCTGGGGCAAGTACCAGAACGGCGTGCCGACACCATACGTATGTGGCAGCGAATTCGCCGGTGTCGTGGTCGAGGCACCGGCCGGGACCGATTTCCGGCCGGGCGACAGGGTCGGGGGAATCGTCTGGCACGGTGCGCTCGCCGACCGCGCGCTGGCTCTGCCCGACTACACGGTGAAGCTCCCGGCGGCGATGTCATTCGTCGAAGGCGCTGCCCTGTACATGAATTACTCGACGGCCTGGTACGCACTTCATCGAGCGCAGATTCAGCCAGGGGAGTACGTCCTCGTCCACGGCGCAGCGGGCGGGGTGGGCACCGCCGCACTCGACCTCGCCGAGACCTTCGGCGCGAAGGCGATCGCTGTGGTCTCGAATGCCGAGAAGGCCGCGGTGGCCCGGCGATGCGGTGCACACGCGGTGGTCCGGTCGGACGGACCCTGGCTCGACGACGTCCGCGATCTGACGGACGGGCGCGGCGTCCACGTCGTGATCGACCCGGTGGGCGGTGACCGGTTCACCGACTCGCTCCGCTCGTTGCGGCAGGGCGGGCGGCTCGTCGTCGTCGGATTCACGGGAGGTTCGATCCCGACCGTGAAGGTCAACCGGCTCCTCCACCGCAACCTCACCGTCACGGGAATCACCATGGACAACATGGAAACCGAATATCCAGGGACGCTGCGGATGGTCCGGGACGCCGTCGAGGGACTCGCCGCCGAGGGCGCGATCCGGCCGTTCGTCGGGGCGACGTTCCCGCTCGAGCAGGCGGCGACCGCCCTGCGCGCGCTTGACGACCGCGCCGCGACGGGGAAGGTTGTCGTCGAGGTGGTGCCGTCGACCTGACGGCACAGACTCAGGGAACCGCCGGGGCGCCGAGGACGGCCAGCCCACGTTCGACGACCTCGGCGAGGCTTTCCGCGGCGACGACCAGGCCGGGCTCCGGGTCGGACCGCCTCCGGTTGCGCTTGACGAAGACCGACATCGTCGACGCCGTCTTGTAGTGGCCATAGGCCAGGAACCAGTCGAGGTCGGCAATCGGAACGTCACGCTCGGCGCGGTAGGCGGCCAGTAGTTCTCCGCGGGACGGCATGCCGGTGCCGGCCGCGACATCGGCGGCCGGGCGGGACCGCCGGAACCGGTGCGCCGGGTCGGTGTGCATCAGCAACCACGCCAGATCGGTGCGGGGATCGCCGACGGACCAGATCTCCCAGTCGATGATCGCCGCGAGGTCTTTGCCGGAGAACAGCATGTTCGCGAGTCGGTAGTCGCCGTGCAGCAGGGTGGGTGCGACCGGTGCCGGGACCCGTTCGGCGAGGGCGGCATGGAGTTCGGCGTGCCGGGGTGCGATGTCGTCGTCGACGGTGTCGAGGAGTCGCTGCCACCGCCCGAGTTCCTCCTGCACCGTGACGACGGGTTCGTCGCCGACTCCGAGCGCGACGGGATCGAGGTTCTGCATGCGGCCGAGCATGCGGGCGGCCGCACGGGCGCGGGCGGTGACTGCGCCGGGCGAGGGCGGGGAGTCGGCGACATCGAGCAGCGGCTCGTAGGACTGTCCGTCGACGAGAGTCATGGCGAAGAGCGGCGGTCGTTCGGCCGTTCCGTCCTCGTCGAAGAGGATCGACGGAACGCGGACGCCGGGTGCGCCGTCGAGGAGACGGATGATGCGTGCCTGGCGGAGCACGTCCCGGTTGCGGACCGGTTCCAGCCCGGGCGGAGCCATCTTGAGGACTATCTCGCTGTCGGGCAGGCCCGGTCGCGTCAGCGTGGCCCGGTACGTCAGGCTCGACACCCCACCCGGTAGCGCCGAGGGTGCGGACACCACGGCTCCCGGCCACCGGCGATCGGCCGCCTCGGTGGCCCGTGTGGTCAGAGTGTTCACGTCGAGTTCCGTCACGAGTCCACGATCGGGCCGGTATGCCGACACCGCAAACACGGAAGCGATTGCCGCTGAAGAAACCCACAGTGGCGTTCCATTCGATGCTTCGGCTGCCGCCCGACTGCGTGATAGAGGTTGCCTATGTCGAATACCGCCGATGACCGAAACATGCTGGAGCGATTCTCCTTGCGCGGGAAGGTGGCGATCGTGACGGGAGCATCCTCCGGACTCGGCGTGGCCTACGCATTCGCGCTGGCGCAGGCGGGCGCGGACGTCGTCCTAGGCGCCCGGCGCGGCGACAAACTGGCCGCGACCGCGGAGTTGGTGCGGCAATACAACCCCCGCGCGGTGGCGGTGGAGACCGATGTGACGCAGGTGGATCAGTGCAATCGGCTCGTCGATGCCGCCATCGACGCATTCGGGAAGGTGGACGTCCTCGTCAACAATGCGGGCACCGGCGGCGAGTACCACCACGTGACGCAGGATTCGCCCGACCACTTCCGGTCCGTCGTCGATGTAAACCTGCACGGCTCCTACTGGATGATCCAGGCGTGCGCGCGGGTGATGGGGGCGGGCAGTTCGATCGTGAACGTCTCCAGCGTCATGGCTCTCACGACCGCGAAGATGCCCGCCGCCGCATACAGCGCGAGCAAGGCGGCCGTCCTCGGCCTGACCCGCGACCTCGCTGCGCAACTCGGGCCGAGTGGAATACGCGTCAATGCCATTCTGCCGGGGGTCTTTCCGTCGGAGGCGACCGCGCACTACAGCGAGAACTACAAACGTAAGATCATCGATGCCAAGATTCCCCTCGGACGCATCGGCGATCCCGAAGACATCGCCGCGGTCGTGGTGTTCCTGGCGGGCGACGCGTCCGCGTACCTGACCGGGGTAAGTCTCCCCGTCGACGGGGGCGTGCTGGTGAACTGAGTGCGCGCGGGCGCCGTCAGCGCTGTGCCACCGAGGACGTGACCGTGCGGGTGTTCAGTCCGTCGCCGGCGTCGACGGTGAGGAACTGGCCGGTGACACTGCGAGCCGTAGGGGAGGCGAAGAACGCGACGGCGTCCGCGATGTCGGCCGGGTCGACGAAGCCGTTGGGCATCGATGCGAGCCACGCGTCCTGGATGTCCTGCGGCATGGACAGAATGCCGGAACTGGCGGTCATTCCGGGTAGGACCGCGTTGGCGGTGATGCCCAGGGCGACATTCTCGGCCGCAACGGTCTTGACCAGACCGAGCAGGCCGGCCTTCGTGGTGCTGTAGGAGACCTGGGCCGGCATGCCCTGCGTGCCTGCGGTACTGGAGATGACGACGACGCGCCCGTACCGCCGTTCCCGCATTCCCGACAGGCACTGCTGGAGCACTCGAAAGGTCCCGGTGAGATTGACGTCGAGATCCTTCCGCCACTTGTCGATCGACAAGCTGTGCGCGGCACCGAACATCGTCGTCAGCCCCGCGTTCGCGACGTAGACGTCGATGTCGTCGAGTGCCGGCAGTTCGTCGGCGGACATGTCGGCCTGATACGTGCAGCCAGGTGAACGGTCGAGAGTGACGACCTCCATCCCGTCGGCCTCGAGGCGGGCGACGATGGCCTTGCCGATCCCGCCCTCGCGTGCGGCACCGGTCACCAGGGCCTTGCGGCGGCGCGGGTCGGTCATGCGGTTCTCCGTTCGTCGGTGAGCGACGCGGTGTCGTCCTTCGCATCGGCGCAACGACTTTCGGCGTGGAGTGCCGGATGGTCGCGTAGCCGAAGGACGAGTAGTGCGGTGTGGATGCTCAGTTGATGGGTCGCGTCGCCGGTGACGTCGAGACCGGTAAGGGTGTGCACCCGCGACAACCGGAGACGGACCGTGTTCTCGTGCACGCCCAGCCTGGTGGCGGTGCGGCGCATGCCGCGATTCTCCTCGAACCAGACAGCCAGTGTGCGAATCAGTTCGGCCGACGCGACATTGTCGTCGAGGAGGGGGCCGAGCATGTCGTCGATGAAGTGCCGAATCGCCGACACCTCGCCGTTCGCCAGGAACAGCCGGGCGGGTCCCAGATCGTCGACGGCGAGAACGCGGTGTCCGGTTCCGTCGGTGAAACGGTCGATGCAGCGCACGACCTCCCGGGCCTCCCGATATGCGCGGACGAACGAATCGGGTTCATACACGGACGACACCCCGGCAATCAACCCGCCCGTCGGGCTCAGTTCGGTGACCGCGGCCTCGAGGGTCGCGGTGATGCGCCGGACGACGGTCGGCGATGCGGCATGCGCGGGCGCCTCGATGAGCAGGAGGATTCCCTCCGACCCGCGCGTCGACAGCACCTCCAGGCCGAGCGCCCGCTCGGTGTACTCGGCGAGGGTGCGGTCCAGATCGTCGGGCGCTCCCTCGGGTTCGCGGACATACACCAGGGCGCGGTGGGCGTGGACGTTCACACCGAGGTATTCGGCACCGGCCGCGAGATCGGCCCAGGCGCCGGAGCCGCGAACGAGTTGGCGGGCGAGATTCGACCGGGCGTTCCAGGCGACCCGCGTGATGCGACGCTGAGTGAGGAACTGCGCCCCGATGCGACGGGCGCAGCGGAGGGTCACGTACTCGTCCGTGGGAACGAACGGCGTGGGTTGTTCGTCGACGACGAGCCATCCGAGGTGTTCACCGCGTTCGACGATCGCGCTGAGGATCTTGCGCCGCGACAACCCGGTGCCCAGTTCGGCAGCGATGAGGACGGGGTCCGCGCCGGTCGGGGCCGGCTGCCCGCCCACGATGTCGCCGAGTGGTGGGAACGCGGTCTGCCTGGCCGCCTCGGGTCGGGTGGACGCAACGATGTGGCCCTTGCGATCGAACAGGGTCACCGCCTTTCCGGTGGCCTCGGAGCAGACCCGGACGATAGCGGACAGGCAGTCGACCGCGACGGCGGCGTCGTCGAGAAGTTCGTCGAACATGCTGAGCGGCAGATGCTTACGGCCGCTGTGCTCGTCGGAGGTGGGCATCGACGTCAGCGGTGATGGTCGAGGAGCAGCGCGCGGACCGAGGCCGTGTGCTCGATGGCCGATTCCATCGACGTGGTTGCCGGGACCAGGGTGATGTTGTCGGCGCCTGCCTCGACGAACGAGTTCAGCCACTCGGCCACCTGCTCGGGGGTGCCGGCGGGTGCGAGATGTCGGAACTTCTCGCGCGGTAACTGGTACAGCGCCTGCATTTTCTCGCCGACCAGACGATCTGCGACCGCGGCATCGGTGTCGAGGCCACACCACACGTTGACACCGAACGAATCCGGAGCGCGGTTCTCCTTCGCTGCGGCGTCGAGGATCGCGGTTCGCGTCTCGGCGAAGCGCCGCGGAGTGCAGAAGATACCGAGCCAGCCGTCGCCGTACCGGGCGGTGCGTCGGATGGCGGATTCGCCGCGGCCACCGATCAGGATCGGCACCTGCGGTTGAGGCATCGGCAGGATGCGCGCGCGGTCGAGGGTGAAGAACTCGCCGTGATGCGTTACCTCCTCGCCGGTGAGGACGGCGCGCAATACGTCGAGGGTCTCGTCGAGGCGACGGCCGCGGGTGCTGGGGTCGACCCCGCTGTTCGAGATCTCGGAGCGGTCCTCGCCGCCCACACCGGCGCCGAGGACCAACCGGCCGGGAGCGATCTGCGACAGCGTCGCTATCTGGCGCGCAGCGAGCATCGGATGCCGCAGACCGAGCAGGTAGACACCGATGATCACCGACAGCGTGTCGTGGGCCGACAGCACGGACGTCGCCGACACCATGCCGTCGAACCCGGTACCGCCGTGGAAGCTGATGTGGTCACCGACGGTGATGTGGTCGATCCCCGCCTCTGCCGCGGAATCGAGGAGAAGCCGCCGATCTGCGGGTTTCGGCACAAGGAGTGCGTCGGTGACCGACAATCCCACTCTGATCGACACGCTGATCTCCTCTCATGCGAATGGACTGACCATAAACTTTCCAACCAGCGGATGGCAAGGACGGGGTGTGCAACGCCGTGGTCACAGCATCGAGCTGCCACCGTTCACGCTGATCACTTGACCGGTGACGTAGGACGCTTCTTCGGACGCGACGAAGGCGACTGTGGCCGCTACTTCTTCGACCGTTCCAGGGCGATCCATCGGGATGAGGGTGCGCATCTGGGCGCCGAATATCGCCATGTCGTCTTTCACTTCGGGCGGTGCGGAGGCCAACTTGGCGGCGGCCTCCGGCGTCTCGATCCATGCCGGAGCGACCGTGTTCACGGTGATTCCGGAATCCGCGAACTCCCGCGCGAGCCCGGTTCCGAATGCATGAACTCCACCCTTCGCGGCGTTGTAGATCGCGTGCCGGTACAAACCATTGCGTACGGATTCGGCTCCGATGTGGACGATCCGGCCGTATCCGGCGTCCACCATGTGGGGTAGTGCTTCGAGCGTGGTGTACAGGGTGGTCCAGAGATTGCGGTCGATGGTGGCCCGCAATGTTTCCTCGGTGTGGTCGAACGTCGGAAGGATGACGCCGCCGCCCGCGCAGTTCACCAGCACGTCTATCGCACCGCGTTCGGTGACCGTCCTCCGGATGAGGTCGGCGGCATCCTCTCGTTGCGAGAGGTCTCCGACGACCGTGGTCACCGACGCCGCGTTGCCGGGCCGAAGGTGTTCGGCGACCGCCTCCACGGCGTCCGCACTGAGGTCTCCGAGAACGAGATCGGCACCCTCATCCGCCAGCCGCACGGCGATGGCGCGGCCGATGCCGCTGCCGGCCCCGGTGACAACCACGGTCCGGCCTTTGAACCTGTTCATGTTGTGGTATTACCTTCCGCTGGAATGCGCTGCACGCGAGAGCGTTCAGTCTTCGTTCGGTGCTATGTACACCCGGCCGTCGGTCACGACAGTTCGGTACTTCTTCAGTGCGAGAACCGCGGGAAAGCACAGGGGCGCCCCGGTGCGGACGTCGAACCGGGCCATGTGGAGCGTGCAGAGCACCTCGTGCCCCTCGAGCTCGCCCTCCTCGCCCAGCGACCACTTCTCGTGACTGCAGGAGTCGGACGTGGCGAAGAACTCGCCGTCGACGCGAAAGACGGCGATCCCGCCATCGGCGTCCAACCGGAGGTTTTCACCGTCGGTCAGATCGTCCTCGTTGCACGCGAAGATCAGTGCTTCGGTGGACACTTCTGGTGCCATGGTCGGCCCTCTCGTAAAGCGCGGATGCGTTCAGATGATGAAGCTGATCTTGCCCTGGGGATCGAGCATGTCGTGAGCCAGAACGGCACGCTTTCGACGGATCAGGAACGACGAGTTCCGGGGGACGAGCTCGTACTCGTATCGGCCGACGTACGTGTCGAACTTGCCGGCCTTTGCCCGGTTGATGATGAAATTTGCGGTGAGGGAGATCGATTCGTCGGTTTCGTCGAGAATCTGCACGTTGCCGACGATCCGGCTCGTCTGAGAGTGCGGAAACTCGGCGTGCGCTTCGGGCTTCTTGAGGCGGATCACGCGTTGTTCGAGCATGGTGCGACCGTCGTTGATGAGCGACCAGGTGAGACCGGGGTCTGCGTCCGGACGGTCCGTGGCGGGCACCTCGTACGTGCAATCGAGTGTGAACAGATCGAGCCACTCCTCGAGCCGCCATCGATCGATCAGGCCGGCTTCGTGGAAGAGGAACTCCTCGACTGCGCTACGAGTGGTGATGGACGGTGTCTCCGATACGGAAGTCATAGGGATGTCCTTCTGCGATGACGAGCTGCGTTGTGGATGATGCGGTGTGATCCAGCGAGGTCAGGCATCGACACCCTGTTTGTCGAAGGGGACGAAGGACGTTCCCTCGGTGGGGAGCTGTTCTCCGGTGATGCGCCTGTTCCATTCTCGCCACCACGACCGCATCTGCAGTTCGTCGTTGGCCGCCGGGACGGGCTTGCCCATTCCCTTCGACACGTCGGACCAGCCGACTTCGCCGCGTGCGCCGAACCCCTTCTGGGCCTGCTCGAGCGCCTCGACGTCGTCCGGGGTTGCGAGCCCCGCCGGTCCCCAGAACGTGAGCGCGTTGTTGATGCGATATTTGACGAACTCCTCGTCGACGCCCTTGGGGATGATCTGCCAGCCGGTGACGAGGGTTTCCGATGCGCTGACCGGGTAGAACGTGCGCAGCGTCAGTCCGAAGCTGAGGTCGATCAGGATGAGGCTGGGAAAGAACACCGAGTTTCGTGCGAGACCGAACATCGCGTTGGCGTAGTTCTCACCGAACGCCTGCTCGGCCTGTGATCGAAGGCCGGCGAGGGTCTGCTTGACGCTGTCGGTCGCCAGCGGGAGTCCGTTGGCCGGATACATCAGTGTGGCATGCCCGTTCGGGAACTCGGTGCCCATACCGGCCGGCGCGACACCGTTGACGGTGTCCTTGCCGAGCATCGGGGGTGTGGCGCCGAGCTCCATCATCATCTCGAAGTAGGTGTGGTGGACGGACTTGGCGTGGTATCCGTCGATGCTGTTCTCGACGAGGAGCTTCCAGTTGGCCTTCAGCGAATACTTGTGCGTTCCCTCCAGGATGGCGACGCCTTCGGGGGACTGATCGGCTGCCAGATCGATGAAGTAGCGGGCTTCACCGAGGAACGTCAGCAGATCCGGTGCGTCGGGATCGAAGTTCACGAAGTAGAGCCCGCGGTAGGAGTCCACCTGTGCAGGGGACTGCAGACCCTTGTACACGGCCGCCGGCTCGCTCTTGTAGTCCTCGTTGCCGGGCACGTTGACCAACTCGCCCGAATTCCGGTACGCCCAGCCGTGGTAGAAGCAGGTGAAGATCTTGGCGTTGCCGGAGCTGTGCCGGCAGACGGAGGACCCGCGGTGCAGGCAGGTGTTGAGCAGCACCCGGACGTCACCGTGGCGGTCGCGGTTGAAGATCACCGGCCGGCCGCCGACGTCCCGGGTCTGGAAGTCGTTCTTGCCGGGAATTTCGGACTCGTGTCCGACGTAGAGCCACGTCTTGCCGAAGATCTCTTTTCGCTCGCGCTGCAACACGTCTTCAGAGGTGAAGGCTTCACGGTTGACCCGGAAGAGGTTGTTCTCGCGGTCGTCGATGATGAATTGCTCTGCGGTCATGAGGATGATCCGTTCTGATGAGGTGTCGGGTTGGCTGCGGCGAGGTCTCGGAAGAGCCAACTGTCGGGATCGGAGCCGGTGGCCGGAACGACCAGAACGGCGGTGGGGCCGATTGTCATCCAGTTCCTTCCGTCGTCGTCGGGTTCGGCGGGCAGGATCTCGACGGTCGTGAAGACCTCTTTGCTCAGGTCGTGGGTCCCGATGATCACGTTGACCTTGCAGCCCTCGGTCTCGATGTGCAGGATCTTGTCCGGGCCGCCTCTGAAATGCTGGATCTGACGCATGGGTGCCTTCCTTATCGGGCGGGGGTTTGTTGGCCAACGAGGTCCTCGAGATTCCCGCCGCGACGGTGGTTCTTGCGAAATGCGGCGACGACTCGGGCGTCGTTGACGCTGACCTGGGCGATCGGCTTGTGGTCGGCGTCGGTGTAGACGGCGCGGAACCGGCCCTCCGACATCGACCCCTCACGATGGGCGAGTACGCCGAGCGAGGGCATCCCGACGATCTGGATCCGGGCGCCGTACTGGTCGGACCACACGTACGGAAGCTGCGGTGCAGGGGGCTCGGCACCGGTGACGATCGCCGCGACGGCGTCGGCTTGCTCACCGGCACTGGTCCAGTGCTCGATCCGAGCAGTCACACCCAACAGCGGATGCCGACGCAGAGCGAGGTCGCCTATGGCGAAGATCGACGGGAAGCCTTCGACCTCGAAGCGGTCGGTGCACTGCACCCCGCCGTCGATGGGAAGCCCACTTCCCCCGAGCCACTGCGTATTCGGTACTGCGCCGACGCCGACGACGACGAGGTCGGCGGGTACTTCAGTTCCGTCGGCGAGGGCGACCCCTTCGACCCGCTCGCTGCCGAGGAAACGCTCGACCCGCGCTCCGGTGACGAGCTTTGCCCCGCCCCGGGTGTGGATCGAGGAGATCTCATGACCGACCTCGTCGCCGAAGATGTGACTCATCGGGACATCGAGTGCCTCGATCAGGGTGACGTCGAGTCCCCGGCCTCGCGCCGCGGAGGCGAATTCGGCGCCGATGAATCCGGCCCCCACCACGGCGACGCGTGGCCCGGCGGCGAGTGCTTCTCGGAGGGCCGTCGCGTCGTCGAGCGTGCGCAGCGTGTGAACCCCGGCCGGAGCGTCGGGAATCGGCAGCGTGCGCGCGTAGGCGCCGGTCGCGATCACCAATTGCACGTAGGAGAACTGCTCGCCGGTGTGGGTGAGCACCACCCGCCGTGCCGGGTCCAGGCGGGTGGCGCGCACGCCCAACCGGACGTCGAGGTCGAACTCTGCTGCGAGGTCGGGGGTGAGGAGGCGCGGCACGTCCGGAACATCTCCCTCGGCCAGAAGATCCTTGGACAGCGGGGGCTTGTCGTACGGCCAGTGCTCCTCGCTCTCGAGGAGCACGATGCGCCCGGCGAAACCGCGCTGCCGCAGAGCGATTGCTGTTCTGGTGCCTGCAACCGAGGCGCCGACGATCAGGAAGGACATAGTCGAAACGTAGCGACGTCGCGCGCCCGCGTGGTGCGTAGTTCCGGCCGCTGGAACACCTCAGAGTGCAGATCAGCCCGGATGCACTCGTCGCACGATGCGCAGTACGGCCGCTCCTCCAGCGTTGGTTACGACAGCCGCCGCGGCCACACACAACAATGTCGCCGCCGTGCCGATCGCGAACGAACTGTGCAGCCAAGCGATCGCGGTCGGCAATCCGAACCCCAGGTAGCCGAGGCAGTAGACCCGCCCGGTCATGGTCCCCAACCTGCCGGGCGGAGCCAATCGCTCACAGTCGCGCAGGCAACCGACCAACGTCAACCCGTAGCCGATCCCCAGCACTGATGCGGCGACCACGGCCAGCCAGAGCGCCTCGGTTGCGGCGGCGCCGGCGGCCGCGAGCGTGCCGGTTACAACGAGTGCCACTCCTGTCGTCCGCGCCGGACCCGTTCGCCGTTCGGCGGTCCCGACCAGCCGCTGCGCGAGGAAGCCCAAACCCAGACTGAGGAGACATAGCAGTCCGGAGAAAGCAGTGGCGAAGCCGTTCAGTTGGGGCGCGACGATGGACGGGAGGACCGCGTAGGCGATACCCAGCGCGCCGAAGATCCACGGAGCCGCGGGGATCACCAGGAGATGAAATGCGCCGGGGAGTGGTGTTCGCGCCGGCGCCCTGCCCGGCGGTACCGCCGGTGTGCGTGCTGTCTTCGGTGTGAATCGCACGACCAGCACCGCACCGGCAGCGCAGAGGATCACGTGCAGGGCATAAGGCGCAGTGGTCGGCGCGGGTGCCCACTGGGCGAGGGCGCCCGCGGCGCCGGCGCCCACGGCGAATCCGCTGGTCAGACTCATCGCCGACGCTCGTGGAGCGCGGCCGGGTGTGTTCGTCAGCGAGTCGAGCGCCAGCCCGCCGACCACCATCCCGATGCCCAGTGCCACGCCGGTCGACATTCGCCCGGCGAACATCAGAACGGGGTTGTGCGACCCAGCCGCGACCAGGATCGAACCCAGTGCGCTCGCGGGCACGGCGAGGACCAGGGGAGCCCGGGGGCCCCACCGCTCGGCGAGTCGATGGGCGAGCAGAAGCGAAGGTATCAAGCCGATCACATACGCGAACAGCAGCGTGTTTACGGCGAGTTCGCTGTACCCGCGCTCCGCCCGGTACATGGTCAGCAACGGCGTGAACTGATTACCTCCCCACGCCACCACGAACATTGCCGCGCAGACTGAAAGCCAGGTCCGGTCACGACGACCGGGTTCCCGCGCCTCCGTCGTGGGGGTTGGTGACTTTCCGGTCGAAGCAGTGTGCGGCACAGACATCGAACACGTCCTAGGTTTCGCGAGGGGGTGAAACGGCCGAAAGGCCGACACCGAATCCTGAGATTCGGAGCCGGCCGTCGGTGGAGAAGTCAGGCAGGGACCAGGGAGCGATCGATCAACGGCAGTTCGGGGCGACGGTCGGAGACGCCGGCGGCATCGGCGAGATCTCCGGAGACCTTGCCGTCCCGGAAGAACTCCAGGAAGACCGGGTTGAACAGATCGGGCCGGTCGGTCTGACCCTGGTGGCCGCACTCGTCGGGGTAGAAGAACTGGACATTGGGCAGGTGGTCTTCCTGGACGTATCCCCACTCGACCGGAGTCAGGATGTCCTGGCGGCCGTACAGGTAGAGCCCCGGAGTGCTCAACCGGTCCAGACGCCCCTTGGTGGCCAGACGGGCGGCGCGATTCTCGTCTGTCCAGTCGGTGATCCGGCGGTATTGCAACAGAGTGGGCCAGAACTTCGCGTGCGCGTCCATCCGGTCCCTCGCCGAGAGGTAACGCATGTCGATCAGATCCTCACTGATCGCCTCGCCGCGGTGGATGATCGCCTCCATCATCGTGCGCATTCCCTCGCGTGTGCCGTCGTAGGCGGTGAGACGGAACTCGCCCGCCGGCGGTGTCAAATGTTCCGGGACCACGTCGCCGACGTCTCCCGCGATCAGGATGAAGCTCTTGACCTTGTCCGGGTGTGCGACGGTGTAGTTGACCGTGTTCATGCAACCCATGGAATTGCCCGCGAGGTGGAACTCGTCGAGGCACAGCGCGGTGGCGAACTGGTCGATGAAGTCGACGAAGGACTCCATGCCGTCCGGCCAGTACTCCTCCCGCGTGTCCGACAGGCCGAAGCCCGGCATGTCGGGGCAGTAGACGCGAAAACCGTTCTCGCCGAGGTAAGGAGCCATGAAGCGCCATCCCGCGAGACCCGACGACCCGGGTAGGCCGCCGTGGAGCAGGATCACGGCGGGGCCGGACGTGCCGGCAGTCATGTAATGCGCGCGAGCGCCGTTCGCCAGTCGGACCCACCGGCTGGCGAGCCCGGGAACGTCGACGAGATTTTCATCAGTGAGTGCCATAGTGATCTTCCTTTATCGGTGAGAAGTGATCGGTGACGAGCGCGCCCGAGGACAGTCCGAGGAATTCGAGTGCGTTGTCGCGCAGGATTCTCGGTACCGTTCCGGGCGGCAGGTACTGTGCCGCAGAGTCCAAGTCCGCCAGTCCACCTTCGGGTTCACCCGGGATGAATGGGTGATCGCTACCGAGCAGCACCCTGTTCGAGCCGAAGCGGTGCACCAATGCCGGCAGGTGGGCCGCATCGAACACCAAGGTGTCTGCATACAGCCGCGATACGAGGTGGTCCAGCTCCTCGGGGAGGTGGGTGGCGGCAATCTGCGCGCCGAGGCGCAGTCGCGGGTACGCCCAGGGGAAGGTGCCGCACCCGTGGACCATCGCGATGCGCAGTCCTCGATGGCGGTCCAGAACCCCGCCGAAGACGAGCGCGGTGGCCGCCAACGCGGTGTCCGACGGCATCCCCAGTCCGAAGTCGTAGGTGAATCCGGAACGGCGCACCGCGCCGCCGCCGCCGTCGACGGGATGGACGAGCACCGCGAGTCCGAGGCTGTCGGCGGCGTCGAAGAAGTACGCCAGCGCCGGGTCGTCCAACTCCGTCCCATTGATTCGCGTGCCGATCTCGACGCCGCGAAGACCCAAAACCTCGGAAAGGTAACGTAGTTCGGCCAGGCAGCCGGGAGGTGACCCGAGGGGGACGGTTCCGATGCCGATGAGTCTGCCGTTACTTTCTGCCACCGCGCCGGCGACGGACTCGTTGATCCACCGGCAGTACGCGGCGAACGGTGCGGCCGGGGCACCGTACGCCAGTGTGACCGGAACGGGAGAGATCGCCTGCACCCCGATACCGGCACGATCCATGTCCTCCAGACGCGCCCGTACGTCCCAGAGTGGGCGCCGGACGACGCGGAAGTTGTCGGACCCGCGAACCAGCCTTCCCTCTGCCGGAGAGTCGACCACCAATCGAGGTGCTCGCGAAAAACCTGCGATGACCTCGGCAGGAGGAGCGCCCGGGGGGAAGTAGTGCGCATGCACATCGATGGTGCCGGGTGGAACCACGAGGTCTCCTTTCGTGCGCAACCTGTTGTTCGAGGGAACGTTAGGTGGTCACCCGAGACGGCGGCGGCCGCTGTTCCGGGGGCTGGAACCGGGCGGTGAAACCCGTACCCTGAATGCCGGCACGTTGTGACCGCCGTTACAGTGGGTTTCCCCGTGGGTCGGCGGAGCGGAGGGTGCGGAGGCCCGGATGGTGCACATGGCAGAAGACAAGCAAGACGTCGGTGGCGCGGAGAGTACGCCTCCCTCCATCCTGGCGAAAGCGTTCTTGGTCATCGGAGCGTTCAACGAGCGTGATCGGGTGCTGACACTGACTCAGATCAGCAGGAAGACGGGTCTGCCCAAGTCGACGGTCCACCGTTTGCTGCAGCGTTTGGGTGAGCTGGATGTGATCGAGGAACACGGTGCGGGGTACAGGCTCGGTATCCGCCTGCTGCAGTTGGTTTCTTCTATGCCGGTGGACGGAATGCGCGAGGTCGCGTTGCCGCACTTGGCCCAGTTGCAGGCGTGGTCGAAGGAATCGGTGCATTTCGGCGTTCTCCGGGGCAACGAGGTCGTCGTGCTGCAGGCGCTCTTCGCCGTGGATCACGCGCGGCCAATCGGGGAGGTGGGCACCCGGATCCCCGCGCACCTGTCCGCGATGGGCCGGGCGATGATGGCGTACCTGCGTGAAGACGAGCTCACCGAACTGCTGTCCGGCCCCCTCGTCGGAATCACGCCGAAGTCCATCACGGACCCGGCCCGGATTCACGAAGAATTGAAGCAGGTGCGGGTATCGGGAGTTGCCGTCCAGAAGGATGGTGTGGTTCTCGGCCTGGGCAACATCGCTGCGCCCGTCCTGATCAAAGGCCGGCCGATGGGTGCTGTCGCCGTTCAATTCGACTCGTCGAAGCAGGTTTCGGAGTCGGTGATCAACGCCGTGAAGCTGACTGCGCACCGCATTTGTAGTGACACCACCCAGATGCTCGCCCAGGGTAGGGGAGATCTGTTTCCGTTCGACGACTGATCACCGCGTTCCGGGCACTGGAACTTGCTGTGCGTGGAGCACGCGCACGTCACACGATGGGGAGCGATACGCCCGGCGCGTGTGACGGTGCCGAGGCGCCACCTCAGAAAGGACGGCCAATGGGAGACTTCCTCGCTCTCGGCATGACGCACTACCCGCTGTTGGCGGGAACCGACGAGCACATGGCAGGTCTGCTTCGATGGACCCTCACCGATCCGGATATCCCGGCGGAGGAGAAGGACCCGGCACATTGGCCGGACCGGATGCGCCGCGAATGGTCGGACGACGGCGGAACGGCCGCCGCAACCGCACATCGCGCGGAACTGGTGTCGAATCTGACTCGGGTGCGTGAAGCCGTCGACGAGTTCGCCCCCGACGTCGTCGTGGTGTGGGGTGACGACCAGTACGAGAACTTCCGCGAGGAGGTGGTGCCCCCGTTCTGCGTGCTCGCCTACGGCGACCTCGAGGTGCCCGCGTTCGAGGTGATGAACGAGAGGGGCAGCCCGAACTACTGGGGCAAGCCTGACGACTTCGAGATCGTGATGCGCGGCGACGTGTCCGGAGCCAGGCAACTCACGGACGGCCTGATCGAGCGCGGATTCGACATGGCGTACTCGTACAAGAAACGCGCCGGCGCGCATTTTCCGCACGCCATCCTCAACACGCAGTTATTCCTCGACTACGAGAACGCCGGTGCGGAGATGGCGTACCCCTTCATCCCGATAACCGTCAATTGCTATGGGCAGCACGCCATCGCGCGAAAGGGCGGATTGGCCAGATTCGCCGATATCGAGTCGGAGGTGCTCGACCCGGCGGGCCCGACACCGGCGCGGTGTTTCCAAGTGGGTCGCGCGGTCGCGCAGCACTTCCGCGACCGCGACCTCAGGGTGGCGTTCGTCGCCTCCTCCAGCTGGTCCCACGCCTTCCTGGCGGACAAGCTGTGGCATATGCGCCCCGACACCGAGGCCGACATGCGCATCTACAAGGCGTTGCTCGAAGACGACTTCGCGCTGATGCGCAACTACACCAGCGCAGAAGTCGTCGACGCCGGCCAGCACGAGATCCTCAACTGGTTCTGCATGCTCGGTGCGGTCGAGGAACTCGGCCTGCGGCGGGAATGGTCGGACCTCGTGGTGACCGACGTCTTCAACTCCAACAAGGCATTTGCGGTCTACGCATAGCCGGGTGCGACGGTCGTGGCCGGTGGTTCGAGAACCACCGGCCACTGTCATGTTCCGTGCAGGGAGTGGAGGGTCACGCCGCCGAAATTCCCCCGTTCACGCTGATCGCCTGTCCGGTCAGGCGGCGCGCCGCCGGCGATGCGAGGAAGACGGCCAGTGCGGCAATATCGTCGGATTCGGGAACGCCGAGATGCGCCTGCTGAGCGGCCTTGGCGAACAGCTTTGCGCTGAATCCGTCGGAGGTGATCCGTTCGGTCGACGCGGTCCCGTTGACGAGTGAGGGCGTCAGGACGTTGGCGCGAATCCCGCTTCGCTTGGCTTCGATGGCGAGGGTGCGAGTGAACATGATGATTGCAGCCTTTGCGGCCCCGATCACCGATTCGCCCGGCGTCGCGGTCTTGCCCGCATCCGAGGCGACGTTGATGATCACGCCACCCTTCCGCGCTGTCATGTGAGGGACGATCTCGCTCGCAAGATACATGCACGGCAACGCAAGTTGGTTGAATGTCCTAGCGATGTCGTCGGTGGGGATGTTCGCGAAGAGTTCCGGCCGAACGTCGGCGGCCGTCGTGGAGACGAGAATGTCCACGCCGTCGAGGATCCGCTCGGCCTCGGACGCGATGTGAGCGGCGCCGTCGACGGTGGTCGCGTCGGCGGACAGGAAGATCACGTCGCATGCCGAGTTGACGGATGAGATGTGCTCCCGAGCAGCCTCTCCGCGTTCAGCTCCGCGTCCGACGATCAGGATGCGCGGTGCCCCGGCCTGCGCCAGTCCCACAGCCGTCGCGAGGCCGATGCCGGCCGTGCCGCCCACGATCAGTCCACTGCTGTCCTTCAGTTCCTTCGGGGGCGAGATTTCGTGCGTACCCATTCGTGTACTCCGTTCGGGGGTGATGTTGTCAGAGGGATACTGTGCCGCGCGCGAAAAGGTCCTTCGCGATGATCCGCTTCTGGATCTCTGCAGTGCCGTCCGCGACGAGGTAGGCGGTGACGTCGCGGTAGCGTTGCTGCAGGGGAGATTCCGTGGAGTAGCCGAGGTTGCCGTGGACTCGCATCGCGAACTCGATCGCGTTCTTGGCCACGACGGGCGGCCACCACTTGCTCATCGACGCCAGCGCAGTGTGCGGCTGGGCCGTTTCCCGGAGCCACAGCGCACGGTAGCAGATCCAGCGCGCACCCTCCAGATATGTTGCGTGTTCGGAGAATTGGAACGCCAGACCCTGATGTTCGGAGAGTGGCTGCCCGAACGTCTCCCGCTGCTTGGCGTATGCGGCGGCTTCCTCCAGGCTTTGCTTTGCCGCCCCGAGGCACATCAGACCGAGGGCGGCACGGCTGAAGTCGAAGTGGTCCATGACCGAGTGGAAGCCCCTGCCGAGTTCACCGACAAGGTGGGATTCGGGAATCAAGACATCCGACAGATGAAAGCTTCCCCAGCCCAGCGGCAGACAGCCCATGCCGGGCATGTGGCTGACGGTGACGCCTTCCGCGTCGAGTGGCACGACGAAGCAACTGACGCCCCGAGCGCGACTCGATCCGGGCTCGCGCGCATAGACGAGGGCCGCGGTGGCATTCATCGCCCAGGAGATCGCTGTCTTCTCACCGCTCAGGCGCCACCCGCCGTCGACCGCCGTTGCGGTGGTGGTCAGTGCACCTGCGTCGGACCCCGACCCGGGTTCGGTCAGGGCGATGGCGATGGTCTGCTCACCGCGGATGAGGGGAGGAAGATAACGCTCCTGAATCTCGTCCCGGCACAGCGCCAGTTGGGAGGCGACGAGGCCGATCTGGACGGGGGCCGACGCCATGTTCACGTCGCCGTAGGCCAGGGTTTCGGTGGCGAGTCCGAGCAGAACGGGATCCTCGGTGCCGGTTCCGCCGTACTGCTCGGGCAGGCCGATGCCCAGCAGACCGAGGTCGCCGATTTTCTTCATGATGTCGAAGGGGAATTCGGTCGACGCCGCGCGGTCGCGATAACCCGGGAGGAGGACACGATCACTGAACGCTGCCAGCGTCTTCCGGAACTCTTCCTGTTCGTCGGTGAATGCAAATGAAACCATCGGAGGCGCTCCTGTGCGTTGCTTGGCTCGGGACGGGGAAGACGAAGCGCGGCGCGCAGTGAGTAGCCGGACGGTCCGTTCCGTGCCCGTAAGAAGTATTCTAGGTTTGAATAGTAGGTCGCCAAAGCATCTGGGGCAAGAGGTGTGCACCAAGTAGTTGCACTCCGCCACGGAAAGCGTGGTCCGAAGCCCAGCCGAAAGAGGGGCTGGGCTCAGTTCCCGGTTTCGACGTCGCCGACGGCGCGACGGACGAGTTGCAGTTGCTCGACCAGGGATTCGAGCGTCTCGGTGTCGACCGACGCCAGGCCGAAACGAACCCCGGCGAGAAGATCATTCGCTTCCTCGACCACGGTCATGCCTGCCGGGGTCAGCGTGGCGAGAACGGTTCGGCGGTCCGTGGTGTGCGCGCGGCGTTCGACGAGGCCGGCCTTCACGAGTTGATCGACCGCCATCGAGACCGTGGTGGGGTGGACCATGAGGTATTTGCTCAACTTGCCGAGCGTCCGAGTTTGTTCGTCGGACAGTTGTAGCGAAGTGAGAATGAGGTATGCGTTGCGCGACAAGCGAAGTGAGCGAAGCTCCCGGTCCATGGCGCGGACGACCCATTGATGGGTGCGCAGCAACGCCATGGTTGTGGCGAACTCCAGTTCGGCCGAATCCCGCGACTCCGCCCATTCGGTGCGCATCCAGTCGACCACATCACCGCGATCGTCGTCGGCGGGAGCCGGCGGTTCACTCGCCACTGGGCGTCCTCTCCTCGTCACCGAACCACGTTGCGGTCGATGATAGACACCGCTCTCAGCCGTGGGACAGAACGACCTTGCCGAATCCGCTTCCCTGCTCGAGATGCTTGTGCGCGGCCGCCGCCTCCGCGAGCGGGAGCACGGCACTGATGGGGACCGGAGGGACGTCCTTCGCGTCGAGCAGCGTCAGAAGTCCGGCGAAATCCTGTGGGCTGCCCATCGTGGTTCCGATCAGTTCGTACTGGCCGAAGTAGAACGGCCGGACGTCGAGGCTGGCGAGATCGCTGCGCGACGCCCCCAGCACGACCAGCCGGCCACCCGGTCGCAGCGCTGCGATGGACTGCTCCCACGTCCCGACGGAGTCGAGGACGAGATCGAACCCCTGCCCCTCCGGGGACAGCGCTCGCGCGGCGTCCGGCCACTCGGGGTCGGTGTAAAGGACGCCGTTGGCGGCGCCGAGCTCCTGGGCCTGCGTGATCTTGGAGGCAGAAGAGGACGTGACGGTGACGTTGGCGCCGATCGCGGAAGCGAGCATTACTGCCATCGTCGCGACGCCACCGCCGGCGCCCAGGACGAGGAGATTCTCACCGGCGCGGAGGCGTCCGCGGGTGAAGAGGGCGCGGTAGGTCGTGAGTCCGACCAGGGGCAGGGCAGCCGACTGTTCCCAATTGAGGCCACGAGGCTTCGGGGCGACGCAGTTTTCCGGGACGCGGACCAGCTCGGCGTAAGTGCCGCGCTGGTGGTCGCCGAGGATCTCCCACTGCGCACCGGGGGCCGCCTCGCGGTCGCCCCACCACAGCGACGGGAGGACGAGGACCTCCTCGCCCGTGTCCGTGCGGATACCCGCGCCGTCGGCGCCGAGGACATGGGGCAGTGGGGACGAGTACTTGCCCCGGCGAACGAGAACGTCGTGCCAATTGAGCGCGGCGGCCTTCAGTCGGACAGTGACCCAGCCCGGGCTCGCAACCGGATCGGGAATCGATTCCAACCTCAAGACGTCCGGCTCCCCGAACTCTCGTAAAACCACGGCGTCCACAGAATTCCTTTCGGTCGTACCTTTTTAATGGTAACATTGTTGCAGCAAAGAGCGCTGCTTGGCCGGGCAGGCGCACGGTGTCTGGTGCCAGCTCTGGAACGCGCACCCTCCCAACGCTATTGGTCACTCCATGCTATGTGCGGCGCGTCTTGCCCTCAGTGCGCGAATCGTGTTTAGTGATGGCAGTCACATATACTGGGTTGTCGGATGAGGAACGTCTGCCTTGCGACGCAATCCGCGTCGTGAGGCAACTGGACTACGGAGCGTGATGAGTCGGACAGCGCAGTCGGTCGCAGTGCGGGACGAGGGCCTCGTTCAGCACGCGCACGAGTATGTAGAACTGGCAGCGAAGATCCTCGGGCCGGGTTTCCGTGCTTGCAGCTTCAATGATGCCTATGTCGCACTCGCCGCTGCCCGACACCAACTCGGGGACGCGCTGACCGAAGGACGCCTGCCCGAGGCTGACATCGAGGAGGCGTGCTTCCTCCTGGTCCGGATCGAAGAACACCAGGAGCGGTGCGCCGAGAGCGCGGCCATCAGCCGTGCCGCCGAGTTGCGTGCCGTCCACGACGCCGCGGCCGGGCTACGGGATCTCGCATCCGATGACATCGTTCAGGCGGCACCATTGGCGATCTGTTCTGCGCTCCCGTTCGCGCGCGCCATGATCTCGGCGATCAGTGGATCACTGTGGCGACCGCAGAGACTCCACGTGCAGCCCGAATTCGACGGGTCACCGATGGATTTCTCGTACTTCGTTGATTCCGCGGAATTTTCGTTGTCGGAGGCGCGGCTGGAGACGGAACTCGTCCGCAGGCGAGTGCCCGCCCTCGTTCCAGCGCCGGCAGACGACGACCGGACGTTCAAAGAGATCGTGGCTGTGTCACGCTGCTCCAGCTATGTTGCCGCGCCCATAGTTTCCAAGGGCAGAGTGATAGGCCTCGTACATGCTGATCGTCCTGGCGTGCGGGACTCGCTCGACCCGGACGACCGCGACCGATTGGACGCGTTCGCAACGTTCTTCGCTCTCGTGTACGAGCAAGCGGTACTGCGGGAACGAATCTGCGCGCAGCGGACGCGACTCGCAGCCTCCTTCGACGCCACCGATTCGATGCTCGAACGCATGCAGAAGACGGAACTGGGCCTGCGTCCCCCGCCGGACGTGCGGTCCTCCGTCCCTCGACGCATCGTCGACGAGACCAGCGCGGTGGAGGTGAACGCGGTCTTGACGTTCCGCGAGCGCGAGATCCTCTCCCATATCGCGACCGGAGCCACCAACAATCAGATTGCGCAGACACTCGTGATTTCCGAGGGAACCGTGAAGTCACACGTCAAGCACATCCTCAAGAAGCTGCGGGTGCCTACGCGGGCCGCGGCGGCGGTGCTCTATTCCCACCAGAACCGACGATGACGGGCACGCCATCGTGAACAATGGCCAATCACCGGCACAGAACTCGGCACGGTCGCGAGCCGAGGCCGAAGGTCTGAAGACGGCCACATCGCTTCTCGGCCGCTTGCGTAAGGAATTCGGTTTCGGGCCAGAGTCCCCGACTGAGACGCGGAAGGCGTCACCGGGCCTCGTGCTCGCCATGCTGGACGAGGCGACCGAAGCAGGACTCCGTGGACTGTCGTCGATCCCAGCGGACAAGAAGGTGTCCTTCGGGCGGCTCCTCGTCGAGATCCGAGAGGTCCGCCTCCGTCTGCACGCAACGCCGTCCTCGTCTGGTGTTGTCGGTGCCGCCGACTTCGCAGGCGCCGTTCGACGTCTTCGCGGTGCCGAAACGGTGGCCGGGTTGTCCAGGAGTGTGTGCTCCGAGGCCGCCGCGATGACCGGCCTCGGCCGGGTGCTGCTGTCCGAGGTTCACGATAACGCGTGGACCATCGTGGAGACGCAGTTCGAGAAGGGCTCTGCGCCGGACGTGACTGCACTGGCGTCGACAGCGATAGCGCCGGGGTCGCCGGAGGAAGAGGCAGTCCAGAAACGCGCTGCAGTCCTCGTACTGCCGAATCCGCAGCTTTCGACGGGGAACTCCACGGCCGTCCCAGGTGTCCCGTTATTTGGTGCCGGCGGGTACGTCCTGGCCCCGATTGCGGTCTCCACGGGGGTAATCGGCCTGATTCACGCGTGTCGCGCCGACGAGCGAAAGCCGAGCGTCGCCGAGCGAGACCTTCTCGATGCTTTCGCGGGTAGCTTCGGGACGCTCTTCGAACGGGCCCTCGTCTCCGAACGGCTCAGCGAGCAGAAACGGTTGATCCTCGAACGCCTGCAAGAGGAAAGTCGTGAGGCGGAGGGACTGTCGAACGCCGAAGTCGCTTTCGGAAAGCCGAGTGGCGCCGGTGCGGCGGCGTGGTCGCCGGTGCCACTGCCTTCCGATTGCCGCGCACCGGGCCTCGAGGAACTCACCAGGCGCGAGCGCGAAGTCTTCCAGCTCTTGGCGGCGGGAAAATCCAACACGGAAATTGCGGATGAACTCGTGATCAGCGTGTTCACCGTGAAATCGCATGTCAAGAAGATCCTGCGGAAGCTGGGGGCGATGAACCGGTCGGAGGCGATCTACCGGTACCTCGAGATGACCGACTCCGACGCCTCGTCCCGCCGCACCACCTGAGTCAGCCGTTGGTGTCCGGTACGACGACTCGGACACCGTCACACTGCCCGTTGACGATCAACTGGCACGACAGGCGTGAATGTGACTGCACCCCTTCGAGGTATTCGAGCAGATCGCGCTCCTCGTCGGTGGCCTCGTCGAACAGGCCCGTGGAGTCTTCATCGAGAATGACGTGACACGTTGCGCACGAGCAACTTCCCCCGCATTCGGCGATGATCCCCGGAAGGTTGTTGCGGACCGAGCCGTCCATGATGCTGTGGCCGGTCGGGACGTCGATCGTCGACTCACTTCCGTCGGGCAGCACGTAGGTGATCTTGCTCATTTCGATTCCTTTCGAGGTCTCTCGTGTGATCCAAGTCTCTCCTGCGCCGCCCGGTGACACGTCACCTCGACGAGAGATCTTCCTACGCCCTTGGGGTGAGATTGCTTCGTCGGGAATCGGGGTAACGAAACGGGGCTGGCGCAACCTCGTTGCGACAGCCCCTGCTCGTGGTATCCGGCAGTGCCGGAAAGTGTTACGCGTTGCCGGTCAGTTCGGCCGCCTGCTTGCGAAGCAAGAACTTCTGAATCTTTCCGGTGGCGGTGGTGGGAAGCTGATCGACGACGACCACCTTCTCTGGAATCTTCTGCATCATGGCCTTCCGCTCGTTTCGGAGGAAATCGGCCAGCTCGTCCAAGGTCGGCGCCGGACCGTTCACCTCGATGAAGGCGCACACCTTTTCTCCGAGGCGGGGATCCGGCATGGACACCGCGGCCGCGCCCGTGATGCGCGGATGTGCCAGCAGGTGTTCTTCCACCTCACGCGCGGAGATATTCATACCGCCGCGGATGATCAGGTCCTTGATCCGTCCGGTGACCCGCAGATAGCCCTCTGCGTCGACGCGCCCCAGATCACCCGAGGCGAGGAAGCCTCGACTGTCGACCGATGCCGCCGTCCGTTCGGAGTCGCGCCAGTAGCCGAGGAAGATCCCCGGACCCCCATAGAACATCTGGCCTTCCTCGCCGGCGGGTACGACGGCACCCTCCTCGTCGCGGATCTCGAGATAGACCCCGTCGAAGGCCCGTCCGTCGGAGGAAAGCACCTTCTCGATGGGGTCGTCCGCGCGTACAGCGGTCACCAGAAGTCCCTCACTGCTGCCGTACACGGGGAGGAGGAGACATGCGGGGAGTGCCTTCTTCCACGCCCTCAGGAGTGCTTCTGGGATCGGTGCGCCTGCACTGACCCACATCCGCATCGAGCTGACATCGTGGTCGGCGCCCGACTCGATGGCCCCGAGCGCCATTTGAAGGAACGGTGTCGCCGCCATGCTGATCGTCGTCTTGAACTGCGCGATGCGGCGTAGGCCCTCGCCCGGTTCCCACACGTCGAGAAGATGAATGCCGCTTCCGAGGATCAGGGGTGCCGCAACACCCACGGCAAGTCCGGTCGCATGCGTGACGGGGGAGGGCATGAACATCACGTCAGCGGGGTTCAGGCCCATCACGTCTCCACCCAATCCGTGGACGGTGAACGAGAGCGTGTTGAAAGTGTGCTGGCAGCCCTTCGGCCGCGACTCGGTTCCCGAGGTGTAGATGATGGCGTGGGCCGCATCGGCGGACGGCGGCGGCCCGAGTTCGTCGTCACCGGGGACGTGGTCGCCGGCGGTGAGTGAATCGAACGCGATCTCATCTGCCCTCGCAGCTCCGCGTACGACGACGACATGCTCGAGTCCGGGAACCTCGGGCCGGACCTCGGCCAGCATGTCGGTGTACCGGAATTTCCGGAATTCTTCTGTGACGAAAGAGATCTTGGCGCCGGAGTGTTCGAGTACGTACCGGACCTCGTCGTGCCGGTACACCGGCATCGTCGGAACGAGTACCGCGCCGATCCTGGCGAGCGCCACGTAGATGACGACGAATTCGTTCCAGTTCGGCAACTGGACCTGGACGCGGTCGCCGCTGTCGACGCCGAGCTTCTTCAGCGATGCCGCGAGGCGGTAGGCCTGCGCCCGCAGCTCGCCTCGGGTGAGTGATCCGTAGCCGTCGGTGACGGCCACGAAGTCCGGGTCGATTATCGCCCAGCGATCCACGTGCTCGGCCAGGCTCTCGTCGCGCCAATAGCCGTTCGATCGGAACGCCTCGAGGGTGCTCGCACTGTAGCGGTCCTCGGGGAGAATGGCTCCCGCGTGTTCCATGACATCCATGCGCGGATCCTTGCTTTCAGGTGCCTCTCCTCGACAGGAGACAGGCCGGAGTGATTGGTCTAACCATAATGTCGACCGGGGTGGGAAAAAAGGTATGAAACGGACGTCTTCTCCTCCTCCGGGATGAGGGAAATACCCCGTCGGGATGAGTGCTCCGTGGAGGGTGCGGGTACGGCGCGTGTGCCGCACCCGCACCCGGGTGTCACAGGTAGATCGACTTCTGCACGAGGTAGGCGGAGAGTGCTTCCGGGCCCAATTCACGGCCGAGGCCGCTGGCTTTGACACCACCGAAGGGTGCCGTGGGATCGGGAAGGTAGCCGTTGATCCCGATCGTTCCCGTCTGGACGCGCCGGGCGACGGCGACCCCGTGGTCGTGATCGGCCGTGAAGACGGTGCCACCGAGCCCGAAGTCGCTGTCGTTCGCGATGCGGACCGCCTCCTCGTCGTCGCGGTACGAGATGATCGAGAGCACCGGGCCGAAGATCTCCTCCTGGGCGATGGTGTAGTTGTTGTCCACGTCAGCGAAGATGGTCGGCTCGACGAACCATCCCTTTTCGAGGCCCTCGGGGCGTCCGCCGCCGACTGTGATGCGGGCGCCGTCGCCCTTGCCCTTCGCGATGTAGGACTCCACGCGGTCGCGTTGCCGGGCGCTCGCCATGGGGCCGATCATCGTGGCGGGGTCGAGGGAACTTCCCACGGTCAGCGACCCGGCCAGAGCGCTGAACGTGTCGACCACTTCCTGGTAACGCGACTGCGGTGCGAGCACGCGGGTGCCGAGGTAGCAGACCTGCCCGTTGTTCAACATGGTCGCGCCGAACAACTGCTCCCCGACGGTGGCGAGATCCAGGTTCGCGTCGTCGAGGATGATGGCCGCCGACTTGCCACCCAGTTCCAGTGTGACCGGCCGGAGCAGGCGACCGCAGGCCTCGGCGATGTTGCGGCCGGCAGCAGACGACCCGGTGAACGCCACCTTGTCGATGCCGGGGTGCGAGACCAGGTACGCGCCCAGTTCGCGGCCGCCGGGAACGATGTTGATCACGCCGGCCGGAAGGTCCGCCTCTTCGATCGCCTCGGCGAGGACGTAGCTGTCGAGCACTGTTTCGGGGGACGGCTTGATGACGATCGTGCACCCGGCAGCGAGGGCCGGCGCATACTTGAATGCGGCGAGCGCCTGCGGGAAGTTCCACGGAACGATAGCGCCGACCACACCGATCGGGGCCTTGGTCACGAGGGTCGACCCGCCCAGCAGGCCCGGACGCGTTTCCTCGAATCCGTCGTTCTCGATCAGGCCCGCGTAATAGCGGAGCAGGATCTGAGGGAAGACCGCTTCCAGCTTCTCCGCGACGGCGACGGGCATGCCGTTCTGCGAGCTCACAGCCTGGACCATCTGGGGTGCGCGCTTGTCGAGCGCATCAGCGAGGCGCTTCAGTGCCGCCGCTCGCCGCGACGGCTCCCACTGCGACCAGCCGGTGGGATCGTCGAAGGCCTGGCGCGCCGCATCGACAGCGGCGTCCATATCGGCCTCGGCGCCGTCGGGGGCGTGACCGACGACCTGCTCGTCGTTGGGTGACACGACCGTGATCACGTCACTGGAAGTGGGCGCGTGCCACTCGCCTCCTATGAAGAATGCGTTGTTGTTCGTCGTCATGACGGGTTCCTCTCGTTGATCTGAGTTGTGTTGCTCTTCTTGCCGAGTCGTTCGCTGACGATGGATTACACGGATTCGAGGGGTTCCTCGTACAGCGGGAATTCCTCGGTGTCGTACGTCCCGAAGCCCTCCTCGAAGCTTTCCTGGATGGCGATCTGGGCGCTGTCGGGCAGGGTGTGCATGATCTCGCGGACGCGTTCCTGGCGGCGGGCGACCGCCTGCCGGAACGGCATTCCGGGCGTCGCCTTCATCTGTGGGACGATGCCCTCGACGTCGTCGACCCCGCCGGCGTGGTGGCCGGCGTCGACCATGGCCTGTTCGGCCGCCATGGTGGCCTCGTCCTTCTCCTCGGACATGCCGATCGGGCCGATCATGGTGCCGCCCAGGAACTGCTTGACCACCGGTTCGTCCGAGGTGAGCAGAACCTCTCGCGGGCCGAACATCACCAGTTTCCGGCGGAAGAGCATACCGATGTTGTCGGGAACCGTGCGGGCGAGATTGATGTTGTGCGAGACGATCAGGATCGTCGCGTCGATCTCGGCATTGATGTCGATCAGTGTCTGGGAGATGTAGGTGGTGCGGACAGGATCGAGACCGGAGTCGGGCTCGTCGACGAGGATGATCTGCGGGTCGAGGACCAGGGCGCGGGCGAGGCCGGCCCGTTTGCGCATACCACCCGAGATCTCCCCGGGCAGTTTGTCCTCCGCCCCGAGCAGACCGACGAGTTCCATCTTCTCCATCACGATCTTGCGCACGTCGGATTCGGACTTCTTCGTGTGCTCCCGCAACGGGAATGCCACGTTGTCGAACAGGTTCATCGACCCGAACAACGCACCGTCCTGGAACAGCACCCCGAACAACTTCCGGATCTCGTACAACTCCTTCGACGAGCACTCGAGAATGTTGGTGCCGTCGATCACGATCGACCCCTGCTCCGGACGGAGCAGACCGATCAGAGATTTCAGGAACACCGACTTACCCGTACCGGACGGCCCGAGCAACGCACTGACCTCACCGGCCGGAAGGGTCAGCGTGACGTCCTGCCAGATCTTCTGCGAGCCGAACGACTTGGTCAGACCTTCGACCGATACCTCGACACCCACGACTACCTCCTACTATTGCGAAAACATCGACTGATCCCCATGTTTCGGGGAACTGGTCAGACGGGGATCATTTCCGTCATGACCCACGTACCCTCCTGTTCGGTCATGCCGACGCGGACGCGGCTTCCGTCCAATTTCGGGGCGGCACTGTCGGTGCTGGTGGTCGACTGGTTGACGAAGAACAGCAGCGTCACTGCGTGTTCCGACGCGGAGACGACGGAGGATTCGACGACGGTCGCCGAGGTCACGACCTGGCGTTGTTTCGCCGACGGGATGATGACCTCCTTGCCGACGCTGTCGAACTGGCCGCGCAGGTCTCCGCCGAGACTGGGAAGGATGTCGGCGAAGTGGGCGTCGATGGTGTTGAAGTCGTAGGAGAGTACGTCGGCGACCAGTTGGGTGGCGCGGTCGCGCGCCTGCCCCTCCGCGGTGTCGATCTGGCGGCGATCGTGTACCTGGAGAGCGATGGCGACGGTCGCCGCGACGAGCCCACCGGCGAGGAGCACGGCGAGGTATCGGGTGGCCCGCCGCCGCGCGAAGGACCAGGATGCGACTGCTTCGGGTATCCGGGCGAGTGTGTTTCTCATGCTACGAACTCCACATCTGAGACGAGCCAGTTGCCGTCCACCGAATCGAGAGAGACCTTCATGCGATAGACGCGGATCTCGCCGTTGGGCGCCTCGGTGTTCTTCACTGTGGACGTCACGGCGGCGAGGACGACGGCATGCTCGTCGTCGGACGTGACCAGGCCGGCTTCCTTGACTTCGCCGGTCGACTCCACCTGGCCCTGGTTCAGCACGTCACCGAAGCTGCCGGACGCACTGGTGAACTGCTCCCGGAACGGCCCGGTGGTGCCGTCGGCGACGCGCTGAATGTCCTCGTCCACACTCTGATGCCTCAGCGTGACCAGATTGACGACCACTTGGCGGGCCGTCTCCAGTATCTGCTCGTCTCGTGACTGTGCTGCTTGCTCCGCTCGCAGGTTCGTCCACGAGACGCCGCCGACGACAAGGGCGGCGAGGGCGACGAGTGCGATTGCCGCCATCGTCGCGATGAACCCTCGGGTACTTTGACGCACCTCGGAGTCGGCTGTCGCGGCCGTGGCATCTTTTCCGGTGTGATCGAGGTCCGGTTCGACCTCTACCGGAGCAGTAGGGCCTGCCATGTCAATTCCTCCTCTAGCTTTGGTGCAGAAACGCTGGCGATCGAATACAGATCGCCGTTCGGTGCCCGGAAGTTCCCGGTGATCGGGTCATACGGGACGCTGGTGGTGCCGTCGGGAACAATCGCCTGCGGGGGCGTCCACGAAGCCGGTGCGACGGTCAGGGGTTCGGGAACTTCGGGAGCCGGCCGGTTCGCGATCGGTCCCGTGTCCGGTGCTCCGGTGTCGGTCGACGGGGGAGAATACGGTTGTCCGGGCCGTGCCAGAATTTCCGGCCAGGTGGACGGCAGGCCGCCGGGGCAGTTCGCGATCTCGGCGGTGCGCACCGCGGGATTCGTGGCGCACGGGATATTCCGTGCGCCACGTGCGACCCGCGGATCTGCCTGCGGGAGCTTGCAGTAGGAATTTTCCGGCGCCGGAGCCGAGCTGACGTCGCTGGGGTCGCGGCGCTGGGTTTCCTGGTAACCCTCGGTGCAGGGGAGCGGGTTCGCGGAGTTGCCGAGTTTGACGTCCAGGGCGCCCTGACCGTACACCCGGTCGTCAGTTTGGACTCCGCGGTGCATGTAGTTGATCGACGCGGACACCGCCGGATAGATCACCAGGATCTGCTGTATCCCGGGGATGTTGACCCGTGCCACCTCACCCACGGTCTGGAGATTCGCCAGCAGCAGCGGAACGGTGGGGCGGACGTCGTCGAGGGTGCCGCTGACCGTGTCGAAGAACTGGGAACCGTTGTCGAGGACACCGTGAACCTGCGCGTCGCTCATCACCAACTGCTCGGAGAACGAGGACAGATCACGGGAGAAGCTCGCGATGTCGGCGCGGGAGTCGGCACCGGCCTCGAGGACGGGTTCGGCGTCATCGAGCAGTGTTCTGGTGGAACCGATCTTGGCCTGCGCGAGTTCGATCAGCGGGCGCGAGGAGTCGATGAGCCGCGACAGGGCCGGTCCCGCCCCGTTGAAGGCGGTGTAGGCCTCGTCGACCGTGACCCGGAGATCATCCTTGGGCAGCTCCGACAGGAGCACGTTCACCTTGTCGACGACCTCGGAGGCGGGCACCGGGATCTCGGTGTTCTGCTCGGTGATCACGTCGCCGTCCTCGAGGAAGGGGCCCTCCGAGGACGCAGGAACGATGTCCAGATACTGCTCGCCGATGGCCGAGACGCTGCGGACGAATGCCTGGCTGTTCGCCGGAACAGCGAAGTCCGAATCGAGCTGCAGTTCCGCGGACGCCCGATCAGGGCGGACGTCGATCGACTTCACGACGCCGACGTCGACGCCGCGATACGTCACCAGGGAGTTCACATAGAGTCCTCCGGCGCGGTCGAACTCCGCCGTGATCGTGTACATGCCGATCCCGGTGACCCTCTTCAGCCCGAGATAGTTGACCGCAGCGTTGCCGACCGCGAGAACTGCCACCACGCTGAAGACGATGAGCTGGAAGCGAACGAGTTTCGATCTCATCAGCGCGGTGCTCCGTTCTTCGGTGCGGACGTTGCGGGTCCGCCGGATGTCGTTGCACCGCTGGGTGCCAGCAGCGGATTCACCGCTTGGCGAGCCGGGTTCAGTCCCGCCAGCTCGTCGAGAGGGATGCTGCCGAGAACCTTGCCGCCTACCGTCTCGGCGCTGACGTCGAGCGTGAGGAAGAGATTCATGTAGTCACCCTTGATGGCGCGCTGAGTGGTGGTCACCGGGAACGGGACCGTCGCCGCGATCTTGAGTGCTTCCGGAAGGTGATCGCCGGCCGCGGCGAGCTGCGAGAGCACCGGCTGCAGCGACCGCAGATTCGCGTCGAGATCCTCGCGGCTGCTCTCGAGCACCTTCGTGGCGACCTCGCCGAACCGTCCCACGTCGTTCAGCATGGTCGTGAGTTGCTTCTGCTGCTCGTCCAGGATCTGCATCGCCGGCTGGATCGAGGTGATGCCTCGGTCGATCGTCTGATTCTGGCTGGCGAGTTCCGCGCCCAGGCGGTCGAGCCCGTCGATCGCGCGGACGATGTCGTCGCGCTGCTGGTCGACTCCGCCGACGAACTCTTCGAGGTTGCCGAAGAGGCTGCGCAACGATTCCTCGCGGCCACCCAGAACACGATTGAGTTCGGAGGTCACGGTGCGGATCTGTTGCAAACCACTGCCGTTGAGTACGAGGGCCAGCGCAGAGAGCACCTCCTCGGTGGACGGGTACTGACTGGTGCGGTCGAGGGGGATCACGTCGCCGTCGGCGAGTGCGCCGACCGCGTCGACACCGGGCGGCACCGTCAGCTCGAGGTACTGGGAGCCGAGCACGCTGGTTTGCGCGAGCTTGGCGCTGACGTTCGCCGGGATCTCGGCCTCGGGATCGATTTCGAGTGTCAGTTTGGCGCCCCAGTTGTCACCCGTGATGTGGCTGATGTTCCCCACGATGACGTTGTTGGCCTTCACCGGCGAGTTTCCCACCAGATTTTGGATGTCCGCCAGTTCGACCGTCACCTCGTGTGCGTCACCTCCGACCACGTTGCCGGGCAGTCCGATCGAATTGATTCCGTCGAATCGGCACCCGGCCGCCGCGGCCACGACGCCGACGAGCATGGTCGCGGTGAGCGCCGACCTCCGAATTGAGTTCGTCATCGTGGTCCCTCCGGAAGAATGAGGTTCTGGAGACTCGTGGTGATGGAGGAAACGGGATCACTCGGGCCGGGGGATCCCGGAACGCCCGCCGGCGGAGTCGGATTGGCGACCGGTGCCGACGTTGCCTGTTGCACGGCCGCATTGGCCAGGGGTGCGGCGAAAGCTCGTGCAGCAGTCGCGCATTCATTCGCAGGTGCGTCGACCGTGGTCAAGAGCGCGCAGATGAGCGAGCGCGGGTCCGGCATCTCGGGCACGGCGAGGGCACCCGTGAGTGAGTTGGCGTCGGGATCGTAGATGTTGTAGAAGTCCGACAGCGCCGTCGGTCCGGCGTGCAGGATCGACATCAGGGTGTCCTGCCGGTCGACGAGCAACCGGGTGATGGTTTCGAGCTGCCCGGTATTCTCGACCAGTGCCCCACGGTTGTCTTCGACGAACTTCGTGACTTCCTGGAACGTGGTCAGCATGCTGCTGAGCAGTGCGTCGAGTTCGGTCCGGTTCGCGTTGAGCAGTCCCGACACGTTGGCCAGTTCACCGCTGAACGCCCGGATCTGCTGGTCGCTCGCGGCGAGGGCGGTGGTGAACTTCTGCAGGTTCTCGACGGTGCCGAACAGATCCTCGCCGCTCGCGTTCAGTGTGGTGGCGGCGTCCGAGAGGTGGGTGAGGGAATCGTGCAGCGCGCTGCCCGTTCCGTCCAGCGTGTGGGCGGTGCTGCTCACGAAGCGATTGAGGGAACCGTCCGGGTGCTCCGGGGTGCGGCCCGCATCCTCGCTGAGCTTGACCACCTGCTTCTTGATCTCGTCGAACTCGACCGGCACGGCGGTCCGGTCGAGGGGGATCTCGTCACCGTCCGACAGGGTCGGTCCACCCGAGTACGCCGGTGCGAGCTGAATGTAGCGGCCGGTCACCAGGGTCGGGGCGACGACCGCAGCCTTCGCGTCGGCGGGGACGTCGTACTCGTTGTCGTAGTCGAACTCCACCCGGACGCGTTCGCCGTCCGGTTCGATCGTCGTGATGCGGCCGACCTCGACGCCGAGAATCATCACCCGGTCTCCGACGTACATGCCGGTGGTGTTCCGGAAGTAGGCCGTGACGTGGTTGACGGAGTGGTTTTCGATCCAGGCGGCCGTCAGCAACCCGACGAGGGCCACGGCGATCATCACGGCGAACAGCCTTGCCGGCAGTTCCCGTGCCATTTCGCGTACCGATGCCATCAGCGCGGCCCCCCGAAACTTCCCGGAAGCTGCCCGGACAGATTGGCCGGGACGATGTTGTGCAGCAGCACCCCGAAGAACGGTCCGCTGCCCACCGCCTCACCGACCTGCCTCGCGAACCGTTCGAGGCCGGTGAGCGATGCGTTGATGTTGTCGTAATTGCTGTTCAATGTGGCCACCAGAGTCTTCATCTGATCGAGAGTGGGTCCGAGTGTTGCCGCGTTGTCGCGGGACAGCCCGGTGAGCGCGTCGGCCACCTGACGGGACTGCACGAGGACGCGATGGATGGTGTCCGCCCGGTTGTTCAGCGCGGCGAAGAGCGACTGGCCTTGGCCGAACAGCGCGGAAACCTGGCCGTCCCGATCCGCGAGGATCTTGGACACGTCGGCCGCACCCGCGAGCAACCGACGCAGTTCCTCGTCCCGGCTCGATACCGTCGCGGACAGGCGGGACAGGCCGTCGAGAGAGGACCGCAGGTCCGGCGGAAGCTCGTCTTCGACCGAAGAGACCTGCTCGAGTGCGCCGGACAGGTTGACGGTGTCGGTCTCGGACACCTTGTCGGTGACTTCCTCGAGCGCCCGCGTGATGTCGTATCCCGAGCTGGTCTGTGCCAGGGGGATGGTCGCGTTGTCGGCGAGTTCGCCGTGACGCCCGGGAGTGATCTCCACGTACCGCCGACCGAGAGCAGTTTCAACCTTGATCGCTGCCGTGGTGTCGTCACCGAGCCCGACCGCGCCACTGTCGACGTCGAACTCGACGTCGACCTTTCCGTCGCTGATCGAAAGCTTCTTCACCTCACCGACTTTCACTCCGGCAATTTGTGTCGTGTCACCGACGGCGAGGCCGCTGGCATCAGCGAACTCGGCATGGTAGGTGGTGGCCCCGCTGATACCGGGGATGGACTTGAAATTGAGCGCAAGGAACAGGACC
This sequence comes from Rhodococcus wratislaviensis, assembly GCF_900455735.1. Taxonomy (GTDB): domain Bacteria; phylum Actinomycetota; class Actinomycetes; order Mycobacteriales; family Mycobacteriaceae; genus Rhodococcus_F; species Rhodococcus_F wratislaviensis. Next base: position 719,764 of record NZ_UAUI01000011.1, on the reverse strand, counting down.
CCGATCAGGACCGCTGTTCCGATCAGGCCCATGCGGAACGCATCCCGCTCGAGGAAGGATTTCTGAGCCATTACTGGCACCTTTCTGCGGGAGCCTTGAACATCGGTGTGACTCCGCCGGGACCGGGCCCGGACGCGTACTTGATCGCGAGACCACAGACGAAGAAGTTCACGAAACTGCCGTAGCCCGCGACGCGGCTGATGAGGCGGTAGTTCTCGGGCAATGTGGAGAGCACCATGTTCAGGGTGTCGGTGTTGGCGTTGAGGTTGCCCGCGAGATCACCCAATGCGACGACGTCCTGCGCGATCGCCGGCCGGTTCTGGTCGAGCACACTCGAGAGACTGTCGGTGACGTGGTCGATGTTCACCAGGGAGTTGGTGATCAGATCACGGTCACCGTCGAGGCCCGCGACCAGCCGCTGAAGCTGATCGATGAGCGTCGAAAACTGGTCACCGCGATCGTTCACGGTCCCGACGACGGTGTTGAAGTTGCTCACCACTTGACCGATCGCCTGATCCCGGTCCGCCAGCGTGTTGCTCAAGGACCCGATCTGACTCACCAGACGCCCGATGCTCGCCTCCTGGCCGTTGAGTACCTCGATCAGGGAGGCGGACAGTTGATTGGTCTGATCCGGGTCGAGCCCCTGCAGGAGGGGCCGGAACCCGTTGACCACCTGGTCGAGGTCGAGTGCCGGGGTGGTCTGCTGGAGTGGAATCGGGCCGTCGAGCGCACCGATGGCACCCGGTCCGTTCGACAACTCCACGTAACGGTCACCGATCAGGTTCTTGTACTTGATCCGTGCCGTGGTCCCCTCCGTCAGAGGGCGCTCGGTGGACAGGGAGAACGACACCACCGCGGTGCCGTCCGCTGCCAACTCCACCCCTTTCACCTTGCCCATCGGCACACCGCCGACCTTGACGTCCTCGCCGTTGCCCAGTCCGGACGCGTTGGCGAAGACGGCCTGATACGTGTTGGTGCTGCCGAAGCGCATGTTGCCCACCACCGTCGCCACACCGAATCCGGTCAACGAGGTGACCAGGACGAAGATCAGCAACTTGATTCCGGGTGCCTTGGTCATCAGCGCCCACCTCCGAACATGAACTGCGCGAACGGATTGCCGATCAGGTCTTCGACACCACGCGCGGGCTGATATGCCTTGCTGCCGTCGTCGAAATCGGTGTGCCCGGGTGCCTGCGCGAGGTCGTAACACCGCGGTGCGCCGTCCGCACCGTTCTTCGGCGCGTTCTCCGGGTACGTGTACGGCGGATCGCCCATCAACAGGGTGCCGAGGATGTTCAGCCCGGCCTGATCACTACCACCGACGGTGCGTTCGAGATACTTGTTGGTCTGGTCCATGCTGGCGAGGAAACACGGATAGATCGGCGCATTCTGCGCGAGCAGTGCCGTAGTCGGTTCCAGCGCATCCAACGACTTCTCCAACGGGTCACCGGAGGCCTCGAAGAAACTTCGTCCGCTGTTGCCGAAGCTGCTGAAACTGAGCAGGAACGCGCTGAACTGGTCCTCCTTCTCGGTCACCGTGTCACCGGTGGTGCTGACATGGTCGACGGTCCGAAGGAGGTCCGGAGCGGCGTCGGCGAGGACGTCGGAGACCTCGGCACCCTTGACCAGATCGCGCTGCAACGTGGGAAGACTGCCGTTGAACTCGGACAGGTACGTGTCGAGCTCGACCATCATGTCACCGAGTTGGTCGCCGCGGCCCTGCAGCGACGTGGACAACGCACTCAACGTCGCGTTGACCTTCTGCGGTTCCACGGTGCGCAGCACCGTCACCAGCGAGTCGAGGAGGTCGTTCACCTCGGTGGCCACGCCGGTGCCCCGGACTACCGAGCCCGCCGACACAGTGGTCGCCGAGGGATGTTCCGGCTGCACGAGTGTGACGAACTTGCGGCCGAACAACGTGGTCGGATCGATCACGGCAGTGATGTTCTCCGGTATCGCCGACGTCCGGCTCTCGTCGATGTCCATGGTGATCTGGGCCTGGTCGTCCACCAGCTGCACCTTCGAGACCCGGCCGACGACGACGTCTCTCATCTTGATATCGGATCCAGGTTCGAGCATGAGACCCGACCGCGCCGAATACAACGTCACCGGGACGGTCGAGGCGAACGATCCGCGATAGACGCCGACGGATACCGCCGTCGCGATCGCGAACAGCGTCACCAGACACACACCCAGGAGCACATACACCAGGCGGCTTCGCTCTTCGATATGGCCACCCATGTCAGCCCGCCACTTTCACGGCGCCGGCGGAGCCACCGTAGACGGCGATTCCGATGAGCAGGTCGATGACCATGATCGCGATCAAGGAGGTGCGCACGGCCCGCCCGACCGCGACGCCGACTCCCGCCGGCCCGCCCTTCGCGTTGTAACCGTGGTAGCAGTGCACACACATCACCACCACCGACATCGCGAGGACCTTCACCATCGACCACGCGACGTCGCTGGGCACGAGGAATACGTTGAAGTAGTGCTGGTACGTTCCGCTCGCCTCGCCGAGGTATTCGGTGACGAGCTGGGTGGCGACGTATCCGACGAACAACGCCACCGCATACAGCGGAATCACCGCGATGATCCCGGCCATCACCCGGGTCGTCACCAGGTAGGGGAGCGACGGAATGGACATGGTCTCCATGGCATCGATCTCCTCGCTCACGCGCATCGCGCCGAGTTGTGCGGTGAAACCCGCACCGACCGTCGCCGTCAGCGCAATACCTGCGATGACCGGAATGGCCTCCCGGGTATTGAAGAACGCCGAGATGAATCCGGACAGCGCGCCGATCCCGATGCGCCCCATCGAGGTAGCACCCTGCTGGCCCACTTCGTATCCGACGGCGGTGGTGAGCAGGGAGATGACGACGAGAGTTCCTCCGATGACCGCGAGGGCGCCGGTGCCCATGCTGACCTCGGCGAGTAGCCGGAGCGTTTCCTTCCGGTACCGCCGGAAAGTGCGTGGAATCGCGGTGACGGCATGGCTGTAGAAGTGGAGCTGTCGCCCCATCTCCTCCATGTGGCCGATCGGTGCATCGACCACGCTGAGCGCGACCGTGGCAACCCTGGGTCTCGCGCCGGTGGCCCGAGTAGCTTTCGACACAGAATTCTCCCGTTGACAGCCGTCTTCGCGGCTTGAGGTGGAGCGCTGTCAGTGCAGCGCGAGAGTCGTGATAACCGAGTTGGCGAGGAAAAGCAGCAGAAAGCTGAACACGACGGTCTGATTCACTGCGTCTCCGACGCCCTTGGGTCCGCCCTTCGCGTTGAGTCCCAAATGGCACGCGACGAGGCCTGCTAGCAGGCCGAACACCACCGCCTTCACCTCGCTGACGAGGAAGTCGGGCAGTTTGGTCAGGATCGAGATCGCCGTGACGTACTGGCCCGGCGACGCACCCTGCATGTAGACGGTCGCGATATATCCGCCCACCAGGCCGACCGCCGAAACGAGGCCGTTCAGGAACATCCCGATCAAAGTCGACGCCAGCACCCTCGGCACAACCAGGCGTTGAATCGGATCGATCCCCAGCACCTTCATCGCGTCGATCTCTTCACGAATCGTCCGTGAACCCAGGTCGGCGCAGATCGCGGTCGAGCCGGCACCTGCCACGACGAGAACCGTGACAACCGGGCCGATTTCCCGAATGATCGCGACGCCGGCGCCGGCGCCACTGAGGTCGACCGCACCGATCTCGGCCAGCAGGATGTTGATCTGATAGACGAACATCATGCAGAAGGGAATCGCCATCAGCAGCGCCGGCATGATCGACACACCGGCGATGAACCACGCCTGCTGAACGAACTCGCGAGCGTGGAAGGGGCGCTTGAACATGCATCGGAACGTCTCCATCGACGTCGCGTAGAACGCGCCGACCGCCGTCGGCGCGACCTGGACGGCCTTCCGGACAGCACTCGCCTTCGGCGGGCGTGCTTTCAGATCTACAGACATCGAACAGCCTTTCTCACTGTTTCCGGAGCATCCGACGGGCAAACAGGGTTGGTCATCACTCGTGGACGAGGACGACCTTCACCGCCTCACCTCGATGTTGCACGGCCACAGCCTCGTTGATCTGGGAGAAAGGCATCGTCGTGATCAACTTGTCGAACGGGAACTTGCCCTGACGGTGGAGATCGAGAAGGTGAGGAATGAACGTGTCGGGGTCGGCATCTCCCTCGACGATCCCGCGAATCGTGTGACCGAACAGCTGCGTCGGCATCATGCCGATCGGGAGTGTGGCGGTCGGGTCGGCGGGGACCCCGATGAGGCCGAGGGAGCCCCGGACACCCAGTGCCTGCAAGATCTGGTCCAGCACGGGAAGTAGGGCGGTCGTATCGATGGCATAGTCGGCGCCGTCGGGAACGATTGCCCGGATCTGCTCGGAGAGTGCACCGTTGGCCGGATCGACCACGTGGGTAGCGCCGAGGGAGAGCGCGAGCTCGCGCCGCGACTCGTGAGGCTCGACGACGATGATCGTGCCGACCTCGCGGACCACGGCAGCGAGCACTGCCGCCAGGCCGACCGAACCGGCTCCGACGACGACCAGTGACGACCCCGGAGCGACGTCGAGCGAGTTCAACACCGCGCCCGCGCCGGTCTGGATTCCACAGCCGAGCGGACCGACGAGTTCGAGAGGGGCGTCGTCCGCGACCTTCACGACATTGCGCTCGTGAGCGATGGCATGTGTCGCGAGGGAGGACTGGCCGAAGAAGTTGCCGCCGAGCGTGGTGTCTCCCGAGGTGAGTGCCGAACTGCCGTCCGGGCGCCCGCCCCCGAAGTTGAATGCCATGAAATTGTGGCAGTAGGCAGGCTCGCCCTTGCCACAGTGGGCGCACTGGCCACAACTGTTGAAGCTGAGGGCGACCCTGTCGCCCTCAGCAACCTTGGTGACCCCCGATCCGACTCCCACGACCGTGCCGCTGCCTTCGTGGCCGACGACGCCCGGGAGGGGGAACGGGAGATGCCCCTCTTTGACGGCCAGGTCGGTGTGGCAGAGACCGACGCCGGCGATCTCGACGAGGACTTCGTGTTCCGTGGGTTCGCTCAGAGACACGGTCTCGATGGCGAAGTCTCCCGAGACTTCGTTGATTACGGCGGCGCTGATCTGCACGATTGCTCCTAGATTCAGGTTGTTTCGGCGTTCACCCGTAGGCGGGCATCACTTCCGTACGGGTGATGTTAGGTAGGTCACAAGGGTGAAAAACAGGGGTGAAGGGCAAGTTCGCTCCAATCTCCCCCTTCACTCCCCCGGTGGGGGGAGGTGGGAAATCGGGGCCACATCGTGGGATGGCCGACCGTCGCTCCGATGAAGTACCCGAACCACCCTCTGGTGCGACGCGGTGACGAAGGCGAGCGCGAGAGACTCGAGTCACATCTCAGGGGTTTTTTGGCCTGGCTCACACTTCAGGAGGAAACGAATGTCTGTTGATCCTTCGGCGATCATCGTCGGGGTAGCCGCGGCAATCGGGGGCATCGTGCATGGAACGGATCTGCCAGAGCCCGCGCAAGGCATTGCGACGCAACAGGTTCAGTCGATCGTAGAGGCCGCACCGGGGTTCGACGCGCAGATCGACCAGGCCATTGCGAATCTGCCCCCAGAAGTTCAGGACCCGGCTCGTCGAGCTGTCGACGCCGCGGCCGTTGCCGTTGCGGACGCGGTAGCACCATATCTACCTCCCGCGCCGGTGCCGGCACCCCCGCAGGATCCGTTGCCTCCCAGAGATCCCCGACCTGAGGGCAACGTGAGTCCACAGTCCTCCGGGCCGGTCGCTACGGAGCCGTATTCCCCGTCATGGTGGCCGTCACCGACGGCGAACGATGCACTTGCGCAGGGAGAGAGTGATGGTGTGCTGTCGCAATGGGTGCCGTCGGTGCTCGATCCCTCCGCAGCGACGTCGTCGGCTATCGGTTCGATCGCCGTGTTCGTTCCGTGGTTCCAGAAGGCGGGCGCCATCTGCGACGGCGTGAAGGCGCCCGTTCTTGCCGCGCTGTACTCCGCGGAGAACGGCTTTCGCTATGGTGTCACTGCTCCGGTGTCGCCGTCCGGCGCTCGCGGTCCGGGCCAGTTCATGCCGGCCACCTGGGCAAGGTACGGCAAGGACGCCGACGGCGACGGGAAGGCCGACATCCTCGACGTCGCAGACTCGGTGATGGCCTCGGGCCACCTTCTCTGCGACATGTACGAGCAGATCGAGCAGTGGAAATCGCAGGGAGAGGTGGTCGGCGACACGCTCGACCTCACGATCGCGGGGTACAACGCGGGCGTCGGCGCCGTTCGACTGCATCGCGGTATGCCCTCGGGTGAAGCAGATTACGAGAATCAGACGAAGCCCTACGTTGCGAAGATCCGCGCTTCCGAGTCGCGATATGCCTCGCTTCTCGGGATCTTCGGAGGCGGGGCGGACGGCATCGGCGGCAAGATCGTCGAAGCCGCCGTCCGGTATCTCGGTCTCCCGTACGTGTGGGGCGGCGGTAACGTGAATGGCCCTTCGGCAGGCGGGTTCGACTGCTCCGGTCTGACGTCCTATGCCGTCCACGCGGCCACGTCCGGGTTTCCCTTCCCCGCACCTCCGAGACGCAGTGGAATGTCGGTGTGGAGGTTCCGCTCGCGGATGCGATGCCGGGAGATCTGCTGTTTGGGAACTGGGGCCCGGCCGGCCCCGGGCATGTCGCGATCTACGTCGGGAACGGGCAGATGGTCCACGCCCCGACGACCGGCGACGTGGTTCGCGTCGCACCGGTCTTCGAGGGGATGAAGGCTCGTCGGGTGGTGTGAACGGCACCTCGGAACGCGAAGTGCGCCAGGACCTCGGTCCTGGCGCACTTCGCGTGTTGTGTACCTGCCGGCCGGCTACATGCTTTGCGCGGCGCTGGATTCGCGGCCGTCCGACGGCGGCACCGGTTGTCCGGGAGCGCGGCTCGCCAGGAACCGCTCACGAACAATGAGATAGAACGGAAAGGCCATCGACACGCCGATGTAGGACAGCAGAACGAAGACCACGCCCCATTTGCGGCCCATCCCGATCCGCACGGTGTCGGTGAGAACCCACACGATGAAGACCGCCCACGCGATCAACATGTCGATGCTCAGGAAGGCCGCCGTGCCGCCCGGTTCGATGCCGTCACCGAAGAACTCGACCGGGTTCAAGATGTTGCCGCCGTCGCCGATCCAGTCGAACGCGAACGGCCACGTCAGGAGTAGCGCCGCGATCCCGGCGACGAGGTAGCAGGCATGCCGGACGTTCATCGCCGTGCTGCGGTGTAGTTGCGTCGTCACCATGTCACCTGCTGTCTGCGACTCGGACGTGGATCTCGGCATCGCAGTCACCGACGACGAGCTGGCAGGACAAGCGGGAATCGTCGTCCGCCGCATCCAGATATGCGATCAGGTCCGTCTCCTCGTCGGTTGGTTCGGCGAAGAAGTGGGTGTACTCCTTCGGGAGATGAACGTGGCAGGTCGCGCACGCGCAACTGCCGGCGCATTCGGCAACGATGCCGGGGAGATTGTTTCGGAGCGACGCATTCATGAGCGTCTCGCCGAGTTGGACGTCGACCTGCTCGGTCGTCCCGTCGGGCAGATGGTAGGTAACTTTCGTCATGATGTGGTGGCGCTTTCTCGCGGGAAGGCGTTGCGCCGAAGCGGTTCTCGCCTCGGCGCACCACCGGGTCAGGCGAACGTCAGGTGGACGGGCAGGCGCCGGAGTCCGCCGACGAAGTTCGTCTGGATCATCTTGGGGTCACCGGTCACCTCGATGCGCCGGAGTGTGGGCAGCAGCTCCTCGAGCATGACCTTCATCTCGAGCTTGGCGAGATGCTGTCCGATGCACATGTGCGGGCCGTAGCCGAAGGCGATCTGCTTGTTCGGGCGTCGATCGATGTCGAAGGTGTCCGGATTGTCGAAGACTTCGGCATCCCGGTTGCCCGACTGGAACAGCAGCATCAGGCGGTCGCCGGCCTTGATGGTGCGTCCGCGGAGTTCGTAGTCGCTGAGAGCGACGCGGGTGAACTGCTTCACCGGCGACACGATCCGCAGTGCCTCGTTCACGAGGTGTGGAACCAGGCTGAGGTCGCCCTGGACACGCTCGAGGATGTCGGGACGTGCAGCCAGCTGTTGCAGGCATCCCGCGAGGGTGCTGGCCGTGGTGTCGTGGCCGGCGGTGGCGATGGCCACGAACCATCCGTAGGCGAAGGTCTTGGGGAAGTACTCCCCGCTCGCGTCCTTCGCGACGGCGATGAGGGTGGCCAGATCGTCGCGCGGTTCGGCGCGCCTGCTCTCGACGAGAACATCGAAATACGCGTAGAAGTCCGCGATTGCCGCCGCCCACTGCTGTGCCGCGGCGTCGGGAGAAAGGGTTTCGATGTCGTCGCGCTTCGCGTCCGGGTCGGCGACTCCGAAGAGGTCCTGCGTCAGCGCCATCATGCGTGGTTCGTCTTCCACGGGAACACCGAAGAGTGACATGATGACGTGCAGCGGGAAGAAAACCGCGAACTCGTGCACGGCATCCAGGTCTTGCTTTCCGGACACGAGGCGCGCGACGGATTCCCGCGCGGTCTCGCGAATGCGGTCTTCCCACTTCTTGAGGTTCGCCGGGCGGAACCAGTCGAACGCAACGTCCTTGATCGTGGTGTGTTCCGGCGGGTCGAGGTAGGGCAGCGCGTCGAGGATGCGGAGACTGCCACCGGTGAGTGTCTTCGTGAACTCGTCACCGGCCTGATTGGTGAGAATCGGGTTGTGCGAGCCCTTGTTCTCGCCACCACCCGCACTGAAGATCTCTGGCTGTCGCTCGATCTCCATCAGGTCGGCGTGCTTGCTGACCAGCCAGAGGGGGTCGTACCCCTCTACCCGTGCCTGCCCGAGGGGCTGGTTCTCGCGGAGCCACCGGTACGCCTCGTAGAGTTTTGCGTCGTCGCTGTGTCCCTCGGGGAGGACGATCTTCCTGCCTATCTCGTCGGGAACTGTTGTGGTGTCGGCGGATTCGACTGTCGTCATGATCAACCTTCTCTCTGGGGTGGGCTGAAGAGAGCCGGACGCATGAGGGTCACCCCCTACGTACTCATGCTCTGTGACTCGAGTCTCATGGATGGTCGCGATGGGTGCGTCACCCGGATGAGGTGTTTTGATCCCGCTTCGGAGGGGTTGAGCGGTGCTGAGTGCGCGCGGGGCGGCCTTGACTGCTTTGGTCGGATAATATCTATACTTAGACCGAATTGAGTGGCAGAATACTGTCCATGGCGCGGACGAGGCGATGGTCGTTCTTCCTGGCAGCGGTCGTAACCGCGATGGGCCTGAGTCTTAGAAAGTGTTCTGAAAGTGTCACGCCGCGCGGGTCGACTGCCAGGGGCGTCGCCCGCGTGCTGGCGCGAGTCGTCGGGTCATCAATCCGATCATTGCCCAGTGATCATCGCCTCCGAGTGCGCCGGGAGGCGTTCGTAGTCGTGGTCAAGTCGACGGCAACGCACGATCCACGCCAGTGTCCGTTCGACTAGCCAACGGTGTGGCAGCACACTGAATCCGACCTTCCCCTTGGGTTTCCGCACGATATCGAGCGTCATCCGGCAATGCTCCGCGACCCACGCGACGAGGCGTCCGGCGTAGCCGCCGTCTGCCCACACCAACACCATCGACGGCATCACTGTCTTCGCCCGGGACAACGCCAGGCGCCCGCCGTCGCGGTCTTGTACGCTCGCCGCGGTCACCAGCACGACCACCAACAGGCCCAGCGAGTCCGTGACCACGTGTCGCTTCCGGCCGTTGACCCGTTTCCCGCCGTCCCATCCGCGGGTGTCCGTGCCGACCGTGTCGGCGCCCTTGACGGCCTGCGCGTCGACCATTCCTGCCGACGCCATCGGATCCCGGCCGCTCCGGGGAGAAGGCGTTGTACCGATCCGCCTCTTCCCGGCGATACGCAGCGCAGGAGGTGATCGTGATGCTGGACATGCCGTACTACTTCCCCCAGCTCATGCCCGTCATCGACGCACTGGTCGCGGCAGTGCGGTGGCGGCAGGCGCTTCCATTCACGGTGTAGTGATCCCGCCGTACGGGTTGGGACGAGCTGGATGGTGTGGACCCTTGGTTGGTGCCCATAGTTCGCTGGTGGAGTTCCTGGCACTGAATCCAGTACCTGCCGCGCCCGAGAGCGCCGAGACGCAGATGGTCGACGAGGATCAGCCCGCCGCCGCCGCCGGCGACGGACGGGCGGTGACGGGCGTGTGGTTGTCGCGATTCTGAAATCGGCGTCGAGTTCAGCAGAATTGGGCATTGACCACCTGCCATGACGGAGTTCGTCAGCGTGAGCATCTATGGCGAGGACGCGGTGATCGCGTCGGTGATCTGCCCGGCCTGCTGAGCGGTCAGGTCGCGGACGAGGCCAAACCGGGTTGTGTTCGTCGCGGCGGTCGTGCCGCTTGACTTCCCGGACCCGCGTCGATCCGTCAGATGCTCTCTCTCGGCCGGGCGGTCAGTGCCGATGAGGTCAGCGCGAAGAAGCGTCGGAGCGCGTCGGCGTCGCCGGTGGCGTGGGCGTGCGGGCCTTCGGTGCGGTCGCCGGAGAGTGTGCGGAACACCTCCTCGGATGAACCCGCCACGATCACCTCGGCCGGCTCGCCGGCGCTCGTGACCGACGCGCGAACTCCCGTCGGGTCGGAGACGAGCAGCAGACTGTCGCCGTCGGCATCGATGCGTACCGTCACCGCGGGAACCCCTGAGTCCTCCTGCGTCGCGGCCGGCTCCGGAAACAACGCCATGATCGCGAATACCAGCCACCGTCCTCTGCTGTGGTCCTCGCCGGTACCCGCCGACATCAGGGGCACGCCCCACCGCGCGAGTTCGACCAGGGGGCGTTGCAGTCCTCGGCCCCATTCGGTCAGGGAATAGACACGCGCGGACACCGGCGCGGGCGCATCGGTCGCCGCGACAACTCCCGCCTCTTCCAGGGCTCGCAGCCGACTCGCCAGCAGGTTCGTGGCGATCCCGGGCAGCGCCTTGTGCAAATCCGAATACCTGCTAGGCCCGACCAGCAGTTCGCGGACCACCAGCATCGTCCACCGATCACCGACCACATCCAGCGCCCGCGAGAGCGAGCAGAATTCCCCGTACGACTTCACACACCCATCTTACACTTGACATTTTCTTCGTCATGCTTGAAATAATAAAGTCGTGAACTCAATCATCCAAGAGCGACGCCAGACGTCGCGCTCGGCGGTCCTGCTCGTATTGTGCGCGGCGACTCTGGCGATCAGCCTCGCCACGACCGCGATCAATGTGGCCCTACCCTCACTCGCACTGGATTTCCAGGCGACCAACCGGGAACTGCAGTGGATCGTCGATGCCTACAACCTGCTCTTCGCCACCTTCGTTTTGGCGTTCGGTAGCCTCAGCGACCGCTACGGACGTAAGGGCGCCCTGCTTCTGGGGCTGACGATCTTCGGCGGCGGAGCTGTCGGAGCGTCGTTCGCCGAGAGTTCGGGACAGTTGATCGCCTGGCAGGCGGTGATGGGGCTCGGCGCAGCATTCGTCTACCCGACGACACTGTCGATCCTGTCCAACGTCTTCACCGAACGCGCAGAGAAGGCCAAGGCCATCGGAATCTGGGGGGCCACAACAGGAGTGGGTGTGGCGTGCGGGCCGATCCTGGGCGGCTGGTTGCTCGAGCACTTCTGGTGGGGGAGCGTCTTCCTCGCGCTCGCCACCGCAGCCGTCATCGCGATCGCGGTGTCGGCGGGAGTGGTGACTACCTCCCGTGACCCCAGCACACCGCCCCTCGACGCCGGTGGCCTGGTCCTGTCGGTGCTCGCAGTCGGAACTCTGGTCTACACCGTCATCGAAGCGCCGGAACACGGCTGGGCCAGCGCCGCGACCCTGGGAGGATTCGCCGTCGCCGCGGCACTGTTGTTCGCTCTCGTTATGTGGGAGCGCAAGCAAATCGACCCGATGATCGACGTCACGCTGTTCACCAACCTGCGTTTCACCGCTGCCAGCGCCGCGGTGACCTTCGCCTACTTCGCGTTGTTCGGCTTCATCTTCCTCATCTCCCAATACTTCCAGCTCGTGCGCGGGTTCGGCCCGTTCGACACAGGATTGAAATTCATTCCGGTCGCGGCGTCGATCGCGGTAGGGTCCGTCCTCGGCACCATCCTGGCGGTGAAACTGGGCAACAAGCTGATCGTCACCGTCGGGCTCGTCCTGTTCGCCTCGGCGTTTCTCTGGATCTCCACGCTGAGTGAATCGACGAGCTACACCGAGATCGCCTTGCAGATGGTCCCACTGGGTCTCGGCCTGGGACTCACTTCGGCCCCGGCGACCGAAGCGATCATGGGGGCCGTGCCGCTGGAGAAAGCGGGTATCGGATCGGGGATGAACGACGCCACCAGGGAGGTCGGCGGAACGCTCGGAGTCGCGATCATCGGCAGCGTCTACGCCTCCCTGTACGCCTCGTCTCTGGCAGCATCCGACGCGGCGCAGGCCCTCCCTGAAGAGGTGAAATCTGTTGCCGGGGAGTCTATCGGCGCCGCGGTATATGCCTCCGAGCAGCTCCGCGGAGGCGGCGACGAGATCACAGCGCAGGCGGTGTCACACGCTGCGAACAGTGCCTTCCTCGACGGCCTGACGGCCGGATCGTATGTCGCCGCGGGAGTGACCGCGCTCGGTGCCATCGTCGCAGTGTTGTTCCTGCCGTCGCGACCGAAGGAAGAGTCGACGGTGCGGCTTGTCGAGGCCTCGCGGCGATGATGGCGTGCAGCGGGCCGATGCTGCGTCGTCGAGACTTACCGCGACGACAGCGCAACCATCACATGCTAGCTTGAGAATATCAAGTAATCCTGGAGTGGGGAGTTCACCAATGGTCGCCGACGATCCCAGACCCAGCATCGCCATCGCGGGCACGACGAGTCATTTCCTGGACTCGTCACCCGACGACGGCCCGCTCGCCGGCCGATTGCGTTATCTCATGGGTGGTTCCGGGTCTCCGGTTCTGCTGTTGCACACGGTTCGTACGCAGGCGGAACACTTCCACCGCCTCATCCCGTTTCTACTTCGGCACCACACGGTCTACGCACTGGATCTGCCGGGGATGGGTCACTCGGACATCGTGCCGGGGGCGTCCTACGACGAACCTGCGATGCGTGCCGGCGTGAGACGGCTGCTCATGCACCTGGACCTGCGCGAGGTGACGGTGGTGGGGGAGTCGATGGGAGCGGTCCTTGCCCTCACCACCGCGGCGGAGTCTGCGGGGCGAGTTCGGCGAGTCGTCGCGATCAATCCCTACGACTACGCGGGCGGGATTCTTCGTTCCGGTGTACTTGCGCGCGGCATCATCTCGGCCATCCTCGCGCCGGTCATCGGCCCTCGGTTCGCGACGGTCGAACCGAAACCCGTCATGCGTGCAATTCTGCGAGGTGGTCTCGTCGACGACTCCGCTCTGACGAACGAATATCTGGACGAGCTCCTCGCGGTGGGGAAGCGGCCCGGTTATGCCTCGGTGGCCCGTGCCGTGTACGGCGCTCTGCCGAGTCTGGTCGCTGCCAGGTCCGTGTATCCACGGGTGACGGTTCCCGTGAATCTGGTCTACGGGGAACACGATTGGTCCAGTGCGTCCGACCGCGACGCGAACAACCGTGCGCTGCCCGGTGCCGAGTTCGTACAGATACCGGATGCCGGGCATTTTCTTTCCCTCGAGAAGCCTGCTGTCATTGCCGCGCTGCTGGATCGGTCAGCAGTTGGGGAGGATCACGAGACGGGTAGGTGAACCGTCCGGGGTCGAATGAAGGCCTCGCTCAGGCCACCTCGAGGACCAAGGCGCACCGCCTCCTTCGCGAGACGATCGATCTACCCCCGAACTCGAGCCAGACGTGGCTGGCGGGAGATCGCTGAGCACGAGGCAAACGAAGGAACGCTCGCCGCGACGGAGGACGCCTACGCCGCACCGAATCGGGCTACGCGATCGGTGTCTGCGCTGAATTGGGAGCCCAGCCCGCTGTGATCACAGTGAGAGCGGCTTTGAGATAGCGGGGCTTCCTGTGTCGAAGGTCCGAGACGATCTCCGGACCACGCCGACACGCGCCGACACACGCCCGGAATTCGTCACCGACTTCGGTTGGCCTCATCCGCCCACTCCGTCATACCGAGCCGGCTTCTGTTGACGATCGGCAAGTGGTCAATGGTTGAACCTGTCGATGAGCCATCCGACCGCGGTCGGATTGTCGAGGAGCAGCCCGGCCGAATGCCCTGCAACCCCGGCTTGCGGGAGCAGTGGGGGCGTGTCGAGTTTTGCGACGGTCACGTCGGCACCCGCTGCACGCCAGGCGTTCGCCATTTCGTAGGTGTCCGCGGCAGGGGTGACGTCGTCGCTGACGTTCTGGGCGACGAGTACGGGTGCGGCAGGAGCGCTTCGGCCCAGGTCGAAGCTGTCGAGGACAGCCTTGATCGCGGGATCGGCCTCGAGTTCGTCCACGATCGGGCGACCGCTGACCGACAGCGAGCTGGTGGACTGAACGCATGGAGCACGGCGGTGTCATTGCATTCGGTCGCGGTGCGGTGCAGGAAATCGATGCCGGCGGGGTTGAGCATCGACGTGACCGTCGTCGTGAATTCCGGGTGACTCGGCGCTGGTCCGGTTCGACCACGAGCGCAAAACAGATCCGCCCCGCCGCCGAGCACGTGAACCTGCTGATGGAGTGCGACCTGGACCCGTGGGGCCCTGGACAGGTGGTCCACCGAGAATCCGCTGATCGGGGACCAGCGGCCAGTGGACCGACTCAGCGCGCACGCGCTGACCGAGGCAGAGGTGGAGCTGATGGTGGCGGCCGAGCAGAGGGGGGATGGAGTGATCCCGGGGCACAGTGCTGCAACGGCCGGCCCGCAGACCAGGCTTATTCTCGCGGGCACCGCACTGCACCGGATCTCGAGTACCGGGTCCGGGCACCCGCCGAACTCGTTCAAAGCCAGCGGCATCCGAGCGCCCGGTCACCCACTGCCCGGGTGGTTTGATCTGATCGACGAACTCCCACGGCGGTTACCTGTACGTCGCATCGTCCCTTGCGGGAGCCGTCACCGGCATCCCGCGCGACATGCACATCCCGCGATCGGGGACCATGCGCCGGAAATGGCTCGCCGACAAGGCACACACCCGGAGGGTGTGGATCGGTACGTCATGGCGGCGTCCCTGCTGGACGGCGACCTCCGATCGCTGAACCTGTCGGGGACCTTGGTGGGCTGTGACCGCGGCGCCTACCCCTGGTCCCGCACCACCTGCCATCAGATCCTCGACGTCAACCCCGGTGCCGACGGGTGAACTATCACTGCCGCTGCAATCCCGCCGAACTCGCCCTGATGCTGCTGAACCGCTGAACCCTCGACTCGACCGCACTCACCATCGCCGAATCCCACGACGTGCTGACCGACCCGGACACCTTCGACGAGGTGGGCGAGGTCCTCGACGAGGTCCACCACCTGAACTATGTGGGTGCGGGCAGCGCCCGACTTCCGTAGCCCGGGCCTGGAACCGGACACGCACGGTTGGATCCGTATCCCGCTCCACGACGCAGTATTCGCAACCCGTAATGGGATCGGATATCAATTGGGAGGCGTTATCAGGTGTTGCCTCCTCTTGGTCTCCTTGTGGCCGTGATAGTGGGCTCAAGCACTTTCCCGCCGTTTCTCTGTTCCGGGGTGCGTTTCGCGTCATGGCAGTCCCGAGATCTCGGTGCAATGCCCGAAGGTTTCAGTCCCGTCGATTTCTCATCGGCGGAACTAATTGCGGTGCAATCACATTCGGATGTCAGCGTCGGAAGAGAATGCCTGGCCGGGTTGGCCACAGCCATGGTGGCCGGGGCCGGTTGCGGGATCGTCTTGTGGCTGTCCGGGTGGCGGGTGGTGCGGGACGAGACGAGCGAGGACGAACGCCGCCGTCGGCGCACCTTCCTGCTCGGCCGGACCGTCGCCGCGGCCCTGGCTGGCGTCACCGTGGGGCTGCTGCGGATGCTGGGGCTGATCTATGCCGCGTTCACAGCCACCGTGAGCATCGCCGTGGAATGGGCTTCGGTGCTGGTGCTCTACGCCGGCAGCGTGGTCCTGACATACGGGTACGCGCTGCTGGGTGTGTGGTGGGTGTTGGCCGGGTCGGGTGATGATCGGCGTGCCGCGACCGCGCGGACGCTAGCGGTGTTGCTGCCGGTCGGTGCGCTGACGGCGACGGCCGCCGGTGTGGGCGCTGCCGGGCTGTTCGGGTATTCCACCGTCCCTGCGACGTTCGTATGCGTCATCGCGGTGGTGGCCGCCGTCCTGACGGCAACGGCGGCGCTGGCTCGGGTGCTGGCCCGGGCCCGGGGGAGGCCGACGGCGCCCGGTGGCCTCACCCCGGCTCGCCCCGAGTCGTGGCGTCCTCGACCGGCGCTGTGTTGTGGCGGATTCGCTGCAGCGGCAGTCCTTCCTGTCGACAGCTTTTTCGTCGCGATCGTCCCGCTCGAGGGCGCGCTCACCATTTACATCCGCACCGGTGTTGTTGGTGTGGTGTCAGGGTTGTGTGAGCTCTGGTGGGATGTGTGTCCACAGGGTGCGGTATCGGTGGGGTGTGCGGGCTTTGCGGGTGGCGCGGATCCAGTCGTGGGTGTTCTGCGGTGGCCGGCGGAATCGCATCGATCGTGGTGGGGTGGTCGTGGGGGTTCTGGTGTGCCAGCACAGGGCGGCGAGCAGCAGGGTCGCGGCTCCGGTAGTGATGGGTACGGTGGGGTTCGGTGACAGCAACGCGGTCGCCGTGACGAGTCCGGTGCCGACCAGCAGTGTCGCGATGGCTGCCAGAACGCAATGGAGTTTGACTCGTGCTGCGCTGCCGGTGCGGAGTTCATCGACGTAGGCGTCCCGCCAGTAGCGGGTGTTGTGGGTGGTTGCGGTGTGCCACTGGACGAGCTGGTCGTACCGTGCGCGGTAGTCCTCGTGTGCGCCGGTGGCCTGCGTCTTCGCTGCGTGCAGTTGGGTGTGCACGGTGGGTGCGGGTGTGATCTTTCTTTGTGCGGCAGTGGTTTTGTATAGGTGCCCGGCAAGTTGTGTGCCGAAGGCCGACGGTGTGGTGAGGTGTTCGGCGATCTGGTGGCGGTTCATCGACACCACGACCGGGTCGAGGGTGGGGACACCGACTCGTACCTTGCCGAGCATCGCCTCGATGTCGGTGACGGCTTTGGAGCGGTTGGAGGAGTTGACGGTGATGTGGCGGAGCTTGTCCGGCCACTTCAGGCTGATGGGGATGCCTTTAGTGAACAGGGACTTGGGGAAGCCGAGGCTCTCGAGCCTGTCTCGATGTGCGTTCTCGGCGACGGTCACGGGCCCTGGGTCTGTGCGTTCGGGGTAGACCTGGTTGGCGCGCAGTTGCAGAGCGCGGGTGTAGGAACTGACGGTCAAAATTCCTGCGATGGTGACTCCGGCGCCGTTGGTGATGTGGTCGCCGAAGCGGCGTCCCACACGGTGTTTGAGGAATGCGCCTACTGCGGCGGCGACATCGTTGCTGAAGTACACGGGTATGCAGTCGACGGCGCGGCCGTGTGGGGCGGCGAGGTCCATCTGCCAGCCGCCACCGGAGAGTCGTCGGACCCAGCGGCACTCCCCGGTGATGACGATCTGCATGTCCACGCTCTGATCGAGGTGGGTCTGGACGTACTTGCTGGTTTCTGCGACGGTCAGACGGCGTCCGCGGCGTCCCGCCCATTGCGCTACTGCTGTATCCGCCCCGATGAACCCTTCCTCCCCGCATGTGCCTTACTTGCCGCCCTGACGTGTGTGGTCGGGGCAGCGCACGACAGCCTGGCACATGGTCCCGACACCGCACGAAGCCCCGCATGTGCGCCGCGGGCGGACGGGCCGAGCTGACCGGTTCTTCAGCGGCAGGTGGCATACCCCCGGCAGGAGGTCATCAGGTGAGTCGCCGGCACCAGCCCGTCACGGGTGCGGTAGCGGCCCCTCTCGTTTCGCGCTATCATGAATTTGTGTGTGATAATAGATGAAAGTAAGGGGTTGGGCGTGATGAACGAGGCCACCGATGCCAGCACCGAAGCCCGCTACCTACGCGGCGATCTCGGCTTCGAGGAGGCGCTACGAGAGGTGACCGGCACCGACGTCGGCCGGAAGTTCTTTGCCCAGATCCTGCACAGCCTCTCCGACCGGAACCCGGCGGCACCGCCGCTGTCCGACCACGACGCAGCCCTGCTCGATCAGGCCGGGTTCGTCGACGACCCGGCCGCGGCGACGACCGCACGGGTGGACCGCGGCATTCGGATGCAGGAACTGGTCCGCCACTCCCTGTCGATCGCGGAGGCCGCGGACCGTCTCGGGGTGACCGCGGCCCGGATCCGGCAACGCCTCGGCGAGGGCACCCTGTGGGCGTTCGCGTCGGGCCGGAACCGGTTGCTCCCGCCCGCTCAGTTCACCGATACCGGTGCGGTGCCGCACCTCGACCAGGTGATGCCGTTGTTGGCGAAAGACCTGCACCCGCTGACCGTGCAGGCGTTGCTGACCCTCCCGCAACCGTCCCTGACCGTGGAGGGCCGGCCAGTGTCGATCGTGGCCTGGTTGACCGGCAGCGCCGGAACCGCCGCCGACATCGAACAGGTCCACGACGTGATCATCGCCGCCGAATGGGAATCGGCATAGATGGGGTCGATGCTGCCCGCACCACCGACCATCGCCGACCTTCGTGATGCCGGCGTGCGCGGCGAGGAAGTGATCGACTGGCAACCGGCCGAGGTGGTGTGGCGGGTGCATCGCACCACCGGCACCCATGTGCTGCCCTGGAACGGACTGCGCACGTTCGGGCCGATCCTGCGGTTCGACCACCACCCGCCCCCGCGCGCCGAGCATCCCGATTACGGCATCTGGTACGGCGCCTCCAGTCCCCGCGGCGGGCTGGCCGAGGCGTTTCAGAGCGCCCGGGTGATCGACCGCCACCGCGGCGATCCGTATCTGACCGGGCTGCGATTCACCCGGCCGCTGAGACTGCTCGATGTGTCCGGCATCGGCGAGGGGACGTGGGCGACACGGGTCGGCGGCAACCACGCCCTCGACTCCGCCGCGCACGGCCGAACCCAGCACTGGGCCCGCAACATTCACCGCGCCCATGACGATCTCGACGGGATCGTCTACCGCGGCCGGTTCGCCGGCAGTGTCTGCATCGCGATCACCGAACGCGCCGCCGACGCGTTCCCCGTGCTGCCGGCGTTGTCGCTGCCGTTGTCGCATCCCGGGTTGTCCGGGCCGATCGACGGCGCGGCCTATCAGCTCGGCTACACCATCACCTGACGCTGCGACACACGCGAGGGCGAATCGGTTGGGATCGCGGCACATGGCGTCCCGGCACCGGGGCCGCGATGCTGACGCTCGTTGCGCGGCGAGTAGGAGCTCCCACCGCCAAAACGCGAGTTCCAAGAGCAGCCGTCTCCCGGTACCGGTCCGGGGAAACGAACGAGTTGCGTGTCGACGCCAGCAGGAAACTCAAACTCGTGAAGGCCCAGGAATCATGAAACGCGCCGGAGTGTTGCGCCCGGACGGAACACCGAAAAGAGCGGTAATCCGGGTCAAGGGTGGTGTCATGGTCCGCAACGGTGCCGACGAGGGCTACGTCGTAGGCCTCGAGAATTTCCATGATGTCCCTGTCAGACTTCTTCATGCGTCCCTCCGGTGGGAGTCGCTCAAGGTGGTCGAAGACCTCGAGCAAAACCCCGGAGGGGCGTCGTTGTCAGGACCGACACACCGCCGGCCCTATGCCCATCGTCAGGGCGATCAGCTGTCCGTCAGCAGGGACGAACGTGTCCGCCTACAGGGAGGTTGGCATGTCCGCTAGCAGTCTGCGTGTCGAAGACGGTCGGATGGCGGTGGTTCCGCGAGGCTGGCGGGGTGATGCCACAACCTCTACCTGATCGTGCTGTCGCCTCGCAGCGGTCGGGACGAGAACACCTCTCTACAGCTATCATGCGGAGGGGGCGAGTTGGTCCCCGTCCCGGTCCAGACGAGTTCGTCCGTCAGGCATGTGCTGCGGGGGATGCGGTGCAGGTGGTTCGTCCCCCCGACGGAAATCGCACCGCCACTTGATCTCCGGTGCACTGGATGCGGTCGATTTTCCTCGCGGCCCGTTTCGCCGGTGTGGCTCCCGTTGACGATTGCGTGTGACACCCGGAATCTCAGAGCGGATAGTGCGTCAGCACTCCCATCGGATCGTGCCTCTGCCGCAGTTCTCGCAGTCGGCGAAGGTTCCCGCCGTAGGCCGCGTCGATCTCGGCGCCGGTCTCGGGAAAGCCCGGCCGGACCTCGACGCTGTAGACGCCGATCGTGTGGGGTGCGAGCGCGTCGAGGGTGCCGCCCGCCCACGACAAGCAGGCGGCACCGTCGTAGGGGTCGGACCAGATGGCGTTGAGCGGAATGTTCCACTCGCCGCTCCGGCCCCAAAACGCGGTGTCGCCGTCACCGACGTCGGCGAGGGCTCCGCCGGTGTGCTGGAAGTCGATACGACATTCGCGCGTCGGCGCCCCGCGGATCTGGGTGGCCAACGCCTCCGCGAGTGGGGAGTCGAGGGTCGGTCCGGTGAAGACCGCCTTGCCGAAGAACGACCCCCGGCGCTCGCCCGGTCCGGGCAGCCGGATCGGTTCCGGTTCTGCGCCGCCCGGTCCGGGTGGTGCGAATTCGGGTAACCCGGTGAGGTAGGTGCCGGACAACTCCGACCGGTACAGGACGCTGCCCGACACGTCGGCGACCGCGGTGGCAGCCGCCCGGGCGCGGTCGATGTCGGATTCGTCCCCGCTCGCACACGCGGTGTACACGAAGAGGACGGGTTCGTCGGGAGACAGTGCGCTGTAGCCGAGTACCGCGCCCATCGTCGTGTCCCGCGGAAGCGTCGGGGCGACACGGAAGTAGGTGGCGAGCGCCTCGAGTCCGAGCACCATGCGGTCGACCCACACCGGACCCACCGGGTGTGTCCGCAGCACCGCCGACGTCACGACGCCGAAGCACGGTGCGCAACCCCGGACCGCCCACCACAGATCCGCCTCGTCGCCGGTGCTGGCATCGGACAGGTGGACGACCTCGCCGGACGGAAGCACGAGTTCGACCTCGGCGAGCTGATCGAGCGTCAATCCCAGACTGCGCGTGAGGTATCCGACGCCGCCGCGGGTGACGAGTCCGAACCCGGCGTGGCCCACGATCCCCACCGGTACCACCCGGCCGGTGGGTGCGAGCGCGTCCAGCATGGTTCCCACGGTGGCACCGCCGGCGACGACCACCCGGTCGTCGTCGGGTCGGGCCGTGTTCAGGTGCGCCGACAGGTCGAGCATGACGGCATCGTCGGCGACGCAGTTGGAACTCAGCCCACCGCCGCGGACGGTGACGGTGCCGCCCGTCCGATGCGCGACCCTCATGACGGTGGAGACCTCCTCCACGGACACCGGTTGGACGACGCAGGACGGCCGGCGTCTCGCGGCATCGGGAAAGAACACTCTGCCCAGTGCGGTGCGGTAGTCGTCGGTGTCCGGCAGATGAACCCGGTGCGGGAGAACCGCCTTCAACTGCGCGACACATTCCGCGGATGGTGAACTCACGAGCGCCTCCTATCCGGTTGCGTTACCTGCCTGCCACTGATCCCACGGGACCTCCCAGTCCCCGTACGTGTCCCACACGGGCAGGAGCGGTCCGCCCGAGTTGGTGATTTCGACGACGTCGCCGATACCGAAATGGTCGAACATCCACTGCGCGTTGGCGGGTGCCAGGTTCACGCAGCCGTGGGAGACGTTGCTGCTGCCCTGGTCGCCCACCGACCACGGCGCCGAGTGGACGAACTCGCCGTCGTTGGAGATCCGCAGATTGAGATCGACCTTTTCGCGGTAGTAGTCGGGGTCGCCGGCGCAGACCCCGTACGTGCAGGAGTCCATGATGATGCTCTGCTGCTTGTCGGAGATCACGTGCGGACCCTCGTGCGAGGGGTGGTCGGGGGTGCCGAGACTCATCGGCATCGCGTTCTCCTGGACGCCGTTGTGGAACACGGTGAGCATCTTGCTCGCCCCGTCCGCCTTGGCCACCCACGAGTCGTGCACGGTGTAGTCGGCGGAGTTGTTCTCGGCGCCGAAGGTCCCGTCGCCCAGATCGACGCCGTACACGTCGGCCTCGATGTGGATCTTGGTGCCGGGCGCCCAGTATCCCGCCGCTCGGTAGTGCGCGTTCTGGTCGTCGGTCCAATACCAGGCGCCGGGCTGCGGCGGTGTCGTCGTCACCTGCAGTCGCTGCTGCACCTCGGCCTTGTTCACGACCGGTGCGGTGAATTGGAAGACCATCGGCTGGCCGACGCCGATCCCGGTGTCCGCGACGACCTCGGGTGCCGGGACGACGTTCGCGTACGCGGTGGTGCCGGGCGTCAACGTCGTGACGGTGAAGGTCTGCTCGACCGGGGCGCCGTCGGGGTTGACCGCGTCCGCGACGACTGTGTACGTGGAGCCGTAGCCCAGCGGTTGGCTGCTCGTCCAGTTCGTGCCGTCGGGTGTGAGGTTTCCGGCGACCGGTGTGTTCTGCTCCGCGGGATTCGTGACGGTCACGGCCGTGAGCCGGCCGCCCGTCGCGGTGACCACGATCGGGGTGGTCGGGTTGATCGGCGCCCCGTCGGCGGCGGGGACGGCAATCGAGGCGGGCGCGGACTGGGAGGTGGTCGGGGGTTCCGAGGTGCCGGTGTCTCCGATGGTGCATGCCGTGGCCAGGAACGTCAGGGCCACCACCGCGACAATGCCGGCTGTCCGTGTGCGAAGAGTCACGACCACCTTCTTTCGGATCTGGATCAGCGCTCGCCGTCCTCATACTGCCAGCGATCGCCTCGGAGGTTCCTGTGAGACACCCGCCCCGCTCGCCCTACCTGCAGGAATTCGAGCGCGTGGCGCCTCCCCTCGGTGCATTAGACAGCAGTGCTGATGAAAATTAGTGTCCGTTTCGTCGATATCAGGACGATTACGTCCATTGAAGACCGGAAATAAAACAGCTAGACTGGCTAATGAACCTGACTGTGAGAGGGAGGCCCCATGGACCGCAAGGTCGATCAGCTCCGCGAGGACGTCGTTCTGTTCAACCGACGTATCCGGACCCAGCGAGCAGGGCACCTGCTCACCCCCTCTCAGCTCCAGGCCCTTGCGCATCTCGACCGGGAAGGTCCGATGAGCGCACGCGCTCTCGCCGATCTCGAGCAGGTGGCGCCGCAGTCCATCGCGCGGACCGTCTCGATACTCGAGGAGTCTGGCATGGTTACCCGGACCGTGGATCCCCAGGACGCGCGAGCGAGCATCGTCGCGATCACCGCGCTGGGGTTGCAGACGCTCGTCGACGACCGGTCGCGGCGTAGCGAGTGGCTGACGGCCGCGCTGGCCGCCGAATGCACCGACGCCGAACGTGACCTCCTCTTCATCGCCGGACGGCTACTCCGCCGGCTCGCCGGAACTCCCGAACCGGCGCCGCAGGAGTCACTGATGAACTCGTGAGCGCGACCGTCGCCGATACCGGCCTCGCCCAGAAGTCCCCGTCCGTCCCGTTCCGGGTGAGCGGTTCCGTCGCCACGGGAAGCATCCTCCAGCCGCTGAACTCGTCGATGATCGCGGTGGCGATCGTCGGCATCGCCGCCCAGTTCGGCTCCTCGTCCGGGATCACGTGGGTGATCTCGGGGCTCTACATCGCCACGGCCGTCACCGCCCCGATGGCAGGTAAGCTCGGCGCGCTGCTCGGAGCCCGGAAGGTCTACCTCGGGGGCCTCGCCCTGGTAGCGCTGGGCTCGATCGCCGGTCTGCTCGCACCCAGCGTCGGCTGGCTCATCTTTTCCCGCATCCTCGTCGGAATCGGAACCGCGACACAGTATCCCAATGCGATGACGATGATTCGCGGGTACGCGGAGCGACATGGCGCGCAACCGCGCACCGCGATCACGACCCTCGCGATCTGCAGCCAGGCGGTCGTGGCACTGGGCCCGACGCTCGGCGGACTGCTCGTCGGGGCGTTCGGCTGGCAGTCGATCATGTGGATCAACCTCCCGATCGTCGCGTTCAGCGCGGTCGCGGTCACGAAATTCGCGAAGGTCGGCTTCGTCGGCGGCATCTCGGTCAGCGGCCGGCAACTGCTGCACGCGCTCGACGTGGCCGGGGTCGTACTGTTCCTCGGGCTCGTCTCGTCGACGATGCTGTTCCTGCTGTCGCTCACCACCGACCCCGTGTGGTGGCTGATCCCCGTGTGGGTGCTGGTGCTGGCCCTGTTCGTCCAATGGGAACGGCGGGCGGACGAACCGTTCATCGACGTTCGGGCCCTGGCCCGGAACCGTGCGCTGAGCGCCACACTCGCCCGCACCCTCCTCACCTACACCGCGTTCTACTGTGTCTTCTTCGGCATCCCGCAATGGTTGCAGTACTCCCGCGGAATGAGCGCCACCGAGGCGGGTCTGACGATGCTGCCCGTCGCCGTCGTCGGTATCGGCTCCACCTTGTTCGCGTCACGGACGTATCGGCGGTACGGGGTGCGCCGAACGCTCACCGTCGGGACATGTGCGCTCCTGGTGGGCGGGCTGCTCCTGGCGTCGGTGGAGAGCAGTACGGCCCCGATCGTCGTGCTTCTCCTGGTGGCCGCGGTGCTGGGAATTCCCAATGGATTCAACAATATCGGCAATCAGAATCTGATCAGCTCGGTCACGTCCGTGGAGGAAGTGGGCACGGCGATCGGGATGTACCGCACCGTGCAGTACATCGGAGCGAACCTGTCCGCCGTCGTGCTGCAGACCACCGCCGGTCATGTGATCGGCGACGACGGACTGCACCGCACGGGCTGGTTCATCGCCGTCGCGGGTGTCCTCCTCCTCATCGGTGTCCTGATGTCACGGAACATGGGGGACCGGCGGTCGACGAACGCGTCGACGGCGTAGCAACCGCGTCAGGCCGGCGGCGTCCCGCCGACGGCCCGCCAGATCAATGTCGCGGTCCGGGCCGGCCAATCGGCGGGTGGGCGATCACCGGCCAACGCCCGGCCGTACCAACTGCCGGTGGCCATCGTGACGGCGACGTCGAGATCGGCGTCGCCGTCGATCAGCTTCAGTTCGGCGGCGCGGTCCAGGATGGCGCGGATTCGGCGCCGGCGCGGCGCCACCACCCGGGCGCGGTACTGCGCGCGGACGTCGGCGTCCGTCGTGTCCTGCAGCATCGTGCCGACCAGCGACAACCGGCCGCTCCGCGACACCCCGCGCTGGAAGTCGGTCAGCTCGCGCACCAGATCCCCGAAGGGATCGGCCGAGGCCCGCCCCGACCGTTCGTCGGACAACTGCGCCACGACGGCGGCGGCGAGCTCCGACTTCGACGCCCACCGCCGGTACAGCGCCTGCCGGGTGGTGCCGGCCTCCGCGGCGATCGCGGCGATCGACATCGCGTCGTATCCGGCCCGGGACAATTGCCTGCCCGCCACTTTCAGCACGCGAGTGTCGATGTCGGTGTCGCGGCTGCGCCCGGTCACAGTCATGCTCGATCCTCGTTTCAATCCAATGCTGGTGTGTATCGTAATGGAGAAGACGGAGATGAGGAGCTCCCATGGGTGATCAGGAAACACCGTCCCTGTACGAATGGGCGGGCGGTGAGCAGTCGTTCCGGCGGCTGATCGACGCCTTCTACGACCGGGTGGAGCGCGACGACCTGCTGTCCCCGATGTTCCCCGGCGGAGTGCACGAGGAGCATCGCCGCAACGTGACGCTGTGGTGGTGCGAGGTGTTCGGCGGTCCACCCGGCTACACCGACCGACTCGGTGGCTACGAACGGATGTTGCGACACCACATCGGTCTGGACATCAGCCGGGAGCAGCGGCACCGCTTCGCCGCGACGATGAGTCTTGCCGCCGACGACGCCGGGCTGCCGTCCGACCCCGAATTCCGCTCGGCCTTCATGGCATACGTCGAGTGGGGCACCAGGCTCGCGTTACAGAACTCGAGCCCTGGCGCCGAGGTGGTCGAGCACGCACCCGTACCGCACTGGGGGTGGGGCGTGGCCCCGCCCTACCGCGGCTGACCGGAGATCGGGCAACCCGAGCTGGCGGCCGGGAGAAAGTTCGGGCGGATGTCCATGTCGGGTGCGTCGTAGAGCCGGTGGAACGTGGGGGTGAGTGCCGCCGACATCGGCGGGTTGATCCACGACCAGTCGGTCGGGCACTTCCGGCCGAGTGACTCTTCGCGTTCGACGTGGCTGACGAACTGCTTGGCAACGGTGTGATGATCGACCATGTGCACGCCGGCCTGCCGGTAACTGTGGATCACGGCGCGGTTCAGTTCGACCAGTGCGCGGTCGCGCCACAGCGTCCGCTCCGATGTCGTGTCCAGGCACAGCCGTTCGGCGATCGCGGGCAGCATGTCGTACCGATCCTCGTCGCTGAGGTTGCGGGCCCCGACCTCCGTGCTCACGTACCACCCGCTGAACGGGGCGAGCGGGTAGGTCAGCCCGCCGACCGAGAAGCTCATGTTCGACACGGCGGGAACGGCATGCCACTTGAGACCGAGATCGGCGAACCAGGCGTAGTCCGGGTGCTCGATCTCGACCTCGAGCACCAGCTCGGATGGAATCTCGTACCAGCGCAGCGTCTCGTCGGGTGTGCTGACCAGCAGCGGCAGCACGTCGAACGGCGTGCCTGCGCCCCGCCACCCCATCTTCGTCACCGCCTCGGTGATTGCGACCTGGGCGGGGTCCCCGGTCACCGTCCCGTCCGCGTGGCGGTAGCCCGCGTACCGGATCAGTTGCGGGCTGACGATCTTGTACTCGCGTCCGTCCGCCAGCGGTAGGGGACCGACCGTGATGACCGAGCGCAGGGCGCCGCCGTTCGTCGCGACCCGCAGGTGCTCCCAGCACGCCTCCGCAATCTCGTCCGCGGTGGTGACGTGCCGGGCATCGATCAGCTTCAGCGTGCGCCAGTGCTTGCGACCGACGCACCGGGCGTGGTTGCGCCAGGCCAGCTGCGAGCCGACTTCCAGTTCCTCCACGGTGTGCTCGTAGCGGCCCGTCTCCGCCAGCGACTCCAGTGCGTCCGCGAGGCGGGCCGTGGGCAGGTGGGCCAGCTCGGGCTCGCTGAAGAACTCTGCGCACTCCCGCATCTGCGCTGCGGACCGCGACGTGACGTCCAGCGAGTACGACATAGTCCCTGTGCTGCTCACCATTGACCTCCCGGCGATCGTGGATCCTGCGGCGGTCAGTATGTCAGCGAAGCGGGCACACTCGTCCACCGAGTGCGGGCGGGGTGTGGAAATACCGTCGGCCGGCGGACCGTTGCCTCGGGGGTGAAGCTCTCGATTCTGGACCGGTCCCGCACGCGACGGGGTGTGCCCGACTCGGCCGCGCTGACCGGGACGATCGAGCGGGCGGTGCGTGCCGAGCAGCTGGGTTTCCATCGGTTCTGGGTGGCCGAGCATCATGCCGTGCCGGGCATCGCGAGTGGGTCGCCGCCCGTGCTGCTCGCTGCCCTCGGCGCCCGCACCGACCGGATCCGGCTGGGCTCGGGGGGTGTGATGCTGCCGAATCACCAGCCTCTCGTGGTGGCCGAGCAGTTCCTGATGCTCGAGGCGATGTACCCGGGCCGGATCGATCTGGGGGTCGGACGGTCGCTGGGGTTCACGAAGCCGGTGCGCGAGGCGCTGCGCCGTGACCGCGACGCCCCCGACACGTTCGCCGACGACCTCGACGAGGTGCGGAGCTATCTCGAGGGCAAGGGCGCCGTGACGGCCCGTCCCCAGGTGACGAGTCCGCCGCCGATATTCGTTCTCGCCACCCGGCGGGGGCTCGATTTCGCTGCGAAGGCCGGTCTGCCGGTGGTGGTCGGTGGGCCGGTCCTCGGCGGGTCGGGCACCCGCGTCCCGGAACTCGACCGGTACCGCGACAGCTTCGTCCCGTCCGCCGGAAATCGGTCCCCGTACGTGATGATCTCGCTCGAGGTGATGATCGCCGAGGACGAAGACCGGGCGCGTGAGCTGCTGCTTCCGGAGGCGTGGGCGCTGGCGCAGTCGAGTCGGACCGGCGAGTTCCCGCCGCTCGAATCGGTCGCGGACATCCGGGGTCAGGCGTGGACTTCGCGGTTGCGCGAACAGGTCGACGCCTCGATCGCGACGTCGATCCACGGCACCGCCGAGGAGGTCACGGTCGCGCTCGACGCGCTGGCCGCGCGCACCGGCGCGGACGAACTCCTGGCCTCGACGTCGACGTTCGACCGGGCGGCGCTGTTCGAATCCGACCGGCTGTTGTCGCTCCTGGACGTGTGAACGCGCACGACGCCCATGTTGCCGCAAGCCTTGCGCAAGTATTGACAATCTTGCGCAAGACGGTGGATAGTGTGTGTCGGCAGTCACAACGAACAGCGAGGCGGTAGCACCGTGGCACCCACCTTGACCGAGGTCGCACAACGCGCAGGGGTATCCCTGTCCACCGCGTCGCGGGCGTTCAGTGCCCCGGACCGGATCGGACCGGACACGCTCGCGCGGATCATCGCGGTCGCCGACGAGATCGGCTACCGGGCGGCGTCACCGACGCGCACCGACGTGGTGCGCCCCACCGCCACCACCGTCGCGGTCGTGGTGCCCGACATCGGGCACACGGTGTTCGCGAGCTTCGTGAAGGCGGCGCAGGCTCAGGGGTGGCACCGGCGCCAGACGGTGCTCCTCACCGACACCGACGGCAGCGCCGACCGTGAGCGTGAGGTTCTCGGCGAGTTGCAGGGACGCGTCGACTCGCTCGTGGTCTGCGCTCCGCGGCTGCCCGCATCGGACATCGTGCAGCTCGCCGGCGACACCCCCTTGGTGCTCGTCAACCGCTCGTCACCCGAATGCGATTGCATCGTGGCGGACTCCGAGGACGGAATTCGTCAGGCCGTCGACTACCTCGTCGCCCTCGGGCACGAGCACCTCGCCTACGTCCAGGGCTCGCCGCAGTCCTGGTCGAACCAGCGTCGCGTCGCCGCGGTCGAGGAACTCTGCAAGGCCCGGGATGTGCAGCTGAGCCTGCTCGGCTGGCAGCAGGAAACCCTCGCCGGCGGTCATGCCGCAGCCGCGAGCGTGATCGCGACGGGCGCGAGCGCCGTGATCACGCACAACGATCCGATGGCCATCGGAGTGATGAACGGCGTCCGCGCAATGGGCTTCTCGGTGCCGGCGGACCTGAGCGTCGTCGGCATCGACGACTCGCCGCTGGCCGAACTCGCCAGCCCCGCGCTCACGAGCATCAACGTGCCGATGGCACGAGCCGGCGTGCTGAGTCTGGACCTGGTGTTCCAGCGTGCGAACGAGCCGGACTCCGATATCCGAGAAATCCACCTCCCCACTCAACTGGTCGTCCGTGCTTCGGCCGGACCGGCGCACGATCGGGTGTTTCGCCCCGGAAAAGAGAGCCGCTAGATGAAAATCGTTGTTGCCGATCGCAACCTGATTCCGCACCGATCCCGGCTCGAGGCCACGGTTCCGTCCGATTCGCGGCTGTCCTGGCACGACGGCTTCGACGAAGCGGCCCTGGCCGAGGATCTTCGCGACGCCGACGTCTACGTCGGGGGAAAGTTCACATCGTCCCTGGCGTCGTCTGCAGAGCGGCTGCGCCTCGTCCACGTCGCCGGTGCAGGAACGGACAACATCGCCTTCGACGCCCTGGCACCGGATGTGCTGGTGGCGAACACCTTCCACCACGAGAAGTCGATCGCCGAGTACGTCGTGGCGACCGCGGTGATGCTCCGGCGCGGTTTCGTGGCTCAGGACAAGGCGCTCCGGCAAGGGGTCTGGGCGACGTCGGTCTACGACGACCTTCTCACACAGTCGAATTCGCTGCAGGACGCGAAAGTGGGTTTCGTGGGGTTCGGCCACATCGGCCACGCCACGTGGAATCTGTTCCGAGCATTCGGCGCGACAGGAGCGGCCGTGACCGGCCGTGGCAACGTCGACGCGCCGAGTGCGGGATTGGACTGGGCGGCGGACGTTTCCCAGCTCGGGCGTCTCCTCGTCGAATCCGATGTCGTCGTCGTGTCCGCACCGCTCGACGACCGGACGCGGGGCATGATCGGCGCCGACGAACTGCGCGCACTCGGCAGCGACGGTGTGCTGGTCAATGTGGGCCGCGGACCTCTCGTCCAGGAGCAGGCACTGTTCGACGCACTGTCCTCGTCGACCATCGCGGCTGCGGCCATCGACGTCTGGTACGACTATCCCGGACCCGACGGTCGCGGGACGCCCAGCGCTCTGCCGTTCTCCGAACTCCCCAACATCCTGATGACACCGCACTCTTCCGGGGTGTCACGACAGACTTTCGTCGGCCGCGTCGACGACATCGCCGACAACATCACTCGACTCGCTCGCGGCGAGCAACTGCGCAACGTCGTCGCTCCCGCCGTCGGCTCGAAAGGATCACGAGCATGACCGACAAGATCATTTCCGCGGACGTACTGGTCTGCAGCCCCACCCGCAACTTCGTCACCCTGAAGATCACCACGGCCGACGGCGTCGTCGGTTACGGTGACGCCACGCTCAACGGCCGTGAACTGTCCGTCGCGTCGTACCTCCGGGACCATGTCGCTCCCTTGCTGATCGGACGCGACCCGGCGCGGATCGAGGACACCTGGCAATACCTCTACCGCGGCGTGTACTGGCGGCGCGGGCCGGTCACGATGGCCGCGATCGGCGCCGTCGACGTCGCCCTCTGGGACATCAAGGGCAAGACCCTCGGCCAGCCCGTCTACCAGTTGCTCGGCGGTGCCGTCCGCGACCGGGTGCTCTCCTACACCCACGCGACCGGGTGGGACGCGCCCGCGCTGCTCGACTCCGTCGACGCGAAGCGTGAGAAGGGCTTTCAGGCGATTCGAGTGCAGTCCGGGGTTCCCGGCCTGGATTCGGTGTACGGCGTTCACCAGGGCGCCGCCGGATACGAGCCCGCGAGCCGCGGCGCCCTCCCGGTCGAAGAAGTGTGGGACACGGACGCGTATCTCAACCATGCCCCCCGGATCCTCGAGGCCGTTCGCGAACACGTCGGTCCCGAACTCAAATTGCTGCACGACGCCCACCATCGGCTCACCCCGCAGCAGGCCGCGCGGCTGGGGAAGTCGGTCGAGCACGTGGACCTGTTCTGGCTCGAGGACGTCACGCCGGCCGAGAACCAGGATGCGCTGCGTCTGGTGCGCAACCACACCACGACACCCCTGGCGATCGGCGAGGTCTTCAATACGGTCTGGGACTGCCAGCACCTGATCACCGAGCAGTTGATCGACTTCATCCGCGTGGCCATCGTCCACGCAGGCGGAATCAGCCACGTCCGCAAGATCTTCGCGCTCGCCGAGGTGTACCAGGTTCGCGGCGGACCGCACGGCCCGTCGGACGTCTCACCGATCTCCCTGGGCGCGAGCCTGCACCTCGGGCTCGCGACGCCGAACTTCGGAATCCAGGAGTACATGGGTTACGACCCGCTCGTCAGCGAGGTCTTCCCCCACGCGTGGTCGTTCTCGGACGGTCACCTCACCCCCGGCGACGTTCCGGGTATCGGAGTGAACATGAACGAGGAACTCGCGGAAAAGTATCCGTACGAGCAGGCGTATCTCCCGGTTGCCCGGCGCCGCGACGGCTCCATGACGGATTGGTGACGGGCATGTCCGAACCGACACTCTCTCGCCGACACGTTCCTTCTGCGGCATTGATCCATCGGCGGGTGCCGGAAGGCACCGGGATCGTGCACCTGGGACTGGGCAACTTCCACCGCGCGCACCAGGCGGTGTACACCGCGCTCGCGATGGAACGCGAACCCGGACCGTGGGGCATTCTCGGTGTGGCGAGCCGTTCGCGCGCCGTCGCCGATGCGATGAACGCGCAGGACCTCCTGTACAGCGTCGTCGAGATCTCGCCGGAGGGTTCTCGTGTGAGCGTCCCGGGTTCGCACACCGGAACCCTGGTGGCAGAACAGGACCCGGAGTCCGTCGTCCGCGCCATCGCGGACCCGGCGACGAAAATCGTCACGATCACGGTGACCGAACACGGGTACACGGTCTCACCCGAGACCAATTCCCTCGACCTCGACTCCGACGCCGTGCGCCGCGACCTCGCCGAGGTGCGGACGCCCCGCACCACGATCGGGCAGATCGCCCGCGGACTGGCCCTGCGGGCGAGCACACACGCCGCCCCGATCACGATCCTCAGCTGCGACAACCTGCTGTCCAACGGGCGTCAGACCGAGAGGCTCGTACGCGAGTTCGTCGGGACCTTCGCGCCGCCGCTCCGCGACGACATGCTGTCCTGGATGACCTCGTCCGTGACGTTCCCCAACTCGATGGTGGACCGGATCGTGCCGTCCGGTGCGGACCGCTACAACGAGGCGGCACTGGCACACCTCGGCGTGCGGGACACGATCGCCGTCCCCGCCGAGCCGTTCACGATGTGGGTCATGGAGGAGCGGTTCGCCGCCGGCCGTCCCGTCTGGGAGCACGGCGGCGCGCTGTTCACCGACGACGTCGAGCCCTACGAGCTGATGAAGGTCCGACTGCTCAACGGAACGCATTCGCTCATCGCCTACCTCGGCGCTCTCGACGGGCGCGCCACCATCCCCGAGTCCGTGGCGCAACCGTTCGTCGAGGACGCCGCGCGGCGGATCCTGTGCGACGAGTACCTGCCGACGGTCACCGTTCCCGAATCGGTGGACACGGACGACTACATCCGGCAACTGTTCTCGCGGTGGTCCAATACCGCTCTGGGGCACCGTACCTCGCAGGTCGGCTCCGACGGATCGGTCAAGCTGGCGCAGCGCATCCCGATCCCCGCACTCGAACATCTCGGCCGCGGTACCGTCCCGCAGTACCTGTCTCTCACGGTCGCGGCATACCTCTGCTGCATTGCCCCACTGCCCGGGTTCGATCCCGGCCCCCACGCACGATCCATGACCGACCCCGCTCGACCGCGCCTGGCAGGAATGGCCGACAACGCCGCTTCCACTACCGAATTCGTTCGCTCCGTCTTCGTCGACGGTGGTCTGTTTCCCAGCACTCTCGCTTCGCACACCGAGTTCGTCTCGCGGATCGCCGACTTCGTCGACATCATCGTCCGCCACGGGCCGGCAGTCGCCGCCGCCGAAGCATCCGACCCGGACCTCGGGACGATCACGTCGCTGCAGTCCAGAGCGACCATCTGACTCCCTCACCCCTGCCCGGACAATTCCGGGAACCACCAATGGAGGAATCCATGGACACTACACTCGACCCCACGGTGAACCCGCAAACTCCCGGCCGCGCAGGCGGCACACCTCAGGCAGACCCGTCCGCGGTCCGCCGGGCGGCGTGGGCGGGACTCATCGGCACCACGCTCGAACAGTACGACTTCGTCATCTACGGGACCGCCTCGGCGCTGATCTTCAACACACTGTTCTTTCCGAACATCTCGCCCGCGGCGGGCATCCTCGCGAGCTTCAGCGCCTACGCCGTCGGGTTTCTCGCCCGGCCGCTCGGCGGCTTGTTCTTCTCGCGTTACGGAGAACGTCTCGGCCGCAAGTGGGTGCTCGTCGCGACGCTGATGCTGATGGGTGGCGCAACACTGGGTATCGGCCTGCTGCCCACCTACAGTCAGGTCGGGCTGCTCGCACCCGCCCTCCTCGTCGCCTGCCGGTTCTTCCAGGGCTTCGGCGCGGGAGCCGAACAGTCCGGCGGTGCAACCCTTCTGACGGAGACGGCGCAGATAGGCAGGCGAGGTCGGCTCGCAGCTCTGGTGATGACCGGGGCCGCGCTGGGCACTGCTCTCGGCGCAGTCGCGTGGATCGCCGCGCAGCTCCTGCCGGAAGAGCAGCTCATGTCCTGGGGTTGGCGTCTGGTCTTCATCAGCAGTCTGCTCGTCACCGTCGCCGCGTTCGTCATCCGCCGCAAGCTGACCGAGAGCCCGGTGTTCCAGGAACTCAAGGAGCAGCACCAGGTTCCGAAGACACCCGTCAAGGAGATCTTCGCGAACGGCAAGAAGCCGCTGTTCATCGTCATGTTCATGACGATCGGCATCAGCGCGCAGTCGTACACCTACCAGGTGTTCATGGCGTCGTACCTCAAGAACGACGTGCACGTCGACCCCACCTTCATTCCCAAGGTGCTCCTGGTCGGCGCCATCTGCGGCGGCATCGCCGCCTACGGGTTCGGCCGTCTCTCCGACCGGGTGGGCCGCAAGCCGGTGTACATCTCGATCGTGATCGCTCTCATCATCCTGCCCGTCCCGACCTTCCTGGCCCTGAACACCGGCTCACACCTGCTGATCACGATGGCGATGATCGTCGGCTTCATCCTGGCCTGCCAGGGCGCCGTCGGCGTCACCATGAGCTACTTCCCGGAGATCTTCGGCTCCCGCTACCGCTACGCCGGCGTCACTCTCGGCCGTGAATTCGCCTCGATCTTCGGGGGCGGCGTCGCACCGCTGATCTGTGCGGCCCTCGTCACGGCCTTCTCCGGCTCGTGGGTCCCCGTGGCCGTCTACATGATCGTGATGGCCGTGACCGTTCTGATCGCCTCGGCGATGGCACCGGAAACCCGGGACCGCGACCTCACGCTGGCCGCCAATGCCACCGACCGTGAGGTGACGGCGGCATGACCTCCTCCGTCATCGCGGTGCTGCGCGCCGCGCACGCCGACCGGTACGCCCCCGTCGTCAACGTCCTCGCCGAGAACGGCGTGCGCGCCGTCGAGCTGACGATGAGCACGCCGGGCACCCTCGAGTCCCTGAGCAGCATCCGGCGCGACGCACCCGACGGCGTCGAGATCGGGGTCGGGACGGTCACCACCGTCGACCAGGCCCGCGCCGCCCTCGATGTGGGAGCCGACTTCCTCGTGACGCCGACGACCAACCTCGAGGTCATCGCCACGGCCGTCCGTGCCGGAATCCCCATCTATCCGGGCGGATTCACCCCGACCGAACTGTGGAACGGATGGAACGCCGGTGCGACTGCCGTGAAACTGTTCCCGGCATCGGTAGTCGGACCGGAGTACATCGGGCACCTGCGCGGACCCTTCCCCGACATCCAGGTCGTCCCTTCGGGTGGGGTGAGCATCGAGGACGTCCCCGCGTGGGTCGCCGCCGGAGCGGCGGCGGTCAGCCTCGGCGGCCCGCTGATCGGTGACGCACTCCGCGGCGGCGACCTCGGTCAGCTGGCCGAACGATGCCGGCGCCTCGGCGACGTCGTCGCCGAACTGGAGGTCGTGTGATGACGGTGCTGACATTCGGCGAGACGATGGCCCTCACCCGGGCTGTGGACACCGGTGCACTCGCCCACACATCGACGCTCCACCTGGGAATCGGCGGCGCCGAATCGAACTTCGCGATCGCCTTGCGGCGACTCGGCGTCGACGTCACCTGGATCGGTCGCGTCGGCCAGGACAGCCTGGGCGACCTGATCGAACGGGAACTCCGGGCCGAGGGAATCACCGCCGACGTCATCCGCGATCCGGATGCTCCGACCGGACTGATGGTGAAGGAGCGGCGAACCGCCACTGCCACCCGCGTCTGGTACTACCGGACCGGCAGCGCGGGGTCGCGGCTCACGACGTCGGACATCGCGGACGCCCGCCTCGAGTCGGCGTCCCTGCTGCACGTCACCGGTATCACCCCAGCCTTGTCCGACTCTGCCAGGAAGACCACCTTGCATTGCGTCGAACGGGCACGCGCACTGGGTATTCCGGTGTCGTTCGATCTCAACTATCGCCGCGCGCTGTGGTCGCCGGACGAAGCGGGCGCCGTCTTCCGTGAGCTGATCGCGTTGTCGGACATCGTCTTCGCAGGTGAGGACGAGGCCGCGATCGCAGTGGGCGAGGGCACCCCCGCCGAACTCGTCGCCCGTGTCCGCGACCTCGGACCACGCGAGAGCATCCTGAAGCTGGGCGACCAGGGATGCCTGGCGATGGTCGACGGAGAGACGTACTCCCTCCCCGCGGTGCCGGTGAGCGTGGTCGACTCCGTCGGGGCGGGAGACGGTTTCGTCGCCGGCTACCTCGCGGAACGCCTGGCCGGGAAGGCACCCGCCGACCGCCTGAAAACCGCTGTGACGGTGGGGGCATTCGCATGCACCGTGTCCGGCGACTGGGAGGGCATGCCGCGACGGGACGAACTCGGACTCCTCACCACCACGGAACCCGTCACCAGATGACGAGCTCCGACCTCCGACAGAACTGGATTTCACCGATGAACACCAGCTCGACCACCGCCTCCGAAGCCACCGAGGTCCCGACGCACGCGCAAGCAGTCGTCGCCCACGGTGCGCAGGACCTGCGCGTGGAGGAGGTGCCGATCGCCGCGCCGAAGGCCGACGAAGCGGTGATCCGCATCGCCTACGGCGGGATCTGCGGATCCGACCTCCACTACTGGCAGCACGGCGCCGCCGGCGAATCGATCCTTCGCGCACCGATGCGGCTCGGACACGAGGCATCGGGCACCGTCCTGATCGGCGCGACGGACGGAAGCGGTCCCGGCGCAGGCACCCCCGTCACCATCCATCCCGCGACCCCCGGCGGCGACAGCGCGAAGTACCCGGCCGATCGCCCCAATATTTCCCCCGGATGCACATACCTGGGCAGTGCGGCGCATTTCCCGCACGCGGACGGGTTGTTCGTCAGCCACGTCGCCGTCCCGACGCGCATGCTCCGGGTTCTTCCCGACGGCCTCGACCTTCGTCTCGCCTCACTGGCCGAGCCGGCGAGCGTCGCGTGGCACGCGGTCGCGCGAGCAGGGGACGTGAAGGGCAGGTCGGTCCTCGTCATCGGTGCCGGACCCATCGGCGCGCTCGTGGTGGCGGTACTGAAGCGAGCGGGCGCCGGGAAGATCACGGCGGTGGACATGCACGAGTACCCGCTGAGGATCGCGCGCGCCGTGGGTGCGGACGATACCCTCACCGCAACCGATGCCGACGCAGTCGCGGCCGTGGCAGCGGACGTCACCATCGAATGCTCGGGCAACCATCGCGGTCTGGCATCGGCGATACACGGAACGGCCCGCGGCGGCCGGGTCGTGATGGTCGGATTGCTTCCGTCCGGTGATCAGCCGGTACCCGTGTCGATTGCAATCACCCGGGAACTGGACCTGGTCGGCTCGTTCCGGTTCAACGACGAGATCGACGAGGTGGTGGCCGCCCTCGCCGACGGCTCGCTGGTGGTCGATCCGATCGTCACGGCCGAGTACGACGTCGCCGATGCGCTCACCGCCTTCGCGGCGGCCAGGGATGCGTCGTCGTCGAGCAAGGTGCTCCTCAGGTTCTGATCCGGGGAACTTCGCCCCGGCCTCGTCTGCGGGGCACGGCTGTCGCATGATGGTCTCGACGCACCCCCGAGGTCAGGAGAGCAAGCTGATGAAGGAATTCACCGCCTGGATCGCTCGCGAGAACGAGGGCGCCATCGGCCTCTCCCAGGAGACGGTCGGCGAGTCGTTCCTCCCGCAGGGCGAGGTGACGATCCAGGTCGAATACTCCAGCGTGAACTTCAAGGACGCGCTGGCGCTCACGCCGAAGGGTGGAGTGGTCCGCGAGTACCCCATCGTGCCCGGCATCGATGTGGCAGGCACCGTCGTCGAATCGCAGTCCCCGGAGTTCTCCGTCGGCGACACGGTCGTCGCGCACGGCTACGACATCGGCACCGCCCGGCACGGCGGGTACGCGCAGTTCGCCCGCGTTCCGGCCGACTGGGTGGTGAAACTCGACGGCATGTCCACCCGCACCGCCGCCGCGATCGGGACCGCCGGCTTCACGGCCGCGATGAGCGTGGAGGCACTGCTGTCCCGTGGAGTCGCGCCGGGCAACGGTCCGGTGCTCGTGACCGGTGCCAGTGGCGGCGTCGGCACCGTCGCCGTCGACCTGCTGTCGGCGGCGGGCTTCGAGGTGGTCGCGTCGAGCGGAAAGCCGGAGAAGGCGGAACTGCTCACCGAACTGGGCGCGAGCACGGTGATCGGACGACTCCCGGAGCCCGACACGAAACCGCGTCCGCTCGGCAAGGCCCAGTGGGCCGCCGCGGTCGACTGCGTCGGCGGCGCCACCCTCGCACACGTGCTCAGCACCATCGAGTACGGCGGCGCGGTCGCGGCGAGCGGGCTGACCGGCGGACCGAAGTTGGAGACCACGGTCCTGCCGTTCATCCTGCGTGGTGTCAGCCTGCTCGGGATCGATTCGGTGCAGTACCCGATCGACCAGCGGCGCCGGCTGTGGGGCCGTCTCGCGTCCGACCTCGCGCCGTCCCGGCTCGAGTCGATCACCCACGACGTTCCGATCGCGGACGTCGTCTCGGTGATCGACCGGGTGCGAGCCGGCACTTACTCGGGCCGGGCCGTCGTGGCTGTCGCCCCGTGAGTACTTATTAACGTCCGGCGGTTAACAAGTACTCACGGGCGCCGGAGGCGCACGATCCAGGCACGGGAGTCGGCCGGGTCGATCACGTCGTCCAGTTCGAAGATCGTCGCCGCGTTGAGGGCCTTCCCGTGCTGGTAGGCGGCGTCGACGAGGTGCGCGAACGCGGTGTCGCGCTCGGCGGGGTCGTCGATGGCCTTGAGTTCCTTCCGGAAGCCGAGCCGCACCGCGCCTTCCAGTCCCATGGCCCCGATCTCGCCGGTCGGCCACGCGACCGTGAACTCGGACGCGTGGAAGGAGCCGCCCGCCATGGCCATCGCGCCGAGGCCGTACCCCTTGCGCAGGATGATGGTCCCGTACGGCACGGTCATCCGCGCGCCCGCGACGAACAGTTTCCCGAACCGGCGAACCGTGGCCTCCTTCTCCGAGTCGGGTCCGACCATGAATCCCGGTGTGTCACACAGTGAGACGACGGGCAGACCGAACGATTCGCACAGCTCCAGGAAGCGGGCCATCTTGTCCGCCGCGACCGCGTCGATCGCGCCGCCGAGGTGGTGGCTGCTGTTCGCGACGAGACCGTACGGGGCTCCCTCGACCCGGATCAGCGCGGTGACGATGCCGACGCCGTGGTCGCGGCGTAGTTCGAGGACCGAGCCGACATCGGCGATGGATTCCACGGCACTGCGCACGTCGTAGGCGCGCAACCGGTTCTCCGGGACGACGTGGCGTGCCAGCCGTTCGTCGGGGGCCTCCCAGTCGGGGAGCGCGCCCTGGAAGTACGAGAGGTACTTCTTCGCCAATTCGACCGCGTGCGCCTCGTCCCGGGCGAGCAGGTCGATGACGCCGTTGCGCCGCTGCACGTCGACGGGCCCGATGTCCTCCGGCCGGTACACGCCCAGCCCGCCGCCCTCCACCATCGCCGGGCCGCCCATGCCGATGTTCGCGTCGGGGGTGGCGATGAGGACGTCGCAGACTCCGGCCAGGGCGGCGTTGCCCGCGAAGCAGCGACCGGACACGACCGACACCAGCGGGACCTTCCCGTTCAGCGCCGCCAGCGACCGGAAGGTGTTCAGGTCCAGGCCCGCTGCCGGGCCGGCGTCGGTGTCGCCGGGCCGTCCGCCGCCACCCTCGGCGAACAGGACGACCGGAACCTGCTTGCGGCCGGCGAGTTCGATCACCCGGTCCGTTTTCGCGTGGTTGCGCATGCCCTGGGTTCCGGCGAGCACCGTGTAGTCGTACGACAGGACTACCGCCTGGGCGTCGCGCGGGCCGAACACGTCACCGTTGACGGTGGCGAGTCCGGCGACGAGACCGTCGGCGGGGGTGTTCTCGATCAGATCCTGCTCGGAGCGGCGGCTGCGCTGCGCGGCCAGGACCAAGGGTCCGTATTCGACGAAGCTGCCGGGGTCGACCAGATCGTCGATGTTGGCGCGTGCGCTGCGTCTCCCGAGTTTCGTGCGCTTCGCGATTGCGGCGGGCCGGGCGGCGTCGAGGGTCACGTCGTGCCGCTGCCGGATCTCTGCCAGATCCGCGCGCTCACGATCCAGATCGGTTGCGCTGTCGACGACGTCGCCTGCCTCTGATCCGGTGCGGCGGATCACGACCAACGGGTCACCGGCGTTGACGGTCTGCCCGGGCGACACCAGATTCCGCTCGACCACCGCGCCCGTGGGGGCGGCGATCACGTGCTGCATCTTCATGGCCTCGAGCACGACGAGTTGGGCACCCGACTCCACGGTCGCCCCTTCTCCGGTCGACTCCACGACCGTCCCGGCCATGTGGGCGCGCAACACGTCCTCGCCGGCCCGCAACTCGAGTGCCTCCGACGCCACCTCCGCCGGCTGGTGCACGTACGCGGCGTCGACGAGCGTACTCATCCGCTCGGCGAGATGGTCGGTGCCGACGACGCCGTCGGCGAAGCCGGGATCGGCCAGAATCGCCCGGAGGAAGCCGATATTGGTGGGAACGCCCTCGACGACGAACTCGGCGAGCGCCGCGTCCGTCTTGCGCACCGCGGCCGAGAACGACGGGCCCCGCGAATGCACGATCACCTTCGCGAGCAGCGAGTCGTACCGCGGGCTCGGCGACAGCCCGGGCCGGCCGTAGGTGTCCACCCGCACACCCGGTCCCGTGGGCGGCGAGAAGACCGACAGGGTGCCCGCTGCGGGGACGGCCTGACCGTCGGGGCGCATCGTTTCCATGTTCACGCGCGCCTGGACGGCGATCCCGCGCGCGACGGCGGGGACGCCCGACGTGTCGAGCCCCACGGCGCTGATCCCGTCCGGCAGCACAAGGTCCCCGAAATCAGCTCCCCGCGCGATGTCGATCTGCACGGCGACGAGGTCGATACCCGTCACCTCCTCGGTGACCGTGTGTTCCACCTGGATTCGGGGATTGACCTCCAGGAACACGAAGCCTTCCCGGGACACCAGGAATTCGACGGTGGCGAGTCCCCGGTATCCGACACTGGCGCACAGCCGGGCCGCGGCCTCGTGCAGGTCGCTGCGCAGTCCGGGATCGAGCCCCTGCGCGGGGGCGATCTCGACGAGTTTCTGGTGGCGACGCTGCACGCTGCAGTCGCGGTCACCGACGGCCAGGGCCCTCGTCGCGCCCGCCTGCTGCGCCGCCACCACCTGCACCTCGACGTGCCGGGCGCCGTCGAGCAGTGCCTCGGCGAACAGTGCGGGGTTGCCGAATCCGAGTTGCGCCTCGGACGCGCAGAGCCGGTAGGCCTCGTCGATCCGGTCTGCGCTGCGGACGGCACGGATGCCGCGACCGCCGCCGCCCGCGAGCGCCTTGATCATGATGCCGCCCGGGTGTTCCGCGAAGAACGTGCGGACGCCGTCGAGGTCGGTGGGACCGGTGGTCGCGGCGAGCACCGGTACCTTCGCGGCGACCGCGGCCTCGCGTGCGGACGACTTGTCGCCGAAGATGTCGAGCACCTCGGGGCTCGGTCCCACGAAGGTCAGCCCGGCCTCGGCGCACGCACGTGCGAAGTCGGCGTTCTCGCTGAGGAAGCCGTACCCGGGATGCACTGCCGTGGCACCGAACTCCGCGGCCGCGTCGAGGATGGCCCGAGTGTCCAGGTAGGCGGACGGGCCGGAACCGTGGAGTGCGACCGCTTCGGTCGCGGCGCGCACGTGGGGGCTGTCCGCGTCGTCCTCCGCGTAGACGGCGACGGTGCCGACCGACATCTCCTCGGCGGTGCGAATGATGCGCAGCGCGATCTCGCCACGATTGGCGACCAGCAGGGTCACTTGTACTCCTCGGCCAGAGCGAACAGGTCGGCCTTGCGGACCTTCCCGGTCGCCGTCATGGGTAGGGCGTCGAGGACCTCGACGGTGGGGACCTTGTATGTGGCCATGTTCCGGGCCGCCCACTCCCGCAGTTCCTCTGCGGAAACCTGGCGGTCGGGCAGGAGCTGGACGAAGGCGAACGGCACCTGACCCTTGCCCGGATCGGGCTTCGGGACGACCGCGGCCGACTGGATGTCGGGATGCAGCAGGAGCAGTGCCTCCACCTCGGAGGGGAACACGCTCATTCCGTTGGTCTTGATCATTTCCTTGTTGCGCGCCAGATAGTGCAGTGCGCCTTTGCCGTTCAGCTTGCCGACATCGCCGGTCTGGAGCCAGCCGTCGCGGAGCGCGGCGGCGGTGGCATCGGGTTTGCCGTAGTAACCGGTGAGCAGCGACGGACTGCGGACGATGATCTGTCCGGGTTGCCCCACCGGCACGGGCGCACCGGCCTCGTCGACGATCAGCACGTCGGTGCCCGGAACCGGGAGTCCGCAGAACACGGGTTGGCTGAGCAGGTTTTCGTCGCCGGTCTGGAAACCGAGCGTGATGGTGTCGGCGGTGTGCGTCTCCGTCATACCGTAGCTCGCTTCCCGCAGCACGTGACCGGTGGCGTCGCGCCAGCGCCCGCGAATCGCGGGGTCGAGTTTGAGCACGAACGACACGGCCATCGCGTTGTCGAGGGTGGAGAAGTCTCTGTCGCGGAAGCCGGGCAGGTCCATCAGTTCCACAAAGTTGTCGACCGTCCCCACCATCGACGTCACCCCACGACTTTCGACGAGCGTCGCCGCGGCGTCCGGGTCCCAGCGGTTGAGGAGCACGACGGTGCCGCCGTTGATCAGCGGATACAGGATGCCGAAGTCCTCGCCGGCGATCCAGAAGATGGGCAGGAATCCGAGGACCACCGGGGGAGCCTCGCCCACCTGCCTGCCGCCTGCCAGCGTCGCGGTGGCGGCGGTGTAGACCATGTGCGCCTGCGTGTGTTCGCAGCCCTTCGGCATCCCGGTGGTGCCCCCGGTGTAGTTCAGTGCCGCCAGCGCGTCGGGATCCATCGGAATCGGCTTGGCGCGTCGGGTGTTCATGATCTCCGCCCAGTCGGTGACTGCGGAGGCGTGGGGGAACGGTGGTGCCACGCTGGGTTCGTCCGGCAGCATGTCCGACAGCGCCGTGACCGCGACGTGCCGCAGCGCCGTCTGGTCGCGCACGGATTCGACCATGTCCGCGAAAGAATCCTGGGTCAGCAGGATCTCCACACCGGCGTCCACGAGTTCGTATGCGAGTTCGTGCTCCCGGAACAACGGGTTGATCGGGACGTGGACGGCGCCGATCTTCAGGATCCCGAGCATGGCGACATGGAACTGCGGACAGTTGGTGAGATGGACGCCGACGCGGTCGCCGGCGGCCGCGCCCCGCTTCCGGAGCCAGCCGGCGAAGCGGTCGGACAGTTCGTCGAGTTCGGTGTACGTGATGGCACGGCCGTAGAAGTCGATCGCGACGGTCTGCGGTCGCTCCGATGCCCAGTGCCGCAGGTAGTCGATCACGGTGCGGCCCTCGATCGGGTACTCGACCGTCCGCGGTACCTGCGGTGGCCACGCGGCGTCCTGGAGTTCGCGTATCTCGGCGAGGGCCGATTCCAGTGCCGTGGGGTCGCTCGAAGGCGAAGTGGGCATACCGAACTCCCGATTCTGTGCGGATTGTCGTTGCTAGGCGAAGCCGATGAGTCTTTCGGAGATGGCGGTCAGGTCGGCGGTGTACCGGCGTTGTTCACGGGCCGTCGCGTCCACCAGCCGGGCGGCGCCCGCGAGCTGGGCGTCGGCGAGGGTCTGCGCGATGCGGGCGGGCGGCGCGCACGGTGTGACGTCGCACGAGGCGTTGATGCGCTCGATGAACCGGGTGTAGCGGCGGATGAGCCGGGTCTGCACGGTGGTCCAGCTTCGGCCGACCTCGGGGTCGAGCCGGGCGCGGTGCCTGATCAGTTCGAGGACGCGCCCGTTGGTGTATACGGCTTCCACGAACGCTTTCGTGGTGGTGCGCAGCACCTCTCGCAGGTCCTCGCTGGCCGGTCCTTCCACGTGCTGGGCCTCGAGGAACTCCTCGCACACGTCGGCGGCGACGGCGTGGAACACCTCGTCCTTCGACGAGAAGTAGGCGTAGAACGTTGCCCGCGACACTTCGGCCCGGGTGGTGATCACTTCGACGGTCGTCCGGTCGTAGCCGAGTTCGGCGAAGCAGGCGCTCGCGGCGCACAGGAGTTCGCGGCGGCGGGGACCGTCGTTGTCCTTCCGCGCCGACCGCGCCCGCTCCTGAGCCTCACTTGTGGTCACGGTCACAGTATGTGTTGATGTTGACGTCAATGTCAATCAGGGCGTGTCGCCTGCCCGATCCGGAGCGGGAGTGCGCTGTGACGGCGCACGAACAGGCTGGGGACCCAACTGGGCTCGGCGTCGGCGGCGAGGGAGAAATTGTCGGTGCGCGCGAGCAGTGCGGTGGTGGCCGCGAGGGCCTCCATGCGGGCCAGCGCCGATCCGACGCAGAAGTGGACGCCCTTGCCGAACGCGAGATGGGAACGGATGTGCGGCCGGTCGAGCACTATCTCGTCCGGACGCTCGAACACGGCCG
This sequence comes from Rhodococcus wratislaviensis, assembly GCF_900455735.1. Lineage (GTDB taxonomy): Bacteria > Actinomycetota > Actinomycetes > Mycobacteriales > Mycobacteriaceae > Rhodococcus_F > Rhodococcus_F wratislaviensis. Next base: position 675,547 of record NZ_UAUI01000011.1, on the reverse strand, counting down.
GATCCCGGTTGGCCGCGCCCCACAGCAGGAGCAGGTGCTTGCCGGCGGGCAGATCGACGCCCCCGAGCGTGGTGTCCGCGACGACATGACGGTGGTGGCCGCGGAACGGCGACTCGAGACGGAGCGCCTCGTCGAGGAACGCGTCGACGAGTGCGGGTTGCTGCCGGAGCCGGGTCTGCAGTCCGGGGCGGGTGGCGAGGAGGCGGGCCGCGTTGGCGATCAGCCCCGCGGTCGATTCGCCGCCGGCGCCGACCAGCTGGACCAGAACGAGTGTCGCCACGTCCTCGGAGAGTTCGCCGGCACTGCATGCGTGCGCGAGGACCCCCAGGAGGTCGTCGCGGGGGTTCGTCCTCGCCCGCACGAGTTCGGCCCGCAGGTAGGTAGCCAATTCGGCCGCGGAGGCGACGAGGGGACCGAGTCGATCCGCGGCGACGACCCCGCCGAGCATCTCCGTGCTGTCGTAAGCCCACGTGAGTAGCTGCGGTACGTCCGACTCGGGCAGGCCGATGAGTTGCGCGACCATCGCGAGCGGCAGCCGGTCGGCCATCGCGGACGCCCAGTCGATCTGCCCGTCGCGCAGTCCCTCGTTCCACAGAGTGCCGACGAGCGAGTGCACGGTCGGGGTCAGCGCGCGGATGCGGCGGCCGAGCGCGGGCAGGACGAGCTTGCGATGGTGCAGGTGAGTCGGGTCGTCGGCGGTGGCCAGCACGTGCACGGCCTGACCGCCGCCGTCCAGGTCGAACGTCGCGGGCGGTCCCGACGGTTGCTGCACCAGCACGCCGGTGAGGTTCGACGAGAAGACGTCGGTGCGGTTCGCCGCCTCGGTCACGAGATCCCACGTGGACACCAGAAAGAAGTCGGTGCCGGCGATGTGGTGGACGGGGGAGTGCTCGCGGAGTGTCCGATAGAGCTCGTTCGGTTCGTCGAGATGGACGGGATCGAAGATGTCGATTCCGCGGGTCGGCGAGTGGGCCATCGAGCAACTCCTTGTTGACAAGAACCTGTTATGGATCACCACAGTTCGCGTCGGAGGAGGGTGCTGTCAAGGGTGGCCGGAAGACTGAGACATCGCTGTTCAACGGCAATTTTGCCGGTGTTTCAGCGCGAGTGGATCCGGATCCATCGTCGCTGATCACGGACCCAAACAAGAAAACATGTTCTAGAATCTCTCGTGTATTCGTCTCACGCTGAGACAAAATGGCAACGAGGTCTCGAACGGTGGAGCGGGTGGAACACGCGGATTGGTTGACCGGCGGCAGCCGGCGGGTGCTCGCCGTCGAGAGGATTCACGCCGCCGCGGCCGACCTCATCCGCGAACGCGGAATCGACGGGGTGGATGTCGACCAGGTCGCGGCGCGTGCCGGGTGCTCACGCGCCACGCTCTACCGGTATGTCGGGGGCAAGCGGGCACTCGTCGACGCCGTGATGTCACGCGCCGCCGACACCGTGGCCGAACGCATCGAGCAGACGCTGGAACCGTTCGAGACGTCCGAGCGGATCGTCGAGGCAATTCTCGCTGCGGTGGTGGAGATCCGCGCGGAGCCGACGCTGGCGCGGTGGTTCACCGGGGCACGGTCGAGAAGTACGGACGAGTACCTGGCCCGCGCACCCGAACTCGGCCGGGTGGCGATCTCACTGACCCGCATCGCGCCCGACGAGGAGGCTGCGGGATGGATCGTGCGTGTCGTCCTGGCTCTGTTGACCTGGCCGTTGCCCGACGCGACCGCGGAGCGTCGCGCCGTCGAACGCTTCGTGGAGCCCGTCTTCAGGATTCGCGAGTCGTCGTAGCCGATCCGGTGGGCTCCAGTACGAAGAGCCGGAAGTCGCGTCCTCCGGACCGTCGATGCTCCATGAGGTAGCCGGGCCAGTAGTCGACCACCAGCTTCCAGAGGTTCTCGCGTTCGTCGCCGGTGGCCATGTGCACGCGCATCCGGGACTCGTGTGCCCCGGCCTTGACGAGTGCTTCGTCGGCGGCACGCAGGTTCGCCGACCACGCCGGGTGCTCGGGACGTCCCCAGTTGGAACCGGTCACGATGTATCCGTCGCCGTAGGGAATGCAGAGCAGGGCCGTCGTCCGCGGGGTGCCGCTCTTGCGGCCTGGGACCGTCACCTGCAGAGACTGCAGTCCGCCGATGCCGACGAGGCTCACCCGGTTGCCGGTCCAGGCGCGCAGGTGCGACTCCAGCCAGATGATCACCGGTGCCATGCGCATCATCCACTCGCGGGTGCCGAGCCAGCGCGCGAGAATGCGGAGTGGGTTGCGGAGCCGCCGCGATCGGGGTGGCGTCGTGGGGGCTGCGTTCATAGCCGCCATCATCCCTCAGGTTGCCGATCGGGGCCGACCGCGATGAGTTTTCGGTTCCTCTCGGGTCTACCTGTCAGGTCTCACCGAAAAGACCTCGATTTCAGGCCTTGACCCAAACAATGGTTGAGGTTGCAGGATCGGTCAGTAGCAATTCGAAGTCCACTCGACAGGGGAGTAACGAACATGTCCAGCACTGGAACCACCACTTCTGCAACCACGACCTCACGCCTCAACCCTGCGACGCTCGAACTGAGCCGCCCCTGGGCGATCGCCGCGACAGCGATCGGCGCGCTCGTCCCCAACCTGGTGATCTGGTTGCTGGGATTGGCGGCCGGCGGTTCCTTCGAGATGACGGACGCCGGTAAGACCAGCAGTGTGGCGCCCGGCGGTGTCGTCATGCTGACGGTCGTTCCGATACTGCTCGGGATGACACTGGCCGCGCTGATCTCGCTGAAATGGGTAGCCGTCATCCGGCCGGCCGAAGTGATCGGCGCCCTGCTGCCGCTCGCGACGATCGCCCTCACCATTCAGGCCGACTTCGACACCGCCAGCACCATCGCGCTTTCGGTCATGCACGTGGTGATCGCCGTGGCGGTCGTCGCGGGCCTGGAAGCGATGCGGCGACCCCTGCTTCGCGCCGCGAACGTCTAGGGGGTGCTGTTCGCCGGCGCATGAGCCTCGATGGTGAGTGCGATGACGCCGGTCGCGAGGAAGGCGTGCGACGGCACGGTGGTCAGGTGCGGCGCAGCCCGTCGAACGTCAGCTCGACGACGGCGTCCGCCAGGTCGGCGACCGTCCCGCCGGTGCGCGGGCGGTACCACTCGATCAGCGAGTTGACCGTGCCGAACACGAGCCGGCTGGTGAGCGCGGGATCGATGCCGGGCCGCAGGTCTCCCTCTTCCGCCGCCGCGACGACGAGGTCGCTGACGAACGCGTCGAACTCGCGGCGGCGGGCGAGCGCGCGACGCTCCACCGCGGTGTTGCCCCGAACGCGCAGCAGGAGCGTCACGTAGGGAAGCTCGGCGGCGAGTACCTCGACACTGCGGCGGACGAGGTAATCGAGACGGTCGATGTACCGGCCACTCGTCGCCTTCTCCTCGGTGGTGACCGCGAAGAGGGCGTTGAGCGCACGCGACAGTGCCAGTTCGAGCAGCTCCGACTTCCCGGACACGTGGTGATAGATCGACGACTTCGTGATTCCCAGGCGCTGGGCCAGCACCTCCATGCTGGTGCCGTCGTAGCCCTTGTCGTTGAACACCTTCACGGCGACAGCGAGCAGTGAGTCGAGGTCGTAGCCGGGACGTCCGGGCGATCCGGTCTTCCGTGCGGGGCGTGCCGTAGTCATGCGCGCAATCCTTCCAGGTGCAGAACTCCACCGCATCGGTGCGCCGACATACACGGAGCCGACCGAAGGTTCGGTTGAGGCGAGAATACCGCGACGGACGCGTCGGCGGTGAACCACGTATGACGTCCGAATCAGGCGCCGGTGGCCTGGGTCCGGCCCTCCTTGCGGGCCTTCGCCAACCCCCGCCGGGCCAGAAAACCGTTGGCGAGGAGCAGGAGGGTCTTGTTCGGCGGCGCCGCGAACCCGGTCTGGGTATGGGGTGCGTACAGCGCCTCGGTGCCCGTGACCTCGATCCAGCCGGAGTTCTGACGCGACTCGAGTCCGACGAGCTGGGCGCGATAGGCGTGGGCGAGCAGCCCTGCGCGGCGGCCGCCCTGCGGCACTCCTGCGGGCACCGTCAGGCGCACGCCCTCGCTGCTCGCAGAACTCACGTCGACCGGTACGACGGCCGGATATCCGTCCGCCTGACGGTAGGCGAGCAGCCGGTGCGACAGCTTCGCCGCGCGCTCCCCGGTCTTGGCCGCATCCACGCGGGGGCCGATGCCCTTCTTCGGCGGGGTCTGGGGTTCCGCGTCCACCGCGGGTAACGGTGCGCCGAACACCTCGGGCGGGCCGGTCAGGTGCAGGTCGGGCCAGGCGATGACACGTGTCACCGTGACCGTCACCGGTACCCGGTCGGAGTAGTACGCGCTGAGCCACCGGTCCCAGAACACGCCTCGGCGTGGCTCGCCCGCGTAGGGGACCGAGCGTCGGCCGATCTCGTCGAGCAGTTCCGGGTCGGGGGTGGGATCGAACGTCGCGTCTCCCTGCACGAGCACATAGCGCTGATTGGTGGAGTCGCCGATCCCGTGCTCGCGGGCGTGGTAGGCGAGCGCCACCCGGGGTTCATCCTTGATGCGATCGAGCTTGCGGCCGAACCCCAGCGAGGTGGTGAAGCCGACTGTCCCCCGCTCGCGGTCGCGCAGCCCGAGGGGCGCCACCGCCGTCACCACGGCCCCACCTGCGGGCGTGATGTACGCGAACCCGCAGGTCAGATCGCCGCCGATGACGTCATCTACCTCGTCCGACCAGGTGACCGGCATGAGTCGAGCCTACTCAGCCGATGCGGAACCGGGCCAGTGCCCGGGGTTGACGACACCTTGGTGTGAATATAGCTTCACTTCAAGTGAGTAATCACTCACAAATTGTGATCGTGCATTCATCACGGCATCGAGGAGCATCCATGGACCTGACACTGACCGAGGAGCAGAAGGAGTTCCGGCAGCTGGCCCGCGACTTCTTGAACAAGGAGGTCGTCCCGCACCGCGCCGCGTGGGACCGCGCCGAATCGGTGGACACCGCGATCGTCGAGAAACTGGCCGACATCGGCTTCTTCGGCATGACGATTCCGGAGGAGTACGGCGGGCTCGGCGGCGACTACGTCACGTACTGCCTCGGCATGGAGGAACTCGGCCGGGCGGACTCCGCGGTCCGGGGCATCGTGTCGGTGTCGATGGGGCTCGTGGGCAAGGTGATCCTGTCGCACGGCACCGAGGACCAGAAGCACGAATGGCTTCCCCGCATCGCGTCCGGCGAGGCGCTCGCCTGTTTCGGGCTCACCGAGCCCGACAACGGTTCCGACCCCGGCAACCTGAAGACCAAGGCGGTACGCAGCGGCGACGACTACGTCATCAACGGTTCCAAGATCTTCATCACCAACGGCACGTGGGCGAAGTTGTGCCTGGTGTTCGCGCGCACCGGAGGTCCGGGGCCCAAGGGGGTTTCGGCCTTTCTCGTTCCGACGGACACTCCGGGATTCGAATCGCGCGAGATCCACGGGAAGCTCGGATTGCGCGGGCAGGCGACGGCCGAATTGTCCTTCACGGACGTGCGCGTACCGGCGGGTTGCCTGCTCGGATCCGAGGGGCAGGGTTTCTCCATCGCGATGCACTCACTGGACAAGGGGCGCGTCTCGGTGGGTGCGGGTTGCGTCGGAATCATCCAGGGCTGCCTCGAGGCCGCCGTCGACTACTCCCGCGAGCGCACGCAGTTCGACCGTCCGCTCGCCTCGTTCCAACTCGTGCAGGACCTGATCGCCGACATGTCGGTCGACGCCGACGCCGGGAGGTTGCTCACCTGGCGGGCGGCCGACCTGATCGAGCGCGGTGAACCCTTCGGGACGGCCGCGTCGAAGGCGAAGTACTTCTGCAGTGAGGCCGCGGTTCGCGCCGCCAACAATGCAATACAGATCTTCGGTGGCTACGGGTACGTCGACGAATATCCCGTCGCGAAGTACATGCGCGACGCGCGTGTGATGACGCTGTACGAGGGCACGAGCCAGATTCAGAAGCTGCTGATCGGCCGGGCGGAGACCGGGGTCAGCGCCTTCCTCTAGCGCCACCGGGCGCCGAGTGACCCTTGACACAACCTCCAATGTGAATATACGTTCATTCCCATAGAATCACTGTTCATAATTCTTGAACACACCCTCATTGCAGACTCCAGAGAGAGGAATTACCGTGACCGATTACGAAGACATCACCTACGAGGTCGACGGCCCGGCTGCGGTCGTGACGATCAACCGTCCCGCGCGCTACAACGCCTTTCGTGGCAAGACCGTCGAGGAGCTGATCAAGGCCTTCCGCTCGGCGTGGGCCGACGACGCGGTGCAGGCGATCATCCTCACCGGTGCGGGGGAAAAGGCGTTCTGCACCGGCGGCGACGTCAAGCAGCGCGCCGAGACGGGCGACTACGGCCCGACCGAGAGTGGAATGTTCGAGATCGGCAACCTGCACAAGCTGATCCGCGACGTCCCCAAGCCTGTCATTGCCGCCGTGAACGGCATCGCGGTCGGCGGCGGCCACGTCCTCCACGTTCTCTGCGACCTCACCATCGCGTCCGAGACCGCGAAGTTCGGCCAGGCGGGTCCGCGTGTCGGTTCCTTCGACGCGGGCTTCGGGTCCGCGTTCCTGGCCCGAGTGGTCGGCGAGAAGCGCGCCCGGGAGATCTGGTACCTCTGCCGCCAGTACGACGCGGTCACCGCCGAACGCTGGGGACTGGTCAACTGGGTGGTCCCCGCCGACCGTCTGCTCGACGAGGCCAAGGCCGTTGCCGCCGAGATCGCCGAGAAGAGCCCCACCACATTGCGATTCCTGAAGCAGTCGTTCAACGCCGACACCGATCACCAGGCCGGACTGAGCAACCTCGCGATGTCGGCGCTGGACCTGTTCACGCACTCGCCCGAGGGACTCGAGGGGGCGGCGGCGTTCGCGGAGAAGCGCAAGCCCGATTTCAGCAAGTACGTGAACGCCTGAGTCCGACAGCACGGAAAGTGGGAAAAACCATGAGCAACACCATCGCAGTGGTCACCGGCGCAGGCTCCGGCATCGGCCGCGCCATCGCCCTCGCCCTCGCCGAGCAGGGCGACACGGTGGTCGTCGCCGACCTCGACCTGCAGGCCGCGGAGAAGACGGCAGCCGAACGGCCCGACCGGCTCTTCCCGATGACCGTCGACGTCGCCGACCGGGCGCAGGTCGACGCCCTGCGTGACCGGGTAACCGCCGAGGTCGGCGTCGCGAACGTGCTCGTCAACGCGGCGGGATGGGACCGCACCGACCAGTTCCTCAACGCCACTACAGAATTCGCCGAGAAGGTCGTCGCCATCAACTACCTCGGGCCCGTGCACATGTGCAGTGCGTTCCTCCCCGGCATGGTGGAGGCGGGGAACGGCGGGCGCGTCGTCAACCTCGCGAGCGATGCCGGCCGTGTCGGCAGTGCGGGGGAGAGCATCTACGCCGGTGCGAAGGGCGGCGTGATCGCGCTGTCGAAGTCGCTCGCCCGGGAGATGGCCCGGTACCGGATCAACGTCAACTGCGTGTGCCCCGGCCCGACCGACACTCCGCTGTTCCAGGCGCAGGCCGAGAAGCTCAAAGAGGCTCTGGTGAAGGCTATTCCGTTCCGGCGGCTCGCGCGCCCGGAGGAAGTGGCGGCGCCGGTCCTGTTCTTCGCGTCCGAATCCGCATCGTTCATCACGGGCCAGGTGATCAGCGTCAGCGGTGGCCTCACCATGGCCGGCTGACCGGCACCGGACGGAGGACTCATCATGATGTACACACACGATGCCCACGCCTATCGTCAGTACTTCGAGCACGATTTCACCTATCTGAACGGCTTCCGGCGCAACACCCACCGGTATGCCGATCGACTCGCGATGCAGTCCCCGTCGACCGGCGAGAGCTGGACGTACGCCGAACTCGGCGATCGCGTCGACCGGCTCGCCACCGGGCTTGCCCGCGCCGGAGTCGCACCGGGCGATGTCGTCGCCTACCAGTTGTTCAACGGTCCCGAGTTCGCCCAGCTGTACCTCGCCGGGCAGGCCTGCGGTGCGGTCGGCTCGCCGATGAACTTCCGGCTCGCGTCCGGGGAGACGGCGGTCATCCTCGACGCGAACCGCCCCACGGTGTTCGTCTACGACACCGAGATCAGTGACATGGTGCGGGACGCGTTGGCACGTTCCACGTACAAGCCCGCCCTCGTCGTCGCCGTCGGGCCGGGAGAACCGCTGCCGAGCAATGGCTTCGAGGTAATCCGGTTCGACGAACTCGTGGCCGAGTCGGCGTCGCCGCCGGAGGTGACGCGCACGGTGTGGGACGAGACCACCCGGCTGTTCACGTCCGGAACCACCGGCATGCCCAAAGGTGTTCCGCTGAACAGCATGATCGAGATCTTCAGCGCCCACGACGTGATCATGCACTTCCCGCTGACCGCGGAAGACAAGACCCTGAACATGACGCCGTGGTTCCACCGCGGCGGACTGTACTGCGCCGGACCGAATCCCACGTTCTATCTCGGCGCCTCGCTGGTGGCGCAGCGCAGCTTCGACGCCGAGGTCACCCTCGACCACGTCGAGGAATTCGGGCTGACGTTCCTGATCGGTGCCCCGACCAACCTGGCGATGCTCGCTCGCGCACAGGAGGCGAAGCCCCGTGACCTGTCCACCCTCAACGGCATCGTGACGATGGGCGCGCCCCTCGAACGGCAGGCGGCACTGCATTACCAGAAGGTGCTGAATCCCCGCATCTTCAACGGGTACGGCAGCACCGAAGGATTCTGGAATACGTTCCTCCGGCCGACCGATCTGCCGGAGATGGCCGGGACCGCCGGGCGGGCCTGCATCGACGACGACGTCGCCGTGGTCAGGCTGTTCGACGACCGCCTCGCCGACGCGCACGAGACGGTCGCCAAGGACGGAACCGAGATCGGTGAGGTCATCGTCCGCTCACCGAAAGGCGCCAACGCCTATTTCGATGCCCCGGAGCAGGAGAAACGGAAGTTCCGGAACGGCTGGCTCCACATCGGCGACCTGGCCACCTGGGACGACAAGGAGTTCGTGACGATCGTCGGCCGCAAGGACGACATGCTCCTGTCCGGCGGCGAGAACGTGCACCCGGTGCAGATCGAGGAAGCACTGGGCGGGCACCCGTCGGTCACGGATTCGCTGGTGGTCGGGGTTCCCGACGACAAGTGGGGGCAGATCGTCGTCGCGTACGTCGTCACCACCGCACCGGTCCCGTCCGCGGACGATCTGGACGACTTCTGCCGCAGACACCCGATGCTGTCGCAGTTCAAGCGCCCCCGGGCCTACCGTTTCGTGGAGTCACTCCCCGTGTCGGCGACGGGAAAGAAGTTGCACTACAAGGCCACCGACACCGCGCGCCGGGAGTTCGAGAGCGGGGCGTTCGTCGTTCCGAGTGCCCGCGGATCCCGCACCATCAGCTCGTAAAGGACACCGTCATGACCATCGAATTCGAGTCCGAGCACCACCAGTTCCGAGACAGTGTCCGCAGCTTCGTGCGCGAGCGGATCGTCCCGCGGCACGAGCAGTGGGAGAGCGAAAGCTGCCTGGACCCGACACTGTTCACGGACGCGGGTAAGCAGGGGCTGCTCGGCTTCCCGGTTCCCGAAGCCTACGGCGGCCCCGGCGTCGAGGACTTCCGCTACAACGCGATCGTCGTCGACGAGGTCAATCGGGCGGGTGCCGCTGCCGCGGGCATCGCATTCTCTCTGCAGAACGACGTCGTGCTGCCGTACCTCACGGACATGACGACCGAGGAGCAGAAGGCACGCTGGCTTCCCGGAACCGTCACCGGTGAGACGATTCTCGGCATCGCGATGACGGAACCGGGCACCGGGAGCGACCTCACCGGCATCCGCACCACGGCAGTGCGCGACGGCGACCACTACGTGGTGAACGGCAGCAAGACGTTCATCTCCAACGGCCAGAACGGCACGCTCTTCGTCGTCGCCGTGCGTACGTCGGCAGACAAGCACAAGGGATTGTCCCTGCTCGTCGTCGAGTCCGACACACCGGGATTCTCCCGTGGCCGAAACCTGGAGAAGATCGGGCTGCACGCCCAGGACACGAGCGAGCTGACGTTCACCGACATGCGCGTGCCGGTGGCCAACCTCCTCGGCGAGGAGGGGCAGGGTTTCTATCAGCTCGTCCACAATCTGCCACAGGAGCGCCTCTCGTTGTCCGTCGGCGCGGTCTCGGCCGCCGAGGGAGTGCTCGAGCAGACGCTGGAGTACGTGAAGGAACGCAGCGCCTTCGGAAGTCCGATCGCCGGTTTCCAGAACACCCAGTTCGTTCTCGCGGAACTGGCCACGGAACTCGATCTGGCCCGGACCTATCTCGACGACTGCATCCGGCAGCACGTCCGCGGCGAGCTGACCCCGGCCCGTGCGGCCCGGCTCAAGTGGTGGACCACCGAACTGCAGGTTCGCGTCGCCGACCGGTGCCTGCAGTTGCACGGCGGGTACGGATACATGCGTGAATACGCGGTGGCGCGCGCGTTCGTGGACGCTCGGATCCAGACGATCTACGGCGGTACCACCGAGATCATGAAGACCATCGTCGCGAAGGATCTCGGTATCTGACGCGGGCCGGACTGCAGTTCCGGCCCCGCGCGGGATACTGTGAATACTCATTCACCGCAGGTTCTGCCAGCAAGGAGAGGTCATCTGTCATGGCGAAGGACACGTCCGCCCTTCCACTCGAGGAAGCCGTCCGCGCCGTCCGCGTCAGCTCGAGGCGACGTCAGGTGCTCGACGCCGCCGTCACTGTGATGCAGCGGACCGGCTTCCACCAGATGTCCATGCAGGCGCTGGCCGACGAGGCCGAGGTGAGTGTCGGGCTGATCTACAAGTACTTCGGCGGCAAGGAAGACATCCTCCTCGCCACGATCGTCGACATCCTCGACGCATTCCGCGATCAGCTCGAGCCCGCGATGGACGCAGCGGGAAACGACCCCGTCGAGCGGCTCGTGGCCGGGTTCCGGCGCTATGTCGAGATCGTCGACGAGAATCTGGATGCCGTCGTGCTGACGTACCGGGAGAGTCGGACACTCGACCAGGACGGGCGTGAGCGGATCAAGGAACTCGAGGTCGCGACGTCCAAGCCGCTCCACGACGCCCTCGACGCCGCGATCGCCGCGGGCATCGCGAGCGATCTCGACGTCGACCTGACGACCTTCGACATGATGATGCTCGCGCACGGGTGGGCGCTCAAGCACTGGCATTTCGCGACCCGCTACACGGTGGACCAATACATCACGGCGCAAACACGATTCATCCTCCGTACCGTGCTGTCGGACCGGAGCACCGCCGCGTACGGGCACCTGACGGAGTGACCGCGCATACGCTGGCCGGATGACCAGATGGCGGTTCGAGGGGGAGATCACGGGCCTGGGCACCGGCGCGGGCGTGCGCATCGTCGTCGGACATTGGTCGCGATCGCCGCTCGGTGAGTTCACCGATGTCATGGTCGAACTCGCCGACGGTCACCGGGTACTGCTCGCCCCGTCGGCCGCGGTCTGCGACTTCGTGACCGCGACGTACGTCTTCGACGAGACCGTGATCACGCCTGTCCGATGCTCGCGGTCCGGTGGCAGCCGGACCGTCGAGGCCGGCGACCTCGACGTGAGTTTCGAGGTCGGCGCCCGCACCGCACTCGGACGCCTGCTGCACCTGATCCCGCGGGGTGTCGCGAGTGCGCCGTGGTTCTGTGTGGTCAGCGACCCGATCGCCCGTGTCGCCCTCCACGGTGTGCGCACCCGTGGCACCGCGGGCAACGGACGTCGCGAGTACTACGGCGCCGTCGATCAGCGGCGGCTGGTGGGAATGTCCGGCTCCTGGCGGGGCCGGGATCTCGGCCCGTTGCGGCCCGTGGATCCGCCCGTCCGATTCGGGTTCGGCTCGACCCCGCGCGCACCGGCCGCCACATCGATCGTCACCACGATCGACGACTAGTCGAAGAGGGTGGGGGCCTCTCCCGGCTGTTCGCGGTCGGCCGGTTCGACCTCGCCTGCGGGGCTCGTCGCCTTGTGCACCACGGACAGGGCCGTTGTCCGGACCGAGAGTCGATGGCCGTCGGGATGCTGCAGCGACGCCATGCCCTTGCTGAGCTCGACCACCAGCCAGGGACCGGCGTGACCGGACGCCTGCACCAGATCACCTACCTGTATCTGTACGGCTACCACCGCTTCCTCCCAAGGTCTACTGCATCGGCCTGTGCCCAGCGTAGCGACATCGGCGGGTGTCAGCCGGGTGACGGGAGCTCGATCGGATGAGACCGGACCGGCACCTCGATATGATGCTCACGAGGTCTGTCCGAGAACTCCACGACTGATCCGAGCATGCACGATGACGCGACAGTGGTCACGGCGGTCAATCGGAGCGCTGTCCCGGCGCGGCGCAGCGTCCCCGTGGGGTGCTTTCGATGCGGACGCGCACCGGATGCCTGCGCGTCTGATATCGCTCCTGGTGCGTCCGACCACCCCGCCGTTGTGGTTGGGGATCGTGGTCGCTGCCACCGTGATTGCGGTGGAAACCGTTGTGGTGCACCAGCTGAACAAGGTCGCGCCGCAGAACGCATTCGGCGCCGTGTTCCTGCTCGGGGTTCTGGTGGTCTCGGCTCGGTGGGGATTCGCGCTGTCGGTGATGACGACTTTGGTGAGCGCCATCGTCTATGTCTACTTTCACCTCCAGGTGGAGGGGACCCTGCTTCCGGCCAAACCCGGCGACTGGGTGGCCGTCGTGGTCTTCCTGCCCGTCGCGCTGGTCGCAAATCTCATGGCAGGGCAGGCCAGATTGCGCACCGCGGAGGCGGTTCTGCGCCGCCGGGAGGCGGAGGCGAGCCGGGACGAGCTCGCGATCCTCGCCGAACACCAAGCCGCACTGCGCCGGGTGGCAACTTTGGCGGCGCGTGGGGTGAGCCCGTCGGAGGTGTTCACGGCGGTGGCCGAAGAACTGGCGCTCTGGCTGCATGTGGTCAATGCCGCGTTGCTTCGCTACGAAGGGGACGGCACCGGGACGTTGGTCGCCGTCCGATATGAGCCCGGGGTCACTCTGCTGCCCGTCACCGGTGACCGGATTTCGACGGCAGGCGACGACGTCGGAGCGATCGTATTACGCACCGGCCGAGGAGCCAGGATCGACAACCACGCACACGTCGGTGGGACAGTCGCCACGCGCATTCGCGCCGAGGGCTTCGGATCGATCGTGGGAGTCCCGATCGTCGTGGACAAACGGGTGTGGGGCGCGGCGATCGTCGGATCGCGGCAGACCGAGCCGCTGCCCGCGGACACCGAAACCCGTCTCGGTGACTTCGCCGACCTGGTCGCGACCGCGATCGCCAACGCGGCGACCCGCGCCGAATTGATCGCCTCGCGGGCCAGGATCGTCGCAGCCGGCGACGAGGCGCGCCGTCGCCTGGAACGTGACCTGCACGACGGGGCCCAGCAGCGGCTGGTGTCGCTGGGACTGGAGGTGCGGATGGCGGAGGCGTCGGTGCCGGCCGAGTGGGTGGACGTGAAGGAGCAGCTGTCGGCGATCGCCTCGGGGCTCACGGGGGTGTCGGAGGATCTGCGGGAACTCTCGCACGGGATCCATCCGGCAATCCTGTCGAAGGGCGGGCTGGGATCGGCCGTGCGGACGCTGGCTCGCCGTTCGGCAGTCCCCGTGTCCCTCGATGTGGCGCTGGATGGCCGGTTCACCGAATCGGTCGAGGTGGCCACCTACTATGTGGTCGCCGAGGCGCTCACCAATGTCGCCAAACACGCCCACGCCTCGGAGGTGGATGTGTCCCTGGGCGCGGCGGACGGCACTGTGCACCTGATGATCGGGGACGACGGTGTCGGCGGTGCCTCGTCCGGTGCGGGCTCCGGGCTCATCGGATTGCAGGACCGTGTCGAGGCACTCGGCGGCCACATGCAGATCACGAGTCCGCCCGGTCACGGGACCACGCTGGACATCACCATCCCGGTCGACGGCGGGTGACCGACGGGGAACGCGCCGCCCGTGACGCGGTATCTTCCTGCTAGCGGGAATGCGTACCGGGGAGTATGGGGTCAACCATGGAAGCCATGGTGTTGCAATTCGGTCGTCTACGGTGCCTGATCGTCGATGACAACCCAGGTTATTCGGATACTGCTCGGCGTTTGCTCGAGCAGCAGGGCATCACGGTCGTCGGCATGGTGTCCACTAGTGCCGACGCGGTCCTGGCGGCGGGGGATTTGCAACCCGATGTCATCCTGGTCGACGTCGAACTCGGTGAAGAGAGTGGATTCGACCTCGCGGAGCGACTCGACGACGAGGCTTTCCCGTCGGCGGTGATCCTGATTTCCACGCACGCCGAGCAGGACCTGGCCGAGGTGATCTCGGGGAGCCCCGCGGTGGGTTTCGTGTCGAAGTCCGAGCTGTCGTCCGACGCAATCCGGGATCTGCTCCGCGCCGGTGACGGAACCGAGGGGAAACCCGTGGCTCCGGTCAGTGGGCCTCGAGGAAGGTGACGACCGCGAGAACTCGCCGGTGATCGTCTCCGGTCTCCGGGAGGTTCAGCTTGGTGAGGATGCTGCGTACGTGTTTCTCGACGGTGCCCTCGGTGACCCACAGTCGGCGGGCGATGCCGGAGTTGGAACGTCCCTCCGCCATGAGGGCCAGTACCTCCCGCTCCCGCGCGCTGAGCGCGGCGAGCGGGTCGTTGCGCCGCCGGACGGAGACCAACTCCTGAACCAGCGCGGGGTCGACGACGGAGGCCCCCGCGGCGATGCGCTGGAGGGTATCGATGAAGTCCTCCACGTCGGTGATGCGGCTCTTGAGCAGATAGCCGATGCCCCGGCCGCTGGCCAGTAGCTCCATCGCGTGTTCGACGTCGGCGTGCGCCGACAGGACCAGGATGCCGACGGCGGGGAATTCCTCGCGGATCGCCCGGGCCGCGTCGAGGCCTTCGGTGGTGTGGGTCGGGGGCATCCGGATATCGACCATCACCAGGTCGGGGGCTCGCGCGCGGACCAGTTCGAGGAGTGTGGTTGCGTCGCCGGCCTGTTCCAGGACGTCGAAGCCGGAGCGGGTGAGCAGGCTCGCCACACCCTCGCGGAGCAGGACGTCGTCCTCGGCCAGGATCACGCGCAGCCGTGTCGTCACCGGGCTGCTGTCGGAGTTCGCCCGTGCCCGCGCCGACTGCGGGTGTTCGCGGGCGTGGTCGTCGCCGTTGTCGGTGGGCACGGCCATGTCGTCGACGGTCAGGCCGTGGCGGCGCTGAATCCGCCGCAATTCCTCCCCGAACTCGGCGGCGGTCGCGGGCCGATCCTCGACGTTGCCCGCCATCGCATGGTTGATGGCGGAGCGGACGTCGGCGGGAACGTCGGACAACGTCGTATCGGGCGGCGTCGCGTCGGTGGTCTGGGGAACCTGGGTGGCCGTCTGGTCGGTGCGGGGGCGTTCGGTGCCCGTGTGCCCGTTGAGCGCGCACAGGAGCGTGGCGCCGAGGCTGTAGAGATCCGAGGCCGGTGTGGGCGTCTCGCCCTGGAGTACCTCGGGCGCGGTGAACGCGGGGGAACCGGAGATGAGGCCGGTGGCGGTCTCGAAGCCACCCGCGATTCGTGCGATACCGAAGTCGGTCAGCTGAGGCTCCCCGTATTCGGTGAGCAGGATGTTCGCGGGTTTGATGTCCCGGTGGAGGGTGGCCCGCCGGTGCGCCGTCTCGAGCGCCCCGGCAATCTTGACCCCGATGTGCAGCGAATCCTGCCAGCTCAGGGGGCCCGCCTCGCGGATCAGCGCGTTGAGGGAGTCCCGCGGGTGGTACTGCATCACGATGTAGGGCACCCCCGATTCGGTGGTGCCGCTCTGGAAGATGCTGACGATATTGGGATGCCCGGACAGTTTGCCCATGGCGTGCTGTTCGCGGAGGAATCGGTCGAGATTGTCCGAGTCGAGTGCGGCGGCAGTGAGCACCTTGACGGCCACAGTGCGCTCGAGTGAGCGCTGCCGGCAGCGATAGACCGCCCCGAAACCGCCACGTCCGACTTCCTGAGCGTCATCGAACCCGGCCGCGGCCAGCTCGACCGCAATCGCCCCGAGCGGATCAGACCGCGTCGCCGGAGGATGGAATTCGGCCATCGTCGACCCCGAGCTTCCCCGTCCGTGAGAAAAAAGCCCGATCACCGTCGAGGTGATCGACTTCGACAATACGTCATCGGCGCCCGGCTCGACACGCCGTGACGCCGGCATGCACACATCGAACAATCATGGAATTGCAGCTACCTGGAAGAGAGAGATTGCGGCTGGTTGCATCCGCAAGCTCCTGCTGGCAGTGGCGACGCCGGGCCCCGATTCCGCGACGATTTACATCAATGGTCGTTCGATCATCAACCCATCACCTGCTCCGCGCAAATCGGCGCAGCACAGAAAGAAAATGAAGGTGAGAACAATGAACAAGTTCGCAATCCGCGCGGCGGTCGCCGTGGCCGCAATCGCACCGCTTATCGCCCTGAGTGCCGGAACTGCTTCCGCCGCAACGGTACCCGATGGAGTGACTACTCCTGCCGCCCGCGTCGTGCCGGATGCGGGTCCCGTGACGGACCTTCCGGATTCGGGTTTCCCCTGGGGCTGGCCGGGAACGACGGGGCCTTTCGGACCCGGACGGCAGGATGTCGGGCCTTTCCATGGGGAGTTCGGCGGCTTCGGAGGTTTCGGGCACTTCGGCCACTTCGGTGGCTTCGGTGGACATGGTTTCTAGCCGCGGACGTCGGTGCCCTCGTCAACGAGAACAGCGTGTTCGAGAACGAGTTCGGAAACACACCCAACTCGATTCCGGCACTGCGATGAGCGATGCGGTGCTCGGCACTGTATTCGGTTTGGCCGCATGGTCGTTCGAGGGCTTCGAGCGCCAGGAGTCCGCTCGCATCGTCCGCCGTGCCGGGCCTGACCCCGAGTACTTCGACCCGTCGCCGAACACCCCACACCCGAGGAGCGTCAGTCATGCCGTACATCACCACGTCCGATGGAACCGAGATCTACTACACCGAGCAGGGCGCGAAGGACGGCACGCTCGAGGTGTATCCGGGAGCTCCGCACGGGATCTATGACGCCATGCCTCTCACCAACCGAACGGATCACGATCCGCTCCGGGTACCCACGCATTGCCGGGGTCGGTCCACTGACGCCGTTTGATCATCTTGCGGGCGGCGCGGTGATTGCGTCCGACGAGACGGTCCAGATAGAGATGCCCGGCAAGGTGATCGGTTTCGTGCTGCAGGCACCGGGCCAGATAGCCGGTGCCTTCGACGGAGATCGGGTTGTTGGCGATGTCCACGCCGACCACTCGCGCCCATTCGGCTCGGCCCGTCGGGTAACGCTCGCCCGGAACGGAGAGGCACCCTTCGAGGTCGTCGGGGTCGGGCATGGTTTCGGGTAGCGGTGAAGTCTCGAGTGTCGGGTTGATGACGTGCCCTCGATGTCGCCGGGTGTCGTCGATCAGGTCGTACACGAAGATCGCCCTCGGGTCTCCGACTTGGTTGGCCGCCAGGCCGGCGCCGTGAGCTGCGGTGTTGGTTTCGTATAGGTCGTCGACGAAGGCGGCGAGTTCGCTGTCGAACGCGGTGACCGTCACCGCTGGTGTGGTCAGTCTGGTGTCTCCGGCAATGAGTATTGGTCGAATGGCCATGCGAAGGAGAGTACTCAAATGTGAGTACTCGGGTAGAACTGACGGCATGAATCCCACGCGGCTGTTCGTCCTCGGCGCTCTCTCCAAGCGGGGACCGATGCACGGTCACCAACTGCGTCGCGACGCGCGTGTGGATCGGGCCGAACTGTGGTCACAGGTGAAGCCCGGGTCGCTCTACGGTGCGTTGCATCGGCTCGAAGGCGAGGGCCTGATCCGGCCGTTGCGGACAGAGCAGGACGGTGCGCTGCCCGCCAGAACTGTGTACGAGATCACGGCGGAAGGAATCAGGGAACTTCGAGCGCTCCGCGATGAGGCGTTCACCGAGTTCGAACTCAAACCGGACCCCGTCGACCTCGCCCTGGCCGTCAGTGCAGATCTGGACCGAGACGTACTTCGCGGCTACGTCGAAGACCGTATCGCGGTCCTCGCGGCACGCGAGCTGCAGTTCGATCACCAGCTCGATCGCCGATGGCCCGACCAGAGCACCGCCGACGATCTCATCGTCGCCCACGCCAAGATGCGCATCCAGACCGAGATCGCGTGGCACAAGAAAGTCCTCGCCGATATCGACAAGCTGGAGGCACGGTGATCCGGTACCGAGTTGTTCGGCGGAACTGATCAGCGGCGCTCGCCGGAACGGAGTCGGCGGGCGTGCCGTCGGCGGTCGGCTTCGGTCATCCCGCCCCAGATTCCGTACGGTTCGTCCTCTGTCAGGGCGTGGTCGCGACACTGGGCGAGCACAGGGCAGTCCTGGCAGATCTGCTGGGCGTTCGCTTCGCGACGGGCGCGGGCATGACCGCGCTCGCCGTCGGGGGAGAAGAACACCGATGATGCGACCCCGCGGCATGAGGCCAGCTCGCGCCAGTCCTCGGCATCGGGTGCGGCCACGGGGGCCGGTGTTCGTGACGTTTCTGCCAACAGCACTGCGGTCCTTCCGTTCCCGGCTCGTGGACAGATCCACGTGTCGGGAAACAGATATCGATGTACTTCGTGTGAGCGTCGGTATCGGTTACTGGTGGTTTCCAGTAACAAACCGGACGGCCCGTTTCAAAGGTATACCGGACGACCTCACGCCTGCGCCACCGGGTCGGATATCCAGCCGGGGGTCGGCAAGTAGCTCAGTGCTGACCTGGGCTGGAGTGGCGCCAGTCGGTTTCCACGAAGCGGATCATGGACGGGTGGCAACGACGAGCGACGCCATCGCCCTCAGTCCTTCGTGGGTGGGGTGCAGGGGCATCGTGAACGATTGGGGGACGAGGCCTTCGAACCACCGTCGATCGGATCCGGCACACGCATCGTGCCCTACTGCGGCCGCGGCCACGTCGACGAAGTAGGCGCCGTTCGTGCGTGCCGCGTCGGCGAGAACGTTGTTCATTCTCACGAAGAATTGCACGACGAAGGCGGCGTCGGCGTCGCTCGTGGGGATGTACGGCCAGCAACCGCGGTCGCCGAAGATGCCCCCGTGCCCCACCACGAGCACCGTTGCGGCGGGGGACTTCCCGGTGATCGCAGCCAGGGTGGCGGACACCTTCGGGCCGAGCACGGTGAGAGCGTCGTTCATGCGCCGGGCAGTGGTGGCGTCGGAACGACAGTTCGCGTCGAGTCCCGGGACGAGCGTGTAGCAGGGTTCCACCAACGACGACCACGCGATGTCGTTTCCCCCGATGCTGACGGTGACGAGCGTCGTGTCCGGCTGGAGTGCGCCGATCTGCGGTGGCTGCGGCCCGGTGATGGTGAATTGTGGTGTATCCGTGATATTTTCGGTCTTCGCCCCGGCGCACGCCCGGCTGACGTAGGATGCCGCGCCCAGGGTGTCGGCGACGATCTGCGGGTACGCGTCGGAGGTGCGGAAGCACCCGTCTCGAATCGACAGCGGGTCGTGAGGCGACCCGGTGGCCCGCGAATCGCCCAACGCGACGTACCGGATGGCGGAATCGGGCGCGGCGTCGGCCATGGCGACATGCGACCACGGGAGCGCGAGCGCCACTACGCACCCGGCGAGGACCGCCGACAGAGCCGACCTCACGGGAACGCTTCGAGGACGACCGGATCGTGGGGGACCGGCGGGTTTTTCGTCATCACTCATCATATTGCGGTGCACCGGATATCGACCTGACTTCGACGGACTCGGCTCCATGCGAGTCTGCGAATGTCGCGGACTTCGCGTCACGCTGAGTCCAATCGGTGACATCCATCGCCGCGTTGTTGAAGGCTGAACTAAGACTTCCGACCGATCAAGGAGCCACACCATGTCTCGTGAACTGCACCTCGCCGGCTTCCTCATCGCCTCGCACGTCACCCACTCCCACGCCGCGTGGCGGCATCCGGCGTCGGAGACCGACTACCTCGGACCCGACTACTACCGGCGCGTGGCGCAGACACTCGAACGCGGAAAGTTCGACTTCCTGTTCTTCGCCGATCTCCTCGCCACACCCGTTCGGTACGGTAACGACATCCGTGTTCCGCTGAGCAGCGGAACGCAGGCGTCGGCGACCATCGACCCCTCGCTGGTGGCGGCGGGCCTGGCCAATGTGACCGAGAAGATCGGTCTGGCGATCACCAAGTCCACCACCTACTTCCACCCGTACGAGGTGGCGCGGATCTTCGCCACCCTCGACCACCTGTCCCGGGGCCGGGCGGGCTGGAACGTCGTCACCTCGCTCAATCAGGCGGAGGCCCAGAACTTCGGCATCGAGAACCACCTCGGTCACGACGAGCGGTACGACCGCGCCCAGGAATTCCTCGAGGTCGCATTCAAGCTCTGGGGCAGCTGGGATCGCGACGCCCTGGTGCAGGACAAGGCGTCGGGTGTGTTCGCCGATCCCGACAAGGTGCGCACCGTCGACCACGAGGGCGAGTGGTTCAAGACGCGCGGACCGTTGACGGTGCCGCACTCACCGCAGAGCCGTCCCGTGATCATCCAGGCCGGGTCCTCCTCGGTCGGTAAGGACTTCGCCGCCCGCTGGGCCGAGGCGATCTTCGAGATCGACCCGACCAGTGAGGGCCGTAAGGCCTACTACGACGACGTGAAGTCGCGTGCATCGAACTTCGGCCGAAACCCCGACGACATCAAAATCTTCCCGTCCTTCGTGCCGTTCGTGGGTGAGACCGAGTCGATCGCGCGGGAGAAGCAGGCGTTCCACAACGAACTCGCCGACCCCGTCTCCGGCCTGATCACGCTGTCGGTGCACACCGATCACGACTTCTCGCAGTACGACCTCGACGCACCGATCGAGGATGTCGTCGTGCCGGGCACCCAGGGACTGTTCGACGTCGCGCGCCGGCTCAGCGTCGAGGACGACCTCACGTTGCGCGACATCGGCAAGCTCTACGCCCAGGGTGTGCTGCTGCCGCAGTTCGTCGGGACGGCGTCGCAGATCGCCGATCAGATCGAGGAAGGATTCCTCGGCGGGGAGGCGGACGGGTACATCCTGTCCGCGGCCCAGGCACCGGGAACGTTCGACGACTTCGTCGACCTCGTCGTCCCCGAGCTGCAGCGGCGTGGACTCTTCCGCACCGACTACACCGGAAGCACCCTGCGTGACCACCTCGGTCTCGGCGGCGCGAGCCTCACTCCCGCACCGCGCGGAGTGGCCGTCGGCGCCTGACGTCGGCTGGTCGAGCGATACCTCCAGGAGGGAATTCGGGCTACCGACGTAACTCGGATACTGCTAGTCTCCGAAATAGGGGCATCTTCAGCGGTCGGAACTATCCCGTGATCGACCTCGACGACGCTGTCGTCGTCGTGACCGGAGGAGGACGGGGCATCGGGCGCGCCACCGCCGAACTGTTCGCGGCCAGGGGCGCGACCGTGTGCATCGGTGACCTCGATCGTGCGGTCGCCGACGAGGCCGCGGCCGCGATCGGCGCCCGCGCGTACACGGTGGACGTCGCGTCCGCGGAGTCGTGGCGGCGGTTCGTCGACGCGGTGCTGGCGGACTGCGACCGCATCGACGTGCTGGTCAACAACGCCGGCGTCATGCCGCTCGGTGGGTTCCTCGAGGAACCCGACTCGACCAGCCGGATGACGATGAACGTCAACGTGTGGGGTCCGCTGCACGGGATGCGAACGGTGTTGCCCGGCATGATCGAGCGCGGGCGTGGTCACATCGTCAACGTCGCATCCATGGCTGGCAAACTGCCCGTGCCCGGGATGGCCGTCTACAACGCCAGCAAGTTCGGAGCGGTGGGGCTCTCCGCCGCCGTCCGGGCCGAGTTCGCTCCCGCCGGAGTCAGCGTGAGCACCATTCTTCCCAGCGCGGTGCGCACCGGGCTGTCGTCCGGTGTGCCGCTGGACGGCGGGATGCCGACCGTCGACCCCGAGGACGTGGCGGACGCCATCGTCCGAACGCTCGACCATCGTCGCGCCGAAACCGCCGTGCCCCGCTACCTCGCCGGATGGGATCTGATCGACGCCGTGGTCCCCGAGCGTCTCCTCGATCTCGGCCGCCGTCTGATCGACGACCGGCGGGCGCTCACTGCCGTCGACCCCGCCGGGCGGGCCGACTACGACCGCCGGCTCGCCCGCCAGTCGCAGACGCCGTAGCGCTAGGCCATCAGCGGGGCCAGCCGTTCCGCGTGCTCGCGCAGTGACGGGACGTGGCGCAGCATGAGGTGTTCGTGATCGACATGTCCCGACAGTGCGAGACTGCCGACGAGGGCCCCCGTTCCGGACCGGACGGGGACGGCGACGCAAGCCGACGCGTCCCGGAGTTCCGCGAGTTGGGTGGCGAAGCCCTGGCTTCGGATCAGGTCCAGATTCGCGAGCAGTTCGCTCCTCGCGACGATCGTGCGGGCCGTCAGCGCCCGTGGCTCCCACCGGGGAAGCACGGATTCGAGTTCCGACTTCTCCGCGAGAAGGAGCTTGCCGACGGCGCACGCGTAGAGGTGCTGGTTGAGGAACGACTCGTCCTCCGGCGGCGGGTATTCGGGGTCGGCGTCGGCCGTGCGGACGGCGACGTTGGTGTAGAAGAACAGGTGGACCCCGAAGCGCACCGACAGTCGCAGTTCGGCGAGAACCTCACGCGCCGCCGCACATACTGTGGGCACGACGGCGGCGTCGACGAGGATCCCGATCTTCTGGCCCAGCGCGAACCCGGACAGGTCGGGGAGCCGCACCACATAGCCTTCGCCCACGAGGATGTTGAGCAGTCGGTACGTGGTCGCCGACGGCATCGACAGGCGGGTCGCGATGTCTTTCGCTGTGACACCCGAGCCGGCCCGGGCGACCTCCTCGAGCACCCGCAGCGCGCTGGTGACGGCCTTCGGCTGCCGCCCCGACAGGGCTCTGTCGTCGGCACTCACCGGCGGACCTCCCACGGTCGGTAACGGCCGAGCAGGTCTTCGGCCACGGCCTCGTCGTACACACCCATCCGTTCTCCGATTCCGGGGGATCTCCTGGCGCGGATCGCGAAGACCGCGGCGCCGACAATCATCAGGAGCACGTAGACCGCCGTCGCCGCGCCCGCGACATACGTGCGGGAGAACGCCGCCCACCCGACCAGTGCGACCATCGCCGTCGCCGTCAGCACTCCGATGATCAGGGGAAGCCGAGTCAGTTCGCCGATCCGCCGAAGGAACGCCGGCGTCGCGACGCACAGCAGGACGTACGCCAGGACGTAGCCGTGCGCGGACACGGCGAGGAGTCCGATCAGGACGTCGCGGCTCGAACCGCTGACGAACAGATAGACGACGGGCACCGCGACGACGACCGGCATCGCGGCCGTCAGCGCCACGTGCGGGGTGTGGAACCGGTGGTGCGTCCGGCCGAACACACTCGGAACCACCCCTTCGCGGCCCATCGCGAACAGGGTGCGCGACAACGCCGTCGTCGATCCGAGGACACACGCGAACCAGGAGGCGGTGATGCCGAGTTCCATGACGATCGACAACGCCGACGAACCGGCGCCCGACGTGTCGGGCAAGGTGAGGACGATCGGCAGCGAGTCGACTCCCTGCCGCACCGGCTCCGGCAACTGCAGGGCGGCCGCGAACACGTACAGAACCCCCAGGGCGATCGGGGTCCACCGGATCGCGCGCGGGACGGCGACGAACGGGTTGCGGGCTTCCCGCGCCACCGTGCCCGCGCTCTCGAATCCGACGAACGACGTGATCGCGAGCAATACGGCGAACCCGACCGCGGACCCCGATTTCGCGCCGCCCGCGGACGGGGTGGCGCCCTCGCGGACCGATTGCACGAATGCGACCACCAGCGCGGCGGAGGCCGCCACGATGGCGAAGACCTCGATGGCGAGCATGATCCGCGCCGACAATTGCACTCCCCGGACCATGAGCAGAAGAGCGAGCAGTCCGACGATCGCCGCGAGGACCGCGATGAGAGGCGTCCCCGCCGGAAGCCCGACTCGCCCGAGCAGCGCGGCGAGGTAACTCGCGGCACCGAGCGTGCTCGCCATGGCCGCGGCGGCGTAGCCGACGAGCAGCGACCAGCCCCCGCCGAAACCGGGTACCGGGCCGAGGCCCTTCACGATGTAGCTGTAGAGACCACTGACGGCCACCATCCGGGTGGCGAACTGCCCGATGCAGTAGCCGACCGCCGTCATCAGAATCGCCGCCGCGACGAATACCGCGATGGTCGCCCGGCCCGCATCGGGTATGACGAGAGCAGGCAGCGTGACCATCACGGCCGAAGGTGCGACCGCGGAAACGGACTGCCCCAGCACCTGGACGAAACTCAGACGCGCCCGCTCGAGACCGGCGACCGGTGATCTACTTCTGATTCTCGGTGTACCGGACACCACGCACCTGCTCTCCACACTTTCCGGCCGGCCCCGCGCGAGTGATCAACCCGGGGCTGCATGAGTTGCACGCTAGCGCAGGAGACGAGCGCGATGCGCCGATCGGAATTAATTTTCGATCACCTCGAATGAGAATGGCCGGAGAATTCGTTCCCAATTTCGGAGCCTTCGCCTGCGCGCACCGCGGATCAGCTGCACCGACCCGAAAAGCCGGAATGAGAATCGGCGCCGCCGCGGCCGGAGAAGTCGAATGAGAATGCCGCAGTCGCTGATTCCCATCCGGATTTAGTAGTGACCGGCGACACATCCGGGGTTTATCGTGGGTTCAGGCCGCAGCACGACGAGGCGAAAACTACCGCCAAAAGTGTTCTGCAGAAGCCGGATTCATTCACAGATTCATTCACTCCATCGAAGAGGACATGATGACTGCAGTCGTTCACACCCCAGCCGGACTCGACCCCCGGGTCGTCGACTTCGTTTCATCGCCGAAGCGCATGTTCGTCGACGGCCGATGGGTGGACTCGGCGTCGGGCAGGACGTTCGAGACGGTCGATCCCGCCACCGGACAGGTGATCACGACAGTGCCGCACGCCGGCATCGAAGACGTGGACAGGGCGGTAGCGGCGGCCCGGCGGGCCTTCGAGTCCGGGCCGTGGCGCTCGCTCACCCCCGCGGAACGTCAGCGGATCCTCTGGAAGATCGGCGAGGGGATTCTGGCCCGGGCCGACCAGTTCGCGCAGCTCGAGTCGATCGACAACGGCAAGTCCGTGGCCGTCGCGAAGGCTGTCGACGTGACGTGGGCGGCGGAGATCTTCTTCTACTACGCCGGCTGGGCCACCAAGATCGAAGGCCGCACCATTCCCGTGTCGGTGCCGTGGGCGCCCGGAGCCCGCTTCCACGCCTTCACCACCCGTGAACCGGTCGGTGTGTGCGCCCAGATCATCCCGTGGAACTTCCCGCTGGTGATGGCCGCGTTCAAGGTGGCGCCCGCGCTGACCTGCTCGAACACCATGATCCTCAAGCCTGCGGAGCAGACCCCGCTCACCGCGCTGCTCCTCGCCGAGGTGGTTGCCGAGGCCGGCGTCCCCGACGGCGTGTTCAACGTGCTCACCGGCTTCGGTGACATCGGCGCGGCGCTGTCGAGCCACGACGACGTCGACAAGGTCGCGTTCACCGGTTCGACCGAGGTCGGAAAGAAGATCGTCAATGCCGCGTCGGGGAACCTGAAGAAGGTGTCCCTCGAACTCGGTGGCAAGAGCCCGCAGGTGATCTTCTCCGACGCCGACCTCGAGGCGGCGATCCCGGGCGTGGCAGGCGGGTTCCTGTTCAACCACGGCCAGGCCTGCACCGCCGGAACGCGCCTGCTCGTCGAAGACCGGATCTTCAACGAATTCACATCCGGTGTAGCCGATTTCGCGAAGGCGCAGAAGATCGGTCCCGGACTCGACCCCACCAACGACATCGGCCCGCTGATCTCCCAGGAGCAGTTGGGCAAGGTCACCGGATACATCGACGCCGGACTCGCCGACGGTGCCCGCGCCCTCTCCGGGGGGCAGCGGCACGGCGACACC
The DNA here is from genome assembly GCF_900455735.1 of Rhodococcus wratislaviensis. Lineage (GTDB taxonomy): Bacteria > Actinomycetota > Actinomycetes > Mycobacteriales > Mycobacteriaceae > Rhodococcus_F > Rhodococcus_F wratislaviensis. The sequence continues at coordinate 649,590 of NZ_UAUI01000011.1, read as the reverse complement.
GGCTTCTACGTCGAGCCCACCCTGCTGGTCGACGTGAACCGGAACTTCAGCGTGTACCAGGAGGAGATCTTCGGGCCCGTCGCGGTGGCGGTGCCGTTCAACCGGGAGGAAGGCGTCCGCGCGGCCGCCAACGACACCCCGTACGGCCTCGCCGCCAGCGTATGGACACGGGACGTGTCCCGCGCCCACGAGGTGGCCGCCGAGATCAAGGCGGGCACGGTGTGGGTGAATTGCCACAATGCGTTCGACACGGCGCTTCCGTTCGGCGGCTACAAGCAGTCCGGGTGGGGACGGGAACTCGGTGAAGGCGCCATCGCCGAATACACCCAGAGCAAGTCCGTCAACATCGCACTCTAGATTCCTCGACCGGACCCGAATGAGAATCGTCCTGCGTGCGTTCTCATTTGCTGTCGACGGACTGTGACGCTGCGGCAACTGCGCCGACAACCCGCAGTCGCATGCTCGTTCCAGAGCTCACCGCGGAGCCTCCACGCAGACCCTCTCCTCGTGAAAGTCGAAGGAAGCCATGACAACCAACGCCCCCACGCACTCGAGTGCGGTCAGCGACGTCGGCCCTCGCAGACTGGCAGGCACCCTCGGTCCGGGTGCCATCGTGTTCATGGTCGTCGCAGCGGCGGCCCCGTTGACCGTGATCGCCGGAACCGTGCCCCTGGGCATCGCAGCGGGCAACGGCGCCGCCTATCCCGCGTCGTACATCGTCTGCACGGTGGTGCTGCTGTTCTTCGCCGTCGGATTCACGGCGATGGCCAAGCACCTCCCCGGCGCCGGCGCGTTCTACACCTACATCACGCAGGGCCTGGGCCGGCATGCCGGTCTCGGCTCCGCATTCCTCGCGCTGTTGTCCTACACCGCGGTCCAGGGCGCGGTGTACGGATACATCGGAGCCGCAGTCAACGATTTCGTCACCGCTCACGGTGGCCCCGAACTTCCCTGGTACGTGTGGGCCCTGGCCGTGACGGCCGTGGTCGCGATCCTCGGATACCGGCACATCGACCTGTCCGGCAAGGTGCTCGGCGTACTGCTCGTCTGCGAGGTCGGGATCGTCCTCGTCATCGACGCCGCCGTCATCGTCCGGGGCGGCGGCGACGAGGGATTCTCGACGGCGGCGTTCCACCCCGCCGAGTTCTTCTCCGGAGCACCCGGCATCGCACTGATCTTCGCCATCGCCGGGTACATCGGATTCGAGGCCACCGCCGTCTTCCGTGACGAGGCCCGCGACCCGGGCCGCACCATCCCCCGGGCCACCTACCTGGCGTTGCTGGTCATCGGCGGTTTCTACGCACTGTCGAGCTGGGCGATGGTCAGTGCGTGGGGCGACGAGGGCGCCGTGGCCATCGCGACCGAGAATCCGGAAGGGATGATCACCGAGACCGCCACCCGCTACGTGGGCGCGATCGCCGGCGACCTCGTCCAGATCTTTCTGATCACGAGCCTGTTCGCGGCCCTGCTGTCCTTCCACAACGTGCTGTCCCGGTACATCTTCTCCCTCGGGAACAGCGCTGCCCTGCCCGCGGGATGCGGCCGCTCGCACGCCAAGCACGCGTCGCCGTACATCGCGTCGGTCGTGCAGACGGCGTCCGCTCTCGTCCTGATCGTCGCGTCCGCCGTTGCCGGACTCGACCCGGTGACCGAGGTGTTCGCCTGGTTCGCCGGCGTGTCCTCGGTCGGCATCGTCGCACTGATGACTCTGACCTCCGTGGCCGTCCTCGTCTACTTCGGCAGGACGCGAGTGGACCGGCGGGTGTGGAACACCGTCATCGCACCCCTGCTCGGCCTCGTCGGCCTGGCCGGGCTCCTGATCATGACCGTCGCCAACCTTCCCCTTCTCGTCGGCGGGTCGAGCACTCTCGCCGCCGTCATCGGGGTCCTGCTCGTCGGAACCTTCGCCGGCGGAGCAGCCGTCGCCGTTCTCCGACCCCACGCCGCACGCCACGACACCGCCCTACCGCAGCACGACACGAACGACACCATCATCGACAAGGAGATCGCACGATGAGTACCGCCACCACCGAGACCCCGGCCACCGTCGGTTCCGCCGCCCCGGATCATCCGCTCACTCCATTGTCTGCGGACGAGATCCGTTCGGCGAAGACACTCCTCACCGACGAGGGGCTGATCGGCGAGAACGTGCGCTTCGTCTTCGTTGCGCTCGCCGAGCCGCACAAGTCGACGGTCCTTGCGTTCACCGCGGGCGATCCGATCGAGCGACGCGCCCGGATCCTGCTGCTCGACCGATCCACCGGCATCGGCACCGACCTCGTCGTGTCGGTGACGGAGAACCGTGTGATCAGCGCGACCACCGTCGATTCCGCCACCGACGGCCACGTGCCGATCCTCGACGAGGAGTTCGAGGACATCGAGGCGTTCCTGCTCGGCAGCTCCGACTGGCTCGCAGCGATGGCCGAGCGCGGCATCGAACCGTCGAAGGTCCGGGCGGTTCCCCTGTCGGCGGGCGTGTTCGGTCACGAGGACGAGGTCGGGCACCGCATCGTCCGCGTCCTCGCCTTCCACCAGGAGGACAAGGCGGATCTGCCGTGGGCGCACCCCATCGACGGGGTCGTCGCCTACGTCGATCTCACCGAGCGTCGCGTCGTCAAGGTGGTCGACGAGATCGAGCTTCCCGTCCCCGCCGAGCGCGGCGAATGGAACGCCGAACCGCACGCCACACCCACCCGCACGGACCTCAAGCCGATCGAGATCACTCAGCCCGAGGGTGCCAGCTTCTCCGTCGACGGCAACGAGATCACTTGGGCCGACTGGAAGTTCCGCTTCGGTTTCGATGTGCGCGAAGGTCTGACGCTGCACCAGCTCTCGTTCGACGACGGGGGAGTCGAACGTCCCGTGATCTATCGTGCCTCGATCGCCGAGATGGTGGTTCCCTACGCCGATCCGTCCCCGGTTCGCTACTGGCAGAACTACTTCGACCAGGGTGAGTACCTGTTCGGCCGGTACACCAACTCGCTCGAACTCGGATGCGACTGCCTCGGTGAGATCCAGTACTTCGACGTCACGATCGCCGACGAGTCCGGTGACCCGCGCGTCATGAAGAACGCGATCTGCCTCCACGAGGAGGATTACGGCGTCCTGTGGAAGCACACGGACATGTTCAACGGAATGACCGAGACCCGCCGCTCGCGCCGCCTCGTCATCTCGTTCTTCCTCACCATCGGCAACTACGACTACGGCTTCTACTGGTACCTCTACCTCGACGGCACCATCGAACTCGAGGCGAAGGCCACCGGAATCGTCTTCACGTCCGCCTACCGCGGTGCCGAGGGATTCTCCACCCAGATGGCACCCGGGCTCGGCGCCCCGTTCCACCAGCACCTCTTCTCCGCCAGGCTCGACATGGCCGTCGACGGCAACGTGAACACCGTCGAGGAAGTGGATGCCGTTCCCGTCCCGATGGGTCCGGAGAACCCGTGGGGCAATGCCTTCCGCTGCCAGAAGACCAAGTTGACCACCGAATCAGAGGGGCAACGCACCGCCGACAACCTCAAGGCCCGGGTCTGGCACATCACCAATCCCACCAAGCAGAACCGGCTGGGGCAGGACGTCGGGTACGCGCTGCACCCCGAAGGTCAGCCGGTGCTCCTGGCGGACCCGTCCAGTTCGATCGCCTCCCGCGCCGCGTTCGCGACCAAGCACCTGTGGGTCACGCAATACGACGAGTCCGAGCGTTATCCCGCAGGCGACTTCGTCAACCAGCATCCGGGCCAGGCTGGTCTGCCGACGTTCGTGGCGGGCAACCGGGACATCGAGGGCGAAGACCTGGTGCTGTGGCACACGTTCGGGCTGACGCACTTCCCCCGGCCCGAGGACTGGCCGGTCATGCCGGTCGACTATGCCGGGTTCAAGCTCAAGCCGGTCGGATTCTTCGACCGCAACCCCGCGCTCGACGTGCCGGCGAGCACCGCGAAGCACTGCTGCGAAGGCTAGAAGTCGTGTCCGCCGTCTTTTCTCCGGCCGCCCACCGCACCAGTCATTGGTTGCGGCGGGCGGCCGCGGCCCTCGCGGTGGCCGCGGCAGGGCTTCACGCCGCGTCGCTCGGTGAGCATGCGACGTCGTCGCCGATGCTCGGACTGGTGACCATCGCGATGATCTTCGGATGCCTGTACTGCGCGCGGCACCTGTGGATGCGTGGATCGCACCGGGATTGGGGTCTCGTCGCGCTGATGAACGTCGGCATGATCGCGTTGCACGTCACCGTGATGAGTCCCGGTTCCGGTGGCGGCGGCCACCACGGGCACGCGATGCACGCAGCGGCGTCTGCCCCGATGGGTCATTCGATGTCGGCTCCGATGGCGGCGGCACTCGCGACGGCCGCACTGGAAGCGGTCGTCGCCGTGACGGTGCTGTTCTACAAGACTCGGTTCGGCGACCGAGAAGTCCTGGACTGACGGAGAATGTCAGTGTTGCACTGGCGCAAGATCGTTCGCCACCAGTGCGAGAATGTCGTTCGCGTGACTGACGGCAATGAAATGACCACCGCCGCTGATCGGGTGCCAGACGGCGCCCGGGGTCTTGTCCGCTACTGTCTTGTTGATGATCTCAGGCACCAGGGTGTCGGCGCTGCCCTGCCAGAAGTGTACGGGGCGCGTCACTGTCGTCATGTCGAACGGCCAGGCCTTGTAGAGCATCGTGGCGTCGACGACGAGTCCGTCCGCACCATGTCGAAAGCATTCGCGCCCTGCCCTCAGGAACGCGTCGAGGACCTTCTCGTCGGCCAGCACCTCCCGATCCGCGGTGCACGCCGACTGCGTGATCGCCTTCGCGTAGCGATCCGCGAAGTGGGTGGCACTGATACCGAGCACGTCGTACATCAGTGTGAAACCGGGGTGGAAGTGAAGTGCCAGGCGGCCGCCCAGCGCGTCGACGCTGCTGAGATACTTCGCGGCCCAGTTCGATCCGAACGTTCCGTAATTGCCACCGGCGATGCACACGACATTGACGAGACGCGCGGGGTCCAGATACGCGGCGGCCGCCAGGGCCCACGGTCCACCCTCGGACCAGCCGGTCACCGCGAATCGCTGTGCGCCGAAGGAGTCGGCCAGCAGCAGGAGGTCATCGGTCCAGCCTTCGAAGGTGCGGCCCGGCTGAAGATCGGACCCGCCCATGCCCGGCCTGTCCGCGCACACGAATCTCAGGCCATTGGCCTTCGCATGCGAATCGAACAGCTCGGCCTCCAGGCGGCTCGAGGGTCCTCCGTGGTTGTGCAGGACGAGCGGTCCGCCCGGGTCACCGGCTTCGAGATACGTGATGGTCCGGTCGCCGACCCGGATACTGCCCTCGCGCGTCACGTGGACTCCTCACAGCGTTGGCCGGACGCCGAAAGTGGATTGGCGGCGTCGAAACTGCAGGTACTCCGATCTCCCTCATACTAAGCGTCACCGGCGGGCAGGCGGTACACCCGACGTGCGGTTTCGCCGAAGAAGAGCGATTGTTCTGTCGACGGCACGTCGCCGAGTGCTGCCTGGACGGTGGACACCATGGTTTCGGTATCCCACAGCAGGTGGTCGATCGGATAATGCGAGGCGAACATGCACCGCCCGGCACCGAAGATGCTGATGGCCGTCCGTACCCACCGACTGATCGCTTCCGGGGATGTTCCGAAAATGAGGGCGATTCCCTGCAACTTGAGGACGACATTCGGAAACTGACTCACTGCCGTGAGGCGTTCCTCCCAACGGGTGAAGCCCTCGGCAGTGAGGTCGACCGGCCACCCGGCCGCCTCCAACACGAAGGTGGTGTCGGGAAACGCGGTGATGAGGTCGTGCGTGGCGGGTAGCTGCTCGTCGTAGACGAGCAGATCCCATACCAGCCCGGCATCGGCGACCTGCTCGAATCCACGCAGCCACGCCGGGTCCGACAGGTAGTCGCCGCGCGCACCCAGGCGCTTGATCGGGTCGGCCGCCCAGTACAGCGGCTGACGCACAGCCCGGACAACCGGAAGATCCCGGTATCGCGCGAGAACGCCTGCCAGATCGACCGAATCGAGCTGCACGGCCGCGATGAAGGCGTTCGGAACTCCGAAGCGGTCGGCGCAGTGCTGAACCCAGATAGCCTCCGCGACACCGTCTGCGGCGCCGAACTCGCACGCGACCGAGGCCGTGACGGGCATCCCCTCGACCTGTGCCCGATAGTCGCTCGGCAGGTACCGGTGCGCAGCGTCATAGTAGTTCGGCAGCAGGGCGGTGAGCGCGGGCGGGCGACTGTCGATCCACGGGTACTCGAGTTCGGGCAGGTTGATGAAGTGATGATGAGCATCGACAATGTCCACCTCACGCAGCATATTTCAGTTGTCGACGGGGAATCGGGCAATTGGTCGAGCGCGGCTCGTGTGGTCGCGTGGATCGATAAGGTGTCGACATGGAGCGCCGGATCAACGAAGCCCTGGTCCATTACATCGAGCGCGGCACCGGCGTGCCGCTCGTGGCACTGCACGGCGCCGGCGTGGATCACCGGGAGGTCGAGGCGGCGATCGAAGCCATCGTTCCGGGCACGGGATACCGACGGATCTACCCGGACCTGCCGGGGATGGGCCTCTCGACAACCGACGGCCTGACCTGCAACGACGATGTGGTGTCGCTGCTCGGTGACTTCATCCACAGCTTGGGCGCGGGCCCGGTGATGCTGGTGGGACATTCCTACGGCGCCTACCTGGCCCGTGGGGTGGCCGCACAGCGACCGGACACGGTGCTCGGCCTGGCGTTGTTGTGTCCGGTCACCGAGCGGTCACGACACGTGCCCGACCACGGCGTGGTTCGCCAGGACGCCGATGCCTACGACGAACTCGAACGCGCGCAGTGGGCGGGATTCGACGAGTACTTCGTCGTGCGCACGGCGGCCACCGCTCGCCGCTACCGCGACCATGTCGTGCCGGGTACGACGCTCGTCGACGAGGACGCCCTCGGGCGCATCTTCGCCGGGTGGACGGTCGACGTCGCGTCGAGCGCGTTCTCGGGGCCGACCTTGATCGTGGCGGGCCGCCGCGATTCGGTCGTCGGGTACGCCGACGTGGCCGAATTGCTCGAGCGCTACCCGCACGCCACCCTGGCGGTCGTCGAGGATGTCGGCCATGCGCTCATGCACGAGCGGCCCGAACTGCTCGCCGCGTTGTTCGGCGACTGGTTGGATCGGCTCGATCACTCATCGCGGCAGAACTGACACTCGCGGACGTCGGCTGCGTCGGCGGTGAGCGCGGCGATGACTTCCTCGTCGGGTACCGCTTACGAGAATAGCCGCGAAAGTCGTTGTTGCCGAGGCTAACCCGCGTCCTCTTGGGCGGCGAGCTGCACCCTGATCCGCGACGTCGCATTGATCAACGACTCGTTGTTGACGGCGGCCGCAGCGTCGGCGTCGCCCTTGCGGGCGGCCTCGACGAGACGTTCCTGGTACCTCCACAACGAGTCGTCTTCCGGCGTGTCCAGGGTGCCCTGGGCACCGACGATCTTGTAGGCACGGCAGTGCTGCCACAGGTTACGGATGGAATCGACGAGCACGGGGTTCGCTGCTGCTTCGTAGAGAATGGTCAACAGCGCCTCGTCGTGGTCGAGAAGCGCCACCACCCGCCGTTCGGCGATGGCGGCCAGCATGAGCTCGTACTCGGTCTGCATCCGGTCGACGTCCGCTGAGCTGATCTGCTGGGCGCCCAATCGTGCGGCCTCCACCTCGAGCAGCCGGCGCACATCGTAGACATGCACCAGTTCGGCCAGGGTCAGGCCTTTCACAACCGCGCCCTTGTGGGGGACACGCTCGGCCAGACCGGCTTCCTCCAGACGCCGGATCGCCTCGCGCACCGGCATCACGCTGGTGCCGACCTGCGCGGCAATGTCGCGAATGCGCAGGCGGGAGCCGGCAGGCAGATCACCGTTCATGATCGCCTCGTGCATCGTCTCGTAGACCTGATCGGTCAACAGGGACGTTTCGGCGCGCTTGGTCATGACCACAGCTCAAATATAAACCGCACGAGGGGCGCAGCCGGGTGCCGGACGACCTGCGCGAGTCTGCGAGCCGCGCCCCACACCGGTGCCGCGACACACCGGCAGCCTGAGTTGGTCGTGCGTCCAGAGCGTTTACGCTCGTCGCAGGTGCTCGGGGCGGAGTGACGGACGGCGGGTGGGCTGTGAAACACAGGGCGCGTAGATCAACGCTGGCGGTGGTGACGGCGGCCGCCGCGGTACTGACACCGATCGCGGCGTCGGGGCCGGCGACAGCCGATCCGGCCGGGTTCACCAAGACCACGCTCCACTTCCAGGTTCTCGTCGGGCCGAACCGGGACGAGCCGTGCGACGTGATCGGCGACGTGTACAAGCCCGACTCGGCGTCGGCGTCGAATCGGGTGCCCGCCGTCCTCACCACCAACGGCTTCGGCGGTTCCAAGAACGATCAGGCCGGTATCGCCTCGTTCCTCGCGTCCCGCGGCTACGCGGTGCTCGCGTATTCCGGGCTGGGCTTCGGCGGTTCCGGCTGCAAGATTCACATGGACAACCCCGATTACGACGGGCGCGCGGCCAGTGAACTGGTGAGCTTCCTCGGCGGACGCGACGGGATGGCGTTCGTCGATCCCGCGCACACCGTTCCCGTCCCCGGTCTCGACTACGTGGTGCAGGACGCGACCGCTCACCACGGCGCCGCCGAGGCGCACGACCCGCGGGTCGGCATGGTCGGCGGCTCCTACGGCGGGGCCGTGCAGTTCGCCGCGGTCTCGGTGGACCCCCGGATCGACACGATCATCCCGATGATCACGTGGAACGACCTCAGTTACTCGCTCGCACCCAATGGCACCGACCAGACGACCGGGGTCAGCACGTCGGTTCCCGGAGCGTCGAAGGTGGTGTGGTCGCTCATGTTCGGGGCCATCGGCGTGACCAACCCCCGGGTCGAGGGCTACACGCAGGACCCTGTGCGGGCATTTGGTTGCCCCAATTTCGCCGACCCCGCCTGCGCCGCACTGGCGCAGGCCGCGGTGCAGGGCTACCCGGACCCGGGGTCCGTAGACTTCCTGCGCCAGTCGTCCGTGGTGTCGTACGCGGACCGGGTGAAGATTCCGGTGTTGATCATGCAGGGCCAGCAGGACACCCTGTTCGACCTCAACGAGTCGAAGGCCACGTTCGAGACCCTGCAGGCGCAGGGCAACGACGTGAAGATGATCTGGCACAGCTGGGGGCACTCCGATCTCACTCCCGCCGAGGGCGAGATCAGCATGAAGGATCCGAACCCCGACACCCAGTACGAGACGGGCCGGATGGTCGATTGGTTCGACCACTACCTGAAGGACAGCGCGGTCGACACCGGACCGGTATTCAGCTATTTCCGGAACTGGGTCGACTACACCGGCAACGCCGCGCCCGCGTACGCCGAATCCACGGATGTCTCGGTGGGCCACGACTATTCGCTCTACCTCTCCGGCAACGGTGCGCTGACCGACCGCCTCGACGGCATCGTTCCCGGCGCGCAGACGCTGAACACGCTGCCCGGCGGTCTCCCCACCGACCGGGAAGCGCCGGACACCCGGCCGGAGAACCAGGTCTCGCAGGGTTTGATCCCCGGCACCCAGGCCGAATGGTCGTCCGGCATCCTCGACGCCCCGGTGGACGTGGTCGGAGCCCCGACGCTCGACGTCCGCGTCACGGCCGCACCCGCGGTCGCCGGTGTCGAGGACTCGGTCGTGGTCTTCGCGAAGCTGTACGACGTGGCTCCCGACGGCACCGAAACGCTGATCAACGGGCAGGTCGCTCCGGTGCGCATCGTGGCACCCGGTGAGCCCGTCCAGGTCACGATGCCGGCCATCGTCCACCGCTTCGACGAGGGGCACCGCGTTCGCCTCGTGGTGGCCGGGGGAGACCCGAGCTTCCGCGGAAGTCTGGTGCCGCACCAGGTCACCATCGCCTCGGGTGATCCGGGACAGGCGCTGGTGCTGCCCGTGACCGGCTGAGGTGGAGCGCATCACTGCGCGTCCCGCGCCGCCGGAATCACTCGCGCATGAGCATCAGGGCGGCCTCCCGCTCGAGATCGAGATACGGTTCGCCGCTGACGTCGACCGCGACCCGATTGATCGTGCCACCGGTGAAGCGGTGAGGTGATTCGCCGGGGTAGTCCTCGGTGATCGGCTCGCCCGGGTGTCGACCGACGTACAGCCCCGCACCCGCGATCGCGAACGCCCCCATCTGGGTTTTGATCCGGCCTTCCCCCACCTTTCGATCCGCGTGGAAGAGAGACAGGATTCCCTCGGTAGACGTGGGCTCCTGCCCGTCCTTGTCGAACGAGGCGGACAGGATCAGGTCCGTTCCGGTGGGGATGTCCTCGGAGCCGACGATCATCTGTTCTTCGCTGCCCACGAAGTTGTTGACGTAATGCAGCCGGTTGTCCTTCACGTACAGCGCGTGGCCCCCGAAGCGGGAACCGATCGCGAAGAGGACGCCCTCGGCTCCCGGTGCCGGGATGTCGACGAGCGCACCGATCACGAACGATCGGCCGCGGGTACTGACTGCTTGCCATTCCGACACGGCGGCGACGTCCGGGTAATACACATATCGGTTTCGGGCCGCTGTCAGTTGAGGACGGGGTGTGCCCATGATCTCGACGGCCGATCGATCGTCCAGAGGGAACGCTCCGTTCGCACCCGCTTCTGCGAACCAGATGTTCACCAACTCCCGCAGCTTGCCGGGATGCTCCGCTGCCAGGTTGTGCACTTCGGCGCGGTCCACGTCGGTGTGGTAGAGCTCCCATTCGTCGTCGTTGAAGTGCCCCCAGCCTGCGATGGTCGGATGCGTCGTGACGGCCTTCCATCCTTCGTGCCAAATCGACCGCGAGCCGAGCATCGAGTAGAACTGAGACTTCCGCTCCGACGGCGCGGACTTGTCGTCGATGCTGCTCCGCATACTGACGCCGTCGAACGGGCTCTGGACGTGACCCTTGATGGTCTCGGGAGCATCGACCCCGAGCAGGTCGAGGACCGTCGGTACGAGGTCGATCGCGTGATGGTACTGGTCCCGGATCTCGTTCCGCGCCTTGGTTCCCGCCGGCCACGAGATGATGCAAGGGTCGGCAGTCCCGCCGTTGAACTCGTAGCGCTTCCACATCTTGAACGGGGTGTTGAACGCCATCGCCCAGCCGTTGGGGTAGTGGTTGTATGTCTTGGGCCCGCCGAGATCGTCGAGTTTCGCGAGGTTCTCCGCGAGGTCGTCCGGGATGCCGTTGGCGAACTTCATCTCGTTGACGGAGCCGTTCGGGCCACCCTCCCCGCTCGCGCCGTTGTCGGAGACGACCACGATGACCGTGTTCTCCATCTGATCGTTCTGCTCGAGATAATCGAGCAGACGCCCGATGTGATGGTCGGCATGGGCCAGGAAGCCTGCGTAGACCTCGGCCATCCGCGCAAAGAGGCGTTTTTCGTCGTCGTTCAGCGTGTCCCACGGTCGGGTGAAATCGAGTTCCGGGAACGGTTCGCCTTCGGGTCCCGATCGCGTCTCGGGGGTGCCGATCGGATTGATCGGCGGAAGTTCGGTGTCCGCCGCGACGATGCCCAACTCCTTCTGCCGGGCGAGTGTCTGTTCACGGATCGCGTCGTAGCCCATGTCGAACTTGCCCGCGAACTTCTCGATCCATTCCTTCGGGGCGTGATGCGGGGCATGGCACGCGCCGGGCGCGTAGTAGAGGAAGAACGGTTTGTCCGGCGCGATCACCTTGGCGTCCTTGATGAACTCGAGCGCCTTGTCCGTGATGTCCTCGGTGAGGTGGTAGCCCGCCTCCGGTGTCCGCGGCTGGTCGACGGGGTGGTTGTCGTAGACCAGATCCGGATACCACTGGTTGGTCTCCGCGCCGAGGAAGCCGTACCAGCGTTCGAAGCCTCGCCCGCTCGGCCAGTTCCGGCGGGTGGCGGCCAGGTTCATCTCATCGGTCGGGCACAGGTGCCATTTGCCCACCATGTACGTGTTCCAGCCGCGCTCGGCGAGTATCTCCGAGAGCATGCCGTTCTCCGGTGGGATGGTGCCACTCGCGTTGGGGAATCCGATCGCAGCCTCGGTGATGCAGGCCATGCTGTTGCGCGTGTGGTTGCGTCCCGTCAGCAGGCAGGAACGCGTGGGCGAGCACAGCGCGGTGGTGTGCCACTGGGTGTAGCGAACACCGTTGGCGGCGATCCGGTCGATGTTCGGCGTTTCGATCGGCCCGCCGTAACAGCGCATCGCGGAGAAGCCGACGTCGTCGAGGACGACATAGACGACGTTGGGTGCATCGGCGGGAGCCTGGGGTGGCTCGAACGGGGCCCAATCCGGAACCGAGTCCCGGATGTCGACGTTGACGACACCCCGAAATGGCTTGCCCATGGCATGTCTCCTCACCGGTAGTCCTGGGTTCAGCGTCGGCCGCCGCGCCGTCGCGAACCTCACCCGACACGGGTGAACCCGGTGAGCCCCGGCTGCGGCGGGACCTCGCGAGGATGGACATCGAAGTGATTGACATCACAGGAGGCCCTGGCCCACACTGGAACCCTCAATTGAACCCGATGTCAAGATCAATATTGCGTCGGCTGGTGGAGAGGAACCGCAGGTGACCAAGCTCGGAGGAGTGTGCGACAAGCGCTTCACGGCGTTGCAGGAGGCACTGAAGGACAATCTCGATTCCGGTGAGGAACTCGGCGCGTCGATCGTCGTCACCCTCGACGGAGAGCCGGTGGTCGACATGTGGGGCGGATGGTCCGACACCGATCACGCCACCGAATGGGAGCGCGACACCATCACCAACGTGTGGTCGTGCACCAAGACGGTCACCGCGCTCGCCGCACTGATGCTCGTCGATCGCGGACTGCTGGACGTGTACGCGCCCGTCGCAAAGTACTGGCCGGAATTCGCCGCGGCAGGCAAGGAGCGCGTTGAGGTCCGCCATCTGCTTTCGCACACGTCGGGTGTCTCGGGGTGGGATCAGCCGATCACGGTCGAGGATACGTTCGACCTCGCCGAGTCCACAAAACGACTTGCGGCCCAGGCGCCGTGGTGGGAGCCGGGCACGGCGTCCGGATACCACGCGCTGAACTACGGCCATCTGATCGGTGAGGTCGTCCGCCGAATCGACGGGCGCACACTCGGCCGTTTCGTCGCGGAGGAGATCGCCGGGCCGCTGGGGGCGGACTTCCACATCGGATTGGACCCATCGGAGTTCGGCCGCGTGTCGAACGTGGTCCCGCCGCCGCCGTTGCCGATCGACCTGGCCTCCCTCGACCCGTCCAGCGTCATCGTCAGGACGTTCACCGGCCCCGGACCGGACGCGTCCGCGTCCTGGTCCGACGAGTGGCGCACGGCGGAGAACGGCGCGGCCGGTGGTCAGGGCAACGCCCGGTCGCTCGCCCGGATCCAGTCCGTCGTGGCCTGCGGGGGAGAACTCGACGGTGTCCGCCTGCTGTCGCCGGACACCATCTCCCTGATCTTCGAGGAACAGTCCAACGGTGTGGATCTGGCTCTGGGGCAACCGATTCGATTCGGCATCGGGTACGGTCTGCCGACGCCCGTGTCCGTGCCGTTCGTCCCCGAGGGGCGCATCTGCTTCTGGGGTGGCTGGGGCGGCTCGCAGGTCGTCGTCGACACCGAACGACGAATGACCATGACGTACGTGATGAACAAGATGGGGCCGGGACTACTCGGTTCCGACCGGACCGCCCAATATGCGACGGCGACGTTCGATGCGCTGAGCTGACGCGCCCGTCCGTGGCACCATGCAGAGAGTTACGGGCGGGAGCGACTTCGGAGGCGGGCATGGTGAACGACGAGGATCGCAACCGGGTCGCCGGCGGCGACGCGACCCGCCACCCCGAGTTCGAGCTCGCCCGGTGGGCCGCGGAGAACATGCCGCCCGAGGAACGCGCGAGAGCCACCGTCTTCACGTCGGGCGAACACTGCCCGATGTGTTCCGCCGCGCACGGCTGGGTGGGGCTCGGACGCATCGTCTACGTCAGTTCTGCCGCGCAGACGGCGCAGTGGCTCGCCGAACTGGGTGTCCCGCCGGCACCCGTTCGGCCGATCCCCGTCCAGGACATCGCGCCCGATGTCGAGGTGGAGGGTCCGATTCCCGAACTCGAGGAGGCGATCCACGCACTGCACCGGCAATTTCACGCCGGGGCATGATCAGGACGCCAGGCCCTTGTCCTGCAGCCATTCCCGGGCGATGTCGCCCATGTCCTCGAGGTCGGCCACCCGCTGATTCATCTCGATGAGATCCTCGGTCGTCAATGCGGCCGACACGTCGGCCAGGACGCCGCGGACGTCGTCGCCTGCCTTGTTCTCGTTGATGATCGGGGTGATGTTCTCCGCCAGGAACAGGTGCTTGGTGTCCTCGAGCGCCACGAGGTTCTCCGAACGCATCGCCGGGTCGGTGCTGAACACGTCCGCCACTTCGATCTGACCGCTGAGCAGGGCGTTGAGCGTGAGGGGGCCGCCCGCGTCCAGTGCCAGGAACTCCTTGAACGTCAGGCCGTACTTGTCCCGCAGGCCTGCGACGCCGTTCTCCCGGGTCTTCCACTCGGGCGGGCCGCCGAGGGTCAGCTCGTCGGCGTGGGGCACGAGGTCCTCGATCGTCTCCAGCGAGTACTCGTCCGCGGTCTCCTGCCGCACCGCGAGAACGTCCTTGTCCTCGGCGGGGGACGGTTCCAGTGCGACGAGTCCGGCGGGCAGCTTGGCCTTGATCTCCGCGGTCACCTCGTCCGACGCGGTCGCGGTGGTGGCGCTGTCGAGATATTGGAGCAACGCACCCGAGTATTCGGGCAGCAGGTCGATGGAGCCGTCCCGGATGGCCGGGACATACACCTCCCGGCTTCCGATGTTGAGCTTCTCGGTGACGTCGATGCCGTTCGCGCGCAGCGCCTCCGCGTAGATCGTCGCGATCAGCTGGCTTTCGGGGAAATCCGCGGAGCCGACGACGATGGCGCCGTCACTGCTTCCGCCGTCATCGGACGCCAACGGGTCCTTGCCGATCCCGCATGCCGTCAACGACATCAGGGTGGCGCCGGTCAGCGCGACGATCAATGCCTTCTTCATGATGATGTCCTTCAGATCAGCGAGGGTTCGGGAGCGGATGTAGGTCGGGCCGCGACGGCGGTGTCGTCGGCACCGGATCGCTGCTTCGCGCCGCTCCGGACGCGTCGCGTCAGACCGGGTGAGACGACCCGAACCGTGAGGAATCCGATCGCCAGGTCGAATGCGAGCGCGAGGAGGGACACCAGGACCGCTCCAGCGGCCATCTGCGCGTAGTCGCTCTGCGCCTTGCCGTCGATGAGGAGACGTCCCAGTCCGCCCAGCGAGATGTAGGCGGCGACGGTCGCCGTCGAGACAATCTGCAGCACGGCGCTGCGCACACCCGACAGCATCAGCGGCAGTGCGCACGGCATCTCCACCTCGGTGAGGATGCGCATCGACCGGAACCCCATGCCCCGCGCAGCGTCCACGGCGGCCGGGTCGACCGAGCGAATGCCCGCGTACGTGTTGGTGAGAATCGGCGGGATGGCCAGCAGCACCAGCACGATCAGGCTGGGAATCAGATAGGCCAGCTTGGTCGTGAACGACGGCGCGATGACCAGCACCAGCAGGATCAGCAAACCGATCGTCGGAAGGGCGCGCAGTGAGTTGGCCAGGCCCGCGACGACGACCGCTCCGCGGCCGGTGTGCCCGATGTACAGACCGAGCGGAACCGCGATCAGCGCCGCCGCGAACAGGGCGAGGAACGTGTACATCAGGTGCTGCAGGAGGAGAGCGGGAATGCCCTCGGGCCCGGTCCAATGAGCACCGTCGAGCAGAAAGTCGATCATGATGCGACCACCTTCGGGGTCCACGGCGTGAGTAACCGATTGGCGAGCACGATGAGCAGGTCGAGAACCAGCGCCAGCAGCAGGCACAGCGCGATACCGGTGATGATGGGTGTGTAGAAACGCAACTGGAAGCCCTGGGTGAACAGTGAACCGATCTGCGGGATCCCGAGCAGCGCGGCGAGAGAAACGAGGCTGACGTTCGACACGACAGCGACGCGCAGTCCGGCGCAGATGACGGGAACACCCACCGGCAGCTGCACTTTCAGCAGGGTCTGGTACGGCCGGTAGCCCATTGCCGTGGCGGCGAGCACCGTCTCCTGCGGCACCGAATCCAGGGCGTCGGCGATGACGCGGACGAGCAGGGCGACGGTGTAGATCGTCAGCGCGACGACGATGTTCATCGGATCGAGGATCTTCGTTCCGAGGATCGGCGGGAGCAGGACGAACAGCGCCAGCGACGGGATCGTGTAGAGCAGGCCTGCGGTCCCCACCACGTAGGGGTTGATCCGGCGACTGCGATGCGCCAGCCAGCCGATCGGCAACGCGACGATCACACCGACGACGAGCGGCACGAGCGAGAGCAGGATGTGCCAGCCGACCAGTTCGGCGATGCGGTCGGACTGGCGGCCGAGCCATTCGATGTTCATCGGGCCATCGCCTCCGCGGCCACGAGATCCGCCGACTCGATCGCCGCCACCGCCGCGTGTGCCGTCACGGTCCCCACGAGCACGCCGTCGCCGTCGACGACGACACCGCGCTTGCTGGGCGCGGACAGGGCGGCGTCGAGCAGCGCCCGCATCGTCCCGTGCGCATCGGCGACCGTCCCGCTGAGATTCACGTCGCCCGGGCGGATACGGTCGACGACCTTCGCCGGTTGCACCCAGCCGATCGGCTTGTTCGCCGAGTCGACGACGAGTAACCAGTCGTCCGTGGTCCGAGTGCGGGCGTCGGACGCCGAATCACCGAGACGGGCAACGGGTTCGGCAACCGTCTCCACGCGGCCGCCGAGGTTCGAGAAACCCAGCGAACGGTAGCCGCGGTCGCGTCCGACGAAGTCGGCGACGAACTCGTCGGCGGGTTCGGTCAGCAACTCCAGCGGCGTCGCCGCCTGCGCCAGGATTCCGCCGGTCCGCAACACGACGACCTGGTCGCCGAGTTTGAGGGCCTCGTCGATGTCGTGCGTTACGATGATGATCGTCTTGCCGATGTCCTTCTGCAGCCTCAGGAATTCGTCCTGGAGCTGGCTCCGGACCACCGGGTCGACAGCGCTGAACGGTTCGTCCATCAGCATGAAGGCCGGGTCCGCGGCGAGGGCGCGCGCGACCCCCACTCGCTGCTGCTGGCCACCCGAGAGCTGCCAGGGGTACCGGTCCGCGAAGTTCGCCGCGAGACCGACCGTCTCGAGCAGCTCCATCGCCCGGGTTCGCGCTTCCTTCTTCGTCTTTCCCAGCAATTTCGGCATCGTCGCGACGTTGTCCACGATGGTGCGATGCGGGAACAGTCCGGCGTGCTGGATGACGTATCCGATGCGCCTGCGCAACAGTGCCGGATCCATGTCCGCCGTGGATTCGCCGTCGAGGGAGATGGTTCCGGACGTCGGTTCGATCAGCCTGTTGATCATGCGAAGCGACGTCGTCTTGCCGCACCCCGACGGGCCGACGAGTGCGGTGATCTTCCCGCTCGGGCACTCGAGGTCGAGTTCGTTCACCGCTGTCGTGCCGTCCGGGTACGCCTTGGTGACTTTGTCGAATGTGATCATTCGCGAGCTACTTTCGTGTAATCCGAGTGGTGACACACTCGGAAGTTCGGTGTCGTGGGACTGCTTTACCGAGTTGCGTCTTTCTCCGGATTCGGCATCTGTTCCAGAAACTTCACCGCTGCTTTCAGGTCGTCGCTCAGAGGACGGTCGGTCGTCCGCGGGTCCAGGCACCTGCGCGCCCGGTCCAGGTACGCGCCGAGTTCGGTGCTCGTGTCGGGTTCGTGGTTCTGCTGGCCGAGGGCGCGCACCGCCGAGATCAGTTCGCACGCGAGCACGATGCGAGACTGGGCGAGGATGTCGGTGAGCTGAGTGGCGGCCTGCGATGCGAAGCTCGCGTGGTCCTCGGTTCCGCGGGAGATCACGGTGTGTCCGAGAGACCCCGGTGCCGCGGCCATCCGGATCTCGGCGATGGCCGCGGACGTCGTGTACTCCAGCAGCATGGTGCCGCTGCTGCCCGCCGGACCGTCGGCCAGGAACGGCCGGAGACCGGTGACCACCGGATCCGAGAGATTGGCAAGCCTGCACTGCGACAACAGCGCTGCGCTCGACAGCGCGAGTTTCGCCTCGTCCACCGCGAGGGCGATCGGCATTCCGTGGAAGTTCCCGTTGTGGTACACGGCGTCGTCCTCGACGGAGATGAGGGGGTTCTCGGAGGACGAGTTCATCTCGATCGCGAGCGTCCCCCGCAACCTCTGCAGCGCCTGCCAGGTCGCCCCGAGGATCTGCGGCAGGGCGCGGAATCCGTACGAATCCTGCACGCGGGCAGCCTGTACGTGCTGGCCCGCGAGGAGTTCCCGGACGCGGCCGGCCACCTCCTCCTGACCGAGGTGCCTGCGGGCTGCCTGCACCCGCGCCGCGAACGGCTCGACGGAACTGCGCGTCGCCAGCAGCGACAGCACGCCGACGATCAGTGAGTGCTCCAGCCAGTTCGCCACGCTGTCGGTGGCCGTCGCCGCGAGCGCGACCGTCATCGCGTTCGTCGAGATCAGCGGGAGTGCGTCACCCTGGTGTGCGGTCCACCGGGTGACGAGCCGACCGTCCCGCAGCGGTGCCTCGCCCATCAACCCGAGCGCGATCTCGGAGAACGCGCTGAGATCGCCGGTGCCGATCGCCCCGCGAGCGTGCACGGTGGGCTGTTCGTCCGCCGCGACGGCATCGATCAACGCGGTCACGATGTCGGGGTGCAGACCGGATCCGCCGTTGAGAATTTGGTTGACGCGAATGATCATGGCAGCTCGGACGACGTGATCCGGCAGCGAGGGGCCCGAGCCCGTGGCGTGGCTGCGGAGAAGTCGAAGGTCCTGGTCGACACCGTCGGAGACGGAGGTGTCCCGGTTGCCCCCGACGCCCGTGGTGCGTCCGTAGATGGGCTGCCGTTCGGCGATGCGCACCGCGGTCTCCCACGAACGGCGTGCGTGGTCGAGCGCTGCGGGGTCGGGTTCGACCACGACGGGCTCCCGGGCGAGCGCCGTGAGCTGATCGACGGTGAGCTGGGCACCGTCGAGTACCACCGGAAGGGGCGGGTGCGGTTCCTCGGTCGAGCTGGAATCTCTCCGGGTCATCAGAACTCCGTGATCGATGTGGTGTGCCTCACTCTTCGAGATGTATAGTCCTGTATATACCGGAGCGTGTCAACCGTCAGTTTCCTGTCATGACCTCTGTCGCGATACCGCAGCGAGGGGCTGGCATTCCGGCTAGGTCAACCTCTCACTTCGATCAGTCCCTCCGTGATCTTCGGGAACGTAGGGTCTCGGGAGAGGTGCATATATGGCCATGCATCGATCCCGCTATGACTGATCGACCGAAGGAATGAGTCCAATGCCGCAGCAGGTACGAGGCGTCATCGCCCGCTCCAAGGGTGCCCCCGTCGAGATCGCGACCGTCAACATTCCGGACCCCGGTCCCGGAGAGGTGGTAGTCGACATCGCGGCATGCGGTGTGTGCCACACGGACCTCACCTACCGCGACGGCGGGATCAACGACGAGTTCCCGTTCCTGCTCGGCCACGAGGCTTCCGGCATCGTCGAGAGTGTCGGCGAGGGCGTCACCTCTGTGGCGGTCGGCGACTTCGTCGTCCTGAACTGGCGCGCCGTCTGCGGTCAGTGCCGCGCCTGTAAGCGCGGCCGCCCGCAGTACTGCTTCGACACGCACAACGCTGCGCAGAAGATGACGCTCGAGGACGGCACCGAACTCACGCCCGCGCTGGGGATCGGCGCGTTCGCCGACAAGACGCTCGTCCATGCCGGGCAGTGCACCAAGGTGGATGCCTCCGCGGACCCGGCAGTCGTCGGGCTGCTCGGCTGCGGCGTGATGGCCGGCCTCGGTGCCGCCGTGAACACCGGCAACGTCTCCCGCGGAGACACCGTCGCCGTCATCGGCTGCGGTGGTGTCGGCGACGCCGCGATCATGGGCGCCCGCCTCGCGGGCGCCGTGAAGATCATCGCGATCGACCGGGACGACAAGAAACTCGAATGGGCGAAGGACCTGGGCGCGACGCACACGATCAACGGCGGCCAGGTGGACGCCGTCGAGGCCGTACAGGAACTCACCGGCGGTTTCGGCGCCGACGTCGTGATCGATGCGGTCGGCCGCCCGGAGACGTGGAAGCAGGCGTTCTACGCCCGCGACCTCGCCGGCACCGTCGTGCTGGTCGGTGTCCCGACCCCCGACATGACCCTCGAGATGCCGCTGATCGACTTCTTCTCCCGCGGCGGATCCCTGAAGTCGTCGTGGTACGGCGACTGCCTGCCCGAGCGTGACTTCCCGATGCTCGTCGACCTGTACCAGCAGGGCCGGCTGCCGCTGGAGAAGTTCGTCACCGAACGCATCAAGATCGACGAGGTGGAAGCGGCGTTCCACAGCATGCACGCCGGCGAGGTGCTGCGTTCGGTGGTCGTCCTGTGAGCGGGCAGCTGCGGATCGAGCGGGTCGTCACCGAGGGAACCTTCGCCCTCGACGGCGGAGAGTGGAACGTCGACAACAACATCTGGCTGATCGGTGACGACACCGACGTCGTGATCGTCGACGCCGCCCACGCCGCGCAGCCGATCATCGACGCGGTGGGGGACCGGCACGTGAACGCCGTGATCTGCACGCACGGTCACAACGACCACGTCACCGTCGCCCCCGAACTCGCTGAGCGTCTGCATGCACCGGTGCTGCTCCACCCGGGCGACGACGTGCTGTGGAAGATGAGCCACCCCGACTCGAAGTACTGGAATCTCGAGGACGAGCAGCGGATCGCCATCGCGGGCACCGAGCTCCAGGTGATCCACTCACCGGGCCACTCGCCGGGGTCGGTGTGCCTGTACCTGCCCGAGGCCGGGGCGCTGTTCTCCGGCGACACCCTGTTCTCGGGTGGCCCCGGCGCCACGGGCCGTTCGTACTCGGATTTCCCGACCATCATCGGGTCGATCCGCGACCGGCTGTTCGCTCTTCCCGAGGACACGCTCGTCCACACCGGTCACGGTGACGGAACCACGATCGGCACCGAGGCCCCGCACCTCGCCGAATGGATTGCACGAGGAAACTGACTCCATGACCGACACCACCGACAGGTACACCTTCGACGAGGACGATGTCGTCGTCACGCACGAGAAATCCTATGCGGCAGGTGTTCCTGCGGTGTTGGTGTCGTTGCGTCGTGGGATCGAACAGATGGGCCCGGTGCGCACGGCCCGGACGTTGATGAAGTTGAACCAGCGGGAGGGGTTCGACTGTCCGGGGTGTGCGTGGCCGGAGACTCCGGGGCACCGCAAGCATGCGGAGTTCTGTGAGAACGGGGCGAAGGCGGTGGCGGAGGAGGCGACAACCCGCACGGTCGGCCCGGAGTTCTTCGCCGCGCATTCGGTGTCGGATCTGCTGGGTCGTACCGAGTTCTGGTTGGGGCAGCAGGGCCGGCTGACGCATCCGATGGTGTTGTTGCCGGGATCGTCGCATTACGAGCCGATCGGCTGGGACGCGGCGTTCGCGATGATCGCCGGCGAGTTGCGGGCGTTGGCGTCGCCGCACGAGGCGGTGTTCTACACGTCCGGGCGCACGTCGAACGAGGCGGCGTTCGTATACCAGTTGATGATCCGGGCGTTCGGGACGAACAACCTGCCGGACTGCTCGAACATGTGCCACGAATCGTCCGGCAGTGCGCTGGTGGAGACGATCGGGATCGGGAAGGGGTCGGTGTCGGTTCCCGACCTCGAGAACGCCGACCTGATCCTGATCGCCGGGCAGAACCCGGGCACCAACCACCCGCGGATGCTCTCGACCCTGGAGAAGGCGAAGGGCAACGGGGCGAAGGTGATCGCGATCAACCCGCTGCCGGAGGCCGGGCTGATGCGGTTCAAGGACCCGCAGAAGGTGCACGGCGTGGTCGGCGACGGTGTGCAGATCGCGGACGAGTTCCTGCAGATCCGGATCGGCGGCGACCAGGCCCTGTTCCAGGGGCTGGGCCGGTTGCTGCTCGAGGCGGAGGACCGCAATCCCGGGACGGTGCTGGACCGGGAGTTCATCGACCGGCACACCGCGGGCTTCGAGGAGTGCGCGGCGCATCTGCGGCAGGTCGATCTGGGCACGGTGGTCCGGGCGACCGGGCTGACGCTCGAACAGATCCAGGCCACCGCGAACGCGTTGATCGCCTCGAAGAAGACCATCATCTGCTGGGCGATGGGGTTGACCCAGCAGACGCACGGGGTCGCGACCATCCAGGACGCGGTGAACCTGCTGCTGTTGCAGGGGATGATCGGCAAACCCGGGGCCGGGGTGTGCCCGGTCCGCGGGCACTCGAACGTCCAGGGCGACCGGACGATGGGGATCTGGGAGAAGATGCCCGAGTCGTTCCTCGCCGCGTTGGACGCCGAATTCGGCATCCGCTCGCCGCGGGAGCACGGCCTGGACGCGGTCGACTCGATCCGGGCGATGCGGGACGGGAAGGCGTCGGTGTTCGTCGGGATGGGCGGCAACTTCGTCTCGGCGACGCCGGACACCGAGACCACCGAGGCCGCGCTGCGGGGGTGTGCGCTGACGGTGCAGGTGTCGACGAAACTGAACCGCTCCCACCTCGTCACCGGGCGGACCGCGCTGATCCTGCCCTCGTTGGGCCGCACCGACAAGGACGTCCAGAACGGTAAGAAACAGCAGGTCACGGTCGAGGACTCGATGTCGATGGTGCACCTGTCCCGCGGCAGCCTGAAGCCGGCCGGCGACCAGTTGCGTAGTGAGATCGCGATCGTGTGCGGGATCGCGCAGGCGCTGTTCGGTCCCGACCATTCGGTGCCGTGGCGGGAGTTCACCGCCGACTACGACCGCATCCGCGATTCCATCGCCCGGGTGATCCCCGGGTTCGAGGACTTCAACCGCAAGGTCCGCGGGCCGGACGGGTTCGGGCTGCCGCACCCACCCCGGGACGAGCGCCGGTTCGTGACGGACACGGGGAAGGCCAATTTCACGGTCAACGAGCTGTCCTGGCTGCCGGTACCCGAGGGCCGGTTGATGTTGCAGACGATGCGCTCGCACGATCAGTACAACACCACCATCTACGGTCTCGACGACCGCTATCGCGGTGTCAAGGGCGGACGGCGGGTGCTGTTCATCGCCCCCGACGACATCGCCGCACTCGGGTACACCGACGGGGACCGGGTGGACCTGATCTCCGAATGGGAGGCCCCGGACGGGACGGTGCAGGAGCGCCGCGCCGACGACTTCCGGTTGGTGCCGTACCCCACGCCGCGGGGGAACGTCGCCGCCTACTACCCGGAGACGAATCCACTGATCCCGCTCGATCACGTGGCCCGCAAGTCGAACACCCCGGTGTCGAAGGCGATCACGATCCGTCTCGAACGGCGTCTGTGATGGGGCGTGTGACCACCCGGACCCCGGTCACCCGGATCACCGACACCCGGCAGTCCACCCGCCCCGACACCGTGGTGGTGGAGGAGCCGCTCGAGATCCGGGTGAACGGGACACCACTGGCGGTCACCATGCGCACCCCCGGCTCCGATGTCGAACTGGCGCAGGGTTTCCTGCTGACCGAGGGCATCATCGCCGACCGCGCGGACATCGCGTCGATCCGCTACTGCAACAGCGTCGACGAGCACGGTGCCAACACCTACAACGTCCTCGACGTCGACCTCGCACCCGGGGTGTTCCTGCCCGACACCGGTATCGAACGCAACTTCTACACCACCTCCTCGTGCGGGGTGTGCGGGAAGGCGTCGCTCGACGCGATCCGGCAACGCACGAAGCATTCGCCGGCCACCGACACGGTGCGGGTGCCGGCCGCGACGATCGCGGAGCTGCCCGACCGATTGCGGGCCGCGCAACGGGTCTTCGAGACCACCGGCGGTCTGCACGCGGCCGGATTGTTCACCCGGACCGGGGAACTGCTCGCGATCAAGGAGGACGTGGGGCGGCACAACGCCGTCGACAAGCTGATCGGCTGGGCCACCGAACAGAACCGGGTCCCGCTGCGCGGCAGCGTCCTGCTCGTGTCCGGCCGGGCGTCGTTCGAGCTGGCGCAGAAGGCGGTGATGGCCGGCATCCCCGTCCTCGCCGCCGTGTCCGCGCCCTCCTCGCTGGCGATCGACCTCGCCCACGACACCGGGCTCACCCTCATCGGGTTCCTCCGCGGCACCACCATGAACATCTACACCCACCCCGACCGCATCACCTGACGTGAGTGGCAAAGCGTGCGCCCGCACACTTTGCCACTCACATGGGGGTCAGCGCCGGATCGGCAGCGTCGCGACGCTCATGCATGCCTGCTGGTGGCGTCGGCGCGGATGCCGGCCTCGAGGGCGATCGCGCCCGCCTCACCTCGGGACGCCACACCGAGCTTCTTCAGCACACCCGCGACGTGGAATTTGACCGTGCTCTCGCTGATGCCGAGGCTGTCGGCGATCGCCTTGTTCCTCTTGCCGGTCGCGAGGTGGCCGAGGACCTCGAGTTCGCGGGGGTTGAGGTCGCCGAGTTGCTGTTCGTCCGGTCGCGCCACCGGCACGTCGAGGGGGATCGCGACGGCCACCCGGGACCCCCACCCGTCGACCGACTCGACGTCGATCCGGCCACCGAGTGTGTGCACCCGGCCGGAGAGTTGCCGCACCAGCGCGTCGGTGTCGAGACCGCCGTCGCCGTCGTCGCGGACTTCGACGAGGAGGTTCGCGCCGTCGCAGTCCCAGGCGATGCGGATTCGCTCCAGGGCGGCCTGCGCCGCGAACGCCAGGACGGCGCTCCGCACGACGGCCCGCGCGGCGCTGGCGACCTCGCCGGGCAGCGCGCGACCGTCGACCGGCGGATCGACGTAGTCGACGCGCACAGGCCGGTGCTGGAGCAGCGGCCGCAGTTCGCCCTGCAGCCGGGCGAACGCGGTGGTGACGGCTTCCTCCGCGAGGTTGCGGTCGGATTCGCCCGCGGAACGCAGAGTCACCAGCGCCGAGGACGCCGTCTCGCTCGCTGTGATCCGCGACCGGCGGTCGTCCAGGTCCTTGGACCGGAGCGTCGACAGGATCGATTCGAGCGTCGCCGCGTGCAGGTCCGTCAGCTCCACGATGGTCCTGGCCCGCTCGCTTGACGCCGCCCGCGACTCCGCCAGGTATGCCGGGCTCGCCTGCGCCACCTGATGCCGGATCGACACTGCGACGACGCCGAAGGCGCCCGCCACCAGCGGAACCTCCCGAATGCGCTGCCGCGGCTTCGGGAGAACGAGGAGGAGGGTGCCCGTCGCGTCCAGCAGCGCCCACACTTTCCGCTTCGCGCCGGCAATCACGGTTTGGTCGTCGAACGGGGTGCCTTCCGTCATGCGGGTGCGCAGCGCGTCCAGTTCGGCGATGGTGACGCGTTCGACCACCGACGGATCACCGCTGACCTTGCGGGGACGTCCCGTGCATTCCCGGGTGAAGATCACCAGCGCGGTGTGCGGCCAGATGTCGGCGAGGAACTTGGAGAAGCGGACGGCGATGTCGGGCAGCGGACCGTCGATGACGTCCCGCATGGAACCGAGAACATCTGCAGGGGACACAGAAGTCGAGCTGGGAAGAACCACGTGTCGAGCCTATCCGCGCAGGCGGCGAACATCGGGCCTGGGCCGTCCGCTCACGATGCCGGCTCGGCCCGGGCGGCGTCGACGACGTCGGACCGGACGAGCCCCAGTGATTCCAGGGCCCGCGCCGCGGTGCCGTGCGTGATGGTGGCGACGGCTGCGACGATGTCGGCACCGACGATCGGTCGCCGTTCCGACTTCGCGAGAGCCACCGCATTGCGGAACGCGGCCTGGGCCGGTTCGGTCAGCCGCAGCGGCCCGGTGCGGGGGCGGCTGAGTGCGCTGGTGGCGACGCCCGCGTCCGTCATGCCTGCCGCCGCGAGGGCTTCCCCGTGCACGCGAATGACCGCCTCGCGCAGTGCGTCCCGGTTCGATCCGAGATGCTCGAAGACCCGGCGGGCCGTACCGTCCGGCAGCGTGAACGATGCGAGCAGCAGGTGCTCGAGGCCCGGTTCCCGGTCGCCCAGCCGGTCGGCCTCGGCCTCTGTTTCGGAGAACAGCGTCTTCATCGTCCGCATGTCGCGCCATGCCCGGGTGAACTTCATCGTGTGCCCCTCGTCTTCTTGTCGGAGGATCGTCCGGGACCGAGGCGTTTGTGTGCCGCCTGACCCGAGACGCCGAGAGCCTGACCGATGTCCGCCCAGGTCCAGCCGGCGGACAGTGCGTGTGCGACGGCGTCACGCTCGAGCTGGTCGGCCTGACGCCGCAGCGCGACGACGGCGGCGAAAGCGGTCGCCGGGTTCGGATCGTCACTCACGCTATCAACTTAAGTTGATGCGGCGGATCCGTCAACCTTTGTTGATGAGTCGCCCGGATTCAGAGAGCGGCGTTCTTGTCGAACTCGGTGCCGAGTTCCTTCGCGACGCGCTTGAGCAGCGGCACGATCTGGTCGGCCGACTCGAGGGTGACGCGGGCCGCGGGCCCGGAGACGGAGATGGCGGTGGGGGTCGGAGCGTTCGGCACCGGCACCGAGAAGCAACGGACGCCGATCTCCTGCTCGCCCTCGTCGATCGCGAACCCGCGGTTTCTGCTCAATTCGAGATCGGCGATCAGCATGTCGGGGTCGGTCAGGGAGTTCTCGGTGTACGTCGTCATGCCGGTCCGGCTGACCAATGAGCGCACGGCGTCATTCGACAGTTGCATGAGGATGGCTTTGCCGACGCCGGTGCAGTGTGGGTAGACGCGTCGGCCGACCTCGGTGAACATCCGCATCGCGTGCTCGGACGGCACCTGCGCGACATAGACGGCCATGGTGCCGTCGAGAACGGCCATGTTCGCGGTCTCGCCGGTTCCGCGCACCAGTTCGGACAGGTGCGGTCGCGACCAGGCGCCGATCAGCTGGGTGGCGCTCTCGCCGAGGCGAATGAGCTTGGGCCCGAGCGCGTACCGCCGGGTGGGTAGCTGCCGGACATATCCGCGGTTCATCAGGGTGCGGATGAGCCGGTGGATGGTCGGGAGGGGGAGTCCGGCCAGGTCGGCGAGTTCGCTGACCCCGATGGACCCGCCGGCGCTCGCCATGATCTCGAGTATGTCGAATGCGCGCTCGACCGACTGCACGCCACCGGCCGGACTCTGACCGTTCGTCATGTCTGTCTCCATCCTCTGACTGCCCGAGAGCCTCCACATTCTTTCCGTCAGACGGAAAGGGCGCTCCGTATGACGATAGCGCGGGAGTGACGGATCGCGACGATTCCTTCGCTACATCGGTTGACAAACCCGGGTGTGACGGCGTTCACTATATCGAGATACGAAATACAACTTCCATAATATGGAAAACGCCAAGCCCCGAGGGAGGGCCCCGTGTCTGAAGTCGAAATCGCTGCGAAACCCACAAAGCAGCGTTGGTACAGATCACTTTTCGTCCAGGTCCTGATCGGAATTGCCCTGGGCATCGCCACCGGAATCCTGTTTCCGGAGTTCTCCCATCACCTGGCGCCGCTGGGTGAGGGCTTCATCAAGCTGATCAAAATGGTCGTGTCGCCGCTGATCTTCCTGGTGATCGTCACCGGCATCGCCAAGGTCGGCAGCATGAAAGCGCTCGGAAAGATCGGCGGCAAGGCGCTGCTCTGGTTCACGGCCGCGACGACCTTCGCGCTCGGGCTCGGCCTGCTCGTCGGAAACCTCGTCAAGCCGGGTAGCGGGCTCAACATCGACCCGGCCACACTGGACACCAGCGCCCTGGACGAGAAGACGCAGGGCGGCCACCTGCCGGGTGGCGTCGAGTTCGTCATGCACATCATCCCGACCAGCGTGTTCGATGCGTTCGCGCAGAACAACCTGCTGCAGGTGCTGCTGTTCGCGATCCTGTTCGGCGTCGCGCTGGCGTCCTTCAGTGAATCGGCTCCGCCGATCCTGATGGATGTGATCGACCAGACGCTGCACGTCATCTTCCGCATCGTCGGCTACATCATGTACCTGGCGCCTCTCGGTGCGTTCGGTGCGATGGCATTCACCGTCGGCAATTACGGTGCCGGCTCCCTCAAATCCTTCGGAATACTCATCCTGGCGTGCTACGGCGCTGCACTGGTCTTCATCGTCGTCCTGTCGATCGTGGTCAAGCTGATCACCGGAGTGAACGCATGGAAGTTCATCAAGTACTGCCGCGAAGAATTCATGCTCGCCCTGGGCACCGGATCGTCCGAGGCGGTCATGCCCCGCATCATCAAGAAGTTGGACAACGCGGGATGCGACCGCGCCGTCGTCGGTCTGGTGATCCCTACCGGCTACTCGTTCAACCTCGACGGAGCCGCGATCTACCTGTCGCTGGCGATGATGTTCCTGGCGCAGGCGGTCGGGGTGGACCTCGGCTTCGGCGAGCAGCTCGTGATCATGGGCATCCTCATTCTCAGTTCCAAGGGTATGGCGGGGGTGCCGGGGTCGGCCTTCGTCGCCCTGTCCGCGACCGCTGCCGCGATCGGCGCGTTCCCCGTGGCCGCCGTCGCGTTGCTGCTCGGCGCCGACCGGCTCATGGACTCCATGCGCGTGTTCACGAACCTGCTCGGTAACTGCCTCGCCACGTTTGTGGTCGCGAACTGGGAGGGCATGCTCGACAAGGACAAGATGCGAGCGGTTCTCGACGGGAAGGTCACGCCCGACGACCCGGACGACGTCACCATTCACCCGCACCCGGGGCACGAACACCTCGAGGACGCCCCGGCACGGCCGGCGATCGAGAGGCGCGAAGCGCTGACCACGAACGGGGCCTCGGAAGGAACGGTGAACCACCATGCCTGACACCCAGCCCACCGTCGGAGTGCTCGGCACCTGGGGTTACTACGGACTCCTCGACGACGCCGAGCAGGTTCAGGTCGACACCCCGTACGGGCCGACGTCGGACAGCATCGTCCTCGGGTCGTCAGGGGGCCGCCGGCTCGCCTACCTGACCCGCACCGGACGGCACCGCGACATCCCGCCCCACCGCATCAATGCCCGCGCGAACATCTGGGCCCTGCACAGCCTGGGCGTGCGAACGATCCTCGCGCCCACCCCGTCCGGCTCGCTGCGACCGGCGATCGGCGTCGGCTCGGTCGTCGTGCCCGACCAGCTCGTCGACCGCACCGGCCGCACCGACGACACCTTCCACGACGACGACGTCCACGTGTCCTTCGCGGATCCGTTCTGCGTCCGCGGACGCCAGGCGGTGGTCTCGACGCTCCGCCGGAGCGGATGGGTGGTCAACGACGGCGGCGTCATGGTGGCGATCCGCGGCCCCCGATTCTCGACCCGGGCCGAATCCCGCTGGTACGCGGCCCAGGGATGGGACCTGATCAGCATGACCCCGTACCCCGAGGCGGCGCTGGCCCGTGAACTGGGCATGTCCTACACCTGCATCGCCCTGGTCACCGATCACGACGTCATCAGCGACACCCCGTGGCCGGTCACCCAGGACCTGGTGCGCGAAGGTCTGGACGCCAACACCAAACGACTACGCGAAGCGCTGCTTCAGGTAGCGATCGAACTGGCAGGCAAGCCCGAACCGGCGACACCTGCCCACGGAAGAAGGAGCTGACAAGATGGCCGAATTGTTCTGCAACGGTGGAGCGATGCGTGGCGGAAACCTGCATCACAACGTGTCTGCACACACGTTCCTCGGCACGGTCCGGACCGCACCGAAGTACCGATTCTTCTCCGTACGCGACGAATTCCCCGCACTGCTGCTGGCAGAGACCGGGGGAGCCTCGATCGAGGGCGAGCTCTACGACGTGCCGATCGGTGACATTCGCACCGACTTCCTCCCCGAGGAGCCCGAGGAACTCGAGCTCACCGTGATCGAACTGTCGGACGGCCGTTCGGTTCTGGCGGTAGGCCTGCGACCGGGCCTCCTCGAGAGCAGAGCCGGCGAGCTCACCGAGATCACCGATCACGGCGGCTGGCGACGCTATCGCGGCCTGCCCGAGCCCGACAACACCACCGTCTCCTGA
Organism: Rhodococcus wratislaviensis; assembly: GCF_900455735.1. Lineage (GTDB taxonomy): Bacteria > Actinomycetota > Actinomycetes > Mycobacteriales > Mycobacteriaceae > Rhodococcus_F > Rhodococcus_F wratislaviensis. The sequence goes on along the minus strand of NZ_UAUI01000011.1, from coordinate 619,564 downwards.
ACACCCCGACAGCGAAAGAACAACCGATGGATACCTTGGCCTACACCCTGAACTGCTCGATCCTGCTCACCGACGTGCCGCTCCTGCAGCGCCCGCAGGCTGCCCGCGACGCCGGATTCGACGCCGTCGAATTCTGGTGGCCCTTCGACACCGCCGTACCGCGGGACAGCGACGTCGACGCGTTCGTGGCCGCGATCGAGAACGCCGGAGTGCAGCTCACCGGGTTGAATTTCGCGGCGGGCAACATGCCGGCGGGGGATCGCGGACTGCTGTCCGACCCGGCGCAGGTCTCGGCGTTCCGCGACAACATCGACATCACCGTCGGAATCGGAGAACGGCTGGGCACCAGAGCTTTCAACGCCCTGTATGGTAATCGTATCGACGGCACGGATCCGAAGATTCAGGACGACACGGCCACCGACAACCTCGCCCAGGCGGGCAAGGCGGCGGATCGCATCGGTGCGGTCGTGCTCGTCGAACCGGTCAGCGGCACGCCGGCGTACCCGCTGAAGACCGCCGGCGAGGCGATCGCCGTCATCGACCGGGTGAAGGCCGAACACGGTGTCGATTCGCTCCGGCTCCTCGCGGACCTCTACCACCTCGAGGTCAACGGCGACGACGTCGGCGCCGCGATCGACGCCTACGCCGACCGCATCGGGCACGTGCAGATCGCGGATGCTCCGGGTCGCGGAGAACCCGGCACCGGAACGCTCGACATCGACGGCTACCTGAAGAGGCTCGCCGGACACGGCTACCGCGGATACGTCGGGCTCGAGTACAAGTCGACGCGGCCGGACACCTTCGACTGGTTGCCCCGCGAACAGCGCGCGTCCCGCGCCGCCCACTGACACACCACCACTTTCGACGGAATCGAGGAGACTCGTGAGCACTATCGCATTCATCGGACTCGGAATCATGGGTAGCCCCATGGCCGTTCATCTCGCCAAGGCCGGACACCAGGTGGTCGGATACAACCGCTCGCCCGAGCGCACCGCGGCACTCGTCGAAGCCGGCGGCACCGCGGCGGACTCCATCGCCAAGGCCGTCGCCGGCGCCGACGTCGTGGCCGTGATGGTCCCCGACTCGCCCGATGTGCAGGCCGTACTCGCCGGTGAGGACGGAGTCTTCGACCACGCCCCGGCAGGCGCTCTGATCATCGACTTCTCCAGCATCCGGCCCGACGTCACCACCGCACTCGCCGCGCAGGCGGCCGAGCGTGGATTCCGGCTGATCGACGCCCCGGTATCGGGTGGCGAGGCCGGGGCGGTCAACGCCGCACTGTCGATCATGGTCGGCGGCGCCCCGGAAGACTTCGAGTCGGCCAGGCCGATCCTCGACGTCGTCGGGAAGACGGTGGTCCACGTGGGCCCGAACGGATCCGGGCAGACGGTGAAGGCAGCGAACCAGCTGATCGTCGCCGGCAACATCCAGCTCCTCGCCGAGGCGATCATCTTCCTCGAGGCCTACGGTGTCGACACCGCGGCCGCGGTGGAGGTACTCGGCGGCGGGCTCGCCGGATCTGCCGTCCTGAACCAGAAGGCGCAGAAGATGCTGGACCGGTCGTTCGAACCCGGATTCCGTATCGACCTGCACCACAAGGATCTCGGCATCGTGACCAGCGCTGCCCGTGAGGCCGGCGTCGTGACACCCCTCGGCGCCGTCCTCGCCCAGCTGATGGCCTCCGCCCGTGCGAACGGTGATGGTGGCCTGGATCATTCGGGCCTGCTGCGCGGAGTGGAGCGGCTGTCCGGCCGCCCCTCCCAGTGACCCGCCTCAACTCGTAATCCTCGATGGAGAACTGATATGCCTCGTATGCGCGCCGCTGATGCAGCGGTCAAGATTCTGGAACTCGAAGGTGCCACCCAGGCCTTCGGCCTCCCCGGTGCGGCGATCAACCCGTTCTACGCAGCAATGCGTGACCACGGTGGGATCAAGCACGTCCTCGCCCGCCACGTCGAGGGCGCATCCCACATGGCCGAGGGGTTCACCCGCGCCAAGGCCGGAAACATCGGTGTCTGCATCGGGACGTCCGGGCCGGCCGGGACCGACATGATCACCGGCCTGTACTCGGCGATGGCGGACTCGATCCCGATCCTCGCGATCACCGGGCAGGCCCCGGTCGCGCGTCTGCACAAGGAAGACTTCCAGGCCGTCGACATCGCCGCGATCGCGGGGCCGGTCACGAAGATGGCGATGACGGTGCTCGAGCCGGCCCAGGTTCCGGGTGCGTTCGCGCAGGCATTTCACCTGATGCGGTCCGGTCGGCCCGGACCTGTTCTCATCGACCTGCCGATCGACGTGCAACTGGCGGAGATCGAGTTCGACCCGGACACGTACCAGCCGCTGCCCGTGTACAAGCCGGCCGCGTCCCGGGCGCAGGCGGAGAAGGCGCTCGACATGCTGGAGGCCGCCGACCGCCCGCTGATCGTCGCAGGCGGCGGCATCATCAACGCCGACGCCGCGGATCTGCTCGTGGAACTGGCGGAACTGCTGGACGTTCCGGTGGTGCCGACGCTGATGGGCTGGGGCACCATCCCGGACGACCACCGCCTCGCCGCGGGCATGGTCGGTCTGCAGACCGCCCACCGGTACGGCAACGCCACCATGCTGGCGTCGGACTTCGTCCTGGGCATCGGCAACCGCTGGGCCAACCGGCACACGGGCGGACTCGACACCTACCGCAAGGGGCGCAAGTTCGTTCACGTCGACATCGAACCCACCCAGATCGGGCGCGTGTTCGCACCGGACTACGGGATCGTCTCCGACGCCAAGGCCGCGCTCGAGCTGTTCGTCGCCGTCGCGAAGGAGCGGAAGGCCGCCGGAACCCTGGCGGACCGCAGCACCTGGGTCGAGGACTGTGCCACCCGGAAGCGGACCATGCAGCGCAAGACCCACTTCGACGACGTCCCGGTCAAACCGCAGCGGGTGTACGAGGAGATGAACCGCGTCTTCGGGCGCAACACCCGGTACGTCAGCACGATCGGGCTCTCGCAGATCGCCGGCGGCCAGTTCCTGCACGTCTACAAGGCGCGCAACTGGATCAACTGCGGGCAGGCCGGCCCGCTGGGCTGGACCATTCCCGCCGCTCTCGGAGTGGTTGCCGCGGAGCCGGAGACGCCCGTCGTGGCGCTGTCGGGTGACTACGACTTCCAGTTCATGATCGAGGAACTGGCGGTGGGCGCCCAGTTCAACCTGCCGTACATCCACGTCGTGGTGAACAACTCCTACCTGGGACTGATCCGTCAGGCGCAGCGCGCATTCGACATGGACTTCTGCGTGCAACTGGGCTTCGACAACATCAACACCCAGGAAGCCACCGAACACGATGTGCTGCCCGCGGTCCCGAAGGGGTACGGCGTCGATCACGTCAAGGTCGCCGAGGGCCTGGGCTGCAAGGCGCTGCGGGTCACCGAGCCCGGTGAGATCGCCGGCGCCCTCGAGAAGGCGCGTGAACTCGCCGGTGAGCACAAGGTGCCGGTGGTGGTCGAGGTCTTCCTCGAGCGGGTCACCAACATCGCGATGGGCACCGAACTCGACAACGTCGCCGAGTTCGAGGATCTGGCGGAGAGCTGGGAGCACGCTCCCACAGCCCTCATGCTGCTGGACTAGGGGGCACCGTGACACGTGTACTGGTCGCACCCGACAAGTTCAAGGGATCCCTCACCGCCGCGGAAGTGGCGGACGCCCTCGCCGACGGACTCGTCGCCGGTGATCCGTCCTGGGTGATCGATCGTGTTCCGGTCGCGGACGGCGGCGACGGCACCGTCGCGGCGGCCGTCGCCGCAGGATGGTCGCCGGTCGCCGTGGCCACCACCGGGCCGACGGGTCGGCCCGTCACCTCGTCCTACGCGGTGCGCGGCTCGACCGCGGTGGTCGAACTGGCATCGGCGGTGGGCTTGGTACTGCTCCCGGACGGTGTGGCGGACCCCTTGGGTGCCAGTACATTCGGACTCGGCACCGTCGTCAGGCACGCGCTGGAGGGGGGAGCCCGCGAGATCATCGTCGGTCTCGGGGGCAGCGCGTCAACCGACGGCGGTGCCGGCTTGTTACAGGCTCTCGGCGTGCGTGTCCTCGGCGCCGACGGCACCGAGGTCGCGCAGGGGGGAGCGGTGCTGCGCCAGGCAGCCCGGGTCGACCTGACCGGCCTCCACCCGGCGGCGCGTGAGGCGCATTTCCGACTCGCCTGCGACGTCGACAATCCGCTCCTCGGCCCGACCGGGGCCACCGCGGTGTACGCAAGCCAGAAGGGCGCTGCCGCAGAAGAACTGGTGGTGCTCGAGGACGCCATGACCCGGTGGGCGCAGGTCGTGCGCGCCGCGACCGGCCGCGACGACAGCCGGGTCGCGGGGGCGGGCGCTGCGGGAGGTGCGGCGTTCGGCGCGATCTCGGTGCTGGGGGCCGACACCCGGCCCGGCATCGACACCGTCCTGGGGCTCGTCGACTTCCCTGGGAGGCTCGCCGGGGCGGACCTCGTCATCACCGGCGAGGGGTCACTCGACGAGCAGAGTCTCCACGGCAAGGCGCCGATCGGCGTCGCGACCGAGGCGCGTAGGGCCGGAATCCCCGTCCTGGCCGTGTGCGGCCGAAACCTGCTCAGCGACATCCAATTGCACAGCGCCGGCATCTCCGCGGCATACGCGCTCGCGGACCTGGAACCGGACCTTCACCGATCGATCAGAGATGCGGCGGAACTACTGCGCCGGATCGGCTGCACGATCGCGGCATCGACTGCCGAACTCGCACCACTCAGCACACGAGGAGAATCATGACGTCCACCGACTTCACCGCACTACCCGACCTCGCCTCACGCGCCCTCGGCGGAAGCGTATCCGCGGCCAACGACGAACTGTTCGCCCAGCGGGAGAACCTCATCAAGGCGGAGGCCCCGTTCTTCGACCCGGCCGATTTCGGGCACAAGGGCAAGGTGTACGACGGGTGGGAGACCCGCCGCCGCCGCGACGACGGCCACGACTACGCGATCGTCCGGCTCGGGGCCGCGGGCATCATCCACGGGATCGTCGTGGACACCGCGCACTTCAAGGGCAACTACCCGCCCTTCATCTCCGTCGAGGCGGCGTCGATCGAGGGCTACCCGTCCATCGAGGAGGTCATGAAGGCGGACTGGCAGACCATCGTCGAGAAGTCCCCGGCCGAGGGTCACGCCGCGAACGCCTACGCCGTCGCCGACCGGCACCGGTGGACACACGTGCGGCTGTCGATCTACCCCGACGGCGGCGTCGCGCGGTTGCGTGTGCACGGTGAGGTCGTGCCCGACCCCCGGTTCCTGGACGGGACGGTGGACCTGCTGGCGGCGGAGAACGGCGGACGCCTCGTCGGCTGCTCCGACGCGTTCTACGCCTCGCCCGCGAACATCATCCTTCCCGGGCGGGCCCGGAACATGGGGGAGGGCTGGGAGAACTCCCGGCGTCGTGGCGGCGGCAACGACTTCGCGGTGTTCTCGCTGGCCGCGGCCGGCATTCCCCGGCACGTCGAGATCGACACCAGCTACTACGTGGGGAACGCGCCCGGCTGGGTGCGGTTGAGCACCGCCGACGCGCGGACCGCCGACATCACGGACGAGGGCGCGTGGACCGAACTGCTGTCCCGCACGGCCGTGCAGCCCGACACGAGGCACCGGTTCGTCCTGGACGGCACCGACGCGGCCACGCACCTGCGACTCGACGTCTACCCCGACGGCGGCCTGTCCCGGCTGCGGCTGTTCGGCGATCTCGACGCGACAGCGCTGTCGGAGACGCGACGCACCTGGTGGGAAGCCCTTCCCCAGAGCCATCAAGCGCTCGTCGCCGACCAGGCGCCGCGCTAGTCCGAGCCCCTACCTGACGAACCCGAGGAAACACGCATGCCCAATCCCAGTCCCGGTTACTCCATCACCGTTCGCGTCACGGCCCCGGTCGGGGCAGGCACCACTTCGACTCTCGCGGGGGCGGTGGCCTCCGTGAAGGGCGCCATGACCGCGTTGGACGTGGTGGAGAGCCACCCCGACCACATGGTCATCGACGTGACGTGCGACGCCTCCGACGTCGAGCACGCCGAGCAGATCGCATCGGCAATCGCCGACGTGCCCGGCGTCGTGGTGGGCAAGGTCAGTGACCGCACGTTCCTGCTCCACCTGGGCGGGAAACTCGAAGTGGTGCCGAAGGTTCCGCTCAAGCACCGCGACGACCTGTCCCGCGCGTACACGCCCGGTGTCGCCCGGGTCTGCACCGCCATCGCGGAGAACCCCGAGGACGTCCGGCGGCTGACGATCAAGCGCAACACCGTCGCGGTCGTCACCGACGGCTCGGCCGTGCTGGGGCTGGGCAACATCGGTGCCGCCGCGTCGATTCCCGTGATGGAGGGCAAGGCGGCACTGTTCAAGCAGTTCGCCGACGTCGACGCGTGGCCGGTCTGCCTGGACACCCAGGACACGGACGCGATCGTCGAGATCGTCCGGGCCCTCGCACCGGTGTACGGCGGAATCAACCTCGAGGACATCTCCGCCCCCCGCTGCTTCGAGATCGAGGCACGGCTCCGCGACATGCTGGACATCCCGGTGTTCCACGACGATCAGCACGGCACCGCCATCGTGGTTCTCGCCGCACTGACCAACGCGCTGCGGGTGGTCGAGAAGAGCCTCGACACGGTGAAGATCGTGGTCTCGGGTGTCGGAGCCGCCGGACACGCGATCATCCGGCTGCTGGTCGCGCAGGGTGCGACGAACATCGTGGCGTGCGGGCGGAACGGAATCCTCTCGCCCGACGACACGTCCGACTCGTTCCGGTCCTGGATCGCGAACAACACCAACCCGGACGCGCGGTCCGGATCGCTGCGGGACGCACTGGTCGGCGCGGACGTGTTCATCGGTGTCTCGGCGCCGGACATCCTGACCGGCGACGACATCGAAACGATGGGTCCCGACTCGATCGTGTTCGCACTGGCCAACCCCGTGCCCGAGGTCGATCCGGTCGCGGCAGGCAGGCACGCGGCGGTCGTCGCGATCGGGCGCTCCGACTTCCCGAACCAGATCAACAACGTGCTCGCGTTCCCGGGCGTGTTCCGGGGTCTGCTCGACGCGCACGCCGTCGAGATCACCGACGACATGCTCATCGCCGCCGCCCGCGCGATCTCCGATTCGGTGTCTCCGTCGGAACTCAATCCCACGTACATCGTGCCGAGTGTGTTCGATGCCGCAGTCGCCCCGGCCGTGGCGGCCGCGGTGCGCGGCGCGGCGGGTGTGGGGCGTGAAGACGATGTCTGACCGGCTCGACCTGCTGTTCCGTGCCCCGCGGGTGATCACCGCGGCCGGGGAGGTCGCCCGCTGCGTGGGTGTGCGGGACGGCCGGATCGTCGTCATCGAACCGTTCGGCGCCCAGCTCGACGCCGAGGTCGTCGTCGAGTTGGGCGACGACGAGGTGCTGATCCCCGGTCTCGTCGACACGCACGTGCACGTCAACGAACCGGGCCGCACCGAGTGGGAGGGGTTCGCGAGCGCGACCCGGGCCGCGGCCGCCGGCGGGGTGACCACGATCGTCGACATGCCGCTCAACAGCATCCCGCCGACCGTCGACGTCGCGGCACTGGACGTGAAACGCCGGGTCGCCGCCGATCAGGCGTACGTCGACGTCGGGTTCTGGGGCGGCGCCGTACCCGGCAACGTCCCGGACCTGCGAGCCCTGCACGACGCGGGCGTGTTCGGGTTCAAGTGCTTCCTGCTGCATTCCGGCGTCGACGAGTTTCCGCCGCTGGATCCGGCCGAGCTCGAACTGGCGCTGAAGGAGATCGCCGGGTTCGGCGCGATGATGATCGTGCACGCGGAAGACGCGCACGCGATCGACCGCGCGACGTCACCCGGCGGCGAGAACTACGCGGACTTCCTCGACTCGCGGCCGCGCGGTGCCGAGAATCTCGCCATCGCGGAGGTTATCGAGCTGGCCCGGTGGACCGGGTGCCGGGTGCACATCCTGCACCTGTCGAGCTCCGATGCGTTGCCGATGATCGCGTCCGCCCGCAAGGACGGCGTGAAGCTCACCGTGGAGACGTGCCCGCACTATCTGTCGTTCGTATCCGAAGAGATACCCTCGGGAGCAACGCAATTCAAGTGCTGTCCGCCGATCCGTGAGGCCGGGAACCGTGAGCTGCTGTGGCAGGGCCTGGCCGACGGCGTGATCGACTGCGTCGTCACCGATCACTCCCCGTGCACGGTCGACCTCAAGAGATTCGACATCGGCGACTTCGGTGTCGCGTGGGGCGGCATCGCCTCGCTGCAGGTGTCGCTGTCCGCGGTGTGGTCGGAGGCCAAACGTCGCGGGCACAGCCTGAACGACGTGGTCCGGTGGATGGCGGAGAACCCGGCCGAGCAGGTCGGGCTGAACACGAAAGGGCACATCGCGCTGGGGTACGCGGCGGATTTCGCCGTGTTCGCGCCCGAGGAGGCGTTCGTGGTCGACGTGGCAAACCTGCAGCACAAGAATCCCGTCTCCGCCTACGATCGGCGTGCCCTGGCCGGCGTCGTGCGCAGTACCTGGCTTGCCGGCAAGCGGATCGAGCTCGATGAGGCGCCCCGGGGGCGGCTGCTCAGCCGCGGACTGGCCTGACCGTGCCCCGACCTCACCCCCTGTAGCGCTGGATCCGAAATATCTAGTGCTACAGGGGGTTTGTCGTGTTCGGGGCGATGCGGCACCAAGATATATCCTGCGGAAATCATTGACCGGCCAGTGTTGCCTGGCTCACACTTGGAGGGACCAATGGAACAAGATTTCCGCGATACGGAATATTGTTCGCCGCCACGCAAGGACAGGCACATGCTCATAGACGACACAGTCTCGCGGCACACCACCACCGTCGCGACACCGACGCCGCCAGCGGCCGAGACGAGTACCACACTCTACAACCTGGACCTGGCACCCACGAAGGCCTCGGGTCGCCGCTGGGGTAGCTACAGCATCTTCACGCTGTGGACCAACGACGTCCACAACATCGCCAACTACTCGTTCGCCATCGGCCTGTTCGCGCTCGGGCTGGGCGGCGGCCACATGATCCTGTCGCTCATGATCGGTGCGGTCATCGTCTGCGTCGCGATGACCTACGCCGGGTTCATGGGCCAGAAGACGGGCGTGCCCTTCCCCGTGATGAGCCGGATCAGTTTCGGAATCCGCGGCGCCCAGATTCCCGCCATCGTCCGCGCGGTCATCGCGATCGTCTGGTTCGGAATCCAGACCTACCTCGCGTCGATCGTCTTCCGGATCTTCCTCGTCGCCGTGGCACCGTCGCTCGACCGCTTCGACCAGAACTCGATCCTCGGACTCTCCAGCCTCGGATGGATCTGCTTCATCGGGATCTGGGCGATCCAGATCGTCGTCCTCGTCTACGGAATGGAGGCCGTGCGCCGATTCGAGAGCCTGGCCGGTCCGCTGATCCTGGTCACGGTCGGCTCGCTTGCCCTGTGGATGCTGTTCCGCACCGACTTCTCGATCGCGTGGACGTCCGATCAGCCCGCCTCGGGTGGGGAGATGTGGCGGCAGGTCTTCGCCGGGGCGGCCCTGTGGATGTCGATCTACGGCACCCTGATCCTCAACTTCTGCGACTTCTCGCGGCGCTCCCCGTCGAAGACCGCCGTCGTGCGCGGCAACTTCTGGGGTCTGTTCGTCAACGTCCTCGCGTTCGCCGTCATCGCGTTCATTCTGTGCGGCGCCCAGTTCCAGATCGACGGGACGATCATCGACAGCCCCACCGACATCGTCGCGGCAATCCCGAACACCCTGTTCCTGTCGCTGGCCTGCCTCGCCCTCGTGATCGTGACGATGGCCGTCAACGTCATGGCAAACTTCGTGGCACCGTCGTACGTGCTGTCGAACCTCGCCCCCGAGAAGATCAGCTTCCGCAAGGCAGGCATCATCAGCGCCTGCATCGGCGTGGTCCTGCTGCCGTGGAATCTCTACGACAGCCCGGTGGTGATCAACTACTTCCTCGGTGGCCTCGGTGCCGTCCTCGGCCCGCTGTTCGGCATCATCTTCGTCGACTACTGGTTCATCCGCCGCACGAAGGTCGACGTACCCGCCCTCTACTCGGACGGTCCGACCGGAACCTACTACTACCGCAAGGGATTCAACCTTCGGGCGATCTATGCCCTCGTTCCCGCCGCGCTCGTCAGCACCTTGTTCGCGGTCGTCCCGGCCTTCCATCTCGTCGCCCCGTTCTCCTGGTTCATCGGAGCGGGCCTGGCGGCAGCAATCTACGCGGTCGTCGGCGACCGCACCCGGCAGTACGTGGACGTGTCCGGCGAGTCCATCGCCGTGGACAGCGGCCACGGCGACCACTGACAGGAGCTTTCGATGCGTATTCTCGTCGTCAACGTCAACACCACCACGTCCATCACGGACGCCATCGCCAAGCAGGCCGAGACCGTGGCGGCACCCGGTACCGAGATCGTCGGGCTCACACCGGAGATCGGTGCGGAATCCGTGGAAGGAAACTTCGAAAGCTACCTCGCCGCGATCGCGGTGATGGACCGGGTGCGGTCGTACCCGGAACAGTACGACGCGGTGATCCAGGCCGGGTACGGCGAACACGGCCGGGAGGGCCTGCAGGAACTGCTCGACGTACCCGTCGTCGACATCACCGAGGCGTCCGCCAGTGTCGCAATGATGCTGGGACACAAGTACTCCGTGGTCACCACCCTCGACCGCACCGTACCGCTCATCGAAGACCGGCTCCGGCTCGCCGGCCTCGACGCCAAGTGTGCGAGTGTACGCGCGAGCGGTCTGCCCGTCCTCGCGCTGGAATCCGACCCCGAGGCCGCGATCGAGGCGATCGTCGACGAGGCCGAAGCTGCAGTGCGCGAAGACAAGGCCGAGGTGATCTGCCTCGGCTGCGGCGGAATGGCCGGCCTCGACGACCGAATCCGTGAGCGCACCGGCGTTCCGGTGGTCGACGGCGTCAGTGCGGCTGTCAAATTGGCGGAATCTCTTGTAGGGTTGGGACTCTCGACCTCGAAGGTGCGCACCTACGCGCCCCCACGTCCCAAGCAGATCACAGGATGGCCGCTCGCGAAACCGCGGTAGTCACCTGTGCAGTGAGTCGCACAGCGTCGTCCTCACCCCGGACGGCCACCACGGCGCCCTATCCCGCGCCCGCAACGATGGAGTATCCCTTTGCTCGAACAGACCACGACCTCCGTAGACCCCGGCCGCGCCGGTTCGGTTCGCGTCATCCGTGAGGGTGTTGCGTCTTATCTGCCGGATATCGACCCGGACGAGACCACGGAGTGGTTGGAATCGTTCGACGGACTGTTGGACCGGTCCGGACCGACCCGTGCCCGGTATCTGATGTTGCGGATGCTCGAGCGGGCCGGGGAGAAGCACGTCGCTTTGCCGGCGTTGACGTCGACCGATTATGTGAACACCATCCCGACGGAGAACGAGCCGTGGTTCCCCGGCGACGAGGAGACCGAGCGCCGGTACCGGGCGTTCATCCGGTGGAACGCGGCGGTGATGGTGACCCGTGCGCAACGGCCGGGGGTCGGGGTCGGTGGCCACATCTCGACGTATGCGTCGTCGGCCGCGCTGTACGAGGTGGGGTTCAACCACTTCTTCCGCGGCAAGGACCATCCCGGGGGTGGGGATCAGATCTTCATCCAGGGCCACGCCTCGCCGGGCATCTATGCCCGCGCCTTTTTGGAGGGGCGGATCCCGGCGGAGCGGATGGACGGGTTCCGGCAGGAGCACTCGCACGCCGATCAGGGCGGCGGGTTGCCGTCGTACCCGCACCCCCGGCTGCTGCCGGATTTCTGGGAGTTCCCGACCGTGTCGATGGGGTTGGGCCCGATGAACGCGATCTACCAGGCCCGGTTCAACCACTACCTGCACGACCGCGGCATCAAGGACACCGCCGATCAGCACGTGTGGGCGTTCCTCGGGGACGGGGAGATGGACGAACCGGAATCGCGGGGTCTGGCGCATGTGGCGGCCACCGAAGGTCTGGACAATTTGACGTTCGTGGTGAACTGCAACCTGCAACGCCTCGACGGCCCGGTCCGCGGCAACGGCAAGATCATCCAGGAGCTGGAGTCGTTCTTCCGCGGCGCCGGCTGGAACGTGATCAAGGTGGTCTGGGGCCGCGAGTGGGACGCGTTGTTGCACGCGGACCGGGACGGTGCCCTGGTCAACCTGATGAACGTCACCCCGGACGGGGACTACCAAACGTATAAGGCCAACGACGGCGGGTACGTGCGGGAGCACTTCTTCGGGAGGGATCCGCGGACGAAGGAACTGGTCGCGAACCTGTCCGATCAGGACATCTGGAACCTCAAGCGCGGCGGCCACGACTACCGCAAGATCTATGCCGCGTACGCGGCGGCGATGGCGCACAAGGGGCAGCCGACGGTGATCCTGGCGCACACCATCAAGGGCTACACCCTGGGCAAGCACTTCGAGGGCCGCAACGCCACCCACCAGATGAAGAAGCTCACCCTGGATGATCTGAAGAATTTCCGGGACCTGCAGCGCATCCCGATCTCCGACGAAGAGTTGGAGAAGGACCCGAAGATGCCGCCGTACTACCACCCCGGCGCGGACGCCCCGGAAATCCGGTACATGCTCGACCGGCGGAAGGCGTTGGGTGGGTTCCTGCCGCAGCGCCGCACCAGCCCGGCGCCGTTGCCGCAGCCGGCGGACTCGACCTACGACGTGGTCCGCAAGGGCTCCGGTAAGCAGCAGGTCGCGACCACCATGGCGTTGGTGCGGATCATGAAGGAGTTGTTGCGGGACAAGGAGATCGGCAAGCGGATCGTGCCGATCATCCCGGACGAGGCCCGCACCTTCGGGATGGACTCCTGGTTCCCGTCGCTGAAGATCTACAACCGCAACGGGCAGTTGTACACCGCGGTCGACGCCGATCTGATGCTGGCCTACAAGGAGTCGGAGATCGGGCAGATCCTGCACGAGGGCATCAACGAGGCCGGCTCGACCGCCTCGTTCACCGCGGTCGGCACCTCCTACGCCACCCACGGTGAGCCGATGATCCCGCTGTACATCTTCTACTCGATGTTCGGGTTCCAACGCACCGGCGACGGCCTGTGGGCGGCGGCGGATCAGATGGCCCGCGGCTTCGTCCTCGGCGCCACCGCCGGACGCACCACCCTCACCGGCGAGGGACTCCAGCACGCCGACGGGCACTCGCTGCTGCTGGCGTCGACGAACCCGGCCGCCGTCGCCTACGACCCGGCGTTCTCCTACGAGATCGCGCACATCGTCAAGGACGGGCTGCGCCGGATGTACGGCGGCACCGAGGGGGTCGACGGGTTCGGCGGCGAGGACATCTTCTACTACATCACCCTCTACAACGAGCCCTACACCCAGCCCGCCGAGCCCGCCGACCTGAACGTCGAGGGCCTGCTCAAGGGCATGTACCTGTTCAAGAAGTCCGAGGCATCCGGCGGCTCCGCGCCAGAAAATGGGCACTCCGCAGGCTCCGCGCCTAGGGCCCAGATCCTGGTCTCCGGTGTCACCATGCCCGAGGGCCTACGCGCCCAGCAGCTGCTCGCCGACGACTGGGGCGTTGCCGCGGACGTGTGGTCGGTCACCTCCTGGGGTGAGCTGCGCCGCGAGGGCATCGAACGGGAGCAGCAGGCGCTGCGCGACCCCGGCACCGACGCCCCGCTGCCGTACGTCACGCAGGCGTTGTCCGATGCCGCCGGCCCGTTCGTGGCGGCCTCGGACTGGATGCGCGCCGTCGCCGACCAGATCCGCCAGTGGGTCCCCGGCTCGTACACCACCCTCGGCACCGACGGGTTCGGGTTCTCCGACACCCGCCCCGCCGCCCGCCGGTACTTCAACGTCGACGCCGAATCCATCGTCGTCGCCGTGCTGTCCACCCTCGCCGGCGAAGGCACCCTCGACCGCTCCAAGGCCGTCGAAGCCGCCAACCGGTACCGCATCGACGACGTCCGCGCCGCCGCCATCTCCTACGCCGACACCGGCAGCGCATAGAACGGAATCGAAAAACCGATGACAGCAACAGTTTCCGAACAACTCCTCACACCCGTCCGGGAGGCGCCCGCGTCGGCGAGGCGCGCGAAGATCGTGTGCACCCTCGGGCCCGCGACGGCAACCGGCGACCGCATACGCGAACTCGTCGACTGCGGAATGGACATCGCACGGCTCAACTTCAGCCACGGCGAACATGCCGACCACGAGGAGAACTACCTCCGGGTGCGGGACGCGTCCGAACTCACCGGCCGGGCGGTCGGTGTTCTCGCCGACCTCCAGGGCCCGAAGATCAGGTTGGGGCGCTTCGCCGAAGGCAGCACCGTCTGGTCGGACGGCGACGTCGTGCGGATCACCGTCGACGAGTGCGACGGCACCCACGACCGGGTGTCGACCACCTACAAGCAACTGGCCGAGGACGCCGAGCCCGGTGACCGGTTGCTCGTCGACGACGGCAAGATCGGATTGGTCGTCACCGGCGTCGACGGCAACGACGTCGTGTGCCGGGTCACCGAGGGCGGCCCGGTCAGCAACAACAAGGGTGTGTCCCTGCCGGGGATGAACGTGTCGGTTCCCGCCCTGTCGGACAAGGACATCGCCGATCTCGAGTTCGCGCTGCGTCTCGGTGTCGACCTCATCGCCCTGTCGTTCGTGCGATCGGCGGCAGACATCGAACTCGTCCATGCCGTGATGGACCGGGTCGGCCGCCGGGTCCCCGTGATCGCGAAGCTCGAGAAACCGGAGGCGATCGACAACCTCGAGGCGATCGTGCTGGCGTTCGACGCTGTGATGGTCGCCCGGGGCGATCTGGGCGTCGAACTTCCCCTCGAACAGGTGCCGCTCGCGCAGAAACGGGCCATCCAGGTCGCCCGCGAGAACGCGAAGCCGGTGATCGTCGCGACGCAGATGCTCGAGTCGATGATCGAGAACTCGCGGCCCACCCGCGCCGAGGCGTCCGACGTGGCCAACGCCGTCCTCGACGGCGCCGACGCCGTCATGCTGTCGGGTGAAACGTCCGTCGGGAAGCACGTGATGGAGACGGTCCGCACCATGGGCCGGATCATCAGTGCCGTGGAGGAGAAGTCCACGCACGTTCCGCCGCTGGCGCACGTGCCCCGCACGAAGGGCGGTGTGCTGTCCTACGCGGCGCGCGACATCGGGGAACGATTGGGCGCCGCGGCGCTCGTCGCGTTCACCCAATCCGGGGACACCGTGCGGCGGCTCGCGCGGCTGCACACTCCGCTGCCGTTGCTGGCGTTCACCCCGCTCCCGGCGGTGCGCGCTCAACTCGCGCTGACGTGGGGCACCGAGACGTTCCTCGTCGACCCCGTGGAGTCGACCGACCAGATGATCCACCAGGTCGACCACGCGCTCCTCGGCCTGGGCCGGTACCAGCGGGGCGACCTCGTGGTCATCGTCGCGGGATCGCCTCCGGGCACCGTCGGCTCGACCAACCTGATCCACGTCCACCGCATCGGCGACGAAGACCACTGATCGGATGTGACGCCGTAACCGTACGCCCGTCCGCTATTGACAGAACTCGATGGACACGGTTTTCTTAATGTCAAGATACGAAACTGTGTTTTCGCATCGTGGAAGTTTTGCCAAGTGCGGAAGGTGAGTCATTTCATGACTGAGCGTGTTGAGGTCGGCGGTCTGCAGGTCGCGAAGGTGCTCTACGACTTCGTGAACGAGGAGGCACTGCCCGGGACCGGGGTGTCGGTGGACGGGTTCTGGTCGGGTGCGGCCAAGGTGATCGGGGATCTGGCGCCGAAGAACCAGGCGCTGCTCGCCACCCGCGACGACCTGCAGGCCCGGATCGACGCCTGGCACCGGGACCGGGCCGGCACCGCGATCGACCCGGCCGAGTACACGGCGTTCCTCACCGAGATCGGGTACCTGGTGCCCGAACCGGCCCCGTTCGCGGTGTCCACGGCGAACGTGGACACCGAGATCACCGCCACCGCCGGCCCGCAGCTGGTGGTCCCGGTCCTCAACGCCCGCTTCGCGCTGAACGCCTCCAACGCCCGCTGGGGGTCGCTGTACGACGCCCTGTACGGCACCAACGCCATCCCCGACGACGGCGGCGCGGAGGCGGGCGACACCTACAACAAGGTCCGCGGCGACAGGGTCATCGCCTGGGCCCGGCAGTTCCTCGACACCGCCGCCCCCCTCGCGCAGGGGTCGCACGCCGACGCCGCCCGCTACACCGTCGACGGCACCGCCCTGCGGGTGCAGCTCGCCGACGGCACGATCACCACCCTCGCCGAGCCGGGCAAGTTCGTCGGCTACCTCGGCGCCCCCGACGCCCCGACCGGTGTGCTGCTGCGCAATCACGGGTTGCACGCGGAAATCCAGATCGACCCCACCTCCCCGATCGGCCGGACGGACGCGGCCGGGGTCAAGGATGTGGTGCTCGAGTCCGCGGTCACCACCATCATGGACTTCGAGGACTCCGTCGCCGCCGTCGACGCCGACGACAAGGTGATCGGCTACCGCAACTGGCTCGGACTCAACCGCGGCGACCTGGCCGAGGAGATGACCAAGGGCGGGAAGGCGTTCACCCGCCGCCTCAACGGCGACCGCACCTACACCGCCCCGGACGGGTCCGAACTGACCCTGCACGGGCGGTCGCTGCTGTTCGTCCGCAACGTCGGCCATCTGATGACCACCCCGGCGATCCTGCACCCGGACGGCACCGAAATCCCCGAGGGCATCCTCGACGCCCTGATCACCTCCCTGTGCGCCGTCCACGGGCTCGGCACCTCCGAGGCGACCGGCCCGCTGGTCAACTCCCGCACCGGGTCGATCTACATCGTCAAACCCAAGCAGCACGGACCCGACGAGGTCGCGTTCACCACCGAACTGTTCGGCCGCGTCGAGCAGGTGTTGGGATTGCCCGCCAACACCCTCAAGGTCGGCATCATGGACGAGGAACGCCGCACCACCGTCAACCTCGCCGCCTGCATCCGGGAGGCGTCGGAGCGGGTGGTGTTCATCAACACCGGGTTCCTCGACCGCACCGGCGACGAGATCCACACCTCGATGGAGGCCGGGCCGATGATCCGCAAGGCCGAGATGAAGAAGCAGACCTGGATCACCGCCTACGAGGACTGGAACGTCGACGTCGGCCTGGCGTGCGGGTTGCAGGGGCGGGCGCAGATCGGCAAGGGCATGTGGGCGATGACCGAGCTGATGGCCGAGATGCTCGAGCAGAAGATCGGCCACCCCAAGGCCGGCGCGAACACCGCGTGGGTGCCGTCCCCGACCGGGGCCACCCTGCACGCCACCCACTACCACCAGGTCGACGTGGTCGCCGTCCAGAACCGGCTGACCGGCACCCGGCGGGCCACCCTCGACGAGATCCTCACCATCCCCCTCGCCCCGAACACCGACTGGTCCGAGGCCGAGAAGCAGGAAGAACTCGACAACAACTGCCAGTCCATCCTCGGGTACGTGGTCCGCTGGATCGACGCCGGCGTCGGCTGCTCCAAGGTCCCCGACATCCACGACGTCGCCCTGATGGAGGACCGCGCCACCCTCCGCATCTCCTCCCAGCTGCTGGCGAACTGGATCCGGCACGGCGTGGTCACCGCCGACCAGGTGGTGCAGTCGCTGCAACGGATGGCCCCCGTCGTGGACCGGCAGAACCAGAACGACCCCACCTACCGGCCGCTGGCCCCGGACTTCGACACCAACATCGCCTTCCAAGCCGCCAAGGAACTCATCCTCGACGGCACCCACCAGCCCTCCGGCTACACCGAACCGATCCTGCACCGCCGCCGCCGCGAATACAAAGCCGCCAACGCCTGACCGAAAGCCCCCCACGTGAGTGGCGAAGCGTGCCCCGGCACACTTCGCCACTCACGTGTCAGGTGAGGTTCACCGTCGCGAAGATGTCGCCGGTCGGCTGGGTGGAACCGCCGGGCGGTTCCACACTGAATCCGAGCGCCGTGGACTGGTCGATGTCGTTCACGACCGCGGTGGTCGACGGCGACACGTCATCGGCTTCCATGATTCCGGCGGACACCGGTTCGTGCGACGGTCCGAGCAGCCACATCTGATAGACGGAACCGGACTCGGGCGGTGGGACGTCGTTCATCACCAGCACGCCGGCGTCGACGTCCTTGGAGTACACGACGGTGGCCGAACCGCCACCGGCGATCGGTGCCACCGCCGTGCGGACGTCGTCGGCGGCGAGGATCTGCGCGGGCACGGGTTGGCCGTCCTCGCTCTGCAACTGCTGAGCGACGGTGATGCCACCCACGGCGAGGACGATCACCGCGGCCGCCGCACTCAGGGCTGCCACGAGACGCCTGCGCTTGCGCGCACGAACCTCGTCCAGCGCTATCGGTGCGGGCGCAGCGGCAGTGCCGGGCAACGCATCGAGGATGCGCCCGAGCAGGTAGTCGGGCGGCTCGACCGCGGTGGACGCGGACTGGGCGGCCATCGTCTCGTGCACGCCGCGGACGGCGGTGTCGAATTCGAGGCGGACGTCGGGCGGTGCGCTCTGGACCGCGGTGTCGATCTCGCGGCGCTGCTGATCGTCGACGGCGTCGAGGGCGTACACCTGAGCGAGGTCGAGGATGTCGTGCTGGGACTCATCCATCGAACTGCACCCCCAGACATTGCTTGAGCCTGATCAATCCGTCTCGAATTCGTGACTTCACCGTGGGAAGCGCAACCGACAGCCGTTCCGACACCTCTCGGTACGTCAGCCCCCCGTAATAGGCGAGGACCACGGTTCTCTGCTGGACTTCGGTGAGCGTGCCGAGGCAGTCGACGACGTCGCTGGTGTCGCCGCGTCGGGTGACCTCTTCCGACACCGCGTCGAACGGTCCGTACCAACTCGAGGCGCCGTAGGCGGCTTCCCGTTCGGTGCCGGACTGCTCCGACCGCACCCGGTCGACGGCACGGCGATGGGCGAGGGTGATCAGCCACGACAGCGGCGACCCCTGCTTCGGATCGAATTTCTCCGCGTTGTTCCAGACCTGCAGGTACACCTCTTGGGTGGTTTCCTCGCTGTATCCGGGATCGCGCAGGACCCGCAGCACCATGCCGTACACCCGCGCGCTGGTGCGTTCGTAGAAGTCGCTGAAGGCATCCCGCTCGCCCTGTGCGATACGCGCCAGCAACGCCGTCAGCGTCACGTTCTCCGTGTCCCTGTCGACACCGGTCATCGGCCCATTCCGTTCATCGATCCACAGCCTAATAGCAGGTTGCGGCCGGTGTGGCCACGATGGGACCCGACGGGGAGCGAGCGATGCCGGCATAGCGCTCACCGCTTCGGCGGCAAGGGGAGGAAGTAGCTGGTTCGCTGCTGGTATTCGGGGTAGCCGGGACGCTGCGACATTGACTTCTCGAGCAGCCTGGCCCCGGTCGCGAACACCAGGAAGTACGTCATGACCACGGGAGACAGCACGGTGACGGCGCCGGGCCACACGCTCGCCGCGATGAGCCACAGTCCCCACCACACGCAGGAATCGCCGAAGTAGTTCGGGTGCCGCGTCCACGCCCACAGGCCGGCGTCCATGATCTCGCCCTTGTTGGACGGGTCCGCCTTGAACGCCTTCAACTGGTGGTCGCCGACCGATTCGAACACGACGCCGACCACCCACAGGAGCACTCCGAGCACCCCGACGACCGTGCCGAGGCCGGATGCGGGACCGAGCACGGCCGACACCTGCAGCGGCAGCGAGACGAACCACTGCGCGAGTCCCTGGGTGAGAAAGATCTTCCTGACGACGACACCGGGCGAGTCGCCGCCGGCCCGGTCGAGCATCTCCACGTAGCGCGGGTCCTCGCCTTTGCCCGCGGACTTGGCGTACATGTGCCAGGTCAGTCGCAGACCCCACACGGCGACGAGCACCACCACCAGCCAGCGGCGCAGTGTGTCGCCGTCGCCGATGACGGCGGCCACGAGCGCCACCAGGACGAAACCGAGGCCCCAGGACACGTCGACGACGTTGTAGCGTCCGATCCGCCGGCCGACGAGGAACGTCGCGGCCTGGAGGACGGCGAGCACCAGAACGCTCGCCGCGGTGACGGCGCCGAAGTCCGACCAGTCGAATCCGTTCATCGGAGCACGTCGGATCCCGCGGAGTCGACCCGCACGGCAGGCATCAGCGACCGACCCGCGGCCGTCGGCTTCACGGCCAGGATCTGATCGACACCCATGCGGCCCTGCTCGAAGCTCATCCCGCCGCCGACGAGATACAGCCGCCACACCCGGGCCATCTCGAGCCCGACCATCTCGACGACGTCGTCCCAGCGGGACTCGAACTTCTCCAGCCAGGCGTCGACGGTCCAGACGTAATGCTCGCGAAGACCATGCACGTCGCGCACCTCGAGCCCGGCTCGTTCGAGGTACGCGACGCTCTCACCGACGGGACGCATGGTCATGTCGGGAGCTATGAACGACTCGATGAACGGGCCGCCGCCGGGATGGCGTCCGGTGCGCGACATCTGCTGGATCAGCACCCGCGCACCGGGCTTCGCGTTGTCGTAGAGGGCCTGCGCGTACCGGGCGTAGTTCTTCTCGCCCACGTGCTCACCCATTTCGAGGGAGGCGACGGCGTCGAACGGGCCGTCGGGGACCTCGCGGTAATCCTGCAGACGGATCTCGACGCGGTCCTGCAACCCTCGCTCGGCGATCCGCTTGTCGATGAACGTCTTCTGCTCGCGGGAGATGGTGACACCGACCACCTGTGCGTCGTAGGCGGCTGCGGCGTGGAGGCTCAGCGATCCCCAGCCGCAACCGACGTCGAGCAGTCGCATGCCCGGTTCGAGTCCGATCTTGCGGCACACCAGGTCGAGCTTGTCCCGCTGGGCGTCCTCGAGTCCGTAGTCCGAATCCTGCGGCGTTCCCGGCGCATTCCGGGTGAAGTAGGCGCACGAGTAGGCCATCTGCGGGTCGAGGATCAGGGCGTAGAAATCGTTGGACAGGTCGTAGTGGTGACTGATCGCGGCGCGGTCACGCAGCAGGCTGTGCAGCCGTCCGCGGATGTTCGCCTGCGTGGCAGGCGCGGGGAGCGGTCCGCCCGCGACCCCCAGCTTCGCGGCGACACGCAGCACCTTCGCAACCGTCGACGGGCTCGGCCGGACTCCGCCGAGCCCTCGCTCGCGGGCCACCGCCCACACGTGTGCCAGGGCCTCGCCCAGGTCGCCCTCGACGTCGATCTCACCCGTCACGTAGGCCTGCGCGGCCCCGAGTTCGCCGGGGTTCCACAGCAATCGGCGCAGGGCGTCCGGGCTGCGCAGCACCACCTTCGGCGCCGTGACCGGGCCTGCGGTGCTGCCGTCCCACGCGGTCAGATGCACGGGCAGTTCGCCGCGGACGAGCGGACGCAACGCCTTGTCGAGTTCGGCGGCAACGGTCACGGTCATGCTCCCGTCTTGTCGAGGACGAGCTGCTGGACGTCGATGTAGCCGGAGCGGAACCCGGCCTCCGAGTAGCAGAGGTAGAAATGCCACATGCGGCGGAAGGTCTCGTCGAATCCGAGTGCCTCGGCCTGCGCGCTGTGCGCGGCGAACCGTTCCTTCCACAGGCGCAGCGTCTCCGCGTAGTGCTGTCCCATGCTCAGGCGTTCCCGCACCCGTAGTGCGGTGTGTTCGGCGGTGATCGATTCGATCGCCTCGGTCGACGGGAGGAACCCGCCCGGGAAGATGTACTTGTGCACCCAGGTGTAGGTGTTGCGGGTCTGCAGCATCCGATCGTGCGGCATGGTGATCGCCTGCAGCGCAACCTTTCCGCCCGGTGCGAGAAGCTTGTCGAGCACCCGGAAGTAGGTGGCCCAGTACTGATGTCCGACGGCCTCGATCATCTCGACGGACACGATGGCGTCGTACTCGCCGTCCACGTTGCGGTAGTCGAGCAGGTCGATCTGCACGGACTCCGAGTGTCCGGCCTCGGCGACGCGCAGACGGGCCAGGCTCTGCTGTTCGCTGGACAGAGTCACCGAACGGACCACGGCACCGCGTTCCGCCGCCCGGATGCACAGTTCTCCCCAGCCCGTCCCGACCTCGAGCAGCCTGGTGCCCGCACCGACGCCGGCCTCGTCGAGCAGCCGATCGATCTTGCGGCGCTGCGCGTCCGCGAAGTCCTCCCACTTCGGGCTGATCTGTGGGACGGGTGCCCGCAGGACCGTCACGTCCCGGACCTGCCCCACGCGGGTCGGGGTCGACGAGAACAGTGCGCTCGAGTACGTCAGCGTCTCGTCGAGGAATGTCTCGAACATCTCGTTGGACAGGTCGTAGTGCCGGGAGATGTTGGAGCGGGTGTTCTGCTCGGTGTTGCGTTCCTGGGCGGGATGTTTGGCGACGTAGAGTGCGCGCAACCGTTGCAGCGGGCGGGGAATGAGGGTCGCCATCCGTGAGGCGAACACGCTCAGCACCGCGGCCAGATCCGGCGACGTCCAATCGCCGGCCATGTAGGACTCGCCGAAGCCGATGAGGCCGCTCGTCCCGACCCGCCGGGCGAACGCGTCGGGATTCCGGATGATCATGCGCGGCAGGATTTCCTGCTCCCGGCGTGCCCCCACCAGGGTGCCGTCGGGGTACTCGATGCGGACGTCGAGGTCGGCGGCCGCGCGGCGGAACAGGCGGTCGGCGACCTTCGCCGACACCGAGGCGCGCGCACCGGTCGGCACGTCGGCCAGCCCGGGCCAGATCCGGTTGTCGATCCGCGGATCCTCGCCGGTGAACGCGAGGTCGGCGGTACTCAGGGCGGGCGATCCGTCCATGTCGGTGTCCTTGTTCCTTCTCACTGAACTGTCTCCTTCTGCCGGCCGTCGGGCCGGGCCGTGACGGGGAGTCCACGGGCCCACAAAGTGATTCCCTGGATGCGAATGCGAGCCGACACCACGAGAGGTGCCAGGGGAGTGCGTAGTTGAGTTCTCAGGACCGTGCGGCGGGTGGCCGGCTGCCGCGTCCCCCGCACCGTCGCGGTGAACGGGGCGTGCCCGTCCCGGTGGAGCACCACGTTCAGGGAGAGCGTGTCGCCGGGCTCGGGAAACCGCATCTCGTAACGGCCGCTCACGTCGTTGAACGGTGAGACGTAGAACTGCTTGTCCACCTCGGCGCGGTCGTTGCCGTCGGGCCGGATCAGGTAGCTGTGCCGCTGATCATAGGTGTTGTGCACCTCGGCGATCACACAGCGGAGGCCGCCGTCGATGTCGTGGCACCAGTACACGCTGAGCGGGTTGAACACGTAGCCGAGCACCCGCGCGTTGAGTAGCGCCGTCACCGTGCCACCGCGCAGGTCGACTCCGTGGGTGGCGAGGAACGCATCCACCCTGGCGCGCAGCGTGTCCGCGCCGGCGCCGGGGCCCATTTCGAAGTGGTCCTCGGCGCGGAAGCGGGCGAACGGACCGAGCCAGCCGGGAAGGTCGTCGACGTCGACGTACCAGCTGTAGCTCGAATACTCGAAACTGTTGCGGACCGGTTCGGTGCGCGCGTGCCGGATCGTCGTCGAGTAGATCGCCGGCGCGGTCACGACACCGTCTCCCGTTCGCGGTGTCGTCCGGTGTGCGTGTCCCACGATCCGCCGATCCGTTCGGCGGCGCGCAGACCCGAGAGCGCCCCGTCCTCGTGGAACCCCCAGCCGTGGTAGGCGCCCGCGAAAGCGAAGGTGCCGGAACCGAGTTCGCGCAACCGCGACTGCGCGGCCACGGAATCGGGGGTGTAGACGGGGTGCTCGTACGTCATCTCGGTGACGACCTTCGACGGGTCGACGAGGTGCTTCCCGCCGAGTGTGACGAGGAACCGCCGGTCGCGCACGGTATCCAGGCGCATGAGCCGGGTCATGTCGTAGGTGACGATCACGCCGGTCGCGTCCGTGCCGTCGGCGGGAGTCAGGTAGTTCCAGGAGGCCCGGGCGTTCTCCGCGCGGGGGAGCAGCGACTCGTCGGTGTGCAGCTGAGCGTGATTCACCGAGTACGGCATATCACCCAGGATCTCGGTCTCGAGGTCCGAGGCGTCGCCGAGCACGGCGAGCGCCTGACGGGGGTGAACGGCCACCACCACGGCGTCGAAGTACCGCACGTCGCCGCGGCCGTCGACGATGCACGCGCCGCCGTCCGGGGTGCGTTCCACCTGCTGGACGGGGGTGTCGAGAAGTATCTCGTCGAGGTGTGCCGCCACCTTCTCGACGTAGCGGGCGGAGCCGCCGGTCACGGTGCGCCAGGTGGGTGACCCGAAGACGGTGAGCATTCCGTGGTGCTCGAGAAACGTGAACAGGTAGCGGGCCGGGTAGTGCTCGGCCGTCGTGGGGTCACACGACCACACCGCCGCGACGAGCGGAGTCATGAAATGCTCGACGAAGTACGGGCTGAAACCGTTGCGGCTCAGGAACTCGCCCAGCGGTTCCCGCGCGCCGACGTCGTCGGCGGGAGCGTCGAGCACGGTGCGGGCGCAACGGTGGAACCGGAGGACCTCGCCGAGCATCCGCCAGTACCGCGGCCGGGCCAGGGTGCGCGCGGTGGGGAACAGCCCGCGGATCCCCTTCGCGCCTGCATATTCGAGCCCGCTCGCATCGGATCGGATCGACATCGACATGTCCGAATCCTGGGTGGCCACGTCGAGTTCGGCGAACAGGCGCAGCAGGGTGGGGTAGGTGCGGTCGTTGTGCACGATGAAGCCCGTGTCGACGTCCACTTCTGCGCCCGAGTCGAGTGTCAGGTGGTGCGTGTGGGCGTGACCGCCGAGACGGGCGTCGGCCTCGTAGAGGGTGACACGGTCGTGGCGGGACAGAACGTAGGCGGCGGTCAGCCCTGCGACGCCGCTACCGATCACCGCGACGTTCCTGCGTTCGAGCTTCTCCGAATCATGCATGGCGACCTGCTTTCCGGTCAGTCGGTGCGGCGACGACACCTTCGGCAATGAAGGCGTCGAGAACGAAATCGGCGGTGATGCGATGCCACCGGCGAGGCCGGGTGAGCATGAAGTGTCCGGCTCCCGTCAGGGGAGTCCACGACGCGTTCACCCCACGAGCCAGCGCCTGCTCGGTCTGGACCCGGGAAGAGGTGGGATCCGTCCAGCGGTCGGCGGTTCCGTGCGCGACCATCAGGCTGCGGTCGGCGGGCACCAGTTCGCCGTCGGATTCGGGCCACCAGGGTGCGAGCGCGGCGATCGCCCGGACGTTGTCGAGGGCGGCGAGGTGAGCGGCGACGCGGCCGCCCATCGAATGCCCGACGACGGCGACGGGGACGTCCCCGAACCGCTGTCGGGCCCGCTCGAGAGCGACCCGGGCGTCGTGCACGGGGCTGGCCTCGGGGGCGTTCCATCCGCGGACCCGGTACTGCACGCGCTCCACGACGATTCCCTGCCTCCCGAGCGTGGACCGCAGAGACCAGGCCATCCAGGTCATGCGCAGATTCGACAGGTGCCAGAACCGCGAGGGTGCCTGACTGCGTGGTTTGCCGCCGGGCAGCACGAGCACGTACGCCGGGGCGGTGGGTGAGCCTTTCTCCATAACCGTTATTCGGAGCTGACTTTGCGCCGGATGGGCGGACCCGCACCCGCTCACGTGAGTGGCGAAGCGTGCCGGAGCACACCATGGCACTCACGTGGGGCACGCGAGAGCCCGGCGGCATCGGTGTGGGACCGATGCCGCCGGGCGCGGGAGAACTGTGAGAGGAGGGTGCTTACTGGGGCATCAGAACGGAGTCGACCAGGTACACCGTGGCGTTGGCGGTCTGGACGCCACCGCAGATGACGCCGGCGTCGTTGACCTTCAGGTTGTCGCCCGAACCGGTGACGGTGACCGTGCCACCCTCGACGGTCGTGTGCTGGCCGTCGATGTCACTCGGCGCGATCTGGCCGGGGACCACGTGGTACGTCAGGACCTTGGTGAGCAGCGCCGGGTCGGTCTTGAGGGTCTCGATGGTGGCCGGGTCGACCTTCGCGAACGCGGCATCCACCGGCGCGAACACCGTGAACTGTCCGCTGTTCAGCGTGTCCACCAGGTTGACCTGCGGGTTGAGCTGACCGGATACGGCGGCGGTGAGGGTGGTGAGCAGCGGGTTGTTGGACGCGGCCGTCGCGACCGGATCCTGCGCCATGCCGCTGACCGAACCGGCGCCGTCCGGCACCGTCTTCGCGTACTCGGCGCAGCCCGGACCGACCAGGTTTGCGGCGGGATCGGCCATGGCGGACGAGGTCATCGAACCGGACGACATCGACTCGGACGTCATCGCCTCCGAGGCCGAGCCGCTGCTCGACGAGTCGCTGTCGTCCGACGAACACGCTGCGCCCAGCAGGACGAGGGACGTGCTCGCTGCGACTGCCAGAACTCGTGTGGTGATGTTCATGGGTTATTGCCTCTCTCCGGTGTGGGTGCGGATGAGCACCATCGACAGGCATTCGGAGCGGTCTCCCGAACGGATGGGTCGAAGGTTTTCGCGGATCGACCCATCCGATCCGGGAGAGGCGTCGAATGCCCCGAGAGAGGGTGCTGCGCAGGCCCTCTGTTCAGGCTGCCCGTTTCGTCGACGCAAGAGATCGTGAAAGGACTCGAGATGACACTCTCGAAGGCACGTGGATTCGCCGCAGGACTGCTGACCGTCGCTGCGGCCGTGGTGCTGGCGAACCCGGCACAGGCTCAGCCCGGTGCGCTCGCACCCGTCCCGTCCCTCGACGTCCAGAGGTACCTCGGCACGTGGTATCAGTTGGCCGCTGTGCCACAGCCGTTCAACCTGGACTGTGCGCGGGACACGAGGGCGACGTACGGGCTCGTCGACCCGTCGAACGTCAGCGTCGCCAACTCGTGCACCACCTGGTCGGGCGGAACGAACGGCATCAACGGCAATGCGCGTGTCACCGACCCGGTCACCAATGCGCAACTCCACGTGAGTTTCCCGGACGTGCCGTTTCAGAGTTCACTAGACGGTCCCACCAACTATGTGGTCACTTACATCGCCGACGACTACTCGTGGGCGCTCGTCGGTGACCCGGCACGGGCTTCGGGTTTCGTCCTGTCCCGCAACCCGGCGGTCGACGACGCGGGATGGACGCAGATCCGGCAGGTGGTGGAATCGCGTGGCTACAACTCGTGCCTGTTGCTGACGTCCCCGACCACCGGTGGCCGAGAAGGAATTCAGCCGCTCTGCACGGTCTGACGGGCCGCGGAGCCGGTGATGTTCTCCATCATGCCTTTGAAGATGATTCCGTGGAACGGCATGATGGAGTACCAATACAGCCGTCCGGCGAGGCCTTTCGGGAAGAAGATGGCCCGCTGATCGAGTCGGGACCGGTCGGGATCCACACTGTGGACGCGCCATTCGAGCCACGCCCCGCCCGGTGCCCGCATCTCGGCGCGCAGTCGTAGCAGCGACCCCCGGTCGATGCGTTCGACCCGCCAGAAATCCAGGGGGTCGCCGGTGTTGAGCTGTTTCGGGTTCCGGCGTCCACGGGTGAGTCCGACACCGCCGACCACGCGGTCGAGCCAGCCGCGCACCGACCACGCGAGTGGGAACGAGTACCAGCCGTTTTCCCCGCCGATGCTCTCGACGACGCTCCACAGCGTTCCGGCGTTCGCGTCGCAGTCCTTGGTGCGTTCGTCGGTGTAGACGACCTCACCGGCCCAATCGGGATCGGACGGGAGCGGATCGGACGGGGCGCCGACCGGGGACGCACTGGCCCATGTCGTCTCCACCTCGCCGTTGTCGATGCGCCGCAACGCCAATCGCACGGCATCCCGGTACGTGGTCAGGCCTGCCTTCGGCGGCGGGATGACATCGTCGATGTCGTGCTCGGAGGCGACCGCGTCGTTCTGCAGCGATTCGATCAGGGCCCGCCCGAGCGAGCGGGGGATCGGGGTGACCAGACCGATCCACAGACCGGCGAGCTTCGGGGTCAGCACAGGGAGGACGAGGATGCGACGCTGACGCAGACCGGCGACCTCGGCGTACGTCTGCATCATCTCGCCGTAGCGGATGACGTCGGGGCCGCCGATGTCGAAGGTGCGGCTGCGCGGCAACGGTGCCTCGGCCGCGGCGACGAGGTAGTGCAGAACGTCGCGGACGGCGATCGGCTGGATCCTGTTGTTCACCCACCGCGGGGTGGTCATCACGGGGAGCCGGTTGGTGAGGTGGCGGATCATCTCGAACGACGCCGAACCGGAGCCGATGACCACCCCGGCCTGCAGAACCATTGTGGGAACACCGGAGTCGACGAGGATCTGCCCCACCTGGGTGCGGGAGCGCAGGTGCGGCGAAAGGTCGACCGAGTCGGGATGCAGTCCGCCGAGGTAGACGATCCGGCCGACACCGGACGTGCGGGCGGCCTCGGCCACGTTCTCCGCGCTGACGCGTTCGGCCTCCTCGAACTCGTCCGACCCGCCCATCGAATGCACGAGGTAGTAGACGACGTCCACGTCCGTGAAAGCGGCAGAAAGGGATTCGGGATCGCTCAGGTCGCCGCGAGCGATCTCGACGTCGGACGCCCAGGGAACGTCGGTGAGCTTTTCGGGTGAACGCACCAGCACCCGCACCCGGTAGCCGGCTTCCGCGAGCCGGGGTGCGAGGCGTCCGCCGATGTATCCGGTGGCGCCGGTGACCAGTACACGTAACTGTGTCATTCCCACACGCTACTCGTCGTTGTCACCGCCTCGCCCGCTGTGGCGACTAAGGTCGGGTCATGGGCATCGTGCATTCGAGTGTGGTCGAGGCCTCGCGGGACGAGTTGTTCGCCTGGCACACGAGGGCCGGGGCGTTCACCCGGCTGTCACCACCCTGGCAGCCACTGAGTCTCGCGAAGGAATCCGAGTCTCTGGAATCGGGTCGTGCCGAACTGCGCCTGCCCGGCGGCCTGACGTGGATCGCGCAGCACGACGCGAAGGAGTACGACCCTCCGCACCGGTTCGTCGACTATTCGGCTGCCCTGCCGCTGCGACTGCTGGTGCCGTGGCGGCACACGCACACGTTCGACGTCGTGTCAGAGGGCCGGACCCGGGTCACCGACCGGGTCGACACCATCGTGCCCGGCCACTTCCTCCGATCGACGTTCGTCTACCGCCATCGCCAGCTCGCCGACGACATGGACCGGCACCACTGGGCGTCCACCCTCCTGCCGGGTCCCCTCACCGTCGCGGTGACGGGGAGCTCCGGTCTCGTCGGCTCCGCCCTCACCGCGTTCCTGAGCACCGGCGGGCACCGGGTGGTTCGCTTAGTGCGCCGCGCTCCCAGCACACCCGACGAGCGGCGCTGGAACCCCGACGCTCCTGCCGCGGACCTGCTCGACGGAGTCGACGCCGTGATTCACCTCGCCGGCGCATCCATCGCGGGACGGTTCACCGACGGTCATCGCCGGGCGATCAGGGACAGTCGCATCGAGCCCACCCGAAGGCTGGCGGAAGTCGCCGCAGCGTCCGGGCAGGGACCGAAGATCTTCGTCGGTGCGTCGGCGATCGGGTACTACGGCCCCGACCGGGGCGACGAGGTGCTCCACGAGCAGGACCCGCGGGGCGACGGCTTCCTCGCCGATGTCGTGGCGGACTGGGAGGACGCAGCGAAGCCGGCCGCCGACGCAGGACTGCGGGTGGTCCACGTCCGCACGGGGATCGTCCAGTCGCCGAGCGGCGGCGTTCTGCGCCTGCAACGGCCGCTGTTCGAGGTCGGACTCGGAGGTCGTCTCGGTGCCGGAACGCAGTGGTTGTCGTGGATCGACATCGACGATCTGATCGACGTCTACCACCGCGCCGTCGTCGATGCGGGGTTGAGCGGTCCGGTCAACGCGGTGGCGCCGAACCCGGTTCGCAACGAGGAGTACACCGCAGTCCTGGCGTCGGTGCTGCACCGGCCGGCGTTCCTCCCGGTCCCCGATTTCGGCCCGAAGCTCCTGCTCGGCGAGCAGGGCGCGCGCGAACTCGCCCTCGCCGATCAGCGCGTCACCCCGGGCAAGCTCCTCGACCGCGGTCACCGGTTCCGGCGCCCCGACCTCGACACGGCGCTGCGCCACCAGCTCGGGCGGTTCACGACGGACTAGGGGTGCCCCCCGGCGTCGTACGCCGCCACGACGCGCTTCGGGGCGGTGAGACGCCACGCCTCCTCGACGAGTTCGGCCAGTTCGTCGGTGTCGACACGGTCGAGGACGACGTCGATCCAGCCCCACCGGCCGAAGAACGGCGCGACCAGGAAGACGTCGGGATCCTCCTGCAGCAGAGCCGCCTGCGTTTCCTTCGTCGCTTTGAGGCACACGGTGGGGGCGCCGTACCCGACGAGACCGAACATCTTCTTGCGCACGCGGAAGGTCGGCTGATCACCCCAGTTGGCGATCACGACCTCGTGCGCCTCCGGCAACGCCAGCATCATCGCGCGCACGTCGTGTTCGGTGGGCATCACAGCTCCTGGTCGGGCGGTCGGTGGTCCGGGGACCTTTATATCCCCGGCCACCGACAGCCCGGACCGCGGCGGGGTCAGACGAAGGCGAACTCGTCTCCGGCGTGGAACTTGGCGAGCGATTCGGAGACCGAACGCCGTGACGGCGGGTGGAAGGCGAATGCGTGGACGGCGGCGGCGAGGTAGCCGATATCGGAGGACGTGATGAACGCGATCCCGCCGAGCGACTCGACGGCCGCCGCGGACGCGCGGACGAGTGCGTCGCGAATCGCAATGCGCGAGAACAACAGCCGAACCGAGATGTCTTGTCCGCGTTCGCCTTCGTCGACGGCGCGGGCGATGTTCTCGATCGCGGCCATCGCGTTCTCCACGTCGGCGGCGGCGCGCACGTAACCCTCGTAGTCGTCCTTGCCTGCCGCCAGTAGCCGCTCGAGCAGAGCGCTGGCCGCGCCCAGGTAATTCGCGGTGACGAGCATGCCGAACCACAGGTACCCGGTCATCTCGTGTCGGCCGTCGGGGTCGTCGGCGCCGTTGAGGAGGACGAGGTCGGCGGGCACCTCGACGTCCTCGAGGTGCACCTCGTCGCTCTCGGCTCCCGCGAGGATCCAGCTCTCCCAGAACGGGCGCACCGAAATGCCCGGCGTGCCGGCGGGGATCAGCGCGATCGCCCGCTCACCGGTGTCGACCTCCACGCTGGCGGTGAGCAGGTCCATCGAACTCGACAGACTGCACGGCTTCTTGCTGCCGTTGACGAGGTAGCTCGACCCGGTCCTGGTGGCGGTCATCGTGGGGATGAAGACGTTGCCGCCGGTGACGCCCTCGGAGAAGCCGGAGGCGACGACGGCGCGTTGTTCCACGAGGCTCGTGATCAGCGCGCGGTCCTCGTCCGTGCCCTCCTGCGCGAACTCGTTGAGGGTGGCGAGCGACAGATGGTGCATGGTGGTGGCGGCGCCGAGAGACGGCGACCTGCTCCCGATCGCCCGTTGGACCCGCACGGAGTCCAGGGCGGAGGCGCCCAGCCCGCCGGACTCCTTCGGAATGGTCAGAGCGGTACCGCCCGCGTCCCGGAAGCGCCCGATCGTCCCGCTGTCCCGGCCCTCCAGCGTCAGCAGTGGTGTCTCGTCCAGGTAGGTGGCGAGGTCGGGCAGATACGACTTCAGCGCTGCGTGTTCACGGGCCATCAATGCGGTCATGACACTCCTCGAATGTGTTCGCGGAAATTCCGGATCTCCAGGGAGATCCATAGGGATATTCGGAGTGAGGAGTAATCCGGTTTGGTCGGTGCCACCAAACCGCATCCGCGGCCGCTCCGAATCGACGGAGAAATTCCGATCATGCACACCGCGAGGAGATTGGTATCGATGGCTGCGAACAGATTGATCCAGAGGCTGGCTGGCGACGACCGGGTAGATCTGCTCCGGGCAGTTCGTGAGTCCGATGTGAGTCCGTACTTCCGGGTGATGGAGTCCGCCACCGCGCCCATCGTCCAGGTGGAGGGCGCCGACCGGATCATGCTCGGTTCCAACAACTATCTCGGGCTGGCCGATCACCCCGCCATCCGTCAGGGAGCGCAGGACGCCCTCGATACGTTCGGCGGCGCGATCACCGGAAGCCGCCTCCTGAACGGCACCATGGACCTGCACCTCGACCTCGAATCGGAAATCGCCGAATGGCACGGCACCGAGGACGCCATGGTCTTCACCACCGGCTATCAAACGAATCTCGGCACCATCAGTGCCGTCGTCGGCGTGGGCGACGTCGTCGCGGTCGACTCTGCCGCCCACGCGTCGATTCGAGACGGATGTGCTCTGTCCGGTGCGACGATCCGCAAATTCCGTCACAACGACGTCGCCGACCTGGAGAGCATTCTCGGGGACACCGCAGACGGGGACGGCGCGGTGCTGGTGATCGTGGACGGGTTGTATTCGATGGAGGGCGATCTCGCCCCACTCGGCGCGGTCTCCGAACTCTGCGACCGCTACGGTGCGGCCCTGATGGTGGACGAGGCGCACAGTCTCGGTATCTTCGGCAAGCAGAGGACCGGCGCCGCCGAACTGCTCGGCATCGACGGCGACACCGACATCCGGATGGCCTCGCTGTCCAAGAGTCCCAGCTCCACAGGAGGATTCATCGCGGGGTCCCGTGACCTGCTCGACTCGCTGCGGGTGAATGCCCGTGCCTTCCTGTTCACGACGTCCGGTGTTCCCGCCGCGGTGGGGGCGTCCCTCGCCGCGGTGCGACTGATCCGCAGCGAGGAGGGGGAACAGCGCGCACGACGCGCGCTGGACAACGCCGCGGTCCTGCGGTCCGGACTGGCGGACAACGGACTCGACGTGGGTGCGTTGTCGCCCCTGCCCGGCGGTGGTGAGACCGTGACGCCCATCGTGTCCGTCCACGTCGGCGACGACCTCGAGGCGATGAACCTCTGGCGCGCCCTGTTCGACAGGGGTGTGTTCACCAGTGCGGCACTCTATCCCGCCGTTCCCCGCTCGGGGGCGATGCTCCGGCTGTGCGTCATGGCCACCCACACGGACACACAGTTGCGGCGGGCGGTCGACGTGATCTCCGAGACCGTCAGGGAGGCCGCGGCGTGATGAAGGTGGCCGTCACCGGCGCGACGAGCGACTTCGGCGCCGCGATCCTGCCTGTGCTGCTGGCGGATCCGGACATCGACACGGTGATCGGGCTCGCCAGGCGGGAACTGCCGATCGAACATCCGAAACTCGAGTCCGTCCGGATGGACATTCGTGATCCGGGCATCGAGGAGGTGTTCCGTGGCTGCGAGGCCGTGGTCCACCTGGCGTTCGTGGTGGAGGAGATCCGGGACAAGGCGGAGACCCACGACATCAACCTGAGGGGTTCCCGCAACGTCATCGACTCCGCTTACCGGGCAGGCGTGCTGCGCGTCGTGATCGCGTCGAGCATCAACGCGTACGGCCCCGAGCTGCGTCCGAAGCCGGTGAACGAAGACGTCTATCCCGCAGGCGATCCCGACCGATACTATTTCCACGACAAGGCCGAGGTCGAGCATTACGCCGAGTGGTGGCTGCGCCGCCACCCGGGGGAGATGGCGATCTCGATGCTGCGGCCCACCTACATCATCGGACCGGACTTCTCCAACGACGGCATCGACCAGCTCACCGGCCCGGTCGGGGCCTTTCCGCGGGCCGACGACGCCGCGTATCAATTCCTGCACCAGCGGGACATGGCGGATGCGTTTCACCGCGCCGCGAAGCAGGACCTGGTGGGCCCGTTCAACCTCGGACCGCGGGACTGGGTGGGTGTCCGCGACCTCGCGGCGATGCAGGGACAGCGGATGTTCGACGTGCCCGAACGCCCGGCGGTCGTGGCGGCGAACGTCGCGTTCCGGCTCGGACTCACCGCGTTCTCCGGCCAGTGGGTGACCGCGGGGGAGACCGTCGTCGATTCGACGCGCCTGACCGAGGCGACCGGCTGGGCGCCGACGCTGACGGCCCGGGAATCGGCGGCCGTCATGGTCCTGCTACAGGGGAAACCCCTGCTGCGCAGGGAAGATGCCCTGGAACGCCGCATCGCCTGCGAGGCGGCGCTGGAGCCGGCATCCGAATTCGTCGGCGTCGACGGCCGCGGGATCGAGCACGTCCAGATTCCCGCGGCGACCGGGGCCGTGCACGCCGAGGTTCACGCGGCGCGGTCGGGCGGCTCAGCCACCGTGGAGTCGGGTGGCTCAGCCACCGTGGTCCTGCCGGCACCACCCGGACTCCACGCGCGGTACCTCACCCCCTTCGCCGCGGAACTGGCGGAGAACGGCGTCGACGTCGTCGTCGTGGACCTCCCCGGACACGGGTTGAGCACGGGGAAGCGAGGTCGTGCGACGGCGGCCGGGGTGAACGACGCCCTGGCGGTTGCCCTCGGCTACGCCCGGATCCGGTTCGGTGCCACTCCGCTGGTGGTGAGGGTCGGCGACGCGACCGAGCGCGTGTCGCGGCCGGGACGATGGCGATCGAAGATTTCCCGCTCGCGGACCCAGATGTCGGTCAACCCGGCCGACGGACTGCTCCCGCGGCGGCTGCGGTACGAGGGTGGGCTGGAGGATGTCCCGCACGCCTACTCCGTCCGCGACGTCGTCTCCCTCACCCGCGCCGATCGCGTCGACTCGTAGAGTGACTCTCGAACACGTAGGCGCTGTGAACAGGAGTGAACCCATGACCAGTGAAGAACCCGGGAAGCGGAGTCCGGCCGTCGAGGCGGGGCTGACGGTGCGGCGTGAGGTGATGGGCGCCGACTTCGTCGAGCGGGCGCTCACTCGCACAGCGGGGACCGACAGTGAGCAGCTGCAGGAGTTCGTCACCGAGCACGTCTGGGACGCCGTGTGGAACCGGCCGGGGCTGGATCGGCGCAGCCGCAGCCTCCTCAACCTCGGCATGCTCATCGCGCTGCGCGCGCACGGTGAGCTGAAGGGTCACGTGCGGGGTGCCCTGCGCAACGGTCTGACCCGCACCGAGGTCGTCGAAGCGGTGATCCACGCGAGCGCCTACTGCGGCGCCCCCGCCGGGTTGTCGGCGATGGCGGTGGTGCAGGAGGCGCTCGACGCGGAACTGGGACCGCTCAAATCCGAAGACTGACGCTGCGATACGCGAATCAGCGGGCGACGCCGGTGATCTCGTTCGGGGTCTCCGGCAGGTCGGCCTGCCCGGACACTGCCCAGGTGTCGAGGTCGATCGTGTGGATCTTCTTGTTCGCGGGGTCGGTCACGTAGGCGGTGTGGTCCTGCACGTACAGCGCGGGCCTCGGCGACTGCCACTTGTCCGGCTCGGTCCACGGATCGATGACGTCGACGGTGCGGCTCACCGCCTTGCTGTTCGGGTCGATCACGTGCACGGCGCCGTCGGTGCCGAGGACGAGGGCCTCACCGTGCGGGGCTCGCCCGAGCGAGCGGAACGTGTAGCTGGTGCCCAGGTCGACGAGGGTGAGTTGTCCGGTGGCGGTGTCGGTGAGCGAGACTCGTTCGGGGCGTTCGAGTTCGGCGTCGGGATCGGTCTTGTAATCGCCCAGGATTATCGGTGAATCCTCGTCGCCGGCCTGGTTTCCGATTCGCCCGTAGGGGTCCGGGCTGGTGACCTTGGTGATGACGCCGTCCCGGTAGATCAGCAGGCCGTTCTGGCATCCCACGACCACCGTCTCGCCGGCGGCGACGGCCTCACCGTGCACGCCGGGGCAGTCCTCGTTGCGCACGATCTCCTTGCGGTCGCGGTCGAGTACGACGATGCCGGTGCGTTCGTCCTCGTTGCCGACCGTGGTGAGCAGGCTGCCGTCCGAGAGTTCCACGGCCACTCCGTGATGCGCCTCCGGCGTCGTGAACTCGGTGGTGTCGGGTGTGCCGTCGGAGAGTTCGGCCGGATCGAACACGCGCACGAGTCCGGTGCCGTCGTCGAACAACACGGTCTTGCCGTCGTGCCGGACCACGTGGCCGGGCGTCTTCGCCTCGAACGTGACGTCGGTGAGGGCGGGTTCGGCGGTGTCGAGGGCGGTGAAGCTGTTTCCGGTGCTGACCAGCACGTGCCGGTCGTCGCCTGCGGGGTTGAGCCGGGTGAATCCGTCCACCTCGGCCGAACCGACCACGTCGAGGCTCTGCGCGTCGAGAACCAGCACACCGCCGTCGTAGCTGAGTGCCAGCCGCGGTGTGGCCGAGTCGGTGGTGGTCGCTTCGGCCGTGCCGGAGTCGGTGGAGCAGGACGTGAGCAGTGTCGCCGAGAGTGCCACGGCGGCAACGGCGGTGGGGAGAGGTCTACGCATAAGGGTCACTCAGGAGAATTAACTCTTATTGCAAACGGTTGTCAAAGTCGGAAATGTGCATATGTGAATGCGTCGCTACGTCAGCCCCTCCGCGATCGCCAGGGAATTCGAATCCATCATCTCGATGTACGTGCCCGCGCCCGAGCCGATCTCGCCCAGCGATTCCGTGAACAGCGAGACGACGTCGACGGGAACACCGGCCTCCGAGGCCAAGACCTGCGCGAGCCGATCGGGCTGGGAGGAGTCGACGAAGATCGCGGGAACCCGCGCCGCAGTGATCGTCGCGGCGAGGTCCGAGAGGTCCGACGCGCTGGGCGACGCCAGGGTCGTCCCGCTGGGAATCACCGCCCCCACGGTGTCGAAGCCGAAACGTTGGGCCAGATAACCGAAGACGTGATGATTGGTCACCAGCTTTCGCCGATCTGCGGGGACGGTCGCGAATCTGTCCGTCATCCGGGCGGTGAGTTCCCCGAGTTGCCGGGCGTAGCCGTCCGAGTTCGTGCGGACGGCTCCCGCGTCGATCTCCGGCACGTGGTCGATCACCGCGTCGCGGATCAGTGCAACAGCCTCGCGTACCCGGTCCGGATCGGTCCAGATGTGCGGATCCAGGGTGCCCGTGGACTTTCCGGAACGGTACTCGATCGGCCGCACGGCCTCACCGACGTGCAGGATCGGGACGCCCTCGGAGCGTGCGGTGTCGACGGTTTTGCCGATTCCCTCCTCGAGTCCGAGACCGTTCGAGACGAGCAGGTCGGCACGCTCCACCCGCGCGGCGTCCGATGCGGAGATCTCGAACGAATGGGGATCGGCGCCTCTCGGCATCAGCACCATCACGTCGGCCTGGTCGCCGACGACGTTCTGCACCACATCACCCAGAATGTTCGTGGTCACGACCACGACCGGTCCGTCGGAGGCGCCCGGGGAGCACGCCGTCACGGACAGCGTCGTGAGTGCGGCCAGCAGGGCCGCCGGCAGCAGGCGCCGCATCCCGCTCACAGCCCGACCACGCCGAGGGTGGACGCGGCGACCCCGACATCGAGAGTGCGCGCGACCCGCGCATCGTCCCGGAAGTCGATCTCGGTCACCGTCTTCGACGCGGGATCCGAGACGTACGCGCGGGTGC
This sequence comes from Rhodococcus wratislaviensis, assembly GCF_900455735.1. GTDB lineage: Bacteria > Actinomycetota > Actinomycetes > Mycobacteriales > Mycobacteriaceae > Rhodococcus_F > Rhodococcus_F wratislaviensis. The sequence goes on along the minus strand of NZ_UAUI01000011.1, from coordinate 582,350 downwards.
CGCCGACGACGACGGCAGGCGGAGTCGCCGACTCGTCGCTCCAGTCGTAGGGGGCGGCCAGGACGTGCGAGGAAGCGGTCTCCGCGCCGGACGCCGTGTCGTACACGCGGAAGGTGCCGTCCGCGAGGACCGCGAACACGGTGCGGCCGTCGCCCGACAGCGCGACATCCAGCGCGCGATCCGCGGTCCGGACGTGCGTCCACCCGCGGGTGCGGGCATCGAAGACCAGCACCCCGTCATTGGTGGCGGTGGGTCCGGCGGCGGCGACCTGGATCGGCAGGCCGTCGTGTCCGCGGAACGACATGGGTCGGGTGGCGGCGCCGATGCCTGCCGGGTACGGAATCTTCTCCGACGTCCACGCGCCGGCGGCGGTGGTCGCGAGGAACAGTCCGTCGTCGCACGCGGCCAGTGCGTCCGTGTCGGACACCGCCGTGCCGTGCATGTTCGGGCAGGCGGTGTCGAAGCCATGCTCGACCTCCCCGTCCGCGGTGTGGACCTCGAACGTGCCGGGGCGGGAATCGGTTCCGTTCGTGGCCGAGTGCGACACCACGAAACCGTCGGCGATCGGCAGGGCAACGCCGTGGTGCGGTGCGTCGGCGTCCACGACGGCGCCGACGTCGATGCTGTCCTTGCGGAGCGCGGCGAAATCGATCACGCGGGCGACGCCGTCGCCGTCGAAAAACGTCGCCACCTTGTCGTCACCTTCGATGACGTGCGCCGGCGTGCCGCCCTCGAGGACGCCGAGTTCGACCGGTGGCTTGGTGTACGAGTGGGTGTGGTCACCGTGGTCGATGGTCCAGGAACCGGCGTCCACCACATGCACCGCGCCGCCCGCGCCGTCCACGGCGAACGCGTAGCGGTCCTTCACCGTCGTCACCCGCGCCGGGTTGTCGAACTCGAACGAATGGAGAGTCTCGGCGGTCGCAAGGTCGAGCACGTCCACGCGGCCGGAATCGGCATCCGACACGACGAGCCGGGGTTCGGGCCCCTCGATCTCGGTGGATCCGGCCTCGGCGGCAAGGTCGCTACCCGGTTGGCTCCGGCTGTCGGGGGACGCGGCCTCCTCCTGTGGAGATGCGCAGCCGCCGAGGGTCAGCGCGGCGACCGCGGCAATTGCTGCGCGGGCGAGGGTCGTGTTCGGCATTGAGGGTCTCCATCTATCGAACGGGTATCGGGGTCGGCAAGAGGGCAGGCCGAAGTCGTCGCGCCGCCGACCGGGCCAGGGCCGCGACGAAGAACTGGAGCACGGCGATTCCGGCGATCGTCGCGCCCGCGGCGGTGTCGGCATTCCACGACACGATCAGCCCGGCGAAGGTGGCGGACCAGCCGAGGAGCACGGCAATCGCCATCGTCGCGCCGATCGACCTGCCGAACAGCGCTGCGGTGGCGGACGGGGCGACGAGGAGGCCGAACACGAGCAGGGTGCCGACGATGCGGAACGAGGCGACCACTGCGAGGACCACCAGTGCGAGGAGCGCGAGGTGCGCCCACCGAGGCTGCAGACCCAGGGTGTGGGCCTTGCGTTCGTCGAAGACGAGGGCGACGAAGGGGCGGTACGCGATCACCGAGACGATCCCGGCGACCGCGGCCGCCGCCGCGAGCCAGATCAGGTCTTCCCGCGTCGCCGACAGGACGTCACCGAACAGGAAGGCGGTGAGATCGACCGCGAACGACCGTGCACGCGAGACGATCACGACACCCAGCGCGAGCATGCCGACGAACAGCAGGCCGATCCCGGTGTCCTCGGACAGGCGCGAATTCTTCGACACCCAGGCGACGCCGAGGATCATGACGACCGCACTCGCGGCCGCGCCGACGAGGAGGTTCGCGCCGGCGAGATAGGCGACGGCCACCCCGGGCAGCATCCCGTGTGAGATGGCCTCGCTCATGAAGGCCATGCCGCGCAACACGACCCACGTGCCCACCAGGCCGCAGAGGACGGACACCAGCATTCCCGCGAAGAGCGCGCGCCGGACGAAGGACACCATCAGGGGGTCGAGTAGCCACTGCACTCTGCTAATCTAACGATAATGATTGTCGTAAGCGAAATCGCGGTCCGGTACGGCCCGACCACGGCGTTGAACGGTGTGAGCGTGCGGCTCGCACCGGGCACCGTCACGGCCGTCGTGGGGCACAACGGTTCGGGGAAGTCGACGCTCCTGCAGTGCCTGGCCGGCATCGCGCGACCGACGGCGGGACGGATCGACGGCACGAAGGGGCTGGGCACGGCATATGTGCCGCAACGCAATGCGGTGAGCGATCAGCTCCCGCTGAGCGTGCGCGAGGTGGCGGCCATGGGAGCCTGGAACCGACGCGGATTGTGGCGACGGCTCACTCCCGGCGACCGTGCCGCCGTCGATACGGCGCTGGACAGGCTCGGTCTCGCGGACCTCGGCCGGCGGCGGATCGGCACCCTGTCGGGCGGGCAGCGTCAACGCGCCCTGCTCGCGCAGGCGCTCGTGCAACGCGGCGACTTACTGCTCCTCGACGAGCCCACCACCGGTCTCGACGCCGAAGCCCGCGCGGTGATCGGAAACGTCGTCTCCGAAGAGGCCGCGCGGGGTGCGATCGTCGTCGTGGCCACGCACGAATCCCGCGACGCGGAACGCGCCGACCAGGTGCTGGCCCTGTCGTCGGGGGTGCAGCTCACCCCACTTCGACGATGACGAGCTTGTTGCCGTCCGGGTCTCGGAAGTAGAACATCGGCGGCACGTAGTCGCCCATCCGCAGGACCTCCGCGTCCACGTCGACGCCGTTCGCCGACAGCGTCGCATGGTCGGCGTCAGCGTCCGAGGTGGTGAGGCGGATACCCGTCTCGACGCCCGCGGGGACGCCGTCACGGGTCGGCACGAGCGCGATCGACGTTGCCGATCCCGGTGGCGCCACCTCCACCCACCGCTGTCCGGGGCTGAACTCCGCATCCATGCGGCGTTCGAAACCGAGTGCGCCCACATAGAATTCGAGCGCCCGATCCTGATCGGTGACGGGGACCGCCACGGTGTGCACCCCGTTGATGTGGGTCTTGCCGTCCGAGCTCATGCCGTCCACCTTCTCGTCGGCAGGCGTCACGCCTGCTCGAACGCCTTCTCGAGTTCGGCGACGTCGAGTTTGCGCATCTTCAGCATGGCCTGCATCGCGCGCTGCGCCTTCTCGGTGTCCGGGTCGCGCATGAGTTCGTACAGCCGCTCGGGCACCACTTGCCAGGAGACGCCGAAACGGTCCTTGACCCAACCGCATTGGCTTTCCTCACCGCCGTCGCCGGTGAGGGCGTCCCAATACCGGTCCACTTCCGCCTGATCCTTGCACAGGATCTCGAATGAGATGGCCTCGTCGAACGTGAACTGCGGGCCCCCGTTGAGCGCGATGAACGGCTGCCCGTTGATCTCGAACGACACCGTCAACACTGCCCCCTCCGGACCGGGAGTGTTCGGACCGTAGTGGGTGACCTCCGTGATCCGCGAATTCGGAAACAGGGACGTGTAGAACTTCGCGGCCTCTTCGCCTTGGGTGTCGAACCAGAGGCAGGGAGTGATGGGTTTCATGGCGCAGTTCCTCTCGCAGGTCCTCGTCGATTCATCCTCGCCGATATAGACCGCGCCCATGCCCGAAACTCATCGGACGGCTGTCAGGAGTTCAGTGCACCGTCCGGGTGGACGAGATGGCGATCGCTCCGAGCAGCCCGACCAGGGCGAATGCGTAGAAGCCCCACGGGACCGCATAGCCCGCACCGAGCAGGACGCCGCCGAGGATCGGTCCGCAGATCGCGCCCACCCGGCCCACACCGGCCGACCAGCCGAGAGCGGTCGCACGGATCTGCGGCGGGTGGTTGGCGCTCGTGAACGCGTAGACGAGGACCTGTGCGCTGAACACGAAGCAGCCGGCGAGGAACACCAGCGCGTAGATGCCGAACGACACCTTGACGCTGAGCAGGGCGAGGAACACCGCGGCGCCCGCGAACCAGATGATGGCCGCCGTGCGCGGGCCGATCTTGTTGGCGACGCCGCCCGCGATCAGCAGTCCCACCACAGCGCCGGCGTTGAGGATCAGCAGGAACGTCAGTGACGCGCCGAGGTCGTAGCCCGCCTCGCGCATGATCGTCGGCAGCCACGTGTTGAGACCGTAAACGAGGAGCAGTCCCATGAACGAGGTGACCCAGATGGCGATGCTGTTGCGCAGGAACGGGCGCGAGAACAGGGCGCGCACCGGGTTGGCCGAGGCCGCGACGGGAGCGTCGGCGGCCGGTGCCGCCTCCAGTTCCAGGCCGTACTGCTTCGCGATGGCCTCGGCTTCGGCGCGCTTGCCGTGCGCCAGCAGGTACGACGGGGACTCGGGGAGGTACCGCAGCATCAGCGGAATCAGGACCACGGCGGGCAGGGCGCCGACGACGAACATCGAACGCCAGCCGAACGGTTCGATCAGGACGATCGCCAGCGCAGCGGTCGCGACGGCACCCACGTGGTAGCCGGTCATCAGCAGCGTCGACGCGGAGCCGCCGCCCTGCCTCTTCGAGAACTCGTTGACCAGGGCCAGCGCCGTCGGTAGTGCGCCGCCGAGCCCGACCCCCGCAAGGAAGCGGAACAGTCCGAAGAAGAACGGGTTGGGTGCCACCGCGCAGAGAAGCGTGAGAATGGAGAACGCCGCAACGGCGAACAGGAGTGCACGCCTGCGTCCGACGACGTCGGTGAGCGTGCCGATGACCAGCGCGCCGATCGTCATGCCGACCAGGCCGAATGTCGAGATGAACGTGATCGTTCCCGTGGTCAGACCCCAGTCCTCGTAGTCGAGGAGGGAAGGGATGACGGCGCCGAGGACGACCAGGTCGAAGCCGTCGAGCAGCACGGCTACCCAGCAGAGGGGCGCGACCCAGAGGGCGGTGGAGGCGCGGGCGGCGCTTCGTTGGGAAGTGGTCATGGTGTCCTCGACGTTCGACGGTGATGTGCGCGGACGTTCGCAATGCGAACCCTAGTTCTATACGCGCACTTATTGTGTGGCGCGCCATAGTTGCCTGTCAAACATCGGCTACTCCACACCCAGGCGATCCGCCGCTCCTGGGCGCTCGCCCAATGTCACCTCGGTGCCGTCCATGCAGACCGCTGTGACATTCGGCCGCGCTCGGGTTGGTCAAGAACTGGTAAACCCTGTGTGGATAATCGATCGGGTACCGAGTTGATGAGCCAGGACGGACTGTGAGACCCAACCCCCAGGTGGCCGCGAGCCGTCCGAGCCACGCCGCGACGCCACCGTCGGCTGCGAGCGGTTACCGGTACGACCTCGACGGTCTGCGCGGAATCGCGATCGCGCTGGTCGTGGTCTATCACGTGTGGTTCGGCCGGGTGTCCGGCGGCGTCGACATCTTCCTGGTGCTCTCGGGATTCTTCTTCACCGGCATGCTCGTGCGACGCGCGTCTGCGGGCTCGGGTCCGTCGGTCCCCGCAGTCCTGCGGCGCACCGCCCGCCGCCTGCTGCCCGCGCTGGTGGTGGTGTCGGCCGCGACCGCGGTCGCGACCGTGATCCAGCGGCCGTTCACGCAGTGGTCGGGGATCGCGGACCAACTCCTCGCCTCACTGCTGTACGTGCAGAACTGGCAGCTGGCCCGGACCGCGTCCGATTACGCCGCCGCCGACGCGTCGGTCAGTCCGCTGCAGCACCTGTGGTCGATGTCCGTGCAGGGGCAGTTCTACGTGCTCGCGCTCGCGGTCGTCGCGGGTGTGGCCTGGACGTGCCGCCGCCGGATCGGTCTCGTGCGACCCCTCCTCGGCGGCGTGCTCGGTGCGGGGTTCGTGGCGTCGTTCGTCTATGCCGCGGTGCTGTCGCAGGACCGGCAGTCGTGGGCGTATTTCGACACGTTCGCGCGACTGTGGGAGCTGCTCGCGGGTGCGCTGCTCGCGCTCGTCGTGCACCGCGTCGCGCTGTCTCGGTGGTGGCGCACCGTCCTCGCGGTGTCGGGGTTCGCCGTGGTCCTCGGGTGCGGGTTCCTCGTCGACGGCGCCGCCTTGTTCCCCGGTCCGGCGGCCCTGATTCCGGTCGGTGCGGCGGTGGCGCTGATCCTCGCGGGCGTCGGCCCCTCCGAGCAACCGGGGATCGTGACGATGATGGCGTCGCGGCCGTTCGTCGAACTCGGTGGCCTGGCCTATTCGCTGTACCTGTGGCACTGGCCGATCCTCATCTTCTACCTCACGTGGCGCGAGCGGCCCGCGGTCGGCGCGCTCGGTGGACTCGCGGTGATCCTCGTGTCGCTGGTGCTGGCGTGGCTCACCCAGCGGCTGATCGAAGTGCGGTTCCAGACGGGGTCGGCCCGTCCGCGGCGGTTGCTGACCGCGCTGGTCGCGATCCTCGGCGTCGCCGTGGTGGGAACCGCGTCCGGCTGGCACGTGTATCTGGTCCGCAACCCCGAGACGACCGCCCGGGTCGGTGAGCTGGACCCGTGGCTGTACCCGGGCGCGGCGTCGCTGACCGACGGCGCATTCGCGCCGCGCACGGACATGCGACCCACCCTGCTCGAGGCGTCGGGAGATCTTCCGCAGCCGACCCTCGACGGCTGCATCTCCGACCTGACCACCCGCGACGTCGTCACCTGCGTGTACGGCGACCTCAGCGCGGAGCGGACGATCGCCGTGGTGGGCAGTTCTCACGCCGAGCACTGGGTGCCCGCGCTCGATCGCATCGGGCAACAGCGCGGTGTCCGGGTCGAGACGTACCTCAAGATGGGGTGCCCGCTGACCGTCGCGGACGTCCCGCTGCTCGCCGGCGAGCCGTATCCCGACTGCGGCGACTGGTCCCGCGACGTCCTCGACCGTCTCCGGGATCACCGGCCGGACTGGGTGTTCTCGACGTCCTCGCGTCCCAACGAGGAGGGCGCCGGCGACGTCACGCCCGAAGACTACGTGGGCCTGTGGGCGCGGCTCGCGGATTTCGGGCTGCCGTTCCTCGGCATCCGCGACACGCCGTGGCTGCACAACGACGGCGTCCCGTATTCGGTCGTCGACTGCCTCGCCGACGGCGGCGACGCCGACAGCTGCGGCATGCCCCGGGACGATGTGCTGGCCCCGGACAACCCCACGCTCGACGCGGCCCGCGACCTGCCGTCGGTGCATCCGCTCGACCTCACGAACGCCGTGTGTGACGTGGCGATCTGCCGTGCGGTGCAGGGAAACATCCTCGTCTATCACGATTCGCATCACCTCTCGGCGACATACGTCCGGAGCCTCGTCCCCGAACTCGACCGGCAGATCGGCATGGCCACCCGCTGGTGGTGACCGGGATACTGGCGGCATGTCCGAAGACGATCGCAGCATGCTGGGACGCGCCTTCCTGGTGCTGGGTTCGTTCACGTCGGAGCGTCCGCGGCTGTCGCAGTCGGAGCTGAGCCGGCGCACCGGACTGCCGCTGCCGACGGTGCACCGGCTGTGCCGTCAGCTGGTCGACAACGGCGCCCTCGAACGCGTCGACGACGGGCACTACGAGATAGGGGTGCGGGTGTGGGAGCTGGGTGCGCTCGCGCCCCGCGCTCACGGATTGCGGCAGGTGGCGTTGCCCTATCTCGAGGACCTGTACGAGGCGACGCGCGAGAACGTCCAGCTCGTGGTCCGGGAAGATCTCGAGGCTCTCTACCTCGAACGGCTGTCGGCGCGCGGCGCCGTGACCGTCGTCGGGAGGGCCGGCGGCAGGCTGCCGCTGCACGCGTCCAGCGGCGGTCTCGTGTTGCTGGCGTTCGGCGGCAAAGCCCTGCTCGACGAGGTCCTCGCGGCGGGCCTGGAACGCTTCACGCCGTCGACCATCACCACCGAACATCGCCTGCGCAGCACCCTCGACGACATCCGCCGGACCGGCTGGGTCACGTGCCGCGAACACCTCAACGTCGGGACGCTGGCCGTGGCCGCGCCGGTGTCGCGGTCGACGGGTGAGGTGGTCGCAGCGGTGTCGGTCGTGGTTCCGGCGGAGAAGGATCCCGCGCCCCTGATCCCTGCGGTGCGGGCGGCTGCGCGCGGCATTTCCCGCGGCGTCGCGTAGCTCGTCTTTCACTCAGTGAAAGAGGGGGTGTTGCGATCACACGGTGGGCAGCACAGTGACTGGTGTCACGAACTACGCGAGGAGTCTGCTCATGAACACACAGGTCGGGATCGTCGGCGGGGGTCCCGCAGGGCTGATGCTGTCCCATCTCCTGCACCTGAAGGGAATCGATTCCGTCGTGCTCGAAAGCCGCACCCGCGAGGAGGTGGAGGGCACGATCCGGGCCGGTGTGCTCGAACAGAACACCGTCGACCTGATGGTCGACACCGGACTCGGCGACCGCGTCAAGCGTGAAGGACTCACCCACCACGGCATCGAACTGCGGTTCGGCGGCCGCGGCCACCGCATCGACTTCGACGAACTGACGGGCGGTCGCGCCGTCACCGTCTACCCGCAGCACGAGGTCCTCAAGGACCTCATCGCCCGGCGTCTCGAAGACGGCGGCGACATCCGATTCGGCGTCTCCGACGTGCAGGTTCTGCACCACACGTCCGACAACCCGAAAATCACCTACCTCGACGCCGACGGCAACGAGCAGACGCTCACCTGCGCGCTCGTCGCCGGCTGCGACGGATCGCGCACCACGACCCGCGGTCTCATCCCCGAGACCACCGTGCGCACCGACCACTTCCGCCAGTACCCGTTCGCCTGGTTCGGCATCCTCGCCGAGGCCCCGCCGTCGTCCGAGGAACTGATCTACGCCAACCACCCCCGCGGCTTCGCGCTCATCAGCACCCGCACGCCGGAGGTCCAGCGGCATTACCTGCAGGTCGACCCGGACGACTCCGTCGACAACTGGTCCGACGACCGCATCTGGTCGGAACTGCACGCCCGCGTCGACGGCGAGGGCGCGGAGATCAAGGACGGCAAGATCTTCCAGAAGTCGATCCTGCAGTTCCGCAGCTTCGTGTGCGAGCCCATGCAGCACGGCAACCTCTTCCTCGCCGGCGACGCCGCCCACACCGTGCCGCCCACCGGCGCGAAGGGCATGAACCTGGCGATCGCCGACGTGTACTTCCTGTCCAAGGCGATGGCCGAGTTCTTCGCCACCCGCAGCCGGGCGGGGCTCGAGGGCTACACCGACAGCGTCCTCCCGCGCGTGTGGCGGACCCAGCACTTCTCCTGGTGGATGTCCTCGATGCTGCATCGACTCCCTGACGACACCGGATTCGGCCACAAGCGGCAGGTCGCCGAACTGGACATGGTCACCCGCTCCGTCGCCGGCCGCACCCTCATCGCCGAGAACTATGTCGGCACCCCGTTGGGCTGACGCCCCCGTGAGTACTTATTAACGTCGGGCGGTTAAGAAGTACTCACGGGTGGCGGAGCCGCAACGAACGGGGCGAACAGCCGGGCGGTGTTCGCGGACGCCGCCGCGGTGTCCTCGGGTGGGTTGGCGATGAAACTCAAGGCGAGCCGGACGATGGCGTGTGCGATGATCCCGGCGTCGTCCGGGGAGGAGTTCACCCACGACCGTTGCAACGTCTGGGAGAGCCGTTCGGCCGCCGGTTGGATGATGATGTTGCTGTCCGTCGTGATCAGGCGCAGCAGATCCTCGGGTGCCTTCCCCTGGTGCAGCGACGTCACCAGGGGATCGGCTCCGCTGAGTTCGAAGAACGTCGCATATCCTTGCCGCAGAGCAGTTGTCGCGTCGCCGGGGTTCTCGTACAGCGCCGATTCGATGACGGTGACGAGGTTGTCGGTCAGCCGAAGTGCGTACCCCTCCGCCAGGCCGCGCCGCGATCGGAACTCTTTGTAGATCGTCTGCCTGCTCAGCCCCGCGGCGACCGCGACGTCGGTCATGGTGATTGTCGGCCACGGACGTTCCAGCAGCAGTTCCCGGAGCGCATCGAGGGTTGTCTCCCGCATCAGTGACGTTGCGGCCAGCCGGTACCGACTCGGTCGGTCGGTGCGGTCGTCTGCTGGCATGACCTCGATGCTAGCGGGCGGCCGCGACCCGACCCTCCCGCTCGCCGGCGAGCACGTCGGTCAGAGCAACCGACTCGTCCGCCAACGCGGCGCGGTCGACGGCGCCGCCCCGGGCGATCATCGTGCGCACGGTGCGGAGGTCTTTCGGGCGGCCAACGGCGATGACCCCGACCGGCGTGCCCTCACGCACCGCGACCGCTGTGAAATCGCGATCGGCGATCGAACCGCGGATCACGTAGTCGTCGTCGAAACGGGTCGCGCCGGCGAACTGCACGGTGTGGCCGTACTGGTTGGACCACCCCCACGGAACGTCGGTGAACGGTGTGGGCTTCCCGAGGATGGACTGCGCGGCGGCAATTCCCTGTGCCTGAGCGCCGTTCCAGTGTTCGGAACGATATCGCTCGTCGTCACGCGCACCGGGGATGTTGGCGGCGTCTCCGGCCGCGTAGACGCCGTCGGCCGAGGTGCGGAACTGCCCATCGACGGTGATGCCGTTGTGGACGCGCAGTCCCGCCGCGACCGCGAGCGTCACCTCCGGGACGGTGCCGACCGAGACGAGGACGGTTCCGGCATTCCAGCTGCGACCGTCGTCCGCGACGGCGCGGGCGGAGCTGTCGTCGCTCACGTCGAGCGACGACAGTGCGACATCCGTGCAGACGTCGACATCGTTCTCGGCGTGCAGCGACGCGATCATCGTCGAGACTTCCGGGGGCACAATTCGACTGAGGAGCGCCGGGTCGCGTTCGAGAACGGTGACCTCCGCGCCGAGCGACCGCGCCGTCGCAGCGACCTCACATCCGATGAGACCGCCGCCGATCACGAGCAGGGAACCGGTGCGTCGAATCGACGCGCGAAGGGAATCGGCATCGGCCATCGAGCGCAGTGTGAAGACGTTCGCACCGGAGACACCGTCGAGTCGGCGGGCCTTTCCACCGGTCGCGAGCAGCAGGGCACTGAACTGCAGAGTTTCCCCGGAGGAGAGGGTCAGGCGCTTCCTGCCGGTATCGAGTCCGACGGCCGTTGCGCCGGTGATCAATTCGATCTCCCTCTCCTCCCAGAAAGAGTCGGGCTTCAGCGTGGTCTTCTCCGCGGCCGTGGCACCCGACAGGAAGTCTTTCGACACCGTCGGGCGCCGATACGGCGGTGCGGGTTCGTCTCCGATCAGGACGACGCGCCCGCGGAAGCCTTCCGAGCGGAGCGTCTGCGCGGCGCTCGCCCCTGCGATACCCGACCCGACGATAACCACCGTCGACAGTTCCGCGGAGAGATTCGGCATTGCGCTCACGCCCTGCTGACCTCGACCATGTCGAAGTCCGCCTTGGCGGCCCCGCAGTCGGGGCACGACCAGTCCTCGGGAATGTCGTCCCATCTGGTGCCCGGCTCGATGCCGTCCTCCGGCCAGCCCTCGGCCTCGTCGTACTCGAATCCGCATTGGACACAGCGGAAAAGCTTGAAATCGGTACTCATGTCACGCCACCTTCGGGTCGAAATCGATCTTTTCGCGGACCCCGCAGTCGGGGCAGCACCAGTCGTCGGGCACATCGGCCCACGAGGTGCCGGCGGGGAATCCCTCACGCGGTGCGCCGGACGCCTCGTCGTAGACGTAGTCGCAGACCGGGCACTGGTAGGCGGCCATCACCGAACTCCGCCGCTGTACTTGGCCAGCACCTTCTCGCGCTTGCCGGGTTGGATGTTCACGCGGGTGATGTCGCCGTCGTAGTGGTCGAGCACGCGGTGATCCATCACCTTGCGCCAGAGCGGCGGGAAATACGCGAGCGTGATCATGCTGGCGTAGCCGCTGGGCAGGTTGGGAGCACCGTCCATGCTCCGCAGCGTCTGGTAGCGCCGGGTCGGGTTCGCGTGATGGTCGCTGTGGCGCTGCAGGTGGTACAGGAAGATGTTGGTCACGATATGGTCGGAATTCCAGCTGTGTGCGGGCGCGCAGCGCTCGTAGCGGCCACTGGCAGTCTTCTGACGCATCAGGCCGTAGTGCTCGAGGTAGTTGACCGTCTCGAGGAGAGAGAAACCGTAGATCGCCTGAATGATCAGGAACGGGATGACGACCGGACCGAAGATAACGATGAGTGCGCCGAACAGCACCACCGACATGAGCCAGGCATTGAGCACATCGTTGTGAATGCTCCACGTACTCTTGCCGAGTCGCTGCATCCGGGTCTTCTCGAGTTCCCAGGACGACTTCAGGCTTCCCCAGACGCTGCGGGGCAGGAACGTCCAGAAGCTTTCTCCGAAACGTGAACTCGCCGGATCCTCCGGGGTGGCGACCCGGACGTGATGGCCCCGGTTGTGCTCGATGTAGAAGTGGCCGTAGAAAGTTTGCGCGAGAGTGATCTTGGCCAGCCACCGTTCGAGTTCGGTCTTCTTGTGACCCATCTCGTGTGCGGTGTTGATGCCGATGCCGCCCATGACGGCGACGCTGAACGCGACGCCGATCTTCGACACCAGCCCGAGGCCGCCGTCGATGCCGAGCCAGGAGAGGTTGTCCGCCGACCAGAGGTAGCACGCGAACACCAGGCTCGCCATCTGGAACGGGATGAACACGTAGGTGCAGTACCGGTAGTACCTGTCGTTCTCGAGCTGTTCCATCACTTCCTCGGGAGGGTTCTGGCCGTCGGGCCCGAAGAACCTGTCGAGGATCGGGAGCGCGATGAACAGCAACAGGGCGCCGATCCACCACCACACCGGAGCCACCACCGACCATCCGAGTTGGTTGAACGCCCACACCAATCCCGCGGCGAGGAACAGGGCGGTCGGGGGTATCAACCCCATCAGCCACAGGTAGCGCTTGCGGTCGCGCCAGGCTTCCGGTGGTGCTTCCTCTGTCGTCCTGCCGATATCCGACGTCGTCACGGTCCGAACCTCCTCGTCCAGTAGCTGTCGCGGTATGAACCAGCTCACTCTGCATTGGACAGTACATGGCTATGCATCCAGAGTCTAGACAAATCAGCGTATTTGTAAATTAGTGCGGTGCTCTAACGCCGGGGGCTTCGCCACCGATAGAGAGTTCGACACTGTTCCACTGCTGAGGAGGCCTTCGATGTTCCGTGACCCCGGACTTCCCGACTGGCTCGAATTCGTCCTCGGCCTGCTCGGGTACCGCTGGTAGTCGTCTACTCCGGCGTCCGCGAGCGCGCCGCGAACGTCGCTGTCGCCACGACGGCGAACACCAGCCCCCACCACGGGTGACCGGCGACTGCGACGAGCACGCCGGTCACCGCGAACAGCGCGGTCTGAGCGAACAGTCGTGCGGGATTGTGTAGTCGTCGAAGCGATTTCGGTGCCATGGTGACGCCCCAGAGCACGGCCGCGGCCACTGGGAGGAGCGTCGCCAGTACCACCTGAACGACCGTCGAGTTCGCGAGCGACCAGCCCGCGACGGCGAGCAGGACCAGCATCGCGATCTCGCAGGCGAAAGCCACGACGTCGAGAACACCCACTCGTGGCGCGCCGGCTTCGCTCATCGACCCAGCTTAGATGCGTACGTTGAAAGGGAGGCCGAACACGGGACGACGGAAGAGAGACTGGTGCAGATCGGGGCCGGCAAGGTCTTCGGTGGCATCGGCTCCGTCATCGGACACGAGGCAACGCACGGGTTCGACGACCAGGGAAGCCAATTCGACGGCAACGGCAACAACGTGAACTGGTGGACACCCGCGGACCGAGAGCAGTTCGCGGCCCGGACGGAGAAACTCGCCGACCAGTTCGACGCCTACACCCCGATCCCGGCCGGCCCGACGTCCACGTCCACGGCAACCTGACTCTCGGCGAGAGCATTGCCGATCTCGGTGGAGTCAACGCGTCGTACGACGCACTGCAGGCCGTGCTCGATTCCGATCCCGGTACGGCGGAGGAGAAGATCGACGGGCTACAGTTCGGACAGTCGTTCGGCTGCCCTGCTTCGCCTGTGAGTACTTATTAACCACGGGCGGTTAATAAGTACTCACAGGCGAAGCATCGCGGCAATGTGCCCGAGCCGGGGCTGGTCGATCGACCCCTCCACGCAGCGCGCGAACAGCCACAGCTGTAGCCGCTCGACTTCGAGGCCGAGCAGGCCCGCCATCCGGTTCGAGAATCCGACCGGGTCGGCGGCGAGGCGATCGACATGGTCGAGCATGTGCTGCAGCACGTCGTACATCGGATCGCCGACGTACGGTTTGGGATCGATCACCAGCCACGGCTCGCGGGCGGCCGACAGCACGTTGTCGGGGTGCAGATCGGTGCACAGCAACCGCGACTGCGTTGCCGTCCTCGGTAGCTCGCGGAACAGCTCCATCCCGGCTCGCGCGAGGCCCGGATCCAGGCGCGGCGTGCGTGCGAGTTTCTCCTCGAACTCGTCGGCCCATACGTCGCACATGCCGGTGAGTGGGCGGAACGGAGTGCCGGCAGGGGGTTCGATCCACAGTCTGCGCAGCAACCCCGCGATCACGACGTCCTGTTCCTCGGGCGGCCGGACGTCGGACAGCGGGGTGCCGGGTTCGCAAGCTTCGAGGAGCAGCGCCGTGGTGTGGTCGAGCACGCGGTGGTCGAGCAGTCGGACGGCGCCGTCACCGTTCCACGCCGCCAGTCCGTCCGCCTCGTGCAGTGCCTCGTCGTGTCGCCAGCCGACCTTCAGTACCACCCGTTCGCCGGCGGCGGTGCGTGCGGGCGCCGTCCAGGACGTCACGCCGCCCGGCTGGAACGGGCGCCCGACGTCCAGCGACCACTCCCGGCTCACCGTCGCGACGACGGCGGGGAGGTCGGCCAGCCACGTTCGGCGCGGCGCGTCGGGAGCGTCGTACTCGGCCATCTCTCGCACGAGGTTCGTCGGCAGTTCAAGATCCGGCACACCGCATTGTGCCTCGCGGATCGTCGGGTCACCGCCTTCCGCGGTCCCACACGCGCTGCGTCTGCTCGGCGATGTCAGAGTGGTGGGTCTGCTGGAAGTTGCGTCCACCGCGGGCGAAGGTGTGCACGGTCGCGGGCGGTACGTCGAGCTCGGCGACGGGTGCGTCGAGCCACTCGCAGTCTCGGAGGTGCACCAGATCCACAGCCGCGGCCTCCGGACTCGAGTCGTAGCGCCACGGACCGTCGATCCGGCCGAGGAGGTAGAGCCCGTCGGCGTCACGCGACCAGACGAACGATCCGTCCAGCACCTGCGTGAAGCGTTCGAGCCGGCGTGCGGCCGGATCACCGTAGGTGCGCTCGGTCGCGTCGAGCGCCTCACTCAGATCGACGGGAGGTGGGGCCAGCAACCCGCCGATTCCACACACGTCCATCGCGAGCGCGCGCTGCACCGCGAGCCCTGGGTCCACGCCGTCGCGGCGGGAACGCATCGGTGCGCGGTAGACGTCGGTGGGTGTCATACGTATGGATTCTCCCTGACGCCGAACCGCGACAGCACGCTTCGGCGATCGCCTACCCGGACAAACTAGAACCTGTTACATTCGCGGGAGGGGTACTACTTCTGGAACTCGGAGAGAACTCATGAGCTACCGCGTCGTCGAATGGTCCACCGGTACGGTCGGGCGTCACGCCATCGCAGGCATCGACGCCCGCGACGACCTCGAATTGGTCGGCGTGTGGGTATCCAACCCGGAGAAGGTCGGGAAGGATGCCGGGGAGCTGGCCGGCCTCGGCCGAGAACTCGGGGTGACGGCGACCGACGACAAGGCGGCACTTCTCGCCCTGAAGCCGGACTGCATCGTGCACACCGCGATGACGGACGACCGCATCTTCGACGCGATCGAGGACCTGATCTCGTTCCTCGAAGCGGGCATCAACGTCGTGTCCTCGGGACCCGTTCTGTTGCAGTACCCGATCGGTGTGGTCCCGGACGAACTCGTCGACCGCATCCGCCGCGCCGGCGAACAGGGAGGCGCAAGCCTCCACGTGAACGGCATCGACCCCGGATTCGCGAACGACGTTCTGCCGCTGGCCATGACGAGCCTGTCGCAGCGGATCGACCAGGTGCGCTGCTCCGAGATCGCCGACTACTCCACCTACTACCAGCCGGTGGTGATGAGTGAGATCTTCGGATTCGGCAAACCCGTCGAGGAGACGCCGATGCTGTTCCAGCCGGGCGTGCTGTCGCTGGCGTGGGGGAGCGTCGTCCGCCAGATCGCCGCGGGACTGGACCTCACGCTCGACGAACCGCTGGTGGAGAAGTTCGAACGCATCCCCGCCGAGGAGGATCTGGACATTCTGTCGTGCCACATCGCAAAGGGCACGGCGGCGGCGGTGCGGTTCGAAGTCGTCGGAACGGCCGACGGGGTGCCGCGCGTGGTCCTCGAGCATGTCACCCGCACCCACCCCGAACAGAAACCGGACTGGCCGAAACCCACTCGCGGCGACGGGTGCTACCGCATCGACATCACGGGCGAGCCGATGATGACCGTCGAGTTCAACCACCACGGCGAGCACGGCGACCACAACGTGTCGGGGATGATCGTCACCGCGATGCGGCTGGTGAATTCGGTGCACGCGGTGGTCGAAGCGAAGCCCGGGCTCGTGACCGCAGTCGACATGCCCCTCGTCACCGGTCGCGGATTATGCGCTTCGCGCCCGTGAGTACTTATTAACCGCCCGTGGTTGATAAGTACTCACAGGCCGAAGGCACTGAGCGCATTTCGGAGACCGTCGGGGCGCTCCGCGAGTGGAACGGGTTCGACGAGTGCGAACGCGCAGCCCACCTTTCTCGCCGCACCGTCGGCTTCCTCGCTGTCGCCGATCATCAGAGTCCGTTCGGGCTCGGAACCGAGTGCGGCGAGGGCGTGCTCGAAGATCTTCGGGTCCGGTTTGATCGCACCCACCTCGAATGACAGCACGAACGCGTCGACGAGATGCTCCACTCCCAGATTCGCGAACGCGGGCCGGATGTCGAACGCAATGTTGCTCAGCACCGCGACCTTGATTCCACGGTCCTTCAGTGCCGCAAGCACTTCCGCGGTATCGGGGTATGCGCTCCAGCATCCCGGGTCGATCACCCGCTCGTACAGCCCGACCGCCTGGTCCTCGTGTGCGACCCCGGACTTGCGGAGCACGTCGAGGTACGCCTGCCGGTGAAACCGGGGGTCGAGGTCGCGGTTGGTCCACGCGTGGTGCTCGGCCGCGTCCATCTCGACGGTCTGACCGACGGGCGCCGTCATGCGCCGCATAAGCTCGGCCTGCTGGTGGAGGTCGAACGGTTCACCTTCGTGGTCGGTGAGGTCGGACATCCAGCTCTCGTCCTCCTCCAACCGGAACAGCGTGCCGGAGAAGTCGAAGATCACTGCGTCGAATTCGGTGAGATCGGAAGCCACGTTTCCCAGGCTAACGCGCGGTGCGCGCGACTTCAGGGTGAAGCCGGACGGGGGTCAGTCGACTTCGAGTTCACCCATCAGTGACCAGTCGGTGCCGTCGATCGTGGTGTTGATGATTCGCGGCGTCTGCGCGAGGGCGGGCTTCAATTCGTGCATCGCATTCTGGAAATGCTCGCTCTGTACGTGGGCGACCGCGGCGTCGTCGTCACGGAACGCTTCGACGAGGACGTACAGGTTCGGATCCTCCACCGCGCGCGACCAGTAGAACCACAGGTTGCCCGGTTCGTTTCGGGTCGCGTCGGTGAACGGCTGCACCCGGTCGAGCCAGCCGTCCGCGTGGTCCGGTTTCACGGTGAAGTTGACGACGATGAAGATCACGGCTGCCTCACTTCTCGAGTTCCCGCATTCCGTGACGAATCCTACGCGCGCGATTCCGCCGGATCCTCGACCGAACGCCGTAGCCGGGTGAGGATGCGCGTGAAGCTGTCGGGGTCGTCCAGGGCACGAGCGAGAACGAGCGCGCCCTGGATTCCTGCAACGACCTCCTCGGCGAGTGGACGCGACTGGGTGCGGTGGCCGGCGTCGGCGAGGGCGCCGGCGAGCGAATCGACCCAGTCGGTGAAGTAGGCGCGGACCCGGTGGGCGAAGCGGTCACGTTCGAGGCCGAGCGCGAACGCTCCGAACAGACAGATACGGCGACCCGACCGGAAGTACGTCTCGACCTCGTCGAACATCCGCTCGAGGCGGGCGACGGCGGGCTCGGACCCGCGCAGCGGCCGGTACACGGCGGTCTGGAACCAGGCGTCGACCTCGTCGAGGACGGCCTCGGCCATCTCGTCCTTGCCGCGGGGGAAGAAGTTGTACAGGCTTCCTTTGCCGAGTCCGGTGTGCTCGGTGATGACGGCCAGACTCGCGCCGTCGAACCCGTGGGATCGGAACACCTCGGCCAGCACGGGGACGACGTCGCCGCGCTCGGCTACTGCTCGGGGCATGACTACTCCTCGTGTGCCGGTCAGAGGCCGAGATCACTCAGCCCGGGATGATCCGACGGTCGCACGCCGGACATGTCCCAGAAGAACTTGCGGTCGCATTCGTCGATCGGCACGTCGTTGATGCTGGCATGCCGCCACCGCATGAGACCGTCGTCGTCGAACTGCCAGTTCTCGTTGCCGTACGCGCGGAACCACTGCCCGTCGGTGGTGTGGAACTCGTACGCGAACCGGACCGCGATCCGATTCCCGTCGTGCGCCCACAGTTCCTTGATCAGACGGTATTCCAGTTCGCGGTCCCACTTCCCGGCGAGGAAGTCGACGATCTCGCGGCGCCCCTGCAGAAAGGTGGACCGATTGCGCCACCAACTGTCCTCGGTGTAAGCCTGCGCGACCTTCTCCGGATCACGGGAATTCCAGCCGTCCTCGGCGGCGCGGACCTTCGCGCTCGCGGTGTCGAGCGTGAATGGTGGAACGGGTGGGCGGACGGACATGGTGAGCGCTCCTTTTCGGAGAGGGGCTTGTACCTTTCAGTACAGACTGTACCGATAGGTACAAGCGCTGTCCAGGGTCGCGCCGCACTCAGTTGACGGCTGATGCCCCCGCCGTGACGGCGAGGGCATCAGCTGATCGTGAAAACTAGTGCGTTTCGGCGAGTTCCGCGCCGATGCCGGTCTCGGCGCGCACCAGCATCTCGGCGAATTTCTCGTCTCGATCCGCCGAACGTCCGTGAAGGCGTTCGCCGGCGAGGGAGCCGATCACGGCGGCGGCACACCCGAGCGGCATCGTGATGATCACCGGCAACTGAATGGTCAGCGGCGCCGGTCCGCCACCCAGCCAGAGCGCTTCCGTGAACATCAGGCTGACCACGGTGGATGTCAATCCCACGGAGATGCCCCACACGGCGCCGGTGCTGTTGAACCGACGCCAGTTGAGGCTGAGCAGCAGGCTCGGCAGGTGCGCACTGCCTGCGACCATGAACGCCATTCCCATGAAATACGTGATGTTGGTGGTATCGCCGATCGCCATCGTCAGTCCGATCGCGACGACGCTGAAACCGACGGCCGCGTACCGGGCGACCTTCGCCTCGCGGGCATCCGCGGTCTCCGTGTCGGCGTCCGCAGCCTTCCTGCGGGTGAGGGTGGGCCACACGTCGTGGGCGAACGTTCCCGCCGCGGAGATCACGACGCCCGCGACGACGGCGACGATGCTCGCGAACGCGACGGCTGCCACCATGGCCAGCGCGATCGATCCGCCGATGGTGCCGACGCCTCCGCCGAGTTCCGTGACCAGCGTGGGTGCCGCGAGATTGCCGCCTGCGCCGACACGATCCGCCCCGTCCGGACCGAGGAGCGCCGCGGTGCCGAAGCCCATGACGATGACGATGAGGTAGAAGATGCTGCACAGTGCGACGGTCCAGCCGAGCGACTTCCGTGCCGTCGCGGCCTCGGGGACGGTGAAGAAGCGAATCAGGATGTGCGCCATACCGGCCGTGCCGAGCGCGAACGCGAGGGAGTACGAGATCAGGTTGATCGCGCCGGTCTGCCCGAAGATCAGGCCCGGGGAGAGGATCGCATCTCCGGCTGCCGCGTTCGACGTCGCCGCCCCGAGCATGCCGGGGAGGCTAAAGCCGAATTTCGCCAGGATCCCGAGGCACACCACGATTGCCAGGATCGACAGGATGGACGACTTGATCACCTGAACCCACGTGGTCGCCAGCATTCCGCCGACGAAGACGTAGATACCCATGAGTGATCCGGCCACCACGACGGACAGGCCGAACGGGATCCCCGAGACGGACTCGAGCAGGACGCCCGCTGCCACGAGCTGGGCGAGCAGCACGAATGTTCCGGTGACGATGGTGCTGAGAGCGACCACCACCCGCACGCGACGTGCACCGGTCCGGAACACCAGAACATCGGCGAGTGTGAACTTTCCGACGTTCCGCATCTTCTCGGCGAGGAGGAAGAGGACGGGGAGGAAGGAGACCACCGACGTGCACAGAATGACGGCGCCGTCGACGCCCTTGTAGAAGATCAATCCCGTGGTGCCCAGGAAGCTGCCCGCCGAAATGAACTCGCCGGCGATCGCGAAACCGTTCTGCCAGCCCTTGATCGAGCGGCCCGCGGCGAAGAAACCGGTGGCGCTACGGCTTCGGCGCGATGCGGCGAACGTCACCCACAGGGTGAGCGAGATGACGGCGGCGCAGATGCCGATGGCGAGGAAGTCGGCGTCGCCGGTCATGAGACATGCTCCTGATCACGTTGCGCGATGGCCCGGACGGCGTCATCGGCGGCGGGTTGGATGTAGGTACGGGACAGTCGGAAATACGCGTACACGAGTACCCAGGTGCCGGCGAATTGGGAGAACACCACCCACAGCGACAGCGGAACACCGAATGCTGTGTTATCGCCGAGGAATTCGGGGAAGTAGGCGAATCCGACCAGAAACCCCGAGAACAGTGCGATCGCGATCAGGCCGAGTCCGGTGGTGACGGCGCGTCGGCGGCGTCGCAGTTCGACGAACTCCGGCAACGCGAGAATCGGTGACCAGACGGCTGCGCTCGCCGCGGTGGCAGGGGACTCGGTGGTCACGCGCTCACCGCCGCGCGTCGCGCCGACTCGAGGGCGAAGCGGTTCTCGTCCCAGCCCTCCGAGAGCGGCCCGAAGTAGTGGAAGCGCACCTGTTTGACGCGGTACAACCAGCGGCCGTCGACTTTGACGGCTTCGTCCGTGTACCGGCCGGCGGCGATGGAGGCGTTGCCGTCGGATACGCAGGGCTGCCAGAGGAACGACCGGACGGTGGCCCGATCGCCGTCGAGGTCAATCTCCAGGTTGGTGATGAAGTGCCAGAACGCGGTGAGCCCGCCGGGGGCGAGGCCGGCGAAGAACGCCCGCATCTCGCTCTTGCCCTTCGGGTTGGACAGCCCGTCGAATTCGCCGTCGTCGGTGAACAGATCCATCAGGGCGTCCCAGTTGGCGTCGTCGAGATGGCGGCAGTACTGCGCGTCGAGGTACCGGATGGCCTCCAGGTCTTCGAGGCGGCGGATTCGTTCTTCGAGGGTGCTCAAGGTGGCATACCTCCACGGTGTGAGGAGCGGAATGCGCGAACTGGTCATTAACAGCCGTTCACGTGATCTGGACCATAACGGACGCGCTACCGTCGGTCAACACCGTGCGCCGTTCACCCCGTTCGACGTGCGTAAAGGCTGGTGAACTGCATTTTCTGCAGGGTGTGTTGCCCGCGCCTCGCGCGGCACCTACCCTCCGAGGGATGAACACTCGGTCCAGTGGTGCGGTGATTCCCTCCGTCCGGCAGCGGATCCTGGACGCGGCGCTGGAGGAGTTCTATACCGCCGGCTTTCATGCGGCGACGATGCGCACCATCGCCAAGCGTGCGGGCTGCAGCGCCGCCAACGTGTACAACCATTTCGAGAACAAGGACGAGCTCCTGGTCGAGATTCTGCGGTCGGCCAGTGACGAGCAGTTCACCGCCACCCGGACCGCTCTGCGGAAGGCGGGGTCCGCACCGGCGGAGCAGTGGACTGCCGCGGTGGTCGCACATTCGCTGTATACCGCCCGCAATCAGCAGGCCTGCCTCGTGGCGAACACCGAACTGCGCTATCTGGATGAGGTGGATCGCAAGCGGGTCGTGGGCTCGCGCGATGCGCAGGAGCACCTGTTCGTCACCATCGCGGAGGCGGGTGTGGCCGCCGGCGACTTCGACGTCCCCCACGTTCACCAGGCGGTGACTGCCGTGCTGACGATGTGCGCGGGCATCGCGCTCTGGTACCGGCCGGACGGACCACTGTCCGCGCAGGCGGTTGCGGACTCGTACGGCATCTACGCGCTCAACCTGGTCGGATATCGTCCGGCCTGAGTCGGCGGTTCAGCATTGACGCTGTGGTCCGGACATGCTCTACTGGGTGAACAAGCGTTAATGTGATCCGAGTGCAGAACTACGAGTTCTCCCGGGTCGCGCGCCCCGTAGTTCGAATGGATGAGGAGTGTCCATGACTCACCGGCCGTCGCAGCCGCGTACCGATTCACCGCGGTATCTGACCGAGGACCGATTGGCGATCCGCGACCTGGCTCGCGATTTCGCGATGAAGCAGGTGCTCCCGGTCGCGAACGAACTCGACCCGGTGCAGGGCACCATTCCCGACACGCTGAAGAAGGCGATGGCCGAGGTCGGCTTCTTCGGGATCATGATCCCGGAGGAGCACGGCGGTCTCGGTCTCGGTGTGTTCGAGTACTGCCTGGTCGCGGAGGAGTTGTCGCGGGCGTGGATGAGTGTGTCGGGACTGCTGGCCCGCGGTAACGGGATGGGCGGCGGGTTCACCCCGGAGCAGGAGGCGGCGTTGCTGCCGAAGGTCGCCCGCGGCGAGTACCTCGGCGCGTACGCCCTGTCGGAGGCCGAGGCCGGATCGGACGTCGCGAACATCTCCTGCCGCGCGACCCGGGACGGTGACGACTGGGTGATCAGCGGCACGAAGATGTGGTGCACGTACGCCGACGAGGCCGATTACCTGGTGCTGTTCGCCCGCACCGATCCGAACAAGGATCCGGCGAAGCCGCACCGCGGGATCAGCGCGTTCCTGATCGAGAAGGACCGCGGTGGTTTCCCCGAGGGGATCAGCGGGACGAAGATCCGCAAGATCGGGTATTTCGGGTGGAGCACGTGGGAGCTCTCGTTCGACGGTTTCCGGGTGCCGGCCACGTCGATGCTCGGGGAGGAGGGCAAGGGCTTCTACCTGGCGGTGTCCGGTCTCGAGGTGGGGCGGGCGCATACCGCGGCCCGGGCGATCGGTCTGGCCCGGGGCGCCTTGGAGGATTCGATCGCGTACCTGCATACCCGCCGTCAGTTCGGGCACGAGTTGGCCGATTTCCAGCATCTGCGGTTCAAAGTGGCGAAGATGGCCGCCGACATCGAGGCCGCCCGGCAGTTGATGTATTCGGTCGCGACGGATATCGACACCGGCCGGCGGTGTTCGCTGGAGGCGTCGATGTGCAAGCTGGTGGCCACGGAGATGGCCGAACGGGTGACCAGTGAGGCGGTGCAGATTCACGGCGGCGCCGGGTACACCACAGATTTCCAGGTGGAACGGCATTGGCGGGATGCGCGGCTCACGAAGATCTTCGAGGGCACCAGCGAGATCCAGATGCGGATCATCTCCGACGAACTGCTGGGAAGGACTGCAGAATGAGCACACTCACCATGAGCATCGCTGTCGGCGATCGCACTGTGAGCGACGCCCGGCGCGTCTCCGAACTCGGACTGTCCCTGCCGGACGCATCGCTGACGGGGATCGTCGCGGCAGGAATACTCGCGCCGCCGGCGACGTACGGTGCCACACGTACCGGGCTGCAATGGAATTCGCAGTCCGCGGTGACAGGTGACGATGTCGTCCATGTCGAGTCCGTCGTCACGCGTGTCGAACAATCGAAGGACGGAGCCGTGTTCGATCGCCACGTGCGGCTCGTCGACGACGGCGGTTCGGTACGTGAACAGGGAATCGAGACGTGGAGTTCGCCCGAACCGTCCGACGTCCGATTCGATCCCGCTGTCGACTTCTGCACTCCGGCCTGGGGAGAGCGTCTCCGCGAACCCCTCTCCACCGATACAGCCTTCGCGTCCTCACTGTCGTCGTGGGACGGCACCGTGGGCCTGCGTTGCACCGACTCCTCGGGCCGGGCCCGCGAACTGCACCTACGGATCTATCGCGGAAATATCATCGACGTCGCCCGCCGGGTCCCGGGTGGGGCCACGTTCACGCTCATCGCTCCGGCTGTCACCTGGGTCGACCTGGTGTTCGCCGAACGGAACGACTTTCTGCGCCGCGCCATCCGGGGCGAATTCTCCTCCAGCGGTGACGGGTACGAATACCTGCGACTCACCAAACCGCTCGACATCATCATCGCCCACGCCCGCAGCGCCGCACGTGAGTGGCAAAGCGTGCCGGGGCACACTTTGCCACTCACGTGCGGAAGGGAGGCCCGGCCATGATCGAGGCCCGATACCTGGAGATCGACGGAGCGCTCGGCTTCGTCGAGATCATCACCCCCGACAATCACCCGGACACCGACGTGCCCACCGTGCTGTGCCTGCACACCGCGGGCCAGAGCGGAGTCCAGTGGCGGCACGTCGCGTCCGAACTGGCAGACCGCGGCTACCGGGTGATCGTCCCCGACCTTCCGGGGCACGGACGTTCCGAGCCCGCGGTCGACGGGCCCGTCACCAGCATCGTCACGTTCGGCGACTGGCTCTGGAAGGTACTCGACGCACTCGCCGTCGAACGTCCCTTCGTCATGGGATGTTCCATCGGAGGCAAGCTGACACTCGAGCTCGCCACGAGGTCGTCGAGGCCGCTGGCCGGAGCGATCGCGATGGCAGCGGAGGCCGGTCCCGGCCGCGTCAACGTGGCTGGGCTGCGCCGCGAACTCGAGGACGTCGCCGGACCCAGCCGCTCCGACCGCACGTACCTGGGCACGCTCGCCTCGATCGGAGACACCGTGCCCGAGCCCACGGCGCAGCTGATCGCCACCATGCACAAACGTGAGGACCCGGAGATCTCGTCCTCCGACCTGATCGCGTGGGGAACGCACGACGTGCGCGACCGACTCGCCGACATCACCTGCCCCATCAGGCTCGTCGCCGGAGCGCAGGACCCCTGGATCGATGCCGCAGTCGTCGAGCAGGCCGCGTCGGCACTCGACGCCGCCCAGCCGGGACGTGCGACGTTCACCCTGCTCGAGGGTGTCGGCCACTACCCGATGGAGGAGGTCGACGACTTCGCCGCGGTGACGGACGAGTGGTTGACCGAACTGCGTGCGGCGGTGGTGCTCTCGTGACAGCGCACACCGCCACCACGCGCCGTGACACACTCGCCGCGTTGCTCGGCGAACTCGTGACGGCCGACCCGGATGCCGCCGCCACCCTCGACGTCGTCGACGGCGAGCCGATCGTCACCAGTCGAGCCGAACTCCGTGCCCGCGTCGACGCGCTGACGTCGGAACTCGTCGGCGTCGGCGTCCGGCGCGGCCAGTGTGTGGCGGTGTTGCTGCCGAACTGGTCGGACGCGATCGTCTGGCAACTCGCCGCGTCCGCGGTGGGTGCGCACGTCATCGGCGTCAACACCCGCTACAACACGCACGAGATCGCGCACATCCTCACGTCGGCGCGTCCCGCGGTGGTGGCCGTGCCCGACCACTTCCACGGTCTCGACCTGTTCGGGCGGCTCGACGAGGCACAGCGCTCCCTCGACCTCCCGGCCCCGGCGGTCGCCGTGGTGCGCGGTCCCGGAACGACGAGCGACGCCCCCGACCCGGCGCGATTCGATCTCGGCGGTGGCGCCTGGACAGCCGGCAGCACGGACACCGGCACCGTCCAGGTGCCGGAGACACCCGACATGGCCGCCACCACCGCGGCGGGCGAGCGGGCGGCGCCGGACGACGTGCTCGCGGTCGCGTTCACGACGTCCGGATCCACCGGCGTCCCCAAACTCGCCGCCCATCGCGAATCCGCGGTGGTCCGGCACGCGCGAGCAGACGCCGTCGTCCTCGGCGTCGAACCCGGCGACGTCACCCTGTGTGTGCTGCCGGTGTCCGGGGTGTTCGGATACAGCACCGCCCTGGCGACTCTCGCCGGCGGCGGCGCCCTGCTGATGGAACCGGTTTTCGACGCCGCGGACACGCTGGCCCGTATGGCGTCGCTGAAGGTCACGCACGTGGTCGGCGGCGACGACCTCTTCGCGCGGCTGTACGACACGTGGCACGGGGGCGACCGCGCCGACCTGTCGTCGTTGAAGCGCCTCGGGATCGCCGACTTCCTCGGGCGTTCGCACGAGGTGGCGGCGTGGGTGCGTGACGAGTTCGACGCCGTCACGACGGGCGTCTTCGGGTCTTCCGAGGTGTTCGCGCTGATGCTGCTGTGGGATGCCGCGGATCCGGAATCCCTGCGCTGGAACGGCGGCGGACGTCCGGTCGAACCCGGCATCGAGGTGCGCATTGTCGACCCGCTGGACGACTCGGCCCTTCCGGACGGCGAGCAGGGCGAGCTTCAGGTACGCGGACCGAACGTCGTCGACGCCTACCTTGGCAATCCGGATGCGGCCGCGCGAGCATTCACGCGGGACGGCTGGTTCCGCAGCGGCGACCTGGCCGTCGCGACCGGCGACGGCGGCTATACGTATGTATGCCGGATGGGTGACGTGCTCCGGCTGCGCGGGTTCCTGGTGGATCCCGCCGAGATCGAGCACCGGCTGGCGGAACACGAGGCCGTGCACCTGACGAAGGTCGTGGGGATCACCGGCACCGGCGGATACACCGAGGCGGTGGCGTTCGTCGTTCCCACCGAGGGCACATCGGCGGATGCCGCAGATCTCAAGGCTTGGTGCGCAGAGTCGTTGGCGGCGTTCAAGGTCCCGGCCGCCGTGCACATGATCGAGCAGATGCCGACCACGGTGGGTGGTAACGGAACCAAGATCCGAGCGGTCGAACTGCGCGAATGGGCGCAGCGGTGGACCGATCACGAAAGGGATTTCCGCAGTGCCTGAGAATTCGAATGCCCAGGGCAGCGATGTCGTCGTCTGTGAGCCCCTCCGCACCCCCGTCGGCCGATACGGCGGACAGTTCAAGGACGTTCCCGCCGCCGACCTCGGCGCGCGGGTGGTGTCCGAACTGCTCGCTCGCACCAAAGTGGATCCGGGCAGCATCGACGACGTGATCTTCGGTCAGTGCTACCCGAACGGCGAGGCACCCGCTATCGGGCGGGTCGTGGCCCTCGATGCGGGACTGCCGGTGACGGTTCCCGGACAGCAACTCGACCGCCGCTGCGGATCCGGTCTGCAGGCCGTGCTCGACGCGGCGATGCGAGTACAGACGGGGGTCGCCGAACTGGTGATCGCCGGCGGCGTGGAATCGATGAGCCGCGCCGAGTACTACACCGAGTCGATGCGCTGGGGAGCCAAAGGTGCGCCGGCAGCGCTCCACGACAGACTCGCCCGCGGCCGCGTCACCGCGGGCGGACGCAATTATCCGGTGCCGGGCGGCATGCTCGAGACGGCGGAGAACCTGCGCCGCAAGTACGACATCAGCCGTCGGGAACAGGACGAGCTCGCGGTGAGTTCCCATCAGCGGGCTGTCGCTGCGATCGACTCGGGAAAGTTCGCCGAGGAGATCGTCCCGGTGGACGTGCCCGTCCGCAGGGGCGATCCGCAGGTCGTCGATCGGGACGAGCACCCCCGAGCCGACACGACGATCGAGTCACTCGCTCGGCTGCGGCCCATCGTCGGCAGCACCGACCCCGACGCGACCGTCACCGCAGGCAACGCCAGCGGACAGAACGACGGTGCGGCAGCGTGCCTCGTCACTACCCGGGCACAGGCGGAGCGTCTCGGGCTTCAGCCGCTCGCCCGCCTGGTCACCTGGGCGGTCGCGGGTGTGGAGCCGTCCGAGATGGGTATCGGACCGGTGCCGTCCACCGAACGGGCCCTGAAACGCGCCGGGCTGACTCTCGCCGACATCGACCTGATCGAACTGAACGAGGCATTCGCGGCGCAGGCGCTGGCAGTCACGCGCGAATGGAACTTCGGTGCGCGGGATTTCGACCGCACCAACGTCAACGGCTCGGGGATCTCGCTCGGACACCCCGTCGGCGCGACGGGAGTGCGAATCCTCACCACCTTGCTGCGCGAGATGGACCGCCGCGGAGCCCGTTACGGTCTCGAGACGATGTGCATCGGCGGCGGCCAGGGGCTGAGCGCGATCTTCGAGCGGGTCTGACCGCTCAGCTGTCGAGAGCCCGAATCCAGTCGGTGAGCGCCCGCACAACGTGTGCGGGCGCTTCCGGCATCAGTGCGTGGCTGGCATTCGGGACGACGGTCACGGTGACCAATTCGCCGAACCGATCCCGCAATTCGTTCTCCGTCTCACGCGGACGGAACGGGTCGAGAGCGGACTGCAGGTCCAGGATCGGGTGGTGCGCGACATCCCACCACTCCTCCTTGGGTGTGGCGGCCGATGCGGCGAGCTGGCGCTTCGACACCTCCGGGTACCAGCCGGTGAGCCACTCCGCCGGATCGTTGCCGGGGGCGAAGAAGCCGGTCTGCAGGTAGCCGATCCGCTCTTCGTCGGGCAGCGTGGAGTCCGAGCACTTCACCGCCAGCGCTGTCAGCTCGGCCGGGTAATTGCGGGCGCCTGCGGCGGCCACGACGATGCCGCGCACCAGGTCGGGCCGGTCGGCGGCCAGCATTCGTGCCACGTAGTGCCCGAAGGCATGACCGACCACCACGGCCGGACCGTTGTCCTGCGCCTCGATCACCGCTCCGACGTCGGCGGCCAGATCGTGCAACGTGATGTTCTCCAGCGGTCCCGTGCTCCGGCCGATGCCACGCGGCTGCGGACGGGATACCCGGAACCCGTTCTGCGCGAGACCGTCCGCGACGTCGTCGTAGTCGTACGATTCGCGCCCGAGCGAGGGCAGCAGGATCACCGACGGACCACTGCCCTCGACGACGACCTCGATCACGGCCGCAGCCGTGTGGACGAATTCCGTCGTCCGCGCCTGTGGCGTGCTCGGCATGATGATTCCTCCGTAAACGTTGAAGCCCCGGGCGACACGATCTTTCGTGTCGCCCGGGGAAATTGACGGTGTGTCAGTCTGCTTCGGGATCGAGCGCGAAGTCGTAGCTGACAACCTTACGCCCGGTGTCGTCGAGCCGGGGGTCGAGGAGGAGTTCGGGTTTGGTCGCGGTGGCGACGTCGTCGTCGATCCAGTCGCCCCCCGCGAAGTAGAGCTGAGTGATGATCGGTTGCTTGCCCGGGGAGGTCACCCGCAGGTGCAGGTGCGCCGGACGCCACGGGTGCCAGCCCGCCCCTTCGATGAACTGTCCGGTCGGGCCGTCGGTCGGAATCTGGTACGGGGCAGGCTGAATGGTGGTGATCTCGTACCGTCCCTCCGAATCGGTCACGATGGTCCCGCGGAGGTTCCATTCAGGAAGATGAGGAGCGAACTGCGAGTAGTAACCCTCGTCGTCGGCGTGCCAGAGTTCGATGATTGCCCCGCCGAGTCCGGCACCGTCCAGGTCGGTCACCCGGCCGCGGAGGACGAGAGCGGTGTGTGCCCGGTCCTCGTCGCGCATCGGCAGGGTGCACTGTGCGGGGAGTTCCGGGGCACCGGGGACGTAGTACGGTCCCTCGATGCTTCCCTTGGTGCCCCGGAACCTGGTGGAGTTCACCTCTTCGATGTCGTGCTCGACGAACACGTCGAGGAGCAGCGGCCACTCGCCGCCCTCACCCACCTCGATGAGCCACTGCTTGAGAACCCGGTATTCCGGGTAGGTGACGGCGTGCCTGTGGATCAGCGCGCTCAACCCGGCGAGCGCCTCGGTGGCGATCGCGGACAGGCGCTCGGGTGACGTGTCGGCGGTGAACCGGGCGCCCTTGAACTTGTCGGTGGCGGCGTTGCCGGAGCCGACCGCGGTAGGGCTGTCGATTGTGGTCATGGTTTCTCCTGGTCTGAGGGGCTAGCTGCGGCCGAAGTAGGACACGTCGTCGTTGCCGATCAGGTCGGGCACGGTCCAGCCGTCGAGGTCGTACTCGGCGAGGCACTGTTCGGCCAGACCCTTCATGGAGCTGACGGTTCCGCGGTTCTCGGCGAACATGAGCAGCTCCGCCTTCACGCCCTCGTGGTTGCCTGCGTAGTTGCGCTCGTACAGCTCGTGGCGGCCACCGAACTCGCTGCCGATCGAATCCCACAGCGCCTTCATGATCTTGACGCGTTCGACCGCGGTCATGCCCTCCGAGCCGCGGACGTACTTGTCCAGGTAGGGGCGGACGTCGGGACTCTTGAAGTCGGCGGCCGAGGACGGCAGGTAGATCAGACCGGACGCGACGTCCTGCTCGATGATCTCCTTGATCCGCGGGTAACCCTGCTGCATGAACATGCGGTACGTCAGGCCGTATTCGAGCTTCGGGATGACCGTGTCGCCTACCCACGGCTCGGGATCGCGGACCATCGATTCGGTCAGTGACCAGAACAGGTTCCGCCAGCCGATGACCTCACCGACTCGGGTCTGCACGCCACGGAAGCCGCCGGCGCCGGTGGCATCGAGGGCCTTCATCAGCAGGCCGGCGATGAAGTCGAGTTTCACGGCCAGGCGGGTGCAGCCCTGCAGGGTGAAGCGGGGCAGGAATCCGGACTGCGGGAAGAAGGCGTTGATCTTGTCCACGTCGCCGTACATGAACACGTTCTCCCACGGCACCAGCACCTTGTCGAAGACGAAGATGGTGTCGTTCTCGTCCATCCGCGATGACAGCGGGTAGTCGAACGGGGAGCCCATCACGGCCGCGTTCTGGGTGTAGGACGTGCGGCAGATCAGCTTCACGCCCGGTGCGTCCATCGGGACGGTGCAGATGAGGGCGAATTCCTTCTTCTTGATCGGCAGGCCGTAGTGGGCGATGAAGTTGTAGTTGGTAATCGCCGAGCCGGTCGCCACGACCTTGGCGCCGGAGACGATGAGGCCGGCGTCGGTTTCCTTCTCCACCTTCATGAACACATCGCCGACCTCGTCCGGCGGGAGCTGCCGGTCGACCGGCGGGTTGATGATGGCGTGGTTCCAGTAGAGGACCTTTTCCTGCGATTCCTTGTACCAGCGTTCGGCGTTGTCCTGGAACGGCGAGTACAGCTCCTTGTTGGCGTGCAGGGTGCCGAGGAAGGAGGCCTTGTAGTCGGGGGACCGGCCCATCCAGCCGTATGTCATGCGCGCCCAGGTGGCGATGGCGTCACGATCCTTCAACAGATCGTCGGAGTTCTTCGACGCCCGGAAGAACGGCATCGTGACGCCGCCGTTGCCGGTGTCGGTGGGCGTCGTCAGGGTCTCGACGTGCTCGCCGGTGTGCATGGCGTCGTAGAGGCGGGCGGTCATCCGGATGGGGTTGCGGAACGCCGGATGCGTGGTGACATCCTTGACACGCTCGCCGTGCAGGTAGATCTCGCGGTCGTCGCGCAGCGACTCGATGTACTCGTCGCCCGTCATGGGCCGCGACGCGAAGTTCTTCGTGCGGTTGGCCTCGCAGTCTGCGGCGACGTTGACCTTCGTGCGGTCGACGGCGGTCTCGGGGGCGGATTCGGTGGTGGTCATGGTGTTCCCTTCGGTCAGGATTACGAGGCAGCCTGGGCGAGCTGCAGGTGAAGCGGGGTGAACGACGCGGCGGCGTCGAACCATCCGCTGTGGGGGTCGTCGAGGCAGCCGTTCCACGCCGTGGTGCCCGAGGCGGCACCCAGATCGTGGAAGGTGCTGCGGTAGAACAGCAGTGGGTCCTTGGTCGCGTCGACGGACGCGTCGACGATCTCTCCGATGAAGATGATGTGGTCACCGCCGTCGTAGGAAGCCCAGGGTGAGCACGTGAGCGTGGCCGCGTTGCCGGACAACGCGGGAGCGATGCCGGCGGAATCCCACGCCGGTTCCGTCCGTTGCGGTTTGCCCGCGAAGTGCATCGCCGTGTCGAGCTGATCGGCGGCCAGAATGTTCACCGCGAACGGCGCACCATCCAGGTAGCTGCACGCCTTCGACTTCCGGGTCAGCGTCACCTGGCACAGCCGCGGTTCGATCGAGACGGCGGTGAAGGCGGTGACGGTCGCCCCGTGCGGCTCGCCGTCGCCGTTGGCACACGTGATGACGGTGACGCCACTGGCGAACTGGCCGAAAATGTTACGCAGAGTGCGCTGGTCCATTTCTCCTGACCGCCTTTCTGCACGATTCGTGCGATAACCCCGGCGATGGGGACCTGCACAACGTATGACGGGCGTCACAATCCGTCGATCCGCATTGCGAAGGCTCGATCCGGAACGCGAAACGGGATTGCCGGACGGGGGCCGCCGGCACTTGCCCGTGATGTGAGTCACAGGCGATGCTAAGGTCGGGAGTTGCCCGTGCGCGGTCGTTGCGCGAGGTGAGAGGTCTGGTAGGCGCATGCGAGGACAGCTGGAAGGTCCCGGTTTCACCGACTGGGACGAGGTTCACGAGGTGGTCGCGGACGCGTACTTCCCTCACGAGCTGCGTCCGCTGTCGCGGGACACCGCGGCGCGGTCTTCGCTGGAGTCCTCGCAGATGGGCGCGTCCAGGCTCGCCCGGATCGGTTTCGGGGCGCCCGTGTCGATCGAGTCCGACCATCCGGGTGCGTACGGCATCAACATCCCCTTGACCGGCCGCATCGTGTCGGTCACCGGCGGCACGGAAGTGACCTCGACGCCGGGTCTGGCCACCATCTGCCCGCCCGACACCCGGACCGTCATCACCAACTGGAGTAGTTCCTGCGAGATCATCGGATTCAAGGTGGACCGGGACTACCTGCAGCGCGAAATGGACCGCGTGCTCGCCAGGCCCGGGCAGAAGTTGCCGCGGCAACTCGACCTGCGCGCCGGCGCCGGCGCCGAGTGGCTGAGGTTCGTCCGTGCCGTCGCCGACCAAGCATTGCGCGACAGCGTTCTTCTGCACAGCGACCAGGTGTCGCAACAACTGTGCGGAGCGCTGACCACCGCGCTCGTGCTCACCGCCATGCCGGACGACGACGCGGGTGCCGCGGGAATCCGGCCGCGCATCGTCAAGCGGGTCATCGACGCGATCCAGCAGGACCCGGCCCGCCCATGGACCGCCGGGGAGATGGCCGAACTCGTCGGCGTGAGCGTCCGGCGTATGCAGCAGGGGTTCCGCGAGTACGTGGGCATGACGCCGATGGAGTACCTCGCCGATGTGCGCCTCGCGGGTGTCCATGCCGAACTCACCGGAAGTAGTTCATGCGCAACCATTTCCGAAGTCGCGACGCGCTGGGGAATCATGCACACCGGCAGATTCGCCGCCGCCTACCGCCGCAAGTACGGCGTGACACCGTCCGAGTCACTGCGCGATCGCGGGCTCTGATCGGTTCGGTGGCGAGGTCGGTTTCGCCTCCGAAACGTGTCGGACCCCCGCGGTAGTATTCGCACATGAGTTCGACTTGGGGGTCGGTGGGTAGCCGTGCGGCGGAGCATCTGTCGATGCTCGCTGCCGCGGTCGACGGGCTGCTCGATGCCGGGCTCACCGAGTTGTCGGACACCGAGGTCGTCGAGGTGATGCGCGGGATGGAGCAGTCGCTTCGCCGCGCGGAGGCGGTCTCACACCGATTGGTCGTGGAGAGCGTCGAACGCTCGGTCCCGGCGCGTCTGGGGTATACCTCGCCGAAGAAACTCCTGATCGACGTGCTCCGGATCTCGGGTGCGGATGCGTCCGCCCGTGTCACCGCTGCCCGCGAACTGGGCGTGTGGCACACCCTGGCCGGCGAGTCGATGCCGCCGGTCTTGCCGGAAACTGCTGCGGCGCAACGTGACGGCGACATCGGCGCGGATCATGTGCGGGCAATCGCGAAGGTGATGCGCAAGATTCCCCACGTCGTCGACAACGACGCGGTGGTCGACGCCGAGGCCGTGCTCGCCAACTTGGCGAGAAGCGGTACCCCGGAGGATGTGGAGCAGGCGGGGCATCGGCTGCTGGCATATCTGAACCCGGACGGGAACCTCGGCGACGACCGCGACCGGAAACGCCGGCGGGGCATTTCGATCGGCAGGCAAGACACCGAACTGATGTCGAGAATCTCCGGTGAACTCGACCCTGTCGCGCGGGCGATGCTCGATCCGATCCTCGCAAAATGGGCGCGGCCCGGAATGAACAATCCGGACGATCCCGACTCACCGGCCGGTGACGGCGAAGACCCCTCGATCGATCGTGACCTGTTGGCGGCGGCGGCCGCCCGCGATACCCGTACCGCGGCGCAGCGCAATCACGACGCGTTCAGCGCGGTATTTCGGGCGCTGCTCGAGTCGGGGGTGCTCGGCCGGCACCGGGGACTACCGGCCACAGTGATCGTCACGATGACACTCGAACAGTTGGAGCAGGCGGTCGGGGGTCTGGCCACAACGGCCACCGGTGGGTTGCTCCCGATCGCGGACGCATTAGCGCTGGCAGAGAAGGCGCATCCGGTGCTCGCGCTGTTCGATCATGCAGGTCGTCCGCTCCACCTGGGGCGGCGGCGTCGTCTGGCCGGCGCCGATCAGCGGCTCGCCCTGATCGCCTCGGACGGGGGTTGCACACGGCCGGGGTGTTCGGCGCCGTCGAGTCTGTGCGCGGTGCACCATGTCACGGATTGGCACAAGGGCGGACGCACCGACATCGAGGGTCTGTCCCTGGTCTGCGACGCCTGCCACGCCCAGGTCAACGACGGCCCGGCCGGGTGGGCGACGCGGTCCGCGCCTGTGCACTCCACATTCGCAGGCCGCACCGAGTGGATCCCGCCACCACACATCGACCCCACCCGAAGACCGCGCATCAACCACCGACATCACCCCGGTGAGTTGATCGAGCATGCGCGACGGGAGGCCCGGGCGCCGTGACAACAACTGGGAGACACCGACGTTGGTCACAGTCGGCGCATACCGCGGAGAAGTTGCACGAGTGAGAGTGAAGAGCCGAGGCCAATACGGAGTTTGGGGTGAACAGGGCTGATATTGGCAATGACGGCGTATCGGACACCGTGGTCGCGCCATTCGCTCAATTGATCGAGTATTTCCGACGGGGTCCCGGCCAGACACGTTTCACGGACCAACGACGGCGGCACACGTTCGACATAGCTGAGGGCGGTGTGTTCATCGATGGTCTGCGGCAACAAGTCTTGAATACCGGAAAATGTAGGGCCCATCGGGTGCTCGACGCCGTGGCGTGCCCACACCTCGGCGGATGCGGACAGTGCGAATGCCCGGGCCGTGGTCGATCCGACCATCTCGTCGACCTGTGCGCTGCTGCTCGCGGTCAAAACGAAGAACAACACCGCCGGCGTAATGGCCAACGGATCTCGTCCGGCGCCCTCTGCCGCCGACCTGATCACGGCGAGCTTTTGGGAGTACTGCTTCGGCTGCTGCGGATAGGAGGGGAACCAGGCGTCGGCGTACCTGCCGGCGATGCCCAGCATCCGCGGGCCGTGCGCCGCGACCCAGATCTCCGGCCACCCGCCCTTGTGCGGCGGGATGTCGAACACGGCGTCGTGGAGCGGGAAGAATTGCGATTCCCGGGTCACCGGCGCGCCGCCCGAGTCCCACAGAGCGCGGATGGTCGCGATCGCCTCGTGGAATCGTGCTACCGGCTTTGCCCAGTCAACCCCATACGGCTCGTTGCCTTCCCGTTCGCCGGGGCCGATACCGAGTATGGTCCGCCCGCGGCTGAGGTGATGAAGAGTGGCGGCGGCCTGCGCCGTCACGGCGGGGTTTCGCCTTCCGGCGTCGGTAACCCCCACGCCGAGTCTCAGTCGGGTGATCCGGTTCTGTGCGGCGATGTAGCCCAGGGTGGTCCAGGGTTCGTAGATTGCGTCCGCTCGCGGCGCGAGTTTGGCCACGCCGAGGTATTTCGGGTTCCAGATCTCATTACCACGCTTCTGACTCGAGGTGCGGTCTTCTTGCTGCACCACGAGGGGCACGCGCTGGAGCCGGTGCGACACTTTCGCATTCGCTGAACACCCGCCGCCCCGAGTTCGCGTCGTCCATCGGGGCATGATCCGCCACCGGCCAAACGAATCGTGTTTCCATGGCCAGCCAAGACGAGACCGGTCGTTTTGATAGTCCTCCCGTCAGCCCTCGATGTCACTGGTCGTTAGGCCCTCGAAAGACTGAAGCCACCCGGTCACCGACACGTCGCATCCTCCAGCCGGGCGGCGCTGCACAGTTTTGCGCTCCTACAAGGATGACATTCGGGCATCACTGGAGCGGTTCTCCTCAGTGACACCGCATAGGGTCCGCTATCGGTGACCGTCAATCGGTCCTGGCTCGGTGGCCGGCCGCGGTGGGCGATTCCGTAGTTACAAAGGTTTCACCGTCGCTCAGCGATCGATGACCGCTAGTCGCGTTTAAGCACGTGCTCCGAACTGTGCTCGGCGCGAGCATCCGTATCGACGTAATTCTCGAGTAGTTCTCGGTAAGCCCCGTCACCCACAGTCCACCAGCAGGTGCCGGGGACCTCGCAGCACCGGGTTCGGGCGGTAAGGCGGCGGGTCCTCGACGAGGCGCGGATTGGGGAGACGGCGGATGAGTTCGGCGAGCGCCATCTGCCCTTCGAGGCGGGCCAGGGGAGCGCCGAAGCAACTGTGGATGCCGCTGCCGAGACCCACGTGCTGGTTGTCGGCGCGGTCGGGGACGAACCGGTCGGCGTCGACGAAGCGTTCGGGATCACGATTCGCCGACGCCAACGCGAGGACGAGGGGCGAACCCTTCGGGACGGTGACACCGTCGATTTCGATGTCCACGATCGGCGTTCGCTGGCCCAGGAGATGCACGGGCGGTTCGAAGCGGAGCAGTTCCTCCACAGCCTGCGGCATCAGGTCCGGTTCGGCGCGAAGACGTTCGAGAGCTTCGGGGTTGCGGAGCAAGGTCAGCATGCCGTTGGTGATGAGGTTGACGGTGGTCTCGTGCCCGGCGATGAACAGCAGGATGGAGTTGGTGACCAACTCGACGGTGTTCAATTGACCGTCGGGCCCCGAATCGTTGGCCAGCCCCGACAGCATGTCGTCACCGGGATCGCGGCGACGGTCTTCGATGAGACCGGCCATGAACATGGCCATCTCCATCTGGGCCTGCTTCGCCACCTTCACCTGCTCGGTGTCGGCGCCGGCACGCCGCGGGTCGATGGCGGCCACCAGCGCGTCGGCCCAGGCGTGGAACCTGGGTTCCTCCTCGTGGGGTACCCCGAGCAGCCGGCAGATGACGGTGACGGGAAAGGGGTAGGCGAAGTCGTCGACGATGTCGATGCGCTCCCTACCATCGAGTCCGTCGACCAGTTTCGTGACGAGTGTGGCGAGTTCGCCACGCATGGAGTCGATTCGGCCGGGGCTGTGCGGCGGACCGAATTGCCGCGTCGTCAGTCTGCGTAACCGATCGTGCTCGGGCGGATCGAGTTTCAGGAAGGACTCCGGCCCGTCCCCGGCACGATCCGCACCGGGGAGCCCTGGCCCACGGTTGTGCAGGTCGGAGCTGATCCTCGGGTCGTGGAGGAGCGCCATGACATCGTAGTACCGTCCGACGAGGTAGGAACCGTTGTCCTGCGGCGCCACCCGCGTCTCACGAAGTTCCTCGTACAGCGGATACGGATTCGGCCGGCTCGCCTGGTCGGTGATCCGCTGGAACAGCTGCGCACGCGACATGGACACTCTCCCTGTTACTTCGGTAGCGAGATGAACTCGACGCGACGTTCGGTGGGCAGATGACCGGTCACGGCGACGGTGGGGCCGTGGCTGAGAACGGCAGGGTCCGGCAATTCCGACGCACGGACCTCGAACGGTTCCGCCCGGTCCATGACGTCGAAGTCCGGGGGGAACGTGGCCGCCGACTCGATCAGTCCCCGGTAGAAGTCGAGCCACTTACCCTGATTGAACGCCACCGCGGCTGTGACGCGTCCGCGGAAGCCGTACGCCGCCACGAATCGCCGATCGGCGACGGACCCCTGCGTGATCACCACCTGATCGGAGTAGGTGGGGATACCCACGGACTTGATGTTGACGCCGAACTGGCTGGACCAGAACGCCGGAATCTCCAGGTGCGGTCGCCGACGGAGGCCGTCGTGGATCATGTTGTGGGCCGCCACCTCGGCCTGACCGACCGCGTTGCCCCAGTGCTCCAGCGCCAGCAGCTGGTAGTCGTAGAGCGGATGCGGTTGCCGCGCAACGTCGCCGGCGACGAACACGTTGTCGGTGACGATGCCGTTGATGTCGAACGCACGGCAGCCGGCGTCGCAGGTGACTCCCCGGGGTCCGGCGGCGAGCCCGGAGCCGAACAACCAGTCGGTGTTGCGGATACTGCCCTGCGCGACGATCGCCACGTCGGCGTCGAGTGTGGTCCCGTCCGACAGATGCGCACGGCACAGCTGCCCGCTGCCGTCCCCGTCGAGCCCGGTCACGGTGACCCCGGTGCGCAGGTCGACGCCGTGGTCGCGTTGCATGTCGGCCGCGACCGCCGCCACCACTCCGCCGAGCGCACCGACCAGCGGTGCCGGACCCCGCTCGGTGACCGTCACGGACAGTCCACGCTCCCGGCACACCGACGCGATCTCCGAGCCCGTGAACCCGGCCCCGATCACCAGGACGTGACGTGGTCCGGCGGACAGTCGCTCGTTCAGCCGGCGCGAGTCGTCGCAGGTTCGGATGGTGAAGACGCCGTCGAGGGCGGCCTCGGACGAGTTCGACCACGGCCGGGCGCGGACGCCGGTCGCGATCAGCACCTTGTCGAACTCGACGGCGTCGCCGTCGCTCAGAACCACCCGGTTGTTCTCCAGGTCGAGACTGGTGGCCCGCACGCCGAGCCGCCACTGTGCGTCGAGGTCCGGACGGAACGGCAGCGCCGCGTGGTCGGGCGGCATGATGCCGAGGAGCACAGCCTTCGACAGCGGGGGCCTGTCGTACGGCTCGTAGGGTTCGTCGCCGATCAGGGTGAGGGAGCCGTCGAAGCCCTGCCCCCGCAGTGCCTCCGCCGCGCGCACACCCGCGAGCGACGCACCGACGATGACGATCCGCACGTCACTGCCCATCGCGGTGGTCGGGGATGTCCGTAGTGATGGCGTGCACCGGGCACGCCGCGGCGGCTTGCGACACACGGTCGCGCTCGTCGTCGGTGGGGCCCGCGTCGTAGAGCAGAGCCTCTTCTCCGTGCAGGGTGAAGACGTCGGGTGCGAGGAACACGCACTGCGCGTAACCCTGGCACCGATTGAGGTCGACGACGAGTTTCACGTCAATCATCCCGATTCTGAACAGTTCTGGTCACACGGGTCCACTGGGGCTGCGCGGCGCACGGCCGTCCGATCGCGTCGGGCGGAGACCTCCACCCGGAGATCAGTATTGCGGAATGGCCGGACTGTTCGGTTTCGATCCGCTGTTCTGGAGCCATTCAGAAATGCGCTTCTCCACGGAGTCGTACTCGCGGGTAGAACCCTGCAGTAGTAACGAGAGTTACAAGTATCTTGCCGGAGTTCGTATCCTGCTGTCGAGAAACAACTTTCGGACACGGTCTCGATTCGGCAACACGGACGGCCGGATCGTGATGTGATGTGGTGACAAGAGACCGGCAACGCCCAGTGGCGACACCTCAGAGGCGGAATATTGACGATCGAAGCTCACCGTGACACCCGCGCGACCCGGCACCTGTCCGCTTTGGACGCTGCAATTCAGATCCTGACCACCGCGCGCGGAAGCTCGTACAGCGCGGACCAGGCCTTCGACGAACTACTCGACTCCTCCATGCGGCATCAGGTCGATGTCGGAGATCTGGCGGAAGCTCTCGCCGATCTCGCCGACGGCATCCATCCCGGTGCCGACGATCACCGTCGGGCACGGGACGTGGCCACCCGGGAATGGGGAGCCCTCCTGTCCGGCAACACCGGCTAACCGGCGCAGTCGATACAGGTCTGCGCCGCAGGTAGCGCGTCGAGTCGGACCTCGGCGATCGGCAGGCCGCACCGAATGCAGAGGCCGTACGTCCCATTGTCGAGTCGCTGCTGCGCCTCCGCCAGATCCTCCACCTCACGCCGTGCGTCCGCCAGCAGTGCCGACACCTGCGCCCGCTCGAACGCGATGGTCGAGCCCTCGGGGTCGTGTTCGTCGTCGTCCGTGGTGAATTCCGAACCCTCCACGATGGCGGTGAATCGGCCGGTCAGCGATGCGATGCGGCGCTCGGCGTCGGCTCGCTCCTCGGCGATGCGGGTGCGATGCTGTTCCGGGAGGGTCATCTCCCCTTCAACATCGGTGACGGTCCGGTGCTTCCCCCCGGGTAATCCGCTCGATCGATCCGGAACTTTCTGTCAGGCTTCCCGGCATGGCACGCACATTCGAGGAGTTGGTGGCCGAGGCGGAATCCGTGTCGGTGGACGGCTGGGATTTCTCCTGGCTGGACGGCCGGGCCACCGAACAGCGGCCGTCGTGGGGGTATCAGCGCCTGATGGGTGAACGGCTCGCGCGCGCGGACGCCGCTCTGGACATCCAGACCGGGGGAGGGGAGGTCCTCGCCGGTGCAACGACGATGCCTCCCGTGATGGTGGCGACGGAATCGTGGCCGCCGAACGTCGCGAAGGCGACGGCACTGCTGCACCCGCTCGGTGCGGTCGTGGTGGCCGACACGGACGAGCCGCCGCTGCCCTTCGCCGACGGCGCCTTCGACCTGGTGACGAGCAGGCACCCCGCCACGGTGTGGTGGGACGAGATCGCCCGCGTCCTACAACCCGGAGGCACGTACTTCTCACAGCACGTCGGGCATGCGAGCGTGTTCGAACTCGTCGAGTACTTCCTCGGGCCGCAACCCGAGAAGGTGCGGCGTGGCCGCCACTACGAGGACGAGACCGCGGACGCGCAGGCCGCCGGTCTCGACGTCGTCGATCTCCGTTTCGAATCTCTGCGGATCGAGTTCTTCGACATCGGCGCCGTCATCTACTTTTTGCGCAAAGTGATCTGGATGGTGCCCGGCTTCACCGTCGCGGAGTATCGCGAACGTCTGCGGGAACTCCACGAACTGATCGAGGCGGAGGGGCCGTTCGTGGCCCACTCGACCCGCTTCCTCATCGAGGCCCGCAAACGTGGCTGACTCAGCCCATCGACTTCGACCCGTCGAGAGCCTCCCTGATGATGTCGGCGTGCCCGGCGTGCTGGGCGGTCTCGCCGATGATGTGGAGCAGGACCCGGCGCGCGGACCAGCGTGATCCCGGTTCGAACCACGGCGCCTTCGGCAGTGGGTGCGAGATGTCGAGGTCGGGCAGCGAGGCCACGATCTCGTCGGTCCGGTGCGCCACCTTCGCGTACCGGTCGAGGACGTCGGCCAGCGTCTCGTCGTCGCGGAGTGTGAACTCCTTCTCGCGATTGTCGGTGCCGGTGCCGTCCGCGGGACCGCCACGCACGGCGTCGGTGCCGCGCACGATGAAGTCGGCCCACACCCGTTCGACGTCCGACACGTGTTTGACGAGTCCGCCCAGACACAGTTCGCTCGCCGTCGTGCGCTGGGCCGCCTGTTCGTCGGTGAGGTCCCGGACGGTGAAGCGAAGGAAGTAGCGGTGCTTGGCCAGCGACTCCAGCAAGTCGGCACGCTCGCCGGTCGTCGAAGTTCTCGCGGTAGAGGTCACGGTGATCACCTGCTCCAGCCGGTCCGATGATGGCGCATTCGACCGTAGCGGTCAGCCGCCGTGCGCGGTGACGTAACCGGTGGCGCGGCCGTGGGTGTCGAGTTCCCACCCCATCCGCTTCCGGGACCGGAGCGTCACCGACGAGTCGATGATCTCCAGGCTGGGGGCCCGGCTCTCCAGCCACTCCTGCACCCGCAACAGGTCGGGCAGCGAAGACACCCACATGCTGACGAGGAAGTTCGCGGGCCCGGTGAGCGACATGCACAACCTCAGTTCGGGCCGGGTGTTGACGACTTCGACGACTTCCCGGTGTGCGCGCACGGGCAGGCGGCACCACCATGTGACGGTGATCGGCCACCGCGTCGCGTCCTGGGCCACGTCGCAGCGCAGCACCACGGCCCGGGAGCGCAGCAACCCCGCGAGCTGCCGGCGAACCGACGACGCGGGCCGGTCGATGACCGAGGCGATCTCGCGCGCGGATGCCCGGCCGTTCCGGGTGAGTTCGCGGACGAGTGCGCGGGCGACCTCGTCCGTCAGGCTTTCCGGCCGAGCCGATCCGGACTGCGGAGGGGTGTTCTCCAGTGCGGCGATCGCGGCGGACTGTGCCGTGTCGAGGGAATCGAGGCGCCAGCGGCTGCCCTCCGCGTGGAGCGCGGTGCACGTGTGGGTCCGGGTCGAATTGACGCTCGGGTGGCCGGGCAGTTCCTCGAGCACCAGGTCCGACAACTCGTGCAGGGATCCCGTCTGCACCGTCAGGATGAGGTCCCGCCCGCGCGCCGCGTGTTCGATCGACGCCACCCGCGGGTCGCGGGTGAGCGCCTCGACCAGGGCCTTCGTGCCGCTGAGATCGCACGTCACCTCGATCATGGCGGTGAACGCACCGGCGCCCGTCATCGGCGCGGGGTACGCGGTGATCCAGGCCAGTCCGCGTGCGGTGATCGACTCCCACCTCCTCGCCAGCGTCGCGGACGTCGTCCGGAGGATCGGGGCCAGCTCGGCCCACGTCGCCCGGGGACGGATCTGCAACGCATGAATGAGCGAAAGCTCGGATTCTGTCAGCATTTCACTCATAGAACACATTCTGAGTCGGTTCGGATGATCGTTTTCGACGTTCTCGGCGGTCCGTCGCCCGGCGGATCACAGCATATGACCACCGACGCATTCGGTCGAAAACGTGACCACCGACATAAGGGAGAGCAATGGATCTCTTGGACGACGCCCGCGCACTACAAGGCGACCTCGTGCAGTTGCGTCGCGTATTGCACCGCGAACCCGAGGTCGGACTGGACCTGCCGCGCACGCAGGAGCGTGTTCTCGAGGCGTTGGACGGCCTGCCGCTCGAGATCTCGACGGGAACCCGCACGACGTCCGTGACCGCGGTGCTCCGCGGCGGCAGGCGTTCGGTCGACGCCGCGCAGACGGTGCTGCTGCGCGCCGACATGGACGGACTCCCGGTCACCGAACAGACCGGACTCGACTTCGCGGCGCAGAACGGCGCCATGCACGGATGCGGTCACGATCTGCACACCGCTGCGCTCGTCGGCGCCGCGCAACTGCTCAGCCGTCACCGCGACCAGTTGGCGGGCGACGTCGTCCTGATGTTCCAGCCCGGCGAGGAGGGGTGGGACGGCGCCAAGGTGATGGTGGACGAGGGTGTGCTCGACGCCGCCGGCCGCCGCGCCGACACCGCCTACGGCATGCACGTCTTCTCCTGCCAGAAGCCGCAGGGGCGGTTCTTCTCCAAGGCGGGCACGCTGCTCGCGGCGTCGTACAAGCTGACCGTCACGGTGCGCGGGGCGGGCGGACACGGATCGTCCCCGTCGACCGCCCGCGATCCGATCACCGCGATGGCCGAGATGATCACGTCGCTGCAGACCATGATCACCCGGACGTTCGACGTGTTCGATCCCGTCGTCGTGACGGTCGCGAACGTGCAGGCCGGGTCGCGGCACAACATCATTCCCGACGACGCGCGGTTCGAGGCGACGGTCCGGTGCTATTCGCCCGCCACGTACGAGAAGGTGCCTGCGGCGCTGCGCCGGGTGCTCGAAGGGGTGGCGTCCGCGCAACGGGTCGAGGTCGACGTCACCGTGGCCCCCGAGTTCCCGATGACAATCAACGACGTGGACGAGGTCGCGTTCGGCGCCGAAGTGGTCAGCGACCTTATGGGCGAGGACCGGTACGAGACCGTCACCCATCCGATGGCCGGGTCCGAGGACTTCTCCTACGTCCTGCAGGAAGTGCCCGGAGCGTTCATCGGACTGGGCGCGTGCATGCCCGGCGCCGATCCCGCCGCCGCTCCCATGAACCATTCGCCCCGAGCGCAATTCGACGACGCGGTGCTCGCCGACGCCGCCACCATCTACGCCGGACTGGCCGTTCGACGGCTGGACAAGGCGCGGTCCGACAATGCCGCTGTGGCAGCGGGGAGTGACGCACGATGATCGAGATCGCCACCGAGGGCGGGTCCGTGAACGCCGGCCCGCCCACCGTCCGGCAGAGATCCGAGCGCTGGGAGAAGGCCCGCGCGATCGTCGGCGTGGGCACCGGCAACGGGATCGAGTACTTCGACTGGACCGTCTACGCGACGTTCGCCGCGTTCTTCGCCCCGCAGTTCTTCCACACCGGCTCCGCCGTCTCCGACCTGCTCGCGTCGTTCGGCGTCTTCGCCGTCGGATTCGTCGCCAGGCCGTTCGGCGGTCTGCTGTTCGGCTGGCTGTCGGACCGGCGGGGCCGCAAGCTGTCGATGACGCTCGCCGTCGGACTCGCGGCGATCGGCAGCCTGGTCATCGGTCTGACCCCGACCCATCAGACGATCGGTGTCGCGGCGGCGGTGGTTCTCGTGGTGGCGCGTCTCGCGCAGGGCGTCGCGCACGGCGGCGAGTTGCCGTCCGCGCAGACCTACATCGTCGAATTCGCGCCGACGGCCCGGCGTGGACTCTGGTCCAGTCTCATCTACATCTCCAATACCACCGGGGTCGTCGTCGGCACGCTTCTCGGCGCGCTGCTCACGACGACGCTGAGTTCGGAGCAGATGGCCGACTGGGGTTGGCGGGTGCCGTTCCTGCTGGGCGGCGTGCTCGGACTGTTCGTGTTGTGGATGCGGTCCCGGATGAGCGAGACCGAGGTCTACGAGGAGTCGGGTGACGAGACCGCGAACCAGTCGATGTGGCAGCTGTTCCTGGCGCACCGGCGGCAGGTGTTCCAGATCCTGTTCTTCACGGTCGGCGGCACCGTCGTCTACTACGTGTGGGCTGTGTCGGCGCCGGCGTACGCGATCGCCGTCCGGGGCATCGATCCGTCCGG
Source organism: Rhodococcus wratislaviensis (assembly GCF_900455735.1). GTDB lineage: Bacteria > Actinomycetota > Actinomycetes > Mycobacteriales > Mycobacteriaceae > Rhodococcus_F > Rhodococcus_F wratislaviensis. The sequence goes on along the minus strand of NZ_UAUI01000011.1, from coordinate 537,651 downwards.
TGCACTGTGGGCGGGGGTCGGCGCCAACCTCGTACTGATTGCGTCGCTGCCGTTCTGGGGTGCGTTGTCGGACCGGATCGGGCGCAAACCGGTGCTGTACATCGGCAACGTCGGTATCGCTGCCCTGCTGTTCCCGCTCAACGCCATGATCGGGCACAGCGCGGTCACGCTGTTCGTCGCGATGGCGATCGCCCTGTTCGTGATGGGCGCGATCCTGTCGGTGATGCCGGCGATGATGGCCGAACTGTTCCCGACCGGATTGCGTGCCGCCGGTGTCGGAGTGCCGTACTCGATCGGTGTCGCGGCGTTCGGTGGGACGGCCGCGTACGTCCAGACGTTCTTCGCCGACCGCGGTACGCCGGAACTGTTCGAGTGGTACGCGCTCGCGCTGGTCGCGGTCTCGATCGCCGCACTGATCACGATCCCCGAGACCCGGGGACGGAATCTCGCGTCCCAGACGTAGCCCACGTGAGTGGCAAAGCGTGCTCCGGTGCGCTTTGCCACTCACGTGCGGGGGACGCTCTATCTTGAAGCGGTGAAGACACACTCGGTACGGATGGCGCGAGCCGCGGCAGGTGTCGCGATCGCATCCCTGACGGTGGGCGGCACCTGCCTCGCCTCCCCGGCCGCGTTCGCCGAGGAGGCCGAACGCGCGCCGGGGAGTGTCGTGGAGGTCGAGCCGCTGCCGTCCGACCTCTGGCTCCCCGGCGCCGCCGACGCGCAGCGAATCACCTACTGGTCGATCGGGTCCGACGGAAGTCCCGCACTCAGCAGCGGCGCCGTGTACGTGCCACCGGGGGAGGCGCCCGACGGGGGCTGGCCGGTGGTCGCGTGGGCGCACGGCACGTCCGGTCTCGCGGACGACTGCGCGCCCTCACTCGTCGGGCCCGCGCTCCCCGACCGCGACTACCCGTACCTCGGACGCTGGCTCGAGCAGGGGTACGCCGTCGTCTCCACCGACTACGTGGGCCTCGGCACGCCCGGCGTGATGCCGTACCTCGACGGAAAGGTCGAGGCGCACAGCGTCGTCGACTCGGTGAAGGCCGCCCGCGCCGTCGACGAGTCCCTGTCGAACAAGTGGGTCGTGGTCGGCCAGTCGCAGGGCGGCGGCGCCGCGATCACCACCGCCCGCTATGCCACCGAGTACGGCGGCGAGACGCTCGACTACCGGGGGGCCGTGGGAACAGGGGTGCCCGCGAACATCGAACTGACACTGCTGCCGCTGGGTCCCGGGGTGCCGCCCACGGCGATCCCCGCCGGCCTCACGTCGTACCTGTTCTACATCCTCGCGGGACTGCGGTCGGCGCACCCCGAGATCGACCTCGACTCGTATCTCACGCCGCTCGGTGCCCACTACGTGAACGCCGCGGAGCAGCTGTGTGTCAACGACCTTCACGATGCCGCGGAAGGTGTGGTGGTCGGCGACCTTTTCAGCAAGCCGCTGAACCAGATCCCGAACTTCCACGGGCTGCTCGTGGACTACATGGGCGTCCCGACGAGTGGCTACGACCGTCCCCTGTTCATCGGGCAGGGGCTCACCGACATCGACGTGCCCGCGCCCTCGGCGTTGTCGCTGGTCGCGGCACTGACCGCCAACGGTGAGCCGGTCACGTTCCAGACCTATCCCACTGACCACAGCGGCACACTCGTCGATTCGCAGGCCGACACCATCCCGTTCGTGCGGGGGCTGTTCGACTGAGCGAACGCGGCACTGTCCAAAATCCGGACAGTTGCTCGCCGCGCCCACAGGCACTATGGCGTGGGTCACACTGTGTGGGTACGTTCGGATGTGAGTCGTGCACCGGTGCACGACCGGATGCGCGCGCGGCAAGGAGTCGAGGTTGGAGTTTGGCGGCATGACCGGGCACGCGGCGATGCGGCCGGAGATCGCGTTGTCCTGGAAGCGTTCGGCGCTCAGCGGCCTGGAACCGAGTTCGACGCCGAGCGGTGACCCCTGCTCCGACCTGGACACGTCCAGTCGGCTGCTGCAGGCGGCCCGGCCCGTCCTCGACGAGATGGAACAGCAGATTCAGGGCACCGGATTCTGTGTCCTGCTCGCCGACCGCGACTGCCGCATCGTCGCCCGGCTCTTCGACGGCCCCAGACTCGAACGCCTGATCGACGGCGCCGGCGCGGTGCTGGGGTCGAGTTTCGGTGAGGACTGCGTCGGGACCACCGCGCTGGGGACTCCGATGGAGGTCCGGCGCGGTGTCGTGATCCACGGCGAGGAGCACTACCTCGAGCGGTTCAAGGACCTCAGCTGCTACGGACACCCGATCGTCCATCCGGTGACGCGCCGCGTCGAGGGCATCCTCGACATGACGGGCGTCGCGTCGCGGGCCAACCCGCTGTTCGCCCCGTTCCTGGCCCGTGCGGCCGGGGACATCGAACGACGGCTGCTCGAGGGGTCCCGGGTGTCTCAGCAGCGGCTCGTGGACGCGTTCCAGCGGGTGTCGCCGCAGAATCAGATGGCGGTCACCGCGATCGGCGAGGACATCCTGCTCAGCAACCGGGTGGCGCTCGACCTGCTCCAGGTGTCCGATCATGCGACGCTGCGGGGGCTTGCCGCGGACCTGCGTCCGGAGCAGTCGAAGACGGTGCGGATCCAATTGTCTTCGGGCGAACCGGCGTTGGTCCGGGCCGACCGTGTGGCAGGCACGGACGGTGGGGCCGTGTTCGTCGTCCGACCGGACCGCCGGACCAGCACCCCCATTCGACGGGGCAAGTCGCCGTCGAGTTCCGTCGTCGAACGCAGCAGGTCGGAGTTGTCGCGGTTACGCGAGACGCGGGAGCCGGTGGTGATCAGCGGTGAACCGGGGGCAGGCAGGACGACGGCGGTCCGTGATCTGGCCGGCGACCAGTCGCTCGTATGTATGGACGCGGCCGCCATCGCCCTCGATGGAACCGAGGCCTGGATCGACCGACTTCTCTCGCTGGCGGCGGGACCCTCCGCGGTCCTGGCGATCGAGGAAGTGCAACTCCTGCCCGAGTCGATGCTGCCGCTGGTCGTGAAGATGCTGGCGGCCGACGCGGGGCCACGAATCGTGATGACGAGTTCGCCCCTCGGTGACCTGCCGCCGGGCGTTGCGGGTCTGGTCGGCCGCTGCCCCGGACAGGTGGTGCTTCCGCCGCTGCGGCAACGCAGCCGCGAATTCGCGGACATCGCGCAGGGGATCCTCGATTCCGTCGATCCCGGCCTCCGGCTCACCGCGAGCGCACTCGACGCTCTGATCGCCCGCGACTGGCCGGGCAACATCGCGGAACTGTCCGTCGTGCTGCAGGCGGCCGCGGGCAGGCGCACCAGCGCGAACATCGCCGTCGCGGATCTACCCGACCAGTATCGGACGCCGACGCGGGTGTCCAGGCTGGCGGGCCGCGAGCGCGCCGAACGCCAGGCCATCGTCGACGCATTGCAGGAATGCGGCGGCAACAAGGTGCACGCCGCGGCCGCGCTCGGCATCAGCCGCAGCACGCTGTACGTCCGGATCCGAGCCCTCGATATCACCGTCTAGCTGCAGTTTCATCCACCGATCCGCGACCGTCCGGAGGTGTCCGAAGTCAGGACAGTTAGTGATATGGCAACCAGTGCACTATGAGCCACGTCACATTCACAACTTCGGAGGTTTTGATGACAGCGACGATCGAACCCAGCCAAGCGGAACTCTTGCCGTCGGTACGGAACTTTCTGTCCGGCACCAAGCGATTCCTCGTCGGAGGGCAGTGGGTGGAATCGGCGAGCGGCGCGACGTTCGAGACGATCGACCCCGCCAACGGGCAGGTGCTGACCACCGTCGCACGCGGTGGCGCCGAAGACGTCGACCGTGCGGTCCGGGCCGCACGCACCGCGTTCGACGAGGGCCCGTGGTCGACCATGAAGCCCAACGAGCGGGAACGGCTGATCTGGCGGGTCGGCGACATCCTCTCCGAGCGCGCCGAGGAATTCGGCCAACTGGAGGCGCTGGACAACGGCAAGTCGGCGGGCATCGCCTCGGCTGTCGACGTCGCGTGGTCGGCCGACATCTTCCGCTACTTCGCGGGCTGGGCCACCAAAATCGAGGGCAGCACGGTCAACGTGAGCATGCCGTTCGTTCCCGGCGGCCAGTTCCACGCGTACACGCTGCGTGAACCCGTCGGCGTCTGCGGACTGATCGTTCCCTGGAACTTCCCGCTGCTCATGGCCGCGTTCAAGCTGGCCCCCGCGCTCGCCGCAGGCAACACGGTGATCCTCAAGCCCGCGGAGCAGACCCCGCTGACCGCACTTCTGCTCGGCGAGGTGTTCGAGGAGGCCGGCTTCCCGCCCGGCGTCGTCAACATCGTCACCGGTTACGGAGACGCCGGGGCCGCACTGTCGGCTCACGACCACGTCGACAAGATCGCGTTCACCGGTTCCACCGAGGTCGGGAAGAAGATCGTCGACGCCGCCAGGGGCAACCTGAAGAAGGTGTCGCTCGAACTTGGCGGCAAGAGCGCCAACGTCGTGTTCGCGGACGCGGACTTCGACGCCGCCGTCACCGGATCGCTCAACGCCTGGCTGTTCAACCACGGCCAGTGCTGCGTCGCGGGCACCCGGATGTTCGTCGAGGACAGCATCTTCGACGACTTCACGGCGGCGGTCGCCGAGGCTGCGAGCCAGGTCAAGATCGGTCCCGGACTCGACCCCACCACCCAGCTCGGACCGCTGGTGTCGCAGGAGCAGTTCGACAAGGTCACCGGCTACCTGGCCGCCGGACTCGCCGACGGCGCCCGCGCCCTCACCGGCGGAAAGCGCTGGGGCGACACCGGTTTCTACGTCGAGCCGACGGTGTTCGTGGACGTGAAGCCCGAATTCAGCATCGTCGAGGAGGAGATCTTCGGCCCCGTCGTCGCAGCGCTCCCGTTCAACGCGGAGGAGGGAGTCGCGAAGGCGGCGAACAGCAGCATCTACGGCCTCGCCGCCGGGATCTGGACGAAGGACCTGTCCAAGGCGCACCTCACGGCCCGTCAGCTCAAGGCCGGTTCGGTGTGGATCAACCAGTACAACGGGTTCGACACCGCCATGCCGTTCGGCGGATACAAGCAGTCCGGTTGGGGACGTGAGCTCGGGGCGACCGCCATCGATCTCTACACCCAGACCAAAGCCGTCAACATCGCACTCTGACCGTCACTCAACGAGGAGAAGACATGAAGACCAAAGCAGCGGTTCTGTTCGAAACGCACAAGCCATTCGAGATCATCGAACTCGAACTGGACGGTCCGGGTCCCGGGGAAGTGCTCATCAAGTATGTCGCGGCAGGGCTGTGCCACTCGGACCTGCACCTCACCGACGGCGATCTGCCGCCGCGTTTCCCCATCGTCGGCGGGCACGAGGGCTCCGGCATCATCGAGGAAGTCGGCCCCGGTGTCACCAAGGTGAAGCCCGGCGACCACGTGGTCTGCAGCTTCATCCCGAACTGCGGCACGTGTCGGTACTGTGCCACCGGCCGCCAGAACCTGTGTGACATGGGCGCCACCATCCTCGAGGGTTCGATGCCCGACGGGTCGTTCCGGTTCCACTCGGGCAAGCAGGATTTCGGTGCGATGTGCATGCTCGGCACGTTCGCGGAGCGCGCCACCATCTCGCAGCACTCGGTGGTGAAGGTGGACGACTGGCTCCCGCTGGAGACCGCCGTCCTCGTCGGCTGCGGTGTGCCGTCCGGTTGGGGCACCGCGGTGTACGCCGGCGGGGTGCGCGCGGGTGACACCGTCGTCATCTACGGCATCGGCGGACTCGGCATCAACGCCGTGCAGGGCGCGGTCAGCGCCGGCGCCAAGTACGTCGTGGTGGTGGACCCGGTGGCCATGAAGCGGGAGGCCGCGCTGAAGTTCGGCGCCACCCACGCGTTCGCGGACGCGGCGACCGCGGCGGAGAAGGTCAACGAACTGACCTGGGGACAGGGCGCCGATCAGGCCCTCATCCTGGTGGGCACCGTCGACGAAGAGGTGGTGCAGAACGCGACCGCCGTCATCGGCAAGGGCGGCACCGTCGTCATCACCGGCCTCGCCGACCCCGCGAAGCTCACCGTGCACATCTCGGGAACCGACCTGACCCTGAACCAGAAGACGATCAAGGGTTCGCTGTTCGGCTCGGCCAACCCGCAGTACGACATCGTCCGCCTGCTCCGCCTGTACGACGCGGGTCAGCTCAAGCTCGACGAGCTGATCACCACCAAGTACACCCTCGAGCAGGTGAACGAGGGTTACCAGGATCTGCGGGACGGAAAGAACCTGCGTGGCGTGATCGTCCACCAGCAGTAGGCGGCTTCGCCGCCCGTGCGCGGTTGACGAGTCCAGAGACTCGCTAACCGCGCACGGGCGCTCCGCGCCACACGTCGGCGAGCAGGTCGTACGTCTTCAGCCAGGACTCGGTGTTCTCGGCGTGGGAGGCGACGATCAGCTCGTCGGCCTGCGCGTGCTCGGCGAACTCGTCGAGGTACGTCTTGACCTCGGTGGGGGTGCCGACGGCGGAGTAGCGCACCATCTGCGCGACCTGCTGACCCGCCGGGGACGTCATGATGAGGTCGACCTCCTCGGGGGTGAACTTCTGCCCGCGGCCGACCATCTGCACCACCCGCCGCCGCAGGGACGCTTCGAACTGCCGGTGCGCGTCCTCGGTGGTGTCCGCGGCGATGGCGTTGACGCCGGCGATCACGTAGGGCTCGGACAGATCCTCGGACGGCTCGAACCGCTCCCGGTACAGCGTGACGGCGTCGACGAGCGAATCGGGGGAGAAGTGGGACGCGTTGGCGTAGGGGAGGCCGAGCTTCGCGGCGAGCTGCGCGCCGAACAGCGAGGACCCGAGGATGTAGAGGGGAACGTTGGTGCCCTTGCCGGGGATGGCGTCGACGCCGGGAACCCGTGACACACCTCTGAGGTATGCCTGGAGTTCCAGCACGTCCTGCGGGAACCGGTCCGCGGACGCCGGGTCGCGGCGCAGCGCGTACATCGTCTTCTGGTCGCTGCCGGGGGCGCGTCCGAGTCCGAGGTCGATGCGGCCGGGGTGCAGTGTCGCGAGGGTGCCGAACTGCTCGGCGATCGTGAGCGGGGCGTGGTTGGGCAGCATGATGCCGCCGGCGCCGAGCCGGATGCTCTCGGTGTGTGCGGCGACGTGCGCGATGAGAACGCTCGTCGCGGACGAACCGATCGACGGCATGTTGTGGTGCTCCGCGTACCAGATGCGGCGGTACCCGCGGGTCTCCGCGAGTTGTGCGAGCTTCACGCTCGCATCGAAACTGTCCCGCGCCGTGTCGCCCTCGCGGATGTAGGCCAGATCCAGAATCGACAGAACAGCGCTCACGGGTTTCGTACCTTTCGTCACCAAGAACCGGCGCGAGAGGTTAGCCTCGCGCACTACCTCTGGGTGCAACCGCAGAGGTAGTGCGCGTATTCCGGGCTGCCGGAACGGTCAGGCGTCGACGAGTGGACGTAACGTGCGCCCGGTGAGTTCGACGATGCCGGGTTCGTGTCCGTTGGCGACGAGATTGAGGACGATGCCGTCGATTCCCGCGTCGAGGACACGGGTCTTCAGCTGCTCGGCCACCTCGTCGGGGGCACCGCAGAACTGCCGGTCGGTGGCGGCGGCGCGTTCCTCGTCCGACGCCGTCGACAGGTCGACGCCCTGCGTGAGCAGGAAGTCGTGCTGAAGCTGCCGGGCACGGTCGCCGTCCTCGTCGATGATGACGAAGGCCAGGTAGCTGGTCTCCAGCGTGGACCGGTCGCGACCGATCTCCGAGCACCGGGTATCGAGAGCCTCGAGCTTGCGCGGCAGTTCGCGGGCGTTGCAGATGATGTTCAGATGGTCCGCGAACCGGGCGGCGAGACCGAACGTCTTCTTCTCACCCCCACCCCCGAGCATGATCGGCAGGTTGTCGCGGATCCGCGGCTCGTTGATCGCGTTCTCGACGTGATACCACTTGCCGTCGAACGTCGGACGTTCGCCGTGCAGCATCGGCGCGATGATCTGCAGTGCCTCGTCGAGTCGTTCGAATCGGTCGGTGAACGTGCCGAACTCGTAGCCGTATTGCTGGTGCTCGAGTTCGAACCAGCCGGCGCCGATTCCGAGGACGGCCCGTCCGCCGCTGGCGACGTCCAGGGTGGTCACCGCCTTGGCGAGCATGGGCGGGTTGCGGTAGGTGTTGCCGGTGACCAGCGCGGACAGCTGGATGTTCTCGGTGGCCGTGGCGAGGGCGCCGAGGGCGGTGTACGCCTCGAGCATCGGTTCGTCGGGCGCACCGATGCCCGGCAGCTGATAGAAGTGGTCCATCACGAATGCGGTGTCGAAGCCCGCGGATTCGGCCTCACGGGCCTGCGCGACGACGGTCGGGAACAGGTCCGCGACGGGGGTGGAGTAACTGAAATTCGGCATCTGATATCCAAGGCGAATAGTCACCCGTTCGACGCTACTCGGATGGACGCCTCGGCACCTCCCCGAATTCGAGGGTAGGCAGGTGCGCACCCTGGGGTGCCTGGTGAAGGCGGTGCGGGGCGAGAAGGCTGATGGTTGGTGCCATAGCAGTCGCCGATCCGACATCCGCGACGACTCTGCGCAGTGGGGTGATGGAGTGCAGAGCGCAGCCCGAGGGGGGAAAGATGATTTTCGATTTCGATTCGCAGCAATCCGGCGGCACGACGTGCGCCTGCCCGGAAAGGCCCGCGCCTGTCCGGCCCGGCGTCGCCATCGTGGAACGCCCGCTCGGGCACCCGACGCGATCGACCGTGGGCGCCTTCCCGCTGACCGCGGCGCAGCGATCCATCTGGTTCGCGCAACAGCTCGCGCCGGAGACCCCGTACGTCATCGCCCACTACGTCGATCTGCGCGGTCCGGTCGAGCCTGCCGTTCTGCGTGACGCCACCCGTCGCGCGAATCTCGAATTCGGCTGGGGATCGGTGCGCCTGGTGGACATCGACGGACAGCCGCATCAGGTCGTGGACCCGGCCGTCGACGATCGGGTACCCACCACCGACCTTCGCGGCGAGGACGATCCCGTCGACGCTGCCCACCGCTGGATGCGGAACGACCGGAGCGCACGCACCGACATGTACGACGGACCGCTCCTCGTCTCGCACATTCTGCAGCTGGGCGACGATCACTACTACTGGTACTCCCGCGCTCACCACATCGTGTCGGACGGGTACGCCGCGATGATGCTGATGAGCCGCACGGCCGAACTGTATGTCGCTGCCCTCGAGGGCAGCGAACCGCCGGACAGCCGGATCGTGGGACCGGAAGCTCTCGTGCGGGAAGATGCGACCTACCGTGCCTCCACCCGGTTCGCCCGGGACCGCGACTACTGGCGCGACACCGGCGGCGACCTGGCTTCGGCCCTCAGCCTCAGCGGTCGCACGGCGCGGCCGGACACCGACGCCCGGACGGCGACCGGGCACACGAGCCCGAACGGGAACTCACGGAATTCGACGGCCGTAACGGTCGCCGCCTTCGCCGCCTACCTCGCCAGGATGACCGGTGTCGACGACGTGGTGCTGTCGCTTCCGGTGTCGGCGAGAACGACGGCCCGCCTCAGGTATTCGGGCGGTTCGGTCTCCAATGTGATTCCGTTGCGGCTGAGAGGAATCGGCTCTGCCACCGTCCGTCATGCGGTCGGAACCGCCGAGGCGGCGTTGACGGCGGCACTGCGCCGTCAACGTTACCGCCGCGAGGACATCGGCCGGGACCTCGCCACGGGCGGTGTCGAACTCCTGCATTTCGGTCCGGTGGTCAACGTCATGATGTTCACGAAGGAGATCACGCTGGGCGCCGTGCACGGGACGGTGCGGGTACTCACCACCGGTCCCGTCGCCGACCTCGCCGTCAACATCTACCCCGGGGCCGAGGGCAGTGCCGCCCGCATCGACTTCGAGGGAAATCCGGCACTGTACGACCACGCCGAACTGACCGGACATCACGCGCGTTTCCTCGCCTACCTCGACAGGTTCACCGCAGCGATCGTGTCGGATGGACCGGTCGCCGACCTCGACGTCTTCCTCTCCGGCGAACGCGAAGAATTCGCTCCCGCGCAGGGGCTTCCGGATGCCGAGCCCCTCACACTCGACCGCCTCCTCGCGGGGACCGTCGCAGAGCACCCGGAGGCGATCGCGATCCGCGACCGCGGACGTGAACTGTCGTACGGCGACCTGGACCGGCTCGCAGGCCGGCTCGCCCGGCTCCTGACCGGCCGGGGCATCGGACCCGAGAGCATCGTCGCCGTCTCCATCCCGCGGTCGATCGAGTCGGTGCTGGCGTTGTGGGCCGTCGCCAAGGCCGGCGCGACCTACGCTCCGATCGACCCCTCGCACCCGAGCGCTCGCATCGCGTACACCCTGGACGATTGCGGCGCGACAGTCGGGCTGACGGTCCACTCGGAGCGCGCCCGACTGCCCGGCACCGTCGCATGGCTGAACACGGATATCGACGACCTCGAAAACCTCTGTGAAGAAACCCTCCCGGATGCGGAACGGACCCGCCCGCTGCTCGTAGACCATCCCGCGTATCTGATCTACACGTCCGGGTCGACGGGAGCGCCGAAGGGTGTCGTCGTCACCCATCGCGGCCTCGCCAACCTCGCCCAGGAGATTCGGGACAAGTACGCGGTGTCCGCGCGTTCTCGCGTCCTGCATTTCGCCTCACCGAGCTTCGACACCGCGCTCGTGGAAGTACTCTCGGCCTGTGTCGGCGGCGCGACGCTCGTCGTCACCCCGCCCGGGGTGTTCGGTGGTGAGGAACTGTCACGACTGTTGCGCGACGAACACGTCACTCACCTCCTGATGACGCCGTCCGCCCTGGCCGCCCTCGACTCCTGCGCACTGGACGACCTGGAGTTGGTACTGGTCGGTGGGGAGGTGTGTCCGCAGGAGCTGGCGCGGCGGTGGGCCGGTGGCCGGACCATGCGGAACGCGTACGGTCCGACGGAGACGACGTGCAGCGTCACTCTCACGGATCCGGTGTCACCGGACGAGCGGATGACGATCGGCTCGCTCATGCGCGGCGTGGACGCGGTGGTTCTGGATCACCGGCTGCGTCCGCTTCCTCCGGGTGCTGTCGGTGAGCTCTACCTCGCCACCCCGGCACTCGCCCGGGGCTACCATCTGCGTCACGGGCTGACCGCTTCCCGGTTCGTCGCCGACCCGTTCGGCCGCAGCGGATCCCGGATGTTCCGCACCGGGGACGTGGTGCGGTGGACGGCGGCAGGGACGCTCGAATTCCTGGACAGGGCGGACGACCAGGTCAAGATCCGAGGATTCCGTGTCGAGCTGGGCGAGATCGACGCCACGCTGAACACGCACCCGGGTGTCGGCTTCGCCGCGACGGTGGTGCAACGGAATTCGGCCGGCGACCCGACGCTCGTGTCCTACATCATGGTCGAGGGTGACGCGTCGATCGATCGCGAGGCAGTGAAGGCGCACCTGGCACGGTTCCTGCCGGACTACATGGTCCCGAAATCGATCATGCTCGTGAACTCGATTCCGTTGACACCGACGGGAAAGCTGGACCGGGCGGCGCTCCCGCTGCCGGAGTTCGGCTCGGATTCGGTGCCTCACCGCGACCCCGAGACCCCGGCCGAGCGCCGCGTCGCGCGCGTGTTCGCGCAGGTACTCGGCGTGGATTCGGTCGGTGCCGACGATTCCTTCTTCGACCTCAGCGGCGATTCGCTGTCGGCTATCCGCGTGGTCGCGACGATCAACGCCGAGCTGGGCACCGCACTGGGTGTGCGCGAGCTCTTCGATGCACCGACGGTCGCGGCGCTCGCGCGGACGGTCGCGGAGGCGGCCGCACAGCCGCAGAACGCGGGGCGGTCCCGCGGACCCAAGTTGGGCGCCGCACCACTGCCGGACCGGGTGCCGCTGTCGCCGTCGCAGTACTTCATCGACCGCACCGTCGTGGAACCCGCGCTCCACAACATCCCGTTCACGGTGCGAGTGCGCGGCGCCTTCGACGTCGACGCTCTCCGCTCGGCGATGGCGGACGTCCTGCGCAGGCACCGCTCGCTGCGAACGGTGTTCCCCGACTCGCCGTCGGGGCCGTACCAGCGTGTGCTCGACGTGGCCGATGCGTTGCCCGACCTGACTCCGGTGGAGACCGGTGACGCGGACGTGGCGGCGCAGACGTCGGAACTGCTGTCCGCGGGATTCGACGTCCGGCGGGACCCTCCGCTGCGCGCCCGGCTGTTCCGGCTCGGTGACGGCGATCATCTTCTGGCCTGCGTCATCCACCACATCGCCGCCGACGGCTGGTCGCTCGCACCCTTGGCACGAGATCTCGCCGACTCCTACCGTGCCCGGGCGAACGGCAGTGAGCCCGTGTGGGAGCCGCCGATCGTGCACTACGCCGATTACACGGTGTGGCGTCGGGCATTGCTCGGCGACGAGAACGACCCGGACAGTGTCGCGTCCCAGCAGATCACCCACTGGACGAAGGAACTGTCGGGGCTTCGGGGGGAGCTCGCGCTGCCCACCGACCGCCCCCGGCCGCACCGGTGGACCTATCGAGCGGGCAGACTTCCGTTCTCCCTCGACGAGCATGCGCATCGTGGCCTGCTGGCCACCGCGCACGAGCACCACGCCAGCCTGTTCACGGCGCTCAGGTCGGCCGTGGCGGTACTGCTCGCCCGCGTCAGCGGCGATCCCGACATCGCGATCGGAACTCCGATCGCGGGTAGGGGAGACCCGGCGCTCGACGACGTGGTGGGAATGTTCGTCAACACGCTGGTTCTGCGAACCCGGGTGGACCCGACGATGACGCTGTGCGACATCGTCGATCGATCGCGCGGTGTGGAGCTTCGGGCTCTGGCGAACGCCGACGTGCAGTTCGAGCGACTCGTCCAGGTGCTCGACCCGCCGAGGTCACCGTCCCTGCATCCGCTGTTCCAGGTTGCGCTGTCGCTGAACAACTTCGCTCCGGCAGCGCTGAAGGTGTCCGGGCTCGACTTCGAGGTCACACCCCGTCCGCTCGACATCGCCAAGTGCGATCTCCACTTCCACTTCACCGAACGTCACGACGTCGACGGGCGGCCCGGCGGAATCGATGCCGAACTGGTGTATTCCGCCGATCTCTACGACGCATCCACCGCACAGGGTTTCGTCGACACGCTGCACACCATCGTCGACCCGATCGGTAGGTGACCCCGGGGAATCGACGTGGTAGAGATAGCTCATGAGCGCCATCCGGAGAGCTGGTCGGGCAGCGGCGCTCGTCGCGGCCGTTCTCGCCCTGGCCGCCTGCTCGGACCAGGCCGGCACCGCTGTGAGCGAGCCGTCGACAACAACGACCGTCTCCGCCGCGGACACGGCCGGAACCGAGGCGACCACGCCCGCGAGCCCGCCGTACTCGGAGACTGAACTGCAGGTCACGGGTTCCACCGGCCGCGTCGGCTACGACGTCCTCATCCCGCAGATCGAGGGCGGGGATCCGGCGGTCACCGCCGAGTTCAACGAATCGATGCGGGCAGCACTCCAGGACCAGATCGACGGCTCGGGCACCGACGCCTTCACGCTGAGCAGCCAGGAGCACAGCGTGGCGCACATCGGCGAGCACGTGATCAGCGGTCTGCTGGTGACGTCGTGGAACGCCGATCCACCCGGTGCGCATCCCACACCGATCGTCGCGACGGTGGTGGTGAATGCCGATGCGGCCGCGCCGATCACGCTCGCCGATCTCTTCCCGGACCTGCCGGCGGGACTGCAGGCGCTGTCGGACGAATCCGCGCGACTGCTCCCCGCGACGGTCGCGGGACCGGACTTCGAGCGCAGCGGCATCGAGCCGACCGAGGCGAACTTCGCCAACTGGCTTGCCACCCCGGCCGGCATGGAAATCCATTTCAACGACTACCAGGTGGGTCCGCACGCGATCGGGCTCGTCACCGTCACCGTGCCGTGGGACGCCCTGGCCGACGTGATCGACCCCGCTCTCGCTGCCGTCGTGTCGAGCTAGGCGCTGCCCGACCGCTCACCGGGAACGAACCTGTGGCCGCCCCGGTGCCGCGACCTACCGTCCCAGACAGGCCTTTGCTGCCGAATGTGTCTGTCGAATGGGAGAGGAGCGCGCCCGTGAGTGCACGCACCGAAGTTGATGCTCGTGCGAATCGGATCGGCGACGTGGACGCGGTCGTCGTCGGCGCCGGATTCGCGGGTCTGTACGCCGTCCACAAGCTGCGGAGCCTGGGTCTGACCGTCCAGGGTGTGGAGGCGGCGGGAGGCGTCGGTGGAACGTGGTTCTGGAACCGCTATCCCGGCGCCCGGTGCGACGTGGAAAGCGTCGACTACTCGTACTCGTTTTCGCGGGAACTCGAGCAGGAATGGGATTGGAGCGAGAAGTACGCCACCCAGCCCGAGATCCTGGCGTACATCAATCACGTCGCGGACCGGTTCGACCTGCGCGACCGCTTCCTGTTCGGTACCCGGGTGACGTCCGCGGAACTGGACGAGGAATCGCTGCGGTGGGAGGTACGCACCGACCGCGGCGACGTCCTGTCCGCCCGGTACTGCATCTTCGCGACCGGCGCGCTGTCCACCGCGAACATGCCGAGCATCCCGGGTCGCGAATCGTTCACCGGCGATACGCATCACACCGGTCAGTGGCCGCACGAGGGTGTCGACTTCACCGGCAGACGGGTCGGGATCATCGGCACCGGTTCCTCGGGAATTCAGTCGATTCCCCTCATCGCGGAGCAGGCCGAACATCTGTACGTGTTCCAGCGCAGCGCCAACTACAGCGTCCCGGCGGGTAACCAGACGTGGGACGACGAGATGCGGCGCGCGATCAAGGCGGGATACGACGAGCGCCGACGGTTGTCCCGGGAGAGCGGTGGCGGTTCCCCGTACAACGCGCACCCGAAGTCCGCGCTGGAGGTCTCCGACGAGGAACGCCGGGAGGCCTACGAGACGCGGTGGAAGCTCGGCGGGGTGCTGTTCGCGAAAACCTTCCCGGACCAGACGAAGACCGAGGCCGCGAACGCGACGGCACGCGAGTTCGCCGAGGAGAAGATCCGACTGCTGGTCGACGACCCCGCGATCGCGGACAAGCTGATCCCGAACGATCACCCGATCGGGACCAAGCGGATCGTCACCGACACCCACTATTTCGAAACGTACAACCGGCCGAACGTCACCCTGGTGGATCTGAAGGCGGCGCCGATCGAATCGATCACCGCGTCGGGCATCACCACCGCCGACGCCGACTACGCCCTCGACACGTTGGTGTTCGCCACCGGATTCGACGCCATGACCGGTGCCCTCGACCGCATGCGGATCGTCGGGCGCGGCGGTGTGTCGCTTTCGGAGTACTGGAGTGAGGGACCGAAAACCTATCTCGGTCTGGGTGTTCCGGGGTTCCCGAACCTGTTCGTCGTGACAGGGCCGGGAAGCCCGTCGGTGCTGGCGAACATGGTGCTCGGCGCCGAACAGCACGTCGACTGGATCGCGGACTGCATCGAGCACCTGTGGGAGAAGGACCACGACGCGATCGAGGCGTCAGTCCCCGCCACCGAGCAGTGGGTGGAGCACTGCCGCGAGCTGGCCGCGCAGACCCTGTTCCCGTTGGCGAACTCCTGGTACATGGGCGCGAACATCCCGGGCAAGCCCCGCGTGTTCATGCCATACCTGGGGGGCTTCGGCGCGTACGGGCGGATCTGCGCGGACGTCGCGGAGGAGGGGTTCCGCGGTTTCGAGTTCAGCCGGTCCCGGACGAGGCTGGCCGACCCGGTGGGATAGTTTCCCAGACATTGGTCAGCCGCGCAGGCAATTGCCTGCGCGGCTGACCATTTCGTGGGAGAACGGAGTCGAGCTCAGTCGGGCAGCGCGTACGTGGCCCACGCCTGCGCGAGCA
Source organism: Rhodococcus wratislaviensis (assembly GCF_900455735.1). Lineage (GTDB taxonomy): Bacteria > Actinomycetota > Actinomycetes > Mycobacteriales > Mycobacteriaceae > Rhodococcus_F > Rhodococcus_F wratislaviensis. The sequence goes on along the minus strand of NZ_UAUI01000011.1, from coordinate 521,819 downwards.
CCTCACCGCCCCGCGTGCACGTCACGGTGACGTCCGCCATTCGTGCGCCGTCCTGGACGTACGTCTGTTGCAGCGACGAGGAGAAGTCCGCACCGGACGGCACGGCCCGCCGGATGCGGGTGCGGAACCTGCGGAGGGCACCGGGGAACTGCTCGGCGCAGTAGCGCTCCAGCAGGTCCACCGCCTGATCGTCGGGCGTGACGGTCCCGGTGAAGCTGTTCGTCCAGAACTCGAAGACCAGCTGTTCGTCGCGGTTGCGGAAGCGGACGAGCAGGTCGTGGTCGCCGACCCTCCGGACGTGCGCGGAGAGGACGTCGTCCGACGTCCGGTGCGGTCGTAGCAGGAGGAAGTCCTGCTCGACGGCCGTTCCTGGTTCGGGTGCGACGACCACCCCGCTCGGGACGGCGTCGGCGCAGAGCCGGCGAATCTCCGCTGTGTGCGGCTGCGAAGAGATGAGTGCGGCCATCGTTCCTCCCAATTCACGGGTGTGTGATCCGCACGGTAGTCGCCGAGGCCGGTAAACGGGGGGTGTGGTCCCTGTGATCGGGACGCCGACGTACCGCCGTGGCGGGTGGATGCGAAAGCCTCTCGCTGAGTGGGAGAGTCGGGTACCGCAGCGGACCGCGTGCGCCGACTATGAGCTACACCACACCCCGAGGGTGTTCTTGACGTACAGCGAGGCGGAGGTAGACATGGCGCGCAACAGTGCCGTTGACGGCGACGAAGTCCGGATGATCGAAGTGGGATCGGCACCAACGCGTTTCGCGCGCGGGTGGCATTGCCTGGGGCTGGCGAAGACCTTCCGGGACGGCGCCCCGCATCAGATCGATGCGTTCGGGACGTCGCTGGTGGTGTTCGAGACGTCCGACGGGACCCTCAGTGTGCTCGACGCCTACTGCCGCCACATGGGTGGCAACCTGGCGCACGGCACCGTGAAGGGCGATTCCATCGCGTGCCCGTTCCACGACTGGCGCTGGGGCGGCAACGGCAAGTGCACGGGAATCCCGTATGCGCGACGCGTCCCGCCGCTGGCGCGGACCCGGGCCTGGACGACCATCGAGCGCAACGGGCAGCTCTACGTGTGGAACGACCCGCAGGGCAACCCGCCGCCCGCCGACGTGACGATTCCCGAGATCGAGGGATTCGGCTCCCCGGAATGGACCGACTGGACCTGGAATTCGCTGCTCGTCGAGGGCTCGCACTGCCGCGAGATCGTCGACAACGTGGTGGACATGGCGCACTTCTACTACGTCCACTTCTCGTTCCCGCGCTACTTCAAGAACGTCTTCGAAGGGCACGTGGCCACCCAGTACATGCAGTCGACGCCCCGCCACGACATCTCGGTGGGCACCAGCTACGACGACCCCAATTCGACGCTGCGTTCGGACGCGTCGTACTTCGGCCCGTCGTACATGATCGACAAGCTGTGGAGCGAAGCGAACGGCATGATGATCGAGACGGTGCTGATCAACTGCCACTACCCGGTCAGTGCCGATTCGTTCGTCCTGCAGTGGGGCGCCATGGTGAAGAAGCCCGAGGGGCTGTCGGACGAGGTCGCGAACGGCATGGCTGCCCAGTTCGCCGAGGGCGTGGAACTCGGGTTCAAGCAGGACGTCGACATCTGGCTGAACAAGTCGCGCATCGACAACCCGCTGCTGTCGGAGGAGGACGGGCCGGTGTACCAGCTGCGTCGCTGGTACCAGCAGTTCTACGTGGATGTCGAGGACATCACCGACGACATGACCAAGCGCTTCGAATTCGAGATCGACACCACCAGGGCGGTGCAGAGCTGGGAGGCGGAGGTCGCCGACAACCTCGCCAACGGCGTCGTGCCGCTCGACACCAACGCCTGAGCCGGCACCGAGAAGAAGGACACGACAGATGACCCACGAGGTTCTCGACAACATCATGGCGATCGCGGATCAGCTCCGCGATCAGGCCCCCGAGGCCGAGCGGATCGGCCGGCTGCCCGACGACACGGCGAAGAAGCTCCGCGAGGCCGGACCGATCAAGCTGCTCCAGCCCGGCAAGTACGGCGGCTACGAGTCTCACCCCCGCGAGTTCGCGGAGACGGTGATGGCCGCCGCGTCCCTCGACCCGGCGACGGGCTGGGTGTGCGGCATCGTCGGCGTGCACCCCTGGCAGCTGGCGTTCGCCGACCCGAAGGTGCAGGACGAGGTGTGGGCGGCCGACAACGACACCTGGATGGCCTCGCCCTACGCACCGACCGGGATCGCGACCCCGGTCGACGGCGGCTATCTCTTCAGCGGACGCTGGCAGTTCTCGTCGGGAACCGATCACTGCGACTGGATCTTCCTCGGCGCGATGCTCGGCGACAAGGACGGCGCGATGGCCCTGCCGCCGAAGATGCTGCACATGATCCTGCCGCGCAGCGACTACGAGATCGTCGAGGACTCGTGGAACGTCGTCGGGCTCAAGGGCACCGGGTCCAAGGACATCATCGTCCGGAACGCCTTCGTCCCCGACTACCGGGTGATGGACGCCGACGAGGTCATGAACGGCACCGCGGTGCAGAAGTTCGGGCGCACCGAGACGCTGTACAACATGCCGTGGTCGACGATGTTCCCGCTCGGGATCTCCTCCGCCGTGGTGGGAATCGCGGAGGGCGCCCTGGCCGCTCACCTCGACTACCAGCGAGACCGCGTCGGAGCGCAGGGCACTGCGATCAAGGACGACCCGTACGTGCTGTTCGCCGTGGGCGAGGCCGCGGCCGACATCAACGCCGCCCGCCAGGAACTGCTCGCCAACGTCGACAGGATCTGGGACCTCGTCGAGTCGGGCAGGGAAGTCACGTTCGAGGACCGCGCGGCCGGGCGCCGGACGCAGGTGCGTGCCGCGTGGCGGGCGGTCACCGCCGTGGACCAGATCTTCGCCCGCTCCGGAGGCAACGCGCTGCGCATGGACAAGCCGCTGCAGCGGTACTGGCGGGACGCGCACGCCGGCCTGGCACACGCCATCCACGTGCCGAGCACCGTCTACCACGCCTCGGCGCTCAGCTCGCTCGGCCTCGACCCGGCCGACAACCTCAAGTCGATGATCTGACCGCCGTCGGACCTCGAAAACAGTAGAAGGACAAAACATGACAGACATCAAGGGGCTTGGCTACGTCAAGATCCAGACCAACGACCTGGAGCGGTGGCGCACGTTCGCGTTCGACGTGCTCGGATTCGCCGAGGGTTCGGGCCCGGACGAGGACGCCCTGTACCTCCGCATGGACGAGCGCGCGGCCCGCATCGTGATCGTGCCGGGCGAGACGGACGAGGTCGTCACCATCGGGTGGGAGGTTCGCGATCACGCAGGCCTGGTCCGCGTCCAGGAAGCGGTCGAGGGTGCCGGGATCGCCGTCAAACCGCTGTCGGTGGAAGAGGCCGACGCCCGCCGCGTCGAAGAGGTCGTCACGTTCCAGGACCCGACCGGCGCGACCATCGAGATCTTCCACGGCGCGGTACTCGACCACAGCCCGGTGGTGACCCCGTTCGGCGCGAAGTTCGTCACGGGGCCGCAGGGTCTCGGCCATGTGGTGCTACCGGTGATGGATTTCAGTGGTGCGTTCGACTTCTACACCGAGGTGCTCGGTTTCCTGCCCCGCGGCGCCTTCCGCATCCCGGCGCCGCCGGAGTTCGGCCCGATGCGGGTGCGCTTCCTGGGCGTCAACGAGCGTCACCACAGCCTGGCGCTGTGCCCCGCACCGCACGGCGGCGCGCCGGGTCTGGTGCACATCATGGTGGAGGTCGACACGATCGACGCCGTCGGGCAGGCGCTCGACCGCGTCGTGAAGGACGGATTCTCCGTCTCCTCGACCCTCGGCCGTCACACCAACGACAAGATGGTGTCGTTCTACGTGCGGGCCCCCGGCGGCTGGGACATCGAGTTCGGCACCGAGGGCATGAAGGTGGAGGAGAAGTACTACTCCGCGGAGGAGATCACCGCCGACAGCTACTGGGGCCACGACTGGTCCGGAAGCGAGCCGCTGGCGGCCATGTAAAGGGGTGTCCGGGCCCGGTGTGCGTATCTGCTCGATGCGTGCGCCGGGCCTTTGGGCTGTTCGGGGCCCGTCATCCAGCACTATTGCAAATAGGTATATGCCTATTTATAGTAAGTGTCGCCAGTCACACACCGCGTCGCCGCACCGAGCAGCGCCGCTACGGAGGTCCCCATGACGACGACACTCAGCCCCACCCCCACCGCCGGCCTCGATCGCGCCGCCCTTCTCCTCGACGCCTTCGACGGCCCGGGCAGGCTCACGCTCGCGCAGATCGTGCGCCGCACGGGGCTTCCGCGCTCCTCCGCGCACCGGATGCTCGAACGTCTCGTCCAGCTGCGGTGGCTCCGCCGGGAGGGCCGGGACTACGAACTCGGCATGCGGCTGTTCGAACTCGGGTCGCTGGCCGTGCACCAGGACCGCCTGCACCGGGCCGCCCTGCCCTTCCTGCACGAACTCCACCGCCTCACCGGGCACGCCGTGCACCTCGCGGTGCTCGAGGGGATCGACGTCGTCTACCTGGAGAAGATCGCCGGACGGTTCGGAGTCGGACTGCCGTCCCGCGTCGGCGGCCGCCAGCCCGCGCACTGTACGAGTGTCGGCAAGGTACTGCTGGCCCACTCGCCCGAGTCCGTGGTCGACCGCGTCGTCGAAGCGGGTCTGCCGCGCAGCACACGATTCAGCATCGACTCACCCGCCGCGTTCCGCGCCGAGTTGCAGAAGACCCGCGAACGCGGAGCGGCCTACGACCGGGAAGAGGATCTCGTCGGCGTCAGCTGTGTCGCCGTGCCGGTGGGCACCGAGGACAACGTGGTCGCGGCCATTTCCGTGTGCGGCCCCAGCAGCCAGATCAAGCTCGATCACCGCCTGACCGCGCCGATTCGCATGTCCGCCAAGGGCACCTGGCGTAACTACATGTCGACCGCGACGCCGGCCGCCGGACGCGCCGACCGATACTCCGCCTGAGGCGGGACGAAGGAGCACGAATGCCGCTCGACGAGCAGGCCGAGACCATCCTCCGGGGACTGAACGAGAACTTTCCCCGGGTGGAGACCATGACGGGCGCCCAGGCGCGAGCGGCAACCAAGGCGGGACGCAAGGCCGTCGCCGACCCCGAGCCGGTCGGTAGTGTGCGCGACCTCGAGATCCCCGGTGGGGCCGGACCGGTTGCCGTGCGGATCTATTCGCCGGCGGGGCACCCCGCAGAGCCCCTGCCCGTCGTCGTCTTCTTCCACGGCGGCGGGTTCGTGATCTGCGACCTCGACAGCCACGACGGCTTCTGCCGCGCGATGTGCAACGGGATCGGCGCCGTCGTCGTCTCCGTCGACTACCGACTCGCCCCGGAATCGCAGTGGCCCGCCGCAGCAGACGACGCCTACGCGGCGACGTGCTGGGTCGCGCAGCACGCCCGCGAGTTCGGCGGCGATCCGGACCGTCTTCTCGTCGCAGGCGACAGCAGCGGGGGCAACCTCGCGGCGGTCGCGGCGCTGATGGCCCGGGACAGGGAGGCCCCCGCCGTCGCCGGACAGCTACTCGTCTACCCCGTCATCGAACCGGTCTTCGACACCGAGTCCTACGAGCAGTTCGCGGAAGATCACTTCCTCACCCGCTCTGCGATGCAATGGTATTGGGATCAGTACCTGCCTACGCACCGCGAGGCCGTGCCCGCCTATGCCGCCCCGGTACGGGCCGAGGACCTCGGCGGGCTCCCACCCGCGATCGTGATCACCGCCGAACGCGACCCCCTCCGGTACGAGGGGGAGAAGTACGCCGCGGCACTCGCCGACGCCGGTGTCCCCGTCCAGTGCCGGCGGGTCGAGGGAATGTTCCACGGATTCTTGACGATCGACGCGATGGTCGCGGCGCAGACCGCGCGGGGAGAACTGTGGCCTCAGCTCCGGACTCTGATGGCGGAACCGGCGCACACCCCGTCCGACTAGTCTTCGCGCTCCGCCTCGTCGTTCGCGTCCCGGGCCGCCTTCATCGCGGCCTGGTACTCCTGCTGCGCTGCCCGGGAGCGCCGGATCGAGTGTGATGCGGTCGGTTTCGGCACGCCGGGATGTTCCGGCGTCCCTTCGCCGTGCATCCGTTCGACTGCCTCGTCGATGTCGGCGAGCATCTGCTTCGCGAGCTCGCTCTCGGCCGCGTAGTACCGCTCGGACCACTTGTTGACCATGTGCGCGAACGCCCACGTGGGTTCGACGTCCGAATCGCGGGCGTCGAGTGCGGCCTGCCTGCTCATCCCCTCCACGTACGAGATGTGCTCCTCGAGTGCTTCTTTGAGCTGCTCCGGCTCGGTGAGGTGACCGAGCCACATGCGCAGCATCACCCCGTGCTTGAGGACGGGCGGATCGATCGGCGCCTCCCGCGCCCACCTGCGCATGACGTCCATACCCGCGTCCGTGATCTTGTACAGCCGCTTGGGTTTCACCCGGGCCTCGTCGTCCACGACGGTCCGCGACGTCACGTATCCCAGGTCCTCGAGCTTCTTCAGCTCCGAGTACACCTGACTGAACGACGGGCTCCAGTAGAAGAAACGCACACTGTACGACGCCCACTTCTTCAGGTCGTAGCCGGACAGCTCTTCGCCGAACGACAGGATGCCGAGTACCGGCCAGCTCGTCGATCGGAGGCCGGCGAACCCGGAACTCTGTGTGGGGTCGGACGATGGCATTTCCCGAGCCTATCAACCGCGCGCCGGTTGCCGGACAGCGCGAAACCCTGCCGCTGGGCGGGACGAGGCATTCCCCGCCGGAAGGCGCCGCGGCCAGGCTGAACGCAACCCGTCGATCCGAGGAGACACGATGACCCGAACCGAAGAACCCGTGCCGCCGGTGGCACGACGCATCGACCCCGCCGAACTCAAGTCGGTGCTCGGGCACTTCTGCACCGGCGTCACGGTGATCACCGCACACGACGGCGAGAGCCCCCACGGCTTCACGTGCCAGTCCTTCGTGTCGCTGTCGCTGGACCCGCCGTACGTGTCGTTCAGCCCCGCACGGACGTCGACCAGCTGGCCGCGGCTGCGGGCGAGCGAACACATCTGCGTCAACGTCCTCGCCCACGACCAGCGCGACGTGTGCGGGACGTTCGCGACCAGCGGCGCCGACAAGTTCGCCGACGTCGGGTGGTCGCACGCCCGCAACGGTGCCCCGGCACTCGACGGCGTGCTGGCCAGGGTGCAGGCCACCGTCGAAATCGAGCACGACGCCGGTGACCACACCATCGTCGTCGCGCGCGTCACCGGCCTGGACGTGCTCAGGGATGCGCCGCCGCTCCTGGTGTACCGCGGTGGGCTCGGCATCTTCACCGCGGCCACGTAGCCGCGCTTTCTCCCGCTCGGCGGCGGTGCCGCTGTCTCCCGCTCCGCGGGAAGGGCTGTGGGAAAAAGTAATTGACACCGGCAGGGTGTGATCGAGACCACTTCGGAAGGTGTGCACGATGAGCGTAGACGAGCAGAACTGGGACCGGGAGGTAGATCTCCTGGTGATCGGCAGCGGTGCCGGTGGAATGACCGCCGCCCTCGCCGGGGCCGAGCGAGGACTCGACACCCTCGTCGTCGAAAAGTCCGGGGTGTACGGCGGTTCGACGGCACTGTCGGGTGGAGCCCTGTGGATTCCCAACTCGCCGATCCTCGTCCGTGAAGGCCGCGCCGACGACCCCGGCGACGTCCGTAAGTACCTGGACTCGATCGTCGGCGACAGCGTGCCGGCCGAGCGCCTCGACGCGTACATCGAGCAGGGGCCGGCCATGATGCGGTTCTTCGAACAGAACTGCCCGCATCTCCGGTTCTCTTGGTGCGAGGACTATTCCGACTACCACCCCGAGAACGTGGGCGGACGGCCGAAGGGGCGGACGGTCGAGCCGTTGCCGTTCGACATGAACCAGCTCGGCGCCGACGGCGACCTGCAGCGGCCGAACTCGCTCGCGATGCCGGGTGGGCTGTACATGACGTCCACCGAGTTCCGCCACCTCAACATGGTCTTCCGCACCTGGGCCGGACGCAGGACCGCGCTCGGTGTCGGCTGGCGGTCGGTCGTGGCGATGCTGCGGCGCAGGCGGATGGAGACCCTGGGGCAGGCCCTCGTCGGCCGGCTGCGGCTCACGCTCCAGGAGGCGGGGGTTCCGCTGTGGCTGAACTCCCCGCTGAAGGGTCTGATCACGGACGAATCAGGAGCTGTCACGGGCGCGGTCGTCGAGTCCGGGGGACGGGAACTGCGTATCCGCGCCCGCCGCGGCGTCATGATGGCCACCGGCGGATTCGAGCAGAGCGAGGAGATGCGGAAGCAGTACCTCCGGGAAGGCGGCAAGGACAACTACAGCGCCGGCTCACCCGACAACACCGGAGACGGAATCGTCGCGGGGGAGCAGGTCGGCGCCGCCGTCGATCTGATGGACGACGCCTGGTGGATGCCGTCGTTCCGGCGGCCGGACGGCGTCATGCACGTCCTCGTGTCGGAGCGCTCGATCCCGCCGTCGCTGATCGTCGACCAGCACGGCAAGAGGTTCACCAACGAGGCGTCCCCGTACGTGTCGTTCGTCCACGACCAGATCGCCGGTGGCCACGACCCCGTGTGGTTCGTGTTCGACTCGAAGGCCAAGAGCCGCTACCAGTTCGGTGGTGTGATGCCCGGGCAGAAGTTCCCCGCGGAATGGTTCGAGACGGGGCTGATGCAGCGAGCCGCATCCCTCGGCGAACTCGCGCAGAAGATGGGCGTTCCCGCGGACTCGCTGTCCGCGGAGATCACCCGGTTCAACGGTTTCGCTCGGGCGGGAGTCGACGCCGACTTCGGTCGCGGCGACAGCGCCTACGACCGGTACTACGGCGACCCGCGACTGCCCAACCCGACCATGGACGAGGTCGACAGGGCCCCGTACTACGCGGTGCGGATGGAAGCCGGCGACCTCGGCACCAAGGGCGGGCTCGTGTGCAACGAACACAGCCAGGTGTGCCGCAGCAGCGGCGAACCGATCCCCGGGCTCTACGCCACCGGCAACACGTCCGCGTCCGTGATGGGCAACGACTATGCCGGTGCGGGCGCGACGATCGGTCCCGCGATGGTGTTCGGCTGGGTCGGCGCTCGGCATGCGGCCGGGGCGGGGCCCCGCAATGTGACCGGGGCGGTGAGCTGAGTGCTTCCCGTCGAATGCCGGCGCTGCGGTAACGCGGTGCTCGTGGAGAAATACAGCGAGGCGCACACGAGCGTGCAGTGGCTGGGCGACGCCGAGCAGACCTGCCCGGAGTTCGCCCGGCGCGCGCAGGAGGGGGAGCACTCGATGTTCGTCCCCACCTGCGGTGCGCTCCGCGGATCGATCGACGATGCGGTGGAGGACGGGCGGGTGGGGCTCTCCCTGCGCAGTTACCCGACTCCCGGCCGCCTGGATTAGAGGGGACAACCGATGTCACGGATGGCAGGCAAGGTCGCCTTCATCACCGGTGCCGGGAACGGCATGGGACGCAGTCACGCGGTCCGGCTCGCGGAGGAGGGCGCCGATGTCGTCGTCGTCGATCTGCCGTCGGCCGAGGCGGATCTCGCCGAAACCGGAAGGCTGGTCGGCGGACTCGGCCGGCGGGCGGTCACCGCCCACGCCGATGTGCGCGACCCGTCCGCGTTGCGGGCGGCCGTCGATGCCGGAGTCGCGGAACTGGGCCCTCTCGACGTCGTCGTCGCGAACGCGGGTGTCTGCGACAACCCCGGCCCGGCGTGGACGATCGACGACGCGGTCTGGCACCGATCGCTCGATGTCAACCTCACCGGCGTCTGGAACACGGCGAAGGCCGCGGTGCCGGCGATGCGGGACGGCGGCGGTTCCGTCGTGATCGTCAGTTCGACCGCAGGCATCAAGGCGGTGGCCGGGGCCGCCCACTATTCGGCGTCCAAGACCGCTGTGGTCGGGCTGGCCCGGACCCTCGCCAACGAACTCGGACCGCAGTTCATCCGGGTGAACGTGCTGCATCCCGGTGCCGTCGGCACCCGCATGACCCTGAACCCGGAGACGATGGCACGGCTGCGGCCGGACCTCGAGAATCCGACCCCGGACGACGTCGTCCCCGTCCTCGCGGCGAACCACGTGCTGCCCGTTCCGTGGCTGGACTCGCGGGACGTCAGCAATGCGCTGCTGTTCCTGGCCTCGGACGAATCGCGATACATCACCGGCACACAACTCGTGGTCGACGCCGGACTGACCCAGAAGGTGTAGAGATGACAGGTCGAGTGAACGGAAGAGTCGTCCTGGTCACCGGTGCCGCACGCGGGATCGGCCGGGCGCAGGCGTTGCGGTTCGCACAGGAGGGTGCGGACGTCGTCGCCGTCGACTTGTGCGGCCCGGTCGGCACGGTGGTGACGCCACCGGCGAGCCCGGAGGATCTCGAGGAGACCGCGAAACTGGTCCGGGACACCGGCCGCCGGATCGTGACCGCGCAGGTGGACGTGCGTGACGGAACGCCGCTCGCCGAGGCGGTCACCGCGGCGGCCGGCGAGCTGGGCGGCCTGGACTTCGTGTGCGCCACGGCAGGCATCACATCCTCGGGTGCCGCGCTGGACCTCGACTCCGAGGCATGGCAGACGATGCTCGACGTCAATCTGACGGGGGTGTGGCAGACGTGCAGGGCGGCGGCCCCGCACCTGATCGAGCGGGGCGGCGGGGCGATGGTCCTGACGAGCTCCATCGCCGGTCTGCGCGGGCTCGTCGGCGTCGCCCACTACACCGCGGCCAAGCACGGGGTGGTGGGTCTGATGCGGTCGCTGGCCAACGAACTCGCGCCGCACCGGGTGCGGGTCAACAGCGTGCATCCCACGAACGTGGACACGGACATGATCCAGAACGACATGGTGCGGCGGGCGTTCCGGCCCGACCTCGAGCACCCCACCCGGGAAGAGTTCGCGGCGGCCGCCGTGACGATGAACATGCTGCCGATTCCGTGGATCGAGCCGGTCGACGTGGCCAACGCCGCACTGTTCCTGGCCTCGGACGAGGCGCGGTACATCACGTCCGTCGCCCTGCCGGTCGACGCGGGCAGCGTCAGCCGATGACCGCCTCGGGCAGCGTCGGCCGGTAATCCCCGAGTCCGCCCCCACGCCTGGCGATCCGTGGTAGAACAGGTGTCAGTTTCGGGGGCGGACGAAGGGTGAATTCCGTGGATCTCGAGGCCGTCGCCGCGATCAGCAGGCTCAAATACGCGTATCTGCGGGCCCTGGACACGAAATGCTGGGACGAGTTCGCCGACACGCTCCTTCCCGACGCGACCGCGAACTACGGTGAGCATCTCGCGTTCGAGTCGCGGGACGCGCTGGTCGACTTCATGAAGTCGAATCTGGGGCCGCAGACCATCACCGAACACCACTGCGGTCACCCGGAGATCGACGTCGACGGCGACACGGCGACCGGACGCTGGTACCTGTCCGACACCGTGCTGATCCCGGAACACGGCATGGTGCTGCGCGGGGCGGCGTTCTACTCCGACCGCTACGTCCGCGGACCGGACGGCCGATGGCGGATCGCCCACACCGGATACGAGCGCACCTACGAGGCGGTGATGTCGCTGTCCGACATTCCCAGCTTCCGGCTCACGTCCAACCGGTGGGCAGCGGACACGGAACCCGGCAAAGGAGACTCGTGATGGGAACGTTGGACGGCAAGGTCGCACTGATCACCGGCGCCGGTCAGGGCGTCGGCGCCGGTATGGCGTTCGCACTGGCCAAGGAGGGCGCCCGGATCGCGGTGGTCGGGCGAACGGAGGCGAAACTCGTCGACACGTGCACCGCCATCGCCGACTTCGGCGGCGACGCCGAGCCGATCGTCTGCGACGTCAGCAAACGCGATCAGCTGGGCCCGATGGTCGACCGGGTCGTGGACCGGTTCGGCGGCATCGACATCCTCGTCAACAATGCCAACGCGAGCGCGCTCGGACCGCTCCTCGACATCACTCCGAAACTATTGGACCGTGCCATGGCCGTCGGCCCGGTGGCGACCCTGTTCCTCATGCAGCTGTGCTACCCGCACCTGAAGGCGCGCGGCGGCGGCTCGATCATCAACCTCGTCAGTTCCTCGGCGGTGCGGTGGGACACCAGCGGATACGGGCTCTACGCGGCCACCAAGGAGGCGATGCGCTCGCTCACCCGGACCGCGGCCAGCGAATGGGGACCCGACGGAATCCGCGTCAACGCGATTGCGCCGCATGCACTGTCCCCAGGTCTGAAATGGTGGACGGAGAACAACCCCGAGGAGGCCGCCGAGTTCGTGAAGTCGATCCCGCTCGGCCGGATCGGTGATTGCGAGCAGGACATCGGGCGTGCCGTCGTCTTCCTCGTGGGCGCCGACGCCGGTTACCTGTCGGGTGCCACCATCCCGCTCGACGGTGGTCAGGCGCGCTGGAGCTGATCGCCGCCGATTGCCCCGAGCTTGCTCATTTCCCTCCCATCCGGTAGGAATTGCTTCGTGCATACGACTCACCTGGTGCGACGCCTCACCGTCGACCTGTGCCGTACGTGCGCCAACATCTGTTGTTGCTGATGGTCCGGCGCGCGTACCGCGTGCTGTCCACTCCTCGGTAGCCTCCGGCATCCGGTCATTCCTCACGCATTCTCCGCGTTCGCAGGTCCGGGCCGGTGCGCCCGTCTCCAGGCTCGATCACCTTCGCGGAAAGACACCATGAGCACTGCATTCGAAACCAGAACGGCGTCGCTGACGCTCGACAAGTTCGGCCCCCACTTCGGCGCCGAGATCATCGGCCTGGACCTCGCGTCCGCCACCGACGACGAGGTGGCCGCGATCCGTTCGGCGTTGACCGAACACAAGGTGCTGGTCCTGCGGGGTCAGTCACTCGACGACACGAGCCACATCGAGTTCGGTCGCCGTCTCGGCCGGCTGACCGCCGGGCACCCCGTCCACGACAGCGGCGACGTCGCGCAGGAGGTGTACGCACTCGACAGCCAGGACAACGGTTTCGCCGACGTGTGGCACACCGACGTGACGTTCATGAAGCGACCGCCGCTGGGGTCGATCCTCCGCCCCGTCGTCCTCCCACCGCACGGCGGCGACACCAACTGGGCCGACAGCCAACTGGCGTACGAGTCGCTGTCGCTGCCGATCCGACAGATGATCGATCAGCTGACCGCGGTGCACGACGGCAACCGCGAGTTCGGGTACTACCTCGCGCAGAAGCGGGGCGGCAAGGGAAACGTCTGGGACGGTGAGGAAGTCACCGCGCTCGTGCCCGTCGAGCATCCCGTCGTCCGGGTTCACCCGGAGACGGGACGCAAGGGCATCTTCGTGAACCCGGGCTTCACGTCCCACATCGCCGGAGTGTCCGAGGCGGAGAGCCGCGGAATCCTCGACTTCCTGTATGCGCACCTGACCAAACCCGAGCACATCGTGCGGCACCGCTGGCGTCTCGGCGACCTCGTGCTGTGGGACAACCGCAGCACCGCGCACTACGCCAACCGCGACTACGGAACCCAGCACCGCGTCATGCACCGCATCACGTTGGAAGGTGACGTGCCTTTCGGCCCGCAGTAGAGCAACCTCCGCATTCGCCGGGCGGGCGGAGTCCGCAGCGACTACCGTCACGATCCGTGACCCCGGCATCGGACATCTCACGACGCAAGTTCCTCGCCTCCGCCGCAGCGGCCGGCGGCGCCGCCTTCCTCAGCTCGTGGGCGGGCCCGGTGATCGACCGCGCCTACGCACAGGACCCGGGCGGTAGCGGGTCGCTGAACGACATCGAGCACTTCGTCTACCTCATGCAGGAGAACCGCTCGTTCGACCACTACTACGGCACGCTGTCGGGGGTGCGCGGCTTCGACGACCCGTCACCGGCGTGGCAGCAGTACGGTTGGACGCCGGGTGCCGGGCCCACCCCGACCGGGTTCCTCAACCCGTTCCGGCTCGACACCACGCAGGGCACGCACCTCGACGGCGAATGCATCAACGACCCCACCCATTCGTGGGGTCCGCAGCACGACGCGTGGAACGGCGGCGCGATGGACCGGTGGATGCCGGTGCACATCGCGCACGAGGGGCCGCTCAACGGCCCCGCGACGATGGGCTACTACACGCGAGCCGACATCCCGGTGCACTACGACCTCGCCGACGCCTTCACGATCTGCGATCACTACTTCTGCTCGGTTCTCGGACCGACGGACCCGAACCGGCTGTACTGGATGACGGGCACGATCGACCCGGACGGGCTGGCCGGCGGGCCGCTGGTCGAGACGCCGACGGTGATCCCCAAGTTCGTCTACTCGTGGCGCACCTATCCGGAGAACCTGCAGGAGGCCGGCGTCAGCTGGAAGGTGTACGCCAACAAGGACCTCGGCCCCGTGTCGAGTGTCGCGCTCGACGGGATGCTCGGCTGCTTCACGCAGTACAGCGACCCGAACTCGGAACTCGCTCGCCGCGGTCTCGATCCGACGTACCCCAACGACTTCCGGGCCGATGTCGCGAACGGCACCCTGCCCGCGGTGTCCTGGATCGTGCCCAACATCTTCACCTGTGAGCATCCGGCGCTGCCCCCGGCCGCGGGCGCGGTCGGGATCGTCGAGGTACTCGACATCCTCACGTCGAACCCGGCGATCTGGGAGAAGACGGCGCTGATCATCAGTTACGACGAGAACGGCGGCTTCTTCGACCACGTCACCCCGCCCACACCGCCGCCGGGCACCCCGGGCGAATATCTGACGGTTCCGCTGAACACGGTGTCGGAGAGCGAGAACAATCCGGGTCCGATCGGCCTCGGTTTCCGGGTGCCGTCGCTGATCGTCTCGCCGTACAGTCGCGGCGGCCTCGTCGCGTCCGACACGTTCGACCACACGTCGCAGCTCCGGCTGCTGGAGAAGCGGTTCGGCGTGCCCGTCCCCAATCTCACCGACTGGCGCCGCGGCGCCGTCGGCGACATGACGTCCGCGTTCGACTTCTCGTCCGCACCTAACGCCGGCGTTCCCGCGATGACCGACCCCGGGCCACGCCTGCAGGCGGCGATCGCGCAGTGCGGGCCGAACGTGGCCGCGGGGACGCTGAACGCCGGTGCACCCTACCCTGTCCCGCCGAATTCGATGCCCGCGCAGGAACAGTCCCCGCTGCGGCGTCGCCCCAGCGGGCTGATCATGTAGCGGCCTCTCCTCAGAGGCACACCGTCCGGCCCTCGTCGATCGACTGCAGGACGGCCAGTGCGGCGGTCACCGACCGCAGTCCGTCGTGTCCGGTCGCCACGGGCGTACCGTCTCCATTGACGGCGTCGACGAACGCCCGGATCCCCGGTGCGTACAGATTGTCGACGGGCTCGAGCGGGACGGTCGTGTCCTGACCGTCCGCAACGATCCGCAGCGTTCCGGTGGGATCCGGGCGCATGCAGTCGCCTGCGACGAGAGTGCCCGTGGTTCCGTGGATCTCGAAACCGGTCACGGCGCCCGGGACCGTGTACGCGTCGTGGAGGGAGAACAGGGTGGAACTGCCGAGGACGCCGCTCGTCATCACGGCGTCCGCCGGACCCTCGCTGAGTCCCTGGCACACCCCCACCGCCGTCACCGTGGTCGGTTCCATTCCGGTGACGAAGCGGAGCGTGTCGAGGTCGTGCACCGCGAGGTCGAGGACGACTCCGCCGCCGACCCCGTCGAGACGCCACCCGCGCAGGGCCTGGCGCAGCAGAAT
This sequence comes from Rhodococcus wratislaviensis, assembly GCF_900455735.1. Classification (GTDB taxonomy): domain Bacteria; phylum Actinomycetota; class Actinomycetes; order Mycobacteriales; family Mycobacteriaceae; genus Rhodococcus_F; species Rhodococcus_F wratislaviensis. Next base: position 506,167 of record NZ_UAUI01000011.1, on the reverse strand, counting down.
CGCGTTGCTGACGCGCACCGACAGGATGTCGCCGATCGCGCCCTCCGCCAGCATCTTTCGCGCCGCACGGTGAACGGGGTGATTGCGGAGATGATGGTTGGTCGCGAAGACCACCCCCGCTGCCGCGGCCGCGTCGACCATCTTCTGCGCCTGCGTGACGTCGAAGGAGAGCGGCTTCTCGCACAGCACGTGCAGACCCGCGTCGATCGCGGCCATGGCGTGGTCGAAGTGCTTGTCGTTGGTCGAGGAGATGTAGGCCGCCTGGACGTCTCCGTCCACCGCGTCGTGCAGGTCACCGGTGGCGGCCTCGATGTCGTGGGTCCGCCGGTAGTCCTCCGCGCGTGCCGCGTCGCCGCTGAGCACGACTGCCGCGGTCTGCCCGCACTCGCGCAACGCGGGGATCACGCGTGTGGCAGCGATGTTGCTCGCGCCCAGAATCGCCCACCTCATGAGCTTCGGTCCTTCCTCGGGCCGGTGGGTCCGGCCTTTCCTCGGCGGGACTGTACGCCGAGTTCCGAGAGCGCACTACTGTTCGATATGCGAACAGCACGGCGTGGGGTCCGAGCTCAGGGGCGGAGGGCGTCGACCTCTTCGCCGGAGGTCGAGGGGTCCGGCGTCTCGTCGACGGCCCCTCGCGTGCGCTGACGGTAGATCCCGATTCCGACCACGACCACGGCGAGTCCCATCGAGACGTACATCTGGCTCCTGGTCTCCGGCAGCACGAGCATGCCGACGCAGAGCGCGATGATGGCGGCGATGGTGCACCACGTCAGGTACGGGAACAGCCACATCTTCAGCGACAGGTCCTTGCCCTCCGCCTCGAGGCTGCGCCGCATGCGCAGCTGCGACACCGAGATCGCCAGCCACACGAACAGGGCGATCGCGCCCGAGGAGTTGACGAGGAACAGGAACACGGTGTCCGGGTACAGGTAGTTGAGGCCGACGGTCAGGAATCCCACGACCGTCGAGACGAGCACGGCCTGGCGTGGAACGCCGGACGATCCGATCTTCGACAACGAGGCCGGGGCGTCGCCGCGGCGGGAGAGCGAGAAGATCATCCGGCTCGCCGTGTACAGGCCGGAGTTCAGGCAGGACAGCACGGACGTGAGCACGACGACGTCCATGATGTTGCCGGCCGCGGGAATGCCGAAGGAGTCCATGACGGCGACATACGGGCTCAGCGCGACGGAGGCGTCGTCCCAGGGGAGCAGCGTCACGACGACGGCGATGGAGCCGATGTAGAAGATGAGGATCCGCCACACGACCGAGCGCACGGCGTTGCGCACGGCGGCCACGGGGTTCGCGGATTCGCCGGCGGCGATGGTCGCGATCTCGGCGCCGAAGAACGAGAACACGACGACGAGCACTGCCGCGAATACGGCACCTGCCCCGTTGGGGAAGAACCCGCCGTGACCGGTGAGGTTGGTGAGTCCGGGTGCTTCGACGCCGGGCAGGGCTCCGCAGATCGCGAGGACACCCAGCACCAGGAAGATGACGATCGCTGCGACCTTGATCGATGCGAACCAGAACTCGAACTCGCCGAACGACTTCACGGACGCGATGTTCGTCAGCGTGAGCAGCACCATCAGGATCAGTGCCCAACTCCACTGCGGGACGTCGGGGATCCAGCGGTTCATGATGACGGCACCGGCCGTCGCCTCGATGCCGAGGACGATGATCCAGAACCAGGCGTAGAGCCAGCCGATGCTGAAGCCGGCCCAGCGGCCGATCGCGCGGTCGGCGTACGCCGAGAACGATCCCGTCTCGGGGTTGGCGGTCGACATTTCGCCGAGCATGCGCATCACCAGGATGACGACGATGCCTGCGAGTGCGTATGCCACGAGAACGCCGGGGCCCGTCTCGCGGATCGCGACCCCGGAGCCCACGAAGAGGCCTGCGCCGATCACCCCCGCGATAGCGATCATCGAGAGGTGCCGCTTCTTCAGCGTGTGCTGAAGCTGCGGATCGGTGGTTCCAGACATGGAGAAATCCCTTCGGCGCTACTCCGGGTGTGATGTGCGTCGCTGATCCGGAAAGTGTGTACGAGCCGAGGGGGCCGGGGTACCGCCGATTCGGTGAAATTCGCGCGGCCGGGATAGACGAAACGGCAGTACCACGCATCTGCACGGTCTCGACTGTCTGCCTTGACAACGCGGAAACGCTATGGCTACCGTCACATTATTCAACCAGCGGACACGCGTTCGGTATGCGAACAGAGCGTGTCCGGCACCAACGTAGGACGGGACATCGGAATGAGCGATCACGCCTTCACCCCGGCAGCCGAGAAGCAGGCGCGACGAGCAGCGCTGAGCAGTTTCGTCGGCGCGGTCATCGACTGGTACGACTTCCTGCTCTACGGGTTGGTCGCGGCTCTGGTCTTCAACTCGGAGTTCTTCCCGAACGTCAGCCCGGCGATCGGCACGCTCGCCGCGTTCGCGACGTTCGGCGTCGGATTCCTGTTCCGGCCGCTCGGCGGCGTGGTGTTCGGCCACTACGGCGACCGCATCGGACGCAAGCGGATGCTGATCCTCACCGTGCTGATCATGGGCACGAGCACGGCCCTGATCGGACTGCTGCCGTCGTTCGGGTCGATCGGCTGGTGGGCACCGGTCCTGCTCGTCACACTGCGCGCCATCCAGGGCTTCGCCGTCGGCGGCGAGTGGGGTGGGGCCGCGCTGATGGCCGTCGAGAGCGCGCCGCCGAAGAAGAAGGCGTTCTACAGCAGCGGAGTGCAGGTCGGCTACTCGGTGGGGCTCATCCTCGCCACCGGATTCGTCATGCTCATGAGCAACCTGACCACCGAGGACGCATTCAGCCAGTGGGGTTGGCGGGTTCCGTTCGTCGCCAGCGTCGTCCTGGTCGGTATCGGTCTGTGGATCCGCGCCGGAGTCCAGGAGAGCCCCGAATTCGTCGAGAAGGTCGAGAAGATCGAGGAGGAGCAGACCGCGCAGGACAAGAAGCGGATTCCGCTCGTCGAGGCACTGCGCAACCACCCGAAGGCATTCCTCCAGATCATCGGTCTGCGGTTCGCCGAACTGTTCTCCATGTACATCGTGACCACGTTCGCGCTGAGCTACTCCACTCAGGAACTGGGGATGGAGCGCAACTTCATGCTCAACGTCGGCCTGCTCGTCGGTGCGGTGGGAATCGGCACCATCCCGCTGTTCGCGTGGCTGTCCGACAAGCACGGCCGGCGACGCGTCTACATCCTCGGCGCACTGATCGGCGCGGTGTGCGCGTTCCCGTTCTTCGTCTTCCTCGAGAACGGGTCGATGATCGGCACCGTCATCCTCGCCGTGCTCCTCGTCAACATCTCCCACGACATGGTCGTCAGCGTCCAGCAGCCGCTGTTCACCGAGATGTTCGGGGCCGAGTACCGGTACAGCGGCGCGGGCGTCGGGTACCAGGTGGCCAGCGCGATCGGCGGCGGCTTCACCCCGTTCATCGCGGCGGCCCTGGTCACCGCCAGCGGCGGGTCCTGGCACCTCGTGGCCGTGTACCTCGCCGGTGGTTGCATCGTCAGCGCGCTCATCGCCTGGCGACTGCAGCCCGATTCGAGTGCCGACACGTCGGATGCCGTCACTCGAGCCAAGCTCGAGAACGCGCACTGAATATTGCTGCCGCAGTTGGTGTGGCCCGGCAGTGGGGCTAAACAGAGCGGACGCGCCGCGTAGGCGGTCAGCCGAGGGACAGGTCGGAACCGATCCGCTCCGCGGTCGCGACAAGCTTCGGCACCACCGACACAGCGACGTCGTCCCGCGTGTACTGGGTGCCCTGCAGCGACGAGTTGAGGGCGGCGACCACGGCGCCCGTCCGATCCCGGATGGGAACGGCCGCGCCGCGGATGCCGATCTCGAGCTCGTTCTCCGACATCGACCAGCCGTCCGCGGCAACCTTCCGGACCTCGGCGCGCAATTGTTCGGCGTCGGAGATCGTGTGCTGGGTGAAGGACTGGAATTCGGTGGTCTTCAGGTAGTCGTCGAGCGCGTCGGCCGAAAGTCCCGCCAGCAGAACCCGTCCCGTCGATGTCGCGTACGCGGGGAACCGCATGCCCACCGTGATGGAGATGCGAATGATCCTCGGCGAGCGGACCCGCGCCACGTACACCACGTCGGGACCGTCGAGGATGGTGACGGAGATGGTCTCGCCCAGTTCCTTCGCGAGAGCCTCGATGTGCGGGTCGGCGACCTGCGGCAGTCGCAGCGCGGCGAGGTACGAGAAGCCGAACCGCAGCACCCGGGGTGTGAGCGAGAAGTTGCGTCCGTCGAGACGCAGGAAACCCTTGTCCACCAGGGTGAGCAGAATCCGGCGCGCCGTGGACCGGGTGATCCCGACAGCCTGCGCCACCTCACTCAGTGTGCGTTCCCGGTGCTGCTCGTCGAAGCATTCGAGAACGCTCAGGCCGCGGTCCAGGGACTCGAGGAAATACCGTTCCCCCGACGCGGGCTGCTCGGCCACCTCAGCAGCCACCTGTTTCACACACGCCGTCATGGTACCGGGCGACTAGGTGTGCCGGAGCCGGCCGAACGCCGCACCCAGTGACGGCAGTCCGCTCGTGTCGATGAGGAAATCGGTCTCGAGGCTGTCCCGGAGTTCGTCGACGGACGCCAGTTCGCGCCTCTCGGATGCACCGCCGAGGTGGTGCACCGTCAGTCGCGTACCGGCCAGGGCGTAGCGGCGGTCCTCCGTGGCCCGCGCCGCCATCAGTCCGGTCACGAAATGCGATCCGGGCCAGGTCGACAGGTACCAGTTGGGCGCCTCGTAGTCGACGGGGAACTGCCTGGTGAGATCGAACCGGTAGACGGTCCGCCACTCGTCGCCGACGAGCGCCTGCATCGCGTAATCGCCGTCGACGTCGACCAGCCGGAACGGTTCCAGCGGAGTGTCCTGCACGGTGCCCAGTTCGAGGCGCAACGTGGTGTTGAGGGTCATGCCGCCGAACCCGACGTCGATGAGCCGTCGCTCGCCTGCGACGTCGACGAGCAACAGCATGTGCGAGCGCGGAGTAACCGCATCGATCGGAGATCCCCACAGAACCCGCGCGGCGAGCGGCGTGACGTCGAATCCGATTTCGAGCAGGACCGCCCGCAGCAGGAGATTCTGTTCGAAGCAGTAACCGCCTCTTCGTGATTCGACCAATTTGTGTTGAAGCGAGGGCAGATCGAGCCGATTCGGTGTGCCGAGGAACGGGTCGAGGTTCTCGAACGGGATCGACCGGGCGTGATGTGCGGCAAGCTGGTTCAGTGTCGCGGTGGTCGCGGATCGGTCGCCGTCGTACCCGATCCGTTCGAAATACCGCTCGAGGTTCAGATCGCCCGCAGTGGCCATGGAGCACAGTGTAAGCGCGGCGAATGACCGATCAGGCGTCGTCGGGCGCGGTTGCCGCGAGGTAGGCGGCGCCGCGCGGCGAGATCCGGTACCCGACGTCGAGGCTGTGCGTCAACCCCAGGTTCTTCAGCTTCCGGACGTCCCGCTTGAACGGTTGCGTCTCACGGCCGAGGCTCTCCGCGAGATCGGGTGCGCGGCGGCCCGGGTTGTCGGCGACGAGCTGCAGAATCGTGCGCGTCCACGGGCCGTGACTGCTCCGCGTGTCCAGGCGCTCCAGACTCTGCCCGATCTCCGCGATCGTGTCGTCCGCGAGGTCGTCGTCGCTGCTCAGCACGACGCGGGGGTCCTCGCCGACCCACTCGAGTCCGATGCGATACACCGGCTGTCCGGGGGCGCCGCGCAGCGCGGCCAGCGCCTCGGCGACGGAGGCGGCACCGGCGCGGCGGGCGTCGTCCTCGGTGATTCCGTCCGGGTCGACAGTCGTGACCGAGCTGATCCGGACCATTCCCGAGACCGTGTGGAATTCCGAGCCCTCGAGCACCCGAGGTGCGGCCCAGCGGCGGAAGGCGACCGTGACGGTGCCGTCCGCCACCCCCTGCGCGACCTTCTGCGGAAGGATCACCCGCCGTCACCTCCTCATGTGAGTGGCGATGCGTGGTCGAGGATACTTTGCCACTCACCTGGGGGAGGATGGACAGGGTGCGGTCGTGCGACGGGAGGACACCCATGGGACGGCGACTTTTCTCGGCTGCGGCGTTGCTGGTGGTCGTCACGTGCGCGGCGGCATGCCAGTCCGAGGGGAGTTCCGCGCAGCCGTCGACGACCACCGCGGTCGCCGCACCGGCAGACACCGAGCCCACGGTGATCGCCGCCGACCTCGACGTGCCGTGGGGGATCGCGCTCCTGCCGGACGGGACGGCGCTGATCGCGGAACGGGACAGCGGCGCGATCCGGCACCGGCAGGCGAACGGGGACACGACCGTGATCGGTGAGGTGCCCGGTGTGGCGGCGCAGGGTGAATCGGGGCTGCTGGGGCTGGCCGTCTCACCGGCCTACGCAACGGACCAGACGATCTATGCGTACCTCACCACGAACGACGACAACCGGGTGGTCGCCCTGCGTTTCGACGGTCGCAGCCTCGGCGAGCCGGCCCCGATCCTGGCGGGGATCCCCGCCGGATCGATCCACGACGGCGGCCGGATCGCGTTCGGCCCGGACGACAAGCTGTACGTCGCCACCGGTGAAGCCGGCGACCGGCCACGCGCCCAGGACCCGTCCTCGCTCGGCGGCAAGATCCTGCGGATCAACCCCGACGGGTCCATCCCGGCCGACAATCCCACCCCCGGATCACCCGTGTGGTCGCTCGGCCACCGCAACGTGCAGGGCCTCGCGTGGGACGACGCGGGCCGGCTGTGGGCCACCGAGTTCGGGGCGAACACCTGGGACGAGGTGAACCTGATCGAACCCGGCGGCAACTACGGATGGCCGGAAGTCGAGGGGCAGTCGGACGAGGCGGGCTTCGTCGACCCGGTGGTCCAATGGTCCACCGGCGAGGCGTCCCCGTCCGGGCTCGCGTTCCAGGACGGTGCGCTGTGGGTCGCGGCGCTGCGCGGCGAACGGCTGTGGCGGATCCCGGTGGCCGGAGACGGCTCACTCGGCGAACCGCAGTCGCTGTTCGAAGGCGAGTACGGGCGACTGCGTACCGTCGTCGCGACACCCGACGGTGCCGTCTGGTTCAGCACCAGCAACCGCGACGGTCGCGGCGATCCGGCGGAGGGCGACGACCGCATCCTCATGCTGCGCCCGTGAGTACTTATTAACCGCCCGCGGTTAATAAGTACTCACGGGCGTGGAGCGCACCGGACGGTACGTGACGGTGGGGTGGCCGGTGACAGGATCTATGGTGACCCCCGCCCGCACCCGGTACACCTGTTCGACGAGGGCCTCGGTGATCACGTCGGCGGGACGGCCGGCGGCGACGATGCGGCCGGCCTCCAGCACCACCACGCGATCGCAGAACATCGCGGCGAGGTTGAGGTCGTGCAGGGCGATGTAGCTGGTGAGGGGCAGTTCGGCGACCAGGGACAGGATGTCGAGCTGATGGCGGATGTCGAGGTGGTTTGTCGGTTCGTCGAGTAGTAGTTCGTCCGGTTCCTGCGCGAGGGCCCGCGCGATCTGGGCGCGCTGCCGTTCACCGCCGGACAGGGTGTGCCACGGACGATGTGCTTTCGATGTCATGCCGGTGTGCTCGAGTGCGCGCTCGACAGCAACGGCGTCGGCGGTCTCGTCGCCGCTGAATACGCCGCGGTGCGGGATGCGCCCGAGCCGCACGATGTCGCCGGCGGTGATGTCGACCTCGGTGTCGGAATGCTGATCGACCATCGCCACCCGGCGGGCGATCTGCCGTCGCCGGAGGGTCCTGATGTCGGTGTCGTCGAGGAGGACCCTGCCGGTGTCGGGCTCGGCGATCCCGCTGAGCAGTCGCAGGAGCGAGGACTTGCCCGACCCGTTGGGGCCGAGAAGCCCGATGGTCTCACCTGCTGCCGGGTCGAGGGACACCCCGTCGAGCACGAGATGTCCGCCGCGGCTCCAGCCGACGTTCTTTGTGCGCAGGGTCATGGGCTGGTCCTCATGCGGAAGAGGATGACGGCGAACGCCGGGACGCCGATCAGGGCGGTGACGACACCGACCGGAACTTCCTGGGGCGCGAAGACTGTGCGGGCGATCGCGTCGACCCACACCATGAAGATGGCGCCGACCACCGCGGTGGTGGGCAGCAACCGGCTGTGCCGGGGGCCGACGAGGAATCGGGCGGCGTGCGGCAGGACCAGTCCCACGAACCCGATCGCGCCCGCCGCGCTGACGAGCGCCGCCGTGACCAGCGCGGTCACAGTGAGCAGCAGGAGGCGGATCCACCGCACGGACACTCCCAGTGAGGCGGCCGCGGTGTTCCCGAACGTGAACGCGTCCAGTGCCGAGGACGTGAGGAGGCAGACACCGATCCCGATCGCGGTGACGGCCCCGCAGAGCGCCACGTCGGCCCAGTCGGCCCCGGACAGCGAACCGAGCAGCCAGAACAGCACCCCGCGGGTCTGCTCGGCGTCGGCGGACGAGATCACGATGAACGACGTCAACGCGGAGAAGAGTTGCGTGCCGGCCACCCCGGCGAGCACCACCCGGGATGTGCCGCCGCCGGCACCGGTCGCCAGCAGTATCACCAGGGTGAACGAGAGCACCGCCCCGGCGAAGGCGCCCGCAGACAACGACACCGCCCCGGCGCCGAGACCGAGGACGACGACGAGCACCGCCCCGGTGGACGCGCCCGACGAGATGCCGAGCACGAACGGGTCGGCGAGCGGGTTGCGCAGCAGCGACTGCATGATCGTCCCGCACAATGCCAGGCCCGCGCCGCACACCGCCGCGAGGAGGGTCCGCGGCAGGCGCAGTTCCCACACGATGCCGTCCTTGATCCGGCTCACCCCCGAACTGCCCAGACCGAAGTGCTCGAGGACCACCGCGTACACGTCGCCCACCGACAGGCTCGCCGGACCGAGGGTGATGACGACCGCGATCGACGCCGCGAGCACCACCACACCGCCGAGGAGGAGCGCGGCGAGCAGCGACCTGGAGTCGAACCGTGTTGCCGCCAACGTCAGTTCGCCGGTCCCCACTGCTTCAGTGCGGCCGCCGTCTTCTCCACGCCGTCGACGGTACGGATCGACGGATTGAGGTCGGCGCCGTTGACGACGATGTACCGCTTGTTCCGGACTGCGGTGAGTCGCTGCGTCACCGGGTTCGACTCGAGGAACGCGATCTTGCTGTCGAGGGCGTCGCCGTCGATGCTGCGGCGACTGAGGTCCGCGAGGACGAGGGCGGTCGGGTCGCGGTCGAGCACGCTCTCCCAGCTGACTTGCGGCCACTCGTTGGTGGTGTCGGAGAAGATGTTCTGGGCGCCCACGGAGTTGGTGATGATGCCCGAGGATCCGCAGCAGCCCGCCATGTACGGGGTCTTGGTGTCGGCGAACCAGTACGCCAGCGACACCCCGGAGGCCTCGACCTCACGCGAGGCGGCGTCGAACCGCTGCTGCAATTTTGCGACGAACGCCTCGCCGCGGTCGCGGACGTCGAAGATGGCGGCGAGTTCGCGGATCTCCTCGTAGACCGTGTCGATGCGCAGCGGTTCGGTGCGCGCCCCGTCGGCGTTGACGCTCTCGTCCGTCTTGCCTTCGCAGTCGGTCGGCGACAGGTAGCTGGGGACACCGAGTTGGTCGAACTGGTCGCGATCGGCCACACCGCCCGGCCCGAGGGTGCCGCCGAACGACGCCGACACGAAATCGGGTTCGGTGTCGAGGACCACCTCGAGGGACGGTTTGTTGTCGGCGAGTCGCGGAACCTTCGCATTGTCGGCGGCCAGGTTGTCGCGGACGGGGTCGGTCCAGGTGGCGGTGCCAACCATCCGGTCCGCCAGACCGAGGGAGAGCAGGATCTCGGTGGAGCCCTGATTCATGGAGACCGCACGTTGCGGCGGCGCGTCCACGGTGACCGTGTGCCCGCAGTTCTCCAGGGTCATCGGATAGCTGGAGGAATCCGAGGCGGCGGTCTCCCCGGTGGCGGGGGAGTCGCCGGCCGACGAACAACCGGAAACGAGTAGCACGGATGCCGCGGAAAGGACGGCAGAAGTCTGCCGGAACGAGATGCGCATGGCGCGGGAACTCCTTGATCAGGGCCCAGTCGCGGAGCCGAGAATTCACCGAACTCAATCGGGAGTATTCGGGCTCCGGCCCTCGGGGGACCGTTACCGTTGCGCGTCAGCCCCGGATTCACACCGGGTTCCCTCGCCGATCGTGGCCGCACGGACGGCCTCGGACACCATATACGCCCGTGAGTACTTGTTAACCGCCCGCGGTTAACAAGTACTCACGGGTCAGGAGTTCCAGGGGACGATCGGCGGCTTGACCCACATGATCTTCTCGTCCCGGTGCGCCGGGGTGGCGGCGGGATGGTCGGGGTGGCGTTCCGCCCATGCCGATTTCTGCTCGAGCAACTCGACCACGGTCAGCCACGTCTCCATGGTGCTGGGCGGGTTCGACCCGGCCTCCCGGGCGAGTTTCCGCAGCGTGCCGTCGGTGAGGTCGAGGAGTTCCTGACCGCTGATTCCGCGATCCCACACATACCGCGCGAGTCCCATCGCCTTCTCGCGACGTCGCTTCGCAGCGCCTTCGGTGTGCGCGAAGTCGACTTCCTGAGGTTCCATCGTCTTCCCTTCTCGTGCGCGTCACCACGGTAGGTCACCCGTGTCTCGTCCCGGTATCGTGGGAGGACGATTCTCGCAGCAGACGCGAGCGGACGGTGCGAGCAGTAGGGAAGACGGTCGATGGGCAGGCAGCGCGGCGGTCGGGCTGCCCGGACAACGGACGGGGGTCCCGTCGCCGGCGTGTACCCGATCGACACGGGCACGTGCGAACTCACCGAGGATCACCTCAATCCGCACGGCTGGGTGCTGAAGGTGAACGGGGTCGAGAGTTCCCACATCGACCTGTCGGATCCCACGCACCTCGATTTCGAGTACATGCGGTGGATCGCCGAACTGGTCGCGTCGCACTGGGGAACGGACCAGCGGGTGCGGGCTCTGCACCTCGGTGGCGGCGCCTGCTCACTGGCCCGCCATCTCGCCGCGACGTATCCGGACGCCCGGCAGGTGGTGGTCGAACTCGACGGCAGACTCGCGGAGTTGGTGCGCGACTGGTTCGACCTGCCCCGGGCCCCACTGCTGCGACTGCGGGTGGGTGAGGCGCGGGCGGTCACCGAGACGCTGACGGAGTCCACCCGCGACCTGATCGTGCGCGACGTGTTCGCGGGCAACACGACCCCGGCGCCGCTGACGACGTCGGAGTTCACCGGCCACGTGCGACGAGTGCTGGCACCCGGCGGGATCTACGCGGTCAACTGCGGCGACACCCGCGACCTCGTCCTGGCGCGCCGGGAGGCGGCGACCATCGGCAGCGTGTTTCCGCACACCACGGTGATCGCCGACCCGGCCATGCTCAAGGGCCGCCGTTACGGCAACATCGTGATCGCGGGCAGCGACGTGCCGATCGGCGACGACCCCGCGCTCGTCCGCACACTGCTGGGCGGTGGTGTGCCTGCCCATGTCTGGGACGACCGGCAGGTGCGGACGTTCGCCGGTGCGGCGCGGGTGCTGCGCGATGCGGACTCCGGGAGCTAGACGAGCACCCAGATCAGCGAGGCCATCGCGAAGCCCACCACCGACAGGATGGTTTCGAGCACCGTCCACGTCTTCAGGGTGTCTTTCACCGACATGTTGAAATACCGTGACACGATCCAGAATCCGCCGTCGTTGACGTGGCTGGCGATGATGGATCCGGCCGACACGGCGATCACGATCAGGGCGATCTGCGGGGAGGAGTAATTCCCGGCAGCGATCGACGGTTCGATGACGCCTGCGGTGGTGACGATGGCGACGGTCGCCGAACCCTGGGCGATGCGGAGTGCGCAGCTGATCAGGTACGCGGACAGGATGATCGGGAGACCGAGCGCGTCCATCGAGTCGGCCAGGGCCTGCCCGACTCCGGTGGCCCGCAGCACCGCGCCGAAGAACGCTCCGGCACCGACGACCAGCAGGATCATGCCGACCGGCTTCAACGCCGCCGCGGACATCGCACCGATCTCCTGCGCCGTGATTCCGCGCCGGGTACCGAGCAGGTACAGCGCCAGCAGGACGGCGATGGTCAGTGCGATCGTGGGTGTGCCGAGGAAGATGAGGACCGACAGCAGTGTCGAGCCTTCTTCGAGGACCACGTTGCCGACCGTCGCACCGAGGATCAGCACCATCGGCACGAGGATGATGAACGAGATCAGCCAGAGTGGCGGCGGGTTCTTGTCGGCTTCCTTCTCCTCCGGGATGAACTCGTCCGGGACCTCGATGATCACGCGCTTGCCGATCCAGCTACCCCAGACGACGCCACTGACGAACCAGGCGGGGATGCCGCAGGCGAGGCCCATGATGATGATCCAGCCCATGTCGACGTGCAGCAGACCGGCCGCGGCGACGGGTCCGGGGTGCGGGGGCAGGAACGCGTGCGTCATGGACAGGCCGGCGAGCATCGGCATCGCGTACATCACCAGCGACTTGCCGCCGCGCTTCGCCGCCACGTACACGAGCGGGGCGAGGATGAAGATGCCGATGTCGAAGAAGACCGGGATGCCCAGCACCAGGCCGGTGACACCCATCGCCAGCGGAGCGCCTTTGGGGCCGAACAGCTTCAGTAGACGTTCGGTCAGGACGTCGGCTCCGCCGGAGCGTTCCATCATCGCGCCGAGAACGGTGCCCAGGCCGATGATCGGGGTGATGTGCCCCAGGATGCCGCCGAAGCCCTTCTCCAGAATCGAGTCGGCCGCCGACGTCGGTGTGCCGACCAGTTCGACCACCGACACTCCCGCGATGAGCGCGACGCCGACACCGACGACGATCAGTGCGATGAACGGCTCGAGCTTCAGCTTGATGATGAGGATCAACAGCACGGCGATGGATACCGCTGCGAGAGTGAGTAGTCCGGCTGTGTCGTGCTGCAGCCAGTCGACGAACGACGTCATTGCGTCTCCAGGGGAGGTGGGTGGGGTCGGGCGAGAGTGGTGCTAGTTCGAGAGCGCGGTGACGAACGATCGTGCGCGGTCGGTGATGTCGGTCCAGTTGCCTGCCGCGACGCTGGACGGTGGGACGACGCTGGTGCCTGCGCACACGGCCAGCGCGCCGGCGTCGAGGAACTGGCGGGCGTTGGAATCGTTGATCCCGCCCGACGGGAGGAGTTCCACGCCGGGATACGGTCCGTGCAGGTCCGACAGGTAGTCGGGGCCGAGCCGCTTGGCGGGGAAGATCTTGACCGCGGCAGAGCCGAGGTCGACGGCCATGGCCACCTCGGTGGGGGTGAAGGCACCGAGGAAAACGGGAATCGACCTTCCCGTAGCGACTTTCGCGACGTCGGGACGGATGCCGGGGGTGACGAGGAACCGGGCGCCTGCGTCGATCGCGGCGGCCGCCTGATCGCCGGTCATCACGGTTCCGACGCCGAGGACGCTGCCTGCCGCGGCTGCGGCGTCGGCGGCGCGGCCGAGATGATGGAGCACGTCGGGCGTGGTGAACGTCAGCTCGACCGTCCGGATTCCGCCCTCGGCGAGGGCGTGGCACAGGTCCGCGGCGTCGGGGATGGTCTCCGCTCGCACCACCGTCAATACCCGGTCGGCACGCAGAATGTCGATCTCGGTCATCGAACTGCTCCTCCTTCTTCGCGGCGCAATGATCTTCCGGCGGTCGCGCCGGTGAGGCGGCCGTCCTCGAGGGCGAGGCGGCCGCGGACGAATACGTGGGTGATTCCGGCCGCCGCCTGGCGCGGCTGCGCGTAGGTCGCGGTGTCGCTGACCGTGTCCGGATCGAAGAGCACGAGGTCAGCGGCGTAGCCGCGGCGGACGAATCCGCGGTCGACGAGTCGCAACCGGGTCGCGGCTCGGCCGCTGAGGTGACCGACGCACTCTTCGAGGGACATCAGACCCAGGTCGCGGCTGTAGTGCCCGAGGTAGCGCGCGAACGTTCCCCATCCGCGTGGGTGCGGTTTCGCGCCGACCAGCAGTCCGTCGCTGCCGCCGGTGTGCCGGGGGTGCTGCATGATCGCGCGCACGTTCTCCTCGTGGCCGACGTGTTGCAGGATGCCGCTTCCGAGCTGGTCGCGGATCAGGATGTCGATGCACACGTCGAAGGGGTCGCGGTTCTCGGCGACGGCGATGTCCGCGACGGTCTTCCCGACGTAGTCGTCGAGTTCCGCGTTCTGCACGCCGCTGATCTCGAGCGTGTGCCACTCGGCGATCACCCCGTGGCAGCCGTCGGAGCCGGTGACCTCGAGATGTTCCCGGATACGTTCGAGTGCAACCGGATCCCGGAGACGATCGAGCGTCTGTTCCATGCTCCCCGCCGACGCCCAGCTGGGCAGGATCGCCGACAGCGTGGTGGCGCCGGGAAGGTAGGGGTAGGTGTCGAGGCTGATGTCCGCGCCGGCGGCTTCGGCCGTGTCGAGCAGGGCCAGCAGTTCCGGGGCGCGGCCCTTGTTGGGTCCGAAGTTCAGTGTGGCGTGGGCGAGATGCAGAGCGCACCCGGCCCGCGACGTCAGGTCGACCATCTCGGCGTAGGCCTCCATGGCGCCGGCGCCGTAGGACCGGTGGTGCGGGGAGAAGTAGCCGCCGTACTCGGCGACGGTCCGGCACAGTGCCAGCAACTCCTCGTTGTCCGCGTACATCCCCGGCGTGTAGGTCAGCCCCGCGGACAACCCGACGGCGCCCTCCGCCATGGACTGCGCCACGATCCGCTGCATCTCCTCGATCTCCGACGGCGTCGCCGGCCGGTCGTCCCAGCCGACCACCAGCGCCCGGACGACCCCGTGCGGGACGAGATACGCGACGTTGGTGGCGATGCCGCGATCGAGCCGGTCGAGGTATTCGCCCACGCTCCGCCAGGAGAAGTCGAAATCCTCGGGATCGGTGTTCCACCCCGCGATCTTGCGCCGGACCACCGCGAGCACGTCGTCGGTGACGGGCGCGTAGGAGAGCCCGTCCTGTCCGAGTACCTCGGTGGTGACGCCCTGGGTGATCCGCGACGGGTGTTCGGGGTTCAGCAGGATCTGCAGGTCCGAGTGGGCGTGCATGTCGATGAAACCGGGCGCGAGCACCAGGCCGTCGGCGTCGATCACCTGATCCGCGCGGGGGCGTCCGGTCTCGGAGTGATCTGTTTCGGGCCAGATTTCGGCGATCCGGTCTCCGTCGACGAGCACGTCGGCGCGGTACCTCGGCGCCTCCGAACCGTCGACGACGGTGGCGGAACGGATCAGAGTGGTCATGATGTGAGTCCTCGGCCGGGGATCAGAAGAAGGTGCGGATCAGGTCGACGACGACAGGATCGTCGGAGTCGTCACCGACGACGGGAATCCAGCGCCACTTGTCGAACGCGGTGCACGGGTGGGAGAGACCGAGCCGGACGACGTCCCCGACACGCAGATCGTGTTCCGGCCGTGCGGGATCGAGCCGGAGGAACGCGTGCTGGTCGTTGACGGCGGTCACTTCGGTGCCGACGAGGGGCCGCGGCGCCGCCCCGAGTTGGCCGGCGACGGCCTGCGCGGTGGGGAGTCCTTCGTCGAACGGGACGTCGCGCTTGCCGGCGTCCAGCAGGGCGAGGCCAGGCTCGGGGCGGGACACCACCCGGGCCCATGTGTGCATCGCCGACGTGAGACGACGTGCCTGCCTGTCTTCGCCGCGGCCGAACGGTGAGATCCCGGTGTAGAAGCCGTCGTCGTGGATGATGTACGCGCCGGCGCGGACCACCACTTTGGTTCTGCCACCGGCAAGTTCGGCGAGCACCTCGGCGACCACGTCGAAGTAGGCACTGCCGCCCGCGGTCACGTACACGTCCCGACCCTCGGGGTAGCGCCCCTCGGCCTCGAGCCGGCGATGCAGTTCGGCCATCGACCGGAGGTATGTGCGGACCCGTGCGAGGGACTCCTCGGAGGCGTCGTGTGCGAGGGCCCCCTCGTAGCCGGAGACGCCGGCCAACCGGAGTGCGGGGCTTTCACCGATCCGTTCGGCCACCTTCACTGCCTCGGCCACGGATCGTGCGCCGGTGCGTCCTCCCTCTCCGCCGAGTTCGACGAGCACGGGCAGTGGACGGACCACCGTGACGTCCGCGAGCGCCTCGGTCATCGCGTCGACCGTCTGCGGGGAGTCGGCCCACATGAGGACTTCGAGTTCCGGGTTCGCGTCCATCTGCTCGGCCAGCCACCGCAGTGCGGTCGGGTCGACGAGCGAGTTCGCTATCTGCACCCGGCGCGCGCCGAATCGCACCGCCACCCGGAGCTGACCGAAGTTCGCCAGCGTGATCCCCCAGGCGCCGCTGCGGATCTGCCGGTCCCACAGCACCGGGGACATCGTCGTCTTCCCGTGCGGAGCGAGGTCGACTCCGTGCGCCTCGCACCAGGCCGCCATCGTGTCGAGGTTGCCGGCGATGGCCGTCTCGTCGAGGACCATCACGGGGGTGCTGAAGGCGGACAGCCTCGGCTGCGTTCCGAGGAACTCGGTCTTGGTGAGGCCGTTCGCCGCGGAGGGGAGGGCTTTGTCCACGTCGGACAAGCGCAGCTCGTCGAGCTCCGCCAAGGCGCCGGAATCGAGTGTGTCCGGTCCGCTGAGCGTCATCGTCGATCCTGTCGTTCGGGTTTTGTGGGGCAGGCCTTCATCGGAGGAATGGCCGTGAAGTGCTACGTTGCGCTCTATGCAACGTTGATTGCGTTTTTGAGTCACCTATGTCTAGCATTGGCCTGGGTCATCGTCAACGGTCCGGTGTGGCATGCATCGCAGGGGCGAGGGCTCTCGAAACGCAACTCCAGTGCCCGTCCGAGCAGTCGTAGAGGTAACAAGTGCAGGAATCGACCCCCACCCCCGAGTCCGGTGTCGCGTGCCTCGGTGAGGCGATGGTTCTGGTGGCCCCGGACTCGACACTCCACCTCGCCGGCGCCGAGGCGAACGTCGCCGCCGGCCTCGCCGCGCTGGGTGTCCCGGCCGCCTGGGTCGGACGGCTCGGCGACGACGAGTTCGGCGTCCTCATCCGCACCGAACTGCAGGCCCGGGGTGTCGACGTCCGCGCGATCGAGGTCGACCCCGGCAGGCCCACCGGGCACTACTCGAAATCCACCGCCCTCGACGACCACGGCGAGCCGAGGACCGACAGCCTGTATTCCCGGGCGGGTTCGGCGGCATCGGCCATGGATCCCGGATTCCTCGACAGGCCGGCGGTCGCGGACCTGTTCGGCCGCGCCGCCGTGGTCCACTGCAGCGGAATCACACCTGCCCTGTCCGATTCGTGCCTCGCGCTGATGCGGAGGCTTCTCCGCGACCGGCCGGGAATCTCCGGTGTGGTCAGCTTCGACGTCAACTGGCGTGAGCAACTGTGGCCGGACGGCGACCCGCGGATGGTCGTGGAACTGGCGAATCTCGCCGATCTGGTTCTCGTCGGCGCGGACGAGGCCCTGCGCGTTCTCGGAACCGCGGATCCACACGAGTTGCGGCTCATCCTGCCCGCCCCGGCCACCGTCGTCGTCAAGGACGGAGCGCACCGGGCGCTGGCCGTCGACCGAAGTGGACGCAGTGTTGCGGTTCCCGCGCTCCGCGTCGACGTCGTCGAACCCGTCGGCGCGGGCGATGCCTTCGCCGCCGGATATCTCAGCGGTGTGGTGCGCGGCGACGATCAGGCACGGTGCCTGCGCCGCGGGCACATCGGTGCCGCCGCCACCCTGACGGTGGCCGCGGACTCGGCGCCCCCGCCGCCCGCCGAACTGCTGGACGAGCTGCTCCGGTGCTCCGAATCGGACTGGGCGGCAACGAGCGTCACCGCCGACGGCTTCTCCCCCCGAGAAAGTGGAGTGAACGGATGAGTCAGAGTGTCTCCCGCGCCCTGCACCTGCTGGTGCAACTCGGCAACGGTCCCGCCAATCTCGACCAGCTGGCCGAATCCACCGGTGTCCACAAGACCACCGTTCTCCGGCTGCTGCGAACCCTGTCCGACGAGCGGTTCACGTTCCGCGACAACAGTAACCAGTACCACCTCGGTTCCCGCATCTTCGAGCTCGCCGCGCAGGCCACCGATCAGCGGGAAGTCCGTCGCATCGCGTCACCGCACCTCGTCGCGTTCAACCGCGAATACGGGCGCACCACGCACCTCGCGGCGATGGAAGGAGGTGACGTGGTGTACATCGACAAACTCGAATCGCACGATCAGATCAGGATGTACTCGCGAATCGGACTGCGCGCCAACCTCAATTCCACCGCGGTCGCGAAGGTGATCCTCGCCGACCTGCCGGATTCGGAACTGCGGCCCCTCGTCGATTCGATGGACTTCTCCGCCCGCACCGCCAACACGATCACGACGCCCGAACGCTACCTCGACGAGATCCGCACGGTCCGGGAGCAGGGCTGGGCGCACGACCAGGAGGAGAACGAGCCGTCCGTCAACTGCATCGGGGTGCCCATCCGCGGCGCGTCCGGCCGCGTCGTCGCCGCCGTCTCCGTCTCGGTGCCCGACGTCGTGCTCAGCTACGAACGCGTCCTCGACCTGCTCGAACCCCTTCAGGCCGTGGGGGCGCGGATCTCCCGCGACTGCGGATACCGCGCCCAGCCCTGACCGTCCCGTCCACCCGAAAAGTAACCACACACAGGAGAATCGATATGTCCGACACCACCGTCATCCGCACCGAAGGCGCCCCCGCCCCCGCACACACGTTCAGCCAGGGCATCAAGAAGGGAAACATGCTCCAGGTGTCGGGGCAGGGACCGATGGACCCCGTCACCAACAAGTACATCGCGGAGGGCGACGTGCGCGAGCAGACCCGTCGCACTCTCGAGAACGTCAAGGCGATCCTCGAAGCCGGCGGCGCGAGCGTGGAGGACGTGCTGATGTTCCGCGTCTACCTCACCACCCGCGACGACTTCGCCGCGATGAACGACGTGTACGGCGAGTTCATCGCGGAGAACGTGCCGAGCGGACAGCTGCCGTGCCGGACCACGGTGTTCGTCGACCTCCCACACGAGGTCATGCTCGTCGAGATCGACGCGCTGGCAGTGACCGGCTAGGTCGCTACGTGGTGACGAGGTGCCGGCAGCTCATCCGCGGCGACACGGGCAGCTCGGTGAACACGGGCTCGGACGATTCCGCCGTCGGTACCTCCAGGTAGAGGTGGCTGCCGTCCGCCACGACCCCCTGCGGTTGCAGGCCGATCAGCTTGGCCACCACGTACGTGGCGCTCAGGCTGGTGACGTCGCGGATGATTCCGAGCCGCAGCAGCGACCGCGTCTCGGCGATCGCCTCCTGCTCGCCGGCCCGCAGGACCAGCCGCAGCCCGGGGGACAGGGCCTGCGCGGCCACCGACACCGCGATGTTGTCCAGGTCGTCGGATCCGACGGCGGCCAGCGCCAGGGCGCGGCCGACGCCCAGTCGCTCGAGGAGTTCACGGTCGCCGCCGTGCCCGACGACGGTCGGGATGTTCATCGCCCGCACGAGCCGCAAGTTCTTGGCGTGGGGGTCGCGTTCGACGCCCACCACCGCGACACCGAGAGCCTGTAGCTCCCGGCAGAGCCGGAGCCCGACCTGGCCGAGGCCCACCACGATGACGTGGCCGGAGCGGGGCAGAACCCGGCTGCCCACCAGGCCGACCAGCCGGGGGCCGAGCAGGCGCTCGATGATCCCGGCGGTGAACATGGCCGTGAACACCACGGTGAGCAGCATCGCCACCGAGGCGAACACCGCGTAGGCGGGGCTGCCGTGGGTGTCGGTTCCCGGGCCCACAGTGGTCACCACCCGCACCGCCTCGTTGAACGCGTCGAGCGGTGCCACGTGCTGACCGAGCATCAGCCACAACCAGTCGGCGAACAGGACCGCGAGAAGTCCGGCGAGCCCACCGAGCAGGATGCGCGTGCCGATGTCGTGCGACCGCAACAGTCCGGTCGCGCCGGTCGCCGCGGTGCGCCACCAGTTCCGCCGGGGCAGGTCGACGTGCGCGCCCTCGGGGTGTCCGTCGATCATCCGGACAGTCAGCATGTGCTCGCCCGCGTGCCGGGCCGCGACGAGTTCCGGTTCCAGGCACGGACCGGCGAGCGTGGGTGCGGCGAGATCTGCCGGTGACGTCACCTCGCACTGCGGAAGCAGCTGGGACAGCTGGTCCGCGACCGTGCGGTCGAAGATCGTCACCACCAACGGGATCGACGCCGAGATGTGCGCGGCGGCCAGCGCGTAACGCAGGGCGACGACGTCGTCGCGCACCAGTACGGCCATCCCGCAAGGTTCGTCCGCCATTGCCAGGCGGAGTTCGTCGTCGTCGGGGGCGACGAGATGACGTACGTGAAAGTCCCTTTCGCGGAGGGACGCACAGACCCGTCGGGCCACGGTGGTTTCGCCGATGACGAGATATGAGTCGTTCACGTGTGGTCCTTCCGGCTCGGGGTCACGAGAGCGTACCCGAGAAAAACCGCAGATCCCACACGGGAAGGCCTACCGATGAGTAGTCGGAACGCGTTATCGGCCAATGATTTTGCGACTCCACCGCCCTACTCGTCGGTAGGGGCGCCCTGATCGCGACCGGGGGCAGCCGCGCCCCCCGCGCGGGAACACCGCGCCGGCGTCAGTGGTTGGGTGAGTCATGAGCCTCGATGCGAATGACGACCGGCGCCCCCTTCTCGACCTCGTCGCCGCACACAACCGTGCGGTCCTCGCGACGATCAAACGCGACGGGCGCCCGCAATTGTCCAACGTGATCTATGCCTGGGACCCCGGCACGCAGACCGCGAGGGTGTCGGTGACGGCGGATCGGGCCAAGACCCGGAACGCCGCGCGCGACCCGAGGGTGTCGCTGCACGTCAGCGCGACCGACTTCTGGAGCTACGCGGTCGTGGAGGGAGATGCGGAGCTGAGTGCGGTCGCGGCGGATCCGCACGACGCGGCGGCGGACGAACTCGTCGACGTGTTCCGGCTCGCGTCCGGAAAGGAGCACGACGACTGGGAGGAGTTCCGCCGCGCGATGGTGTCCGAGCACCGGCAGGTACTCCGGGTCCGCGCGACGAACGTGTACGGCATGGCCCAGTTGCCCTGAGTGTGCGAAACGTAGCTGTGGCAGCCGGTCGGAGCCGGTGGGACGATTGAGTCATGCGCAGGAGACGGTGGCCGGCGGCACCGCCGCCTGCCACGGAGGGAATCGTGGTGCACGGGCCGGTGGAGCTCGTGACGAGCCGCGACCTGAGCCTGCGCCTGTCGGAGGTCGTCGCGCACCCGACGGGCATGCTGCTGCGCGTCGAGCTGACGGCGAGAGGCAGATCCGCTGATCTGGCGCGCCACGAGACGCGTCCCCTGGACGATCCCGACGACCCGTCGGCGCGGTGGTCGTATCTCGCAGTGAACGTGCAGGTCGACGACATGGAGGGTGTCGCCGATCCCCGGCACCCGCATTCGACGTCGAAGTCCGATGCCGAGGACGCGTCCGAATATCATTCCGCGCCGCACTACTGGATCAGCGACTACCCGGAGTCGGGAACGATCACGCTGACCGCGGGGTGGAAGGAAATAGGACTGCTGCCGAGAACCCGGACGATCACTCTCGGCCCGAATCCGAGTATGCGACCCGCCCGCTAGTCATCGCGGGTAGACAGACGAAGGTGCCCTTCGGCGCCGTGGGAGCGTCGAAGGGCACCTTCGCCCTGCGAGGGGAACGCAGATCAGGGCAGGGGAACCCAGGTCCCGAAGAACCAGAATCCGTGCGGGCTCGGCGCGGGTGCCTGCTGCTGCGGAGCGTGCTGCTGCTGCTGAGGCTGCGGGGCCTGCTGCTGTTGCTGGGCGGGGGCGGGGTTGTTGTGGCCCACCGGGTCGGCGCTGGCAACGCCGGCTCCGATGCCGAGGGCTGCGAGGGCGATACCACCGGTTGCGACGGCCTTGGTCACGACGGACTTCATGCGGTTCCTCCTGGAACGTATCGGATGCGGTGTCAGAACTTCCTGACACAGATCAGATTGCTCCCCGTCCCTGCCACAACTCTTCGCTCAGCCTGTCAATCTCCTGGATGTCAGCGAGGCTGCTCCGCCAGCTTGGCGGCGATCACTCCGTTGAGCCGTTGCAGACCGCTGGGGGTGATGCCGTGGATCTGACCCTCGATGCTGCGCACGACATGCGTGTCGCTGAGGACCTTCTCGCTCGACTGGATCAGAACCGTTCCGGCGCCGGTGAAGTCGAACTGCCGTTCCTCCCCGGAGTTGATTCCCATCATGTGGGCGCCTGCCGCGAGGAAGTTGCTGATCCACCCCTGGTCGTAATGGTGACTCGGGGACGGGCAGTCGGCCCACCCGACGAGCGCCTCGGGGTCGATCCGCAGCGGCGGCTCGGCGAACATCACCGGGCCGTTGGACGACGCCAGGAACTTGCCCGTCCCGATGAGTGTCAGGAAGCCGGGGACGATGGACTGGTTCAGGGCCAGACCCGGTTCGAACGCAAGGAGATTCGACGCCCGGATGGTGAGGTTGCCGTCGTCGAGGTCGTACGAGTTGATGTCGTAACCGCGGTCGCCGATGATCAGTTTCCCGAATCCTTCGGCCACCGCGTAGTCGCCCATGTACAGCGGCGCCGAGAATTGGTTGGCGACCATGTGCAGTGCGGCGCCGTGCAATCCGTGGGTCAGTGCCTGAAACTGCATCTGCCCGTAGTAGGCGATCATCGCACCCTTGCGGATGAACCAGGGCGCGGTGAGGTCGATGCAGAACGCGTAGCTGTTGTCGGGAATGTTGTCGCTGGCGCCGAGAGTCGACGGATTGTGGATGGCGGTCACAGTTTCTCCTCCGAAGCCTGAACGTAGACGATGCCCTGACCCGTGCACTGCAATTGCATCGCTTCCCCGACACCGCGGCCCATGGCCTCACGCCAGCCGACGGCGGATTTCAGTTCCACCTGGACGCTCCCGTACGTGCCGACGAACGCGTCGGGGTCGACGAACACCGGATTCGGGCCGCCCACAGGCAGTTCGATGAAGCCGCCGTGCGCGAGGAGGACCGCCGACCCGTACCCGGACAGCTGCGTCGTGAACATTCCGGTACCGGAGAGGGCGCCTGCAGCGGCGCCGCGCAGGGCGCCGAGCATGCCGCGTCCGCCGCCAGCGCCCTGACTGGTCACGGAGATCACCGAACTCTGCAGTCCCGCATTGTGCGCGAGCAGCCGGGACGCCTCGACGCACAGCGCGCCGCCCTGCGACATGTCGACGACGTGCACCTCGAGTCCGGCGTGACCGTAGTGCACCTCGCCCTGCCCCTGCGCAAGCATCGTGCGTTCGTGCTCGCCCTGCATCATGCGTCCGGCCATCCGGGTGAATCCACCCATGCCCGCCATCGACTGGGAACCCGGCACCTGATGCGGCGAGAACTGGACCTGGCCTGTGTAGAACAGCATCGCACCCGTGCGCGCCACCACGCCGCCGGCGGCGCCGACGTCGACCTTGACGACCTTCGAGTTCACTTTCGAGAAGACCATGGGGCTCACCGCTCTGCCGGTTGAATGGAGACGACGCCGTGACCGTCCCATTTGAGGGAGAAGGCCTCGCCGTTGCCCTGGCCGACGGCGTTACGCCACGACACGTCGGTCACGAACGACTGCGTGACCTGCCCGCGCGCCGAGACGAATGCGTCGGGGTCGACCACCAGCGGGTACTGCGGCGACACCTCGAGGTGAATGAGTGGCCCGCCCGCCGACAGCAGTGCCACCTGCCCCTGGCCGGAGACGGTCGTGGTGAACAGGCCCTGACCGCCGACCCCGCCGCGCAGTCCGGTGAACGTGACGTTGGTGTTCAGGTTGCCGCTCAAGGCGAGCAGCTGCTGCGACTCCACCTGCAGGGTCTCGTTCGCCAGGTCGACGACGGAGACGTACTGACCGCCCACCGCGAGGTACACGACACCGTGACCGGAGCATTCCATCAACGACAGCGCCTCGCCGGTGGCACGCCGCTTCATGCCGGCGAGCACACCGTCACCGCCGCCGAAACCCGCCGACTTGAAGTTGACGTTGCCCTCATAGGCGATCATCGAACCCTGTATCGCCCGGATGGTGGTTCCGGCGAGTTGCGCCTCCACCACCTTCGTGGACTTCTCGAGCAGCCGCCCCATGGGTGCCCTTTCCAGTGTCGAGCGGCAGTGCTCGTGACCGAGTCACGAGCACTGCCGCTGGATGTGAGTACAGGCAGAACCTAGCCGACGGACACCGGGTTCTGCTCGTCCACGTCGTCTTCCGCTTTGCCGGCCGCCGCGACGGCCTTGCGGTTGCGGACGATGCTGGAGATGAAGGCGGCACCGATGAGGGCGACGCCGACGAGTCCGGTGACGTTCTCGTTGACGTGGTAGCCGATGGACACCAGCAGGATCACGGCCAGTGCGCCGATGGCCCAGTGGGCGCCGTGCTCGAGGTACACGTAGTCCGACAGGGTGCCCTTGCGGACGAGGAACACCGTGATGGAACGGACGAACATCGCGCCGACGAAGCCGAGGCCGAGGGCGATGATGATCGGGTCGGACGTGATCGCGAACGCGCCGATCACACCGTCGAAGGAGAACGACGCGTCGAGGACCTCGAGGTAGAGGAACAGGAAGAACCCGGCCTTACCGGTGGCTTTGGCCAGCTCGGTCGGTCCGCCCGTGGACCCTGCGACCGGTTCGCCGCCTTCGTCTTCCTCGGGTGTGTTGAACAGCTCACCGAGACCGTTGACGGCGATGTAGGTGACCATGCCGAGGACGCCGGCGATCATCACCGTGGAGACCGTGTCCTCGGGGGCGATGTACGCGGCGGTGATCAGCAGCAGGGCGCCGGCGATGATGACGGCCAGCTGGTCGAGCTTGCCGGCGCGGGCGAGGGGCTTCTCCAGCCAGGACAGCCAGGTGATCTCGCGCTCTTCCAGGATGAAGCCGAGGAACAGCATCAGCAGGAACATGCCACCGAACGCCGCGATCTGCGGGTGCGCGTCGGTGAGCAGGGTTTCGTAGCTGGCGCTGCCGTCGGGGAAGTACGCGGCGCCGTCGGCAGGCGGGTTCAGGGCCAGGTCGAGGGCGGCGACGGGGCCGAGGCCGGACGCGAGCCACACGATGACGAGGGGGAAGACCAGGCGCATGCCGAACACCGCGATGACGATGCCGACGGTGAGGAAGATCTTCTGCCAGAACTCGCTCATGCGGCGCAGCACGGTGGCGTTGATGACGGCGTTGTCGAAGGACAGCGAGATCTCGAGGATCGACAGGATCACCACGAGGAGGACGGCCTGGGGGCCTCCGTAGATCGCCGCGATGATGAGGGAGATCACCGTCACGGCGAAGGAGAGACCGAATATTCGCAGAACCACGAAGCGTGGCCTTTCTCTAGTGGGCATGCAGGGTGGCTACTGCAGGTGGACGAACACCGGGGGAGGGTTTCACGTCAGGGCCGTGAAACCCTCCCCCGGCTGGAGAACGAAACGACTGTCAGACGTTGACGCCGTAGTCCCGGGCGATACCGGCCAGCCCGGACGCGTAGCCCTGGCCGATGGCGCGGAACTTCCACTCCGCACCGTTGCGGTACAGCTCGCCGAAGACCATAGCGGTCTCGGTCGACGCATCCTCGGACAGGTCGTAGCGGGCGAGCTCGTTGCCGTTGGCCTGGTCGACGACGCGGATGTAGGCGTTGCGCACCTGACCGAACGACTGCGAACGCGTCTCCGCATCGTAGATCGAGACGGGGAACAGGATGCTCTCGATGTTCGCGGGGACCGCCGCCAGGTTGACGTTGATCACCTCGTCGTCGCCCTCGCCCGCACCGGTGGTGTTGTCGCCGATGTGCTCGATCGAGCCGTCAGGGGAACGCAGGTTGTTGAAGAACACGAAGTGCTGGTCCGACACGACCTTCTTGTCGGCACCCGCACCGATGGCGCTGGCGTCGAGGTCGAAGTCGGTGCCGGTGGTCGAGCGGGCATCCCATCCGAGTCCGACAGCCACCGCGGTCAGGTTCGGCGCCTCCTTCGTGAGAGAAACATTGCCGCCCTTGGTCAAGCTGACGCCCATTCAGGGGTCCTTTCGAGAGGAGGTGGGTGGACCCTCGACAGCTGTCGAAGTTCCGGGTTCGTCGTGCAACACCACGATAATGAATTTGTCCGACTTGTCCCATCCCGCGAACTGTCCACAGGTTTGTGCACAGGCAATTCCGGACCACTCGGTGTTGTCGGCCCGACCAGTACGATTCAGGACGTGACGAGCGGATGGGCGGGACGCTTCCGAGGAAGAGCCCGGGGCGACGACTCGGCTCGTCGCGCCCACGACACGATGGTCGCAGCGTTTCTCGATATGGACAACCGGCAGAGCATCGCCGCCGCGGCTGTGGACGCCTCGGACCAGCTGACTCCGGAACGCGGAATTCGGCGGGCCTGGGAACCGGTTCGCGACGGGTGCTACCAGGCCGCGACGGCGTATCTGGCGGCGGAAGACCAGTTCGAGAACGTGCAGTCACCCGCGGCGGCCGCCGCGTACGAGCAGGTGACGCGGCAGTTGGTGGCGGCGACGCAGTCCCTCGACGAGTTCTATCGCACACATCGGGGCCATCTCGAGGAGTCGACCGCGATGCTGGCGGCCGTGCCCCAGCTCGCCCAGCAGGCGCTTCAGGTCGCCTCCGCGGCGCAGCAGCGGGTGCAGACCGAGGGCGCCGCGTACGCCGGCTACCCGTCGGTGCGCAACCGGGGAGCGGCACTCGACGCCGCGGTCGTGGCGCTGCAGGGCGCCCGAGGAGCCAACCCGGTCCGCGAAGCGGCAGCGCGTGTGCGGGAGGAGTCGGCGGCGCTCGAGAAGGCGCTGGCCGCGGCCCCGTCCAAGGAACTGGACGCCGCTCACGCCGTGTCGTCGGTGACGACGAGGATCGCCGCGGTGCAGACGCGGGCGGAACGGCTCGCGCCCGCCTACTCCGCCCTGCTGCGCGAGTTCAACGCGGCCAGTTCGGCGGATCTCGTCCACAACGACCGCGAGAGCCGCAGGCACATCGAGCAGGCGCAAACCGATCTGCAGCAGGCGCAGAACGCTCTGACCGCGGGAAATCCGGAGGGGGCGCTGGATCTGACCGCCGCCGCGCGGACCCATCTGGTCGACGCCGAGGCGAACGTCGACGGCGTCACCGATCGCCTGCTGTTGCTGCGGGAGGTCCGCGAGAACCCACGGGCCAAGGAGAACGAGATCAGATTTCGCCTCCGCGACGCCCAGATGTTGGCTGTCAATCGTGGTCTCGTGCGGGAATGGGGGTCGGTCCTCGACGCTCAGCTCGAGCGGATCGACCGGATTGCAGGGACACTGACCGGGAGGCATCCCGACTACTGGGCGTACGTCGCCCAGCTCGATGCCGTGTCGGCCTTCATTGCCGAGGTGGTTCAGAAGATGAGAGGACACACAGGACAGCGATGACACGGGGGGACGATGAGCATTAGCGAAGAGATCATGTCGGCGGCGGTGCCGCCAGGTGAGACGGCGGCGGTGCGGCACGTGCGGCACTTCCACCACCTCGATCCCGAGACGCACGGCCGGCTGTTCCTGCACGCTCCGCAGGCTCTCGGGCCCGACGAGGATCGAACGGTGCTGGCCGTGGCGCTGGGCGCGACGCTGTACGTGCCTGCGACGAGGTCCGACCTCGCGGACACCATCCTCCGCCGGTCCGGTGACGGTGTGTGCTCGATGGTCCTGGACCTCGAGGACGCGGTGGCCGACGACCAGGTGGAAGCGGCGCTGCTCAACGCCGTCGACGCGCTCGATCGACTCGCGGTCCACGGTGGTGCGCGGATGCAGTTGTTCGTCCGGGTACGGGCCGCCGAGGACCTTCGGCGAATCGCCGACCTGCTGACCACCGGCGTCGAGGTGTTGTCCGGATTCGTGATTCCGAAGTTCGGTAGTGCGACGGGACGTGCCTTCCTCGACGAGCTGGCCGCAGCGTCGGAGCGGCTCGGCAAACACCTGTACGCGATGCCGGTGCTCGAATCGCCGGCACTGGTGCACCGGGAGACCCGCGACGACGAACTCGCGAAGATCGGCGAACTGCTCGTCGAACACCGCGAGCGGATCCTCGCCGTGCGCATCGGCGCCACCGACATGTGTGCCACGTTCGGCATCCGCCGCGACCGCGACCTGACGATCTACGACGTGCGGGTGGTCGCGGACGCGATTGCCGGCATCGTCAACTTCCTGGGCCGGGCCGACGACACCGGACACGTCATCACCGGTCCGGTGTGGGAGTACTTCGCCGACCACGAGCGGATGTTCCGGCCGACCCTGCGCGCCACGCCGTTCGAGGAACACAACGAGGTGCGGTTCCGTCAGCAGCTGGTCAGCCGGGATCTGGACGGCCTGCTGCGGGAGATCGCCCTCGACCGTGCCAACGGCATCCAGGGGAAGACGGTCATCCACCCGACGCACGTCGCGGCCGTACACGCCCTATCCGCGGTGACGCACGAGGAGTACCACGATGCGCTCGACATTCTCGGCGCCGAGAGCGTCGGCGGCGTCCAGGCGTCGGGCTATCGCAACAAGATGAACGAAATGCGCCCGCACCGCAGCTGGGCCGAGAAGACACTCGTCCGGGCGAAGGTGTTCGGCGTGACAAACGAGGGAATCACGTTCGTGGATCTTCTGACCGCACTGGCCGTCCGATGAGCTCACCCACCGCCGTGCGCGCGGTGCCCTGGGCCACGGAACACCTGGGGCTGACGCTCGCCCACGTGGGTTCGGACACGGGGTTGACCATCCCCGAACTCGTCGAGCCCGGCCTGCGTCGCAACCCGCGCCGCGCCCACCTGCTCGTCTCGACGGTCCTCGGCAAGCACGTGCCCACCGACCCGGGTGCCGTGATCGGTGCGGGCGACCGCCTCGGCG
The DNA here is from genome assembly GCF_900455735.1 of Rhodococcus wratislaviensis. Classification (GTDB taxonomy): domain Bacteria; phylum Actinomycetota; class Actinomycetes; order Mycobacteriales; family Mycobacteriaceae; genus Rhodococcus_F; species Rhodococcus_F wratislaviensis. Next base: position 477,352 of record NZ_UAUI01000011.1, on the reverse strand, counting down.
ATCTGGTCGCCGACGTTCTCGGGCCGGATGCGGATCCCGTCGTGCTCGGATTCGCCGAGACCGCAACAGGTCTGGGGCATTGTGTCGCGGCCCGGCTGCGCGCCCGGTGTTACCTGCACTCCACACGGAGGGACGTCCCCGAGATCGGAACGTCCGCCGGGTTCGAGGAGGGGCACTCGCACGCGACCAGTCACCAGTTGCAGCCGACGTCCGTCGAGTTGTTCACGGGCGATCGTCCACTCGTCCTCGTGGACGACGAGATCTCCACCGGCGCCACTGCGGTCGACGCGATCCGCGCGCTCCACCGGCAGAATCCGCGCAGCCGTTACGTCGTGGCCTCGCTCGTCGACATGCGCGAGCAGGGTCACCGGGACACCGTCGACGCCGCGGCCGCCGAACTGGGTGTGCAGATCGACAGCGTGAGTCTGGCGGTGGGGCGCACCGAGCTTCCCGGCGGACTGATCGACTCGGTCGGTGCCCTTCCCGAACCGGTGCTCAACCCCGTCGGTGAGCGGACCGGGACCGTCGAGCGCGCCGACATACCCTGGCCCGCAACGGTTCCGGAAGGTGGTCGGCACGGGTTCCTGCGGGAAGACACCGAGGAGTTCGATGCGGCCGTCACGTCGGCGGCCGCGGTGCTCCTCGACCGACTCGACCCGCAGCGCCCGGTGATCGTCGTCGGACACGAAGAGCTGATGTACCTCCCGCTGCGACTCGCGGACGCGCTCGCCACGTCCGGCTTCCGGGTTCGATTCCAGACGACGACGCGGTCACCCGCCTACGTGCTCGACCGGCCGGGATACCCGCTGCGCCGCGGATTCCGGTTCACGGCACCCGAGAACGGTGAACAGCAGCCGCGTTTCGTCTACAACGCACAGTGGCCGGACGAGGACGCCGTCGTGGTCGCGGTGATCGACGCCGCGGCCGACACCGAGCGGCTCACGGCAGCAGGCGGACTCCTCGACGTGCTCACCGCGTCGGGAACGGATGTGCTCCTGGCCGTCGTGTCCGGCTTCGACCCGCTGTCGCTGCGCGCCGCCCGAGCCGCGACGGCGGCGCCGCCGAAGACGACCCGGCCGGGAGCGCCGACGTGACGGCGCCGCTGACCGGCCCGGCGTTCGGTTCGTACACGGCCGACGAGGTGGGCTGGCTGCTCACAGACCTGTCGCACGTGGACCTCGAAGCCGATGTCGCCGAGCGGGAGCACCGCATCCAGTCGGGCGAGGCCCACTACGCGGAGACGCTGCCCATCGAGTACCAGCCCGACGCGGAGTATCGCGAGCTGTTCGAGAAGGTTCTGCAGGACAGCTCCATCCGGCTGGCACGCGCCGTGGGGACGGTCACCGACCTCGTGCTGGCCGAGCGGGGCCGCGACGTCACACTCGTGTCGCTGGCGCGGGCGGGAACCCCGGTGGGTGTGCTCATGCGCCGCTGGGCGCGCGACGTCCACGGGTTGACGCTGCCGCACTACGCCGTCTCCATCGTCCGCGACCGGGGGATCGACGCCGTCGCGCTCGACTACCTCGCGCAGCATCACGACCCGGCGAACGTGGTGTTCGTCGACGGCTGGACGGGCAAGGGTGCCATCGCCCGCGAGTTGTCGCAGGCACTCGTCGAGTACCGCGACGCCGGTGGCGCCCAGTTCGACGACGACCTCGCCGTCCTCGCCGATCCGGGGCACTGCGTCCGCACGTTCGGCACCCGCGACGACTTCCTGATCGCCTCCGCGTGCCTGAACTCCACCGTGTCGGGTCTGGTGTCGCGGACCGTCCTCAACGACACGCTGATCGGACCCGGCGACTTCCACGGCGCCAAGTTCTACGCCCACCTGGCGGGCGAGGACGTGTCCAATCACCTCCTCGATTCCGTCAGCGCGTCCTTCGGGGATGTGCGCGAGCACGTTCCCGGCGACGTCCAGGACTTGCTGCGGTCGGACCGCACCCCCACCTGGGACGGCTGGAAGTCCGTCGAGGAGGTCCGGGAGCAGTACGGCATCTCGAGTGTGAACTTCGTGAAGCCCGGTGTCGGCGAGACCACCCGGGTGCTGCTGCGCCGGGTGCCGTGGCGGGTGCTGGTCCGCGACCTCGAGGCGCCGGAGCACGCGCACATCCGGCTACTCGCCGCCGCGCGTTCGGTCCCCGTCGAAGAGGTTCCCGCCCTGGCGTATTCGTGCATGGGCCTGATCAAGGATGTGACATGACCGCGCTGATCGCGACCGACCTCGACCGCACCATGATCTATTCGCGCGGGGCCATGGAACTCGCCGTGACCGAGAGCGACGTGGCCGAGCGGCCCGGCGACGAGGACCTGCTGTGCGTCGAGGTGTACGACGGCAAACCGCTGTCCTATGTCACGTCGGCCGCCGAGGCGATGCTGCGGAAGCTCACCGCGTCCGCCGTGGTCGTGCCCGCCACCACGCGCACCGTCGCGCAGTTCCAGCGCATCGACCTGCCGGGGGCGCCGTGGCGGTACGCGATCACGACCAACGGCGGGAACATCCTCGTCGACGGTGTCCCCGACAGCGGATGGCGGTCGGGTGTCGACATCGCGATGGCCGACGGTGGAGCCTCGCTGGTGGAGGTCGGCGCCGAGCTGAGCCGCCGGATCGACGACAGCTGGGTCCGCTCGTCCCGGGTGGCCGACGAACTGTTCTCCTACCTGGTCGTGGACCTCGACGCGATGCCGGTGGGCTTCGTGGAGGAGTGGAACGACTGGTGCGTGGACCGGGGATGGGGGGCGTCCCGGCAGGGCCGCAAGATCTATACGATGCCCGACGCGGTGTGCAAGAGCCGTGCGGTCGCGGAGGTCCGTTCGAGGCTCGTCGACGACGGAGTGCTCGCGCCGGAAGCCCCCGTGCTGGCGGCAGGGGACGGGGCCCTCGACGCCAACATGCTCAGTGCGGCCGACGCCGCCATCCGTCCCCGGCACGGCGAACTCGAAACGCTCGACTGGCAGCACCCGACCCTGTCGGTCACCGGTAGCAGCGGTATCGCCGCTGGTGAGGAGATCCTGCACTGGTTCGTGGACCGCGTCGCGCGGGGTGCGGGGACGACGGCCGTCGGCGCTCTTTTGTAGGTTGTAGGCAAACAGGCCAAACGGGACAAACCCGACGCTCCCACAGTGAAGGAACCACCGCAGTGTCCACTCCGCTAGCCAAGGGTCAGAACGGCCCGCTGAGCGTCGACGACGTCATCGTCTCCCTCGAACTGACCGCCGCCGCCGACCTGTCCGCGCTGCTCGTCACCGACTCGGGGAAGGTCCGCTCGGACGCCGACTTCGTCTTCTTCAACCAGCCGACCGGTCCCGGGGTACAGCTCGTCCCCGGAGCCACCGGACAGGCGGCCTCGCTGAAGGTGTCGCTCGGCGCGGTGCCTGCCGACATCGCCCAGGTGCGCGCGGTCATCACGCTCGACGACGCCACCAGTAACTTCGGCCGCTCCGCGCCGCCGACCGCCCGCATCGCCGACGGCGCCGGAAACTCGCTGTACGAGTACAAGATCGAGGGACTGAACTCCGAGTCGATCGTCATCGCGCTCGAGCTGTACCGACGCCAGGGCGCCTGGAAGGTGCGGGCCGTCGGGCAGGGCTACGCCGGCGGGTTCGCCGCTCTCGTCACCGATCACGGCGTGTCCGTCGACGACGCTCCCGCACCCGCCGCCGCTCCCGTCCAGCAGCCGCCCGCTCCCGCACCGGCACCGGCACCGCAGGCTGCCTACCCGCCGCCGGTCGCGCCCGCCGCACCCCCGGCTCCCGCGGCACCTCCCACGCCCGCTGCTCCGGCCGAGGTCAGTCTCACCAAGGCGCGACCGGTCAGCCTGTCCAAGGGTCAGAAGGTCACGCTCCGCAAGGACGGTGGCGTTGCGCTGACGTACATCCAGATGGGACTCGGCTGGGACCCGATCGAGAAGCGCGGCATGTTCGGAAACCGTTCCGCCAACGTCGACCTCGATGCGTCGGCGGTCCTGTTCGCGGACAACAACATGGTCGACGTCGCCTACTACGGTCAGCTGGCGTCGAAGGACGGATCGATTCGGCACCAGGGCGACAACCTCACCGGTGAGGGCGCCGGCGACGACGAGGTGATCCTCGTCGATCTCACCCGCATTCCGCCGCACATCTCGACCATCGTGTTCATCGTGACGTCGTACCGCGGGCACACGTTCGAGCAGGTGAAGAACGCCTTCTGCCGCCTGGTGGACACCACGTCGTCGGCCGAACTCGCCCGGTTCACGCTGCAGGGCGGGATGCCGTTCACCGGAATGGTGATGGCCAAGGTGTACCGGGTCGGCGGCGAGTGGAAGCTGCAGGCCATCGGTGAGGGCATTCAGGCCAAGCACGCGGGTGAGGCCGCGCCTCAACTCGGCCGCTTCCTCGGCGTCTAGGGGCGGCGGTGACAGTCCACCTCGTTCCGGGGCAGAACGCCCCGCTGCCGTCGCGCGTACTGCGTTTCCGCGCGGTCGATGCGACGCCGATCGACGTCTCCGCGTTGATCGTGGACGGCGATCTCCGCGCGCTGTCCTCGGACCACTTCGTGTTCTACAACCAGCGGCGCGCCGCCGGGGTGGAACTCGACGCGGACGGAACGGTCCGGCTGCGGCTGGACGAGGTGGACGCCGCTGCGGCGGGCGTGCTCTGCGTGGTCAGTGCCGATCCGGCGTCCCCGAACGGTTCGTCGACGCTGGCCCGAGAGGGTCTGTCGGCCACACTCGCCGACGAAAATGACCGTGTCCTGGTCGTTTTCGACGTCCCGCTGGTCGGTTCCGAGGCGGCCGCGATCTGCCTCGAGATCTACCGCCGCGGCACCGAATGGAGGGTGCGGGCCGTCGGGCAGGGATACGACGGCGGCCTCGCCGAACTCGTCACCAGGCACGGCGTCGAGGTGGACGAACCCGCACACCCGGTCGTCGAGGAGATTCCGGCGATACCCGGTCCGGCGGGCATACCGCTCGACCCTGCCCACTCGTTCGAGAGGGCGTGGATGATCTTCGAGGACGCCGCCAGGTCAGCGGCCTCGTTCCGATCCTCGCGCGACTACGCGCAGGCGCGGCTGGACGACGAACTGTCCGAGTCGGTGGCCGCCCCGTCCACGCGCAACAGTCCGGCGGTCGTGCACTCGCAGGCCAGGGCTCAGGAGCGATGCGATGCCCTCGTCGCCGAGGCGCAGCGCAAATTCGACGGTGAGACTTCTCAACTGGCCGACGAACTCCGCGCCGTCGATCCGCTGCTGCCGCGGTCGCTGGCCACCTTCGAATCCGCCGCCTGGACGAAGCCGGTCACCGGCAGCGCAGTGACGGACGGGCTCAGGCTCGGCGAGTTGTCCGCACCCGATCTCGGTGAGCTGCGGGTCCCGTTCTGTGTCCACTACCCGGTGGGGCGTCCGCTGTGGATCGTCGGCGATCCGGCCGAAGCCGCACCGGTGGTGGCGGCGCTGGCGGCGCGCATGCTGGTCGCGTCTCCAGGGGCGGCACAACGGTTGGAGGTGGTCGACCTCAGCGGCTCGCTGCGCACATTCACCGAACCCCTCGGCACACTGCTGGCTGCGCCGGTCGTGTCCTCGGCTTCCGACATCACCGCCCGCCTCACCGCGCTGTCCGAGAGCGTCGACCTCGCAGAAATGGCGGCCCGCAGCGGAATCCGCGACAACGTGCCGGAGCCGCGGCTGGTGATCCTGGGCGACTTCCCACACGGGTACGGCGCCGAGGACGCCGCGCGCATCGTGCACCTCGCCGATCACGGCCCCGCGGTCGGTACATCGCTGATCATCGTCGGCGACGGCGCCGCCGCGGATTCGGATCCGGGCGTCGCGGTACTCGAACGCATCGCGCAACAGGTTCCGACGTCGGGGGTCCTCACCGTCTCCGACCCGTGGACGGGCAACGACTGGATCCTCACACCCGACCGGCTCCCGGACCACCCCCTCCACCGGGCGTCAGTGCTGGATTCTTTGACCGGGCAATAGATCTCTCGCCGCGAGTACGCGTCACTCGTCGGGCAGCTCGACCCCGAGTTCGAGGGCCTTCGCGGCGACGGCGTCCGGGAAGACGTTGCGGAACAGGAACAGGTCCTGCCCGATCACCCAGCCGGGTGCGAGTTCGGTGGCGTACCGCTCGAAGTAGCCGAGCTGCTTCCCGAACAGGACGAGTTCCTCGGGGCTGGCGACGCCCCATTTCTTGCCGATGCCGATCAGGGCCATGATGAGTTCGCTGAGCCGCAGCTCACCGAGGTCCCGGCCCAGCAGGGGCGCGAGGGCGGCGGCCACCTGGAGGCCGATCTCGTCGTCGGTGGCGTCGTTGTCCGTCGCATAGCCGAGGCTGCGGATTCCGCGGGCCATGCGGGAGAAGTCGCCGTCGATCAGGGTGGCGTAGAACATGTCGCGCAGGATCTGCCGCCACGACTCGGGGAGCTCACCGACGATGCCGAAGTCGAGCATCGCGATGCGTCCGTCGTCGAGGACCCACAGGTTCCCCGCGTGCACGTCGCCGTGGAACGGGCCGTGGAGGATGACGGACTCGATCCACACCTTGACGCCGCGGCGGATCAGCATCCGGGTGTCCATGTGGACGAGGTCGGGGAACCGGTCGAGTGGCAGCCCGTACATGCGTTCCATGCAGATGACGTGTGGACCGCAGTAGTCCCAGTACACCTCCGGGGTGGTGACGCCCTTGTTGTCGCCGAACGCCCCGATGTTCGTCCTGAACCGGGCCTGCCGGTCGGCCTCGACCGCGCTGTTGAGTTCGGTCATCGTCGCCGCGTGGAGGTCGCGGATGATGGCGGTGGCGTTGGCGATGCGGAAGAACTCGAAGAGTTTCTCGAGGATCCGTGCGCCCCAGTACGCGGTGCGCAGGTCCACCACCATGCGGCGGAAGATGTCGGGGCGTTGGACCTTGATGACGGCTTCCCTGCCGTCGGGGAGAACGCAGCCGTGCACCTGCGCGACGGAGGCGGCGGCGAGGGGGACGTCGTCGAACGACGCGAACAGTGCGTCGACGGGATGCCCCAGGTCGGCTTCGATGACCCGGCGGGCCTCCTCGGCGGGCACCGGCGGCACGTCGTCGAGACATCGCAGACACGCGTTGGCCAGCGGGGCGGGGAACACGCCGGAAGACGACGCCATCAGCTGCCCGACCTTGACGAACGTCGGACCCAGCACCTCGAAACCGTTGACCAGGCCCTCCGACGCCGCGTCCGCAAGGGTGCGGCCACGACGTCGGACAGGCCAGGTGATCAGCGCGAACAGTGTGTAGGCGACGACGACCACGCCGATGACCAGCGCCCGCCACAACTCCGCGGCGCGGAAATGGTCGAGGCTCGCGGAGTGCACGGTCAGGGCTGCAGGTGGCGGCCCCGAAGCGTACGGGCCGACCGGACGTGCCGTTGGCTCTTGCACAGTTCCTACCTTGCGTTCAGTCCTGCCTGCCGTTCAGAAGGGGACCATACCCCGACCGTTTCGGCGAACCCCTTTCAGTATGCGGTACCTGCCATCACACATTTCGTTAGCAGAACTCAGAGTCCCAGCGCGCCTGCGAGTTCCCGCAGGGCAGGCACCGGATCGTCGCCTGCCGGGAGTACCTGGATGGCGACGTGATCGGCGCCCGCGTCCAGGTGTTCCCGGAGGCGGCCGGCGACGTACTGCGTGTCACCGTGGGCGGCGAGCGCGTCGATCAGATCGTCGCTGCCGCCGTCCGCGATTTGCTCGTCGGTGTACCCGAGCCGTTTCAGGTTGTTGACGTAATTGCGTAGGTGCAGGTACGGATTCTCGACGGCCGAACGTCCGATGGGGCGAGCGCGTTCCGGATCGGTGTCCAGCACGACCTTCTGCTCCGGTGCGATCACCGGACCGGGGCCGAGCAGCTCACGCGCTTCACGGGTGTGCTGCGGCGTGGTCAGGTACGGATGGGCGCCGGCGGCGCGGGCAGCGGAGAGTTCGAGAACCTTCGGTCCGAGCGCGGCGAGGACGCGTCGTCCCGCCGGGACACCGGCGGCGTCGAGGGCGTCGAGATACTCCACGAGGGCGGCGTACGGCTTGCTGTAGTTCAGTCCGGGCTGCTCGGGATGGCCGACACCGATGCCGAGGAGGAAGCGCCCCGGATGACGGGCCTCGAGCCGGTGGAACGAGGTCGCGATCTCGTCGGCGGGCGCGGTCCAGATGTTCACGATTCCGGTCGCGACGGTGATGGTGGATGTCGCGTCGAGGAGGCGTTCGGCGACGTCGAGGTCGGCAGGCGGGGAGCCGCCGATCCAGATCGCGCCGTAGCCTGCCGATTCGATCGCCGCACCCACCTCGGGGGCCAATCCGCCTGCGTGACGCCAGACGCCGAACTGTCCGAGCTGCGGGGTTTCTGCTGTGGTCTCCGTCATGTGGCGTGCAACCTTCCCTCGTGGTCATTCATTCCGGTGTTCTCGAGTACGTGGTCTCAGGCCTGGTGCAGCCAGGAGCGGAACAGGAGCGCGCCCGCGGCGGCGAGCACGAGCGCGACGGGAACGGCCCACACCGGACCGCCGTCGCCGAGTAGACGCCGGGTGAGTCCGGCCAGTAGGGACGCGATGGCCGTCAGGATCCACAGGACAACCGGCACGAGTAAGAGTCCGAGGACGAGATGCACCAGCCAGGCGCCGGCAAGCGTCGGGCCACCCCAGCTGTACTCGTAGGAACCGTCGGTGATCAGCCCGTAGAACAGGCCCCGGACCGCGGCGATCAGACCGAGAAACGCGACGAACCACGCCACCATCCCGACCAGGAGCGACAGCACCGAATGCGCGACAACGCGCAGCCACGACGGCGACCGCACGTCGATCCGCGCCGGCCCGTTCGAGTCGGCGGCAGCGATTTGCCACCGCTCGGCCCGGCGGTGCCGTCCGGTCGCCGCGGCGCCGAGTGAGACGAGGCCGGCAGGAAAGGCCCTGAGCGCGAACAGGGCACGGCGAACGGACTCGGTGGTGAACGGGTTCACGGACGTCGAGTTGGCCTGGTCGGTTGACATGGCTCGACGCTATCGGCCGATTCCGCCGCCGCACATCATCCTGCAGAACGATATTCGCTACCGCAGGGGTAGACGATCAGCTGCCGGGCGCACGGTACTCGGCGTCCCGGCGCACCGCGTCGTCCACCTGCTCCGGCGTCAGCAGCGCCACCGATTCGGACCTCGCCGCACCGGACGCGGTGGTGCGGATGCCGAGCGCGGCGGCCGCGACGTCGTCCGGCACGTCACCGATCACGAACAGATCCCGGCCACCCAGCGCGAAGTAGCAGGATTCGACTGTGCCCCCGACGCTTTCGACCATCTGTGTGATCGCGTCGCGTCGTGCGGTGCCGCCTTCGGCGAGTAGTCCCTTCGCGCCTTCGGGTGAGTACGTGACCTGCCAGAGATATCTCGGCATCAGTGCCTCCTCGATTGTGGGGTCCCCTCATGGTTCTCCCGGGACGGGCCACATGCAATAGGTTCCGGCGCTAGGGTCGTGAGATGGCCGAGGCCCGCGTAGGTATCTCCGGCTGGACGTATCCCGGTTGGCGCGGCGACTTCTACCCGGACGGTCTGGCCCATCGCAAGGAGTTGGCGTACGCCGCGGGGCGATTGACGTCGATCGAGATCAACGGGTCCTTCTATTCGTTGCAGCGGCCGACGAGCTATACGAAGTGGCGTGACGAGACCCCGGAGGGTTTCGTGTTCGCCGTCAAGGGCGGTCGCTACATCACGCACATGAAGAGGCTGGTCGGCGCCGAGTCGGCGCTGGCGAACTTCTTCGCATCCGGGGTGCTCGCGTTGGGCGCCAAGCTGGGACCGCTGCTGTGGCAACTGCCCCCGACGCTCGCGTTCGATTCGACGAGTCTCGCGGCGTTCTTCGAGCAGTTGCCGCGGACGACCACCGACGCCGCGGCGCTCGCTTCTCGGCACGACGACAAGCTCTCCGGCGACAGGGCGTGGACCGAAACGGATGCCGCTCGTCCCGTCCGCCACGCGCTCGAAGTCCGCCACCCCAGTTTCGACACGGAGGAGGCGAGGGAGTTGCTCCGCGCGCACGACGTCGCGTTCGTCGTCGCCGACACGGCAGGCCGGTTCCCGTACGTGGAGGCGGTGACGAGCGATTTCGTCTACGCCCGGTTGCACGGCGACAAGGAGTTGTACGCCAGTGGCTACACCGACGAGGCGCTGGACGAGTGGGCCCGCAAGGTCGAGCGGTGGCTCGGGCAGGGCCTCGACTGTTTCGCGTACTTCGACAACGACATGAAGGGGTACGCGCCGTTCGACGCGCTGCGGCTGATCGAGCGGCTGCACTGAGTGCGCCGCTTGTCGGTGTCCCATGGCACAGTGAGCTTCGGTTCGACGAAGACGAGAAGAGGATCTACCGGATGTGGCCCACTCATTGGCCTGCTGTCGCACGTGACATCGCCGAAGCACTCGATGCCGCCATCGTCGCGGCGCGTGCGTCGGATGCGGCGGCGCTGACCGAGGCGACGGAGGAACTGGCGGCCCTGCCCGCGGAGCAGGTGGGTGCGGTGCTGTCGGGAGTGGTCCGGGAACTGCTCGAGACGCTGCACCCGGACGGTTTGACGGGTGAGGACGTGCAGGACGTTCTCACCCGGTGCGCGCGGGCGGCGGCTCTGTGGTTTCCGGCCGTCGACGTCGATTCGCTGGTCACCGTGCTGACCGGTGCACTCGGCGTGGCCGATGTCGAGGAGAACCCGCGCAGACCGGAGCGTGCCGTGGAGGCCGCGATTTTGGTGATCGCCGATCTGCTGAGTGCGGCGGAGGTTCCCGCCGACGGGTACGTCCGCCGGGCGCTCGACGAGATCGCGCGCGCCGAAACCGTCGAGATGCCCTGATTCGTTCAGAGTTCGGTGCGGATGTGATCGGCCAGCCGGGCGATCCGGTCTTCGTCGCGGCGGTAGTGGGTCCACTGCCCGATCCGATGGCTGGTGACGAGTCCGGCGCTCTGTAGGGCGGCCATGTACTGCGAGGCCGTCGACTGGGAGACCTCGGCCCTCGCCTGAATGTGCTTCAGGCACACGCCCACCTCTTCCGCGGGTTCGAGCTGTGGGGGAAAGCTGCCGGGGTCTTTCAGCCACTGCAGGATGCGCACGCGGGTCGGGTTCGACAGCGCTTTGAAGACCAGGGCCAGGTCGGTTGAGTCCGGAAGTTCACTCACGGGCCCATCGTACCGTCATATCGCGATTTTCCGATATGTATGGTTCACTCGACATATCGCAACTTCGCGATATACCGATAGGAGTGAGTGATGGCCAAGCGCAGAGTGGCAGTGGTCGTCGGTGCGCGCGGGGTGATCGGCGGCAATCTGATCGACCACCTCGAGGCGACCGGGGAGTGGGACGTCGTCGGACTGTCGCGCCGAGGCGGACCCGACACCGATCGGGTGCGGCACATCGCGGTCGATCTGCTCGACGAGCGCGACGCCGCCGAGAAGCTGGCCGAACTGCGCGACGTGACCCACATCTTCTACGCCGCCTACCAGGACCGTCCGTCGTGGGCGGAGCTCGTCGCGCCCAACGTCGCGATGCTCGTCAACACGGTGAACGCGCTCGAACCCGTGGCTGAGGGGCTCGAGCACATCAGCCTGATGCAGGGTTACAAGGTCTACGGCGCCCACCTCGGACCGTTCAAGACGCCGGCGCGAGAGAGCGACCCGCCGCACATGCCGCCCGAGTTCAACGTGGACCAGCAGCAATTCCTCGAGGACCGCCAGCGCGGCAAGCGCTGGACGTGGTCCGCGATCCGCCCCTCGGTCGTCTGCGGATTCGCTCTCGGCAATCCGATGAATCTTGCACTGGTGATTGCCGTCTACGCCACGATGTCGAAGGAACTCGGAGTGCCGCTGCGGTTTCCGGGGAAGCCCGGCGCGTATACGAGTCTGATCGAGATGACCGACGCCGGGCTGCTGGCGGAGGCGACCGTCTGGGCCGCGACCACCCCCGAGTGCGCCAACCAGGCGTTCAACATCAACAACGGAGATCTTTTCCGCTGGGATGAGATGCTGCCGAAGATCGCGGATTTCTTCGAACTGGACGTCGCACCGCCGCTGCCGATGTCGATGGACGTCGTCATGGCCGACAAGGCGCCGGTGTGGGACCGCCTCGTCGCGAAGTACGGACTGGAACCCACGCCGTACTCGGACGTCTCGTCGTGGGCGTTCGGCGATTTCGTCTTCGGCTGGGACTACGACGTCATCGCCGACGGTTCCAAGGCGCGCCGGCTGGGTTTCCACCGACACGTCGAGACCGAGCGGATGTTCCTCGACATCTTCCGCGATCTTCGGGCCCGGAAGATCATTCCCTGAGGGTGGGAGCTACCGGCGAATCCCGGATTCGACGTTGGCGGCGATCCGCCGGAGCAGCCCGGCCAGCACCGCGCATTCGTCCTCGTCGAGTCCGGCGAGGAATTGCCGGTCCCGTTCGACGCGTTGCGGGAACTCGGTGTCGACGAGTTGCCGCCCGGGCTCGGTCAGATGGAGCAACACGACGCGCCCGTCGCGTTCGAACGGCAGTCGTTCCACGAGGCCCAGTCGGGCCAGCCGGTCGACGTGCTTGGTGGTGGATGCGCCGCTGAGCATCGTCACGGCGGTGACCTCGCTGGCCCGTAGTGGCCGATCGCTGCGGGCGAGTACACACAGGACGTCGAACTCGGCGCGCGAGACCCCGCTCGCGTCCAGGGCGCGGTCGAGTTGCTGCAGGGCCTGGGATCCGATCCGGGTGATGCGGCCCATCACTTCGATCGGTGACGTGTCCACTTCGGGATGGGTCTCGGCCCATTCGCGTCGATCGCGTCGTACTCGACGTCGGCCTCGGCCAGCAGCACGTTCATGTGCCCGGGCATCCGGCCGGCGACCGGGTGGATGGCGTACTTGACCTCCACCCCCTTCGACTCGAGCAGCTTGGCCATGTCCTTGACCGCGTGCTGGGCCTGCGCGACGGCCAACCCGTAGCCGGGGACCACGATCACCTGGTTGGCGTACGCCATCTGGATCGCCGCGTCCGCCGCCGAGGTGGACTTCGCCGTCTTGGCGGCGCCGTCCCCGACCGCCGCCGCGACGCCGCCGCCACCGAACCCGCCGGCCACGATCGCCGGGATGGACCGGTTCATCGCCTTCGCCATCAGGTTGGTCAGGATCGAACCCGACGCACCGACGATCATGCCGGCCACGATCATCGCCTGATTGTTCAAAGCCAGGCCGGCGGCCGCCGCGGACAGACCGGTGAGCGCGTTGAGCAGGGAGATCACCACGGGCATGTCGGCGCCGCCGATCGGCAGCACCACCATCAACCCGAGCACCGCCGCCAGCACCAGCACCCCCACGATCCACCACTGGCTGGTGGGTCCGGTCGGGTCGATCGCCTTGATCCCGATGATCACCGCGAGCGCGACGGCCCCGATCAGCAGCACCGCATTGAGCGGCTGCTGCAACCGGCCGATGCCGATCGGCCGGCCGGGCAGGGTTTCCTGCAGCTTCAAGAACGCGATCACCGAACCCCAGAACGAGATCGACCCGATGATCGCCGCGAACAGCGACGCGATGACGATGTGCACCGTCGGCGACTCACCGTGCGCGAAGGCGGTGAACCCGTCCGAGTCGAGGAATTCGGCGTACGCGATCAGGGCGACGGTGCCGCCGCCGACCCCGTTGAACAGGGCCACCAGCTGCGGCATCGCGGTCATCTTCGTCCGCAACGCCGGCGGCACCCCCAACACCACACCGATCACCAGACCGGCGACGATCAGCACCCAGTTGGAGGTGTCCCGGATCGCGATCAACGTGGCGACCACCGCGACACCCATCCCGACCGCGGCGATCTGGTTGCCGCGGACCGCGGTCTTCGGGCCGGTCAGGCCCATCAGACCGTAGATGAACATCGCGAACGCCACGATGTACAAAACGTTGACGAGGTATTCCATTACTTGTCCCCACCCTTCTCAACAGCAACAGCGGTGGGGGTGGGCTTGGACTTGAACATCGCCAGCATCCGGTCGGTGACCACGAAACCACCGACCACGTTGATCGTTCCGAACACCAGGGCCACGAACAGGATCACCTGCAGACCCCACGGCGGGTTCTCGACCTTGCCGAGCACCACCAGCGCGCCGAGCACGACGATGCCGTGGATGGCGTTCGTGCCCGACATCAGCGGGGTGTGCAACGTGTTCGGGACCTTGGAGATCACCGCGAACCCCACGAACCCGGACAACACCAGGATCGCGATGTTCGCCAACAATTCGGTGTACATTACCGATCTCCCTCTTCGATTTTCGTGTCCAGTTCGATCGGCGTGCCATACGAGAAATCGAAGTGGGCGTAGTTGTCGCATGGTGTGAAGATTCGGTGCAGGAACGCCGTCACGGACGTTGTGCACCTCTCGAGGATCATCGACAACATCAGTGTCCCTCCGGGTCTCGGGTGACGCAGGACGCGGCGAGGACCTCGTCCGAGAAATCGGGGGCCAGCGCCCCGTCGACGAGCATCAGCTCGAGCAGCGCGGAGATGTTCTTCGAGTACAGCTCCGAGGCGTGCTCGGGCATGCTCGCGGGCAGGTTCAGCGGCGAGCAGATCGTCACCCCGTGCTTGACCACGGTCCGGCCGGGCTCGGTGAGCTCGCAGTTGCCGCCGGTCTCCCCGGCCAGGTCGACCACCACCGATCCGGGCTTCATACCCTCCACCGCGGCCGCGGTGACCAGGCGCGGTGCCGGACGGCCCGGCACCAGGGCGGTGGTGATGACCACGTCGAAGCCCTTGATCGCATCCTCGAGCGCCTGCTGCTGCTGCGCCCGCTCCTGTTCGGTGAGCTCGCGGGCGTAGCCGCCCTCACCGGCGGCGTCGATCCCCAGATCGAGCCACTGGGCACCGACCGAGCGGACCTGGTCGGCGACCTCCGGGCGCACGTCGTAGCCGGTGGCCCGGCCGCCGAGCCGCTTCGCCGTGGCCAGGGCCTGCAGGCCGGCGACACCGACCCCGAGCACCAGCACCGTCGCCGGCTTGACGGTGCCCGCGGCGGTGGTGAGCATCGGGAAGAACCGGGTCGACTCCGACGCCGCGAGCAGCACCGACTTGTACCCGGACACGTTCGCCTGCGACGACAACGCGTCCATCACCTGGGCGCGGGAGATCCGCGGGATCGCCTCGACCGCGAACGCCGCCACCCCGGCCGCCTTCAGCGCGGCGACCTGATTGTCCTGATTGCGGGGGGCGAGGAACCCGATCAGGGTCTGCCCGGCATGCAACCGGCCCACTTCCTCGTCCGACGGCGGCGCGACCTTGACGATCACGTCCGCCGACCACGGGTCGGCGATCTTCGCCCCCGCCTCGGTGTACAACTCGTCCGGGATCAGCGCGCCCAACCCGGCACCCGACTCGACCACCACGTCGACGCCCTTGGCGATCAACGACGCCACGATCTTCGGCACCAACGCCACCCGACGCTCACCGTCGTTCGACTCCCGAACGACGCCGATCGTCGGGGGTGGCAATGCCACACTTCGCGATATATCCATGTGTCGACTTCCTGCGGTAGATGGTGTGTGTGCCGCGACGAGCGACACCGATGTGCGAGATCCACTCCGACGCTGCTGCTTTCCGTTCTGCGGCCTCTAGATCGGCAGGCGTACGAGTTCGCTCAAGACTGTGCGATGCACGCTCGGCGTGCCGAATGCGATCTGGTCGGCCTTGGCGCGCTTGAGGTAGAGGTGTGCCGGATACTCCCACGTCATACCAGGCCGAGGCCGCCGAGCCCGAGGGGGAAGTGCACCCAGGAAAGCCCGGCGTCGAAGCGGGCCCTCTGGAACTCGCGAGGTTCGGTGGACCGAGGGGGAAAGGCTGTGGCGAGCTCCGCGATTCGTGCGCGGACCTCACGGTGAGTGGTGCTCTCAGCGGTCATGCCCGTGGCCCGCCGGCGACGTAGACTACCTGACCGGAGACGAACCCGGATTCCTCGCGGGCGAAGAACGACACGGTCGCCGCGATGTCCTCCGGTTGGCCGACCCGGCCCACCGGGATGTCCGCGACGCCCATCGCCTTGAAGTCTTCGAACGACATACCCATCCGCTCCGCGGTGGCGACGGTCATCTCGGTCTCGATGAACCCGGGAGCAATCGCGTTCGCGGTCACGCCGAACTTGCCGAGCTCGAGCGCCAGCGTCTTGGTCAAACCCTGCATACCGGCCTTGGCCGCCGCGTAGTTGGCTTGGCCCCGGTTGCCCAGCGCCGACGTGCTCGAGAGGTTGACGATCCGGCCCCACCCGGCGTCGACCATGTATTTCTGCGTCGCGCGGGTCATCAGGAATGCGCCGCGCAGGTGAACGGTCATCACCGCATCCCAGTCCTGGGTCGTCATTTTGAACAGTAGATTGTCGCGGGTGATGCCGGCGTTGTTCACCAGCACCGTCGGGGCACCCAGCTCCTCGACAACCCGGTCGACGGCCTGCGTCACCCCCTGCTCGTCACCGACGTCGACGCCGACTGCGAGGGCGCGACCCCCGGCCTTCTCGATCTCCTCCACCACCGGTTTACCGGCAGCTTCCTCGAGGTCGAATATGGCGACGGCAAATCCGTCGCGGCTCAGCCGTTTCGCCACGCCGGCGCCGATTCCGCGCGCGGCTCCCGTCACGATGGCGGTGCGCTGATCAGACATGTCTCGCTCCTTGTCATTGCTGAAGAAATGTGGGAGCCGGAAGGCTCGCGAGGGTGGGAACAGACGTTGTGACGCAGTACTATTCGGCTCCGGCGGTCAACGTCAGGCCGCCGTCGACGACGATGGTCTGCCCGGTGATCCACGCGGCATCGTCGGAGAGCAGGAAGGCGACTGCGCTACCGATGTCCTGCGGCACACCGAGCCGTTTGAGCGGGTAGGCGGCGATGACCTCGTTTTCCCTGCCCTCGTACAGGGCCGTCGCGAACTGGGTCTTGACCACCGCCGGAGCGACCGCGTTGACGCGTAGATCCGGGCCGAGTTCGACGGCCAGCTGGGCGGTGAGATGTGCCAGCATCGCCTTGGTGGCGCCGTAGAACCCGATGCCCGGCGCGGGCTGTATTCCGGCCACCGACGAAATGTTCACCACGGACCCACCGTGTTCGCCCATCCAGGCGTTGTGGGCCTGCTGCACCCAGGACAGTGCCGCGAGGCAGTTGACCTCGACGATCTTGCGGGCCGCGTCCAAGTCCAGTTCGACCATAGGCCCGTATACGGGGTTGATTCCGGTGTTGTTGACGAGCAGGTCGACACTCCCGAACGTGTCCATCGCCCGCTTGACGGTCTCTGTCTGGTGATCGATGTCGTCGCTCCTGCCCGCCACCGCGAGCGCGTACTCGGGGCCGCCCAGTGCCGCGACTGCCTCGACGAGCGCATCCTGTTTGCGGGCGGTGATCACCACCTTCGCGCCCTCTGCCACGAGTCGCTCGGCGATGCCGAGTCCGATTCCCCGGCTCGCTCCGGTGACGATCGCGACCTTGTTGCCCAATCGTGTGTTCATCTCGCATGCTCCGGTTCTCTGGAATTCGCGTTCGCCTCGGCGCGCGAACTGGTTCTGTTGTCGGGTTCAGCTCAGCCGCTCGAGCGCCATCGCCATACCTCGACCGCCGCCGACGCACACTGGCGTGATGCAGAACTGTTTAATTTGGTGGACAAGGGAATTGATCGATGTTCCGGTAACTCGTGTGCCGGTCATGCCGAAGGGGTGGCCGAGGCGGACGCGCCGCCACCGGTCGAGACGATCCGCGCAAGCGGGGTGAGATCTCGTTGCTGTGCCTTGGTGTCGCTCATCACCGCCGCGGCGCCGGCTCCGTCGTTGAGTGGGCAGACGCGATCCGATGCCCGCCTGTGTGCCCGAGTGGCCGCACAGGCGGGCATCGGAAGGGTCACGCCCCGACGTTGACGAGCTGTTTGCCGAAGTTTCCGCCGGTGAGCATCGCGATGAATGCCTTGGGTGCGCTGTCCAGGCCTTCCGCGATGTCCTCCTGGTACTTGATCTTTCCCTCTGCAAGCCAGCCGGACAGTTCGGCGATCGCGGTGGGCCAGTAGTCGCGGTGCTCGGCGATCACGAAGGAATGGACCGTGACCCGATGCATCAACAGGTGGCGTAGGCCCCTGAGACCGTACGGCTCGTCGGCGTTGTAGTCACTGATGTTGCCGCACAGCGAGATGCGTGCATGGTCGTTGATACGCCCGAGCACGGCGTCGAGTACGGGACCCCCGACGTTCTCGAACAGGACGTCGACGTAGTCGGGCGTCGCGGCCGCGAGCTGCTTCTCGAAGTCTGGGGACTTGTAATCGATGCAGGCATCGAAGCCGAGTTCGTCGACGACGTACCGGCACTTCTCGGCCCCGCCGGCGATACCGACCACTCGGCAGCCCTTGATCTTGGCGATCTGTCCGACGACACCGCCGACCGCACCGGAGGCCGCCGTCACGACGACGGTCTCGCCGGGCGTGGGCTTGGCGAGCTCGAGGAGACCATAATGCGCTGTGGCTCCGGTCATTCCGAGAACGCTGAGCGCGGCCGACGCGGGGCCGGCGTTCCGGTCGATGACACGGACCACGTCCTTGGTCACCACACCGTGGGTCTGCCACCCGAGAGAGCACGCCACGACGGTGCCCTGTGGCAGCTCGGGTTCGTTGCTCTCGATCACCTCGGCGATGGTGGCACCCGGCATGACGTCGCCTGGGTTCAGGTGCGGTACGTAGGAGCGCACCGGGTCCATCATCGGCCGCATGTACGGGTCCAGCGACAGGTACAGAACCTTCACGAGGGCCTGCCCGTCGCCGGGCCGCGGCAGGTCCGTCTCCTCGACGGCGAAGTCGTCCTCGCTGACCATGGCGGCGGGGTGCCGCCGCATCGTGACCTTCGTGTTACGCCCGGTCATCTCACGCCCCCATCCCACGCAGCAGCGCCTCGGCGTTGCGGTACATGTAGGCGTCGAGCGCCTCGTCGTCGATGTCGAGTTTGAGGGTCTCGTGCACCGATTCCTCGACACCGCAGAACGAGTAGGCCGAGGCGTAGACGAACCGGTTCGGCAGCCAGTTGATGCCCTGGGTGTAGCCCTGGCCGCCCGGGGCGAACGCGTACACGTCCGGGGACACGAACACGTTGTGAATGCCCGTCGCCTCGCTCTTGAACGCCAGTGCGATCGCCTCGTTGACGTAGGGGAAGCAGCCGTGGCCCAGGATGACCGGCATGCTGGGGTGGCGCTTGGCCACCCGGTCGAAACGAACCGGATCGGTGTGGCTGATGTCGGGTCCCGCCAGCGGCCCGGTCATGAACAGCAGCGGCACACCGAGTTCGGCGATCTTCTCGTAGATCGGGAAGATCCGCTCGTCGTCGGCGTACATGGGCTCGCGTGCCAGGCCGGGCTCCATGCAGACACCGACGAGGCCGTATTCCTTCATCGCGGTGTCGAGCCCGGCGATGATCTCCTCGGTGGGCTTGTCGAAGTCGATGCCGGCGATTCCCAGGACCCGGTTGTCGGTGCGCTGCGTCAGTTCGGCCAGGTCGGCGTCCTCGATGTGCACCGGCACAGGGCGATTCACCGAATGGCGACCGTTCATCACGCCGAGTCGGACGCCGACGGCGTCCATCTCGTCGATCAGCGCCCGCAGCGCGCGTTCCTCGGCCTGGGGGAAGGGGTCGGTGCTGATCGTGTAGGAGCGGGGCACGCTGTGGCCGAGAATGCGGTTGACCGAGCCCACCACGGTGGGGGTGAAGAAGTTGCGGTAGGGGCCGGTGGGGGGCCGCAGACGGAAGTCGATGATCTTGCCCTGGAGTCGGGCGAGACGTTCTGCAGACGAAGCACTCATGACTGTCTCCTGAAGTCGGATTCATGAACGGGGCCGGAAAAAGTGGCCCGCTGGCTAGCAGAATACCCAAATTTTGATTAATGTCGACATCAATTCCTCAATCGAGTCGAAGGAGCAGCCCCATGCGAGCAGCGCGTGCAGTCCCCCATCCCGACGGCGGCAAGGTCGCCGTCCTCGACGTCCCCACGCCCACCCCCGGCCCCGACCAGGTGCTGGTGAAGGTGAAAGCCGCCGGGCTCAACCGCGGGGAGATCTTGCAGGCCGGCCGGGTGCGCACCGGCGAGCCGCAACCGATCGGGGTCGAGTTCGCGGGCGAGGTCGCCGCGGTCGGCGCCGGGGTGACCCAGTGGCGCGAAGGGGATCGGGTGATGGGCCACGGCAGCGGCGGGCAGGCGGAGTACGCGTCGGCCGCGTCGCGCGCCCTCATTCCCGTTCCGGACACCGTCTCCTGGGCCGATGCCGCTGCCTTCCCGAACGTGTTCATCACCGCGCATGACGCGCTGATCACCAACGGGCAGTTGCACACTGGCGAAACGGTGCTGGTCAACGCAGCATCGAGCGGAATAGGGCTGGCCTCGATCCAGATCGCCCGGGCGATGGGCGCGTCCCGCATCATCGCCACGTCCCGTTCGGCAGGCAAGGTGGAGCGGCTGAAGTCGATGGGCGTCGACTGCGCTATCGACGTCTCCGTCACCGGCCAGGTCGACGCCGTCACCGATTTCACCGGGGGCCGCGGCGTCGACGTCATCGTCGACTCGGTCGGCGGGACCGCGTTCGAAGCCAATCTCGAGTCCCTCGCCGTTCAGGGACGACTGGTCAACATCGGCCGGTTGGGGTCGAGCACCGCCACCATCGATCTCAACGCGCTGTGGCTGAAACGGTTGAAGCTCATCGGGGTAACGTTTCGCACCCGCACCGAGGAGGAGCGGCTGGCGTGTGTGCAGGCCTGTGCCCGGGACCTGCTCGCGCCGCTCGAAGCCGGCACGATCAGTCCGATCATCGACCGGACGTACCGGCTCGACGAGATCGCGGCGGCCCATGCCTACATGCAGACCGACCAGCATTTCGGCAAGATCGTCCTGCTGGTCGACGACGCACTCGCGGACGCATCGTGAGGACCGCATCCCATGTGGAGAAGTTCCAGCGGCTCACCGACCTGCGCACTCGGTTGGACCCGCTCGAACACTTCGAGCTGTGGTACTGGACCACCCTCACCGCCGGCACCAACGCCTACAACGCCTGCCTGCACCTCGCCGGCCTGACCAGCGACGACCCGGTCTTCTCCACCATTCCCGGCGTTCACCTGGCGCCGCAGCCCGACGGTGGTTACGCGCGCGTTCTGCGAGGCCCGGGCGACGTCAGCCACGTCGGGTGGCCCCCGATCGAGGGTGAGATTCCCGAGGACATCCAGTGCCTGGAAATCGCGCTCGAGGCGCTCGAGGAACACCGGGACCCGTGCCTGCGCGGTGAGCGCCGCCCCACCCGGTACATCGTCGGCGAATGCGAGCGCGAATTCGAACGCGTGCAGGCGATCCTGTTCGCGAGGGCCGGAGTGAAGGAGACGGTGTCGTGAGGGCAGAACGCCACCGCTTCCTCGCGGAGCGCATCGAGCGGGCGGTAGTGCACTGCGGCGACCGCGACTGGGAGATGAAGATCGAGGCCGCAATGCTCGCCGGCACCCACTGGGCGAACTATGCCCTGCACAACCACGGCGTCTCCCCCGAGGACGAGGACATCGTGCACACGTCCATGCTGGTCGTGAACACACTCCGCAAATACTCCATCGTCGAGCCCGACCTGCTCCGCGCCCTCGGTGACATCGAAGAACTCCGCCCCCTCTTCGTCCGGGGCGACGTGGACGGAGGCACCGACGCCGCACAGCGGGCACTCGCCCTACTCTCCGAAATCTCCGCGCGCGCCCTCGAATCCGAACTTCCGACAACCAGGAGGCTCCCGTGAACGGTCTGATGATGCACCAGCCCCTGTTGGTCTCCTCTCTCCTGACCCACGCCGAACGCCACCACGGCCGGCAGGAAATCGTCTCTCGGCGGGTCGAAGGCGACCTCCACCGCTACACCTTCAGGGACCTCGCCGCCCGCTCACGGCAGCTGGCCCAGGCGCTCGAGGCGTTCGGTGTCCAACCGGGAACCCGGATCGCCACCCTGGCCTGGAACGGATATCGGCACCTCGAGCTCTACTACGGGGTCTCCGGGTCCGGTGCCGTCCTCCACACCCTCAACCCCCGCCTGCACCCCGACCAGCTCGAGTGGATCGTCTCCGACGCCGAGGACACGGTGCTCTTCTTCGACCTCACATTCCTGCCCGTCATCGAGGAACTCGCGCCACGTCTGACCAGTGTGCGGCACTTCGTGCTGATGTCGGACCGCGATCACCTGCCCGATCCGGCCGGCCCGATCCTGGCCTACGAGGACCTCCTGGAGGCACAGGACGGAATGTACGACTGGCCCGAGTTCGACGAGGCCGCCGCATCCTCGCTGTGTTACACGAGCGGAACCACCGGAAACCCCAAGGGTGTGCTGTACAGCCACCGATCCACGGTCCTGCACTCCTTCGCGGTCGCCCTGCCCGATTCGGTCGGCCTGTCCGCACGCGACACTGTGTTGCCGATCGTGCCGATGTTTCACGTCAACGCCTGGGGCCTCCCCTACGCCGCGTGCATGGTCGGCGCGAAGGTGGTCTTTCCGGGGCCCGACCTCGACGGCGGGGCGCTGTACGACTTGCAGGAAACCGAGCAGGTCACTGTGTCGGCAAGCGTGCCCACCGTCTGGCAGGGACAACTCCAGTTCGTGAAACGACGGCACCTGCGGTTCACCACGCTGCGACGCGCCGTCATCGGCGGTGCAGCGTGTCCCCCCGCGATGCTCCGCGAACTCGAGGAGACCCATGGCGTCACGGTCGTCCACGGATGGGGCATGACCGAGACCAGCCCGTTCGGTACCGCCTCGGTCCTGAAGAACACGCACCTTCAGGCGAAGCCCGAGGAACGGTACGCCGTGCAGGGCAAGCAGGGACGATGCGTCTTCGGGATGGATCTGAAAATCGTCGACGACACCGGCCGTGAACTCGCATGGGACGGGGTGTCCGCGGGTCACCTGATGGCCCGCGGTCTCTGGGTCATGTCGCACTATTTCGGACAGGCCGAGAACGACCCGCTCGTCGACGGCTGGTTCCCCACCGGTGACATCGCAACCATCGACCCGGATGGATTCATGCAGATCACCGACCGCAGCAAGGACGTCATCAAGTCGGGCGGCGAATGGATCAGTTCCATCGAGATCGAGAACATCGCGATGGGCCACCCGGATATCACTACCGCGGCCTGCATCGGCGTACGGCATCCCAAGTGGGACGAGCGTCCCCTACTGGTCGCAGTACGGAAACGCGGCTCCGACGTCTCCGCCGAGGAACTGCGCGCCCACTTCGAAGGCAAGATGGCCAAATGGTGGATCCCCGACGGCGTCGTCTTCACCGATTCGATTCCCATGGGTGCTACCGGCAAGATGCTCAAGGCGCCACTGCGGGAACGTTTCCAGGACTACCTGATCGACGTGGGCCCGGATGCGGCACAACTCCCCAGCTCCCCGTGACGACACTGCTCGAGACGGGTGCGGCGATATGGCGATAGTCTGAGGGGACGTCGTCGAGAGGCTGATCAGATGCTCCCAGGGGTTCACAGGGACGGATAGCACGGTGACGGCCGACGATCCCCTCCGAACTCAGCGCGCCACAGACTCCGCGATCACGGACGAACTGCGCGCGGCTGGGTTCGATGACGCCCGGGAGATCGGGCGCGGAGGCTTCGGGGTGGTGTACCGCTGCACCCAGTCCGCACTGGACCGTGCGGTGGCGGTGAAGGTTCTCACCGGCGATCTCGACGACGAGGACCGGGCCCGATTCCTCCGGGAGCAGCGAGCGATGGGCCGGCTGACCGGGCATCCGAATGTCGTGAGTGTGCTCGAAGTCGGCGTCACGGAGAGCGGTCTCCCCTTCCTGGTGATGCCGTACCACCCGCAGGATTCCATCGATGTGCGGATTCGCCGGCACGGCCCGCTCACGATGGCGGAGACGCTGCGGCTGGGGGTGAAGATGGCCGGCGCCCTCGAGACGGCGCACCGGTTCGGCATCGTTCACCGCGACGTCAAACCCGGCAACATCCTGCTCACCGACTACGGCGAACCGGCGCTGACCGACTTCGGAATAGCGCACATCACCGGCGGTTTCCAGACCGCCACCGGCACCATCACCGGATCACCGGCCTTCACCGCCCCGGAGGTCCTCGGTGGCGACCCGCCGAGTCCGTCGTCGGACGTATACGGGCTGGGGGCGACGCTGTTTTCGGCGCTGACCGGGCACGCGGCGTTCGAGCGCCGGAGCGGTGAGCAGGTGGTCGCACAGTTCCTGCGGATCACCACGCAACCGACGCCGGACCTGAGTGAAGCCGGTATCGATGCCGACGTGGCCGCCGTGGTGGAACGCGCGATGTCCCGGGATCCGCGGGAGCGTCCCTCCGCGGCGACGCTGGGCGAAGTCCTACAGGAAATCCAGTTCAATCGCGGTATCCCGATCGACGAGATGTCTCTCCGGTCCGAACCCGACGCCGAGCGAGACAGGAGGCGCCCGACACGACCGTCGACAGGGCGATCACCCACCGATCAGCCTCCGCCCCCTTCAACCTCGGGTACCGACGGGGATCTCCCGCTGGATTTGACGAGTTTCGTCGGCCGGCGAAAGGAACTCAGCGAGGCGAAGCGACTGCTCTCGGCGTCACGGCTGGTCACCTTGACCGGGATCGGTGGGGTCGGCAAAACCCGGCTGGCGCTACGGGTCGCGGCCAACACGCAGCGGGCATTCGCCGATGGAGTTCGGCTGGTCGAATTGGGTGACCTGCACGACGGATCGTTGTTGGGAGAAGTCGTTGCGACCGAGTTGGGATTACGCCACCGCTCACCGAAACCTTTGCACACCCTCGTGGAATTCCTGCGTACACGGGAAATGCTGCTGGTGCTCGACAACTGCGAGCAGGTGGTGGACGCTGCGGCGGACCTGACGCAGACGCTACTGCGGACCTGCCCCGGTCTGCGGGTTCTCGCAACAAGTCGCGAAACCCTGGACGTCGCCGGAGAATCCGCACTCCGAGTGCGCCCACTGACAGTTCCGGATTCGGACAAGGAACCCTCACTGAAGGGCCTGCCCAGCTACGACGCGGTGACGTTGTTCGCCGAACGCGCCGCCACCACGGTGCCCGGCTTCGAGGTCACCGAGGACAACGCCGACGCCGTCGCCCGAATCTGCATCCGGCTGGACGGTCTGCCCCTGGCCATCGAATTGGCGGCGGCCCGACTGCGCACCATGTCGCCGGAACAGATCCTGCAACGGTTGACCAACCGGTACGAGCTGCTGACCCGCGGGAGTCGGAGTGCGCCAACCCGTCAGCAGACCTTGCGTTGGAGCATCGACTGGAGCTACGACCTGTGCCTCCCGGCAGAACAGCAGCTCTGGGCCCAGCTGTCGGTCTTCGCCGGCAGCTTCGAACTCGAAGCCGCCGAATGGGTGTACGCGGACGACGCGGAACCAGGCGGTCTGCTCGATCTCCTTGCGTCGCTGGTGGACAAGTCGATCCTCATCCGCGAGGAGGCGAGGGCTGTTGTGCGTTTTCGGATGCTCGAAACGCTGCGTGACTACGGCCGGGACAAGCTCGAGCAGGCCGGCACCTTGTCGGAGATCCGACGACGGCACCGTAGCTGGTATCGGCAGCTTGCCCTCGACGCTGAGTCCGGGTGGATCAGCCACCGACAGGTCGGCTGGCTCGCTCGCCTCGACCGAGAACAACCCAACCTGCGCGAAGCGATGGAGTTCAGCCTGTCCCAGGCCGATGAGTCCTCGGCCGACGCGGGGCTGGAGATCGCCACTGCTCTGTTTCCGTTCTGGCTCTCCCGTGGACGGCTCCGCGAAGGCCGCCGCTGGCTCGACCGCGCGCTGGCGTTCCAGGATGAACACGACACCGCGCTCCGAGTGAAGGCACTGTATTCGGCCGGTGTTCTCGCCACCCGACACGAAGATCTGGAGCGGGCAGCTGCGCTGATAGATCGAGGGCGTGCGCTGGCCGAGAGCCGGGGAAGTGCCCTCGATCGCGCACTCATGCATCACGCCACCGCAGCTCACGCGCTGCACAGCGGCAATCCGGATCGCGCCGTGCGCTCGTACACCGAGGCCCTGACAGTCCTGCGCGGCGGGAACAACCTCCTTGCGCACATCACGGCCTTGCACGGGATCGGGTTGGCCCACGAGGTACTCGGGCACACCGAGGACGCCACCGCGTGCCTCGAAGAGGCGATCCGGATTGCCGAATCCCATGGCGAATCGGTGACCTGCGGACGCTCGTCCCTGACCCTGGGCCTGGTGATGTGGAGAAAGGGTGACCGCGATCGCGCCGTGATGCTGCGGAAGGGACTCGAGCTGGCCCGCCTGGTCGACGATCCGTTGGGGGCCACCTGGTGCATCGAGATTCTTGCCTGGATCTCGTCCTCCGAGAAGGATTTCCACCGTGCCGCAGTCCTGATGGCCGCCGCTGAGGTACTACGACGGCGCGTGGGCACCTCCACTCTTCAGATCCCGAACTTGACCGGATCTCATGAGGAATGCGAGCTCATCACGCGCCGCGCACTGGGTCAACGGCCCTTCACGGCTGCCTCTCACGAGGGCGAGGCGCTGAGTTTCGACGCCGCCGTGTCCTACGCCCTGGGCGAACCTGCACCGGTCGCACCGCCGCGCGTCGATCCCGCTACGGCTCTGACCACACGTGAACGCCAGGTCGCAGACCTGGTCGCCCGGGGCCTGACCAACAAGGCGATCGCCGCCCGCCTCGTGATCTCCCAACGCACTGCGCAGGGCCACGTCGAACACATTCTCGCGAAACTCGGATTCTCCTCCCGAACGCAGATCGCGGCCTGGGTCACGGAACAGGCCGGTGCCCGGGGCTAGCCGCGGTCGGTTGTCCGCTGAGCCCGCCAACAGCTGGGGCTGACCCCGAAGTGCCCGCGGACCATCGTGAGAAGTTGCTCAGCGCCGAGAACGCCGAGAACGCCGCGGATCCGGCGTATGAGCACCGTGGGGTTCGGGCTCGCCGTCGCGGCGTATCTCGTGCTGCGGTTCGAGATCAGTGCTGCTCGGGGGTGACGACCCCGACGAGTTGTTCCGCGTCGGAACCGTCGGCGGGTGATTCCGCGGGCGCCGTGACGGTGTCGAGGCGTTCGGCGTTGGTCCGGCTGCGTCGGCGGAACTCGTACCCGATCAGGATGAAGGCCAGAGTCACCACACTCAGCCAGAACTGCGAACGGGTGGTGGGCAGAACGGCCATCGCGGCGATCACGGCTCCCATCAGGGCGATGGTCGCGTAGCTGAGCCAGGGGAACAGCCACATCTTCAGGCTGAGGGCCTCGGGATCTCGAGCCTCCAGTTTCCTGCGGAGCGCGACCTGGGAGATCGCGATCATGAGGTAGACGAAGAGCGCCACGGCGCCGTACGAGTTGACCAGGAACGAGAACACGAGATCCGGGGAGACGAACGCCGCGATCACCGACGCGTAGCCGATCACCGTTCCGGCGAGGATCGCGCGCCGGGGCACACCACCGCCGGACAGGCGGGTGAACATGTGCGGGGCGTCGCCGTTGCGGGTGAGGGCGAACAGCATCCGCGAGGAGGTGTACAGCGCCGAGTTCAGGCAGGACAGGACCGCGGTGAGGATCACGACGTTCATGATCGTGGCGACCCCGGGAATGTGCAGGGCGGAGAGCGCTGCGGCGTAGGGGCTGACTCCGACGGCCTCCGTGCTCCACGGCACCACCGCGACGACCACGAAGATGGAACCGACGTAGAAGGTGATGATCCGGACCACGATGGAGCGCATCGCCCGGGCGACCGCCTTCTTGGGTTCCGCGGATTCGGCCGCTGCGATGGTCACGATCTCGGCACCGGTGAAGAAGGCCACGCAGGGGACGACCGCGGCGAGCACTGCGCCCCAGCCGAGCGGAGCGAATCCGCCGTGGCTGACGAGGTTCGCCACTCCGGGGGTCGAGTCCGGCCACAGACCGGTGATCCACAGTGCGCCCAACCCGAGGAAGAGGACGATCGCGATCACCTTGATCGACGAGAACCAGTACTCGAATTCGCCGAACGAACGCGCTGACACGAGATTGGTGCAGGTCAGGATCACGAGAAGGCCGAGGCTGAGGATCCACAGCGGCGCGGACGGGAGGTAGAGTTGGAGTATTCGGCCGCCGGCGATGGCTTCGACCGCGACGACGATGACGAAGAAATACCAGTACATCCAGCCGACCGAGAAGCCGGCGCGATTGCCGAGCGCTTCCCTGGCGTACACGTAGAACGAGCCGACCACCGGCCGCGCCACCGCCATCTCCGCCAGCATCCGCATGATCAGGAGTGTGATGACCCCCGCGATGAGAAACGACACGATCGCCGCCGGGCCTGCGCTCTCGATGACGACGCCGCTGCCGACGAACAATCCGGCACCGATCACGCCGCCCAGGGCGATGAGGTTCATGTGCCGTTTCTTCAGGCCCTTTCCGAGGCCGGAGTCCTGGGATTGGACCGGGGGTGGTGTTGAAGTCACGTTTTCCTCCACTGTGCGCTGACCGGAATCGTCAGGTCGCCATCGCGATCCGGGGTCGGATCGTCGGCGGTTGGAACGGAGAACAGTGCCGGCGGAGATACGGGAGACGATCCACCGCGAACTGAACTGTTGATGTGATGCACAACACTGTATGGAGGGTCTGGTGGGCAGCACAGTGCCAGTTCGACGGCACGTCTGAGGACCAGTTCGTTACCACTGGTCACAGGGTATGGGTGTTCTCGGGGTCTCCCGGGTGCACACCGCAGTCGGGGGATCCAGATGCGCCGTGAAACCGCGCCGCCGGGCCACGCGCACTCCGCCCTCTTCGTGAAGATCGCTGTCATACCAGGTCAGAACGCATTCCCCGGCGGCGATTCCGCTGTCGAACTGGCCCCTACGCTTGCGAGGCAACTGGCTCTGGGCGAGCTCCGGCACCAGTCGTAGTGTGAGGTGAACACTCGAATAAGTGATGTGGATCACACATAAATTAGTCGCTGAACCGGTGGGTGCCCGCATCGACGTACGACCGACGAGGTCTGTCAGGCGAGGGCCCCTCGCAGCGCCTTCTGGAGGAAATGTGGACAGTACTGCTCCCGGACACACCGACAGTTCAGGTCTCGGCAAGGGCCTGAAACGCAGGCACATGAATCTCATCGCCCTGGGCGGGGTGATCGGCGCCGGTCTCTTCGTGGGCAGCGGTGTCGTCATCGGCGGCGCCGGTCCCGGCGCCATCATCTCCTTCCTCATCGCAGGCATCATCACGTTGCTGATCATGCGGATGCTGGCGGAGATGGCGGTGGCCCGGCCGGTGGTCGGATCGTTCTACGTCTACGCTCGCCAGGCCCTGGGGCGTCGCGCCGGGTTCGCGACGGGGTGGATGTACTGGTACTTCTTCGTCATCGTCGTCGCGGTCGAAGCCATCGCCGGCGGCCGGATCCTGCAACTCTGGCTGCCGATGATCCCGCTGTGGCTCCTGAGCCTGGGGCTGATGCTCCTGCTGACCGCCACCAACATGGTGTCCGCCCGCTCCTACGGCGAGTTCGAATACTGGTTCTCGTCGATCAAGGTCGTGGCGATCGTTCTGTTTCTCGGGATGGGCGCCCTCTGGATCACCGGGCTGTGGCCCGACTCGACGCCCGGACTCGGCAACCTCGTGAACCACGGCGGCTTCACCCCGCTCGGCTGGGGTGCGGTGCTCGCCGCGGTCGTCCCCTGCGTGGCCTTCTACACGGGAGCCGAGATCGTGACGATCGCGGCGGCCGAGTCGGAGGAGCCGAAGCGTGCTGTCGCCCACGCCATGCGGTCGATCGTGGTCCGGATCGTGACGTTCTACGTCGGTTCGATTCTCGTGGTCGTCACGATCCAACCGTGGAACACCGAGAGCGTGGGGGTGAGCCCGTACGCCGCGGTGCTCGAGGTCCTCGGAATTCCCGGTGTCGCGACGATCATGAACTTCATCGTCCTCACCGCGGTGCTGTCCTGCCTGAACTCGGCGCTGTACACCACGTCCCGAATGTTGTTCGCGCTCACCCGCAACGGTGACGCCCCGAAGTTCTTCACGACGCTGTCCCGGAACGGCGTGCCCCGACGTGCGATCCTGCTCGGCACCACCGTCGGATACGTGTCCGTCGCCTGCACGTACGTGTGGGGCGACGTCGTCTTCGGCTTCCTCGTCAACTCGTACGGCGCCGTCGCGCTCTTCGTCTACCTCCTGATCGCCATCTCCCAGGTGGTCCTCCGCCGGAGACTCGAGCGTGAAGACCCTGCCGCACTGCAACTCCGGATGTGGTTGTTCCCGTGGCTCAGCTACGCCACCATCGCCCTGATGGCCACCGTCATCCTCGCGATGGCGTTCCTGCCGACCACCCGCTCCCAGTTCCTCATGAGCGGTCTGACGTTGATCGTCATCCTGATCAGCTACGAGGTGCGGAAGTTGCTCGGCAAGGGCGGTCGCGACGACGAATCACTGTCCGGTGCTCCACCGATCGGTTCCGCGGACGAGTCGGTCGCGGAGGCCGAGAAGCGCATCGAGTCCGTGGAGACGCTCGGCGGCTCGGACATCGAACTGCTGGCCGCGGCACAACAGAAGCCGAACCCCCATCGTCACCAGAGGAGACACTCGTGAACACTTCCGCCGTCGGTACGGCACGCGTCAAGCGTGGCATGGCCGAGATGTTGAAGGGCGGGGTCATCATGGACGTAGTCACACCCGATCAGGCGAAGATCGCCGAGGATGCCGGTGCGGTCGCGGTGATGGCGCTCGAGCGGGTGCCCGCGGACATCCGCGCGCAGGGCGGGGTGTCCCGGATGAGCGATCCGGACATGATCGACGGCATCATCTCCGCGGTGTCGATCCCGGTGATGGCCAAGGCCCGGATCGGGCACTTCGTGGAGGCGCAGATCCTGCAGTCCCTCGGGGTCGACTACGTCGACGAGTCCGAGGTGCTGACCCCGGCCGATTACGCGAACCACATCGACAAGTGGCAGTTCACGGTTCCGTTCGTCTGTGGTGCCACCAATCTCGGTGAGGCGCTGCGCCGGATCACCGAGGGTGCGGCGATGATCCGGTCCAAGGGTGAGGCCGGTACCGGTGACGTGTCGAACGCGACCACGCACATGCGGACGATCGGTGGGGAGATCCGCCGGTTGACCTCGCTGAGCGAGGACGAGCTGTATGTGGCGGCGAAGGAGCTGCAGGCGCCGTACGACCTGGTCGTCGAGGTCGCGAAGGCCGGGAAGTTGCCGGTCACGATGTTCACCGCCGGTGGTATCGCGACCCCGGCGGATGCGGCGATGATGATGCAGCTCGGTGCGGAGGGTGTGTTCGTCGGGTCGGGCATCTTCAAGTCCGGGAACCCGGCCGAGCGGGCCGCGGCGATCGTGAAGGCGACCACGTTCTTCGACGACCCGGACGTGCTGGCGAAGGTGTCCCGGGGGCTGGGTGAGGCGATGGTCGGGATCAACGTCGACGACATCCCCGTCCCGCACCGGCTCGCCGAACGCGGCTGGTGACGTACTGAACTCTGCTCGTCCGAAACACTGCTCGTCCGAAACACTGTGGGCTGGTTCTGCTGTCGTGCGGCAGAACCGGCCCACAGCTTTCGTTCAGCCCAGTAGTTCGGGGAGCTTCGCTGCGCTCTCCAGGATGTGCGTGTGGGGCTCCGGACGCAGCGTCGCCGCGTCGTGGGCGCCGGTCAGGACACCGACCACGTACCGCGCCCCGGCGTTCGTCCCGGCCCGGAGATCGTTCGGGGTGTCCCCGCCGACGAGCACCTCGTCGACGCTCTGCACTCCGGCGAGTTCCATGGCGCGGAAGATGAGATAGGGCGACGGCCTGCTCATCCGCACCTGATCGCTCGTGATCACACCGTCGATGTCCCGCCCGATCTCCCACCCGACCTGCTCGAGCAGCGGTTCCGCGATCTCACGTGAATAGCCGGTCTGGAGAACGATCTTGATGCCGCGCTGGCGCAACGTACCGAATGCGTCGTGAACCCCGGGCAGTGCGGTGGGCGGCGTCGCCCGGTACGCAGCCAGAAGCATTGCGGTGAAATCCGATTCGACGGCGTCGAGAACATTCTTCTCGGCCGGCACCCCGCTCTCCCGCAGTAGCCCCTCGATGGCCTGCCGCTTGCCCGTGCCCTTCCATCGATCGAACCGATCGTCCGGAATCGGCTCGCCGAGATGCGTCTCGACGGTGTCGCGCAACGCGACGTACACGGCGCCGCCCTCGTCGACGCTCGTTCCGGCAATGTCCAAGGTAACCAGGGAAACCCCGTGTTCGGTCATGGGTGTGACTCCTTCACTGTTGAGCCACTGACAGGTGATGGCTGTCAGTGGGCGATCATCGACAGCACGTCGGCAATGACGTCGCTGTTGGTACCGCGCGACAGATCGAGCGTCCGGCAGCGGTCGTAGTACGGGCTCAGGTCCAGCCCGACCCCCAGTCCGTACACCTCGACGGCCCGCTCGTCCTCGTGTCGCTCGACCACGACCTGCAGGTGGTGGTCCAGGTAGAACTCGTCGTTGGCCAGCGCGGTGGCGCCGTCCAGTGGGCTTCCGTCCGAGATCACGAACAGGAGCCGCCTGCCCTGGGTGCCCCGCATCCGGGAGCATGCCCAGTCGACGGCCTCACCGTCGACGCCCTCTTTGAACAGGTCGTTCTTCAGCAGCCCCGCGATCGCGGGACGGGCTCGGCGCCACGAAGTCTCGGCGTCCTTGAACACCAGCTGCCGGACTTCGTTCAGGCGTCCCGGGTTGCGCGGACGGCCGGACCGGAGCCAGTCCCGGCGGGCTCGTCCCCCGTTCCATGCGGCGGTCGTGAAACCCAGGATCTCGCACCGGGCATCGGCCAGTTCGAGTGCCCGGGCGAACACGTCGACCAGGACCGCAACCGGTTCGCCGAACTCCTTCATCGAACCCGAGCAGTCGATGAGAAAGGTGACCGTCGTGTCGGTCTGCGGCTCGGTGCGTTCGGCCCGGAAGAGTCTGCGCTCGGTGGGCGAGGTGACCAACTGGGCGAGCCGGCGACCGTCGATGTATCCCTCCTCCCGGCCGCCGTCCCACCCGTCGGGGACCGGTTTCGAGAGCAGGGCCTTCAGCTGCCGTCCGAGTTTGCGGACGTCGAGGCGCTGCGTGTCGATGGTGAGGTCCAGCCGTCGTCGGTAGTCCTGGAGCAGTTCGGGCCGGACGAGAGACGCGATCTGTCGGGTCTCGTCGTACGCGCGGGTGAACACGCGGTACCCGTCTCCGCACTCCCCCAGCGCGCGACTGCGTCCCGACACCGCGGTCGTGAAGGTCTCGTCGTCGGGGTCGAAGTCGAACAGGAGGGAGAACGCCGCCCGGCCGTCGCGCCGGTCGTCGGCCGACCCGTCCGTGTCGGTGGGTGGCTCCAGGTGACGGCCGATCAGCTCGGCGACTGCCTGGGCGTGACCCCCGAAGTCGTTTTGCGAGAATCGGGTTCGGCGCAGCAACGGCAGGTGGCCGCCGAGAACGGAGGCGAGCGCGAACCGGGTCGATTCGATGAGGTCCTCGGTGGCCTCGGGTATGGGCTCGGCGGTGATCCGGGCCCGGCACATCTGTGTCACCGTGAACAGCAGCATCCCGTGCACGGTCTCGGTCAGCCCGGACGCCACGTAATCCTGCGACCACTGCGCGAAGCGGTGGGCGAGGTTGGCGCGCACGCCGCTCCACGCGTCGGCGGCCAGCGACTCGACGCGGAACTGTTCCAGGATCTCGAAGATCAGCCGACCCGCCGTGTAGTCCGGGCACAGGCTGCGATGCAGGGCGGGGTCGGTGTGGAGGAGGCGCGATGCCATGCCGTCCGCAGCACCGCGGAAGGACGCGAAGTCGGCGCCGTCGAAGGACGGGTGCAGGTGTGGGGCGGGCATTGGTACGCGCCGATGTCCGCGATGGAGTTCCGGTCCGCGAAAGTGCAACTCGGCCTGCCCCGCGAGGGCGCGGATCGTGCCGGCACAGAGTTCGTGAACCTCCTGTTGACGCCGAACCGACGCGGGGCGCACGGGCAGTTCTGTCATGACTGCCCGCTCACGCCGTGCTCGTCGCGAGCATCGCCGACCGCTCCAGTTCCGAGTCGAAGCATCGCTGGAAGTACTCGGCGACCACGGGTCGCTCGGCCTCGTCGCATTTGTTGACGAACGACAACCGGAATGCCAGCGCGGGGTCGTGGAAGATCTCGATGTTCTCGGCCCAGGTGATCACCGTGCGCGGCGACATCAACGTCGACAGGTCACCGACCCGAAACCCGCTGCGCGTCAGGTTGGCCACGGCCACCATCGACCCGATGAGCTCCCGGCTCAGCGACGGCACCCGCGCGGACACGATCTCGATCTCCTGTTCCGCGGGGAGGTGATCGAGCGTCGCGACGATGTTCCAGCGATCGATCTGCGCGTGATTGAGCCGCTGCACGCCGTGATACAAGCCGTTGAGATTGCCCAGACCGACGGTGTTGGCCGTGGCGAACAACCGGAAGGCCGGATGGGGAGTCAGAACCCTGTTCTGGTCGAGCAGGGTGAGTTTCCCGTCGCGCTCGAGGAGACGCTGGATGACGAACATGACATCGGGCCGGCCGGCGTCGTACTCGTCGAGGATGAGGGCGACCGGTCGCTGCAGCGCCCAGGGGAGGATCCCTTCCTGGAATTCGGTGACCTGCTTGCCGTCTCGCAGGACCACCGCGTCCCGACCGATCAGGTCCAGTCGGCTGAGATGTCCGTCGAGGTTGACCCGCACACACGGCCAGTTGAGCCGCGCCGCGACCTGCTCGATGTGCGTGGACTTTCCGGTGCCGTGCAGACCCTGCACCATCACCCGGCGGTTACGGCCGAACCCGGCGAGCAGGGCCGTCGTCACCGCGTGATCGAACCGGTACGCGGGGTCGATGTCGGGGACGTGGTCGACCGGTTCGCGGAAGGCGCGCACCGTCAGGTCGGTGTCGAGTCCGAACAGCTCGCGTGCGGACAGCACGTGGCTGGGTGCCGTAGTGGTCATTTCGGGCATGCGCCCTCCTTCAGTTCAGGTCTGGCGATCCGTCGTCCGTGACCTCGTTCTCGATCTCACCGATGGCGTCGGCTGCCCGCCGCAACGCGGGCAGAAGCTTGAGCGCCTTGTCGGGGGTGAGTCGCATGACCGGGGCCTGGACTGCGATGCAGAGATTGGAATTGCCTGTGGCACAGGGGACGAGCACCGCGGCGCACACGAGGCCGGGAAGGAACTCTTCGTCGTCGATGGCGTAACCGTCGCGGCGGACCTGCTTGAGTTCGGTCTCGATCAGCTCGACGTCGGTGACCGTCTTGTTGGTGTACCTCTCGAGCGGCATCCGCCCGAGAAGTCGCCGGCGCTGGGCGGGGCTGAGCTGCGACAGGATCATCTTGCCGCTGGCCGAGCAGTGCGCAGGCACCCGCGATCCCGCATGGAGGGTGAACCGAAGGGGCTCTGAGGTTTCCACGCGGTCGAGATACACCACTTCGCTACCCGACAGGGTGGTCACGTTGCAGCTCTCGCCGAGTTCCGCGACGAGGTTTCGGAGGATGGCGTGTCGGGCGCCGTGGTGGGTGTCGTTGAGCAGCAGATTCTCGGCGAAGCGTCGCAGGCGCACACCGGTGCCGTAATGCCTGCCGTTGTTCTGCCGGGTGAGGAGGCCGGCTCCCTCGAGCTGCTGGAGCATGCGGTGCAGGGTCGGCTTGGCCATGCCCGTCTCTTCGACGAGCCCCTGCAACGTGAACAGCTGGTCCTTGGACGCGATCATCTCGAGCAGTGCGAACAGGCGGAGCGTCGGTGTGTCCCCGGGTAGCTCCGTAGTCGGGTGTCCGTTCGACTCGTCGATCCGGTGAATCTCACCCACGGTTCCTCCTTGGCCGAAACGGCGACGCATTCGCATCGTGTATCGAAAAATCATACATCCCGTTCCAGTTTTAGGAACATTCATTGACGAAGTGTGTGACGTGGCCTACTGTCACTGCAGATCACAAAATCACGAACGAAACGTTCCGATTTTTGACATTCTCTGCCGGTTCCGGCGCGCCCTTGAAGGAGGATCACACATGAGCAAGAAGAAGAACGGTGCCGATCGCACCGCTGTCTCCGGTGTACAGAAGATGACACCGTCGGAGGCGTTCGTCGAGACGATGGTCGCCAACGGCGTCACCGACATGTTCGGCATCATGGGATCTGCCTTCATGGATGCGATGGACATCTTCGCTCCCGCCGGGATTCGACTGGTCCCCGTCGTGCACGAGCAGGGCGCGGGACACATGGCCGACGGATATGCGCGGGTCAGCGGGCGCCACGGCATGGTGATCGGCCAGAACGGTCCTGGTATCAGCAACTGCGTCACCGCGATCGCTGCCGCGTTCTGGGCGCACAGCCCCGTCGTCATCGTCACCCCCGAGGCCGGCACCATGGGAACGGGCCTGGGCGGCTTCCAGGAAGCCAACCAGCTGCCGATGTTCCAGGAATTCACGAAGTACCAGGGGCACGTCAACAACCCGAAGCGCATGGCCGAGTTCACGGGCCGCTGTTTCGACCGCGCGATGTCCGAGATGGGCCCGACGCAGCTCAACATTCCGCGCGACTACTTCTACGGTGAGATCGAGACGGAGATCCCGCAGCCCACCCGCCTCGACCGCGGTCCCGGCGGCGAGAAGAGCCTGAACGAGGCGGCAGAACTGCTGGCACAGGCCGAGTTCCCGGTCATCGTGTCCGGTGGCGGCGTGGTGATGGCCGACGGTGTCGACGAGTGCAAGGCACTCGCCGAGCGTCTCGGCGCCCCCGTCGTCAACAGCTACCTGCACAACGACTCGTTCCCCGCCAGCCACCCGCTGTGGACCGGACCGCTCGGCTACCAGGGTTCCAAGGCCGCGATGAAGCTGATCAGCCAGGCGGACGTGGTGCTCGCCCTCGGCACCCGCCTCGGCCCCTTCGGGACTCTGCCGCAGCACGGCATGGACTACTGGCCGAAGAATGCCAAGATCATCCAGATCGACGCGGACCACAAGATGCTCGGCCTGGTCAAGAAGATCTCCGTCGGGATCTGCGGCGACGCGAAGGCCGCCGCCGTCGCGCTCACCGAGCGGCTCGAGGGCAAGGCCCTCGTCTGCGACGCCAACCGTGCGGCACGGAGCGAGAAGATCGACGCCGAGAAGGCCGCGTGGGAGAAGGAACTCGACGAATGGACGCACGAGCGCGATGCGTTCAGCCTCGACATGATCGCCGAACAGGAAGGCGAGGACGGCAACTGGCTGCACCCGCGCCAGGTGCTGCGTGAGCTGGAGAAGGCGATGCCGGAAGACGTGATGGTCTCCACCGACATCGGCAACATCAACTCCGTCGCCAACAGCTACCTCCGGTTCGAGAAGCCGCGCAGCTTCCTCGCCCCGATGAGCTTCGGCAACTGCGGTTACGCGCTGCCGACCATCATCGGCGCGAAGGCCGCGGCACCCGAACGGCCCGCCATCGCATACGCAGGCGACGGCGCCTGGGGCATGAGCCTGGGCGAGATCATGACGGCTGTCCGGCACGACATCCCGGTCACCGCCGTCGTCTTCCACAACCGGCAGTGGGGTGCGGAGAAGAAGAACCAGGTCGACTTCTACAACCGCCGCTTCGTCGCCGGTGAGCTCGAAAGCGAGTCCTTCGCCGGGATCGCACAGGCGATGGGTGCCGAGGGCATCGTCGTGGACAAGCTCGAAGAGGTCGGTCCCGCACTGCAGCGCGCGGTCGCCGCACAGATGAACGAGGGCAAGACGACGGTCATCGAGATCATGTGCACCCGCGAACTCGGCGACCCCTTCCGCCGCGACGCGCTGTCGAAGCCGGTTCGCCTGCTCGACAAGTACAAGGACTACGTGTAGTCCGCTCCCCGCGAGCACGTGGCCCCCGGCGCAGCAGACGCCGGGGGCCACGTCCCGTGCGTTCCTGGTACCGACGATTCGACGTCGTCTGGACCTGTCGCTTCGCCGCCGCGACCCCCACACTTCTGACGGAGACAACGGCGAACGAAAGCGGTGCAACAGGGTATGGCGGCAACGGTGTGGGATCTGTCGTTGCCTGCCCTCCTCTTCGCGCTCGGCGTCGTGGTGGCCGGCGGTGTCGTCCGCG
The DNA here is from genome assembly GCF_900455735.1 of Rhodococcus wratislaviensis. GTDB lineage: Bacteria > Actinomycetota > Actinomycetes > Mycobacteriales > Mycobacteriaceae > Rhodococcus_F > Rhodococcus_F wratislaviensis. Next base: position 439,299 of record NZ_UAUI01000011.1, on the reverse strand, counting down.
GTTTCGGGGGGTTCGGTGGCGCGATGGTGTGGGTCGCGGGACTCGTCGTGCTGCTCCCGCCGACGTCGGTGATCCCCACCGTGTTCGTCCTCGAGGTCGTCGCGAGCGCCGCGATGCTGCCCCAGGTGTGGCGGCAGGTGCACTGGAAGTCGTTGCGCTGGTTGTTCGCCGGCACCCTGATCGGTATGCCGCTGGGGATGTGGGCGCTCACGCAGCTGTCCGGTGACCTGGTGCGCGTGCTGCTGGGTGTCGCGATCATCGGCTCCGCCGTCGCCATGGCCGCCGTCCCCGACCGGCAGTCGCTCCCCGGCCCCGGGGTGACCACCGTGACGGGAGTGGCGTCCGGTCTCCTCAACGGCGGCTTCGCCCTCGGTGGCCCGCCCGCCGTCCTGATGTACTTCTCCGCGTCCTCCCACGTCGCGGCCGGCCGCGCGTCGCTCGTCGTGTTCTTCCTCGTCATCGACGCGTTCGGCGCCGCGGGGTCGGCCGCCGGTGGTCTGCTCACCGTGCCCGTCCTCGCGCAGATCGCCCTGTTCGTGCCGCTCTGCATGTTCGGCGCCGCCGCGGGGAAATGGCTGTTCGACCGCACCACCGCCCAGCAGGTCCGGCAACGGGTGCTGTGGCTACTCGGCTTCCTCGGCGCCGCCGTCCTCGTGCAGGTGGCGTTGCGCTGACTGACGGCGAAACCTTTTGCGCAGGACTCCAATCACGGGGCAAGTTGGTCGTGTACAGAACGTGACGGAGCGCGCGAGGTTGAGCACAAGCAACGGGTGTGCAGTTGGTCGCAGCGCTGTGGCCCCGCTCTCGGTCAAACCCGAGCCGGGGCCACGGCAGCTGATCGTCAGGTCGAGGCTATCCGTGACATTGGGGCATCGTCAGGGTGTGACTGCTCGTCCCTGCTCTCTGTGTAAATGTCCCGACGGCGGATTGCGAGCGTACATACGGCGCTGACAGCCCCCACTGCCACGGTGTATCCCATTATCAGCGAAAGTCCACCGGTTGCCGAACTGAGGAGGGACGCGAGAACGAGCGGTGTCAGCCCGGATGCCACGATTCCCGAAAGCTGGTAGACGACGGAGATACCGCTGTAGCGGACTCGGGTGGGAAACAGTTCCGCGAATAACGACGACTCGGGAGCGTAGACGATCGGATAAAGGACGCCGAGGACCAACACGATCGTGACGACGATGACCGCTGTATTTCCGGTACCGATTAGCACGAAGGCGGGATAAGCCGCAGCCGTGAGAATCGCGATTCCCGCAGCAAACACCTGTCTGCGGTCGAAACGGTCTGCAACTCTTCCGAAGATCGGGATGAAGACGACCATGGTCGCCGCCGCGGCCATGACCGCCAGCAGTAGGGTTTGACGGCTGAGGTGCAGCGTGCCGGTGCCATACGCAATGACAAATACCGCCCACGTATTGAATGCCACGCCCTCGGCCCATCGACTGCCCATTCCAAGCAACATGTTTCGTCGTGACTGTGCGCTCTTGATCAGTTCCAGAGCAGGCACAGTAGCCTTCTCCTCTACCGTCTCTAGCTTGCGGAAGGCAGGTGTCTCCATGACTTTGAGGCGGATGAAGAGGCCCACCGCCACCAGGATCGCGCTCAGCATGAAGGCAATTCGCCAACCCCAGGCGAGGAATGCTGCCTCGGACAATGTTGAGTTGAGCGCTGCGAATACGCCCGTACCCAGCATCAGGCCGATCGCGAGGCCGATTTGCGGCAAGCTTCCGTAGAAGCCGCGCTTGCCGCGGGGGGCGTACTCGACTGCCATCAAGACCGCCCCGCCCCATTCACCGCCGATTGCGATACCTTGCGCGAGCCGAAGTACCACCAGCAGAATCGGTGCTGCGATACCGATCGTGGCGTAACTGGGAACCAGCCCGATCAGACAGGTCGCTACACCCATGATCATCATGGTGGCTACCAGGGTCTTCTTCCGGCCAACACGGTCGCCGATGTGCCCGAAGACAAGACCGCCGAACGGCCGGGCCATGAATCCGATCGCAAACGTGGCAAACGCGAGCAGCGTGCCGACGATCGGATCCGAGCCCGGGAAGAAGAGCTTGTCGAATACCAGCCCGGCGGCGATGCCATAAAGGAAGAAGTCGTACCACTCGACTGTTGTTCCGACGATACTCGAGGCCACGACGGTTCGTATCTCGGATTTCGAGGGTTCCTGCTCGGTGTCTCGGGAAGTGCTCACAACGACTCCCGGAATATGTTTGTAAGGGCATCCCTGGTTACCGGACGGGGCACCACAGCCAGTTGACGTGTTTGCTTCATCGTTCCATCGACCAGTGTGTCAAGGTGCTCTTCGCAGTAGCCGAAACTCCGCAACCCGGAGGGCATTTCGATGTCCGACATCAACTCGCTCAGTACATGCGCGAGCGCGTCGGCTCCGTCGGTCGGAGTGAAGGTCTGGCCGGAGAGAAGTTCGGCTGCGCGCAGGTGTCGACTGGGATCGCTCGGGTAGGTCCATCGGAAAACCGCAGCGGCAGTCGCGGATACGGCCTGACCGTGCGGCACCATGGGCATTGAAGGGTAGCCCTCGGCCTGATAGTTTTCGACCGCTCCGGCGACCGGGTATGCATTGGCATGCGGTAGATGGGTGCCCGCGTTCCCGAACCCTGTTCCGGCGGAGGTAGACGCAAGCGCCATCTGGTACCTGGCTTCGAGGTCTCGTCCATTCATGACGGCGCGCCGCAGGTACTTCCCTACCAAGGAGAGGGCCTGCTCGCACCAGACGTCACTGATCGGGTTGGAACCACAGAAGGCCGGGCGCTTCATCGGGTCTTCCGGTGCGGGCTTGGCATCGAACCGGACGCTGGTGTAGCTCTCGAGTGCGTGAGACAGCACGTCCATCCCGCTCGCCGCCGTGACCTGCGAGGGGAGAGAGACAGTGGTCAGGGGATCTACAACGGCGAGCGTCGGTCGCAACTTGGCATGACTGACTCCGGCTTTCAAGTGCAGGCCGAGGAAATCGATAACGCAGATCGTCGTCGATTCCGATCCGGTGCCGGCGGTGGTCGGCACGGCGATCAGGGGCTTCAGCGGGAGCCACGGCGCCTTGCCTCCGCCGATCGGTGGGGTCACGAAGTCGAGTAATTCTCCCGGGTGTGTGGTGAGGAGGTTTACTGCCTTGGCCGTGTCGATGGCGGAACCCCCTCCGACTGCGACGAAGCAGTCCCACCCACGTTCCGAGGCGTAAGAGACGGCTTCGTCGATGCTCTGATCCGTCGGCTCGACAGCGACGCCATCGAATACGTCCGACTTGATGCCCACCGCGACCAACTGTTCACGGATCCGGTCGGGTATCCCGGTGTTTCGAACACCCGGATCGGTGATTACCAAGCACGATTCCAAGGCCTGAGCCGATAGCTCCGCACCGAGCTCGTCCAATGCTCCGATGCCGAACTTCAGTGGCGGTGCTGCCCAGGTGAAGACGCTCTCATTCTCGCTCGATCGATACATCGTTGAGACTCCTTCGCTGTCACCATGTAGGGACAATCCCCACAATATGAAGCGACGATAGGCCAGGATTGCCAATATGTGAAGCGCCTCACACGAACAAATTGACGGATCCAGAGCCGGACGGACTGGGACGTCACTGAACTGCGGCGAGTAAAAGCCCTATGCGAGACCTGTCCGCGGAACGGCGTCGGATCAGTGAGACATCGCCCGGTTGACCGGGATGAACTGTGACACTTCCTTCGCTGCCTGAAGAATGCGTTCCCCGAGCGTACGGACCCTGGACTTCGGCATACGAACAGTGGGTACCTGGATCACAAGTGCAGCGTGCGCGGTTCCGTTTGCGTCCAGGATCGGCGCGCCCACGCATCGCACACCCTCTACGTTCTCCTGCTCGTCGACGCTGTACCCCCGTGCCCGGATCTCTCTCAGTTGCTCGGAGAGCTCGCGGGGTGTGCTCAGGGTGTACGGCGTGACCTTGGCGAGCTTGACCGGAAGCGTCTTGACGTACGTCTCGGCACTCGGAGAGAACGCGAGGATGGCCTTGCCCGAAGCGGTCGTGTACAGGGGGAACCGGGCGCCTGTGTGCTGTTCGAATCGCAACGGAAGCGTCGACTGCACCCGCATCATCACAACCGACTCCGACCCCTCACGGATGGAGAGGTTCACCGATTCCTGGGTCTCGGAATGAAGCTGCTCCAGGATGGGCAGGGCCTTGTCCATGCCGAATCCGCGCTGCGCGGCCTGCCCAAGAAGCACCATTCCGCTTCCGAGATAGTAGCTGTCGGATATCGGGTTCCGCGCTACAAGGCCCTCTGCGATCAGCGCTCGGATCAGCCTGTTAGCCGTGCCGGACGACAATTGGAGTTCTGTGGCGATTGCGCTGCCGTTCAGCTCGTCAGGTGAAGCTGCGAGCAATTTGAGCACGGCCAGCGCCCGGCCGACAGACTGTGTGCCCGCAGGCAGCTCTTCGCTCACCGCGCGCCCCCTTCTCGCCTTGCCTGTCGGTGAGCCGATGTTACCGGGCTCAGTCGATAACGGAGGCCCAGATCTCGTTGCAGTCCTGGTTGGAGCCCTGGTCGGCAGCTGCCTGCTCCACCAGGAGCCTTCCCGTATGAAGGATGTGCTGCCGCATTGCCCTCTCGGCCGTCGACGAATCCGCCTCCATGATCGCATCGACAATCGGGCGGTGCTCGGAACTGATGTCCGCAAGAGTTCGCGAGCGGTCGGCCGTCGCTGCCCCCAGCAACCTCGTTGTTTCCCGCAGGGTGCTGATGATGGTTCGCGCGCGCGAGTTGCCGGCGGCCGCGAGGATCAGATCGTGGAGTCGCTCGTCCTGTTTCGAGAACGATTCCTCGTTTCCGGCCGCCGCACTGCGATCCATATCGTCCAGCTGTCGCTGGAGTTGCTCGATCAGGGCAGGAGAAGACTCCCGCGCGACTCGGCGCACAGCAGGTAGTTCCAGTGCGAGCCGGACCGCGAAGATTTCTGCGATCTCATGAGGCTGGGGAAGGATTATCCGGAATCCGCGGTTGCGTTCGAATCGCAGCAATCCGGAATCAGCGAGGCGAAGCAAGCCCTCGCGGACCGGACTCCGGGACACGCCGAACTCCTCGGCGACCTGATACACCGAGTACAGAACGCCTGGAACCATCTGTCCGCTATGCACGGCGTCGAGCACCCCGGTGATCACTTTCTCGGTGAGTGATTCGGCCGTTCGAGGTAGCGGCTGGAGTGTGAGTGGAGAGTCGGCCACTTCGTCACTCTAGTCGGTCGTGGTTGAGTAACGTGTAGCATGTTACCTGAGTAACATGCTACACGCCTCCAGGTTCGCCTCGTCGATCCAAAGACGTAGTCAGCTATCCGACAGCCGGCGCGGCTCACTCCTCGGGTGCGACGCACCTGTCGGCGAAACAGATGGAGTTGACGTGTCGAGCTGGGAAGGCTGCTGCTCATCTTCCTGCCGGAAGGCTGCGCCGCCCGAATCCCGCTGGAACAGATTCAGACTCGACACCGACCGCTGCAGGCCGTCGAGAGTCCGGGGATCCCAGCCGGTCAGCTGCTGCCAGCGGTCGAGCCGGTAGGTGATCGAGTTCGCATGCAGGTGGATGTCCCGCCCGGCCGCGCTGATGGAGAACCCGTTGCGGGCGAACGCCAATACCGCCTCGACGAGGTGCGGATGGTCCGCGGCGACGGCGACACCCGGCTCCAGCAGCGTGGCGAGCTCGTCGCGATGGTCTGCCAGGGTGGCGGCAACCCATTTGTCGGCGAAACGGACCACCTCACCGGTAGGCGAGGCCAGCTGCAGGACCCGTCGCGCGTCCGTGATGCTCATCGCCGCGCCGGCCAGGCCGGGGCGGCCCAATCCGACTCCGACCGTGGTCCCCGGGTGGCCGAGCCGTACCTCGCGGATGATGTCGTCGACCGGTGCGCGCTGGCTCAGGGCGATGATGACGGTGCCGTGCCCGCTGCATTGAGTGGTGCCCGGGATCGTGTCCAGGGTGCGTTGCAGGCGTTCGAGCTGCGCTTCCGACCACTCCTCCGCGGCGACGCACACCGCTTGGAACTCGTGCTGCGCGGTGAAACCCAGTGCCTCTGCCAGCTCGCGCACATCACGGTGGTCGCCGTCGACCGACCTCGCGAGGGACTCGAAGAACCGGTAACGCACCCCCGCGCGGATGGCCTGTTCGCTTCGGGTCGCGTCGGTGTGTCCGACAGCGACCGCGCTGGTCGCGGTGTGGACGAGGTCCCACATCATGCCGCCTGCGCGCAGCAGGTCGGTCGTCGGCTCGGCGGCTGTGGCCACCATCGTGTTCCACAATTCGCGGGACGCGATGTGGTACGTCTCGATGACGTCGGACAGCGGCAACCCCTGCATGGCCCGGCGCCTGCCGAGCTGACGCGAACGCTCGAGGACGTCGTCGGCGAGAGGTTCGCTCTCCGCGAGGGCGCGCAACGTCGCCGCGAGCTGGCGACTGATGTATCCGCGCTGCTCGTCGATCGGAACGGCGGCGTACGACTGCAGCTCGGCGCGGATCTGACCCACCGCCCGGTCGGTTACCGACTCGATCTCCTCCGAGACCTGCCGGCACAACCGCTGGATCGTGTCTTCACCCACGGCCTCGGGCACCCTCTCCCTCGCATTCCACACTCCCGTGAAATTCACGAACCGCCTCGGCGTTTTCCGGGATTCGCCCATGGCCCGAGGGGAGTGATTCAGACCACACTAGTGCCAGAGTGCACGTCGACCGGCACCGGACCAACCCGCGACGCCGGTGGACGCAGTCGGAATAGGAGACAAAACAATCATGTCCAACGAGGCAAAAAGCGCCTTACTCGCGATAGGTGTCCCGTTCGCCGGCGTTCTGGGCGGCATCGTCGCGCTGTCCGGATCCACGGCCACGGTCTTCGGAGTCCCCATCCTGTTCGCGTGGTTGTTCCTGTGGATGCCGCTCACCTCGCTGTGCCTCCATCTTGCCTGGAAGCTATTCGACCGTAAGGACTTCGAAGCTGCCGAGCGCGCCGAGTCGGCCGCTGCGAGCGCTCGGATCGGAGAACAGTCATGACCGCGGCCTTCTTCACCCTGGTGCTCGTCCTCGCCCTCGGGGCAGGCGTGCTGTCGCGGCGCGGCAGCAAGAAGGAGATCTCCGATTACCTCGTGGGTGGCCGGTCGTTCGGTCCGCTGCTGGTGTTCATCCTGGGAGCGGGCGAGGCGTACAGCATCGGCACCCTGATCGGATTCCCCGGCGGCGTGTACGCGCACGGGGCGAGCTACGGCGTCTGGTTCATCGGGTACATCCTGCTGGCCTACCCGATCGGATACTTCTTCGCGCCCTACCTCTGGCGCGCGGGCAAGAGATACGGCGCCATGACGTTGCCCGATGTGGCCGGGCGCCACTTCCGGTCGCGTGGGCTGGAACTGACGATCGCCATCGCTTCGGTCGTATTCCTCATCCCGTGGGGCCAGCTTCAGCTCGCCGGACTGCAGATCGCGCTGACCGGTCTGGGCATCTCCATCGACCCCACCGTCGCGGTATTCGCAGGCGCAGCCCTCGCGCTGCTGTTCCTCATGTTGTCCGGGGTGCGCGCCCCCGCATTCGTGTCGTACGTCAAGGACACCGCCCTGTTGCTCGGCGCCGTCCTGATCGGACTGGCGGCAGTGATCGAGACCGGTGGTACCGAGAAGCTGTTCGCCGCGGCGGCGGCCAGTGGTGGCGGCGCGGCCTCACACTCCACGGTCACCGGCTCGTCACTGACGTTCGTCCTGACGACGATCGTGTTCCAATCGGTCGGATTCTTCATCTTCCCGATCATCGTGCAGGCCGTGCTCGCGGCGAAGTCCGAGGCGACGATCAAGCGGGTCGCCAAGTTCAATCCCCTGTACATGCTCATGTACCCGTTCCTCGTCGCCGCCGCCTTCGGGGCGATCACGCTGCTGCCCACCAAGCTCGAGGGCACGGAATCCGACCAGGTGCTCCTGCAGTTGTCGCGGCAACTGTTGCCCGACTGGCTGACCGGCGTCGTCGCAGGCGGCGCGGCCCTCTGCGCGATCGTGGTGCTGTGCGGCGCGGCCCTCGGAATCGGCGCGATCGTGTCGCGCAACATCATTCCCGGGATCCCGGAATCCCGCCAACGGGTCTGGGTGCGCGGAGTCGTCGTGGCGTACCTCGGGATCTCGCTCCTACTCACCCTCGCGACACCTCAGCTCCTGCTCACCCTGGTCAACACGGCGTACTACGGCGTCACCCAGGCCGCGGTGGTCTTCGCGACGATGGTCTTCGGATGGAAACTGCGTCCCGCTGCCCTCGCCATGGGTGTGGTGCTCGGCGACGTCGTGGTGCTGTGGCTGTATCTCGACAAGCACGGCCCCGTGTCCGTGTGGCTCGCCGAGCACGGTGTCAACCTCGGCGCGGCCGCCCTCGTCCTCAACATCCTGTTCGTGGTGTCGACGCGGGTGTTCTGGCCACCCACCGATCCCGTCCGTGGCCTTCGCTCCGACGGCCGAACGTCCGGCACCGCCGCGGGATCCGTGGCCGCACGCAGCGAAGTGGGTGCCTGATGTCCAGGACACTGCTCACCGCCGATTCGATCCACACCCAGGACCCGTCGTCGCCGACCGTCGAAGCGCTGGTCATCGACGGAGCCGACGTGGTCGCCACCGGCACCAGGAAGGACATGGCCGACTATGTCGGCATCGGGGCCCGCCGCCTCGACCTGCCCGGTGCCACGGTTATCCCGGGACTGATCGAATCGCACATCCACCCCACCTATGCCGGCCTCACCGACGGCTGGGCGGACTGCCGGACACCACCGTGCCGGTCGATCGCCGACATCCAGCGGGCGTTGCGTGCCGCGGCCACCGGCAGCGGATGGATCAGGGGGTGGGGTTACGACGACACCCAGATCGCCGAGGGACGGCATCCGACCCGGACGGATCTCGACGCCGTCAGCACCGAGCGGCCGGTCATCGTGCTGCACATCTGCGGGCACTTCGCCGTCGCCAACACCGCCGCACTCGCGGCGGCAGGCATCGACGAATCCACGGTGCCGGTGGACGACCCGCTGTTCCCTCGCGGCGCCGACGGTCGTCTGACCGGGATGGCGTGGGAAATCGATGCGGTGGCCAGGCTCACCGCGGCGGTTCCCGCGCTGACCGAGCAGGAGGTGAACGGCGCCCTGCTTCGCAGCCTGCTGTCGGCGCGGTCGCGGGGCATCACCACCATCCACGATCTCGGGGTGGGTCTCTCGGCGGGCGAGCAGGAGCTGACCGCCTACCGCTCGCTGGACGCCTCGGGTGAGCTACCGGTGCACGTCGTCGGGTTCCTGCGCGGTGACATGGCGCTCGAGGCCCTCGACGACCGGGGAGTCACGTTCGAGCACGCACCCGCGGCCGGCGCACGCTTCCGGCTGGCCGGCGCGAAGTTCTGGGCCGACGGGTCGATCCAGGGGCTGTCCGCCGCACTCCGCACGCCGTACGCGTGCGACCCCAGTCATCACGGCGACCTGCTCTACCCGCAGGCGCAGCTCGACGAGATGATCCTGCGGGTGCATCGTGCGGGCGGCCAGGTCGCCGTGCACGCCAACGGCGACGCGGCGGTCGGCGCCGCGATCACCTCGCTGAGGAGGGCGCAAGCCACCGACGGCCGGGTGGGACGGCACCGGATCGAACACTGCCAGGTGAGCGCACCGAGCGACCTCGCCGCCATCCGGGAAGCCGAACTCGGGGTGAGTTTCTTCGTCAACCACATCTTCTACTGGGGCGACCGCCACCGCGACCGGTTCCTCGGTGCCGAGCGCGCCGCCGAGATGGATCCCCTCGCCTGCGCCGACGAGCTGGGGCTGCGATTCGGACTGCATTCGGACTGCCCGATCACCCCGATGGATCCGCTCGCGACCATCAGAACCGCGGTCACCAGGATGACGAGGGGCGGCACCGTGCTCGGCGGGAACCAGCGGATCGGAGTGGATCGCGCGATCCGTGCCATGACCGTCGACAGCGCGTACCTGGTGCACGACGAGACCCGTGTCGGCACCTTGACGGCGGGCCGTCGTGCGGACCTGGTGGCGCTCGACGGCAGCCTCGGAGATCTCGCCGACGGCACCACCGAAATCCCCCGTCCCACCATGGTCATGATCGACGGAGAAGCGGCGAACATGCGGTAGCCCGAACGTAAGTGCTTCAGCTGAAACGGAACTGGAACCCGTCCCCGCCGATCAGGCGAGGGCGGGTTCCCGCTACCGGCGGAAACTCGCCTGGCACGCCTGGCCGAGGAGCGCGATGCCTTCTTCGATGGAACGCAGCGGGATCGCCCCGTAGCCGATGCGGAAGTGGTTGCGGGGCGGGACCGGCTGCGTGAAGAAGATGTCGCCCCGCTCGATGAGCACACCGCGGGCCTCCGCCTCGCGCACGAGCACTCGGCAGTCGAGGTTCTCCGGACCGGTCATCCACAAGCTGACGCCACCGGGCGGATACGGCTCCTGCGGCCACGGGAGGTACTTGTCGACGGCCGCACACAGCCGTTCCCATTTGTGTTTCATCTGGGTGCGGTGATGGCGCAGTGCGCGGTGATACTCCCCGCTGTCGATGAGCATGGCCAGGGCCCGTTGCTGGTGGCCCGGTGGATGACGGAGCACGTACCGCCGGGCCTTCCGCAGTTCGCGCACCAGGTCCGCAGGTCCGACTAGGTAGCCCAGACGCAGACCCGGGGCCAGGAACTTCGAGAACGTGCCGAGGTACACGGCGTCGCCGCTGGAATCGAGCGCCTTCAGCGCCGGGCTGGGGCTGCCGTGATAGCGGAACTCGCTGTCGTAGTCGTCCTCCACGATCACGGTGCCGGACTCCGCGGCCAGCTGCAGCAGACGCTGACGACGGTCGATGCCGAGCGTCGCGTTGGTCGGATGGTGATGGCTCGGTGTCAGATACATCAGGTCCGTGCCGCGCAGAGTCTCCGGCGGGCGCAGGCCGCGGTCGTCGACGTCGATGCCGTACACCTGGGCGCCGGTGCGCAGGAAGATGTGTCGCGCATCGAGATAGCCGGGGTTTTCGATGGCAACCCGATCTTCGGGTCCGAGCAGCACCCGGCCGACGAGGTCCAGCCCCTGCTGGGAACCGACCGTCACCAGAACCTCGTCCGCGCTCGCCTCGATGCCGCGCGAGGGCAGCAGATGCTGGCGGATCATGTCGATCAGCATCGGATCGTCCGCACCGACGCTGTCCTGGAGACTCGCGTAGGCGTGGGGTTGATACAGTGCGTCGCGGAGACAGCGCACCCACGCGCGGGCGGGGAAGCTGCGGATGTCGATCTGCCCGGCCAGGAACGGGTACGGATAGCAGTGCCAGTCGACGTTCTTCTCGATGTGCGGGACGTCGGCATCGGGGTAACGCCGGATGCGGGACGACCAGTCGATGCGCGGAATGGTCGCGCGGGCGTCCGATGCAAGCGTCTCGATCATGTCGGGATTCACGAACATGCCCGAGCGCTGGTGGCTTTGAACGAGTCCCTCGGCGATCAGTTCCTGATACGCCAGGTTGATCGTGTTCCGTGAGATCGCGAGATCGACCGCGAGTTCACGCGAACTCGGAAGGCGGTGGCGCGGATCGAACAGTCCGTTGGCGATGCCGTGTTCGATCGCCCGTCGAACCTGGCGGTAGAGCGGTTCGGCGGAGTTGCGGTCGACCTCGATCAGTGTTCTCGGCACGCATCGCCTCCTGTGGATCCAAGAGTGGCCAGATGTAGGCCGACCCGGCACGCCGAGAAGTTCTCGAACGAGCACTTCTCAGTATGCCGGGCCGGCGGCGAAATCAAACCAGGTTGAGCGCGTCGTCGACGCTGACCGACTCGATCCCGAGTGCGGCACCGACGGCATCGTTCGTCAGGCGCCCGGCGACGGTGCTGACTCCGGCGCGGAGTGCGGCATTGTCCCTGGCCGCGCGGGCGAGGCCCTTCTCGGCGATCTGCAGGGTGTACGGCAAGGTCACGTTGGTGAGTGCGTACGTCGATGTGTGGGGCACCGCTCCCGGCATGTTCGCCACGCAGTAGAACACCGAGTCGTGAACCTTGAACGTGGGCTCCGCGTGGGTGGTGGGACGCGAATCCTCGAAGCAACCACCCTGGTCGATCGCGATGTCGACGAGGACGCTGCCCGGCTTCATCCGCGAGACCAGCGAGTTCGAGATGATCTTCGGTGCCTTGGCGCCCGGGACGAGCACGGCACCGATCACGAGATCGGCCTGCATGACTTCCTGCTCGATCGAGTAGGCGTTCGCGGCGAGGGTGCGGATCCGGCCCTGGTACATCCGGTCGGCGGCGCGCAGCTTGTCGACGTTCTTGTCGAACAGGACGACGTCGGCCCAGGTGCCTGCGGCGACGGCGACGGCATTCATGCCCGATACGCCGGCACCGATCACGACGACGCGAGCCGGGGACACACCGGACACGCCGCCGATCAGTACGCCTCGGCCACCCTCCGGTCGCATGAGTGCCTGCGCACCGACGAGCGGTGCGAGCCGGCCGGCGACCTCACTCATCGGGAACAGCAGCGGCAGCGAACCGTCGGGAAGCTGAACGGTCTCGTACGCAACGGAATTGGTTCCGGCGGCGAGCAGTGCCCGGGTGCACTCTTCACCCGCAGCGAGGTGCAGGTAGGTGAACAACGTGAGGTCCGAACGCATCCGGTGGTATTCCTCGGCGATGGGCTCCTTGACCTTGAGCAGCAGTTCCGCGCTCTGCCACACCGCATCGGCGGAGTCGAGGATCTTCGCGCCGGCGGCACCGTAGGCGTCGTCGCCGATCGACGAGCCTTCCCCCGCACCGCGTTCCACGAACACGTCGTGCCCGTGGGCGACCATTTCGTGGACGCCGGCGGGAGTGGCCGCCACCCGGTACTCGTGGTTCTTGACTTCCTTGGGGATACCGATCCTCATGTGAGACCTCCGTTAGCTGGGGCTGTTCGCCGCTCCGACCACACGCCGTGGTGCCCGAGCGATACCGAAGTCTGGATCACTCTGGCATGGGACCAGAAGGACCAGTTGAGCGCCGTCTGCGGGGACCAGACTGGACCCATCGAATACCGCTCTTCTGGCCCTGACCTGCGGTCTGCCCCGTCGGTATGTTGTGCATCACAGCCATTCGACAACGAAGGAGATGGTCGTGGACGTCACCGAATTGCGAGCACGGGCCCGCCGGCACCTCGGACCTCATTTCACCCGTAAGGACACCTGGGAAAGCGACTTCCCGGTGTTCGTTCGTGGCGAGGGAAGCTATCTGATCGACACCGAGGGGGACCGTTTCCTCGACGGTCTGGCAGGCCTGTTCTGCGTGAACATCGGTCACGGCCGCGACGACATCGCCAAGGCGGCGAGCGAGCAGATCGGAACGCTGGCGTACGCGTCCAACTGGGGCAGCGCCCACATTCCCGCGATCGAGGCGTCCGCGCTCATCGCCGACCTGGCTCCCGGCGATCTCGGGACGACCTTCTTCGTCAACTCGGGATCCGAGGCCGTGGAGACGGCCGTCAAGTTCGCCCGGCAGTACCACCGCAGCCAGGGCAACCCGCAGCGCACCAAGATCATCAGCCGCGAGATGGCCTACCACGGAACCACTCTCGGTGCGCTCTCGGTAACGCAGCTGCCCAAGATCAAAGACCCGTTCGGTCCGCTGCTGCCCGGGGTCCGCTCCGTACCCAACACCCTCGGTTACCTCGGCGACTGCGGCCCGGCGAACGAGCTCGACTGCATCGCCGCGATCGAAGCCGTCATCGAGGAAGAGGGCGCCGAGACCATCGCCGCCGTGTTCGCCGAGCCGGTTCAGAACGGGCGCGGCGCCCTGGTCCCGCCGGACGGATACTGGCCCGCGCTGCGCGCGCTGTGCGACAAGCACGGGATCCTGCTGGTCTCCGACGAGGTGATCTGCTCGTTCGGCCGCCTCGGACACTGGTTCGGGCACGGGCTGACCGGTGTGGTTCCCGACATGATCACGTTCGCGAAGGGTTCCACCTCCGGATACGCCCCGCTCGGCGGCCTGATCGTGCGTGAGCAGCTGGTTCGCGAGCTCTACGACTCGCCCAAGGGCGGCGTGTTCACACACGGCGCGACGTGGGGCGGACACCCGGTGTCGACAGCGGTGGCGGTCGCGAACATCACCGCGATGCGCGACGAGAACGTGCTGGGCAACGTCACCGCGCGCGGCCCGAAGTTGAAGTCGGCACTCGACTCGCTGATGAGCGCGCACCGCTGCGTCAAGGACGTGCGCGGCACCGGATTCTTCTACGCGATCGAATTGATGGCCGACAGCGACAGCGGCCGCGAGTTCACCGAGCAGGAATCGCTGACGGTGTTGCGCAAGGTACTGCCGGAGGCGTTCGCCCGCACCAAGGTGATTCTCCGTGGCGACGACCGTGGTGCCACGATGCTGATGATCTCGCCGCCCCTCGTCGCCGACGACGAGGTGCTCTCGGAACTGCTCCACGGCATCGACAGCATGCTCACCGACATCGAAAAGGCAATCCAGCCGTAGGGAACGACACGTTCCCCGATTTCCAGCGGGTGGCGGTCGTCGAGATCGACGACCGCCACCCTTCTTCGTAGTGATGGGAGTGCGAGGCCATGGCCCCGGGCGTCACCGCTGTACCACCCACCGACGCTGCACGACTGAATGATTCGTCGCTGATCGAGCACTGGATCGCCACCCTGCGTGGGGAGAACCGCGTCGTCGGTCTCGCGGACGGAGAAGACGAACGCGCGATCCGTGCGGCCCACCATCTGCACCACAAATGTGTCGTGTCCCCGCGGCTGTTCGGGCGGCGGGACGTCATCAGGCGCATCGCCGCGGCCGCGGGTATCCCGCTGGCCGAGGAACTCGTCGTCGACGTCGCCGAGGCGGCTGCCGACCCCGCGATCCGTGACGCCGTCGAATCGGGATTCGCCAGGTACCCCGACCGGATCGAGTCGGCGCTGTCCGACCCGGTGTGCCTCGCCGCAGCGGCACTGCGCGCCGGAGTGGTCGACGCCTGCGTCGCGGGTGCGAGCAGGCCGACGTCCGACGTGCTGCGGGCCGGACTGCGCATCGTAGGTCTCGCGCCGGGTTCGAGCATCCTGTCGAGCTCGTTCCTGATGTTGCTGTCGGACGGCAGGCAGTTGACGTTCTCCGATTGCGCCGTCGTACCCGACCCCACGGTCGAGGAACTGGTCGACATCGCGCTGGCCGCCAGCGCCACCCACTTCCAGCTCACCGAGCAGACCCCGATCGCGGCGATGCTGTCGTTCAGCACCCAGGGCAGCGCCAGCCACCCCCGCGTGGAGAAGGTCCGCGAGGCCGCGGAACTGGTGCGCGTCCGGGACCCGCAATTGCACGTGGACGGTGACCTGCAATTCGATGCCGCGCTGGTCGCCGAGATCGGCGCGTCCAAGGCGCCCGGTTCGCGGGTCGCCGGCCGGGCCAACGTGTTGGTCTTTCCCAATCTCGATGCCGGCAACATCGGGTACAAAATTGCTCAGCGGCTCGGGGGTGCAATAGCCTTGGGTCCCATCCTGCAAGGCCTGGCCGCACCGTGGAACGACCTGTCCCGAGGGTGCACCGCCAGCGACATCGAACTGATGGCTCTAGTGAGCGCAGTCCAATCTTTGGCCACCTGAACATCAGACCTGCACGGGAACGTACCACCGGATCGGGAAGGGAG
This sequence comes from Rhodococcus wratislaviensis, assembly GCF_900455735.1. Taxonomy (GTDB): domain Bacteria; phylum Actinomycetota; class Actinomycetes; order Mycobacteriales; family Mycobacteriaceae; genus Rhodococcus_F; species Rhodococcus_F wratislaviensis. Next base: position 423,648 of record NZ_UAUI01000011.1, on the reverse strand, counting down.
TCGCGATGACGATGCTCCTCATCGGTGCCCTGTGCATCGGCATCGCGTCCGTCATCGGCGGCGCCACCGGGTTCGGGACGGCATTGATCGCGACGCCGGTGATGCTGATGGTCGGCTTCGCCGTTCCCGAAGTGGTGTTCGTCAATCTGGTGGCGGGCCTGATCACGCGAATCGGCGCCGCGTATCAGTTGCGAGAACACATCACTTGGGGACGGGTGGCGCTGCTCGGCGGTGGCAGTCTGCCCGGCGCCTGGCTGGGCGCGGTCACCCTCGGTCTGCTGCCGGAGCAGTATCTGAAGCCGGCAGCGGGAGTTGTGGTGATGCTGTGCGGGCTTGCGATGGCGCTCCCCAACCGGGCGGAGGCCACGCGTGTGCCCTCCACGACCGCGCACGTCCTCACCGGTTCCGTGGGTGGCTACCTCGGAACGACGACGTCGCTCAACGGACCGCCACCGGTCCTGTTGCTGATGCGAGCGCGGTTGCCACCGATGGCTTTCATCGCCGATCTCGCAGGCTATTTCATCGTCGCGAATGTGATGGCGCTCGGTGTCCTGTGGTTCCACGACGAGATCACGGAATCGATGTTCTGGCCGCGCCTCCCGGTCTTCGTCGCCGCCGCGCTGATCGGCAACGTCACCGGGCTGGCGATCGCCCGCCGACTTCCGCCGGGGGTGTTTCGTTCCGCGGTCATCGTCCTGGTGATCGCCGCCGGTGCGGCGACCTGCATTCTCGGGTGACAGCCGCTCACGGCTCGGCACCGACCCGGCGGACCAGACGCACCAGTTCGCCTGCGGGACCGTCGAGCTGACGCGCGCCCCGCCACACGGCCCGCAGCACCCTGTCGAGCTCGAGACCGTCGACGTCGATCACCTTCAGCTCGCCGGCACCGACCTGCTCCGCCACCGCGAGGGTACTCATCACCGCGGGACCGACCCCGGCCAGCACGCTGGTGCGAATCGCGGCGGCGCTCCCGAGTTCGAGAAGCGGTGCCGCCCGGTCGTATTCCTGCAATGCCACGTCGAGCGTGGTCCGCGTGCCGGATCCCGGCTCGCGGACCAGGAGCGGTGTCAGCGCCAACTCGGCGACGGACAGCGCCTTCCGTCGCCGTGCCCACGGATGGGTGGGGTGAACGACGACGACCAACCGGTCATGCGCGACCGTGAGACTCTTCAACGGTCGCGGCACCGTCGGCGATTCGACGAACCCGACGTCGCAGATCCTGCTGTTGATCCGCTCGAACACCTGAGTCGAGTTGTGCACCTGCAGGTGAATGGTCACGTCGGAGTGCAAACGGCGAAACTGCCCCAGCCACCCCGGCATCAGGTGTTCCGCGACCGTCATGCTGGCACCCACCGTCAACTCGGCGGCGCGTTCCGCGCGCAGCCCCTCGGCCACGTCGAGAAGCCGGCGCGTATCGGAGAGCACCCGGCGCGCCCAGTGCGCGATCACGGTTCCCTGCGGTGTCAGTATCGAGCCCGTGGGGCTGCGCTGCAGCAGCGTCATGCCGAACTGGCGCTCGAGTTGCTTGATGGCGCGACTCGCGTTCGGCTGCGCCATTCCGGCGAGTCTGGCGGCAGCGCTGAGGCTTCCGTGGTCGTCGACGCCCACGAGCAACTCGAGAACGGGGAACTCGGGCCATCTGCGGGACATGCACTGAGTATATGACCCTGGCGCAAGACATATCACGATGATATATGTACATGCCGAGATGACGGCTACCGGAGACAGCCGCCGTGACGGACCGTGGATTCATGAGTAGTCAACTGAGCGAATCGAAGTCCGAGGAACAGCGCGTCGAGAGCACGGGAACGCTGCCGCGACTCCAGACCGCCACGGCCACTCTCCTGCCGGGTCTGGCGCTGTGCGCCGTCGCCACCGCCGTCGCCATGGGTGTCGGCCGGTTCCTGCCGACGGTGAGCCCGCTACTCATCGCCATCGTGCTGGGCGCCGTTCTGTCGAACGCCGTGCATCTGCCCGAACGCCTGCGCCCGGGACTGCAGTTCTCCGCCAAGAAGCTGTTGCGGGTGGGCATCGCCCTCCTCGGGCTCCAGTTGATGCTGAGTGACATCCTCGGACTGGGCTGGGGCGTCATCGTCGTGGTCGTCGCGATCGTGTGTCTCGGCATCGTGGGAACGATGTTCGCGGGCAAGCTGCTCGGCCTGAGCTGGACGCAGCGCCTGCTCATCGCCTGTGGATTCTCGATCTGCGGTGCGGCCGCCGTGGCGGCGGTGGACGGTGTCGTGGACGCCGACGAGGAAGAGGTGATCACCGCGGTCGCGCTCGTCGTCATCTTCGGCACGCTCATGATTCCCGCGATCCCGCTGCTGTCGCGGGCGCTGGGACTCTCCGACACCGACGCCGGCCTGTGGGCGGGCGGCTCCATCCACGAGGTTGCACAGGTGGTCGCCGCGGGCGGCGCGATCGGCGGTGCCGCCCTCGGCGTGGCCGCGGTGGTCAAACTCGCCCGCGTCCTCATGCTCGCCCCGGTCATGGCCGTCCTCAGCGTGCGCCAGCGCAGGCTCGCCGGCACCGACGCCGACGTGAAGCGGCCGCCGCTCGTCCCGCTCTTCGTCCTCGCGTTCCTCGCCTGTGTCGGCCTGCGGTCGTCCGGCCTGCTGCCGACGGGCCTGCTCGCCGAGGCCAAGATCGTGCAGACCGCCCTCCTCACCGCCGCGATGTTCGCCCTCGGCGCCGGCGTCCAGATCGCCACGATCAAGAAGGTCGGCGCACGACCCTTCGTCCTCGCAGGCATCTCCACCGTCTGGGTGGCATCGATCGCACTGGTCGGGGTCCTGCTCGCGGGGTGACACCGCTACCCACCCTCACCCCCTCACCTCCCCTCGCCCCCGTCGCCCCCGTCGCGACGAACGGGACGCTCGTTGCGTCAGATCGCACGAGCGTCCCGTTCGTTCGGCGGGGACCGTCGTCCGGGGGCCTGGCAATCACGGTGCAGATGCAGCGACCTGTTCCCGGCGCGTCAGCACGAGCGGCGCGCCGTCGGTGATCGCGATGGTGTGCTCGCTGTGCGAGGTGCGCGATCCATCGGCCGAGCGGATGGTCCACCCGTCGGGGTCGTAGACGATCTCGTCCGTGCCGGCGGCGAACCACGGTTCGAGGGCGAGGGTCAGCCCCGGGCGCAGTGTGAGTCCTCGGCCCGCACGTCCGGTGTTCGATACGTGCGGATCTTCGTGCATGGTCCGCCCGAGCCCGTGACCACCGAACTCGGTGTTGACCGGGTACCCGTACTCGGCGGCGACCGCGCCGATCGCCGCAGACACATCGCCCAGCCGGTTGCCGGGTAACGCGGCGGCGATTCCGGCTGTCAGGGCCTTTTCGGTGGCTGCGATGAGGCGCGCGTCCTCGGGTCGTGGATCGCCGACGATGATGCTGCGGGCACAATCGGCGACCCACCCGTCGATGGAGACTGCGATGTCCATGCTCAGCAGGTCCCCGTCCTGCAGCACGTAGTCGTGCGGCAGGCCGTGTAGTACCGCGTCGTTGACCGACAGGCAGATGACGTTGCGGAACGGTCCGCGCCCGAATGACGGCGCATAGTCCCAGTAGCACGACGTGGCGCCGCGCTGGGCGATCAACTGGCGGGCTCGGTCTTCGAGCTCGAGCAGATTCACGCCCGGTTCGGCGCGGTGTTCGAGATCGTCGAGCAACTCGGCGATGAATGTGCCGGTGACGTCCATCGCAGCGACCTCGCGGGGTGTTTTCAGTTCCAGCACCAACTACTCCTCTTCGTACGCACAAATTCGGTATTAAAATACCACTCTAGACCGCGGGCTGGGATTTTCATACCGCTCCAGGGTTAGACTGCTCGGATGGTGCGTCTCCCTCTGACCCCGGAACAGCTGGCCGCAGGCAAGCGCCTCGGTCATCAGCTGCGGCAGGCACGGGGTGATCGCACCCTCGCCGAGGTCGCGCAGGAGGCCGGGATCTCACCGGAGACTCTTCGAAAGATCGAGACCGGGCGGATGGCGACACCCGCGTTCACCACTGTCGCGGCCCTCGCCCGGGTGCTTCCCCTGTCGCTCGACGAGCTTGCCGACATCTGCCTTGCCCACACCGGTCTCCGGCAAACCGGGTAACAACTCTCAACCTCGACCAGCGCTGCCCGCAAAAAGTATTCAGATCCGAGGCGGGTGGTATGCGCGGCCCTCGGGTGCTGTGGCCGGATGCAAGTGAGAGAAGTTCCAGCCAGATCCTCCCGAAGGTCCGAGACCCTCGCTTCGTCACGATCCGCCGCGGTGGGACGCTCACAGACTCGGATCATCAGCTTCTGGCCCTGTGGGCGGCATCGTGCGCGGCCAGGGACCTGCGTGGTGCAGCACGGCACGCCGCATACGCTGCGGGGCAGGCCGGAGCCGTCGCGCACGTTGCAGTGCATGAACTCGGTGCTGCCGCCTATGCGATCAAAGCCGCGCGTGCAGCAGGACGACGTGAATGCCGGTGGCAGCGTGACCAGCTCCCTGAGGCCATTCGCGAGCTCGTACGTCGAAGGTGCCATCCGCGCCCACTCGCATCCTGAAAGTCGAAGCAGCCTTGCACATACAACCAATCGGTTGTATGTTCTGAGGGTGTCAGAAACAGATGAGGACCGGGCCGATGCCCTGTTCCACGCGCTGTCCGACCGAACGAGGCGCGACATCATGCGTCGCGTGCTGGCCGGCGAGCATTCCGTCTCGGCACTGGCCGCGAAATACGACATGAGTTTCGCTGCCGTGCAGAAGCACGTCGCCGTCCTCCAGAAGTCCGGCCTACTCGTCAAACGACGCAGCGGCCGTGAACAACTCGCCACGGGCGATGTGGACGCAGTTCGCGCAGTGTCGTCCATGCTCGCCGAGCTGGAACAGGTCTGGCGTGGACGTATCGCACGCATTGACGAACTGATCGCAACACAACCCCAACGGAAGGAATGAACGATGCCTGTCACCAATGTCAGCCACGACATCGATGCACTGACCCTGACCATCACCGCCGAGTTCGCCGCGCCCCGAGCACGGATCTGGCAGATCTATGCCGATCCGCGCCAGCTCGAAAAGATCTGGGGTCCACCGACATACCCGGCGACGGTGGTCGACCATGAGTTCGCCCCCGGCGGGCGGGTCACCTACTACATGACCGGGCCCGAGGGTGACAAGCATGCCGGTTACTGGAACATCATCTCCGTCGACGAGCCGACCGGATTCACCTTCACCGACGGATTCGCCGATGCGGATTTCACCCCGATCGAATCGATGCCAGTGTCCACCAACGAGTTCTCCTTCCAGGACAAGGACGGCAGCACCATCGCCACCTACGTCAGCACCTACGCAACCGCCGAAGGTCTCCAGCAGGTGCTCGACATGGGCGTGGTCGAGGGCGCCTCGCAGGCGATCGGCCAGATCGACGACCTCATCAAGGGTTGAGCCTGCCGGATACCCACCCCCGTCTACCCACCCCCGTCGCGACGAACGGGACGCTCGTTGCGTCAGATCGAACGAGCGTCCCGTTCGTCCGGTCGGTCGGCCGCGGGCGCAGGGATCCCAGGCCGATTTTTGATCAAGGCTTTCATTATTTTGTGATCCGGGTTACTGTGGCCACCATCAATCAAACCTTTGATTAGTTAGGTGGATCGCATGAGCCCCACAAGCTTCGCTTCGTCGGCCGACCTCGGTGAGAAGGAGCAGACGCTCGAGGTCCTGGCCGACGGCGTGTACGCCCTCACCGCCGAGGGGGATCCCAACATCGGCGCCATCGAGGGCGAGGACTTCGTCGTCTGCTTCGAGGCACTCGCCACCCCGGTGGCCGCGCAGGACTGGTTGCGCAAGCTGCGCGAGCACACCGACAAACCGGTCCGGTACCTGGTGCTCTCGCACTACCACGCCGTCCGCGTGCTCGGTGCGTCCGCGTTCGACGCCGAGACCATCGTGGCGCACGAGACCACCCGCGCCCTCATCGAGGAGCGTGGAAAGGAAGACTGGGCTAGCGAATTCGGACGCATGCCCCGCCTCGCCAAGGCTGCCGACTCGGTGCCCGGACTGACGTGGCCCACCCTGACGTTCGCCGACAAGCTCACCATCGACCTCGGCGGCGGACGCGGCGACCTGGTGCTCCAGCACTTCGGCCGCGGCCACACCGAAGGCGACATCACCGCGTGGCTGCCGAAGCAGAAGATCCTTTTTGCCGGCGACCTCGTCGAGGCGCAGGCCGCGCTCTACACCGGCGACGCGTTCCACCGCGACTGGTCCACCGGCACCCTCGACCGGATCAAGGCGCTCGGCGCGGAGGTCCTGATCGGCGGACGCGGCGCCGTCTCCCACGGTCGGGAGGCCGTCGACGCCGCCATCGAGCAGACCCGCCATTTCATCGTGGTCATGTTGGCCGAGGTCGGGGCGGTGCAGCAGCGCGGCGGCACCCTGAAGGAGGCGTTCGAGGCCACCCATGCCGCACTGAACGAGCAGTACGGGCACTGGCCGATCTTCGAACACTGCCTCCCGTTCGACGTCTCCCGCGTGTGGGACGAGCTGTCGGGCATCGAACGGCCCGTCATCTGGACCGCGGAGCGTGACCGCGAGGTCTGGGACCAGTTGCAGGGCTGACGTCCGTCACCGTTTCACACTGACAAGGCGAGGATCATGGGAAGACGACACACCCGCGGCGGCACGGTCACCGTCGTGGGCAACGGCCCGGTGGGGCAGACGACGGCGTTGCTGCTGGCACGCTGGGGCATTCCGGTCACGTTGCTCGACGCCCGGGCCGAACGGGACCCGATCGGATCGAAAGCCATCTGCCAGCAGCGGGACGTCCTCGAGGTGTGGGACGCGATCGGCGTCGGCAGGCAACTGGCCGACGAGGGCGTGACGTGGGGGTGCGCCCGCACCTTCCACCGCGACCACGAACTGTTCGCGCATACCTTCGTCGACCGCGGCATCTCGTCGTTCCCGCCGTTCGTCAACATCTCCCAGGCACGGACCGAGGAACTGCTCGACGAGCGGATCGCGGCGACGCCGTCGATCGACGTCCGGTGGGGATACGAGGCCACGTCGGTGGATCAGGACGAGACCGGCGTGACCATCACCTGCCGCACCGGCTCCGGGGAGGAGACCGTCACGTCGGACTACGCGGTGGTGGCCGTGGGGTCGCGGGGCAGCGCGATCCGGCGGCAGCTGGGTGTCACGTTCGACGGTCGTTCGTTCGACGACAAGTTCCTGATCTGCGACATCGCCGCCGACATCCCGGGCTGGGCCGACGAACGCCGCTTCTACTTCGATCCCGAGTGGAACCCGGGCAGGCAGGTGCTCATCCACCCGTGCCCGGACTCGACGTTCCGCATCGACTGGCAGGTGCCCGGCGAGTACGACCTCGAGGCCGAGGAGAAGTCGGGCGCGTTGGACGCGCGGATCCGGAAGATCATCGGCGACACCGACTACCGGATCGTGTGGAAATCGGTGTACCGCTTCCACTCCCGGGTCGCGAACCGAATGCGCGTCGACCGGGTGCTGTTGGCCGGCGATGCCGCGCACATCGTGTCGCCATTCGGGGCGCGCGGACTGAATTCCGGTGTCGCCGACGCCGAGAACGCGGCATGGAAACTCGCGTTCGTCCTGCGGGGCTGGGCCGGCGAGTCGCTGCTCGAGACGTACCACACCGAGCGGCACGCGGCGGCCGTCGAGAACATCGCGGTCACCACGGCGACGATGGACTTCCTGGTTCCGCAGTCCGAGGATCAGCACCGGCACCGGCGCCACGTGCTCACCGCGGCGGTCACCGACCGGGAGGCGCGGGCCCAGGTCGACAGCGGACGCCTCGCCGAGCCGTTCTGGTACGTCGAATCACCCGTGACCACAATCGATCCGCAGCGACCCTTCGCCGGGCGCCCCGAGCGTGGCTGCACCCCGGCCGCGGCGCCGGGAATCCTCGTGCCCGACACCCCGGTGACGTTGCAGGGCGGTTCCGGCAGCCGGCTCCGCGCCATCGCCCGGCACGGAATCCTGCTTCTCGCGGGTGACGGTGTGGATGTCGACGAGATCCGCAGCGCGGCACTCGACACGGTGCACACGCCGATCCGCCTCGTCCGGCTGTCGGAGATCGACAGCGCAGGCGTCCTCACCGCCGCGTTGGACGCGAAGCCAGGTGAGGTGTGGGTCATCCGCCCCGACGCGTACGTCGCGGCGGTCACCGACACGGTCGACGGGCTGGTGTCCGCATTGCGACGGGTGACGCTTCAGTAGCTCGGTGGCGACATCATCCAGAGCGCCACAGCGGGCTTGCCGTCGATCTCCCGGGCGCGGTGCGGGCTGGCGCTCGAGTACGCGACGCTGTCGAGTGCGTTGAGCACGTCGGTGTGCTCACCGACGGTGACCTCGATGCGGCCGGAGATGACGAGCAGCACTTCTTCGGAGTCGCCGTGTGCGTACAGCTCGTCACCGGTGGTCCCGTACGGGTCGAACTCCCCGATGAACGATTCGAGCTGGCGATGGGTGGTCGGCGTGATGCGGACCTTCCGCGCGTTGGTGCCGAAGGCATTGAAATGCGCGGTGCGGTACCGGTGCACAGCGGTCGTCGATGCCTCGGTGAACAACTCGCCGACGTTCATCTCCAGGCACGCGCAGATCCTCTGCAGGGTCGCGATGCTGGCAGTGTTGCGGTCCCGTTCGAGCTGGCTGAGAAACCCCTCACTGACCTCGGCTTTTGCGGCGACCTCAGCCAGCGTCAACCGCAGCGCGCGCCGTCGTGAGCGCAGTCGCGCACCCAGTGAATGGGGATCGACCGCTGGCGAACCGTCGTCCGTCGATGCACTTGACATACCTCAGAAAGTACATCAGCCTTTGGTTGTGATCAAGATAACTTGATCTTAGGTAAAGAAATATTGACCGGGGAGTCTCTCCATGCGAAACGGCCACCTTTCTCACTGGATGTCGCGAGATGATCTCGACATCCCCGCGACCGTGCCCTTGGACCGCGACGAGGAAGTCGATGTCGCGATCGTGGGCGGTGGACTCTCAGGACTGTGGACCGCGTGGGCCCTCACCCAGGCCGACCCCACACTGTCCGTCGCCGTGTTCGAAGCCGAGCGTCTCGGATTCGGAGCCTCCGGACGCAACGGCGGCTGGTTGTCCGCGAAACCCGTTGGAATCCGCGACGTTCTGGCACGTCAACACGGTGGTCGTGCCGGTGTCCTCGAGATCGAACAGCGACTGGAAGAATCCATCCACGACGTCGTCGACGTGCTCGGCGCTCAGAACATCGACGCCCGCCATGGCGGCTGGATGCAGGTGGCCCGCTCGGCCAGCGAACAGAACCGGATCGAAAACTACCTTGCCAAGAGCCGTAGCTGGGGCGTCGACGAAGGCCGCCTCCGCCTCCTCGCCGCCGCCGAGGCGAGCGAGCGGGTGAACATCGCCGGCGTGACGGGCGCCCTGCACTCACCGGACAACTACTGCGTGGATCCCGTGAAGATGCTGCTCGCCCTTGCCCGGACCGTTCAGAAGGCCGGGGTGCGCATCTACACCTCGTCGCGGGTGGACACGATCGAGCCCGGCCGACTCGCTGTCGGCGCTCACACCGTCCGGGCACGTCGGCATGTCGTGGTCGCCACCGAAGGCTATTCCTCCCGGCAGCGGGGACAGCGCCGGCGGATGCTCCCCCTCAACAGCGCGATGCTCGTGACCGATCGGCTCACCGACGATCAGTGGGAGCAGATCGGCTGGGCGCACGGCGACGGCGTGTCGGGTGCAGCCCACACGTACTTCTACGGCCAGCGAACGCCCGACGGGCGCATCGCGATCGGCGGCCGCGGTAAGCCGTACCGATTCGCCTCCGGAGTCGACAGTGACGGTGAAGTCGACCAGCACACCATTGCCGCACTGACCAACCTCCTGGCGGACTTGTTCCCGCAAGTCCCCCTCGCCGCCGCTCACGCGTGGTGCGGTGTGCTCGGGGTGACCCGCGACTGGTCACCGTTCATCGACAACGACCCGAGCAGCAAGATCCTGCGCGTGGGCGGCTACGCCGGCCAAGGGCTGACGGCCGCCCATCTCGCCGGCCGCATCGCTTCCGACCTGATCCTGCAGGGCGATACCAAGCTCTCCACGTTGCCGTGGGTTCGTCAGATGCCCCGACGCTGGGAACCCGAACCGCTCCGGTGGATCGGCGCACACGGCCTCTACCGCATCTACTCGATCGCCGACGTTCTCGAGGCTCGAGCGGCCGGCCCTCGCACCTCCCGACTCGCGCTGCTTGCCGACAAGATCGCCGGGCGCTGATCTCTCACCACCAGCACGCGCTCAGCGCCGAGGCGCCGGTACGAACCACACCCCCTTCCCCGAACACAGGGAGAGACATGACCGAGATCGACAAGAGCGTCGCAACCGAGTACCACCGCACGGTCGAACGGACGAGGTCCGACTCGCTCGGGCAACCCAAGGGTCTGTGGAACCTGGCGTTCACCGAACTCTGGGAGCGTTTCAGCTTTTACGGCTTGCAGGGAGTTCTCAGCTTCTATCTGTTGTACTCACTCAGCGACGGCGGACTCGATCTCGCGCCGGCGACCGCGGTCAGCATCGTCGGCGCCTACGGCGGATCGGTCTACCTGTCCCAGATTCTCGGGGCATGGATCGCCGATCGGCTGATCGCGCCACGCCGGATGGTCCTCTACGGCGCCGTCGTCATCACCGTCGGCCACCTTGCTCTCGCGATACTCGACGGACTCTCCGGCCTGGCCTTCGGGCTCACGCTCATCGTCCTGGGTACCGGCGCGCTCAAGACGAACATCACGTCGATAGTGGGCATGCTCTATGCCGACAATCGCCCCGCACGCGACGCCGGTTTCTCGTACTTCTACATGGCCATCAACACCGGCTCCGCGTTCGGACCGCTGCTCACCGGATTCACCCAGAGCAGATGGGGATTCCACGCGGCCTTCAGCCTCGCCGCCGTCGGAATGGTCGGGGCGCTCATCCAATACTCGTGGAAGATGCGCGACCTGCCCGCCGAGGCCGGCGTCGTCAAAAATCCCATCGCTCGCACGCACCTGCCCTACGCGTTCGCCGCCGTCGCCGCCGTGACTGCCTTCGTGGTCGCCCTCTGGCAGCTCGGGTTCGTCGACAACACCAACCTCTCGCACTTCGTCGGCGCCGTCATCCTCGTCGCCGCGATCATCTACTTCACCGTGATCCTGCGTTCGCCGAACGTGACACCGGCGGAGAAGCGTCGTATGAGGGGCTTCATCCCACTGTGGATCGCAAGCCTGCTGTACTTCGGGTTCCTGTTCCAGAAGTTCACCACCATCTCGGTGTTCATCAAGGATCGGGTCGATCTCGATGTCGGTGGCTGGCAGGTACCCGCTCCCTGGCTGACCACCATCAGCCCGGTCTCCGCGGTCCTGCTCACCCCTCTCGTCGCCATGTTGTGGACGAAACTCGGTACTCGCCAACCGACTACGTCCGCGAAGTTCGTCATCGGGCTGACCATGGTCGGCTGCGCCTACCTGCTGCTGTTGCTCTCGCAGTTCTTTCCCGACAAGACTGTGCCACCGCTCCTGGTTCTCGTCAGCATGGCCGTTGCCGGTTCATCCGAAATCTTCGTCGGACCGGTCGGACTCGCACTGGCCACGCGCATTGCACCCGAGCGATTCACGGCGCAAACCGTGGCACTGCTCTTCCTGACCCTCGCCGGTGGATCGACGCTCTCCGGCCTACTCGGCGGATTGTTCACGACAATTTCCACCGGAACCTTCTTCCTCCTCGTCGGCTCGGGAGCCGTCCTTCTGGGAGCGGTGCTGTTCGGCCTCTCCCGCAAGATCGAAGTACTGACCGACAGCAGATAGCGAGGGCGCCGGCCCGGTCGACGCAGAGCGGGTCAGTGTCGGCTCAGCCGTTCCGGATCCAGATCGAGTCGTCGCAGCAGCTGCGCGTTGAGTGCGACGACGATGGTGGACACGGACATCAGGATCGCCGCGACCGCGGGTGAAATCGCGACCCCGGCGAACGCGAGGACACCGGCGGCCAGAGGGACGGCAATGACGTTGTAGCCGGTGGCCCACACCAGGTTCTGCCACATCTTGCGGTAGCTCGCCTGGGACAGGTCGATGATCGAGAGGACGGCGCGGGGATCGTCGGCGGCGAGGACGACACCCGCCGACTCGATGGCGACGTCCGTGCCGGCGCCGATCGCGACGCCGACATCCGCGCGGGCGAGCGCAGGCGCGTCGTTGACGCCGTCGCCGACCATCGCCACCCGGTGACCGCGGGCCTGGAGGGCGGCCACCTCGGCGTCCTTGTTCTCCGGTAGCACGTCGGCGAACGCTTCGTCGATACCGAGATCGGCGGCGACGGCGTCGGCCACCTGACGGGCGTCTCCGGTGATCATCGCGACCTTCACACCGCGCTCGTGCAGGGCGTCGATCGCCTGCCGGGACTCCTCGCGGACGGCGTCCTCGAGCGCCACCGCGCCGAGCACCGCGCCGTCGCGGACGAGGTGGAGGATGGAGGCGCCGCGCTCGACCCACCGTGTCGTCTGCGCGGCAACGTCTTCGGGGACTGTCACGTTCAGCTCCGCGAGCATCGCCGGCCCGCCCACCTCTACGGGTATGCCGTCGACGTCTGCGCGCACCCCACGTCCGGGCAGCGACCGGAAGTCGGACGCGGTGCGCCGCTCGTCCCAGGGCACCGTCGCTGCCGCCTCGGCGACGATGGCCCGCGCGACCGGGTGCTCGCTGTCGGCCTCCACGGCGCCGGCGAGCGCGAGCAGTTCGGTCTCGGTGACACCCGCGGTGGTGACCACCCCGGTGACGACGTGCTTGCCCTGGGTCAGGGTGCCGGTCTTGTCGAACAGGACGACGTCGACGTTGCGCATGCGTTCGAGCGCCAGCCGGTCCTTCACCAGGACACCGGCCTTCGCGGCACGCTCGGTGGAGATGGCGATCACGAGGGGTATCGCCAGACCGAGTGCGTGCGGGCAGGCGATCACCAGAACGGTGACGGTCCGCACCACGGCCTCGTCCACGTTGCCGAGCAGCGACCACACCACGAACGTGAGAAGCCCTGCGATCGAAGCGAAGTAGAACAGGAACGCCGCGGCGCGGTCGGCGAGGGCCTGCGCCCGGGACGAGGAGGACTGCGCGTCGGCGACCAGCCGCTGGATGCCGGCGAGGGCGGTGTCCTCCCCCACCGCGCCCACCTGGATTCGCAGCGCGCTGTCGGTGGCGACGGTGCCGGCCACCACGGTGTCGCCGACCGACCGTGGGACAGGGTTGGATTCGCCGGTGATCATCGATTCGTCGACCTCCGCGCGGCCGTCCTCGACGGTGCCGTCGGCGGGGATGCGACCACCGGCCCGCACCAGCACCAGGTCGCCGGTGGCGAGTTCGGAGACGGGCACCTCGGTGACACCGTCGTCGGTGACCCTGTCGGCGGTGTCCGGCAGCAGCGCGGCGAGTGCGTCGAGGGCGCCGGACGCCGACCCCAGCGCCCGCATCTCCAGCCAGTGGCCGAGCAGCATGATGACGATGAGAAGCGCCAGCTCCCACCAGAAGTCGAGGTTGAACCCGCCGATCTGCAGGGTCGTGATCCACGACGCGACGAACGCGACCGTGATCGCCATGCCGATCAGCAGCATCATGCCGGGCCGTCGCGACTTCAGCTCACCCCACGCGCCGGTGAGGAACGGCGCGCCCCCGTAGAAGAAGATCGCGGTGCCGACCACCGGCGGAATCAACGACGCACCGGGGAAGTCGGGGACGGTGTAGCCGAGGAGGTCGGCGAACATGTGGCTGAACACCACCACCGGCACCGACAGTGCGAGGCTGATCCAGAATTTCTGCCGGAACACCTCGCCGTGCGCGCCGTGACCGGCGTGCCGATCAGCGTGGTCGGTGTGCCGGACCCGTTCCATTTCCTGCTGCTGATGATCGTGAGACATGCCTGCTCCCTCGGAAGCTGCTCTCGTGGTCTGGTTTCAGGAACGCACCAGTCGTGCGATGGCGTCGGTGGCTTCCTTGATCTTCGCGTCGGCCTCGGAGCCGCCCGCGACGGCGGCGTCGACGACGCAGTGGCTGATGTGGTCTTCGAGCAGACCCAGCGCCACGGCCTGCAGCGCCTTGGTCATCGCGGAGACCTGGGTGAGGATGTCGATGCAGTACTTCTCGTCCTCGACCATCCGCTGGAGTCCCCGCGCCTGGCCCTCGATGCGGCGCAGGCGCTTGAGGTAGTCGTCCTTGGCGCTGATGTACCCGTGGCCGGCCGTGTGGTCGTGGTCGGTGTTCGGTTGCTCGGTCATGAGTGTTCCCCTCGGGTGGGAGTGGTCAGGGGCTGGAAGCGGCGCAGTCGCAGGCTGTTGCTCACGACGAACACCGATGAGAATGCCATGGCGGCGCCGGCCAGCATGGGGTTGAGCAGGCCCGCCGCCGCCAGTGGCAACGCCGCGACGTTGTAGGCGAAGGCCCAGAACAGGTTGCCCTTGATCGTGCTCAACGTCCTGCGCGACAACCGGATCGCGTCGGCCGCGGCCCGCAGGTCGCCGCGCACCAGCGTGAGGTCGCTGGCCTCGATGGCCACGTCCGTGCCGGTTCCCATGGCGAGACCGAGGTCGGCCTGCGCGAGAGCGGCGGCGTCGTTGACCCCGTCGCCGACCATCGCGACCACCTTGCCATCGGCCTGCAGACGCTTGATCACGTCGACCTTGTCCTGGGGCAGTACCTCCGCGATCACTTCGCCGATGCCGACCTGGGCGGCGATCGCCCGGGCCGCGGAATTGTTGTCGCCGGTGAGCATGATCGGGGTGAGGCCCAGTTCGCGGAACTGCGCCACCGCCTCGCGTGACGTCGGCTTCACGGTGTCGGCGACCACGAGCACGCCGCGCGACTGGCCGTCCCAGCCGATCCCGACGGCCGTCTTGCCTTCCGACTCCGCCGCGTCGACGGCGCGCCGGAGTTCCGTGGTGAGGTGCAGCGACCAGTCGCGGAGCAGTTTCGCGCGGCCGATGACCACCGCGTGTCCGTCGATCATGCCCTGGACGCCGAGTCCCGCGATGTTGGTGAACTGTTCGACGTCGGGCAGCGTCGTGAACCGGTCCCGTGCCGCGCGGGTGATCGCCCGTGCGATGGGATGCTCGGACGCGTCCTCGAGTGCGCCGGCGAACCGCAGAACCTGCTCCCCGTCCTGGCCGTCCGCGGCGATCACGTCGTGCAGCGACATCGTGCCGGTGGTGACGGTGCCGGTCTTGTCGACCACCACCGTGTCGACTCGCCGGGTCGATTCCAGAACTTCGGGTCCCTTGATCAGGATGCCCAGCTGGGCTCCGCGTCCCGTGCCCACCATGAGGGCGGTCGGGGTGGCGAGTCCGAGCGCACACGGGCACGCGATGATCAGGACGGCGACCGCGGCGGTGAACGCGGCGGCGACCGAACCGCCGGTGCCGATCCAGAAACCGAGGGTCGCGACCGACAATGCGATCACGATCGGGACGAAGATGCCGGAGATCCGGTCGGCCAGGCGTTGCACCTCGGCCTTGCCGGTCTGCGCGTCCTCGACCATCCACGCCATCTGCGCGAGCTGGGTGTCGGCTCCGATCCGGCTGGCGCGAACCACGATTCGACCGCCGACGTTGACCGTCGCACCCGCCACCTCGGAGTCCGGCGACACCTCGACCGGCACGGATTCACCGGTCAGCATCGACGCGTCCACCGCCGACGAACCTTCGACGACGACGCCGTCGGTGGCGATCTTCTCGCCGGGACGGACCACGAAGAGGTCGCCGACCTCGAGCTGGTCGATGCCGATCAGCTGTTCGGTGCCGTCACGCAGTACCGACACTTCCTTGGCGCCCAGTTCGAGCAGCGCCCGCAGTGCCGCTCCCGCCCGGCGTTTGGCGCGGGCTTCGAAGTAGCGGCCGGCCAGGATGAACGTGGTGACGCCGGCCGCGGCCTCCAGATAGATGTTGCCGGTGCCGTCGACCCGCGCGATCGTGAGCTCGAACGGGTGCGTCATCCCCGGCATGCCTGCCGTGCCCCAGAACAGTGCGTACAGCGACCAGCCGAACGCGGCCAGCGTGCCCATCGACACCAGGGTGTCCATGGTCGCGGTGCCGTGCCGCAGGTTGGTCCAGGCGGCTTTGTGGAACGGCCACGCACCCCAGACCACGACCGGGGCCGCGAGGGTGAGCGAGAGCCACTGCCAGTTGGTGAACTGCAGCGCCGGGATCATCGCCATCGCGATGACGGGGACCGTCAGCACCGCGGACACGAGCAGCCGCTGCCGCAGTTCCGCCGCCGGGTCCTCCTCCTCCGGGGCCGGGGGCTTCACCTCGGGCAGTCGCGCCGTGTACCCGGCCTGCTCGACCGTGGCGACGAGGTCTTCGGGCGAGACGTCGGCGGCGTCGTAATGGACGCGGGCCTTCTCCGTCGCGTAGTTGACGGTCGCGGTGACGCCGTCGAGTTTGTTCAGCTTGCGCTCGATGCGGTTGGCGCACGACGCGCAGGTCATTCCGCCGATGGCCAGTTCGATCTGGGAATCGGGCGGTGCCGCGAGGTCGGTCGAGCGGGTCATCACTTCTCCTCCGGTCCGGCGGTGGCGGTGAATTCGGCGGTGTGGACGGCGCCGGCGTGCTGGAAGTCCAGGAACAGCCGGTAGTCGCCCGCGCCGGGTGCGGTGACGGCGAAGTCGATTCCGGGGCCCGCCGCGGTGACGCCGTCACCGGGATGTCCGTCCGGGTGTACGTGCAGGTATCCGAGGTCGGTGGTGCGCAGCGCCACCAGGTGACCGTATGCGCCGAGGTAGGGCTGCAGATCGGTAACGGGCTGCCCGTCGCGGCTCACCGAGAGCGTCACGTTCGACGTCTCTCCCGGTCGCAGCACGCCGTCGAGTGTGACGGTGTAGCCGTCCACGGTGGCGGTCGGTGCGGGTGCCGGCAGTTCCTGCGGGTCGTAGGTGCCCGCGACGCGCAGATCCGTGCCCAGGGTGACGCCTTCGCCGCCTGCCGGGGTGAAGTCCGCGAACACGCGGTAGTCGCCGCCGCGAGTGAGGTCGAGGGGGACGCTCCACGTTCCGGTCGCGTCGAGCGTCGGGTGCACGTGCTGGAACCCGGCGAGGTCCCGGCGGACGACGATCAGGTGCAGCAGTTTCTCGTGCTCCACGGTGTAGTCCGTCACGGGTACCCCCGAGGGGTTCGTGATCCGGAACTGCACCGGGACCGCGGCACCCGCGGTGACCTGGTCGGATGCGAGTGCGAGGGTGTAGCCGTCGGCAGTGGGCGTCAGTCCGCCCGGGGTCGGGTCGGCGGCGGCGCCGTGACCTGCCGCTCCGTGTCCGTCGTCCTCGGCCGTGTGCGCGGCGGGCTCGGCCACATCCGGGCCGGCAACCGACCCGAGTGCGAGCGCGGCGCCGAAGATCACGACGAGGCCGACGGTGAATCCGGCGAACTTGCCGGTTGCGTTCATGGTGGGTCTCCTGTGGTGGAGGTGCCGGCTCAGCCGGCCGCGTTGGAGGTGCCGGCTCAGCCGGCGACGGAATACCCGGCTTCTTCGACAGCGCCCGCGACGGCACTCGGATCGAGGTCGGTGGTGCTGTCGATGACGACCTTGCCGGTGGCCAGATCGACGTTCACGTTGGTGACGCCGGGGAGTGCGCTGATCTCCTCGGTGACCGAGGACACGCAGTGGTTGCAGGTCATGCCGGTGACGGTGACGCTCGAGGTGCTCACGGATCTGCCTCTCTCGGGGGTATCGATGTCCTATCTGAGAACTACCATACCCCCCTACCGTATTCCTGCAAGGGTGACGACGGCCACCGAGTCCCGTGTTCCTGGCCCACGCCGGCCCGAAAAGGTGATTGAGTGAGATACCGCATCTCACCCCACTGGGAAACGGAGCCCGGCAATGTCGATGGACAAGTTGCGCACCCAAATGCTGCGCCGCAAACCGCTCACCGAGGTCGACGAGGACACCCCGCCCGACGAGCGTCTGACCAAATCGCTCGGCCTGTGGCAACTCACCGCGATCGGCGTCGGCGGCATCATCGGCGCAGGCGTCTTCTCCCTCGCCGGCTCGGTCGCGCATTCCGTCACCGGCCCGGCCGTGCTGATCTCCTTCCTGATCGCCGGTGTCGCCAGTGCTGCGGCCGCACTGTGTTACGCCGAGTTCGCCGGAATGATCCCCAAGGCCGGATCGGCCTACACCTACGGTTACGTGGCGCTCGGCGAGATCGTCGGCTGGTTCATCGGCTGGGACCTGCTGCTGGAATACATCGCGGTGGCGGCCGTCGTCGCCATCGGCGTGTCCGGGTACTTCCGGTTTCTCCTCGAACAGATCGGCATCAGCCTGCCCGACTGGATGATGGGCGCGCTGGGCACCGGCGACGGGCACGTGTTCGACGTCTTCGCAGCCCTGTTCTGCCTCGGGACCGCGTGGGTGCTCTCGCGCGGAATCCGCAGTGTCGGCCGATTCGAGACGGTCGCGGTGGCGATCAAGGTCGCGTTGGTCGTCCTCATCATCGTGCTGGGCGTCTTCCACATCGACAGCGCCAACTACACCCCTTACTTCCCGTTCGGCACCGCAGCCGTGTTCACCGGCGCGGCCACCGTGTTCTTCGCCGTCTTCGGGTACGACGCGATGAGCACGGCCGCCGAGGAATCGAAGGACGCCACCAAGCACCTGCCGAAGGCGATCCTGTACTCCCTCGGCATCGCGATGACGCTGTACGTCCTGGTCACCCTGGTGCTGACCGGGATGCAGAAGTACACCGAGATCAGCCCCGAGAGCGGCTTCTCCACCGCCTTCGATTCGGTCGGCATGCCCGGGGTCGCGAACATCATCGCGGTCGGTGCCATCGTCGGCATCATCACCGTCGTGCTCACCTTCATGCTCGGTGTGACCCGCGTCTGGTACGCGATGAGCCGGGACGGCCTGCTCCCGGAATGGTTCGCGAAGACGCACCCGGTGCGCAAGGTTCCGACGCGGGTCACGTGGATCGTGGGGATCGGTTCGGCGCTGCTGGCCGGGTTCTTCCCCATCAACACGGTCGCGGAACTCACCAACATCGGGATCCTGTCGGCGTTCATCGTCGTCTGCATCGCGGTCGCGGTGCTCCGGCGCACCCGCCCCGAGGTCCCCCGCACGTTCAAGCTTCCGTTCATGCCGGTCATCCCGATCATCGGCGTCGTGTTCTCCGGCTGGCTCATCCTCTCGCTGCCGTGGGAGACCTGGCTGCGGTTCGGGATCTGGCTGATCCTCGGTCTGATCGTGTACTTCTTCTACTCGCGCAAGCACTCCAAACTCGAAGAAGCAGAGCCGGTGCCGCGTGCCTGACGACGACGGGGAACGGGTGGACGCGACCACCCTGACCGGTGTTCCCGCGACGATGATGTGGACCCTCCGCAACCGTGCCGTCGAGGCGTCGCGTCCCGACGGCACGTTGGTCGACCCGCTCGCCGTGACGCTTTACGAGACCCTCGACTATCCGTACGAGAACTTCGGGAAGCCGAGCCAATCCCACGCTCTGCGCGCTCGGGCCTTCGACGACGAGATACGGGAGTTCCTCGACGGTCACCCCGGCGGAACGGTCGTCGCGCTCGGTGAAGGATTGCAGACCAGCTACTGGCGGATCGGCGACCCGGACGTCCGGTGGGTGTCGATCGACCTGTCCGAGGTGGTCGCCCTGCGCAGGCAACTGTTGCCGGACGAGCCGAACGTCACCACACTCGCGGTGTCCGCGCTGGACCGCTCGTGGATGGACCACGTCGACACCGGCCGGGGCGTGTTCGTCTCGGCGGAGGGCCTGCTGATGTATCTGCCCGCCGACGAGTCGCTGTCCCTGATCGGCGACTGCGCCCGGCGTTTCCCCGGCGGCCGGATGATGTTCGATTCGGTGCCGAAATGGTTCAGCCGCAAGACGCAGAAGGGATTGCGGATTCACGGCGGCTACACCGTCCCGCCGATGCCGTTCCACCTCTCCGCCGGCGAGGCGGCGGAGCTGCCCGGACAGGTGCCGGACCTCGAGTTCACCCGTGAGGTGATGTTGCCCCTCGGCCGCGGTCTGTGGGGGTCGACCCTGCTCCGCAGGCTGTCGGAATCGCGGCCGCTGCGCAACTCGCGTCCGACGCTGACCCTGTGCGGATTCGCAGGCTGAACCCCGTCCGACGAGCGATGTGGGCCGACCCGCAGCAGAATGGTGCAATGGCGGACCGCGGATTCACCCCGACACAGCTCGCGGCACGTGCCGCGTACCTGCTTCGCGGCAACGACCTCGGCACCATGACGAGTGCCGCGCCGCGCCTGTACCCGCACATGTGGAGTTGGGACGCGGCGTTCGTCGCGGTCGGCCTGGCGCCCCTGAGCGTGGAGCGGGCCGTCGTCGAACTCGACACCCTGCTGTCGGCGCAGTGGAAGAACGGCATGATCCCGCACATCGTGTTCGCGAACGGCGTCGACGGATACTTCCCCGGCCCCGGGCGGTGGGAGTGCGGGACCCTCGCGGCGCACGCACCGAGCGGCACGCAGACGTCGGGGATCACCCAGCCGCCCGTGCACGCCATCGCCGTGCAGCGCATCCTCGACCACTCGCGCAGGCACGGTCGCAGCACCCGCGCCGTCGCCGAGGAGTTCCTCGACCGGCGCTGGCCCGACCTCGTGCGCTGGCACCGCTGGCTGGCCAACGCCCGCGACCTCGACGGCAACGGCCGGATCGCGCTGTACCACGGCTGGGAGTCCGGCATGGACAACTCGCCGCGCTGGGACCACTCGTACGCCAACGTCGTGGCCGGGGTGATGCCCACGTATCTGCGCGAGGACCTGTCCCACGTGGCCGACACCGGACAGCGGCCGTCCAACGGCGAATACGACCGCTACCTGTGGCTGCTCGAGGAGATGAAGACCGTCCGCTACGACGACGAGGAACTGGCCACCGCCATGAGCTTCGCGGTGGAGGACGTGTTCGTCAGCGCCGTGTTCTCGATGGCGTGCGAGGTGCTCGCGACCATCGGCGAGGAACACTCGATGCCGAACTCCGACGTCCGGGAACTGCACGGGTGGGCGGCCCGGTTCCGGCAGGGCGTCCTCACGACCACCGACGAACGGTCCGGGGCGGCACGCGATTTCGACCTGCGCAGCGGCCGGTGGATTTCCACCGAAACCCTCGCCATGTTCTCGCCCCTGCTGTGCGGCGGCCTGAGCCGGGACGCCGAACGCGCCCTGCTCCGCACGTTCGAGGGACCGAAATTCTGCGGTCACCCCGACCTCCGGTACGCCGTGCCGCCGTCGACGTCGCCGGTGTCGGGCGACTTCCGCCCGCGCGAGTACTGGCGCGGTCCGGTGTGGCCGGTGATGACGTGGCTGTTCTCCTGGGCGTTCGCCCGGCGCGGGTGGGCCGAGCGCGCCCACCTGCTGCGGTCCGAGGGGCTGCGGCAGGCGAGCGACGGCAGCTTCGCCGAATACTACGAACCGTTCACCGGTCAGCCCCTCGGGAGCATGCAGCAGTCGTGGACGGCCGCCGCGGTCCTGGACTGGTTGGGCTGACACCCCCGTGAGTACTTATTAACCGCGGGACGTTAATAAGTACTCACAGGCCGAAGGCACTAGTCGCACAAGCGGATCGGGCCGAGCTCGGCGTACCGGTCGCCCGGGCCGGGGTTGTCGGCGGGGGTGGCGCCGCCCAGGTGGTGCATCACTCCCCAGACGGCGTTGAGCGCGGTCTGCACGGCGCCCTCCGCCCAGCCCGCGGTCCATGAGATGTCGTCGCCGGCCAGGAAGATGCCGCGATGCCGTGGGTCGAGTTCGTCCTGGACGAAATGGCTGAACAGCCGTTCCTGGTACCGGTAGTGGCCGGGGAGGTTGGCCTTGAACGCACCCATGAAGTCGCGTTCGGTTTCCCACGACAGCGTGACCGGAGTCGAGATGATGTGACTGCGGAAGTCCACCCCCGGGTAGATCTCCTCGAGCGATTTGATCATGAGGTTCATCCGCTCCGTCGCGTCGAGCGGCAGAAGCTTGAGCGAATCGTCGGACCACGTGTAGGACAGGCAGATCAGGCCGGGCTTGTCGTCACCGTGGTCGAGGAGGTAGGTGCCGCGGCTCATCCGGTCCGTCAGGGTCATGCTGACGAGGTCGCGGCCGGTGACCGGATCCTTGTCCTTCCAGAACGGACGATCCACGAGGGCGAACACCTTCGTCGACCCCATGTAGTGGGTGCGTTCGATCGCGGTCCAGTGGTCGATCGGGAACAGGTCGTCGTCGCAGTGAATGTTGTTGAGCAGCATCCAGCTCTGCGCCGTGAAGACGGCGGCGGGGTAGGTGCGGATCTCACCGGACGAGTCGGTGACCGTCACCTGGTGCGGTGCGGTCCTCCGGACCTCCGTGACCCGGGGACGGGTGCTTCCGCCGTTCAGTGCGCGCACCGACGTGCCGTCCGGCCAGTGCGCCATCCCCGACGGAGTGTCGGTCCACAGGCGGAGGGGCAGCTGCTGCGACCCGCCGACGATGCCGCGGTGGTGGTCGTCGGCGGCGGTGATGACGACGCGCAGGATCTCGAGGATCGAGTTGGGGAAGTCGGTGTCCCAGCCGCCCGTGCCGAAACCGACCTGCCCGAATACTTCCCGATGCCGGAACGACGCGAAGTGCTTCGACGAGGCGAGGAAGCCGTAGAACGTCTGATCGTCCAGCCGGACCACCAGGTCGTTCCAGATGCGCTTGAGTTCGGCGGTGTCGCGGTCGCGGATCGCCTGCTGCAGCGGAATCAGCTCGGCGTGATCCTCGAGTGTGCGCTGCCACGCATCCGACACCTCCCGGAACACGGGCGGCAGGTCGTCGAGGTGCTGCGCGTAGTAGCTTTCGCCCTTGAGGTCGATGACCGTGCTGGGGGTGCTGTCGGCGAGCGGGTTCGGGAACGCCTCGGTCCGCAGTCCCATGGCGTCGAGGTAGTGGAACAGGGTGGTCGACGACGGTGGGAACCGCATCGCGCCCATCTCGGCGACCACGTCCGGGTGCCCGTCGAACGGCTGCGACCGCATCCGGCCACCGATCTGATCGGCTTCGTAGACAATCGGTTTGAGGCCGAGCTTCATCAGCTCGTACGCCGTGACCATTCCCGACAGTCCGCCGCCGATGACTGCCACCTCGGTGCCGTGGCGGTCGGCGGGCACCGCGCCGAGGCCCGAGTGGTGCGCGATGAAGTCGTCGTAGGCGAACGGGAAGTCGGGGCCGAACATGGTGAGCGGCTTGGGATCGGTGTCCGCGGCGGTGCTGTCCGGAGTGACGGGGATCGTCATGAAGTCTTCTCCTGCATGAAGGGGTAGAGGTCGACGCGTCGGTCGTCGAGATGGGTGTTTTCACGGCGGGATCGGTGGAGGACGTCGAGTTCGAGGTCGACGATCGCGACCTCCTCGTGGCGGCCGGCGCGGGCGAGTTCGGTGCCGTCGGGCGCGATCGCGCAACTGGATCCGCAGTAGTCGAGGTCGGCTTCGGTGCCGCACCGGTTGACGTACGTGACGAACAGCTGACTCTCGTACGCCCGGGTCGGGACTACGCTCTCCGCGATGAATTCGTACGGGCTCATCAGACCGGTGGGGACGACGAGCCACTGGGTTCCCCGGTCGGCGTGCGCGCGAACGGTTTCGGGGAACTCGACGTCGTAGCAGATCAGGAGTCCGCACCGGATTCCGGCGTGGTCGAACTGGACCACCAGTTCGTCGCCGGCGGCGAAGTGCGAGCGGTCGAGCTCACCGAACAGGTGCGTCTTCCGGTAGTTCGCGAGTGACGTCCCGGACGGGTCGAACACCTGCACGCTGTTGTAGACGACCCCGGCGTCCGCCTCGGGGTATCCGTAGACGACGGCGATTCCGGATTCGCGCGCGATCTCCGCGATCCGTGCCGCAATCGGTCCGTCGGCGGGTTCGGCCCGTTCCGCGATGAGGGATCCGATGTTGTAGCCGGTGGCCGCCATCTCCGGGCAGACGAGGATGGACGCCCCGGAAGCCGCCGCCGTCTGCGCGGCGGACGCGATGGCGGAAAGGTTCGCCGCGACGTCGAAGGAGAGTTCGGGGCCTTGGAACAGTGCTGCCCTCATGGTGCCGTCACCCTTTCCGGGCTGTTGCGGAGTTCGGACTTGCGGACGCCGTACGCGAAGTAGATCGCGAGCCCGACTGCCATCCACAGAGCGAACGCCACCCAGGTCGAGACGCCGAGACCGAACAGCAGCAGCGCGCAGAACACGACGCCGAGGACCGGCATCAGCGGGAACAGCGGGGTCCGGAAGCTGCGGTGCAGGTCGGGGTGACGCCGGCGCAGGATGATCACGGCGATGTTGACGAGCATGAACGCGAACAGCGAGCCGATGCTCGTCGCGTCGGCCAGTTCGCCCAGCGGCACGAACCCCGCGAGCGCGGAGACGACACCGCCGACGACCACGATGTTGACGACGGGCACCCGGGTGCGCGGGTTGACGCGGGAGAAGACCCGCGGCACGAGACCGTCGAGCGACATCGCATACAGGATCCGGGTCTGCCCGTACATCACCGCGAGGACGACGCTGGCGATGGCGATCACCGCGCCGGCCGACAGGAGGATGGCGGGCCAGGTGCTGGTGGTGGCGGCATTCAGGATGGTCGCGAGTGCGGCGCCCTCGCCCGCGATGTCCTGCCAGGGCATCGCGCCGACAGCCGCGATCGCGACCAGGCAGTAGAGGATCGTGACGATCAGGAGCGAGAGGATGATGGCGCGGGGAAGGTCGCGCTTCGCGTTCTTCGCTTCGTCGCCCGCGGTCGAGGCGGCGTCGAACCCGATGTAGGCGAAGAACACCTGGGAGGCCGCGGCCGTCACGCCTGCCGCACCGAGGGGGATGAACGGTGTGAAGTTTCCGGCGCGGAACGCGGTGAACGCGACAGCGCAGAAGAACACGAGCACGAGGATCTTCAGTGCGACCATGACCGTGTTCACCAGGGCGCTCTCGGACGCTCCCCGGGTCAGCAGTGCCACCGCGACGAGCACGATGACGATGGCGGGCACGTTGACGATGCCGCCCGCTCCCGGTGATTCGCTGATCGCGGCG
This sequence comes from Rhodococcus wratislaviensis, assembly GCF_900455735.1. Classification (GTDB taxonomy): domain Bacteria; phylum Actinomycetota; class Actinomycetes; order Mycobacteriales; family Mycobacteriaceae; genus Rhodococcus_F; species Rhodococcus_F wratislaviensis. Next base: position 398,629 of record NZ_UAUI01000011.1, on the reverse strand, counting down.
GGTAGCGCGATGCCGAACATGCCGTGGAGCAGTTCGTTGATGTACTCGCCCCAGCCGACGGCGACGGCCGCGACCGAGACGCCGTACTCGAGCATCAGGCACCAGCCGCAGATCCATGCGAAGAGTTCGCCCATCGTCGCGTAGGTGTACGAGTACGAGCTACCGGAGACGGGGATGCTGCCTGCGAGTTCCGCGTAGGAGAGGGCGGAGAAGAGGGCGGTGAACGCCGCGAGCACGAAGGCGAGGACGACGGCGGGGCCGGCCTTGGGCGTTGCCTCGCCGAGGATGACGAAGATGCCCGTTCCCAGCGACGCACCGATGCTCAGTGCGGTGAGGTGCACCAGGCCCATCGACCGCTTGAGGCCGTGACCGGGTTCCTGGTCGTTGCGCGCCACGATCGCGTCGACCGATTTGCGGGCGCGGAGTGCGCCTGCCAGTCCCGGCGGGCGCGGAGAAATCTTGGTGATATCCAACGTTGAGCTCCTGAGCGGTGGAGTGATGTGGACAACAATGAACGGGCGAGCCGTGACTGTCAACACATGTTTCCTAAACCGCTTGACGGTTTCCTAGCGGGAGGTGGGCCGGACGTCGTCCGGTAGTGCGGGGGCCAGAATCCACAGAACGGTCGTGGTGTCGTCGCCGAGTGCGCGGAAGCTGTGCGGCAACTGGGGAGAGAAGGTGAACGCGTCCCCGGTCGCGAGCGTCACGTCCTCCCCGGCCCCCGGACCGTTGAAGGAAATGCAGATCCGGCCCGAGACGACGTAGACGAAGGCGACGTCGACCGGTAGTTCGTACGTTTCCGAGCCACTCCCGCCGCCGGGCTCGATCCGGCTCAGGAGCGACTGGATGCGGCGCTCGCCGAACGGTGTCAGCAGGAACTCGGCCATGCGCTCGCCGCCGAAGCTGATCGGCGGGTAGTTGTCGGCGCGTACCACCTCACCTGCGGCGGAGCTCTCGAACAGGGACCCGACGGGAATGTTCAGGGCGGCGCAGATGCGCACCAACGTGGCGACGGATGCGCTCGCGTGGTCCCGTTCGATCTTCGACAGGTAGCCCTTGGTGATGCCGCAGCTCGCGGCCAGTTCGTCGAGGGTCAGGCGCTGGGCCTGCCGGGCGGCCTTGAGCCGGGGTCCGATCCGGGGCGCGTCGACGCCCGACGCACCTTCGGTTGCGAGCTCGTTCGCCATGCATTGATCCTTCGTTGTGTCTCGTATAGGAAACAAGTGTTGACAAGAATGCGTTCCAAGGAAACGATACGACGACGCCACGTCTCCGGCACACACCGAAGGATTCCGATGAGTACAGACGACATCCAGGGCCCAATCGACGCGACCCGCATCCAGGGCCCCGTCGACGCGACCCGCACCCCGCGCTACGCCGAGCCCAGCACGTTCGCCCGCCTCCCCCGGCTCGACGAGGTGTCCCGCGCCGACGTCACGGTGATGGGCGTCCCGTTCGACTCCGGCGTGAGCTACCGTCCCGGCGCACGCTTCGGCCCCGGCCACATCCGCGCCTCGTCGAAGCTCCTGCGTCCGTACAACCCCGCACTCGACGTGCACCCCTTCGCGGCGCAGCAGGTCGCCGACTTCGGCGACATCGGCGTCAACCCGTTCGACATCCAGGAAGCCCTGGCCACGGTCGACGGCGCCGTCACCGACCTGCGCAAGGACGGCTCGACCGTGCTGACGCTCGGCGGCGACCACACCATCGCCCTGCCGATCCTGCGTTCCCTCGCCCGCGACCACGGTCCCATCGCCGTGCTGCACTTCGACGCGCACCTGGACACGTGGGACACCTACTTCGGCGCCCCCTACACGCATGGCACCCCGTTCCGGCGGGCCAGCGAGGAGGGGCTGATCGACCTGGAGCGTTCGCAGCACATCGGCATCCGCGGCCCGCTGTACAGCAAGAAGGACCTCGAGGACGACGCCGTTCTCGGCTTCCAGGTCATCCGCTCCGACGACTACGAGGTGGACGGCGTTGCCAGCATCGTCGAACGGATGCGTCGACGGCTCGACGGCGGTCCGGTCTACGTGTCCGTGGACATCGACGTCCTCGATCCCGCGCACGCGCCGGGCACCGGAACACCCGAGGCCGGCGGCATGACGTCCCGCGAGTTGTTGAACACGCTGCGCGGACTCGTCGGCCTGAACGTGGTCGGCGCCGACATCGTGGAGGTCGCGCCCGCATACGACCACGCCGAGATCACCGGCATCGCGGCAGCGCACGTCGCCTACGAGCTGCTGTCGGTGCTCGCGATCAACGCGTCGACGGCCCCGGGACGGGCTGCGCGCGGCGAGGCCCGTCGGCAGGCGGCGTTCGTCACGAAGTGACGTCCGCCTGCGCCCGAGCTCACATATCGAGGGCTCGGGCGAGCACGGGCCACGATTCATGCAGGGCGTCCTGCCAGTACCCCCACGAATGTGTGCCGGTGTCCCGGAAGTCGACGGTCGCGGGGATGCCGAGCGTGTCGAGCCGGTCCACCAGCCGGTGCGTGCAGTAGTTCGTCGCCGCCTCGATGACGCCGCCGATCACGATCTGGTCCGGGAGCGGCGGCGCCCCGGCGGGACGGACGGCGCCGAGGGATTCGTACGGTCCGGGCAGTCCACTCGCGTTGGAGATGTACAGCTCGAGCCCGCGGAGCTTGTCCGCGTTGACGTAGGGGTCGTGTGCCGCCCAGGCCGGGTCGTCGGTGGGACCCCACATGTTCTCGGTGTCGCCGCCGCCCACCACCTCGACCACCAGCCGGACGAGGTTCTGCCCGATCGGATCACTGGTCATCGCGCAACCGCTGTACGACGCGACACCCCGGTACAGGCCCGGCGCCTGGACCGCGAGGTCGATCACCGAACCGGCCGACATCGACAGCCCGCCGATCGCGTTCACCCCGTTGGCGCCGAGCGCGGTGTCCAGCACCGGCGGCAGTTCCTCGGTGAGGAACGTCTGCCATTTGTTCCGTCCGAGGACGGGATCGTCGCTGCGCCAGTCGGTGTAATAGCTGATGTAGCCGCCGACGGGGATCACGACGTTGGCGTTCTTGTCGGCGAAGAAGTCGACGATGTCGGTCTGCCGAATCCAGTTGGCGCCGTCCTCACCGGCACCCGCTCCGTTCAGCAGATACAGCGTGGGACGCGGGACGCTGGTGTCGGCGGGGCGCAGCACCTGCAGTTCCACGACCTCGTTCATCGACGGCGAGTACACGAAGACGTTCCAGCGGCGGTCGTCGACCTTCTCGATCCGGCCGAGGCTGCCGGACGTGCTCGGCGCCACCACCGCACCGCCGTCGGCGGGCTCGGCCGTCGCCACGGGCCCGGGCAGGCCGAGCAACGCGGCGACGGTGGCCACCCCCGCGGTGAACAGTCTCATCGGTCGATCTCCATTCTCGAAGCGTGATGCACGCCGTGGGTGAGGTATTCGGCGAGCAGTGGGCCGATCACCCGGACCGCGGCGGGTTCGGTGATCTGCCAATGGTTCGATTCCACAGGGTGATTCGTGATCCGTCCGTTCACCCAGGGACGCCAGGTGCCGACCGCGCGCCGCAGCGTCGGATCGTCGTGCGCCGCCGTGAAGAACAGCACGTCGCCGTCGAACAATCCGGGCCGGTAGTCGCGCATGAGGCCGGCGTTGTGGTGCGCGGCCGCGGTCAGGCGGTGCACGTGCTCGGGGCTCAGGGCCGACAACGCGGCCACCGTGTCCGCACCCTCCGCGGGCACCGTCGCCTCACCGGTGTCCTGCGGTTGCTGCCTTTCCGCGAAGCTGTCGAGCATCACCAGTGAACCGACCGAATCCCCCGCCTGCTGCAGTTGCACCGCCATCGCGTGGGCGACGACGCCGCCGATCGACCAGCCGGCCAGGTCGTAGGGACCGTCCGGCTGGATCCTCCGCACCTCGGCGATGTACCGGGCGGCGAGTTCCTCGATCGAGCCGGGCAGCTCTTCCCCGGTGACGGCCGGAGTCTGGATGCCGAAGACGGGCCGGTTTTCGTCGATGTGTTCGGCGAATCCCGTGTAACACCAGGACAGTCCGCTGATCGGGTGGATCCAGAACATCGGCATACCGGCACCGCCCGTGCGGATCGGGAAGACCACGTCGAGGGCGGTGTCCCCGGTGTCGCCGTCGGCCGCGTCCATGCGCGCGGCGATCGCGGCGGGTGTCGGCTCGGTCATCAGCCACTGCAGCGACACGGTCACGTCGCTGCTCGCCCGCAGACGGCTCACCGCCCGCATCGCCGACAGCGACGTGCCACCGAGGTCGAAGAAGTTGTCGTCGGCGCCGACCCGGTCGACGCCGAGGACTTCGGCGAAGACCGACGCGACCGTGTTCTCGTTCCCCTCGGCCGGCCGACGGTATTCGGCGGCAACGAAATCGGGGCGCGGCAGCGCATCGGCGTCGAGCTTCCCGGTGGGGGTGAGCGGGACGGAATCGATGCACACCACCGCCGACGGCACCATGTGCGTCGGCAGGAACTCCGACACGAACGCGCGCACCCGCGCGGGGTCCGGGGCAGATCCCGCGGCGGGCACCACGTACGACACGAGCACGGTGTCGCCGGACGGGCCGCGGCGGCCGAGCGTGATCACGTAGTCGACGTCGGGGTGTTCCAGCACAGCGGCGTCGATCTCACCGAGTTCGATGCGGTAGCCGCGGATCTTGACCTGATGATCCGAGCGGCCGCTGTATTCGAGCTCTCCCGTTCCGGTCCAGCGGACGACATCGCCGGTGCGGTACATGCGGTCGCCGGGTGCGCCGTAGGGGTTGGCGACGAATCGTTCGGCGGTGAGGCCGTGCCGGGAGTGGTAGCCGCGGGCGAGTGCCGGTCCCGCGACGTACAGTTCGCCGGGGACTCCGGCGGGGACGGGGCGCAGGCGGGTGTCGAGGACCATGATCTCGAAGCCGCGGACCGGGTGCCCGATGGTGACGGGCGCTCCGGCGGTGAGATCGCCGACGGTGGAGATGTCGGTGGCCTCGGTGGGGCCGTACCCGTTGAGCATGGTGCGTCCGGGTTGCCAGCGGGCCACCAGTTCGGGGGTGCACGCCTCGCCGCCGACACCGAGGACGCGCAGATCCTCCAGCCCCGCAGGGTCGATCGACGACAGCATCGCCGGGGTGATCAACGCATGCGTCACGCGCTCGCCGCGGACGAAGGCCGCCAGTTCCTCCCCGCCGATCACGCTCGGTGGGGTGATCACCAGAGTCGCTGCGGCGGAAAGGGCGGACATCATCTCGCCCACCGCCATGTCGAAGCTGGGCGACGTGTTGTGCAGGAACCGGGACGACGCGTCGATGCGGTAGTGCTCGCGCCGTTCGGCTGCGAGGTTCGCCAGCCCGCCGTGGGTGACGACAACACCCTTGGGCCGCCCGGTGGAGCCGGACGTGTAGATCATGTACGCCGGGTTCTCGACGCGCACGGGACGCGCGCGTTCCGCATCGGTCACCGGGGTGGCAGGGGCGGCATCGAGTGCGTCCGCGAGTTCGTCGAGAACGAGCCAGGACACGCTGTCCGGCAGGGCATCCCGATCGCCGGCGGCGGTGATGCCGATGTGGGCGCCCGAGTCGAACAGCATGTGGTCGATGCGGTCCGTCGGGTAGGTCGGGTCGACAGGGAGATACGCGGCTCCCGTCTTGGCCACTGCCCACACCGACAGCACCGATTCCACCGACCGCGACAACGCCACGGCGACGAACGCCTCGGGTCCCACGCCCTGCGCGAGCAGCAGCCGGGCCAGACGGTTCGACCAGGCGTCGGCCTCGCGGTACGTCCAGTCGCGACCCTTCCAGGACAGCGCGACCCGGTCCGGGGCGGTACTCGCGGCGGCGTCGATGATCCCGGCGAGCGTGGCCGGCGCCGCGGTCGGCAGACCACGGACGGGAGCGAGTGCCGCGCGTTCGTCGGGATCGAGGATCTCGATGCGACCGATCGGTGCGGCGGGGTCGGCCACCAGCGCAGCGAGAACCTTCAGCAGCCGTGCGCGGAGCGCGGTCACGGAGGTCGCGTCGAACGCGTCGGTTCGATACCTCAGCGTGAACCGCAATCCGTCGTCGGCGAACACCGTGAGGGTGAGCGGGTAATGGGTGGCTTCCTCGCCGGACACACCGAGGACGGTCATGCCGTCGATCGACGTCACCTCGGCCAGCGCGGCGGCATCCACGGGATACGACTCGAACACCGTCAGCGTGTCGAACAGGGCGCCGCTGCCGGCGGTCTGCTGCACGTCGCTCAGGCCGAGGTAATGATGATCGAGCAGAGTCGCCTGTTCGCGCTGCACGCGGATCAGGAGGCCGGCCGCGGACTCGTCCGGGTCGACACGTACCCGCACGGGCAGGGTGTTGATGAACAGGCCGACCATCGACTCGACGCCCTCGAGTTCCGACGGGCGGCCCGATACCGTCGCCCCGAACACGATGTCGTCGCGGCCGAGCATGCGGGACAGCAGGATTCCCCACGCCGTCTGGACGAGCGTGTTGAGCGTGACACCCAGTTCCGCGCCGAGCGCGGTGAGCTGCGCGGACAGGCCGGGTCCGGCATCCGCATCCACCGCCGCCACCGTTGCGGGCCCAGGTAGTCCGGGACCGTCGGAGGCGACGAGGGTCGGCTGCTCGACGCCGGCGAGCGCCTCGGCCCACACTTCCCGGGAGGCTGCCCGGTTGCGCGACGCCAGCCACGACAGGAACGCGCGGTACGACGGCACCCGCGGCAGGACGGACACGTCACCCCGGGTGGCGTACAGGACGAGGAGTTCCTTCAGCAGCAGCGGCATGGACCAGCCGTCGACGAGGATGTGGTGCAGGGTCACGGCGAGGGCGTGGTGGCCGTCGCCGTGGTCGATCAGCGTGAACCGCAGGAGCGGGGGCGACGCGAGGTCGAATCGGCGTTCGCGGTCGGCGGCGAGCGCCTCGTCCCGCGCCGCCACTCGGGCGGACTCGTCCATTGCCCCGAGATCGACGGCGCTCCAGGGAATCTCCACGCTGTCGAGCACCACCTGCACGAGCTCACCCGTGGTCGCGCCGACGAACGCGGTGCGCAGGTTCGCGTGCCGGTCGAGCAACGCGGAGATCGCCGCACGCATCCGATCGGCGTCCACGACGCCGCCGAGTTCGAGCACCGTCTGCGTCGTGTAGACGTCCACCGTGTCCTGAGCGAGCTGCGCGTGGAACGCGAGTCCGTGCTGCAACGGCGACAGCGACCAGACGTCGGACAGTGCCGTGTACTGCTCTTCCCACAGTTCGAGGTCCCGCTGCCCCACCAGGACGAGGGGCACGTCCGACGGGGTGAGCCCGCCCGCTGGCCCGCTGTCCACGTGCGCCGCGACTGCGGTGAGCGCGCTCGTCCACAGGTCCGCCAGTTCCCGGACGTCCGCAGCCGACAGCAGTTCCCGGGGATACGAGAACGTGGCCGCCAGCCGGGATTCGCCGTCGATGCCGGTGACGATCGCGTTGACGTCGAGAACGGCGGCAGCGGGCATGTCGTCGTTGCCGACGCCCCGGAGGTCGTCGATGTCGGTGGCGGGCGTCCAGCCCAGGTGCGCGAACTCCTCCGGAATGTCCGCCTCGGATACCCGGCCCAGGTAGTTGAAGCTGACCTGGGGGGTCGGGAGTTCCTGCAGCGCCGCGGCGGTCTCGGAATTGAGATGGCGCAGCAGTCCGTAGCCCAGCCCGCGGGCGGGCACCGCGAGCAGTTCTTCCTTGACGGCCTTGACGGCGCGGGAGGTGTCGGCCGTCCCCGCGAGGGCAGCGTCGACGTCGATTCCGCCGAGGTCGAGACGAACCGGATACACGCTGGTGAACCATCCGACCGTGCGGGAGAGGTCGGCGCCGGGCGCCGCCTGCTCCTCGCGTCCGTGGCCCTCCAGTTGGAGGAGCAGCGAAGGCTCGTCGATCCCCCGGCGACGCCGCCAGGCGCTCACGGCCAGGGTGAACGCGGCGATCAGCCCGTCGCCAACGCCGCCCCGGAAGGCAGCCGGAACGGACGTCACGAGCGATCGCGTCACTGACGCGTCGAGTTCGACGCGCACGTGGTCGACCGTGGCCAGGACGTCGACGGCGGGGTCGAACGGCCGGGACCCGAGCGTCGGGTCCGGACCGTCGAGAACCCTCTGCCACAGCGGCAGTTCCGCAACCCGTTCCGGGGTGTGCGCGTCCTCGGTGAGGGCGTGCGCCCACCGGCGCATCGACGTGCCGACCGGCGGGAGGGTCGCGGCCCCACCGGACGAGATCTGCGCCCACGCGGCGATCAGATCCGGGATCAGGATGCGCCAGGACACGCCGTCGACCACGAGGTGATGGGCGGCGACGATCAGACGGCCGGTGCGTCCGGGTGCGCCCACCGGATCGAGCCAGACGCATTGCAGCATGACACCGGCCCGCGGGTCGAGGCGGTCGAGTGCCGAATCGAGTTCCCGCCGTGCCGGTTCGGTCGGATCGGTCCGCGGATCCCAGTCGATCCGGTGCACGAGGGAGGCGACGTCGACGGCGCCTGCCGGTGCCACCTCGAGGGTGTCGTCGCCGACGAGGCGGGCACGCAGGATGTCGTGGTGATCGATCACGGCAGACAGGGTCGCGAGCAGACCTGACCGGTCGATGCCCGCCGGCAACTCCAGTGCGACCGACTGCGAGTAGCGGTCGAGAGTGCCGCCGCGTTCGGTGACCAGACGCATCACGGGGGTGAGCGGCAGCGTGCCGACTCCGCCGCCCGGGAGTTCCTCCAGCACGACGGGTTCGGTGTCGGTGGCCCTGGCCGCGACCTGTGCGAGACCGGCAACGGTCTTGTGCTCGAACACGTCCCGCGGCGAGATGATCAGGCCGTGCGCCTTCGCCCTCGACGCCAGCTGGATCGACGCGATGCTGTCGCCACCCAGGCCGAAGAACGAATCGTCCACGCCGACCGTCGGGGCGCCGAGAAGTTCCGCGAACACGGCCGCCAGGACCTTCTCGGTGTCGGTGACCGGTGCCCGGAACCGTGCGGATACGGCGACGAATACAGGTTCGGGCAGTGCTCCTCGGTCGAGCTTCCCGTTCACCGTCACCGGTAGCGACTCGATCACCACGTAGGCGTCCGGGATCATCGGCGGCGGCAGAGTGTCCTCGAGGTGGCGGCGGATCGTGTCCGTGTCGAGTGCGTGACCGGGAGCAGGCACGAGGTAGGCCGCGAGGCGCTGACCCGACGGGGTGTCGTGGACGACGACGGCGGCCTGACCCACCGTGTCGTGCCGGGTCGCCGCCGACTCGATCTCCCCCAGCTCGATCCGGTTGCCCCGGATCTTGACCTGGCTGTCGCCGCGACCGAAGTATTCGAGTCCGTGCGTTCCGGTCCAGCGGACGACGTCGCCGGTGCGGTACATGCGGTCGCCGGGTGCGCCGTAGGGGTTGGCGACGAATCGTTCGGCGGTGAGGCCGTGCCGGGAGTGGTAGCCGCGGGCGAGTGCCGGTCCCGCGACGTACAGTTCGCCGGGGACTCCGGCGGGGACGGGGTGCAGGCGGGTGTCGAGGACCATGATGCCGAAGCCGCGGACCGGGTGTCCGATGGTGACGGGTGCGCCTGCGGTGAGGTCGCCGACGGTGGAGATGTCGGTGGCCTCGGTGGGGCCGTAGCCGTTGAGCATGGTGCGTCCGGGTTGCCAGCGGGCCACCAGTTCGGGGGTGCAGGCCTCGCCGCCGACACCGAGCACCCGCAACTGCGGGTGTCCGCCGGGATCCATCGTGGCCAGCACCGCCGGGGTGATCAGCGCGTGGGTGACCCGCTGACGGTCCAGGAGGTCGGACAGTTCGTCGCCGCCCACGACCTCGGTCGGTGTGATCACTAAGGTGGCGGCGGCGCTCAGCGCCGACACCATCTCGCCGACGGCCATGTCGAAGCTCGGCGACGCCTTGTGCAGGAACCGGGACGACGCGTCGATGCGGTAGTGCTCGCGACGCTCGGCCGCGAGGTTCGCCAGCCCGCCGTGGGTGACCACGACACCCTTGGGCAGACCTGTCGAACCGGACGTGTAGATCATGTACGCCGGATTCTCGACGCGGACGGGACGGATCCGGTCCGCGTCGGTGATCGGGTCGGCGCTCGCGGACGCATGCCGGGCGGTGACGTCGGCGGTGTCGAGGGTCAGCCAGGCGACGGTGTCCGGCAACGCCGCCCGCTCACCGGACAGCGTGACACCGAGAGCGGCGCCCGAGTCGGCGAGGATGTGCGCGATGCGATCTGTCGGGTACGTCGGATCCACCGGCACGTACGCGGCACCGGTCTTGGCGACCGCCCACACCGCCAGCACGGATTCGAGCGAACGCGGCAGAGCCAGGGCCACGAACGTTTCCGGCCCCACACCGTGCTCGAGCAGCACCCGCGCCAGCCGCGTGGACCACTCGTCAGCCTCGCGGTACGTGTACTCCCGGCCGCTCCAGTACAGCGCGGACGCATTCGGATCGGTCCGGACGGCGGCGTCGATCAGGCCCGCGAGGGTGGCCGGGGGCGCCGACGGCACACCCCGCACGCGGGCCGCCGCCCACTCGGCCGGGTCCAGGAGGTCGATGTCGCCGACGATCGCACCCGAGTCGGCCACCGCGGCGTCCAGGACGCGGACGAATCGCCGGGCGAAATCCTCCGCGGTCCCGCGGTCGAAGAGGTCGGTGGCGAAGCGCAGCGCACCCGACAACCCGGCAGGCGAATCGCCTTCGGAGAGGACCAACGCGAGGTCGAACTGAGCGGTGTCCGTCTCGAACGGAACGGGTTCCACGGTCACGCCCGGCAATTCGAAGCGCGTGACGCCCCGATACTCGAATGACAGCGCCACCTGGAACAGGGGTGTGTGGGCCTGCGTGCGGGTGGGGGCGAGGACGTCGACGAGCCGCTCGAACGGAATGTCCGCGTGACCGTACGCGCCGAGGTCGGTGTCCCGGACCCGCGTCAACAGTTCGGTGAAGCTCTCGTGCGCCGCGACGTGGGTACGCAGAACCAGGGTGTTGACGAACATCCCGACCAGGTCGTCCAGGTGTTGCTCACCGCGTCCACCGACCGGTGTGCCGACGGCGATGTCGGACGTCGACGACAACCGCGACAGCACGACGGCGAGCGCCGAGTGCAGCACCATGAACACGGAGGCGCCGTGATCGCGGGCAGTCTGCTCGAGTGCCACGGCGGTCGCCGCAGGAATATCGAAGCGCACGGTGTCGCCGCGCTGCGACGACACGGCCGGGCGCGGCCGATCGGTGGGCAGCTCCAACAGGTCCGGAAGCCCGGACAGCGTCTCGGTCCAGTACCGGATCTGCTGTGCGGACAGGGATTCGGGGTCGGTCTCGGAGCCGAGTGCCGCATGTTGCCAGATCGCGTAATCGGCGTACTGCATCGGCAGCGGAGACCAGTCCGGGGTACGGCCCGCACTCCGGGCGGTGTAGGCGACCATGACATCGCGGGCGAGCGGGCCCATGGACACGGCGTCGCCGCTGATGTGGTGCACCACGATGACGAGGACGTACTCGTCGACGGCGGTGCGCAGAAGCCTTCCCCGGATGGGGATTCCCGCGGTCACGTCGAAGCCACCGTGCAGGGTGCGGCGAACCTCGTCGGGAAGTTCGTCGGTGGTCACGTCGACCGGGGTGAGATCGAGGTCGACTCGGTCTGCGGGCAGGATCACCTGCACGGGGCCGTCCTCGTTGTCCGGGAACACGGTACGCAGCGACTCGTGACGCTCCAGCACGTCGTGGACGGCGGTGTGGAGGGCCGCGACGTTCAGGGTTCCGGTCAGCCGGATCGCGAGCGGAAGGTTGTATGCGGCCGACTCGGGATCGAAGCGGTTCAGGAACCACATCCGGTTCTGCGCCGGCGACAGCGGGATTCGCTCGGGTCGCGGTGCGGCCACGAGTGCCGTCCCGCCACCCGTGCCGGCGAGGACGGCGACACGTGCTGCGAGTGCTTCGACGGTGGTGGCTTCGAAGAGTTCGCGGACGGGGATGCGGGTGTCGAGGGCGCGGCCGAGGCGGGCGGCGACCTGGGTGGCGATGAGGGAGTTGCCGCCGAGTGCGAAGAAGTCGTCGTCGAGGCCGATGCGGTCGAGGCGGAGGACGTCGGCGAAGATCTGGGCGACGGTGGTTTCGGTGTCGGTCGAGGGTGCCCGGAAGGTGCGGGTTTCGAATGTGGGTGCGGGGAGGGCTTTGCGGTCGAGCTTGCCGGAGGTGCCGAGGGGGAAGGTGTCGAGGACGAGGAGGGTTTCGGGGAGCATGTAGGTGGGCAGTGCCTGTGCGAGGTGTGCCCTGATGTGCGTGGTGTCGAGGTTCGCGCCGGTGGTGGGGACGAGGTAGCCGACGAGGTGGTCGCCGGTGGTGGTGGGGACGACGAGTACCGCGGCCTGCGACACCTGGGTGTGGGTGAGGAGGGCGGTTTCGATTTCGCCGAGTTCGATGCGTTGGCCGCGGAATTTGACCTGGAAGTCGGTGCGGCCGATGTAGTCGAGTTGGCCGGTGGTGGTCCAGCGGACGAGGTCGCCGGTGCGGTACATGCGCTCGCCCGTATTCGAATACGGGTCGGCGACGAAGCGGTCGGCGGTGAGGTCGACGCGGCCGTGGTAGCCGCGGGCCAGTTGGATGCCGGCGAGGTAGAGCTCGCCGGGGACTCCGGTGGGGACGGGGTGCAGGCGGGAGTCGAGGACGTAGACGCGGCTGTTCCATTCGGGTGTGCCGATGGTGACGGCGCCGCCCTGGGGGGTGTCGGTGACGTCGGCGTGGGTGATGGAGACGGCGGCTTCGGTGGGTCCGTAGAGGTTGTGGATCCGGGCCGGGGAGATCCGGGCGAAGTCGTGGACCGTGGCGGCGGGCAGGGCCTCACCGATCACGAACACGTGCTGCAGGGAAGCGATCTGCTGTGGATCCACGGACCCCGCGAACACGGACAGCATGGACGGGACGAAGTCGGTTGCGGTGACGCCGTATTCATCGATCAACCCGGCGAGGTACTGCGGGTCGCGGTGCCCGTCGGGTGCCGCGACCACCAGCGTCGCGCCGGCGGCCAGGGGCAGGAAGTAGCCCCACAGCGACACGTCGAACGTCGTCGCCGTCTTCTGCAGATACACATCCGACGCGTCGAGTGCATATTCGGAACGCATCCAGACGATCTGGTTCACGATGGCGCGGTGGGTGACGGCGACGCCCTTGGGCTTGCCGGTGGAACCGGACGTGAAGATCACGTAGGCGACACCATCCGGGTGCACTCTCGACTTCGTCAGCGGTGCTGCGGAAACGCCATCGACATCGAGGGTGTCGAGAAGGATGACGGACCTGTCGCTCGTGAAGGCGTCCCGGGATGTGGTCAGGACACAGGTCGGGTCGGCGGCGTCGAGGATGTAGCCGATGCGGTCGGCGGGATGGTCCGGGTCGACGGGCACGTAGCCGCCGCCGGCGGTCAGGACGGCGTACATGCCGACGACCAGGTCGAGGGAGCGGCGCATGGCCAACGCCACCAACGACTCCGGACCGACGCCTTCGGAGGTCAGGACCCGGGCCAGCCGGTTCACCCGGTTCGCGAACTCCCGGTAGGTCAGCGATTCGCCCTCGAAGACGACGGCCGTCGCGTCCGGGGTGCGGCGAACCTGATCCGCGAAGGCGTCGAGCAGCAGGGCCTCGGGCAGCGGATGTGCGGTCCGGTTGCGAATATCGAGCAGCTCGTCGTACTGCCCCGAATCGAGCAACGCCACATCCCCGACCGCCGTGGACGGGTCGGCGGCCACGGCCCGCAGGATGCGCGTGAACTGTTCGGCGAACGTGGCAACGGTCGAGGCGTCGAAGAGGTCGGTGGAGTAGGTGAACGACGCGTGGATACCGCCCTCAGCCTGTTCGGTGAGGGTCAGATGCAGATCGAATTCGGCTGTCTGCAGCTCGGCCGGGACGGTCGAGACCTCGAGTCCCGGCAGGTCGAACGTGGCGGGGGCGAGATTGTGGAAGGACAGCGCCACCTGGAACAGCGGGTGCCGCCCCTGGGAGCGGACCGGATCGAGTACTTCCACCAGCCGCTCGAACGGCACGTCGGCGTGCGAGAACGCACCCAGGTCGGCTTCGCGGGTGCGCTCCACCAGCTCCCCGAACGTGGCGTTCGCGTCGACGTGGGTCCGCAGGACCAGGGTGTTGACGAACATGCCCACGAGCTCGTCGAGGGCCTGCTCGCCGCGACCGGCGACCGGAGTCCCGACTGCGATGTCCGCAGTGTTCGACAACCGGCTCAGGAACAGTGCGTAGGCGGCGTGCACGGTCATGAACAGGCTGGCGTCGCGGGCGGCCGCGAGTTCACGCAGCAACCCGTGGGTGTGGGCGTCGACGGCGAACACCAGTTCCGTGCCGCGGTGCGACTGTCGCCGCGGGCGCGGCCGGTCGGTGGGCAGCGTGAGTTCGTCCGGCAGATCGGCGAGAGTGCGCACCCAGTAGTCGGTTTGGCGGGACACGAGCGACGTGGGGTCGTCCTCGTTGCCGAGCAGTTCGCGGTGCCAGAGGCTGTAGTCGGCGTACTGGACCGGGAGCGGCGACCACGCGGGCTCGTCCTGCTGCGCGCGTGCGGTGTACGCGACCATCACGTCGCGGGCCAGCGGCGCGAGCGAGAATCCGTCGGCGGCGATGTGATGGATCACGACGACGAGAAAATGTTCGTTCTCGGACACGGCGAACAGTCCGGCGCGCAGGGGGGTTTCCACGGTGAGGTCGAATCCCGTGCTCGCGAATTCCACGGCTCGCTGCAGCGCCTCGCTCTCGCTCACCTCGAGCACGGTCAGGTCCGGGAGCGCCTTTTCGGTGCAGAGCAGGACCTGATGCGGGCCGGTGGGTGAGTCGGGATAGATCGTGCGCAGCGCCTCGTGCCGTTCGAGGACGTCGCCGAGCGCTGACCGCAGAGCGGAGACATCGAGCGACCCGGCCAGACGCAGACCGAGCGGCAGGTTGTCGACGGCGGACGCCGGGTCGAAACGGTTGAGGAACCACACCCGCGCCTGCGCCGGGGACAGCGGAATCCGATCCGGTCTCGGGCGTGCCTCGAGCACCGGACGGTCGGACTGCCCGGCGGTGTCCACGGCGGCGGCCAGCGCGGCGACGGTGGGTGCGTCGAACAGAGACCGCACGGACAGGGACGTGCCCGTGGCCGCGCGCAGGCGGGCGATCACCTGCGTGGCGGACAGGGAATTGCCGCCGATCTCGAAGAAGCTGTCGTCGGCCCCCATCCGTTCGACGTCGAGGATATCCGTGAAGACCTGCGCGACAACCAGTTCGGACGCGGTCGCAGGCGCTCGGAACACCGTCCGCGCCGTGAACGTCGGGGCGGGTAGCGCCAGGCGGTCGATCTTCCCGGCCGGGGTGACCGGAATGGCGTCGAGCAGTGTGACGGTTGCCGGCACGAGCGCGCGGGGCAGGAGTTCGGCCGCCGCCGCCAGGATGACGGAGACGTCGGGGCTGGTCCCCGGCGCGGGCACGACGTAGCCGACGAGGTGATCGCCGAGCCGAGGGTGGTGGTGGACGGAGGCTGCCGCGGCCACCACGTCGCCGTGCCGGGACAGGGCGGCCTCGACCTCGCCGAGTTCGAGGCGCAGACCCCGCAGCTTCACCTGGGAGTCGGCGCGGCCCACATAGGTGAGCTGCCCGTCGGACCGCAGCCGCACCAGGTCCCCGGTCCGGTACATCCGGGACCCCTGGGGTCCATGAGGATTGGCGACGAACCGTTCCGACGTCAGGCCGAGCCGGGCGTGGTAACCGCGGGCGAGCCCGGGGCCGGACAGATACAGCTCACCCGTGACACCGCGCGGCACGGGCCGCAGCCGGGAGTCGAGGACGAGTGCCTGCGCGCCGTCGAGCGAGCTGCCGATGGTGACGTCGGCGCCCGGGGTGAGCGGTTCCCCGATGGTGACGACGATGGTGGTTTCGGTGGGTCCGTAGCTGTTGAAGAAGCGGCGCCCCGGGGAGAACTGTTCGACCAGTTGCGGCGGGCACACCTCACCTCCGACGACGACGGTGCGCAGGTCGTCGAGTGCATTGGCATCGACGGTGCTCAGTGCGGCCGGGGCGGTGATCACGTGGGTGACGCGCTGGTCGCGGAGCAGGGCGGTGAGGTCTTCGCCGCCCAGCACGGACGGCGGTGCGATCACGAGGGTGGCCCCGGCGCTGAACGCCTGGATCATCTCGAAGACGGAGGCGTCGAAACTCGCGGACGACAACCGGAGCACGCGGGACCGCGGGGTGGTGGCCAGTTCCGGGCGTGCCTCCGCGGTGAAAGCGCTCAGCCCCGTGTGGGTGACCGTGACACCCTTGGGTGTTCCGGTGGAGCCGGACGTGTAGATCAGGTACGCCGGGTGTGCCAGGCGCAGCGGCGTGACGCGGTCGCGGTCGGTGACCGGTGCGGCCGACGTGACGAGTGCGGCGTCGTCCAGCACCAGCCATTCTGTGGCGGCCGGCAGCACCGCAGCGGTGGCGGTGTCGGTCAACCCCAGCGTCGCACCGGAGTCGAAGAGCATGTGCTCGATGCGTTCGCGCGGGTAACTCGGATCGACGGGCACGAACGCGGCGCCCGTTTTGGTCACGGCCCATACGGCGAGGACGGCCCGCGCCGTCCGCGGAAGTGCCAGCGCGACCACTGTTTCCGGTCCGACGCCGTGCGAGATGAGTACGCGCGCCAACTGGTTCGACTGCGCGTCGAGGTCCGCGTAGGAGAGTTCACCCTCCTCCGAGACGAGTGCGATCCCGCCCTGTCCGGCTCCGCTCGTGAAGATGTCGGGCAACGTGCGCGCGACCACGGCAGACGGCTCGGGCCGCGCGATCAGTCCGGCGCGTTCGGTGGCGTCCAGCAGATCGAGATCGCCGACCGCGCGACCCGGTTCGGTGATCGCGTTCCGCAGGATCCGTTCGAAACGGAGGGAGACCGAGTCGATCGTGTCGCGGTCGAAGAGATCGGTGGCGAAAATCCACGTCGCCGCCATTCCGTCGCTGTCGGCGCGGAGGGTCAACTGCAGATCGAACTTCGCGGGCACCACACCGAGATCCATCGCCGACACCGACAACCCGGGCAGTGCGAGCTGGTCCACGGTCTGGTCCTCGAGCGACAACGCCACCTGGAAGATCGGCGAATACGCCTGGGAACGAGCCGGTTGCAGAAGATCGATCAACCGCTCGAACGGCAGATCCGCGTAGCCGTACGCCGCGAGATCGGTCTCCCGGACATGCCCCAGCACCTCCGCGAACGACGACGCCGGATCGATGTGGGTCCGCAGCGCGAGAGTCCCCACGAACATGCCCACCAGGTCGTCGAGCGCCTGCTCGCCGCGGCCGGCGACGGGAGTGCCCACCACCACGTCCGTGGTCGCGGCAAGGCGTGCGAGGAGGGTGGCGAGGGCCGCGTGCACCACCATGAACAGGGTGGCGCCGTGGCTGCGTCCGAATGCGTTGGCCTGCTCGACGAGTGCGCTGTCCAGGCGGAACGTCGCGACCTCCCCGCGCAGCGATGCCACGGCCGGCCGTCGCCGGTCGGTGGGAAGTTCGAGCAACTCCGGGGCCCCGCGCAACTGTTGACGCCAGTATGCGGCCTGACGCGCTGCGACACTGTGGGTTTCGGACTCGACGCCGAGAAGCTGCCGCTGCCAGACACTGTAGTCGGCGTACTGGACGGCGAGCGGTGTCCAATCCGGCTCCCGGTGACCGGCGCGGGCGGTGTACGCCAGCATCAGGTCGCGGGCGAGCGGCCCCATCGACGCGCCGTCCGCGCTGATGTGGTGCACCACCACGACGAGGACGTGTTCGTCCGGCGACAGTCGGAAGACGTGGCTGCGCAACGGAACCGCCGCTGTGACGTCGAAGCCGGTGGACAGCTCGGCGGTCAGCAGTGCGAACAGCTGGTCTTCGTCGTCCAACCGGCGCGGTTCGAGGTCCACCGCGAGGTCGTCGAGGGGAACGATCCGCTGGTACGGGCCGTCGGCCGACTCGGGATACACGGTCCGCAGCGCCTCGTGGCGCTCCAGGACGTCGCGCAGTGCCGCGCCGAGGGCGGCGGTGTCGAGGTCGCCGGACAGCCGGAGCACGAGGGGGATGTTGTAGGCCACCGACGCGGGGTCGTAGCGGTTGAGGATCCACATCCGGGACTGCGCCGCGGACAGGGGAATACGTTCCGGTCGTTCGATGTCTGCCAGCACCGGACGGTCCGCGCGCTCGGCCGCTTCGACCACCGCGGCGAGGTCCGCGACGCCGGGTGCGTCGAAGATCACCCTTACTGCCAGTGACGTGCCTGCCGACTCGTTGACCCGGCCGATCACCCGGGTGGCACTCAGCGAGTTGCCGCCGAGGTCGAAGAAGTCGTCCTCGGCTCCCACCGTCTCGGCGCCGAGCACGTCGGTGTAGGCGGCCGCGACGAGCCGTTCGGTGTCGGTGCGCGGGGCCACGTACTCGCGGACCGCGAAGACGGGTTCGGGCAGGGCCTTGCGATCCACCTTGCCTGCCGGAGTCAGCGGAACCCGGTCGAGCACCATCACGGTGGACGGCACCATGTGTCCGGGCAGGAGGCGGGCGGCGTGGGCGGTCACCTCGGCCCGGTCGACGGCGCATTCACCGGCGGGAAGCACGTAGGCCACCAGAGCGGTCGCGTCGCCCCGGACGGGAAGCGCGGCCGTGACGGCGAACTCGACGCTCGGGTGCGACGAGAGGGCGGCGTCGATTTCGCCGAGTTCGATGCGGAAGCCGCGAATCTTCACCTGGAAGTCGGCGCGGCCGAGGTACTCCAGTTCACCTCTCGGGGTGTACCGCACCAGATCGCCGGTGCGGTAGAGGCGCCCGGGGGCGTACGGGTTCGCGACGAAACGTTCGGCGGTGAGCGCGGGACGGTCGTGGTAGCCGCGGGCCAGCGCGGGCCCCGCCAGATACAGTTCACCCACGACGCCGTCGGGCACCGGATGCAGCCGCGAATCCATCACCAGGGCAGTGGTTCCCCGGATCGGAGCACCGATCCGCACCGGCTCGCCCGCCGTCATCGGTCCCGACAGCGTCGCCATGATCGTCGACTCGGTGGGCCCGTACGCGTTGAACATCCGCCGGCCCGGTGCCCACCTCGCGACCAGCGCCGAATCGCAGGCGTCGCCGCCCACCACCACGGTGCCGAGTTCCGGCAGCGACTTCGGGTCGAGGGTCGCGAGCGCGGCCGGGGTGACGAAGGCGTGGGTCACCCGCCGGTCGCGGATCCGGGATCCGAGGTCCTCCCCGCCGTACACGCCGGGCGGCACGATCACGAGCGTTGCGCCGGCCGCGAATGCCATCAGCAATTCGAGAATGGATGCGTCGAAACTGGGTGACGCGAAATGCAGTGTCCGGCTCCGATTGTCGAGCGCGTACCGTTCCACCTGCTCGGCGGCGAATGCGTCGAGACCGGCGTGGGTGACGGTGACGCCCTTGGGGATTCCCGTCGAACCCGACGTGTAGATCAGGTAGGCGGGGTGTTCGGCGCGGAGCGGCAAGGCCCGGTCGGCGTCGGTGACCGGATCGGCGGACGCGCCCGCACCCAGTTCCGGGTCGTCGAGGAGCAGCCAGTCGGTGGTTCCGGGCAGGGTCGCCGCGAACCGGGAGTCGGTCAGGCCGAGGACCGCGCGCGAATCGGTCAGCAGGTGTTCGATGCGGTCCGCGGGGTAGTCCGGATCGACGGGCACGAACGCGGCGCCGGTTTTGGCCACCGCCCAGACCGCGGTCACGGACCGTGCGGAGCGGGACAGCGCCACCGCGACCACCGTTTCGGGTCCGGCTCCCCGCGCGAGAAGAGCCCGGGCGAGCCGGTTCGAGCGGGCGTCCAGTTCCGCGTAGGACAGTTCGCCGTCGTCCGTGACCAGCGCCGTGCCGCCTGCCGCAGCCGCGTGGTCGAGGATCTCCGGGAGCGTGCGACGTCCGGAGTGCCGCAGGCCGGTCCGCGTGGTGAGGGCGGCGCGTTCGGTGTCGTCGAGCAGTGCGACGTCACCGACGGCGAGTGCGGGGTCCGACACCGCGGCGGCGAGGATCCGGACGAACCTGCGCCCGAACGCCTCGACGGTCGTGCGGTCGAACAGATCGGTGGCGAACGTCCACCTGCCCTGGGCGCCCGACCCGCCCGGCTTCTCCGTCACCGACAGGTGCAGGTCGAACTTGGCGACGGCCTCGTCGAGCGGGAGTGCCGCGACGGTCAGTCCGGGGAGGTCGATGCGCGGCGGCGCGACGTCGTCGATCGACAGCACCACCTGGAACAGCGGGTGATGGGCGGTCGAGCGGACCGGGTTCGCGATCTCCACCAGACGCTCGAACGGGATGTCGGCGTGCGCGTAGGCGGCGAGGTCGGTGTCGCGGGTCTGTTCGACGAGCGAGCGGAACGTCCGCGCCGGGTCGACCTGTGTGCGCAGGACCAGGGTGTTGACGAACATGCCGACCACGTCGTCGAGCGCCGCCTCCCCGCGACCGCTCACCGGGGTGCCGACGGCGACGTCGGCGCTGCCGGACAGCCGGGACAACAGCACGGACAGGGCGGTGTGCAGCACCATGAACGGGGTCGCGCGAACGGAGCGGGCGAGTGCGGTGACCGCGCCGTAGGTCTCGGGGTCGAGGGCGAAATCGACGGTTGCGCCGCGATGCGATGCGACCTGCGGTCGGGGACGGTCGGTGGGGAGTTCGATCCGCTCCGGCAACCCGGCGAGAGTGTGCGTCCAGTAGTCGATCTGCCGGGCGGCGAGCGATCCGGCGTCGGCCTCGTCGCCGAGGACGTCGAGTTTCCACAGGGCGTAGTCGGCGTACTGGACGGGCAGTGGTGGCTGCTCGGGTGCGGCTCCCGCCGCGCGGGCGACGTACGCGGACATGACGTCCCGCGCCAATGGTCCCATCGACCAGCCGTCGGCGCTGATGTGGTGGGTGACCAGAACCAGCACGTGCTCGTCCGGTGCGACCCCGAGCAGGGCTACGCGCAGCGGGACGTTCGTCGTCACGTCGAAGCCACGGGTCACGAGGTCTTCGACGGCGGCGGGAAGGTGCTGCTCCGTGGTGGGGACGGGTGCGAGGTCGACGGTGGTCGCGTCGAGCATCACCTGGTGCGGTCCGTCGGCGGAGTCGGGGTAGACGGTCCGCAGAACCTCGTGACGCGCGATCACGTCGTCGACGGCCGCGGCGAGCGCGCCGACCTCGAGTTGTCCGGTCAGCCGCAGCGCGGCGGCGATGTTGTAGGCGCCGGACGTGGTGTCGAACCGGTTGAGGAACCACATCCGGTACTGCGCCGGCGACAACGGCAGCCGCGACGGGCGGCGGCCGGCGACGAGGGCGGGGTGGGTGCGCCCGGCGGGGTCCGCGGTCTGCGCCGCGGCGAGAGCGCGGACGGTGGGGGCGTCGAACAACTCCCGAACACCGAGCGCGGAGCCCAGTTCGGCGTTGATCCGGGCGACGGCCCGCGTCGCGGTCAGCGAGTTGCCGCCGAGGTCGAAGTAGTTGTCGGTCGCGCCGACCTCCGCGACGCCGAGGACGTCGGCGAAGATCCGGGCGACGGCGATCTCCGCGGCGGTCGCCGGCGCCTCGAACGCGGCGGTCGCGAGCGCGGGCTCGGGCAGTGCCCGGCGATCGAGCTTGCCGTTGGGCCCCAGCGGCAGCGCGTCGAGAAGGACGAACGCCGACGGCACCATGTAGGAGGGCAACTCCGCGGCCGCGTGAGCGGACAGCCGCGCGGGGTCCGCGGTGCTTCCGGGCCGGAGAGCGACGTAGCCGACGAGGCGTTCGGCCGGCCCGTCCCCGCGCACCAGCACGGCCACCTGGGCCACGTCGGGATGGTTCAGGAGCACGGCCTCGATCTCGCCGAGTTCGAGTCGCTGCCCGCGCAGCTTCACCTGGAAGTCGGTGCGGCCCAGATATTCCAGCTCCCCGCCGTCCGTCCAGCGCACCAGGTCGCCGGTCCGGTACAGGCGGCCGCCGTCGGCCGAGAGCGGGTCGGCGACGAACCGGTCGGACGTCAGGTCGGGGCGTCCCACGTATCCTCGGGCGAGCTGGATGCCGGCCAGATACAGCTCGCCGGGAACACCGACGGGCACCGGGCGGAGCCGGGAGTCGAGGACGTACACGCGGGTGTTCCACACGGGCGCGCCGATCGGCACCGGACCGGTCGCCGACGCCTCGGTGCGGTGGAACGTCACGTCCACCGCGGCCTCGGTGGGCCCGTACAGGTTGTGCAGGGCGGCACCGAGTTGCCGGTGGAAGCGCGTGACGGTGGTCCGCGGGAGTGCCTCACCGCTGGCGAAGACCTGCCGCACGCTGGTGCAGCGCGCGGTGTCGGCGTGTTCGAGGAACACGTCGAGCATGGAGGGGACGAAGTGCAGCGTCGTGACACCCTCGTCGTGGATCAGCCGGGACAGGTAGTGCGGGTCCCGGTGCCCGCCGTGTTCGGCGATCACCGTCCGCGCGCCGGTCGTCAACGGCCAGAACAGTTCCCACACGGACACGTCGAACGTGGCCGGGGTCTTGTGGAGCACCACGTCCCGCGCGTCGAGGGGGTAGCTGTCCTGCATCCACAGCAGACGGTTGACGATCGCGGCGTGCGACACCGCCACGCCCTTCGGGCGTCCCGTCGAACCCGACGTGTAGATCACGTAGGCGGGATGGTCGGCGCGCAGCGGGGTGAGACGCTCCGCGTCGGACAGCGGTGCCGTCGCGACGGTGGACAGGTCGAGCCGGTCCACGCGCACCGGGCGCAGGCCGTCGGGGACGACCCGTGTGTCGGCGGCGGTCGCGAGCACCAGTGCGGGGCGGGCGTTGCCGAGTACGTGGGCGATGCGGGCCTGCGGATGGTCAGGGTCGACGGGGAGGTAGGCCCCGCCCGCGCGGACGACGGCGTGGAGGGCGACGAGCTGATCGAGCGACCGGCGCAGCGTGACGGCCACGATGGATTCGGGGCCCACCCCCTGCGAGATCAGGTGGCGAGCAAGGGAGTTCGCCCGGGCCTCGAACTCGGCGTACGACAGCGATTCCCGTTCGAACGTCACCGCCACCGCGTCGGGTGTGCGGAGCGCGGCGGCGACGAGGAGATCGACGAGAGTGACGGCGTCGACCGCATGATCGGTCGCATTCCACGCCTGCAGGGTGAGGGTGCGTTCGGCGTCCCCGAGCAGGTCGACGGCACCGACCGGGGTGTGCGTCCGGGTCATCGCCGTCAGCACCCGCGCGAATCGATCCGAGATCCGACGGGCGTCGTCCTCGCCGAACGTGTCGGCCGAATACTCCAGCGTGAGGTGCAGATCCGGTTCGAGCACCGTGACGAGCGCGAGTGGGTAGTGGGTGGCGTCGGTGACGTCGATACCGCGGACCCGCAGGCCGGCGATGTCGGTGTCCGGGTCGAGGGCCGCGCGGTCGACGGGATACGACTCGAACACGGTGAGCGTGTCGAACGCACTGCCCGGCCCGGCGACCGACTGGATCTCCGTGAGCCCGACGTGGTGCCGGTCGAGCAGACGCACCTGTTCGTCCTGCAGCCGCAGGAGGAGGGACGACACGGGTTCGTCCGCATCGAGGCGCACGCGGACGGGAACGGTGTTGATGAACAGCCCGAGCGTCTCCTCGACACCGGGCAGATCGGCCGGACGTCCGGACACGGTGGCGCCGAACACCACGTCGTCACGGGACAGCAAGCCGCACAGCAGGAGTCCCCACGCGGCCTGGATCACCGTGTTGACGGTGACGCCGTGCTCACGGGCGATCCGGGTGAGCTGTCCGGCCAGCTCCGCCGTGACCGGGACGTCGACGTCCCGGGGAGCCGAGCCGCGGCCGGTGTGCTGCGGGGCGAGGACGGTCGGTTCGGTGGAGCCGTCGAGGGCGGCCGCCCAGTCGTCGAGCGCGCCGGCGCGGTCCTGTTGGGCGAGCCACACCAGGTATCGGCGGTAGGGGCGCGCGGGCGCCGCGATCGGTGCGTCCGACGCGTACAGCAGCAGGAAATCCTTGACGAACAGCGGCATCGACCATCCGTCGAACAGGATGTGGTGGTTGGTGATCACCAGCGACGTCCGGTCGCCGGCGTGTGCCAGCACGAAGCGCAGGAGCGGCGGTGCCGACATGTCGAACCGCGTCGCGCGCTCGGCGGCGACGAGTTCGTCCAGCCCGCCGGACTCCCCCTGCAGGTGGATCTCGCGCCACGGCACAGTCACCGAATCGAGGACGAGCTGCGCGGGGACACCGTCGGTGTCGTCGACGAACGCGGTCCGCAGAGCCGCGTGCCGCTCCAGCAGGCGTTGCGCTGCGCGGTGCAACCGGCCCGCGTCGACGTCGCCACCGAGATCCAGCAGGATCTGCGACGTGTACACGTCCACCGCGCCGGCGGAGAGGCCGGCGTGGAACAGCAGACCCGACTGCAGCGGCGACAGCGACCAGATGTCGTCGAGCCGTCCGTAGCTGTTCTCCCACAGCTCGATCCGGTCCTGGCCCACGGACACCAGCGGAACGTCGGACGGAGTCAGCCCGGCCGGGCCCGCGCCCCGCACGTGCGAGGCGAGGCCCTCGAGCGCCGTCCGCCACAGGTCCGCCAACCGCTCGACCTCGGGCGCGGTCAGCACTCCGGACGGGAAGTCGAACGTGGCGGTCAGCCGGCCGTCGTCGCCGACCACGGCATTGATGTCGAGGACGAAGGCGGCCGACAGTCCCGCGCCGCTGAACGCATTGAGGTCGACGCGGGTGGCTGCGGGAATCCAGCCGTTCTCCCGCACCGCGTCCGGGAGGTCGCCGGCGCCGACGCGTCCGAGATAGTTGAAGCTGACCTGCGGAGAGGGCAGCGCATTCAGGATCACGCCGCTGTCGTCGCGGAGATGACGCAGCAGTCCGAAACCGGTGCCGTTCCCTGGAATACGACGCAGCTGCTCCTTGACGACCTTCACGGCCCGCCCGGCCTCGGGTCCGCCTGCCAGTGCGTCCGCGACGTCGAGCGCGTCCAGTGTGATCCGGGCCGGGTAGGCGGTGGTGAACCAGCCGACGGTGCGCGACAGGTCGGCGCCGGGCACGAGGGACTCGTCGCGGCCGTGGCCCTCGAGGGACAACAGCAGTGTGCGGTCGCCGCGCCACGCGGCGAAGGCGAGACCGAGCGCCGTCACCAGGCCGTCGGTGGCGCCCCCGCGGAACGCGGTCGGCAGAGTCGTGAGGAGGTCGGCGGTGACGTCGGGTCCGATCTCGGCGGACACCCGCCCGGTGGTCGCGCCCGTGTCGACGGCAGGATCGAGCGAACGTGAAGCGAGTGCCGGAACCGGGCCGTCGAGGATGGACCGCCAGACGTCGAGTTCGGCCGTCACCGAGTCGGTGCCCGCCGTCTCGGCGAGGGCGTGCGCCCAGCGGCGAGCGGACGTCGCGACCGGCGGAAGTTCGAGGGCGCGCCCGGCGGCCACCTGCGCCCAGGCGGTGGCGAAGTCGGGCACGAGGATCCGCCACGACACTCCGTCGACCACCAGGTGATGGGCCATCACCAGGAGTGTTCCGGGAGCGTCGGCCGGGTCGACCCACACCAGCTGCAGCATCGTGCCGGCGGCCGTGTCGAGGCGGCCCGCAGCGGCCCGGCATTCGGTGTCGAGGAGGGCGTCGAATTGTTCGGTTGCGGGAACGCAATCGGTACGTACGTATGTGACGACATCGTCGGCACGCACGGACCCGGCGGGCTCGACCACCAGTTCCAGGCCGTCTGCCGAGAGGCGGGAGCGCAACGCGTCGTGGTGGTCGAGGATCGCCGCGACGGTCCGGTGCAGCCGCGGCAGGTCGACGTCGGCGGGCGCCGTCAGCGTCACGGCCTGGTAGAAGGTGTCGAGGCGGGCGCGGTCCCCGTGGCTGCGACCGAGGACGTCACGACCGATCGGTGTGAGCGGCAGGGCGCCCACTCCCCCGCCGGGCAGTTCGGACAGGCGCAGCTCCTGCGCCGCGGCCAGCTCGACCGCGACCTCGGCGAGCCCGGCAACGGTCTTGCGCTCGAACACGTCCCGCGGGGTGAACGCCACGCCGGCGGCCTTCGCCCGGGACACCAGCTGGATCGCGACGATGCTGTCGCCGCCGAGAGCGAAGAAGGAGTCGTCGACGCCGACCGCGCCGACGTGCAGCACCTCGGCCACCGCGTCGGCGACGATCTGCTCGATCGGCGTCGACGGCGCGCGGAACGGCGTTGCGGTGGTGCCGAACTCGGGGGTGGGCAGTGCACCGCGATCCACCTTGCCCGCGGGCGTCAGCGGGATCGTCTCGAGCGGCACCGTCAGCGACGGCACCATGTGCGCCGGGAGGAACTCACCGGCGAACGCGGCCAGCGCGACGGGATCGAAACGGTGATCCGGCCGGATCCGCACGTACGACACCAGCACCGAGGTGCCGCCCTCACGTTCGTGCACGGCGGACACCGCGAAGTCCACCGACTCGTGCGCCGACAGCACCGCATCGATCTCACCGAGTTCGATCCGCAGTCCGTGCAGTTGCACCTGGAAGTCGCTGCGCCCCACGTACTCGAGGACGGGGCTCTCGCCGCGGCCCCACCGCACGAGGTCGCCGGTGCGGTACAAGCGGTCGCCCGTGGCCGCGGCGAACGGATCGGCGACGAATCGCGACGCCGTCAGACCCGACCGGCCGTGATATCCCTCGGCGAGCCCGGGGCCGCCGAGATACAGCTCCCCCGTCACTCCGCGCGGCACCGGCCGCAGCCAGCGGTCCAGGACCAGTGCGCGTGCGCCCTGCATCGGACCGCCGATGGTGATCGCCGCGGGGTCGGTCTGCGGACCCGTCATGGTGATGACGATCGTCGATTCGGTGGGACCGTAGCTGTTGTAGAGGCGGCAGCGGCTGCCGAAGCGCTCGACGAGATCCGGCGGGCACACGTCGCCGCCGACGACCACGGCCTCGAGCGAGTCGAGGCCGGCGGCATCCACCGTTCCCAGCACCGCGGGTGCACTGATGATGTGGGTGACCCGCTGAGAACGGAGCAGGGCCGCGAGGTCGTCGCCGCCGTAGACGTCGGGAGGTGCGATCACCATCGCCGCGCCCGCGCTGAACGCCTGCACCATTTCGAACACGGACGCGTCGAAACTCGACGACGAGAAGCGCAGCACCCGCGAGTGGCGGGTCACGCCGAGCTCGGGCCGGGCCGGCGCGGCGAACGTGGCCAGGCCGGTGTGCGTCACCACCACGCCCTTCGGCGTGCCCGTCGAACCGGACGTGTAGATCACGTACGCCGGATGGTGGGGCGTCAGCCGGGCCGGCCGATCGGCGTCCGTCACCGGCGTGACTGACAGTTCCGCGCACGCCGACGCGAGCGCAGGGTCGTCGAGGGCGAGCCATTCGACGGCGGTACCCGGAAGCAGGTCACGGTGGGCGGTTGCCGTCAGTCCGAGGGTGACTCCGGAATCGGACAGCATGTGGGCGATGCGCTCGGCCGGGTAGGCCGGGTCGACGGGGACGAAGGCCGCACCCGACTTCGCCGCGGCCCACACCGCCACGACGGAGTCGACGGACCGGGTGAACGACACCGCCACGAAATCCCCGGGGCCCACGCCGCGGGTCAGCAGCAGTCGTGCGAGCGCGGTGCTGCGCTCGTCGAGTTCGCGGTAGCCGATCGTGGTGCCGTCGAGGATCAGTGCCGTGCCGTCCGGATTCGCCCGGACACCCGAGTCGAACAGCTCGGCCAGCAGCATCGGGGCGGGGGCCACCGGGCCGGCGGCAGGCACGAGTTGTGCGTGCTCGTCCGCCGTCAGCACGTCCAGGGCGGCGACCCGAGCGTCCGGGTCCGCGCCGGCGAACCGGGCGAGCAGGTCGAGGAAACGTGCGTGGTGTTCGGCGAGCTCCCCCTCCCCGTACAGGGCGGGGTTCACCTCGAAATCGATGCGCGACGAGCTTCCCGCCACACTCGGGTAGAGGTTGACGGAGAGGTCCTCGACCGGTCCGGTCGACAGCACGTGGAACTGTCCGGTGAGCTCGCCGAGGGTGATCTCGGAGTGGAAGTTCATGATGTTGATCGCGGGCCCGAAGAAGCCCCGCTGATCCCGGGCGGCACCGGCGTCGCGCCGGATGTCCTCGCTGCGGTAGCGCTGGTGGCGCAGCGCGCCGGTGAGCTCGAGCTGGACGGCGGAGACCAGCGCGCCGACCGTCGTGCCGGGGGTGATCGACACCCGCAGCGGCACCACGTTGGACACCATGCCGCCCGATCGGCGCAGGACGGCGTTGGTGCGGGCCGACACGGGCAGGCTGAGAACGACGTCGTCGGAACCCGTCATCCGGGCGACGAACGCGGCGGTCGCGGCGACGGCGACAGCGGCGAAGGCGGAGTCGAGGCGCTCGACCGCCCGGTCCACGGACCGGGCGATGTCGGTGGGCACCGGGCCGCCGTGCCACCGCGACCGGGCCCGCGCCGGGGCGCTGCGGCCCGCGAGGCCGGTCGGGGCGGGAAGGTCCCGGGAGCGGTTCGCCCAGTAGTCGCGGTCGGTGCGGAACCGGGAGGAACCGCGGTACACGTCCTCGGCGGCCGAGACGTCCCGGAGGTCGCCCGCCACCGATGCCGTCGGCTCCACGCCCCGGACCTCGGCCGTGTACAACTCGGCGGCGCGGTTCATGAACTTCATCGCGCCGTAACCGTCGAGCGCGATGTGGTGGATGCGGCAGTACCAGAGGTGGTGGTTCTCGCCGATCTGCAGCGTGGCGCCCCGGATCAGCCGGTCCGAGAGCAGGTCGAGCGGTGCGGCGTAGTCGGCGCGCATCCAGTGCAGGGCGGCGGCGTGGGGGTTCGGCTCGGCCCGGAAGTCGTGATGCTCCACCCCGTCGTCGAGGGTGAAGTCGACCATCTGGAGCGGTGCGCCGTCGATCTCGACGATGCGGAGCATGCCGCTACCGATCTCGCGGGCAGCGGCCTGACCGGCCCGGCGAAGGGCGTCGACGTCCAGTTCGCCCTCGATGTCGACGTACTGCGCGATCGTGATCGGCACGTCGCCCATGAGGTGCTGGGCAAACCAGATACCGCGCTGAGCGGCGGTCAGCGCGAAGGGTCGCGAATCGTGGTCGCTGACACTCGTGTCGATGCGGGCGGGGCTACCAGCCGCGAATTCTGCCGGTTCCAAGGGTCGTTCTCTTATCTGCTGGGAGCAGCGGGTGACGACTCGTGCTCCGGGGACCGACTACGGGAAAACTCAAGTTAGGTTTGGGTAACCTATGGATCTGACTAGGGAAGAGTGGCATAACCTACTGCGATGGTCAAATTTTTGGACAAAACAGACCGAGAAGCTGGTTTTGTGGTCGCGCAAGCCGGCAACCCCCGCGGTTGACCAGAACTCGCCCGAAGTAGGCACTACTGTCGGGCGCATGGCTATCGGGGTGAAGGTCCGAAGGTTCTCCAAGATCGCACCACTACTGCTCGCCGGTGCACTCGCGGCCGCGGTGCCGGGGCATGCCGCCGCCGAACCGGTCAGAGGTCCGGACGTGGCCTCGTGGCAACACCCGGGCGGGTCACCGATCGACTGGTTCGCCGTCCGCAACGCCGGCCACGACTTCGCGATGGTCAAGGCCACCGAGAGTCTCAACTACGTCAACCCGTTCTTCGTCCAGGACTGCCTCGCCATGCGGGTGGCCGGCGTCGCCCGGGGCGCCTACCACTACGCAGACCCCACCCAGTCGCCGGAAGCGCAGGCCGCGTTCTACTCGACGGTGGTGCTGGGCATCAACGGTCCGGGTGACATGCCCCCGGTCCTCGACATCGAGCATTCCGGTGGGCTTCCGCCCGCGGCCTTGATCGACTGGACGCATCGCTACCTCAACACGGTCCAATCGCTCACCGGACGTCAGCCGATCATCTACACGTACCCGAACTTCTGGCGGACGGCGATGGCGAACACGAACGAGTTCGCCGGCTACCCGCTGTGGATCGCCGACTACAACGGTCAGAACACGCCCGGACCCCTCCCGGGCGGCTGGAGCAACTGGACGTTCTGGCAGTACACCAGCACCGGTCGCATCGCCGGCGTCAACGGCGACGTCGACCTCAACGTCTACAGCGGGGCGCAGGGCGACTTCGCGCGGTACTCCAACAGCGCATCCCCCTTCGGCAGCTGACTGCAGGCGGGCGCGATCAATCGCGGCACGCCGGATTTCCGGGGAACGCGGGAACGCCGACTCGGCAGCCGACGTCGGTGACGGCGTTCAACCGCTCGACCGGCTCCCGGATCTCGAGCGCCGGTACGAGGCCGTCGGCCAGGAGAGCACTCTTGGTCGCCGGCGTCGTGGCGCGCTCGTCGAGGGTTCCCCGCACCCGCGCGAAGGCGACGAGTTCGTCGTACACCATCGACAGGGCCGCCTCGGTCGTTCGGTCCTCCGGGGCCAGTCCGGCGAAATCCACACCCGTCTCGTATTCGTGGCGGACTGCATGGGGGCCCTGGTCGCAGGTGGGCTGGTTCAGATCGATCCCGAAATCCGGCCCGGCCGGTCCCGGCGGCGTGATCGTGCCGGCGTCGGTGCAGACATGGTGCGAGATGCGATCACCGAGCGCGTGAATGTAGATGCCGGTCCGCGCATTCCAGGAGTTGTCACCGACCCAGGAGTCGAATTGTGACGACAGGACCGTGTCGGAGATGACCTGCTGCCCGGTCATGTTCGTGAACGGGATGGCGGCCGGGGTCTCCAGGCTGTACGTGCCGTTGATCTGCACGGGATTCGCGTCTCCGTAACATGTTGCACCCGTAGCATAGTCGCCGTTCTCCGAGAGGTTTGTGAACCCTCCCGTGCACAGCGGCGCGTCGCTTCCCGGACCGGCCATGGCCCAATTCCGCAGGTGCGTGAGCATGATTTCGTGCCGGGGATCGTCGACGTCGGGGCGCAACCCGTTGGGCAGGGGATCCGCCGGCCCGCGCAACGTGGGCAGGAAGTGGAAGAGGAACCCGCCGGTGGCGAAGTGGGTGCGGACCAGTCCGCTGATGTCCTTGGTGGTCAGCGCACCGGCGTCGGGGACGAGTCGGCCGAAGATGTCGCGTGGGGCGAACGTGCCGAGGTCGGTCGCTTCGTCGTACGCCGCGATCCAGTACGCATCCTGCTCGGAGAAGCCGACGGTGCGGGCGATGATGTACGTCGAGTCCGAGTGCACGAGACTGCGTCCGCCGAGCGGGCGGCGCAACGTGAACCCGTAGCGGAGGAACGCCTCGGCGCCGCAGATCGGCGAGTTGGGATCGTCGAGTAGACATTCGGGGGGCAGCGGAGCGCAGTTGTGCGGTGGGGCACCGTCCTCGGTGTAGCAAATATCCTCGGCGAATCCGTACACCGGTGGCGGTGACACGACGAATGCGGCAGCGGTAAGCGTCAGCGCCACGATGGTTCCACCGACTTTTCGAGTGAATCTTCTCATCGAGGTGCACCTTTCGGTGTGGCCGAGTAGATCAACATTAACACCGGGGAACACGCTGGATGCGCGGTTCTCTCGAGCCCCGAAATCTGCGTCCGTGGCCAGAGCGCAGGCATCACGCGACATGTTGCCGATATCGATTCGCCAGCCAAGCGCACATCGTGAGCTGGACCTGATGAAACACCATCAGCGGCAGGATGATCTGCCCGACGGGCTGCCCGGCGAACAGGACCGCCGCCATCGGCAGCCCGGTCACGAGCGCCTTCTTCATTCCACAGAACTGGATGGCCCGCACGTCTGCACGTTCGAACCGCAGCAGGTCTGCGGTGAATCGCGTGAGCCAGAGCATGGCCGTCACGAGCATCATGGACGGCAACACCAGTTGCAGTAACGCGGTGGACGGGACCGAGTGCCGCACTCCGTCACGTTCGCCCGCCGAGAATGCCGAATACACGACGAGCACGACCGATTCGCGGCCGACGTACCTCGATGCGGATCCATGTCGTGCCACCCAGTCGCCGACCAGTCTGCGGACGATTTGTCCCAGCACGAACGGCAGGAACAGTTGCAGTGCGAGTCCCAGTGCGGCGGCCCTACTCGTGCGGCCTTGCGGGCAGTCGGATCCGGACAGGATCCTCACCTGGTGAGGATTCCGGCAACCAGGTTGATCGTCGTCGCGAGGATGACTGCACCGAAAACGTAGGACAACAGGCAGTGCCGGAGCGCCACCGCCCGAATCTCCGAACTCGAGACGCCGGTATCGGATACCTGGTAGGTCATCCCGAGGTTGTAACTGAAGTAGAAGAAGTCGCGAAACGCGGGCGGGGAAGTGGAGTTGAAATCGATACCACCCGTCGACTTTTCATGACCTGATCCCTCGTAGTACAGAAAGGCGTATCGGGCCGCATACATCAGGTGCAGGGAAGCCCACGCCAGGAATACCCCGATCAGGGCCACGGCGGCGTGCGCGGTTCCCGCCGACGATCCACCCGCCACCTGCAGTGCGATGATTCCTCCGAGACCTCCTGAAGCCGCTGTCACCACGACCAGTTCGTCGACTATCGGACGAAAATCCTCGCGTCCCACGTTGCGGCGAGTCGCTGCCGCATCCATCGGCCACAACACCGCCCAACCGGATACGACGAACACGGCGGCAGCGGCGGCGATGCCGACGAGAGCCCCCAACGCGGCTGTGATCACCAGGCCGCCGACGAAGCCCGCCGCGATACCGACCACCACCGCGGCGGCCACCCTCGGGATTGCGGAGGTCGGGAGAGGAACGTGCAATGTCTACCCCTCCACAGGAGGTGACGAGCCGTCACCTGCGGCGCTCCCGACACCGAACTCGGGCTCGTACCCTTCCTCGGCGAGGTGGTCCTCGGCCGCGGTGGTCACGTCCAACCCGATGTCCTGCGCCTTCAGCAGCCGGCGGGTGCCGTCGAGGATCAGGTCGGAGCCGATGTTGCTGGTGAGGATCACGATCGTGTTCTCGAAGTCGACGGTGCGGCCCTGCGCATCGGTGACGCGGCCGTCGTCGAGGAGCTGCAGCAGAATGTTGAACACGTCCGGGTGCGCCTTCTCGATCCCGTCGCGTTCGTCTTCTTGTTCTCTCGTTCCACGCTCATGATCCCGACGCTCCTGTCGCACAGTGTTGGGAAACAACACGATTCGCGCGCCGCACCACGGCGCGCCCGGCGGGGGCTGCGCCCGAATGGGCAGACGTCAGGCCAGGGCGTACCAGCGGCGTGTGCCGAGAAGTCTATCCCGCCAACTGCCGTGGCCGGTCGGCGTTTCCGCGATCAGTGAGCCCGATGGTGTGCGAACGTATTCGATCTACGACGCGCCGACGATGTCTGGGACGTGTCCGAATCGGGCGAGGAAGCGGAGAGGGTACCAACCCCTTTCCACTTTCAATTTATAGCGCACCGGGGGGCTTGCGGCAAGGGCCGGGTGGTGCCGCACAATTACCGGCCGAAGCCAGAACCTGCGGAAATGGGAGTCGCGAATTGCGTGTGTTGTTGTCGACGTATGGGTCGCGTGGGGATGTCGAACCGTTGGTGGGACTCGTGGTGCAGTTGAAGGCACTCGGCGCGGAGGTGCGAGTGTGCGATGCGCTGTTCGATGAGGCGCTCGACACCAACCGACCCTCGACCCGTGGCAGGAGCCGCCGGACCGCGTCGTCGTGCACGCCGGCGCGTGGCTGGGCAGACCTGGCCCTGCGCTCACGGCGGCCCTGACCCCCGAGACCGGAGCACGCGCGGCCGCCGTGGCGGGCACGATCCGCACCGACGGTGCAGCGGTCGCCGCGACGCTGCTGCTCGACACGATCGTCCGAACCTCAGATCGGAGCTGATGACATGACCCCATTGACTACCAGCGCGTTCGACCTTCCCGACCACCTCGCGCCCAAGGCCGACCCGACGCTGATCGCCGACGACGAGCAACACTTCGCGGCCATCGCGGAAAGCCTCGAGCAGTCGATCGCCGACCTGTCCCACCGGATCGACGTCGAGCGCAAGGCACCTCGCCGGCTGGGCCAGGAGGCGATGGAGCGGGACATGATGGTCCACCGGCTGAACGCCGAACTGCGTGCCCTGCGCCGCTACGGGTTGGACCTGTGCCTCGGACACTTCGTCAGCGCAGACAACCCCGAGCCCGTGTACGTGGGACGACTCGGCCTCATGGACCGTGCGGGCAATCAGCTGCTCGTCGACTGGCGCTCCCCCGTGGCCGAGCCGTTCTTCGGTGCGACCCACGGCAATCCGATGGGTCTGGAACGCCGCCGCCGGTACCGCTGGACCCGCGGCCGGGTCAGCGACTACTGGGACGAGGTGTTCACCCCGGACGGGTTCGCAGACAACGCCGCCCTCGACGACCAGTCCGCGTTCATCGCCAGCCTGGGCAGCAACCGGTCGGCCCGGATGCGGGACGTGCTCGGCACCATCCAGGCCGACCAGGACGCCATCATCCGCGCAGGATCGCGTGGCGCCCTCGTCGTCGACGGCGGCCCGGGTACGGGCAAAACCGTCGTCGCGCTGCACCGCGCCGCGTACCTGCTCTACTCCGACCCCCGACTCCGTCACGGCGTGCTGTTCGTCGGTCCGCACGAGCCCTACCTGGCCTACGTCGCC
Source organism: Rhodococcus wratislaviensis (assembly GCF_900455735.1). GTDB lineage: Bacteria > Actinomycetota > Actinomycetes > Mycobacteriales > Mycobacteriaceae > Rhodococcus_F > Rhodococcus_F wratislaviensis. Next base: position 364,204 of record NZ_UAUI01000011.1, on the reverse strand, counting down.
GATGTCCTGCCCAGCCTCGGCGAGGAGGGCGTGCAGCTCTGCACCCTGCGGGACCTCGTCGCCGAGGGCGCCACCGCGAACGTCGAAACCGACCCGGACGTGGCCCGCCTGAAGTCGTCCGCGGATTTGGTGAAGGCGATCGACGCGGCCGTCAGGTTCTACGAGGAGCCGCCCACCGAGGGCATGACGGTCGCGACCGAGTGGTCCGACATCTGGCTGAGCGCCGACGACTGGGCCGAGGCTTTCGAAGCGCCGGAACCCGGTACCCCGCACAACGAGGCGCGCGAGCAGATCTGGGAACTGCTGCTCACGATCCTGATCGACAAGTACGACGGTGACGTTCCGGCAGTTCAGCTCCGGAAGTCGTTGCAGCAGAATGACGATTTGCGCACGATCCTCGACAACGCGTGGACCCTGATCGAGGCGGCCGACCTCGTAGCAGACCTGTGGTCGGTACCCGCCTACCTGCGCAAGTGCGCGCCCTGGCTCAGCCCCGACGACGTTCGGAAGCTGCAACGCCCGGACGCCCAGCGCTGGACGGTGTCCGACCTGCCGCTCCTGGACGCGGCACGGCAGCGACTCGGCGACCCGGACGAATCACGACGCCGGCGTCGCCACCACGCCGCCGTCGCCGCCGAACGCGAGCAGCGGTCCAAGGTCATCGACGACCTGATCGCGTCCGACGCCTACGACGACGGTGAGAGTTTGATGACGCAGCTGCGGCAGAAGGACCTGCAGGAGATGCTGGTCGACGAAGCCTCGCTGTCCAGCAACGACCCCGACCTGCTCGACCGCACGTTCGCGCACATCGTCGTCGACGAAGCACAGGAGCTGACCGACGCCGAGTGGCAGATGTTGTTGCTGCGCTGCCCGTCCCGGAGCTTCACGATCGTCGGTGACCGCGCCCAGGCCCGGCACGGGTTCACGGAGTCGTGGCGGGAACGGCTCGAGCGTGTCGGGCTCGACCGGATCGAACTGGCCTCTCTGACCGTCAACTACCGGACCCCGGAGGAGGTCATGGCAGAAGCCGAGCCGGTCATCCGCGCCGTGCTCCCGGACGCCAACGTGCCGACCTCCATCCGCAGCAACGACATTCCCGTCGTACACGGATCCGCGTCGAATCTGGCCTCGATCATCGACACCTGGCTCGAATCGAACTCCGACGGAATCGCCTGCGTCATCGGCGATCCGACGTTCCGCGCCACGTCCCGAGTCCGGTCGCTGACCCCGGAACTGTCGAAAGGGCTAGAATTCGACCTGGTCGTCCTCGTCGACCCGGACACCTTCGGCACGGGGATCGAAGGAGCCGTCGACCGCTACGTCGCCATGACCCGGGCGACCCGGCAACTCGTCATCCTCACGAGCTCCTGACGTGGCCGCGGTTTCGTTTAGAGAAGCGAACCACCAGTGACATTCCCGGGGCCGCCGAGAAGGATCAGAACCAACCGGTCTTGTTGAACAGGGGGCCGATGTCTGGGAAGTGGGAGTGAAGAAATGGCTGACTACAACAGCGTTGTTTCGTTGTCCCGTGAGGAATTCGAGCGTTCGGGGCCGAGTCGGGCGGAACTCGACGATGAAACCAAGTCGACGAAATCGGATGAAGTCGATATCGCAAAGATGGAGCGGCTCCTGGACCTGAGACCGGGCATGCTGGCCGGCGACGAGTACTACCTCGAAAGATTGTCCTGTCAATGTTGTGGACGGCTGCTGACCATGTACGACTTCGTATTCACCGGCCTGGTGGACGCGAGCCACTCGAAGTCGCTCATCGTGCACACGTTTGTCGGAAACAAACTGGTTGTGAACGAGCCGCGGCGCATCAGGTGTTCGGCGTGTGGTGAAATCGCCCGGCACAGTCCTTGGTATCGGATGCCGCAAAGCTATGGATGTAGGCCGGCGCACTTCGAATAGGGCCTACTCGTTGGCGGCAGGCCAGTGCAACCGAAAGGCGACCAGCGGGGTCTTGTGTGAAGGTCCGCGAATCGACCCTCTCGAACACCGTGGCTGGACGAGAGTCGCCTGAGACGATTACACGTGCCCTTCGAGAGGAGACGAACGATGACAGCGCCCGATCCACAGGTCACTACCCGCGAGGAATGGCTCGTCGCGCGGCGCGACCTACTCGCACAGGAGAAGGAGTTGACCCGCCACCGCGACCGGGTCAACGCCGCCAGGCGCGCGCTACCGATGGTCGAAATCACCGAGAACTACGTATTCGACGGCCCCAGTGGCAGGGCCGGATTCGTGGACCTGTTCGGCGGCCGCAGCCAACTCCTGATCTACCACTTCATGTTCGAACCCGACGCCGACGAAGGTTGCCCGTCCTGCTCGTTCACGATGGACAACGTGGGCCCCCTCGATCACCTCTACGCCCGGGACACCTCGTTCGCGGCTGTGTCGCGCGCACCGCTGCACAAACTGGAGCAGTACCGCCGGCGCATGGGCTGGACCTTCCCCTGGTACTCCTCGCACGGCAGCAACTTCAACTACGACTTCCACGTCACTCTCGACGCGTCGGTCGCACCGGTCGAATACAACTACAAGGATCTGGCAGAGCTCGAGCGGATGGATCCCGCCTGGAAGGACTGGTGCGGCGAAGAGCACGGTGTCAGTGCTTTCCTCCGTCAGGGTGAGCGCATCTTCCACACCTACTCCGGCTACGCGCGCTCCACCGACATTCTCCTCGGCACCTACCACTGGCTCGATCTCACCGCCCGCGGCCGCCAGGAGGACTGGGAACCACAACCCCGCCGCGGCGACGACCCCTTCATGAGTTGGCTTCGCCGTCACGACGCCTACGAACCGGACATGATTGCAGGTAAGGAAATCCCAGACTGACCGCGCGATATTCCCGCCTGCGGCTACATCAGTTCGAGTCCCGTTGCCTGCAATTCGAGATAGTCGCGCACCAACAGGTGAGAACACGGAGTGGACACCGCGGTCCACGGCGTGTGTTTGGGTAGTTGCAGTGTCAATGATTCGGGTACCGCTTCGCGGCACCGGATGACCGCCCGGAGTTGCGGCGTCAAAGAGATCCACCACGCGTCCAGCACACACCTGCACTGGGAGAGGTATTCGGAGAGTGGTCCTTGGAGTACCGCCATTTGCGGTATCGAATCAGCTCCACCACTGATCCCTGCGACGCACTCCTGCCCGCATACGGTCATCACCTGCCCGATGAACTGCGGCGGCATGATGCCTTCGGGGTTTCGCAGCAGGGCGAGGCGCGCGCCGGCGGAAAGGGCTTCATATGCCACTTCGGGGTCGATTGCCTCGTCACCCATGCCACGAACGTACTCGGCTCTGGTCGTCTCCTATCAGGAACAGCGATAGTTGGTCGGCTCGTCCGGTCGAGGATCGCCGATCGGTCGGCGATCCTGCACCGGGCCGTTGTGTGCCGGTCAGCTCGTCATACTGGCGAACATGCCGGGCTCGTAGGAACCTGCCGGGTTGCGCACGATCACGTTGATCCGGTTGGCGGCGTTGATGAGGGCGACCAGGGAAACCAGTGCGGCGATCTGGTCGTCGTCGTAGTGCTTACGCACCTGGGCCCACGTCTCGTCGGACACCCCGTGGTGGGCGTCCGCGAGCCGGGTACCTTCCTCGCTGAGCGCCAGCGCGGCCCGCTCGGGCTCGGTGAACACGGTGGCCTCGCGCCAGGCTGCGACGAGGTTGAGCCGGACCTGGGTCTCGCCGGCAGCCGTGGCGTCCTTGGTGTGCATGTCGGTGCAGAAGCCGCAGCCGTTGATCTGGCTGGCCCGGATCTCGACCAGGTGCTGGGTGGCCTTCGGCAGCGACGATTGGTCGATCACCAGGGCAGCGTTGGCGAACCTCTTGCCGAACTTCAGGGCGATCTCGTTGTCGAACAGGTTGAATCGGGGGTCCATGACTTCGTCCTCACTCGTGGTGTTGTGTGTTGCTGGACGAACATGAGATGCCGGAGACCCGATCCTTGTGACAAACGCTCACGCTGCTGCCTCGAAGTCACGTAATTTGGCAGCGGGCAACACCGGTCGGCTGCGGTTCGGGTGTCACAAAACGGCGGGGCCCGGTGTCTGGTGTGTGACACCGTCGAGAGTGAAGAGGAGCCACCCATGGCCGGCACGTCGCAGACCACGCCCGCAGATCGCGGCGGGAGCCAGGACGACCGTTCGGACCCCGCGACCGAGGCGTTCGTCGCCCACCGCAACCTGCTGTTCACCGTCGCCTACGAGATGCTCGGCTCGGCCGCCGATGCCGAAGACATCCTCCAGGAGACCTGGCTGCGGTGGGCGGGCGTCGATCTCGACACGGTGCGCAATCAGCGTGCGTACCTGGTCCGGATCACCACCCGCCAGGCGCTCGTCCGGCTGCGGACACTCAGCAGGCGCAAGGAGTCCTACGTCGGCCCCTGGTTGCCCGAGCCGCTGCTGACCGCGCCCGATGTTGCCGAGGATGTCGAGTTGGCCGACAGCGTCTCGATGGCGATGCTGCTGGTGCTGGAGACGCTCGCGCCGACCGAGCGGGCGGTGTTCGTGCTGCGTGAGGTGTTCGCTCTGGAGTACGGCGAGATCGCGGACGCCGTCGGCAAGAGCCCGGACGCAGTCCGTCAGATCGCGCATCGGGCGCGGGCGCATGTCGCGGCCCGCCGACCGCGCGGCGTCGTATCCCCAGCCGAGTCCCGAGACGCACTCGAGGCGTTCCAACGGGCGCTCGAGACGGGCGATCTGCAGAGCCTGCTCGACCTGCTCGCACCGGACGTCGTCCTCTTGGGTGACGGTGGCGGCGTCAAGCAGGCTGTGCTGCGACCCATCGTGGGAGCCGACAAGGTTGGTCGCCTCCTGGCGGCCGGCCTGCCCCGTATCGACGGCGAGGTGTCGGTCGAGCCGGTGCAGATGAATGGCTGCCCGGCTCTGATCGTCCGGCTCGACGGGGAGATCGACGACGTCGTGGCGGTGCGGATGGACGACGGCATGATCACCGGCCTCTACATCGTGCGCAATCCCGAGAAGCTGTCGCGCGTCGAGCGCGAAACCGCGGTGAGCCGCTGAGGCCGAATGTCTCCCTACTTCGCCTCCGCACGGCGGTCGCGCCAGGCTCGTTCCCATTGCCGGGTCAGGGCCGGGTAGACGATGAGGTACCGGAAGGGCGCGATGGCGGTCATGTAGAGCCGCCCGAACCATCCGTTGGGCTTGACGAGGACGGTCATCTGCAGCTCGTAGTCGCCGTTCGCTCCGCTCGCCCAGCCGAGATGCATGACGGTGTGCACGGTCTTGTTCGCCAGCTCGCGGGCGGCCTCCGTGTCGAGTTCGTACACCGATGTGAGGGGCATGCCTTCGTCGTCCGGGCCGCGCGGAGCGGCGCGGAGATCGCTGGGCAGGCGGTCGCGGAGCGAGGCAACCCGCTCACCGACACCGGTCGAGGGATTGTCCCAGCCGAAGAGTGCCCCGAGCTTCCATCGAACGGCGAACAAGAACCTCACCAGCCGGGGCTGCTTCGCGGGTCCGCCCGCGGCTCGCATCGCTGCGAGCATCGTCGGGAAGTTGTCGGGCCCGGCTCCGGGAGTGCGGAACGACCACACGTCCTCGACATCGAAGTCACTCGTGAATTCGTGGATGCGCCAGGGCTGCTCGATGTAGGTGGCCTCTGCTATTCGTGGCACTGTCGTCCCCGATCTATACGGCACCGTATATTTGATCTATACGGTACCGTACAAATCGAACGCGATCAATGGAGGTTGCCCGATTCCCGCCGTCGCCCGCACGACACGAACCCGCTGGATAGAGGCGGGCCTCGACGCCCTCGCACGAGGAGGGCCCGACGCCGTCCGCGTCGAAACACTCGCCGCCGAGCTCGGCGTGACGAAGGGCGGTTTCTACGGCTACTTCGACGGCCGTCCCGCGTTGCTCACCGAGATGCTCGACGAGTGGGAACGCCGCTGCACCAAAGCCGTCATCGCCCAAGCCGATGCCGAAGGCGGCACCCCCGCCGACAGAATCCGGCGCGTAGGGCAACTGACCTACTCGGAGGACTTTCAACGGATCGACCTCGCGATCCGGGCCTGGGCCCACCACGACCGGTCCGTCGCGACGCGCCTGCAGCGCATCGACAACGAGCGGATGGACTTCCTGCGGAAGATGTTCGGCACCTTCGTCACCGACCCCGACGAGATCGAGGCGCGCAGCACCCTGATGTTCGGGCTCGCGATCGGCCGCCACTTCATCGTCGCGGACCATCCCGGGTACAGCACACGCGAAGCCATCCGACTCGCCGGAGAATTCCTCCTACGTCCGTAACTCAGTCGCGGTGAGCCGACAACAGCCACGCCGGCAGCATGGCCCGGCCCTTCTCGTCGTGCTCCCAGCTCGCGGCCTGCTCCGGGCCGAGCAGCGCGTGGATGAAGGCCGGGCGAATCTCGTCGATGGTCCAGTACTCGGCGACGGCTTCGCGCAGCTCGTCGTCGGTCACCGGGTTCGGTCCTTCCCCCTCGGGGAAGGCGCCCTTCGCGAACACCAGGATGTAGTAGGACGCGCCGGGCGCCGCCGCCCGGGCGACGGCGTGCAGGTAGTCGCGCCGCCGGTCGACGGGAAGGGAGTGGAACAGGGTGCTGTCGACGATCGTGGAGAACCGGCCGTCGAAACCCGTGAACGAACTGATGTCCGCCACCTGATACGTCGCCGTCGTCAGTCCGCGATCGGCGACCGCGGCCTGGGCCACCGCAATGGCCGTCGGCGACAGGTCCAGGCCGACCACCGTGTACCCCTGCGCCGCCAGGTGGAGGGACGTCTCGGCATGTCCGCAGCCCGCGTCCAACACGTCGCTGCGGAACTTGCCCTCCGCGATCAGCCCGGCGATCTCGGGCTGCGGCTCGCCGATGTTCCACGGCACCGGTCCCGTAAATTCCTGCGCGTCGCCTCGGTAGATGTCATCCCACGGCGCAACCTGGTTGTCCTCGGTCATGACATCGACGGTACGCCCGCACTACCGTGCGGATGTGGATCTTTTCTCACGCTCGTGGTCGGCGTTGCGCACGGCGGTCGCCGAACTCCGGGACGAGGACTTCGCACAGCCGTCCGGCTGCACCGGGTGGCTCGTGCGGGATCTGGTGTGCCACCTGATCATCGACGCGCAGGACGTCCTGATCACCCTCGTGACCCCGCCGACACGGAACCGACCCGCGACGAGGTCCTCACCGCAGGCGACTACCTCTCCGCGTACGTCTTGGAGTCGACGCTGCACCACCTCGACCTGATCGCCCACCTCCCAGGCGCCGCGGAACCACCCGCAGAGGGCCTCGCCCGTTCCCGCGACATGCTGGAGCAAATCGCCGGGATCGCGTTCCCCGCCTCGTTCTCCGACAAGGACGTAATGCTCGTCGGCACCGGGAGGCGGTCCCCGACCGACGCGGAAAAGGCCGAACTGGGCGAGTTGGCGACGAAACTCCCGCTCGTCGTCGGATGACTCGGATTACGCCTACCCGTGTATCCCTACCCCACGTAGGGATACACGGACCGCGCCGCGGATCGTGGATCAGACGGTCTGCGCTTCTTCAGGAGTAGGGTGGTTGCGGTCGTTCGTTGTGACTCCTTCCGCCCGTCGAATCGGCGTTCGGACCAGCCGGGAACACGACAACCAATACAAACTCGCCGCGAATGCCACCGTGATTATCGGTGCAAGCTGGGCAAGTACCGGGTACGTGGTTTGCACCGTCGCGGCGATGCCGATCGCGGAGGCAACTAGCCATGCCAGAGCTCCCGCCCCGACCCCGTTGCCAGTTGTCGCCTTACCGCCAGGACGGTGAAGCGCGATGTGCACCAGGGCTATCGCCACCCAGGCGGTGACCAATACACCCTGCCATGCAAGAGCTTTCAGCAGATAGCTGAGGACATCGGTGAGCATGAACAGGTAGGCGAGTATCCCGGCTGCGATAACCCATACGGCCCTCGGCGAGGCTATTCCCAGAGCGCGGTCGGCGAGGACTTGGAGGTTGCTCGAAGCGAGGTAGTAATTGGCGGTATTGATGCGGGTCTGTGAGATGAGAATCAGAACTACGCCGGCGAACCCGAGAGAGTTGATGACGGCCTGGACAACGCCGCTTTCACTGCCTGCGATTCCCCAGCAATCGAGGATGTAGATGCCGATCAGCCCGTTCACGCCGAAGGTGAAGAGGTAGAAGACCCAGCCGAAGGTGACCGTGCCATGAAACTTCGCGTCTCGAGGTTTGGCGAGGCGCGCGTAGTCGAAGGTGTACATCATCATGACCCAGACACCCATGTAGATCAGATACGAGGTCAGCCACCCTGGCAGCGGCCCGGTTGTCGGTGCGGAGTCGAGCCATCCGTGGGGGTAGCCCTGTTTGATGGTCGCCGCGGCGATCACCGCAATCAGCCCGATAACGTAGAAGGGCAGAAGGATACCGTTGATCTTGTCCAGCCAGGTCGCAACTCCGCCGAGGACGAGTGGAATCATGTAGATGACGCACACGAGGTACCAGATGCGTAGGTCGCCGCCGAAATAGTCCTGCAGTGCTACGGCGACGATCGATCCTTCGAACACGCCGTAATACAGAGCGGTTGCCGCAAACACCAAGGGGGCGAGGATAGATCCGATGGAACCAAACATTCGGCGGGAGAGCGACTCTACCGAGAGCCCCGTTCGAGCCGCGTACCGGGACAGGATTCTGTTGACTATTCCGTAGGTGGCGATCGTCAGGGCCATTCCGGCAAGGGTGTTCGGCACTCCCACGGCGTCGGATGATGCGGACGCGATGTAGAGCCAGAACATCGCGCTGAACATCGCCCACCACGCCATGGTCAGCGACCATCGGGGCGCGCGTTGGGATTCGGGGATTGCGGATTCGTCGGCGGTGGGACTGCAGTCAGGGGTCGGGGTGGCGATGTCGCGTTCGGACATGGTGATTCTCTCTGTGAGAGCGAGTGGTCAGGCGATGCAGGGGCGGTGCGACTCGAGGTTGAGGGGAGGCACGTGGGACCGACGCGATGGCCTTCTGATCGCGCACCGGCCGGACACGTAGTTGAGAGCGCTTGTTCTTGCCTCCCCGTACGGGTCCGATTCCGTTGGATAGAAACGCTATCTGTCGACGATGGGCCCGAAAACATAGTGGTCTGGGTCGGCTGATGCAGTGGTAAGCGGGGGCTGCCCGGTGGGATCGCAACCTTGGCGAGGTGCGGAAGACCTCGCCAAGGTTGCGGTTCAGGTCCAGTGCTGCGCTGCGCGAGTCTGGAGGAGGGAACGGAACTGGGTTGTGGTGGTGGGGAGGAGTTCACCCGTTCCCCAGTCGACGATGACGCCGTATCTGCGGACGAGATCGAGCATGTCGAGTTCGCCGTTACGGTAGCGCTCGGCAACTTCTTCGGGGTCGGTGGTGAGCCACCCGCGGCGCGATTCGCGAATGCTCTGACGAAGCTGTCTCGTCTTTCCGTCGTTCACGACGAAGTGGTCGATCTCCGGGTCGATCGCATCGATGACGACTCCGTAGTCGAGTGCGGCACGCTCGAGGGAGACATAGCCGTCGATGACGTCCTCGACAACTTCGGCGGGATCTCTGTCGAGTGGGTCGCCGTATCCGCCGCCGCCCGCGGAGGGACGTTCGAACGAGTCACCGGACTGGATTGTGACATTGGAGAAGACGGAGCCGAGGAACTGTTCGTCCGGTGTGCCCCGGTTGAGCCAGACGCCGTGTGGAATGGAGGGGAGTCCGCCCTCGATTCCCCATGTCAGCGATCGGGCGCGGTCGCAGCAGTACGACATCACCGTGTTGTCACAGTCCGTCAGGACGCCGCCCTTGGTGAGCCCGCACCCTCCGCGGTGGGTGCCCGGACCGCCGGAATCGGTGATAATGGCGTGTTCGCTGGTCAGGACCGGCGTGAGCCGTTCCTGACCTTCGCAGGGCTGCACAGCCAACCCGACGCCGAAGACCGGGGCCGTCGCGGTCGCACCATCTTTGGTGCTCCGTCCTCCCCACCCACCGGCCATCCAGTCGTACCACATGAAGAACGGATGTTGAGCGTCCCGGGCATCCCGTCCGCCGATAAGCAGGTATTCGAGGTTGAACGAGCAGGCGATGGCCCGCTCGGGAACGATTTTCGACCACAGCTCGAAGATGGCGTTCATGATCTTCTCGTAAGGCCCGGAACAGAATCCGGTCACCGCATGCGGCCACCCTGCGTTGACCACGGTGCCTTCCGGGCCCAGCTCTGTGGTGACGGCATTGTAGAGACCCGAGTTGAGTGGGACATCGGGGAAGAATGTCTTGGTTCCTGCGACGATCCCGGAGAAGGCCGTGCCGTATCCGCAGTTGAGGAAGCTGGCGACCGCGGGGGCGCTGCCGCTCAGGTCGTAGCTGAGTTGATCACCCTTGATGGTCAACGATACCCGGATCGGCACCAGGCCTTCCGGTTTGGCGGGATCGGAGTCGAGGTAGTCCTCGGTGGTCCAGGTGCCGTCGGGTAGGGCCGCGACGCGTTGACGCACAATGCGTTCGACGTAGTCCTGAACCTCTTGCATGGCGGCGGTGACGGTTTCGCGACCGTACTTGTCGACCAGTCGGTGGAGCTCGCGTTCGCAGACTCCCGTGGCTTCTGCCTGGGCGTGCAGGTCGCCCATGCTGATCTCCGGCGACCTGGTGTTCGCGACGAGCAGTTTCGCGACGTCGGCGAGGAACCGGCCTTCGTGCCACAGCCGTACCGGCGTAATGCGCAGCCCCTCGGCGAAGTGTTCGGTGGCTGTCACGTCGAATGATCCGGGTACGCTCCCGCCGATGTCGGCCCAGTGACCCTTGTTCTGTGCGAAGGCGATCAGCGTGCCGTCGGCGAAGATGGGCCTGATGAAGCTGACGTCGTTGAGGTGGGTTCCGCCGCGGTACGGGTCGTTGATCGCGAAGACATCGCCCGGGTTGATGTCTTCGCCGAACTCCTCGATGACTGCCTTGCATTGGAAGTGCAGCGTGCCCACGTGGACGGCGATGTCCTGGCTGCCCTGCATCACGGTGTTGCCGTCGGCGTCGCACAGCGCGGAGGAGAAGTCGCGGGAGTAGATGACGAACGAGTAGCACGTGCGGAGGATCTGCTCGGACATCAAGTCGACGGACGTGACGAAGGCGTTCTTGAGTACCTCGAATGTCACGGGGTCGAGCGTGCGGTCGAGCGTCGATGAGGTGGTCACTTGGTCTCCTGCAGGATGTTGATGCGAATGTTGGCCCACTCGTCGATCACGGCGGTCGTTCCCGGCGGCACTACGGTGGTGGAATCCAGCTGTGAGATGATCGCGGGCCCCTCGATCTCGGTGCCGAAACGCAGATCGTCGCGGTTGTACACCGGAGCCGCGACTCGCCGGCCGAGTTCGTCGAAGTAGACAGACCGGTGGCCGGTGGCGGCAGGCATTTCAGTGGACGGCACGCTCGCCTGGGGGAACTGCGGCTTCGGTGTGGTGCCGATCGCGCGGAGTCCGATCTGGTAGATCTCGACGGGCGTGTCGTCCCGCCGGAACGAGTAGTCCCGCTCATGCTCCTCGTGGAACCGTTCGACAGCCTCGGTCAGGAATCCTGCGCCGGTACCTGCCGAGACGGTCAACGATCGCCACTGCCCGGAGTAGCGCATGCTGATGCTCCGGTCGAGCACCATCCTGTCGGCGGGTACACCTTCGTGCTCGAGCCGCTCGAGTCCTTCACGTTCGAGTCGGACGAACTCGCGCTCGAGCGCCGCCGTGTCGATGTCGGCGACGAGTCCCTGGAACATCGCGGACAGGTCGTGGCGGATGTCGACGAGCAGACAACCCTGCGCTGAGGTGATTCCCGGGTGTGGGGGCACGACGACGGTGGGGATGTTCAGTTCCTTGGCCAGGGCCGCTCCGTGCAGGGCACCGGCACCGCCGCAGACGACGAGGACGAAGTCGCGGGGGTCGTAGCCGCGGCGGATCGACAACAGTCGCACCGCGTCGGCCATGTTGGCGTTGGCAACTTGGATGATGTTGCTGGCGGCAGTGTCGGTGTCGAGTTCGAGCCGGTCGGCGATGACGCGGCGAATTGCCTTCTCGGCGGCATCGACATCGAGGTTCAGCCCGCCGCCGATCAACGACGAGCCGAGGCGGCCGAGCGCGAGATTGGCGTCGGTGTTGGTCGGTTCGACACCGCCCCACCCGTAGCAGGCAGGTCCGGGGTCCGCACCGGCGGAGGTCGGACCGTTGCGCAGCGAGCCGGCTTCGTCGATCCAGGCGAGTGACCCGCCGCCTGCACCGATGGTCAGCACTTCGATGCTCGGGAACGAGATCGGGAAGCCGTACTCGACCTGCCACTGCTTCGTCGTCCGGATCTCACCGTCGTAGACGAGAGAGATATCGGTGCTGGTTCCGCCCATGTCGAGGCCGATGGCATTGGGGTATCCACATCGGTTGGCGATGTCCGCGACAGCGATGGCCCCGGCCGCGATGCCCGACGCAGCCAGTCGGACGGGATAACGCTCAACCATCGCCGGCGTCATCGAGCCCCCGCCGGAGTGTAGGAGCAGCAGGTCGCCGTCGTATCCGTCGGCCCGGAGTTGTTCCTCGAGCCGGTTGACATAGCCGCTGACCAAGGGGGCGAGCACGGCGTTGGCGACAGTCGTCGAGGCACGGTCGTACTCGAAGATCTCTGGGAGGATTTCGCTGGAGGTGGAGACACTGACGCCGGGAAGTTCCTCTTCGAGGATTTCCCGCATGCGCAGCTCATGGGCGGAGTTGACGTATGAGTTCAGAAAGCAGATCGCAACGGTCTGGATCTGCTTGCGGCGCAGCAGTCGCGCAACTTCGCGCGCGCCGGCTTCGTCGAGCGGGGTGATGATCTCGCCCGCATAGTCGATCCGTTCGGTGACCTCGTACCGGTCGCGACGACGGATGTAAGGGGTACCCACATCGGAGTAGGCGTCCCACAGTTCGTCCTTCGTCCCGTCTCGAATCTCGAGGACGTCTCGGAACCCGCGGGTCGTGACCAGTGCTGCTTGTGGGAAGTTCCTGGTGATGAGCGCATTGGTCGCGACCGTCGTTCCGTGGGAGAACAGGGCGACGTCAGCCAGGTCGATTCCGGCGCTGCGGACACCCTCGACTACGGCCTCCATGGGGTCGTGCGGTGTCGACGGGACCTTGGCCACGCGGGTGGTCGACGCTCGTGAGTCGAAGATGCAGACGTCGGTGAAGGTACCGCCGACGTCGACGGCGACTCGAAGATTGCGTTCGGGGGGTGTGATCACGGTCATACTCCTGCGTTCGGGTTCGCCCAGTATCTGCCCAGGCAAACAGCGCGAACAATTGGAGAAAACGAAATCTTGCTCCCCGTTCTTTGGACTTGTTAACATCTCCGGGTGAGGTGTTTCGAACGTGGAAACTGAGTATTTCCGCCTGGTCGACCTGCTGCTCGAACAGGACCTCGGCTTGACTCTCGAGAGCGACGGCGACCCGAACGTGCAGCTCGTCAGCGCGCACCCCATCGAGATCGAGGCGCCGGCCCGGTGGTTGGAACCCCGCACCCTGATGCTCACGACCGGGACTCGCTTCGCTGGGCAGGAGAAGGCGTCCCTCGCCCAGCGTCAACTTGTCCGCGAACTGGTCGATGCCGGCGTCTCTGCTCTCGGCTACGGCGTGGGAGTAGTCACCGACACCGTGCCGCGCGCCCTCATCGACGAAGCGAATCGACACCACTTCGCGGTGATCTCCGTACCCGCCCAGGTGCGGTTCATGGACGTCGTGTCCCGAGTGGCGGCAGCGGCGAAGACAACGGACTCGATGCTGCTCCGACGGACCCTGCAAATGCAGAATCATCTGCTCGAAGCGATGGCATCTCCCGCCCCCGAAGCAGACCTCGTCGCGCGCCTGGCTGCACTACTGCGCAGCAGCGTCGTGCTCTACAGCGAGGTAGGAGACGTTGTCGCATCTGCAGGCGAGGCACCTCTGCATCTGATCCGCGCTCAGTTGAGAGGACGTACCGGCCGATTACGATTCCGGGTAGGTCGATGGGCCGTCAGTGCCTACTCGATCGCCCCCGGCGGCCAGAACTACTGGTTCGCAGTTGCCTCCAAACGCCACGAAGTACCCGACCCATTGGCCGCTCCCGCAGTCGAGGTGGCGCTGCGATTGCTCAATACGATCGAACGCTCGCGATACCGCGCCACCACCGAGAACCGGGCCATACGAGCCGCTCTCGTTCGGACCCTCGCTTCCGGCGAGATACCCGATCTCGACTCCGTCATCGACCGACTGGAAATGCTGCGGTTCGGCAGGCAAGCAGACCTGCGCATGGTGTCATTGACCGCAGCGAATACCTACGACGACGGCCGATGGACACTCCGCTCGGATACCCTGCTCGACGCTCTCGAACAGGATGTAGTGGACCTTGCCCACGACTCGCGCCTGCCGCTGCTCCTGGCGCAGGTCGACCGCGAACTGCTCGGGATCGTGCCGGCCACCAGCAGCTCAGTCGACACGTGGATCCAAAACCTCCAAGACGGAGTGGCCTGCGGGTTCAGCGGACCCTTCACCGACCTTCGCACCGGTCGAGAACGGGTCCGTGATGCACAGTGCGCACGGCGGGCAGCGACCCGCAGCGGCTCCACCGCCACGCGATTCGAGGATGTCGGAATCAGCGACTGGCTGTTAGCGGGCCGCGCCACCGCACCCACCTCACGTAAAGCGGCCCACCAGTTGGCACCCCTCATCGACGAACATCCAGACCTTCTGGACTTCCTACGCCAGTACTTCGCGAACGACCTCGACGTCTCCGCGACGGCCACGCAGTGCGCCCTCCACCCGAACACCGTGCGCTACCGGATCAAGAAAATCGAGGACATCCTGCGGACATCGCTTCGCTCGCCGGCGGTGATCACAGAGATCCACCTCAGCCTCGAATGTCTGACACCGGACTAGCGGCAGCGTGGGAACACCGACACCCAACACCGGCTGTGATCGCCCGAGCCGCCTGGGCGAGTTCACCGCTCGCCCGTGAATCCGCCTGAGTCCGCCACATTCCCAGCGCATAGAATGACGGCGAGCAGGGGGCCGGGTATTGCTCGTTTCCTGGTAGGCGGGAGAGTGTCACCGTGGCGATCACCGTTCGCAGACTGACTCAGCGCCGTGACCTCGGCCTTTCGATCGTCGCGGGCCTCGAGGGCGCCGATCGTGTGATCGACTGGGCCCACGCCATCGAACTCGCCGACCCGACGCCGTGGCTCGCCGGCGGCGAACTGGTCATGACGACCGGACTCCAAATCGGAACCGAAGCAGACGAACAGTTCGAGTACGTCGCCGGGCTCGTGCAAGCGGGTACCGTCGCGCTCGCGTTCGACACCGGCACCACCTTCGATCGAGTCCCCGACGGCATCCGAAGCGCGGGCGACGAATTGGGTCTACCGATTCTTGCAGTACCCGCGTCGACGCCGTTCATTGCCATCACCCGCGCGGTCATCGACGAACTGACAGCCGACCAGGTCCGCGGCGTTCAGCGCGTCGTCGACCAACAGGAGAACTTCGCCCGAGCAACACTGCGTGGCGGAATTCCCGCAGTGATCTCGGCGCTCGGCCGGGCCCTCTCGTCGACCGTTGCCGTGATCGACACCGACGACCGCGTCCTCGCCGTCCACGGACCGGACTCGGCGCGCGTCATTCGCCTTGCCCGTCGGATGGCGGAGTCGGCTCGCTCGCGGTCAGGTCGGCGCCAGACCAGCAAGGTCGTCGCCGACGACGAAGGGTACTGCACGATTCAGAGCGTCTCGGCGGCCCAGGAACAACACGGTTACCTCGCAGTCAGCTCGACTGAGCCCCTCCCGTCCTCGGATCGCCTGTTGGTCGCTCACGCGGTGTCGCTGGTCTCGATCGAATTGGGCAAACCTGCCAAAGTGGTTGATACGGAGCAACGCCTGCGTGCAGCCGTGACCCAGGCACTACTCAGCCTCGGCGACGATCTCGATGTGAGCTTGCTCAGGTACTTCGGTTTCGACGCCGACTCTCGCATCGCCGCAATCGTGCTCACGAATGTCGGGCCCCTCCTGGCCGCCGAGCGGCAGACCGCGGCGGCACTCGCCGGGCATGCAACTCCGTACCTCATGACCCCAACAGCGAACGAGCTCACGATCATCGTCCCAGCCGAACGCTCCTTGGAGCTCGGATCGCAACTACAACAACAGGTTAGCGCTCAACTACAGCGGACGCTCGGAGGCGGCCTCGGTTTGCCCGCTCCGATCGTTGCTGCCGCGCTCAGTGTCAGGCAGGCGACCGCAGCGATGCGAGCCGGCCGGTCACGGACGGGGCAGCTCGTCAACTTCGCGGACCTCGGAACCTTCTCCCTCCTGCTCGGCAGCCAAAGCGCTGAGGAACTACACACGTTGGAGCAATCGATGCTCGGCGCGTTGGATGTATACGACGCGACCCATCCTGCATCAAGCAGTTTGGTTGCCACACTGACCGCATTTCTCGAACACAACGGGCAGACGGAAGTTGCAGCAGCGACGCTCGGCATTCATCGCCACACCATGCGTAACCGTCTGAACAAAGTGGTGGAGCTGACGGGCCGAGACATCAACTCCGCCCATGTCCGCGCCGAGCTGTGGATCGCGGTCAAGGCACGGGAATTGCTCGGCACGATCCAGGAGGCGCCCTGAGTCCGAGTTCGCAAGGGACCCTTCCCACTACCGGAAGGTGTCCCTTTACAGCGTCATCCAGGTGCTCTTGAGCGTGGTGTACTTCTCGAGCGCATGGAGCGACTTGTCGTGCGCTCCGAACCCGGACTGCTTGTACCCGCCGAACGGCACGGTGATATCGCTACCGTCGTAGTTGTTGACCCACACCGTTCCCGCGCGCAGGGCACGCGCGACGAGGTGGGCGTTCGACAGACTGTCGGTCCACACCGCTGCGGCGAGACCGTAGTGGGTGCCGTTGGCGATCCGCACGCCCTCGTCGATGTCGTCGAACCTGAGAATGGACAGTACGGGGCCGAAGACCTCCTCCTGGGCGATCGTCATCTCCGGGGTGACGTCGTCGAAGATCGTCGGTTCCACGAAGTACCCGCCAGAGTCGATCCGTGCCTGCGAGCCACCGGCGAGGGTGGTTGCACCTTCGTCGGTTGCCGCTGCGATGTAGCCGAGCACGCGGTGCAAGTGTTTCTCCTCCACGAGCGCGCCGACGGAAGTGTCCGGATCGAGGGGGTCACCGACCTTCATCCTGGCAGTGGCCCGCAGCAGGTGTTCCACGAGTTCATCCTTGCGTGAACGGTGCACAACCAGACGCGAACCGGCCGAACAGACTTCACCCTGGTTGAAGAAGATGCCACTCGCGACGGATGTTGCGATGTTCTCGAGTCCGGTGGCGTCCGCGAGGACGAGCTGAGCGCTCTTCCCGCCGAGCTCGAGCGAGACCTCCTTCAAGTTGGAATCGGCGGAGGCGCGAAGCAGAGTCCGCCCGACCGGGCCCGATCCGGTGAAGGTGATGGCATCGACGTCGTTGTGAAGTCCCAGTGCGGCGCCTGCGGTGGCACCGAAACCCGGAACCACGTTGAGGACACCGGCGGGCAGGCCGGCCTCCGCGGCGAGTTCTGCGAGCTTCAGCGCTGTCAACGAGGACGCCTCCGCCGGCTTGAGAACGACGCTGTTGCCGACCGCGAGGGCGGGGGCGAGTTTCCAGGCCGCAAGCATCAGCGGAAAGTTCCACGGCACAATCGCCGCGACCACACCGTACGGCTCGCGGGTGATGGTCGCGAAGGTGGTGTCGTCGGTCGGCGCCACCTCGTCGTAGCGCTTGTCGATGGCCTCGGCATAGAAGTCGAAGCACTGCACCGTTACTCGCACGTCGACTGCCCGGGCATCCCCGACGGGTTTGCCCATGTCCAAGGCTTCGAGAAGAGCGAGCTCGTCGGCATGCTCCTCGATCAGTCGCGCGAGGGCCTGTAGCACCCGGCGGCGTTCACGGGGATGCTGCTTGGCCCAGCGACCGTCTTCGAAGGCGCGGCGAGCGGACTGGACGGCGCGGTCGATGTCTTCGCGGTCGCCTTCGGCGATGGTGGTCAGTACCCGGCCGTCGCGGGGTGAGATGCAGTCGAAGCGCCTGCCTGCGAGGGCGGGAACGAATGTGCCGTCGATGAAGACATCGTTCCGGGGTGACAGTCGCCGAGCTGTCTCGAGCAGGCGGTCCACCTCGCTGGGCACGGTTGCGGTCATGTCAGTACTCCTTCGTTCGGACGAGGTCCCGCCCGAGTTCGTCGCGTCGCGCCCGGGCGAGCCGAGCGCGCTCGACCGTGGCGTCGAACAGTGCTTGCTGGTGCGGTGCGGTGTCCGCGTCGTCCTCGGGGTGCCACTGCACGCCGAGCATCGGGGAGCTGTCGTGCTCGAGCACCTCGACGCACCCGTCCCCGGCACGGCCGGCCACCCGCAGTCCCGCGCCGAGTCGGTCGACGGCTTGGTGATGGTACGAGGAGACCTCGAACACGCGGCCGCCCATCGCCTGTGCGACCGCGGAGCCGGATTCCATCCGGACGGGGTGCATGCATTCGCGGTGCCGGATGTGGCTGTCGGGTACGTGCTGCACCAGGGTGCCGCCGAGCGCCACGTTGACGACCTGCATGCCGCGGCAGATCGCGAGGAAGGGCAGTCCCAGGTCGATCACCGCCCGCGCCGTAACCAGGTCGAACTCGTCCTGCACGGGGTCCGATGCCTCCGTGCGGGAGTCACGTTCTGCCCCGTAGGTAGCGGGGTCCAGGTCGGCGCCGCCGGGCAGAACGATGCCGTCGAAGATCGTCAGCCGGCGCGCGACGTTGCCCGGTCCGGGCGGCACGATGACGGGTTCTCCCCCGGCCCGGAAGATGGCTTCGAGGATCTTGTCGGCAGCCACGGTTCCGGAGCGTCGCAGACCGCTGATCGAGGCGGCGCGGATGCCGGGTACGGCGATCAGTGGCCGGCCCTGGCCGTCGGTCTCACTCATCGGCGGTGAGGGGGAAGGGCAGGTCCGGCATCCACCGCTTCCACTCGGCCTCGAGGGATCCGTCGGCGATGACCTTGTTCAAGGCTGCGTCCATGCTGATGCGGAGGGTGTCGTTGCCCTTCGCGACCGAGACACCCCACCGGTTCCGGGTGGCAACGGTGAAGGCGACGGCCAGGTCGGACTGCTCCCCGAGCGGCACGATGGCGACGTCATCGTCGACCACGGCGTCAATTTCGCCATCGCGCAGTGCCTGCACCATGTCGCCGAGGACGTCGTCGGTCGCACCGTCGAATGGCACCGTCGTCACGCCGTCGAAGGTCTCCGCGAGTGCGAGGTTCGTGCTGCCGACGATGGCGCCGACCCGCTTGCCCCTCAGGTCGTCCGCAGCGTTGATTCCGCTGTCCGCGAGGACGAGAACCGATTCGTCGAAAATTGCGTAGGGGCGGGTGAAGTCGACCAGTTCGGCGCGCGAAGGGGTGATGCCCTGACCGCACCAGATGGCGTCACCGCGGCCATCCTGCACGGCGGGAACCATGTCGCTCCAGGACGTCACGACCCAGCGGACGGTCTTGCCGAGGACATCGGCAACGAGTTCGGCCGCGGAGGGCTCGTATCCGACCCGCGTTCCGTCGGGGGCCGCCTTGTCGAACAGCGGCGGTGCGGGCAGGTCGACGCAGATCAGTTTCAGTTCGTTGCTCACAGGAACTCCAGGTACATGTCGCGGTCGAAGTCGGTCACGGCGCCGCATGCGCGAGCCCATTCGTCGAATTTCAGAGCCGAGTACTGGTCGGCGAGCTCGGGGGCAAGACTGCCGCGAATGACGGTGTTGTCGTTGAAGGCTTGCACCGCGTCCCCGAGGGTCAGCGGCAACGTCTCGTAGGTGTCGTCGCCGTAGCTGCTGCCGATCTGCGGATCCCCGGGATCGGTGGCGTTGTCGATGCCGTGTTTGATCGCGGCGAGCAGCACGGTGTGGGAGAGGTAGGGGTTGACGCTGGCGTCGGGGATCTTGTACTCGAGACGTCCGACGGCGGAGAGTCGGACAGTGCAGGTCTTGTTGTCCATACCCCAGTTGACGGCGGTGGGGGCGAATTGTCCGCCGTCCCAGAATCGCTTGTAGGAGTTGACTGTCGAGGCCATGATCGCGATCGATCCGGGGGCGTGGTCGAGCATGCCGCCGAGGGCGTGCTGGCCGATCTTGCTCAGGTGGAGTTCGCGGCGGCCCGGCTCTTCGAGGACGTTCTCGTCGCCGTTCCACAGGCTGACGTTGTGGTGGCAGCCGTTGCCCATGGAGCCGGTGACGGGCTTGGGCATGAAGCTGGCGATGACACCGTGCTCCTTGGCGACCTGGTGGCAAATTTGCCGGTAGGTGATCAGGCGATCGGCGGTGGCGGTGCAGCGGTCGAATTGCCAGTTCAGTTCGAGCTGCCCGGGGTCTTCGTAGTCTCCTTCGATCATGTCGAATCCGAGGGCGTGGGCGTAGGTCATGACCTTTTGGTAGATCGGGCGCATCAGCTCGAGGTTCGCGGTCTGGTATGCGGCGCTGCCACCCGGGCGGACCTTGACGTCCATGCTTGCGCCGAGCCAGCTCATCTCGGGTTCGCAGCCGCTCTTGAGTTCGAGGCCGGTGTCGGCCTTGAACTGGCTGTGTGCCCGAATGAGTGTGCTGCGCGTGTCGGTGGCGAGGTATTCGCCACCGATGTCAGGGATGTGGTCGGGCTCGTAGGTGGTGCAGAAGAACCGCGCGACCGTGGTGTCCCAGGGAAGCACCGCGAAGGTGTCCAGGTCGGGGATGGCGGTGAACTCGGCCGCGTCGACACCACCTCCGAGCAGCTGTCCGGTGCGGTCGGTGTGCAGATCGACCATGGCGGTGCGGTGGAACTGCACGCCCTTGACGAGGTTGCGGCGAAGGTGCCGGGCGGGGACGACCTTGGCGACGGTTCGCCCGGTGAGGGTCACGACCTGGTAGTAGATGTATTCGACTCCGGTGGAGTCGATTTGGTTCTGGATGTCTGCGATACGGGCATCCGAAGAATTGAGTTCCCGGTGCTGATCCAATGAGGTCATCGGATGTCTCCTTGTGGTGTGGGTAGGTCGCGGGGTCAAGAAGTGAGGACTGCGGCGCGCGAGGTTTCGATGGCGTCGCGGTATTTCCGGGCCGACGCGGGTGCGGGCGAGATCATGACGACCCCGACCAGCTGACTCCCGCGGTAGTAACCGACGACGGTGCCGTCCAGTGCGGACGGGTCGTCGTCGATCGGGGCCGACAGGTCCCCCTCGAGTACCGAGACGTGGTCGGCGTCGCCCGGTGAGCCGTAGCCCTGCAGTCGTAGCCCGAACTGATCACTCCAGAACGACGGCAGCGGTGAGAACACGGTGGTGTCCTCGCCGGCACCGTTCAGGTGGTGGATCAGCGAGACCGCGGCTCGCTTGGCGGTATCGGTGGGGATGCACCAGTGTTCGATTCGGCGCGGGATGTTCCCGGTGGCCGGATCGGGGAACCGGGCGATGTCGCCGACTGCGACGACGTCGGGCCGCGATTCGACGCGCAGGTGGTTGTCGCACAGGACACCGTTTCCGAGGTCGAGGCCGTTGCCGTCGAGCCATTCGACGTTGGGGTGGGAGCCGACCGATTCGATCAGCACGTCGGCGTCGAGTCGGGTGCCGTCGGACAGGATCACTGCGGACAGCCGGCCGG
Organism: Rhodococcus wratislaviensis; assembly: GCF_900455735.1. Lineage (GTDB taxonomy): Bacteria > Actinomycetota > Actinomycetes > Mycobacteriales > Mycobacteriaceae > Rhodococcus_F > Rhodococcus_F wratislaviensis. The sequence continues at coordinate 342,579 of NZ_UAUI01000011.1, read as the reverse complement.
AATCATCGCCGCTGGCGACCGCCCGTTCGACGGATACCCCGGTGTGGACGTGCACGCCGAATGCTTCATGCACTCGCCGTAGTGCGTTGCCGAATTCTTCGCCGAGGGGCCGGATCATCGGGACGGCCAGCGGCTCGACGATGTGCACCTCGCACCCGAGTGTGCGGGCGGTGGCTGCGGTTTCGCATCCGATGAATCCGCCGCCGACGACAACGACCCGGTTTCCCGGCTCGAGTTCCCCGCGTAACCCGATGGCGTCGTCGAGGGTACGAATGACATGCCGGCCGGACTTCGGTCCCGGCAGGTCCAGGCGCCGGGGGCGCAGGCCGGTCGCCACGACCAACCCGTCGTAGTGCAGTACCTCGCCGTCGGCGAGGGTGACGGTCTTGGAGTCGAGGTCACTCGACACCGCGGGTGTTCCGAGTTTCCATTGCACATCCGCGATGCTCTTACGTTGGCGGAAGGCGACCGAGGAGTGCCAGTGGTCGAGGGTGGAGTTCTGTTCGTCGCGTTCGGCGGCGAGCACGTCCTTCGACAGGGGCGGGCGGTTGTACGGCATGTGCTGTTCGTCGCCGACGATGGTGATGATTCCGTCGAATTTGTTGGCGATCAGCTGTTCGGCTGCGCGGAGACCGCCCATCGATCCACCGACGATGACAACGTGCGAAGGCATCGGTTCAGCTCTCGTCGAGGAAGATCGCTTGGACGGGGCAGACGTCGGCTGCTTCTTCTACCTCGTCGCGTTGGGAATCCTCCGGATGCTTGTCGTAGACGAGCTTGCCGTCGTCATCCATCTGGAAGACCCTGGGTGACGCGATGGCGCACTGTCCGTGGTCCTGGCACATTCCGTAGTCGACGCGAACGTCCATTTCTTTTACCTCTCTTACCGATAAAGTACTGATGGTGTTGGGTGTCAACCGCGTTCGAACGCGATCGGCAGGAAGATCGGGCCGGTGTTGCCGCTGAGCGGCAGCCAGGTGGCGATGCCGTCGATGGTCGGGTTCTTCAACCGCTGGGCGAGGAGTGGAAGGGCTTCGCTCATGTCGCTGCGGGCGACGAAGTGTCCGAGGCAGTGATGTGCGCCGCCACCGAAACCGAAGTGCGGCGGTCGCTGAGCAGTCAGATCGAAGGGCTCACCGTCGATCACCCGCGGGTCGGTGCCGGCTGATTCGGACAACAGGTGGATGGTGGTGCCGGCCTTGATCTCGACGCCCTGGTACTCGAAGTCCTCGAGTGCTTCGCGTGTCACCCACGTGACGGTCGGGTTGACGCGCATGACCTCTTCCACCGCCGCCGTGCCCAGTTCGGGGTGTTCCCCGAGCAGCGTCCACTGGTCGGGATACTTCATGAACGTTTGCAGGGCCAGGCCCAGCTGGTTGCGGGTGGTGTCCATCCCGCCGAAGATCAGCAGGACCAGCGACACGCGCAGCTCGTCGTGGCTGAGATGTTCACCGTCACGTTCGGCCAGAACGAGCCGGCTGACGAAGTCGTCTCCCGGATTCTTGCGCCGGTCGGCGATCAGTTCGTCGGCATACTCGTAGAGCCCTTCGAGCGCGGCCTCGACCTTGGTGAGGTCCTGCTTGAGTGTGACGCCCAAGGCCAGGCCGATGTCGTTGGACCAGGCGGCGATCTTCTTCCATTCGCTCTCGGGGATACCGAGCATGATCGCGATGACGCGGGCTGCGTACGGTTCGGCGAACTCGGAGGCGAAGTCGCATCGGCCGCGGTCGTAGAACCCGTCGATCAACTCGTTCGCGAGGGCTTGGAACCTCGGGACCAGGCCACCGATCAGTTTCGGCGAGAAGGCGGGGTTCATCAGTCGACGCAGGCGATGGTGGTCGTCGCCTTCGAGGTTGAGCAGCGCGCTCGTCCACCAGTGCGCGAACGGCCCGTCGTGGACGCCGTTGTGCGCCGGCCATGCCCAGCTTCCCTGCCGCAGGCGACGGTCTTTCATCAGCTTGCCGACCTCGTCGTACCGCAGGACGGCGAGTCCGTAGCTGGTATGGGCGTACCAGCTGGCCTCGCGCGCCTGGCGGACGGCATCGGATTGCACCGAGAAGGTGGGATCGGCCAGGTTCAGAAACGGCGCCTGGGTCAGTTGATCAGTGGACATCGGTTGCTCCTGCGGGTTCGGGCTGCGGTTCGACAGAAGCCGCGTGGGTGGGGTTGGGGCGCTGGGGGATCGCGTCGCCGAAGGGTGCGGTCCCGTTGCTGTGGGAGCGGGCGAGTGCCATGTAGAGCAGGCCGGATCCGATGACCGCGGCGCACAGCAGGGCGACGATGTAGTTGTCGTACCAGACGGCGTCAGGGGTGCGCGGCCAGCTGATGTTGACGATGGCGGCGACGCCGTAGACCAGTGCGCCGATGTTGATCGGCATCGCCCACTTGCCGAGCTGGTATTTCCCGTTCGGGATCCAGCCCTTGACGCGGGCACGCAGCGCGGCGAAGACCACCATCTGGAAGGCGATGTAGATGCCGATGGCGCCGAAGCTGATCAGCTTGGTCAGGGCGTCGGTGGACACGGCCGACCCGATGATCAAGATTCCGGGGACGACGGCGGCGAACAGCAGCGCGTACGGCGGGACCGCGCGGTGGTGGTCGAACTTCGACCAGAGCCGGCTGCCGACGATCATCCCGTCACGGGCATAGGAGTAGATCAGTCGGCTCGCCGCCGCCTGCAGGCTCAGGGCACAGGAGACGAACGAGATCAGCACGACGACGATGACGATCTTCGAGCCCACCGGACCGAACGCGTCGCCGAGGACGGTCGCGACCGGATCAGGGTCTTCGCCGCTGATGACGGCACCGAAGTCGACGACCGACAGAATCAGGCTCAGGCACACGAAGGTTGCCGCGGCGCCGCCGATGTAGATGGTGCGGCGCATGGACTTCGGGATCTGGATGCCGGGATTCTTGACTTCCTCGGCGACGTCGCCGCAGGCCTCGAAACCGTAGTACTGGAAGACACCGATCAGGCTGGCGGCGAGGAACGCATACAGGAAGCTGTGCGAGCCCTGCGCCCCGAAACTGTCGAAGAGAACTCCCAGTCCGTGATGACGCTCGGCGACCAGCAACCAGATTCCGACGACGAGTGCGCCGAGCAACTCGGCCCCGAAACCGAAGATCGCGGCATAGCCCAGGACCTTTGTCCCGCCGAAGTTGATGACCGTGGCCAGGATCAGCACCGCGAGGGCGCAGGCGATGGTGGTGGTCACCGAGGGGGTGAACCCGACCACCGTGGCGACGAACGGGCCCGCGCCGTAGGCGACGCCGGCGATCGTGGCGAGCAGGGCGAACAGGTACACCCAGCCCGTCATCCACGCCCACTTTCGGCCCCACAAGCGGCGGGCCCAGGGGTACACCCCACCGGCGACCGGGAACTGCGCGACGACCTCGCTGAAAACCAGGGCTACGAGGAACTGGCCGACACCGGCGATCAGCAGGCTCCAGATCATCGGAGGCCCGGCAGCGACCAGCGCGATCGCGAAGACGGTGTAGATGCCGACAACAGGGGACAGGTAGGTGAAACCGAGGGAGAAGTTCGCCCACAGGCTCATGTCTCGTTTGAACTCGGACTCGAAGCCGAGAGCGGCCAGTTGGGCGTCGTCGTCGGAAATGGCGTCGTCAGGACGCTGAAGAGGTATCTGGGACACGGGTCTCGTTCTTTCGTCGGGAGGTACCGCGGGGCCGTGAGAATCGAATGTCCGGTTTGTGGGGCCGGTCACATCCGTCGCTTAAACATATACAGTGATAGTTCATAGTTCAAGGTGTCAGCGTTACGATCTTGTGTAGCTCTACGACCTCAGGGGGTACCGGTGCCGATCGACCAGCTCGGAGGCTTGACTGCGCTCGGCGCTGTTCTCGCCCCGCTCGATGGCGGCGGCCCCCGGACCGATGCGGTCGTCCAGCGCATTTCCGCAGCTATCGGGCTCGGCGTGATGGTCGACGGCGAGCAGCTGCCGCCGGAACTGGACCTCGCCGGCCAACTCGGGGTTTCCACGGTGACCCTGCGTGAGGCGCTGGCGGTGCTCCGCAACGAGGGGCTGGTGTACACCAAGCGTGGGCGCGGCGGTGGCAGTTTCGTCAAGGCGTCGGCCGACGTCGTCCAGAGCAATTCGCTGACCAGGCTGCAGCAGCTGAGCGTGGAGGAACTGCGGGACATCGGCGACGAACACTTCGCGGTCTCCGGCGCAGCCGCCGCCCTGGCGGCCCGCCGCAGCCTGGCCGCCGATGTGACCCGGTTGCGGGCGCTGGTGACCAGGATGCGGGAGACCGCCGACCCCTTCGAGTGCCGACGCGCCGACAGCCGCTTCCACATCGAGGTCGCCGTGAGCTCGCAGTCGTCGCGGTTGACCCGAACCGAGGTCAGCCTGCAAGCTGAGTTGTCGGCGATGATCTGGCTTCCGCAGGTAGCGGTCGATCCAGCCGAGGAAGCCGCCACCCACCACGCTCTGGTGGATGCGATCGAAGCCGAGAATCCCGATCTGGCACGGGAACTGGCAGAATCACACAGCGTTGCCCACGTTCGCCGCCTGATCAAATTACGCATGGAGTTGAGGAACGAATGAGTCCTGTCGATGACTCTCGGCCGCAGGCAGCCGTCGACTCGGTCGCGGAAGCGACGACGGACCTCGTCGAGGTGATCTACGGTTCCCTCGTCTCGATCGGCGATGCGTTGACCGAGTTGTGGGCCAGGTTGCAGGCCGACGGAACGACACCGCGGTCCACCGACCTCGAGTCGCTCAAGGGCAGCGTGGTCGGCGAACTCGAATCACGCGGGCCGCTGTTCAACGGCGCAGGAGTCGTCATGGCCGACGGCAGCCTCGCCGATCGGCAGCATTACCTCGAATGGTGGCGCGCCGACGGAGGCGACCGTCCCGATTCGCAGCGGCTGGTCCTCGACCTCAATCCCCGTAGCGAGTACTACTACGACTATTCCGACATGGAATGGTTCGTGATACCGCGGGATCGGAACGAGAAGTGGGTCTATGGGCCATATCTCGATTACACCGGTGTCGACCTGTACGTCTGCACCTTCGCTGTTCCGGTCAGGCTCGGCGACGGAACCTTCCTCGGTGTTGCCGGCGCCGATGTTCCCGTGTCGAGTATCGAATCGAGGCTGTGGCCGCAACTTCGTCGCGCGGGGTCCGGTCTGGTCCTCGTCAATGCTGACGGACGGGTCATCGTGGGTAACGATCCGGAGTACATCACCGGTTCCAAGGTCGCTTCCGTGGCCCGGTCGGGCGAAGCGGTGCCGGTGCGGGCAACTCCCTGGTCGCTGGTGCCGCTTCGGGACGCGGAGTAGAACTCCTCCTGGATGAAAACCATTGCTGCACGGCATGTTTGGTAGGTCGGGGCGGCGTGAGGGCCGGGCGTGCTGATCGAGCTCGCCCGGCCCCAACCAGGGATCCAGTTGTACTGGACTTCCTTACACCGCGGGTGTGGTCCGTTGTCCGCGTTTCGCCGCAGCATGCGCCGTTGAATGCTCGACGAACGCGCCGAACAGGGCCCTCCGGTCCTCCTCCGACCCGTCGGTGTCCTCCGGATGCCACTGCACACCCACGATCCATTTGCTCTCGTGCTCGACTGCCTCGACGACACCGTCCACACCGCGGGCTGTCACCCTCAGTCCCTCGCCGACCTCGCCGACCGCCTGGTGATGCCCATTGCGGACGATCACCCGCGATCGTGACAGGATCTGCGCGAGGCGTGAATCTTCGACCACGACGACCGGGTCGTCGAGGAACATCGGCTCCCCGTCACCGCCCCGGTGGGGGTTGTTCTCCCCCAGATCCGGGATCAGCGTTCCACCGCAGGCGAGGTTGATCATCTGGGAGCCGCGGCAGATGCCGAGCATCGGCGCCCCGAACTCGAGCCCGAGATCGATCGCGGCGAGTGTGCGTTCGTCGGTTCCGCGGTCGACCCCGTAGAGATTGTCGACGAACCCGGTGTGCCCGTAGAGGGTGGGGTCGACATCTCCCCCACCGAGCAGCATCACCCCGTCGGTCTCCTCGTCGATGGTGAACGGGGCGTCCCGGGAGATGTCGATGACGTTGACCCGGGCTCCCAGCTCCACCAGCGTGGCCAGCGCCGAGCCGGTGAAGCGCACGATGAGGTCCCGGGTCTCGGTCGTCAGGCCGGGAAAGTTCAGGGGCGCCACGACGGCGATCAGCGGGCCGCTTCCGTGGCTGCCGCCGTCCGGGAGAACGTCCTCGAGCATGACCGGTTCGATGACCGTGCCGTCGAGTGCGCCGGGGCTCATATCGTCGACTGTCCGCCGCGCAGGTACACCGTGGTGGTGTGGGTGAAGAACTCCCGCGCCGAGCGGCCCTGTTCCTTCGGACCGTATCCGCTCTTCTTCGCGCCGCCGAACGGCACGTGGGGGTCGGCGCCGGCGGATTCGGAGTTGATGTGCAGGATGCCGACATCGATGTCGTCGATGGCATCCAGGGTGCGCGTGAGGTCCTGGGTGAAGATGGCGGCAGAGAGACCGAATTCGCTGTCGTTCGCCAGGGCGAAAGCTTCGCCGGCGCTGCCTACTCGCCGGGCCGCCAGTACCGGGCCGAACAGTTCGTCACGCCAGACATCAGGCAATTGCGACGGCAGCTCCAGGATGGTCGGCGGCACGAAATACCCTGTTGCCAAAGCGCCCTCGGAGTATTCGTGGCCGCCGGCGACGGGCAGCGCCCCCTGCTCGATCGCGCGATCGATGCCCGCCCGGATCGAGGCGCGGGCGGCGGCGTCGACCACCGGTCCCATCTCCGTGCCGTCCTGAACGGGGTTACCCACGTTCAGTGCGTCGGCGCGCTTGCCGAGTTCGGCGAGGAAGTCCTCGGCGATGTCGTCGGTGACGATCAGCCGAGAGGTCGCGGTGCACTTCTGCCCCGTCGAGCGGAAGGCACCGAACATCACCTGCTCGGCGGCCAGCTCGAGGTCGGCGTCGCCGAGGACGACCGCCGCGTTCTTTCCGCCCATCTCCGCCTGCACCGGAACACCGCGGGCGGCACCGGCCGCGGCGATCTTGCGGCCGACACCGGTGGAGCCGGTGAACGTGATCGCGTCGATGCCGGGGTGCTCGACGAGACCGTTGCCGACGGTCCGGTCACCGATCACCAGGTTCAGCACGCCGTCAGGCAGGCCCGCGTCGGTGAGGGCCTGCGCCAGGCGCATCGCCAGGAGCGGAACGGTGCCGGCCGGCTTCCAGACCACGGTGTTGCCGTAGGTCAGGGCCGGGGCGATCTTCCACGCCGGGATGGCGATCGGGAAGTTGAAGGGCGTGATCACACCGACCACGCCAATGGGTTTGCGGGTGACCAGGATGCGTTCACCGCGGCGCGGCGAGGAGAAGACCTCGCCTGCGTCGCGGTCGGCGTCGTTGCCGTAGTAGCGCAGGATCTGGGCCGCGCGCAGTACTTCGCCTATGCCTTCGGGTTTGGTCTTGCCTTCTTCGCGGGCGAGTTCGGTGCCCCAGTCCTGGGCTGCGCTCTCCACGATTCCCGCGGCACGCACCAGGATCGCGCCCCGTTCGTGCGCGGGAGTGCGCGCCCACTCTCGCCTGACCCGTCGGGCCGCCGTGACGGCCCCGTCGAGTGCCGCGGTGTCTGCCAGTCGTCCCTGGGCAACGACGACGTCCGGCTCGGCCGGACTGGTGCTGACGACGGTATCGCCGGCGCCGTCGAGCCATTGTCCGTCGACGAGATGGTGCAGTTGCGCGGGTGTGGTCATGAGAGGGTCGTCCTTCTTCGGGTGTGGGGTACTACAGAGCAGCGAAGGCTTCCCGAAGGACCGAGAAGCCTTCCATGAGGAGTTCGTCCGAGATCGACAGCGGGGGAAGGAAACGCAGGACGTTGCCGAAGGTGCCTGCGGTCAGGGTGAGCAGACCGTGGGCGAGGCAGAAGCGGTTGATCTCGGCGACGGCCTCGCGGTTAGGGGTCTTGGTGCCGGGCTGGACGAGTTCGATCGCCACCATGGCACCGCGGCCCCGGACATCGCCGATGATGTCGGTGTGGGCGGCGATGTCGCGCAGTTCGCGGAACATGAGGTCGCCGATGGCCTGCGCCCGAGCGAGCAGGTTCTCCTCTTCGATGGTGTCGAAGACACCGAGCGCGGCCTCGCAGGCGGCGGGGTTGCCGCTGTAGGTGCCGCCGATGCCGCCGGCGTGCGCGGTGTCCATGATGTCGGCGCGACCGGTGACCGCGGCGAGCGGCATCCCGCCGGCCAGCCCCTTCGCGGTCACGATCAGGTCCGGCACGATGCCTTCGTGCTCGGAGGCGAACCAGTTGCCGGTGCGGGCGATGCCGGCCTGCACCTCGTCGGCGACGAACAGGATTCCGCGATCCCGGCAGAAGTCGGCGATGCGGCGCAGGAAACCGTCGGCGGGGACGATGAATCCGCCCTCGCCCTGAATGGGTTCGACCACGACGCAGGCCACGGCGTCGGCGCCGATCTGCGAATCCACCAGCATCTCGAACTGGGCGAACGCTTCGTCGGCCGCGTTCTCGGCGCCGCTCGGCCACCGGTAGGGGTAGGCCATCGGTGCGCGGTACACCTCGGGTGCGAAGGGACCGAAGGTGCTCTTGTACGGCTGGTTCTTCGCCGTCATCGTCATGGTCATCAGCGTGCGCCCGTGGAAGGCGTGGTCGAAGGTGACGACCGCGGGCCGGCCGGTGGCCGCCCGCGCGTACTTGACGGCGTTCTCCACCGCCTCGCTGCCGGTGTTGAACAGCGCCGTGCGCTTCTCGTGATCACCGGGGGTGAGCCGGTTGAGCGCCTCGGCCACCTCGATGTACGGCTCGTACGGGGTGGCGAGGAAACAGGTGTGCGTGTACTTCGCCAGCTGGCGGGAAGCCCGCTCGACCACACGCGGTGCAGCGTTGCCGACGGTGGTCACGGCGATACCGCTACCGAAGTCGATGAACGAGTTGCCGTCGACGTCGACGAGTACTCCGCCACCGGCGGCCGCGGTGTAGATGTTCGCGCCGCTGGTCAAGCCTGCGGGGAGGGCGGCACTACGGCGGGCTGCCAGTTCCCGGGAGCGGGGTCCGGGTACCTCGGTGACGATGCGGCGTACCTGCTCGAGCTGCGGTCCGCCGACGGGTGTGTGCACAGCAGTCATGTCGTGTCCTCCAGTCGGTTTACCGAGACTGTATGGGCGAAGTCGCCCAGCAGGACATGGCCGAGCTGTACATTTCGACGACCGATCATGGCCCTCCTGGATAACCCGGTTTCGGCGACTGACACGCACACTTGCTGCACCGAGACTTGGGAAGGACACTGCGATGGGCAACGGCGCCGCAATGGCAGATCAACTCGAATCACCCCTGGCTGTGGACGTCGGCGAGGCAATCGGCCGACTACTGCTCACCAGCAGCGACCGATCGGGAACGCCTCGGATGATCTTTCTGTCCGACACGACCGGAGGCAGCACCGCCGAAGCCGTCATCCTCTGGCCGAACGGCACACCTCTCCTCGCCGACGTCGCACATCTCTTCGAGCACTTCGGATTGCGCGTCGCGGACCGAGACACCCTGCCGCTGCCTCCCGGCATGTCCACCGCGGCCGCACTCCACAAATTCACGTTCCAGGCACCGAGAGTGTCACGACGCCGGTCACTGAGCCGGGTGTCGGAAGCCTTCGAGGCGCAGACGCTCCATGGATTCGAAATCGACGACTTCGCCAAGTTGATCGTCGCCGCCGGTCTGTCCTGGAGGGCGATCGTTCTCATCCGTGCGGCAAGCCGATTCGTCCGTCAAGCGGGGCTCGGCCTGTCCGAGAGCTACGTCATCGACACCCTGCTGCGGCACACCGAGTTCGCCGAGTCTCTCGTGCACTACTTCGGTGCGCGGTTCGATCCCGACCTCGACGACCGAGATACGGCTGTCGCGGAGACTGTTTCGGCCGTGCGTGAACACCTGGATGCCGCAACGACCTTGGACGAAGACCGGATCATGCGGTCGCTGGAGTCGTTCGTCACCGCGTGCCTGCGCACGAACTGGTACCAGACCGATGCCACGGGCACGGCGAAGCCGTACGCCTCCTTCACGCTCGACTCGAGCAGACTCGCGCTGACCGGGCCGGTTGTCCCCTACCGTGAGATCTACGTCTACGCCAACGACGTCGAGGGAATCCACCTGCGCAGCGGCGCCGTCGCGCGTGGCGGGCTGCGATTCTCCGACCGCCCCGAGGACTACCGCACCGAAGTGCTGGGCCTGATGAAAACCCAGACGGTCAAGAACTCCCCGATCGTTCCCGTCGGCGCCAAGGGCGCATTCGTCCGCAAGAATCCGAACATCACCCCCGCAGAGGCATATACGACGTTCATCAGGGGACTTCTCGATGTCACCGACAACATCGTCGACGGTCACACCATCGCACCGCAGCGCACCGTCACCTACGACGGACCCGACACCTACCTCGTCGTGGCCGCCGACAAAGGAACGGCCTCTTTTTCGGACCTAGCCAACAACATTGCCCTCGACGCCGGCTACTGGCTCGGAGATGCATTCGCCTCCGGCGGCTCGACCGGATACGACCACAAAGCCATGGGCATCACCGCCCGCGGCGCCTGGGTCTCGGTGCGCAGGCACCTCGACGAACTCGACGTAGACGTCGACACCGACCCCTTCACCGTCGTCGGCGTCGGCGACATGTCCGGTGACGTCTTCGGCAACGGAATGCTGCTGTCCGAGTCGATCAAGCTGGTCGCCGCCTTCGACCACCGGCACATCTTCATCGACCCCGACCCCGACCCTGCCCGCGCGTTCGCCGAACGCCAGCGCCTGTTCACACTCCCCGGAACCACCTGGGATCACTACGACCGCAACACCCTGTCCGCCGGTGCCGGCATCTGGCCGCGCACCGCCAAGCGGATCTCGCTCTCGCCCGAGGCCCAGAAACTCCTGGGCGTGCAGCAGAATCTGATCTCACCGAACGACCTGATCAAGGCAATCCTGTCGGCCCGCGTCGATCTGTTGTGGAACGGCGGAATCGGCACGTACGTCAAAGCGTCGACCGAAACCCACGCCGACGCAGCCGATCCGGTCAACGATTCGGTGCGAGTGGACGCGGCCCAACTGCGCTGCGCCGTGATCGGAGAAGGCGGCAACCTCGGGCTGACGCAGCGGGCGCGCATCGAATACGCGCTCGGAGGCGGTCGGATCAATGCCGACTTCATCGACAACGCCGCCGGGGTCGCCACGTCAGACCTCGAGGTCAATCTCAAGATTGCTCTCGACGGCGCCGTGCGCAGCGGGCGAATCAACCATGACGAGCGCAACGCCCTACTCTCCGCGTCACGCCGGGACGTTGCCGACGCAGTACTCTGCAACAGCGAGAGTCAAACGCTGGCAATCAGTCTCGCCTCCTCTCAGGCCCCGCAGCTTCTGAACCGTCACGAGCGGCTCATCGACAACCTCGAACACACCAACGGCATCAACCGGGCCACCGAGGTTCTGCCGACAAAGAAAGAGCTGGTGTCGCGGACGCAGGCCGGTCTCGGGCTGACACGACCCGAGATCGCCATCCTCCTCGCTCAGTCGAAGAACGTGGTTCAGCAGGACCTGCTCAATTCATCCGTTCCGGACGAACCGGTCTTCGCGCAGGCCCTGTCGGCATACTTCCCGCCTCGGATCCGCGAACAACTCTCCGAGGAGGAGATCCGCGGCCACCGCCTGGCCCGCGAGATCGTGGCGACGAAGATTGCCGACGACCTGATCAACCACGTAGGCCCCGGCCTGATCTATCAACTCGACGAGCGCCTCGGCGTCACAACCCCGGCAGTGGCCCGGGCCTACGCCGTTGTCCGGGCCGTGTTCGACATCGACGAACTGTGGTCGGACGCCGAACAGCGCACCGACGTCACGCAGGCCGAACGCTGGAACCTCCTCCGCGCTCTCCAGCACTTCATCGAGCACACCGCCACGTGGATTCTGCGCCGCCGCCCCGCCCCACTGAACGTCGAGGCGGAGATCGACCGGTACCGTCCCAGCGTTCGCGAGTTGGTGGCACACCGTCCCCACCCGACCACGATCGCCGAGACCACCGAGAGACTGCGATTCCTCGGCGAGGTCCTCGACCTGATCGAAACCGCCCGACATGGCGGCTGCCCCGTCGAGGCTGCCGCGGCCATCCATGCCCGAACAGACTCCGTCCTCGGACTGACCTGGTTGACCGGCCGCCTCGAGCACCACGTCACGACCAATTGGTGGGATGCGATGGCGGCCGCGACAGTGCGCGACGACCTCGCCGAACGCCATCATGCGCTCGTCGGGGCCGTCCTCGATCTCGACACCGGAGGCGACGACCAGGTGCTCGTATGGCAGGAACGCACTGCGGACGCCATCAACCGCTTCTCCCGCATCACCGCCGAACTCCGACGAGACGGGGTGGTGGACGTCTCCCGCGCCTGCACGGCCGGCGCCGAGTTGAACCTGCTGATACGGAGCACCCGCACAGGCTCCATGTAGTCGAGTGTCGCGTGAGCCGGCGTCGGCTACAGCGACTTCGCGATGATTCCCTTCATCACCTCGTTGGCGCCCGCGTAGATCGTCTGGACGCGGGCGTCCTCGTCATGAGACCTCCTTCTCTCCTTCTCTCCTGCCCTCTCCTGTCCGGCGAGCTTGATCTCAGACAGTCTGCACCAGGCCGCAGCCAAGTGGACAGCGCTGGATCGTTTGCCCGGCCAGGCAAGCCGATCTGCGCCAACGGTGTTGGCAATTCCGTGGAACCCGGTTCGACTGTTGAGGAAGCAGAATGAACCGACCGCACGACGTGTCCCTACCAGTTCGGGAGACCGGCCTTCACCAGACGTCTGTCGCCCTACAGGCTGGCGCTGGTATTCATGCCCGAGCGGGGACATCGGGGCAACAATCCCGCAGGCTCTGTGCCCGAGCATGTCCCGTTCCCTATTGGGGCGTGCCGGCATGCCGAATTCGACGGCTGAGGGGATGCCGTCCGGTTACAGGGGTCGCCTACTGTTTCGGGATGGTGCTTAGGTGAGCAATCCTGGCGGGCCTTCGTGGCGATGATCTGGACCAGATCGTCGAGTGCGGTGAGGGTGGCGCCGCTGTCACGGTCGACGAGCCAGCGCAGTACCAGCCCGTCGAGCGCAGCCAGGGCGAAGCGCGCGACCTGGTCGACCGGAGTGCTCCAGGTGACGCCGGCCCGGTGGGCACACAGGTCGAGGAACGCGACGGCCTCGGTGTCCATGGTGCGGTACTGGCGGGCCGCGATTGCTCCGGCGGAGTCATTGCCGGCCCCGCGTTGGCGCAGGGCTTGCGCGGTGATCTCGTAGGTCAGCAACTGATGGTCGGGACTGGCTTCGATGATCGGCCACAGGCCGCGAATTCCGGCCCCCAGGAGTTCTCGAAGACCCGCAATACCGCGCAGTTCCAGAGGACCGACCAGCTGACTGAAGGCTAGGCGCATCGCCTCACTGATCTCGAGGATCAGGCACTGCCCCATCTCGGTGAGAAGCTCTTCCTTGTGCTCGAAGTGGTAGTGCACCACTCCGAGCGACACCCCGGCGGCCTCGGCCACATTACGGATGGTCAGCGCAGCGAGACCCTGTTGCGCGGTGACAGCGAGCGCCGCCTCGATGAGCTGTCCGCGGCGAACATCAGCGGGAAGCCTTTGCATTCCCGGATCGTATGCGTTCGATCCTTTCGAGGAGACGAATCGGACCGCCACCGTGTCCCATGTCACGGTGTGCCCAGTCGGACCGTAGGGTCAGCTGGGGCTCCAGCGGCCATCGTGTTGTGGCGTCCCTCCCTGGGTCCCATTGTCGGTGCCGCCGAGCAACAGTGCACGATCGGCGAGGCTCGAAATGCTCGAGATTGCCCTGCCGGCGGCGAGACGATCCCTACCGATGAAATCTGTGCGGCTCGGGGCCGGAGGCGAGATCGGATGTCCTCGGTCGGGGTTACTTCGACGATAGCCACAGCCTGAATGCTTCGGCCGTCGCCGCCTGCAAAGTCGTCCCGCGGGTGGCTACTTCGATCTTCACCTGCCGCAGCAACTCCGGGTCCACGCGCGCGGAGAACTGCGGGAGCTTCGTCGCACCGACGGAGACTGGAGCGGCCTCGGCTGTAGTCCTCGGTAAGAGCGGATCCGAATCACAACCCGGCGCCGCGATCTGCAGAACGGTGTCGGACGCTCCCGCAGAGTGCTCGTTGCCCATCTTCATCTCCTTGACGTACCGATGAGGTAGCTGTTCGACGAGATCGGCGGCCTCGGTGCCGCACCCTCGCGTGTTCAGTCCGGGAGGGCTGACTTTGCAGGCACATGTTGAGCGTTACGCGAAATATCGGAAAAAATTCTGTTGCCACAGTTACGACCGGAGCGGTCGGAACTTGAAAGCTGACGCATTGAAAGATAGCACGCGTGATCGCAACGTAACTTGTTACCAGAAAAATAAACAAATACGAGAATGGTGACATCGGTCCAAAAGGGCGAGGATTTACCGTTCCTGAAATTGTTTGACGCCGCGTACCGTACCGCGGGTATGAAAATGCATGCAATGTAGCTTGGTAACAATATTTCAATTTAACTTATCGAACGTCCAAGCAGTATAAATTGGCGAACCTTGCTGTACGTCCAACCGAGAGCGAAACGCGCACTACCAGGTCAGATCCGGGGTTCTCTTGCTCAGGCGCGTGCTTCTCGCTTGTGAAGAAAAATGCTTTTCGCCGTGACGGCCGCGGTCACGCCTCTTCGGTCGACAGTTTCCAAAGTTGCCGATTCCCGCGAGCGCGGATTCGCCATTCGGACGTAAATTATTTAATAACCGACACACCGCGCCGGTCGTTGACACATACCGGGTGGTTTGCGAATGATTCCTGCCATCAACCGCTCCACGGTGAGGGGAAATTCGTGACATCGGTGCACACTTCGACCCAGGCGCGTACTCCGCGACGCTGGTTTGTCGCGGGGGCCGCCATGGCGACCGCCACGGCTGTGATCATCTTCGGTGGAGTCGCGTCAGCGGCCCACCCTCCGGTCGGACTGGGGACAGCCACCTCCTTCGCGATATTGGCGGGCCAAACGGTCACCAACACCGGCCCTTCGATCATCTCCGGGGATCTGGGTGTCAGCCCGGGCAGCGCGGTCACCGGCTTTCCACCAGGAACGGTGATCAACGGCACGCAACACGTTGCCGATGCTGTTGCACTGCAAGCTCAATCCGACTTGACGACGGCATACAACGATGCGGCAGGACGGACGCCCACCACTGCGGCGCCCCCCGATCTCGGTGGCCTGACTCTGGTCGACGGCACCTACAACACGGCCGGTCCGATGGGCCTGACCGGGACCGTCACCCTCGATGCGCAGGGTGATCCCAACTCGGTGTTCATCTTTCAGGCCGGGTCCACGTTGATCACCGCGTCGAACAGCACGGTCGCCCTCATCAACGGGGCCTCACCGTGCAACGTGTTCTGGCAGGTGGGTAGCTCTGCGACCCTGGGGACCAACACCACCTTCGTCGGAACCATTATGGCGTTGACCTCGATCTCGGTGCAGACCGGCACCACCGTGAACGGACGCGTATTGGCACGTAACGGCGCAGTCACTCTGGACACCAACACCATCACCCGACCCAACTGCGGCACGCCGCCGCCGACGTCGACGACGACACCGCCGCCG
This sequence comes from Rhodococcus wratislaviensis, assembly GCF_900455735.1. Classification (GTDB taxonomy): domain Bacteria; phylum Actinomycetota; class Actinomycetes; order Mycobacteriales; family Mycobacteriaceae; genus Rhodococcus_F; species Rhodococcus_F wratislaviensis. Next base: position 326,940 of record NZ_UAUI01000011.1, on the reverse strand, counting down.
ACCACGACAACCACGACCACGGCGCCACCGACCACCACCACTACGACCGTCACCAACGGTCCCATCATTCCGATCCCCATTCCCATCCCCATCCCCATTCCGATCCCCCCCGGCGGAGGCATCCCCGGCATCCCCGGCATCCCCGGTGTCCCCGGCATCCCCGGTGTCCCCGGAATTCCCGGCCCTCCCGCTCCTCCGGGCCCGCCGGCACCCCCCGGCCCTCCGGCTCCTCCAGTTCCCCCCGCTCCTCCGGCTCCCCCCGGCGGTCCTGGTGGACCTGGTGAACAGGGCGGACCGGGCGAACAAGGTGGCCCGGGTGAGCAAGGCGGACCCGGTGAGCAGGGTGGCCCCGGCGAACAAGGTGGCCCGGGTGAGCAAGGCGGCCCCGGCGGCGGAGGCAAGGGCGGCCCTGGCGGCAACGGATACATCATCCCCAAGGGGCATCCGGAAACGGGGGCCGGCGGCACCACTCCACCCTCCCGTGACAGCGTGCTTCTCCGATCCCTTGCAGTGCTGGCCCTGGCCGGATCGGGCATGGCGGCAGGCCAGGGGGCGCGACTGCGCAGGAGGCAGCGATGAGCGACCCGAGCTCCGAAATGTCAGAGCCCGTCCCGGGCCCCGAGTGGCCAGGGCCCGAGGGGGCGATGGGCAGGGTGAAACGCTGGTGGGTGGTGGCAGCGGTCCTGATACTCATCGCGACGGCTGTCCTCGCCCTACGCAGCTATCAGGATTCGGGAGATCCGCAGCTCGGACAGCCATCCGTGACCGACACCGCGCCGGCGCCCTCCGACGGGGCGTCCGGCCCGGCACCGGTCGCGCTGCGGATCCCTGCGCTGGGGGTGGACGAATCACTCATCACTCTCGGACTCAATCCCGACGAAACAGTCGAGGTGCCCACCGATTTCGACAAGCCAGGGTGGTACAAGTTCGGGCCGGCTCCGGGCCAACTGGGTTCGGCAGTGATCCTGGGGCACGTCGATTCCTATGAGGGTCCGGCGGTGTTCTACCGATTGAAAGACCTCGCGGCGGGAGACTCGATCGAGGTGAGCTTGGCCGACGGCACCATCGCTCATTTCGCGGTCACCAAGGTGGAGACGTATCCGAAGACGGAGTTCCCGGCCGAGGAGGTGTACGGCTCGCACGGTGATGAAACGCTGCAACTGGTCACCTGTGGAGGAGAGTACGACGCGGACGCCCGCAGCTACCTGTCCAACATCGTGGCCTACACCTCTCTGGTTGATACCGACAGCGGGGAAGCTCCGGCAGCTGCCGGCCAGAAATGATCTGGCAACCGGGAAGTTCACGGGAGGTGAGCATTCGGCCCACCGTGGTCGGTTGAGGCACGCTGTGGACTCGACGCGACTGTGGGGTACCACCCCGAGCAGGTTCTCGGCACGTCGAGATGTAGTCGATCAATCTTGTCGCCGCAGCCCGAGCGGCCGGCAGCCGGGTGCGCCAGGATCGACCACGGCTCGGGCATCCCGAGTAGTCTGTCTGGGCATGGCACGGGATGAGCGCGGTGTGACAGCCCAGAGTGAGGACTTCGCTGCCTGGTACAACGAGGTGGTCTTCAAGGCGGGCCTCGTGGACCGGGGTCCGGCCAAGGGCACCATGGTGATCCGACCGTACGGGTACCGGCTGTGGGAGCTGTTGCAGTCCGAGTTGGACCGCCGCATCAAGGACACCGGTCACGAGAATGCGTACTTCCCGTTGCTGATTCCGGAAAGCTACCTCGGGCGGGAAGCGGAACATGTCGAAGGGTTCTCTCCGGAACTGGCGGTGGTCACCCATGCCGGCGGGAAGATGCTCGAAGAGCCGCTGGTGGTGCGGCCGACGTCGGAGACGATCATCGGCGAGATGATGGCCAAATGGATCAGTTCGCACCGCGACCTGCCGCTGCTGCTGAACCAGTGGGCGAACGTGGTGCGGTGGGAGCTACGGCCTCGAATGTTTCTTCGCACCACGGAATTTCTGTGGCAGGAGGGCCACACCGCGCATGCCGACGAGGCGGCCGCCCGCCGCGAGACGATGCTGGCGCTCGACATTTATCACGAGGTGGCGCGTGAGCTGGCCGCGATGCCGGTGGTCCCGGGTGAGAAGACGCCGGGTGAACGGTTCGCCGGTGCGGTGGCGACCTACACGATCGAGGGGATGATGCGTGACGGCCGTGCGCTGCAGTCCGGCACCTCGCATTACATGGGCACCAACTTCGCGTCGGCGTTCGATATCCGCTATACCGGCGAGGCGGATCGGGAAGAGTTGTGTCACACCACGTCCTGGGGAATGAGCACCCGGATGATCGGTGGCATCGTCATGACTCACGGGGACGACAAGGGCCTGGTGTTCCCGCCGCGGTTGGCGCCCCACCAGGTGGTGATCGTGCCGATCACCCGTGGCGGCAACGTAGGGGTCGAGGACGCGGCCAACGACCTGGCCCGCCGCCTGCGGTCGGCAGGAGTGCGTGCCCATGTCGATGCCCGCCCGCAGCTCACCCCGGGGTTCAAGTACAACGAGTGGGAGATGCGCGGCGTTCCGATCCGGCTCGAACTCGGTCCGCGGGATCTGGAGGCCGGCACCGTGATGATGGTGAGAAGACTCGGCGACGGCAAGCAGGCCGTGCCGATCGACTCCCTGCCCGAGACCATGCCGGGGGTCCTGGACGACTTTCAGGCCTTTCTGCTCGCTCGTGCGACCGCGTTCCGCGACAGCCACACTCGAACCGTCGACAACCGGGAGGCCTTCGCGGATGCGGTGTCGACCGGGTGGGGACTGGCACTGCACTGCGGGAGTTCCACGTGCGAGGAGGAGATCAAGTCCCTGACCGCTGCGACCCCGCGGTGCGTTCCCCTGGGCGGCGAACCGGAGACAGGCGTGTGCGTGCGATGCGGAGCGGCGTCGGCGTACGGCAAGCGAGTGATCTTCGGGCGCGCCTACTGAGCGGGGCGACCCGGGCGAAAGGGCGCACACGGTGCGTGCGTGAAGGGGTGGCTATCACCACCCCTCGGGGGACTATTCGCAGGCCGGGCACTCGACGGACGCTGGGAATCTCGAAAACCGACCACTCGGAGAGAGAAGTCCCGCGATCGAAAGGAACCCGTCGCATGCCCCGCATCCTCGGCACCACCGTCCCCGACGTCCACGAACATGATCCGCCGGGCGCGGCCATGCCTGCCGCCGAATCCGTCCCGAAGCCGGTCCGTCACCACTGGGCCTTTGCACGGATCGGCCTGTACCTGCTGCTTGCGTCCCTGCCGCTGCTCGCGATCTCGGCGCAGGTGTTCGGCGTCGTGCCGATGAACGCCACCGGTGCGCTGGTGATCATTCCGCTCGCCGCCACCCTCGCCGTGTTGTGCGTGTTCGCTCCGCACCCGATCGACCGCATCGTCGGTCATGGCCTCGGCTGGGGGATGTTCGCGTGTCTTGCCTACGACGTCTTCCGCCTCGACACCGTGTATCTGCTCGGGATGTGGGGCGACTTCATTCCGAAGATGGGGACGTGGCTCCACTCGGGAACCGACACCCGGACCGGCGCGATCGTCGGGTACCTGTGGCGCTACCTCGGCGACGGCGGCGGCATCGGAATCGCGTTCTTCCTCATCGCCCTCGCGCTCGGCCTCCAACATCGGTCACGCCGCGTCGTCCTCCTCGCGTTCGTCACCTTCGCGGTGTTCCCGGTATGGGCCGGGCTCATCGGAACGGTCGCCCTGTCGCCACGCGGACAGCACGACATGTTTCCGCTCACGCCGACCACGATCACGCTGTCGCTGATCGGGCACCTGATCTTCGGGCTCGTGCTCGGCCTCGGCTTCCTGCGTGCGCGGGGCCGCCTCGGCCAGCACTGGCCGTGGCCGCCGCTGCTCCCGGTGCGGTCGCGGGCCGGTGCGCCGCAGTTGCGCAGTGAGGCGCTGGTGCCCGCGTGCGGCGAGTGCGGCGCGACCGAACGGTAACCCCCATGTGAGCGGCAAAGCGTGCCCGGACACGCTTTGCCGCTCACGTGCGGGTGAGGTGCCGGTCCTTCACCTTCCGGCCCACTGCCACGGACAGCAGCATCAGCAGCGCCGACCCCGCGAAGCAGGTGGCGTAGCCGAGGTCCGGGGCAAGAAGTGAAATGACGAACGGGACGGCGAAGCCGACGTAGATCAGGCAGTAGAACACCGCCACGGTCTGCGCGAGTTCGTCGGCCGGCGCCAGTCTTTCGACGGACGCGAGACCGGAACCGAGCAGGATGCCGTAGCAGGATCCGAGGAGGAAGGCCGCGACGACGATCGCGGCGACGGACAGCGCACCGTCCGTATACGCGACCACGGTCGCGGCGCCGAAGCCCAGCACCCCGAGGGTGATGCCGACCCGGATCCCGGTGACGGCGTCGTCCTGCTGCGACCACCGTTTGGCCCACGGCTGGATCACCGCCCCGGTGATCAGGGTCAGTGCCGCCACCAGCCCGGTGAACGCCACCGACGTGGAGCGCAGCGACTCGGAGACGAGCGGCGGAAGGGTCGCGAACGACACGGTCGCCACACCGAACACCCACGGTGCCCAGGGTGCGATGCCCCACCGGAACTGGGGCGTCGCCAGCACCGACAGGGGTGTCGCGGTGAGATCGGTCGAACGGATTCGCTCGTCGGGCACCGCCCACACCAGCGCCAGGGCGCAGACCATCAACGCGATGTGCACGAGGTACGGGAGTAGTTCGGGGGCGGGCAGCCACTGCGCGATCACGCCGGCGAACAGGGCTCCGCAACCGAATCCCGCGGACAACGACACGGCGGCGCGGCGTGCACCCGCCCCGGCGGGCGCGGTGGAGCTGAGTTCCTTCATCCAGGCGGTTCCGGCGCCGAACGCCATGCCGGAGGCCAGTCCGGCCAGCACCCGGCCCAGGTAGAGCAGGTCGGGGACGGCGGCCCCCGCGATGAGGACGAGGGAGGAGACGATGCCGACGGGGATCATCGGGCGGATCACCGCGCGCCGGCCGAACCGGTCGGACACGCGCCCGAAGTACAGCAGGGCGGGTACGAGCCCGACGACATACGACGCGAGCATTGCGGTGAACGAACCATTCCCGAGACCGAGATGTTCGCGGTAGACGAGCTGCATCGGGGCGAACTGGTTGGCACCCCAGCTGACCGCGAACAGCGCGGCGGCGAGGCGGACCCAGGGCGAGAGCATCACCTGATCCTCCCAGAGCCCGTAGCGCGGCGAAGTATCAACTTTTCACAGCTCGGGCGGCGGATTCCTGTGCACCATGGCCGTGTGCGGCGGGTTCGGGGACCTCTAGCGTCGACCCCTGAGCACACGAGCCGAGGAGGACATGTGTGGGGTAACGACGGCAGCTGGGTCGGCTCGGACGCGCAGACGATCGCCCGCGCGGTGACGAACCGGGAGGTGTCCGCGAGCCAGGTGCTCGACGACCACCTGGCGCACATCAAGGCTCGGAATCCGGAGCTTAATGCTCTCGTCACCGTCGCCGAGGATCAGGCGATCCGGGCCGCCGACGACCTCGACACCCGGATCGGCCGAGGGGAGGACGTCGGTCCGCTGGCCGGGGTCCCGTTCACGGTGAAGGACCTGATCGCGACCGCCGGTGTCCGGACGACGGCGGGATCGCGGACGCTCGAGCACAACGTGCCTTCTGTCGACGCACCCGCGGTGGCCGCGATGAGGGCGGCCGGCGCGATTCTCGTCGGGAAGACGAACACCCCGGAGTTCGGGGCCAGCGGCCTCACGCACAACGACCTGTTCGGGTACACCGTGAACCCCCTCCGGCCCGGCGGCGTCCCCCGCTCCCCCGGCGGTTCGAGCGGCGGTGAGGCGGCGGCGGTCGCGTCCGGGATGAGTGTCGTCGGTCTCGGCACCGACTTCGGCGGCTCGGTCCGCTGGCCTGCCCACTGCACGGGACTGCGCTCCGTGCGCCCGACGATCGGCCGGGTGGACCCCGACGGGCAGTATCCCGGTGTCCCGTCGGGCGATCACCTGCTGACCAATCCGGCGACCATGCACGGCACACTGCAGACGATCGGTCCGATGGCACGGACCCTCGACGACGCGGCGCTGGTGCTGCGGGTGCTCTCGTCCCGGCAGTATCTCTGGACGGACCCGGGTTCGGTGGACCTCGCGCGCCTCGACATCACGTGGGCGCCCGGTGACGGGACCGTGCCCGTCGGCGTCGAGATCGTCGCGGCCGTTGCAGGTGCGGCCCGAAGGCTCGGTGCCCGCTCGTACGAGGGCGGGGCGCTGGCGGAGGGGAACGACCTGTTCGGGACGTTGCGGTCGGTCGAAACCCACACCGACATCGAGGAACTCGGCACCGACTTCGGGGCGAACATCGCCACCATGCTCTCCGGCGTGCGGGACGTGGATCGGCAAGTGGTCGAGCGACTGTGGGCGCAGCGGTCGGACCTCGTCCACCGGTTGCTCGGCGAGATGGGGGACGTCCTCGTCCTTCCCGTCGCCTCGATCCCGGCGCCGCCGCTCGGCGAAGAACTGTTCGACGTCGGTGGGCAGTCGCTCACCTGGGCGCAGGCCCTGGCGAGTTGCCGCGCGATCAGCGTCACGGGTCTGCCGTCCGTCGTCGTTCCGGTGGGAAACACGAAGTCCGGGTTGCCGATCGGCGTGCAGGTCGTCGCGCGGCCGTGGTGTGAGCACGTGGCGTTGGCCGTGGCCGCCCGGTTGTGAGGCGACCACGGCCGACGCGGGTGTCAGATTACCCGGTCTCGCCGCAGGCCCTCGATGTCTTCGTCGCTCAGCCCGAAATCACCGAGCACCTCGGCCGTGTCCTGTCCCAGCACCATCGGCGGCGCATTCCGGATGGGCAGCGTCTCGTCGTCCACCCAGAACGGACCACGGACCAGCGGCACTTCACCGCCGTTCGGTGTGGCCACCGGCTGCACCATCTTCAGCGCCTGCACCTGCGGGTCGGCGAAGGCCTGATCGATCGTGTGGACGGGACCGCACGGGATGCCCGCCGCGCGAATCGCCGTCACCCATTCGGCGGCCGGCCGCACGGACAGCAGTTCGAGGAGTTCCTTGGTGAGCCGATCGCGGTGCGCGAGTCGTGACTGGCCGGTGCGGTATTCGGGCCGGTCGGCGAGTTCGGGATCCCCGAGAACCTGGCACAGCGACTCCCAGTGCCGATCCGAGCCGGTCGCGATGATGATGGGGAAATCGGCCGTGTCGAACGTGCCGTACGGCGTGATCGTCGGGTGCGTGTTGCCGTTCGGCTCCGCGACGCGTCCGGTGCTCAGGTAGTTCTGCGCCTGGAACGACATGATCGACAGGGCCGATTCGAGCAGCGACGTCTGCACGTGATGGCCGGCGCCGTCACGGCCCCGCGACACGAGTGCCGCCGTGATGCCCAGCGCCGCATAGATACCGGACACCGTATCGATGATCGGGATGCCGACGCGCATCGGCGTGTGGTCGCCCGCGCCGGTCACCGACATCAGACCCGACATGCCCTGCGCCACCTGATCGAGTCCCGGGGAGAACTGCTCGGGGCCGGTCGGCCCGAAACCGCTGACACTCATGACGATCACTCCGGGATTGTCCTCGGCGAGCGACTCCTGATCGAGCCCCATGTCCGCGAGGACGCCGGGTCGGAAGTTCTCGACGATGACGTCCACGTCGACGGCCATGCGGCGCAGCAGTTTCCGACCCTGCTCGCTGCGCATGTCGAGCGCGACGGACCGTTTGCCGCGGTTGACGGAGGCGAAGTACAGGCTGTCGCTGCCGTCGAACGGCGGCCACTGCCGGGAACTGTCGCCACCGGAACGGGTCTCGACCTTGATGATGTCGGCGCCGAAATCGGACAGCAGTGCCGTGCACAGTGGTCCGGCGAGGGCCCGCGTGAGGTCGAGGACCCGGATCCCGCTGAGCAACTGGTTCATGGTGGATCCTCGGTTCTCTGTGAAGGAAGGGGGGACCGTCCGAGAATTGCGGAGTCGCGGAACGATAGCGATGGCGAGAATGCACAAGCGGCCGCTGGGGATTTCGGCGCATTGTGTGCCGCGACGGGCTGCCGCCGCCGGTTAGCGTGAGCTACCGAAGAAACCCGAGGAGGACGAGACGATGCGCGACATCCTGACGGGTCTGGAATCGTGGTTCGGCCGCGGCGAAAATTTCGCCCTCGCCACGGTGGTGCGCACCTGGAAGTCGTCCCCGCGGGCACCGGGCGCGGCGATGGCCGTGTCGGAATCCGGTGAGGTGCTCGGAAGCGTGTCCGGTGGGTGCGTCGAGAGCGCGCTGTACGAGACGGCGCGGGACGTGCTGGCCGACGGGCGCAGCCGGACGGAAGTGTTCTGCGTGGCGGACGACGACGCGATCGGTGTCGGTCTGACGTGCGGCGGCACCATCGAGGTGTTCGTGCAGCGCATCGGGCACCAGGACTTCCCGGACTTCGCGCAGGTGGCGCGGCGCATCCGCGGCGGTGAGTCGATTGCCGTCGTGACGGAGACCGGCGACGGATCACGGACCCGGCGCTGCGTGATCGCCGGGGGTCGGCAGGCGGGCGACCTCGACCTGCCCGAGACCGACGTCGAGAGTGTCCGCCGCCGGCTCGAAGCCGGTGAGTCGCTGGTGTATCAGCTGCAGTCCGAGACGGTGTGCATGGTCGAGATCTTCGCGCCCCCGCCGCGGATGTACATCTTCGGGGCCATCGACTTCGCGGCGGCCATGTGCACGCTGGGCGCGTTCGCCGGCTACCACGTCACGGTGATCGACGCCCGCGCCGTGTTCGCGACGCGGGCCCGGTTCCCGGACGCTGACGACGTCGTCGTGATGTGGCCGCACCGGTTCCTCGAGACCGCGGCGGTCGACCGCCGGACGGTGCTCGCGGTGCTCACCCACGACGAGAAGTTCGACATTCCGCTGCTCGGGCTCGCCCTGCGATCGGACGCCGCGTACATCGGCGCGATGGGCAGCCGGGCCACGCACGAGCGCCGGGTCGCCTTGCTGCGCGAACAGGGGACGACCGCGCCCGAGTTGGCGCGGCTGCATTCACCGATCGGCCTCGACCTGGGCGCCCGCACTCCCGAGGAGACCGCGGTGTCGATCCTCGCCGAGATGATGAAGACGACCCGGGGCACCACCGGGCTCGAGCTCCAGCAGCTGAGCGGTCCGATCCACCGTGATGCGCCGGCCGGGACCGGCCGTCCGCTCGAGTGCACCGCGTGACCATCGTTTGACGGGTATTCGGGTCGCGACTTAAGGTCACACTTTCGCGCCATCCGGGGCGAGTATCGGATCAGGTGAGCAGGGTGTTGCAGTGACGGCGAGGGATGTCGGTAGTTCCGCTCCCGGGTTCCGCGCAGCCGCCGACACCGGCGACGGGCCTGGTCCGGGCGTTGCGCCGCAATCGTTCGCCGACCTGCTGCTGTCCGATCTCCTCGTCTCCCCGATCCTGGTCGCCGGCGAGACCGGCACGTCCCGCGAGGTGTCGAACGTCGCCGTGATGGCGGTGCCGGACATCGGACCGTGGCTCCGGGCCGGACAGTTGCTGATCACCACGCCCGCGGTTCTCGGCCGGCTGGCCGAGCCGATCGACGCGTTCCTGGCCCGGCTCGACAGGCGAGGCGTCTCCGGGCTCGCCGTCCGACTCGACGACCCCACCGCGACGCTGCCGGCCGAGATGTCCGATGCGGCCGACGAACTCGGGCTTCCCGTCGTCGTGGTCTCAGACCTGTATTCGCAGACCCACCCGCTGTCCGGTGCTCTCGCGGAGTTGTCGGCCCGGCAGGTCGACGCCGTGTTCGAGGCGGACCGGCTGCGGAGAGTGCTCGTCGACGTCGTGATGGCCGGCGGAGGATTCGCCGAACTTGCTGTCGCAGTCGCGGGTGAACTGGGCGGGGCCGTGCTGATCACGACACCCGACGGACGTCAGTTGTGCCGGGCAGGCGACGAGTCCGAGCTGAACCGGCTGGCGTCGAGCGCGGCGCTCGACTCCACCGGGCGGGTCCGCACCGATTCGACGGAAGGCGGTCTCGGACTGCACCGGCTGGGCGACGAGTTCATCGCGGTCTCAGCGATTTCGGCCAACGGCATCGATCACGGGCGGCTGGTGCACTTCAGCACCGGGCACCCGCTGCGCAGCGAAGACCTGTATCTCGTCGAGCAGGCGGCGGCGGTGTGCGCCCTGGTGGTCGCCCGCGAACTGGTCGTGTCCTCGGTGGAGGAGAAACACCGCGCGAACTTCGTGCGGGACCTGCTGCTGGGCCGCGGCGGCGAACACGAGCACGTCGTCGCGCACGCGAAGACGTTCGGCTGGGACCTGGACCGTCCCGTGGTCGTCGTGGTGATCGAACCCGATCCGGTCGGCGAGGACGAGCCGTCGATGCCCACCCGGATGCCCCTCGTCGAGCGGCAGGCGCGGGCATTCACGAGCGCCGTCGCGGGCCGTGACACGGGCGCCGCCGTCACCGCGCTGGCGACGGAGACGGTGATCCTGATGGGTGTCGGCACCGACACGATGAACCTCGTCCACGAACTCGTCGCCTACGTGCGCGGCGACGGCGGCGGCGGGCGCAGGCCCTTCGGGGTGGGGGTGTCCCGGCCGACGGACTCGGTGGACGGGATCCCGGCCCTCTACGGCCAGGCCCGGACCGCGCTGAAGGTGGGACGGCAGATCACCGGTGCCTGGGCTGTGACGCATTTCGACGACCTCGGCGTCTACCGGCTGCTGAGCCTCGTCGAGGACGACCGCGAACTCGAGTCGTTCGCCACCGAGACCCTCCGCGAACTGACCGCCGACACAGCCGAGGCGCAGGACATGCGGCGCACCCTCGAGGTGCTGCTCGCCACCAACATCAACATCGCCGAAACCGCACGTCAACTGCACTTTCACTACAACACCCTGCGGTACCGGGTGGTGAAGCTGGAGAAGATGCTCGGGTCGTTCACCGACCACCCCGAATTGCGGCTCGACCTGTCTCTCGCCCTCAAGATCATGGCGATGCGCGGCATCAATTCCTAAAGTTGCCAATTTCGCCGGGCACGCACTGGCAGATTCTTCTCACGCCGGGTGGCTGACGCTGTAATAACGTTTCCCTCCTATCGAGGTGCAACTGTGACATGCGGCACATCATCGGAGCTGGCCGCCGGCACCCCTGCACCGTCACCTGTCTGAAAGGTCACCCTATGCCTATCTGGACACTGCACGGAGATGGCAAGACCATCGCGCCCGGGGAGGTCGTCGCCCCGAGCGAACGGCTGACCTGGGGTCGCACGATCGGGCTCGGCGGGCAGCACGTGGTCTCGATGTTCGGGGCCACGTTCGTCTTCCCGATCATCATGGGTCTCAATCCTCAACTGGCCGTGATGATGTCGGGGTTCTGCACCCTGTTCTTCCTGCTGGTCGTCAAGGGCCGGATCCCCAGCTACCTGGGGACGTCGGCCGCGTTCGTCGGCGGCATCGCCGCCATCCGCGCCCAGGGCGGCACCTCGGCGCAGGTGACGGGGGCGATCCTGGTGTCGGGTCTCGTGCTCGCCGGGATCGGCGTGCTGATCCACTTCCTCGGCGGCGGGGTGGTGTTCAAGATCCTGCCGCCCGTGGTCACCGGCGCCGTCGTGATGCTGATCGGGTTCAACCTGGCCCCGGTCGTGGCAGGCACGTACTGGCCGCAGGACCAGTGGGTCGCGTTGACGGTGATGGTCGTGCTGGTGGTGGCGAGCGTCGCGCTCCGCGGATTCCTCGGACGGGTCGCGATCTTCCTGACGCTGCTGTTCGGATACGTGCTGTCGTGGGTGCTCGACCTGACGACCGGCATGATCACGTCGTACGACCCGGTCGCCGGCGGGGTCACCGAGCACTTCCGGGTCAACTGGGACGGCGTCTCCTCGGCGTCGTGGATCGGGCTTCCGCCGTTCTCCGACGAGGCGAACGGCATCGTGGGCATCCACGCGCCGTCGTTCAGTCTGACGTTCATCGTCCTCGTACTGCCCGGTGTGATCGCCCTGATCGCGGAGAACGCCGGACACGTCAAGGCCGTCGCCGAGATCACCAAGACCGACCTCGACCCGATGATGGGACGCGCCCTGATCGGCGACGGCCTGGCCACCACCATCGCGACCAGCGTCGGCGGATCCCCCACGACGACGTACGCCGAGAACATCGGCGTCATGGCCGCGACGAAGGTGTACTCCACGGCCGCATACGCCGCGGCGGGCGTCATCGCGATGCTGCTGGGCTTCTCCCCCAAGTTCGGTGCCGTCATCTCCGCGACCCCGGGCGGCGTGCTCGGCGGAATCACGGTGGTGCTCTACGGGATCATCGGCCTGCTCGGCGCGAAGATCTGGAAGGAGAACGGCGTCGACTTCGGCAACCCGCTCAACCTGATGCCCATCGCCGCCGGCCTGATCATCGCGATCGGTGACACGGAGCTGACGTTCACGGACAGCTTCTCCCTCAGCGGCATCGCGCTCGGCACGATCGTCGTGATCGGGATGTACCACCTGTGCCGGGTCATCGCCCCGAAGGACACCGACGACACCGGCACCGGCCGACACCACCCGAAGCCGACCGCGGACGACGGAACGGCCCCGGATCGCGTCGGCCAGCTCACGTGATCTGCCATCGTCAGCACGTGAGTTTTGTCACTAGTTCACGAAACGTCGAGCGTACGATACGGGCAGGATCTGAGGAATGAAACCGTCGCCACTGACTTATCACCGACCTCGGTCGATCGACGAGGCCTGTCAGATCCTCGCGGACGTGGCTCACGAGGGAAAGGTGCTCGCGGGCGGGCAGTCGCTGATCCCGTTGCTCTCGATGCGGCTGGCCGCGCCGGCGCATCTCGTCGACATCGGATCGATCCCCCGGCTGGACGCGGTGTCGTCGTCACGCGAGCTCGGTGTCACGTTCGACGCACTGACCACCCATTCGGTGCTCGAATCCGACCGCGGCGCCGCCCGGGTGCAGCCGCTGATCGGCCGCGGGCTGCGTCTCGTCGCACACCCGACCATCCGCAACCGCGGCACGACGGTGGGCTCGATCGTTCACGCCGACCCGTCCGCCGAGATGCCGGCCGTGCTCGCGCTGCTCGGTGGCTCGGTCACCGTGCGTTCCGTGCGCGGGGTCCGGGAAATCCGCTCGACCGACCTGTTCGCCGGGCCGCTCGAAACGACGCTCGAGCCGGACGAGATCGCCACGAGCGTCACCGTCCCGGCCGCCGAGCCCGGTGTCGGGACGGCGATCGACGAGATCGCCCGCAGACACGGCGACTACGCACTCGTCGGGGTCGCGGCGCAGGTGCGGGTCGAGGGCGGCGCGGTCGCGGAGGCCCGGATGACGTACGTCTCGGCCGGCGAACTCGGTGAGGTCGTCGACTACACGGACGTGCTGCGGGGTGCATCCGCGACGGACGACCGGGACCCGTTGTGGCGGAATCTGTCCGAGTTCGCGCGGGAGCGGATCGACACCGAACCCGACATCCACGCCACGGCGCGGTACCGGTCGCAGCTGGTGGCGGCGCTGACCGCCCGGATCGGGTTCGCGGCCGCGCAGGATGCAGTGCTCGACGGTGCCGCCGTGCACGCGTCGGCGGGAGGAAGGTGACCATGGCAAAGGCAACGCGCAGCATCGACGAGCAACTCGCCGAACTGCAGGAGGACACGGGCGAACAGCACGTCGCGGTGACGTTCACGCTCAACGCGGTGACGCAGACGGTGGTGCTCCCGTCGCGCACGCTCGCATCCGACGCGATCCGGCATCATCTGCGCCAGACGGGCACACACGTCGGGTGCGAGCACGGGGTCTGCGGCGCATGCACCGTGCTGCTCGACGGGAAACCGGTGCGGTCGTGCCTGGTGCTCGCGGCGAGCCTCGAGGGCCGGGAGATCACCACCGTCGAGGGACTCGTCGAACCCGACGGCACGCTGCATCCGGTGCAGCAGGCGTTCATCGACTGCCATGGCCTGCAGTGCGGATTCTGCACTCCCGGCTTCGTGACGACCATCGCCGCATTCCTCGAGGAGAACGACTCGCCCACCCGCGAGGAGGCCACCGACGCGATCGCGGGCAACCTCTGCCGGTGCACCGGCTACCAGAACATCCGGGCGGCCGTGCTGCGCGCCGCGGAGATCAAGCGCGAGCGTTCGGGCGAATTCCCGCTCGGCAAGGACGACGAGTCGGCACGGGCCTCACTCGACCCGAAGGTCCGCGGCACGACCAACCCCGTCGGTGGAAGGGCAGGGCGAGCATGAGCGTCACGAAACCCCGCACCGAGCCCGCGCGGACCAAGGGCGCCGACGCGCCCGCAGCGGCGGAGAAGTTGTTCGGCAAGCCGATTCCCCGCACGGAGGACGCCCGGCTCCTGTCCGGCAACGGCCGCTACCTCGACGACCTGGGCCACAACGCGCTCATCGCCGCGTTCGTCCGATCACCGCACGCGCATGCCCGCATCACGGGGATCGACATCGATGCCGCGCTCGATCTGCCCGGTGTGCACGCGATCTACACGTACGACGACCTCGCGGACGACTCCCCGGAAATGGCGGAGAACCTCCCCCTCCTCATCCCACATCCGGCGATCACCGCCCCGCGCAACGGGTATCCGCTCGCCAAGGACGAGGTGAACCATGTCGGCGAGGCGATCGCGATGGTGGTCGCCGACAACCGGTACATCGCCGAGGACGCGTGCGCCAAGATCGATGTAACGTACGAGATGCTCCCACCGGTCGTGGGCATCGACGTGGCGCGGCAGGCGGACAACGCCGTGCACGCGGACGTCCCCGACAACGTCGCGGCGCACCTGCAGCACGGGTTCGGCGACGTGGACGCGGAACTGGCGAACGCACCGCACCGGCTGACCCTGAACCTCGAGATCGAGCGGTCGGCGTCGATGCCGATGGAGGGCAAGGGCGTCTACGCGCGCTGGGACACCGACGAGCAGGCGCTCACGTTCTGGACGTCCACGCAGACGTCGACGTCGGCCCGCGCGGCGATCGCGGCCCGACTCAAGATGGCGCACAACAAGGTCCACTGCATCGCACCCGACGTCGGCGGCGGCTTCGGCGTCAAGATCGTCCACCCGTGGCCGGAGGAGGTCATGGTCACCTGGGCCGCACGGCGGCTCGGGACGGCGGGCATCTCGAGCGAGGTCAAGTGGGTCGAGGACCGGCGTGAGCACTTCGTGTCGAGCGCGCACGAGCGCGGCCAGATCCAGGAAGTGACGGTCGGATTCGACGACGACGGCACACTCCTCGCGTTCGACTTCACGTTCTGGCACGACAACGGCGCCTACCTCCCGTACGGCATCATCGTCATGCTGAACACCTCGACGCAGGTGCTCGGGCCGTACAAGCCGAAGTCGTTCCGGGTGGACGCGTATTCGCTGTACACGAACACCGTCATCGTCACGCCCTACCGCGGGGCGGGCCGCCCGCAGGCCGTGTTCGCGATGGAACGGGCGATGGACGCGATCGCGAAATATCTCGGCAAGGACGTCATCGAGGTCCGCGAACACAACTTCATCCGGCCCGAGGAGATGCCGTACGACTTCCACCTCACGTTCCAGGACGGTCGCCCCCTGATCTACGACACCGGCAACTACCAGGCCGGGATCGACAAGCTCAAGAAGCTCATCGACTGGGACGGGTTCGCCGAGTACAAGAAGCAGGCGAAGGCCGAGGGCCGGGCCGTGGGCATCGGGATCGGAGCCTACGTGGAAGGCACCGGACCGGGCCCGTACGAGGGTGCCCACGTCCTCGTCGAAACGTCCGGGAAGGTCAAGGCCGCAACGGGTCTGACCACCCAGGGGCAGGGACACCAGACGGCGTTCGCGCAGATCGTCGCGGACGACCTCGGCGTGCCGGTCACCGACGTGGAGATCGTCACCGGCGACACCCGCCGATTCGGCTATGCCGTCGGCACGTTCGCGTCCCGTGGCGCGGTGATGTCGGGTTCGGCGTTCCACGTGGCCGCGCAGATGGTGGCGGAGAAGGCCCGCACGATCGCCGGTGAGGCGCTGAATCTCGATCCCGCCGAACTGGAACTTCGTGGTGGGCACGTGTGCAAGATCGGTACGGTGCCCGGCGCCGAGGGCACGTCCATCTCGCTGGGTGTGGTCGCCGTGCTGTCGAACCCGCTGCGCTACGCGTTCGACGACGCGTCGAGGCAAGCCACCGGATTCGCGAAAGCCGATACGGACATGACGATTCCGCCGGTCCGGGAGGGCGAACAGCCCGGGCTCGAGGCCACCGGCTACTACTCGCCCCCGACGTCGACGTTCGCGTCCGGCGTGCACGCGGCGATCGTCGAAACCGATCCCGTGACGGCGGAGATCCACGTGCGGCGGTACGCCGTGATCCACGACTGCGGCAACGTCATCAACCCGCGGATCGTCGAGGGCCAGGTCATGGGCGCCGTCGCGCAGGGTGTCGGTGGCGCGCTGTACGAGAAGATCGTCTACGACGAGCACGGCCAGATGCTCAACGCGTCGTACATGGATTTCCTGATGCCGTTCGTCACCGAGATGCCCGACTCGCTCGAGATGGACCACACCGTCACCCCGTCCGGGCTCAATCCCCTCGGGATGAAGGGCGCAGGCGAGGCGGGCGTGATCCCGACGTCCGCCGTCATCGCGGCGGCGATCGAGGACGCGGAAGGCATCCCGATCACTTCCATGCCGATATCCCCTTCAGAGTTGTTCGAGCTTCGCCTCACACACGCGTCGTCACAGAGCAAGGAGAACGAATGAGAATCGCCGGCACCGCCCTACTGACGGCCCCACCGGAGGCCGTGTACGACAACCTGCAGGACGGACGGGTCCTCGCGGCGACCATCCCCGGGGTGCAGTCCCTCGAGCAGCTCAGCGACAACCATTACAAGTTGTCCATCACCGCGGGTGTCGCGTCCATCAAGGGCACCTATGACGGCGAAGTGATTCTGTCGCAGCAGAATCGGCCCCAATCGTTCGTGATGACGGCATCGGGAGCCGGCGCCCCAGGCACCGTCAAGGCCGACGTGACGGTGCGGCTCGAGGAACGCGACGGCGGCACCCTGCTCAGCTACGACGCGGACGCCGTCGTCGGCGGCATGGTCGGCGGCGTCGGGCAGCGGATGATCACCGGTGTCGCGAAGAAGATGGCCGGGGTGTTCTTCAAGGGCATCGACGGCGTGATCGCCAACGGCATCCCACCGGCCGAGGTCGCCGCGGCGGCGGGCGAGGCGCCTGCGGTCGCCGGTGTCGCGGCGGCAGCCCCGGTTCCCGCGGCGGCCCCCGCGCGGGTGCGGGTACCCGAGGGAACCTCCACGACAACCGTTCTCGCGTCGGCCGCACTGGGCGCGGGTATCGCCCTCGCCGGTGTCCTCGTCGGCGGCATCCTCGTGCGGGGCACCTGCTCGAAGTAGCGCCGCGAACACCTCGTCACCCAGCACCCCGAACCGTCCGGTTCGGGGTGCTGTCGTCTGTGCAGGGGCACCCGGTCGCGGGCAGCGCCGAACGAGGCCCGGTGAGTTCGGCGATATGTGACAAAGAAACGGGGCGGCGGAAGCGGTGCAATTGCTGTACGCGAGACGAGCCCAGGAGGAATCGTGGAATCCAGAAAGATTCGGGTCGGTATCGACACCGGCGGAACATTCACCGACGTCGTGGCTGTGGACGAGGAGTCCGGAGCCGTCGTCACCACCAAGACACCCTCGACGCCTGCCGACCCGGCGCAGGGGTTCCTCACCGGAATCGAGAAGGTGCTCGCCAAGCTCGGCGAGACCGGCGACGCGATCGGCGCCGTCAGCCACGGCACCACCGTCGCCACCAACAAGCTCCTCGAAGGCAAGGTCGAGAACCTCGGGTTCATCACCACCGAGGGCTACGAGCACGTGCTCGAGATCGCCCGCCAGTCCGTCCCCGACGGCTACGGCAACTCCTACTTCTGGGTCAAGCCCGACCGCATCGTTCCCGCCGACCGCGTCCGCACCATCGGCGGCCGGCTGGCGTTCGACGGCAGCGAGATCCGCCCCCTCGTCGAGGACGACGTCCGCACGGCCGCCCGCTTCTTCGCCGACCGCGGCATCCGCACCATCGGCGTGTGCCTCATGCACTCCTACGCCAACCCGAGCCACGAGACGCGCGTGCGCGACATCCTCCTCGAGGAATACCCCGAGGCCACGGTGAGCATTTCCAGCCAGGTGCTGCGCGAGTACCGCGAATACGAGCGGTCCATCACCACGCTGGTCGACGCGGCCGTGAAGCCGAACATCCGCAACTACGTGAACAACATCGCCAACCGGCTGCGCGAATTCTCGTCCGACGAGGGCGAGGCCCGCGACATCCCGTTCTACGTGATGAAGTCGAACGGCGGCGTGCTCTCCGCCAAGGAGGTCGTGCACCAGCCGATCACGACGGTGCTGTCCGGCCCGGCGGCAGGCGCACTCGGTGCGGCGCTCATCGCGAGCGTCGCGGGTGTCGAGCAGGTCCTCACGTGCGACGGCGGCGGAACGTCGACCGACGTCACCGTCGTGGTCCGTGGTGAGCCCGCGCTCACCACCGAGGGTCGGGTCGGGGCGTACCCGTCGAAGATCCCGATGATCGACGTCGTCACCGTCGGCGCCGGCGGCGGCTCCATCGCCTGGCAGACCCCCGAGGGCACGCTCCGCGTCGGACCGCAGTCGGCGGGCGCCGACCCCGGCCCGCTCTGCTACGGCAAGGGCGGCAGCGAGCCGACGATCACCGACGCCCACGTGCTGCTCGGCCGCATCCCACCCCACCTGCTCGGCGGCGAGATCCCCCTCGACACCGAACTGGCCCGCAAGGGCGTCGAGCAGCTCGCGCACCAGCTGAAGCTCGACTTCGAGGCCTGCGCCACCGGCATCCTCGAGGTGTCGGCGTGGAACCAGGCCAACGCGCTGCGGCAGATCACGGTCAAGCGCGGCCTCGACGTCCGCGACTTCACCCTGGTCACGTTCGGCGGATCCGGTTCGCTGCTCGCCTGCCGGCTCGTCGACATCCTCGGTCTCAAGGACGTCCTCGTCCCGCTGAACCCGGGCAACGTGTCCGCGTTCGGGCTGCTCACGGTCGACGTCCGCAACGACTACGTGCAGACCCACGTCTGCAGGCACGACCGGCTGGAGATCGAGGAACTGCAGTCGGGGCTGGACGCGCTCGCCGCCGAGGCGGAACGGGCACTCGCCGACGAGGGCTTTGGGGAGTCGGAGCGCAAGTACGCGCGCTCGGCGGATCTCCGCTACCTCGGCCAGGCCTTCGAGGTCCGGGTGCCGGTCGGTGAGGGTGCCGTCACCCAGGAGCTGATGGACGAGGCCGCGGAGCGGTTCCACCAGGCACACCAGGAGCTGTACGGCTACGACTTCCGCGGCGACCCGCACCAGCACGTCGAGTGGGTCAACCTCCGCGTCAGCGGCATCGGCCCGATCAAACGCCCGACGCTGAACGAGATTGCGGCGGGGACCGGGGCCGAGTCCGCGGTGACCGGCACCCGTCCGGCCTACTTCGACGAGTGGGTCACCACCCAGGTCTACGACCGGGCCCGGCTCGGCGCGGGCGACGTCCTCGAGGGTCCGGCGGTGATCGAGGAATTCAGCTCGACCATCCCCGTGCACCCCGGTTTCCAGGCGCGGATCGACACCTTCGGCAACATCCGCATCACCAAGATCGCCGACTCGAACGGAGCGAACCGATGACCGTCACCACCGAACCCGTTGCAGTGCAGGCGGCCAAGCCCTACCGGCTGACACCGGTCGACGGCACGACGCCCGACCCGGTGCTGGTGGAGATCGTCGCCGGCTACCTCGCCAGCGTCGAGATGGAGGTCGAGACGTCGATCTCGCGGACCTCCCGCTCCCCCATGATCCGCGACGCGCACGACTTCCGCGCCGGTATCCACGACCGTAACCTCCGGAAGCTCACGGGCCGTTCGTATTCGGCGCTGGTGCACCCGGTGGCGCGGGACTTCCCGCTCGACACGATGAAGCCCGGCGACGTCTACTTCCACAACGACGTCTACCTGTCCGAAGGCGGCATCGGCCACCTCCCCGACCTCTGCGTCACCGTCCCGGTGTTCGCCACCCGGCCGGGCGACGCGGAACCGTCCGTCGTCGCGTTCGTGCAGGCGTTCGGCCACCACGACGACATCGGCGGCTGCTGCCCGGGATCGATGCCCTCGGGCGCGACCACGGTGTACGAGGAGGGCCTCATGGTCCCGCCGATCAAGCTGTGGGATCAGGGTGTGCCCAACGAGGCGGCGCTGCGGATCATGACCCGCAACTCGCGGATGCCCGACGCGCTGGCCGCCGACCTCGACGCCGAGTGCTCGGCGTGCCTCATGGGCGCCCGCCGCCTCACCGAGCTGTTCGAGCGGTACGGCTGCGACACCGTCGAGGCCTGCTTCGACGCGATGATGGACGCGACCACCGAGACGTACCGGCGGGAGATCCTCAGCAAGATCCCCAAGGGCGAGTACACGTGGGAGGACTACGCCGAACACGACGGCGTCGACGAGCCCATGCTGCACCGCCAGCGGATCACGCTCACCAAGACCGGCCCGGAGGACGAGGGCGGCGAACGCCTCATCCTCGACTTCAACGGCACCGGACCGCAGGCCAAGGGTCCCATCAACCACTGCGGTGACTACGCCGACGGCAACTTCCTCATCAAGTGGCTCGCGCCGATCCTGCGCAACCTCGCCGACAGTCCCGAGCGGATGGCGGAACTCGACGTCAACGAAGGTGTCGTGCCGTTGATCGAGATGAAGTTCCCGGAGAAGGGCACGCTGATCACCCCGATCTTCCCGGCGCCCACCAACGCCCGGACGTTCGTGATCCTGCGTCTGCTCGGTGTGCTCGCCGGCGTCGTCGCGAAGGCCGTCGACGGGAACATGCCCGCCGACCAGGAAACCATCCGCTACACGGGTGTGTACGGCGAGGACTTCGACGGGCACTCGTACCTGATGCGCGAGGTGCTCGGCGGCGGTTCCGGCGGCAGGCACTACGCGGACGGCGAGGACACCATCCACGTCGTTCCCGACTCGCGGAACCTGCCGACCGAGTTCACCGAGAGCCGGTTCCCGTTCATCGTCGAGAAGCTGGGCCTGGCGAAGGATTCCGGCGGCGCCGGACGCTACCGCGGCGGCCTCGGCTACGAGAAGCACATCCGGATGCTCAAGGACGCGAACTTCATGTCCATCGCCGACCGCTCGATCCTCTCCTGCTGGGGAGTCAAGGGCGGCAAGGCCGGACGGCCCTTCTCGGTGGTCCTCGACCCGGGCGGCCCGAACGAGCGCGAGTTCGACGCGCTGACCGACGCCGAACCGATCAAGGCCGGCGAAGTGGTGCGCATCCGCACCACCGGTGGCGGCGGCTGGGGCGACCCACTCGACCGGCCGGTGGAGGAAGTCGTCCGGGACGTGCTGTGGGGCAAGGTGTCCGCCGAGGGTGCACGCGTCGACTACGGTGTGGTGCTCGCGTCGTCGACCGGGGAACCGGCCGCGGACGTCGACGCCACCGAGGCGTTGCGCGAGCATATGCGCAACGACCGCGGACTGGACGAGCCGTTCTTCGACCGCGGTCCCGGGTACGAACGCCTCTCCGGCGGTGCGAAGTTCGCCGAATTCGACTTCATCGACCGGTGATCCGATGACCGAGTCACTCTCCCGCGGCACCGAGATCGCAGTCCTCGGCGCCGCGGGGAAGACCGGAGCCGCCGCCGTCGCGGCGCTCGATGGGCTCGCCGACGTACGCCGGGTGGTGCACACCGCCCGGCGTCCCGGCGACTTCGCCGTCGACCTCGAAACGGGCGCGGGACTGGACAGGGCGCTGTCGGGTTGCCGGGGCGTCTACTTCATCGCCCCCAACGTGCACCCCGACGAGCCGGCGCTGCTGCGAAACGCGCTGGCGGCGGCCGTGTCCGCGGGGGTCGAGCACGTCGTCTACCACTCCGTGGCCTGGCCGTACACCCCGCTCATGCCCCACCACGTCGACAAGGCGCGGTGCGAGGACGAGCTCAGGACGTTCGGCGGGTTCCGGTGGACCGTCCTGCAGCCCTGCGCCTACGCGGAGAATTTCGGGGCGGTGCTGGACCGCTCGGCCACGACCGTCGAACTGCCCTACAGTCCCGACGCGACGTTCTCGTTCGTCCGGCTCGCGGACGTCGCGGGGGTGGCTGCGCGAGTGCTGTCGGAGGGCCCGGACATCCACCACGGCGCCACCTACGAACTCGGCGGACCGGAAGCCCTCAGCGTCCGGGAACTGTGCGACCGGGCGGGTGGGCCGGTGTCGGTGAAGCAGGTGTCCGTCGACGAGTGGATGTCGCGGCACGGGCGGGACCTGACGGACGACGGTCGCGCGCGGTTGTCCGCGATGTTCGAGTTCTACGACCGGTACGGGTTCCTCGCGGGCGGCGCGATGTTCGAGTCGCTGCTCGGGCGCCCGCCCGCCCCCGTCACGTGAGTGGCAAAGCGTGCCGGGGCACACTTTGCCACTCACGTGCTCAGACGCCGATCCGGCCGCCCGACTTCCACACCGCCACGACGGCCGGACGCGGCTGAGCGTCGCCGCCGTCGGGCCAGTGCGACGCCGGGTTGTCGGCGCTCGCGTCGTCCAGTTCACCCGGGTGCTGCACGCACACCGTGACCCGTTCCTCGCCGACGATCGGACCGCACGTCTCGGCGCCCTTGGGCACGGTGAGGAACTGCTTGGTCTCCCCACGGTTCGGGCCGTCGAGGACGACGCTGAACAGGCCGTCGTTGGACTTCAGCGCGTTGCCGTCGGTGGAGATCCACAGGTTGCCGTGCGGATCGAACGCCAGGTTGTCGGGGCAGGAGATCGGGCTGACGCTGTCCTTGTCGAACCCTCCGAAGTAGGTGTCGGCCTCCTTCGGGTCACCGCACACGAGCAGCAGGTTCCACGTGAACGCGGTGCCGGCGTGGTCATCGGTGAGTTCGAGGACCTGACCGTTCTTGTTGTTGTTCCTCGGGTTGGCCTCGTCGGCCGCCGCGGCACCGTCGACGCCGCGCTTGGTGTTGTTGGTCAGCGCCACGTACACCTTGCCGGTCGTCGGGCTGGGTTCGAAGTCCTCGGGACGGTCCATCTTGGTGGCACCGACCTTGTCGCCTGCCTGACGGGTGAACACCGCCACCTCTTCGGCGCTCATGCCGTCGACGAGCGACTCCCCCTTGCCGTCCTCACCGGTGCGGAGCAGCGGGATCCACTCGCCGGTGCCGTCGAACGTCCCACTCGACGGCAGCGTGCCCGACCCGTCGATCTGGTCCGCCGAATTGCCGCTGAACTTCGCGACGTACAGGGTGCCCGCGTCGAGCAGCGTCATGTTGTGGCGCACGGCCGCCTGGCTGCTGCCGTCCATCGCCTTGCGGCTGGAGACGAACTTGTACATGTAGTCGAAGCGTTCGTCGTCGCCGCTGTACGCCACGACGGTGCCGTCGTCGGTGACGTGGATGGTGGCGGCCTCGTGCTTGAACCGGCCCAGTGCCGTGTGCTTGACGGGCGCCGACGTCGCGTCCCACGGATCGACTTCGACGACGTAGCCGAAGCGGTTGACCTCGTTCGGTTCCTGGGCGAGGTCGAAACGCTTGTCGAACCGTTCCCACTTGCGCTCGGACGCAGCACCTTCCACGCCGTACCGCTTCAGCCGTGCGGCGACGACGGGGTCGGTGACCAGTTCGGCGTTCGCGAAGTACTGGTTGAAGTTCTCTTCCCCCGACAGCACCGTGCCCCACGGTGTGACGCCACCCGAACAGTTGTTCAAGGTACCGAGCACCTTCGTGCCCGTCGGGTCGGCGGACGTCTTCAGGAAGTCGCTGCCCGCGGCGGGGCCCGTGACGACGAATTCCGTGGTCGCCGTGATGCGCCGGTTGTACGGCCCGAACTCGGGAGTGAGCGTGCCCGAGGCGGATTCACCCTTCACCTGCACCACCGACAGCCCGTGTGCGGCGAGCGCGGTCTGGAACTGCTCCGGCGACGGGTTCTCGGCGTCGTAGCCCGTGAACATGAACGGCTCGGTGGTGTACTCGTGGTTGACCACCAGCAGGAAGGTGTTCGGCTGCCCCTCGACAGGCAGGAGTCCGGCGAAGTCGTTGTTGAAGCCGAACTGCTGCGCCTGCGCCTGGGCGGTCTGGTTGTCGAAGTCGAACGCGGGAGCCCCGGGCAGCACCGGGTCGCCCCAGCGGATCACGACGGCCTGCTCGTATCCGTCGGGGACGACGAGGGTGTCCTCGGTGTTGGGGGCGACGGCGTCGAAGTTCGTTCCGGCGGGCGCGCCGTCCGACCCACCCGTGCCGGAGACGCTTCCGTTGCCGGAGTCGTCCGAGCAGGCCACCAGCGCACTGCCCGCGCCGACGGCGAGGACGGCCATCCCCGTCCCGCGCAGCATCCCGCGCCGCGACAGGGCGGTTCGGGCGATGTCCCGGAAGTACTCGCCGGGCGAAGTGTTGGGCACGTCGTGGGAGCATGCGTTTCCGCACTTGTACTGACAGGTGACGGATGCGCGCGAGGACACTCCGTCGTGTTTGACGAACAGTGCGAGGGGTTTCAAGCTCACCGTGGCTCCCGATTCGAATGTGGACAACTCCGGCACCGTAGAAGTCGTAAGCGAGACGAAGGGAACGTGTGTGTGAACGTGCGGACAACGAGGTGACCCTAAGTTCTGGCAGAAATTGCTTCTAGCCAGCAGCCCGGCAGCCGTGCACCATTGAAAGATGGACCCCGTCGAAGCGCTGCGGGAAATTGCGTTCTGGCTCGAGCGCTCGCGTGACGAGGCACCGAGGATCGCCGCATTCCGGCGGGCGGCCGACGTGCTGACGTACGCGGACGAGGACGAACTGGCCGATCTGGAGGAGCGGGGCTGGGTGTCGCCGCCGGACATCGGGTCCGAGGCCGCCGCAATCATCCGTGAGTGCGCCGAGTCGGTGCCGCTGTACCTGACATACCTCCGGAATGCGGCCGAGCCGATCGGCCTCGGGGGGACCGAACTGCTCGACGCGCTCCGCGGCGACCTGCACACCCATTCCGACTGGTCGGACGGCCGGTGTCCGATCCGGGAGATGATGCGTCGCGCGGCCGCCCTGGGCCACGAGTACTGCGCGATCACCGACCATTCGCCGCGGCTGACGGTCGCGAACGGGATGTCGTCGGAGCAGCTGCTCTCCCAGCTGAGCGTCGTCGCCGAACTGAACGCGGAACTCGCGCCGTTCCGCGTGCTCACCGGCATCGAGGTAGACATCCTCGTCGACGGCACCCTCGACCAGGACGACGACCTGCTCGCCGACCTGGACATCGTGGTGGCCAGCGTGCACTCGCACCTGGACACCGATCGCGCGACGACGACCAAGCGGATGCTGCAGGCCGTGAAGTCCCCGCACGTCGACGTCCTCGGGCACTGCACCGGCCGGCTCGTCGAGGGTGCACGGGGACCGCGGCCCGAATCGAAGTTCGACGCGGAACGGGTGTTCGACGCGTGCCGCGAGTACGGCACCGCGGTCGAGATCAACTCCCGCCCCGAGCGGCGCGACCCGCCGGGACGGTTGATCGACCTCGCACTGAGCAGCGGCTGCAAGTTCTCCATCGACACCGACGCGCACACCACCGGTCAGCTCGCCTGGCAGGGCTATGCCTGCGAGCGCGCCGCCGAACGCGGAGTCGAACCGACGGACGTGATCAACACCCTGCCCGTGGCCGAGCTGCTGGAGTGGGCCGGAACCCCGATTCGGCAATGATCCGTGTCGGGATCGTTGCGCTCCTGGTTGTCGCTGTGCTGATCGCCGTCGTGTGGGTGTTGCAGCGACGACTGATCTACTACCCCGACACGTCCCCGGTGCCGCCCGCCGACCGACTGATCGCCGGGGCCGAGGACGTCACGCTGACCACGTCGGACGGCCTCGAACTCGGCGCCTGGTACGTCCCACCCGCGAGCGGGGACCCGCTGATGACCGTCCTCGTGGCCCCCGGGAACGCCGGCAACAGGGCCGACCGGGCGCAGCTGGCGTCGGACCTCGCCGCCGCCGGTTTCGCCACGCTGCTCTTCGACTACCGCGGGTTCGGCGGGAATCCCGGTCACCCCAGCGAGGACGGACTGGCACTCGACGTCCGGGCGGCCCGCCGGCACCTCGTCGACGAGCGACGCGTGCCGCCGGAGCGGCTGCTCTACTTCGGGGAAAGCCTCGGCACCGGCGTCGTCACCGAACTCGCCACCGAGCATCCGCCCGCGGGCCTGTTGCTCCGGTCGCCGTTCGTCGACCTCGCCGCCGTCGGCCGGCATCACTACCCGTTCCTGCCTGTCCGGCTGCTGCTGCGCGACAGGTTCCCCGTCGCGGAGTACGTCGCACGCATCGACGTGCCCACCACCGTGGTCTACGGCACGGCCGACATCGTCGTCCCACCGGAACAGAGTCGACGCGTTGCCGATGCGGCGCTCGGCCCGGTGGAAACCGTCGTGCTGGCCGGGGCCGGGCACAACGACGACGTGATGTTCGGCGGCGCGGAGATCGTCCGCGCCACGAGGGCGCTCCGCGCCCCGTGAGTGGTTGACGAGTCTCTGGACTCGTAAGCCACGCACAGGCGCGTCAGCGCACTATGACGACGTCCAGCGTCCGGGGGCCGTGGACGCCCTCGACGCGGTTGAGTTCGATGTCGCTGGTGGCGCTGGGACCGCTGATGAACGTCAGCGGCTTGGTCGCGTCGAGGGTCTGGAAGGCCTGCGGCACGGTGTCGACGATCTGATCGGTGCGGACGATGCAGATGTGGTGATCCGGGACGAGGGTCAGCGCCCGCCGCCCCTGCCCGGCGCCGCCGTCGAGCACGATCGTCCCCGTGGCGGCGATCCCGAGGGTGCAACCGGTGACGACCACGTCGAGCGCGTCGAGTTCGAGCGTCGACAGTTCGGCGGGGGCACCGTCGACGACGACGTCACGTCGCGGCCGCCACGCCTCCGGAAGGTCCGGTGGGACGACGGCGCGCGCGCCCTCCGCGATCAGCCCGGTGACGATCTCGGCAACGGTGCTCTCGTCGGCGCGATGGACCTGCGCGCGGTAGTCGTCGACGGTGTGGACGAAGAACTCGACGTCCCCGGGGCCGGACGCGGGTTGCCGGTGGTAGTCGCGGGGAACGGGTTCGGGGGCAAGCCCTTCGGCGAGCGCCGACCGGATCCGGGACAGTATCTCTTCGCGTGCGGTCATCGTGTCGTGTCCTCGTGAGTGCGGGCCCACCATTGTCGGAAGGTTTCCTTCGGCGGGGAGGGGAGGTCGCGGCTCGCGGTCCATTTCGACCCCGGGTACGGCAGCGACGTGATGTGTCCCTTCTTGCCGGCCAGTACCCGGCCGACCTTGGACGCCGTCTCGGCGGCGGCGAACCGCTTCTCCGAGCCCATCACGAAACCCGCGGCCTTCATCGCGAGGTCCTGGCCGCCCGGAAGGCCGTGCCGCTCGGAGTCGACCTGTTCCGCGCGCAGGTGCACGAGAATGCTGGGGATGTCGATGCGCACCGGGCAGGCGTCGAAGCAGGCGCCGCACAGCGTCGAGGCGAACGGCAGCGACGCGTTGGGGTCGTCGTGACCGGTGGTCCCGGTGAGTTGCGGGCTGAGGATCGCGCCGATCGGGCCCGGATACACCGACCCGTACGCGTGACCGCCTGCCCGCTCGTACACGGGGCACACGTTCAGGCAGGCACTGCAGCGGATGCAGTGAAGAGCGGACCGTCCGACCTCGTCCGCGAGGACGTTGGTGCGACCGTTGTCGAGGAGGACGACGTGGAAGTTCTGCGGGCCGTCGCCGGGATGCACCCCGGTCCACATCGAGGTGTACGGGTTCATCCGCTCGGCGGTGGACGACCGCGGTAGCAGTTGCATGAACACCTCGAGGTCGGTGAACGTCGGGACCAGTTTCTCGATGCCCATGAGGGTGATGAGGGTGTCGGGGAGGGTGAGGCACATCCGCCCGTTGCCCTCCGACTCCACCACCGCGAGGGTCCCGGTTTCCGCGACCCCGAAGTTCGCGCCGCTGACCGCCACCGTGGCGGAGAGGAACTTTCGCCGAAGGTGTGCCCGCGCGGCCATCGCCAGCGCCCGCGGGTCGTCGGTGATGTCCGTGTCGATGCCGGGCATCGACTTCAGGAAGATCTCGCGGATCTCGGCGCGGTTGCGGTGGATGGCGGGAACGAGGATGTGGCTCGGCTTGTCCTCGCCGAGTTGGACGATGAGTTCGGCGAGGTCCGTCTCGATCGCCGCGATCCCGTTCTCCTCGAGGTGCTCGTTGAGGCCCGTCTCCTGGGTGGCCATCGACTTGACCTTCACGACCTCGTCGGAGCCGGTGGCCCGGACGAGGTCGGTGATGATCCGGTTCGCCTCCTCCGAGTCGCGTGCCCAGTGGACGGTGCCGCCGCGGGCGGTGACGTTCTCCTCGAACTGCACGAGCAGTTCGGGGAGCCGCGCCATCACGTCCGCCTTCAGGGCGCTGCCCGCCCGGCGCAGTTCCTCCCAGTCGTCGACCTCGGCGACCGCGGCGATGCGCTTGTTGCGGATGGTGGTGGTGGCCGCGCCGAGATTGGCGCGCAACTGGGTGTCGGCGAGTGACTTCCGCGCCGCGTCGGGGAAAGATTCTGTGCCCCGGATGTTTCCGGTGCCCGCGTGGAAGGTGGGCGAGCCGAGGAACGTGGTCATGCGTTGCTCCCGATCTTCTCGGTGCTCGCCAGGATCTCGGCGAGGTGGACGGTGCGGACGCCGCTGCGCAGCCGGGACAGTCCGCCGCCGATGTGCATCAGGCAGGACGAGTCGCCGGCGCTGCACACCTCGGCGCCCGTGCTCAGGACGTTGCCCATCTTGTCGGCGAGCATCGCGGTCGATGTCTCGGAGTTCTTCAGCGCGAACGTTCCGCCGAAACCGCAACAGGATTCGGCCGCGGGGAGTTCGATCAGCGTCATTCCCCGCACCGCGCGTAGCAATTGCAGCGGCTTGTCGGCGACCCGCAGCATCCGCAGCGAGTGGCACGTCGGGTGGTACGTCACCCGGTGCGGGTAGTAGGCGCCGACGTCGGTGACGCCGAGGACGTCGACGAGCAGTTCCGACAGTTCGTACGTCCGGGACGCGACGTCCTCGGCGCGCGTCGCGAGTGATTCGTCGCCGTACCGGCGGGCGACCATCGCGTGCTGGTGCCGGACGGATCCGACGCAGGAACCGGACGGCGCCACCGCGACGTCCCAGGACGGTCCGCTCTCGAACGCTTCCACGTGGTGACGCACGAGCGGCAGCGCCTCGGCCTGGTAGCCGGTGTTGACGTGCATCTGCCCGCAGCATGTCTGCTTCTGCGGGAACACGACCTCGTGGCCGAGCCGCTCGAGCAGGCGGACCGTCGACGTGGCGGATTCGGGGAACAGGGCATCCGCCAGGCACGTGGCGAACAGGGCGATTTTCATCGGGTACTCCAACCGGGCTGGGCTGTGGTCTGACCACAGTAGCGCACTGTGGTCAGACCACACCAGGTAAACTTCGCTCGTGCGCACACACGAGGTCGTCCTGCACCGCATCGAGCAGGATCTGGCGGCAGGCAAACTCACCGTCGGCGGTCGTCTGCCCGCCGAGCGCGCGCTCGCGGAGGAACTGGGGGTCGGACGCTCGTCCGTCCGCGAGGCCATGCGCGTGCTCGAGGCGATGGGCATCGTCCGCACGGCCGTCGGGTCCGGACCGGACGCAGGCGCGATCGTGGCCGCCGACCCGGCCGCGTCCATCGGCGCGGCCCTCCGACTACACATGGCAACGCGCACGCTGCCGATCCGCGACGTCGTCCAGACGCGCACGCTGCTCGAATCGTGGGCGGTGCAGGAAGCCGCCGGGCAGGCCCGCGACCTCGACTTCTCGGCCATCGACACCCTGCTCGACGCGATGGACGACGAGGACCTCTCCCCGGAGGCGTTCCACCGGCTCGACGCCGACCTGCACGTCGCGATGGCCGGACTCGCGGGCAACGTCCTCGTCGAGGCGATGATGGTCTCGCTCCGCGACTCCATCCACGGCTACGTCATGCAGGCCGTTCCGCTCCTCGACGACTGGCCTGCGGTCGCGACCCACCTCCGCTGCGAGCACCGCGGCATCGTCGCGGCCCTCCGTGACGGCCACGGCGCCGAGGCCGCCGGTCTGGTGCGGGAACACATCGAGGGCTTCTACGGGCGCTTCGCGCCTGTGCGTGGGTCGGGTGACGTGTAGGGGCGGGCGGTGATCGGGCGAGTGAAGCATCCGCACCGCCGCCGCCGAGATCGGGGAGGTGGCCGGACCAGTTGTCCGTAGTGTCGCTGGTGCTCGAAGCTAGGATCGTTTGACACAGGCGGCAACACCATGCAGTTCGCGGGCGTGGTTTCGTGGGGAGAATCGGGCCATGGCGGACGAGCAGCGCAAGACGGTCGGTGTCTTGTCGCGTGCGTTCGCCATCATCGACGCCGTCGAGTTACGACCGATGATCACCAGCGAACTTGCGCGCACTGTCGGTTTGTCGAAGTCGACCACCCAACGTCTCGTGGCCGAGCTCGCCCACTATGGCTACCTGCGTCGAGATGCCGAGGGCCGATACTGGCTCGGGTATCGCTTCACTGCGGCGGGGATGACCGATATCGCGATGCCGGTGCTTCGGGAGCTGAGCGACAGCACCGGTGAGTCCTCGCAATTGTGGGTCCGGCGCGGTGACCTGCGCTTGTGCGCCGCCAGTGTCGAATCGTCGAACGAACTGCGGGCCACCATGCCGGTCGGCACCACATTTCCACTGGCGGAAGGGTCGAGCGGCCACGTGCTGGCCGGAGATTTCGACAACGACCCCGTCGCGCGACGCCGCGGCTGGTGGCAGACGCTCTCCGAGCGGGTTCCCGGCCTCGGCTCGGTCAGTGCACCGGTACAAATACACGGCGAGATCGTCGCGTCGGTGTGCGTGTCGGGCCCGTTGCACCGGCTCGGTGACGATCCCGGACCCCGCCTCGGTCCCTCGGCCATCGACGCCGCTCATCGCATCGAAAAGTCACTTCTCGACTCCTGACCCCGGCGGTTGCGTCTTTTCGTGTCATCTCGACCTGTGCCGGCCGGCATGCATCGTTGCGCCCTGTGACCCGGAGCACTATGGTTGCCCCATTATTCGGGCCGTGATGACCCAAATAATGGGTCATCACGAAGGTTGATCGCATCGCCGACAGGAATCGGAGCGTCATGAACAACGCCACCACAGGTCCGCTCGACGGCATCACTGTCCTGGAACTGGGCAACTTCATCGCAGCGCCCTTCGCGACTCGGCTGCTGGCTGATTTCGGCGCCGAGGTCATCAAGATCGAACGTCCCGACGGTGGTGACGAGCTGCGCGGTTGGCGTCGCAGCAGGGGCACCACCTCGATGATGTATCGCACCATCGCCCGCAACAAACGATCGGTGACGCTCGATTTGAAGAGCGCCGAGGGGCAGCAGCTGGTGCTCGACCTGGCCACCAAGGTCGATGTCGTGATCGAGAACTTTCGCCCCGGCACGCTCGAACGCTGGAACATCGGCCCCGACCAGTTGCAGGCAGCGAACCCTGACCTTGTCCTGGTTCGGATCTCCGGCTACGGCCAGAACGGCCCCTATGCACAGCGCGCCGGCTTCGGCGGGGTCGCTGAGGCGTTCGGTGGATTGCGCTATGTAACCGGCTATCCCGACCGTGAGCCGGTGCGTCCGGCAGCACCGCTGGGCGACACCCTCGCCGGTCTCTACGGCGCGGTCAGCGCGTTGATGATGCTTCTGGCCAAAGCCCGCGGCGGCGACCACCCGCGGCCCAAGGTCGCCGACGTCGCACTCTACGAATCGGTCTTCATGGCGATGGAGTCGCTGACCGCTGACTACGACGCCTATGCCATGGTGCGCGAGCGCACCGCCGGCAATCTTCCCGGTGTGGTGCCCAGCGGCTCCTACCCGTGTGCCGACGGCTCGGTTCTGATCGCCGGGAACGCCAGCGGGGTCTTCGCAAGGCTGATGAACGCCGTCGGCCGCCCGGACCTGGCCAGTGATCCCGACCTGGTCGACGGCACCAAACGCTACCTACGGGAGGACGATCTCGACGAGGCGATCGTGGCATGGACGACGACCAGATCCACGAGAGACGTGGTCACCGAACTGTCCGACGCCGGTGTCCCGGCCAGCGACGTCTACGACGCTGCTCGCATCGTCTCCGACGAGCACTATCTGGCCCGCGGGATGATCCAGCCGTTCAAGGTCGACGTCGAAGACGGCTCATCCGAGGAGGTGCGCTTCCCCGGCGTGGTACCTCAGTTCGACGGCCAGGCAACGAAAGTCGGATGGCTGGGTCCCGATCTCGGTGCCGACACCGAGCCGGTACTGGGCCGGATGCTGGGCCTGACGCCCGACCGCCTGAACGCACTGCGCACAGCAGGCGTCATCTGACCCGCGGGCATCCGCCGCCCCTCTGCTCCCTGGTGCAGCCGCACCTTTCCCGTTTGCCCCGCACGGAAAGAACACGGTCCCATGGTCTACGCCATCTCCATCCTCGCCCTCGTACTGATCTTCACCATCGCCACCAAGGTGCCGATCAACATGGGCATCCTCGCCTTCGCCGGCGCCTTCCTCGTCGGCGGATGGGTGTCGGGGATCCCGATCGACGACATCGTCGACGCATTTCCCGGTGACATCTTCCTGATCGTCGCCGGCATCACCTTGCTGTTCGCCATCGCCAAGGCCAACGGCACCATCAACATCATCGTCGAATCGGCCCTACGCCTGGTCCACGGACGGCGCTGGGCGCTGGTGTGGATGATGTTCCTGCTCTCCGGCGCGCTGATGGCCCTGGGATCGCCGATGGCGGCAGGCATGCTCGCCCCCATCGCGATGCGGCTGGCCGGGAAAAAGAAGATCAACCCCCTGCTGATGGGCATGGCCATCAACCACGGCGCTCTGGGCTGCGCGTTCTCGCCCATCACGATCTACGGCGCCTTCGTCAACGGATTGATCAAATCCGCCGGGTACGAGGCGAATCCGCTGCTGCTGTTCATCGTTCCCTTCGCACTGAACACCCTGTTCCTCGCCGTACTGTTCACCATCTACGGCCGCGACCTGCTCCACGAGCTGCCCGAAGACCGTGACGAGATCACCGGCGCCGGCGCCAGCTCAGGCGCACCGACCCGCCCCCATCCCAGCCCGGGATCCGGCACCGCCTCCGCGACCGCCGTCCTGCCCGACGTCGATGTCATCGGCCGCACCCCGCTCAACCGGGAGCGGGTCGCGACGCTCATCGGAATCCTGCTCCTGGCAGTAGGTTCGGTGGCCTTCAACGTCGACGTCGGAGTCAGCTCGATCTGCATCAGCACGGTTCTGCTGCTGATGGCCCCGAAGAAGATGCCCCGGATCGAAGACAAGGTGGCGTGGCCGGCCGTCGTGCTGGTTTGCGGCATGCTCACCTACATGACGGTGCTCAAACAAAACGGCACCCTCGACTTCCTCGGCGATGCCGCCACCCACCTCGGCTCCCCTCTCGCCGCCGCGCTGATCCTGCTGTACGCCGCCGCGATCATCTCCGCGGTCGGCTCCTCGATCGGCACGCTGGGAATCGCGTTGCCGCTGGCCGCCCCCATGCTCGCCGCCGGGGAACTCGGCGCGCTGGGATTCATCATCGCGCTGGCCTTCGCCTCCACCGTCGTCGACGTCAGCCCCTTCGCCACGAACGGATCCATCGTGGTGGCCGAGGCCGATGTCGAAGACCGTCAACGGTTCCAACGCAGCGTCCTGGCCTACTGCGGCCTGGTTGTGCTCCTCGCCCCGCTGGTGGCCTGGGCCCTGATCGTCGTTCCCACCTCGCTCTGACCCCCGGCCCTCTCGAGAAGGTTCTCGCATGCCCGTCACCATCACCGACGTCGTCCTGCGCGACGGTCTACAGGACGAGAACGTCCTCGTCGCCACCGACGACAAACTCACCATCGCCGACGCGCTGGTGGCAGCCGGAGTCCGGCAGATCGAAGCCGTGTCCTTCGTCTCGCCCACCCGCGTTCCTCAGATGGCCGACGCCGACGCACTCATCGCCAGGTTGCAGCCCTACCGCGCCACCACACAGGTCAGCGCGTTGGCACTGAACGCCACCGGGGTCCACCGTGCAGTGGCCGCCGGAGTCGACGTCGTGCACATCGCGGCATCGGCCAGTTCCGCACACAGCCAAGCGAACGCCGGCAAGTCCGCTGCGCAGGCCCTCGAGGACCTGTCCCAGGCGGTGGCCGGCTACCCGGAGCAACGGTTCCTCGGCGGGATATCCACCGCATTCGTCTGCCCGTTCGAGGGAACCGTCTCACCCACACGTCTGGTAGAAGTCGCCGAACAGTTCGCAGCCATGGGGATACGCGCCCTGGGGCTGGCCGACACCCTGGGCACCGCCACCACCGAGCACGTGCTCACCGCGGTGGGCGCCGTGCGCGAAGCACTGCCCGACATCACCATCGGATTGCACCTGCACAACGCCGACGGCCAAGCACTCACCACCGCCCTGCAAGCGGCACGACATCTGGGGATCGCACACTTCGACAGCGCGGTCGGCGGATACGGCGGGTGCCCGTTCGCGCCGGGCGCACACGGCAACCTCGCGACCGAGGAGCTGGTCGCGCATTTTCACAGTCATGACGTGGACACCGGCATCGATCAGGCGCAGGTCACCGCCGCAGCATCGTGGGTCAGGCGTGTCCTCGCAGCCTCGCCGCAGCTCTCGCGCTTCGCGCCCGTGCGTGGTTGACGAGTCTCTGGACTCGTCAACCGCTCACGGGGCGGTACGCCCCCAGGATCTGCGCCTCGGCGTCTTCGAGGTAGGTCTTGAGTAGCTGACCTGCGGCTTCGGTGTTGCCGGCCTTCAGCGCGTCGTAGATCTCGTGATTGCGGGTGAGGTACGGGCCGTGGAATCGGTGGGCGTCGTCCATGACGTGGAAGACGAGCCGCGCCTCGTTCCACACGCTGCGCATCAGTTCGTCGATGCGATTGCTGTTGTTGAGGCTGGCGAGGGCGCTGTGGAAGTGGATGTCGGCGGTGCCGACTCCGGTCCAGTCCTCGACGGCGTGCCGTTCGTCGGCCAGGTCGAGGGCTTCGGCGACGCGGGACAGGTCGCCGGTGGCGGGGTCGAAGCCGTTGACGCCCGCGCATTCGACGACGCGCCGGCAGATGTACAGCTCGGTGATGTCCTCGGCGGTGGGCACGCGGACGAAGACGCCGCGGTTGAGTTCGTGCGCGACGAGCCGGTCTTCGATGAGGATCTGGAACGCCTCGCGCACGGTGTTGCGGGAGACGTCGAGGGCCGCGCAGATGTCAGGTTCGGAGAGTCGCGCCCCAGGTCGGAACGTTCCGTCGATGATCGCGTCCCGCAGAATGCCGGCTACCCGGGTGGTCCTGCTGGTGCGTTCGAGCAGGCCGCGGTGAGCGGCCAGGCGGGAATGCGCATCGCCGCGAAGGGCATTCGAGCTGGTCAAGTCCACTCCTCAGGTTTCGATCTCGACCGCAATCATAGTTGTGAGCTCGGTTCCGCGATGACTTCCATGTTAAACGATCCTCTCAGGGTATTGCAGGATCGTTGAACGATTTGTACCGTGATGGGAGTTACACCGTTTCTTCCGGCAGTTACATCCCTTCTTCAGGCGAGGTGCCATGACCACAGATACACAGACCGAGGTCGCGCAGGCGCGCCCCTTCGACTGGTTCCGCACCCTCGGGCCGAAGGGAAAGAGAGCCTTCATCGGCGCGTTCGGCGGGTACGGACTCGACTCCTACGACTTCCAGGTCCTCCCGCTCGGCCTCGCGGCCATCGCCGCCTACTTCGGCCTCACCACCGGACAGGCTGGTCTGCTGACGACGGTGACGCTGGTCGTGTCCGCGCTCGGCGGTGCCCTCGCCGGCATCCTCGTCGACAAGATCGGCCGGGTCCGCACCCTGCAGGTCACGGTCGCGACGTACACGATCTTCACGGTGCTGTGCGGCTTCGCGCAGAACTTCGAGACGCTGCTCGTCTTCCGCGCCTTCCAGGGCCTCGGCTTCGGCGGCGAGTGGGCGGCGGGTGCGATTCTCGTGGCCGAATACGCCCGGGCCGAGTACCGGGGCCGGGCCGTGGCGTTCGTCCAGAGCGCGTGGGCGGTGGGCTGGGCGCTGGCGGTGATCGTCTACACGGTCGTCTTCCAGCTGTTCGATCCCGACGTCGCGTGGCGCGTGCTGTTCTTCACCGGTGTGCTGCCCGCCTTCCTCATCATCTGGGTTCGCCGGAATCTGAAGGACCCCGAGGTCGTCACGGAGCGCCGCGAGTCCGCGGGCAAGCAGACGGGCTCGTT
The DNA here is from genome assembly GCF_900455735.1 of Rhodococcus wratislaviensis. GTDB lineage: Bacteria > Actinomycetota > Actinomycetes > Mycobacteriales > Mycobacteriaceae > Rhodococcus_F > Rhodococcus_F wratislaviensis. Next base: position 290,693 of record NZ_UAUI01000011.1, on the reverse strand, counting down.
CGCCGCCATCTTCCGCGGCGGACTGCTCCGCACCACCGTGCTCGCGTCGCTGCTCGCAACCGGTGTGCAGGGCGGCTACTACACGCTGGCGTCCTGGCTGCCCACATTCCTGAAGACCTCGCGCGGACTCGACGTCGTCGGCACCGGCGGGTACCTCGCCATCCTGATCTCGGGTGCGTTCCTCGGTTACGTCAGCGGCGGCATCCTCACCGACAAGCTGGGCCGCAAGCGGACCATGCAGCTGTTCGCGTTCCTGTCGGCGATCTTCATGGTCGGCTACACCCAGGTGCCCGAGGGCGCGAACACGTTGATCCTGATCCTGGGCTTCCCCCTCGGCTTCTGCACGTCGGCGATCTTCAGCGGATTCGGATCGTTCCTGTCCGAGCTGTACCCGACGCAGTCCCGCGGCACGGGCCAGGGCTTCACCTACAACTTCGGCCGCGCGGTCGGTGCCGTGTTCCCCGCGGTCGTCGGTTTCCTGGCGGCCACCCAGCTGGGTATCGGTGGCGCGATGATCTTCGGTGCGCTCGGTTACGCCATCGCCGTCTTCGCCCTGTTCTTCCTCCCCGAGACCCGCGGGATCCAACTTGACTGACTCACCGGCCGACCTCCGCTCCGCGTTCCGTTCGGGACGTGTCACCCCGACCGCCGGTCTGGCGCCCGGATTCGCGCAGACGAACCTCATCGCCGTTCCGCAGGACTGGGCCTACGACGTTCTGCTGTTCACGCAGCGGAACCCCAAGCCGTGCCCCGTCCTCGACGTCGGCGACGTGGGCTCCCGGGAGACGATGCTCGCCCCCGGCGCCGACATCACCACGGACCTGCCGCTGTACCGCGTGTGGAAGGACGGCGAACTGGCCGACGAGACCGCGGACGTGTCGGCGCTGTGGCGGGGCGACCTCGTGGCCTTCCACATCGGGTGCAGCTTCACGTTCGAGCATCCGGTGGCCGCTGCCGGGGTGCCGCTGCGGCACGTCGAGCAGGGCAGCAACGTCCCGATGTTCGTGACCAACCGTGAATGCAGGCCCGCAGGCCGGATGAGCGGACCGATGGTGGTGTCGATGCGGCCCGTTCCCGAACGTCAGGTCTCGCTCGCGGCGGCGATCTCCGCGCGGATGCCCGCCGTCCACGGTGGACCCGTGCACATCGGTGATCCCGCGGAACTCGGCATCGCCGACGTCGCGGCCCCCGACTTCGGCGATCCGGTGAACTTCGAGCCCGGGGACGTGCCGATGTTCTGGGCCTGCGGGGTCACCCCGCAGGCGGCGGTGATGGCGTCCCGGTTGCCGTTCGCGATCACCCATGCGCCCGGGTACATGCTGATCACCGACACCCCGGACAGCGAGTACGTCCTGGAGGTTCCCGATGCGCGTTGATCTGAACTGCGACCTCGGTGAGGGCTTCGGGCAGTGGACCCTGGCGGACGACGAGGCCCTCCTCGACATCGTCACCAGCGCGAACATCGCGTGCGGATTTCACGCGGGGGATCCGATGATCATCCGCCGGGCCTGCGAGGGTGCGGCCGAGCGCAACGTCGCGATCGGTGCGCACGTGGGTTTCCGGGATCTGGCCGGATTCGGCCGCCGTGAACTCGCGGTGTCGCCGGCGGATCTGCGCGACGAGACGCTGTACCAGATCGGCGCGCTCGCCGGGTTCGCGCGCGCCGCCGGATCCCGCGTGTCGTACGTCAAACCGCATGGTGCGCTCTATAATTCCGCTGCGCTCGACTACGAGCGCGCCGAGGCGATCGCGTCGGCCATCGACCGGTTCACCGAACCGCTCGCGCTGATGGGCCCACCCGGCTCGCAGTTGCAGCGTGCCGCGGAAACCCACGGCATCGATTTCGTCGCCGAGGGTTTCGCCGACCGCCGCTACACCGCCGCGGGCACGTTGACTCCGCGCTCGGTGACCGGCGCCGTCATCGACGATCCCGACGTCGCCGCCGCCCAGGCCGTGCGCATGGTGTCCAGCGGAACGGTGGAGTCGATCGACGGCGACGACGTCGCGGTGTCGGTGCACAGCATCTGCGTGCACGGCGATTCGCCCGGATCCGTGCGCACGGCCCGCCAGGTCCGGCACGCCCTGGAGAATGCCGACGTCACGCTCGGGTCCTTCACATGACCACCGCGAGCACCGGCACCCGGATCCTTCCGGCGGGCACCCGGGCCCTTCTCGTCGAACTGGAGTCGGAACCCCTCGTCGTGTCGCTGACCGAACGCCTCCGCCGCACCCCACTTCCCGGTGTGGAGGACGTGCTTCCCGCGGCGCGCACGGTGCTCGTCACCACGACACCGCGCACCGATCTCGACGAGGTACGCCGTGCGCTGCGGACGATGACCGACGGACTCGAGGTGCACGAGGACAGCCGCGCATCCGAATCCGAGCCGGTCACGATCCCGGTCCGCTACGACGGCGCCGATCTCGCCGACGTCGCCGACCATCTGCGGATGAGTCGCGACGACGTGATCGCGGCCCACACCGCCGCCACCTGGCGTTGTGTATTCATCGGATTCGCACCGGGTTTCGCCTACCTGAGTTGCGGCGACGACCGGCTGACCGTGCCGCGACGGGCCCAGTCCCGCACCGTGGTGCCCGCCGGGTCCGTGGCCCTCGCCGGCGGTTACGGCGCGGTGTATCCGCGGTCCTCACCCGGTGGATGGCAGATCATCGGAACCACGGACTCCCCGATGTGGAACCTCGACGCGAACCCTCCGGCGCTGCTGCAGCCGGGGCGCCGCGTCCGATTCGTCGACGAGGAAACACTGTGAGTGAACTCGAAGTACTCGAAACGGGTCCGCTCAGCCTGATCCAGGATCTCGGCCGCCCCGGCTACCTCAGTTCGGGTGTGGGCGTGTCCGGCGCCGCCGACCGCGGGTCCGCGAAGCTGGCCAACCGGCTGGTCGGAAACGACGAGAACCGCGCGTGCATCGAGGTGTTGATGGGCGGCCTCGCCCTCCGCGCGCGGGAGGTGACCATCGTCGCCGTCACCGGTGCACCCGCCACGGCGCTGCTCGACGGAATCCCGATGGGCCACGCGAGCGTCATCGTGATGCAGCCGGGACAGACGCTGCGCCTGCAGTACGCGCAGGTCGGCCTGCGCAGCTACGTCGGCGTCCGAGGGGGCGTCGCGGTGCCGGACGTGCTCGGCTCCCGCAGCACCGACACCCTCTCCGGAATCGGACCGGAAGCGTTGAAACCCAACGACATTCTACCCGTCGGCACCGCGCCGATAAGCTTCCCGAACGTCGACGTCGCTCCCGTTCCCCCGATGGACGCGGGAACGCTGCCGGTCCGCGTCGTCGGCGGCCCCCGCGACGACTGGTTCACCAACCCCGACGCGCTGACCGCGGGGGTGTGGGCCGTCTCCCCGGACACCGATCGCATCGGGGCGCGCCTCAACCGGCACGGCGACGCGCCCGCGCTGGTGCGGACGTCCGAGGCCGAGCTCCCGACCGAAGGTGTCGCGCTCGGCTCCATCCAGGTTCCGCCGAGCGGGCAGCCCGTCGTCTTCCTGGCGGACCATCCCATCTCGGGCGGCTATCCCGTCATCGGCGTCGTCGTGGACGAGGACATCGACCGGATCGCCCAGGCTCGACCAGGCCAACTGATTCGCTTCACCACTGCGTGATCGGCTTCGCACCGATCCCACTACAGGAGATCACCCCATCGTCATGAACAGCATCGGCACGGAACTCGACACACCCTGGTCCCACGAGCTGTGGCGCAGCACGCTGCTCGCGGAACCGCACCGTCAGGGCACCGCGGTCGCGCGCCACTACGCGTCCGCGCTGCCGATCAGCTACGCCACCGAAACCGATCCGGCACAGGCGATCCGCGACGTCGCCGAGGTGGAGCGTCTCGACGTCGACAGTGTGGCGCTGACGTTCACCACCACCGAGGCGTCCGCGCCGTACGAGAACCTCAAGATCTACGCGGTCGGGAAACCCGCACCGCTCAACGAGGTTCTGCCGATCCTGTCCAGCCTGGGAGTCAACGCGCTCGACGAACGGCCGGCCGCGCTGACCCGCCCCGACGGGCACCGCGCCTGGATCTACGACCTCACCGTCGATCTGGTCGCCGTGACGGACGGTCACGGTGTGACCCGCGACAGCCGGATCGCGGACGCGTTCCGGGCGGCGTGGACGGGTGAGACCGAGGTCGACGGGTTCAACGCGCTCGTCCTGCACGCCGGGCTCGGCTGGCGTCAGGTGACCGTCCTCCGCGCATACGCCGCCTACCTGCGCCAGGCCGGGCTCCCGTACAGCCGCAGCAACGTCGAACGAGTCCTGCTGAGCAACAGTGCAATCACGCAACTCCTCGTCGAGTTCCACGCTCTTCGGCTCGACCCGGGCATCGAACGCGACGCCGCCGCGGAGGACGCACTCGAGGGCCGCATCGTGGACGCGGTCGACGCCGTCGCGGGAATCGACGCCGACCGGATCCTGCGGGCACTGCTGTCCCTGATCCGCGCCACCACCCGCACGACGTACTACGCCGGCGACCGTCGGCCCGCGCGAGCTCTCGCGTTCAAGTTCGACTCCGCATCGATCGACGAATTGCCGCTGCCCCGGCCGAAATACGAGGCCTACGTGTACTCGCCGCGGGTGGAGGGCGTGCACCTGCGATTCGACGACGTCGCCCGCGGCGGCATCCGGTGGTCGGATCGTCGCGACGACTTCCGCACCGAGATCCTCGGACTCGTCAAGGCGCAGGCGGTCAAGAACGCCGTCATCGTCCCGGCGGGAGCGAAGGGCGGCTTCGTCGTCAAGAACCCGCCCGTGCCGACCGGTGACGCCGCCGCCGACCGGGAGGCGACGGCGTCGGCGGGCATCTCCTGCTACCGCGAGTTCATCTCGAGCCTCCTCGATATGACGGACAACCTCGACATCACCACCCGGCAGGTGATCGCGCCGGAGGGCATCGTCCGCCGCGACGGCGACGACACCTACCTCGTGGTCGCCGCTGACAAAGGGACGGCGGCATTCTCGGATGTCGCCAACGCGATCGCGTTGGAGCGCGGGTACTGGCTCGGCGACGGATTCGCGTCCGGCGGTTCCGTCGGATACGACCACAAGGCGATGGGTATCACCGCCCGCGGCGCGTGGGAAAGCGTCATGCAGCACTTCCGCGAGATGGGCGTCGACACCCGCACCGACGACTTCACCGTCGTCGGCATCGGCGACATGAGCGGTGACGTCTTCGGAAACGGGATGCTGCTCAGCCCCCACATCCGCCTGACCGCGGCGTTCGACCACCGGCACGTCTTCATCGACCCCGATCCCGACCCGCGGCGGTCGTGGGACGAGCGGGCACGGCTCTTCGCGGTCGGCAGGTCGAGTTGGAAGGACTACGACACGGCGGTCCTCAGCGACGGTGCCATGATCGTCGACCGGTCGGCGAAGTCGGTCCGGCTGACACCGCAGGCCCGGCGCGTTCTCGGGATCGAGGACGATCGCGTCCTCACCACCGTCGAACTCGTGCGTGCCGTCCTCGGTGCGTCCGCGGACCTGCTCTGGAACGGCGGAGTCGGCACCTACGTCAAGGCGACGACGGAGAGCCACGCAGACGTCGGCGACAAGTCGAACGATTCGGTCCGGCTCGATGCGCCCGCGCTACGCGTCCGGGTGGTCGGCGAAGGCGGCAACCTCGGGCTGACCCAACTCGGGCGAATCGAATACGCGCGCAACGGTGGTCGCGTCAACACCGACGCGCTCGACAACTCGGCCGGCGTCGACTGCTCGGACCACGAGGTCAACATCAAGATCGCGCTGGCGGGCGCCACCGCCGACAACACCCTCACCGCGCAGGACCGGCGAGAGCTGCTGTCCGACATGACCGACGACGTCAGCAGGCTCGTCCTCGCCGACAACCGCAGCCAGAACGAGATGATGAGCCTGAACCGGGCGCAGGCGGGCACACTCGTCAGCTTCCACTCCCGCATGGTCGACGACCTGGAACGGCGCGGGCACGTGGACCGCGCGATCGACGTGCTCCCGACGTCCGCGCAGTTCGGGGCACTCGAACGTGAGCAGAAGGGGCTGACGAGCCCGGAGTTGGCGCAGCTCACCGCGCAGGTCAAGCGTTTCATCAAGAGCGAGGTGTCGGGCACCAGCCTCCCCGACAACGGGGTGTACGCCGGCCGGCTGCACAACTACTTCCCGCCGCGGCTCGGCCGGGAGTTCGCGCACACGGTCGCCGCGCACCCGCTGCGCCGGGAGATCGTCACGACGTCGGTCGTCAACGACATGGTCGACCGCGCGGGGATGACGTACGCGTTCCGGCTGCGGGAGGAAACGGGCGCCGACTCCGCGGAGGCGGTGAACGCCTTCACCGCGGTCACCGAGATCTTCGACCTCGGAGCGACTTTCGAGCGGATCCGGGCGACGGCCGACACGACGCCGACGGCGGGCACGAACGCACTGACGGTGCAGACCCAGCGACTGATCGACCGCGCGTCGCGGTGGCTGACCACCCATCGGCCGCAACCACTGCCGCTGGAGGCCACCATCGCCCGCTACCGGCCGGTCGTCCGCGACCTCGGGCCGCGCGTGCGGGAATGGTTGCGGGGCGACGAGATCACGGCGGTGGAGCGGCGCACCGAGGCCCTCACGTCGCGCGGGGCGGACGCCGGGCTGGCCGCGGACGTCGCGGACCTCCTGCACACGTACTGCCTCCTCGACATCGTGGACATCGCGGAGATCTCGCAGCACCGGCCCGAGGACGTCGCCGAACTGTACTTCGCGCTGTCCGCGCACCTGCACATCAACACCGCACTGACCGCCGTGACGGCGCTCCCCCGGCTGGACCGGTGGCACGCACTCGCACGGCTCGCCCTGCGCGACGACCTGTACAGCTCGCTGCGCGCCATCACCCTCGACGCGCTGTCCGTCAGCGAACCCGGCGAGGACGCGGCCGACAAGGTCGACCAGTGGGAACAGCACAACGCCGCCCGGCTCGCCCGCGCGCGTGCACTGCTGACGGAGATCGAGTCGGAGGTCGCCACCGAGCCCACCCTGGCGCTGATCTCCGTGGCGGCCAGGCGGATCCGGGCGATGACGCGGTAGGCGCTTCGCGCCCGTGCGTGGTTAAGGAGTCTCTGGACTCGTCAACCGCGCACGGGCCGCGGAGCGGCCTACAGCACCTGGGACAGGAACTGCTGCAGCCGTTCGGTTTCGGGCTTGTCGAACAACTGGTCCGGCTTCCCGGTCTCGACGACGGCGCCGTGGTCCATGAACAGCACCGTGTCGGACACCTCGCGGGCGAAGCCCATCTCGTGGGTGACGACGACCATCGTCATGCCGCCCTTGGCGAGGTCGGCCATCAGCGCGAGGACGCCCTTCACCAGTTCGGGGTCGAGCGCCGAGGTGGCCTCGTCGAAGAACATCACCTCGGGTTTCATCGCGAGGGCGCGGGCGATCGCGACGCGCTGCTGCTGCCCGCCCGACAGGTTGCCGGGCCGGGAGTCGGCCTTGTTGGCGAGTCCGACGAGTTCGAGTTGCTCGAGGGCCAGCGACCGCGCCTCGTCCTTGGACATCCCCTTGAGCTTGCGGGGCCCGAGGGCGATGTTGTCGACGACCGTCTTGTGCGGGAACAGGTTGAAGTGCTGGAACACCATGCCGATGCGCTGCCGCAGCTTGTCCGGGTTGTCCTTCAGCACCGACTTTCCGTCGAGGAGGACGTCGCCCTGATCGGGTTCGTGCAGCCGGTTGAGGACCCGCAGCAGCGTGGACTTTCCGGAGCCGGACGGTCCGATCACGGTGACGGTGTCGCCGGCGTCGACGTGGAGGTCGACACCGCGGAGCACCTTGTTGGTGCCGAACGCGAGATGCAGGTCGGTGCCAGTGAGAGAGACGGCCATCGCCTTATCCCCTTTCCACGACGATGGACTGTTCCACCGGGTCGAGCGTGCCGGACGTGTCGGCGCGGCCGGTGCGCAGACGGTACCAGCCTGCGCGCGAGAGGTTCTCGCGCACCGCGGCATCGCGATCGTCCGAGGGACGATCGGGCGCCCAGGATCCCGATGTCGGGAAAGAACTGCAAATATTCTTCACCGACGACGCGAACTCTCGAACATCGTCTTTCGTCATCGTTACGTTTTCAGTCATCGCGCTGTCGCGATCCCTTCCGAAGTGTGTGTTGCGCTGACGAGTTCGATCAGCTGCTGAGTGTGTTCACCGAGACGCGGTGCAGAACCGGCGTCGGGTCGGGCATGTCCGTCGATCTTGAAGATCGATCCCAGTACGCTGACGGGACCTATCTCGGGCTGTTCGATCGTCTGCACGAGTCCGTTGGCGCGCACCTGCGGTAGAGAGTGCGCTTGCGTGATCTCGCGAACGGGTCCGGCGGGAACGCCGAGTTCCTCGAACGCCGCGATCCAATGAGAGACGGTATCGGTCTTGATCACCTCGGCGAATCGGTGTTTCAGCGAACTTCGCATCTCCCGTTCCGCCTGGTCGGCGGGCACTGCCTGTGGGTTGACCGCCCACGGGTCGTCGATACCGAGTAGCGCCTGGACTTTCCGGCGCTGCGCCAGATTGAGACAGGCCAGCGCAATGAATCCGTCCGACGCGGCGTAGCACCGGTAGTACGGCTCCAGTTCGTCCGACTCCGTCACCGTTTCGGCCAATTGCTCGAGTCTCGTCTCGTCACAGACTCCGGGCGCGTCGTCGAACTCGCCGTCACCGACCGAGACGAACCGCTGCACCTGCACCGCCAACGACGCCCCGAGCAGCGACACCTCGAAACCTTTGGACACACCGGTCTCGTCGTGTCGCCGGAAGCGGTCGGTGAGACCGGCAAGCGCCGCCGCGAAGGTGAGCAGGCCGGCGGTCAGATCGGCCATGGCGATGCCACCGGATCGACGTGGGACCGGGTCACCACTGCGCGCATCCGCGAGCAGGAGTCCGGACGCCGCCTGCGCGATCAAGTCGTAGCCCAGGGTCTGCGACTCGGGCCCGTCGGTGCCGAATGCCGACACGCAGCACCACACCGCGTCGGGGTTGACGGATTTGACGGTGTCGCGATCCAAGCCGAACCGCAAGGCCCGTTCCGGGGGCATGTTGTGGATCACGACATCCGCGGTACGGATCAGCGCACGACTGAAGTCCTGTCCCCGTTCCGTTTTCAGGTCCGCGACCACTGACTTCTTGTTGCGATTCAGCGAGATGAACCATCGTCCGCCATCCGGAGTCAACGGCTCGTAGTGCCGCCAGGCGTCACCGTTCGGTGGTTCCACCTTGATGACTTCCGCGCCGAGATCGGCCAGCATCATCGCCGCGAACGGGCCCGCGACGTACTGCGCGTAGTCGAGGACACGCAGCCCGGCGAGCGGCTTGGCGGTCGGTACGGTCATGACGCTGCGCCTACCCTTCGCCTGGAGATGTTCTTGCGTTGAATGTCCGAAACGCCGCCCGCGATGGTGGTCGCCGCCGCTGCGCGGGCAAGTGCCGCGAGTTTGCCGTCGAGCACTGCGCCCGGGCCGCTTTCGATCAGCGCGCGGGGTCCGAGCACCTCTACGGCCGCGTCTGCCAGTTCCTGCAGCAGCAAGGCGATCGACAGTTTTGCCATCGAGGACTCGGCGCTCGCGTCCTGTCGTGCGTCGAGTCGCTCCGTGGCCCGGCGTCCGTGCAGGCGCGCGATCTGTGCGTCGCCGCGGAGCCCTGCGAGAATCTCGCGATCCTTCGGCGACGTGACCAGAGGGGCCATGTCGTCGAGAAGACGCAGGACGATGCCGACTTTCTCACTGGTAACCCTCTCGAAATCGAGTGTGCCCATGAGAATTTCCCAGCCCGCATTCTCTTCGCCGACGATCTGATCGGCCGGGATGGACACGTCCGTCAGGGTCAGTTCGCCGAGAGTTCCGCCGCCGAGCGTCTTGTGTACGTCCACGACGATGCCCGGCGTCGTGATGTCCACGAGGAAGACGGAAAGCCCACGGTGACGTGCCTCGGTGAAGCCGGTACGGACCGCGAGGTACACCCAGTCGGCGTGTTCGGCGCTCGATGTCCAGATCTTGCGGCCGTTCACGATGTACCGGTCACCGTCGCGGCGCGCCGTGGTGCGAAGTGACGCGAGGTCGGTGCCCGCTTCGGGCTCGGAGAACCCCTGGCAGAAGATCATGTCGCCGGACGCGATCTGCGGGAGGAAGATCTGGCACATTTCCTCACTGGCGAACTGAAGTAGCGCATTCCCAATCGTTTTCACCGACAGGAGGTAGCTCGAGAGTGGCAGCCAGTTGTATCCGAGCTGCTCCTCGACGGCGAAGGTGAACAGTGCGTCCAGCCCGCGGCCGCCGTAACGCTGCGGCCAGTGCATCCCGATGAGCCCGGCCTTCCCGTATGCCGCATAAGCCGCGCGGGAATCGGCGTCGGAAGGTGAACCCTGATTGCTCGGCACTCCGCAGCCACTGACTGCAAACTCCTGCGCCAAGCGGGCTGCCGTTGCAGCCGTGTCCTCGAGCGTGAGAGCGGGGTTTGCGATCTCAAAGCCTGCCGTAGTCATAGGCTTGCCTCAACTCCATTTGGTTTCACTGTATGGAAGTAACTTTTGCTATATGAGAATAGCTCCGCGGATTGGCGGGTGTCAATGAAAATTGGGCGCCCGTGCGAAGGTCAGATGTCCAGGACCAGGCGCGGCGAGCAGGACCGCCCGACGCAGATCATCATGACGGCATTGGAAGCCCGCTCTTCGTCCGTGAGCACATCGTCCTGATGCTCCGGCTCACCTTCGACGACGCGGGCTTCGCAACTGCCGCAATACCCTTCGCGACATGCCCACGGCCAGCCGGGGACGACCTCGAGCACCCGATCGAGAATCGACTCCCCCTCGTCCACCACGACCGTCGTCCCCGTCGAGGCCAACTCGACCTCGAATCGCGCCAACCCGGACGGGGCGCCGGCATCGTCGGTTCGGCGCGTCGAGTCGCCGGGAAGGCGAGCGCTTCCGAAGCGTTCGAAATGCACGGCGCCCACATTTTCGTGATTCGCGCAGCACTCCTCGACTGCTCGCAGCAGCGGTTCCGGACCACAGCAGTAGACCTGCGTACCGGCCGGTGCGTCAGCGAGTGCCCCGGCGATATCGATCCGGCCGCGCGAGGATTCCGGCACGAAGTCCGTGTCACCCTGCAGCTGTCGAAGCTCTTCGAGGAAGGCCATCGACTCGGTCGTCCTGCCGCCGTAGACAACTCGCCAGCGCTTCCCCGCCGCCGCCACGGCACGGGCCATGGGGAGGATCGGCGTGATGCCGATGCCGCCGGCGATGAACAGGTACGACTCGGCGTCGACGAGGGGGAAATGATTCCTCGGACCGCGTACCTCGATCGTCGCTCCGGGGGCGATCGAGGAGTGAAACTCGCGGGAACCACCGCGCCCCTCGGGCTGGTCGAGCACCGCGACCAGGTAACTGCGATCATCCGCGGGATCGCCGCACAACGAGTACTGGCGAGTGAGGCCCGACGGGAGGGTGAAGTCCAGATGGGCGCCCGGTTCCCAGGCCTGCAAGGCGCCGCCATCAGCACGTTCGAAGCGAAACGACGAGATACCGTCGGCTTCGCGCCGCACTTCACGGGTCACCAAGAAGGCCGACTCCGCCCTCCCCGTTGCGCCGTTACTTTCAGGGAGAGAAATTGACTTTCGCATAGCGAGAACAGTACGGACGGCAAGAACTGGCCGTCAACAGTCAGTTGCGGCCTGGAACGACTCGAGGTCGAAGCGGTTAGCGCGCCGAGACCGCTGCTGCCACGTCGCGCAGCATGGCAATCGCCGTAACCCGGAATTCCTCGGTCGCGCGACTGAGCGGCAACGAGATGTTGATCCCGCGCAGGGTCCCGTCCGACTGAGGCGGCAACGCGATCGCGATAGAGGTCAGGCCGATTTCGTACTCTTCGTCCGAGATCGAGATCCCGGTCTTGCGAACCTCGTCCAGCCGCTTCTTCAGCTCGGGCCAATCGGCTGCGGTTCGCTTCGTCGTCCGATGATACGGACCTTCACCGATACGCTCCTTGACCTCCGCGTCGTCCAACTGGGCGAGCAACGCCTTCCCCAGCGCCGTGTTGTGCGCGGAGATCCGCGCACCGATCGTCGCCTGCGGCGTGAGCATGCGCGATCCGGTCACCCCATCCAGGTAGACCACCCACGGTCCGAGCAACATGGCCAAGTTCGTGGTTTCGCCCGACTGGTTCGACAATTCGTGCAGCTTCGGACGTATCACCACGGTCGGATCGCTGCGAGCGATCAACGGTCCCGCGAGCTGCAGCAGCGTGCTGCCCAATCGCAGATTTCGACCGCCCGCGACCGGCTCGAGGAACCCGTGACCGACCAGCGTTCCCACCAATCGGTGGACGGTCGGCATCGGCAGGCCACACCGTGACGCGATGTCACTCTGGCTCAACTCCGGATCGTCCTCCGAGAAGAGCTGCAGAATCTCCAGACCGCGAGCGAGGGTCTTGACCGAGCTCGGCGAGGCTTCCGATTGCGCGCGCACGTCTGAAGTGGACATGCACGCAAAGCTACTAGCACCCCGGCCGGGCCGGGACGGCATCCCCGCCGAGCGGGACACAACCTCCTCGGCGTCGCGTACGACCGTGGCCGTCTCCACCCGACCCGGAAACCGGTGCGCACCTCGCGGGAATTCGGGTCTTGACGGCCATATCCCCCGGTAGATACAGTTCTCGTCATGCGGAAGCTGATTTCATTCCTCGAAACTTCTCGCTCCTGGGGCGAGAAGCGAATGACATCCGGCTGACAGCGCTCATCTCCGACCTGCGCTGCTCCGCGCCGACCCGAAAGGGTGGTGATTCGGCGCCGGTCGTCGAAATCGACAGGTGAGCAGCAGCGCCGCCGGCATTCGTGCAGCGACTCCTGCACTCCTGGCCTCCAGCCGCGTCGAGGCCTCACACACCATGAACCACACTGTGGTTCGAACTTCACGAAGCGGAGAAACAATGCTGGACGTGATAGTCCTCGGGGCCGGGCTCGCCGGCCTCTCAGCCGCGCGGGATCTCATGCATGGAGGTCTCGATGTCCGGGTCCTCGAGGCCAGGGATCGCGTCGGGGGCCGGGTCAAACAGACCCGACTCGACGACGGCCGGATCGTTCAGCTCGGCGGCGAGTTGGTCGGGAGTTCCCACACGTCGTACATCGGTCTGGTGAACGAACTCGGATTGTCGCTGCGTGACAGCTACATCTCCGAACCCGGCCAGACGGTGTGGGATATCGACGGAACCGTCATCCGTGATGACCAGGCAGCCTGGATGACCGAGGAAGATGTTGCGGACTACGAGCGTGTGACTCAGATGATGGTCGCTCTCGCGAAGCAGGTTCAGCCCGAGAATCCGTGGGCACATCCCGACGCGAACGTGCTGGATTCCCTGTCCTTCGCCACGTGGCTCGACGAGGTTGCGGCTCGACCCGCGGTGAGTCGCATGTTCGAGCTGGCCAAGGCGGGACTGGCGGCGGACGGCACTGCCCGGACTTCGCTCCTGGCCGAGCTGCGCAAGATGTCTTCGGTCGGCGCGACCGCCCTCGAGAGGTATTACGACATCGACCAGTGGACCCGGTCGACGGTTGCGGAGGGTAGCGCAACGGTCGCGCATCGTATGGCTGCTGAGCTCGGAGACCGAATCGAACTGTCGAGCGCCGTCACCGCTCTCCACGTCGAGCCCCACCGAGTCACCGTGGAGCTCCGCGGCGGTCGCACGGTCGCCGCCGCGAATGTGGTGTGCGCGATTCCCGTCGCTCCTCTCAGGCGGGTCGCCATCACCGGGCTGTCGTCCGAGCGCCTCAAATCGCTTCACCGGATTCGCAACTCGCTCACGGCCAAAGTGGTCGCCGCGTACGAGACTTCATTCTGGCGCAGTCAGGGTCAGAGCGGATCCGCCTACGGCGATGGACTTCTCGGGTCCACCTGGGTGCAGGGGCCGGGTGTGCTGTCCGCGCTCGTGCCGCCGGCGCAGTTGTCGTTTCACCTCGCCGGAGATCAGGCTGCGCGTGACGTGGACGCCCGCACGGCATTGTCACGGATGTACGGAGACGCCGCCGCCCACCCGACGGCACTGTTCACCGAGGAATGGTCCATCAAGCCATACTCATTGGGATACATGGCGCATTACGCTCCCGGTGATCTCTCCGCCATCGGCCCGCTACACGCGGCGCACGAACCGCCGTTCTTCGTCGCCGGATCCGACTACTGGGTCTCCGGATACATGGAGGGCGCAGTCCGGACCGGGCGTTCGGCAGCCCAGGCGGTACTGCGGCGATAGCCCGCTCGGTCCGCCGGCAGCCCACCTGCCGACCCGAATCCGCGGCAAATTCACCTGATCGACAACATGTTCCGTCATCGCCCGGGATCGCCACCGATCCCGTGCGATGACGTGCTGACGGTTCGCTGTCACAATCACGAATGAGGGAATGAATGAGCACAATCCGTAAGTCAGTGCTGCGCCGTGGGGCCCGCGTTGCCGGTCTCGGTGCCGCTGCGGCTGTAGTCCTCGGCCTGATGTCCACCGGTGCGGCCAACGCCGACACCTTCGTGCCGCTGCCGGGTGGCGAAAAGGTCGTCAACGCGGGAAGCGTCACGGCCAAGATCGCCCGCAACGCGGAGAGCGCTCTGGTTTCTCCGTCGCTGGCCGCCAATGGCGCGGGCCGCGTTGCGTGGGTTTCGGGTGACGTGTTCGCCGAGCTCGGTGGCGAGATCCCGGAGGAAGGCGCGACGCTGACCACCGGTTACATCGTGGGTTGCCAGGCCGACATCACCGGCCTCGAGGGTGGTCTGAGTGCCGATCTCGGTCTCGACTCGCTCGGCCTGGGTGGTTCGCTGTCGATTCCGATCAGCGCCGGTGAGGTGAAGTTCGCGACAGTGAAGTCCAAGACGGACCTGAAGCCGGGTGTGTCCGCGATTCAGTACCGCGACCAGCAGATCGAGGTTCAGGGTTGCGGCGGCTACGCGCAGGCCCGCGCGTACACGGTCCTCGAGATTCCGGGGAACCACTACGTCAAGTCGACCCTCTACGGGCAGCCGTTCAGCATCGGCTGATTGCTCGTAAGCAGATCCCACTTCACGACTCTCGCGTCAGCGACAAGCAACCCTAGAGGGGAACAATGAACAGCAAGACCCTGCGCCACGGCGCCAAGGCCGCCGGCGTGGTCGCCGCGGCCACCGTCGCGATCGGCCTCTTCTCCACCGGTGCGGCCAACGCCGACACCTTCGTTCCGTTGCAGGACGGCACCGTCACGCAGACGCTGCTCGACGGCACCGTGGTGACCGTGCGCCAGACCGGCAACACCGCGAACATCAGCCCGTCGATGGGTTCGACGCCGCTGCACCGCAACGTGTGGACGTCGGGCTCGATCGACGTCTCCATCGACGGCGGGACCGCGGAGGGTGGCAACATCGACGCCGGGTACATCGTGGCGTGCCAGCTCAACTTCGGTGGCTCCGTCAACGGTGAAGCAGGTGCCAGCCTGACGCCGTCCGACCTCATCGGTGCGGCCACCGGCGGCGCTGCTGCCGCGATTCCGGCCGAGGGTGGTGCCGGCAGCGGCATCACGATCGGACCCGGCCAGGCCACCAACGTGCCGATCCTCGACGTCGAGTACACGGACAGCTATGGCGCCGAGGCGCACACCAGCGACTTCGATTTCGAAGGCAACAGCGGTGGATTCACCTACTCCGACGAGACGTTCGGCGTCTCCGGTTGCGCCGGCTACGCGCAGGCACGCTCCTACGCGACCGTTTCGGTCTCGACCGACTCGGTCGACGGCACCGTCACCCTGTGGGGACAGCCGTTCAGCCTCGGCTGACCGCCGGCACACGGAGGAGCCCACTGCGTTACCGCACGGCGTCGAACGCGCGGCTGCGCTCTACGATCCGCTGCGCGCGGGCGAGCCTGGGCAGATCACCGCCGTCGCCGATGTTCCGGCCGTCGGAGCCCAGACGTTCGATGATGGCGAGTGCCCAGCTGATCTCGTCCCGGCCCGGGCTCAATGCGGCATTGATCGTCGCCGCGTGACTCTCTGCGAGACAGAGCTTTCCGGTCATACCCATCTCTGTCGCAGCGCCAACGCCGGCAATGACGTCGGCGCTGTTCTCGCCGAGGGTGGGCCCGTCGATCGGTGCCGCGATCCCCGCGACTCGGCTCGCGATCACCAGCTGGGATCGAGGGAAAGCCAGGGCAGTAGGAGTGTCGGACATTCCGGTGTCACGACGGAAGTCACC
Source organism: Rhodococcus wratislaviensis (assembly GCF_900455735.1). Taxonomy (GTDB): domain Bacteria; phylum Actinomycetota; class Actinomycetes; order Mycobacteriales; family Mycobacteriaceae; genus Rhodococcus_F; species Rhodococcus_F wratislaviensis. The sequence continues at coordinate 274,481 of NZ_UAUI01000011.1, read as the reverse complement.
GGTCCCGAAGGCGAGCCGGACGACGGACCGCTCCGCGGCGATGGACCGGTTGCAACGCGCTGACGTCCTCGAGCCAGCGTCTGGTCATGAGGCGGGCCTGCTCCTTGTTCCGCTCCGGCACGCCGTCTTCGATATCGATGATGACCACGTCGGCGTCCGAGTTGTGTGCTGCGCGAAGCCGTTCGTCGTCCACCGCCGGTGCGAGGAGCCATGACCGGGCAAGTCCGTAGGGGATCGCGGGCGTCGAGATAGTCACAGTTGACCTTTCCAGCGGGGCAACGGTCGCTGCCGGGACCGGTGTCACGAAATGTTGTGGCGGTGTCGCTCGTCGAACCGGTGGATCTCGTCGATGACGGTCTCGACGATGCGTGGCCCGGCACCACTGACGGAGGTCGCGACCGCGAGTATGCCGACCGCACCGGGTTTGTCGGCCGGGTGGGGTGTCCAGGCGGGGACCACGCCGCAGTCGACCGTCACGCCGGGCGCCGGCTCTACCCCGCGCCCGTCAGGCGTGCCCGACATTCGCCGGGCGGCGCCGAGTGCAGTACGGGTCGCGGATTCGAGCAGTTCCGCGGCGGCACCGTCGGTCCGGGAGCAGCACATCAGATTTCCGGCGTCGTCGACCACGCTGACGGCGACAGCGGCGTCGAATGTCGCGGCATGGCGCCGAGCGAGATCGAGGGCGAGTTGCGCACGTGATGCGGTGAGTGTCATGGCGTTCTCCGGTGATAGATCGCGGACGATGCGGCTCAGCTCACCTTCTTGATCAGGTCGGCGAGCTCGGCCAGTTCGACGGCGTCGAGGTCGGTCAACGGCGCGCGGACGGGGCCGGCAGGTCGGTCGATCACCTTCATGCCGGCCTTGATGATGCTGACCGCGTACCCCTGCTTCTTGTTACGCAGGTTGCAGTACGGGATCACGAACTCGTTGAGCGCGTTGATGACGAATGCGTTGTCTCCGCTGCGGAGCGCGTTGTAGAAGTCGATCGCGAACTTCGGCACGAAGTTGTAGATGGCCGAGGAGTAAGTGGTGACGCCCAGCGCGAGATACGGCAGTGCGAACATTTCGGCGGTGGGCAGTCCGCCGACGTAGGTCAGCCGGTCGCCGAGACTCGCGTAGATGCGCGTCATCTGCTCGATGTTGCCGACACCGTCCTTGAAACCGACCAGGTTCGGGCAGCTGTCCGCGAGCTCCGCGACGGCGGCCTCGGTGTAGACGGCGTTGGCGCGACTGTAGATCGTCACACCGAGAGTGGTTGCGGCACATACCTCTTTGACGTGGGCGACGAGTCCGTCCTGGCTCGCCTCCGTGAGATACGGAGGCAGCAGCAAAATGCCGTGCGCGCCGACGCTCTCCGCCGACCGGGCCATCTGCACGGCGGTGGCCGTTCCGTACCCGGCGGGCGCGATCACCGGAAGACCGTCGGGTGCCTCCTGCACCGCTGCCCGGACCACCTGCTCCACCTCCGGCGGGGTGAGCGAGAAGAACTCGCCCGTGCCACCTGCGGCGAACAACCCCGAGGCGTCGAACTGCCCGAGCCAGCCGATGTTCTCGCGGTACGCGGCCTCGTCGAACGAGTGGTCATTCTTGAAGTGGGTGACCGGGAACGACAACAGACCGGAGCCGAGCTTGTGGGCGATCTCGTGGGGGGACGCAGTGGCCATGGGTTTCGTTCTCCTCGTTCGCAATCGCGTCACTTTCGGTGCGCGCTGTGTCCACAAGGCTAGGAGCGACAACCATTCAAGTCCAACACTAGTTCTGGATCTATTGATACCCAAAAGGTATTGCGCTCCCTGGACGAACGGGACGCTCGTTCGACCTGACGCAACGAGCGTCCCGTTCGTTCAGGAGAGGTCGAGGGCGGCGCGGGGCAGATTGTCGATCCAGGTCAGGAACGCGAGGCCGATCACCACCGCACCGAGTGGGACTGCCATTTCGGGAGCCGCCTCGGGTTTTACTTCAGAATTTGACCACGCGTCCTTCCCTCGCAAGGAAATCCTCGTCGATTTCGAAGCCCAGACCGGGGTCGTGGGGAACGTCCAGCCACCCGTCCGTGTGCTCGAGTGGGCTCGTTACCAAAGAGGTCCGGAACGGATGCGAGGAAGTGTCGAACTCGAACAACGGCTGGTCGGCGAAGAGAGAGTAATGCGTTGTCGGTGTCGCCGCGATCATGTGAAGTGATGCGTACTGTCCGACCGCGGTTCCCCAGACATGGGGGTTCACCTGGACCCCACCGGTCTGCGCAAGCACATTGATGTGGCGCAGCGCGGTGAAGCCGCCGGCGAGGCAGATGTCGGGTTGCGCAATATCGACGGCTTCATGTGCGATGAGGTCCTTGAACCCATACATCGTGAATTCGGCTTCGCCGCCGGCAATCGGGACATCGAGAGCCTCCCGGACGCGCCGATAGGCGGCGTAGTCCTCGGGGACGACGGGTTCCTCGAACCACGCCAGATCGAAGTCGGCGAGCCGGCGCCCGAGCCGGATCGCGTCGCTGGATCCGTAACCGTGGTTGGCATCGATCATGAAGCCACTGCGGTCTCCGACCGCGGCCCGGATCTTGCTCATCACGTCGAGATCGTCGTCGAGTCCAAAACCAAGTTTGACCTTCATCAGGGCGAAGCCGGCATCGGCGTGACGGGACGCCTCTTCGGCCATCGCGGCCGCTTGCCCCCGCCCTTTGGTGCGGAAGAAACCGGTGGCGTAACACTGGATCCGGTTCCGAAAGGCGCCGCCGAGGAGCTGGTACACCGGGCGGCCGACGCTCTTGCCGATAATGTCCCACAGCGCGATGTCGATCGCGCTGATCGCGCCGACGACGACGCCCTTCCGCCCGAAGTCTCGTGTACGCAGGTACATCTCATTCCAGAGCACCTCGACGTCGAACGGGTCCCGGTCGAGGACGAGGGGCTTGAGGGCCGACTCTACGACGGTGGCGGCGATCTCCGGCGGCTGTAGTCCGACGCTGAAGGTCTCACCCCATCCTTCGACGCCGTCATCGGTTCGGATCCGGACGAGGGTGGTCGATCGGGCGGTGACCCAGCCTTGGGAGTAGGCAAAGGGTTGCGGCAGAGGGCTTTTGAGGATGTACGTGTCGATGCTTGCGATCTTCATGCGGCTTCCTGATGACTGGTTGCGGTGATGATCGGTCGGCGGACGCCGAAGTGGTAGAAGACGAGGGAGAGAACGCCGACGATTGCTGCCGAGAAGAAGACGAGGTTGAAGCTGTCGGTGGCATCGATGATGATGCCCGCGACGAGGGGCGAAACGGTGGCACCGAGGAAGCCGCCGAAGTTTTGCAGCGAGGCGACGGAGGCGACGGTCTCGGTGGTCGTGACTTCGGCGGCCATCGACCAGGCGTGTGCGACGACGGCGCCATTGAATCCGAGTGCGAACGCCATCAGCGTGATGGTGAATGCCAGGCCGGTCGAATTCGACATGCCGGCTCCGTGGAGTGGAATGAGCGCGACGAGTCCGGCCTGGAAGGTCAGGGAGACGGTGATGATCCGCATCTTCGCCTTCTTCGTCGTCCAGCCGGCACGCTCACTGAGGCGCTTCGACAGCAAGCCGCTGGCCAGGTCGCCGATGATCGCTCCGATCCATGGGACGCTGACGATGAGTCCCATGGATTTGAACTCGATTCCGAATTCGTTGATCACGAACAGTGGAATGAAGGTCAAGAAGATCTGGTACACCCACATGTTGCAGAAGTAGCCGGCCATCATGCCCCACATGGTCGGGCGGGTGAAGAGTGCGCCCCACGGCACGTGGTCGGTCTTCGGGCTGCCGCTGTCATGGTCTTGCCGGATGTAGTCACGTTCTTCGGTGGTGAGCCTCGGGTGATCATCCGGGTTGCGGTAGCTGAGGAGGAACAGTACGGCGAAGACGATTCCGGCGACACCGGCGATGAAGAACAGTGTTCGCCAGCCGAACGCGGCGACTATCCACACCAGGATTCCTGTGAAGAAGGCGGGTCCGGCCTTGAGGGCGGCGTCCCAACTGGCGTTGGCGATGCCCTGTTCCTTCTTCGGGAACCAGTGGGTGACGATCTTGTTCGTCGCGAGGAGTGAGGGGGCTTCGGCCAGCCCGAGCCACGCCCGAGCCACAACGAACCATCCCATCGTGTTGAACATGCCCATGGCGGCGGTCGCCAAACTCCAGAGCACTACTGCGCCACCGAGCAGGCGGGTTCCATAGCGGTCGATCAGCCAGCCCGACGGTAGCTGGCCGATCGCGTAGAACAGCGCGAAGGCGCTGCCGAGCAGGCCGATGTCGGTGGCGGTGAGACCGAGATCGGCCTGCATGGCCGGGGCCGCGACCGACAGGGCGAGTCGGTCTATGTTGTTGATCAAGGCGAGCAGACACAGCAGCCCGAGAACGACCCAGCGTAGCCGGCCCTTCGGCTTGGTCACGGGCGCCGCGTTCGTTGCTTTCGTCATCTCGACTTCGTCGGATTTGGTGATATCCATCGCGATTCTCTCTGCGTCTCGTGGAGAATTTCAGATTCGTCCGAATTTGTCGAGCAGGTCATGGAAGGTTGCGCCCTCGAGAATGAGCTCACGCATGCGCTCCTCGTTGCGGGCGATTTCCTGTGCGCGGGCGTAGACCTCGGCCATGTCGGCGCGCGGAACGACGGCGACCCCGATTTCGTCGGCAACAATCAGATCGCCCGGGTGAACGAGGACGCCACCGCAGCTGATCGGCACATTGATCTGGAGTGGCTCGCGTCGCCCGCTGACGGCGGTATGTGCTTGTCGGGGTCCGCTGGCCTTGGCGGTAACCGGAAAGTCGAGGAACCTCGCCTCGTCGGTATCGCGGCAGCTCCCATCGATGACGGCGCCGACAACTCCGGCATTCTTCGCCAGTCCGGTCATCAGGCCGCCCCAGATCGAGGTCTCGGTCTCACCGAAGGCGTCGATGACGATGACGTCGCCGGGCCGGGCCACATCGAGGGCGTCGAGGCAGTCGACGATGTCGCCGGCAGTCAACTGGACGGTGAGTGCGGTTCCGATGATCTTCTTGTCCGCGCCCTTGGGCTTCATGTCGTGGCGCATGGTGCTCGAGCGCACAAGTGCGTCGGAGACGACACACGAGAGCGACATCACCGAGTCCATGGCCTGGAACTGTGCGACAAGTTCGGCGTCGGTGTCGGGGCGTGGGTGAACGGTAATGGTCATCGTATCGAGTTCCTTTGCTGAATAGCTCACGTCAGTGGGCGAGTGCGAGTGCGGGGACGGCGACAGGGTTGAGCGGTTGTTCTCCGAGCAGCACGGCCCGGACGTTTTGTGCGGCGGTCAGCCGGCACTCGTCCAGCGCCTCCTGGGAGATGTACGCGACGTGGGGTGTGATGACGCAGTTGTCGAGGCCGAACAGCGGGTTCTGATCCGGTGACCACGAGTCCTGCTTGGCAGGTTCCTCTTCGGTGTCATCGAGCGCAGCGCCGGCGAGGTGACCGGAGATCAAAGCCTTGTACAGGGCGTCGTTGTCGACGACCTTGCCTCGCGCGCAGTTGACCAGCAACGCCCCTGGCTTCATCGACAGCAGCGCGGCCTCGTCGATGAGATGGTGGGTTGCGGGAGTCCACGGACACATGACGTCGACGACGTCGGCTACTTCGAGTAGCTCGGCGAGTTCGGTCTTACGGACTCCATGTGTGCGCATCAGGCTCTCGGACACGAACGGGTCGTACGCGACGAGGTCCAGGCCGAACGCCGCCAGTTTCCGGGCCATGTTCTGGGCGATGCGTCCGAAGCCGACGAATCCGAACACGCTGCCACGCATCCGCCGTACCGGCTGATTCCAGCTCGCCCAGTGCCACGTGCCGGACTTGGTGGCTCGGTCATATGCCGGGATGGATCGGATCAGGGTGAACGCCATGCTGATCGAGTGGTCGGCGACCTCTTCGATGCAGTAGTCGGGGACGTTGGTGACCACGATGCCCGCGTTCGTCGCCGCTTCGACGTCGAGGATATCGACTCCGATGCCGTAGCGGGCGATGACCTTGCAGCGCTCGAGCGCGTTGATGGTGGTCGCATCGATCTTGGCGTACTGCTGAATGATCGCGTCCGCGTCGCGGGCGAGTTCACCCAATCCGTGTCCGGTGCGGCACTGCAGACCGAGGACCTCCGCGCCGATCGGTTCGAGCACCGACCGCTCGATCTCCAGATCGGGATAGTCGTAGTCGCTGACGTAGACCTTGAACGTCATTCGTCCTTCCTTCCTTTGCTGACCAGCGGCGATTCATCGCTGAAAAAGTGTGTTGCAGAGGATGCAACTGTGATGCGTATTACGCTACACTGAAGCGGCGGGGTTTCGCTAGAGCCACTGAACCGTCGAAAGGATCTGATTTGTCGTGACCGCCCACATTCGCGTCGACCACCCCGACCCCGACCTTCGTTCGAGCCCCAGCGGCGGCGAAGTGGAGAAACACCCCGAGGTCGTCTGCATCGGGGAGGCGATGGCGCAGTTGAGCCCTGTTCCTCCCGCCCGACTGCGGGACGCGGCCGAAGTACGCCTCGCGGTTGCCGGAGCAGAATCGACGGTCGCGTTGTATCTGTCGCAATTCGGACACCGAAGCGCCTGGGTATCCCGGATCGGCGCCGACCCGCTCGGCTTGCGGATCCGAGATCAGCTCGAGCAATACGGCGTGGACACCAGGTGGCTCGAAACCGATCCGACCCGGCCGACCGGGGCATACCTCAAGGACCCCACCCCCTCGGGGACGACGGTGTACTACTACCGCAAAGGTTCGGCGGCCTCCGCCATGACGCCGGCCCTGATTACCCCGCCACTGATGTCCTCGGCACGGTTGGTGCACGTCACCGGCATCACGCCCGCACTCTCCGAATCCTGCAACGCCACCGCGACCGAAATCTTTCGCAGCGCCGCTGCGTATGGATGCACGATCTCGTTCGACGTGAACTACCGACCACAGGTCTGGGCCGATCGCGACGCCGCAGTCGAGTTACGAGAATTCGCCAACCTCGCCGACATCGTCTTCGTCGGACTGGACGAGGCCGAAGAGGTCTGGGGCACCACCACCCCGGCAGCTGTGCGCGCACTGCTGCCCGGTCCACGCGAGCTCGTCGTCAAGGACGGTGCACGCGGTGTCACCCTCTTCGACGGTGCCACCGACATATTCGAACCAGCCTTACCTGTGGAGGTCATCGAGCCGGTCGGTGCGGGTGATTCCTTCGCTGCCGGGTACCTGCACGAATGGCTCGGCGGCCACAATGGCAGGTGCAGGTTGCGTACCGGACACGCGCTCGCCGCCGCAGCGCTACGAACGACCGCAGATTTCGTCGAGTTGGAGGAGACCAATGTCGCAGAGCATCGAGCGAGCCATGCGGGTGCTGAACTTGCTAGCCGAGGAACCGCAGACCCCCTCAGAGATCTCGCGGCGGCTGGACACCCACCGGTCGACTGCGCTACGCATCATGGAAGTACTCGCTGACCAGCGGCTGATCCGCCGGCTCCCAGACGGCCGGTACGGCATCGGGCCGGGACTGATCACGCTCGCGCAGCGGGCCCTCGACCAATTCACCGTCGTTCAACTCGCACGCCCGCATCTGGTGCAACTCAGCGAGCTGTACGACCAGACCGTCCATCTCGCCGAACGGCACGACGATCACATCGTCTACACCGACAAGATCGAACCGAAGCGATCCATCCGGCTCGTGTCCCGGGTCGGTGAGAACGTCCGCCTCCACACCGCGGCCGTCGCCAAGGCGATCCTGGCATTCCTTCCTCCCGTGACGCGCACGCGGCTCCTCGCTAACGCCGACTTCACCCGCTATACCGACACGACCATCACCTCCGCCGATGAACTTCTCGGTGTTCTCGCCGAGGTCGCCGCGCGAGGATGGGCGATCGACAATGGTGAATACGAGGACTACATCACCTCCCTGGCCGCTCCCATTCGTGATGCGTCCGGCGATGTCGTCGCGGCAATATCGGTAATCGAGCTCAAGGCGGTGAGCACTGCCGAGGAACTCGAGAACAATATCCTTCAGCCGCTGCTCGATACGGCCGCGACGATCTCCACCGAACTCGGATGGAGCCCCGATGAATCCGAAACCACTCCCCCAACAGCGGCATCCAGTTACCCGCTGACCTAGTCCGTTAGGAACTTCATGTCGATCGACAACTCTTGGTTCGACACCGCTTTCGGTCCCACGCCGCTGATGGCCATCCTCCGCGGGCTCGGTCGTTCCCGCGCGATCGAGACTGCCCACGCTGCTTGGGGACTGGGTGTTCATCTGATCGAAATCCCCATTCAAACTCCCGAAGACATCGAAACCCTCGCCGCGCTCGTCGACCTCGCCCGCCCCAGAGGGTTGGCCGTAGGTGCAGGAACAGTCACCACCCGCGAACACGTCGATCAGGCACGCCGCGCCGGGGCCCGGTTCGTCGTCAGTCCCGGCTGGGACCAGGACATCAACGCCTACGCCGCCGAACAGGGAATCCACCCGCTACCCGGCGTCGGATCGGCCACCGACGTCCAAGCGGCCACAGCACAAGGCCTGACCTGGCTCAAAGCCTTCCCCGCCGCCGCTCTTGGCAGCAACTGGATCAACCTGATGAAGGGCCCCTTCCCACGCATACACTTCATCGCCACCGGAGGCATCAGCGCCGCAAACGCCGACGAGTTCCTCAGGGCCGGCGCCCAAGCGGTTGCGGTCGGCTCGTCACTCAACGACCCCGAGCAACTCCCACTGCTCGCCCAGATCCGCATCTGATCTGGGGCGGTAAGTCCGAAGAAGATCGCGACCGTGACTTCGCTGCAGGATGATCCCGCTGATCGTGGAATCCAAGACACAGCACTTACCTATCCCAGGCAACACCGGGAGGGCGTCATCGGGTGCTGCGACGAAGTAGGGAACCTGCATTGGTTGAGCTGCTGTCGTAGTTTGCGTCTCTGACCACGGCAATACCACGAACGAAGACGTGCTCGACCATACCTCGACCTATGTAGTCGGTGTAGAGGTCGAAGGTATTGGAGGATGCGGCGGGTAAGTCTTTCCCTGACCATTGGCGTGCGGGGTCGAGAACGACCAGATCAGCGTCACTCCCGATTGCGATGGTGCCCTTGGCCGGATATAGGCCGAGGGCCTTGGCTGCCGACTCGGCTGAGATAGCAACGAAGTCGCTTGGCGTGAGGCCACGTCGGTTCACACATTGGTCCCATAGAACAGGGGTGCGTGCCTGTATACCGGCGGCTCCTGGTGGAGTGAGACGGTGGTCGTCGGGGTGGGCGGACTTACTGGCGAGACTGTACGCGCAGTGGTCCGAGCCCACGGAAGTCATCGTTCGGTCGGCGATTGCCTCCCACAGCCGCTCATTGTCGTGTCGTCCACGAATTGGCGGAGTGATGATGAACTTCCATCCGTCGGATCTGGAAAAAACCGAATCGTCGAACGCTAGGTAGTGGGTGCACGTTTCGGCGTGTACCACTGCTCCGGCACGGCGGCTCTCCAGGACGGCATCGAACGCCTCCGCACCGGAGACATGGAAGATGTAGACAGGGCTACGAAGAGCCCTTGCCATGTGGCTGACAGTTTTGATCGCAGTCGCTTCGGCCAGTGCGGGCCTGCTTCCGGGGAAGTCCGGTACCGCGATTCTTCCGTGCTCGACTAGCTCGTGCAGACTCTCGGTGAGGACGTCGTGGTTTTCTGCGTGGAAACCGGGCAGTCCGCCGTGAGCAACGATTTCCTGCATGAGTGTCCAGATCTGGCCGTCGTTCACTCGGTCGTCATAGGTTGTGTACATCTTGAACGATGTCAGTCCAGCACCGATGACCTTCGAAATATCCTGCTGGACAGACTTATCGGCGCGGTTGAGGATCGGGTGCAAGGCCACGTCGATTGCGCAGCCTGATTCGACTTCGGCAATTCGCTCTTCCGCTGCGTCGATGAGTCGCTGATCGGGGCGAAGCGGGGGCACGAAGTCGACGAGGGTTGTCGTGCCTCCGAGTGCGGCCGCACGGCCAGCACCGGTGAACCCGTCGTCCGTGCGTGTTCCGTCGGCGAGTGGCCACGAGACATGTGTGTGGGTGTCGATGCCGCCGGGGAGAACGTAGCACCCCTCGGCGTCGACGATGTCGTCTGCCTGGATTGCGCTGCCGGGTGCCAGGAGGGCCGACACTCGACCGGCAGTGACCGCTACATCGAGCCTCTCGAGGGCATGGCCCGTGACGACGATGCCACCGCGAATCAGCAGATCGGGATGACGGTCGCTCATTCGTCCACCTCGCGTGTGACTGCGACGGCCTCGATTTCGAACAACAAGTCCCCTGCCCCGGCGAAACGTACGCCGACTGTGCTGCGGGCAGGAAGCGGAGCGGAGAATCGACGGGCGTAGATCTCGTTGAATTCAGCGAAGTCAGCCGGATCGGCTAGGAAACACGTTGACTTCACCACGTGCGCGAGGGTCGAGTTCGCAGCCTGCAGTACGAGTTCGAGATTGTCGATCGCCTGCTCGACCTGCTGAGCAAAAGTAGGTCGCAATTTACCGGACGGATCCGCACCGACCTGTCCGGCGGTGAAGACGAGGTGATTGGTGTGGATGCCGAGACTGAACGCTCCGCCGGGAGCGGGAACGGCATCGGTGTTCACGGGTGTCCGTGGTGCCATTGGTACGCCTTTCGTCGGGATACCGAGAAGCTAACTCCCTTGAAAGACGTTCGTCAAGATTGAGGAACCTGATGGAGCGCGGCGATCAGGTTCGGGAGCACCTGCGCCATTGATCCCATGGAGAATTCCTCGACCTCGCCGATGAGGCGGCTCAGGTGGGAGTGCATCGCCCCGCTGGCGGCGTCTGCGTCGCGATTTCGGACGGCTTCGAGCACGATCGCGTGTTCGTCGGGCGAGTGCCCTATCGTGCCGTGCCCCCCAGTGATGACGTCGAGGGCTCGTTCCACCGAAGCCAGCGCCGGCGAATGCAGACTCCCGGCCAGCGCCTCGAACAGCGGGCTTTTCGCCGCCTCGACCAACAGCTGATGGAAATACATGCCGGCGGGCGTCGGATCCGCGCCGCGCAGGATGCAGCTGCGGTGCTCGTCGAGCGCCGCCTGCAACGATGCGAGGTCGTCAGTCGACACGCGTTGCGCAGCGAGCGAGGCGATTTCGGTCTCGAGCGCTCGGCGAGCACGCAGCCAGTCGAGTATCTCCTGGACGCTTCGTAGATCGAGCGCGCGGGTGAATTGTTCGTGCCGATGCCGGCTGGACAGGGTGGACGAGACGTGCCGCCGCCCCCGTGGGCTGAGAATGCGCCCCTTCCTGCCGACGGCTTCGGTCAGGCCCAGGCCGTCGAGTCGAAGAAGCACTCTCGACACACTCGCCTCGCTGAGGTCGCGGCCGAATTCTTCGACGAGAACCCGCCGAGCCACGCGTGCACCAACCGGCTCATCGGCGCGGTGCAACACGAGAAGGAGCGCCTCCGCGTCGCCACCCAGGTCGCCTACCCGGCCCTCCGGCTGCGCGGTCGCATGGTCTGCATCCGTCGACACGACATCTCCCTTCGTCCGCATTGCAGCGTAACCGACTTAACAGGATCTTTACTGAAAGGGCTTCCTCAAATTTGAGGATGCCGCTATGTTTGTGATGGATCTCGCAAGGGCGGCGCGGCCGCCGATCCGTTCGGAAAGGGAAATCATGTCTTTCGACTACAGCGAAGCACACAGCCTCGACAACGCCGAAATGGTCCGCCTCTACCGAGAGGCCGGCTTCGGTGGGCGATCAGGGTGGGGCAGCAAGCCCGCACTGCTGGTCATCGACCTCGCCGGCGCGTGGACCGCACCAGAGGAGCAGCTCGGCTCAGACGTCGAAGGTGTCATCGATGCGACGGTTGAACTCCTCAACATTTTCCGGGAGAAGGACCTGCCCATTATCTTCACCACCATGGCGTACGACCCGGCGCTGATGGAGGCTGGTCCCGTGGTCACCAGCAAGACCCCACACAGCACGCTCATGCTCCGCGACAGTGAGCGCGTACAGCTCCGCCCCGAGCTCGGTCGCCTCGATGAGGAACCACTGGTCGAAAAGCCCCGTGCATCGGCCTTCTTCGGCACCAATGCGCTGTCGATGTTGATCGGACAACGCGTCGATACCGTCGTCGTGGTCGGCGTCAGCACCAGCGGGTGCGTGCGCTCGACCTGCGAGAGTGCCTTCAACAACAACTTCCACGTCATCGTCCCCCGCGAGGCGGTCGGCGACCGCAGCCACACCGGGCACCAGGGCGCGCTGCTCGACATCGACTCCCGGTTCGGCGATGTCGTCGATCTGGCGGAGACGATCAGCGAACTGAAGCGGTTCTGAGCGACCATGATGCCCCGGAATGACGAACCATATCTCGGCGGCCGACTCGTCGGACCCTCGGTAGTCATCGCCGGCAGCGGCGCAGGGAACGGCCTCGGCCGTTCCCTGGCCCTCGGCTTCGCCCAAGCCGGAGCCGACCTGACCCTCAACTACTTCCGTGAAGATGCCGCGGCATTCAACGGGCTCCTCGCCGAGCTGAGAGGCCTCGGTGCAAGGGTCACCGCCATCGAAGGCGACATCTCCGTGGAGCCCACCGCCGAGGAACTGGCAGCCTCCGCATTACGTGAGTTCGGCCGGATCGACGTTCTGGTCAACAACGCCGCCATCTCCACGCCGACGTACACCCACGAGATGAGCCTGCAGACCTGGCAGCGGACCATCGACGTCAACCTCACCGGCACTTTCCTGACCACCCGGGCGGTACTTCCGACGATGATCGGCCGGCGCCGGGGACGCATCATCAACATCTCATCTCAAATCGCGCTCAAAGGTGGTCGAGAACACGGCCATTACGCGGCCGCGAAGGCCGGAATGATCGCATTCACCAAATCCGTCGCACTCGAGGTCGGGGCGTACGGCATCACAGCGAACTGCATCGCGCCCGGCCCCTTGGACACCCGCTTGATGACCAATGTCAGCGATCAATGGAAGCAAGACAAGCTTCGCGAACTGGTCATCCCCCGCTTCGGGACACCCGACGAGGTAATCCCGACCGCTCTCCTCCTTGCATCCGACCCCGCCGGAAACCTTTATACCGGGCAAACCCTGGGCCCCAACAGCGGCGACGTGATGCCCTAACCCCTCAGAATCGAGACCGAAGTGATACACCACACCGTCTCAACACCTATCAGCAACAAGCTGGGACTGAACAACCCGGACATGCGCCCACTGCGCCCGGACGAACGTCGATGGACGTGGTGGAACTACTCGACCATCTGGATGGGTATCGTCCACAACATCGTCGCCTGGGAAGTCGCGGCAAACCTCATCGCGATCGGGATGAGCTTCTGGCAGGCTCTCGCCTGCGTCTGCTCGGCCTATTTCATTGCCTTCCTTGCGATCCTCGCCAACAGTGTCCTCGGAGCGAAGTACGGACTGTCCTTCCCCGTCCTCATCCGATCGGCATTCGGCCGTAACGGAGCGCAAGTACCGGTGGCGCTGCGGGCCCTTATCGCCGTGTTCTGGTTCGCCGTACACATTTACATCGGCAGCAAGGCCATCGCCGCGGTCCTGTCCTCCGCGCTCCCCGGCTACTCGAGCCTGCAGCAGTACCACCTGTTCGGCATGAACGTCGACGTCCTCATCGCTTTCCTGGTGTGCTGGGCGCTTCACGCCTGGATCATGGGGCACGGCATCCAGAGCGTACGGCGGTTCGAGGTCTGGGCCGGGCCGTCCATCATGATCCTCGCGATCGGTCTCGTAATCTGGGCCGCGATGACGGCCGGCGGCTTCGGTCAGCTCGTGCACACTCCCTCGACCATCGCCCCCGCAGAGTTCTGGCCCACATTCGCCGCATCGATGACCGCGCTTCTCGGCACCGTCGCCACACTGATCCTCAACATCTCCGACCTGACGCGGTTTTCCCGGTCCCAGAAGGACCAGGCCCTCGGGCAAGGTCTCGGCTTCCCCATCATGTTCTTCGCCTTCTCCGCGATGAGCCTGCTCGTGGCGGTCGGCACCAAGAACGCATTCGGGGAAGTCGTCACCAACCCCATCGACATCTTGACCAGGTTCGACAACCCCCTCATCGCCATCTTCGGTGGCCTCTGCATCCTCGTCGCCACAGCCTCGGTCAACGTCGCCACCAACGGTGTGTCGACCGGGTTCGACCTCACCAACCTGTGGCCCGACACCCTCACCTTCAAACGATCCGGACTCATCGCCGTCGCCGCCGCCGTGGTCTTCTGCCCGTGGCTGTGGTACGACAACGCCACCCTGGTCACCGAAATCCTGGGCATCATCGGTGCCACGATGGCGCCGGTATCGGGCATCATGCTCGCCGACTTCTATTTCGTCCGCAAACGACGGCTTTCCGTTGCCGGCCTGTTCACAGAATCCCCGGCCGGACCGTACGCCTACACCAATGGGTGGAACCCCCGCGCGCTGACCGCATTCGCACTCGGAGTCCTCGCCGCCGTCAGCGGCCTCCTCATCCCCGGATGGGACGACCTCTACGCCTACAGCTGGTTCCTCGGAATCGCGTTCGGTGGCGGAAGCTACATGGCGCTGATGGCCCGCCACCGCCGAAGCACCGGCGACGCCGACATCGCCTACCCCGATGTCGACCCCGCAGCAATCCCTTGACACCCCCGAAAAATACCGGAAAGCGACACCACCGTGACCACCACCTATCCGCGCGATCTGATCGGATACGGCGCTAACCCGCCCGACCCGCGCTGGCCCAACGATGCCCGCCTGGCGGTCCAGTTCGTCATCAACTTCGAAGAAGGCGGAGAACGATCGATCCTGCACGGCGACAGGACCTCGGAAGCTTTCTTGACCGAGGAACCCACCCGTGAACTGCCGAATATCCGGAACCTCAACGTCGAGTCCCAATACGAATACGGCAGCCGAGCAGGGTTCTGGCGGCTCCACCGCGCCTTCACCGAACGCAACATCCCCGTCACCGTCTTCGGCATCGCCCAGGCTCTCGACCGCCACCCCGACGCCGTCGCCGCCATGCACGAAGCGAACTGGGAAATCGCCTCCCATGGACTGCGCTGGATCAACTACGCCGAAATGTCCGAGGACGCTGAACGCGACCACATCACCCAGGCGATCGAACTTCACGAAAAGGCCACCGGGTCTCGGCCCACCGGGTGGTACACCGGTCGAATGTCGCCGCAGACAAGGCGATTGATCACCGAGGCCGGCGGATTCCGGTACGACTCGGATTCCTTCGCCGACGATCTGCCCTACTGGGAAAAGATCGGTGACGAACCCCGACTCGTCATCCCCTACACCCTCGACAACAACGATGGCAGATACCTCAACGGTTTCGGCTTCCAATCGGAATCGTTTTCCACGTACCTCACGCACGCCTTCGACCTACTCCGCGCCGAGGGTGCCGCGGCCCCGAAGATGATGAGCATCGGCTTGCACACCCGCATCGTCGGCAAGCCTGGCCGCGCAGCAGATCTGATGCGGTTCCTCGACACCGTCGCGGCCAGCGATGACATCTGGCTCACTCGCAGAATTGACATCGCCGAACACTGGCACCAGCACCACCCCTCCACCTACCAATGACGGCACACACCGTTCCCGAAGAGGACTCCACCATGACCGACTCGACCTGGTCGACCCTTCCCAACTGGAAGTTTCGACTCTTCCCCCGCGACACCCGCACCATCGTCACCTGCGTGTTCCTCGGACTGCTGATGGCTGTCTTCCTGCAGATCACCGAACGCCTCGACCTCGCCCTGACCGGCGGCACCGTCCCCATCGTCTCCGCGGTCGTCGTCTGCGCGATATGGGTACCCGCTTCCTCGTTCTACGGAATCACCGGGGCGCTGATCGTCGCATGGATCAATCCCATCATTTCCAATCTCACTGCTTCACAACCCCTTGCACCGTTCCTGTTCGTCACAAACGCCGCCCACACGCTGCCGGTTGCACTGCTGGTATGGCTGATGAAATCGCGGGACCGCGGCCTGAATCTGTGGCAGGTACTGATCATCGGCCAGGTCGGGGGTATCTGCGACGCAATCGCTTTCGGATTCGGCAACGCGATCATCCTGCACATGCCCTTCAACTTCATCGTCGGGCAGATTCTGGTCGTACAACCCGCCTTCGTCGCCGGCAGCTTCATCACCTACATCGTCATGCGACGACTCCTGAAAACGGGACTGATTGCCCGTGAACGCGAAGCCTCCAGCGCCGTCGGAGTGGTGTGACATGAGCACCGACAACACCGATACCCACGGATCTGACACATGAGTGGCACCATGCTCTACTCCCCCGGAGTCTCGCAACTGCACCGCGCCGACCCCCGAGCGAAGATGCTCGTGGTGCTGGGCGTCATGATGTGCGCTCTCACCACCACCCGGATCGACGTCCTGCTCCTCATCCTCGCGGTCGTCGTCGCCGGTCTCCACCTGCTGGGCAACATCGGACTGACCTCCTACTGGAAGGTGCTTACCGCGGTCGTTCCCCTGATCGCCCTTCTCGTGCTGTTGCAATCGATCATCCAGTCCGGGCCGGCACTCGCCACAATCGCCGGAATCGAGTTGTCTCGGAACGGGTTCCTCCTCGGACTCGGCATCGGCATCAGGCTCATCGCACTGGGAATCTGCTTCTACGGCTTCTCCGTGGTCACCAGCCCCACCGACATCTCCCTTGCACTCCATCGTGCGGGAATACCGTACAAATACGCCTACCTGACCAGCTTCGCCTTCCGCTTTCTTCCCCTGATGCAGGACGAGGCCCGCACCCTGCTCACCGCGATGGCCGTACGCGGGTCGTCCGACACCGCCGCCAAGAATCCCGTCGTGCGCGTGCGTGCCCTGGTCCGCATGCTCTTCCCCATGCTGGTCGGCGCGCTCCGGCGAAGCGGGGACACCGCCTTGTCCATGGAACTCCGCGGATACAGCCAAGGAGGACCACGCACGTTCATCCGGACGTTGCGTTTCACCCGCAGCGACTACGCGCTCGTCGCCGGCGCCGTCCTCCTCGGCGTCACCACCGTCCTGCTGCGCCTCTACCACCTCGGTTGATCAAGGAGCCACCCATGACCGCACCCGCCATAGTCGTACGCGATCTCAGCGTTCGCTACAACGGCGCACCACACCGGGCGCTCGACGAAGTCAGCTTCGAAGTCGCAGCCGGGTCTATTGTCGGGATCCTCGGTCCCACCGGAGCCGGAAAATCCACACTCCTCAAATGCCTCGCCGGTGTCATCCCACACTACGAAGACGACGCCGCGACCGCCGGAACCATCACCATGCTCGGCACCGACATCGACACATTGCCGAATCTTGCCGCCGCCACCGCCCGCGTCGGCCTGGTGTTGCAGGACCCCGAGGTGCAACTGGTCAACACCGTCGTCCGTGAGGAACTGACATGGGGAATGGAGAACCGGGCTGTCCCGGTCCATGAAATCGAGACCCGCCTGCAACGCGCCGCCGAACTGTTCGGCATCACCGGACTGTTGGACCGGTTCACCCATGCATTGTCCGGCGGCGAAAAGCAACGTGTCGTCGTTGCCGCGACGTTCTGCCTCAACCCGTCCATCATCCTCCTCGACGAGCCCACCTCCGAGCTCGACCCCGAAGGCACCCACGACGTCATGCGGGCAGTCCACACCATCGCCCGAGAAGGGGTCACGGTCGTCATCGTCGAACACAACATCGAAGAACTCGCCGGCTGCGCCGACCAGTTACTGATCCTCGAGGACGGCCGCGTCACCGCCCAGGGCGACCCGCGCCACGTGCTCACCTCCAGCGCGGCTCCCGATCGCCCGCAAGTCGTCGATGTCGCCGTCGCCCTGCGCCGGCAATCGCACTGGCCGACAACAACAATCCCTCTCACCGTGGAAGAGGCAGTACAGCAATGGACAGAACACTCGACGCCGAACCACGCCCAACCGTGAACGTCCCCGCCACCACCGACCCCGCGTTGACGTTGGACAACGTCGAACACGTCTACAACAACACGGTCCGAGCACTCGACGGGGTCTCGCTCGATATCATGCGCGGCGACTTTCTCGCCATCATCGGGAAGAACGGTTCGGGCAAGACCACCTTGGCGAAGCACTTCAACGGCCTCCTGGCACCAACGAACACGGCCGGCACCGTCCGGGTACATCGACGGGACGGGACAACGATCCCGGTCGAAATGACCCCGCTCCACAAGATGGCATCCACGGTCGGGTACGTTCTCCAGAACCCGGACAGACAGATATTCCACGACACCTGCTTCGACGAACTCGCCTTCGGTCCCCGAAACCTCGGCGTCGACGAGGACGACATTCGGCGCCGGGTCGAACAGACACTCCACTCGACCGGGCTGTCCGGTCACGAGCAGACGAACCCGGTCCACCTCAGCCGCGGTCAACGACAACGCCTCGCGATCGCGGCCACACTGACCATGCACACCGAGATCGTCGTCATCGACGAACCCACCACCGGACAGGATCGCGGGGAAGCGCGCCTGATCCTCGACTGCCTCGCCGAGTGTCACCGCCGTGGAACGACAATCGTCATCATCTCGCACGACATGGCACTGGTCGCCGAATATGCCACTCGCATCGTCGCCATGCGCAACGGGTCGGTCCTCGCGGACGGCACACCCCGCCAGGTCTTCGGGCGTACCGACGTGCTCGAGACAACCAACATCCGCCCCCCGCAAGTCACCCTGCTCGGCACTGCCCTCGGCCACCCCGGGTGGCTCACTGTCACAGACGCCGTTACCGGTCTGCGTGACACGCCTGCACCAAAACCCCACACGACGGAAGCAGCACACCGATGAAGTATCTGATCACCGGCGCCAACGGCTTCGTGATGAGCGTTTTCGCCCGCCACATCCTCGAGCACGAACCCGACGCCCGGATCTGCGCCCTCGACCTGAACACCCCCGACGACATCACCCTCGACTATCTCGGCGACACCGGGCGCGTCGAGTTCCACTCCGTCGACGTCCGCGACGCCGGAACCATGCGGGCCGTATTAAGCGAGTTCGCACCAGAGGTTGTCGTGCACGGCGCCACCGTCACCCACGTGCCGCGCTGGGAGCACGACGACCCCACGCGGTTCATCGACATCAACACGATGGGCACCATGAATGTCCTCGACGCCGCACGACGCACCGCCTCGGTGAGACGTACGGTCCTGATCAGCAGCGCGGCCGTGTACGGCAACGGGTACGAACTTGCGGGTACCGCGCTACCCGAAACGTCGCCGCCGGACCCCGACGAGATGTACGGCATCAGCAAACTCGCCGGCGAACTCATCGCTCACAGGATGTCCACGCTCTACGGTATGGATATCCCGATTCTCCGATTCAGTAGAGTCTTCGGTCCCATGGAACGGCCGACCGGGACCCGGGCAACGATGTCACTGCCGTATCACCTCGCACGTGCACGAACAACTAACACCTCGCTACGCGTCACAACACGCACCCTCACCGCCACCGGCGACTGGATCAGCGCCACCGACGTCGCAACCGCGCTTTACGCAATCTGCACTCACCCCTCGCCGTGCACCGACTCCTTCAATATCGGTTCGGGCCACCACTCCACCGTCACCGACCTGGTCGACCTGTTCAAAAGCGCTGTCACGGTGGACGACTCCGACGGCGTCGACACCGATCCCAACGAAGCGACCGGCAAGAACGGACTCCTCCACATCGGCCGAATCGCACACGCAACCGAATGGCAGCCCCGTCCACTCGCCGACCAAATCGACGAATACGTGAAATGGGCTCTCGCCCATAGCGATCACTTCGACTGACCCCATATCCCAGCCCACACCCCCTTCGTGCGCGCAACTACGCAAGAACACACCAGAATGGAGCAACACTGTGCCCCTCGACGCCACCCTCACCCCAGCAGAAGTCCTTGACCGCCCCCAACAGCGCAAATACCTCGACCCGTTCCGCCAGTGGCAAGGCATCCCGTCCATCGAACGAACCAGAGGCGGCCGCCTCTACGTCAACTTCTACACCGGCGAAGACACCGAGAAAGGGGGCAACTTCGTCGTGGTCGACACCAGCGACGACAACGGCGCCACATGGGAACACGTGCGATTCGTCGTCTCACATCCAGACCCCGAAATCCGTGCCTACGACCCGTGCCTGTGGGCGGACCCCCTCGGCCGACTCTGGATGACCTGGAACCAAAGCCGAGACTTCTTCGACGGCCGAGTGGGCGTGTGGGTTTCAATCTGCGAGAACCCCGACGATTCCGACCCCCAATGGTCACCGCCGCGCCGCATCGGCAACGGTCTGATGATGAACAAGCCGACCGTCACCGCTGCAGGCGAATGGCTCTTTCCCACCGCCATCTGGGCATGCCACCCGCCCACCGAAGACCATCCCGACATGGCCGACGAACGGTTCTCCAACGTCTACGTCACTACTGACCAGGGACGAACATTCCACTACCGCGGTGGCGCCGACGTGCCCAACCGCAGTTTCGACGAACACATGATCGTGGAGAAACAAGACGGTGCACTCTGGATGCTCGTACGGTGCTTCGACGGCATCGGCGAAAGTTACTCCGTCGACGGCGGCGCGACCTGGGAACCCGGCAAGCGCAGCCACATCGACGGCCCCTGCTCGCGGTTCCACATCAGACGACTGGCCTCCGGACGACTCCTCATGATCAACCACGTCGGCTTCAATGAACGCAGCGACCGCACCGACATCGAAGAGCAAGGCAACGTCAAGGCGTGGAAGGGACGCTCCCACCTCAGCGCCCTACTCAGCGAAGACGACGGCCGCACCTGGCCCTACGCTCTGCTCCTCGACGAGCGCGACGATGTCTCTTACCCCGACGCCACCGAAGGCACCGATGGGTACATCTACGTCACCTACGACTGGGAACGGTTCGCCCACCGCAACATCTACCTCGCACGCTTCACCGAGGACGACATCCTCAAAGGCACGATCCACGACGAACGCTCCGCCACGGCGATACTCGTCAACCATGCCGGAGCACTATCCGAGAAATACTGACCCCTACACACCGTTGACCCGTCGACCGAAAAGATCACACTCTTGTGAGAACTCGTCACACCGCACTCCGCCACGCGAGAGTGCGCATACACTCGACAGCACCGACCGCCCCCCTCATAGGCCAACCGCGTCGCACCGACGAAGGTCTGCTCGCCCTCACCGTCCTGAATGCAAGCGACGGAATCCGTGCCTCGGCCCCCGACCACGAATCAACTGGGCCAGGGCCCGAAACCACTCCCGTCATTCTCCGAGTACAGCCCGAAACAGCTATCGTCACTTCACCTCCCACCTATGCTCCACTCAGCGAATCTGAACTCAGCCTCAGTGTGAACCCAGACCGGCTCTACCCCGAACCGATAGGTTCGAACGGTTTGTCTGCCGAAGCTGCCAGCGAAGTGTTCGGCGCCGATCGGGCACGACCGCCGCGGGGCAACGCCCGAGACGGGCGCGCTCAACGGTATCGAGCTTGCCGGGCCCTCCACAGCACCGCTGAAGCCTACGAAGCGACACCCGAATGACCACGAAGCCGGCCCTTGTCACGCTGGGCGAAACGATGGGCCTGCTGGCCTCGCCCACACCTGGTCCCCTCCGACATCAACACAGCCTCGAACTCTCGATCGGCGGAGCCGAATCCAATGTCGCAATCGGTGTTGCACGACTCGGAATCGACGCGACCTGGGTGTCGAGACTCGGCGACGATGCGATCGGTGATCTCATCGAACGCGAGCTCGCCGCCGAACACGTTCGAACACATGTCACACGACACCCGCAAGCCCGTACCGGTCTCATGATCAAGAACCGGCACTCTGCGGAACGAACCGAAGTGCTGTACTACCGATCCGCAAGTGCAGCAACCACGCTCATACCCGAGGATCTCGACTCCTCCATCTTCAACGACGCAACACACGTCCATCTGTCCGGAATCACTCCGGCATTGAGCAGCAGCTGCCACGAGGTCACCAACCATGCGATCGCACTCGCCCGAAGCCGGGGCATCCCCATATCGTTCGACGTCAACTTCCGCAGCGCACTGTGGACTCAGCATGCCGCTGCGAGCACCCTCCGTCCGATGCTTGCCCGGGCCGATATCGTCTTCGCGAGCCTCGACGAAGCCCACCTGTTTACCAGCGCGCGGGACCTTCGCTCCACCTGCGCGGCGTTGACCGACCTCAGCGACGGTCACGCTGTCCTCAAGCTCGGTGCCGATGGCGCCGCCGCCGTTGTCGGCGGCACCTTCTACCGTCAAGAGGCGCACCCAGTTACTGTCACCGACACCGTCGGAGCGGGAGACGCCTTCGTCGCCGGATATCTCGCCCACACGATGACCGGACACGACGTCGCGGATAGTCTCCGTGCCGCCGCGGTGTGCGGCGCACTGGCATGCACAGTGTCCGGTGACTGGCACGGCGCGCCCACGGTCAGCGACCTTGCGTACGCACTGGCACCACAAGCCGATCCCGTCACGCGCTGACAAGAAGCCGGCTGCGCACACATAACCCTGTAACAATCTGCCCACACGGCCTTCACCAGCCACACCCGGGCTATCGACCAGGCAAGCGGCATCGATAACCACGATCGGAAAGAACATGGCTACCAACCGACCGCACAGATGCTCACCTCGAGCCGACGATGCGCAGACGTCCACCACCGCACATCCACTCACTGCCGACGAAGTCCACCTTGTCCTCTCAACTCTCCTGGGCACGATTCACGATGCGCCATCAATGGCAGCCGAAAGGAACGACCATCGCACAAACAAGCCAGGACCAGGTCCCGAAACGACGTGAACGATCTATGGACCGACAGCTGACTTCCCCAAGAGAGGTTCGACTGTTCGCGACGGACCTCGACGGCACCCTGCTCCGATCAGACCGCACCATCTCCGCGCGGACGGCGGCAGCGATGAAGGCGACCCAGACGGCGGGGGTCGAGGTGGTGTGGGCCACGGCCCGCGCCCCGCACTCCGTTCACGAATTAGCGCAGTCGTGCGGGTTCAGCGGCAAGGCGATCTGCGCGAACGGGGCCGTCGTGCTCGACCTCACCGATGGCAGCCCTATCGTCACCGCCACCACGACAATCACCATGGCTTCGGCCACCGCGGCAATGAGCCGCGTCCGGACCCTCATGCCCGGCGTCGTGTTCGCGAACGTCGGACCGACCTGTTTCGTCGCCGAACCCGCCTACGCGGCGCTGTGCGAGTTCGTCGACCACCACCGGCAGCCGCACGAGATGACGCTGTCGGAGTTTCTGCCCGCCATGGACGAGCCGATGGTGAAGATCGTCGCGCGGCACCCCGAGGTGTCGGGCGCGGACCTGTACCGCACCGCGATGTCAGCGGGAGTCGACGGCGTCGAGCTCACCCACTCGGGCGCACCGCACGTTGAAATGGCCGCCGCTGGAGTGTCGAAGGCCAGCGCCCTCGCAGAACTTTGCGCCGCCGACAGCATCACCGCAGACGAGGTCGCCGTCGCGGGCGACGCGATCAACGACGTCCTCATGCTGTCATGGGCGGGTATCGCCCTGTGCCCGTCCAACGCTCGGCCCGAGGCCATGTTCCTCGCCGACCGTGTCCTTCCAAGCAACGACGACGACGGTATCGCGATCTACCTCGAAGAATTGGTGAGATGCTCAACAAGTCGCAGTAGAAGGGTTCACCGAGACCTTGCTGACCTGCCATCTACGTCGACCAATGGCGTGAGATAGCGAGTGTCATCGCTGACGTGATCCGATTGCAGCCGGTCCGCGGGTGGTCGATCACATTTCCATCGTCGATAAGGATCGAATCTCGTTGGGAGGAAGAAACGATTGTCTCCATTACCGCGGCAGGCGTTGGTCACCCAGGAAGCGCAACGCTCGCGATTACCTCTACATCCCGAGTAGCGCGATGAGTTCCTTCTGGGTACCGGGTGTGGATGCCTCTGCATAGGCGGGCCGCACGTAATTGGCCGGCAACGGTGGACACCCCGGGGTGGCGTTGGGTGACGACGTTCCTGTCGCCGCGGTATTGAGGATCTGTTGACCTTGTGTGCTCATGAGGAAACTGAACAGGAAGCTGGCAGCATTCGGGTGTGGCGCCGTCGCCGAGATGGTTGCCGCTGACTCGGCTCCCATGATCGGAGCGTTCGTCGGTAGCAGACCGCGGACGGGTGCTCCTTGGCTTGTCTGGTCGTTCACGTTGGTCTGGCTGCACGGCAGGAAGAGTGACGAACCACCTGCGGCCAATTGTTGGGCCCCGGACGGACCACTGTCGATCAGTCTCGGCCGTTGAGCGGCGAACTTCCGAAGAAAGTCGTCTCCGTATGTTTGGCGGATCATGTGCCAGAAGTAGAAGGCGACGCCGCCCACGTTTTTCAGGTCGAGTGTGAGAGCGTTGCCGTTGAATCGCGGGTCCAGCAGGAACGTCCAGTCTTCCGCCGACGCAGCGTCGACCATATTGGTGTTGACGCCGATGCCTTCCGGGTTGATGACGACGATGCTGTAGTAGGGATCCTTGAATTCGGTCGGCCATTGCGCCATGGCGGGTTGGGAGTCGACCTTGGCCAACCATCCCTTCTCACTCCATTCGGGTACGAGCGCGGGATCGCTGATCATGACGACGTCGGCGTTCGCCTTGCCGACCGCGGCCTCGGCCGAGAAGCGTTGGGACAGTTGAGACGAGTTGAGCCGCTGCGGGACGACGGTGATGTCCAGTGTCGCGAGGGCTGCGACCACCTGGTCGAGAATCCCAGGCGGGGTGGAGGTGTAGAGCGTGACGGTGCCCTCCTGCTGCGCCTTGGCCAGCAGCTCCTGGTCGGTCGAATTCAGTCCTGACACATCGATATCGGGTACCGATGCGTCGCTGTTTCCTCGCGGACTGCACGCTGCGACAAGCAGGCTGAGCGCGCCGCCCAGTCCCCATCCGAGTGCGGTACGGCGGGACAAAACGAGTCGCTGGTGAAGGTCCTGCTCTGTCATTTGTACTCTCCTTCGTCCCTGCACGTGTTACGGATCGTATTGAGCGGGGAACCGAGCGTGGGTGATGATGGAAGGGGAATGTATCTAGGGTGGGGCTGACATCGGCGAGTGTCTAGACGCAGGTCTCGTGTCCTAGGTCCGACGATCGGGTGACGTCATCGAGCACACGGTGCAGGTCGACCGCGGTCTCGAACGTGGGAGCAGCATTGTTCCCGGTGCGTATTGCTTCGGCGAAGACACTGTAGAGCTGACCCACGTTGAACGGATTGCCGCGCGGAAAGTCGGGCGGAAGGAAGTCGAATCGGCCCGGGATCTCGAGGTCCGCGAGTTCGTTGGTGCCCCGCGCAGCCTGTAGGCGTAGCGTTTCTCCACGCTGGGGTGAGATGCTGTTGCTCACCACCATCGTTCCGTCCCGGCCGTAGATCTCCATGCGGAAACCTGTGCCGGCCCAGGGAGCCGCAGCCACATGCACCGATGCGACCGCTCCACTGATCAGCCGCCCGTTGACCTGCACGTCGTCGGGCGCGGTGACGTCTACTGTCCGACCGGTGTCGGTCTCGTGCCACTTCGGAGTCTGCACGCTGAGCAGGCTGCGCATCTGCGCGAAGTCACCGGCGACGAACCGCAGGGTGTCGATCACGTGCCCGAACGCGATCGTCAGCGTGTTCGCTCCGTTGGCGGCGTCGGCGAGCCAGGTCCTGCTCGACGGCCGCTCGGAGGGGCCTCCATATCGGAAGCCGCTGAGGTTATATGACAGCACCTCGCCGAGGTATCCGGACTCGATAAGCTCCTTGACGTACATGAGGGTGGGGCTGAGCCGCGACTGCAGCCCCACAACAGTCTGGACTCCCGATGCGCGGGCGAGCGCGGCGAGTTCCTCCGCCTCGGTAGTGTTCCGCGCCAACGGCCACTCGGTGTACACATGTTTTCCGGCTTCCAGTGCTGCCTTTGTCGGTTCGTAATGCTGCGGCACTCGTAGCACCACCCCGACGGCGTCGATTTCCGGGGAGTTCACCATTTCGCGATAGTCGTGGAAGGCGAGGCGCGCTCCGAGGGCGACGCGCGCTGCTTCAGCGCTCTCGGGCTTGCTCGTGCAGACTGCGGTCAGCTCGACATCCGGACTGGCTGCCAGTGCGGGGAAGTGTGACTCTGACGCCCAGTGTGACGAGAGGCTGGCTCCCACTAGTCCCAGACGAATCTTGTTCGGCATCAGTGCTGCTCCTGAGAAGTTGGATGGGTGATAATCGGTGATGCAGGGTTATTCGTCGAAGAGAGCGTGGGGTCCGAAGAGGTCCTCGACCTGGTAGCGCGTCGTCGTAATCTTTTGGTGGTGGGCGAACTCGCAGAGTGTGTCGATCGCGGCTCGGTTCGGGCTGATGCCGTACGGAAGGAAATCGGGTCCGACAATGGAACGGCCGCGCGCCTTCAACTCCGTGGGATCGTCGAGAACGTCGAGGTACGCCTGCTTGGCGGTGGTGAATGCGTCGAACAGGGTGCGGGCGATGTCGGGTCGGGCGGTGAGGACTTCTTGCTTGATGACGATGACGTGCAGTATCGGGTAGACGCCGGTTTTCCGGTACCAATCGGCAGCGTCCTGAGCGGGGTTCGGGACGAGGGGCTTGATTTCGGTGCTGTCGTAGTCCCAGCGTTCGCCGCGGTCACGCCACGGCCGGCCGGGGTCGTCGGCGGCATCGATATCGCCGCTGGCCAGTAGCTCGGCCAGGCTGGATCCGGCCGGCGCCATTTCGACGTTGGAGGGATTACGAAAGTCGTCGAGGTGAGCGCCTTCGAGCGCCACCCACGTCACGCGGTTCAGGTCGACGCCGTACTGGTCATGGAGGATTCCGCGACCCCATACAGGGGCGGTCTGTGGGTACGACTTGACGCCGATCCGTTTTCCTTCGAGGTCCTTCGGGACCTCGATGCCCGAGTCGGCTCGGTACAGGATGCGGTCGTGGGGGAAGTTGCGGTTCGGGAAGATCGGCAGCGCGACGAGCGGACGTCCCAGTTCCCGAGCGATCATGTAGTCAATCAAGGTGATCTCTCCGACATCGAACTGAAGACCGTCGGCGACTGCGTTCATGGCACTGCTGATCGGAACGGCGTCGACGAAGTCGATCGACACTCCCGGGATCGCGAGGGTGCCGTCCGCGACTGTGCTTGTGTAGCCACGGGACTCGAACACCGTCCGCAAAACGCGTTCTTTCGGCAAGGTTGTCTCCCAACGAGTTTCAACTTCTGAATTTGTGTGGCATGAAGCACACCATTCGGGTCACCCCCAAGTCAATCGGAGTTCTCGATTCGCGAGAACTCCCGAATCGGCTCTGCAAGCGAGACTTCCGCCGCTCATGCTTCTACTGGCGAGAGGTGTCAAAGGAATCACCCGAGTCGTCGAGGATGCTCGCGGCGTCGAGTCACCCGGCAAGACCGACTCGGGGCCTGCTCCACATTCGCCTGATCTTCGAGACCTAGGGTGTGTCTCCCAATGATTTGTGGTGTTGTGCTGCAGACTCTTCGGTGTGGCAGACGTTGTTGATCGGTTTGAGGTGTTGACGGACAAGCAGTGGGAGTTGCTCGCGCTGCTGTTGCCCAGTTCCGATGGGCTCCGGGGGCGGAAGTTCCGGAACAATCGTGTGGTGGTCGAGGGGATGCTGTATCGACTGCGGACCGGGTTGCCCTGGCGAGATCTCCCGTCGCATTTCGGGCCGTGGAAGACGGTGTGGAAGCGACATCGCCGCTACGCCGGAGACGGAACCTGGGATCGGGTGCTGACGGCTCTGGTCGCGATGGCCGACGCCGGCGGGAACCTGGACTGGGCGGTATCGGTCGATTCCACAGTGGTCCGTGTCCATCAGCACGGTGCGAACGCCGCCCGCCACACAGGGGGATCTACCGAATTACACGAACCTGCGTGACGAGCCTGCCGATCACGGCATCGGCCGGTCGAGGGGCGGGTTGACCAGCAAGGCGCACCTGGCGTGCGACGGTCACGGGCGCCCACTGTCGGTGCTGGTCGGCCGCGGCCAAGCCGGTGACAGTCCGATGTTCGCCCACGTGCTGGAGGGCATCTGCGTGCCGCGGCTCGCGGGCGGAGCGCACCGCACGCGCCCCGACGAGGTCCGGGCCGACAAGGCGTACTCATCACGGGCAAACCGGGAACTGCTGCGAAGCAGAGGCATCAAGGCGGTGATCCCCGAGAAGACCGATCAGGCAGCGAACCGGGTGAACAAGGGCCGCGCGGGCGGGCGGCCACCGAACTTCGACCCGGAGTCCTAATGGGAGTCGATCAGCGAGCCTTCGACAGGAAACGGATCACGAGGGGGAAGCTGATCACCGAGCCGCCGGCCGGTGAGCACTGCGAGAGCCTGGAGAGAGGGTCGATTCAGATTCCTGATTGTAGAGCGTGCCCCGGCCGGTCGGTGAGGTCGCCTGTAGCGCTGATGGGATGTCGTGCCAACCTCGAGCACTGGTCCATTAGGTAGCCGCCGGGTGTCCTTGGGCTCGAAATTGATTGAGCGAGAACCGAAGGAAGGGGCGGTGATCGATGATCTTCGTCGGCGACGATTGGGCCGAACAGCATCACGATGTGTATCTGATGGACGAGGCCGGGCGGAGGTTGGCATCTCGGCGGCTGCCGGAAGGGCTGGCCGGCATCCGGCAGCTCCATGAACTGGTAGCCGAGCACGCCGAAGAACCAGGTCAGGTCGTGGTCGGCATCGAAACCGACCGCGGCCTGTGGGTGCAGGCGCTGACCACCGCCGGCTATCAGGTGTACGCGGTCAACCCGCTCGCGGCCGCGCGCTACCGAGACCGGCACCACGTCTCGGGCGCGAAGTCCGACCCCGGTGACGCCAAGCTGCTCGCGGACCTGGTGCGCACCGACCGGCACAATCATCGCCCGATCGCCGGAGACAGCGCGGACGTGGAGGCGATCAAGGTCCTCGCCCGCGGACACCAGAATCTGATCTGGGCTCGCACCCGGCAGACCAATGCGCTGCGGTCGGCGTTGCGCGAGTACTACCCGGCCGCGTTGGAGGTGTTCGACGACCTGCACGACCGCGACGCGCTCGCCGTGCTCGGGCGTGCCTCGACTCCCGCCGAGGCCGCGCACCTGACCCTGCCGGCGATCCGATCCGCCCTCAAAAAGGCTGGTCGGCAACGCAATATCGACACCCGGGCCCGCGAAATCCAGGCCGGTCTGCGGGTCGAGCACCTCACCGCACCGGCGCCGGTCGTCGCCGCGTTCGCCGCCACCACCCGCGCCGCCGTCGGCCTCATCGCCGAGTTGAACCGGCAGATCACCGAACTCGAGGCCGACCTGGCAACACATTTTGAAGCACACCCGGACGCCGACATCTACCGCTCCCTGCCAGGACTTGGTGTCATACTCGGCGCCCGGGTGCTCGGTGAGTTCGGGGACGACCCCGACCGTTACACCGATACCAAGTCTCGCAGAAACTACGCCGGCACCTCCCCGCTAACTGTCGCGTCCGGCAAGAAACGCGCGGTGCTCGCCCGCCACGTCCGCAACCGGCGCCTCTACGATGCCATCGACCAATGGGCATTCTGCGCACTCTCGTCCAGCCCCGGCGCCCGCGAGTTCTACGACCAGCGACGCGACGCCGGCGACCTGCACCATCAAGCTCTCAGCGCCCTGGGCAATCGCCTCGTCGGCATCCTCCACGGCTGCCTCCGCCACCGCACCCACTACGACGAACACATCGCCTGGGACCACCGCCGCACCACCCAAGCTGCTTGACGACTTGCGCCCCTGGGATGTCTACAAGGGGCGCAACGTGGTCGAACGGGCCTTCAACAAGGCGAAACAGTGGCGTGCGGTGGCCACTCGCTACGACAAACTCGCCCTCACCTACCGCGCCGGATTCCTGCTCGCCGGCATCGTCGAGTGGCTCAAGTTATTGGGAGACATGCCCTAGTCGGGCTGAGCCACTAGTTGGACTGCTTCTATCCCCGCGACCGCTGCTGCTTCGTCATTGTCCGAGGAATCGCCCGTGACTCCGACGGCACCGATCAGTGCCTTGTCGGCGTTGCGGACCAGGACACCCCCCGGCACCGGTATCAGCGAGCCACCGATTGCGGTGGTCACAGCCGATATGAAGAACGGCTGCTGCTCGGCGCGTGTCATGAGAGCCCGCGTGCCCATACCTAGAGCCAAGGCTCCGTGGGCTTTCGCAAAGGCGATTTCGAACCGCTTCGTAGACGAGCCGTCCTCGCGCTCGGCCGTGATCACGTTGCCTCCGGCGTCCAGCACGACGACAGTCAATGGCTTGAAGCCGCGACTCCTCGCTACGAATCGGACTTTGGCCACGATCTTCTTCGCGGTCTCCAGCTGAATGGTCATGCGATGCTCCTGTCGGCCGACGTTCGTCGGCTGGTTTAGCTGCAAGATGCGCTCATATTTCCCGGCATCCCTCGTCAGCCTCGCCCAATGAAGGTCGAGGGCGATCGTGGTCGGCTCGCGGTGTCGTTCATCCGTGCGGCGCGAACTTACAGATCGGCCGATCTAGGTCCGATACCCTCGATCGTGTTCACGATGTGCTGGAGTCGTTCCTTGAACCGGTGGGTGGACATTCCGAAGCGCTCGAAGGTTTCGTCTTCAGGAACGCCGCCAAAGGGTGCCCACCTGCGGGCGAAGTCGAGGATCTCTTCTGCTTCTCTGCTGACCTTGGGATGGTGCTGCCTGCGCCGTTCGACCACCCTGCGTCGATCTCGCCACCGACGGTAAACTTTGATGTCGCCCTCGATGTCACGAGACACGTCTGATTCCATGTCTGCTGGTCGATTGGCCATCTCCGCCTGGAGTACCTCGTGAGTGCTTGCCGTCATGTCGTCTCTTTTCTCGCTACCGCTCTGTTGTCGCGCGCTAGCGGCGATCCGCATAGGGGATCTTCGCTTCAGCCGTCATCAGTTCGAGCTCCCGAGATAGTTCGTGGGCTGCCTGCGTCAGGATCGGTACTGCCTCGGTGATGACCACTTCGGTCATTCGTGCCTGGGGGCCGGAGATGGACACCGCACCTCGGGCAGGTGAACCGGGAAGGGCGACGGCGACACAGGAGACACCGAGCTCCTGCTCGCCCAGGTCGAGACCGTATCCACGTGCTCGGATGGCGTCCAGCTCCTGCATCATCTGGTTTGGTGTCGTGATCGTGCGGTCGGTGTGCGCTTGCATGTCGGCTCTGTCGATCAGCTGCGCAGCCTTGCACTTCGGGTAGGTGGCGAGGATGGCCTTGCCGACGGCCGTGCAGTGCACGCTGACCCGCTGACCGACTTCTGTAAACATGCGCATCGAATGGTGCCCCGGCGCCTGGGCGACGTAGACGACGTGTGCACCGTCCAGCAGCGCGAAATTGGCGCTCTCCCCGACAGCGTCCGCCAATCGGCGGAGGTGCGGATTCGCCCACCCCTCGAGCAGTCGACTCGCGGCTTCACCCAACCGCACGAGCCGAGGTCCCAGCGCGTACGCGCGTGACGGTTCCTGCCGGACGTACCCCAAAGCGACCAACGTACGCAGGAAGCGGTGGATTGTCGGCAACGGAACATCCGACATCTCCGCGAGTTCGGAGACGCCGGCCACACCGCCGGCATCGGCCAGCGTCTCCAGCAGTGCGAACACTCGGGCGACGCTCTGCACGCCCCCTTCGGGCCGAGTGTGTTCACGGGTCGTGGGGACCGCGAGGGCAACACCGGTTTCCTCCGTGGTGAGGTCGCGAGCACTAGATGTCATGGCGGACCTCATGTTTCCGAGAGATCGAAGGTGGTGAGGTCGTCGAAATCGGCGGAGAGACGGGCCTGCACGCTGGTCTGCCTGACGGCCTGGTAATGGCACTCGCCCTCGATCAGCCCCATAGGGAGATCGTGCCCTGGAATCACGGTGGTGTTGGGGACTTCTTCCCATCGCGTCCAGATCCGAGCGATCGAGTCCCTGCTCAGCGGGGCGTCGAGTGTGGCGTCCGCGCGACGGCAGACGAGTTCAGCACGGTTCTTGGCGGCGTCGCCGAGGAAGATCGTCCGCGTGTCCTCGTGGTCGACCGTCACGATGAGGCTGCCCGGGGTGTGGCCGGGGACGAGTTCGGCGCGGATGCCCGGCACGATCTCGTCCCCGTCTTCGAGCAGTGTTGTCGCCGGGCTCGACGCCAGTTCACGCACGTAGAGTTCAGGGACGGGGCCCTCTCCGTGCGGCACTCGAAGCGCCCACTCCATCTCGATGCGAGACACGTACACGCGGGCGTTCGGAAACATCGTCCAGTTCACGCTGTGGTCGTGATGACAGTGGGTGAGCACGACGTCCGTCACCTCGTCGGGCGCGACGCCGTGCTCGGCGAGGCGTCGGCGCAACAAGTCTCGTGCGCCGAACGGTCCGGTATCGACGAGAACGATCCGCTCCCCGGTTCGCACGAGTCCGACCGAACTCCACCCCATCCCACCATTGGATGGTGACACTCCGGGATAGCCGGTGATCAAAATGTCCACGCCGGTCACTGTCATAGTTCCTCGCTAGGTTCGGTGAAGGGTCCGAGGTCTGCGATTGCAGCACGAGCTCCCCGCAGTTGGAATGCGGTGTCGGTCCCGACGGAGACGTAGCGCGCCCCGCTGTCGACGTAGCGCCGAGCCAGGTCGAGCCGACTCGACAGCCCACCGACGCCGAGATACTTCCCGTGTTTTCGGCACGCCGCACCCACACGCTCGTAGGCTCGGGCAAGCTTCGCGTGGTCGTACTGGCCGGCGATCCCGAGGTCGCCGAGAAGGTCGTTGGTTCCGACCAGAAGTAGGTCGACGCCCTCGACCGCCGCAATCTCGTCTACCTGCTCGACGGCCGCCTCAGCCTCGATCATCACCGCGACCAGGGTGGCGTCGTTCAGCACTTCGTTCGCGGTCGAGGCGGGCAGCGGTGCGTAGTTCAATTGGACGGTGGCACCGGCGGCGGACCGCACACCGCGGGGCGGGAAGCACGCCACAGCAACCGCGGCGCGGGCCTCGTCCGCCGACATCACGTGCGGAACGATGATGCCGAGCGCCCCGCCGTCGAGGACGCGGCCGATCACGTCCAACCGGCCAGGCGGTATCCGTACGAGTGGGGTGACACCGCTCGCCTGGGCCGCGATGCAGATCTGGCTCGTCTCACCGAGGGTGAGCGGTGCGTGTTCCAGGTCGACGTAGAGGGAGTCGAACCCGGCCGCTTTGGCCATGACGGCGATCTCGGCGCTCCGGCTGTACCGGACGACCATGGATGTGGTGACGGCACCGGCGTCGAGCCGGGTGCGGAGACGATTGAGCTGGGTGTGCTCGAGCGTTGTGTCGGTCATGACGCTGACGTCCTCCTCGCTGCAGCGAGCCACGGCCATCGCGGCTCCTTGATCACTCCTGTGCCGAGTCGGAAGTGCCGGGCCTCTTCGAGGGTCTCGACCACCGGCAGCTCGGACGAATACGCGTTGTGGCCCATCGGGTGGGGGCCGGCCTTGGACACCTGCCCACCGAGCGGGCGGCCGATCACCTTCTCGAGTTGCCACGCGAAGTCGATCAGGGCATCGATGTCGACGCCGGTGTCGACCCCCATCATGTTGAGGAGATTGACGAGGTCCTCGGTGGGCGCCATGCCCGTTGCCCGGCCGTTTCCTCCGTAGGGGCAGCCGCCGATGCCGCCGACCGTCGTATCCAGCTCGAGGGTGTGCCGCTCGTCGAGTGTGCGGATGGCGACATAGGTGGAGGCAAGAGCCAGGCCACGCGAGTCGTGGAGGTGCAACCGCACATTCGTGATTGCCGGCCAGCGCTCGAGGATGCGGTTCAGTTGGGTTTCGATGACGTGGGGCATCACCCAACCCATCGGGTCGCTGAGAAACACACTGGTGACGGGAATACCCGCCTCGTCCCAGAGGGCGGCCTGCCGCTCGAGCATGGCGAAGGCCGCGTGATCGCCGGGAAAGTCCCCGAAGTTCGAACCGAATGCGGCACCGATTCCGATGCCCACCGAGTCGGCGGAGTTCGCCACCGCCCGGGCGACGATATCGGGCCACCCGGCGATCTCGTCTGCCTGTGAACGGTTGTAATTGCGGCGGACGAAGATGTCGCTGAAGTGGCAGTGCAACCGCGGGATCTGCACGTCCTGGCTGAGCGGCGGGGTGTACTGCGCGGCGCGTTCGCGGCCCTTGGCGTTGAAAGCCCGTGCGATGTACTGGACGCCGGCCTGCGGCTCCAGTCCGTCCAGGATCCGCTCCATCTCCGCCATCTGCGGCGTGTATCGCGGACTCACGAACGAGCCGACGACGATTCGTCGCAATCCCGTGCGTGACAACGAGTTCAGGAGACGGATCTTGTCTGCGACCGGGATCCCGGCCGACTCGATCTGCATACCCTCGCGCATCACCTCTTCGGTGATCGTGATCGTGGGCAGGCCACTCATTGTGCACCTCCGTGCTCGTCCGCCGTCGCAACAGCCGCCGTAGTTTTCTCGCTTGCAGGGACCCTCGCGCACAGGGACGCGACGGCGTCGGCGACCACGTCGCTGTACGCGCCACCAACGGACAGGATCGATCGATTCCCGAGCATCTCGGAATAGTCGTTCGCCGACGCGGGCAACGGATTCTTCGGTGTCAGCGCGACAGCTCCGGTTCTGCTGTCCGCCACCACCTCGTCCGGGCTCACACCGGCGTCGTCGCACAGCACGGCGGTGGTGTGTTCGGCGAAACGCGGCGCGCGCCCGCGTGTGCGGACCTCGATCCCGCCGCCCGACCAGGTGAACGGCCGGCCGATGATCGGTCGGGGGCTCAGGTCGCGGAAACCGTCGACGACCTCGTAGAAGCCGCGGTGGACGAGTTGCGGATCAGCGAGGAGGTCGCGCGCATCGAGTACCTTTCCGGCCGCGATTCCGGCTTCCTGCAGCGTCCGGGCCGCCTTCGCCGCCTCCAGATCCGTGGTCCACTCGGCGACCGCGGTTCCCACGTCACGTCCGCGTACCGCGGCGGCCCCCGAGACGATCCGAAGCAATCGCTGTACTTGTTCGTCCGTCGTCGCACTGAAGGCCAGCCACTCCTCGTCGCCGGCGCAGGAGACGACGCCACTCGCGAGTGCGTCGATCTCGTCGTTACCGACGCGCTCGTACTCCTTGCCGTCCACTTGGTGACGCAGGATCGCCTCCGGCATGACCGACACACCGAGTTCGTACATCCCCAGGTCGATCCACTGGCCGCGGCCGGTCCGCTGTCGTCCGAGGAGGGCGGCGAATACGCCGACGAGGCCGGTCCAGGTGGCCAGGAAGTCTGGGTAGGATTGTCCTGCCTTCATCGGCGGGCCGCCGTGGTAGCCGGTGTAGCGGGAAATACCCATCGTGGCCTCGAGCGTGGTCCCCTGCGCCTTGAATCCCGACCAGGGACCGGTCGAGCCGAACCCGCTGTTGGACAGCATGATCAGGCGCGGATTGATCTTCCGCAGGGCCTCGTAGCCCAACCCCAGCCGGGCAAGCACTCCGGGAGTGAAGTTCTCGATGACGATGTCGGCTCCGGCGACGAGGCGACGGAAGATGCCCGTCCCGCGCTCGCTCTTGAGATCCAGCGAGATGGCCCGTTTCCCCCGGTTGATCACCTGGAACGTCGACGTCCGATTCCACGGGTCCTCACCCGGGTCGTTGTCGAAGTATCCGCCGTAGTCGGTGCGGGCCTGGTCGAGTCGATACGGTGACTCGATCTTGACCACGTCCGCCCCGAAGTCGGCGAGTAGTCCACCAAGGTAGGGGCCGGCGAACACCTGACTGAGGTCGAGTACCCGCAACTGGTCGAGTGCGGGCTCTCCGGGGCGCGCTGCCCCGGCAGCATCCCCGACATCGGACGTCGACTGCGATTCCTCTCCGAGTCGAGGCGCCCGGCGCGTCGGGACCGTCTCTCGCCAGCCGCTGAACCTCCCGAGGCTCGCCGGGAATCGCATCGGGTCGCCCGTGTGGCCGGCGATGTTCGGAAAGCTCTGGAATGCTCCGCGGGCCTCCAGTTGGTCGCAGCCGAGCATCTGGCTTGCGTCCTGGACGACTCCAACGAGAAACCCGTCCTTCGACGCATCGACGAACAGCTCTCGCGCCGCAACGGCCTCGAGGTGCGGGGCGAGGATCTCCCGCAGCTCCCCGGCCAGGGCGGTCCGGCGCTCTTTGCTCGCGTAGCGTGGCAGCGTCAGCGCCGGCTCGCCGAACAACTCGGCCAGCCGGCACATGGGCGCAGCCGTGCTCGCCTGCACGGTGACGAACCCGTCGGCGCAGGGCAACGGATACCCGCCGAACGGATCCGCCGTTGCCGGTGGTCGCGACTGCAGGACGCCGAGGAATGCGTACAACGACTGGTTCATCACCAATTCCGCGGCGACGCAGTCCCGGACAGCGACGTCGATCAATGCGGATTCACCCGACGTGCGGGAGGCGTAGACGCCGGCCATGGCTGCATAGGCTGCGTTGAGTCCGGCGTAGTACGTGCTCTGCCGCAGTCCACGTTTCACCGGTTCACGTTCGGTCGCGCCGCTGATCGACATGACACCGCCGAGCGCCTGGACGATGAGTTCGGTCGCGGCGAGATCGGCGTACGGTCCGTCGCTGCCGAAGCCGGTGACGGACACGACGACGCCCTGACGGGTCCACGAGCGCAGGTCCGCCGGCGTCAGCCCGAGTGATCGTGCCTGCGCGGGGTCGAGGCTGGTGACGACGATATCTGCGGTCCGTATCCGCTCCCGCAGGCGGTCTCGATCGAGGGAGTCGCCAAGGTCCAGGACAGCGCTGCGCTTGTTCCAGTTCAGGTACTCGAAGAGGAGCCCGTCGAGACCGCCCGGCCACGACGGATCGCGAAGAGGATCTCCGCCGGGTGGCTCGATCTTGGTGACCGCGGCACCGAAGTCGCCGAGAATGCGCGCGGCGAAGGCTCCACTGAGCCCGGTGCCGATTTCGACGACGACGAGATCGGCGAGTTCGGTGCTTGTCGTCGACTCGTGGCTCACACTCATCGGTCCCGCCCCCAATCCCATTCGAAGGTGCAGGGATAGGGAACGGCGGGTCCGCCGGCGAGCGGAACAATTCCCAGTGCGCGGCCGGGAGTGCTCTCCTGGCCGTCGTCGTTGGTGATCCCGATGTTGCACGTCACCAAGCCGTAGTCGCCCTGCACCCGCAGATCGGTGATCGTCCCCCAAGCCGTCAACGTTTCCCCGGCGACATTCATCCGGCGGAACTCGAACGTGATACCGGCCAACCAGCCGTCGGGGCGCAGCCACGAGGCGACCAGGTCGGCTAGGAGTTGCTGCTTCCAGCTCCCGCTGATCAACAACCCCGGAAGCCGTTCTTGCTCTGTCGAATACGGCACATCATAGTGAATGCGGTGCCAGTTCTCGGTGGCCGCCGACCACCGCATGAGGTGCGCGGAGGATAATGGGCCTCGCTGGAGGGCAGGAAGGTCCTGACCCACCTGTAGCTCTTCGAAGAGTGGTCGTACCGATGTTGAGATCGTCATCCACATCACCTCCGTATCAGAGTGCGAACAGTCCGGAGCAGGTCCATGCCGTTCTGCTCGAAGTACCGGACCTCCACGCGCACGATCAGCAACGGCCCCGACTTCCCCTCGCGCGGAGTGATGTCGAGATAGCGGGCCTGCGTGCTGATACGGTCCCCGACCTTCGCGAGGGCCACTACGCGTGCCTCCGTCCCGCCATTCAGGGTCTTGACGAGCGGCGTGTCGATCGGCGGCAGGTCGTACGCAGCCACTCCCCCCGCGGCATCCCAATGAGGGTCATCGCGCAGGCGGTCCAACGGATCCGGCGTTCCGAGCGCACGAACGAAGACGTTCAGGGGGTAGAGCGGCGGGGCCACGACACCACCGAAACGCGCGACGACGGCCGCATCGGTATTGCCGTAGACGTCGTCCGTGTTCATGGCCCCTTGAACGAACCGCCGGATCGAATCGAGGGAAACGGCATACGGCGCGGTGCGTGCTTCGCTCCACGTCCCCAGCAGGTGGTCGAACGGCGTGATGTCCTGTACCTGCCCTACGCTTGCCATAGCGATTTGCCCTGTTTCAGAATCGCCCTCGACATGAGGATGCGCTGAATCTCATCGGTCCCGCCCCCGATGCGACCGTGCCGAAGTTGGCGGTACCAGTGCGGAATCGGGGTTTCCGTCGTTTCTCCGATGCCGCCGAGAATCTGCATGATGTTGTCCATCGAGCGGTGACCCCAGTTCGCCCCGACGAACTTGCACATCGCGGCGTACGACCGGATGTCCTCGCCGCGGTCGGCGCGGGCAGCACAGTCGTAGCAGAGTGCCCGGATCGCTTTGAGATCGATGTAAATGTCTGTCAGCATCCACTGGATCGCCTGCCGTTCACTGAGCGGCTCACCGAAGGTCACCCGGTTCTTCGCCCAGTCAGTCGCGATCTCCAGACCGCGACTCAGAGCGCCGGTGGCCAGCGACCCGCGGGAGAGCCGGTCGAAGACCGCCAGCCACGACTGGCCGAGCGCGAACCCGCCCCCGACCTCGCCGAGCACGTTGCTGTCCGGGACGAAGACGTCGTCGAGGTACAGCGTGAAGGTGTGCGGTGAGTTCGTCAGCCACACATCGACGGGCGACATGGTCAGTCCTGGCGTATCGGCGTCCACGAGGAACATCGTGATCCCGCCGCGCTGCCGTTTCACCGGGTCTGTGACGGCCTGCAGCATGAAGAACGATGCGCGGTTGGCGTACGAGATCCATGTCTTCGTACCGTTGATCACCCAGCCGTCGCCCTTGCGAATAGCCGTGGTCGACATACTGTTTCCCGGGTCCGACCCGGCTCCGGGCTCGGACTGCGCGAACGCCGGGAACGCCTCGCCGGCGATCACCGGGTCCAGGTACTTCGGCCGTTGCGCTTCATTGCAGGAGTACAGGATGTTCGGGACGTAGCAGATCGGCAGCTTGACCAGGCAGCGGTTGAGTTCCTCGGCGACGACGAATGCGCCCAGAACACCGAGTCCGGGTCCGCCGTGTTCCACCGGCAGGTTGATGTTGTAGAGGCCGGTCTGTTTCGACACCGTCGTGAGCCGGTCGTAGGCCTCCCGTGGCAGCCAGCCGTCGGTGAACGATTCGCCGCGAACGTCTCCGGATCCGTGCTCTTCGCCGGCCGGGGGACGGCCGGTGAGGAAGTCCTGCTCCAGCGGAATGCATTCCTTGTCGACGACGTCGCGAACCAGATTCTTCAGTTCGACCAACTCCGGCGGCAGTTCGAATGCCGCCTCGGGCAGTGAATAGTTCACATCCATTTTTCTCAACCTCTCGTCACTGCCAGCGGGCGTAGGCCAGACCGATTCCGGTTGCCGCTTCACTGCGATAGATCGGTACGTAGTCGAGCAACTCCATCGACAGACCCGTGCCCTCCATCACCGCTCCCAGCGCCACCCAGTTGAGTGACTCGCCGCCGGCCGAGACCATGCGTTCCCGCGGAAGCGCCTGCAGCGCACCCGAGTCGCCACGCTGCAGCGCGTCGAGGACCATTCGGTCGCTTTCCTCGTCGGTAACGAAGTGGCTGAGCCCACCAGACGCGATGACCGCGACCTTGATGTCCTCGGGCCAGGCCGCGATGGCGTCGGCGATCGCGCGACCGAGCTGGTAGGACCGGCGTGGGGTGGGCATGTTCGGCGGGTAGCAGGTGTTCTGGAAGATCGGCAGGATGGGGCTGGGCTGATCGTTCATGAGGCGATGGACGACGAAGGCGAATCCGTGCGGCATGCCCTGCTCGTGCTCCGGGGTCTTCTTCACACTGGCGACCTCGTCGTCCGAGGGTCCGTACCGACGTGCAACTTCGCCGCCGTAACTGGGCTCGGCGTACGTGCTGTGCGCGATGTCGAAGTCGTGCTCGAGCAGGTGGTCGAGCACGAAACGGCCGAACCTGCTCGCCACGGGTACATCGAGCCGCGTCTCGCCGTAAGCGGCCGCCTGGTACTTGGCGAGGTCGGCGTCCTGTCCGCTCGCAGCGACGGTGGTGCGAGGGATCAGCGTGAGCGAATTGCCCCAGTAGAGCAGGAAACGAGGCATGTTGCTCTCGTAGAACCACTCGTCTTGGTCGTCGCTGATGATCACGGTGACGTCCGGCTGCGCAGCCTTGAGAGTTTCGGCCAACGTGTCGAGCGCCTGGTTGGCGGCCGCACTCTGGTTCTGGAACGTTTCGAGCTCCCGCGACCTGCCCGCCATGTCCTGTGCCACGTACTTCGCGCCGTTGTCGAAGTCGAGCACACGCGCGTCCGGCGGGTACACGTAGTCGGATCGCTTCCGGTCGAGCGTGGCGTACCGGTCCCATAATTCGGGCGGTACCTTCGTCATCGCGGTGTGTGACGTACCGATACCCAAAACGATTTGTGCCACTCTGTGCCTCCTTGATCATGTCCGGCTACGCCGGCGTGGATTGGGGTGAAAGTTGTTCTGCCGAGGGCGGTCAGCCCTTGGATTCGGCGAATCGGCGGTTGCTCACCAACAGGGACGCGAACACCAGGACGGAGGAGATGGCCCAGACCACGATCGCGAACGTCGCCATCGTGCTGAAGTCGCCCTGCGTGTAGAGATCGAGCAGGACACTGCCGACCACCGGATTGCTGGTACTCGACAGCAGCGACGCTGCGGTGACCTCGCCGAGCACGTGGATGAACACGAGCACCCAGCCCGCCGCGAGGCCGGGCAACGCCAGGGGCAGTAGGATCTTCGTCATCGTGCGCCGATCGGATGCCCCGAAGATTCGCGCCGCCTCGGCCAGGTCGTTGCCGACCACGCTGGTCGCGGTGCCGGCCGCGCTCGCCGCGTACGGCAACTGCATGACCAGGAAGGCGAGCAGCAGGATCGCGAACGTGCCGTACAGGTTCAGGGGCGGCCGGCTGAACGCAAGGATGAAGCTCACGCCGATGAGGCTCGGTGGGATCGTCGCCGGCAGGGAAGTGACGAGGTCGATCAAGCCCTTCCGGCTCGAGAACCGGTGGTGGATCTTCTTTCCCCCGGTCCGCCGGCCTGCACCGCCCCGATGCTGGTGGGCGTACAGCATGAGGAAGGCGCAGACAGCCATGGCAATCGTGCCGACGAGTGCTGCGAGAGCCACACTGTGGATCAGCGCCTGGTACGTCACCGGGTTGTACAGCAGCACGTCCTCGTAGTGGGAGAGGGTGAGATTCTTCCAGGGTGCGGTGGCAGTCCAGAACCGCTGGAAGGAGACGATCAGCAACCCGGCGACCGGCAGGACGACGGCGCTGAGGATGTAGACGATCACCACCAGCTTTGTGAGGATCCGCCAGGGTCCCAGCCTGATCCGGCCGGCGCGGGCACCCCTGCCACCGATCGTGGCTTGCCGGCCGGCGGGGAAGAAGTACGACTGGGCGAACCGGAACGCGAGCACGACCAGGAGCATTCCGCCGGCCAGCACCATCGCCGACGCAGTACTGGTCGGGTAGTTGGTGAGCAACCGCCACACCCGCACCGAGACCACGTCGATCCGGGCCGTCGTGCCAATGACCACCGGAACGGAGAACAGGCCGATTCCGTTGATGATCGCCAACGTCCATGCTGCACCGATGGACGGAGCAATCGCGGGCAGTGTCACCCGCAGCGCAGTGCGAAGGGGTCCGGCGCCGTTGATCCGCGCCGCTTCCTCGATCGAGGGATCCAGATTCTTCAGCGTGGGCGCGACGATCAGGTACACGAACGGCACCAGGTGTAGTGCCGTCAGGAGTACCAGTCCCGTCATCGAGAAGATGTTGATCGGTCCCTCGTCGCCCGGGACCGAGATACCCACCGTCCCCAGTACCGAGCGAGTCATCGAGTTCAGCAAACCGATGCGTGGATCGAGCAGGACGACCCAACCCAGCACACCGGTAATTCCAGGTAACAGCAGCGGCGCGATTGGCATGAACTGGCCGAGGCCGCCGAAGCCGCCGTCGGTGCGCTCGTTGATCCACGCCAGCCCGGTACCGACGATCACGGCGATCAGGCTGCCGCCGCCCACCACGACGAGCGTGTTCAGCAACACCGAGCCCAGATCGGACGAGAGGCCGCTGAGCGCCGACTGGCCGGGGGCCGCGGCTGACCCGTCGACCACACTGATAACAGCCTTGATGATCGGGTAGATCACCAGCGCCGCGAGGAACACCAGGAGCGACGCGGCCAGGGCACCGACGACGGTGACCCGGGAGCGTGGCATGCGGCGGCGCACGCCGGTGTCCTTCGTGTCGGCGTCGGCGGGGGGAGCCGGCATGAGATTTACCATCTCGACATAACCTCCTTTTCGGGCATGGTCTGTTACATCCCCATGCCGAGGAGCCGGATGAGCTCCTGCTGGACTGCCGGTGTGGCCGCCTCGGCGTACCGGGGTCGGACGTAGCTGGCGGGCAGCGCCGGGCATCCGGGCGTGTTGTTCGGCGACGACGTCGCTGTCGTCTCCGAGTTGAGTACTTTCTGTCCCTGTTCGCTCATGAGGAAGTTGAAAAGGAATTTGGCGGCGGCCGGGTGCGGGGCGCGCGAACAGATGGTGGCCGCGAACTCGGCACCTGTGACGGGGGCGTTCACCGGCAACAGGTCCTTGACCGGCGCTCCCTGGTTCGTCTGGTCGATCGCGTTCGTCAGGCTGCACGGCACGAAGAGGGACGCACCTCCGGCGGCCAGTTGCTGGGCACCGGCGGCACCACTGTCAATAAGGCGAGCCTGCTGTGCTGCAAACTGGGTCAGGAAGTCGTCGCCGTAGTTCAAGCGGATCATGTCCCAGAACTGGAACGCGACGCCACCGACGTTGTTCAGGTCGAGCGAGAGGATCGCACCCTGGAATTCGGGTTCGAGCAGGAACTTCCAGTCCTCGACGTTCGTGGCGTCGACCTTGTTCGTGTTGATCGCGATGCCCTGCGGATTGATCCCGACGATGCTGTAGTAGGTGTCCTTGAACTGCGCCGGCCATCCCGACCAGGCAGGCTGGGAATCCACCGGCGAGAGCCATCCCTTCGCCGTCCAGTCCGGAAGGACGACGGGATCACTGATCATGACGACGTCGGCGTTGCTCTGCCCGGCCGCCGACTCGGCCGAGAACCGTTGGGATAGTTGGGCGGAGTTGAGTCGCTGCGGTACGACGGTGATCTTCAGCTGGTCGAGGGCGGCCACGATCTGATCGACCGTCCCCGGGACGCTCGACGTGTACAGCGTGACCGTGCCCTCCTTCTGCGCCTCCGCCAGAAGCCCCTGGTCGGTCGAGTTCAGACTCGACACGTCGACCGTCGGCGCCGCTGACCCGCCACCGGGACGGGCGCCACACGCGACGAGGAACAGACCCACCGCGCCGCCCAGACCCAATCCGAGCGCGTTACGACGCGACATCATGGATCCGCTCAAGAGCTCATTGCCTGTCATCGAACATCTCCTCTGCCCCCGGACATGCCCCGACGCGTTTCGCGTGGAGACCTTTTCGGTAATTTGCGATGGGGTACAACACTTCTGGTTCCAGCCGGCCCGATCACTCCGCCGGAAACACCCGGACCATGGTCGGATCCAGCCGCACGGTGATAGTCGCGCCGGCCTTCCGCAGTTCCCCCTCCATCGTCTTGAGAGCCAGTCGCTGGCCTCCTGCATCGACGACGTACTCCACGTGCGAGCCGAGGAACATGGATCGGTCTACGACACACTGGATATGGTTTTCGCGGCCGGCGCCCCCGTCCGTGATGTGGCAGTGCTCGGGCCGGAACATCATGCTCACGGACTGCCCCTGGACCACCCGTTCCGAACCAGCGGATCCGAGGAGCGAACCGATCGGAGTATCCACCCGGGCGTACTCGCCGGCAAACCCGACCACGGTGCCCTTCAGTTCGTTGGCGCTGCCGACGAAGTCGGCGACGTACCGCGAACTCGGCCGGTAGTAGATATCGGTCGGAGTCCCGAGTTGTGCAACGGAACCCACTTCCATGACGGCGATGCTGTCGCCCAGCCCGGTGGCCTCGGTCTGGTCGTGTGTCACGTACAGCGCCGTGAACCCGATGCTGTCCTGCAGGGAGAGCAGCTGATCACGCAGTCGTTCGCGAACTTTCGCGTCCAGGTTCGACAACGGCTCGTCGAACAGGATCACTCCGGGATCCGCGACGAGGGCGCGGGCCAATGACACGCGCTGCTGCTGACCACCACTGAGCTGGCCGGGGTGGCTGCGCGCCAGGTGGTCCAAGCCCACCATCTGCAGCACCGCGTGCACGCGTTCCCGAACGTCAGCCTTCTTCACCTTGGCCGTCGTCAATGGAAAGGCTACGTTGGCGAACACGGTCATGTGCGGCCACAGCGCGTACGACTGGAAAACCATACTCAGATTGCGGTTCTCGGGAGCCACGACGATGTTTCGCGACGAAGAGAACACCGTCTTCCCCTGCACGGTGATCTCGCCCG
Source organism: Rhodococcus wratislaviensis (assembly GCF_900455735.1). Lineage (GTDB taxonomy): Bacteria > Actinomycetota > Actinomycetes > Mycobacteriales > Mycobacteriaceae > Rhodococcus_F > Rhodococcus_F wratislaviensis. The sequence goes on along the minus strand of NZ_UAUI01000011.1, from coordinate 230,150 downwards.
AGTCCGGGTATTCGAGTCCGGCCACGCACCGGAGGAGGGTGGTCTTGCCGCAGCCGCTGGGGCCGAGCAGCACCATGACCTCGCCCGGGGCCACGTCCATCGAGACGTTCCGGAGTGCCGCGACGGGGCCGCGACGCGTGTTGTAGGTCTTGCACAGATTACGGACGCTGATGCGCGGCGCAACGTCCGCGGGCGCCGGACTCGCGGTGGTCGCGGACTCGTACAGATCGGGCAATTGAGTACTCACAGTGCACTTCCCTGTCGTGGGTTCCCTGCTACAACAACTCGGTCAGATGTGCTCGCCGAAGCGAACACGTCGATACGGCACGCTCGCGACCGTCTTCGACACTCGAATATCCAGCAACATCGGCCCGTCTCCGCGCAGGAACTCGTCCACGGCCGGCTCGATCTGCTCCAACTCGGTGATCAGCGCGCCCCGGCAGCCGAAGGCACGGGCTACTGCACCGAGGTCGGGTGTCGGGATGACCGCCGTCCGCGTATCCATGTTCTTGGGTGAGAATTTCTGGTACTCGGCTCCCCACGCCTGATCGTTGAGGGTTACGACGAGCAACTTCAGTCCCATCCGGGCGGCGGTCTCGAGCTCGTTGATGTGCATGAGCACACTGGCGTCGCCGTCGATCACGGCCACAGGATGAGGGGACGCGGCAGCGCCGCCGATCGCGGTCGGCAGGCTCTGACCGATGCATCCGAACGCCGAGATGTACCACTGCAGGTCACGACGCTTGGTCATGTTGATCGTGGCGATTCCGGACGTGTGGCCGTTACCCAGGACGGTCCCGACTTCGGCGGGGAGCGCCTTGTCGACCAGTGCGGCCGCCAGGCGTGGGTCCACGGTGTCCGGTTCGAGCTCGAACTCGCGGGGGTCCGGATCGGATTCCTTCAGAAGGGCTTTGACCTCGGGTGTGCGGAAGCCTGTCCGTGACGCGACACCTTCGGCTTCGAGCAGCTCGTTCAGTGCATCGACCGTCAGAAGCGAGTCGCCCTGCAGGTAGACGTCGGCGGCGCGGTGGTTGCCCATGATCAGGGTGGGACGTAAGTCGATCTGGACATACCGGGCATGCTCGAAGAGATTGCCGTCCTGCAGTGTGTGGCGGTTCAGGCTGGCCCCGACACCCAGGACGCAGTCGGCCTCGGCAAACAGGTCGACCGCCGTCCGGTTCGAGAATCCGCCGGCGACGCCGACGTAGTACGGTGAGTCGTTGCCCCAGCCCTTCATGGGCAGCGTGGTCGCGATCAGCGCCCCCACGCGTTCCGCCAGGCTCTTGACCCCTCCCTCTGCGTCGGCGTCGACGCCCCGGCCGACGACGACCACCGGTTTCTTGCTGCCTGCCAGGAGCCTGGCCGCGTCGCGCAGCCGATCCGGGTTCGGGAGCGTCTTCTGCGGCTCGGGATGCATGGCGATCGACGGCTCGTACTCGGGCAGAGACTCATCGTAATCCGCTTCCTGCAGATCCCTGGGGACGTTCAGGAACACGGGACGCGACTGCGACCGGGCAATGAAGAACGCTTCGCGCACAACCTCATTGACCTGCTCGGCCTTGAACAGCGGCACGAAGGCGGTCTCGGTCGCTTCCACGAACCGCCGCTGGTCGATGTACTGCAATCCGTTCAGGGCACCCATCACGCTGTCGCCGCCGTACACCACGAGCGGGATCCGCGCCCGGCTCGCGACCGTCAACGCGCTGCCGAGTTGGGTGACGCCGGGCCCCTGGGTGACCGTGCAGCAGCCGACTTGTCCGGTCGCCCGCGCCCAGCCCTCGGCCATCGACAGCGCGGTGCCTTCGTGCCGGGTCGGGTGCACGTTGACACCCGCCTGGTCCATGGCATACCACCAGTACATGTTGGCATTGCCCATCAGGCCGAAAACATCGGTCACACCTTCTGCCTGGAACGCCCGTGCCAGCGCTTCGTAAACCTTCATTCGATAAGTCCTTCCCACATCCCCGCGCCGGATTCGTGTGCCGAGGGCAGACGACGACGCATTTCCGCAAGTTCCGGGTCAGTCGACAACGCGATGTTGTCGTGTCTTCTCGTCACGGCAACCGCACGAATTCGATCCAGTTCGGGTCTTCCATCGTCGGGGTCTCCGCGACCCGCGTGAGAGCACCTGTGTTCTGGTCGATCTCGTAGGTGACCGCCGTGTTCGTCATCAACCCGTTCGCGATCAGATAGCGACCGAACGGATCGATGTTGAAACCGCGGGGTTCCTTGTCGACGGGGAAGTGTCCTGCCGGGGTCAGCCGGCCCGTGATCTGGTCGACTGCGAAGGCGGCGATGGTGCAATTTACCCGTACTGCCGCATACAGCCACTTGCCATCCGGGGTGATGCGGAGGTCTCCCGCGCGTGGGTTCACGTCCTTGTCCACTTCGGCGGGCCGCACGCTTGCGATCTGAATCTCCGACATCGCACCGTCTCGGGGATCGAAACTGTATGCGTAGACCGAGCCGTCGTACTCGTTGAGCATGTAGAGGTAGCGATTGCTCGCATGGAACACGAAGTGCCGCGGCCCGGACTCCGGGCGAACCACGATCGGCGCGAGCTCGTTGGGGTTCAGCAGTCCCGTTGCTTCGTCGAAGGTGAACCGCACCAGAACATCACCGTCGCATGCGGGAGCCAGCACGAACCGGTTCGATGCGTCCGGGAGGATCCCGTGCGTCTTCGGGGGAGTGTGGATCACTTGGTGCGGCGGCTGGATGAAGCCGTTGTTGATCGCGCTGACGCTGACGAAGCCGGTGCGACGCCGGCGATCGGGCGGATTGTAGGCAGCGAGGAGAAAACGTCCCGTCCGGTCGGTGGTGATGTACGGGGAACTCTCGACCGCCGGCGCGTCGCCGAGGTACGTCAGCGTGCCGTCCGTGCCGTCGATCGCGAAGCTCCGGAACGAATACGGAGCCGTCCGATTGGTTGCATACAGGAAGCGGCGGTCCGGGCTCACCGCCAACGCCATGAACCGACCCGCCCGCACGTCCTCGGGAACGTCGTCGCCGTTCACGACGACGTCTTGAAGTTGAACCATCTTGCCCGACGTGGGCGAGAAGGACAGGACCGAGATCTTCCTCGATCCGTGCGCGAGGTAAGCGCGGAAGCTACCTTCTGACATTTCTTCTCCTTGTGCTGCGCGAGTCGTGAGGGGCGTCGAGAACCGGGATTCGATTCCGCTGTTCGCTATACGGACAATTCGGCGCTCCTGCCTGAAAAGTTTTGCCTCCCGTAAAGATCCGGCACCCAGGTCGCCGTCCCGGTCTCACGGCCCTGGGGGCGTTGCGAACGCATTGGATCCTCCAAGGGAACGAAGGGGAATCGAAACTCGACCGAGTCTGTAGCGGTGTGATGCGGGGCTCTTTCGGACGAGTTGGTGACGTGATACACATGCTAGGCAGGCTCTTCCGACCAGCGCAAACAGATTCTCACGATACGATAAATGCCTTCTCCGAAGCACCCCTGCTGCGTCCGATTTGCCTGCGCCGCATCATCGAGGCCCTGAGAGATGCCTCCATGGATCCTCCGAAGTGCCGGTGAATGTCCTGAGCGAGCGGCAACGAAATGCCGCCGATCCCCCACGAAACGCAGGAGCCGAGATGGCCAAACGAATGAACACGATGGTCGTGGAACGCACGGAATGGCTGACCCCGCATATGGTCAGGGTGTATCTGGGCGGGCCGGGTTTCGCCGACTATCGAAGCAGGAACGAAACCGACAGTTACGTCAAGATGGTCTTGCCGATACCTGGTGTCGAATATTCGGAACCGTTTGACCTGGAACGAATCCGACGAGAGATGCCGAAGGAGTCGCATCCCGTCGTGCGCACGTACACCGTGCGCCGTGTGGACGCGGTACTCCGCCAGATCGCCATCGACTTCGTCGTGCACGGTGAATCCGGCGTCGCCGCTCCCTGGGCAGCCCGGACCACCCCTGGAGACATAGTTCGATTCCTCGGCCCCGGCGGGGGCTACCGTCCCGACGCCGCGGCGCCCTGGCACCTCCTCGCAGCCGACGAGAGCGGTCTCCCGGCGCTCGCCGCCGCGCTCGAAGCGATGCCGGCAACTGCAACAGTCCGGGCATACATAGAGGTCACAGGGCCGGACGACGAGATCGAGTTGCAGGCGCCCGCCGACACATGCATCACCTGGATACACCGCGGCGCGAGTTCCCACGAGGTCGATGACGACCGTGCCGGGGACAATTCACCCCTGGTTGCGGCCGTCCGTGGCGCCGAGTGGCTCGATGGCGAACCACACGTCTTCATCCACGGTGAGGCTGCCGCCGTGATGCAAAACCTCCGTCGCTACGTTTTGCAGGAACGTTCGGTGAGTGGCGCCCACACCTCCATCTCCGGCTATTGGCGGCGCGGACGCTCCGAGGAACAGTTCCGGCAGTGGAAGGCCTCCCAGCGGAAGGGTGAAATCGACGCCGCCGCTCGTTGAGAAAACACAAAGGGGTTGGACGAAACCACTTTTCGCCCAACCCCTTTGCCGTGTCGAGAAGGTGATCGGCAATCCTCAGGAAGGTACCACTCCGACAGCAGACGCACCGGCGACTCGTCCCGAGATCAGCGCCTCGCCGTAGTTGACGCCACCGGGGTACAGCGTGTTCCAGATGGAGCCCAGTTCGCCGGCACCGAATAGACCGGGGATCGGCGTTCCCCACGGATCCAGGATGTGACCGGCCGGAGAGCGGCGCGGCCCGCCTTGGGTGTTGAGAATGCATGGCCAGACGGCAATCCCGTAGAACGGCCCGTCCTCGAGGGGCGTGCACTCCGCCGCCGCGCGACCGTAGGCGTCGTGGCCTGCCGCGGCGCCCCGGTTGTAGGTGTCGATCGTGCGTGTCAGTTCGTCTGAATCCAGTCCGAGTTTGCCTGCCAGCCCCCGAACGGTGGGGGCGGACGCGATCCAACCTCGTTCCACCGGCACGGAGTTGTCGTCGGACCACCCGCTGTCGCGATTGAAACCGCGATCAGGAGTGACAACCGGGCCGGCAAGCCGGGTCGCCTCGTCGAACACGAGATAGCTGGGCAGGCGCTTGCGCACTGCGCCCCGCAGGTCACGGTCGTCCAGCAGTACCCCACCGTCGTGTCCGGCAAGGTTGGTCTCGTCGCAGAACCGCTGCCCGAGGCGATCGACCAGGACGAATCCGCGTTCGCGGACCTTCAACCCGAATGACGCCTCGTAGTCGGGCACCACGACACCCAACTGCAACACAGCGGCTCCCATGTGCCACAGTCCGGCTCCTACCGCTTGCGCGATGCGCACCCCGTCACCGGTATTCCGATGCGGTGGCGACGCGGACGGAAGGACGGCACCTATCGTGTCGCGCAACAGCTCTGCGTCCCAGGAGTAGCCACCACTGGCGAGCACCACTCCACCCCTCGCATCGATCTGGATCTTCTCGCCGTCGTGCTCGGCGTGCACCCGGGACACTCGCCCCGTGACCCCGTCGCGAACGAGCGAGGTGACCCTCGCTCCGGTGACCACGTCGATGCCACGCTGCGCGACGTTCCGGGCCAACATCGCGTAACCCGCCGCACCGCGATCGTGCCCGTTCTGTTGTGGCCAGCGGTAGCGGACACCCACGCCGTCCGCACCCTCGACCCGGGGAAACAGGGTTCCCGGTGTCTCCCGTGGATACGGCGGGCCGACGACGGGCGGACCGGAGACCTTCTTCTTGTCTGGGGCGATGACCCCGCCGCACTTCTCGATCCATGCAGGCAGGTCGATCAGACCGCGCACGTGAGCCTCGACGGACGCCAGGTCGGTCGTTCCCTCGCAGAGCGTGTGGAAGTGCTTGATCATCTTGTCGGCGTCGCGAACAGTTCTGATGTTGCCACCAGCCATGGCCGTTGTTCCGCCGCCTTCGGCGGCCTTCTCGAGCACGAGCACCCGTGCCCCCGCCTCGTGCGCCTCGATCGCCGCCGAGGCCCCCGCGCCGCCATATCCGATCACCACGACGTCGTAGTCGTTGGTCTGCAGGCTCATACTGGTGACCTTTCTCGTCATTCGTTGGAGTAAGTACCGACCACGCGCGCCTGGTTGATCACGTGCGGGTCGATCTCGCGGAGCAGTTCGTCCATCGACAGTCCCGGCGGGAGGTCGATTTCGGCATCGAGGGCGTAGAGGTGGAAATAGTAGAAGTGTGTGCCGTGCCCGGCAGGCGGGGCAGCCGGCGTCCAGCCCGGCGCGCCCGTACTGTTGAGCCCCTGGACATAGCCGGCTCCGCCGCCTTCCGGAACCGAATCAACCTGCGCCGGAATGCCGTACAGCACCCAGTGGGTGAAGCCTTCGATCAAGGGCGCGTCCGCATCGTGGGCGACGAGGGCGAACGACTTCGTCCCCTTGGGAACGCCCGTCCACGACAAGGGTGGCGAGACGCCCCGGCCGTTCTTGGAATACGCGTCGGGCATCCGCGCGCCGTGTCCGAACGCCGGACTGGAAATCGACAATGTGCCTTTGTTGATTTTCATTATTCCTCACTTCGTCGCCGTAGTGACAAATTCAAGCGCGGATGTCGATCGGAGTCGATCGATCCGCTACGTCGGGCATCGATCCGCGCCAGTGCGGGATAGCAAAGTAGACCCACGGCGATCGTCGGGACGCCGCCTGCGAGAAGACTGAATCGTGCGCCGGCCGCCTCACCGATCCACCCGACGACAGGCCCACCGATCGGAGTCGTGCCTGCCCACGCCGTCATCCACAGCGCCATCACCCGACCACGCATGTCCGCACGCGCGCCCAGCTGGAGCGCGGTTCGGCCGAGGGCGTTGAAGGTGATACTGCCGTACCCGACGAACAGCAGGGCGGCGAACTCGACGGCCAGGTTCGGAGCCAGGGCCGCCGCCGTGAGTGCGACGCCCCAGCCCGCCGCTGCAACGGCCAACGACCGGGCACGGTCGGTGGGCCGGGAGGCCGTGACCAGACCGCCCACGACGGCTCCGGCGCTCATCACCGCCATCATCGTTCCATAGAGCCCCGCACCGCCGCCGAACGTTTCCTTGGCAACAAGGGGAAGGGTCACCTGGAACTCCCAAGCCAGCGCGCCGACGGCAGCCACCATGATCAGCGGAACGAGCAATTCCCGCGTCTCTCGCACGTAGCGGAATCCTGATCTGATCTGGCCGCGTTCGCGTGGAGCTCGCCGCGACGCCGTGATCTGCGACCTGTCCATCCAGAACAGCGTCACCAGCACCACCAGGTACGACACCGAGTTGAGGCAGAAACAGACCGCCAGCCCCAGTACCGAGGCGACGAGGCCGCCCAGCGCGGCACCGAACAGCCGGGCGGCGTTGATCGTGATCGAGTTGAGCGTGACCGCGTTGCCGAGCTCGTCCGGACGGACCAGTTCCGAGATGAACGATTGGCGTGCCGGGACGTCGATGACGTTGACCAGACCGAGCGCCGTCGCCAGCACGTAGATCGCCCAGAGCGGGGTGCTGTGAGTGATGACCAGGAGAGCGAAGATCAGCGCGAGTACCGACGCAGCAGATTGGGTGGCGGCGAGGATAACCCGCTTGTCGAAGCGGTCAGCCGCCAGCCCACCCCAGGGACCGATCAGGAAGATCGGGAGGTAGCGGGCCGCGACCGTCAATCCCAACTGAGTACTGGAGTCGGTGAGTTCCAGAACGAGGAAGGACTGTGCCACGGTCTGCATCCAGTTGCCCGCCTGCGAAGCGAGTTGTCCGACGAAATACAAGCGGTAGTTGCGGTTTCGCATCGACACGAACGTCGTGCCGACGCGAGTGGCTTCTCGTACTCCCATGTTCACCGCACCTCACCGTGTCAGTTCGGGCCGCCCGTTCCCCTGCGTGAGGAAGAAACCGAATCCCTCGTCGATACGGCGTTCCAGATACGGCACGTTCACCGTTCCGCCCCCGAGTACGGGTGCCGAACCGCTGAGCGAGGTGCCCGCCACGATGTCGTTCTTCTGGCATGCGGCGAGGACGCTCGACCGGAAGTGCACCAGGTCCGGATCGTCGAGGTCGGTCTTTCCGCGGCGGCCGAGCGCAGACCACGCGTGCTTCGCCCCGAACAGGATGCCGCTCAGACCGGGTACCGACGCGATCTCCTCGATGTTCTCCAGCGCCGTCGGCGTCGCAACCATGGCGATCAGGACTATCTCGCCCTGTTCCGACAACGGCCAGAAGTCGGCCATGTCGAAGTACTCGTCGTAGTCGGCGCAACCCCAGTACCGCGACGCCAGCTTCGGCCAGACCCTGCGCTCTCCGACGACGCCACCGTTGGCTTCACGCCGCGGGTACCGCAGCGCGCGAACCATCATCTCGACATCCTCGGCATGCTCGGTGTAGGGCAGGATGAGGCCGAGAGCACCGTAGTCGAGCGCCTGACTGGCGATCCACATCGTGCGCTCGCCGAGCGTGTGTGGCAGACGCACGATCGGGGTCGGCGACGGGAACAGCGACCCCGTCTTGGCCATCTGCCGGCGACTGATGAGCCACTGCAGCGTGTCACCCAGCCGCGGCAGGTCGAAACCCTCGTGTTCGAGGTCGACCATCACGAAATCGAAGGTGGAGTCTGCGAGCGCGCGCGCCCGGCTGATGTCACCGCTGTGCAGCGAACCTCCGAATGCAGGCTTCTGCTGGGATGCCAACTCGACCAGTCTGTTCCGCCGGGGTGTCGTCAACGCAATCACTGACCTTTCGCGTGGGTTGAATATGTTGGCGGTGTGAGTCATTCGCCACGCAGGCCCGTGACCACCGACTGCGCAAACCTGCCGAAGTTCTTCAGGTCGGTTCCGTAGCTGATGCAAGTGAAGCCGAGGCTGTGGATGAACTGGGCGTACTCGATGGTGAGCAGCGGTCCCACCGTCGCCATCATCAGCTTCCCCTGATCCTTCGCGCGTGCGCAGAGGTCCTTCGCCATCTTCGTGAAGAGCGGGTTGTGCAGGTCACTGCCCGGAATTCCCATCGCCTGAGCGAGATCTCGGGTGCCGAGCCAGAATGCATCCACCCCGTCAACCTTCAGCAGCTCGTCGAAAGAAGTGATCGCTTCCTCGTCCTCGACCAACGCAACCACGACGGTCTCGCTCGCGACCCGCTCGAGATAGGAGTCCCACGGCTCGGTTCCATAACCGCTGGAACGGACACTCGTGCACGCTCCCCGGATGCCGTCCGGGCTGTACCGCGTGGCCGCCACCGCAGCCTCGAGATCTGCCGCCGACTTGATGTGCGGAACGATGACCCCGTCGACGCCGCGGTCGAGTGCCTTCATGATCTGAATGGGATCGTTCTCGGCCACCCTTACGAGTGCGGACGTTCCCGCCGCTTTCGCGGCCCGCGCAAGGTGTTCCACGGTCTCGAAGCTGGTGGGTGAGTGTTCCATGTCCAGCGACACCCAGTCGAAGCCGGTCAGACCGAGGATCTCGACGATCCCCGGGTTCGCCGAGAAAGACTGCATTCCGAGGGACAGGGGCTGGGTGTGAAGGCGTTCTTTCAGGGACGGTTTCGTCATGGTAAATCCTAGTGGGTAGAGGAAGTGTGGATGCCGGTCATGCGGAGATGGTCTCCAGGAGGTGGTACACACCACGCGAGCCGGCATCGGGTGTCCCGTCGATCCGCAGCTTCAACGCTGCCTCCTCGATCGGCGCAATCATGATCGTGAAGTGGGATACGGCGTGGTTGGAACGGACGATGCAGCCGGGCATCACGTGCCCGCACACGGTCTCGGTCGCGTTCGTCACCGTGAGATGGACATGGGCGTACGAATCACCGTGCGTGTACTTGCCGACGCCGAACGGCACATCGCCCCGATCGGGTGCATCCACGATGCCGATAATGCCGTGACCACTCGACTCGATCGGGCCTACCATCTCCTCGACACCGATCACCTGGGTGGAGTCACGACCGGGCTGGAAGCGCTGGAACACCGCTCGGTCGAGCGAACCGGTGATCGACAGGATGACTCCTGCCTTCATCTTGTGGCGCTTCGCGATCTCCAGAATCGACTCCAGCAGATCGGCGTGCGGCTCAAGACGAGCCAGAATCACCGAACCGAGCTTGCCCTCGATCTCCATGTGCTGATCCTTCCCTCGAAGACGGATGCCGACTCCGCAGCATCCGTGGTGAACGGCCTGGTGTAACACTTTCGAGGCAGGGTCCCGACTTATTTTTGCCTCGAGCGGGTTTCGAGCCCTCGGCGCACGTTTCCCTCACACCAGACCATGCGTGGTATCGAACCGCCACCGCACCTCGATCTGTGCTCTTGCGGCGTGATCACATGGTAGGCAAGCACTTCCGACCAGCGCAAACAAATTCTCACGATACGATAAACGGTCTCGGCGGCCGCATTGGCCGACGTCATGAGGGAAGCGTCTCGCGCACAAGGAAATGTGCCGCTACCTCACGACCGAGGCGCGACACATTCATGCGACCGGAGGAGTGCCCCCCTTGCCGGCCGGGGCACTCCCAGGCCCAACTGTCCGCGGCCGGGCGTTGGCATTCTCCGAATATCTCGGCTCGCGAATGTCTTCTCAGATTTTCTGAAGCACTGAGTTTGGGTGCCGCGAGTCCGACGAACGGACGCATCCCTGCCGTGCACTACGAGTGATCGCGATAGCCGTGGCCCGGACGAGTGGCCCGAGTCGTTGCGGATCCACCCGGTTGTACCACCCGGAAACGGACACGGCCGCGACAGGAGCATCGGATGCGACGGCGATGGCACTGGCGACGCAGACGATTCCGGAGTACGACTCCTGATCGTCGTAGGACACATTCGTCGATCGAATTCTCGCGAGCTGTCGGCGCAGGTCGATTTCGTCACACACCGTGTTGGGGCCGAACGGTGTAAGTCCTTCGGCGAGAACGTGTTCGATGGTCTCCACAGGCGCATGCGCCAGAAGCGCCTTACCCAAAGCGGTCGCGTGCGCAGGAAGCCTCCCGCCGACCCTGCTCGGCAGGGGAGGACTGTTGCGAGCAGGCAGGATCTCCACGTAGACGACCTCATTTTCCCGGAGGACGGCGAGATGGATCGTCTGATGCGTCGCTTCTCTGAGGTCTGCAAGGTGCGGAAGCGCGATCTCGCGAATACTGCGTCGGTGCGAAGCGGCGAGTTGCCCTAGTTCGAACAGGCTCACACCCAGCGACACCGCGCGTTCGGTGCGTTCGAGAAGCCCCAGCTCGACTAGTTCCGAGATCAACCGGTAGGTAGTGGACTTCGGGACGCCGGCGCGCTCGCTGATCTCGGCAACGGTGAGTTCCCGATCACCGTGGCGAAACGCCGAGAGGATGGCAAGTGTCCGCTGGAGGAGTTGGGAGGGGAAGTCTTGTTTCATGAAATCTCCCCGTTCGGTCATGGGGTGGATGGGAATGCACTGAGCGACGGGACCCTCTCCGGGGGGGAGCACCCGCACTACGTGACGGTGGCCGGCCCGGTCCGGTCGGTCAGCGACGAATCCCGCGAATCCCTCTGAGGAGGAAACGTTTCCAACCTGGAAGGCATACCGGCGTCGGAGCGCGACGTTCGGACGCCGGCAGGTTTGTTCTCGGCGTAGTCGGTGCGGTAGCCGAGTTCCCAGGACAGCGATGCTGCGGCGGTCGTGAGCGTCGACACCAGCGCCGGGTCGGGCGGGTCGGGCAGATAGTGGATCGACGCAACGACACCCAGCGTGCACGCGAGCGCACCACCATGTGAGAATACCGGCGCTGCAAGGGTGTTCACTCCGAGGAAAGTTTCCTGCGGACCCGATGCCCATCCTTGGTCGTGCACCTTGTCGAGTTCGGCGTGAAGCCGTTGCGGGTCGGTGATCGTGTGTGCGGTCCGCTGCTCGGGGGGAAGTGCCGACCACGCCCGAACCTGCTCTTCGATGCCGAACGCCAACGCCACCTTGCCCTGCGCCGAACTGTTGTAGCCGAGTTGAGTTCCGGCACTCAGGACGACGTCGATGGGCGAACCTCCCGGAAGAACCTCGGTGACGGTGACGCCCTGTTCGGTGAGCTGGGAAAGAACGACGGACTGTCCGACCTCGTCGCGCAGTCGGGCCATGACAGGACGTGCAAGCGCGACCACGCCGGTCCGGGACTCGATACGCTGGCCCAGCAGCAGGAGGCGCCACCCAGGCTCGTAAGAGCGGGACACCGCGTCCTGCGAGAGGAAGCCACTGTTCTTCAGGCTGCCCAGGTGCCGGTGAATCCGCGCCTTCGGCAGTCCGAGGGCGTCGGCCAGCGCGGTCACCCCCCAGGGACCCTGCCGATCGAGCACCTTCTCCAGGATCAGGAGCGAGAGAAGCATGGGTGGGGGCTGATTCTCGAGCGGAACCCCACTCGCCGGAGGTACCCGGGTTCCAAGTGACGGCTGCTCGTTGTCGGGTTCATGGTCGGGCACCGGTCACTCTCCTCCGCCAGGTTGTATCGATCAGCGATACATCGCGTTGTAACTACAGCGACGATACCCCAGCAGATGTAAGCGGCGCCACATTCTGGGTGCGTTTTCTCAGATTTGTATCGATGACCGATACGGATGGCGATAGGACGTGAACTCCTGACGCCTGGCCCGAACCGAACGGGACGCTCGTTCGATCTAACGCAACGAGCGTCCCGTTCGTTCAGGAGAGGTCGAGGGCGGCGCGGACGATGCTGTCGGTGTCGATGCCGTGATAGCGGTAGACGTCGTCGAGGGAACCGACCTGCCCGAACCGGCTGACACCGAGCGCGGCCCCGGGAACGTGGTTGATCCCGGTCAGGAACGCGAGGGTGTGCGGGTGCCCGTCCAGGACGGTCACCATCGGTGCCGCCCGGTCGGCGGGGAACACCTGGTCGAGGATCCAGGACGGGCCGTCGGCGAGGCCGCGGCGGGCCTGCACCGCCTCGAACAGCAACCCGGGACTGGTCACGCACACCACGTCGGCGGCGATGCCCTGTTCGGCCAGTCGGTCCGCGGCCGTGAGGGTTTCGGTGATCACCGCGCCCATGCCGACCAGCGTGACCGCCGGGGTGTCGGTGCGGCGGAGGATGTACGCGCCGGCGACCACCTGCCGGCGGCGACGCTCCCGCGCCGCGGGATCGGTGGGGACCGCGGCGAGGGTCTGATCGACCGGACGGGTCGACAGCCGCAGATACGACGACGAACCGTCCGGGCGGCCCAACCGGGAGATGCTGTCGAGCAGCGTCCACTCCACGTCGATCGCGAACGCCGGCTCGTAACTCACACACCCGGGCTGCTCGACGCCGATCGACGGGGTCTTGATCGACTGATGCGCCCCACCCTCCGCGGCCAGGGTCACCCCGGACGGGGTGCCGACCAGGATCGACTGCCCACCCGCATAGATCCCATACGACCAGGGCTCGAGGGCGCGTTCGACGAACGGGTCGTACATCACCCCGATCGGGAACAGCGGTTGTCCCCACCGACTCCACGTGGCGCCGAGTTCACCCATCAGGCCGACCAGGTTGGTTTCGGCGATGCCCAGTTCCATGTGCTGCCCGGTGGGCTTTTCCCGCCAGTGCATGATCGTTTCGGCGTCGTCGTCGAACCAGTTGCGTCGCTCGTTCGGCGACCACACCCCGACCTTGTTCAGCCAGCCGGCCAGGTTGGTAGTGGAGGACACGTCGGGGCTGACCGTGACGACGCGTTTCGCCGCCTCGGGGGCCTGGCGGGACAGGTCGAGCAGTGCCCGGCCCAGGGCGGCCTGGGTGGTGGACGTCCCCGACGGGGTGCGGCCGATGTCGGCCGGCACCGCGGGCGGGGTGCCGAATTCGACCTTCTCCCGCCGCAACCTGTCCGCGGTCGCCGCACACACCCGGCCCGCCGCGCCGTCGGCCTCGAACCGGGCCCACGGGTGCGCCGGGTCCATCCCCAACTCCGCGGCCAGCTGCTCGTACTGCTGCACCGTCAGCAGCGACGAATGATTCTGCGGATGCCCCTGCGTCGGCAGGCCGCGGCCCTTGATGGTGTAGGCGATGATCACCGTCGGGCGGGTGTCGTCGATCTGCGCGTAGGCGGCGCGGAGGGCGTCGAGGTCGTGGCCGCCGAGGTTGCGGATCGCTTTGAGGAGGGTGTCGTCGTCCAACTCGGCGATCAGCGATGCGATGCCCGGGGCGTCGGGGCCGTCCCCGGGCAACCGGTCGCGGACCTGCGCGGCGTCACAGCGCAGCAGCCGCTGGTATTCGGGATTGGGCATATCCAGGATCCGGGTCCGCAACGCCGGCCCACCGGTCCGGGTGAACAGCGACTCGAGCAGGGTCCCGAACTTCACGGCGAGCACCTGCCAGCCGGCGGCCGAGAACATCGCCTCGAGCCGGCCGGCGGCGATGTTCGGCACCACCCGGTCCAGGGACTGCCGGTTCAGGTCCACGATCCACACGATCTCACCGAGTTCGGCGACGGAGGTGTCGAGGATCGCCTCCCACACCGCACCCTCGTCCAGCTCGGCGTCACCGACCAGCGAATACTGCCGACCCGTGCCCGCCGAACCGATCTGGGTGTTCACGTAGCGGCGGGCGATGGCACCCCAGATCGGGGCCGTCGCACCGATCCCCACCGACCCGGTCGAATAGTCCACCGGATCGGGATCTTTCGACCTGCTGGGGTACGACTGCAGGCCACCGAACTCCCGCAGCGTCGTCAGATACTTCTCGTCCAGCTCCCCGAGCAAGTAGTTGATGCCGTGCAGCACCGGAGAGGCGTGCGGTTTGACCGACACCCGGTCGCCCGGGCGGAGTTGCTCGAACCACAGCGACGTCATGATCGACACCATCGACGCGCACGACGCCTGATGGCCACCGACCTTCAACCCCGACGGGTTCGGGCGAACCCGGTTGGCGTGGTGGATCATCGACGTCGCCAACCACAACACACGCTGCTCGATCTCCACGAGCGCTTCCGGGGTGGCCGCGCGCGGGGTGAGCTGCGCCGTGTGGTCGTCGATCGTGCGGGCGTCGTTCATCGTTTCGTCCTTGCCTGTGAGTTCCTGGCACCGAATCCGATCCTCCTCGGCCCAGTTCGTGAGCGAGGCGGATCGGCGGTGACGGGCAGGCGGACCTGTTGGGAACCGACCTCACCGCATCTTCGAGGTCTCGTGTGCAGATCTCTCACAACAGTCGAACATCGGAACGCACTTTGAGCAATACCGAGCGTCGAGTTTGAGCATACTGCGCATATTCGGAGCAGCCGTCGTGGTCGGCGGTTGGCAAAATGCCCAGCACGACCGCCGCCGTTACCCTCCGGCGCTACCCTGACCTGGAGGCCACGCACACTGACCCAGGGGGAGAGCTTGACCACCACACCAGACCGCGTTCGCACGGCGTTTCCGGAGATCAGCTCGCGTGCGTGGGAGCACCCGGCGGATCGGGCGGCGCTCGTCACCCTGCGCACCTTGAAGGGATTCGACACCGTCTTCCGGACCATCTCGGGTCTGCTGCAGGAGCGCCAGCACCGGCTGATGTACCTCGCCACCTCGGTGCGCGTCGACGAACGGCAGTTCAGCGATCTCCACGACCTCCGCAGCGACTGCGTGCGCATCCTGGGCGCCGACGAGACACCTGAGTTGTTCGTGCTGCAGACCCCGATCATGAATGCCTTCACCATCGGCATGGACCGGCCGTTCATCGTGGTCACCACCGGGCTGCTGGACGTGATGAATTACGAGGAGCAGCGCTTCATCATCGGCCACGAACTCGGGCACGCGCTGTCCGGGCACGCGGTGTATCGCACGATCCTCATGCATCTGATGCGCTTGGCCGGGACCATCGGCTGGATTCCGATCGGCGGGTGGGCGCTGCGGGCGATCATCGCCGCGCTCATGGAATGGCAGCGCAAATCGGAACTGTCCGGCGACCGTGCCGGATTGCTGTGCGGGCAGGACGTTCACACCGCCCTCCGTGTGCAGCTGAAGCTGGCAGGCGGTTCCCGGGTCAGCGAGATCGACACCGACGCCTTCCTGGCGCAGGCCGCCGAGTACGACGCCAGCGGCGACCTGCGCGACGGAGTCCTCAAGCTCCTCAACATCGAACTGCTGTCCCACCCGTTCTCGGTGCTGCGCGCCGCCGAGCTGAAGAAGTGGGTGGACAGCGGCGCCTACGCAGCGATCCTGCGCGGGGAATACCCGCGCCGCAGCGAGGACGACGACGCCAAGATCAGCGAAGAATTCCGCAAGGCCGCGAAATCGTACAAACAGAATTTCGATACCTCGAACGACCCGCTGATCCGCATGCTCCGTGAGATCGGCAGCGGACTGGGCACGACCGTGGACGCCGTCGGAAACGGCGTCGGCGACGTCGCGGCGGACATCAAGGAGCGGTTCACGCACTGGCGCAGGAATTCCGACGGCAAGAAGGATTCGGACGACGACAGCTAGCCCGGAATCGACCAGAGGTCGGGCGCGGTTTCGCGCGCCCGACCTCTCCGGTCAGTCGGCCATCGCCTCGGCCAGCTCCTCGACCTCCTGGATGACGGGTTCGGGCACCCGCACCGGGCCGGGGGTGTAGGTGACCGACCGCAGCCTGCCGGTGAATCGGAAGGTTCCGCGGCGTTCCCGCAGATCCCACACGACGGGTCCGCGGGCGTCGACTCCCACCGAGATCCCGGTCCACGGCGCCATGCCGACCAGCTGGAACTGGTCGTCGAGGGTGGCCACGTCGGTGCTGACCCCGGCCGAGTCAGTGACCGTGATGGTGAAGTTCCACCGGACGGATTCGGTGGCCTCCGCCCGGACCTGCACACCCACCACATCCGCACCGAGAGGCGCGGAAGTGTGCGCGACGCGGCCGTAGCTGTTGACCGCGAACACGATCCGGCCGTCCTCGACGTAGAGCACGTATCCGCCGTGAGGGTCACCGTGGGCGACGAGCACCCCTTCGTCGCCTGCGGCGATCGCGTGGGTGGCGACGTCGATGGTGAAGTCGCGGTACTGGACCAGCACACTGGACCGATAGCGTTCCAGCGTCGGCGTGCCCGCGAGGATCTTCACCGGCTCCGCGAGTCGGCGCTCGTCGGGCCGCCGCTGCACGGCCTTGCGGTCGTTGAGGATCGGGAACACAGTGTTGTGCCACGCCGCCTGATCCCAGGCCTCGGCGAGTTCCCGCACCTTCTCGGGAAAGAGATGCGCGACGTCCGTGGTCTCGGCGGGGTCGGATTCGACGTCGAACAGCTGCCATTGCGGATCGTCGACCCGAGTCGGATCCGTGTGCAGCGACAGCAGTTTCCAGCCGTCCCGGTAGAACCCGCGGTGACCGCCGAACTCGGCGTACTGCTCCGTGTGGGGGGTGGGTTGCGCGGCGTCCCGCAGGACGTCGGCGATGCTGACACCGTCACGCTCCTGGGCGGGAAGCCCGTTCCGGTGGCTCGGAGTCTCGAGTCCGGCGAGATCCAGGAGCGTCGGGGTGATGTCGGTGACGTACGAGTAGTGCTTGCGCAGTCCGGTGTCGCCGTCGGCGCGCCCGAGTCCGGCCGGCCAGGACAGCAGGAACGGCACCCGGACACCACCGGCGAACGTCTGCCCCTTGTAGAACCGGAACGGGGTGTTCGACGCCTGCCCCCAGCCGCGCGGGTAGTGGACGCCGATCTTCTCCGAGCCGATCAGTTCCTCGTCGTGCGGAACGTCGCGCACCCAGTCCGACGGGACCGGTCCGTGCACGAATTGGCTGAAGTACGAACGTGTTCCCGCCGCGCCACCCTCGGCGGTGCCGCCGTTGTCGGACGTGAACACGATGATCGTGTTGTCGGTCTCGCCGAGTTCGTCGAGGGTGTCGAGCACCCGGCCCACGCTCTGGTCGATGCTGTCGACCATCGCGGCGTAGACCTCCTGGTACCGGGCGAACCGCAGCTGCTCCTCTTCGGTGAGCTCGTCCCACGGCGGGGCGTCGTAGCCGGGTTCGGTGTTGCGTTCGGCCATCTGGGTTCCGGGCGGAAAGAACCCCGCCTCGAGCTGCGCGTCGAAGCGGCTGCGCCGCACTGCGTCCCAGCCCTCGGTGTAGCGGCCGCGGTACTTGGCGAGGTCTTCGGGCTTGGCCTGGTGCGGTCCGTGCATCGCGATGTGCGAGAAGTAGAGGAAGAACGGCTTGTCGGCGTCATGGGCGCGCAGGCTCTTGATGCGGGCGACGGCCTTGTCCGTGATGTCGTCGGTGACGTAGTAGTCCGACGGATACTCCTCGACGTCGACCACGGAGTTGTCGGAGATCAGCTCGTTCGGGTAGTAGAACGAATTCAACCCTTCGAGCGAGCCGTAGTAGCTGTCGAATCCACGCTGCAGGGGCCAGGAATCGCGGGTGCGACCCGGCGCGAGGTTGGTATCGCGCGCGAGATGCCATTTGCCCACCGCGTGCGTGGCATAGCCGTTCGCGCGCAGAATCTCCGCAAGGCTGAGCGCGTCGTCGGCGAGTTCCATCCGCAGCCCGGGGAAGCCGGGGTCGAAGTTGGCGACGCTGCCGTAGCCGGCGCGGTGCGGGTTCAGGCCGGTGAGCAGCGCCGCGCGGGCCGGTGAGCAGACCGAGGTGGTGTGATAGTTCGACAGCCGGTAGCCGCTGTCGGCGAGCCGGTTCAGGTTGGGGGTGTCGATCTCGGAGCCGAACGGCCCGATGTCCGAGTAGCCCATGTCGTCGATGAGGATGACCACGATGTTCGGCGCGCCGGCGGGGGCTTTCGTCTCCGGCTTCCACCACGGCGTCGACTCCGCACTCGTCCGCCCGATGTGTCCGCCGAATCCGTCGTACCCTCGCGCGCCCGGAGGGATCTGCTGTTCGCCGGAACCCTGCCCGTTCCCGTTCGCTGTCGAATCCGTCACAATCACAATCCCTTTCACTATCCGAGGCATGTTTCCCCAGAGAATCGGAGAAATATTTCCCCGTGCAATCCGGGAAATACTACGGTCGCCCACGAGCCCGTCGAGTAGTTAGAATCATGCAGATTTCAACCACTGTGCGAACTTGGTCGGGCATCCGAGCCGGTGCTAGCTTCGATCCCATGGGCACCCCGACCAGCTGTGACCGCGTCTCCATGCGGTGTCGCTGCCGTAGCTGAACGTCCCCTCACGCCTCTCGTCGTCCGGACAACTCGTTCCGGGGTGTTCACGGGTCCCGCGTATCCCCTGCCCTTCCCACTTTCCTTCGGGTGACTCTTAGGACACAGCAATGTCTTCTCGTTTCCGCACGTCGACCGCGCACCCGCGCCGGGGCCTTCTCGTGTCGGCGGTCGTCGCCGCCCTCGTGGTGCTGGCCACCGGGTGTACCTCGGCGGTCGGCCTGCAGCGGTCGGGTACGGAATCGGTACTCCAACCGGGAGAGAACGTGCCCACGGGCGGGACGGCGCGGATCGGGGTCGGTGCCGACCTGATCCCCGCGACGTTCCTGTCGCTGGGAAACAACCCGACCAACGGTGGGGTCTCGGCCAACGTCTTCGACACTCTGGTCCAGTACCCGCACGGCAGCCTCGAGCCCGAGCCGCGGCTGGCCACGTCGTGGCAGCTGTCGGACGACGGACGTCGGCTGGAGTTGGCGCTGCGCGACGATGTCCGCTTCCACAACGGCAAGGAATTCACGTCGAGGGACGTCGAATTCACGTTGCGGACCTACACCGATCCCAGTTGGAACGCGCAGTTCCGGCGCACCGCGGCGACGATCGCCGCATTCGACACCAGCGACCCTCACCGCATCGTGCTCACCCTGTCGCAGCCGACCGGGAACATCTTCGACCTCCTGGCGGTCGCGCCCATCCTGGACGGCGACACCGTCGACGGACTGAAGGAGGGGCGGGTGTTCAACGGCACCGGACCGTTCACCTTCGTCTCCTGGCAGCCGAAGGTCGCGCTGTCGCTGGCCCGCAACGCCGACTACTGGGGCGAGCCGCCCCACCTGGACGGAGTGACGTTCACCGTCGTCTCCGACGATCAGGCGCTGGTGACCAAATTGCGGACCGGCCAGATCGACGCCGCCTACGATTTGCCCTCCCTCGACGCCGAACTCGCCGTGTCCCGTGGCGGATTCCGCTCCCACGTGCTCGAGGGGGCGGAGTCCGATCAGTACATCGGGATCAACGTCTCCGCACCGCCACTGACCGACGTCCGGGTCCGGCAGGCGATCGCGTACGCGATCGACCGGGACCGCATCCTCGCCGACGTGTACCGGGGCAAGGGTTACGCCTCCAGCCTGCCGTGGCCGCGGACCTCGCCCGCCTACGACGAACAGACCGCGAACACCTACGGCCGGGACGTGGAACGGGCCCGCGCACTCGTCGCCCAGATCGGTGACGTCCCGACCATCCCGCTGAACTACCCCGCCGACCGCACCTCCCGGATCATCGCGGAGATCATCCAGGCGAACCTTCGCGACGTGGGCATCGACGTCGACCTGATCCCCACCGACGCAGCCCAGATGACCAGCCTGCTGGTGGCCGGCCAGTTCCCGGGGCTGTGGGTGACCCAGCACGGTTTCGCGCAGATGACCCCGTCCACCCTGGCCGTGGCCGCCTTCCCGTTCAACGCGGTGAAGAACGCCTCCAACTTCCTCGACCCGGGGTATCAGGCGCATGCGGTGTCGGCCTGGCAACAGCAGGACCCCACGTCCCCCGCGGCGATCGACGCCTACCGCGCGTTGAACGCCGACCTGCTGGAGTCGCTGTTCCTGGTGGAGATCGGGGTGGTGCAGACCGAGGTCGTGGTGTCCACCGATCTCGGCGGGTTCGACTGGTCCCGCACCAACGATCCCCGCTTCGACTCCACGTACCTGCTGCGCACCTGATCCGACGACCGCCCGCACACCCACCGACACAGGACTCGACATCATGGTGACCTATCTGGCCAGGCGGCTCCCGTCGGCCGTCCTCGTACTCTTCCTCGCCTCACTCCTCATCTTCGCGATCCTCCGCCTGGTTCCCGGCAGCCCGGAGGAGACGCTCGCCGGGGCGGACGCCTCACCGGAACAGTTGGCGGCCGTGCGTGCCGATCTCGGTCTCGACCGGCCGCTGGTGGCGCAGTACCTGTCCTGGCTCGGTTCGCTGTTCCGCTTCGACCTCGGCAAGTCCTACATCGTCGGAGGGTCGATCGGTGACCTGATCGCCTACGGTGCCCAGAACACGGTCGTGCTGGCGGCGTCCGCCCTGCTGATCGCGGTGGTGTTCGCGCTCGTCGTCAGCACCGCTTCGGTGATCTTCCGCAATCGGGTGCTCGATGCCGTTGTGACGGTGAACAACTCGATCGCGGCGGCACTGCCCATCTTCATCACCGGAACGCTGCTCGTGCTCGTGCTCGGGATCCTGTGGCCGATCCTGCCGTCCGGCGGGACCCCACCGGACGGGTTCCTGACCCGGCCCGACATCGCCGCGCAGTATCTGATCCTCCCGGCGATCACCCTGGCGATCCCGGCGGGGGCCGCCCTGACCCGATTCCTGGTGGAGGCGTTGCACACCGAGCTGCGGCAACCGTATGTCGTGACGGCACAGTCGATCGGCGTCGGCCGTCGCCGCATCGTGCTGGCGCACGCGCTGCCGAACGCGCTGCCGTCGGTGTTGACCGTTCTCGGACTGACGGTGGGCGGGCTGCTCGGCGGGGCCGTGCTCGTGGAATCGATCTTCGTCTGGCCCGGACTGGGGCTACTCACCGAGGAGGCGATCAACAGCCGTGACTATCCGCTCGTGCAGGTGTTGCTGGTCCTCTCCGTGGCGGTGTTCGTGGTGCTGCAACTGCTCACCGACGTCGCGCACGCCTGGCTGGATCCCCGTATCCGATTGGGAGGACAGGCATGAGTGAGCTGGTCGATCGTGATCTGACAGCCCCGGAAGCATCGCTCCCCGGCGGCCCGGCGGACCTCCGGCCCGGCCTCGTCCCGGAGACCCCGGCGGATCGGGATCCACGCCGCAGCACGGAACCGTTGTGGCGCAGCCTGACGCATGGCCGAGGTCTGGCCGGCGCGGTGCTCGTCGGGATCGTCGTGCTGCTCGGGGCGCTCGCCCCGGTGCTGGCTCCGTTCGCGCCCGACGAGCAGTTGGACGCGTCGTTCCTCCTCGGCCCGAGTTCCACACACTGGCTGGGCACCGACGACGTGAACCGCGACGTGCTGTCCCGGGTGTTGTTCGGGATCCGCGCCGACCTGGTGATCGTGTTCGTCGCGGTGCCCGCCGGCGCGATACTCGGATCACTGATCGGTCTGGCGGCCGCCATCCGGGGTTACACCGACGTCGTTGCCCAGCGGGTGTTCGACGTGATCCTCGCGTTCCCGGCACTCGTTCTGGCGATCGCTCTGACCGCCGTGCTCGGGCCCGGAGTCCGCGCGATCGTGCTGGTGATCGTCCTCGCCGAGATCCCCGTGTTCGGCAGGCTCATACGTACGTCTGTATTGAGGGTGCGCGAACTTCCCTACGTCGAGGCTGCCGTGGTCTCGGGTGCGAGTACCGGCTGGGTTCTCCGCAAGCATGTTCTGCCGAATTCGATCGAACCACTCGGAGTTCAACTGGCACTGTCGATGTCGGTCGCCGTATTCATCGAAGGCGCGATGAGCTTCCTCGGCATCGGTGTGGTTCCACCGACTCCGTCGCTCGGCTCCATCCTCAGCGACGGGAACCGCTATCTCGAGACCAACCCGCTGTTCGCGGTCGGCCCCCTGGTGGTCGTCTCCCTGCTGACCCTCGGCTTCCTGCTGATCTCCCAGGCGTTCGCGCACGCCCGGCGCCTGTAGAAAGGACCACCCTCGTGACCGCAGCATCCACCACTCCCGCCCTCGAGGTGACGGACTTGCAGGTGGCGTTCAGCCATCCGCGCCCGGCTGTCCGGAGCATCGGTCTCCGCGTGAACCGGGGCGAGATCGTCGCGCTCGTCGGCGAATCCGGATCCGGTAAGTCGATCACTGCCCGCGCCGCGATGGGACTGCTCCCGCACACCGCAATCGCGACCGGCTCCGTGAAGGTCGACGGCGTCGAGGTGCTCGGTGCATCCGAACGCGAACTCGAGGCCATCCGCGGCGGACGGGTCGCGATGGTCTTCCAGGAGCCGCAGACGGCGCTCAATCCTGTGCGCACGGTCGGCTGGCTGATCGGTGAGGCCCTGCGTGCCCACGGTCACTCGGGCCGGAAGCAATTGCGCGATCGTGCGATCGAACTGCTGACCCTGGTGGAGATCCCGGAACCGGACAAGCGCGTCGACTACTTCCCGCACCAACTCTCCGGCGGCCAGAAGCAGCGTGTCGTTATCGCCCTGGCACTGGCCAACGACCCTGTCCTGCTCCTGGCCGACGAGCCCACCACGGCGCTCGACGTCACGGTGCAAGCCGAGATCCTCGCGCTGCTCCGTCGGCTGCGGGACCGCACGAATGCCGGCATCCTGCTGATCACCCACAACCTGGGTGTCGTCGCCGATATCGCCGACAGCGTGGTGGTACTCCAACTCGGCGAGGTCGTCGAACGCGGTGAGGTCACCGAGATCTTCGCGCGACCCGAGCACGAGTACACCCGCCACCTGCTGGACTCGGTCCTGCGGCTGCCGCAGCCGACCGACGTTGCAGAACCGGTCGCCGAGGTCGCCGACCCGACCACCCCGGTCCTGCACGTCGACACCGTGTCGGTCGTCTACCCGGGTCAGCGCGGTCAGGCCGCGTTCCGCGCGCTCGACAGCATCTCGCTCGAGCTTGCCGCGGGTGAAGTGCTCGGCGTGGTCGGTGAATCCGGTTCGGGAAAGACCACTTTGGGTCGCACGATCGCCGGATTGATTGCACCGGCGACCGGGACGATCCGCGTGGACGGTCGAGATGTCGCCGCCACCCGCGGATCCGCGCTTCGAGCACTGCGTCGTCGGCTGGCGTTCGTGCCGCAGGATCCCGCCGCCTCACTCGATCCCCGCTTCACGCTCGAGGAGAGCATCGCCGAGCCCCTCGACATCCACCGGATCGGCACCCGCGCCGAGCGGCGCAAGAAGGTAGTCGACCTGCTGGATGCGGTAAGGCTGCCGGCGTCCTTCGCCACGCGGCTGCCGTCCGAGCTGTCCGGCGGGCAGCGCCAACGGGTCGCGTTGGCCCGGGCCCTCGTGCTCGAGCCCACCCTGCTGATCGCCGACGAACCGACCAGCGCCCTGGACGTCTCCGTGCAGTCCGACGTGCTCGAACTGTTCGCCACCCTCCAGCGGGAGCTCGGCTTCGCGGCCGTGTTCATCAGCCACGACCTCGCCGTGGTCGAGCGGGTGTCCACCACCGTCGCCGTGCTGCGGGCCGGACAGCTGGTCGAGACCGGGCCCGCCACGCGAGTGCTGACCCACCCTCAGCACGACTACACCCGGCGGCTCGTGGCCGCTCTGCCCATACCGGACCCCGTGGCGCAGCGTGCCCGGCGACAAGCGACGGCAACGTTGTGACCTGCATCGCCGAAAACCAGGCGCAGAACGTGATCTGCGCTATGAAAGCGGCGACTTTTACACGGGCGTAAGAAATCCAGGACAAGCTTTGCGAAGGCTTGTCCACCGGCGGTCGCCGGCAGCGGCAGGCGCTGGTGAATGTGCTCCTGCCCACGTGTGACCGTCCAGAAAGCTGTACCACTGTGCTCCAGCTCATCTCGATACTCGGCTTTCTCCGAAGGGTCGGCTCCACTGCTCTGCCGTCGGTGCGCGCTTCGCTGCTTCGCTTCGCGGGGTACCTGGTGCCGATCGCACAGACGGCGGTCACCGCGGGGGCGGCGTGGTGGGTGTCGGTCGAGGTGGCCGGTCACGAGCAGCCGCTGCTGGCCCCGCTGGCGGCGGTGGTGTGCCTGAGCGTCGCGCGGGGTGCCCGCAGTCGCCGGGCCGGCGAGCTGATCGCGGGTGTCACCATCGGAACGATCGTCTCGGACGTCGTCGTTCGGTACATCGGCAACGGACCGTGGCAGATCTGCCTCGTGGTGGCGGTGGCGATGTCGTGTGCGGTGCTCCTCGACGGTGGTTCGGTGATCGTCCTGCAGGCGGGTTCGTCGGCGGCGCTGGTCGCGGCCATGGCATCCGCCACCGCCGCGCACCCGTTCGACCGGGTCGTGGACGCCTTGATCGGGGGCGCGCTCAGCCTGGTGGCGCTGTCCGTGTTGCCCACCGACCCCGTGCGACGGACGCGACGGTGCGCCGCCGCCGTGCTGGACAGCGTCGCCGCAGCCCTCCGGCAGACGTCGAAGGGCCTGGCCGCCGGCGATGTGTCCGCACTGGAGGATGCTCTTGCACTTGCCCGTTCGACGCAGTCGACCATCGACAGCATGCGCGTCGAACTCCGTTCCGGCTCCGAGGTGGCCCGCATCTCACCGATCCACTGGCGGGGACGACGCCGCATCGGCCGGCTCGCATCGATCGCCGACCCGATCGACAACGCCGCACGCAACACCCGGGTTCTGGTGCGGCGGGCCCTGATCGCCACGTACGACGGCGAGCGAGTGGACCCGCAGCTGGCGGACGCCGTCTCCGATCTGGCGCACCTCGCCGACCGGATGCGGCTGATGATTCTCGCGACTCCCGCGAAGAAGCCCAACGAAATCCAGATCAGTGACGAACTCGAACGATTCGCGCGCTCACTGCCGCAGCAGGAGATCT
The DNA here is from genome assembly GCF_900455735.1 of Rhodococcus wratislaviensis. Lineage (GTDB taxonomy): Bacteria > Actinomycetota > Actinomycetes > Mycobacteriales > Mycobacteriaceae > Rhodococcus_F > Rhodococcus_F wratislaviensis. The sequence goes on along the minus strand of NZ_UAUI01000011.1, from coordinate 204,670 downwards.
CGGCGGGATTCTCCGCGGCGGTCGTCTCCGCGCAGGTCCGATCCATCGTCATCGACTTCTTCGAAGTGTGCGGCATCCCGCGCGCCGTCTGCAGGCCGATGCTGCCCCGTCCCGCCCACTACGCGGGTGCCGCGTAGCCCGGCGAACTCAGGGCATCTCGAGCCGGCACTGTTCCGGCGCGCGAGCGTTGTCGATGACGCAGAACCGGTTGCCCTCGGTATCCTCCAGCACCACGAAGTCCGATTCCTCGGGGTACCGGTCCCACGGCACACGCCGCGCACCGAGACCGACGAGTCGTTCGATTTCCGCGGCCTGATCCTCGCTGTCGCGGGCGTGCAGGTCGAGGTGCAGCCGAGGTTCGGGTTCCGCGTCGTGCTCGCTCTGCTGGATCGCCAGCAGTGGCCGGCCGTCGGGCAGCGTCAGGTTGGTGAAGTCGTTGTCGCCGACGGGCGGGAGCGCAGTCAATCCGAGTGCCTCGGTCCAGAACCTGGTTGCACGCCCGATGTCGCGTGCCCCGATCACGGTCGTTCCCAAGATGAGCATGAACCGAATTTATCCTCTGCGCCGGGCCGGGGTGGACGATGTGGGTGTGGAATTCGACGACCCAGTGTTGCGTCCCCTGGCCGAACGCTTGTGCGGCATCGACGGCGTCGTCGGCGTCACCCTCGGCGGCAGCCGCGCCCGAGGGACACACACGGCGGAATCCGACTACGACCTCGGGATCTACTACCGCGGTGCCCTCGACACCGACGGGCTGACCCACCTCGCGCAGGAATGGGCGGGCGCCGGGGCATCGGCGACGCGGACGGGTGAGTGGGGACCGTGGGTCGACGGCGGGGCGTGGCTGTCCATCGACGGCCGTGCGGTGGATTGGCTGTACCGCGACCTCGACCGGGTGAGCGCGGTGTGGCAGGACACCCAGCAGGGTGTGTACGGGTTTCACGCCCAGACCGGTCACCCGTTCGGGTTCGCGGACTTCGCCTACGCGGGCGAACTCGCGTCGGCGGTGATCCTCGCCGATCCGTCCGGACGTATCGCTGCTCTTCACGCCGACATGCAGCACTACCCGGACCCCCTGCGCGAAGCCCTGGTGCGGCGACTGTGGGAGGCGGACTTCGTCACCGTGCTGGCCCGCAAGGCGATCCCGCGGGCCGATGCGACGTATGTGGCGGGTTGCCTGTTCCGCGCGGTGTGCCTGTGCGCGCACGCGCTCCACGCGCATGCCCGGCGCTGGGTGATCAACGAGAAGGGGGCTGTGACCGCCGCCGGTGCCCTGCCGAACGCACCCACCGACTTCACCGCTCGCGCTCACGCCGTTCTCGGCCGGCTCGGAACGACGCCCGACGAACTGACCGCCGCCGTCACTCTGGCAGAACAACTCGTCGACGACACCCGGAACGCCTGCCCCCTGACGTGAGCCGTGCGAACCCTCAGGCGTTCTCCCCGAACCGCCCGCGGGCCTCGACCGGAATCAGCGGCTTCTCCGCCCGCGCCTTGATCTGCTGGACCGCCCACGTATTACCGTCGGGATCGGCGAATCCGAAAAGGGTTCCCCCGTCACGCTCATCGAACACGGTGATCTCGCTGACCTCGACACCTCGATCGAGCAACTCCTGGCGGGCTGCGGCGGCGTCGGCGACCACCAACTGCAGTCCCCTCATCGACCCCGGCGCCATCTCCGTCTGCGATGGGAGATCACCGATCACGATCGAACAGCCCGAACCGGTAGGGGTCAGCTGAACGACGTGCATGTGCTCGTTGGCGGTGTCGTGATCGAGATGGAAGCCGAGCTTGTCGCGGTAGAACGCGACCGATCGATCGATGGGCGTTCCCCCCGAGATGTGGACACCTATTTTTATGCGGCGGTGGCCAGCGTAGCCGATCGCCGTTCGAACTCGACCGGGCAGATCTGGCCCAGGCTCGAATGCCTCCTTCTGGTGTTGTAGCGCGTGATCCAACGGAAGACCGCGGCGCGTGCCTCACCCGCACTGTTCCAGCGCTTCCGGCCCTGCAGCGTCTCCCGTTTCAACGTCGCGTTCAGCGACTCGGCGGCCGCGTTGTCCGCCGACGTTCCGACTGCGCCCCGCGACCGGGTCACCCCCAACTCGCGACACAGGTCGGCGAACTCGGCCGATGCATACTGAGACCCGTTGTCGGAGTGGAAAATTGACCCATCGAGACCGGTGGCGCCGCGCACGGCGGCCGCCGCCCGCAGCGCGTCGGTGACCAACTCGGTACGCATGTGATCAGCGATCGACCAGCCCGCCAACCGGCGCGAGCCCAGGTCCATCACCGTCGCCAGATACAGAAATTCACCGTCACCCACCGGGAGGTAGGTGACGTCGCCGACGTACTTGGTGTTCGGGGCGCTCGCGGTGAAATCCCGCCGGATCAGGTCCGGAACCGCCGCCGCATCCGGGGCTGGGATAGTGGTGCGGACCGGTTTGCGCAGATGCACCCCGACGATCCCGTGCTCACGCATCACCCGCTCGACCCGCTTGTGATTGACCTCGATCCCGGCATCGCGCAGTTCAGCGGTCACCCGCGGGGCACCGTAGGTGCCGTCGGAATCGGCATGGATGGCGCGGATCCGCGCCGCCAGCTCCTGATCAGAGTGGGCGCGGGCCGCCCGGGCCGGCGCGGAGGCCCGCCACCGGTAGAAACCCGAGCGGGAGACCTCGAGAATCTGGCACAGCCACTTCACCGGAAAGGTGTCGCAGTGGTCATCAACGAATTGGAAGTGGCTGCTCACCAAGACGTCTCGCCCGCGAAATATTTCGCGGCCCTCCGCAGGATCTCCCGCTCGGTTTCGAGCTTCCGGATTTGGGCCTTGAGCTGCCTGTTCTCTTCCTCCAACACGGACTCGGACGATACCTCGCCCGGCGATACCGCCCGCTCCGCCCCACCGGACCGGAGCTCGGCCGTGGAGGTACCGGTGCGTTTGCGTTCGGCCCGCACCCAGTTGCGCAGGGTCTCGCGGCTGACTCCCAGGTCGTTGCCGATGCCCTCGAACGTGTGGCTCGGATCGGACAGGTACAACGCGACTGCATCGGCCTTGAACTCCGCCGAGTACGCCTTCATGACCATCAGTGAATCTCTTCCTCTGGACCTTCACGATCCAGTGTTCACGATGTCCTCACTCAGGGGGGAACGCCCGATGTCACTGACGGGCAGAACGACCACTTCGAGTGTCCAGTCCATGATGCGAGTTCCTCCGTTTAGGCGAGGAGCAAGATTGCTCCGCATCAGATGGTGGCGCATCGATGGCGTCGCTGCCGTTGATCCGCCGAGAAACCGTCGGCGATCCCGCGGATGATGTGGATTCTTCGGTTACAGCCAGTGCTGGCGCTTGAAGACACGGAACAGGGTCACCGAGGTGGCAAGCATCAATACCAGGGCAAGCGGGTAGCCGACGGTCCAGTGGAGTTCGGGCATGTGGTCGAAGTTCATCCCGTAAATCGTTCCCACGAGTGTAGGGGCGAAAAGGATGGCAGCCCAGGCTGAGATCTTCTTGACCTCTTCGCTCTGTGCGAGGCTGGCCTCGGTGAGATGGCGCATTTCCTCGCTCTGTTGTTGCCCGACCAGGGTCGCGTGAACGGTGAGAGCGGTTTCGAGGTGTGCTCGGAACGAATCGGCCTTCTCGACCAGGCGCAGGGAATGGTCGAGTACGTCACGCAGGTGGCGTTGAAGTTCCAGGTCGACGTTGTATTTGTCGGATCCGCGTTGAAGGGCTTCGAGGATGTCGACGAGCGGGTGTGTGGCACGTTGGAACGCGATCACCTCTCGGGAGAGTTCGTAAATTCTGCGGGCGACCGCTTCCTTGCCGGTAAACAGTTGGTCTTCGATCTCGTCGAGGTCGTTTTCCAGCCCCGCGGCGACCGGCAGGTACTCGTCGACGACCTGGTCCAAGATCGCGTACAGAACCGCCTCCGGACCCAGTTTCAGCAGGTGTGGAGATCGTTCGAGCCGGTGGCGCACGCGGCTGAGGTCAGGGGATTCAGCGTGGCGGATGGTCACCACGAAGTCCGGGCCCACGAAAATGTGCACTTCCCCGAATTCGACCTTCTCCACGTCGTCGAGATAGCGGGCCGGGCGGAGGACGACGAACAGCGTGTTGTCGTACCGTTCGAGTTTGGGGCGCTGGTGGGCGGCGATGGCATCGTCGACCGCCAAGTGGTGCAGCCCGAACTCGCGCGCGACCGAGCTGATCTCGTCGAGGTCGGGCCGATACAGCCCGATCCAGGCCATACCGCCGCGCTCCCGCAGGGTCTCGTAGGTGCAGTCGAGGCTCTCGGGGTTGTCGGTACGCCTCCCGTCGACGTACACGGCGTTGTCAACGATCGTCATGTCAACCACATCCCTGACTGCGGGCGGCAACTATTGCTTGCGCCGAGGGCACACCTCATACCACCACCGAGCGGAGCAAACGTGGCGTCAGTCTTGCGGATTCCTGCGGCATGAAAACGTCAAGATCAGGACGAAGAGATCATCGAGGCAGAGCCCTGCCCCGCCGGCGGTCCATCAGTCGCTCGTCCGGTAGAGACGCCAGAACCACCATGTCGCCCCAGCCAGACACAGTCCTCCCGAACCGAAGGCCCCCACCGCGAGGAGCATGGTTCCGAACGCACTCAACGCGATAAGGCCCGCCAACTGCAGGACAACGGAGAACTGCATACCGCGACTATCGATCACCTTGGTAGTCGACGCAAGCCGCCCTGTGCCGCTTCAGGTCGCGAAGGGGGTCCGCGCGCTTCATCGCGGGCGCATATGGATCTCGCGAAGAATGCGACGGCCTCTTCTCACGCGCCCGCCGGCGGTCGACGCTGATCTGGTCAGTTTCACGACATCGCCTGAAGGGAAGTCTTTGTCATGGGTGATCTCCTGATCACAGTCCTGCTCCTGGGATCGTTCATCGGGGCCGCATTGATGATCCGCTACATCAATACCCGCACCGCCCGGTCCGCCACCGCCCGGCCCGCCACCGCCCGGCAACGCACGCGGGTGACTGCTGCGGACGAGAAGTTCTCCCGGGAGAGCCGCTCAGCCCGTCTGTGATCTGCGCCGCCGTCCACCGCCGCCGGCGTGTCAGGACTCGATGCGAATCCGTCAAGATGACATCAAGGCCCTATGATTCGCCGGTCGCTGTCCCGACTCTGATCGTGTGAGACATGCAGTCATGATCGGCCACCGAGGTGCGGCGTCGTCGCAGGCCCGTTCTCGACGCGGCGAAGGGAGAGGGAAACTTTCCGTTGCAACGGGTTTGGCAGGGCTTTCCCTCGACGCGATGGCCTCGGTGTCCTATGGGCCCGAGGCCATCGTCCTGGTACTTGCGGTGGCCGGAGGATCCGGGCTCGGGTTCACCGTCCCGGTCACCGTCGCCATCGCCGCGCTCCTCGCCGTGCTGGTCGCGTCATACCGTCAAGTGATCGCCGCCTTCCCCGACGGGGGCGGCGCCTACGCAGTAGCCCGGAGCCGACTGGGGCGGCGAGCGAGTCTGACCGCAGCGGCGTCGTTGATCGTCGACTACGTCCTCAACGTCGCGGTATCGATCGCCGCCGGTGTCGCGGCTCTGACTTCGGCGTTCCCCGCTCTGCTCCCGTACACCGTCTGGATCGCACTGACAATCCTGGTCGGCATCACCGCCTTGAATCTCCGGGGAATCGCCGATTCCGCTCGCGCGTTCATGGTTCCGACAGTCGTCTTCGTCGCAAGTATCTTCACCGTGATCGTTGCGGGGCTGCTGCGTTCGGAACCGGCCCGCACCATCGAGGAGGGCGCCGTCGGGTCCAATGCCCAGACGATCGGAATTCTTCTGCTACTCAAAGCTTTTTCGAGCGGTTGTGCCGCGCTGACGGGCGTGGAGGCGATCGCCAACGCGGTCCCGAGTTTCAAGAAACCCGCGGTGGTGAATGCCCAGCGAGCCGAGGTTGCACTCGGTCTGCTCCTCGGAACGATGCTTCTCGGGCTGGCCGTGCTGATCGAGAAGTTCTCCCTCACCCCCGTGGAGGGCACCACCGTCCTCTCGCAGCTCACCGCGGCCTCACTCGGTGACGACGCCGGGTACTACATCGTCCAATTCGCGACGGTGGTCCTGCTGGCCCTCGCGGCGAACACCTCCTACGGTGGGCTGCCGACGCTGATGCGCGTCCTCGCCGACGACAATGTTCTGCCACACCGATTCGCCCGGCGCGCTTCTCGGGACGTGTATCGGTACGGTGTGCTCGCGCTGGGCCTTGCCGCCGGGGTGCTGCTGATCGGATCCGGCGGGAACGTGAATGCGCTGGTTCCGCTGTTCGCCATCGGCGTGTTCGTCGGATTCACCCTGGCGCAGCTCGGGATGGTGCGGCACTGGCTCGCCGTGCGCACACGCGGGTGGAGATGGCGGGGCGCCCTCAACGGGGCGGGGGCGGTCCTGACCGGGGTAGCGGCGCTGGTGACGACGGCAATGAAATTCGGGGAGGGCGCCTGGCTGATCGTCGTGGCCCTACCGCTGCTGGTGGCCGGCATGGAACGGGTACGCGCGGCCTACGAACACCTCGGTGACCGGCTCACCGTCGGCCCGCAGCCCATCGACCCGCGCGTCATCGGAGCGCGGCCGACGGTGTTGGTGCCGGTGTCCGGGGTGACCGAGCTCAGCCGGATGGCGTTGTCCGCGGCCGTGACCATGACGGCCCGACCGGCCGCGATTCGCGTGTGCCTGCCAGGAGAATCCACCGCCCACTTCACCCGGCAGTGGCAGGACCGGTACCCCCACACCGAACTGATCCTGATCGAGGACACCGACAACTCGGTCGGACTGTCGCTGGCCCGGTATGTCCGCACCCACTACCCCGACCAGACCACCTTCGTCGTGCTGGCCACCATCGAACCCACCACGAGCTGGCACCGGTTGTTGCCCACTCACCGGGCCGGCGAGATCGCGCACGCACTGCGCAAACACAGCAACGCGATGGTGTGCCAGGTCGCGTGTCGCATCGACCCGGCGCACCGAGATCCGCGCCTGCGCGCATGACGAGCGGCCGCGGGGTCGGCCCGGACCGCTCATACGTATGGATATCGCGAAGAATTCATCGGACGGTGGCCGTCGACGGCGCGGAAGGCGCACCCTGATGTGGTGCGAGAAATGCACTACGCCAACTGTTTTCCACCACGATTGGCCCCTGATCCGTCTTCGGCTCGAGGTTCGAAAGGTCATCGCATGTTGCTTCCCATGTCGCCGCTGGATTCGATGTTTCTGCTCGGAGAGTCTCGTGAGCATCCGATGCATGTAGGTGGCGTGCAGGTTTTCCAGCCCCCGGAGGGGGCCGATGCGCGGGATATGCGAGCGCTGCTCGACGCCGCTCTCACCGACACCGATCAGGACGTGGCCTCGAGACTGGGTAGACGGGCCAGGCGATCGTGGACCTCGCTGGGTCAGTGGGGCTGGGAATCGGACACGCGCATCGATCTCGGGCATCACGTCCGCCACGACGCCCTGCCCGAGCCCGGAGAGGAAGCGCAATTGCTGGCGCTGTGCTCTCGTCTGCACAGCACCCCGCTCGATCGCAGCCGACCGCTGTGGGAGATCCACCTGATCGAGGGATTGCGCGACGGACGGTACGCGACCTACACCAAAATCCACCACGCCGTCGCGGACGGTGTCAGCGCGATGACGATGTTGCGCCGCGCACTCAGCGAGGACCCGGACGAGCGCGGCATGCGCGCGCCGTGGCAGCACTCTCGCCCGCGGCACCCGGGCCCTGCGGTCGATGCGGTCGAGGCGGTCGATCTGCCGAGGGCTGTCATCCACGCCGCCCGCAGCACGGTCGGCGAGTTCGCCGGACTCGTCCCCGCCCTGGCCCGCACTCTCACCCGAGCGGCACGTGAGCAGGGTGGGCCACTCTCGCTCGCTGCCCCCAAGACCATGTTCAACGTACCGATTTCCGGATCACGCCAGTTCGCGGCCCAGAGCTGGCCTCTCGAGCGGTTGCGCCTGGTCGCGAAGCTCGCCGACGCCACCATCAACGATGTGGTGCTGGCCATGTCAGCGGGGGCGTTGCGCAGCTACCTCCTCGAGCAGGACGCGCTGCCTGCGGAACCGCTCGTCGCGATGGTGCCGGTCTCGCTACGCGACGAGAAGCAGGTCGCCACCGGCGGGCGCGGCGGCAACGACGTCGGGGTGTTGATGTGCAACCTCGGAACCCATCTCCCCGAGCCTGCGGATCGGCTGGACACCGTGCGCACCTGCATGCGCGAAGGCAAACAGGCGATGGCGGCGATGAGCGGTGCACAGATCCTGGCGATGAGCGCACTCGGCGCGGGTCCTGCCGGGGCGAGCATCGTGTTCGGGCACAACTCGCGGCTACGTCCCCCGTTCAACCTGATCATCTCGAACGTTCCCGGCCCGCGCCACCCCCTGTACTGGAACGGAGCGCGCCTCGACGGGCTGTACCCGCTGTCGATCCCGGTCGACGGACAAGGACTCAACATCACGTGCACCAGCAACGACGACACCATCTCCTTCGGAATCACCGGGTGCCGCCGTGCCGTGCCGCAACTGCACACGCTGACGACCCACCTGGGTGACGCGTTACGCGCACTCGAACACGCTGCTGGAATCTGATGTCTCGGAACACACTCCAGTGCAGTCGGATTCGCAGTACGCCAAGACAACGGAACTGTCAATTGACGAAGATCCCGGGCCGGGACACTGCTGGACATTTCAGCCGAAGTGGCTACCAGCAGCGCAGCCGGTCCGGGTTGACGCGGACGAGCGTCGAGTAGTCGGTCCGGAACTTGTCGGGCGTGTAGTCCAGGCCGGCCATGTCCTCCCGGTACTTCTCGACGTAGGTCTCCCACTCCTCCGTCGAAGGACCGTCCGCGTCGACGTGAGCTTTCCCGGTGAACACCGACACGTCACCACCCTTCGCGCTGCTGTTGAAATTGAGCGCGACCTGCGGATTCTTGCCGATGTTCGTCAGCTTGGCGGTGCCCGGTCGACTGAAGATCAGGAACTCGGTGCCCGACCAGCTGAACCACACCGGTGTCGGAACCGGCGTGTCGTTGCGACCGACGGTCGTCAACCACACGATGGCCTCGCGTGCCAGCCGGTCGGTGACGGATTCGGTGATCGCGGACGCTGAAAGAGTCATTGCGTTCTCCTGTGTCGTATCCGATGATCCACCGGTATCAACCGCCTCATCGCACGCAATCTTCCCACCCCTCGGTTCGACGCGGACCGAAGCTCCACTCAACCATGCGTATGCAGCGGCTTCCCCGACAACGCCAGCATCGCTTCGCCCAGTGCTTCGTTCTGGGTGGGGTGAGCGTGGACGAACGGTGCGACGTCGGTGGGCAGGGCCTCCCAGGCGACGGTCAGTTGGGCCTCGCCGATCAACTCGCCGACGCGGTCGCCGACCATGTGCACACCCACCACAGGGCCGGTGTCGCCGGCTCGGACGACCTTGATCCCACCTGAGGTCTTCAGGATCTGGCTCTTGCCGTTGCCTGCGAGGTCGTAGACCGCGGTGGTGGCGTCGCCGTACCGTTCGCGGGCGGCATCTTCGGTGAGTCCGACGGACGCGACCTCCGGGTGCGAGTACGTCACACGCGGAACGAGATGCTCGGCCACGGGAGCAGGATCGAGGCCGGCGATCTCTTCGGCGACGAAGATGCCGTGCTGAAAGCCGCGGTGCGCCAGTTGAAGTCCGGCCACGATGTCCCCGACGGCATATACACCGTCGACGTGGGTGCGCAGCCGCTCGTCGGTGACGACGAACCCGCGGTCCAGGGTGATGCCGTGTTCGGCGAATCCGGCGTCACCGGTGCGCGGCCCACGCCCCACCGCCACGAGCAGAACCTCGGCCTCGAGGGTGTCGCCGTCGCCGAGTTCCACGAGAACACCGTCCGCGGTTTCCTTTGCCGCCGCGACAGTCACGCCCGTGCGGGCGGCGATACCGCGCTTGCGGAATGCGCGTTCGAGTTGCTTCGAGCACCACGGATCCTCCGCCGCGACCAGGCGAGGGAGCGCCTCGATCACAGTCACCTCCGTGCCGAACGACGCCCAGACGCTGGCGAACTCGACGCCGATCACACCACCGCCGAGAACGATCGCCTTCTTCGGGACGAACCCGAGGTTCAGGGCTCCGTCGCTGGTGACGATGCGCTCACCGAGCTCGATGGACGGCGCGGTCCGGGCGTAGGAGCCGGTCGCGAGCACCACGGACGTCCCGGTGTAGCGGGTGCCGCCCACCTCGATCGTCCTGTCTCCGAGATACTTTCCGTGCCCGTTCACGATGCCGATCTTGTGATGGGCGACCAGACCCTGCAGCCCCCTGTGCAATCGGTCGATCGTGCCGTCCTTGTAGTGGTGCACCGCCTCGATGTCGATGCCGTCGAACGTCGTTCGCACGCCGAACGCGGCACCGGTTCGCGCGGTGTCGGCGACCTCGGCGGAATGGAGCAGCGCTTTGGTCGGGATGCAGCCCCGGTGCAGGCAGGTTCCGCCGATCTTGTCCGCCTCGATCAGCGTGACCGACAGGCCGAGCTGCGCGGCCCGGAAGGCGCAGGCGTAACCGCCGGAGCCGCCGCCGAGGATCAGGACATCACTGTGCGTGTCGGTCATCTACAGCCTCCCCAGCACGGTGATCGGATTCTCGATGTAGTCGGCGAACAATCTGAGGAACCCGCCCGCGACGCCGCCGTCGCACACCCGGTGATCGAAGCTCAGCGACACCTGGGTGACCTTCCGAACGGCCAACTGCCCGTGCACGACCCACGGTTTGTCGATGATGCGGCCGACCCCGAGGATCGCGGCCTCGGGATGGTTGATGATGGGGGTCGAGCCGTCCACACCGAAGACGCCGTAGTTGTTGAGGGTGAACGTGCCACCGGTCAGCCGTGCCGGCGGAAGGGTCCCCTCGCGGGCGAGCGCGGTCGTTTCCTGCAGTTGCCTCGCGAGTTCGACAGTGGTGAGCGTGTCGGCGTTCTCGATCACCGGGACGACCAGCCCGCGTGGCGTCTGCGCCGCGATGCCGAGGTGGACGTGACCGTATCGAACGATCTCGTTGCGTGCGGTGTCGACGGTCGAGTTCAGTTCCGGGTACTGCTTCAGCGCCGCGAGGGCCAGGCGGCCGAGCAGCGCCATCAGGCTCACGCCGGCGTCGGCGTCGAGCGCGGCGTTGATTGCCCGGCGGGCGGCGAGGAGATCGGTGGCGTCCACGTCCACCCACGTTGTCGCGTCCGGGATTTCGCGTCGGCTCGTCGACAGCTTGTCGGCGACCGCTTTCCGCAGCCCCTTGATCGGAATCCGCTGCGCGTCGGCCGTCTCGGGTGGCGTGGTGAGTGCCCGCTCGACGTCGGCACGGTTGATCACACCGCCGGGACCGCTCCCGGACAGCCCTGACAGATCGAGACCGTTCTGGCGCGCGAGGTTGCGGATCACCGGCGAGATGACCCGCACGCCGCCCGTGGACCTCGGCGAAGGCGTGACATCGGGACGGCGCACACGCCGCCGTCGCACACGTGTGTCTTCGCTGGTGCCGTACCCGATGAGGACGTTGCCCGAGCCGGCTCGTTCTTCCTCCCGGTACTGCTCGTGTGCGGCGGGTGTTCCGCTGACGGTGATCAGCGGGGTGCCCACCTGCAGCGTCGAGCCTTCGTCGCCGTGCAGGGAAATCACCGTGCCCTCGAACGGAATCGGCACCTCGACCGCGGCTTTCGCGGTTTCGACCTCCACGACCACCTGGTCGATGGTGACGGTGTCGCCGACCCGGACTTTCCATTCGGCGATGTCGGCCTCGGTCAGTCCCTCGCCGAGGTCGGGGAGCAGGAACACCTGATCGCTCATGCGGTCACCGCCCAGCGGGTGTCGGCGGAGTCGTTCCACTGCAACCGGTCGACGCTGTCGAGGACACGGTCGACGCTCGGCAGGTGGAGGCGTTCGAGTTTCGGCGCCGGGTACGGGATGTCGAATCCGCTGACCCGCAGCACCGGCGCGTGCAGGTGATGGAAGCAGCGTTCCTGGACGCGGGCGGCGATCTCGGCGCCGACGCCGGCGAATCCCTGTGCCTCCTGAATGACGATGCAGCGGCCGGTCTTGCGGACCGACGCCATGACGGTCTCGTCGTCGAACGGCACGATCGACCGCAGGTCGATCACCTCGATGTCGTGACCCTCCTGCGCGGCGGCTTCGGCGGATTCGAGCGCGACGGTCACCGACGGCCCGTACGCGACGATGGTCGCGTCCCGGCCGGGACGCCGCACGGCGGCCCGCCCGATCGGCGCGCCCACCGCGAGGTCGACGTCGGCGCGGGAGAAGTACAGGCGTTTCGGTTCGAGGAAGATCACCGGGTCCGGGTCGTCGATCGCCTCGCGCAGCAGGGTGTAGGCGTCCTCGACGGTGGCCGGGGCGACGACCTTCAGACCGGGAGTGTGGGCGTAGTAGCCCTCGCTGGAATCGCAGTGGTGCTCGACCCCACCGATGCCTCCGGCGAACGGGATCCGGATGACGATCGGCACGGACAGCGCGCCCTTGGTGCGGTTCCGGATCTTCGCGACGTGGGAGACGATCTGCTCGAACGCCGGGTAGGCGAACGCGTCGAACTGCATTTCGACGACCGGCTTGAACCCGGCCATCGCCATGCCGATCGCGAAGCCGATGATGCCGGATTCGGCAAGCGGGGTGTCGAAGCACCGGTCGTCGCCGAAGTCGCGGGTCAGGCCGTCGGTGACGCGGAAGACGCCGCCGAGGGTGCCGACGTCCTCGCCGAAGACGACGACGTTCTCGTCGGCGGTGAGGGCGTCGCGCAGCGCGGTGTTCAGGGCCTGGGCCAGGGTGAGCACGGGCATGGTGTCAGTTCTCCTCGGACTCGGCGGCCAACTCGGCCTGGACCTGTGCTTGCTGCTCGCGAAGCTGCGGGGTGGGTTCGGCGAAGACGTACCGGAACAGGTCCATCGGGTCGCCGGCTCGGTCGACGTTCATGCCGGCACGCAGTTCGGCGGCGGCAACTTCCGCCCCGGCGGTCAGCGCGTCGGCGGCCGCGTCGTCCAGCAGGCCCTTCCCGCGCAGGTACTTCTCCAGCCGGGCCAGTGGGTCGCGTCCGAGCCACTGCTCCACCTCGGACGAGTCGCGGTAGCGGGTGGCGTCGTCGGCGTTGGTGTGCGCGTCGATCCGGTAGGTGTGGGCTTCGACGATGACCGGGCCGTTACCGGCACGGACGAATCTCGCGGCCTCGTCCATCACGGCGAGCATGGCCACGGGGTCGTTGCCGTCCACCTGCTCGGAGCCGATTCCGTAGCCGACGCCCTTGTGCGCCAGGCTGGGTGCGGCGCTCTGCCGGGCGAGGGGCACGCTGATCGCGAATCCGTTGTTCTGCACCAGGAACACCACCGGGGCCTTGAACACGGCGGCGAAGTTGAGGGCCTCGTGGAAGTCGCCCTCGCTGGTCGCGCCGTCGCCGCAGAACGCCAGGGCGACGGTGTCGTTTCCCTTGCGGTGTTCGCCGTAGGCGACACCGGTGGCGTGCAGCAACTGGGTGGCCAGCGGGGTGCACTGCGGTGCGCTGCGGTGGGCGGCGGGGTCGTAGCCGCAGTGCCAGTCGCCGGCGAGCATGCTGAGAATCTGTACCGGGTCGATGCCGCGGGCGGCGAGGGCCACCGAGTCGCGATAGGTGGGGAACATCCAGTCGCCGGGGTGCAGGCTCATCGCCGCCGCGATCTGGCAGGCCTCCTGACCACGCGAAGACGGATAGACAGCCAGCCGGCCCTGCTTGGTCAGAGCTGTCGCCTGCTGATCGAAGCGCCTGCCCAGCACCATGTTCCGGTACATCTCCACCAGACGGTCGTCCGCCGGGCGCGGATACCGGGCCTCGCTCTCGGTCAGCTCGCCGGCCGCGTCCAGATACTGCACCGCACGCTCGGCGGGAAGGAACTTCCGATACGGTCTCGCCACCGGCGGCTCTGCGAGCGTCACGACTACCTCCAGATGCATTGTGTTCGTCAATGCTCGCAACGGAACGACCGATAGACAACAACAAGGAAGAATCAGAGACAAACGGTCTAGAATCAGCTCATCGGGAGCAGAATGTCTCACCGGAGTGTGAGCGACCACAGCAGGGATGGACAGATGGCCGGCGACACAACCGACACGTACGAACTCGACGCGATCGATCGACGCATCATCAAGGAACTCGTCGCCGACAGCCGCATCTCGATGCGAGCACTGGCGGAGAAGGCACACATCTCCCGCGCGCACGCCTACGTCCGCATCGAGCGGTTGCAGGAGGCGGGAATCATCGAAGGCTTCACCACCCGGATCTCGCACTCCAAGGCGGGACTCGGCTCCTCCGCCTTCATCGCCCTCTCGATCCGGCAGGACTCGTGGCGGGGCATCTCCACCCAGCTCCGGACACTGCCCTTCGTCGAGCACTTCTCGCTGCTGGGCGGCGATTTCGACGTTCTCGTCCTGGTGCGCGCACCGGACAACAGCGCACTGCGTCACGTCGTCCTCGAACGGTTGCAGAGCCTCGAAGGGGTGCAGTCGACCAAGACGTGGCTGATCTTCGAGGAAGACAACGGGCCGGGACCGGAATGGGTTCGTTGACGGGGCGGATAGGATTCCGTCATGCGCAGCGACCTGATGAAGAACGCGGAACGCAGTGGTGAACCGGGCACCTTCGTGCTACAGAATCCCCGAATGCTCAAGGTGGACTTGGCCGGAACCAGCGGCCACTTCTTTGCCCGGCAGGGGTCGATGGTCGCCTACCAGGGTGACGTCGACTTCGCCTACCAGGGCAGCGGCGGCGTCGGGAAGTTCTTCAAGAAGGCGCTGACCGGCGAGGGCATGTCGCTGATGAAGGTGTCCGGCAGCGGCGACGTGTTCCTCGCCCGCGACGCCGACGAGATCTTCCTGCTCGAACTCGAGGACGAGTCGGTGACCGTCAGCGGTTCCAACGTTCTCGCATTCGACAGTTCGCTGAGCTGGGACATCAACCGCGTCGAAGGCGCGTCCATGCTCAGCGGAGGACTGTTCAACACCACGTTCACCGGCCGCGGCGTCCTCGCCGTCACCATCTACGGCACCCCCGTCGTCCTGAACGTGGACACCCCGACCTACGTCGACATGCAGAGCGCGGTGCTGTGGTCGACCGGCCTGAATTCGACGATCCGCAAGACCGCGAAGATGGCCGCCGCGATCGGCCGAGGTTCCGGTGAGGCCTATCAGCTGTGCCTCACCGGAAACGGCATCGTCGTCGTCCAGGCGTCGGAGGGGCACCCGGTTCCCAAACCGTGAGGGGTCTGCCGACCCCAGCCTTGTTGAGGAGGGTTGAACCGTTCAGGTTGCGCAATCCTCAGATCCGGCGCATCACCGATACCACCTTGCCCAGGACGACTGCGTCGTCGCCGTCAATCGCGGTATAGGCGGGATTACGGGGCTCGAGGAAGACGTGGCCATCGCGGCGCCGCAGCACCTTCACAGTGGCCTCGCCATCAATCATCGCGGCGACGATCTCACCGGAATGGGCTTCGTCCTGGCGGCGCACCACAACGACATCGCCATCGCAGATCGCGGCGTCAATCATCGACTCGCCGCGCACACGCAACCCGAACACCGTGCCGGAGCCGACGAGCTCGCGAGGGAGCGTCAGCATCTCATCGGCGTGCTCCTCCGCGAGGATCGGTGCGCCGGCAGCGATGTCGCCGACTACCGGTACCGTCACATTGTTGTCGGACGAGCCTCCGTGCTTCGCCTCGGACAGGAACGGGCGCACGTCCAACTGCCGAGCCATGGCCGTGCCCCTGCGGAGAAAGCCCTTTTCCTCGAGGCTCTTCAGATGCTTGGACACCGACGACGTCGACCGCAGGCCCACCGCGTCCCCGATCTGTCGGGTGCTCGGCGGGCATCCGTGTGCAGCCACCCAGTCCCGGATCGTTGCCAGAATCCGCTGCTGGCGAGGTGGCAGGGTGGAGGCGTCGAGGCCGCCGAACATGTCGAGATCGTCGTAATCGGTCACCGAAGAATGGTAGGGGGTGACGACAGCCCCCTCGAGCACGGCGTAAGGCCGGTCGATGCGTGGTGCACCTGCCGGATCGTTCGAAAACCCGGCGGCACCTCCCGAGGAGATGCCGCCGACGGAAACCTCGACCTCGCTGGGAGCCCTTTTCGCTCACCCTGCCCGGGTGCGGGCGAGAGCGCCGACCGCGACGTCGACGATCAGGAACGCGAGGAGGCTGAGGCCGAGCAGCGGAACGAACCAGCCGACGAGGACGACGCAGGCGACTCCGGCCACGGCTGCGGCCGGGCGGATTCGGCGCCAGGTTCCCCGCATCGGCGGCCTGCCCACTGCCCGCGCGGTGCCGCGGGTGGGCCGGCGCCGCCACCACAGGAGGTAGCCGCGGACGATGACCGCGAGCAGTGCCACCGCGAGGGCGGCCAGGACCAACTGGTTGAGCAGGCCGAACAGCAACCCCATGTGCAGGGCGATGCCCCAGGAGGTCAGCTTCGCGGCGAGCGGCCAGTCACCGAATCGCGACACGTCCGTCACCGTGCCCGTGGCCCCGTCGACCGCGATCGAGTCGGTCGAGAACTGCCACGGTTCGCGGGTCTGGGTGACCGTGAACGCGGTGCCCGCGTCGGCGGGAACGGTCGCCTCGACAGCACCGGTGACACCGCCCCGCCGAGCCACGTCGAGGACGGTGTCGAGTTCGCCCACGGTACTGTCGACGATTCCCGGATCCGACGCGGGAATGTGCCCTGCGCCGTGCACGCCGTGATCGCCCGATGCGGTGGCGCCGGAAGCGGGCGCCGAATCCAGCGTCTTGTCGATCTTGGGGGTGGTCCAGCTCAGGGCGGTACGGAGTTCGTCGACGTTCTCGCCCGCGTACCGCGACCACGTCAGACCCGTGGCCGAGAGGAACACCAGGCCGACCGCGATCCAGATACCGACCACCCCGTGCCAGCTCAGGGTGCGGTTGCGTCCGCGGCTCGACCGGTCGAGCGTCCACAGCCTGGCGGCCTCCGCGTTGCGGGCCCGGGTGGTGCGGTGGCGCTGCACCCACAGGTACACGCCACCGAGCGCGATCACCCACAGCCACGACGCGGCGAGCTCGCTGTAGATGCGGCCGGGCTCGCCCAGGTGCAGATGTCGGTGCAACTGCGAAATCCAGGTCCGCATCGGCAGCGCCCCACTGCTGCCGTACACCACCAGCTCACCCACCGACCGCGCGGTGTCGGGATCGACGAAGACCGCGAGGCGTTCGGACTCCCCCAGGCTGGGGTCGGTGAACATCACCTGGGTCGTGTCACCCGAATCGGTCGCCGGGCGCACGGCGGCGACGGCGAGATCCGGGCGAACCTGCTGCGCGGCCCGCACCTGTTCGGACATCGGCAGGTCCGGGCCGGTCGAATCGACGTGCAGGTAGTCGCGGTAGACGAGCTGCTCGACGGATGGTGCGAGGGCGTAGAGGCCGCCGCTGACAGCGGCGATCACCAGGAACGGGGCCACCAGGATCCCCGCGTAGAAGTGCAGGCGCAGGATCAGTGGCCGGAAACTGCGCGGCGGCGAGGAGTCTTTCGACGCCGGGTCGGGCGCGACCGGTGTGTCGCGTTCGAGTTCAGGGATGGACATGACGATCTCGCTTCGAATCGGGTGAGACGGGCACCCAGCGCCCTCGAGGCCGCACACTGCGGGGTGCGCTGGGCCCTCGAGGTCACAGGTCGGGGACGCGCCGACTCAGGAAGGGATCGGCACCGTGACTCACCGGGGAGTCTGCTGGTGCCGTGAGAACACGCCGAACCGACGACCACACGTCTGACGTGTGTGCCGGGAATGCGGTGAGGAAGGATTCGACTAGACGAGAGCGGGTGGTCCGCGGGTGCCGGCGCCCGCGGCGACCAGCAGCCACAACGAGAGCTTCGCCCGGTAGACCGGGGTCGCCGTCCAGGTGCCGGTGTCGACCTGCAACGGGGCCAGGACGGCGAGAACGATGCGCGACAACGCCGCCAGCGCCCTCAGGCAGGCACGTTCGGCGGACCGGACCAGCACCGCCGCCACCGCGATCGCGGCGAGGTGCGCGGCGATCATCGGGGTGGAGAGCCCGAGGCCGTGGGAATGGTCAGCGGCCAATGCCAGCGTGGTGTGGCCGATCAGCTGCCCGGCTGCGAGCACCGACAGCACGAACAACCATTCGCGGGTGGCCACCCGAACCGCGGCGACCGAAGCGCCGACTGCGGCGCATGCCGCGAGAAGCAGCACCACCGAGCCATCGCTCGGGGGCATTCCGCCTCCACCGATGCCGTGCGCGGCGATGCTGACCGCGCCGGACAGTGAACCCACGAAGGAGCCGCGCACCCGCGCGACCACCTCCAACCGTGAATTCACCCCGCGAGGGTACCGCCTCCGATGCTCACCGCGGGACCCGGCCGCGGTGGGCGAAACGGGTCAGGCGGTAGTCCCGGCCGCCGGGCGCAGTCGCGCGAGGACGTCCGTCAATGTGACGACACCGGTCAGTTGACCGTTGTCGGTGACGATCGCGAGATGGCTGCGGGTCTCGCGCATGGTGTGCAGTGCCTCGTACACGGCGGCGTCCGCGTCGAGGGTCAGCACGGGGCGCATGAGGTCGGCGGCCGTCACTGCGGCGCCGGCTCGCAGGCTGTCCCGGGCGTGGACCACACCCTTGATCCCGTCCTCGTCGCGCACGAGCAGCCGGAGGTGGCCGCTTCGATCGGCGGCCGCCTTGATCGCCGCCGCAGTCGCATCGGTGGCGACACTGCTCGGGGTGGTGTTCGGCCGCACCATGTCTCGCACGGCGAGCGATTGGAGTTTCAGGGCGCTGGTCAGTTGGCCGTGGTACCGCTCGTCGAGCGTGCCGACGGTCGCCGAGTGCTCGACGAGGTGACGCAGCGCGTCGGGATCCTGCCCGGCCCCGACCTGGTCGACCGGTTCCACGCCGAACCTTCGCAGACACCGGTTCGCCATCCGGTTCAGCACCGACAGCAGCGGGCGGGTGGCCCACATGAACCCGCGCATCGGGATCGCCAGCAGGGTCGCCGATTTCTCCGGGTGCGCGATCGCCCACGACTTCGGTGCCATCTCACCGACGACGAGATGCAGGAACGTGACGATGATCAGGGCGAGGATGAATCCGAGCACGTCCGCCAGCCACAGCGGGGCACCCCACCCCTCGAAGGCCGGGGTGAGCCAGTGATGCACGGCCGGCTTCGTGACGGCACCGAGCGCAAGGGTGCAGACCGTGATACCCAGCTGGGATCCGGCCAGCAGCACGGACAACTCGGATGCGCTGCGCAGAGCCGCGCGGGCCGCCCTGCTGGTGGGGGCGGCGTCCTCGAGCCGGTGGCGACGGGCAGCGATCAACGCGAACTCGATCGCCACGAAGAACGCGCTGGCCGCGATCAACCCGACGGTGACGAGCACGATGACCCACGGACTACTCATCGGTCGAGTCACTCTCCAGGATGCGGAGCCTCACGAACAGCGAGGACGGAACGTGCTTGTCGATTGCCCGCACCTCGGCGGCGAGGCTACGGACGGGTAGGTCGACGTTGTTGATCAGATCGGACGGGTCCGGGTTCAACCGGATCGCGACGACGTCACCGACGACGGGGAGACCGCCGAACCCGGCGATGACGGCACCCGCAAGCGTCTCGAAGTCACCGGGCGGGAGGTCGTGTCCGAGGATGCGCTCCACCTCGTCGATGTGCAGATCGCCGGGCATCGTCCAACCTTCGGACGCCGACCCCGTCACCGAGGCGTCGCCGTCGGGATCGTGTTCGTCGGCGATCTCACCGACGAGTTCCTCCGCGAGGTCCTCGACCGTGATGACACCCGCGAAACCGCCGTACTCGTCGACGACGAGGGCCATCTCGTCCCGGGCAGCTGTCAGCTGTTCCAGCACGTCGGGCAGAGGCAGGGACATCGGCACGACCACGGCCGTACGGGCCCGGGACGCGGCCGTCCCGTCGGCCTGGTCGCCGAGCAGGTCATGGAGGTGGATGACGCCGAGCAGATCGTCGGAGGAACTCCCGACCACGGGGTAGCGGGTGTGTCCCGCGCCCATCTTGTCGAGAACACTGCCCAGGGAATCGGTGGCCCGGACGGTGTCGACGTGGGCGCGCGGAATCATGGCGTGCCCGGCCGTGCGGGTGGGGAAGTCGAGGATCCGGTCGAGCAGGGTCGACAGTTCCCGCGGCAGCTCACCGGCGTCGCGGGATTCGGCGACGATGTGTTCGAGGTCGCGCGCGGTGGCCGAGTGTTCGACGTCGTGGACCGGCTCGATCCGCAGCGCGCGCAACAGCAGGTTCGACGACTGGTCGAACAGCCAGATCAACCAGCCGAAGAGTTTCAGGTAGATCGTGGTCGACAGCGCGAGCCACCGGGCCACCGGTTCGGGCCGGGCGATCGCCAGGTTCTTCGGGAAGAGCTCACCGAAGAGCATCTGGACGAAGGTGGAGAACAGGACGGCGAGGACGGCGCCGGCGCCGATCCCGACCGCGGTGGGGATGCCGACGCCGCCGAGGAGCTCACCGAGGCCGCGGCCGATCAGGGGTTCGGCGACGTAACCGACGAGCAGGCCGGTGACGGTGATGCCCAGCTGCGCGCCGGACAGCATGAACGAGGTGCGGCGAGTGACGCCGAGGGCCCGGGCGGCGCCCACGTCTCCCGCCTCGGCCCGGGCTTTGAGCCGCGAGCGATCGACCGACATGTACGCGAATTCCTGGGCGACGAAGTAGCCGGTCAGGGCGGTGATCAGTAGAACGACGAGGACGCCGAAGCCGATGCTCAGGACGGTCACCATGGATTCACCCGCGCCCTGCGTCCGGGACTGCGGTGATCATTCTGGGGCGGGCTGGGTCTTCGGGGGCGCGAAGCGCTGGTCATGGCTCTCTCTGCAGTCGGGGTACGAATCACCCATAGTAAAGGACTCTTTACTCTTGCCGCCGACGGGATGTGACGCCACAGGAAAGTGTTACAGCCGGATTTCCGAGTTCGGGCCGCGGTGAGGGTTACGAAACCTGAGCTTGTTCCGCGCGTGACCATTCGGAAATCACCGAACCGTGTACTTGTTTCAGGTCGGCGGAGTGCGCAGTGCACGTTTCCCAGTCGGAGCGAACGGACATCGAAGTCTACGCCCGAGCCGTCGCCCCCCAGCATCTCATCAGCGCGTTCAGGCCCTTCGGGCGCCTCCACCCCACGAACAACCAGGAGTCCCCTGTGACCGACATCGAGACCACCATCGCCGAGAACATCCAGAAGTCACTCGGCGAGATTCCCCACCCGGTGCTGCCGAAGGGCAGCAACATCTACGGGTCGACGAAGATCTTCCCCGACTACAAGGCCGAGGACGGCGAGTCCTACTTCACGCTGGTGCACGGCATCGCGCACGAATCCTCCGTCAGCTTCGTCGCCGTCCTGCAGGCAACCCGCGCACTGCGCAAAGGTTTCGAGTCCGCGATCTATTTCTACGGCCCCGGCGCTCTCAACTGCCTTGCAACACGTGGTTTTCCGACCACCGGCGACAACGGCTTCCCGGGCGAGCAGAACATCAACGACGCACTCGCGACGTTCATCGCCGAAGGTGGGACCGTCTTCGCGTGCCGCTTCGGCCTCGCGCTGCACGGCGGAAGGGAAGAGGACCTGATCGAGGGCGTCGTGCCCGCGCATCCCCTCGATGTGCAGGACGCCATCATCCATTACTCCCGCAAGGGCGCCATCATCAACTCCACATACATGGTCTGAGGTGTGAACCATGAGCGATCTCTCGACACGAGTTGACGTAGCAGTACGCGGGATTCGGTCACTGAACGTCCCGGTGACCCGGACTTCCGGCGCCGGCCCCAGCGACGACGGCCACGTACTGATCGGCGGGATCGGCGGCGCCATCCCCATCCGGTCCGACAGCCCGTACGAAGTCAGCGGAAACCGCCTGCTGATGAACGGCACCGACATGGGAGTGGAGATCGAGCCGGTACGCCGGCCCCGGTTCTACGACCTGGACACCGCCGACGGCATCTCCTACGAGAAGATCGCCCGGCTGCACGGGACGAACGTCCTCGCCACGACCGTGGTCCAGACCTGCATTCGATACGACCCGGCACAGCGGTGCCGGTTCTGCTCGATCGAGGCATCACTGCAGTCCGGCTCGACCATCGCGGTGAAGAAGCCCGAACAACTCGCCGAGGTCGCCGAAGCCGCCGTCCGCCTCGACGGCGTCACCCAGATGATCATGACCACGGGCACGTCGGCGGCCAAGGATCGCGGTGCCCGTCACCTGGCGCGCTGCGTCGCGGCCGTCAAGGCAGTGGCCCCGGACCTCGCCATCCAGGTGCAATGCGAACCGCCCGGCGATCTCGGGACCATCACGGATCTCCGGGACGCGGGGGCCGATTCCATCGGCATCCACGTGGAGTCCTTGGACGACGAGGTTCGGCGGCGCTGGATGCCCGGCAAGGCGACGGTTCCGCTGGACGAGTACCGGGCGGCGTGGCGCGAGGCGGTACGGGTCTTCGGACGGAATCAGGTGTCGACATACCTGCTGGTCGGGCTGGGTGAAGATCCGGACGAATTGGTCGCGGGCGCAGCCGAACTGATCGACATGGGTGTCTACCCGTTCGTCGTCCCGTTCCGGCCGCTCGCCGGCACACTGGCCGTCGAGGACGGGGCGCAGGCGCCGTCGCCCGCCCTGCTCGCCGACGTCACCACGCGGGTGGCGAAGGAATTGCAGGCGGGCGGCATGCGCGGCGCCGACCAGAAGGCGGGCTGCGCCGCGTGCGGGGCCTGCAGCGTCCTTCAGAACGCCGGAGGCTGACATGTGGGACCTGCCGACCGCCGAGAGCACTCCTTCCGACTTCGTCGTCCTCACCGGGCCGTCGATTCAGGAGTCGCAGCGGAACTTCCTCGTGCAACCCGCCACCGGTCGCGTGATGACCGAGGCGTACCGACGACTGCGGCGTGAGACGTTCGTCGTGGAACAGGGACTGTTCACCGCCAGCGACCGGGACGATGTCGACGACGATCCCCGGACCGTGGTGCTCGTGGCGATCAGCACCACCGGCGAGGTGCTCGGCGGTGTTCGCCTCGCACCGATGACGGACGGCACCGACCTCGGCTGGTGGGCGGGAAGCCGCCTCGTGGTGGGTCGAAACCTCCGGAACAGCAGGGGTATCGGGAAGGCACTCGTGCGCGCCGCCTGCGCCCACGCCGAATCCCGCGGTGTGTTGCGGTTCGACGCCACCGTGCAGAGCCAGAACGAAACGATGTTCGCTCACCTGGGCTGGACGCGGATGGGAGACGTCACGGTAGCGGGCTCGCCACACGTGCACATGACGTGGCCGATCGATCGAGTCGAGCGTCTGGTCCAGAGCACGAAGTCGTGTCTGGCCGACACATTGGCACCCTTCGGGGTGCACGGTGATGCGCTCGGCGGCAGCGGGTTCCGCGGCGACGACGGCGCACCCGTGCCGGGCAGCGACCTGATCGCGGCGTGTGACGCCATCCTGCCGTCCATGGTTCAGCGTGATCCCGAGTGGGCCGGTTGGTGCGCCGCCCTCGTCAATCTCAACGATCTGTCGGCGATGGGTGCCGTCCCGGTCGGAATGCTCGACTCGGTCGGCGCCCCGAACACGTCGATCCTGTCGAAGGTGATCCGTGGGCTCAGTCGGGCTGCGGAGGCGTGGAACGTACCGGTACTGGGCGGCCACACCCAACTCGGTGTTCCCGCGGCGCTGTCGGTGACGGCGCTCGGGCGCACCGCGGATCCGGTGCCCGCGGGTGGTGGCCGGGTCGGCGACGAGCTCACGCTCACGGCAGATCTCGACGGGCAGTGGCGGCCGGGATATACCGGACAACAGTGGGATTCGACGTCTCATCGCAGCTCGGACGCACTGCGGGACATGGCCTCGTTCGTCGCCCGCACCCGCCCCGCCGCGGCGAAGGACATCAGCATGGCGGGGATCGCCGGCACCACCGGAATGCTCGCCGAGGCGAGTGGACTCGGCGCCGTCCTCGACATCGCATCGGTCCCGCGACCGCGCGAGACGACGGCGGGCGACTGGATGACGTGCTTTCCCGGGTTCGCGATGGTCACTGCCGATCGGCGGGGTAGCGCGGTGGCGCCCGCCGGACCGGCGACCTCGGCCGTCTGCGGGGAACTGACATACGAGCCGGGGGTCAGCCTTCGCTGGCCCGACGGCGTAACGACACGCGTGGTGCAATCCACGGTCACAGGATTGGGAAGAGCATGACTGACATCGGAATCTCCGTTGCGGCAGCAGAGTTCGGCCGCGACATGGAACAGGCGTACCGCACGATCGGTGAACTGATCGGGCAGGCGCGGGCGGCCGGGAGTTCGCTACTCGTGCTTCCGGAGGCCTGCCTGGGCGGCTACCTGCCCAGCCTGGGCGGAGGCGACGAAAGCGAGGAGCAGCGGCAGCGTCGGCTCCGCAGCCTCCCGCCCGCACTGGAATTGGACGGGCCCGAGATCCGGCGGGTCGTCGACATGGCCGGCGACCTGGTGATCACCCTCGGATTCTGCGAGGCCGACGGTGCCGACCGGTACAACGCCGCGGTGACGCTGCACGGCGACGGAGTACTCGGCTCGTACCGCAAGGTGCACCAGCCGCTGGGGGAGAACCTCTGCTACCGCGCCGGCGACAAGTACGAGGCATTCGACACACCGGTCGGACGGATGGGCATGCAGATCTGTTACGACAAGGCCTTTCCCGAGGCCGCGAGGACGCTCGCCCTCGACGGCGCGGAGATCATCACGTCGCTGTCGGCGTGGCCCACCGCCCGCACCAACCGGGTCGACAATCCCGAAGACGACCGGTGGAAGCAGAGATTCGACATCTACGACCGCGCGCGGGCCACGGAGAACCAAGTGGTCTGGGTGGCGTCGAATCAGGCGGGGACGTTCGGTTCGCTCCGGTTCGTGTGCAGCGCGAAGATCGTCGGCCCCGGCGGCGAGATCCTCGCCACCACAGGCGTGGAACCCGGCCTCGCCTCGGCCACGCTGGATGTGCAGGCCGAACTGGACGCGATTCGCAGCGGCGGGATGTACAACCTCCGCGACCGCCGGCCGGAACTGTACGGAGACGTCGTCGCGGACAACCGGGTGAGCGGCACCCGGCTCGACGCGACGGCCCGACCGTCGTTCCTCCGCAACACGACAGCCGAACTGGAGCCCGTCGATGCCTGAGATGACGTTCACGGTGCGGTGGCCGGACGGAAACACCCAGTCCTGCTACTCCCCGTCGCTGGTCATGCACGACCACCTGGTGGCCGGGGAGGACTACACGGTCGCCGATTTCCTCACCCGCACGACGACGGCGCTCACCGAGGCCAGTGAGCGGGTTCGTGCCAAGTTCGGGATGTACTGCACGTCCGCGTCCGAGCAGATGCAGGAACTCGAACGCGCCGGCCGCACCCTCGACCCCCAATCCCTCGTCCGGGTCCTCGAGATGAACCCGGCTTCACTCCCCGGAGAGTCGTGATGACCGAACAACACACAGTCGTCGTGATCGGCGGCGGCCAGGCCGGTCTGTCGATCAGCTGGCATCTGGTGCAGCGTGGAATCGACCACGTGGTGCTCGAACGAGACTCGATCGCCCACGAGTGGCGCGACAGTCGCTGGGACAGCTTCACTCTCGTCACCCCGAACTGGCAGTGCACCCTTCCGGGATACAGCTACTCGGGCGGGGATCCGGACGGGTTCATGAACCGCGAGCAGACCTACCAGTTCGTGCGCGGGTACGCCGACACCTTCGATCCTCCTGTGCGCGAAGGGGTCACGGTGGTCTCGGTGCGGCAGTCGGGTTCCGGAGGGTTCGACGTGGACACGACGGAAGGTCCGATGCGCGCCGACCACGTCGTGGTCGCGGTCGGCGGGTATCACACACCGGTCGTGCCCCGGTTCGCCGAACGGCTGCCCACCGGCATCACCCAAGTGCACTCGTCGCAGTACCGGAGCGCCGGCGACCTGCCCGCGGGCGAGGTTCTGGTGGTCGGCAACGGCCAGTCCGGCGCCCAGATCGCGGAGGATCTTCATCTCGCGGGCCGCACCGTCCACCTCGTCACCGGTGGGGCTCCGCGGGTCGCGCGGTTCTACCGCGGACGGGACTGCGTGGCCTGGCTGCACGACATGGGCACCTACGACGTCTCGATCGCCGATCACCCGGGCGGTCTGGGCAAACGCGAGAACACCAACCACTACGTCACCGGCCGGGACGGTGGCCGCGACATCGACCTCCGGGCCTTCGCGCTCGCAGGAATGCGTCTGTACGGGCGGCTGCTCGACGTCGTGGACGGAACCCTGCGGTTCGCGCCCACGCTGGAGTCGTCGCTCGATGCCGCCGACGCCGTCAGCGAGAGCATCAAGGATTCCATCGACGCGTACATCGACCGCGCGGGCATCGATGCGCCGCGCGAGGAACGGTACGTGCCGGTCTGGCGTCCCGAACGTGAGGTCACCGAGTTGGAACTGTCGACGTCGGGCATCACGTCGGTGGTGTGGTCCATCGGTTTCCGGACCGACTACCGGTGGCTCCGCGCGGGCGTGTTCGACGGTGAGGGCCATCCCACCCACAACCGCGGCGTCACCGCGGTGCCCGGGCTGTACTTCCTCGGCCTTCCGTGGCAGCACACGTGGGGTTCGGGACGGTTCGCGGGAGTCGCGCGGGACGCGGAGTACCTGGCGGACCGCATCGAACTGGAAGCGGGTGTGTTGCCGGCGACGGCAACACTAGCCTGACGCCTATGGTGACGACACGGTTGGCAGCGTTGGCGGGGCACTTCGGCCGCGACATCGATCGCGCGCTCCTGAAGTTGCAGGCGCTGATCGAGAGTGCGACGAACGACGGGGTGGACCTGCTGGTCCTGCCCGACGCCTGCCTCGGCGGCTACATCTCTGATCTCCGGCGGCCGGACACGGAGGAACTCCCACCCGCGCTCGCCGCGGACAGCCCGGAACTGAAAGCCGTCGCGAAGATGGCGGGCCGCATGACGGTCTGCATCGGGTACACGGAACTGTGCGACGGGGTGCGATACAACGCCGCCACCTGCGTAACCGGCGACGGTGTGCTGGGCAGTCACCGCAAGGTGCATCAACCGGCCGGGGAATCCCTGGCGTACGCCGCGGGTGACTCTTTCACCGCCTTCGACACACCGGTGGGCCGGATCGGGATGCTGATCGACTACGACAAGACGTTCCCGGAATCGGCCCGCACCCTCGCGCTCGACGGCGCGCGGATCATCGCCGCGTTGTCCGCGTGGCCGGCCAGCATCACGGACCGGGCGGCGCGCATGACGCAGGACAGGCAATCACGCCTGTTCGACCTGTACGACTCGGCGCGGGCCGCGGAGAACCAGGTGGTCCTCGTGTCGTCCAACCAGACCGGAATCCAGGGTGGACTGCGGTTCCTCGGTCAGGCCAAGGTGGTGGGCCCGGGCGGCGACGTGCTCGCGCGAACGGGGACGAAGGGCGGCCTCGCCGTCGCCGAACTCGACGTCGACTACGAGGTGAACCGGGCAAGGAAGGTGCTGCGGCACCTGGAGGAGCGCCGCATCGACACCTACCGGAGCCTGCTGGACCGAGGAGAATACTGACGTGCGGATCGCGCTTCTGACCTATTCGACCAAACCGCGAGGCGGAGTCGTGCACACGCTGGCGTTGGCCGAGGCCCTCACACGGCAGGGCTCGGACGTGACGGTCTGGACCCTGGGCAGGCACGGCGACGCCGCATTCTTCCGTCCGGTCGACCCGACAGTCACCGTGCAGGTGGTGCCGTTCGCACACGTCGACGACGAGACCGTCGGTGAACGGATCCTCCGATCCATCGAGACGATGCGCGCCGCCTTCACAGCGGAGGCCTACGACATCGTCCACGCGCAGGACTGCATCAGTGCCAACGCCGTCGGGCGGTGCGTGCGAACCATCCACCACCTCGACCAGTTCACGACGCCCGCGCTGGCCGCCTGCCACGAGCGCGCAATCGTGGATCCGTACGCGCGAATCTGCGTATCCGCGGCCGTCGCCGCGGAGGTCTCCGCCGGGTGGGGTCTCGACTGCGCCGTCATCCCGAACGGCGTGGACGCCGCCCGATTCGAGGAAGCCCGCGAGGACACCGAGCGCCGCCGCAGGTGGGCCGATGTATTGGGCGAGTACGTGTTGGCGGTCGGCGGTATCGAACCGCGCAAGGGCAGCATCGACCTGGTGGAGTCGTTCGCACTGCTCGTGAAGGAGCAACCGGACCTGCGGCTGGTGTTCGCCGGCGGCGAGACCCTGTTCGACTACCGGGGGTACCGGGACGAGTTCGACCGACGGGCCGCAGAGCTGGGTGTGACACCGACGATTCTCGGAACGATCGACGACGCCGAACTCCCCGCACTGGTGGCCCAGGCGCGCTCCTTCGCCTTCCTCTCCACCAAGGAAGGATTCGGGCTGGCCGCGATGGAAGCCCTGGCGGCGGGCGTTCCCGTCGTCGCACGCGACCTGCCGGTCCTGCGGGAGGTCTTCCGGGGGACGGTCCGGTACGCGTCCACCCACGAGGAGATGGCACGCGCCCTGACGGAACCTGCCGACGGCGCCTCCCTCGACGAGGGGCGCGCCTTCGCTCGCTCACATCGATGGGACGACGTCGCGCAGAAACATCTCGAGTTCTACCGGGAGGTCGCGGCGCACCGCTGACTCAGTCGGCGCTCTTGATGGTCTTCATCGTGATCAACGAGGTGACCCGCGACACCGCCGGGAGCCCGCTGAGCTTGGTGGCCATGAAGTTCTCGTACGTCGCGAGGTCGCGAACCGCCACCCGGATGAAGTAGTCGGGGATCCCGAACAGCCTCCGGCATTCGATCACCTCGTCGAAGGCGGCGACCCGGGACTCGAACTGCTCGATGGTCGCCTGGTCGTTCACACCGATCTCGGCGGTGACGATCACCTGGAAACCCCGATCGAGCGCTTCCTGGCTGACGATGGCCCGGTAGCCGGTGATGACTCCGTCCGCCTCGAGCTTCTTGACCCTGCGCAGGCACGGGGAGGGAGTCAGACCCACTAGATCCGCCAATTCCGTGTTGGTCAGACTGGAGTCATTCCGCAGGTGGTCCAGAATTGCGTGATCGATGTCATCCATTGAACTATTATTGCGCAGAGTGCGGAGAATGGGCATTTGCTCGCAATCGCGCACCTGGATAGTTGCTATAGATTTGCGTGGTGATCGATCCAGCAACCCTCTCGACGACCGCAGTCGTCGACTCCGGCCCCCGGCAGCCCGAGTGGCGTCGCGCCCTGCAGGCGTCCCTCCCCGTCGGAATCGGGCTGGTCCCCCTGGGGATCGCCCTCGGGGTGCTCGTCGTCCAGCAGGGGTTCAACCCGTGGTGGGCGATGGTCTTCACCTCGCTGATCTACGCCGGTTCCCTCGAATTCATCGCGGTCGGCATGGTGGCCGCAATGACGCCGCTCCCGTACATCGCACTGACCGCGCTGCTGGTGAATTTCCGGCACGTGTTCTACGCCTTGAGTTTTCCGCTCGACAGGGTGAAGGGCCGGCTCGCCCGCTTCTACAGCATGTTCGCGCTGACCGACGAGGCCTACGCCATGACGGTCACCGGCGACCGGAAGTCGATGTCCGGCCGGGTCATCGTGTACTCGCAGTTATATCTCCACGCGTACTGGATCGGTGGAGCGATGCTCGGAGCGACCGCGGCGCAATGGATCCCGGAGAACATCGTCGGTCTCGACTTCGCGCTGACCGCACTGTTCGTCGTGCTGTCCATCGAGGCCATCCGCGCCCAGAGCGGTTTCGCGGTTCCTTCGATGGCTGTGATGTGCGCGCTGATCGCGCGACTCGTCGACCCCGGACACATGCTGCCGATAGCGATGGGCGCCTTCGTGAGCCTGCTCGTCGTCCGCTATTTCCTCGCCCGGCGAAAGGTGCGCACCGATGCCTGACCCCGGTTACATCCTCGCGGCCATCGCGATCATGGCGCTCGTCACGTTCGCCCTGCGCGCCGTCCCCTTCGCGATCGTCATGCCGCTCCGCTCGTCCGCGCTCGTCGGCTATCTGGGTGTCTACCTGCCGGCCGGGATCATGCTGATCCTGGTGGCGTACTCCCTGAAGAACGTCTCCGTCACCGCCCCGTCGCACGGGATCCCCGAACTGATCGCGGTGGGTGCGACGGCCGCGGTGCACCTGTGGCGCAAGAATGCGGTGCTCTCGATCGTCGTCGGGACCGGGCTGTATGTCGTCCTGATGAACTGGGCATTCGCCTGAGCCCGGCGCGCCTCACGTTTACGATGCAACCACACGGGTAGGCAGGAACCACAAGACAGTCGGCCGTTTCTCGGGAAGGACGCACTGATGAGCGAACAAGATGCACGTTCGGTGACGGGTATTCGGGACAAGGACTACAACCTGATTTGGTTCGTCGAAGCGTCACTGAGCAACGCTCTGCGTCTCGAGGGTTACATTTCGGACGCCGACATGGACGGCGACGCCGAGTTGGCCGACTTCTTCCGCCGCGCCCAAGCCGTGAGCCGGAAGGGTGGCGATCTGGGCAAGGCCATGCTGGCCGCCCGCCTGAAGAAGGAGCAGTAGGCCTCCGCCCCGACTGACCCGGATCGAAACTCAACTGCTCTGCGTCGGCCAGGGACCGCCGCGGACAGGCCTACCCGCGGCGGTCCGCTTTTCGTTGTCGCGGAACCGCGGCTCGTAGTGATGGAAGAACACCTTGCCGACCAGGTCGCGTCGGCTGTGCACGCCGGTCTTGTCGAAGATGCTCTTCAGATGTTGCTGCACGGTCTGAGCCGACACGTGTAGTTCGGCGGAGATCTGCGAAGTCGACGCCCCTTGCAACACCATCGACGTGACCTCCTTCTCGCGCTCGGTCAGCCCGTACGCCGACATCAGCAGCGGATACAGACGGCTCGGATGCGCCGGCTCCACGATCACCGCGATCCGCCGCCTGCCCGTCGATGTCAGGCATGCCCCGTGCAGCACCAACCACGCCCCCGACCGCGACAGCACCCGCGAGATGGCCACGTCGCCCAGCCGGTCGCGGTCTTCCACGCACCGCAACACACGACCGGCGAGAGTGATCACCGCAGCCGGCAACTCCCCCCGATCCCAGTCCCCGCCCGGCAGATCCACCATCCACCGGTCGACCCCGGGCGTCGCCGATTCGATGTTCCAGTTCTCGTCGAGGACGAGTAGACCCGGCGAATCGGCATACTCCGGTTCCTCGGCCTGCCCGCACAGCAGTGCACGGCGGGCACCGCCCGCGAGGACCGGCGCGATCTCCTGCACGAACGACTTCTCGGTTTCCGAGAACATCGGCATCCCCTCGTCGCGATAGAGGCTCAGCGCTCCCCAGGTTTCTCCCGAGCGCGTGCGTAACCGCGCAATCAACTCCTGGTCACCGCCGAGGGTCCGGTTCCTCCGCCAGCGCGGACTTCCCGACGGATCACCGTGCGCGGCTTCGTGCAACGTGGAAATCCCTTCGGCGGACCGCATTACGTCGGGGACGGACTGGACGTCGTCCTCGTAGTACTCGGCGGCCAGCCATTCCCCGGGAAATTCGTCCATGCCGAAGTGATAGTGACTGGTCATCAGCATGGACACGGGGTCGAGGGTGAACCAGCACGGCGTCCAGTAGTACGGGACGACACCGGCGACGACATCCGACGCGTCCCGCCACAGCGACACCAGGCCGCGGGGTGCGGCGCACAATCGTGCGACCTTGTCTGCCGCGCACTGCACGGAATCCACGCTCACGAGTCAAGCGTACGAGCGCGGATCGGCGCCGGAAATACCAGAATTGTGGAATGGTGCGCCCGCTCCACCGCTCCTAGCGTCGGTGACAGGTTCCACTCCGCGACGGCCCCGACGAGCGAAAGGCAATCCCATGCGTATCAACAGAATCCGACGCGACCTCACGGTACTCGGCGACGAACTGGAAGTACCGGGGATCGGGCACCTACCGGTGAACGCGTACGTTCTCCACGCCGCCGAACCCGTCGTCGTCGACACCGGACTCAGCCTGCCCGGACGCGGCTTCATGGACGCCCTGGGATCGGTGCTCGACCCCGCGGACGTCGAGTGGATCTGGCTGACACATCCGGACCGCGATCACACCGGCGCGCTGTTCGACCTACTCGACGCGGCGCCGCGCGCCCGCCTGATCACGACGTTCGCGGGCGTAGGCATCATGTCCTGCGCACGGCCCGTCCCGATGGACCGGGTCTACCTGCTCAATCCGGGTCAATCCCTCGACGTCGGCGATCGGACACTGACGGCGCTGCGGCCCCCGCTGTTCGACAATCCCAGCACCGTCGGCTTCTACGACGACCGCAGCGAGGCCTGCTTCTCGTCGGATTGTTTCGGGGCGCCGATGGAGACCGCCGAACTCGCCACCGCCAACGACGTCGGGTACTCGGCACCCAGCACCGTCCGTGCCGCGCAGCACCTGTGGGCCACCGTCGACAGTCCCTGGGTGCACCTGGTGGACGAGACGAAGTTCCTGCGCACCGTCGCCGCGCTCCGAGCACTCGCCCCGCGATGGATCCTCAGCACCCACCTCCCCCCGGCGGACGGACGCACCGCCGAGTTTCTGGACATGCTCGCCGAGGCACCGAAGGCAGACCCCTTCATCGGGCCCGACCAGGCCGCACTCGAGCAGATGCTGGCCGGATTCGAGCCGGTCGGGTGAGGTCGAGGGCAAAAGAAAGCCGCCGACACCAAACGGTGCCGGCGGCCTCTGCGACGGTGCCGTCATATCGCCTCTCGGCAAGTGGTCGCTCTCGGCGACAATTTTAATGTGGTACCCGGGGTATGTCCGACACCGTCGACGGGTTCAACTGTACCGCCCTCGGAGATATTCCGCCCCTTCCGGCGTCACACGTCGCGGTCAGCCGTCGGATGCGCGATCGCGAGCAGCGCCGGCGCACCTCGGCCCGGCCAGGTGCCCTCCAGGGTGTGCGAGCCGAGGTCCGCGACCCGATCCGGATCGATCACCCGGAACACCCGGATGCCGATCGCGGCCGTCGTGATGACGGTGGTCGTTCCCTCATTCGCACAGGTCACGGCACCGACGACCGGCACGGTCGAGCCCGGTGAGCCGCTACCCGACACCCTGGTGGTCACCTCTCGGCGCTCGCCGGGTGTGGCGAACTCGAGTTCCGCCTCGGTCCCTCCCGTCAGGATGGCCGTCGCGAGTGCACTTGCGTACACGGGGTCGGCGCAGGCGTCGTAGACCCAGCGCTCACCCAGCACGGAATGTTGCATCGTGGTGATCAACGACGCCTCCGCGCCGGCCATCGGGGCACCGCGATAGGTCACCGGCACCTGCACGACCTGCCCGTCCGCCGTCCGGACCAGGTGGGTTTCGATGCCGACCTCCCCGGCGGGATCGTCGAACCGGTACGCCCCGACGACTTCCAGGGACGACGCGTCGGCGGACCCGATCCAGGACTGGCGAGGAACCCAGTCACCGAGCATCTCGGCCTTGGACGGACACAGTTGAGCGTGATGGATGAGAGCCACCCGGCCGACGGTACCGCGTCACCCGGCAACCGGCGCCGCATCGAGATCGGCGGCGTAGACGGTCATCCAGTGCGGATGCAGCCGGTAGTAGACCACGTCGTTGTCCCAGTCGAAGAAATCTTCGCCGTAGAAGCTCTTGAAGTAGGCGAGCAGGTCCGGCCAGTCCGCGGCCGGCTCGCCGTCCTGGGGGTTGAGGATCTCCACCGTGCCGTGCGTGAAGACGCCCAGGTCCTCACCGCGCATGTGCGCGGCGCTGACGGCAGGCCGGGCGGCGAGGTGGCGGGCCTTGGCGGCGCCGCGCGCCGTGCCGAAGTGCCACTTCCCGTGCAGGAAGTGCCCGTCCACACCACTGATCCGCGGTTCGCCCTTGGCCGTGACGGTGGACAGGGCGAGGGTGCACATGCCGGTGACGATCCGGGTGAGCTGCTCTGCGGTGACTGTGCTCTCGGTGGTGATGATCGAACGCAGATGTGCGGTGGAGCGGGACAGGGAGGCGTCGAGGAGGGTCTGGAGCTCTTCGAGCTCTTCTCGTGTTTCGCGCATGGAGGTCCTTGTCTGTATCTGTGTCGATCCAGGGGCGTCGACCGGTGGAATCATGCTCGCACCGAGACCCTGACATCCTGTGTCAGGAATGGGGTTTCTCGACTCAGCTCGTGGACTTGTTCCCCAGTGCGGACATTCCGGCATCGAAACTCTCCAGTGCCGCGCCGACCGCCGCCGCGACGGTGACCTCGAAGATCTGATCCTCGGTCGGTCCGGCGGCGAGGAGCCGGCGGATGTCGGTGTCGGTGATCGTGTACGAGGCGTCGCGGACCGTCGCGGCGTACGTCTGCCACGGTTCGGGAAGCGGGTCGCCCGCCGCGGCGGCGATGCGCAGAGCCGGGTCGGTGGTGGCGGGCCGATCCAGCACCGAATGGCGGAGGTTGACCACGACATCACCACTGTCGTCGGGTTTCTCGCCATCGGCGAGCAGGAACCCGGGAAAGCGGTAGCCGAATCGGTGCAGGGAGCGGGTGCCGCTGTGCAACTGGCCTTCTCGGAGAGTGAAGCCGAACGCGTTGGCCAGGCGGTTGACGATGTTCCACACCAGGTTGACACGCAATGCCTCCAGAAGCGCCTGTTCGGGCAGGTCGGCAACTCCGGCGATGTCGGCGCGGTCCGGCGTGCGGGTTGTCCTGTCGAGGAACTCGCGGACGGCGGCCAGTTGGGGCCGTGCCGACGCGGGATCATCCGGGTCGATCTCGCCGTGGCCGGCGATTCGGGTGAGCTCGGCGTGCGTGTCGATGCAGAACGGGCAGCGGTGCAACTGCGCGGTGCACATCGCGAGATACTCCCGTTCCGCGGCGGTCCAGTACGACTGCCCGCGCATCGCATCGGCGGTGAGCTCCAACAGCGGACGGGTGAAGAAGCCCGGCCGGTACAGCAGAAGCTTCACGATATCGGGGCTGTCCACACGCGACACGGTGGAAGTGAGCGTGAGGAACAACTTGGTGCGTCGGGTGTGGCCGTGGTCGAGAATCGACAGTCTCATCGGGGCTCCGTCAGGTCGAGTTCGAGCAGACGTCGGGCGAGGAATCGCCGGTCTGCGGGATTGCCGGCGAGTTCGTGTGCCCGCCGGTAGGCGATTGCCGCCTCGGTGGTCCGGCCGAGGCGGCGCAGCAGGTCGGCTCGTGCCGCGTGCAGCAGGTGGTAGCGGTCGATCCCGTCGATTCCGTCGATCAGTGCCAGTCCGTCCTCCGGACCGGACGCCATGGCTATGGCGACGGCGTGGTTCAACGCCACCACCGGCGACGGATCGACCTCGAGCAACTGGGCGTAGAGGGCGGCGATCCCCGGCCAGTCCGTGTGATCAGCCGAAGCGGCCTGAGAGTGCACAGCGGCGATCGCGGCCTGCAGTTGGTACGGACCCGGTCTTCCGAGGCGTAGTGCCCGATCCAATACGCCGATCGCTTCGATGATTTCGGCGCGATCCCAGCGTGAGCGGTCGTGATCCGACAGCAGCACCACATCACCGGCGGAGTCGTAGCGGGCGGCGCGGCGCGAGTGTTGCAGCAGCAACAACGCGACCAGTCCGAGCGCTTCCGGTTCGTCGGGCACGAGTGTGGCGAGGAGCTTGGCGAGCCTGATCGCTTCCTCGCACAGCCTGCTCTGTTCGAGCTGCTCGGGGGAGGCGGTGTAACCCTGGGTGAAAATCAGGTACACGACCGCCAGGACCCCGGCAATCCGATCGGACAGCTGGTGATCGGTGGGGACCTCCAGACTGATGCCGGCATCGCGGATCTTGCGTTTCGCCCGCACCAAGCGCTGCGCCAGAGCCGGCTCCCCGATCAGAAACATGCGGGCGATCTGCCCGGCGGTCAGCCCGGCCACGGCCTGCAAGGTCAGGGCGACCCGCGCGTCCTCCGCCAGAGCGGGGTGGCAGCACGCGAAGATCAGGCTCAGCCGCTCGTCACCCAGGCGCAGCAGGCTTTCCTCCCCGATGTCTGTCATCGCCGTCACCACCCTGGACTGTTCACCCACTTGGGCGAGCTTCTCTCGGCCCAGCCGGGCCCGCCGCAGCCGGTCGATCGCGCTGTTGCGGGCCGCCGTGAGCAGCCAGGCGACAGGGTCGTTCGGTACCGTGTCGCCCCACTTGCGCATTGCCAGTGCAGAGGCATCCTGCAGGGCGTCCTCGGCGAGTTCGAAGTCGCCGAGCACGTGGATCAGGGCTGCGAGCATCCGGGCCCGGTGCTCCTGGTAGACCTGCTGCAGCCCGGGCTCGGCGTTCATTCGCCGTCGGCCGTCACATTCGCCGGACGGTGGTCGAGGCCCGGCACGCTGACGATGGGCCGCACCTCGATCGTGCCCTGCTCGGCCAACGGGCACAGGGCCGCCAGCTCCAGTGCTTCGTCCAGATTGCGGCAGTCGAGGACGTATGCGCCGCCGAGGTGTTCGTGGGTTTCAGCGAACGGGCCGTCGGTGATCAGTGTCCGACCGTCCCGAACGCTGACCGTGGTGGCGGTGTGTTCAGGCTGCAGTGGGTGCCCGGAGACGAAGACGCCGCGGCGACGGCACTCGTCGGCGAAGGCGTTCACCCGGGCCAGCGCCTCGGCGAAACCCGGATCACCCGGTTCGGGCCGCTCACAGTTGTAGATCAGCAGCATGTACTGCACAGGTCCTCCTCTCACCCGTATCAATTTCGGCTGTAGAGAATGACGAACAGACCAACCCTATCTCGACGTTTTCGGCCACATCGATTTTGGCGTCGACACCTTCGGTGGCCCCTTGTCCGGTGAAGAATCACAGGAAGGATCGTCCCGGCCCGCGCTCGCAGCGCGCGTTCACGTCATCGGTCAGGAGGAGGGGTCGGGCTGCGTCAGCGTCGCGGTCAGGCCCGCGAGCAGGATGTCGACTCCACGTTCGAGTTCGGCGGCGCCGTCGTAGGACGCCAGCACCGGTGCCAGGCCCCGGAGAAGGGGGAACTCGCCGATCGGCAGGCGGTGAAGGCCGAGGCGCAGAAGGTCGTCGGACTCGTCGGGACGCTCGACGAGTTCCTGCAGCTCGTTGAGGACGTGGCCGTAGAGGAAGCCGAACAACGCCCGATAGACGTGCAAGGCATCGGCGTCGGTGAAACCCGCCTTGGTGAGCAGGGTCAGGATGTTCTCGAGGGGACGCAGGGTGCCGAGTGGCCTGAGCCCGAGCGGCGTCGACAGCGGCCGGGTGACCAGTAGCGGTACCACCTGAGGATGGGCGAGTGCCAACCGGCGGAAACCCCGCGCGACCTCCCGTAGCTGGGTGGCCCAGTCGCCATCGTCGGTATCGACCTCGAGTTCTTCGAGGACGAGCTCGGCGACCCCGTCGAGCAGTGCGGCCTTGTTCGGGGCGTGGCGGTACAGCGTCATCGGGTCGCGGCCGAGTGCTTTACCGAGGCGGCGCATGGACAGCCCGTCGATTCCGTCTCGGTCGATGATCTCGAGCGCGCAGCCGAGTATCCGCTCACGGGTGATCGGGCCACCGTCGGAGTGGATCGAACGACGCTCGGGCACCTTCGCCATCACGACACCTTCCCTCCCTCCTACTGTAGGCCTAAACCGTAGATCTACAGTGTTGACAGGTGGCGAAATGCGGCGTTGACTTAGTAAGTGCAACGTGGGCCGTAGGAGGCCTCATGATCGTCCGAGATCGTCGGAGTCGCAGGCGTGTTGAACTCCGGTATCGACGCACATCTGCCACCTCCCTGCGTCCGCGCCGGCCGGGACCCAAGAGATGAGAAGCATCGCCATGAGCATCGGGAAGAAGATCCGGCACAAGGCTGAAACCGCTGAAGGCGCCGCCAAGAAGACCGTCGGGAAGGCGCTCGGAAACGAGCGCATGGAGGCCGAGGGACGCTCACAGGAAGCCAAGGGCAAGATGAAGCAAGCCGGCGACCAGGCCAAGCAGGCAGGGCAGAAGATCAAGAGCATTTTCAAACACTGACCCGCACTGCACACCTGCCCGACAACTCAACCCCGTCCCGAAATCAGGCCGTCATCATGATCATTCTCGGAATCATCCTCGCCATAATCGGCTTGGTCGTCAGCATCCCAGTGCTCCTGTACATCGGGATAGCGCTCATCATCATCGGAGTGGTCCTCGAGGTCATGGGCATGGCCGGGCACGCGGTCGCGGGCCGACGCCACTACTACTGACGCACAGCCGATCCGGGGTGGTTCCGGAGTCTGGAGTCGACCATGGCGATATCCGACATCAAGGAATACGCGCACCTCACCGCAGAGGACGTCGAGGCGCTCAGTGCCGAACTCGACGCCATCAGGCGGGACATCACCGATTCACTCGGCGAGCGCGACGCCACCTACATCCACCGAACGATCGCCTTCCAGCGCGCGCTGGATGCCGCTGCGCGGCTGGTGATCCACGCAAGCCGGGCGCGAGCCGGGTGGGTCCTCGGGACCACGGCTCTCGCGGTGGCCAAGAGCGTGGAGAACATGGAGATCGGGCACAACGTGTCCCACGGCCAGTGGGACTGGATGAACGACCCGGAAATCCACTCCAGCAGCTGGGAATGGGACATGGCGGGCCTGTCGTCCCAGTGGCAGTACTCCCACAACTATCGCCACCACGTGTTCAGCAACGTGGTCGGGATGGACGATGACCTCGGATTCGGGGTCATCCGCATCACCCGCGACCAGCCGTGGAAGCCGGACAATCTGCTGCAACCGCTGCGGAACCTGTTGTTGGCGGCCACGTTCGAATGGGGAATCGCTCTGCATGGGCTGTATTCCGAGCAGGAGCGCGCCGGCACCGCCGCCGAGAAATCTGCCCACACAAGAGCCCTGCTCGGCAAGATCGTTCGGCAGACGGGCAAGGACTACGTGCTCTTTCCCGCCCTCAGCGGGCGTCGGTGGCGGCGGACGCTGAAGGCGAACCTCGCCGCCAACCTGCTGCGAAACCTGTGGGCCTATGTCGTGATCTTCTGCGGACACTTCCCGGACGGCGCCGAGAAGTTCACACCCGCGGAACTGGAGAACGAGACCCGGGCGGAATGGTATCTACGCCAGATGCTCGGCACTGCCAACTTCCGAGCCGGCGCCGTACTGGCATTCCTCAGCGGCAACCTCTGCTACCAGATCGAGCACCACCTGTTCCCCGACCTCCCCAGCAATCGATACCCGGAAATCGCGACGCGGGTCCGCGCACTGTGTGAGAAGTTCGATCTGCCTTACACCACCGGTTCGCTTGCCAAGCAATACTTTTTGACCCTGCGCACCATCCACAAGCTGGCACTCCCGGACAGGTTCCTGTCCGCGACCGCCGATGATGCTCCCGAGACCGCGTCCGAACTGAAATTCCGCACAGCCTCCACCACGCCCGCCGACGGTGGCACCGGGCGTCGCGCGGGTCTCCGCACCGCGCTGCGCGCGGACCAGCGTTGAGCTCTCGACGAATGCGTGCGCCCTGCCCTTCGCCCTCGTACGGGAAGAAGAGGTCGGCGTCCATGGACCGGCATCACGCGTGCATCCGCCAATCCCAGTCCGATGCGGAGGGTGCGACCTGCTGGAGTTCGAACCTGTGCTGAGACATCCTTCTCGCCTCTTTCGTGAGAAACGGTGTTCGCTCGACGGGAGGTCGTGGCGATCGATGGGCCATTCGTTCTGTGAAGGGACTGTAAATACGGCCATTAGGTCCAGCGATGCTTCCGATCTCATTCTGAGGCCTTGAACAGCAAAGATAGGAGCAATACGGGCCAAATGGCGGCACCGAATACGGGTGGATGTCAACGCGGAGACTTGACCAAAGCGTACATATCAGAGAATATGGCCGTACAAATGTTGTGCGAGTGCGAGGTGGAGTGATGGGCAAGCTGAACGAGGAAGAGGCGTACCTGGTCGAGACGGTGCGCGCCTTCATCGACCGCGACGTGAAGCCGACGGTGCAGGCGGTGGAACACGCCAACGAGTACCCCGAGAAGTGGATCGAGCAGATGAAGCAGATCGGGATCTACGGTCTGGCGGTCCCGGAGGAGTACGGCGGATCGCCGGTGTCGATGCCCTGTTACGCGCAGGTGACCCAGGAACTGGCCCGTGGGTGGATGAGCCTGGCCGGGGCGATGGGCGGGCACACCGTCGTCGCGAAGCTGCTGTCGCTGTACGGCACCGAGGAGCAGAAGCAGCGGTACCTGCCGAAGATGGCGACCGGCGAGATCCGGGCCACGATGGCGCTGACCGAGCCCGGCGGCGGGTCGGATCTGCAGGCGATGTCCACCAACGCCAAGACCGACGGCGACGACCTGGTGATCACCGGTTCGAAGACGTGGATCTCCAACGCGCGGCGGTCCGGCCTGATCGCGCTGCTGTGCAAGACCGACCCGCAGGCGAGCCCCAAGCACAAGGGCATCTCGATCGTCCTGGTCGAGCACGGTCCCGGTCTGACGGTGTCGCGGGATCTGCCCAAGCTCGGCTACAAGGGCGTCGAGACCTGTGAGCTGTCGTTCGACGGTTACCGCACCCCCGCCACAGCGATCCTCGGCGGCACCCCCGGCAAGGGGTTCGCGCAGATGATGAAGGGCCTCGAGACCGGACGCATCCAGGTGGCCTGCCGGGCCCTCGGTGTGGCCACGGCGGCGCTCGAGGATTCCCTCGCCTATGCGCAGCAGCGGGAGAGCTTCGGGAAGCCGATCTGGAAGCACCAGTCGATCGGCAACTATCTCGCGGACATGGCGACCAAGCTGACCGCCGCCCGGCAGCTGACCTGGCACGCGGCCGAGCAGTACGACAGCGGCGACCGGTGCGACATGGAGGCCGGGATGGCCAAGCTGTACGCGTCCGAGGTGGCGATGGACATCGCCCTCAACGCGGTCCGAATCCACGGTGGCTACGGTTATTCCACCGAGTACGACGTCGAGCGGTACTTCCGCGACGCCCCGCTGATGATCGTCGGCGAGGGCACCAACGAGATCCAGCGCAACGTCATCGTCTCGCAACTCGTATCGCGCGGCGGGCTCTGATTCGAGCGACTAGTTGTCCGGCTTCCAGTGAGCGGACGGCCACTCACCGCGCTCGACGGCGTCACGCATCTGGCGGACGAGCAGATCGGCGACCGCGTGGACGGCAGGCGGGATCCGGGGGGCGCTCGGCAACGCGAGCACGACGGTGCGCTCGACCGCCGGGGAATGGAGCGGCGCCGCACTGAGCAGGCCGCTGGCGACATCACCGGCAACGGCGATGCCCGGCAGGATCGTCCAGCCGTGACCAGCTCGCACGAGTCTCTTCTGGATGCTCACCTCGTTGGTCTCGACGACGATGTTCAGGCCGATGTCGAGTCTCGCGCACGCCTCCGCTACCAATGTCCGAATTCCGTGGGGCGCACTGGGCATCACGACCGGGTGGCTCGCGACTTCCTCGAGGGTGACCGGCCGTCCGGTGTCGAGCCCGCCGTCGGGCGGGGCCACCGCCCAGAGGTTTTCGGCCAGCAGTGCTCGCACGTTGAGCGACGATGTGGATTTCAGGTTGTAGAGCAGGCCGAGGTCGATGTCACCGGCATCGAGCCACTGCCGCACGTGTCCTGCGTAGCCGGACACTATTCGCAGCCGGACGGCGGGATGCTCCTGCAATACGGCCGCGACGAGTCGTTCGGCGAGCAGTTCGGAGGTGGAGGAAAGAAGTCCGACCGTCACGATCCCCTGCAGCACCCCCGGATTCGGGCGGATCTCGGCCCGCGCCCGCTCGAGTTCGGACAGCACCCTCCGGGCGCGCTCGAGCATGAGCCGGCCGGACTCCGTCAACTCCATTCCCGCACGGCTGCGTTCGAACAGTGGAACACCCAGTTCCTGTTCGAGCGTGTGAATTTGGCGTGTCACCGCTGGCTGGACCAAGTGGAGAAGTTCGGCTGCGCGGGTCACGCTCCCGGCGTCCGCCACCGCAACGAGCGCAGTCAACTGCTTGACGTCCACCGGACGACCCACCTTCCCGAGCTACCCGCCGTCCCACACCATCAGCAGGCGATATACAAGAGCGGCATCGATCACAACGAAGAATATCAATGGTCAGGCAGACGATGAAGTGCGCCTCAACCCAACTCGTGAGCGAATTCTCACGGTTCGGCGAGGAAGCCGATCGCCGCGGCGCCCGCGACAGTGTGCGCTTCCTCGAAGTACGCGTGCCGTGCGCCCGGCAGCAAGAGCATGCGGGAGTTCGGGATCCGCTCGGCGAGCAGGGGAGCGTTCTCGACCGGGGACAGAAGGTCGTCGGTCCCGTGCAGGACGAGGGTCGGCGCACTGATCGACGGCAGCGCATCCCACGCGTCATGACCGTTGCTGGCCCGCAGGTGGGCGAGCTTGGCGTGCGCGGGCATGTCCGGGTCCCCGAGGGTGTTGTAGGGACCGGGATTTCGACCGATCCACTCCCGCGTGTACATCAACTCCAGTAGGGCGCGGCGCGACCGGTCGGGATCGGGTTGCGCCAGGCTCGCTCGGACTTCGCGGCTGCGCTCCACCGCGTGCGTTCCGCCGGGCGAGGTGCAGCCGAGGATCAGGGCGCGGACACGCTCCGGGTGACGCGCGGCGACCCATTGCGCCACCCGGCCTCCCATGGACGTGCCGTAGACGTGCGCCCTCTCGAGGTCGAGGGAGTCCAGCACGCAGATCACATCGTCGGCGAACAGTACTGTGCTGTAATCGGTCTCGGGCTTGTCACTTGCTCCGGTTCCGCGGTAGTCCACCGTGATGGTGCGGAAGTGCGTGTCGAAGTCCGCGCGGACGCGGTCCCACCAGTGGTGATTGTTGGCCTGACCGGCGAGTAGCAGCAGCGGGGGTCCGCCGCCGCTGACCTGGTACGCGATACGCGTTCCGTCGGACGCCACTGCATGGGGCATTGCCGTCCCTCAGACCGCGTCTGCCGTGTGCAGCTCGGAGATCGCGCGGTCGGTGTAGCCGAGCTCGCCCAGGATGGCGTCGGTGTGCGCGCCCAGAGCCGGAACCGGATCGAATCGAGGTTCCACACCACTGAGGTTCGCGGGCGGCAGCAATGCCCGAACCGGGCCGCCCGGGGTAGCCACCTCACGCCAACGGTCACGTCCGGCCAGGGACGGGTGGGACAGAAAGTCCGATACGGTGCCCAGCCTGCCGTTGGCGATCGACACCTTGTCGAGCAGGGCGAGGGCGTCGTCCGTGCTGAGCAGACGCGTCCGCTCGGAGATCAGAGCGTTGCATTCCTCACGGTGCGCCACCCGCGCGGAGTTGCGGCAGAAGCGCGGGTCGGTGGAGATCGACTCGTCGCCGAGCACCTCGGCGCAGAACGCGGACCATTCGCGGTCGTTCTGGATCGACAGCAGGACCGTGCCGTCGGCGGTCGGGAACGGGCCGTACGGGGCGATCGTCGCGTGTTCCGCTCCGACCCGGCTCGGCTGCCGGCCACCGTATTCGGTGTAGTAGGCGGGAGATCCCATCCATTCGCCGAGCGCCTCGAACAGAGCGACCTCCACAGCGCGGGCGGTGCCGGTGGTTGCACGCGTGTACAGCGCGGACAGGATCCCGCTGTAGGCGTACATACCGGCCGCGATGTCGGCGATCGACACACCGACCTTGGACGGGCACTCGTCGGGGCCGGTCAGCGACATCAGACCGGATTCGCCCTGGACGAGCATGTCGTAGGCTTTGCGATCCGACCAGGGCCCGGTGTTGCCGTAACCGGACACGTCGCACGGAATCAGCGCGGGGTACCGCTGCTGGAGCGACTGGGCGTCGAGGTTCATCCGGGCTGCCGCGCCGGGCGCCAGGTTCTGCACGAAGACGTCCGCTGTGGACAAGAGCTTTTCGAGGATGTCGCGGCCCTCGTCGGACTTCAGGTCCAACGTCAGAGACTCCTTGGAACGGTTGAGCCAGACGAAGTAGCTCGATTCGCCGTGCACGGTCTCGTCGTAACGCCGCGCGAAGTCGCCGGCGTCGGGACGTTCCACTTTGATGACGCGGGCACCGAGGTCGGCCAGCTGCCGGGTCGCGAAGGGTGCAGCAACTGCTTGTTCGATACTCACAACGGTGATCCCCGCGAGCGGTAGGGCGGTCTGCGATGCCATGGAGCCAGCCTTCCTCGAAATGTACGGCCATTTTGCCTCTATGTAGCGACCACCGTCAATCGGGTGGATGACAGGTTTTACACGTACTTGAGGTTGTCGGCCGTACCCGGCCGCCTTCTAGCCGTGGTGGCGGCGGTACGCCTCGACCGCCCCCGGATGGCGAGGGACGCCGGCCGTCTGGATCAGTGATCGGGCGTCGAGAAACTGCGCGCCGACGGTATCGGGGGGAATCAAATCCTGGGCTCGATCGATGAGAAGGTCGACGAGGGCACCGGCCACGGCGTCGGGCAGCTGCGGCGAGGCGACGAGCAGACTGGGAACCCCCACCGTCGCGGTCTCGGCGGTGTCACCGTACGTCCGGGCAGGAACCGAAACCGGTTCGTACATGGGCCCATAGATCCTGCGCATCTCGGCGTACTCGACGG
The DNA here is from genome assembly GCF_900455735.1 of Rhodococcus wratislaviensis. GTDB lineage: Bacteria > Actinomycetota > Actinomycetes > Mycobacteriales > Mycobacteriaceae > Rhodococcus_F > Rhodococcus_F wratislaviensis. The sequence goes on along the minus strand of NZ_UAUI01000011.1, from coordinate 160,171 downwards.
ACAGGTCGAGTAGCCGGATCCCCCCGTCCGGACCGTGCCCCGGCCGCGGCATCGCCGCCGGGGTGGGCACGCCACCGGCCCACAGCGCGGCGGCGACCGTACCGTCGCGCAGGGAGTCGAGGACGGTGGTGAGTGACACCGGGCGCACCGTCACGTCGTCGACGGTCAGTCCGCTCGCCTCGAGGACCCGCCTTCCGGTCTGTGCGGTTCCGGAACCCGGGGAGCCGAGACTGATCGTCTGACCGCGAAGATCTCTCATCGAGCGAATGGGTGAGTGTGCGGGCACCGCGCACTGGAGATAGTTCTCGTACACCCGGCCGATGGCCAGCATCGGAGTGGCCGACTCGACGGCGGAGTCGGCCAGCGTCAGCCCGATGAGTACCTCACCCGACGCCAGCAGCGACAGGTTCTCCAGGGAACCGGTGGTGTAACGCACCGTCAACCGGAGATCCCCACCCGAGGCGGGCGGGACGTCTGCAAGCAACTCGGCGAACTCGGCCTGGAAACCGTCGCGCTCCCCGGACGCGATTTCGTATGTCCCCGTGGGCTGGGTACGTGCGCATCCCGACAGTGCGACCGCTGCGGCCACACCGCCGATGAACTGTCGCCGGCTAATCATCGTCCAGCTTCTCCACGTGCGGTTCGAGCCACAAGCGTACGCGCAGTCCGCCGGCGGGGGCCTCGTCGATGACGAGACGGCCGCCGTAGGCTGCGGTGACGACCTCGACGATGGACAGGCCGAGTCCTGTTCCGGCCTGGTCGCTGGCTCGGAAGAAGCGGCCGGTGAGCTTGTCGCGCAGCTCTTCCGGAACTCCCGGACCGTCGTCTGCCACCCACACGCACACCGGAGAGCGGTCCTGTGACGGCTCCACGACGACTCCGATCTCGATGGTCGGGTGTGGGCCTGCGTACCGGGAGGCGTTGTCGATCAGCACATCGAGCACCTGGGACAGATCGTTCTCGGCGATCGCGACCGGAACACGGTCGACGTCGGAGGCTGCGACCGTGACCAGACGCGCACCACGTTCGCGGGCCGTCACGGACCAGAAGTCGACCCGGTCGGCTACCACCGACAGTGCGTCGCAGGCCGCCTCGGACCGATCGGCCCCGAATCGCGGTGTCTCGGCCGAGGCGAGCGAGAGAAGGCTGTCGAGAATGGTCTGTAAGCGTTTGGCCTCCTCGGTCACGCTGTGATAATCCTCGCGCGCACTGTCCGGTACACCGTCGTCCAGAAGGTCGAGGCGAAATTGCAACGCCGCAAGCGGGTTCCGCAGTTGATGGGCGGTGTCGGCGATCAGGCGCTGTTGCGCGTCCGCTGCCCGCAGCACAGCCGAGGACATCACGTCGAACGAATGCGCGAGGCGACGCACCTCGGGAGGCCCGCCTGCCGCCGTGGCCGGCAGCACCGACTGCGGCGGCGCGGAAGTCTGCGGCATCCCCGTGTCGGGCATCCGGCGGATGAGTTGCACGATTCCCTTGGACAGGTTCGCCAGCGGTCCGAGCACCCACCGGCTCAGGGCGATCGCGAGGACACCGAACGCGACCAGTGCCAGCACGGCGCCGGCCGCGATCACCGCCCATTGCCGGAGGATGTCGGAGCGGGCCTCGGCGGTCGAGGCACGCAGCACGATGGTGCCGTTCACCTGAGCGCCCGACCCCACCGGCTTGACGAACAGGGCCTCGTCGTCGCTCCACGGGAACAGCCGGTCGACGGTGGACACGCGCTCGTTGCGCAGTCCGCTGCGAATCGCGGCGTCGATTCCGGGTTCGTCGCCGTCGAGGCCCACGCCGAGGGTGGGCACACCCCGCGTGGAGACCACCAGCACGCCCTCGCCGTACACGTCGTCGTACGCCTCGACCTCCCCGGCGATCCTGGCGGGGTCGCCGGTCCTGACGTACTCCTCGGCGAGGACGGCGAACCGTTGGATGTCTCCCTCGCGGCCGAGTGTGAACGCCTGCGTCCGCGAGTCCGCAGTCGCGAGCGCGAGGGGAATGGCGAAACTCGCGACCGCACAGGATCCGAGTATCGCGAGAATCAGCAGTAACCGTCGGCGCATGTCGATTCGACCCCGAGGTCAGCACACCCACCGGTAGCCGAAACCACGGATGGTGCTGATCAGCCCGGGCCGGTCCAGTTTGGCGCGCAGAGTGCCGATGTGGACGTCGAGCGAACGCGAAACCGCCACGAACGCGTCCCCCCAGACCCGATCCATCAGTTGCTGACGGCTGACAGCAGCCCCCGGGTTCTCGAGCAGGATCTCGAGAAGGGAGAACTCCTTCGACGTCAGGTCCACCTCGGTGCCCGCCACGGTGACGGTGCGGGAATCGAGGTCGACGCGGACGTCCCCGGTGACCACTTCTCGTGGTGCGCCGCCTTCGACAGCCATACTTCGCCGGCGCACCACTTCGATGCGAGCGAAGAGCTCCGACATCCGCGCCGGCTTGACCAGGTAGTCGTCGGCGCCGCCGCGCAGGCCGCGCACCACCGAACGTTCGTCGTCGCGGGCGGTCAGGATGATGACGGGGACGGCGCTGACCTGGCGCAGCTGACGCAGCACCTCGAGCCCGTCGCGGTCCGGTAACCCCAGATCGAGCAGGACGAAGTCCACCTCGCCGTGGTGCAGCAACAGTTCGGACCCGAACTTCATCCGCACAGGCTGGTGCGCCTGCCGGGTCAGTCCCGCAACGAGTGCGTTGCCGACGCCGTCGTCGTCTTCGACCACCGCGATGCGCATAACCGGCATTGTCCCCCGGCCGCGGTGCGCCGGGGGAACAATGCCGGGGGACGAGGGATCAGACACGCTCGAGTCGGCGGTCGTCGCGGTCTTCCTCGCGTCCGTCGCGGATGGGATTCTCCGTCTCGGGATCGAGGGTGGTGCCGCCCTTGCCCTTGGCCATGAACAGCGCGGCGACCAGGGTCAGTGCCGAGCAACCGACGACGTAGTAGAAGAACACGGATTCATGTCCGGCCTGCTTGAGAGCGAGCGCGAGAGGCTCGGCCGTGCCACTGAACAGGGCGGCGGTGATCGCGTGCGGCAGGCCGACACCGAGCGCGCGGACCTTCGTCGGGAACAGCTCCGCCTTGACGATCGCGCTCAGCGCGCTGTAGGCGGTCACGATGACCAGTCCGGTCATCATCAGGCCGAACGCGACGAACGCATTGGTGGTGTTGCCGAGAACGGTCAGGATCGGGACGGTCAGCACGGTCGAGCCGACACCGAAGAACAGCATGACCTTGCGGCGACCGATGCGGTCGGAGATCAGTCCGGCCACGGGCTGCAGGAGCATGTAGATGAACAGTGCGGCGAAGTTGATCCATGCCACCGTTTCCGGGGCGATCCCCGAGGTGTTGATCATGTACTTCTGCAGGTACGTGGTGTACGTGTAGAACGCGACGGTGCCGCCGATCGCGAGGCCGAACACCATCGCGAGTTGCTTCGGGTACTGCAGCAGCAGTCGCAGGGTGCCGCGCTTGGCCGACGGCTTCGTGCCGGATGCCTTCTCGGCAGCGATCCGGGCCGCTTCCTCCTTGTACTGATCCGACTCGTCCATCCCACGACGGAAGAGCATCACGGTCACGGCGGCGACAGCGCCGATCACGAACGGAATGCGCCAACCCCAGGCCTGCATCTCGTCGATGGTCAGAAGCTGCAGCAGGATGATCTGGACACCGAGCGCCGCGAGCTGACCCAGAATGATCGACACGTACTGGAAGCTCGAGTAGAAGCCGCGTCGACCCGGCGTCGCGACCTCGGAGAGATACGTGGCGCTGGAGGCGAATTCGCCTCCCACGGAGAGTCCCTGGATCAGTCGCGCCATCACCAGCAGCGCCGGCGCGAGCATGCCGATCGCCTCGAAACTCGGTGTCGCAGCGATGATCAGCGATCCCGCGGCCATCATCAGCACCGACAACGTCAGAGCGTTCTTGCGCCCGTACCGGTCCGCATATCGGCCCAGGATGTACCCACCGATCGGGCGCATCAGGAATCCGACCGCGAAAACCAGTGCGGTGGAGAGAAGCTGGGCAGTCGTGCTGCTCTGCGGGAAGAAGGACGCCGCGAAGAACACGCTGAACGCTGCATAGACGAACCAGTCGTACCACTCGACGAGGTTGCCGATGCAGCCGCGAACCACGTTCGCAACAACCCGCCTCTCGCCGGTCGACGACGCTGGGTTCGAAGTCGTGTGTCGCATGATGTTCCTTCCTCAACTGCTGTGATGATGCATAGTCACTGACACCAATGTGGTCGCCGCCACAGCGAGAGGGAAGGGATGAGCCGCTTTCCTTACATTCGCTTTAGACGGCACTGCTGCGGGTCGCTCGGACCGCGGCCGAGGGCAAATCTCATCGACATCGGCTATGCGACCGTGCCACGCACGTTGTCGCCGACGTCAGCGCAGAGGGCTACCGAGATCGGAAGCCGAACTCCTGGCCAGCGGGGGCGCGGGCGGCACGAATTCCGGTGTTCGGCGGATGAAGTCGGAGATACGGCTCCACATTTCCGGAGGGTTAGAGTACATCGGAAAATGTCCACTGTCCGCAATTTCGGCGACCTCCACACCATGGGTAGCCAGGTGTTCCAAATAGGACAACGATGCGTTCTGCTGTCCATACATGAACATCTTGGGCGCGGGTATCGCCAGGAAGCGGTTCATCAGATCGCCCTGGTCGGAGAGTTCCACCATCGACTCGAAGATTCCACGCACGGCAGCGGCCCGGACCTTGTGCCGCAGACTGGCGGAATACAGAGCGCTCGAGAAGTACCGCGAATTCCAGGCTCGGTCGATGAATCCGGCCAAGAAGCCTTCTGGGTCGTCGTTGGGATGGTTGATGATCTGGCGACTGAGAAAACAGTCCTCGGGTGCCACGTTCCCTTCGATGTCGATGAAGGAGGCGATCCGGTCGGGGTGTTCGTCACCCAGGATCAGTGCCGTCAGACCGCCCATCGAATGCCCGATGAGGTGAAAATGGTCGATCTCGAGTTCCTCCAGCACCCGTAGCGCCGTGGCAACGAGAAACGGAATGGAAATTCGTGAAAGGTCGGCGCAGTCGGTTTCACCGCAACCTGGAGCGTCGTAGGCGAGAATCGGATGCTCGGTGAGTTCCGCCCTCTGCATCACGTCTGCATAGTCTTCTTTTGTGGAGCCGAACCCGTGAAGGAAGACCAGAGGGACCCCGGTTCCCTCACGGAACATCGCCGAGATCTCGACTTGGACGCCGTCGATTACGAGCGGTAGTCGAAACTTGTTCATTCTCTTCAATTCTGTCACGCGGAATGTCTCCTGCTATCGGTATTCAGTGGGAGTACGCACTCTGACGGCCCGACATCGCCGGAACGTGGATGCCACGCTTCGGCACCATTTCGACGAGACCCCTGCGCCTGAAGCAAACGCTCGGCATTCGCCGCCCAGGTTGTGGCCGCGCCGGCCCTGCCTGCGCGGCCACTCGTTCAACTACTCGATCCCGGCTGCGCGCCGTGACCGGTCGTCCCACTTGGGGTCGACGCCTGCCGTGTGCGGTCCGTGTCCCTTGCGATACACCATGAGGGTCCGTTCGAAGGTGATGACGATGGTGCCGTCCTGGTTGTAGCCGATGGTGCGCACGGTGACGATGCCGATGTCCCTGTGGGACGAGGACTCTCGTTTGGTAAGGACCTCCGATTGGGAGTAGATGGTGTCGCCCTCGAACACCGGATTCGGCAGGCGCACCCGGTCCCAACCGAGGTTGGCGTGCACGTGCTGGGAGATGTCGGTGACGCTCTGCCCGGTGACGAGGGCAAGGGTGAAGGTGGAGTCGACGAGCGGCTTACCCCACGTCGTCTGACTCGAATAGTGCGCGTCGAAGTGGATCGGCGCCGTGTTCTGGGTGAGAAGCGTCATCCACGAGTTGTCGACCGGCAGCACCGTGCGGCCGAGCGGGTGCCGGTACACGTCTCCGATCTCGAAGTCTTCGAAGTAGCGGCCGGGCCAGCCGGTGACCGGGGGCGCCGACTGCTCGACCTGGGTTTCGCTGCTGCTCAAGGTAGTTCTCCTTCGGTAGTTCGTCGCCGACGGCGTGACCCGGCCGACGGCGGAGGGAAGAGTGTGTGTTCAGGACCTGACCGCTGCGTACTCGCCGAGCCACGTCAGGATGCTGTCGGTGTGTTCCCCCAGACCGGGTACGGGGCGCATCTCGTGTTCGGCGCCCATCACCGTCACCGGGGGGAGTAATCCTTCGAGCGGTCCGACGGGGGAATCGAATTGTGCCCACCGGGAGCGTGCCACGAGCTGCGGGTGTTCGGCGAACTCGTCCATCGTGCGCTGCCGGGCATACGCGATCTTCGCCGCTTCCAACCTGTCGACGAGGTCCGCGCCGGTGAGGCCTGCGGCAACGTCGCCGATGACGCCATCGAGGTCGGCGCGGTGCGCGACCCGGTCGGCGTTGGTGACGAACCGCGGATCGTCGATCAGCTCCGGCGCCTGCAGCACGACACGACAGAACACGTCCCATTCGCGTTCGTTCTGCAAACCCAGGTTGACGACCTCCCCGTCCGCCGCAGTGAACGGTCCGTACGGCGCGATGGTCGCGTGGCTCGCTCCCGTCCGCTTCGGCGCCGATCCGCCGTATCGGGCGTAGTAGTCGGCGTACCCCATCCACTCGCCGAGCGCCTCGAGCATCGAGATCTCGAGGTTGGCGCCCCGGCCGGTCCGCCCACGATCGAGCAAGGCGGTGAGGATCCCCGAGTAGGCGTACATGCCGGCGCAGATGTCCGCGATGGACAGTCCGACCTTCGAGGGCTCGTCCTCGGTTCCGGTGATCGACACCAGTCCGGCCTCGCATTGGATCAGCAGGTCGTAGGCCTTGCGTGCCTCGTAGGGGCCGCCGCGGCCGTATCCGGAGATATCGCACGTGATCAGGTTCGGGTGGGTATCCCGCAAGCGCTCGGCCCCGATGCCGAGGCGTCCGGCAGCGCCGGGTGCCAGGTTCTGGACGAGGACGTCGGCGCGGTCGACGAGTTGGTGCAGGATCCGGTTGCCCTCCTCCGAGCGAACGTCGAGCTCGATGCTCTCCTTCCCGCGGTTCGTCCACACGAAATGGCTCGCCATCCCCTGGACCGTTCGGTCGTATCCGCGTGCGAGATCTCCGACACCGGGGCGTTCGATCTTGATTACCCGAGCACCGAGGTCTGCGAGTTGCCGGGTCGCGAACGGTGCCGCGATCGCCTGTTCGAGCGAGACCACCACGACACCCTCCAATGGGCGATGCACAGGGTGGGGAGCAAAATCCGAACGCTCGGTACTCACGTCATTCTCCTTGCCGGGTCGGTCGCGTCAGTGCCCTTTCACTGTCGCGCCCCTGCGGGTGTTTGTGAAATGCCGATATCCGCCGATCCTCATACGTTCCGTGTATAAGCTCAGGCAGTGAACTTGCAGGAGTTGCGATGGTTCGTCGCCCTCACCGAATCGGAGAACATCACCGCTGTCGCCGCGGAGATGCACGTCACGCAACCGACGTTGTCGCGGGCCATAGCCCGGCTGGAGACGGGGTTCGGGGTGCGGTTGTTCGACCGGCGGCACAATCGGCTCCATCTCAACCGGTACGGCGAGATTCTTCGCGCACATGCGTTGCGCGCATTGAGCGAAGTGGATTCCGCGCACAACCGGATCAGCACCCTGGCAGATCCGAACGAGGGCACCGTCTCCCTCTGCTTCCTGCACAGCCTCGGCGAGTGGCTCGTGCCGGAACTGATCAGCAGGTATCGCGCCGAACATCCCAAGGTGAGATTCGAACTACGCGGTGCTGCAGCAGATTCGGTTGCCGACGACATCCGGGTCGGCCGGTCCGATCTCGGTTTCGTAGCCCCCGAGCCCTCCGTCGACGACCTCGTGTGGACACCAGTGGCCACCGAACCGGTTCGCTTGCTCGTTCCTGTCCGTCACCGGCTGGCTCGCCGCAAAACGGTGAGTTTCGCCGAGGTCGCCGAAGACGATTTCGTGGCTCTCACGCCGGAGTACGGGCTGCGCCAGCTCACCGACCGTCTCGCCCGAGCTGCCGGCTTCGCCCCGCGAATCGCGTTCTCGGTCACCGAGGTCGGCACGATGCGCGCCATGATCGCGGCCGGAGTGGGCGTGGGAGTTGTGCCTGCTCCATCTGCGGCCGCGGACCCTCCCGACGGAACTACACTGATCGAATTGCGTGATCGCGATGCGTGGCGAACGATCGGCATGATCCGGGCCGATCGGCCCCTCACCTCCTCGGTCGCCGAAGGCTTTCACAGGTTCGTCCTCGAGACGCTCGTCGAGAACACCACGGGACCCGCCGGGCCTCCTCGACGCGGGTGATCGTGCCGGCCGTCCAGCTCTCAGTCGAAGACACCCCCGGCGCCGGGGGTCAGCGCAGGACGAACGGGTTTCCGGTCGGTGCTCCGATGTTGATCCACACGCTCTTGGTTTCGAGGTACTCGTCGATTGCCTCGGCACCGTTTTCCCGGCCGATACCGGAGTCCTTCACCCCGCCGAACGGCAGCATGAAGCTGACCGCGCGGTAGGTGTTGACCCAGACCGTCCCGGACTCGATCGCCTCCGCCATGCGGAACGCGCGGGGCAGGTCGGTGGTCCAGACACCGGCACCGAGACCGTACTTCGAGTCGTTGGCAATGGCGATCGCCTCGTCTTCGGTGTCGAACGGGATCACCGCCAGCACCGGGCCGAAGACTTCCTCTTGCGCCAACCGGGATTGATTGCTCACCCCGGTGAACACTGTCGGCTGTACGAACCACCCATCGGTTCCGGTGCCGGTGGCCACGCCGCCCCCGAGCGCGAGTTGTGCACCCTCGGCGGTGGCGATGTCGATGTACTCGAGCACCTTCTTGTGCTGGTCACGAGTCGTGATCGGACCGACCTGGGTGTCGGGGGACATCGGGTCACCGATGCGCGCTGTGGAGGCAAGCGCGACCAGCTTGGCGACGACCTCGTCGTGCACGGATCGCTGCACCAGAAGCCGGCTTCCGGCAATGCAGGTCTGACCGGACGCGGCGAAAATTCCCGAGACCGCGCCGTTGACCGCGGCGTCGAGATCGGCGTCGGCAAAGACGATGTTCGGTGACTTGCCGCCGAGTTCGAGCGAAACCCGCTTGAGACCGCGCGCCGCCGCGGCCCCGATGTGCCGCCCGGTCGCGTCCGAGCCGGTGAAGCCGACCTTGCGCACCAGGGGGTGGTCGACCAGCGGCCCTCCCAGGTCGGGCCCGAATCCGGTGACCACGTTGACCACTCCCGCCGGCAGGCCTGCCTGTTCGAGGATACGAACGAATTCGAGGGTGGAGGCGGAGGTGTATTCGGAGGGCTTGACGACCACCGAACAGCCAGCGGCCAACGCGGGTGCCAGCTTCCAGGTGAGCAACAGCAGCGGCGAGTTCCACGGGGTGACGATTCCGACGACCCCGATCGGCTCGCGCCGGGTGTAGGTGAAGTATCCCGGCTTGTCGACCGGAACGACGCGGCCTTCGATCTTGTCGGCGAGACCACCGTAGTACCGGTACCACTGCGCGAGATACCGGCACTGGCCGAGCATTTCGCTGTAGAGCTTGCCGTTGTCCCGGACCTCGGTGCGGGCGAGGAGTTCGGCGTTCTCCTCGAGCGCGTCGGCGACGCGCTGCAGGATCAGACCGCGGGCGCTGGGACTCATCGTCGCCCACGACCCGGTGGTCATGGCACGGTGCGCGACCTGGACGGCGTCCTCGACGTCCTCGGCCTGCCCGCGCGCGATCTGCGCCCACGGCCGGCCGGTGAAGGGGTTGTCGGTCTCGAAGTACGTCTCGTCAGCGGACGGGCGCTGCTGCCCGCCGATGTGGAGCAGGTATTTCTGCATGGCAGGGTTCTCTCTCGGTTCGGCGTCGGCCATCAGAACGTGTCGAGGCCGAGCGCGGCGCGGAACTTGTTTTTCACCGCCGTGCCGTCGCGGGGCGGAAGGGCGCGCGGCGGCTCGGTCTGCTCGATGAACACCTGAACGAAGGTCGTACCCTCGCGGGCGGTGACGATCTGTGCGACACGGTCGACGTCGGCGATGTCGCGGACCCGTTCGGTGCGGGCAATGCCGAACGACGACGCGATGCCCGCCAAATCTGCTCCGAGACTGGAGTGGCTGCGCTGCATGCCCGTTTCGCCGAAGTGCCCGTTGTCGAGGACGACGATGGTGAGGTTCTTCGGGGCCTTGACCGCGACCGATCCGAGCGCGCCGATTCCCATGAGCTGTTCCCCGTCACCGGTGATGACGACCACGGACTCGGCCGGACGAGCGAGAGCGAGGCCCAAGCCGGTGGGTACGGCGGCACCCATGGCACCCCATAGATAGAAGTTGCGGTCGCGCTCCCCTGCGGCGAAGACGTCATAGGACGGGGAGCCGAGACCGGTGACGACCAGTGCCTCCGGCGCTCGGTCGAGCAGTGTCGCGACGAACTCGCGTCGGTCGAGGCGTTCGCCGGCGAGGGTTCCGATGGTCGAGTTGCTGACGTTCACTTGCGCTCCCACTTCTTGCGTCCGATGAGCCGCTGGCCCAGGAGCACTGCGACGCGCTCACCAGCGAGAAAAGCCTGATCGAAGGCGGCGGAGACGACCTCGCCGACCTGATCGGGGTCGTCGACCCGGAAAACTGTGATGCCCATGAGTTCGAGGGCCTGCTGCGTGGTCGAACCCATGGGGATCTGCCACGGGTTGAACTCGGCGTACTCACCACGCATGGTCACCAGCGTGAGGAACGGAAACTTGCACATCTCCAGCAGGGAGAACATGTTGACGCAGTTACCGACTCCGCTGCTCTGCATGAGCAGGACCGCGCGCTGCCCGCCGAGCCAGGCGCCGCTGACAACGCCGACGCCCTCTTCCTCGGTGGTCAGCACGACGTCTTCGATGCCAGGGTCGGCGATCGCGGCTTGGATCGCGTACGAGTGGCCGGCGTCCGGTACGTACGCGATCTGCTGGACATCTCCTTCACGCAGAACGTCGAAGACGGACTTCTGCCAGCCGGGTGCGCTGACTGTGGAATTCATGGGTGCTCCGATTCATGACGATGGACGCTCCCAAAGATCATGAAACAACATGGTGGCGGTGTGGTAATAGAATTTCGTGATACTGCTATCAAGGGTTTTGTTTGCGCGGGAAGGACCCACCGGGCAGGCCTTGATCATCTACGTTCGCGACGGCATCGCTCAGCCCGGACGTGTTCCCGGCGTTCGCACAGGGGTGGGCAACGCGCACCCTAGGGTGTCTGTCGAACCGCGTGTCCGGACGGCAGTGTTGTTGTGGCCAAGGAATACTCGACCACAACCACCAAGGACTCCGCATGTTTCGCCACACCGCCCTTCGCGCCGGCCTGATGTTCGCCGCGGTCGCATTCTCTGTCACCGGCGCAGCCGGAATCGCGCACGCCATGCCCGCCTCGTCGGGGGCGGCTGATGTCGCAGCGGTCTCACAGTCGGACCGCGATGCCCGCGACCGGGATCGGCGCGATCGTTTCGACGACGACGAGCAGGCCATGCTCTGCGAGGGTCAGGCCATCGTCGACCGGCCCAGCTGCTCGTCGTTGCCGTACTGATTCGCATCGATCGGGCGGCCCTCCGCCGGCGCCGCTGCCGCGTTCAGTGCGGCAGCGGCGGGTGAACCGATGCCGCAGCCGCGTATCGTCTGCTGCAAGGTAACCCCCGCACCCGATGGCTTCGCCCATCGGTCCGCCTACTGCGCGGGGTCTGACGATGCTCGAGCATGCCTCACCCCAGACGCTCACGGTCTTCGTCGACGACGAGCCTGTCTCCGCAGACTCCGTCTGGCACCCGGGTGACACCGTGACCACCGCCCTCTCCTGGCTCGACGAGCAGCAGCTTCCCGCCGAGCTCCGATCACTGGCCGAGGAGGACGAGATTCGACCGAACGGTGTCGGCCGAGGAGTCTTCTACGTCGACAGGTACCCGGGGTTCTCCCCTCAGCCCGTGCTGTCCGTGAGCGGAGTGGTCGCGACGATCGAGGTCGTCGCGAACCTCGAACTGCACACCGACCACGGCTGGAAACTGTTGCCCGACACCGTACAGATGTGGGAGGTACCCGACACGGGCACATGGCGCATGCCGAATCGGCAGTACTCGACGCCCGGCACGTCCGGTGACCTTCGATTCATCGAACAACACGAGTTCGTCGAGCGGTACGGCGTCACCACACCGACCTTCCGTCGCGATTCCCGATACTTCCGGGTGGCTCTCTACGTGGCCGAGTGAGAGCTACCGCCTACCGGAGTTCTAGCCGCACATCCCGGAACGCGAAGATGCCGACAACCCAGTCGAAAGCCGTGGGCCCGTCCTCCCTCAGAGCACGCTCGAGGTCGGCGCGCACCCTCTCCCGGTTCGTGGGGTGGCACTGCGCGAGACGCTGCTCGAGCTGACGCGCAGTCTCTGCGTACCCGAGAGCCTCGCGGGATCTGTCGCTGTACTCCCATACGAACAGGAAGCGGCCGTCATCAGGCGTGCCGTATCCACCGGTGAGGCAGTCGGCGAACGCGTCCAGGTTGCGGCCGAAGTACCCGCCTTCACCGCGTACCACTTCTCCGACCACCGTGAAGACGTCGTCGAGCGTGTGGATGCGCGAGCCGTCGATCACGTATGTCACGGGCTGTCCGGTCATGGTTCGATCATTCCTGACGGGAGATGTAAAGGGTCCGTGACGAATCAATCGGTGTCTCTTCACTTGTCCTCAGATGTCGATCGAATGACGTATTGACTAAATTGCACGACTCCGAGACCGCGATCCCATGTTTGTTCACTCGATCGATTTTGATATTCATTGGGCATGACAACGCCGATTCCTCCTGGCTGGCACCCCGATCCTCAGGGCCAGCCTCACCTTCGATGGTGGGACGGCAGTCGGTGGACCTCCGCTACACAACCCTTCGCGGGCACGGAGAATCCGGTACCCCGCACACCGGCCTCCGGCACCGCCGACATTGTGCAAGCGCAGCGACCCCTGTCCGTGTTCAACGCCAAGAAGCGCGCTCAGGAACTTCAGACCGAGGTCGACAGACTGCAACTTCTGGTCGACCGCATGGGCCTTGCCGGGGTCTCCGCGCTCGACGCCGAATCCACCCGACTGACGGCGGAGGTCGCCCGACTTCAACACGAGAAGGTTGATCTGGATCAACAGATCACAGCGGCGCGGGGTGCGCTTATCGAGGCGCAAGTGCAGCAAGAATTGCAATCGGTCGGGCTATATCGTTACCAACACCCCGCAGAGACGTCTGTGCAACTCAAGGATGAGCTTCTCCGCGTACAGTCCGCGATCAAACAGGCTGTCAAAGACAAGACGGCAATCACCGCGACCACAAACTTTACGTTCAATAACTCCGCAGCTCAGGGCCGCAGGTTTGTCTCCGATATGTCTCGAATGATGCTCCGCGCCTATAACGCCGAGGCCGAGAACTGCGTCAAGACTGTGAAGGCTGGCAACCTGCCCGTCGCCAGCCAGAGACTGTTCAAAGCGGCTGACCAGATCTCGAAGCAGGGCCAGATGATCAGCTTGCGGGTCACCGATCATTACCATCGACTGCGGCTCACAGAACTCGAACTGGCGGCCGACTTCCACATGAAAGTTCAGGAAGAGAAGGAAGCTGAACGCGAACGCCGGGAGGAGTTGCGCGAGCAACGCAAAGCTGAGCAAGAGCTTCAGGCGGAACGCGCCAAGCTGGAGAAGGAACTCGCGCACTACCGCAATGCCCTCACCGCACTCGAAGCGAGTGGTGACACCGCGGGAGCGCAGCGTTTACGCGACAAACTCGGCGACGTTCAGCACGCTCTCGATAACGTCGACTACCGAGCTGCGAACATCCGCGCAGGATTTGTCTATGTCATCTCCAACATGGGGGCGTTCGGAATCAACACGGTCAAGATCGGCATGACCCGCCGACTCGAACCAATGGACCGCGTCCGCGAGCTTGGTGACGCATCCGTGCCCTTCCGCTTCGACGTACACGCGCTGTTCTTCGCCGATGACGCGGTGACCGTCGAGGCCAAGCTTCACCAGGCCTTCGCCGACCGCCGCGTCAACAAGGTCAATACACGGCGCGAGTTCTTCTATGCGAGCCCTGCGGAGGTACTCACAGTCCTGCAACGCGAGATTGGCGAAGTCATCTCCTTCACCGAAGAACCCGAAGCTGACGAATACCTCATAAGTATCGGAAAGAAGGATGTTTCGTTGTAGCGACAGCGGTGTCAGCGAACGGGTCGACTGTGTCGCACGAGATCGTGTACGGGCGGCGAGTGAACCGATCAACGCTGGTGGCGCGCCGTGAAGCGCTCGGACCAGCGGACCCCGGGATGCGCCGCGAGCAGTGCCCGGCGCTGACGTTCCGTCATCCCACCCCAGATGCCGAATTCGACTCGATTGTCGAGTGCGTACGCACCGCATTCCGTCAGCACCGGGCAGTGCCTGCAGAGGGCGGCGGCCTTGCGTTGCGCGGCACCTCTGACGAAGAGCTGATCCGGGTCTCCTTCTCGACACTGAGCCCGCGTTATCCACTCGAGTTCCGCTGCGGGGCGTGCGAGGTCGTGACGCCTGTTCGGTTTGCACATGAGTCATCCCCCTCTCGAAGATCGAGCACAGGTCGGGGCAGTGGGAATGTGGGTACGTTCCGGTGAAATGAGTGAAAGATCCAGTTGCGAAGAGTTTTTCGCAACGCATCGGCTCCGGTGGCGAGGTGCGATCGACGATTGCACCGATTACAGATTAACTGCACTCCGTGCCGATCGCGCGCCGAAGATCGGCACGGCCGTTGTGGGTGCAGACTGGATCCATGGTGTCGACGCAGCGCGAGCGGGAAGACAAGTACGAGGTGGGGCTCGAGTTCGTCCTGCCGGATCTCGAGGACGTGTTGCCTGCCGAGGGACGGATCGAGCAGGGCACGGTGAATCTGAACAGCGTCTACTACGACACGGATGACCGCGATCTGCTCCGTCAGAAGATCACGTTCCGCCGCCGGACCGGGGACGCCGATGTGGGATGGCAGTTGAAGGTCCCCGCAGACAAAGCACGCACCGAGATCCGCATGCCTCGAGGCGAGAGCGACGCGGTGCCCGACGAGTTGGCGACCCTGATTGCGGGTGTCGCACTGGGCGAACCCGTGCACCCGGTGGCGACGCTGAAAACCGTGAGACGCACGCAGCGACTCCTCGACCGGGACGACCGTCTGCTGGCGGAAGTGGCCGACGACCGCGTGCGCGGCGCCGTCGCCGGTGACCGCGCTGTCCTCAGCGAGTGGCGGGAGGTGGAGGTCGAGCTCGGCGACGCCGGGGACGAGAAACTGCTCGGGAAGATCGGCAAACGCCTCACCCGCCGTGGTGCGCAGCCGTCCCCGTATCCGTCGAAGCTCAGCCGTGTGCTCACCGCCGCGCACCTCGCGGTCGACGGCTGGGACACGACGCGAACGACAGTGGAAGCGGTGCTCGTCGACTATCTGGATTCCCAAGTCCAGGCGATCGTGGCAGGCGACGTGTGGTTGCGGCGTGGGCTGGACCCCGTCCACCCCACCCGCGTGGGGATCCGACGTTTCCGCAGCACGCTGCGGGTATTCCGGCGCCTGTTCGAGCCGGCCGCGCGGGCAGAACTCGACGCGGAACTCTCGTGGTACGCGGGACTGCTGGGGGAGGTGCGGGATCGGCAGGTGCAACGCGCACGCTTCGCGGACGCGCTCGCCGCCCTGCCTTCGGAACTCGTGTTGGGCCCGGTTTCCGCGCGCATCGAGAACGATCTGCTCGCCGAGCAACTCCGTCGTACGAAGGAAGTGATGGAAGCCCTCGACGGTGACCGCTACCGCGCGCTGCTGGCTACCCTGGCGCGGTGGCGCACCACGCCGCCGCTGACCGCCGCGGCGGGCGACGATCCCCGGGTTATCGAAAAGTCGGTGCGGAAAGCCGAACGCAAGGCGCTCACACGCGTCGCCGCCGCGGCTGCCGGCGACGACGATGCGGCCCTGCACCGCGCGCGGAAGGCCGCCAAGCGAGCCCGGTACGCGGCCGAACTGGCCGCACCGAGTCTCGGGAAGAAAACTGCACAGAAGAAGGCCGCACGGTTCAAGAAGATGCAGCGAGTTCTCGGCGAGCACCAGGACAGCGTCGTCGCCGCGGAGACGCTCCGGACGCTCGGTGCCCGCGCCGGCACGACACCGGGCGAGAACGGATTCACGTTCGGCCTGTTGTACGGCCTGGAATTGCAGAATGCGCGGCAGGCCCGGGAGGACGCCGCCGGGCTCGCGGCGGGCTAGTAGTCGGGGTCAGCCGGCCGGAATCGGCGCGAGATACCGCAGCGTCGGGGGCGGACCCGCACCGCAATCGACGAACCACACGCCCCCTTTCGCGGTCGCCCCCGAGGGCGGGGCGTCCGGTGCGCCTCGCGACCGCGCGAACTCGGCCAGCGCGTTGAGGATCTCCCCGTGGGTGCAGAAGGCTGCCCCGTCGGCTTCGGGTCCGTGTAATAGGGCGAACAGTTCGTCGGGCGTTGCGTCCGGTGCCAGCAGTGGGTGATCGGCGACACGCAGACCGACCGCCTCGGCGAGCGGCAGAAGGGTCTGGCGACAGCGGGTGGTGGGACTCGAGAACAGTGTCGCGATCTCGATGCCGCGCAGCGCCGCGACAAGGCCGTGGGCCTGGTCGTGCCCGAGCGGGCTCAGCGGACGGTCGGCGTCGGGGCCGTCCCATTTCTTCTTCTCGCCTGCATGGGCGTGCCGGACCAGGACGAACATTCTCACCTTCTCCCGGCGTAGGGATAGTCGTTGAAGACTCCCACGCGAGACGACAATTGGCCACCACGGCTTCTCGACAGTCAGGTGCGGCGGGACGAGCGGATCCCGTAGATCACGGCCCCGACACCGAGGACGATCACACCCGAGATCACCGAGGCACGAGGAAGGAACGCGGCGAGAACGAGACATCCGGCGGCGCCGACGACG
Organism: Rhodococcus wratislaviensis; assembly: GCF_900455735.1. Lineage (GTDB taxonomy): Bacteria > Actinomycetota > Actinomycetes > Mycobacteriales > Mycobacteriaceae > Rhodococcus_F > Rhodococcus_F wratislaviensis. Next base: position 143,214 of record NZ_UAUI01000011.1, on the reverse strand, counting down.
GCCACCAGCCGCGGCCACGGTTTCGCGGACAAGGTCCAGGCCGACGCGTTGGCGATCAGGTAGTAGACCAGCACCGCGAACGAGGAGAACCCGATGACGCCGCGCAGATCCGCTGTCGCGGCGAGAATCGCCACCACCGCACCGACCGCCAACTCCGCCCGATAGGGCACCGCGAACCGGGGGTGGACGGCGCCGAGCAGACGTGGCAGGTGGCCGTCCCGTGCCATCGCGAACGTGGTCCGCGAAACCCCGAGGATCAGGGCCAGCAGCGAGCCGAGCGCCGCGATCACCGCGGCGACCCGGACCGCCGGCTCGAGGCCCCCGAACCCCACGGCGGCGACGGCCTGCGCGAGTGGATCCGTCGCTGCAGCGAGTGCGTCGGCGCCGAGAGCGTTCAATACGGCGATCGCGACGCACAGGTACACGACGAGTGTGATCGCCAGGGCGATGGGGATCGCCCGGGAGATGGTCCGGGCCGGGTCCTTCACCTCCTCGCCGAGCGTGGCGATCCGGGCGTACCCGGCGAACGCGAAGAACAGGAGGCCGGCGGCCTGGAGGACTCCGGCCACGCCGTGCCCGGAGGTGATCGCGAGGCCATCGAAGCCGGTGTCGGAACCGGTCAGGCACACGACGACGACCACTGCGAGGACGGCGAGTACCGCGAACACGATGCCCCGGGTGACCAGGGCCGACTTCTGCACGCCCAGGTAGTTCACCGCCGTGATGGCGGCGACCGTGACGACCGCGACGACGTGCTCGCGGCCGGGCCAGGCGTAGGCGCCGACGGTCAGGGCCATCGCGGCACACGAGGCGGTCTTGCCGACCACGAATCCCCAGCCCGCGAGATACCCGAAAAACGGTCCCAGGCGTTCACGGCCGTAGACATAGGTGCCACCCGATTGCGGGTACAGCGCGGCGAGCCGAGCCGAGGAATCGGCATTGCAGTACGCGATCACCGCGGCCACTGCCAACCCGACGAGTAGGGCGCCACCGGCGGCGGACGCGGCAGGCCCCAGCGCGGCGAAGATCCCCGCCCCGATCATCGACCCGAGGCCGATCATCACCGAGTCGAACACCCCCAACCGGCGGCGCAACTGTGGTCTCGCGGGCGGGTGCACGTCGTTGCCTTCCGAAACCTCGTCACCGGCCATGCGTGGCAGTTTCCCTTCGGACGTGCGGATGTCGGGCAGTCCAACGCTAGCGTTCGTCGGGGACCCACACGTGAACCCTTCGGGACCAAGCAGTTTCGGCACGGCGACAGGATCGCTGGCCACGGCCAGGGTTGCGACGGTCGGGGCGCGGCAGGTGCGGGCATCGCACTCGAAACACCGATAACCGCCCGAAGGGGGTGATTTCCGCCAACGGGTCGGACCATAATTGTTTCATCGGGAAAACGGATACACCGAAATCATTTCCAACCCGAGAATCATCGACCGGTGAGAAGCCGGGCGACAATCGAATCAAAGGTGACATCAGATGAACACGTTCGCATTGCGCACGGCGGTTACGTCGGCTGCGATCGCCGCCTTTTTTGCGCTCGGTTCAGGCGTCGCAGCGGCGGCACCGGCATTTCATGGAGACCCGAACACACCTGGCACACAACTCCACGTCCACAACGACCCCAATACCCCCATGGACAACAACAGTTACCAGTGCGGGGCGATCGGCGTCGGGGGCGCGGGAGTCGGATCGAACCCTCCCGGAGGAAGCGGGCAACTGAACGGCGTCTTCTTCGGCAGCGGCCCGGTTCAGGGTGGTTGCATCGGAAATGACGGGTCGGTGCACTTCCCGTCCGGACGGGCCGAGTAGTACGGCCTGATCCGCGCCCCGGCCGTCCGCTGCGTTGCACCCTGATTCGACATCTGTCAATATCGACGCATGTCGAATCAGGAGTTGTCGGACGGTGGTGCGTGTTGCTCGCCGCTCGCGCGTGAACCACTCACCGAGGACTGGGCCGGGGATCTGGCCCGGATGTTCAAGGCCCTCGGCGATCCGGTGCGCCTGCGCCTGCTGAGCCTGATCGCCAGCCACGCCGGCGGTGAAGCCTGCGTCTGCGACATCTCCGAGTCGTTCGACCTGTCGCAGCCGACGATCTCGCACCACCTGAAAGTGCTCCGCGCCGCCGGCCTGCTCGACTGCGAGCGTCGCGGCACCTGGGTGTATTACTGGGTGATCCCGTCGGCGCTGCAGCAGCTGTCCTCTGTACTGCTGACCGAGAGCGGCCCCGCCGTGCCGTCCCCCGCGTGCGCCGAGGCGCAGGCATGAGCGGGGCAACCACAACCACTACCGGGCACCCCGCCGTCGTCGGCAAACTCTCCACCCTCGACCGGTTCCTGCCGGTGTGGATCGGCGTCGCCATGGTCGGCGGACTGCTCCTCGGCCGGATGATTCCCGGGCTCGGGGACGCCCTGAGCGCCGTCGAGATCGACGGCATCTCGTTGCCGATCGCCCTCGGCCTGCTGATCATGATGTACCCGGTGCTCGCCAAGGTTCGCTACGACCGACTCGACGCCGTCACCGGCGACCGCAGGTTGCTCATCGGCTCGTTGGTACTGAACTGGGTGCTCGGTCCGGCGCTGATGTTCGCCCTGGCCTGGCTGCTGCTGCCGGATCTGCCGGAGTACCGCACCGGTCTGATCATCGTCGGCCTGGCCCGCTGCATCGCCATGGTCATCATCTGGAACGACCTCGCCTGCGGCGACCGGGAGGCCGCCGCCGTGCTGGTCGCGATCAATTCGGTGTTCCAGGTGATCATGTTCGCGGTGCTCGGCTGGTTCTACCTGTTCGTGCTGCCCGGGTGGCTCGGCCTCGAGCAGACCACCATCGACACATCGCCGTGGCAGATCGCGAAGTCGGTGCTCATCTTCCTGGGCATCCCGTTGCTCGCCGGCTACCTGACCCGCCGGTTCGGTGAGAAGGCCAAGGGCCGCACCTGGTACGAGAGCAACTTCCTCCCGAGGATCGGGCCCTGGGCGCTGTACGGGTTGCTGTTCACGATCGTGATTCTCTTCGCCCTGCAGGGTGACCAGATCACCTCCCAGCCGTGGGACGTCGTCCGGATCGCGATCCCCCTGCTGGCGTATTTCGCGATCATGTGGGGCGGTGGCTACGCCCTCGGCGCGGCCATGGGTCTGGGTTACGAGCGCACCACCACCCTGGCGTTCACCGCCGCGGGCAACAACTTCGAACTCGCCATCGCCGTGGCCATCGCCACCTACGGCGCCGCCTCCGGGCAGGCCCTGGCCGGTGTCGTCGGACCGCTGATCGAGGTCCCCGTCCTCGTCGGACTGGTCTACGTGTCGCTCGCGCTGCGTTCCCGGTTCCACGCGTCCGTCACGAAAGGTTCGCTCCCATGACCACGCCCAGCGTGTTGTTCGTCTGCGTCCACAACGCCGGCCGCTCCCAGATGGCTGCCGGATTCCTCTCCCACCTCGCCGGTGACGCAATCGAGGTCCGCTCCGCCGGGTCCGCGCCGGCCGAGACCGTCAACGCTGCCGCCGTGGAGGCCATGGCCGAGGTCGGGATCGACATCTCCGACCAAACCCCGAAGATCCTCACCCCCGACGCCGTCGACACCTCCGACGTGGTCATCACCATGGGCTGCGGCGACGCCTGCCCCGTCTTCCCCGGGGTCAGCTACCGGGACTGGGCGCTCGACGATCCGGCAGGCAAGGGCGTCGACGCGGTTCGTCCGATCCGCGACGAGATCAAGGCGCGAGTCGAAGCCCTGATCGCCGAGCTGGTCCCCGCCAGCGCCTGAGACGCGAACCGGCACCGAGCCGCCGGTCGAGTGACTAGGGTCGATCCGTATGACCACACTCAACGCCGCCGGACGGGTCGGCGCCACGGTCCTTGCGACCGTCGCGATCTCCGGCTTCCTCGCGTCGGGAACGGCGGCGGCCGCGCCGAGCACGGTGCCGTTCCAGGTCGACCCCGTCATCCCGCTCGTCGAACTGCCCACGCCCCACCTTGCCGCGACCGTCGGCGACCAACCGGGCGTCGCCGTGTTGCACGTGCGCCGCACGCCGGGGGACGGAAACCCGCACTCCGCGGTCGTCCACTGGGTGAGTCTCGGCACGGGTGCGTCCGGTTCCGTATCGTTCCCGACGCTGGATGCTCAACCCGTCACCATTCGTCCGGGCTCGGGTCAGGTCGTCGCATTCGTCGACCCGCAGGCGATCGGGACACCGGGCTTCGGCACGTTCTTCGTTCCCTGACACCCGGGTGACGGTCAGATCGCGGTCTCCTGCGCCGACAGTGCCATCCACGTGCCGTTCTGCTTGACGAACACGTCGGTGAAGCGTTCTCGGGCCAGCACATTGCCCGACTCGGTGAGGGTGTTGACGCCATGGATCACGGCGGTGTCGCCGACGATGTCGACGGACTGCTCGGTGGCATTCATCGTGAACGTCACCGGAACGATGCTCGCGATCTCCTCGTCACGACCGAGCAGTGTTCCCTCACTCGTGATGTGCTTGAAATCGGGGCTCAGGATCGATTCGATCGTGTCACGGTCGCCGGCGGTGATGGCCGTCAGCCACCTCGCTTCCTGAGCGAGAACCGCGTCCTGTTCCTCGGTGGCGCTGACCGATGCGGTCGCCGATATCGACACCGACGCCGTCTCACTCGTGTCGCCGCCGCATCCGGCCAGTCCACCGAACACCAGCACCGCAACGACGACGCCGATCGCATTTCGTGTCGCACCGACGTTCATACCGACTCCAGGTGGCCGCGGGTTTCGGTCTCTCACAACAGTGACACACCCCGCCCCGCCCGCGGCCGAAAACTACGGAGCCCCGCCCCGTACTACAGGCCCCTCCCCGGATTCAGGATTCCCGTCGGGTCGAATGCCTCCTTGACCCGGGCCATCAACTCACGTTCGGTGGCACCCACCATCGCCTCCATGTACGGCTCCTTGAGCACTCCGATTCCGTGCTCGCCGCTGATCGATCCGCCCAGAGCCAGGCACTCGACCACCATCTCGTCGAACGACTGCAGCGCCCGTGCGGACTGCTCGCTGTCGGACGCGTCGAACACGATGGTCGGGTGCAGGTTGCCGTCCGCGGCATGGCCGAACGTGCCGATCGTCAGGTCGTAGCGCGTCGCAATGCCCTCGATGGCCTGCAGCATCTCGGGTAGCCGGTGCACCGGGACGGACAGGTCGTCGAGCAGCGTGGAGCCCCGCCGCTCCAACGCGGTCAGTGCCACACGGCGCGCCTGCATGAATGCTTCGCCCTCCACCGGGTCGTCGGTGTCGTACACCTCGGTGGCGCCGGCGTCGGCACAGGCCTGCGCGCAGATCCGGGCTTCGGCGGTGGAATCCCTTCCATCGCATTGGATCAGCAGGAGCGCCCCGGCGGACTCGTCGAGGCCCATGTGCGTCATGTCGTTGACGGCGGCGATGGTCGTGCGGTCCATCAGTTCCGCCAGACACGGCTCGGCGACCTGCCGGATCGCGAGCACCGCCTCGATGGCCTGCGCGGTCTCGGGGAAGCTGGCGACCACCGTCGCGGCGGCGGTGGGCGCCGCCCGCAACCGCATGGTCGCTTCCACGATCACCGCGAGGGTTCCCTCGGATCCGACGAGCAGTTGCGTAAGATTCAGCCCTGCAACGTTTTTGCGCGTCGTCGCGCCCGTGTGGATGATCCGTCCGTCCGCGAGCACAGCTTTGATGCGGGCCACGTGATCGCCGGTGACGCCGTACTTGGCGCAGCAGGTGCCCCCCGCGTTGGTTGCGAGGTTGCCGCCGATGCTCGAGATGGCCCGGCTGCCCGGGTCCGGCACATACCAGAGCCCGTGCTCGGCGGCCGCCGCCGCCAGGTCGCCGTTGATCACGCCGGGCTGCACAGTTGCGGTCCGTGCGGCCGGATCGATGTCGAGGACGGCGTTCATCTTCTCCATGCTCAACACGATGCACCCGTCGAGCGCGTTCGCGGCTCCGGCGAGACCGGTGCCGGCGCCGCGGGTGACGACCGGAACACCGTGCCGGTGAGCAATTTTCAGTGCTGCCACGACATCGTCCGTGTCGCGTGCACGGACCAGCGCGAGCGGCATTCCCGCCGCGGTCAGCAGCGATTGGTCGCGCCGGTAGGCGAGCATCAGGTCGGGTTCGGTGACGACGGCGTCGCCGAGGGCGGCTGTCAGTTCGGAGACGGGGGTCAGTACGTCGAGACTCATGGAACCATCCATCCGAGTACGGGGGTCGATTGCAGGTAGATGATGATCGTGAGGAACGCGAGCAGTCCCAGGCTCCACCCGACGAGTTTGCGCAGAATGGCCCCCTCACTGCCGGGAAGTCCCACCGCTGCGACGGCCACCGAAAGGTTCTGCGGCGACAGCATCTTGCCGAGCACGCCTGCCGAGGAGTTGGCGGACGCCATCAGCACCGGATCGAGCCCGGCCTGTTGTGCCGCGGTCATCTGCATGACGCCGAACAACGAGTTGGACGACGTGTCGGAACCGGTGATGGCGACGCCGATCCACCCGATCACGGGGGACAGGATCGCGAACAACCCGCCGGTGGAGGCCAGCGCCATTCCGAGACTGCCCGTCTGACCGGACAGGTTCATCACGAACGCCAGCGCCAGGACCGCAGTCACGGTGACGATGGTCCACCGCAGCTGCACGAGAGTGTCCCAGTACGCGCGGAGCGCCTCCCGGATCCCGATGCCGTAGATCACAGTGGTCACGACCGCCGACAAGAGCAGAAGTGTGCCCGTCGCCCGCAGATGGTCGAGCTTGAACGTCTGTGCGCCGACGGCGTTTCCGTCCGGATCGACAATGTCGAGTCCGGGCCAGGCGAAGGCGACGGTGCCGACATCGGCGAGCCAGGACTTCACGACCGGCACCTGAGCGAGGGAGAAGATCGCGATGATCGTCACGTAGGGGGCGAGCGCATAGACGGCGCGGCGCCCGCGCCCGTAGTGGTCGAAACGGCCGGGTGACGTGGGTGCCGTCGTGTCGGCTCCCGATCCCGTCGTGATGCCGACCCCGATACCGGCGCCCACGGGGGCCCGGCCGCCGTCGCGTGCCGGCACGTCGGGGGTGGCCGCCAAGGTCTCGGCGGGACTCCAGAATTTCAGCATGCCGAGCACGGCGATCACGGTGACGATCGCTGCGACCACGTCCGTCAACTCGACCGTGAAGTAGTTGGCCGTGAGGAACTGTGCGAACCCGAAGACGAGTCCGGCGACCAGCGCGACCGGCCACGTCTGGCGGACGCCACGGCGGCCGTCGACCAGGAAGACCATCACCAGCGGGATGATGGCGGCGATGAACGGGGTCTGACGTCCCGCCATGGCGGACAGGTCGTCGAGCGGCAACCCGGTCACCCCGGCGAGCGCCAGGATCGGCGCACCGAGCGCGCCGAACGCGACCGGCGCCGTGTTCGCGAGGAGCGAGGTGCACGCGGCTTTGAGCGGTTTCATGCCCGCAGCCAGCAACATCGCCGCCGAGATCGCGACAGGAGCGCCGAAGCCGGCGAGTGACTCGAGGAGAGCGCCGAAGCAGAAGGCGATCAGGATGGCCAGAATGCGCTGGTCATCGGAGATCGACCGAATCACCCGGCCCAGTTCCTCGAACCAGCCACTGACGACGGTCAGCTTGTAGACGAAGAGGGCGTTGACGAGGATCCAGAGAATCGGAAACAGCCCGTAGAAAGCGCCTTCCGCGGTAGCACTCGCCGCCTGTCCGATGGGCATCTGCCAGCCGACGATCGCCGCGCAGACCGCGAGGGCGAGTGCGATCAGGGCTGCCCGGTGCGCTTTCCACCGGAACACTCCCAGCATCACGAACATCGCCAGGAGCGGCACCGCCGCGATGACTGCCGACCATCCCAGCGACCCTCCGATCGGGTCCAGTGTCTGTTGATACATCGAGATCTCCTCTGTGATTGCCGCCACTCCGCTCACCGATTGTCAGACAAGTACTCACGACTGTCAAGAACGCATGTGCGTCGTCGTGGGAAGATCGGGTAGTTCATCCACGAGTGGAGGAGATCGACATGGCGGGACGGGTCTCGGCGCTCTCGATAGTCGACGCGCTGGCTGTGGAGCTGCGTCAACGACTGTTTTCCGGCGAACTCACCCACGACGACGCGCTGACCGAGGCCGAAGTTGCCCGCAGCTACGAAGTGGCCCGACCGACCGCGAAAGCGGCCATCGAGAAGCTGGTGGGCGAGGGATTGCTGCAGCGCAGCACCCACAAGACCGCACGCGTGCCGAACCTCGGGCCCGATGACGTCCGCGACATCTACCGAACCCGCGAACATCTCGAAGCCGCCGTGCTGCGCGAACTGTCGAAGACCCGCATCGTTCCCGACGAGGCCGTGGACGCCAATGCGGAGATCTCGGCGATGACCGACGCCACCCCGCTCGCGATCGTCGAACCGGACATGCGGTTCCACACGGCACTGGTCACCGCGATGGGCAGCCCACGGACCAGCCGCGCCTTCCGGGCGCTGGTGTCCGAAGTGCGGCTGTGCATGGTCCAGGTTCAGGGCAAGCATCTACTGACAAACCAGAGCATCGCCGCCGAGCATCAGCAGATACTCGATGCCATCGCAGCCGGCGACGGGGACGCGGCCGCGGAGATACTCACCAGCCACCTCAGCCGGGCGCGGGAACGCCTGGCCGCGGCCCTCGGTGGCATTCCCGGCCCCGAGGCCGAGCTGACCGAACCGTGAGCGCACCCCAGGCGGCGGTGCTCCGAACCTGACCGCGTGGGGGAGCTGACTCCCCTACCGCTCGATCACCGACACCGAGTCGTCGAGGTTGACGACGTAGGCGGTGTGGCTGGTCGGGTCCACGGCCACACCCTGCGGACCGCTCCCGACCGGGACGGTGTCGGTGACGGTGCGGGTCTCGGTGTCGATCACGGACACCGAACGGTCATCCAAATTGGTGACGTACACGGTGCGCGCCGACGGGTCGACTGTCGCCCCGTAGGGCTGCTTCCCGACCTGGAGGGTGTCTGTGACGGTGAGGGTTTCGGGATCGATCACCGACACTGCCCCGCCCGGTCCCGTCGTCGCGACGTACAGCGCATGGGTCGACGGATCGACGCCCATTCCCCCGGGCCGGTCCCCGACCTCGACGGTGGCGGAGACGGTGCGGGTCCCGGTGTCGATCACGGACACCGAACCGTCTTCGACGTTGGCGACATAGAGGGTGTGGGTCGACGGATCCACCTCGATGCCCTGGGGCACGGCACCGACCGGGATGGTGGCCGTGACGGTCCGCGATCCGATGTCGATCACCGACACCGCGCCCTCGGCCAGACTCGTCACATACGCCGTGTGGGTGGACGGATCGACCGCCACCCCGGCCGGGGCCCGGCCCACCTCGATGGCGCTGATGCCGCCGTCGGCGTCGATCATCGACAGCAAGTCGTCGCGACTGCTGGTGACGTATGCGGTGCCGGTGGACGGGTCGACCGTCACATCGAGCAGTGGTCCCTCACCGACATTCACCGTGGCGGTGACTGTGGGTGTCCCCAACGGGGCATCGTCGACGGTGGAGTCGCTCCGCGACTGCCCGCACGCCGCAACGGTGAAGAGCATCGCGGCCACGGTAACCCAAGGCGTCCACGCGCTGCGTGGCCTGTGAACGCCGACCATTCCGTCCACGACTTCCCCCGTCGACTACGGATCTCCCGTAGTCGCCATTCTCCCACCGCCAGCCGTGCGGAATGTCCGAGTTGTGCCGAACGGCAGCCTCGTCGAAGCGAGGAGGGAACTCAGGCCGCTCCTGCTTGGTCGATGCTCATGCCACGGGTTTCACGAGCACCGAACATGACGGGGCCGAGGCACACGAGGAAGATCGCACAGATCAGCCAGAACGGTGCACTCGCCCCCAGCGTCGTCTGTATGAAGGGGATCGATGCGACGACGAGGACTCCACCGAAGCACCTGCTCGCGGATTCCACGAATCCGGCGGCGGTTCCCCGCGCATGGGTGGGGAATTGCTCGGAAGTGAACAGTTTGGTGAAGGGAACCAAACCCGTGCAGAAGAACGCGCTGACAATCCCGCATGTGACAGCGAGTGCAATGTTCTGAGACAGTGCGAGCGCGCTGAATCCGAAGATCGCGCCGACGCTGTAGAGGAGGAAGGTCTTCTTGCGGCCGAGCCTGTCGGCGAACTGTCCCACCGCGATCGCCCCCACCGCGCCGGCAATGATGATTCCAATGGTGGTGACCAACGCTCCCCGGGGTGTCATCCCCATATCCGCGTACATGACCGAGGCGTAGACCAAAAGCACATAGGCGCCCGCGCTTGCACCGGCGCAGATCAGCAGGCACAGCATGAATCTCCCGAGAAGTGGCCGGCGAAACAGATCGGCTGTCCCGCTTCCTCGTTCGGCGCCCGCCTCGTATTCGACCCGTACGACGGCGGCGATCTCCGGGTGCACGAGCTCGTTCTCGTGCCTGTACCCGGCCTCGCGTTCCAGCTGCTCGACCAGTGCCCGCGCCTCGTCTGCGCGACCCTTCAACAACAGCCACCGAGGACTTTCGGGCAGATTCCGATAGATCAGCGGCACCGCGAGGATCGGCAGGCCACCGAGGAGGAACAGGATGCGCCAGGCCAGATCGACCGGCAGATCACCGACCATGACGAGGGCCGCCGCCTGCGGGACCAGATAGCTCAGCGCGAGCACCGCAGACGCCGCCGCGATCATTCTGGCGCGGGATCGGGTACCGAGCAGTTCGGAGAGCATGAGGTACGGAATGGGGAAGACCGCACCCAATGCGAGCCCGCCGAGAACACGCATCGCCATGATCCACCCGACATCCGCTGATACTGCGCACAGCGCCGAGAACAGCGAGAACAGCGAAACACCCCACAGTAGAACACTTTTACGGCCGTACCGGTCGATGACGCGGCCGGCGAGGGCTGCGCCCACGATGATGCCGCCGGTGGACGCGATCCCGAGCTGGGCGGTTCCCTGAGCCGTCAGGCCCCAGGGCTCCTTGACGAGCAACAAAATCGGCCCGATGACCCCCGTTTCGAACCCTTCGGCGACCCAGATGACGGTCACGAGAATAGTTGTCAGCAGAGCTGTCCGCGTCATCGGCAGCCGGTCGAGACGCGACAGCAGGTTGGCAGTCACCATGACTTCTGGCGCCGCAGTGGTCTTGTCCATGACGAACCTCCTTGGGTGTATTCGGGGTCGACGAAGTTCGCGACCGGCCCCGGTCGAAAGACGCGGATTTGGGCGCAGATTCAGCGATGGGTCAGTCGGTGCCGAGGATCATCACCATGTATGCGGACATGACCATTCCTCCGGCTTGCACGAGACAGGTACGCGCATCCGGGACCTGGCGTGCGTCGCATTCGCCGCGCAGCTGGCGGACGGCTTCGATCATCAGCTGCATTCCGAACTGACCGGAATGATTGAAGGAGAGCCCTCCCCCGGAGGTGTTGAGCGGAAACGTCCCGCCGGGGGCAATTCGCCCGCCACCGACGAATGTGCCGGCACCACCTGGTTCACAGAACCCGAGGCCTTCGAGCGCGACGAGCACGTTGATGGTGAATGCGTCGTAGATCTGGACGACGTCGACGTCCTGGCGGTCGAGCCGCGCCATCGCCAGCGCGTCGTCGGCGATCTCGCGTAGCGCTCCGTTGTCGAGCCAGTCCTCGCTGCCGAGCGGCGTCATGTGATGTCGGTAGGTGTCACCGAAACCTCGAATCGATACCGGTTTCTGCGCCAGATCGGCGGCCCGTCCCGCGCTCGTCAGGATCATGGCGCCGGCACCGTCGTTGATCTGGCAGATGTCGAGCTTGCGGAGTGGGTCGGCGATGACCGGTGACGCGAGATAGTCCTCCATGGTCAACGGTTCCCTACGTGCCGCGTTCGGATTGAGCTGCGCCCACCGGCGAGCGGCGAGGGCTACCTCTCCGAGCTGCTCTGGTACGCAGCCGAATCGGCTCCAGTACAGCTGGGCCAGCATGGCGTAGTACCCGACCGGATTGAGCATTCCGTACGGCGTCGCGAACTGGCCCATCGGTGACCGCGGGTCCTGGACGATCCCGCCCCGCGCGCGACTCTTGTCCAGATGCTGGGTGCTGCCATAAGTGACGAGGGCGACCTCGCACAGGCCTGCCTCGATTGCCGCCATCGCGTGGACCAGGTGGGTGATGTTGGACTGGCCGCCGACCACCGTGTTGTCGACGTACCGTGGGTGGATGTCCAGGTACTCGGACACGAGCAGTGCGTTCGCGCGGTCGTCCCAATGAGCGAAGACCCCGTCGATGTCGGCCGGGGCGAGCCCGGCCTCGAGCATCGCCAGGCGGGCGGCCCGGCATTGCAGCGACAGTGCCGTGGCACCGGCAGGCGCCTTGCCCAGACCGGTCTCGCCGACCCCGACGATGGCGTACCGTCCCGCTAGTGCTGCGTTGTCCGCCATCTCTCAGTCCGCCCGCAGGTGGGCGGCGATGATCTTGGCGCGGACGTCCTTCTTCAGGACCTTGCCGACGGCGCTGCGCGGCAACGACTCCCAGAACTCGACCTGCTTGGGTGTCTTCATGCTTCCGAACCGGTTGCGGCACATCTCGATTATGTTCTCGGCTGTCGCCTCGGACTCCGACTTCAGTTCGATCACCGCGGTGAGCCGCTCACCCCAGTCCTCGTCGGGCACGCCGACGACCGCGCAATCCTGCACGGCGGGATGCGACCAGATCAGCTGCTCGATCTCGCTGGGGTAAATGTTGAAACCGCCGGAGATCACCACGTCTTTCGTCCGGTCGACGACATAGAGGTATCCGCTCTCGTCGAAGACCCCGATGTCTCCAGTGTGGTGCCAGCCGAAGCGGTGGGCTTCGGCATTTGCCTCGGGGTTGTCGAGGTACCCGGGACAGACCAGCTCGCCTCGGGCGACGATCTCCCCGCGCTCACCGGCCGGGACGAAGTTGCCGGCCTCATCCATCAGCGCCACCTCACAAGCCCCGGTCGGCCGGCCCGCCGACGCGAGGTGCTTCACACCCGCGGAATCGTCCCGGAGGTAGTGATCCTGCCGGGACAGGCACGTGATCACACCCGGTGCCTCGGACTGACCGTAGAACTGGACGAAGACCTGACCCCACAGCTTCAGTCCTTCTTCGAGTTTGTCGACGGACATGGGTGCGGCGCCGTAGATGACGTACTCGAGGGAGGAACAATCGCGTGTTCGGGCGTCGGGATGCGCCAGGATCCGGTAGATCATTGTCGGCGGCAGGAACAGGTGCGTGACGTGCTCCCGCTCGATCAGTTCGAGGACCGTCGCGGGATCGGTCGACGGCGCGATCACGTTTCGGGTGCCGAAGGCCGAGAGCCCCATTGCCGTCGCTCCCGCAGCGTGGGTCAGCGGTGCAACCACCAGGTGCACCGGCTCCTTCGCTGGTGCGGTGAACTGGTTGGCGATCCGGTAGGCGGCGAGCAGACAGCGGTGGCTCTGCATGATGGCCTTCGGGCGGCCGGTGGTGCCGCCGGAAGACTTGATCAGCGCAATGTCGTCGAGGTCTCGTCGGGTGTTGCAGGTCTGTCCGCTGTGCTCCCGCTTCCAGGCCTCGGTGCTGAGCCCGGGCGCGGTGTGCTCACCGAACGCGATGCAGGCGGTGAGCGTGGGTACTTCGGACCGGATCCGGTCGATGTGGGGAAGGTACTGCTCGTGGTACACCAACGCCGACACCGCCGTGAATCGCATGAACCAGATCAGGTCCTCGATCTGGTCGCGGGCGTTGAGCGGCACATAGGTGGCGCCCGCACGCAGGATGCCGAGCATCGCCACGAAGCCGTCGGGATGGTTGGGGGACAGAATTCCGATCCTGCTGCTCGCCAGCCCTTCCCGGGTCAGTCCGTGCGCGATCGCGTGTGACGCGACCACGACGTCCCGGTAGCTGAGCCGCACTGTGTCGGACTGCAGAAACGTTCGCTCCGGGTACCGGGCGGCACCGGCGTCGAAGTAGTCGGTGATCATCGGTCGTCCACCTCTGTCAGAGTGAATTGGGGAAGGGTCGTCTCAGCGCTGATCCGTTCGAAACGCACTTCGACGCGGGCACCGACGCGGATGCGATCGATCGGACAGTCCACGATGTTGGTCAGCAGGCGCACTCCCTCGTCGAGGTCGATGACGGCCACGGCATAGGGAACCTTGTCCGCCATCGACGGATTGGCGGGAATCCGGCAGACCGTGAAGGTGTAGATGCTCCCCTCGCCCGCCGATTCCACCCATTCGAGGTTCTCGGAGAGGCAGGCGGTACAGAAAGCGCGGGGGTAGAACTGGTGACGCCCGCAATTCTCGCAGCGCTGGACCACCAAGTGTTCCTCCCGGGCCGCCTCCCAGTACCCCGCGGTCTCGGCGGTGGGCCGGGGTTCCGGCCGTAGTGTGGTGTCAGCCATTGGCCCGCAGTTCGATTCCGGGGGCCACCAGGCGCACGTTGTGCGTGCTCTGCATCCGCCCGAGGCCGGCCACCAGCTCCACGATCGACTGCTCGACGCGGAAGCTGTCCTCGACCGGGACGAGTGCGTCGATCTTCTGGTCGCCGTACATGTACCGCAGGATCATCTCGTCCGGCGACAGGTGCCCGTACCGCCTGCGCAGTTCCGGCAGGATCGGGTCGAGTTGCGGCGGTGTCTCGGATATGTCGCGCGACCCGTTGTTCATCACGAGGTCCTTGACGTTGTCGTCGACGGGCAGCGGCAGCGCACCGAAGTATCCGCACACATACTTCTTCACCTCGTCCGGAACCACGGCGTAACGCTCGGCGTTCAGGACGTTCATGACGGCCTGGGCGGCGACGATGGCGGGGAACGGCGTAGCCATGACCGGCGAACCCAATTCCTCACGGACACGTCCGATCTCCTCGATCACCGCAGGAAGTTTGTCGGCAATTCCGGCGGCCTTCAGCTGAGCCTCGAGATTCGTCATGGCGCCACCGGCGTACTGCGTCTGGTAATTGGCGGGATCGTACTCCGCGGGAACTCCGACGGGGTAGTCCAGTTGCGCGGCGAGCTTGCCCAGGTAGTCCCCGACCTCGTCGAGTGATCGGTCGTCGACGTCGACATCGAACCCCAGGGCGCGCAGATCCCGGGCCATCATCTGAGCCGACGGCAACGAGTTGCCGTTGGCCAGCGGATCGACGGCGGTCAGGATTTGATCCGCTCCGTACACGGCCGCTTCGAGCGCGACCTGCGGACCCATCCCGGTCAAACAGTGCGTGTTCAGCTCCAACCGGGTCTCGCCGATCGCCGCCCGCAGCGCCGGTACCAGCGTCCGGGTCCGTTCGACGGTCAGGCTGCCGCCCGCGTCGGCAAGGGAAATCGTGTCCACGCCGAACCTGTCGATGACCTCCCGAGCCTGCCGGACGTAGAAATCGTCGTCGTAACCCGGTGCGAGGTTGAACACGAGAGCGATCGTGACCTTCGCGCCGAGCCGCTTCGCGATGCGGATCCCGGGTGCCACGTTGTCCCACGAGTGCAGGGAGTCGAGGACCGCGAAGTCACGGATGCCATTGACGAACATCCGCTCGACGAACAGCTCGTTGATGTCGTCCGGTTGCGGGTAGAAGCCGTGAAGCAGGTTGCTGCGGACGGCCGCGCGTAGCGGGGCCGTCGTGATCCGGTCAGCGAGCAGCCGCACCCGTTCGAACGGGTCCTGATTGAGGAACAGAACTCCCGCGTCGAAGCCGACCATCGCGATGGCCTCGACGGCACCGAATCCCGCGTCGGCGATCCGCCTCGTGATGGGCAGCATGTGTTCGGTGCGCATCCGGGTCGCCCACAGGCACTGATGCGCATCCCGGAGTGTGCCGTCGGTGAGGGCGATCGTCCGGCGGCTACCCGTCCGGGCGAAGTCGGCCTCGACGAGGTGACGAAGGTTGGTGAGCACGGTGATTCACCCTTCCTGTTGCAGATGGATGCGGAGACCGGGCGCGGACACGGTCAGCGTGGCGTAGCGACCGGCGCGCTCGAGCAATCCCCGGGTGAGGCTTTCGTAGGGTGTCGACGCTTCGTAGGGCTGCACGTCCACTCTCCGCGGGACGGTCGCGACCGTGACTCCGGCTATCCACGCGAGCAGAACGTCCTCATCGGCAGCAAGATCCGCTTCGATTGTCGGGGAGTCGGATTCGGACGTCAACACCGAGCCGACACGCGCCTGGAGTTCGACGCGTTGGTCACCGTCCACCGTGCCGTACACGCCCTGCAGCAACCTGCGAAGAACCGGACGGAGGGTCTCGTATCTCTGTTCCCCACCGAAGTGGCACATCGCCTGTTCGGCTATCGCCCGGGCGAAGGGGGCCACCATCGGCGGCGCGCCCATGTCACGGCGCACGGCCGCGCATTCGGCGGCAAACTCGTGCAGGTCGGCCCACTGTCCGCGCTCACGCAGGGTGCTCCGGAAGTAGGCCGCCACCTCACCCGGCAGCTGATGGACATACGTCGCCAGATCGAATGGCCACGGGGTTGCCGCGGGCAAGCCTTCCTGATCGGCGATCACGGCGAGGATCGCATCGGCGGACTGCAGAGCGTCGAGGTCGGGCAGATCCTGAACGTCGTCACGTCGCAGGACGCGGACCAAGGACGGCAGCGACGGAAGGGAGGCGCCGTTGGCGACCGAGGGCAGTGCGGTGTCGATGCCGCGGACGCCGAGCCGGCCGGCCTCGAGGGCGACGACGGTCCCGAGTGCGGTGTGGCATCGGGTGTGGAGGTCGAGGGGAGTGTCACCGAGCGCCGACACCAGTGCAGGGACGAGGGTGTGCGCCCGGTCCGGTGTCAGGACTCCGCTCTCGTCTCGCAGCATGACTCGGTCGGCGCCGGCAGCGGCGAGCGATGCGGCGCGCTCCGCATAGGTTTCGTCGGACACTCCGTCGTCGGCTGTATAGGGAAGCGCGGCAATGGCGGTCAGTCCCACGGTGGTGGCAGATTCCAGCGCGGCCTTGAGACGGACCGGATCCAGCAGCGGATCCAGCAGGACTACTTGCCGCAGGCCCGCTGCGGCCAGTGCCGTCAGCCAGCGGTCGATCGCCGTGGGTCCGAGGACGTCGGCACCCGGCCGCCCATGCCCGGTCAGCAGGTTGACGGTGGCCCGCAGCGGAACCGGGCCGTAGTGTCGATGGGCGAGTTCCACCCGCTGCAGCGGGTGTTCGCCGCGGGCCATGCATTCGTCCAGGACTGCCGGGCTCAGCACCTCGACCGCCGCGAGGCCACTGGACGACAGCGCGGCGGCGGGGGCGAGGACCATCCGATTATCCAATGCACCCGCCCATACCGCGGCCTGGCCGTCGGTCAGGCTGGTGTCGGTGAAGGTGAGCCGGTGGCTGCTCATGCCGATGCTCCTGCCTCTGTGAGGGACTGACGAAGGAAGGTGTCCTCGACCCATCGGGTGGTGACCGCTCCCGCGGCGAAGTCGGGGTGCGCGAGCACCGAGTGGTGGAACGGCGCGGTGGTCGTCGGACCGTTGACCGTCAACTCGGACAGGGCCGTGCTCATCTTCTCGATCGCCTCGGCTCGGGTGGGGGCGTGCACGATGATCTTCGCGAGAAGTGAGTCGTAGTACGGCGACACCGTGTATCCCGAGTAGCAGTGGGTGTCGACCCGAACGCCCGGCCCGCTCGGTGGTACCCACTCCTCGACCAACCCGGGACTGGGGAAGAAGCCGCGATCGGGGTCTTCGGCGTTGATGCGGCACTCGATCGCATGACCGTCCAGGACCACCTCGTCCTGCGTGAAAGACAGCGGCAGCCCGGATGCGATACGGATCTGCTCGGCCACCAGGTCGCGCCCACTGATCATTTCGGTGACGGGATGCTCGACCTGGATGCGGGTGTTCATCTCCAGGAAGTAGTAGCTGTTGTCTCGGTCGTCGACCACGAACTCGACGGTGCCCGCACCGACGTAGTCCACGTTCCGGGCGAGACGAACCGCGCTCTCGCCCATGGCTGCCCGCTCGTTCGTCCCGAGCACGGGCGAGGGTGCCTCCTCGATCAGCTTCTGATGCCGCCGCTGCGTCGAACACTCTCGCTCACCGAGGTGGACGACGTTGCCGAACTGATCACCGATGACCTGGATCTCGATGTGCCGTGCGCGTTCGATGAACTTCTCGACGTACAGGGTGGGATCGCCGAACGCCGATTGCGCCTCCGACGACGCGGACCTGAACAGTTCCGGAAGTTCCGCCGCCGAGCCCACGACCCGCATGCCGCGGCCCCCGCCGCCCGCGGTCGCCTTGATCAGCACTGGAAACCCGATCTCCGTGGCGATCGCCAGAGCCTCGTCCGGATCGGACACCGCCCCCGAGCCGGGCACGCAGGGAACCCCGGCCTCCGATGCCAGGCCCACCGCCGTGATCTTGTCGCCCATGCTGTCGATCGACTCGGGTGTCGGGCCGATGAAGATCAGGCCGGCGTCACCGCAGGCACGGGCGAACGACGCTCGTTCGGACAGGAATCCGTAGCCGGGATGGACCGCGTCACAACGGGTCTGCTTCGCCGCCCGGATCAGCAGGTCCGCGCGGAGGTAGCTGTGGGTCGGCTGCGGCGGGCCGAGGACGACGACCTCGTCGGCCATCCGCGCGGCCAGGCTGTCGACGTCCGCGTCGGAGACCCCGACCACGGTCTCGATGCCGAGGTGACGGCACGCCCGGATGATGCGGACCGCGATCTCGCCGCGATTGGCGGCGAACACTCTCCGGATGTCGTGCCGAACGACTGGGATGTCACCGGTCATGCTGCGGCCTCCGGCTCGGTGGGATCGACGATCATCAGGATCTGCTCGTGCTCGACGGCCTGACCGTGCTCGACGAGGATCGAATGAACCCGGCCCGCTGCCGGCGCCGGGACCGTGTTGAACATTTTCATCACCTCGATCAGGCAGAGTGTCGCGGAGGCGTCGATCTGCTGGCCCTCTTCCACGAACGGCGGCTGGGTCGGTGCCGGTGTGCGGTAGAACGTGCCCGGCATGGGTGCCCGGATGGCGATCATCCGATCCGGGACTTCGGAGGGTGCCGGGCTGCTGCTCGCGGTGACCGTGGCGGCCGGCGCGGTCGCCGGCGTCGGCACGGCCGGGGCCGCGGTGGCGGTCGTCGGCGCGAGAGCTTCGACCGGCAGCACACTCACCGGCGCGGCCCCAGGCTTGCGCGCCTGCAGGACGACGTCGCCGATCCGGAGGTCCAGCGAATCGAGATGCTCTGCGGTGTCCAGTAGTTCAAGAATGCGTCGGACGTCTGCGTGTTGGAGATTCATGGTCTGCTCCTCGTAAGTGGCTTTCGCGATGAGGTGTTCGGTCAGGCGCGCATGGTGCGTGCGGTCGTGCCGAGCTGTGCGGGCAGGATTCGGTATGCCTGACGTACCCATTCGCACAGCATCGGACGGGTGTCGCGGGGGTCGATGACGTCCTGGATTCCGAACCTTTCCGCGGTTCGGAACGGGTTCTCCACGGGTTGGAACCGCGCGTAGAGTTCGGCCCGGAGCGCGTCCGGGTCATCACTTTCGGCCAGGGTGCGTCGGTAGGCGGCCTCGACGCCGCCCTCGATGGGGATCGATCCCCAGTGCGCCGTCGGCCAGGCGAGACGCCGATTGATACTGCCACCGCCTATCGGGCCGTAGGCGGCGCCGGCCAGTCCGTAGGCCCGACGCACGAACAGCGAGAGCCAGGGCACGCGAGCCTGCTCCAGGGCCATGGCCGTCCTGATGCCCTTGCGGAGGGTGCCCTTCTGCTCGGCGTCGCGGCCGACAAACGTGCCAGGCTGGTCGATCAGGTTCACCACCGGCAGGTGGAACGTGTCGGCCATGTCGACGAACCTGGTGATCTTCTCGGCGGAATCGACGGTCAACGATCCGCCGAGCCACATCGGATCGTTCGCGAGGACCGCCACGGTGCGACCGTCGAGACGGGCGAGCATCGTGATCTGAGACTGTCCGAAATACCGTCCGATCTCGAACAGGCTCCCGTCGTCGAAGACCGAGGCCAGCAGCTTGCGCATGTCGTACGAGTACTGCTTGATCTCCGGGATCGTCGTGGACAGGGCCTCGTCACGACGATCCACCGGATCGGCGCAGGCCCTCACCGGGGGGAGCTCGTGAACGCTCGACGGAAGGTACGACAGGAATCGGACGACGTCGTCGAGTGCCTCGAATTCGTCGGCCGCCTCGTTGTCGACCACACCCGATGCACGCGCGTGCACACCCGAGCCGCCGAGCTCGGCGTTGGTGACGTCCTCGCCCACCGCCTTCTTCACGACTGCGGGTCCACCCGCAAACAGGTAGGAACCCTCGGCCGTCATGATCGACAGGTGACTTGCGCATACCCGGACCGCGCCGAGGCCTGCGGCTGCGCCGAGCGCGACTCCGACGACGGGAACTGTGGCCAGCAACTCCACCATCGGCCAGTGCGGGTATCCGGGAATCTTGGTGGCAGACATCTGCTCGAGAAGGTTGACGCTGCCGCCGGCGGTCTCGACGAGCCGGATCACCGGCCAACGGTACGTCAACGCCAGTCGCTCTACGTACTGCCATTTTTCGGGGTTGGTCGCTTCCGACGATCCCCCTCGGACGGTGAAGTCCTCGGCGACGACGATGACGTCCCGACCGTCGATCTTCGCCTGCCCGCACACGACATTCGACGGCTCGACCGAGATCAGCTGCCCTCGTTCGTCGTAGCGGGCTGATCCGGTCATCATGCCGATCTCGCGCCACGTTCCTTCGTCGACGAGCCGTTCGATGCGTTCACGCGCCGTCAGTCGGCCGCGCGCGTGTTGGCGCTCGATCTTGTCCGGGCCGCCCATCGCCAGAGCGAACTCACGGCGCTTGGCGATCTCCGCTTCGAACCACGGCCGGCCGGTGCTGTCCGCTGCGCTGGTGCCGACGGTCAGGACCGGGGCCACCGCTCCGGATTCGATCTGGGTCATGACGAGATTTCCTTCTGTCAGGGATGGCGGTCAGCGAAGCGCCGCGGCCGGCAGTACGTCCGCGAGGTGGGCGCGCACGTGGTGGGTGGAGCGGGCCACGAGGACCCCTGCGTCGGCGAGCGCTGCGCACTTTTCCTGCACGGTGGCGCCGTCGGCGCTGCGCGGCGCGTGACCGAACGGCAGAGTCGTCGGGAGGGAATCGCCGGCGCGCCCTGCCACCATCGCGATGACCGGCACGTCGATTCGGCCGTCCGCCACCGCGACTGCCAGGTCGACTTCCTGGCCGCCGGACGGTTCGCCGAACACCACCACAGCACGGGTGTTCGGGTCGCTTGCGGCGAGTTCGACGCCTTCGGTGAGGGTGGTTCCGACCGCGGGCGTGCCGCCGATGGACATCTGCACGCTGGTTCCCCATCCCCAGTTGCGCATCAGCATCGCCAGTTCGGAGGCCATGCCGCCGCTGCGAGAGACGATGCCGACCGAGCCGGGCGCGAACCGTTGCCACGGTTCGTCGCCGCCGGGGCAGCCGATTCGGCCCACGCCGGGGACGACGACGCCTTGGGAGTTCGGTCCGATGACGTGGCAGTGGTGCTCTCGCGCGACCTCGAGCGCCCGGAGCCAGCGATGCTGCGGGATGTTCTCCGAGCTGACCACGATCAGTTCGATGCCCGCCTGTGCGGCTTCTACTACCGCATCCGCGGCGGCGTGCGGCGGCGCGTAGCTCATCGCGACCCGGGAGTCTGTCGCCGCAACTGCTTCCGCGACGGTGTCGAAGACCGGCACGCCGTGGACCGCGGAACCACCCTTGCCGGGGGTGACACCGGCGGCCACGTCGACACCCGAATCGAGCATCCACCGGGTTTCCAGCTGCCCTTGCCTGCCGGTGATGCCTTGCACGAGAAGACCTGAACGGGCTTCGAGAAGTTCACGAATCATCGGACGAGCCCTTCCAGTTCCTGCGATGACTGCTCCATCGCGGTCAGCAGTAGGTCGCATGCGTCTTCGAGCGAGGCTGCGCGATCCAGGACGAGAGCTCCGGGCAGACGCCGGCGGAGGACGGCGTGCGCCTCCGCTTCGTGCGGGCCGGCCAGCCGGACGACGGTCGGCACCCGTGTCGAGTCGAATCCGGCCCGATCCGCGGCAGCAGCGAACTCCACCGCCACGTCACGGGCATCGGCGAGACTCAGCACGGCGCCGCCGAACAGCACCCCGCGAAGCCCGGGGACGGAGAGCGCCGAACTGAACAGAGTCTGCAGCTTCGCGCTACCGGCACCCGGTGAGGCGTCGAGGTAGCACGCGGGACGGATACCGAGGTCGGTCAGGTAGTCCAGGGCGAGAAGCCCCGCACCGCCGCCGGTGATCATGCAGGCGACGTCGCCGTCCAACTCGAAGAACTTGATGCCCGCCCTGTTCGGTTCGGCGGTGTCGGCCTCGCGGACCGCCAGCTCGCGCGGGGTGGGCGCGCGGTCCACGACGGGGTCGGGTTCGACCAGTCCCGACGGGCGGAGTGTCTGCGCGTCGGGATGACCGTGAGGGTCGAACTCGACCGCCACACCGACGGCGACCAGTCGCTGACCGTCCCAGCGGAACGGGTTGACCTCGACGAGGACGGCCTCCGCGTCGCAGAAGGCGGTCCACAGGACCTGCAGGGCACTGTTCAGCGCGGTCCGCAGCCCGGGATCGTTCACGGCGGCCCGGTCCAGCAGGTCGGTGACCATCGGGTCGTTGATGCCTCGGGAAAGTCCGACCGTCACGGCTGCCGCCTCGTGCGCGTCGAATCCGATACCTCCGGTGGCGCTCACCCGCACGACGGCCCCGCGTGCGCTCTCGTCCAATGCGATGGAGAGGTAGCACTCGTCACCTTCTACGTACTCGTCCACCACCGCGGGCGCACCGCTCCGAAGGGTTGCGGCGACGGCGGAGGACAGCTCGTCCCGGGACCTGCAGATGTGCACGAGGCCGGCGAGGCCCTTGCCGCTGCCGGCGACGTCGGGCTTCACAACCCACGGCGGGCCGAACGCCGGCCCGTCCGGTGCAAGCTCGTGCTCATCCGTCACGACGACCAACTCGGGCGTCGTCAGGCCGACCCTGCGCAGCCATGGCATTGCGGCGCTCTCAGTGGCGCGGGGCATCGCGTCTCCTTCGTTTGGGGCCCTCCCCGGGCCTCTCGATTCGTTTCCCAGTGTGATCCGGGTAACTGATTCAAGGAAGTGAGCGCGAGCGACCGGGGTGATTGCCATCGTCGATCACTCAGGTCTAGGGTCGCGGCATGAGGTCGGAGCAGATGCGCTATCTGGAGGCGGCGATCCGCCTCGGTTCGCTGCGCAAGGCTGCTCAGGAGGTGGGCATCGGGCAGCCGACTCTCAGCCAGCAGATCCGGCGACTCGAGGAGGACCTCAACGTCGTCCTCTTGATCCGTCGCGCCAACGGGGTTCTTCCCAGCGCGGAGGCCCGGATTCTGCTACCGCACATTCGACAGGTGTTGCAGGCCGATCGCGCTCTCCGCGAGGAGGCGGGGCTGATCAACGGGCTGCGCAGCGGCAGCGTGCGCCTGGGCGCAGTCACCACGGCCAGCCAGATACTTTTACCGAGAGTGGTTCCGCTCTATCGGAACTCGTTTCCCAACGTGCGATTCTCGGTGTGGGAGTCCGGCTCCCAGGGTGTGCGCGACAGCGTCACGAACGGCGAACTCGACCTCGGGCTCGTCGTGAGGGCCAACGACCCGGCCTCCGACGCAAGCCTCACCGCAACCGATCTGATCTCCGACGAGGTCGTGCTGTGCGTATCCCGGCGACATCCTCTGGCCGGCAAGTCGACAGTGGGAATTCAGGACCTCGCCGGCCAGTCCTGGGTGGTGTCCGCGCACGGTTTCGCCCTGCGGGAGTTGGTGGACACCGCGTTCGCACCGCCGGCACAGGACATCGTCTACGAAACGACGAACCCGCACACCAGCCTGCTCATGGTCGCGGCCCGCGTGGGTATCGCCATGTTGCCCCGGCATACGCTCCGCGACCACTGCGCCGACGAAGTTGTCACTCCTGCAACGGATTGGGAGCCGCCTCAGCTGACCGTCTGCATGATCAGGCGGTCGGACACTCAGCCGGCACCGGCGGTGCGCAAGCTCATCCAGGCATTGCGCGAGGTCAGCGCGGACTGGTCCCGCGACCACCCGATCGTCAGGTAAGTGATCGCGCCGCTGCTCTCGCCTGATCACCCCTCACTCTGCGATTCCACGACCCACGCCGCGATCTGTGCACGTGAATTGAACCCCAGCTTCGTCAGGAGATGTTCCACGTGCCCCTGTGCGGTGCGGGGCGAGATCACCAGCCGAGCGGCGATCTCCTTGTTGGTCAGTCCCTCGGCGACGAGTGCGGCAACCTCACGCTCCCGCTTCGTCGGCGTGGGCGACGGACCGCCGGACGTCGGCGAGGGCGAAACCTGCTCGCCCAGTGCGTAGGCGACGGCTGCGTCGAAACCGAGCGCCGCACCCTTTCGGTGGGCCGCGGCGAAAGCCTGCTCACTCATCGCCTCTCGCGTTCGGCGTTCGCACTCGTCCTGGTACACGCTCAGGCCGGGCACCAGGACCGTCGAACTGCCCACCGACCGCGTGAACTCGTCTGCGGCGCCCAACAATACGACCGATCGCTCCATGTTCCGCTCCTCGGCGGCGATCCACGCGAGTGACCGCAGGCACACGCTGGCACTGAGTCGGTCGTTCACCCGGCGGTCGATCTGGAGCGCCTGCCCGAGGAGCCGGACCGCCCGTGCTCTGTCCCCGAGCCGCCACACCGCAACGGCCAGCGCCCACAACGAATACGACCGATACACCGATTCGCCGTGCGCCTCGGTGATCGCGAGGACGCGCTCATGGCATTCGATGGCTCGTTCGGTGTCGTTCAAGAGGTCGTGCGTCATGCCGAGCCCCACGACGGCGGCGACCTCGTGGAGGTCGTTGCGTGCCGCGAACCCCTGGACGGCCTCCTCGAGGTGTACGCGCGCGTCGGGAAGGCGCCCCGCGAACAGCGCCGCGTATCCGACCGCGTGTTCGGCGTGCGCGCGGACCACCGGATCGGTCGTCTGTGCGGCGACCGCCTGCGCCTCTTCGGCCAGTGTGTCCGATACCGGTATGTCGCCCTGCACGCCTGCCAGCACGCTGCCGGCGTAGAGCGCCTTGGCGCGATCGACCGAGGGCTCGGCCGGCTGCCCGGGCAGGAGGCGGCCGAGCCAGCGTCGTCCCTCTCTGAACAAACCCCGGGACAGCCAGAACGGGTACATGGCGGCTGCGATCCGAAGTCCGGATTCGGGACTGTCGGACACGCAGAAATCCAGCGCCTCGCGGATATTCGGTTGTTCCCGGCCCAGACGGGCGATCAACTCGAGCTGCCGGGAACTGATCCATTCGGATTCCGCCTCGACGGCCAGCCGCTCGCACCAGTCACGGTGCCGACGGCGAAGCTCGGTGTAGTCGCCACTCTCCTGCGCCTTTTCCCGCCCGTAGGCGCGGACGGTCTCGAGCATCCGGAACCGCACCGCGGTACCCGACTCTTCCCGCGTCAGGATCGACTTGTCGACGAGGAACGTCACCGTGTCGAGAAGGTCCTCGGCATCGTCACTGCCGCAGACCTGTTCCGCAGCCTCGAGTTCGAAACTGCCCGCGAACACCGACAGCTGCGCCCACATCCGTTGTTCCGCAGGGGTACACAGGTCGTAACTCCAGTCGATGCACATCCGCAACGTCTGTTGCCGCGACGGCGCGTCCCTGCTGCCACGAGTGAGCAGCAGGTAGCGGTCGGTGAGGCGTTGCAGGATCTGGTCGGGCGTCATCGCGCGAAGTCGTGCGGCTGCCAGCTCGATCGGTAGGGGCAACCCGTCCAGCCGCTGACATATTCGGGCGATGGTGACCTTGTTGTCCTCGGTGAGCTCGAATCCCGGGACGGCGGCGGCGCCGCGTTCCGCGAACAGGGTGACCGCATCGTTGCGGGGCAGCCCTTTCGGCAGGTGATCGGGATCCGGGGCGGGCAGTGGGGGGATCAGGAGCGTGGATTCCCCGCCGATCCCGAGCGGTTCGCGACTCGTCGCGAGAATCCGCAACCGAGGGCATGCGCGTAGCAGGGTTTCTGCGAGCTTCGCCGCAGCGGCCACCACCTGCTCACAGTTGTCCAGCACGAGCAACAGCTCACGCGGGGCAAGGAACTCGACGAGCACCTCGTGCGAGGGGCGCGCCGATTGGTCGCGCAATCCCAGTGCGGCCGCCACTACCCCCGCCAGTAGCGAATCATCGAACAGCTCAGCCAGTTCCACCAATGTCACACCGTCGGAGAAGTTCCGTTGCGCTTTGGTGGCGGCACGCAGAGCAAGCCGGGTCTTGCCCACCCCGCCGATTCCGGTCAACGTCACCAGCCGGGCCGTCGACAACAAGTTCGTCGCCTCGGCCAGCTCCGTGCGGCGATCGACGAAGCTGGTCAGCTCCAGCGGAAGTCCACCCGTTCGGCCCGAATCCGCCGGTGACCAGGAGTGCCGGACCGAGGCTCCGCCCTGCACCGCGGCCGGTTCCGCATGCATCGCCATCTCGTCGACCGGGAACCCGTGATGACGTTGGGACTCACGGAGTTGCCGACCCAGTTCCACGGCGGAGGGCCGGACCCCGGGTTCGGCAGACATGGCACGTTCGACGATCGCGCTGACGTCCTCGGAAATGCCGTGCACGCGCGGGTCCGGAACCGGCTCGGCCGTGATTCGCAGGAACTGTGCCATCAGTTGCTCACCGCTGCGTCGTTCGAAGGCCGCATGACCGGTGAACGCAGCGAATAGGGTGGCGCCGAGCCCGTAGACGTCGGCGGCAGGAGTCGGGGGCTCGCCGGCCACCACCTCGGGGGCGGTGAACGCCGGCGAACCCGTCACGATGCCGGACGCGGTTTCGAACCCGCCGGCGATGTGGGCGATGCCGAAATCCGTCAGCGCCGGCTCGCCGTAGTCGGTGATCAGGATGTTCCCTGGCTTGACGTCGCGATGAAGGATCCCGAGGCGGTGCGCCGTCTCGAGGGCGCCGCCCATCTTCACCCCGAGTCGCAGCGCCTCGTCGGGCGGGAGCGGTCCGTGGCGCCGGATCCGCTCGTCGAGAGAACCCTGAGCGTGGTACGGCATCACGATGAAGGGCCGACCGTTCGCGGTGACACCGGCGTGGAGAACAGTGACGATGTTGGGGTGACCCGTCAACCGGCCCGCCGCATGCTGTTCTCGCAGGAACCGTGCCCGGTTCTCCTCGTCGAGGTCGGCAGTGAGGACCTTGACCGCCACGGTGCGATCGAGCGCAGCCTGGGTGCACCGGTACACGACCCCGAATCCGCCGCGGCCGATCTCCTCGGCGTCCTCGAATCCGGCCGCCGCCAACTCCGCCTTGACCGAACCGGACACGTCGCGTTGCGTCGCGAACGGATCGACCTCCGTCATCGACTACATCGATTCATCCCGCTCGAGGCACTGCCGACGAATGCCACACTGCTCACCTCTCGACGATGTACCCCAGGATATCGCCGCACGACCCGGCCCGGCGCCGAAGATCGCAGCAGGCTTCGGACCAACCACCCGCTTTCCAACCTCCCGATCCGTGCGCCCAGCGGCTCCACTCCTCTATCCAGCCACGACAGTGGACCGCCGAGCCGCACCGCGGCGAAGTCGACGAGAAGGGTGAACACGGAGTTGGCTGCACAGCCGAAGGCGAACCGGGTGGCTCGGAAAGAAGCCGCCCGGTCGCCCTCAGGTCGTGCGCCGGCGCACACGTCCCACTGCGGTCGTTATCGCAGCGACCGCAAGCCCACGCGAACCTCGTCCACCAAATGCTGGGGCTGCTCCCAGGCGGCGAAGTGCCCGCCCTTGTCGAGCTTGTTGAAGTGGATGAGGTTGGGGTAGGCCTTCTCTGCCCAGCTGCGCGGTGCTTGATAGAGCTCGTCGGGAAAGACGCTCACGGCAACCGGGATGGAGACGCTACCGGCGGCGAAGAACGGGGCCTTGTTCTCCCAGTAGAGACGAGCCGCTGACAACGCCGTGTTCGTCAGCCAGAACAGGGTGATGTTGTCGAGTACATCGTCTCGCGTCAAGCCTTCGGGCTGTCCCGCGAAGACCCGCGAGATCAGCGCCAAACTCGCCGGGTCGTGGTCGATCATGAAGGCCGCCAGACCGACCGGTGAATCCGCCAATCCGATCAGTGTCTCCGGGCGTGACCCCATCTCCACGGCGTAGCCGATGTGCTGATAGAAGAATGCCAGCTGGTCGCACGCAGCCTGTTCGTCGTCGGACAGATCGGATGGCACGGGATGCCCGGTGAGGAGCGCCTGGTCGATCTCGGGTGGAACCACCTTAGCCATGTTGGTGTGAATGCCGAGCAGTTCCGGCGGTGCCTGCACCGCCATCGCCTCTGTCACGATCGCACCCCAATCCCCGCCCTGTGCCACGTAGCGGTTGTACCCGAGGCGTTTCATCAGCTCCACCCAGGCACGTGCGATGCGGTCGGGGCCCCAGCCGGTCGTCGTGGGCTTTCCCGAGAAGCCGTAGCCGGGCATCGACGGAATCACCAGATGGAAAGCATCCGATGCGTCGCCACCGTGGGCGGTGGGATTGGTCAGGGGGTCGATGATCTTCAGTTGCTCGACGATCGAACCGGGCCACCCATGTGTGACGATGAGCGGCAACGCATCCTCGTGCTTCGAGCGGACGTGAATGAAATGGATGTCCAACCCGTCGATCTCGGTGATGTACTGCGGCAGAGCATTCAGCTTCGCCTCGACCTTGCGCCAGTCGTATTCCGAGGCCCAGTACTGCGCCAGTGCCTTGCTCGTCGCGAGCGGTGTGCCCTGCGACTGATCGGCGACGGTCTCCGTTTCGGGCCAGCGGGTGGCCTCGATGCGCTCACGCAGCGCCTCGAGTTCGGTTTCGGGGAACTCGACTGTGAACGGCCGGATGGTGACGTCGGTTGTGAAAGACATGGAGGTTTCCTTGCTGTGTTGGTGTTGGTCGAGAAGGGGTTTCGTTGCATTGGTGACCCTGGCGGGACCAGGGAGCGATGACGTTGGTTCGGCCCTCGGGGAGCCTTCGACGGTGCGACCGTCTACCTTGGGTTGCTGCTGATCCAGCCGTCGAGGATCTCGTTGCCGATGGTGAGTTCGGCGCGGCGGTCCTGCCTCTGCTCGCGTTGACGGTCGTGCCGGCGCTGCTGCTGCATGGGGTTGTCGTGATCGCGGGGGATGTCGTGGCTGACGACGGCCGCGAGGGGGATGGGTGCCGGTGTGCTGGTGGATGCGGCCGAGACGCCGGCGGGGATGATGCCGACTGCGGCGGCGGCGACTCCGACGGTGGCGAACCGCTTCCAGGAGGTGCCGGTGGTGTGTGCCTTGGCTTGGTGGGGGTGTGTGCTGTTCATGCCGATAAGACTCGCAATTGCTGGGCGAGTGGAACGGCGAAGATCTACGTGCTTCACTACCCGCGTTTCCTACGCAGGTACCTGCGGGGACCAGCGAAGCCTTCGATGACTTCAGCCCGATCAGCACCCAACGCATCGGGTGGTACTGCCCGAATTACGGATTTCGGGACTCGATGCTCTCCTGGCGGGCGATCCAGGCGGCAAGCTGCGCGCGGGATCGATGTCCGGTCTTCGTGAGGATCCGATCTACGTGTCCTTCTGCGGTGCGGGGCGAGATGACCAACTTTTCCGCGATCTCCTTGTTGGTGAGTCCCTGGGCCACCAGCTTTCCCACTTCTTTCTCACGAGGTGTGAGTTTCACCTTCGCTGAAGGAGTGACCGGCGCCGCTGGCTCGGACGTGCGCTTGTGCAACGCGAATTCAATCGACGCGAGGTGTTCGAGACGTTCACCGGCCCGGGATTCTTTCTCGAATGCGGCGTCACCCAGCAGCTGACGGGTGCGTTGTTCGTAACGAGTCCGCGTGCGGATCAACGTGTCGTTTCCGAAGAGTGGAGAGCTCCCCATCTCGCCGCACAGTGTGCGCCCGATACCGAGCAGGCGGGCGGATCGGACGGGGTTTGCTTCCTCGATCGCGATCCACGCCAGAATCTCGGTGCATGTACTCACGCCCAACCAGTCACTCAATGACTGCTTCAGTTCGAGCGCTTCTTTCAACGAGTCCGAAGCGTCCGGGTACTTGCGCTGGGTCCAGAGGGCAAGTCCGCGGGCCCACAGCGCCCATGACGTCGAGAAGTGCTCCTTCAGCGACTTACCTGCGGCGATGGTTTCGTCCGCCCAGGCAAGGGATTGTTCCAGGTTTCCGGACAGGCAGTGCACTAAAGCGAGCTGAGCGCCGCCCAGCAGTGTCAGAGAATTGACTTCTCCTGACTCGGCGTGAAGTGCCATGCCTGCAGTCAGGTACTCCAGTGCGACGTCGAGATTTCCGTTTCCGAGCATCTCCGCCGCACCCCGGAACTGAACTGCAAACGCCTGGGCGGTTCGATCACCGATCGCTTCCGCGACGGCGCTGCATTCCAGCAAATACTGCTTGGAGGTCGGGTTGTCGCCCTGAACCATGGCGTTCCACGCGATCACCCAGAGCGCTTTCGCCCTCTCGCTGCTCGCCTCCCGGTCTGCCTCCAAGGCCCGGGACAGCCAGTACCGCCCGTCGCGCAGCAGACCACTCGCGTTCCAGAAGAACCACAGCGCACCCGCCATCCGGAGACCGATTCGGGCCTCCCCTGGCGTGGACAGGCAGTACTCCAGCGCCGACCGCAGATTCGCCCGCTCGTGCCGCAGTCGACGGTTCCATACCAGCTGCCCTGATCCCAGTGACTGCGCCTCGCTGCGTTCGGACAAATGCAGGAAATAGTCTCGATGATTCCTGCGCCACGTGTCCTCGTGGCCTTGCTCGGCAAGTTTCTCGGCCGCGTAGTCCTTGATGCTTTCCAGCAGTTTGTATCGAACTGTCGATCCGGATTGGACGGTGGAAATGACCGATTTTTCGACAAGACTGGAGATCAGGTCAAACGCGTCCGGAACCATTTCCTGATCTGTGCAGACGCTCTCGACCGCATCGAAATCGAAGCCGCCCGCGAAGACGGACAGCCGCGCCCACAGGACTTGCTCCTCCGGCGAGCATAGATCGAAGCTCCAATCGATGGCGCCACGCAGCGTTTGATGGCGCACCGGCCCGCCACGGTTTCCTCGGGTCAGAATTTCGAACAGTGCTCCCTCGCGCGACAGGACGCGGTCGAGGGGAAGGGACCTGATCCGGACCGCTGCGAGTTCGATCGCCAGAGGGATGCCGTCCAGCCGCTGGCACAGGCGTGCAACCTCCAGGCGGCTCACGTCGTCGAGGGTGTATCCGGGGACTACGGAGGCAGCGCGTTGCTCGAAAAGATCGACCGCCTCGGAATGAAAGCTCTTGGCGTTCTGTCCGTCGGCGAGTTCAGCTTCGTCGGGGACCGGCATGGGGGGTACCTCGAACACGGTCTCACCCAGCACACCGAGAGGCTCCCGACTGGTTGCCAGGATCTCCACGCGGTCCGACCGCCGAACAATCTCGGCGGCGACGCTTCCGCTCGCCTCGATCAGGTGCTCGCAGTTGTCCAAGACGATGAGTGCATGTCTTCCACCGAGGAATTCGAACAGGAAGTGACTACCGTCCGCATTCATTCCGTCTCGAATGTCGAGCGCCTCTGTAATCGCGCTGACGACAAGGTCTGGGGTGGAGATCGAGGCGAGATCCACAAACCAGACGCCGCCGGTGTAGGTTCTGCGCACTTCCGAGGCGACCCGGCACGCCAGCCGGGTTTTCCCTACCCCACCAAATCCGGTGAGGGTCACTATCCGAGAATCCGACAGACGCGCCTTGACTGCGGCTACTTCATTGCGGCGTCCGACGAAACTTGTCACCTCGCGAAAGAATTCGTGTGCATGGGAGACGAGTTGGTGAGGCGGCGGCACCATCACGTTCTCCTTTGGCTGCACCGTTCCCGCCTCGGCGTACAGTGCCATCTCGTCGACGGGAAAACCATGGAGGCGTTGAGATGCTCGGAGTTGCTGACCGAGTTCCGTGGCGGAGGGGCGGCTCGCCGGGGTGCCGGACATGGCACGTTCGATGATCGTGCTGACGTCCTCGGGGACACCGTGCTTTCGTGGGTCCGGACCAGGCTCGGCGGCGATCCTCAGGAACTGGGCAACCACCTGCTCCCCGCTGCGGCGTTCGAAGGCAGCGTGACCGGTCACCGCAGCGAACAGCGTGGCACCGAGGCCGTACACGTCGGCAGCAGCACTCGGGGGTTCGCCGGTCACCACCTCGGGGGCGGTGAACGCCGGCGAACCCGTCACGACGCCGGCGGTGGTTTCGAACCCGCCGGCGATTCGGGCTATGCCGAAATCTGACAGTGCCGGCTCCCCGTAGTCGGTGAGCAAGATGTTCCCGGGCTTGACGTCGCGGTGCAGGATCCCGAGGCGGTGGGCGGTCTCGAGGGCACCGGCCATTTTCACCCCGAGCCGCAGCGCTTCGTCGAGCGGGAGCGGTCCGTGGCGCCGAATCCGCGCGTCGAGTGAGTCCTGGGCGTGATACGGCATGACGATGTACGGCCGACCGTTATCGGTGACACCCACATGGAGCACATTGACGACATTGGGGTGCCCGGTCAGCCTGCCCGCCGCGCGCTGCTCGCGCACGAATCGTTCCCGGTTCTGCTCGTCGAGGTCTGCGGTGAGGACCTTGATTGCCACGGTGCGGTCGAGCGCCGCCTGGGTACAGCGGTAGACGACGCCGAAACCACCGCGCCCGATCTCTCGAGCGTCCTCGAATCCGGCAGCCGCCAGGTCGGCCGTCACCGAACCCGACGCGTCGCGTTGCGTCGCGAAGGGATCGATGTCAGTCATCGACTACATCGATTCTTACGGCCCGAGCCACTGTCGAAGGAAATACACCACTGCTGGCCTCTCGAGGATGTACCAAGGATATCGCCGACTACGCCCACTCGGGGCGGGGTTCTCTCGGGATTCCCTTCAAGGGGCGACGACGCCTCCGACTTCGGGGAACGCCGACTGCATCGCCACCCGCAAAGTTCGTGTTACGCGCAACTAAACACCCGCGCACTCGTTCCCGGGGCCTCGCGCTCTCGTGCGCGTCCGGCGGGGTCACTCGGGCGAAACTTTTCCTGCCCGAAGCGAGTAGCCCCGCACGTCGGCGGGTACCCGGCATCCACGCTGCCCCGGGCTCGACGGCCCCGAGTGGCAGCCAGGCCCCCTGACCGGTCCCCCTCGGCTGGGAGGCCGTCCGCCGCTCGTGGCCGGGGACGCCCCCCTCTTCCTCGGCCGCGGGCGGCTCCTCGTGCATCGCGCGCGGTGCTGTCAGGACGAGGCACGCTGTGCTGGCGATGGGGCGAGTGCCGCCCGAACCATGTGTAACAACTTCGCCGACAACAGAAGTGGAACATTCCGGCACTACCGGATACGGTCAGGGGCGTCAGATTTTCGCCGGACTCCAGTCGGGCGCCTCGACGAGGGCGACCTGCTTCAGGAGGTTCGCCGCCCGGCCGACGCCTTCGAGGGAATTGACGAGTGCGTCCTCGTGCTCGATGTTGAGGGTGCCGTCGTATCCGACCGCGCGAAGGTTGTAGACGAAATCCGCCCAGAACGTGGCGCCGTCCGGGTGGCCGAGACCGAGGGTGACGTAGTTCCAGGCCCGCCCCAGCGGATCGGTCAGGGGCCCGGTGTCGAGGAGTCCGTCGCGCTGCGCGGTCCAGGCGTTGATGCGAATGTCCTTCGCGTGCACGTGGAAGATCGACGTTCCGAGGGCGCGAATGACGGTGGGGATGTCGGCGCCCATCCACATCAGGTGGGACGGGTCCAGGTTCGCGCCCACCACGTCGGCGCCCGCGCTGTCGATCAGCCGGAGCATCGCCGAAGCGCTGTGCACGAGTTGGCCTCCGCACGCTTCGACGGCGAGCTTGACGTTGTGGTCCCGGGCGAAGGCGGCGAGTTCCTTCCAGTAGGGGATTGCGACCTCGTTCCACTGGTAGGCGAGGACGTCGAGGTTCTCCGGCGGCCACGCCGTGGTGATCCAGTTGGGGTTCGTGTCACCCTTCGCGCCCGGCAGTCCGGACATGAGGACGACGGTCGGGACGTCGAGTGCGCTCGCGAGTTCGACGGTCTTGCGGATGACGGCGTCGTGCGCCTTTCCCGAGACCGGATGCAGTTGGTTGCCGTTGGCGTTCAGGGCGCTCAGTGTCAGACCCCGGGTGGAGATCTTCTCGGCGAACTCGGCGCGGGCGTCCGCGGACGAGACGAGTGCGTCGAGGTCGGCGTGCGGCGCCTCCGACCAGTTTCCCGTTGCGACCTCGACCGAGTTCAATCCGTGTTCCTGCGCGAGGTCGAGTGCTGTCTCGAAGGGCAGATGGCTGACCGAGTCGGTGATCAGTCCTATTTCCATACCTGTTCTTCCTCACACTCGGCGTCCTACAACTAGTACGTTCTAGTCCTCCTATTTGTCAAGACATTCTCAGCTGTGACTGTGCAGTGGTGTTCCCGCGAGAGCGAGGTGTGCCTCGCCGAGCGCTTCGGCCTGGGTGGGGTGCGCGTGCACGAGGGTGGCGACCTCGTCGGGGTAGGCACCCCAGTTGACGATCAGTTGGGCCTCGCCGATCAGTTCGCCCACGCGTTCCCCGACCATGTGGATACCGACGACCGGTCCCTCCGTCGCTCCGGCCCGCACCAGTTTGACGCCGCCGCTGGTTCCGAGGATCTGACTCTTGCCGTTGCCTGCGAGGTCGTAGACGACGGTGGCGACGTCTCCGTGCCGCTCGCGGGCCTGGTCTTCGGTGAGCCCGACCGACGCGACCTCGGGGTTGGAGTACGTCACCCGGGGGATGCCGCTGTCCTCGATCGAGGTCGGGCTCAGGCCTGCGATTGTTTCCGCGACGAAGATGCCCTGCTGGAAGCCGCGATGCGCGAGTTGTGGTCCGGCGACGATGTCACCGACCGCGTACACGTCCGGCTGTGAGGTGCGCAGCGAGTCGTCGACCGTGACGAAACCGCGGGAGTCGAGTGCGACGGAGTTCTCGGTGAGTCCGATGCCGGCGGTCCGGGGTCCGCGGCCGACCGCGACGAGGAGCAGGTCCGCCTCCATTGTGTCGCCCGATTCCACGGTGACGCTGACCGTGCTCTCGTCCTGGACCGCTTTCGCGAATCGGGTGCCGGTCATGATGGTGATGCCGCGTTTGCGGAGGGCCCGGGTGAGTTGCTTCGAGGACCACTCGTCCTCGGCGGCGACGAGCCGGGGCAGCGCTTCGACGATCGTGACGGCCGCGCCCAACGATGCCCAGATACTGGCGAACTCGACTCCGATCACGCCGCCGCCGAGTACGACGACGCGCTTCGGGAGCTCGGGAAACGTCAGTGCTTCGTCGCTCGTGAGGATTCGGCCGCCGATCTCGAGTCCGGGCAGGCTCCGGACCTGCGACCCGGTCGCCAGGACCAGCGAGGCGCCGGTGATCGTGCGGTCGCCCGCGTGGACGGTGCGGCCCCCGCCGTAGCGGCCGGTGCCGTGCACCACCTCGATCTTGTGGCTGCGAACCAGCCCCTGCAGACCCTTGTAGAGGCGTTCGACCGTCGCGTTCTTGTAGGCGTGGACACCACCGAGGTCGATCCCGTCCAGCGTCGCACCGATCCCGAGGGCCGACGCGTGCGTGACGGTGTCGGCGACCTCCGCCGCATGCACGAGCGCCTTGGTGGGGATGCACCCTCGGTGCAGGCAGGTGCCGCCGACCTTGTCCTCTTCGATCAGGGTGACGGTCTTGCCCAGTTGCGCGGCGCGGAAGGCGCAGGCGTACCCGCCGGATCCACCGCCGAGAATCAGGACGTCCGGTTGGTCGGACATGGGAGAACTCCCTCGGTCGGGCACGCCATGGGACGTGCAGCAAAGGTCGAGTGGACTGGTTTCAGCTCAGTGCGATCAGGGTCAACGGGTCCGACAGGATCTGGCCGATGGCCGCGAGGAATTTCGATCCCTGCTCGCCGTCGACCAGTCGATGGTCGAACGACAGGCTCAGTGTGGTGACCGACC
Organism: Rhodococcus wratislaviensis; assembly: GCF_900455735.1. Classification (GTDB taxonomy): domain Bacteria; phylum Actinomycetota; class Actinomycetes; order Mycobacteriales; family Mycobacteriaceae; genus Rhodococcus_F; species Rhodococcus_F wratislaviensis. Next base: position 107,294 of record NZ_UAUI01000011.1, on the reverse strand, counting down.
GCAACGCGATCTCTCCCTGGTATTCCCACGGCTGCCTGCGGATCGCCCCGAAGCACAGGATCGCCGCCTCGCCGGGGTTGAGGATGGGTGTGCCCGCGTCGATACCGAAGACACCGACATTGGTGATCGTGATCGTGCCGTCGGCCAGATCGGCGGGCCCGGTCTTGCCCTCCTTCGCCGTGGTCGTCAGGTCCGACAGGGCGATCGCGAGGTCGCGCAGACCGAGGGTGTGGGCGTTCTTGATGTTCGGCACCATCAGCCCGCGCGGGGTGGCGGCCGCGATGCCGAGATTCACGGCGCGTTTGAGGACGATCTCCTGGGCGTCCTCGTCCCAGGACGAATTCAGGGTCGGGTTGGTGCGCAGCGCCACGAGTAACGCCTTGGCCACCAACGTCAGTGGGGTCAGCCGCACGTCGGTGAAGTGTTTCGTTTCGCGCAGCTGATCCAGTAGGTCGAGCGTCGGGGTGACGTCCACCGTGACGAACTCGGTGACGTGCGGGGCGGTGAATGCGCTGCGGACCATCGCTGCGGCAGTGTGTTTGCGGACGCCCTTGATCGGGATGCGTTCCTCGTCGGCGTCCGGCGGGACGGCAACCGGCGACGTCGTCACCGGGGTGGCGGTGCGATGGCGCTCGAGATCGTGCCTGGTGACTTCACCGCGCACCCCGGTTGCGTCCACTTCGGCGAGGTCGACTCCGTGTTGTTTCGCGGCGAAGCGCACGGGCGGAGAGGCCAACGGCCGCAACGGAGCCGGGGCAGCTGTGATCCCGGTTTCCGCCACCGGACGCCGCTGCCGGCGCCGGCTGGACGAGTCCTCGGCCACGCCGTAGCCGACCAGGACCGGGGTCCGCTCGGCCGGGGCTGCGGGCGCGCTCGGCTCGGGTGCGTCCGCCGGGTCCTCGCCGGCGACGGCGACGTCGATGAACGGGCTGCCGACGTCGACGGTCGTCCCTTCCTCGGCGCGAACCGCGACGACCGTTCCGGCGTAGGGCGAGGGCAACTCCACGGAGGCCTTCGCCGTCTCGACCTCGGCGATGATCTGGTTGAGCGTCACGGTGTCGCCGACCTTCACCAGCCAGGTCAGCAGTTCGGCGTCGGTGAGGCCCTCGCCGAGGTCGGGCAGCAGGAATGTCTTGACAGTGGGCATGGGAAACTCCTGGTCCTACGCGGTGAAGGTGCGGTCGACGGCGTCGAGGATGCGGTCGACGTCCGGCAGGAAGTGCTCTTCGAGTTTCGCCGGCGGATACGGGACGGTGAAGCCGCCGACGCGGGCCACCGGCGCTTCGAGGTGATAGAAGCAGCGCTCGCTGATGCGGGCAGCGATTTCGGCACCGATCCCGAGGAACACGGGTGCCTCGTGCGTGACGACCAGGCGTCCGGTGCGCTGCACGGACGCGGCGACGGTGTCGACGTCGAGCGGGGAGAGGGAGCGCAGATCGATCACTTCGATCGATCTTCCCTCGCCCGCGGCGACTTTCGCGGCTTGGAGTGCCGTCGTCACGAGCGGTCCGTACGCGACGACGGTGGCGTCGGTGCCCGGGGCGACCACCCGGGCCTTGTGCAGGGGGCTCGCCTCGGCAGCCGGGTCGATCTGCCCCTTTTCCCAGTAGCGGCGCTTGGGTTCGAAGAACAGCACCGGATCATCGGACGCGATGGCCTGCTGAATCATTGTCTGCGCATCGGCGGCATTGCTGCAGGTCACCACGCGAAGACCCGCGGTCGCGGCGAAATACCCCTCCGGCGACTCGGAGTGATGCTCGATCGCGCCGATGCCGCCGCCGTACGGGACGCGGATGGTGATCGGCATCTTCACGTTGCCGCTCGTGCGGTAGTGCAGTTTGGCGACCTGCGAGACGATCTGGTCGAAGCCGGGGTAGATGAACCCGTCGAACTGGATCTCGCACACCGGCCGGTATCCGCGCATCGCGAGACCGACTGCGGTGCCGATGATCCCGGATTCAGCGAGCGGGGTGTCGATGACACGGTTGGGACCGAAGTCCTTCTGCAGTCCATCGGTGATGCGGAAGACGCCGCCGAGTTTGCCGATGTCCTCTCCCATGAGCACGACCTTCGGGTCGTTCTCGAGGGCGCGGCGCAGGCCGGCGTTCAGCGCCTTGCCGAGCGGGAGCGTGGTCGGGACGGCCGCGGAGATCGCTGTGCTCATGCGTCGGTTCCTTCGAAACTGTCGAGGTAGGCGGCGAACTGGCGCCGCTCTTCGTCGACGAGGGGATGGGGTTCGGCGTACACGTTGTCGAACAAGGACATCGGCTCGGGTTCGACGGTCTCGAGGCAGCCGCGGCGCAACGCCGCTGCGGTGTCGTCGGCGCGCTGCTGCACGGCGGCGAGGTAGTCGTCGTCGATCGCGCCTGCCGAGTCGAGAAGGGCGCGGATGCGGTCGAGGGGATCCTTGCGTTTCCATTCCTCGTCGAGCGCGGCCGGCCGGTACCGGGACGGGTCGTCGGACGTGGTGTGCGGGCCCATCCGGTAGGTGACCGCCTCGATCAGGGTGGGTCCGCTGCCTTCCCGTGCCCGTTCGAGCGCGGCCCGGGTCACGGCGATCACGGCGAGGACGTCGTTGCCGTCGACGCGCACGCTGGGAACACCGAAGCCCCGGCCCCGCGCGGCGATACTCACCCGCGATTGCAGACTGACCGGTTCGGAGATCGCCCACTGGTTGTTCTGGCAGAAGAACACCACGGGCGCGTTGAAGCTCGCGGCGAACCCGAAGGCCTCGGAGATATCGCCCTGACTGGTGGCGCCGTCGCCGAAGTAGGTGATCGCGGCGCCGTCGGAGCCGTCGAACTGCATGCCCATCGCATACCCGGTGGCGTGCAGCGCCTGCGCGCCGACGATGATCGCGGGGGTCGTCATGTTGTATTCGAACGGGTTCCAGCCCGAGTGCGTCGACCCTCGCCAGAACCTGAGCATGTGGGTGGGATCGACGTCGCGGCAGTACGCGACGCCGTGTTCGCGGTAGCTGGCGAAGACGAAGTCGTCCGGACCGAGGGCGCGCGCCGACCCGACCTGCGCCGCTTCCTGCCCCAGCAGCGGAGCCCACAGACCCAGTTCGCCCTGACGCTGCAGCGCGGTCGCCTCCGCGTCGATGCGCCGCACCACGACCAGGTCTTCGTACAGCGCGCGCACCGCAGGTATGTCGACATCGTCGACGTACCGGGAGTAATCCGGATGATCCACTCGCGCACCGGCTTCGGTGACCAGCTGCACTACATCGTCATTGTCGAACACGAAAACCTCCGAAAGAGATGTCGCGGGAGAGTGGCCGCCCGCGGGTGACCGCTTCGGTCAGAATGTTGCATTCACACAATCATCAGGATTCATCATGCGCAAGTGGTGTCGTACAAAATGAGCAGAATGCTCAACTATCAAGCTACGAACTCTGGAATACTGCGCTACATGACGAAACTCGATCGGACCGACGCCCGACTGCTGCTCGCCCTGTGCGACGCGCCTCGCGCCACCGGGGTGCAATTGGCATCCCTACTGGGAATGGCACGGAATACCGTGCAAGCAAGGATGTCTCGCTGGGAAGAGCAACGCGTGCTCGCACCCGTCGACCGCTGCGTGTCACCCCGCGACCTGGGATACCCCCTGCAGGCGTTCGTCACCGCGGTGGTCGACCAGCATCGCCTCGAGGATGTCATCGAACACCTGCGGGACATCGCCGAGGTCGTCGAGGTCGTCGGCATCTCCGGTGCGGCGGACCTGCACATCGGCGTGGTCGCAGTCGATGCAGACGATCTGTACCGGGTCGCCGGTCTCATCCTCGCCGTGCCCGGGATCGAGCGCACCACGGTGTCCGTCGCGATGCGCGACGCCATCCCGTACCGAACCCGTCCACTGCTGGAGCGGATCGCCGAGGAGCAATGATGAAGGCGCGGCCCACAGTTGGGCCGCGCCTTCGCGAGTTCACCGGCTCGCGGCGACAACACTCCCGCTGATGTCTTCGTCGCTGCGAGTGGGACTTACCCGCGATCTGAGCACGAGAACCAGCACCACGGCGACGAGCATGACCGCCCCGACGACCCACAGGCCTGCGCGTGAGTTCCCGGTGGCGTCGAACAGCCACCCCGTGACGTACGGGGCGCCGAAACCGCTCATGTTGCCCACGGAGTTGACGACGGCGATACCTGCGGCGGCACCCGCGCCGGTCAGGAACGTGCTGGGCAGGTACCAGAACACCGGCAGGGCGCAGAACACACCGACCGCATTGACGGTGACCGCGATCATCGTCGTGAGCGGCGACTGCATGTACAGGGCCACCGGAATGGAGACGGCTCCGATCAGGGTGGGGACGGCGACGTGCCAGATCCGCTCACCGGTCCGGTCGGAGTGCCTGCTCCACAACACCATTGCGACGGCACCGACCGCGAACGGGACCGCAACGATCAACCCGGTGGTGAACAGCGAGAAGTCGGTGTCGAACGTCTTCTTGAAACCGGCGACGATGCTGGGCAGGAAGAAGCTGAGCGAGTACAACCCGTAGGTGATTCCGAAGTAGACGAGCCCCAGCATCCACACGCGCGAATCTGTCAGCGCCCGGCGCACCGACCCGCTGATATGGGAACCGGATTCGGATGCCTCGGATTCGAGTTCGCGAGTGAGCCACACCTTTTCGTCCTCGTCCAACCATGTGGCCTGCGAGGGCCGGTCCGTCAGGTAGAACCAGGTGACCACCGCGAGCACGAGGGCGGGGATCCCTTCGAGCAGGAACATGACACGCCAGCCGGACAATCCGAACAGCCCGTCCCAGTATTGAATGATGGCGCTCGACAGCGGGGCTCCGAGCGCCGACGAGACGGGGAGCGCGAGAAGGAACAGACCCATCAGCCGGACCCGATAGGCACGGGGAAACCACAGCGTGAGGTACAGCAGGACGCCGGGAAAGAATCCCGCCTCGGCGATACCGAGCAGCATCCGCAGCGTGTACAGCGAGCCGGCATTGGGCACGAAGGCCATCGCCGCCGCGATGATTCCCCACGTGAGCATGATCCGGGCGATCCACCGGCGTGCCCCGAACCTGTGCAGCGCGAGATTGCTCGGCACCTCGAACAGGAGATACCCGATGAAGAAGAGACCGGAGGCCAGACCGAACATGGTCTCGGTGAGCCCGAGTTCCTCGCTCATGGTCAGCTTCGCCAGCCCGATATTCGTGCGGTCGAGGTAGTTGACGAAGTAGGCCAGGCCGAGGAACGGAATCAGCCGCCGAGCGACCTTCCGGACCACCCTCGCCTCGATCTCGGGTTTCTGCAGTACAGACGACATGAATGACTCGGCTTCCTGAAGAGTGGGCGCCCGACCGGGCAACGTGATGCAGACCACTGTATGAGCCGGATCGCGTGGAAACCATGGAGAAATCACCCACACCGCGACAGGATCAATGGAGAGAATCACCGCCTTCGGCGACCAGGGTGTGCATCACGCCGTCGAGGCGTCGGAGTCGCCGCGTCCGACGAGCCCGTGCAGGAGTGAGTCGACGAGGAGCTCGGGTAGCTCCGGGTCGAGAGGTTCGCGGGTGAGCACGACCTTGAAGTGCATTGGGGCGACCAGCATTTCGATGGCGAGTCGGACATCGGTGGTCTCGGGCAGCTCACCCCGTCCGATTGCCCGCTTCACGATCTCACTCGACCGCGCGAAGCGCGTCTCCCAGTACCGGTTGCGCGCCTCGGTGGCGGCGGGGTCGTCGCCGGAGGCAGCCAGCGCCCTGTCGAAGGCGGAGCCGACCGGGCTGGTCAGGTAAGTCACGAGCCGACCGGCGTAGGCGATCAGATCGTCGCGAAGCGATCCGGTGTCGGGCACCTGGCCCCATTCTTCTGCTTCCTCGAGCAGCGCCTCGATCATCAGGTTCTCGCGCGTGCCCCACCGACGGTAGATGGATGTCTCGTGTACGCCCGCCCGGGACGCGACGTCCGCGACCGCCATGCCCGCCATGCCGTGCTCGTGCAGCGCGTCGAGAGCGGCATCGAGGACTGCGCGGCGGACTCGAGCGGAACGGCCACCGGGTCGACGCTGGGCTCCTTGATCACTCATGACCCCACCTTAACGCAAGACCCTTGCGTTTATGACGTGACTCAGCTCATACTGTTAATGCAAGTTTCTGGACTTAAGAAGGTGGGTAGTCATGACATCGCAAACCAGTGCGGAGATCACCGAGCGCAGCGAGACGGCGGACGGAATGCGCATCGACTGGGACGTACCCGTACCGATGGCGGACGGCACGATCCTGCGGGCCGACGTCTTCCGGCCCGACGACGAGGGCCGACACCCGGTGCTGATGACTCTCGGGCCGTACGGCAAAGGCTTGGCGTTCCAAGAGGGATTCGGGCCGATGTGGCAGCAGCTGATCAGCGCGTATCCGGAGGCAGCGGCCGGGTCGAGCAACCGCTACCAGGTGTGGGAGACCGTCGATCCGGAGAAGTGGGTTCCGGACGGATACATCTGCATTCGGGTCGATTCCCGCGGCGCCGGCCGCTCGCCCGGACTGTTGGACATGCTCAGCGAGCAGGAGGCCCGCGACTACTACGAGGCCATCGAATGGGCCGGCACCCGAGACTGGTCGAACGGCCGGGTGGGACTGCTCGGGATCTCCTATTACGCGGCCAACCAGTGGCTCGTGGCGGCACTGCGTCCGCCGCATCTGACGGCGATCTGCCCGTGGGAGGGCTTCACCGACTTCTACCGAGACCTGAACCGGCACGGTGGCATCCTGACCCGGTTCGGCCAGGCGTGGCAGGAGCACCAGATCTTCACCGTCCAGCACGGGGCCGGGGAGCGGGGCCGACGCAATCCCAACACCGGTGAGTTGGTCGCCGGACCGCCGACACTGACCGACGACGAACTCGTCGCGAACCGGGTCGACTCGATCGGGGAGGGGAAGCGCCGGGCGCTGCTCGACGAATTCGCGCAGGCCCGCACCCCGGACCTGACGCGGATCGAGGTCCCGGTGCTGTCGGCGGCGAATTGGGCGCACCGGTTGCACACCCGCGGCAATTTCGACGCCTACGCCCAGGTGTCCTCTTCACAGAAGTGGCTGGAGGCGCACGGTCACGAGCACTACGCGGAGTTCTACACCGACTACGGCGTCGACCTGCAGAAGCGATTCTTCGGCCACTTCCTCAAAGGCGAGGCGACCGGCTGGGGAGACCAGCCCCCGGTTCGACTGAACGTGCGCCACCTCGACGGCTCGTTCGAGGGCCGCGACGAACAGGAATGGCCGCTGGCCCGCACGCAGTGGACGCGGTTCCACCTCGACGCCGCGTCCGGAGCGATGAGCCCGACCGAACCACCGGCCGAGGGCACCGCCGAGTTTGCGGCGCTGGGGCCCGGTGTCGACTTCTGGACCGCGCCGCTGACCGGGCCGTTGGAGATCACCGGACCGGCCTCCGCCCGCGTACGTCTGGCGTCCTCGACCACCGACGCCGACCTGATCGTCACCCTGCGCGTGCAGGACCCCGACGGGAACGAGATCTCGCTGGTGGACGCGATCGATCCCCACGGTGCGCTCGGCGTGGGCTGGCTGCGCGCATCCCACCGCGAGCTGGACGAGGAGGCCAGTCTGCCGTACCGCCCGTGGCACCGGCATACGAGCAAGCAGCCGCTGACGCCGGGCGAGGCCGTCGATCTGGAGGTCGAGATCTGGCCTACTTCCATCGTCGTGCCCACCGGCTACCGGCTCGGCGTCACCCTCGCCGGCCGCGACTTCGACATGCCCGGCGACGGACCGTGGCCGGTGATCTACGGCATCGAGATGCGCGGCAACGGATTGACCCCGCACGACGATCCGGACGACCGGCCCGCCGGCATCTTCGACGGCACCACCACAGTGCACACCGGCCGGGACGCCGGCACCTCCCTGCTCCTTCCCGTGATCCCGCAGTAAGGGCCCGAAATCATGCGACGAATCATCGATCTGTCCGTGTCATTGCAGGCAGGTATTCCCTCCGACCCACCCGGTCATCGACCCGAGATCGACTACCTGGACCACGAACACACACGTGGTGATCTGCTGCAGTTCTTTCCCGGCGCTCGGGTCGACAACCTTCCCGACGGGGAAGGGTGGGCCATCGAGCGCGTCCAGCTGTCCACCCACAACGGCACCCACCTCGACGCCCCCTACCACTACGCGTCCACCATGGACGGCGGCCAGCGGGCCATCACCATCGACGAAGTCCCGCTCGAGTGGTGCTTCGGGCGCGGCGTCAAACTCGACTTCCGGCACTTCGACGACGGCTACGTCGTCACCACCGCGGACATCGACCGCGAACTGGACCGGATCGGACACACCCTCTCCCCGTTCGACATCGTCCTGGTCAACACGAGCGCCGGCGCCCGCTACGGCCACGACGACTACGTGAACACCGGCTGCGGCATGGGCCGCGAGGCGACACTGCACCTGCTGCGCCAGGGCGTGCGGGTCACCGGCACCGATGCGTGGGGTTGGGACGCACCGTTCGTTTACACCGCCCAGCGGTACGCCGAGACCCAGGACGCCGGCATCATCTGGGAGGGCCACCGTGCCGGCCGCGAAATCGGGTACTGCCACATCGAAAAGCTCGGCAATCTCGAGTCGATCCCGTCCTCGGGTTTCCAGGTGGCGTGCTTCCCCGTGAAGATTCACAAGGCCTCGGCCGGATGGACCCGCGCCGTGGCCATCTTCGACGAGGAGCCGGCATGAGAATCGGTTCCCTGGTCGTCGACGGTGTCCAGCGCTACGGCATCGTCGACGGTGACCACATCACGCTGCTGGCGGAATCCGCCGACGTCTTCGGCGTGCTCGCCGCCGACGACCCGAAGGCGGCCCTGACCGGTCACCGGCTGCCCTGGGATCCGACCACCGAACTGGCGGTGCCGGTTCCGGTCGGCAGCATCCGTGACTTCATCACCTTCGAACAGCACACCGCCGGTTCGCTGCGCGCGGTCACCGGAGCCGGCGCGATCCCGGACGCCTGGTACGAGGCACCCGCCTTCTACTTCACCAACCCACATGCGGCGATCGGCTCGGGCGCAACGGTGCCGATGCCGCCGGGCTGCGAGGTACTCGACTTCGAGCTGGAAGTCGCCGTCGTGATCGGCGCAGCCGGTTACAACCTGACCGTGGATGAAGCCTTCGATCACGTTGCCGGGTTCACCATCCTCAACGACTGGTCCGCCCGCGACCTGCAGGGCCGGGAGATGCGTGTCGGGCTCGGACCGGCCAAGGGCAAGGACACTGCCACCACCCTCGGACCGGTGCTGGTCACCGTGGACGAGTTCGTCGACCACGAGGTCGATGGTCGCTTCGACCTGAACATGGACGTCTTCGTCAACGGCACCCGCATCGGCGGCGACACCCTGGCGAACATGGCGTGGACCTTCGCCGAGTTGATCGCCTATGCCAGCCGCGGCACCTGGGTGCGGCCCGGTGACGTACTCGGATCCGGAACCTGCGGGGGCGGCTGCCTCGCCGAACTGTGGGGATGGCGTGGAAATCGACAACCACCGCCGCTGCGCATCGGTGACACCGTCAGCATGACCGTGGAAGGCATCGGCAACATCCACAACACCGTGATCGCCGGACCACCACTCCACGAGGTTCCACCAGCGCGCCGCCGGCCCTCTGTCAGTGCGTCGTTCGGCGACGACCGCCGCGGAGAGGCTGCTCGGCTGTGAGCCGTGGGCTTCTCGCCGCCCGCTGATGGGCGGCGAGAGGCCGAATCAGAGAGTAAGGGCAGGCTATGCTCGCCCCATGGAGATTTCCGACTCTCCCTCCCCGCGGCTCGGCGAAGGGCTGTCCCTGCGCCGGATGCCTGCCCACTGGATGCTCGGGCGACTCGGCAAACGCGTCATGAGGCCGGGCGGACTCGGCCCGTCCCGGCGCATGATCGACACACTCGGCATCAGCGCGGACGACGACGTCGTGGAGATGTGGCCCGGTCTGGGACAAACCACCGCACTGGCGCTCACCGGCGAACCTCACTCGCAGCCTTCCTCGGCCGCGCCCTCGCACACCCCACCGTGCTGCCACGACTCGCCGACATCTGGCGGACCTTCCACCGTTACCGCGACCACCTGGGCGCCATCACCCTCGTCGCCGAACGAACAGAAGGAAGCTAGACGGACTACTCGAAGATCTTCCCGGGGTTCATGATTCCGCGCGGGTCGAGGGCGTTCTTCACCGCTCGATGCATGCCCAGGACGACCGGATCGAGTTCCTGGGCGAGGCCGTCCATCTTCAGGAGACCGACACCGTGCTCGCCGGTGACCGTGCCGCCGAGTTCCAGTGCCGCGTCGATGATGTCCGCGAAGGCGGCCTGTGCCCGGGCGCGGGCCGCCTCGTCGTCGCGGGGTGTGATGAGCAGCGGGTGCAGGTTTCCGTCACCGGCGTGTGCGATGTTGGCGATGGTGGTCGCGTGGGCGATGCCGATCTGTTCGATACGCGCAAGCATTTCGGGGACAGCCCGTTTCGGCACGCACACATCTTCGGTGAGCACCGGTCCGAGTCGCTCCATCGCGGGGTAGGCCAGACGACGCGCCGCGAACAACGCGTCCGCCTCCTCCTGGTCGGTGGAGACGGCCGACCACGTGGCTCCGGCTTCGTCGAAGCACGACAGCATCTTTTCCGCTTCCTGGTCGCCGACGACTCCCGCGGTGTCGATGCGGCCGAGCAGAACGACGTTCGCCTCCACCGACAGGCCCATCTTCTTCCAGGCGTCGACGGCGATGAGGCACTGCTTGTCCACCAGTTCGAGCGCCGACGGGGTGAGCCCCGCCGCGGCCACCGCGCTGACGGCCCGGCCCGCGTCGACTATGGAGTCGAAGTAGCCGGCCACCGTGCGCTGCGGGTCCTGGAGTGGGCGCAACTTGACGGTGATTTCGGTGATGACGCCGAGCGTTCCCTCGGAGCCGACCATCAGGCCCGCCAGATCGTAACCGGCCACACCCTTGGCGGTCTTGCGTCCGAGGCGCACGAGGTCACCGGTGCCGGTGACGATCTGCATGCCGAGCACGTAGTCACGGGTGACGCCGTACTTGACGCAGCACAGTCCGCCCGCGTTGGTGGCGACGTTCCCTCCGATCGTCGACCACGGTGAACTGGCCGGATCCGGGGGATACCAGAGTCCGTGTTCGGCGCACGCGGCGCGGAGATCGTCGTTCACCACGCCGGGCTCGACGACGGCGTACCGCTCGAGCGGATCGATCTCCTTGATCGCGTTCATGCCCTCGAGCGCGAGGACGACGCAGCCGTCGGTCGCGTTGGCTCCGCCGGACAGGCCCGTGCCGGCACCCCGCGTGACGACGGCGGTGTCGTGGTCGAGGCAGGCGCGCACGACCGCCTGGACTTCGAGGGCCGTTCGGGGCCTGACGACCGCGACCGGGGCGGCGTACGGCGCCCACTCCGCTTCGTCGTGCTGGTACTTGGCGACAACGTCGGGGTCGCGCACGACGCGATCCGCGGGAAGGGCTGCCAAGAGCGCATCGATCAACATGACGAAAACCGGTCCTTTGCGGGCGAGAAGGTGATGTCTCGAATCTAGCTGTGATCTGGATCTCGGCCAATGTAGATTTCATCTATCAAATCCAGTTGCCCATGGATGGAGGCACCAGTGAGTACTGCCGATCGCGGCTGGATGGAACTGCTGCTCGACGACGCACCGATCGACGAACTCGATGCCCTCCGGCGCACGTTGATCGAGGAATCCGGCGCGTCCGACCGGGCCGCGGTCGAACGCGAAGCCAACGCCGCACTCCGGCTCCGGGCGCAACTCGACCAGCGCCAACAGCGCAGTAGGGAGTTGGCGGCGCTCAACGACATCGCCGTCCGTTTGACGACGGTTCGCGACGACCGGGTGTTGCTGCAGGAAGTGGTCGATCAGGCGCGGCAACTGCTCGGCGTGGATCTCGCCTACATGGGATCGGTCTACGACGAGGAATTCGTCATCGAGGTCACCAGCGGGGCCTTGACCCCGAACCTCGTCGGAATCCGACTGTCCCTGGACGAAGGACTCGTGGGCCTGATCGTCCGCAGGTCCGCGCCGGAGTGGACGCCCGACTACCAGAGCGAACCGGCGGTCCGGCACATCACCGGAGCCGACAGTGCGGCGCGGTCGGAGAACATGCGCGGCCTGCTCGGGGTGCCCCTGCGCGTCGCCGATCGCGTCATCGGCGCACTGTTCGCGTGCAAGCGTCAGGAACGGGCCTTCACCGAATCCGAGATCGCGCTGTTGTCGGCACTGGCAGCCCATGCGGCGATCGCGATCGAAAACGTGCGCTCGTTGGAACGTGAGCGAGACACCGTCGCACGGCTCGAATCGGCGAACACCGAATTGTCGCAGCGCACAATCGAGCTCGAACAGATATTGCAATGGGATCGGACCCTGACTCAGGTGGTGCTGCTCGGCGCGGGGGTGCAGCGGCTGGTCCAGGAGGTCGCTCAGCTCTCCCGGCAACCGGCCTATTTCGTGCAGGACGAATCCGCGTTACCCGTCGACCTGATACCGCACGCCGACGACGTGTCCGCGGCGGTCGGTGAACTACGCGCGGGCGGGAAGGACCACGTCGAACGCGGCGAGGTGATCGCGCAGCGCGTCGCGGCGGCCGGCGAGATGCTCGGCGCACTCCTGTCCGTGGGAGCCGGGCAGCCGACCACGCGCCTGCTGCTCGAACGCGCGGCACCCGCGATCGCACTGTCGCTCGCCGAGGAACGTGCCGCGGGGGAGGCGACGCGGCGCGCACGGGATGCGTTTCTCGTCGACCTGCTGACCCATCCCGCCGCCACCGCACAGGACGAGCGCCGCCAACTGCGGTTGGCCGGGCTGAACCCCGACACGACGTACTGCATTGCCGTGGCGATCACCACGGGCCAGAACACGTCGGTCCGCACCGCCCTCGGGACGTTGCCCTTCCCTTCGGGAACCGTTGCAGCGGAACATGGTTCACGGGCACTGGCAGTCGTACCCGCCAAGGATTCCGCCTCGGTCCGGGGGGTGTTCACCGCCGGACGGCTCGACGCGACGATCGGCATCGCGGAGCCCGCACGCGGTGCGAAGGCGCTCGCCGACGCGTACGTCGAAGCCCAGCAGACCGTCGACGTGCTCGACACATTGGGTCGCGCGGGCGAGGTCTCGTCCGCGCGCGGTCTGGGCATCTACCGGATCCTGCTGAGCCACCTGGCCCGCGAGCACCTCGACGAACTCACCGAGGCCCAACTGGGGCCGCTGATGACGGAGCAGGCCAAACGCGGAGTGCCACTGCTGGAAACACTGTCGGAGTATCTGGCTCACGGCCGCCACCATGCGGCGACCGCGTCGAGTCTCGGCGTGCACGTCAACACCCTCTACCAGCGTCTCGACGCGATCGATCGCCTCCTCGGCCCGGACTGGCGTAACCCCGACAAGGCTCTCGATCTGCAGGTGCTGATGCGGTTGCGCAGAACCGCGGAACTCCTCGGCACTCGCACTCGGTGACCCGGTTCAGGCGCTGATGCCGCCGGTGAGGATGGCCGCGAGTTCCGCGTAGGCGTGCGCGTCGTCGAGTCCGGTGCTGTCGCGGACCCCGCGCTGCTGGATGCGGACCATCATGGTGGCGGCGAGATCGGCGGCGAACGCGGCGTGCACGTCGCGGAAGTCCCCGCCGGCGACACCTTCGGTGATCAGCTCCTGGACCCGCGCGGCGGCGAACTGGGTGTTCCGTTCGTACACCTCCCGGGCCGGCGGGAAGGCGTCGAGGTCGGCCATGAACTGGTCGGATGCGGCGGAGAGGGCGTTGCCCACGGCCGACAGATAGGCGGTGATCCGCGCACGGGCCCCGGTGATCGGCTCGATGTGAGACTCGACGTCCTCGGTCGCGCGGCGGAAGAAGTGCACCGTGGCGGCCCGGACCAGCTGTTCTTTGCTGCCGGCGAGGGTGTACAGCGTCGACTTCGAACAGCGCAGCCGGTTCGCGATCTCGTCGAGCGTCAGGTGGGCGAACCCCTCGACCAGGATGAGGTCGACGAGGGCGTCGAAGAGCTGGGTGCGCCGTCGGGTGGCGAAACCGGTTCGGGTGGGCTGCTCCATGACAGAAATAGTACTGGGCGATGCCTTGCAGTACTATTTCGCAATCAGTACCCTGGGGCGTAATCCAGTACTGTTTTCCGTAGCCTTCTCGAGGAGAAACCGTGGCCGTCGATCGCTTGCTGCCTACTGACGAAGCCCGTGACCTGATCCAGCTCACGCGGGACGTCGCCGACAAGGTCCTGACGCCGATCGTCGACGAGCACGAGAAGGCGGAGACCTACCCCGAAGGGGTGTTCGCCACCCTCGGCGAGGCCGGACTGCTGAGCCTGCCGTACCCGGAGGAGTGGGGCGGCGGCGCACAGCCCTACGAGGTGTACCTGCAGGTGCTCGAGGAGATCGCCGCCCGCTGGGCCTCCGTCGCGGTGGCGGTCAGCGTCCACAGCCTCGCCTGCCACCCGCTGATGGCGTTCGGCACCGACGAGCAGAAGCAGCAGTGGCTCCCGGAGATGCTGGGCGGCAACACCGTCGGCGCCTACAGCCTGTCCGAGCCGCAGGCCGGGTCCGATGCCGCTGCACTGACCTGCAAGGCCACCGCGACCGACGGCGGGTACGTCGTCAACGGCGCAAAGGCATGGATCACCCACGGCGGCATCGCCGATTTCTACAACCTCTTCGCCCGCACCGGTGAGGGATCGAAGGGAATCTCCTGCTTCCTGGTCCCGAAGGGCACCGAGGGACTGACGTTCGGCAAGCCCGAGGAGAAGATGGGCCTGCACGCCGTGCCGACGACGTCCGCGCACTACGACGACGCCTTCGTGCCCGCGGAACGACGGATCGGCGCAGAGGGTCAGGGTCTGCAGATCGCGTTCAGCGCACTCGATTCCGGCCGGCTGGGCATCGCCGCGGTCGCCGTCGGTCTCGCGCAGGCCGCCCTCGACGAGGCCGTCGCCTACGCCCAGGAGCGGACCGCGTTCGGGAAGAAGATCATCGACCACCAGGGCCTCGGCTTCCTGCTCGCCGACATGGCCGCCGCCGTCGACTCCGCGCGCGCCACCTACATCGACGCGGCCCGCCGCCGCGACGCCGGCCTGCCGTACTCGCGAAACGCGTCCGTCGCCAAGCTCGTTGCCACCGACGCCGCCATGAAGGTCACCACCGACGCCGTCCAGGTGCTCGGCGGCTACGGCTACACCCGCGACTTCCGCGTCGAGCGGTACATGCGGGAAGCGAAGATCACGCAGATCTTCGAGGGCACCAACCAGATTCAGCGCCTGGTCATCAGCCGCACCCTCGCCGCGAACTGACGCACCCACCACCCGAGAAAGGCTCTTCGCCTCATGCCCACCTCCGTGATCGTCGCCGGCGCCCGTACCCCGATCGGCCGTCTGCAGGGTTCTCTCGCCGGTTTCTCCGGCGCCGACCTCGGCGCCATTGCCATCGAGGCGGCGCTCGGCAAGGCCGGTGTCGCCCCGGACCGGGTGCAGTACGTCATCATGGGGCAGGTCCTCACCGCCGGCGCCGGGCAGATGCCCGCCCGTCAGGCCGCCGCGAAGGCCGGCATCCCGATGAGCACCCCGTCGCTGAACATCAACAAGGTGTGCCTGTCCGGGGTCGAGTCGATCATCCTCGCCGATCAGTTCATCCGGTCCGGCGCGTTCGACGTGATCGTCGCCGGCGGCATGGAGTCGATGAGCCAGGCACCGCACCTGCTGCCCGGTTCACGCAGCGGTTTCAAGTACGGCGACGTCACCCTCGTCGACCACATGGCCCTCGACGGTCTGCACGACGCATTCACCGATCAGCCGATGGGGCTGCTCACCGAGGCCGGCAACGACAGGGACGTCATCGCCCGCGAAGACCAGGACGCGTTCGCTGCCCGCTCGCACCAGTTGGCCGCCAAGGCCTGGGACAACGGGATCTTCGACGACGAGGTCGTCCCGGTCGAGATCCCCGCCCGCAAGGGTGAGAGCACCTGGCTGCGCCGCGACGAGGGCATCCGCCCCGACACCACCGCCGAAACGCTGGCGCGGTTGCGCGGCGCGTTCCGGGACGGCGGCACCGTCACCGCGGGGAACGCGTCGACGATCAACGACGGCGCCTGCGCCGTCGTGGTGATGAGCAAGGAGCGCGCCGAGGCCGAGGGACTGACCTGGCTGGCCGAGATCGGCGAGCACGGCATGGTCGCCGGACCGGATTCGGGTCTGCAGCTCCAGCCGTCCGGCGCCATCACGAAAGCCTGTGATGCAGAAGGTATCTCGGCCTCGGAGCTGGATCTGATCGAGATCAACGAGGCGTTCGCCGCGGTCGGGATCGCCTCCACCCGCGAACTGGGTGTCGACCCCGACCGGGTCAACGTCAACGGCGGTGCCATCGCCCTCGGTCATCCGATCGGCATGTCCGGCGCCCGCATCACCCTGCACCTCGCGCTCGAACTGCAGCGCCGCGGCGGCGGCACCGGCGCCGTCGCCCTCTGCGGCGGCGGCGGACAGGGCGACGCCCTGATCCTGCGCGTCCCCTGACTCCCCCTTTCCTATCACTGCCGCAACCACATTCGAGGAGAACTTTGTGAAGATCGATGGAGCCGTCGCTGTCGTCACCGGCGGAGCATCCGGGCTCGGGAACGCCACCGCCCGTGCCCTGCACGAGCGCGGCGCCCAGGTCGTGCTGCTCGACCTCCCGTCGTCCGACGGGGAAGTGGCCGCCAAGGAGATCGGGAAGGGCGCCTACTTCACGGCCGCCGACGTCACCTCCGCCGGTGACGTCACGTCCGCGATCGACTTCGCCGCGTCGCTCGGCGACCTCCGCGTGCTGGTCAACTGCGCGGGAATCGCCACGCCCGGCAAGGTTCTCGGCAAGGCGGGCGCCCTTCCCCTCGCGGACTTCGAACGCGTCGTCCGTATCAACCTCGTCGGCACCTTCAACGTCCTGCGCCTCGCCGCGGAGAAGATCGCCCAGACCGAACCCGTCGACGGGGAACGCGGCGTCATCATCGACACCGCCTCCGTCGCCGCGTTCGACGGCCAGATCGGCCAGCCCGCCTACGCGGCATCCAAGGGCGGCGTCGCGGCGATGACACTGCCGATCGCCCGCGAACTGGCCCGCCACCTCATCCGCGTCGTCACCATCGCACCCGGAATCTTCGAAACGCCCATGATGGCCGGGCTCCCCGAGGAGGCGCAGAAGTCCCTCGGACAGCAGGTGCCGCACCCCTCCCGGCTCGGCAAGGCCACCGAATACGCCGCCCTCGCCGCGCACATCATCGACAACGCCATGCTCAACGGCGAAACCATCCGCCTCGACGGAGCCATCCGCATGGGTCCCAGGTAGGCGACCGGCGGTTGCTGCCGGCGGCACCGAGTCAGCGGGTGATCTGATCGGGCAGTGTGCGGGTGATGATCTGCCGAGCCTCGGTGAGGATCGAGCCGACCACCTCCTCGCAGCTGCCGATGTCGTCGATCAGGCCCTGGGCCTGACCGGCCCACCACATGCCGCCTTCGACGTCACCGTTGCCGTACACCTGCTCGCGGCCGCGGGCGCCGCTGGCCAAATGGGCGATGTCGTCGAAGGTCGCACCCGGTTCGCGGGAGAGGGTCGCGATTTCTTCGGAGACCGAGTTGCGGGCAACGCGGGCGGAGTTGTGGAACTCGCGGAAGACGATGACGGTGTCGCGTTCGGTGTTATCGACGATCTGTTGTTTGACGTTGTGGTGGATGGGCGCCTCGGTGGTCGCCATGAAACGGGTACCCATGTTGACCGCGGATGCGCCGAGCGCGAGGGCGGCGACGAGTCCGGCGCCGGTGGCGATTCCGCCGCTGGCGATGATCGGGATCGACAGTGCCCGGGCCGCGGCGGGGATCAGCACGAGCCCGGGGACGTCGTCCTCGCCGGGGTGCCCGGCGCACTCGAAGCCGTCGATGCTGACGGCGTCGACCCCGACTTGCTGCGCTTTGAGGGCGTGCCTCACCGAGACCGCCTTGTGGATCACCTTCACACCGGCCGCCCTGAAGGTGGGTAGGTGCGGCCCAGGGTTGCCGCCTGCGGTTTCGACAATCCGGATGCCGCTGTCGACGATGGCGTCGCGGTATTCGTCGTAGGGCACCGGCTGGATGGTCGGCAGGATCGTCAGATTGACCCCGAACGGCTTGTCGGTGAGGTCGCGGCAGCGGGCGATCTCCTTGACCAATGCCTCGGGCGTGGGCTGGGTCAGGGCGGTGAGGAATCCGAGTGCCCCGGCGTTGGCCACGGCGCTGATCAGATCCGCGGTGCCGACGGCGGTCATGCCGCCGCACACGATGGGGTGCTCGATCCCGAAGGTCTCGGT
Organism: Rhodococcus wratislaviensis; assembly: GCF_900455735.1. Classification (GTDB taxonomy): domain Bacteria; phylum Actinomycetota; class Actinomycetes; order Mycobacteriales; family Mycobacteriaceae; genus Rhodococcus_F; species Rhodococcus_F wratislaviensis. The sequence continues at coordinate 88,982 of NZ_UAUI01000011.1, read as the reverse complement.
GAAGGTGTTGGTGAACATGTGCTTTCCTAGCTGTTGCGTTGTCGGTCAGGAAGGGAGTTTGAACGCACGGATTGCGTTGTCGCGCAGGAATGCTGTGCGGGTCGGCTCGTCGAGTTCGAGTTTGTCCAACCCCGCGAGGCAGTCGGGTGCCGGCCAGGCGGGGTGGTTGGAACCGAACAGCACCTTGTGCCGGCCGTGCCCGCGAAGGTAATCGACAATCTCCGCCGGATAACGGGACGTCTTGTACGCGGAGGTATCGATGTAGACGTTCGGGTACTTCGTGGCCAGAGAAATCGCTTCACCTGTCCACGGCACGCCGATGTGACCGGCGATGATCCGTAGTTCGGGGAATTCGAGTGCCACGCGATCGAGATACGGAATCGGACGCCCGGGTTCGGAGGGGCACAGCGGGCCGGTGTGGCCGATCTGGGTGCAGAAGGCGATGTCGAGGTCGCAGCACGCCGCGTACAGCGGGTAGTACCGGCGGTCGTCCGGCGGCAGGTCCCACAGCCACGGCAGGATCCGCAGTGCGCAGGCACCGAATTCCTCGACAGACCGGCGCAGTTCCCGGACTGCTTCCATCGGCTGGTGGAGGTTGACCGAGGCGACCATGACGAAGCGGTCCGGGTGCCGTTTGACGATGTCCCCGACCTCGTCGTTGCTGATCAGCGGTCCCGTGGGGCCGTGCCAGGCGCTGAGCAGGCCCAGGTCGACGCCGGCTTCGTCCATGCGGTCGAGCGTCCACGACACCGGCGGTTCGGCATCGGGGATGGTTCCCTTCGACCAGCGTCGCAGGGAGTCCAGGAACGGCATGTCGAGCCATCGCCGGGTCGGGTGTTGCATCCAGGAATCGATCGTGTCGGTCATCATATTGACTCTCGAAGTGCCTTCTTCTCAAGCGGTTTCGGCAACCGGACGGGACGCTCGGCTGACGTCCCCGGTTCCGATCTCTTCCATGTCGCGGTGCCGAGTTTCGGGCAGGGCGAGCGCGCAGGCGAAGCTGAGGAGGCCGAAGCCGGCGAGCATCCACCCGACCGCGGTGCTGCCGTATCGGGAGGTCAGTTCCGCGGCGAGCATGGGTGCGGTACCGCCGCCGATGACTCCGGCGATGGCGTAGGCCATGCCCGCGCCGGTGTAGCGGTATTCGGTGTGGAACATCTCCGGCAGCAGTGCCCCGGCAGGCCCGTAGGAGACGCCCATGATGACCAGGGCGAGGGCCAGGCCGGCGAGGAACGCGAGCGGGGAGCCGGTGTCGAGGAGGGGGAAGAGCACCAGCCCGCCGGGGATCGCCACGAGGCAGGAGGCGAGCACCATCTTGCGGCGGCCGATTCGGTCGGAGTAGATGGCGGACAGGATGATCGCGGCACAGAAGACGGCGGCGGCGATCAGGCCGAGGGAGAGCACTGTGGTGCGGCTGAGACCAAGGGTGGCGGTGCCGTACGACGTGAGGTACGCGGTGCCGATGTAGAAGAACGCGAACATCATCGCCAAGGATCCGGCGGCGACGAGCAACTCGCGGGGCTGGCTCTTGAAGACTCCGAGGAGCGGCCCCGCACCGGCGCGGCGGGCCCGGGTGGCCTGCCGGGCGAACATCGGGGTCTCCTCCACCTTCAGCCGGACATAGAGGCCGATCAGCACGAGGAGGGCGCTGGCGATGAAGGGAATCCGCCAGCCGTAGTCGAGGAACGCCTGCGAGGTCTCGCCGACGAAGAGGTTGACCGCAAGGAAGGTGCCGTTGGACAACGCGAAGGCCAGTGAGGGCCCCAGTTGCGGGAACACCGCGTACAGGCCCCGTTTGCCGGTGGGGGCGTATTCGGTGGCCAGCAGGGTTGCCCCGGCCCATTCACCGCCGACGGCGAGGCCCTGCGCGATCCGAAGCGCGATCAGGGCAAGTGGTGCGGCCACGCCGATCGTGCCGGCGCCGGGCAGGAGTCCGATGAGGACGGTGCTGATCCCCATGAGCAGCAGTGTGCTGACCAGGGTCTTCTTGCGGCCGATCCGATCACCGAAATGGCCGAAGATCGCGGCGCCGAGGGGGCGGGCGACGAACGCGACGGCGAACGTGGCGAAGGAGGCGACGGTGCCGGCGGCCGTACCGAGGGCGGGGAAGAAGACCTTCGGGAAGACCAGTGCCGCCGCGGTGCCGTAGATGAAGAAGTCGTAGAACTCGATGGTGGTGCCGGTGCAGCTTGCTATGGCGACGCGACGCATCGGGGTGGTCGGTGGGTTTTTCACCGGATCGACGGTTCGGGACATCTGAGATCTCCTGCTCGGTGGGCCCGTCCGCCCGCTGGCGGAGGACTGAGTACGACGAGCAGTGTGAGCGCCGTTACACCCAGCGCAACACCCTCCTAAGTGGGTTGCATACCGGGACAGCTACTTTCGGGGGTACGGTCCACGCTGCGCCACGCCCGCATCGCGGCAGGGTCAGCGGAGGAAACCGCGCTCGCGGGCTGCGAGGATCGCCTGCACACGGTTGGTCGCGTGCAGTTTGCGCATGGCGCTCTTGAGGTAGGACTTCACCGTGTTGGGCAGCAAGCCGAGGGCCTCGGCGACCTCGCGGTTGCTCAGACCACGCGCCACGTGTTCGAGCACGTCGATCTCGCGGGGCCGGAGCAAGGTCGGTGGATCCTGGGATCCGGCCGGCGTCGGGACGGGTGCGAACCGGTTCCCGACGGCCTCGACCCGTGCGCGCAGGGTGTCGTCCTCGATCTGGCCGGCCAGGTCCGTCAGTTCCTCGGCGATATCGTGCAGGTCGGCTCGGCTGAGCACCATCCGGTCGGAATCGGTGTTGTTTCGCATCAAGCTCAGCCGCCGCCGTACCTCGTCCTCGACCGCGATGTCGCGCTCCAGCCGACGGACCAGCGGTGTGAAGCTGTCGAACCAGCGGTCGCCCAAGCGCACGTGGGTTCGGGCCGCCAGGTAGACGAGGATCCGGGGTACACGGTCGACGATGATCGGAAGCGCGGCCAGGGTCTCGATCGCCTCCGGTCGCACGGCGTGGTCGTAGACGTGGGTGATGCCTTGCGCCGTGAAATAGTCGGCCACCGACACCGGTCGCGCGAGCATCAGGGCCTTGCCGCCGAGTCCCTCGCCGTTGCGAACGATCAGGTTCACCGCCGAGCGAGTGCGGACCCCGGTCAGGTCGGTGATCTCCATCGCCGCTGCCCCGTGATGCACCGGCCCACCGAACACCATGTCCATACCGGCGTGCTTGCGGAGAGTTTCCAGCGAGCGCGCGAGGATGCGCCGTTCGATCGGCGTATCGGTTTCGAATGACATGGTCACGTCGGCCTCCAACTAAACATCTGATGCCGAGGCTAGTGAGTGTCGTCACACCGTGGCAACGTCGTACCCACGAAGGTGGGTACGACATTCCCCGACCTACCTTCGGGGGTCCCGCTCCGTTCGTTTCACAGGTCACATTCCTCCCAGAACGGAGGAACACACATGAACACCAGGCTGAGTCATAGCGTCGGTCCGACCGAGCGGGCGCTGCTGGAGATGACGATCGGCGACAACTTCGACCGGACCGCCGCGAGATTTCCCGAGCGCGAGGCTGTGGTCGACGTTCCCACGGGCCGGCGGTGGACGTACGCCGGCCTCCGCGCCGACGTCGATGCGCTGGCTTCTGCCCTGCTCGAAGAGGGGATCGTCCCCGGAGACAGGGTTGCGATCTGGGCCCCGAACTGTCCTGAATGGGTGCTGGTGCAGTTCGCCGCGGCGAAGGTGGGTGCCATCCTGGTGACCCTCAATCCCGCATACCGCTCCCACGAACTCGAGTACGTCCTCACCCAGTCTGGGATCCGGCTGGTGTTCGCGGTCCCGTCGTTCAAGACCTCCGACTACGAGGCGATGGTCACTGAGGTTTCGCCCCGCTGCCCGGGCCTCGATCGGGTGATAATTTTCGGCAGCGACGAGTGGGATTCATTGCTGATCCGCGGAGATCAGGCCTCATCGGAACGGCTCACCGCAGTGCAGGCGGGCCTGTCACCGGACGACCCGATCAACATCCAGTACACGTCGGGGACCACCGGTTTCCCGAAGGGCGTCACTCTCTCGCACCGCAACATCCTCAACAACGGGTTCTTCGTCGGCGAGTTGCTCGGCTACACCGAGCAGGACCGGATCTGCGTGCCGGTGCCGTTCTACCACTGCTTCGGCATGGTCATGGGCAACCTCGGGGCCAGCACGCACGGCGCGTGTGTCGTCATTCCGTCACCGTCGTTCGACCCGGTCGCCACGCTGACAGCCTGTGCGCACGAGCAGTGCACCTCGGTGTACGGGGTTCCGACGATGTTCATCAGCATGCTCGATGTCCCGAATTTCGCGTCCTACGACCTGTCGTCGGTCCGCACCGGCGCGATGGCGGGCTCACCGTGCCCGGTGGAGATCATGAAGCAGGTCACCCAGTGGGTACCGGAGGTGGCAATCGCCTACGGAATGACCGAGACATCCCCTGCCTCCACACAGACCTGGGTGGACGACTCCCTGGACCGTCGGGTGTCCACCGTCGGCCGCGCCCACCCCCACGTGGAGGTCAAGGTCGTCGATCCTGCAACCGGCGAGACCGTGCCACGGGGGCGGTCCGGTGAATTGTGTATCCGGGGCTACTCGGTGATGCTCGGTTACTGGAACGAACCCGAGAGGACCACCAAGGCCATCGACGCCGACGGCTGGATCCACAGCGGCGACCTCGCGGTCATGGACGAGGACGGGTTCGTCGCCATCACCGGGCGCATCAAGGACATGGTGATCCGCGGTGGGGAGAACATCTACCCGCGGGAGATCGAGGAGTTCCTCTACACCCATCCCGACATCCTGGACGCGCAGGTGATCGGGGTACCCGACTCCAAGTACGGGGAAGAGCTGATGGTCTGGCTGCGGCTGCGCGAGGGAGCCGAGAAGATCGACGCGTCGAGCCTGCGGGAGTTCTGTAAGGGCAGAATCGCGCATTTCAAGGTCCCGCGCTACGTGCACTGCGTCGACCAGTTCCCCATGACCGTCAGCGGCAAGGTCCGCAAGGTGGAGATGCGGGAACAAGCCCTTCAGATCCTCGGGCTGTAGGCCCGAACACGCCCATACTCGAACCACATTCACGACAATCTGTACGGAGGAATTTGCATGAGCTGGACAATCGAACGGCGTGGTCGCGTCGCCGTGGTGACGATGAACACCAACCCGGTCAACGCGCAGAACCGCGCATTCTTCGCCGACCTGCACGACGCGTTCGACCGACTCGAACGCGACCACCCGCAGTCCCCGGTGGTGCTGACCGGGACTGGTACCCGATTCTCGGCCGGACTCGATCTCGGAGAACACTTTCCGCTCTTCGCCGGGGACACCGAGGCGGTCGCGTCCTGGTTCCAGGACTACCGGGCGACGAACATGCGGCTGTTCACCTATCCGCGGCCGACGGTGGCCGCGGTGAACGGGCACGCGTTCGCCGGGGGCCTGATCACCGCCGCCGTGTGTGATCGCCGCGTCGCCGTCCCCGACGGCGCCCGATTCGGGATCAACGAGGTGCCGATCGGAATCCCGATGCCCGCGGTGTATCTGCGGATGCTGGCCTACGCCTGGGGAGAACCCGTGGCGTCGCGCACCTGCTTGCAGGGCGAGATCTTCACCTCGGACGAGGCGTACTCCATGGGCATCGTGCACGAACTGGTGCCGGCGGAGGAACTACTCGATCGGGCCGTCGCCATCGCCGAGTCGACCCCCGAGGACTGCATCGAGAACTACGCCTACACCAAGCGGGCCCTGCAGGCCGCAGCCCTGCGCGACATCGCGGACCTCTCCGACCCACTGGACCGGAACGAGCTGGCCGCAGGCATGACGAGCGAGCCGTCCCGGCGCGCCCACCGCCGGTACTGGGAACAGCTCAAGGGCCGCCCCGCGGAGTGGTGAGCGGGGTGGACAGCGGCGCGGATGAACGGTTGCCGGACTGGGTGATCTGGCGGCAGCGGCCGTTTCCCGATGCCAACCTGCTGCTGATCGACGGGCGGGAACCGGCGCTCGTCGACAGCGGCTTCGTCGGGCACGCGCAGCGGACAGCCGAATGGGTGCGCGCGCACAGCGGCAACCTCACCCGGGTCGTGAACACGCACTGGCACGCCGACCACGTCGGCGGCAACGGTCTACTGCAGGCGGGGGGCGCCGGCATCGCGGCCGGCGCCCCGGACGCCGACGCCATCGCCCGACGTGACCCGGGCTGCTGTGCAGCGGAGTACCTCGACCAGCCGGTTGCCCCCTATACCGTCGACGAGCCGCTCGACGACGGGCAACTACTCCGGCTCGGTGACGCCGACTGGGAGGTCCTCCACACGCCGGGCCACACTCCCGGCCACGTGGCGTTGTGGCAACCCGAGGAGCGACTACTGGTGGTCGGAGATGCGCTGTCCGACTACGACGTCGGCTGGGTCAACCTCGCCCTCGACGGGCCTGACGCCGCGACTACCGCTGTCGCCTCGCTGCAACGACTGGCCGACCTCGAGCCGCGGGTTCTGTTACCCGCCCACGGCCCGATTCCCGCCGAACCCACCGCCGCATTCGCTGCCGCACTGCGTCGCGGCCGGCGTCTCGTCGACGACCCGGACGGCGCAATATGGTACGGCGCCCGGCGAATATTCGCCTTCGCGTTGATGATTCGCGGCGGCATCTCCGCCGACGAGGTCGAGTCCCACCTGCTCGCGCGTGCGTGGCTCGTCGACGCGGCCGCGCTGCTGCGCAGGACACCCGAAACCCTGGCCGCCGAACTGATCGACACCATGATCCGCAGCGGCGCCGTCGTGGTTCGGGACAACCGACTTCACGCGGCCGCCGAATACAGCCCGGTCATGCCGGAAACGCTGCAGGCTCCGTTCCCTCGGGCCTGGCCGGCGCCGGCAGGCCGGCGAGGCCTGTGAACATACCGCTGTCGCCGAGGCTATCCGGCCACGCGCTCGAACAGCAGCACTACACCGATCACGATCATCGCCGCCCCCGACACCCAGGTCACCACCCGCGCCGCGGCTGGTCGTGCCCGCAGCACCACCCGCGCCCCGGTCCCCACCCCCGTGTAGACGACCGCGCAGCTGGCCGTGTGCACCAAACCCAACAGCACAATCTGCAGCGCGAGCGGCCACCGCGCGCCCGCGTCGGTGAACTGCGGCAGCAGCGCCAGAAACAGCAGAAACACCTTCGGGTTCAGTCCACTGATTCCCAGTCCTTTGACCGCCTGCCGAACCCACGATTCCGACGCCTGTTCCGCCCCTGCCTGCGGCAGCGCCACGGGGTTTGCGAGCATCGCGATCCCGAGCCACACCAGGTACGCCGCCCCGACCGCCGTCAACGCGGTCAGTACCAACGGCGAGCGGGCCACCAACGACGCGACGCCGGCGGCCACCACCACAGTCATCGCCACATGGCCCGTCAACAGTCCACCCACCGCGGGCACCACGGTGCGATGCCGCAGCCCCGCCGCGATCGCGTACGCCCAATCCGCCCCCGGCGTCAGCACGAACAGAAAAGACACCGCCCAGAACGCAGCAACGGTACCGATCGCCATGATCTCACTCATCCTTCACACTCTCCGAACACCAGAACGCCCGGCGGTCCCGATAAGAAAGATTAGAAAGAACGGGGGAGAAAACGTTGCCAAAGATTCCCTGAACACCACCGTGATGGGGGAAAATCTTCCACATGGATAACGTAGACAGGAAAATTCTTGCCGAGCTCCAGCAAGATGGTCGACTCACCCTCACCGAACTCGCCGATCGAGTCCGACTCAGCATCTCGCCCTGCCACCGCCGCCTGCGCGCACTGGAGAGCTCCGGCGCGATCAGCGGTTACCGCGCACAACTCGACGCCCGCGCACTGGGCCTCACCTTCGAGGCGCTCGTCTTCGTCACCATGCGTGCCGCCGACCGCGACACCATCGAGGAATTCGAACAGGCCGTCGCCGCCATTCCCCATGTCCTGCAGGCTCAACGATTGTTCGGCGACCCCGACTACCTCCTGCGGGTCATCACCCGCGACCTACCCGGCTTCCAGACGCTTTACGACGAAAGCCTCGCCACCCTCCCCGGCGTCCAGCGCCTCAGCTCCACCCTCGTCATGAAGAGCGTGGCCGACAATCGACCCTTGCCTCTCTGAGGGATCGATCAGCTTCAGCGAATCACGCGGACAGGGCTGATCGAACCCGACCCCATGGCTACCGCGTGATCGTCGGGAGCATCGGCCGGGACCGGTCAGCGACCTTCAGTTTCGAGTTGATCGAGGATCCAGGCGGCGGCGTACGGACTGGAGCGCAGGCTGGAGTGGTCGACCGCGGGCGCGTCCGGGTAAGCCTCTTCGAACAGCGTGTTCGTCACTCCGGGCTCGGTGATGAACGAGCACGTCCCGGCGGGTGTCGCGATCTCGTCGTTCGCAGTGGCCAGCACGGAATAGCTGACACCGGGTTGTGTGATCGGCCCGTCGCCGAACACCGTCGTGTGCACTTCCGAGCCGGGTGCCAGTTGCAGGGCGACCGCCAGCTCCGATGAGGCGTGCCCGAGCAGCGGCGACAGAAACGGCAGCGCCTGCAGCGCCTGCACCGGGGTGATGGGCGGATTGTGGATGCCGAACGTGGCGAGGAAGCCGGTACCGTCGCAGTCCCGTCCCTCCGGTGCCAGGAAGACAGCATGCGTCACGTCTTGCGCACCGCCGAGCACCTTCAGGTAGTAATTCGACACGACCGTGCCGGCCGAATGCGCGACGAGGTCGACGGTATCCGCACCCGTCGCGTCCTTCACCGAAGTGACGAACGTCGCGAGCTGGGCTGCCTCGTCGGGAATGTTTCCGGCCCAGCGTCTTCCGTCGACGACACCACCCTGGAACACCAGGGTGCAGGTACCTGATTCGCGCAACGCTGACGTGACCGTCGACCACTGGTCCGCGGTATCGGACGTAGTGCCGTCCGCGCCTGGCAGCACGATCACCGGGCGTGGATTCGCGGCGCTGAGACTGCAGTCGATCAGCGGAGTCACCACCTCGCCCACAGGCAGCACGACCGGATCCACGGATCCCGTGGATGGCGCCGCCTGCGCGGCCCCTCCCGCAGTCACAACGAATCCGACCACCACTGCAATGAGAACACTCGTGCGTCGCCCACCCATGTTTCGAAGCCTCCCCACCTCGTATTTCACGCCCAGATGGTAACCCGAACCCACGGGCATCTCGGGTGTGTTCAGTCCGGCACAGCCAGCAGGATTCGCGAGCGGGTGCCGCGGTCGACAAGGTCGTGAGCACGCGCGGCCTGATCGAGGGGGACGGGTTCATCGATGGTGATCGACAGGGCACCGTCCGCCGCGGCGGCGGTCAGATCGGTGGCGGCCTGCTGTTTGGCTTCGGCCGGAAAATCGTCACTACCCAGCAAGCGAATGGTGATGTTGTCGAACAGCATCGGTCAGAACGGGAGACTGGGCCTGCCCTCGCCGGTGCCGTAGGCGGCGATCACGGTCGCGCCGCCCCACCGGGCCAGTTGTGTGGCCATCGATCCGACGCCGCCGAGCACACCGTGCACCAGGACCGTGCGGCCGCGGATCGGGCCGTCGCCGAAGACCCGGGTTCCGCCCTTCCATCGAAGGACGGAACCCGTTGCAGCCGAAGCCTAGAAGCTGGTGCGACCAGCGTCGACGAGTTGTGCGAGTAGTGGTGCCGGGGTCCACGTTCGACCGTGTACGTTCTCGAAGTCGCGGATCTTCTGCAGGGTGACGTCCAGACCGAGGGATTCGGCGTAGTACATCGGCCCGCCGCGGAAGGCGGGGAATCCGTATCCGTCGACGTAGACGACGTCGATGTCGGAGGCGCGTTGGGCGATTCCTTCACCGAGCAGTGTGGCGCCTTCGTTGACGAGGGCCAGTACGCAGCGGTCGATGATTTCCTCGTCGGTGATCGTGCGGCGTTCGATGCCGTCCTCGGCGGCGCAGGTGCGGATGATCTCGTCGACGGCGAGGTCCGGAACCGGTGTGCGGCTGCCCTTCTCATACCGGTAGTAGCCTGCTCCGCTCTTCTGCCCGAACCGTCCGTTCTCGCAGAGGGTGTCGGCGACCCGCGAATACCGGACGTCTTTCGGGCGGGTCGGGGCCAGTCGCTTGCGCGCAGCCCAGGCGATGTCGAGGCCGGCCAGGTCCGACATCGCGCACGGTCCCATGGCGAACCCGAACTGGTGCAGGGCCGTGTCGATCTGCTGCGGAGTCGCACCCTCTTCGAGGAGGAATTCGGCTTCGCGCCGATAAGGGGTGAGCATGCGGTTGCCGATGAAACCCTCACACACCTGCGACAGCACCGGGATCTTCCCGATCTGCTGCGCGAGCGTCAGGCCGGTGGCGACGACGTCGTCGGCGGTGGCTTCCCCGCGGACGACCTCGACGAGTTTCATGATGTTGGCGGGGCTGAAGAAGTGCAGACCGATCACATCGGACGGACGGCTGGTGGCACGTGCGATCTCGTCGAGGTCCAGTCGGGACGTGTTCGACGCGAGGATCGCCCCCGGCTTGCAGACGGCGTCGAGTTTGCCGAACACCTCCTTCTTCACGGTCATGTCCTCGAAGACGGCTTCGACGACGAGGTCGGCCTCGGCGGCGGCGTCGAGATCGAGGTTCGGTTCGATCAACGCGATGCGGTCGCGTGCCTGCGTCTCGGTGAGTTTGCCTTTGGTGGTGGATGATTCGTAGGTCTTGCGCACCAGGGCCGTTCCTCGGGTCAGGGCGTCCTGGTTCTGTTCGATCAGCGTGACCGGGAGTCCGCCGTTTGCGAACGCCATGGCGATCCCGCTGCCCATGGTGCCGGCGCCGATGACCGCCACCCGGGAGATCGGCCGTGCGGACGCGGCGGGAACGCCGGACAGTTTGGGGGCGGTCTTCTCCGCGAAGAACACGTGCCGCAGGGCCGCGGATTCCGGGCCCCGGAGCAGGCCGAGGAAGGCGGCCCGCTCGAAGGCGAGCCCGGCGGCGGTAGGAAGCCGGGTCGCGGTCTCGACGGCGTCGATGGCGGTGAGCTGGGCCAGGCCGTTGCGGGTGCTGGGCCGCACCGTACGGCGGGCGGCGTCGAAGTCGACACCTGTTGTGTCGGCGGGCGGCAGACTGTCGACCGCCGGTCCCGAGGTACCGGTGTCGATCTGGGTGCGGAGAAAGTCGACGGCGGCGCCGAGCGGGTCGCCGTCGAAGCAGTCGTCGGCGATACCGAGTTCGGCGGCCCGGGTGCCGAACACCGGCGTGCCCTGCTGGATCATCCGCAGCGCGGCCGCGGCGCCGATCAACCGGGGCAGACGTTGGGTGCCGCCGCCGCCGGGAATCAGGCCCACGTTCACCTCGGGCAGGCCGAGTTTCGCGTCCCGGTGTGTGATGCGGTAGTGGCAGGCGAGAGCGAGTTCGAGTCCACCGCCGAGGGCGTCACCGTGGATGGCGGCGATCACCGGTTTCGGTGAGTGGGTAATGGTGGTGAGGACGTCCGGCAGGGTGGGGTCGGCGGTCGCTGCGGGGGTGCCGAATTGGCGCAGGTCGGCGCCACCGCAGAATCCCTTGCCCTCGCCGACGATGATGACGGCGCGTATGTGGTCGTCGGCGGCGGCACGGGCGACAGCGGAGGCGAGTCCGGCGCGAACGGTGTCCCCGAGGCCGTTGACGGGTGGGTTGGCGAGGCGGATGACGGCGACTCCGTCGCGTACCTCGTACCGCACTGTCGGTGATGGCTGGTGTTGCTGGGACGTGCTCATGGACCCTTTTCCTCGGATGCTGATTGCGGGTGTCGCGGTCTTCTCCGATATCGCCTCTCCGTCGTGTCCGATTCCGCGGCGCCCTGGTGTTCCGATTTGGAACAACCGGATGTCCCCTCGCTGACCGATCCTGGAAGCACCCACCACACGCCGCACCCGGCGTACCGAGGCTCGCCGGCCGCGTGAGCTGACGATCAGTTCGATTTTCAGGAGACAACCGTGACCGCCACCGTGACCAGTGATCCGACAGTGCAGTTGGACGACGACGACTTCCGCGACATCCTGGCCCACACCCGGACTTTCGTGCGCAACGTCGTTGTCCCGCGTGAGCAAGAGATCGACGAGACGGACGCGATCCCCGCCGAGATCCGGACCGCGGCCAAGGACATGGGCCTGTTCGGGTTCGCCATCCCCCAGCAGTGGGGCGGCCTCGGCATGAACCTGGTGCAGGACGTCGAACTCGCGATGGAGTTGGGGTACACCACCCTCGCGCTGCGGTCGATGTTCGGGACCAATAATGGCATCGCCGGTCAGGTACTGGTCAGCTACGGCACCGAGGAACAGAAGACGACCTGGCTCGAGGGTATTGCGTCGGGTGAGGTCGTTGCCTCGTTCGCCCTCACCGAGGCCGGCGCCGGCTCCAACCCGGCCGGCCTGCGCACGAAGGCGGTACGCGACGGCGACGACTGGCTGATCACCGGGGAGAAACGCTTCATCACCAACGCCCTGATCGCGAACCTGTTCGTCGTGTTCGCCCGTACCCGGTCCGCCGACAGCGACGGCCCCGGCATCGCCGTGTTCCTGGTGCCGTCCGACACCCCCGGCGTCCAGGTGGGGAGCAAGGACCGCAAAATGGGGCACGCCGGATCGACCACGGCGACCGTGCACTTCGACGGCGTGCGGGTGCCGTCGTCGGCGCTGGTCGGTGGCAGTGAGGATGTCGGCTACCGCGCCGCGATGACGTCGCTGGCCCGCGGCCGGGTGCACGTCGCGGCGCTGGCGGTCGGGCAGGCGCAGCGTGCGCTCGACGAGTCGGTGGCCTACGCGGCGACCGCGACCCAGGGCGGCACCGCGATCGGGGACTTCCAGTTGGTCCAGGCGATGCTCGCCGACCAGCAGACCGGCGTCATGGCCGGGCGGGCCCTGGTGCGTGACGCCGCCCGCTCCTGGGTCGAGGACACCGACCGGCGCCTCGCCCCGTCCATCGCGAAGCTGTATTGCACCGAGATGGTCGGCAAGGTCGCCGACCTCGCGGTGCAGATCCACGGCGGCAGCGGGTACATGCGCGAGGTCGCGGTCGAGCGGATCTACCGCGACGTCCGACTACTTTGCCTGTACGAGGGCACCAGTGAGATCCAGCGCCTGATCATCGGCGGCGGGCTGGTCAAGCAGGCCCGCAACACCGCAGGCGGGCAACGATGAGCAACCAGCTACCCGGTCTACTGCCCCTCGACGGAATCACCGTCGTCAGCTTCGAGCAGGCCGTCGCCGCCCCGATCGCCACCCGGCACCTGGCCGATCTGGGTGCCCGTGTCATCAAGGTCGAACGCATCGGTGAGGGCGATTTCGCCCGCAACTACGACAGCGCCGTGCACGGAATTGCCTCGCATTTCGTCTGGCTCAACCGCGGCAAGGAATCGGTGACCGTCGACCTGAAAGCGGCCGAGGGCGTCTCGGTCATCCGCAAACTCGTCGGCCGGGCAGACGTCGTCGTCCAGAACCTCGCACCCGACGCCATGGACCGGCTCGGTCTGGGCGCGGAGGTACTCCGCCGGGATCGTCCCGAGCTGATCGTGGTCAACATGACCGGCTACGGCACCGACGGGCCACTGAAGGACCGCAAAGCCTACGACATGCTCGTCCAAGCCGAGACCGGGCTGTGCTCGATCACCGGCACCCCCGAGACCGCCACGAAGACCGGTGTCCCCGCTTCGGATATCGCCGCCGGCATGTATGCCCTGACCGCCGTGCAGGCGGCGCTGTTCCGCCGCGAGCGGACCGGCGTCGGCGCCGTTGTGAATGTGTCGATGTTCGATGCCACCGTCGAATGGCTCGGTCACCCGATGTACTTGCAGATGTACCAGGACACGCAGGTGCAACGGATGGGACTGAGCCACGCCTCGATCTCGCCCTACGACGCCTATCCGACCATCGATGGCCGGATACTCATCGGCGTGCAGAACGACCGCGGCTGGCGGGCCCTGGTCACCGACGTGTTCGACCGCCCCGACCTCGCCGAGCACCCGAAGTTCGCGACCAACATCCTCCGGGTCAGGCACCGAGCCGAGACCGACGCGGTCGTCGCCGAACACACCCGCCGGTTCGACACCGGAGAACTCGACAAACGGCTCGCCGCAGCAGGGGTGCCCGCCGCACGGCTGAACGACATGCGTGATCTCATCGACCACCCGCAGCTGTCCGAGCGCGACCGGTGGCGTCGGATCGACACCGAGTCCGGCCAGGTCCGGGCCGTATTGCCACCGATGACGTTCACCGACGTCGAACTGCCCATGGGACCGGTCCCAGCCCTGGGGCAGCACACCGACGCCGTGCTCGCCGAACTCGGCCTCACCGACGCCGCGATCGCCGGACTGCGTACCGGAGGGACCGTCGGGTAGATGCCTCCCTTTCCCGATATATCGCCGGTCGATCCGTTACCGATGACACCGACCCGCTTGCCGGTCAGGTCCAGGTCCTCGGGCCACGCGCCGGTATGCACCAGGCGGCCCTCGAATGTCTCGATGCCCGGGAAGCTGGGCATGTTCGTCGTGGACAGCAGGCCGAGGCCGGTGAACAGGAACCGGCACCGGTACGTGACTCCGCGGTCGGTCCGCACGGTCCAGGTGCCCGAGGACTCGTCGAATTCGGCGTCGGTCATACCGGTTTCGAGCTGAATACTCTCACGCAGGCTGTACCGGTCGACGACACCGTTGAGGTATTCGAGGATCTCGGGCTGGGTCACGAACTTCGTCTTCCACGGGGTCTGCTCGTACAGGCCGCGGTCGAACGAGTACTGGTAGACGAAGCCCTCGGAGTCCGAGAGCGCTCCGGGGTACTTGTTCCAGTACCAGGTTCCACCGACTCCGCCGACCTTGTCGATGGCGACGGCGTCGAGGCCTAACTCGTTGCGCAGCTTGTACAGCATGCAGATCCCGCCGAATCCGGCTCCGACGACGAGGGCGTCGAGCTCGTGGATCTGCTCCTGGGCGGTTCCATTCATGGCACATGTTCCTTCGGTCGCGCGTGGTGTGGCATGCGCCACTTGCTTGGACTCATCATGGAAGGGAACACAGGTGCCGCAGTTGTTCCACTGTGACACAACGGGCGAACATACGCTGCGACCTGCGCCGATACTCGAGTTGTGCGCTCGAATTCCTCGCCGGCCTGATACTCGCGGTCGACGGGGGTGAACCGGTTGCGGTGCAGCCGGATTAGGAAACGAAGGTGATCTGCAAGAGCCACCGCACTGGCTGTGAGCGGACGGCTGATCCCGCAAATGGCGAGCGGTCAGAGTCCTTCTGACGCATGAAGTCCGCGCGTCGCGGCCTCACGGAAGACCCGTCCGCTTCGTTCTAGGACGGGCACGTCTGAGCAATGAAGGACGCTGGGATGGACGGCCATTCGGGCATGACGGCAGCCTGCATCGGCTCGAATCGGTGCAGCAGGACGTTGGCCCATGCCACGAACATCTGGAGCCGGGCCCGGTTCTGTGCGAGCGATGCGGGCAGTTTCGCGACCAGAGCGAGGACCGTGCCCATCTTCGAACTTTCGACGCGACGGTGAACTTGCCGTACCCAGCGTGCGCATGGATGTGCACCAGCCGACGCCGCCTCGCTGCCCGCAAGACGTCGAGCAGCCGTGCCCGGGGCACCAGGGCCTTCGGTGCGGTGGGTGGCCGGAAGTAGATGCTTTCGCCCGGGCGCGCGTATTGTCGTTCGCTGTATTGCGGGACCTCGCTCAGCAACGGCGGGCACGCAAATCACGACGAGCCAGCTCGCTGCCCTGGCTGGTCCATGGTCAAGGTGCGCGCACGCTCGAGGCTGGTCACCGACCGCGGTGGCCAAGGCTGCGGCGATCGGACATACACCAGGCGGACGAAACGGTTAGACCGGCAGACGGCGGGGCGTTCGTCGATCATTCCCCGAGTACGCAGCACCCGGCCCGGCCTTGTCTCACACCCGAGCAGGGACCGGTAATGACAACGCGATGGCGGAGGCGTTCAGGACTGACACGAGATCGACTAGGACGAACTCGTCAGTGTGGGTGGCAAGGTATCTGCGGATTCGCACACCGTTGCGGTCCAATTTCGCGTGTTCGGAGCGATATCCTGGTGGGACGTTTTCGTGAGGTGAGCGCCGTGCTGCATCGTCAAGGGTGTCGCGGATCGGGTGAATCGGCGTAGCCGATGGTTGAAGCCGATCCGTACCGGACGCAGCGCGAGGTTGGCGCTTCGGTCACAGCGGAGCTAGCAGCCGCCGGGTTCGAGGACGCCCAGGAAATCGGCCGCGGTGGCTTCGGCGTTGTCTACCGGTGTATCCAGACTGAGCTGGACCGAACGGTCGCGGTGAAGGTCCTCACCGCCGACGTGGAAGCGGAGAACCGGGCACGGTTCTTCCGGGAACAGCAGGCGATGGGCAGGTTGACCGGTCACCCGAACATCGTCCCTGTCCTGCAAGTCGGTGCCACCGCCACCGGCCGCCCCTACATCGTCATGCCCTTTCACCCGCAGGACTCCTTGCAGGTGCGGATCCGAGACCACGGTCCCCTGCCATTGGGCGACGCGCTGCGGCTCGGAGTAAAGCTGGCTGGCGCGGTGGAGACGGCGCACCGGCTCGGCATCCTGCACCGCGACGTGAAACCGGCGAACATCCTGCTCACCGACTACGGCGAACCCGCGCTGACCGACTTCGGTATCGCCCACATCTCCGGAGGATTCGAGACGGCCACCGGCACCGTGACCGGCTCGCCGGCATTTACCGCGCCCGAAGTGATCGCGGGCGATCCGCCGACCTCCAGTTCGGATATTTACGGTCTCGGGGCGACGCTGTTCTGCGCGCTCACCGGCCACGCCGCGTTCGAACGGCGCAGCGGTGAACAGCTGGTTGCCCAGTTCCTGAGGATCACAACACAGCCGGTACCGAATTTACGTGAGCGGGGAATCTCCGCCGACGTGGCGGAAGTGATCGAGCGGGCGATGTCGGCGAATCCGCACAAGCGCCCGTCCGCCGTCCAATTCGGCGACGAACTCCGCGAGATCCAGCTCCACCGGGGATCTGCGGTCGACGCGATGGCCCTGCGAGGCGAAACGGGGTCCGCGCCCCGGAAACTGCCGGACTCTGTCGTGCAGCGCCTGACGATGGCGCGCACCGTCGGGGACGTCAAGACGAACATTCGCCTGGAACTCACCAGTTTCGTCGGCCGACGGAACGAGGTGACAGAACTCAAGAACCTGTTGTCGGTGTCCCGTTTGGTGACGCTCACCGGGATCGGTGGTGTGGGGAAGACGCGTCTGGCGTTGCAGGTCGCGACCATCACGCACCGCGATTACGCCGACGGAGTGTGGCTCGTGGAGCTGGGCGAGCTGCGTGACGAGTCGTTGCTCGTCGACATGGTCGCCGCAACTCTCGGATTGGGTGATCACTCGGCCAGGCCGTTGATCGAGGTGCTGGTGGAGTTTCTGGTGCCGCGCGAGCTGCTGCTGGTCTTCGACAACTGCGAGCACATCCTCGGCGGGGTCGCGGGGTTGGTCGAGACGCTGCTGCGGACGTGTCCGGGATTGCGAATCCTCGCTACCAGCCGCGAGCCCCTCGGTATCGGCGGGGAATCACTTCTCCGGGTGCCCCCGCTCACTGTCCCCGACCCCGACCGACCGCCCTCCCTGCAGGGCCTGCCCAGCTACGATGCGGTGACCTTGTTCGCCGATCGCGCAGCCGCAGCTGTGCCCGGATTCGAGCTCACCGAGGACAACGGTGTCGCGGTGGCCGGGATCTGCCATCGACTGGACGGATTGCCGCTGCCGATCGAACTGGCGGCGACACGGTTGCGGGCGATGTCGCCCGAGCAGATCCTTCAGCGGCTGACCGACCGTTACACGCTACTGACCCGCGGCAGCCGAGGCGCACCCTCTCGTCAGCAGACCCTTCGGCTGTGTATCGATTGGAGCTACGATCTGTGCACCCCGCAGGAGCAACAGTTGTGGTCTCGGCTGTCCGTGTTCGCCGGTAGCTTCGAACTCGATGCGGTGGAACAGGTCTGCGGTATGGGCCTGGCATCGTCGGATCCACTTGACGTCGTGGCCTCCCTGGTGGACAAATCGATCGCGATCCGGGTGGAATCCGGCTCGGCCGTGTGCTTTCGTCTGCTCGAGACCCTGCGAGAGTACGGGCATGAGAAGCTCCAGGCCACCGAGGAGTATGTCGAACTGCGTCGACGGCACCGGGACTGGTATGAGCAACTGACCGCCCAGGCTGAGGCCGAGTGGATCAGCTCCCGGCAACTGGACTGGATCGCACGATTCGAGCGAGAACAAGCGAATCTACGGGAGGCGATGGAGTTCTGCCTGTCCGACAGCCCCAATATCGGACTTCGCATCGCCGCGAACTTGCTCCCCTTCTGGCTCTCCCGGAGCTTGCTCAGCGAGGGGCGATACTGGCTGGGCCGCGTCCTTGCACACCTGCCAGCGGAGCCGACCCTGGAGCGGATCAAAGCGGTGTATGCCGGCAGCGTCCTGGCCGAATTGCAGGGCGACCTCCCTGCGGGGGCGGCACTGGTGAAGGAGGGCCGCGGGTTGGCCGAGCAGACTACCGACGCGGTGAGCCACGCATACATCGAGTACGCGGACGGCCTTCTCTCCCTTTTCAGGGGTGATCCGACTCGCGCATGTGCGCGACTGGAAAGCGCCGGCACCGTTTTCGGCACGCGGGAGGACGCTTCACACGTCGGGGTCCTGCACCGGCTGGGGATGGCCTACGAACAACTCGGCGAATCAAAGCGGGCGAGTGACTGTTACGAACAGATCGTCGCGATCACTCAGGCGCACGGTGAATCGATGTACCAGTCGTTCGCCCTCTGGGCGATGGGTGACGCGGTGTGGCGCCACGGTGATGCCGATCGGGCAGTTCGGCTACTCGAACAGTCACTGCAGTTGACCCGGCGGGTGAACACCCCGCGCACCGCGGTCGCGTGCCTCGAGACACTGGGCTCGATCGCCGCCGAAGCGCACGACGCGCGACGCGCGGTCGTCCTGATGGCGGCCGCCGAGGAGCTCGGGCGCACGGTGGGTAGCCCCACGGTGGGGTTCCCCAATCTGCTTGTTTCCCGTGAGGAGTCCGAGCAGAGGGCGTATGGGACGCTCGGCAAGAGCTCCGTGGAGGCGGCGCGCCGAGAGGGGCGGCGCTTGGGCTTTGACGCCGCCATTGCCTATGCCCTCGGCGAACGGCTTCCGGACGCGTCGCCTGATTCGTCGGTGAAACTGACCAAACGTGAACGGCAGGTCGCCGAACTGATCGCCGCCGAGGGCCTGACCAACAGGGCGATCGCCGCACGATTGGTGATATCGCCTCGCACTGCGCAAGGTCACGTGGAGCACCTACTCACCAAACTCGGTTTCACGTCCCGTGCGCAGATCGCAGCGTGGGTCGTCGAGCAGGACCGGCAACCA
The DNA here is from genome assembly GCF_900455735.1 of Rhodococcus wratislaviensis. Lineage (GTDB taxonomy): Bacteria > Actinomycetota > Actinomycetes > Mycobacteriales > Mycobacteriaceae > Rhodococcus_F > Rhodococcus_F wratislaviensis. The sequence continues at coordinate 69,588 of NZ_UAUI01000011.1, read as the reverse complement.
TGACACAAGGAAATGGCGAATGACGTCGGGGACGGTGAATTCCTCGATTTCCCTGCCCCGGTAGATATTCTGCAGCAGTGGATCCGTCTATCCGCGCCAAGATGAGTAGGGATGAGTGCTGCTGGGCGACCGGTGATCGGGTCGCCCAGCAGGCGATCAGGTGTCAGGCCGGGCGGTCGCCTCTGAGGGTGACGCGGTGCATGCGCCTGTAGTGCGGGTGGTAGTCGCCGACCGCGTAGTGTTGCGTCGACCGGTTGTCCCAGATCACGAGGGAGTTTGGCTCCCAACGGAATCGGACCTGATACTCCGGGGTCTTGGCGAGGCCCGTGAGCATGTTTCGTAACGAGTCACTCAGCTGCGGAGGAACCCCCGAGATGCGTGAGGTGAACAACTCGTTGACGTAGACAAGTCTGCGACCGGTTTCTGGATGCTTGCGCACGACGGGGTGGGTCATCGGAGGATACTTTCGGCGTGTTTCCTCGTACCGTGCTTCCCCGTCATCTCCCTGGCGGACAACGCCGGTCAGTTCCTTTTCCCAATCGTGCACGGCTTCGAGCCCGTCGATGAGATTCTTCATCGTCTCCGGTAGCGCGTCATATGCGGCAGTCATGCTCGACCACAGTGTGTCACCGCCGCAGGGTGGGATCTCCTGGGCGTGGAGGCAGGTCGCGGAATTGGGAGTCGCCTGCCAGGTCAGATCGGAGTGCCAGACGTCGGTTCCGGCTGCGCGACCGCGAGATTCGAGCACCTCGATGAACGGGTTTCCCGGAAGGGAGGGAAAGAATGCACTTACTTCCTGGGGGTCTCCGAACACCTTCGCGAATCGGAGCTGATCTTCTGGCTCGAGGTGCTGATCGCGGATAAACAGGACCTCGTGTTGCAGGAAGGCTGTGCGGAGTTCAGTCTGGCACTGCGGTGTGATCTCGTCGCGAAGATCCAGGCCGTGGATGAACGCCCCGATGGTCGGTGTTGCGCGTTCGAGGGTGAATGTTTCGTAGCGGCATTCGTTGCTGCTCACAGTTTGTCCTTCCTTCAGCGTGTTATCTGTTGTTAGCGTGGGCGCATTCTGCGCCATGGGGGCACCTACATGCGGGGTATCACTCCGAGTAGGTGGGAGTGCGGAGCCCGCTCGCGTTATCGGTGCCGATTCCACTATCGGCTTGCTTGGCTTTTTTCCGGTTCGTCCGTCCGAGCACCAGCACGCAGACGAACGACATTGCTGCGGTGACGAAGACATACAGGGAAATGGAGATGGACGCATGAGTTGCGCTGAGTAGTGTGCCGGCAATGAGAGGCGCAATAGCGCTGCCCAAGAGGTTGCCGAGGGTGGTGGCCAACGACAGCCCGCTGTAGCGGACTCGCGCGTCGAACGCCTCGGAAAAGTATGCCGGCTGCAGCGCCCACGGGATGTATACGGCGATGGTCGCGGCGACGTAGCAGACAGCGATGAAGCCGTACGAGCCCGAGTCGAGCGCCCAGTAGAGCGGGAAGGCGAGAGAACCGATGAGGGCAAGGCCCAGCAGGAAGAGCCGTTGCCGGCCGAACCTGTCGGAGAGCGCACCTGCGATCGGGGTGACCACGAATCCGACCGCGGAGGTGACGATCACCAGAATCAGCATGGAGCTTTGGCTCAGGCCGCCCGCCTCTTGCGTGTAGACGAAGTTGTACACGGTCAGGAGGTAGAAGAAGATGCCCGGCGACAGGCTGGCGCCGGCGACCAGGAGCACCTGCTTCGGATGTGTGCGAAGAACTTCGATGATCGGCAGGCGCACGACCGCGTGCACATCCTTGACCCGGTCGAACTCCGGACTCTCGGCGACCTGTACCCGGATGATCAGTCCGGTGATCACCAGTACCGCACTGAGCAGGAACGGAACACGCCACCCCCACGCCATGAAGTGATCATCGGCCATTGCATCGAGGGGTAGGTACACGGTCATCGCCAGGATCAGTCCGACCGCCACCCCCGCCTGCGGCCAGCTGCCGAAGAAACCACGTCGGCTGTTGGGGGAATGCTCCGTGGCCATGAGCGCAGCGCCACCCCATTCGCCGCCGAGCGCGAAGCCTTGCGTCAGTCGCAGCAGCACCAGCAGCACCGGAGCGAAGGCGCCGATGGTGGCATAGGTCGGCAGCAGGCCGATCAGCACGGTGGCGACGCCCATGATCAAGATGGTGACGACCATCATCGATTTTCGGCCCACCCTGTCCCCGAAGTGACCGAAGACGATGGCTCCGATCGGACGGGCGACGAAGCCGGCGGCGAAGGTCGAGAAGGCCAGCAGCGTTCCGATGGCCGGGTCGAAGCTGGGGAAGAAGTGATGGTTGAAAACGAGCACCGCTGCGGTGCTGTAGATGAAGAAGTCGTACCACTCGATGGTTGTGCCGATCAGGCTCGCTAGCGCGACCTTCTTCGGCGAGCCTGCGCCCGCTGGTCGTGCGACTGCACCACCCATATTGTGCCTCCCGGCTATTTGACGAACATGCGATCACGCGGCGCGTGAACCGCGTGGCGAATCAGAGCGTTCTAGAGAGCCTCTGTTTCTGAATAACGAGCACAGTTGCAAATCTGCAAATTACTTAAGTGGTCAATATCTTAATGCTGAGGCTAGTTGTGCGCAAGCTCTCATTTTTACAGTTTGAGCCCTCAACCTGCTGTTATGCCGAACCGCGAGACCGCAAGATTCAGGCACTGAGTGACATATGAAATAAAGCGGAAAATGGATTCCCCGGCCCGAAACGCCGCTACAGACCTCGGCGGAATCAGCCACGCATGGCTCGCACGAAGAAATAGACCGTGTGCACAGTTAACGATTTCCACTCGTGGGCGGAAAAGCAAGAGAAGTCCACGCGGGATCAACTTGCGAAACATGGCCAGCGGCACGCTGGCACACCACGAACAGAAATGTCCGGAGAGATGCGGATCCTGACGGGGTTGCCCGGCACTCACCCAAGCCGCGGGTGCGATCGTGTGGGACGTCAGCGTGGATTCGACCATCGCGCAAGCTCACCAGCATGCGGCGGGCGTGCGCCGGGCTCCCGAGGCACAGTCCGTGCCGCCCGGCGAGGTCGAGATCGAGCCCGCCGACCACGCGTTGCAGCGCTCCCGAGATGGGTGGACCACCAGGACGCATCTGGCCTACCTGGCCGCAGCGGCACCTGATCACCTCGGCCGCGGCGTCAGCGTAGTCGTCCAGGTGCAACCGACGTCCGAAATCCCCGCTGCGCCCGGAACCGGGGGCGTCCCACGCGAGCAGCCTCAGGGAACTGTCGAGCTCTCCGAACTGTGGTGCGAACCTGTCGGCGCTACCCCCGATTCCGCGCAGCAGGAGAGCGCGACCGGTGCCAGCCCCAACTACGTGCGCCACAACGCCCGCCCGCTGGACGGCACCTTCCTCACCCCTGACTGATTGTGTCCACATGCATCGACCTCGACTTCGTGGGCCGGGAGTCCCGGTTGCGCAACTCGCGCTCAACCACTCTGAGTGGCGCACCTCACGAGACCTGGGTTTTGGCCGATATCCATAATTTTTAGGGCGATAATGTCCAATATGACGTCTCAGGCTGCAGCTGAACTGGACCTTGCAATTATCGGCGCGCTGCAGCTCAACCCACGCGCTGACTGGGCGGACTTGGCGGAGGCACTTCAGTACTCGCCGAAGACACTCGCCCGAAGATGGAAGCTGTTGTCCGAGAGCGGCTCGGCATGGATCGCGGTGGCTCCGGGCCCGACCTTCCTGCAATTCGGATGTGCCGCATGGCTTGCGATCACCTGCAGACCCCAGAGCAAGCATGACGTTGTAGAAGCCCTGATTGCCGAACCAGCAGTCGACACGGTATCGAGCACATCCGGGACGTCGGACTTCCATGTGATCGTGTTCGTGTCCAGCATTGGCGACCTCACCCGTCTGCTCACCGACCGCATCGAGGTGATCGAAGGAATCAGATCGGTGGCAACGACGGTCGTGCTCACCAACTACACAGAAGGCGCGCGGTGGCGCGTCCAGGCGTTAGACCTGGAACAGGCCCATCTTCTCCAATTGCCCCAGGCAGCGCCCACACGCAGGAAAACGATTCCATTCCTGGACGATCTCGATCGTTCTCTGCTCGGAGCTCTGGCGAAAGATGGGCGTCAAGCATGGACCACACTCGGCGAGCAATGCGATGTGACCGGACCGACCGCGCGACGCCGCGTCGAAAGGCTGATCGACGGGGGCCGCGTGGCCCTGCGCTGCGAGGGAGCGAACACACTTGTCGGACCAGTCGTTGAGACGACTTTCATGATCACGACCGCACCGAGCGAGTTGAACACGGTCGGCAACCTTTTGAGCCGAATTCCAAAATGCCGAATTGCGAACGCCACTACCGGAACCTCGACAATCGTCGCCACGATGTGGTTTCAGACGATTAGCGAGATCGCGCCATTCGCGGCTGCACTCACGCGAGAACTTCCGTCCATCACCATTTCGGACCGGTTCATCAGCCTCCACACATTCAAGAGGGCAGGACATGTCCTGGATCAGGATGGACGAACCACCGGATTGATCCCACGGGCCATCTTCTAGCGGGAACCGAACAACCCGTAACCAGCCGACACCCGGAGCTCTTGGGGTGACCGGTCATCGATCCGCTTCCGGAAGAGCAGGTCATTGACATCGACAACCTTGTTGGCGCCCTCCTGCTCGGCGCCAACGACGCCAGCCCGAACGCCACCGCCAGCACCAACCAGTCGCTGAAGATCTCGGGTCGGGCGGCGATCCGGCTCTCCAAATTGGCAGGCATGACAGGCCGCGACGGCCTGCGAGATGCGGGCGTCGCAATGACAAGGTTGGATAATCGGACAGTCCCTGTCGAGACGCCGAGAGCTACATCGCTGCCGGTGAGGGCTGGGTGGGACGGGGACGACTGAAAGAGCATCGTGACGGCATGCTCGATGCTGCCTCTCCTGCGGCCCGTGAGTTGATGCTCACGCTGCTCGGTGGTCCGCCCGGCGGGATCTATGTCGAGGGCCGCGACGATCGGCCCTGGTTGGACCCGATGATGATTTCGGCCGCAATGGAGATTGCGGTCTCGGCTGGTCCACGGTTGCCGATATCGAGGCCGATCGGGCTCGATAGGGCGGTGAGGTGTTCGGGGCGGAGACCGGCTGCGGTGAGTGCTTGTCGTCGGTTGGCGTCGGCGGTGAGTGACCCCATGGCACCGATATAGGCGAGGGGGTGTGCCCATTTGGCCTCGTCGAGGCATTCGAGGAGGACCGGGATATCGATCTTGGGGTCGTGGGTGAGGACGACAACGACTGTGCGGGAATCGAATCGGCCTTCGTTGCGTTCGCGTGCAATCCAGTCCGACGGCCATTGGCATACGACTTCGTCGACGTCGGGAAACCGCTGCGGTGTCGTGAACACGGGGCGGGCATCGCAGATGGTGACGCGGTAGCCCATTCTGGTGCCGAGTAGCCCGGTCTCGGCGGCGAAGTCGGTGGAACCAACGATCACCATCCGTGGCCGCGGTTCGAAGCGTCGTAACAGTGTTCCGGAGGGGGTCAGTCCGGTTGCAGTGTCGAGTTCGTGTGCGATGCGGTGGGTACCTGCTTCCGGTCCGGTGAGGACCGTCTCGAGGATGACGGTTTCGTCGCGCAGTGTCCGTTCCATGAGGTCGGCGAGTTGCGGCATGGTCTCGCGGTCTACGCGTTCCACGAGCACGGTCAGCGATCCGCCGCAGGTCAGTCCGGGTGCGAGGATGTCGCCGGTGGGGCCGTAGTGCTCGATTCGGGGGTGGCCCGTGGTGAGGACGTCGAGGGCGGTCTCGTAGAGGGCGCCTTCGACGCAGCCGCCGGAGATGCTGCCGACCACGGTTCCGTCCTGATGGACTGCGAGCATGGCGCCGGGGTCTCGCGGGGATGACCCGTGGGTGGCGATGACGGTGGCGACCGCGACAGCGCGGTGTGCTTCCCATTCGGTGTGGATGTCGCGCAGGACGGTGTTCACGGGTGCCTCGCAGTTCTGTTGGCATCACGGTTCCGGCGACCGGGGCTGGGGAGCCGTCGCGGGTGGTGGCGAGGATCGTACAATAGTTTTGCGCAAAGATAAGTCCTGAAATTGTCGTTGAGTCGGTCGCCGGTAGGCGAGACTGATTCGCGGCACCGTGCCAGTATCGAATCTGGAGTGTGAAGTGGCCGAATCGAATCGGGCAGATGGGGTCGGTGAGATCATCCGGCAATGGGCCCGGACGCGTCCCGAGCTGGACGTGTCGGCGCTCGAGATTTTCGGACGGCTGCATCGCAGCTTCTTGCTGTACCGGTCTCAGATCAACGAGCTGTTCGAAAGCTTCGGTACGAACGAGGCCGGGTTCGATGTTCTGGCGTGCCTTCGGCGTGCGGAACCGACGTTTCGGCGCACCGCGGGGGAACTGGCGAAGCAGACATTGATCACCACCGGTGGCCTGACGATGCGGGTGAACCGGCTCGAGGATGCAGGCCTGGTGCTGCGTGAGCGCGATGACATCGACTCACGCGTGGTGTATGTGACGCTGACAGAGGCGGGCCGAGAACTTGTCGATGCTGTCTCGGATGCGCACTTCGCGGAGTTGGCGCGGATGCAGGGTGGACTGGGTGGTGGTCAGCGCGAGCAGCTCGCCGATCTCCTGATGATTCTCGAGGGATCCTTGCAGGCTGCCGCATCGGAGAATTCTGCAAAGTCACTCGGCGCGGAGTCTGCGTAGGGGCTCGAATCCCAGAAGAGCGACCTCGGCAGCGTGTTTCCGCGCAGACCTGCCGTGTGCCCGGGGTAGCGCCATCATGCTCGCAGATGGCGCATCGGTGGCAACGCTGGCTGTGACCTGCTCCTCTTCGGGGAGCGTGGTGCTCGGGTTCAGTAAGCCCCGAAAGCATCGGTCCGGCGACTTTGGCCGAGCTATTGACCTCGGGGAAGCGAGAACGTAGAACTATCTTATAGCAAAGATACTTTGTGCTGAGTGTTCTTGCGCCGGCATCCGTAGTCCTTTCGAATGGAAAGATCCACATGAAAAAGAGCGGCTGTGCCCATGTGGCGGCGGAGGGCGGCGGCACCGTGACTGCCGTACCCGTGCGCGGTGATGCGACCCCCGAGCAGGACGCCGCAGACAGCAGGCGCGCGTCGTGTGACGGCGTGGCCACCGTCCTGTTCCTGACCGACTGGTCGGGCGCCTACGACCACGTTGATGACGGAGATCCGATCGTCGTCCGTGACCATCTTCGGGGCCGGACTCGGCGTAGGTTCGACTACACCGGATTCTGTTCGGTAGCCGTCCGCACCTCACTCGATGTCGTCTCCGTGGCCGTCGAGCGGCGCGCCCTGCCCTCGCGACGAGGGGTGAACCAGCAGATGCCCAGAACCACACGCCGCAGCACGACACCCGCGCTCGGTGGCCACGTCAGACCGCGTCTCGCACTCGTGCGGGGAGCCCGCTGATGCGCACCCAGGCCCTCGGCGCCGGGTTGGTGGCTCAGACCCAATTCGCGATGGCCCCTTTCCGGCTCCATCGCCCCACCACCATCGAGGACGCCCTGGCGATCGTGTCCGAACATCCGGATGCCGTCATCGCCGCCGGCTGCTCGGATCTGGTCGCCCAGATCCGTGAGGGCTGTGCCCCAAACACGTTGGTGTCGCTGCAGAAGGTCGATGCGCTACGCGCAATCAGACACGAGGCCGGCGTACTTCATATCGGCCCGATGGTGACCCACCACATGGGTGCGACGGACGAGATCGTCGCCGCCGCGATCCCGAACCTCGCGGCGGCATGGGCATCGATCGCCACGGTCCGGATCCGCTACACCGCGACCGTCGGCGGAAACCTGATGGCGCGGCGGTACCGCTACGAGATGCCGCTGCTTCTCGGGGCGCTCGACGCGGACCTGATCTACGACGCCGGCGCGCTCTCCCGCCCGGTCGCGTCGTTGTGGGCGGACAGCGGAACCGCTCAGCGCAGCGTGTTGACCGACATAACCGTACGAACGGACGACCTCGTCTGGTTCGGATATGAGCGTTCGATGCGTCCGACGGCGACAGTGGCGCTTGCGGTGCGGCGCAGCCCCGACGGCACCCTGCAGGTGCGCGCGCAATCGGGCTCCGAGTACCGCCACGGATTCGCTCTGACGGCCGACACCGGCGCCAGCGAACTCGATCCGCTCGAGGTGAGTGCGCAGCTTGCCCAGCAGCTACCGGACGAGTGTGCCGATTACACCGGCTCGGCGGAGTACCGCCGGCACCTGGTGCGTGTGTTGACGCGCCGCCTGCTCACCGCGGCGTGTGCTCAGCTGAAGGGAAAGACAACGAGATGACCGAGTACCCCGATCGCGAGACCGATCGATCCGCTGCCGCGGACGGAGAACTCGACACCTGCATCGAGTTCGCCCTGAACGGCGTCAAGCAGACCGTGCGCGTCGCCGCCAACGCCATCCTGCTCGACGTCCTGCGCAACAACCACGGCTGCAACGGCGTTCGCGGTTCCTGTGAGCGCGGGGTCTGTGGAGCGTGCACCGTGCTCGTGGACGATCTGCCCGTCGCCTCCTGTTCGACGTTTGCGTTCAGCGTCGACGGCGCATCGGTCGAGACAGTGGAAGGGTTGGCCGCGCCCGACGGCGCGCTGTCCCCTCAGCAACGTGCATTCTCCGAGTGCGGGGGTTTCCAGTGCGGCTTCTGCACGTCCGGGATGTTGATGCTCACCACCGGGCTGCTGCGTCAGGACCCACAACCCGATCGCGGCACCATCCGCGAATGGATCAGTTCCAACACCTGTCGCTGTACCGGATACGAGATGATCCTCGAATCGGTCGAGCGCGCTGCCGAACTGACCGGTGAGACGAACGGGGAATCCGCGTGAGAGCGACACCCGAGTCCTTCACTCACGACGTCCACTCCGACGCCGCGAGCGCCGGATACACCGTGTATTCGCTGCCGACCGCCTCTCCGGACAAGCGGGTCACCGGACGCGATCTGCCGCGCGCAGACGCCGCGGTCAAGGTGACCGGCAAAGCGGTTTACAACACCGACATCGTGCGACCGGGCATGCTGCACGCGAAGGTGCTGCGTAGTCCGCACGCGCACGCTCGAATCGTGTCCATCGACGCGAGCGCCGCCCAGGCACTGGACGGCGTCACCGCGGTGCTCACGCGCAACGAAACCGACGGCCTGGCGTGTTACGGCACCATGGTCAAGGACCAACCGGTCGTCGCGACGGACGCCGTCCGTTATGTCGGCGATATCGTCGCCGCCGTCGCTGCGGTCGATGAGCGCACGGCCCTGGCTGCACTGGACCTCATTCAGGTCGAATACGAGATCCTGCCCGCGATATTCGACGTCGACGAGGCCCTCGATCCGTCGTCGCCGACAATCCATCCGCTCGAGCCGCGCGGCGGTCTGCCCCCGTACCGGAACGGCGCGTCGGCGTCGCTCCGCAGCGACCACAACGTCAGCTACGAATTCCGGTACAGCACTGGATCATCCGAGGTGTGGGAGGAGTGCGACCACATCTTCGAGGACACCTTCCTCTTCTCCCGGATGAACCACATGCATCTCGAACCGTTCGTCACGGTCGCGGAGGCAACCGACGAACAGATCGAGGTCTGGACGGCGACACAGAGCCCGTTCAACCTCCGCCAGGAACTCGGGCACGTATTCAACCTCCCCGAAAACCGGATCCGGGTGCACGTCGCCCTGCTCGGTGGAGCGTTCGGCGCGAAGAACGGCCCGAAGGCCGACCCGGTCGCCATCCGCCTGTCCCAGCTCAGCGGCGGGCGGCCGGTGCGGTTCTGCATGAGCACCGAAGAGGGCTTCCTCACCGTGTCGCAGCACGCGGCGAAGCTGATCGTCAAGGCCGGCGTCAAGGCGGACGGCACCTTCATCGCCCGCCAATCCACGGTGCTCCTCGACAGCGGAGCGTACGCCGAACACAGTCCGGCGGTGGCCGAGAAGGCCGGCTACCGGATGCCGGGCGCGTACCGCTGGCAGCACATCGACACCGTCTGCAAGGCCGTCACCACGAACACTGTGCCCGCCGGCGCCATGCGCGGCTTCGGGGCCACCCAGACCACGTGGGCCGGCGAACGTCAGATCGACCTCATCGCGCAGCGACTCGGCATCGATCCCTACGCACTGCGGTTGAAAAACCTCAAAAAGCTCGGCGAAGAATTCGTCCCCGGGGATGCGGGGATCGACTCCGACCTCGCCGAGGGAATGCGTCTGGTCGCGGACGCTATCGGCTACCACTCCAGGGATCGCAGCGGAAACCGAGGCATGGGGGTATGCGTCGGGCTCAAGGACAGCGGCGGCGGCAACAAGCCCGCGATGGCGCGGGTCAAGGTGACCGCCAACGGCGACGTCTTCCTCAATTGCGCGCTCACCGAAATGGGCCAGGGCGGGCACTCCGCGATGTCCCAGATCGTCGCCGACGTCCTGCGCACCAGCCGCGACCGCGTCGCGTACACGGGCATCGACACCGACCACACCCCCTTCGATCAGGGCACCAACGCCTCGTCCGGAGTGGTGGTGATGGGACAGGCCGTCCGCAACGCCGCGGAGAACCTGCGTAGCCAAGTGCTCGCGTGGGCCGGTGAACAATTCACCCTCGACCCGGCCACCGCTGTGCTCGACAACTGGACAGTGCGCACCCCCACGGGCGAGGTATATCCGCTGTTCGAACGGATCATGGAGTTCTTCGGCCACACCGGGTTCGAATTTTCTGCCGACGGCTACTACAAGGTCCGCAACGACGCCGACGCGCCCTTGGCCGCCCGATGTGTCTTTTACGAGATCGGGTGGGCGGCCGCCGAGGTCGAAGTCGACCCGGAGACCGGAAAGGTCACGGTCCTACAGCTCGCGGTCAGCGGTGACGCGGGCAAGGTGATCAACAAGATCGGCTGCCGCGGACAGGACGAAGGCGCCGCCGTGCTGGGACTCGCGCAGGCACTGTTCGAGGAAATGCGCTACGAGAACGGTGAACTCCTCAACGCAGAGGCACTGCTGTACCGCGTCGCACTCGCGGAGGACCTCCCCGAGCGGTTCGTCTCGATCACCCAGGAGCAGGGACACGGCGCCGGCCCCTTCGGCGCCAAAGGCATGGGGGAGGGCGGCATGCTCCCCATCGCCCCGGCTATTGCCCAGGCCATCGCCGACGCGGTCGGTGCCCAGCTTACCGAGTTGCCGATGACACCAGAGCGCGTCTTTCGTGCACTCTCAACCGGCGGCGTGCCCGGTCTCCCGCCGTTGTCGCACGCCTGAATGCAACCGGACCTCAGACCACCGGTCGTCGGCACAGACGCCGACGACCGGAACGTCGACAGGAGCAGGACCCGACGGCGGCATCCTCACGTGCAACGTCGCTGTTCCTGGTGAGCTGCCGTTTCGTCCACTTCGGCGAACGGCCCGCCTTCCTACCGAGAGGCAGCAGCGGCACCAACCACGCCCATTGCACGTCGGCAACATCCGCCCGCCCCGGCACCGCGACGCTGGGCACGAGGTCTCCGATATTCAGGCTTTTCTTGGTCGCTGAACCCACCGGTGCGAGCGGATCGAATTCGGTCATCGCACGCCCCATCCCGGTCGGCGTCACCCCACCGGTGGCCGGCTCGAGTCGTCCCGTCGTCGGCGGACAGTGATCCCAGCGTATCCCCGCACAGACACCGGGGGTACCGATCGCGGTGGGTGTTCCGCTCGCTTACTCGGAGAGGAACTCGGCTACGAGCTTGCCGAACCAGGCCGCTGAGGAGGAGTCGGTGCGGACCGTCGCATCCGCGGAACGTCGGTAACGGATCGCGCGTGCACGGATTCGAGCGGTCGACGCTCACCGCGGCGGAATCGACGGCTGTGCTTTCGCCGGTCCCCTTCAGTCATGCCACCCCACACACCGTACGGTTCGCCCGACACGAGCGCATAATCGCGGCACTGCGCGAGCACGGGGCAGGGCTGACAAATCTGCCGCGCCTGCGTTTCACGCCGGTTGCGGGCGTGGCCGCGTTCATCGTCAGGCGAGAAGAACACTGCGAGTTCGGCGCCGCGGCACGCGGCACGCGTCCACCAGTCACCGGAGTGGAGTGCCGCGTCGATCTCCCGCCCACGCGGAACCACCGCGTTCCGCACGAACGCCCGGGTGTGGTCCAGGACGTCGCGACAGTCGTCGTCGTCCAGCTGGGTGCTCGGATCACGGGTCACGATGGCGGTCACGCTTGTCTCCTGAAAATCGAAATATGGACTGCGGCCTGTGGTGGGTGCTTCCAGGATCGGTCAGCTACCCAGGTGTCGTGGTGTTCCAAAGCGGAACACAGGTGGGTTGGAACATGCTCTTACGTTTGATCCACACGCCGTGGCGGCCATCACAATGCCGCCCATCGGCTACCGAGGGTCACACAGCTCTCGGGCCACGCCCTGCCACCACCGAGTCTGTTTCAGGAGAAACACATGACAACTGCACCATCGTCGCCGCCCACGATGACGCCCCGTCGTGCGGCGACGGCCGCGCTCCTCGGCAGCGCACTGGAGTACTACGACTTCTTCGTGTACGGTGCCGCAGCCGCTCTGGTCTTCAACGTGCTGTTCTTTCCCTCCGGCAACCCCGCCGTCGCGCTCATCGCATCATTCGCGACATTCGCTGTGGGGTACGTGGCCCGACCTGTCGGCGCGGTGGTGATGGGACACTTCGGCGATCGACTCGGCCGTAAACGCGTCATGCTGGCCACAGTCGTGATGATGGGCGTCGCATCCTTTGCCATCGGGTGTCTTCCGACATACGAACAGGTGGGCCTCTTCGCCCCGGTACTCCTGGTCGCCCTCCGCGTCGTTCAAGGATTCTCCGCGGGATCGGAATCGGCGGGAGCGTCGACGTTGACCGTGGAACATTCCCCGGTCGGGCGCCGGGGATTCTTCACCAGTTTCGTCATGGTCGGCTACGCCGTCGGCTGCTCACTGGCCACCGTCGTGTTTCTCCCGGTCGCGATGCTGCCCCACGACGCGCTGTACACCTGGGGCTGGAGAATTCCCTTCTGGCTCAGCGCCGTAGTCGTCGTCATCACCTATTACGTGCGAAGCCATCTGGACGAAACTCCGGCGTTCACCGAAGCAAAAGAGGGAAGCCGGGTCCGGAAGCGCCCGCTGAACGACGTGATCAAGCATCACTGGCGCGACGTGATCCGGGTCGCCGGCGCATCCTTGATGGCGTCGATGCAAACCTTGTTCGCCGTGTTCAGCCTCTCGTACGCCACGTCGGTCGGGGTGGATCGGGGCGCCATGCTCGCCATCATTTCCGGGGCAATAGCGTTGTCGATCTTCGGGATCCCTGCAGTCGGCTACCTCTCCGACGTCATCGGCCGTAAGCGGACGATGCTGATCGGCGCTGCCGGCTGTGCGCTCACGGTCTTCGCGTACCTGTGGTCGATCTCGATAACGAATGTCTTGCTGATCGCGATCTTCGCGTTCGTCAACATGTCACTGTTCTTCAGTTGCTACAACGGCGTGTGGACGTCGTTCTTCGCCGAGCAATTCCCTGCGCCCGTTCGCTTCACGGGTATGGCCGTCAGCAACCAGATCGGTAACCTCCTTGCAGGATTCGCTCCGTTGATCGCGGCCCTGCTTCTCGGCTCGGGTCCGTCGGGCTGGCTTCCGGTTGCAATGTTCGGCGCGATTGCCACCGGAATCGCTGCGCTCGCGGTTATCGGAATGCGTGAGACGTCGAATACTCCCGCAGAATTGCTCGGCGGTCCGAGAAGCGCAGAAACGCTGGATCGATCGCACTCCGAAGACCGCGAGCGATCCGCAGCCGCCACGACGATTTAGTCCTTTCGAGGACAATGAACAGACCCCGGACACATTGTCTGGGGTCTGTTCAGTCATGGCGCCGCTTAGTCCCGAGATCACGGTCCGGGGGCGATCATTCGTTCGTCGGCATCAATTTTCAGGGCCCGCATCTTGCGGTACAGGGTGGTGCGGCCGATACCGAGAATCTTGGCGGCGCGAGCCTTGTTGCCGTCGGCTTCGCGCAGGGCGCCCTCGATCGTCTCGCGCTCTGCCTGCTCGTAGCGGCTCAGCGACGACCAGGCCGTCTGCCGCATGGGGGCGGGCAGGTCTTTGGTCTGAATGAGGCCGCTGCGAACCGGGTACGGGAAGGCGGTGAGGAGCCGGCTCAGCTCGGCGACGTTGCCGGGCCAACGCCAGGCCAGCAGACACTGGAGCGCGGCGGGGGAGAAGCGTAGCGCCGGCGCGCCTGGGAAGAGCTCGGCAGCGACCGCGCGCACGATGTCGGGCAGCTCGTCGCGCAGTTCTGTGAGGGCGGGGACGCGTACCACCGGCGGATCGGCGTCTGCTCCGTCTTCGTTTGCATCGCCGGCGCGTTCGGTGAGGATGACACGGGCACCCGCGGGGGCTCCCGGGCGCGAGAGCCTCGCGAAGGCGCCGAGACGCGCACGCAGGTCGTCGGAGAGATCGCCTCCTCCCACCACGACGACGCCGCGGCCTTCCCGCAACGCGGCTTCCCCGCCGGCCCAGATCGCGTCATCCGCAGCGAGATCGCGGACGGCGACGACCTCGGGCTCTTGGCTGGTGTGCTGGCGCAGCCACCTCGAGGCCTGGTGGCGTTTGCCGGTGCCGGGGCCTCCGACGACGCGGATGAGCCCCTCGACGTCTGCGGAAGCTGTGAGCTGCCGTTGCACGTCGCTGTACGGAGTCGGCCGAGTCCGGTGGGACGCCACGCCGTCCACCGCAACGCCACCGGCGGGTGCGGCCGCACTGTCCTGGCTGTCGGCGACGGTCACCTGTCCGGCTGCGGCCTGCGACGTGAACTCCAGCGCGAAGATCGCGTCCTGGCCGGCGCGGCCGAGGCGCCGGACCATCGCCTCGGCTCCGAGTGTGGGCAACTCGACCTGAAGTTCGTCCTGATCCCAGCGGTGGCGGCGTAGCTTTTCCCACAGGTCGGCGTGGGACTCCGCGTCGAAGTGGGCGAGGGCGGGCAGATCCGTCATCACCGTTTCCGAATTCATGACCAGGACCGGGTGCCGGGACGACCGGAACAGGCGGTAGGTGCGCGCCAGCTCGAGGTCCCGGGAGTCGGCCATCAGCTCGAGCGCTTCGGCGATCTGATGTCCGGCCTGCCGCACCATCGCGACCATCAACGGGCTGGCGACGTCGATGTGGGAGGCGATGGAGAGTGAACCCACGATCCGCCCGGTGATGGGGTGCTTGATGGGAGCGCCCGCGCACGCCAGTTGAGCGAGGGCATCGTTGAAATGCTCGGTGCCTCGGACGAATACGATCCCACGTGACTCGATGGGGGTGCCCAGCCCGTTGGTGCCCAAGGACTGTTCGGAGAAGTCGAAACCTTCCACCGCGTTGGCCTGATCCAGTGCCCGCTCGTCCTGTGTGTCGACGATACGGCGCGAAACGATGCGACCGTCCTCGTCGGCGAGGAAGAGGGTCATCCGTGAGTCGGTGAGGTTGGTCTGCCACTGGTCCAGGATCCGGCCGGCGGCACGCAGGATGGCGCTGTCGGGGTCGATCTCCCCCAGAATGTGGGGTCCGACCCCGGGATCGACGCGATGTGAGACCGAGCGGCGCCAGCTCTGCTCGATCTCCTCGGCGACGAGGGACGCGGGAACGGAAGCCCGGACCAGCCCCTGCGTGATCAGCAGTTCGCGGGCACTCCGGACCTCGTCCTCGCGGCGTGACTTTTCCATCACAATCCCAGTGTCAAGCAGTCAGGACGATGCGTCCAGCAATGCCCCCGGCGGTGAGGTCGTCCAGGGCCCGGGAGACCTCTGCCGCGGACAGCGACCGTTCGACGACCGGGATGTTGGGCAGCTTTCCACTTCGCGCGATCCGCACCAGGTCCTGCAGCTGGGCGAGAGTACCGACGAAGCTGCCCTCGATGTGGATCATGCGCAGGGCCAGCAGTGCGGTCGGGATGGTGACTTCGCCGCCGAATAGTCCGACCTGGACCATGTGCCCCGCCTTGGCCAGGACCTCGAACGCCGACGTGGCAGTGACGCCGTTGTTGACGAAGTCGACGACGGCGCTCGCCGGTCCGCCGACCGCGCGTCGGATGTCCTTGGCGCCGCTGCCGGGCCCGGAGAGGACTGTGCTCGAGGCGCCCATGTTCCGGGCCAGGGCGAGGTTCCCCTCGGCGACATCGACCGCGCAGATGTTGCGGTGACCCCGGGCGCGGAGCAACGCGACGGCGGTGAGCCCGAGACCTCCCGCGCCGAACAGGACGACCGGCTCATCCGGTTCGAGGGGAAGGATCCTGTCGACGGCGCTGTAGGCGGTCAGACCCGAACAGGCCAGGGTGGCAGCCCAACTCGGGTCGATGCCCTCGATGTCGACGAGGTACTTCTCGTCGGGGACGAGAATGTATTCGGCGTAGCCACCGTGGCGGGCCACACCGAGATTTCTTCCTGCAGCACAACGGTTGTCGCTTCCTTCGCGGCAGTGGCGGCATTCGCCGCAGCCGATCCACGGGTAGATCAGCCGCACGTCGCCCGGGCGAACGGATTCGACGTCGTCACCGACCTGTTCGACGATGCCGACGACCTCGTGGCCGAGCACCATCGGGTACTCGATGCCGCGGTCTTTCATATTCATCATTCCGCGGCTGCCGAGGTCGTATCCACCCGCACGCAGGTGGGTGTCGGTGTGGCAGACGCCGGCCCGCGTCACTTTCAACAGGACCGTCCGGCCTTCGGGGCTCGGGGTCGGGATATCCAGGTCATGGATCGTGCTGTCGTCGGGAAGGACGGCGAATGCATGCATCGGGGGACTACCTCGTTCGGGGTGGGCTGTCAGGTGTCCCCTCATCATGTGCAGATATTCGAGGCCCACTGTGTTTCACATCGGAACACAGGGGGGTCGAAACATCCTTCTACGTTTGATCCAGGAGCCGTGGCGGCCATCACATCGGGGCGGCCGCGGCAGGTAGGACACAGAACACGGACGAGGCATCAATCCCTGGTCCGAAATCGAACCAAAGGCAACCATGACCACCAACATCTCCGAACAGTTCAGCGTCACTTCCGCCGATGCCGAGGGCCGGGACGTGCTGCGCGACCTCTACGCCGATTGGTCCCAGATCATGGCGGCGACGCCGGACCTGACCATGCGCCTGTTCCGTTCCATGTTCGACGAGTGGCACCAGCCGACCGTCGAGCCGGAGGGCGTGACGTACCGCGAGGACGCCGTCGGCGGAGTCCCGGGCATCTGGTGCCTGCCGGAGGCAGCGGCCACGTCCGAGGTGCTCCTGTACACACACGGCGGCGGATTCGCCGTCGGGTCGGCGTCCAGCCACCGCAAACTCGCCGCCCACGTCGCGAAGGCCCTCGGCGCCGTCAGCTTCGTGGTGGACTACCGCCGGGCCCCCGAGTTCCAGCACCCGGCGCAGGTCGAGGACGGGGTGGCCGCGTTCGATGCGCTCGTCGCCTCCGGCATCGCCCCGCACAACATCACCACCATCGGTGATTCGGCGGGCGGCAACCTCGCCATCGCCATCGCCCTGGCCTTGAAGGAACAGGGCAAGCGGGGCCCCGGCGGGGTCGTCGCCTTCTCCCCGTGGCTCGACATGGAGAACAAGGGCGAAACCCTCGTCACCAACAACGACACCGACGCGCTGATCACCCCGGAACTGCTCGAGGGCATGATCGCCGGCGTCCTCGGGGGCATCGTCGACCCGAAGACACCGCTGGCGAACCCGCTGCACGCCGACTTCACCGGTTTCCCGCGGCTGTACGTCACGGCCGGCAGCGTCGAGTCGCTCCTCGACAACGCCACCCGTCTGGAGGATCGCGCCACAGCAGCCGGTGTGGATGTCACCCTGTCCATCGGGGAGGGCCAGCAGCACGTCTACCCGTTCCTGGCCGGACGGTCCGCCCTCGTAGCCGAGGAGTTCGAGAAGCTCGCCGCCTGGCACCGCAAGTAACTACCTCGGCCCCTTCATCTTTCACCGCTTCCTTCCCTGCATCAGAACGACACAGGAGTTCGCCATGACTTCCCAGACCACACCCCACATCGTCGACGCCGTCGTCATCGGCGCCGGCTTCGGCGGCATCTACGCCGTCCACAAGCTGCACAACGAACTCGGCCTCACCACAGTGGGTTTCGACAACGCAGACGGTCCCGGCGGCACCTGGTACTGGAACCGCTACCCGGGCGCCCTCTCCGACACCGAGAGTCACGTCTATCGTTTCTCCTTCGACTCCGACCTGCTGCAGGACGGCACGTGGAAGCACACGTACATCACCCAGCCCGAGATCCTCGAATACCTCGAGGGCGTCGTCGACCGTTTCGACCTGCGCCGCCACTTCCGCTTCGGCACCGAGGTCACCTCTGCCGTCTACCTCGACGACGAGGCACTGTGGGAGGTCACCACCGACTCCGGCGCCGTCTACCGGGCCACCTATGTCGTCAACGCCGTCGGACTGCTCTCCGCCATCAATCTCCCGAACCTGCCCGGTCTGGACACCTTCGAGGGCGAAACCATCCACACCGCCGCCTGGCCCGAGGGCAAGGACCTCGCGGGCCGCCGCGTCGGCGTCATCGGCACCGGTTCCACCGGCCAGCAGGTCATCACGGCCCTCGCGCCGGAGGTCGAGCACCTGACCGTGTTCGTCCGGACCCCGCAGTACTCCGTCCCGGTCGGGAAGCGCCCCGTGACCACACAGCAGATCGACGCGGTCAAGGCCGATTACGACCGGATCTGGACACAGGTCAAGGATTCGTCGGTGGCCTTCGGCTTCGAGGAGAGCACCGTACCGGCGATGAGCGTCTCGGAGGAGGAGCGCCGCCGCATCTTCGAGGAAGCCTGGCAGCACGGCGGCGGTTTCCGCTTCATGTTCGCCACCTTCGGTGACATCGCCACCGACGAGGAAGCCAACGAGGCCGCAGCGTCCTTCATTCGTTCCAAGATCGCCGAGGTCATCGAGGACCCGGAGACGGCCCGCAAGCTGACGCCGACCGGCTTGTTCGCCCGCCGCCCGCTGTGCGACGACGGCTATTTCCAGGTCTTCAACCGGCCGAACGTGGAAGCCGTCGCCATCAGGGAGAACC
The DNA here is from genome assembly GCF_900455735.1 of Rhodococcus wratislaviensis. Lineage (GTDB taxonomy): Bacteria > Actinomycetota > Actinomycetes > Mycobacteriales > Mycobacteriaceae > Rhodococcus_F > Rhodococcus_F wratislaviensis. The sequence continues at coordinate 50,539 of NZ_UAUI01000011.1, read as the reverse complement.
CGATCCGCGAGGTCACCGCCAAGGGTGTGGTGACCGAGGACGGCGTCCTGCACGAACTGGATGTGCTCATCTTCGCCACCGGGTTCGACGCCGTCGACGGCAACTACCGGCGCATGGAGATCCGCGGTCGGGGCGGCCTGAACATCAACAATCACTGGGACGGGCAGCCGACCAGCTACCTCGGCATCTCCACGGCGAACTTCCCCAACTGGTTCATGGTCCTCGGACCCAACGGTCCGTTCACGAACCTGCCGCCGAGCATCGAGACGCAGGTCGAGTGGATCAGTGACACGATCGACTACGCCGAACGCAACGGACTGCGGGCGATCGAACCCACGCCGGAGGCCGAGGCCGAATGGACCGAGACATGCACCGAGATCGCCAACATGACGGTGTTCACCAAGGTCGACTCGTGGATCTTCGGCGCGAACGTCCCGGGCAAGAAGCCCAGCGTCCTGTTCTACCTGGGCGGGCTGGGCAACTACCGTGCCGTCCTGGCCGACGTCACCGCCGACGGATACCGCGGCTTCGAGTCGGCCGAGACGATCGCGGCCTGACACCCCTCATCACCACACAGGAGAACCCCATGGGTGTCTACACCACCATCGACCCGGTCACCGGGGAAGAGAACGCGCAGTACCCGGAGATCTCGGATGCGGAGCTGGACGCTCTCATCGGACACAGCACGGCCGCCTACCGCTCCTGGCGCACCACACCGCTGGAGCGGCGCCGCATCGTCCTCACCCGGGCCGCCGAGATCCACCGCGAGCAGGCCGACGAGCTGGCCAAGCTTCTCACCCTGGAAATGGGCAAGCCGATCGCCCAGGCCAGGGGTGAGGTGCAGTTGGTCGCCTCGATCTACCAGTACTACGCCGACCATGTCGAGGAGTACATGGCGGACGAGCCTCTCGACATCACAGGGTCCGGCACGGCCGTCGTCCGCACGGAGCCGATCGGCCCGCTCGTCGGGGTGATGCCGTGGAACTACCCCTACTACCAGGTGGCTCGTTTCGCGGCGCCGAACATTGCCCTCGGCAACACGATCATCGTCAAGCACGCGCGGAACTGCCCGCAGTCAGCCCTCGCCATCGAACGGGTCCTGACCGAGGCGGGGTTGCCCGCGGGTGTGTACCGCAATGCCTTCATTTCCTCGGTGCAGGTCGCGAATGCCGTTGCGGATCCGCGTGTCCAGGGTGTGTCGCTGACCGGATCCGAGAAGGCCGGGTCGGCTGTCGGCGAGGTCGCGGGCCGGCACATGAAGAAGTGCGTGCTGGAACTCGGCGGCTCGGACCCCTTCATCGTGCTCGACGACGCCGATGTGGACGCGGCGGCTGCCGCTGCCGTCGTCGGGCGGCTCGGCAACGGCGGGCAGGCGTGCACCGCGTCGAAGCGGTTCCTCGTCGATGAACGTGTGTACGAGGAGTTCGTCGGGAAATTCGTCGACGGGATGGCCGGCTGGCAGCCCGGCGACCCGACCAGCCCCGACACGAAGCTCGGACCGATGGCATCGAACGCGGGTGTCGAGGAACTGGACGAGCTTGTCCAAGAGGCGATCTCCCGTGGGGCCGACGTCCTGTTGGGCGGTCACCGGCCGGACGGGGTCGGCGCGTACTACCCGCCCACCGTGCTGGCAGGTGTCACGCGTGAGATGCGCGCGTTCAGCGAGGAGCTGTTCGGCCCGGTGGCGGTCGTGCACCGCGTCGGATCGATCGACGAGGCAATCGACCTGGCCAACGACTCCCAGTTCGGCCTCTCGCCCAGCGTGTTCACCTCGGACCCGGACAAGGCCGACCGCATCGCCGAGGAACTCGAGACCGGCATGGTCTGGATCAACGGCATCAGCAAGAGTTCCCCGGACCTGCCGTTCGGCGGTGTCAAGGGGTCCGGCGTCGGCCGCGAGCTGGCCCGATATGGGTTCAACGAGTTCGCCAACAAGAAGCTGGTACGAAACCCATAGGTACAGAGATAGTTACACCACCGGGTGTCACCGCCCGGTGGTGTAGCGCAAACCCTTCTCCGACAAGCTGATGAGGAATACCCACATGGCCACAGATCGCTATCAGCGCGGCCTCGACCGCATGATGGAGCTCGTCTCCCCCGAGCACACCAATACCTTCGACCATGTCAAGCTCGTCGAGTCGTACCAGAGTCTGGACGCGGATCTGTCCGACTACATCGTCTCCTTCGCCTTCGGAGACATCTACTCCCGGACCGGCCTGACCCAGCAGGAGCAGACGATGGTGACCATCTCCACACTGGTCGCCCTGGGCACCGAGCCCCAGTTGAAGTTGCACATCAACACCGGCTTCAACGTGGGCCTGACCAAGGAGAAGATCGTCGGTGCTCTGATCCACTGCATCCCCTATGTCGGGTTCCCGCGCGTGCTCAACGGCCTGACCCTCGTCAAGCAGGTCATGGCAGAGCGGGGTCTCGTCCCGGAGTCCCCCACGGTCTGAGCCGAATTGCCATGCCGGTCCGGCATTCTCTTCCACACCTGCTCGCTCACACACTCGAGGAACGCTCATGCACTTGGTAATTGGACTCGGACCCATCGGCGGAAACATCGGCGCACATCTCGCCCAGCTGGGGCAGGAGGTGTACGGCTACGACTTCAACGCGGAACGCGTCCGCGAGTGGTCGGACGAGACCCAGTCACCGGCCGGAAGCGACCTCGCGGCACTCGACTGGCCGTCCATTGACAGCGTCCACGTCGCGGTGCGGCTGGCCGAACAGGTGTCGTCCGTGTTCGCGGCGCTCCAGGACCACACCGCGCGGCCGCTGACCGTCTTCGTCCACACCACGCTGGCACCGGAAGATGCCCGGAAGATCATGTCTTCGGCCCCGGACAACTGGCGCGTCTTCGAGGCCCCCGTGTCCGGCGGCCCCCAGGGTGCCCGTCAAGGCTCGATGACCATCTTCCTCGCCGGACCCGACGCCACCCCCGCCGAGGACCGGCTGCTGGCCGACATCTCCGGCCGCGTGTTCAGCATGGAGTCCTACGGTCAGCCGGCCCTGGTGAAGCTCCTCAACAATGCGCTGGCCACCTACAATCTGGCCGCCACCGCGCGGATGCTCACTCTCGCCGAGCATCTCGGCACGCCCGCCAAGGGCCTTTTCGACGTGATCGCCGTGTCAACCGGACAAAGCTGGATGAGTGACAACCTCGTCGACATCCAGTACGACCTGCTGCTCAAGGACGTCGGACTGCTCCGCGGCGAAATCGGTGCACTGCCCGCCGGAGGCCTCGACGACGACGTCGAGCAGGCCATCCTTCAGGCGCGTGCGCTGCTGAGTATCGACTAGGTTGCGCCCCCCGGGAAGAGATTCTTCACCGTCGCCCACCGCCACGACGGGTTCCAGCCCGATGCGCCCCGCGAATTCGATTCCGCTGCGGACATCATTGATCGGGGCACACGGCAACCGTGCCTCGGTGACGATGTCGAACCAGTCGGACGCGGGCTTGGCGGCCAGAAGTTCCTGCAGGATGGGGCGCAGTGTCGCACGGTTGTGGCTGCGGTCCGGCGGTGTCGCAAACGCGTCTGGCCCGGCCGTCCCGACGACGCGGCCCCGCAGGAGTAGAGCGGCCACGGCGACCGCGGCAATCCACAGAGTGGCAACGATATACGGCGTCACGTCGGCCAGGCGGTCCGCCACGTCGGCGACGATGTTGGGAAACCCTGCCCGATCGAATACCCATCCGACTGCTGCTGCCGCGGCGAGTACGGCCGCGGTTACCCGGACGGGATGGTAGATACGGGTCCGCGCGAGCACGATGAGCGGCGGCAGCACGACAGCGACGACGGCGAGTTGCATCAGCTCGATGCCGATATTGAAACCCAGCAGGCTGACTGCGAGTTGCCCACCGGTGAGATCGAGTTCGGTGAGCGTCGCCGAGAACGCGAGACCGTGGACGAGACCGAACATCCCCGCTATCAACGCTTCACGGCCGAAGAAGATCGGCACGATTGCGTGAACGGCAGCGACGAGAATGCTGATCGCAATGAGAACCTCGACGGTCTGCTGCGGAACCGGAAAGCCGATCGTGCCCAACGCGAGGGTGACCGAGTGGCCGACGGTGAACGCCAGCGTGATCGCAGCTATCTTGCGCACCGCCACTACAGGCCGCGCAGGACCACCCCATCGCCGGGCGGCGACGAGCAACGGAGCGGGTAGCAACAACGTGAGCAGGAACAGCTGGTGATCCGTTCCCTCCCGGATATGGGTGATACCGAGCGAGACCATACTGACGAATCCCTGCCAGGCGCTTCCGTCGTCGAGGCGCACTGTCAGTGGCGTGATGTCTCCGGTGACGGAGTCCACTCCGACAGTGCCGATCTCTCGCCCGGAATCTATTGTTCCCGTGGACCAGTCGGATCGTACGGTGACCATGACGACATGGGTGACCACGCGATGGATCACCGCGTCGTAGCCGAGATCGAACGAGCGTTCATCGGTGCCGGCAGGTGGAACAAGATGCGCCGTCGTCGTGAGCGTGTCATAGATTCCGGTACCGAGGTCCTCCGACGAACCCACGGTGGGTTCGTCGAACGTGACCGCCCACGGCCGGCCGTCCAGCGTGGTGGGCGCGAAATGGTCCTCGAGATAGTCCAGCAGTTCGCTCGAGTGCGCGTCGACGTCGCTCTGGCCTCCGGATCCGAGGTCGATCCCGCTTGCGGCCTCCAGGTCGCTCTGTGGAATCGTCAGTGCGGCAGTGATTTCCGACGCGTGAACGTCGAGCTCGATCGTGGTGGTCGGAAGAACGTGAGCCTGTGCGGTACCGCCGATCAGCCACACTCCGATCGATGAGAGCACCACCATCAACCCCGCAATCGACTTGCACAGCCGAGGGATGATCACTCCTGCGTTCCGCCGTAGTCCGTCGTCCGATCACGCCACACCGAGTGCGGGTGGTTCCCGGACAGCACGATGCCGTGCTGCATCGAGAACTCGATCCAGACCGACGGTCCGTCGATTCGCACGTAGTCGTTCTGCTCGGTCACGCCGGTGCTACCCGAGTACGAGACGTACGTCTGGTCCAGCTCGCTTTCGTACTTCGCCAAGATGGTCGCCGCGTCCGCGTCGTCGATGTCGTCGACGTAAGTGGCGATCGCGGCCATGACGAGTTGCTTCTGTTCCGGAGTGAACGTCGAGACCTGCACGCCTTCCTTGGTCGTCGGGAATGCCCAGTCGTTACCGGGTTTGAGCACCAGATCGCTGTACACGGAATCGAGTTTCGCTGTGGCCAACTCCTCGGTGGACAGTCCTGCGAGCAGCGCCGCAAACGAAGACTGCTCGTTGGCGAGAGGGGAATTGGACGTGCCGTTCTGCTCGAACGTGCCGAACGGTTCGACCCCGCGGAACGACGGGGTGGCACCGACGAGCGCGCCGTCGACGTAGGTGTTCGCGAACGCCAGATGGTGTCCTCCGAACTGCAATTCCCACGTCCCGGAATCGGACGGGGTGCCGAGGAAGGCGATGTAGTAGTTACCACGGCCGTAGTCGGTTCCGCCGCCGTTGGCCGCGAGATAGTCATCCGCGTTGAGCAGCTGTTGGATCTCGTCGTACCCGTCGCCCGCCGCCGAGCCGGTGACCGCCTGCAACAGGGTGTCGAGCGCGGCGATCTGAGTGTCGTCGAGCTCGCTCAGTTGCAGGCCGATCCGCCCCTGACCGCCCCGGAGCAGTGCCTGCGGCAGATTCGACCACTTCTGCGCATTCTCGAGCGAATACTCCTGTTGCAGTGACGCTTTCTGATCGTCGGTCAGAGTAGCCGCGAATGCCTCGGCGCCGGCGGCGACGCTGCCCGCGTCGGCGGTGGCCATAGTCGCTGCGACAGAACTCGAAGCGGAGCCGGGCGCCGGGGTGGTGGTGTCGCTGTCGGTCCCGCACGCAACGAGTGAGAGTCCGAGAAGCATCGTCATCGAGGACGCGACGATCAACTTCTTCGGCGAGGTGACACGGGAGTTCTGAGTTCGCATGGAAGGAGCGTAAGTAGACAGAATCCGGTCGACCCGTGAAGTCGCTGGCACTTTCCTGTGAACCGCCGGACGTTCACATCAACAGCATGCATGTTCCTATATGCACAATATGAGTTGGATTTATGTGAGTGGAGTCACTTCACTGGGTGCATGACCAGCACACCCGCGAGTTCCGATATCGACCTCTTCGCCGACGAGATCCTGATCGACCCCTACCCGACGTACGCCGAACTCCGCGATCTCGGCGCGGTGGTGCATCTGCCCGCCAACGATGTCTATGCCCTGACCCGATACGACGCCATCCGCGACGCTCTGGCCGACCCCGGCACGTTCTCGTCCCGGACGGTCGGCTTCAACCCCATGGTCAACGAGGCACTGCAAGGCACGTCCCTGGCCTCCGACCCGCCGATCCACACCGACTTGCGCGCGACTCTCACCGAGAACCTCTCCCCACGGGCGCTGCGGGGAATCAGGGACCAGATCCGGACCAAGGCCGATGCGCTGGTCGCGGACCTGGTCGACAGGGGATCGTTCGAGGCCATCGACGCGCTGGCCCGCGCCCTTCCGCTCGAGGTCGTCGCGGACCTGATCGGATTCACCGGCGAGGTGCGCGACAACATGCTGCGCTGGGGACAGGCCGCGATGGAGGTCATCGGCCCGATGAACCAGCGGACTGCGGAGAACTTCCCGATCGCAGGCGAACTCTACGGTTGGTGCACCGGGGTCCGGGCCGAGGATCTGGCGCCGGGATCGGTCGGTCGCGGCATCTTCGATGCCGAGGATCGGGGCGCCATTCCTCCCGGCACCGCCGGCCACATCATCCACCAGTACCTGGGCGCGGGAGTGGACACCACGATCGCCGCGCTCGGCAACATCGTCGCGCTCTTCTCGGCCTTCCCCGACCAATTCGACCTGGTCCGAAGGGATTCCGCCCTGGTTCCGGCAGCCTTCAACGAGATACTCCGATATTGGGCGCCGGTACATGCCTGGGGGCGCCTCGTCACCCGGGACGTCATCATCGACGGCACCGTGGTGCCGGCCGGATCCCAGGTGGCGATCCTCTTCGGTGCGGGCAACCGCGACCCACGGCACTACGAGAACCCGGACGACTTTCTGGTCGAACGGAACCCGGTCGACCATCTCTCCTTCGGCTACGGCCCGCACGGCTGCGCAGGCCAGGGCCTGGCCCGCTTGGAAGCCCACGCCGTCATCGGGGCACTCGCCGTCCACGCACAGCGTCTGGTGGCCGCCGAGCCGGTTCGGTTGCCCAGCAACATCACCCGCTCCATCGACACACTCGAGATCCTGAAGGTGGTCCCGGCATGAGAATCGTGATCGACCGGCCTCGGTGTGAGGGCCACGGACTGTGCGAAGAGATCGCCCCCGACCTGATGCATCTCGACGACGAGGGCGAACTGATCCTCGACGTCGAAGAGTTCCCCGAGGGGAGCCCTGAACTTGCTGACGCCGGCGCCGCTGTCCGGGTTTGCCCCGTGGCCGCCCTCAGACTCGCATGAAACTCACCGAAGCTCCCCGGCGAATTCTGGTCGTCGGCAACGGGATCGCCGGCCAGACCGCGTGCGACAGCCTCCGTGCCGCAGGTTTCGACGGCGACCTGACCATCGTGGGCGACGAACCCCGGGCGACGTACTCGCGACCCGCGCTTTCCAAGACGCTCCTGGTCGACGGCGGTTCCCACGAACTGGCGCCGCCCACGCACGAGGCCGCCGAGGTGCTCGGGGTGGCGGTAGTCGGCCTCGACGTCGAGTCCCGCCGCGTGTGTCTCGACGACGGTTCGGACCTGCCCTACGACGGACTGGTGATCGCCACCGGTTCCAGGGCCCGGCGTCTGGGTGGCGACGGCAGCGTTGAGCTGACCCTGCGCACCCTGGACGATGCCCTGGTTCTCCGGGAACGGCTGGCAGCCCGGCCGTCGGTGGTGGTCGTCGGAGCCGGCCCGCTGGGCATGGAGATCGCGTCCGCTGCCCTGTCGGCGGGATGCCGGGTCACGCTGGTGGCCGACGGCCGGCCGATGCTGTCGCATCTGGGGCCCTGCCTGTCCGACGCGTTCACCGCGGCCGCGGTCGCCCGGGGACTCACCATCGTCGCCGGCGCGGCCGCCGGGATCGACACTGCGCGTGGGCTGGTTCTGCGGGACGGATCACGGGTCGAAGGCGACGTGCTCGTCAGCGCGATCGGCGACATCCCCAACACGGGATGGCTGGCCACCAGTGGACTGATGACCGGCGGCCGCCTCGAAGCGGACTCGCGGGGACGAATCGGGCCCGGCATCGTCGCGGCCGGGGACGTCGCGGCCGTCCCGACGCGGACGGGAGTACGCCGGATTCCGCTGTGGAGCAGCGCCATCGAACAGGCCAAGGTCGCTGCCCTCGCACTACTGACCGGCGACGAGGCGCCGGAACTCGACTTCGATCCGTACTTCTGGACCGAGCAGTTCGGGTTGAACCTCAAGGCCACCGGTCATCTGCCGGCCGCCGGTGAACCGAAGTTCCTCCTCGGCGACAGCCCGCGCGGTCCGTCGGTGATGCGCTGGACTCACGACGACGGTCACGGTGTCGCGGTCGCCGTCAACCACCGGATCCCGATCCCGAGACTGCGCCGTATGGCCTCGGCCGAGGCATGACGCCGACGCTTTCCAGAGGAGGACGCGTAACTTCGTGTGGATGAACCAACCCGGGGATCATTCGAGTGATCTCGGCCTGGAGCGGCTCGCCTCGGTCAACCTCAATCTGCTGGTGCCGTTGCTGGCGCTCCTCGAGGAGGGATCGGTCACCCGCGCCGCGGCCCGGGTGGGCATGTCCCAACCCGCGATGAGTCATGCCCTGGGACGGATGCGCCGAATGATCGGTGACGACCTGGTGACCCGGCAGGGCAGCGGCCTGGTGCTCACCCCGCGCGCCCTGGAACTCATCGCGCCACTGCGTGAAGTACTGCGGCAGACCGCCCAGGTGGTGAACTTTCCGGGCTTCGACCCGGCCCACGACAGCCGCACCATCACTGTGGCGATGACCACCAGCACCGCATTCGTCGTCGGGCCCGCTTTGGCTCGACTGATCGCCGAGCGGGCACCGAATGCGACCCTCCGGGTGCGCAACTTCGTCGAGCCTCAGGCAAGCGACTTCACCGACGACGGGGTGGACGTCGTACTCCTGTCCGAGGCGTTCGCGTCGCCGCACCCGCGCGAGCGGCTGTACGAGAACCGCTGGGTGGTGATCGCCCATCCGGACAGCGATCCCGCGGCGTCTGCACTGGACCTGCTCACCTCGGTGCCCCACGTCACCTACGACTCCCGGCACCGGGTGGCGCCGTATGCAGCGTTGGACGCGCACGGCGTGCAGTACCGGATCGGGCAACTCGTCGCCGACCACCTGCTCATCCCGCATCTGGTGGCGACGGCCGGTGGGGTGGCGGTGCACACCCTGCGGGTCGCTGTCGCGATGCGCGAACGGGTGGACCTCCGGATCGAGGAGTTCCCCCTGCCGATCTCGCCGTTGAGGGTCGACATGGTGTGGAACCCGCGTCTGGCAGATGCGGCGTTCATCGGCTGGTTGCGGGAGATCCTCGTCGAAGCGACGACTTTCGAGGCTCAGTTGTCCGACGCGAGCAGGTGGCACCAGGAGTCGGTGAGTTCGTCGAGGCAGACCTCGCGGGGAATCCGCCAGCCGACCGAGAAGTAGCGGCGCGAGAGGTACTCGAGCTGGCCGAAGGCGAGCACGCACCGGACCTGGCGACGGTCCGGCGGGAAGCGCTTCGCCCGGTCCAGCCCGTCGGTCATCTGACCGACCGCGTCCTCGAACCACTGCTCGGTCTTGGCTGCGACGTCCGGCTCGTGTGCGGCCTGGAAGGACGCGGTGAGGTAGGGCTTGATCTCGTCCCATTGCGAGAACTTGCGGTCCAGCCACTCCCGGATCAGGTCGCGCGAGCCGGACGCGACCACCGCGGTCAGCGTCGGGTCGTCGGCCGTGGTGAGGATCGCGTCGACCTTCGTCAGGAGCGCGCTCATCACCTCGGCCTTCGACGAGAAGTGCAGGTAGAAGGTGGTCCGGGTCGAGCCGGCGGCGGTGGCGATGTCGTCGATCGTGGTCGCGGAGTAGCCCTTCCCGCCGAACAGCTCGAGCGCCTTCGCGAGGAAGAGCTCGTAGGTCATCTGCTTCTGAGCGGCACGGAGCGACATGGCCCGGATTCTATCCGCAGTACAGCCACGAATCCTCCTGACAAGTCACCTGTCTACCAATTCACTCACTTGACAGTCTGTAATGTTAATCCCTACCGTGATGCGCAGCACGTCATGCAGACATGACGCTCACGAAAGGAAGTGCCGATGACTGGCACCCAGACCGCCGAGAACAACACCGTCAACACCGTCCTCGGCCCCGTATCCGCCGGCGATCTGGGGATCGTCTCGGTTCACGAGGCACTGCTTTCCGTGGTTCCCGGCGCGGAGCATGCGTTCGACATCGCCATGGACCGCGCCGAAATCTTCGAGATCCTGGCGGCGAAGGTGACGGATTTCCGGGACCACGGCGGACGGACGATCGTCGACAGCACCGGCATGTTCCACGGTCGCGACGTGAGGCTGTACGAGGCACTCTCCCGCTCGACCGGCGTGCACATCGTGGCGTCGACGGGCATGGGCCCCGAAGAGATGCTCGGCGGCTATTTCCTTACGCCGCAGACCAACCCGCCTACACCGTGGCCCGCAGAGAAGTTCGCCGACCTCTTCACCAAAGAGATCACCGAGGGCATGGTGATCCCGCGTGTCGAGCGACGGGGTGCCGCGGGTCTGGTGACCACCACCGCGACTCGCGAAGGCATGACACCCACCGACGAGAGCCTGTTCCGTGGCGCTGCCCGGGCCGCGCTGCAGACCGGAGTCGCAGTCTCCCTCCGCTACGGGAAGGACGCGGCGGCGGACCTCGAGATCGTCGTGGACGAAAAGCTGCCGGCCCATCGCGTCGTCGTCGGCGGTCTCGACCGCAAGGATGCGGTGGCCGACGGCGCACCGCTCGAGATCGCCCGCCGCGACGCGTACGTCGCCCTGGACCACGTGGGATCGGAAGGCGGTTCCCACATCACCGACGACGAGCGCGCCGCCGTGGTGCGCGAACTGGTCGAGGCCGGCCACGGGAACCGAATCCTGCTCTCGAGCAATGCGATCGGAGTGGCCAAGGGTCAGCCCGAGTGCGACGTGCCGTTCAGCTACATCCTGTCGACGTTCGTGCCCCTCCTCACCGCGCGGGGGCTCGGGTACGCGGACGTCCAGCGCATCCTCGTGGACAACCCCCGCGAACTGCTGTCGGTGCGCTGACCGCGCGAAATCCACCATCGAAGTGTCGTCTTTTCCGAAGGGGAGTGTTGTGTCGAGAGTCAATACAGTCCTGGGGCCGATCCCGACCGAGGAGTTGGGCATCGTCGCCATCCACGAGCACATCGGGTACGGCATGCCCGGCTCCGAGTTGGACACGAGGTGGTGGAAAACCCCCGAGGAGCGGTACGCGGAGACCGTCCCGAAGCTGCGCACGTTCCACGAGTACGGGGCCGGGACCTTCGTCGACGTCACCGGAATCTGCAACGGTCGTGACGTCGACTACTACAAGTCGCTGTCCGCGAAGACCGGCGTCCACATCGTCGCCTGCACCGGATTCGTCGGCGGCGACACCGCCCTGCCGTTCTTCGAGCGGGCGAGCGTGGACTACCTGACCCGGCAGTTCGTTCACGAGATCACCGTCGGCATCGGGAACACCGGCAGCCGCGCCGGCGTCATCAAGGTCGGGGTGAGCCGCGGTGGCCGAATGACAGAGCTGGACAAGCGAATCTACCGCGCCGCGGCTCGCGCCGCCCTGAGCACCGGTGTGCCGATCCTGACCCATCTGGCGATCGACGCCGAGAACGCCATCGCCATCTTCCACGACGAGGGCCTCCCGCTGGACCGCGTGCTGTTCGGACATGTCGACGACGGCGTGAACGCCGAGAAGACGCGCGACACCTGGATCGCCGAGCAGGGCGGTCGCGTCGGCTTCGACACGTTCGGGTACGAGACCGAACTCGAGGATCCGCCGTTCTGGGCCCGCCCCCGCAAGGAGCGCCTGGACCACTTCCTCCGGTTCCTCGGAGCCGGCCACCTGGACAGGGCGCTCGCCGGCGTCGATGCCAACTGCAGTCCGCTCGGGTGGCCGGGAGTCAAGGGCCACACCGTGAACTACCTCTTCGAGGACCTCATCCCCGACCTGCGGGAGGCCGGGATCGACGAGGCCACGATCACCCAGCTGTTCGTCGAGAACCCCGCCGACTTCTTGACCATCCAGAACTGACAAGGACGAGAACCATGCAACCAACAGAGCTGAAGAACCTGAACATCGCCATCGTCGGCGCAGGGTATGCCGGCGCTGCGGCGGCCAAGGCCCTGAGCCTGCTCGGCGCCGACGTCACCGTGTACGAGCAGGCCACCGCGGTTCGGGAGGTCGGCGCCGGCATCGGTCTACGTCCGTCCACCATGGACCGCTTCCGCCGGTGGGGGATCTTCGACGCGATCGCGAACGTCAGCTCGCCGAGTGACTACTTCGAGATCCTCACCGCCACTGATGATCCGATCATGAAGGAGGCGTGGCCGGGCATCGACGACTTCGCCGAGGCGACCAAGACCCACCTGATCCACCGCGGGGACTTCATCGACGCTCTCCTGGGCGTGCTCCCCGAGGGCATGGTGCACCTCGGTCACAAACTCGAGTCCGTCGAGGACCGGGGCGACCGCTCCGTCCTCACGTTCGCCAACGCCGAGACCGTCGAAGCCGATCTGGTCATCGGCGCCGACGGCATCAAATCGGTGGTGCGGCAACAGCTTTTCAGCGACAAGGGCCCGGTGTTCTCCGGGGAGCACGCCTACCGCGCGGTGATCTCCGTCGACGACGCCCACGGCATGATCGTCGACGACAACCTCCGGATGTACATCGGCAGGGGCACGAAGGTGTACCTGCTGCCGTTGCGCCACCGGGGCCAGGTGTCCTTCGACATCACCGCGCTGTGCCCGGACGGTACCTGGGCGCCGCAGATCACGAAGGACGACATCGTGGCAACCGTCGAGGGCTTCGACGAGCGGATCGTGAACATCGCCCGCGGCCTCGACCTGGACACCGTCAGCATTCGAGCGGTCTACGACATCGACCCGGTCGAGCGGTGGCACTCCGACTCGGTCGTCCTCGTCGGCGACGCAGCGCACTCGATGCTGCACCACCAGGGGCAGGGTGCGAACTCCGCGATCCTGGACGCCGGCGCGCTCGCCGACGCCCTGCAGGAGGCCGACTCCGTCAAGGACGCGCTGGCGTTGTACCAGGCGACCCGCAAGCCGGTGACGGACGAGCTGCAGCGCATCTCGCGTCAGGGGTGGACCGAGGACGAGGTCGACGACGTCTTCCCCGGTCAGAAGCCCGCCGCTCAGCAGCCCGCCACAAAGTAGAAACGAGGTCACCGTCATGCCGTTGCACCCCCAGATCGCCCAGGTGATCGCCAACCTGCCCGCCCCGCCCGAGGGCCCACTCGACCCGTCGGCCATGCGCGCCGGCGAGGAAGCACAGGTCGCGCCCGTGGAGGAGCGCCTGCCGCTCCACGCGGTCGAGGACACCACAGCCGGGGACGTGCCGGTCCGGATCTACACGCCGGTCGACGCCGACTCGTACGGACTGCTGGTGTACTTCCACGGCGGGGCGTTCTTCCTCGGAAGCCTCGACACCCACGACCATGTCGCGCGGTCCCTGGCGAAGGAGTCCGGGCTGAAGGTCGTCTCCGTCGGGTACCGCCGGGCGCCCGAGGCTGCGTTTCCGGCCGGCCTCCAGGATTGCCTCGGGGTGGTGCGGTGGGTCGCCGAGAACGGCGGGGCCCTGAAGTGGGACGGCTCGACGCTCGCGCTGGCCGGCGACAGTTCGGGCGGCACCTTCGTCGCCGCCGTCGCCGCGATGGCACACGACGAGGGTTTCGATCGCATCACCCACCAGGTCCTGTTCTACCCGTCGCTGGACCTGGACTTCGACATCGACCGCTACGCCTCGCTGCGGGAGAACGCCGAAGGGTACGGCGTGGAGACCGCGGGACTGAAGCCCTTCAATGCCTTCTATGTCGACAGCGGCGCGGATCCGGCGGACCCGCTGGTCTCCCCGATCAAGCGCGAGGATCTGACCGGACTGCCCCCGGCGCTGATCGTCACCGCCGAGTTCGACCCCATGCGCGACGAGGGCGAACTCTACGGCGCGCGGCTGAACGAGGCCGGAGTGCACGCGAAGGTCAATCGCCGTGCCGGAGCCAACCACGGGTTCGTCCAGAACTTCTCCTGGATCCCGGAGTACCAGAAGGTGTTCGAGGAGACGGCCGAGTTCCTTCATTCCGCTCCGGGGAAGTGACATGACGCAGGACGTGAAGATTCACCCACTCGTTTCGCCCTGGGGCCGATTCGGTCTCTACAGCTTCTTCATCGACGCCCCCGAGCCGGCGATCGTCGACACCGGAATCGCATCGTCGCCCGCCGAGGGAATGGCCCCCGCGCTCGAGGCTCTCGGGCGCCGCATCGAGGACGTCCGGTGGATCCTGTTGACCCACGGCCACATCGACCACCTCGGCGGGGCGCACGCCCTGTGGGAACTGACCGGCAGGCGTGCCCAGGTGGTGATCCACGAGGCCGACGCGCACCTGTTGCGATCGCGGCAGGCGCACGTGGACGAATACGTGGCGGTGCGTGGGCAGTATCTGAACGACCCGCAGGGCGCCGCGAAGCAGACGGCGACGGCGCAGACGGTCATCTCCGGGGAGATGGAGCCGTCCATCGTGGTCCGGGGCGGCGAGACCTTCTCCCTCGGTGGCGATGTCACCGTCGCGGTGCATTCCATCCCGGGCCACACCGCCGGATCGGTGGCCTATGTGGTGAACGGCCAGAACTCCGTGTTCGTCGGCGACGCCGTGCAGGTCCACGGCGCCGCGAACGGCTTTCCCGGTTACGAGGATCCGGTCGCCTACCGGTCGAGCGTGCAGTACCTGCGCGACGAGATCCGTCCGCAGCACCTGTATCTGGGGCATCCGTACCGCCGGGCGGACGGGGTGGCCTACGGGGTCGAACTCGACAGCGAGCAGGCTCGGCAGGCCCTCCAGGAGAGCTTGGACATCCAGTCACGGGTCAGCGACGCGGCCCATCGGTATCTGCAGGACGGCCTGCAGGTAACGCACTCGGCGTACTCGCCGTTCGCCCGGGTGGCGGAGGAACTCGGCTACGAGGGGGACCCGGCACTCGAACCGTCCCCGTTCTTCACGACGCTGCACGGCTACCGCACGCAGTTCAACCAGAAGCTCTGACAGAGAAAGAGAGTCGCGCACTCATGACGGATTTTCGAACTCTTGACGCGGGTGGGCAGAAGATCGCCGTCCGCAAGGACCTCCGGGTGCCGATGCGGGACGGTGTCACGCTCGTCGCCGACTCGTACTCCGGTGTGGAGGACAAACCCCGGCCCGCGCTGGTCGCCCTGAGCCCGTACGGCAAGGAGTTGCAGGCCCTCGCCCTCACCACGCCGCCGCAGCGGCGCCCCAGCCCGATGTGGGACGGCTGCATCGAGGCGGGCGACATCGCACGCGTCGTCGAAGAGGACTACGTCCACGTGATCGGCGACCTCCGCGGTTCCGGCGCCTCCGAGGGCGAGCACATCGGCAACTACAACGCCGGCGGTGTCTCACTGGGCCAGGACGCGTACGACTTCATCGAATGGGTTGCCGAGCAGCCGTGGTGCGACGGCAACGTCGGGATGATCGGCATCTCCTACTTCGGGTCGATGCAGGTGCTCGCCGCCGCGGAGCGCCCGCCGCATCTGAAGGCGATCTTCGTCAGCGGCGGGCACTACGACTTCTACGAGACCACCTACCACGGCGGCATCATGTGGTTCATGCCGCGCGCCGCCCGCGAGGGCCGCGGCGGCGACTCCGGCTGGGCTTTCACCGACAACGTCAAGTCCCGCATGCTCGAGACGTACTCCCCGGAGGAGATCACGAAGCGCGTCGCCGAGCGCCTCGCGGATCCGGATGTCGCTGCCTGGCCGAACCTGGTCCACGTGCTGAACTACCCGAAGCATCACGAGGCCTGGTTCGACATCGTGACGAACGACCTGGACGGGGACTGGTACGAAGAGCGCAACCCCGTCACCCTGGCTCCGAACATCGACATCCCCGTCTATCTGCAGATCGACCAAGGCCGCGGCTGGACGGTCGACGGCACGATCGAACTCTTCGACGCACTGAAGGGGCCGAAGAAGCTGGACATCGGCCCGTACCCGCCCATGCAGTCGCGCCCCTTCATCGAGGAGCACGACAAGATGTTCCGGTGGTACGACTACTGGATCAAGGGCATCGACAACGGGATCATGGACGAGCCCGCGGTGAACGTCTTCGTCGAGGGCTCGCGTGAGCGGGTGACCGGCAGCCAGTGGCCACCGAAGGACGTGGAGTACCGGTCGCTGTACCTGCGCCCGCGCGGCACGCTGTCCACGGAGCCCGAGCGAATGGGTGCGGAATACGCCGCACCGGACGGTTTCTACCAGGCGCCGCTCACGGTCACCGACACGGTGTCGATGCTGCGCTGGAGCACCGAGCCGTTCGAGGAGCCCACGGAACTGATCGGCACCGGCGCCGCGCACATCTTCGCCGAGATCGACCAGGACGACACGAACTTCATTCTGCGTCTGTGGGATACCGCCCCCGACGGCAAGCGCCAGCTGATCACGTCCGGGTACCTCAAGGCCTCGCACCGCGAGCTCGACGAGCGCACCACCGAGGGCAACCCGTACCACCCGCATACCCGCGCGGTGCCGGTCGAGCCCGGGACGATCGACGAGTATGTGCTGCGCCTCTACCCGTTTGCCGCGACGTTCCGGCCGGGACACCTTCTGACGGTGGAGCTCTCGAACAACGAACCGCTGGCCGACGCGCACAACGCACTGCTGCCGCCCGATGCCTTCCACCTGCCGGTCGGCCGCCCGGTCACCCACAAGATCTACCGGGACGCCGCGCACCGGTCCCGCCTCGTGCTGCCGTTCACGACCCACAAGGCGACGTAAACGTTCCGGTGGCGGCGCGGGGGTGGCACTGGCGGTCCGCCTGCGGATCGGTCACGATCGACGGGTGGACCGCACCGCCAGACTCGCCCTCGCCGTCGACCGGCAGGGCGGACGTTGCCTGTGGTGCGGTCGTCGTTTCGGACCGTTGATTCCGCCGACCACCGAACACCTCGTGCCACGACTCAAGGGCGGTCCCAGCATCGCGGCCAACGAGGCCGCCGCATGCCCGCGGTGCAACGCGGACCGCGGCCACACCGGTCCTGTCGACTGGCTCGCGCAGTGCCGGAGCCGACACGGTTGGGCTCCGCAGGCGAGCCTGCTCGCGACGCTCCTGAACGCGTTGGACGTCGAACTCGACAATGTGGGTGGACATCGCCGCGCCAAGCGATATTTGTCCGGCCAACTGCGGCGCTGCCGGAGCGGTCACTGATCACCGCAGGAGCGTGCTGGCGTCCTGTGTGGCCCCGCCCGGGGCCGGGCACTCTCTCCAGTATGGGATCGAACGCAGGCCGCCCCACCAGCTCGACGGCCGCAGCTCTCGGCGGCCGGCTGATGCAAATGGTCGGTGACCGCGACGCCGCCCGGTTCTCGTTCGAGATATCCCGAGTGTGCGCCGAGCCGCACCCCGCCGGACAGCGGCCGGCATACGGCGATGTGCTGTCCTGGGTTGTCGATGCCATCGTCGGCGTGGTCATCGCGCGCCTCGGCGCCGCAGGCCCAGGGGAGAGGTTCATCCTCGACCTCCGCTTCACGGACGGCGGATACGTCGACGTCGACACCTTGCCCGCATCGGCGCGCTGGGTGCTGCGGACGGTGTCGGCCGTCCTCGCCGAGGATCACGCGGAAGTGGAGCGGTCGCTCACCGCCGCCGAGCGCGAGTTCGACGTGACCATGCGCGCGGAAACACTGGCCGACGCGCTCATCTGGCTCGACTTCGTTCTCGGAGTCGACCTTCCCGACCCGCCCGACGTCACCACCGAATAGCGAAATCCCGGGTCGGGGGAGGCGGTTGCCGCGGGGGTCGCCCGTGAGTCAGTCCTGTGCCCCTGCCGGGGTGCCGGGCAGCTCGTGTGCGGTCAGGAGCAAGTGGTCGAACCGGGCGCGAAACGACTCGGGCAGGGTCGCCTCGGCGGCGAGGGCGGCGACGAAGCGCTCGGCGAGGGTGTGAAGTTTGGTGTTGGTCTCCTGGGAGCGCCAGGTGAGGATGCCGAAGGCGCGTTCCGAGGAGATGCCGTAGACGAGCATGAGCGCACCCTTGGCCTGCTCGATCACCGCCCGCGATTGTTCGAGTGCGGCGACGGCCTCGGTGATCGCCGCGTTGAACTCGCGGAGGTCGGTTTCCAACGTTTCGGTGACGTCGATGTAATACCCGGATGTGCCGATGACCTGGCCGTCCTCGTCGAGCATTCGATCGCCGACCACGATGACGTGGTGGATGCGGCGTTCCGTGTCGATGATGCGGTGCTTGCTGCTGAACGGCTCGGCGGCGTGGATCATCCTGTCGAAGAGCGCAGCGACTTGCGCGTGGTCGTCCGGATGCTTGTGGGAGAGTAAAAGTTCGGTGGTTGGGGTGATCTCGCCTGGTTGGTAGCCGTGCATCCGGGCGACAGGGTCGGACCATTCCCAGCGCTGGCCGTCGAGGTAGAAGCGGAAACTCCCGCCCTGTGGGGGTGCGTTCGAGCCGAGTAGCTCTTCACTGTCCACAACGACACCCACGGCCCTGCGTGCTCAACCATCCGCGCCTTGCAACCACTGCCACAGTATGCCGCGCACTCACATCGGAGTGCGCGGAAATCACGTTCATGGCATGACGGGCCACGCAGTCCGGGGCCGACGACCCCGCACTGCCTCTTTCCGGTCAGTTCGGACCTTGGCTGTGCTTGCCCTCCGTCGCCGTAGTAACGGCCGCCGGTTCCGTCGTCGTCGGAGTGCGGCCCGCAGCTTCCTCCAGTGACACTCCGTTCGTCGGGGCACTCGTGTCGGTGCTGCGGTGGGTAGCCTTCTTCGCCAGTTCCCCGACCTTGTGCTGTACCTGCGGCGCCTTGTCCTTCACGGTCTCCGTCGCCTCGCTCACCTTCTCCTGCACGGTGGGGTTGTGCCAGAGTTCGAGGGACTGATGCCTCATCTTCTCGTAGGTCTGTCGGCCCGACCGAGTGCCCAGGACGAACCCCGCGGCCGCGCCCGCTGCGAAGATCAACACTTTTTGCATGACATCTCCTGATTGTTGTGTGGCACGAGCGGCCGGCCGAATCGTCGTCCGAACGCCCTCCCTGCACAGCTTGCCCTCAGCTGCCGAGCCCAAACCACCGGACCGGGTCGTCTGTCCCGCCCATTACTAACTCAGACCTCATCTGCACGTAACCTACGGTTGCGTAACTTGCCCTACCGTAGGGTTATGGCGATTTCGGATGTCAGGATGTACACCCACCTCACCGAGGCGGATGTCGAAGCTCTCGGGATCGAGTTCGACACGATCCGACGCGACATCGAAGCCTCTCGCGGGGAGAGCGATGCCCGGTACATCAGAAACGCGATCCGGCTGCAGCGGTCACTCGAAATCGGCGGGCGTGCACTCCTGTTCGCGAGTTTGTTCCCGCCGGCATGGCTTGCGGGCACCTCGATGCTCGGCACCGCCAAGATCATCGAGAACATGGAACTGGGTCACAACGTGTTGCATGGTCAATGGGATTGGATGAACGATCCGGAGATCCACTCGTCGTACTGGGAGTGGGACATCGCCGGCCTGTCCGAGCATTGGAAGCAGACCCACAACTACGTTCACCACAAGTACACGAATGTGCTGGGGATGGATGACGACGTGGGTTACGGCATGCTGCGGGTCACTCGCGATCAGCGGTGGACACCGTTGAGCGTCGGCAACCCTGTCTACAACCTGTTGCTGCAATTGTTCTTCGAGTACGGCGTCGCCCTCCAGCACCTCGAGCTCGGCAAGGTGGTTGCGGGCGGTGTCGATCGTGGGGAGTTCGAGCGCAGGGGCCGCGAGGTGCTCGAGAAGGTCGGCCGCCAGGTGCGCAAGGACTACGTCATCTACCCGGTGCTCACCGGTCCGGCGTTCCTGACGACCTTCACCGCGAACCTGACGGCGAACATGATCCGCAACGTGTGGACGAACGCCGTGATCTTCTGCGGTCATTTCCCCGACGGTGCCGAGAAGTTCACAACGAAGGACCTCGAAACCGAGACACGAGGCCAGTGGTACCTGCGGCAGATGCTGGGTAGCGCGAATTTCGAGGCCGGCCCGGTCATGGAGTTCATGAGTGGCAACCTCTGCTACCAGATCGAGCATCACCTGTTCCCGGACCTGCCGAGCAACCGCCTGCGCGAGATCTCCGTGCGGGTGCGGGCGCTGGCCCAGAAGTACGACCTCCCCTACACCACGGGTTCGATGCCGGTGCAGTACTTCGAGTCGTGGCGGACCATCGCCAAGCTGGCGCTGCCGAACAAGTTTCTCAGGGCAACCGCCGACGACGCGCCCGAGACGGCGTCGGAGCGCAAGTTCACCGACCCGCGGCCGCAGATCGATCCGGTCACGGGTAAGCGCCGTGGACTGCTGACAGCCCTACGCGCACGGGCGGGAATCTGATATCGCCGGAGGTGGGGCAGGTGCCGGGTCTCATCTGCGTTCGGTGATCCGCTGCGCGATCACACTCAACCGGGTGTTGGTTTCCTGAGAGAGTCGGGTGAGCAGGTCGAACGCACGGATCGCGTCGATGTCGAATCGCTCCATCAGCATTCCCTTCGCCTGCCCGATGACGTCGCGTGAGGCGACCGCTGATCGCAGCTGCTCTTCGGTGCGTGCAGCGGTGAGGGCCAACGCGGCGTGGGCGGCGAGTACCTCACCCGCCACTTCCTCGTTGGGACCGAACGCGTGGGGAGAGAACGCAAACAGGTTGAGTGCGCCCATCTTTCCTTCGGAGGTATACAGCTGAAAGGACATCGAACTGAGAAGTCCCACGTCGACAGCGGCCGCAGCGAACTGCGGCCATCGCGGTTCCGAGCGAAGGTCCTCGCTTCGCACCAGGAGATGGTTGAGCGCCGCAGCCACACACGGTCCCTGCCCGAGTTGTTGCTGAGCGTGGTCGAGCTTTCTGAGCAGCTCGGATGTCGGCGCGACGGTCTCGAATTTCTTGCCACCGGAGATGAGCAGGATGCCCGCGCACGTTTCGTGCGGCATCAGTTCGACAACTGCGGCGGTGACAGCGCGCAGACGTTCGTCGAGGGTGCGTGGGCCGGAGAGACTGCGGGCAAGTTCGGCCATGGTGCGACTGAGGTCCCCGGCGCCGGAATCGCTCATTACCGCTCCTCGGTTCGATCGAAAGGATGGCTGTAGGAGAGTGCCCAGTCGGCACCCGTCCACCCACCCCACCATAGGCACCGCAGAGCCGGTCCACACCCCCACCGGCCCGTGGGCGGTTCACGCGGGCCACCCTCGACACGGGCCGTGTTAGCGAACGGCGCGGTGGGGTACAGCGTAGGGACGACACTGCGCCCGCCGATCAGCGATGGGCAACGTGCACGTCCCGACCCAACTGTGAGGTATCCATGTCGACCGATGCGATCGTGCTGTTGAAGAACGACCACAAGGAGATCCGGAAGCTGTTCCGCGACTTCCGCGGTGCCGGGCCGAACGCCCGCGTGGAAAAGGGTCGCATCGTCGACGAGATCATCGAAGCCCTCACGGTGCACACCTACATCGAGAACGAGGGCATGTACCCGGAGGTGCGTGACCTCGCCCCCGACCTCGAGGACGACATCCTCGAATCCTACGAAGAGCACCACGTCGCGGACGTGCTGGTCGTCGAACTGGCAGCGATGAAACCCGACGACGAGCGGTTCGACGCGAAGACCACCGTGCTGATCGAGAGCGTCGAGCACCACATCGAAGAAGAAGAGCAGGAGTGGTTCCCCAAGGTCCGAGAAGAGCTGGGGCGCAAACAACTCCGGGAGATGGGTGCGCGGATGCTGGAACTGAGGGACAAGGCACCCAGATCCCCCGCCCAGCCGTCGGCCCTGAAGAAAACGGTCGACGCGGTGATCAAATAGCGACGACCGCGTCGAGGCCGCGGATCATCGGCGACCGCGGCCCCGCCCTGTAGTCGGCGATCAGATCAGCGTTGCCCGTTGGCTGCCGTCTCGTTGCGACGCTTCGCCTTTTCCGCTTCGGCCAATTTCTCCACCCGGTCGGCGCGAGCGCGTTTGCCGGCTGCCTCGTCCTGTTTGTTCGCGGCGTCCTTCAGTTGGGCCTTGGCCGGCGCTGCCGCCGCCTTCTCCGCTTCCCGGAGTCTGGTCTGCTCGGCACGGTGCTCGGCCTCCGCAGCCTGAGTGCGCTGGGCGGCAAGCTGGTCGGCGTTCTTCTTCGCGACCTGTTTGCGTTGCAGGGCGTCCCGTTCGGCGGCGTGTTTGCGCTCGTCCTCACGCCGGCGTGCCTGTTCGACGTCGCGCTGCTTCGCCTCGCGCGCTGCCGCCTGCTCGTCGTGGACCTGCTTGCGCTTGGCTTCCAGTGCGGTGTCGGCCTCGGCCTCGGTGCGTGCCGCCTCCTCTTCGAGTTGCGCCGCCCGGGTCAGTGCGTCGCTGCGCTCGGTGAGTGCGTTGCCGCGTCTCTCGGTGTCACGGTCGCCGAGTGCACTACCGACGGCGCCGTCGAGCACGCCGAGCGTGCGCTCGTACATCAGCCTGGCCGGGGATTCGGTGGCCAGCCGGGACATCAGCTGGTCTTCGACGAGTTGCAGGGGAATACGCAGGATCGTGTACTGCAACCGCAAGAGCGTGATGGGGACGGTGAGGATGTTCATGGAATCTCCGATGATTCGTGGGGAGTGGATCAGGACAGGCCGGCGTCGCCAGTGAGGCCCTCGGCGGCGCGCCGCACTCGTTCTGCCTCGTCGCGGGCGGCGGTTGCGTCACGGACCACCCGCCGGTGTTCGTCGGTGGCGTCGACGGCTTCTTCGGCGGCGGCGGCCGTCTTCGATCGCTCGAGGGTCTCGGCCCGGGCCGCTTCGTCGCGGGCGTCGGCCGCCGCGCGGGACTGCTCCTGCGCGACCTGTCGGTGCTGTTGTTGCTCCGCGGCCCGGTGCTCTGCGTCCTGCCGGTTCCGGGCAGCTTCTTCGGCGGCCGCGGTCTCGGCACCGATCGCAGCGCGCTCCTCGGCACTCTCGCGACGCACCTGGCCGAGTTCCTCTGCGGCCTGCGAGGTTTCCGCCCGGGCCACCGCCTCGGCATTGTTCGCCTCTTTACGTTGCTGCGCCTGCGCCTGTTGCAGCTGTCCTTCGGTGGCCAGCGAGTCGTTGCCGGTCACGGCTCCGGCCACTTCCTTCACCTTGCCCTTGACCGAGTCGAGGAGACCCTTGCGCGCTTGTCCGGACGTGTTCTGATCGTTCATGAGAATGTTCTCCTGGTATTCGGGCGGGCGACGGTACCGCCACCCGCATGTTCGGTGGCTAGTTGATGCCGACTACTTCCTGCGCGATGGCGGTGCGGTGTGCGCCGGCCGGACGCCTGGTGGCGTCATCGACGCCGGCCCTGCGGCGGGCGAACCGTGAGATTCCGAGCAGCCCGCGCGATGTGGTGGTCGGTTTGCCGGCGCGGCGTTCGAGGTGGTTACCGAGTCGGGACAGTACGGTGGCCACGAGGGGAAGAGCGAGAACGATCATCTTCCATCGCCGCAGCAGACGGCTGACGAGAATCAACATGGGAAGAACCTTTCTTATCGAGCAGTCAGGCTGCGACGCAGCGCAACCCGGGCACCGACCACGGTGAGCAGCCCGAGGGTCGCAACCGAGAGTGATGTCGTCGCGGCCACGGCACCCGACAACATGGTGAGCGCCGCGAGGTCGAGGACACGTCGGACGCCGGGCAGTTCGACCAGGGAGGGGTGCGCCCCGGCCGGGACGGAAGGACGGGTATCGACGCTGCTCGACAGTAGACTCGAGTGGTCAATATGGTTGAGGGAGAATGTGTCTGACAAGATTTGGCCCAACTATCGGCGACACCGACCCCGCTGATTTGGTGCGGAGGCGTGTCGCAGATTCGATCGACAAACGAACGTAACGCGGCGAGAGTTAGACGCCGGTATGCCGATCGGTGTCCGTGTAGTGCTCGCGGCTGCCGGACTTCGCAATGCCCCGGCTGACGATGTAGGCGATCGTCAGAATGACGATGTAGAACCAGGCGCGGTCCGCCCGGAAATAGTCCTCGTGCCCATCGGTCGTCTGCACCAGATACGAGGCGATGAGGACTCCGATGACTGCGGCGATGTAGACGAAGAACTCGGTGGTCTTGAACGCGGCCTTCGTCTCGGTGCTGCGGCGCGGATCGAGCTGAGCGCGCGGGCCGGGAGTGACGGCTCCGGGGGTGGTGTGGGCGGCAGGATTAGTGGAGGTCATGGATGACTCCTTCAATGGGGTGCCCGGCTTCGCAGATTCGGGTCACCACGTACGTCTCCTCGAATGAGGTGGACGTTGGTGAGCGCGACCCTCTGCTGGAGCGAACCCATACGCCGCAAGTATACCCATTAGTAACTACAGCGCAATTCTACAGCGTAGGCACAGACGGCAAATTTCCCCAGTTACGCTGCCTCGCTTCCGAACTCGACGATCATGACGGTGCACAGGAATTCCGACGAGGGCCTCGACATCACCATCGGCGGTGTCGGGACCCTCGTCCAGACCGTTTACTTCACAACCCGGTCACCCACGGTGACGTCACACCTGGCGCTCCCAAACCCGGTGGGACTTCATCAGTGCTGTGATGCCGTCGAACAGTGCGGACGCGTCGTCGGCGATCAGAATGCCCGGGGCCTCGGCCGGGATCCCGGCCGCTTCGAGGAGACCACGGCCGGCGGCCCATCCCCCGATCGCCTTGCAGTGCCGGAACGCTTCCGCCAGCAATACGTGCACCCGAGGGTCCGACGCCGGCGCTGCGACGAGAATGGCGTCGAACTCCACCGACCGCATCGTGAGGAACGTCCGGGACACCGGCACGGCGCCCTTGCCCGACCCCAATTCACCGCCGTGCGGTCCGATGACGAGCGGCACCATGCCGTTCTTGCCGATCATCTCGACCGCGTCCGCCACCTCGGACAGATCCGAGTCGTCGTCGGCGACGATGCCGATGATCCGGCCGTCCAGCGGCCACTCGGCACCGACCTGCGACAGCGCGGGACTGGGTGTGGGCGCCGCGTCGTAGGCGACGGTCGGCGCGGGCGCCGGGAGGCCGAGACCCGCGGCCACCTGCTCGCACAGACCGGGGTCGATGTTCGCGACGACCTCGAGTGCGCGCTCCTTGATCACCTGCTCGTAGCACTTGCCCAGCTCGAACGTGTAGGCCTCTGCGACGTGCGCCTGCTCGACCGGGCTGAGGCTGGCGTAGAACAGTCGTGCCTGTGAGAAGTGGTCGTCGAAGCTCGCGGGTGCGGCGCGCAGTTTCGTCGACTCCGGCATCGGCACCGGCACCTCGACGAACGCCGTGTCCGCACCGGCCAGGAACGGGCAGCCGGCGTCGAGGGAATTGGGACGGTACGGCGCGACACCCGGGTGGACTCCCGTCTGGTGCATGCCGTCGCGCAGCATGTCGTTGACCTCGGCGTGGGGCCGATTGATCGGTATCTGCCCGAAGTTGGGCCCACCGAGCCGGCTGATCTGGGTGTCGAGGTAGGAGAACAACCGCGCCTGTAGAAGCGGGTCGTCGGTGACGTCGATTCCGGGAACGAGGTGCCCTGGATGGAACGCCACCTGCTCGGTCTCGGCGAAGAAGTTCGTCGGATTCGCGTCGAGCGTCATCAGCCCGATCGGCTGGACGGGGGCTAATTCCTCGGGCACCATCTTGGTCGGGTCGAGCAGGTCGATGCCCTCGAACGTCTGGTCCGGGGTGTCCGGGAACGCCTGGATGCCCAGTTCCCATTCCGGGTACGCGCCGGACTCGATCGCGTCGGCGAGATCGCGGCGGTGGTAGTCGGGGTCCATGCCGTTGACGATCTGCGCTTCTTCCCACACCAGTGAGTGCACACCGAGTTTCGGCTTCCAGTGAAATTTCACAAGCGAGCTCTCGCCCGCCGCGTTCACCATTCGAAAGGTGTTGACGCCGAAGCCTTCCATCATCCGGTACGAACGGGGGATGCCGCGATCGGACATGTTCCACAGCGTATGTGCGGTGGCTTCGGTGTGCAGAGACACGAAGTCCCAGAACGTGTCGTGCGCGCTCTGCGCCTGCGGAATCTCACGATCCGGGTGCGGCTTGGCGGCGTGAACGACGTCGGGAAACTTGATGCCGTCCTGGATGAAGAAGACCGGAATGTTGTTTCCCACCAGGTCGAAAGTGCCTTCGCCGGTGTAGAACTTGGTCGCGAACCCGCGGGTGTCGCGGACGGCGTCGGCCGACCCTCGGGAGCCGAGCACGGTGGAGAACCGGACGAAGACCGGTGTCTCGACATCCTTGCCGAGGAACCCCGCCTTGCTGATCGGTTCGGCGGAACCGTATCCGCGGAAGACGCCGTGGGCGGCCGCACCGCGCGCGTGCACCACCCGCTCCGGGATCCGCTCGTGATCGAAGTGCGTGATCTTCTCACGGAGATGGTGATCCTGGAGCAGGGTCGGACCCCGGGTTCCCGCCTTCAGCGAGTGATCGGTGTCGTACAGCCGCGCGCCCTGCGCCGTGGTGAGGTGCTCACCCTGCTGGCCGCGGGCCGTGTCCGGACCGTCGACGGGTTGCCCGGTTGCGGTCCCCAGCGCGGGAGCCCGCTGATCGGGCTTGGGGGGCAACGGCTCGGTGGGTTCCGTGGGCTCGGCGAGCGTCGGGGTACCGGAACCGGGTGTTCCGGGAATGGGCGGGTTCTTCTTGGGCACGGCGTAGCTCCTCGCTGAAAATCCGTGGGATCGGCGCCGCATCGTTGCTGTACGGTCCGCTCTTCTCGGAGTGCCCAAACGGTCGCACAACGAATCAGGGTGGGCGCAGCACCAAAACAATGCCTCGATCGAGAGACGCGGTTTCGCATTCGCGTCCCAGGGCATAGCTACAACAGATGTCAAACACACACGAGTAGGAATCCGGCGTTCTGCTGCGTCGGGAAGGAGTGATCATGGGTACCGAACCAGGCACGCAGTTGCACGAGGAACCACAGTCCGAGCGTGGCCCCCAGGGCTCACGAGACGCGGGCCCGGACCAGGCCGGAGCAGGCCAGACGGACCGCAAGCCGGGGTCTCTGGATCAGGAAGAAGTCACCTCCTCCGGGGAACCGGGCACGAACCCTACGCCCGCCGGCGGCTCGCTGCCTCCCGGCGACGCGGAGCCGGCGATACCGCCGTACGACGGCCGGACCACCAGCACGAAGGAAGGACGCCCGGAGCACGACGCCCACGTGGACTCCGGCGGAATGCAGTCGCCGAAACCCGGGCAGACCCCACGTGGCGCAGTGGCCTCGCCGGCCGAGGAGAAGCCCGCCGCACAGACCGCCGAGACCGAGGGCAGCGACTCCGGAGTGGGACCCGCGCATCAAGGAGGCGTCGGCAAGGCCGAAGACAAGAAGTGATTGCCGCCGGACGCAGCGACACCTCTTGGTCTCTCGCGCAGGCGAACTGGTGTTCCTAGGACCTTTTCGGCTCGTACCGCATCGCCACCGCACCCGAGCTGAACTCCGACCGGCTCACGAGCTTCAAGTCGACATGCTTCGACAGCCCCGCGAACAACGTCGGCCCGTGGCCCGCGAGCCTGGGCTGCACCACGAACTCGTACTCGTCGATCAATCCCAGCTCCGTCAACGCCAGCGGGAGCTTCACACCGCCCACGAACAGTCCCTTGCCGGACTCCCGCTTGAGCTGCCGGACGGCCGTGTCCAGATTCCCGCGCACGAGTTCGGCGTTCCAATCGACCCGCTCCAGGGTGCTCGACACGACGTACTTCTTTGCCGCGTTGATCGTCTGGGCGAAGGGTTCCATCCACTCGGGTCTCGCTCCCGGCGGCGCCGGCGGCCGCCACGCTTCCTCCATCATTTCGTAGGTCACCCGGCCGAAGAGAAGCGCATCGGCCTGGGTGAGGTTCCCGACGTGGTGACGATGCAAGTCTTCGTCCGCGGGGATTGCACGATGATCGCAGCACCCGTCCAATGTGACGTTGATGGAGTACCGAAGGGGTCGCATTTGGCAAGAGTACGAGGTACACGGGGCAGGTGTCGCTCGAATAGCGGGTGACGGGACACGACGCGGTGGTTCGGCTCCTTACCCCGGGGAGAGGGACGACACGGGGTAAGGAGCCGCGCTTCGGGGTTGTCTCACAGTGAGGTGGTCACCGGTGCGCGCCTGGCCGTGGTTGTGCGGGCGAGTGTTGTTCGCGCAGCATGCACTAGGCGGTCCACTGTGAAGCCGAACCGCTCGAAGAGCTCGGGTCCGGATGCGCTTGCCCCGAAGTGTTCGAGGCTGACGATTTCGCCTGCATCGCCGACGAATTCTCGCCACGGGGTGGCGATGCCTGCCTCGACGCTGACTCGCGCTGTCACTTCGGCGGGCAGGACCTGTTCCCGGTACGACGGGTCTTGGCCCAGGAACCATTCGATGCAGGGCATGGAGACAACTCTGGTGGAGATTCCCTCTCGGTGGAGTTCCTCCCTGGCGTTCATGGCGAGTTGGACCTCGGATCCGGTGGCGATGATGATGAGGTCGGGTTCGCCGTTCTCACCCTCGGCAAGTATGTAACCGCCACGTGCGGTGCCTTCTGCGGAGCCGTGAACGGTGCGGTCCCAGGTCGGTACGTTCTGCCGGGTCAGGGCGAGGCCGGCGGGGCGATCGCTGTTCGTGAGGATGGTTCGCCACGCGACGGCAGTTTCGTTGGCGTCGGCGGGCCGGACGACGTCGAGGCCGGGGATTGCGCGCAGGGCCGCCAGGTGTTCGACGGGTTGATGGGTGGGTCCGTCCTCGCCCAACCCGATCGAATCGTGGGTCCAGACATAGGTCACCGGCAGTTTCATCAAGGCTGCCAGGCGCACCGCCGGACGCATGTAGTCGCTGAAGACGAGAAAGGTTCCGCCGTACGGCCGCGTTCCGCCGTGCAGGGCGATGCCGTTGAGGATCGCCCCCATGGCGTGCTCGCGTATCCCGAAATGCAGCACCCTCCCGTAGGGGTTTCCTGAGAACGCCGAAGTCTGGCGGTTCTCCGGCAGGAACGACGGCTCACCGGCAGGTGTGGTGTTGTTCGACTCGGCGAGATCGGCTGAGCCGCCCCACAGTTCAGGAAGTTCGGGGCCAGCGCCGACAGCACCGTCCCGGATGCCTTGCGGGTCGCCATGCCGGTCGCATCGGCGGGGAAGGAGGGCAGTGCGTCGTCCCAGCCGGCCGGCAGCGTACGGGTGCTCAGGCGGCCGAGAAGGACAGCCCGTGCGGGATTCTGCGCTTGCCACCGGTCGAAACGGCGAATCCACGCCCCTTTCGCGTCGCGGCCGCGAGCGATGACACCGCGAGCGTGCGCCAGCACGTCCGGATCGACGGCGAACGACTTCTCGGGGTCGAGCCCCATGACTGCCTTCGTTGCCGCGACCTCGTCCGCTCCGAGTGCGCTGCCGTGCGACTTTCCGGTGCCCTGCAAGGTCGGGGCCGGGTAGCCGATGACGGTGCGCAGTGCGATGAATGACGGGCGATCGGTGACGGCTCGGGCGGCGTCCAGTGCGGCGGACAGAGCGGCAACATTCTCTCGGTAGCTGCCGTCGTCGCTGAGCCAGTCGACGCGCTGCACATGCCAGCCGTACGACTGGTAGCGCGCGGCGACGTCCTCGGTGAAGGCGATGTTCGTGTCGTCCTCGATGGAGATATGGTTGTCGTCCCACAGCAGGATCAGGTTGCCGAGCTGCTGAGTGCCGGCAAGTGACGACGCCTCGGCGCTGACACCTTCCTCGAGGTCGCCGTCGGAGGCGATGCACCAGATGGTGTGATCGAAGATGCTTTCTCCGGCGGGGGTTTCGGGGTCGAGGAGGCCTCGGGTTCGCCGGGCTGCCATGGCCATACCGACCGCGTTCGCCACTCCTTGGCCGAGGGGTCCGGTGGTGGTTTCCACGCCGGGGGTATGGCCGTACTCGGGATGCCCCGGCGTCAGCGATCCCCAGGTCCGTAGTTGTCGGAGGTCGTCGAGTTCGAGTTCGTAGCCGGAGAGGAACAGCTGGATGTACAGCGTCAGGCTCGAATGACCGCAGGACAGAACGAACCGGTCACGGCCGATCCATTGCGGGTCGGTCGGATCGTGCCGGAGGTGCCGTTGGAACAGCAGGTAGGCGGCGGGGGCAAGGCTCATCGCGGTTCCGGGGTGGCCGTTGCCGACCTGTTGGACTGCGTCCATCGCCAACGCGCGGGCGGTGTCGACTGCTTTGGTGTCGAGGGCGGTCCAGGAAAAAGCCTGTGTGCTCACGGGTGGGATCCTCTTCTTACAATGCTCGGTTGGGTCGCCGCGGGGCTCATCGCGGTCGAGATGGGCGTCTCGTTCGACTGGAGTGCCTACTCCGCGTGACGTTTCGGCGTGAGTCGCGTCGAGATTGCTTCGGTCAGAGCAGTCCAGGCGGCGACGAACTTCTCGACACCTTCGGCTTCGAGCGCGGTGAAGACTGCGGGCAGATCGATACCGACGTCCGTCAAGGCGTCGAAGATTGCGCGGGACTGTTCCGCTGTGTCACTGATGTTGTCGTGTGCAGGAATGTTCCCGTGATCGGCGACCGCGTTCAAGGTTGCCTCCGGCATCGTGTTCACCGTGTCAGGTGCGACCAGTTCGGTGACGTACAGGGTGTCCGGGTAGTCGGGGTTCTTCACGCCGGTGGATGCCCAGAGGGGACGTTGCAGGCGAGCGCCGGCGTCGGCGAGTGTGACCCATCGATCGGAGGCGAAGTTCTGCTGGAAGGCGTGATAGGCCAGGCGAGCGTTCGCCAGCGCCGCGGTACCCCGCAGCGCCAGAGCGTCCGCGGTGCCGATCTTCTCGAGTCGTGCGTCGATTTCGGTGTCGACGCGGGAGACGAAGAACGAGGCCACCGAGTGGATCGTGGACAGGTCACGTCCGGCGGCTCGTGCTGCGTCGAGACCCGCGAGATAGGCATCGATGACGGCTTGATAGCGCTCGACCGAGAACACCAGGGTGACATTGACGCTGATTCCCTCCCCGATTACCGCTGCGATGGCAGGGATGCCCGCTCGGGTGGCGGGGATCTTGATCAGCAGGTTCGGTCTGTCGACGAGCTTCCACAGTTCGATGGCCTGCTCGATGGTCGCGTCGGTGTCGTGTGCGAGCCGAGGGTCGACCTCGAGGGAGACGCGGCCGTCGACGCCGTTGCCGGCGTCGAACTGTGGGGAGAGCAGGTCGCAGGCGCGGCGGACGTCGTCGGTGGTGAGCGTTCGGATCACGGAGTCGACGTCGGCGCCGTCGGTGTCGAGCCGGCGGAGTTGTTCGATGTAGGCCTCGCCGGTGGTCAACGCGGTGTGAAAGATGGAGGGGTTGGTGGTGACACCCACGACGCTGCGGGTGGATACCAATTCGGCGAGGTTCCCGGACTGCAGGCGGTCGCGGGAGAGGTCGTCGAGCCAGACGGACACTCCGGCTGCGGACAGTTGGGCAAGGCGGGGATTTGCAGACATGGGTCTCCTGTCGAAGGCAGGTGGGAGGGGGCGACCGCCCAGTAGGTCGCCGGCACAACCCTGGGTGTCGAAAGGTGTTTCCTCAGAATGGGTTTAGCGTCATCTGATGGTGTAGCCGCCGTCGACGAGCAGGTCGGCGCCGTTGATCATGGCGGAGCTGTCGGAGGCGAGAAAGAGCGCGGCTGCGCCGATCTCCTCGGGGTATGCGAACCGTCCCGTGGGGATGAGTTTCTTCATCTCGTCGCCGCGGGCACCGTCCCAGGCCTTGCGGCCGAGATCGGTGAGGACGACGGTGGGGGAGATGGTGTTGACTCGAACGCCGCGACCAGCCCACTCCGAGGCGAGAACTTTCGAGAGTCCGACGACCCCGAATTTGGACGCGCAGTACGCGGCGTGTTGGTCGAGGGCAACGGTCGCCGCTTGTGAGGCCAGGTTGATGATCGTCCCCTTGCCGGCGTCGAGCATGTGCCTGCCCACGGCCTGACACATCAGGAATGTGCCCTTGAGGTTGACGTTCATGGTGCGGTCCCAGGCATCGGCGGTGAGGTCCTCGGCGGGGGCGAGCATGACGATTCCGGCGCTGTTGACGAGGATGTCGATGCGGCCGTAGATGTCGACGACGGCGTCCACGGCCTGCTCAACGGATGCGGGATCGGAGACGTCGACGCCGAATCCGCGGCTGTTCCCGCGGAGCCCGCAGGCTGTGGTCGTGGCCGCCGACTCGGACAGATCCAGGAGGGCGGTCTCGGCGCCCTTGGCGGCGAATGCGGAGGCGATGGCGGCCCCGATGCCCGAGGCTCCGCCGGTTATCACCGCGACCTTGCCGTCGAGACCGAAGTTGAGATCGACAGAGTGGTCGGTCATGTCAGCATCCCGTCCCGGGCAGCGCCGCGGCCTGCGGTTCGCTCTCCGTCTCGACCGCGTCGATCGCGGCCACCTTCTCCGCCGAAGCGGAGTTCGTGTCGAATCGGTATCCGAGCCACTCCCGGGCGAGGCGCCGGGCGAGTTCGAGGCCGATGACCCTCTGACCGAAGCACAGCACCTGTGCATTGTTGCTCAGAACGGAGCGTTCGACGGAGAAACTGTCATGTGCGGTGACGGCACGAATCCCAGGAACCTTGTTCGCACTGATCGCGACGCCGAGTCCGGTGCCGCAGACCAGTAGCGCCCGATCTGCCGTCCCGTCGGCGATCAGCCTCGCGGCAGCGACCGCCACATGCGGATATGCGGTGCTCGGATCGATTCCGTCCGTTACGTCGATGACCTGCGCCACTCTCGAATCGGCCGCCAGGTCCCTCTTCACTGCGTCCTTGTACAGCACGCCCGCGTCGTCGCAGCCGACGACGATGCGCCACTTGTCGGTCATGTCTGTTTCTCCTGCCTTACCTCGGGCCGATTCGCCGCCGAGGCCGTGAGACGCGGGCCGGAGCCGAAGCGTCGATGTGAATGTCAATGTGATTTATATCGTGATCCATGTTTTAGATCTCGTCAAGAGGGTTGTTTTTCACATGATTGACGTTTACTTTGTGTTACATCACGTTAGAATGTGACTCAGAACACGATACGAAGTGGAGGATGATCCCTGATGGCGTCAGCACTGGAAGTGCGCAACCTTGCCAAGGGCTTCGGCGGAGTACCGGTGCTGCGGGATGTCTCGTTCTCGGTCGAACCCGGCAAACTCACCGTCCTCGCCGGTGAGAACGGCGCAGGCAAGTCGACGCTGATGAAGATCGTGACCGGGCAGTTGCGCCCCGACCAGGGGGAAGTGCTGATCGAGGGACAGCCCCTGGAACAGGCAAGTCCGCAGCACGCGCGGGCTCAGGGCGTGGGAATCGTTCCACAGGAACTGGCCCCCTATCCGGACATGCTGGTGTACGAGAACCTCTTCGTCGGCCGGGAGCTGCGAACCAAGGCCGGGTTCCTGAACCGGCGAGCGATGATCACCCAGGCCAGAGCGATGCTGGAAATGTTCGGAGTCGACATCGACCCCAAGACTCCGATGCGGCACCTGTCCCTCGCGCTGACCCAACTGGTGGAGATCGCCAAAGCGACGACGTGGGGCGCGCGAATCCTGCTGCTCGACGAACCGACCTCGTCCATCCCCGACCGGGAAGTTGCCCGGCTGTACACCGTCGTCCGGCGACTCAAGGACCAGGGCGTCGCGATGATCTACACCACCCACCGGATGGCGGAGATCGAGGAACTGGCGGACCAGGTGATCGTGCTCCGAGACGGGACGCTCGTCATGGACGAGCCCATCAGCGCGGCACCCGAGCAGGAAATCGTGCATGCCATGATCGGCCGGCCACTCGACACCCTGTTCCCCGACACTGCGCCCCCGACCCCCGACATCGGACTTCGCGTCGAGGGATTGAAGCTCGAACGAAGTGGTCCCGCAGTCGATTTCTCGATCCGCAAGGGCGAAATCCTGGGCCTCGGCGGCCTCGTCGGCGCAGGCCGTACGGAAATCCTCGAAGGCCTCTACGGGATCCGGCGCACGACCGCCGGCTCGGTGGAGGTCGACGGGCATCCCCTCCGGCGCAACGCACCCGCCGAGGCGATCCGGGCGGGCCTGGCGATCGTGCCCGAAGACCGCAAGGGTGCAGGTCTGGTCCTGAGCCGCTCCGTCCTCGACAACGGCAGCCTCCCGCACCTGTCGTCCTATTCGCGGGGCGGCTGGCAACTGGGCAACCGTCGCGCTCGCGTCGACGAAGCGATGAAATCGGTCGCCCTCAAATCGCGCGGCTTGGACCAACTCGTCGGCACCCTGTCCGGCGGCAACCAGCAAAAGGTCGTCCTGGCCCGGTGGCTCACGCACAACTGCTCGGTGCTGCTCCTCGACGAACCCACCCGCGGCGTCGACGTCGGAGCACGGGGAGAGATCTATTCCATCATCCGCGACCTCGCCGCTTCAGGTCTCGCGGTACTGCTGGTCAGCTCCGATATGCCCGAACTGATCGGGCTGAGTCACCGCGTCCTGGTCGCGCGAGCGGGCGGCATCGCCGGCGAGCTCGGCCGCGACCAACTCGATCGGGCGGACGCCCAGGAAACCATCTTCCGTCTGGCCAGCGGCCAGGCCACCCCAGGGAGCGCCGCCGCATGACAGACATTCGACCGACACCCCGACCAGTTCTCTCTCATCAGTACGGAGCATCCGATGACTGCCGCAGTTAACACCCGACCAGAGCTACCCGCCCCCGACCTGGGCGAAGGCAGAGGCCGATTCACCCGCGCCCGGGTCGAAGAACTCCTCATCCGCAATTCGATGGTGCTCGTCCTGTTGCTCGTGATCTTCTACTTCAGCTACGAGAGCGCACGTTTCGCGACCCTGGACAACTTCCGCACCATCATGATCGCGGCGGCCCCGTTCGCGCTGGTCGCCCTCGGTCAGACGCTGGTCATCCTCACCGGAGGAATCGACCTGTCCGTCGGCAGCGTCATCGCGGTCAGCGCAATGACCGGGGCGAGTGTCGTCGTCGGCCACCCGGAACGGTTGTGGCTGGCGGTGGCCGCAGCGGTCGGTGTCGGAATTCTCTGCGGTCTGATCAATGGCCTGATCGTGAGCCGACTCGGCGTAGCGCCATTCGTGGCAACGCTGGGAATGCTCACCGCCGCATCCGGTTTCGCCTACGTCATCGGTGACGGCGCCCCCATCAACGGGCTGCCGGACGAGTACGGCAAGATCGCGAACACCGAGATCCTCGGCCTGCAGGCACCCGTGGTCGTGATGATCCTCGGGTTCGTCATCCTCGCCGCCGTCATGAAGCGCACCTCATTCGGTCTGCGCATCTACGCGGTCGGCGGCAACCGGACGGCAGCCGAGGTGGCAGGCGTCAAGACCCGCCGCATCCTCACCAGCGTCTACGTGCTCAGTGGTGCCCTGGCCGGGTTGTCCGGAGTGATCTTGTCCTCACGGGTCATCTCCGGCCCGCCCAATCTCGGTGCCGGCTACGAACTCGACGCCATCGCCGCCGTCGTGATCGGCGGCGCGAGCCTGATGGGCGGCCGGGGCACCGTCTGGGGAACACTGCTCGGACTGCTGCTGATCCAGACCCTCAACAACGGTCTCGACCTGCTCGTCGTGCCCGCGTACTGGCAGGCTGTCATCAGCGGCGTACTGATCGTGACCGCCGTGGCCGTCGACGTGTGGGCGACTTGTCGCCGCACCGCGTGAACGGAAACTGACATGACACACGACACTGCTCCACGACAGGGACGGTCACCCGGGCTCCTGACGCAGGCGCCACTGCGAGTGCGATGGATCGCCGCGCTGCTTCTCGGTCTCTTCCTGGTCGCGACGACAGCGTGCGGGGCAGGTGACGAGGACGCCAAGAGCGGCAAGCTCCGCGTCGGTGTCACCGTCTACGACATGAGTTCGTTCATTGCCCAGGGAAAAGAGGGCATGGAGGCGTACGCGGACGCGAACAACATCAAATTGCTGTGGAACTCGGCGGGAAACGATGTTTCGACCCAGGCCACTCAAGTCGATCAACTGGTCAACCAGCGTGTCGACGCGATCATCATCGTCCCGGTGCAAGCCGACTCGCTGGGGCCGCAGATTCAGGCGGCGAAGAATGCCGGAATCCCGTTGTTCGCAGTCAACACGACCCTGTCCGACGAGGATGCAATCACCTCATCCGTTCTTCCTGACGACGTCTCCGCCGGCGCCCAGGAGATGGAGATGATGGCCCAGCGCCTCGGAGGCAACGGAAACATCGTCATCCTCCAGGGCCCTCTCGGGTCCTCACCCGAGCTGGACCGCACCCGGGGAATCGACTCGGTTCTGGCGAGATATCCAGGGATCAAGGTGCTCGTGCAGGACACGGCGAACTGGAAACGCGACGAGGCGG
Source organism: Rhodococcus wratislaviensis (assembly GCF_900455735.1). Classification (GTDB taxonomy): domain Bacteria; phylum Actinomycetota; class Actinomycetes; order Mycobacteriales; family Mycobacteriaceae; genus Rhodococcus_F; species Rhodococcus_F wratislaviensis. Next base: position 14,000 of record NZ_UAUI01000011.1, on the reverse strand, counting down.
TGAACAAGACCAAGAACTGGCTGTCGAGCTTCGGTGGACAGATCGACGGAATCGTCGCCGAGAACGACGACATGGGGCTCGGCGCCGTGCAAGCGTTGTCCGAGGCGAACCAGGACATCCCCGTCGTCGGAATCGATGGCATCCAGGACGGGCTGGCTGCAGTGAAGAACGGGGCCTTCATCGGTTCGTCGCTCCAACACGGGCGCGTCGAGATGGCCACCGGACTGGCAATCGCCAAGCGCGTGATCGACGGCGGGCCGGTCGAGAAGGAATACACCTACACGATGCCTGCGATCACGCAGGACACCGTGGACGAGTACACGAAAAATGTTGTCACCGAAAAGGATGCCTTCCTCGAGCAGCTCCCGCAGCTGATCGAGGCCAACCTCCAGTCCGGTGACATCGCCAACGAGGAACGGATCAACCCATGACCAAAGTATTCGGGCAGCCGACGGCGTTCGTCGACGATGCACTCGCCGGTTTCTGCGACCTCAACGCCGAGTTCGTGCGACCGGTGACCGGCGGCGTCGTCCGGTCGACCGCCTCCGCATCGGGGAAGGTGGCGGTGGTAGTCGGTGGGGGATCCGGGCACTATCCCGCCTTCGCCGGCTACGTCGGATCCGGGATCGCTGACGGCGCCGTGATCGGTGACGTGTTCACCTCGCCGCCGACCAAGCGGGTCGTCGACGTCGCCCGCGAAGCCTCCCACGGCGGCGGCGTTCTGCTCAGCTTCGGGAACTACGCCGGTGACGTGCTGAACTTCGGCGCCGCAGCGAAGCAACTGACCGCCGAAGGCATCCCCACCAGGGTCGTGGCCGTGACTGATGACATCGCGAGCGCAACGGCCGACGAGGAGGCACGGCGACGCGGAATCGCCGGCGACGTCGTCGTCTTCAAACTCGCTGGTGCCGCCGCCGAGGCGGGATACGACCTGGACGGAGTGGTCCGCATCGCCGAGACCGGCAACCGCCGCACCCGATCCCTGGGCGTCGCGTTCGCCGGGGTCACCCTGCCCGGCAAGCAAGAGCCACTCTTCACCGTCGAACCCCGGACGATGGGTGTCGGTCTCGGCATTCACGGCGAGCCGGGTGTCTCGAACGAGCCGCTCACCGATGCCAGCGGACTCGCGCAGATGCTCGTCGACAAGGTTCTCGCCGCCGCACCCGCTGATGCGAGCGACCGCGTCGCAGTGCTCCTCAACGGCCTCGGATCGACCAAGTACGAGGAGTTGTTCGTACTCTGGAAACATGTCGGAGCGCTGCTGCGGGACCGCGGGCTCGAACTGATCGCCCCCATCGCCGGCGAATACGTCACCAGCCTCGACATGGCCGGGTGTTCGCTCACCGTCTGCTGGCTGGACGACGAACTCGAAACGTTGTGGACCGCGCCGGCGCAGACCCCCGCAATGCGATGCGGTGCGGCCGTGCCGACCGAACGACGGGAGGCCGGCCAGGCGGCCGTTCCGGCGGCGTCCGCGGACGTACTCCCCACTGCGACAGACGAATCCCGGTCCTCCGCCGCCCGCATTGTCGCCGCCCTGTCCCGGATCGCCCACACCCTCAGTGATTCCGAAGCCGAACTCGGCCGCATCGATTCCTTCGCCGGCGACGGCGACCACGGCTTCGGAATGGCTCGCGGCTCCGGTGCAGCGTTCGATGCCGCCGAGAATGCATTTGCGCGAGGGGCTGGGGCGTCGACGGTACTGGCCGTCGCCGGAGATGCCTGGGCCGAGCGGGCGGGCGGAACATCAGGGGCTCTGTGGGGGCTCGGGCTTCGCGCCGCCGGTGGCGAGTTCAGTGACACGGGGGCGGTGTCGACGGCGGACGTCGTTCGTGCCGCCCGCGCGGCACTGGATGCGGTCGTCGAGGCCGGTGGGGCGAAGGTAGGCGACAAAACCCTCGTCGACGCGCTCGACCCCCTGGTACGAACCCTCGAGGAGAAGGCCGGCGGCACGCACAACGGGTACGAATTGTGGGCGGCGGCCGCAGAGGCCGCGACTGCCGCGGCCGAGGCCACCGCCGAACTCTCACCACGGCTCGGGCGGGCGCGTCCACTGGCTGAGCGCAGCGTGGGGCATCCCGACGCGGGAGCCGTGTCGTTGGCCCTGTGTGCCCGCACTGTCGGGTCGGAAGCGGAGAAGTAGGCGCACGATGACGTCCCGGAACGTCGCCGAGCGCGCCATCGTGGGTGTGAGTCTGAAGATGTACTTCGGACCCGCACAAACCCGATTCTGGCTCGAGAGCCTGCGTGAGATCGTCGAAGAATTGCACGCCGACGACATCCTCGATGTGTTCGTGTTGCCCTCGTTCCTGTCGATCCCGACCGCACAGGAGGTGTTTTGCGGGAGCCGGATCGACTACGGGGCCCAGGACGTGCATTGGGAGGATCGCGGCGCGTTCACCGGGGAGGTCTCGGCCGCAGATCTGGAGGAACTCGGCTGCACCGTCACAGCAATCGGGCACGCCGAACGCAGGCGGTTGTTCGGGGAGGACGACGAGACCACCGCGCGAAAGGCCGAAGCCCTCGTCCGGAGGGACATCACCCCGATCGTGTGCATCGGTGAGGCGACGCAGGAATCGGTCGACGAGGCCGTGGCCGCGTGCCGCCGCCAGATCGATCCGGTCGTCGCGGCGATCCCGGACACCACCGATCTCGTGTTCGCCTACGAGCCCGTCTGGGCCATCGGTGCACCCACACCCGCGTCACCCGAGCGCATCGTCGAGATCGCCCGGCGCCTGCGCGCGGTCACCGGCGAGCGCGGTGGCCGGACCCGGCTCATGTACGGCGGCAGCGCCGGACCCGGGCTGTATCCACAGATCGCCGACGCCGTCGACGGTCTCTTCTTCGGCCGGTTCGTGCACGACACCGGCAATCTCCGGGCAGCGATCACCGAGATCGTCCGCGAAGTTGCAGGGCGGCCAGGATAGACCGCTCGACTACCCTCGATACCGAGACCTGCGGATCCGGCGCGCACCGCCCAGCCGGATCCGCAGGCGGAACGGAAAGGCGGATGAACAAGCGCATGACCAGTGCCCAACGCTCGGAGAACCTGAACCAGAGTGAACGACACGACGCCATCACCGAGCTCGTGCTTCGCGCCGGGTCCATGCGTATCGAAGAGCTCGCCGACCGTTTCGGCGTCAGCGTCATGACGATTCACCGGGACCTCGATACTCTCGCCGCCAAGGGCATCCTGCGTAAGTCGCGCGGTAGCGTCACCGCCGTCGCGACAAGCCTCGTCGAGGCAAGCATCGAATACCGGACCCGGCAACACCAACCGGAGAAGCAGGCGATCGCCCACGCTGCCTTCGAGCTGGTCGAGCCCGGGCAGGCAGTCATCCTGGACGACTCCACGACCGGACTCGCCCTCGCCGACCTGTTGCCACAGCGCCGCCCGTTGACCGTCATCACCAACTCGCAACGAGTGCTCACCACCCTCAACGACCAGGAAGGCATCGCCCTCATCTCCACCGGGGGTCAGTACTACCAGTGGTGCGACGCCTACATGGGGGCGGTCACCATCTCCGCGTTGCAGGCCCTGCGGGCCGACGTGTTCTTCATGTCCACCCCGGCGATCATCGGCGACGTCTGCTTCCATCAGCATCACGAGACGGTCCAGGTCAAAAGGGCCATGTTCGAGGCCGCTCAGAAGCGAGTGCTGTACGCCGACCACACCAAGTTCGACCAACGCGCACTCCACGCGATGGCACCGTTGTCCGATTTCGACACGGTCATCGTCGACGCGGCAACAAATCAAGAACACATCGATCGACTTCGTGATGCCGGCAACGACGTCGTCGTCGCGAAACCGCCTCGCCGCCACTAGCGGCCTTCACCGTCCCGCGCTGAATCTCCGTCGGCCCCGGCGACGTTGGGTGCAGGTGCCGCCCAACCAGCAGCTCGGGCGACACCTGCACTCCACCCCTCGCGTGAACCGACTCGTGTGCCCGAGACGTCCGCGTCGTCATGTGACCACCATGACGGAGCAGACGTTACCAGAAAACGGGCCAATCGGTTTGTTTCATTTCCGGCACACACGCTTATCCGGCGCGCCCGACATCACGTTCCGCGATCCGATCGGTCAGGGGCGTTCGACGACAAGCGGTTCCAACTGAGCGGCCAAGCGGGCGCGCAGCCGCTTCGGAAAGGTTTCCAGCGTGAAGTGACGCGCCGGAGATCGTGTGATCTCGTGGACGTAGAAGCCATTGCAGTTCAGGGCAACAGTGGCGGCGTCGACACCGCCGAACAGCTGCCCGGCCTGCTGGCCCTCGCGGACGATCCCGGCAACTGCGGCGATGATGCGGTCCCCGTACACCATGGATTCGGCCTTGAAACTCGACGACGAATCCAGGCCTTCACGTACGAACGCGGTGACGTTGTCCGGATCGGTGAGGTAGAGCTCGGCACGCCCGTCGTAGATGCGATAGATCCGATCGATATAGGACCGCCCGTCACTGCGCGAGCCGGATTCGGCTTCCGCGATCAGGCGATCGACGGAGTCGGCGATTCGGTCCCCGACGACCAGTAGCAGCAGTTCCGTCTTTCGATGCACGTAGCGGAAGAGAGTCGCCTCGCCGACGCCGGCACGTTGCGCAACTTCACGCGTGGTGACCTGCTCGTATCCCTTCTCGGCGAACAGTTCCTGCGCCGCGGTACGGATGAGATTCATGCGGTGCACGCGGCCGCGCTCGCGAAGTCCGGCGACCGGCTCGTCAATCCGCACCATGTGCTCCTCTCCACTCTGTTGCTCCTGATCTTCTCAAATCGATATTGATAGTGCACTCCGTTCGAAGTATGCTCTCAAAAAACGTCGACATGTGGTCCAGGCCACACGGAAATTGAATCGTTTCATACCGGCGATCGGTGCGTACCGACCCGACCAGCGAGGAGAACTCGTCATGTTCCCAACCCAACGTCCCACTGCGGCGTCACCCAAGCCGTGGTGGGTGGCCTTCGTCGCCGGGATGGCGTCCTATATCGACGCCGCCGCCATCACCGCGTCGGGTGTGGCACTGGTGATTTACCAGGATGTCTACGGCCTGACCGCGGCGAACGTGGGTGTGCTGTCGGCCCTGCTGACCAGCTTCATCGGCGTCGGCGCGATCGTGGGCGGCCGGGTCGGCGACCGGTGGGGTCGCAAGCGGGTCTTCGTGGCCACCATGGTGATGATCGCCGTCGGTGCGGCCCTGCTGGTCTTCGGGCGGGACTTCACGCTTCTGGTGGTGGGCTCCTGCCTCATCGGCTTCGGGACCGGGGCCGACTTGCCGGTATCGCTGGCGACAGTCGCGGAGGCGGCCGCGCAGGACAACCGGGGCAAGCTGCTCGGTTTCTCGCAGATCCTCTGGAAGCTGGGTGTTCTCGGAAGCCTCGGTCTGAGTGCCCTGGTCGGTGACCATGGGCTGATCGGAGGCCAGATCCTGTACGGCCACATCGGTGTCGTCGCCCTGGTCGTCCTCGTCCTCAGGCTCGGCATCCCCGAGTCCGCCGATTGGCGTCGAGCCGCCCTGGCCAGGAGTGCACACCGTGAGGACCCGTCGACACAGCCGAAGGCGAGCCTGCGGGAGTTGCTGCGCCCACCGTATGCGCACTCGTTCGCGGCCCTGCTGATCTTCTACATGTTCACCAACCTCGCGGCGAACACCAACGGCCAGTTCGGCACTTACCTCATGGTGAATGTGGCGGGGATGCCGGTCTCCACACAGGCCACCATCACGCTCATCGGCAATCCGATCGGCATCGCGCTGGGATTCTTGTTCATGCGTACAGTCGACGGCCCCAATCGGATGAAGTGGTTCTATTTCGGCGCGACGATGGGTGTCGTCGCCATGGCTATCCCCGCGGTCTTCGGCGTCACTTTCGTGACTCTGCTGATCAAGAGTCTGCTGGTGTACTTCTTCTACGGTTTCGCCTTCGAGGCGATCATGAAGGTCTGGGCGCAAGAGTCGTTCCCCACCCTGCTGCGTTCCACCGGGCAGGGAACCATCATCGCCGCCGGCCGATTCGGCGCCGCCGCACTGGCGGGTGTCACGCCCTGGATAGTCGAACAAGGGCCGCGGTACCTGTTCGTGTTCCTCACAGTTGCCATCCTCCTCGGGGTCACCGCCGCAGCGCTGGTCTTCGGCCGCCGGGGCCACCACACCGAGTTCGACGAGCCCGCCCCCGAACCTGCACCGGCACCGGCGGCCACGTCCGCGGACTGATCCGTGCCGCACTGCACACCAACGGAATTCGACACAATGATCAGGAGAGTGCAATGCCCGATCTGAATGCCGCGCCCTCGGCGACCGGCGGACGCGCGTGGCCGGTGCAATGGCAGGGCCATTGGATCTCTGCGCCCGCCCCCGCCGGCGAAGAACCAGCGCAGCGGACCGCGATCACACCGGATACTCCCCGGCACCCTTTCGAACGCGTGCTCTTCACGCACACCTTCGACCTCGCCGAAGCGCCGAAGACGTTCCCCGCCCGGCTGACCGCGGACTCACGGTACGTCCTGCTGGTGAACGGGCGGACGGTGGGCCGTGGTCCGGTCCGATCCCAGCCGGACCGGTTGCACTTCGACGACCACGACCTCGCACCTTTCGTCATTGCAGGCGAGAACCGAGTCGAGGTGATCGTGACGTATTACGGCCGCCCCAACTCCATCTGGGCACCCGCCCGGCAGGGTTCCGGCCTCGGCGACCGGGCAACCCTGGTCTTCGAAGCCCACGACGGCGATCACTGGCTCGTCACTGACGGCGACTGGTCCACCCAAATACTCGGGCAGTGGTCGACGCTGCCCGCGACGGAAAGCCGGGCCCGGGTACCGTTCGAATGCCTCGACGAAACACACCGACCCGGGCGGGTTGAGTTTGCCGAGGTGCGAGCGGTAAACCACATGGGCGGACTCGCCCGCTCCCAGCCACCGACGATGCCGTACGGGCGGCTGCTTCCCCGGCCGATCGGCACACTCGACGGTGACAACATCACCCCGGTGTCGGCCGGTGCGACGACGATCGCGTCAGCTGCGGTAGATGCGCTGGCGCCGCTGTACCGCATTCAACAGCTCACCGCCGACGCGAGCGCACCGGAGTTCACCGCGTACGCCTGGGGTGCGACGCTGTCGGTGTCTGCGGACCGGCCGGCGCTCGTCGCGGTGGACATGGGCCGCATCGTCTGCGGATATGTCACAGTGTCGGCCACGTCGAGTGAGCAGGCGCGGATCGGTACGGCGCTCACCGAGAAGGCCGTCACCTTCACCCCGGACGACCCCAATCAGCATGTCGCCGGCAGCATCTGGGTCAAGAAACCCGGCCACTCCACCTTCCGGGCGCTCGAGAAGAACGGCTTCCGCTACGCCTACCTCTTGATCGAAACCGATCGCGATGCCGAGGTGAGCTTGCGCGACTTCGCGGTGCGTGAGGATCTCTATCAGCTCACCGGTGACGCCCGATTCTCGTCTTCGGACATGGAGCTGAACCGGATCTACGACGCCGGACGCCGGACCGCCGTTTTGAATTCGCACGACGCCTTCGTCGACTGTCCCACCCGCGAGCAGCGAGCATGGACCGGTGACCTGTACGTCCATGCCCTGGTGCACTTGACGTGTTCCGACGACTGGCGGCTCGTCCGCCGGAGTCTCGAGGTGGCCAATTCCCCCCGCGGCGACGGGATCCTTCCGATGGCGGCTGCCGCCGACCTCGAGTACATCGACAACGTCACGATCCCGGACTGGTCGTTGTACTGGGTGCACGGACTCTACAGCTACTACCGGTATTCCGGTGATCTGGAGTTCGTGCGCACCACCTTGCCGACGGTCTCCCGCATCATCAGCTGGTACCTCGCCTATCAGGACCCGGCCACCGGTCTCGTCGGCTACACACCCGAATGGAATCTTGCGGACTGGAGTGCGATCTTCCTCGACGGGTACAGCTCCATCCTCAACGGCATGCTCGGGCGCACACTGACCGAGTTCGCCGAGATGAGCCGGGCCATCGGAAACACCGGTGATGCGGACTGGGCCATGGATCGACACGCACGGATTCGTGCTGGTTTCGAACGGTTCTGGGACCCCACCCGTCGCGTCTACAGAGACCACATCGGCAGCGAACACGGCCTTGACGCGACGTCGCAGCTGGCCAACAGCTGCGCGGTCCTGTCGGGCTTCGCGCCGCTCGAGCGGCACGCCGACATCGTCGCGGCACTCACGCTCGACGACCGCAGTGTCTACCGCAACTGGATCGGTGAACCGGGTCGTTACTCTCCGGAGCGTCGCCGGCTGCATCTGCTGGGTATCCAGCAGATCGACTGGGACACCGAAAACGAGATCATGCGGGCCGAACCGTTCGGCAGCGCACTGGTACACGATGCGTTGCACGAACTCGGCGCGCACGACGAACTGCTGCACAGCATCCGACAGTGGTCGGCCTTTCTCGCCAACGGCTACGACACCTTCGGAGAATGCTGGGGCTTCGGCACACCCTGCCACGGCTGGAGCTCCTACCCCACGGTCAGCCTGATTCGGTACATCCTCGGCGTCACCCCCGCATCACCCGGTTTCGATGACGCCACAGTCGCACCCCGGTACGACCTGCTGCCCTCAGCCAGAGGCACGGTACCGACTCCCCACGGATCGATCACTCTCGACTGGTCAGAGACCTTCCTGCGCATCGACAGCCCGGTCCCGTTCCGCGTCGTCCACCCGGACGGCACCGACCTTCTGCTGTCTGCCGGCCGGCACGAACTCTCCCGCGCGGACACACCCTGCGGCGGTTGACCCCCCACCGCGGATCAAGACGCAATCGACTACCGCGCTGCCGTCCAGGCGCAGAACCACGAAAAGAGAAACGCGTAGATGACCATCAATGCACAGCACACGGACCCGAGCAGGAACCCGATCGCGCACGCCACGGTTTCGTCGCCGGCCCGGCTGACGGCACTCGCCCTCGAGGAACCCGATCGACCGGCGGTCACCGACGACACGGACACCATCACCCGTAGCGAACTGGACCGCCGCACCAACCAACTGGCTCGTCGCTTCGCCGCTCTCGGGGTGACCGCCGGATCGATGGTGTCGATTGCTCTTCCGAACAGCATCCGGCACCTCGAGTCGTCGATCGCGGCGTGGAAGCTCGGCGCCATCCCGCAGCCACTGTCACACCGGCTTCCCCGGGATGAGATGGAGCGGATACTCGAGGTCGCCGACCCGGCACTGGTCGTCGGACTGGAACCACCGAACGGCCGGCCGTGGTTCGACGGCGACGCCGACGTCTCACAGGAATCCGGTGCGCCGTTACCCGACATCGTTTCTCCGGCATGGAAAGCACCGACCTCAGGAGGAAGCACCGGAACTCCCAAACTGATCGTCTCCGGTCAGCAAGCGACAATCGAGGGCGTGCTCCGCCGCGCCGACGCGCTTCGCCTCGACCGCAACGGGGTCATACTCACCACCGCGCCGATGTACCACAACGCACCGAACATGTTCAGCCTGATGGCTTTGCTGCAGGGCCACCACGTGGTGCTGATGCGCCGATTCGACGCCGAACGGACCCTCCGACTGATCACCGAGTTCGCCGTCACCTGGCTGTACGTCGTACCGACGATGATGGGCCGCATCCTTCGACTGCCCGAGGAAATCCGCCGCGATGTCGATGTCTCGACGCTGCGGACCGTGCTGCACGTCGGTGCGCCGTGCCCGGAAAAGGTCAAACGCGGATGGCTCGACTGGATCGGCCCGGAGAAGGTGTGGGAACTCTACTCCGGCACCGAAGCGCAGGCCAGCTGCATGATCGACGGCAACGAGTGGTTGGCCCACCCGGGCTCCGTCGGGCGGGTCGGATCCGGTGCGATGTCTGTGCGCGACGGCGCCTTCGAGCCCGTTTCGGCGGGAACGGTCGGCGAAATCTGGATGCGGCCGGAACCCGGAACCCCGGCCACCTATCGATACCTCGGCGCCCACGCTCGTACGCGGGACGGATGGGATTCCCTGGGCGACATGGGATATTTCGACGAGGACGGCTACCTGTACCTGACCGACCGGATCAGCGACATGATTCTGGTCGGTGGCGCGAACGTCTACCCGGCCGAGATCGAGTCGGCGCTCGCCGAACACTCTGCCGTGCTCACCTGCGCGGTCATCGGGCTGCCCGACGAGGACCTCGGCAACACTGTCCACGCCGTCGTCCAATCAGCCCACCCGGTCAGCGAGGACGAAATCCTCGACCACCTGCGAACGCGACTGGTCTCCTACAAACTGCCCCGGAGCGTCGAGTTCAGCGACACCCCACTGCGCGACGACGCGGGGAAGGTACGGCGCGGAGCCTTGCGCGAGGCTCGATTGCGGACCCCGGCGTCCTGACCTCGGCCTACTCGGGGATGGCTGCACTGGCACGGGCGGCGTCCACGCTGTCGCGGGCGTCGCCCGGGAGCAGGACACCGGAGTCGACCGCGGCGGTGGTGGCCTGCTCGAACCGGGTCAGGTAGTCCTGGCGTGTGGGGTACAGCGCGTGCAGTTCGTCGGACGTGAAGGGAACCGAGCGACCGAAGAGGGTGGAACAGACGTCCCCTCCGCTGTTGTCCCGATTGTTCGTGGCGACGGGGACGGCGAACTCGGGCAGGCGGATCCCGCCGAATGCGTTGCCGTACCGATCGCGCAGGACAGTTCCGTCCGCGGCGTAGTCCATCTGCGGCTGGACCGCAGGCGCCGGTCCGCCCCGCGCCCAGCTCTTCACGGCGTCGAGCGCCGCGTTCTGCACGTTGCGGAACGGGATCCGGCTCAATGGCGGCGCCGCACACGGATAGGGCGTGGGCTCACGGCCGAGGTCACGGCGGGCGACGGCCTCGAGATAGGTTTGTGCGTCGTGGTCGGAGTGTGTTGTGCCGGCGACCTCCCACAGCCGGTACCGATCGGTGTCCGGCGGGCGGAACTGGGCCGAGTCGGTCTCGGTATTCAGTTGCAGCACCGGCACACCCGCTGCTCCGGCGACCGGCTGCGGCAACGCGGCCGAAGGCGTCGCGGGCCCAATCGAGGCGGTGCTCAACGCGGTCAGCAGGTAGCCGTCGACAGCGCCGTACAGCGGCCCGACGGTATTGGCATAGATCGTCAGCGCCGCTGCCGACTGTGAGCACCCAGTCACCAGCTGCTGCTTCACCGTCAGGTCACCCAGTGGGGCGACGCCGTCGGGGGAGCGAACCTGCCGCAGTGCCTGACCGAATATTTCATACGCAGCGGGCTCGGCGACAAAGGTGCCGACCGCAGGTAGGCGGAGGCGGTCGTAGCGCTGGGGATTCCACGCTGTGAGGCCGGTATCAGGGTGGTCGACCCCGACCGTCTGGGCATCGACGGCGACGTAGGCGTCACCGGATCGCAGCAGGTGATCGGCCGACCGCGCCCACAGGCAGTCCAGATCGAAGTTGTTGGAGACGTTCTGCCACTCGGTGACGACCGTACCGCTGAACTTCGCCGGATCCGCGGGTCGCCGCACCAACATCCGGGAGGTGTAGGGCCCGGCCGGAGTGTGCCCGGAGAAGAAGAACTCTTCCTCGACGTAGCCGTACGCCGCGACGTCGGTCACCGAGGCGCCGAACGGATAGGCCCGCGACGGATCTCCCACCGCCCCTGCGGGGATCGGTCCGTCTACGACCGCCGCCGAAGACAGCCGGTCGAGTGTCTCGGCGGCGGCCGTCCCGGCGCCCATCATGACGGCAACGGCCAACACGATCAGCACGAGACGGTGCGGATGCCCGAGCGCGGCGGACAACTTCGTCGTGAATGGCATATCGAGGTCTCTCATCGGTCTCGTCGAAGATGGGCGCGAGGAGCGGCAGGTGATTACGAGAGCGGCATCGAACACCGATCGACCTCGTTCGTGAGGGGCGGCGCGGGAGGAGGCGGACACCACGGTATATCGAGTGTCGTCAATAATCAACACATCGTCGACAATTTTCGGATGTGCGCCCGTCGAGTGCGTTGCGCTGCGACATCGGGGTGGGCAGTCGCTTTCAGCGGTCGAGCCGGGGAGTCGCGCTAGCCTGTACCTCTGTCGAGAGTTATCGACAGCATCACACTGCAGGTCGGCTGATCCGACCGTGAGGAGAGCGGCACGATGGCACGTCCGGCGAGTTCGAGTCCACCCGTCGCGAGCGGGCGCCGACGCGGACCCAGCAAGGGCGACCGGACCGAGGCCGCCATTCTCGACGCCGCGTGGGACCTGCTGCCCACCAAACCGCTGAGGTCGATCACGATCGCCGACCTCACTCAGGGGGCAGGCATTTCCCGGTCGTCGTTCTACTTCTACTTCGATTCCAAGGACGCGGTGATACTCGCCCTCGCTCAGCGGGTGGGCGGCGACATTCGGAGCAAGATCGCCGGCTTCACCACCGCACCCGACGGCACGATCCCCGACATCCGCGCAGGCATCGAGGGCTATCTGACTCGGTGGCGCGAACTGGGGCCGGTGTTGCGCGCCATGACGGTGCTCGTGGAGTCCGACGAGGCGTTGCGCACCTTCTGGACCGGGATCACGAACGACATTCTCGACGAGGTGGCCACATCGATCGAACGCGCGCAGCAGGCCGGGACCGCCGCCCCGGCGCCGCCCGCAGCCAGGGACCTGGCGAGAGTGCTGTTCGCGATGCTGTGGCACACCGCCCACGACTACTCGCTGGCGCCGGGCTCGCGCGCCGAGCAGCAACGTCTCGTCGACACCCTCACGACCGCATTTCAGAGGACGCTGGGCCTGACTTCGGTCTGAGCGCCGCCCCCTGAGCCGGTCGGCTCCCCGTCACGACGAGAGTGTCGTGCAAAATAATCGACATAGTGTTGATTATTGACGACGTCGAGTATAGCGTGGCCGACATCACCGATGCCGCGGCGTGCCGCACCACGAAAGGGTTGGCCGATGCCCGACCGCAACACCGGCGTTCACGCCAAGCTCAGCCGACGCAGCGTCCTGATCGGCGGTGCAGTTGCCGCCGCGGGCGCCTTCATCGGCACCGTCGTGCCCCGGGCCTTCGCGGCACCGGGATGGCCGTCGGCCCGCTTGGATGCTGCGGCAGCCACGAATGTGGATCCGAGCCAGTTCATCTCCGAAGCCCAGTTCCGTTCGTGGGGGCAGGAACTGGACGACATCGGATTGCGGGCAACCGGATCCCCGGCGCACGAACGTTACGTGCAGACGCTGGCCGATCAGTTGCAGGCGGCGGGCGTGTCCGACGTGCACCTCGAGGGCGTCTCCCTCAAACGCTGGCTCGCCACCAACTGGGCGTTGAGCGTGGACGGCACGTCGCTGCCGGCGCCGTCGTATGTGCCCTACAGCGGCAACACCGGCCCTGACGGTGTGTCGGGTCAGCTGGTCTACCTGGACGACCAGGCGTTCTCGAACCACGCGGGGCTGCCGCGGCTCGACGGCAAGATCGCCGTCTACGATGTTCCGCTGACGTCCCTGCCGATTCTGGCGTTCAAGGCGCTGCAGTACCCGGGGTCGGTATACGACCCGCAAGGCAACTTCTCCGATTTCGACTTCTACAAGCGACCGTGGTTCAACGGCGTCCCTGATCGGTTGAAGGAGCTGAAGGACGCCGGGGCGATCGGCTCGATCGGCGTCTTGGACCTGAACCAGCACTGGGCGACGGGCCAGTACTTCCCGTACGACGGCGTGTTCCGTGAGTTCCCCAGCTTGTACGTCGACCGGGACACCGGTGCGGAGCTGAAAAGGCGTGCCGGGGCGTCGGGTGTGGGCACGATCGTGCTCGAGGCCGACATTGCGGACGTGACCACGAACAATATCGTCGGATTCATTCCCGGTATGTCCGAGGAACTGACGGTGCTGCACACCCACACCGACGGCACGAACGGCCTCGAGGAGAACGGCCAGTACGGCATCCTCTCTGCTGCACAGTATCTCGCGCGACTACCCAGGACATCGATTCCCCGCACGATCATGATCGTGCTGGCGACCGGCCACTTCGCGGACGGCGTCGGCACGTTGGGATTTCTGGCCCGGCACCTCGACGATCTGGTACCA
>NZ_UAUI01000024.1:282500-602256 GCF_900455735.1 Rhodococcus wratislaviensis | reverse complement strand
GATCGACGGCCGCGTCGATCTCGCGGCCGTCAACGGCGCCGAATCCGTCGTCCTCGCGGGCGGCGACCGCGACGTGCACGCCGTCGCATCCGAACTGTCCGCCGCCGGACTGAAGACCACGAGCCTGCGGGTCGAGCGGGCCTTCCATTCGGCCCTGATGGACCCCATCCTCGACCAGTTCGCCGCCGTGGTGTCGAGGCTGACGGCGCAGCCGCCGAAGATTCCCGTCGTCTCCAACGTCACCGGGCGCGTCGCCACCGCCGACGAACTCATGTCCCCGGAGTACTGGACCCGGCACATCCGGCACGCGGTGCGCTTCCACGACGGCGTCTGCGCCCTCGACGAACTCGGCGTCACCCGCCTCGTCGAAGTCGGTCCGGGTGCGGCTCTGGCGGCACTGGCCGCCGAGGTCGTGCCGAACACGATCGCCACGCTGCCCGGACGCGGAGACGAAGCACACGGGATCATCGAGGCGGTCGCCGCCGCCTATGTGCAGGGCGCCACCATCGACTGGGATCGGGTACTGCCGGGTCGCCGCCGGGTCGCCCTGCCCACCTACGCCTTCCAGCGCCGCTCCTACTGGCCGACCGCGTCCACCCGGCATACCGGCGATCCGACCGAGCTGGGTCTGACCCCGGCCGATCATCCGCTGCTCGGCGCCGCGGTGACGCTCGACGACGACGCGACCCTGTTCACCGGACAGCTGTCCCTGCACCGGGATCCGTGGCTCGTCCCACCGACGATCGACGACGGCGACCAGCCGCCGACCGGCGACGCGAAAACCCTGTTGCCTGCGGTGCCGGTGGAACTCGCCTTGCACGCGGCCCACCACGTCGGCCTCGACCACATCGACGAACTCACCCTGCACCACCCGCTCGTCCTGCCGCCGTCGGGACTGGCCACGATTCGCGTGCTGGTGTCGCCACCCGGCACCGACGGCGCCCGCACCGTCACGATCTCGTCGAAGTCGGGCGACACCGACGGTCCGGACAGCTGGGTTCGGAACGCTTCGGCGACGATCGACGACATCGCCGGCCCTGCCGCCGGTGTGCCGCAGCACGACCCGGGCGACACCGAGACCGAGGTGCGCCTCGACGAAGGCACCGACACGAGTGGATACGGTATTCACCCGGAACTGCTGCAGGCCGCCATCGAACCCCTCCTCGGGTGGGACGGCTGGCCGCTGACCTGGTCGGGGATCCGTCTGCACACCGTCGGCGCGGAGGCGGTGACCGCCCGGTTCACTGCCGGCGAGGACGGACGGTATCGCATCGCCGCCGTCGACCCCGCGGGTGAGCCGGTACTGACCGTCGATGCGCTGCGGGTGGCGCAGAGGGCGGCCGACGCAGGTCGATCGGCTGCTCTGCGGCTACACCGGGCGGCCTGGATCCCGGTGGAGGTGGCCTCGTCCGAACGACCCCTCGGCCCGGCGGTCGTCCTCGGCGCCGAAGAGTTCGGCGACCCGGGTGTCGGTTCGACGTTCCCGGACTATCCCGACCTGGAGACGTTGCGGACCGCGATGGAGTCCAGGCCGGACGACGACGACCTGCGTCCGTGGACGGTGCTGGTCGGGTGCGCGACCGAGGGCGACCACGGTCCGGACGCGACCCACGACCTGTGCGCTCGGGTACTGCGACTGCTCCAGGACTGGCTCGACGACGACGCTGTCGCCGACACCCCGCTCGTGATCGTGACCCGCAACGCCATGGTGACCGGCGACGGGCAGGACCACGACGCCCCTCCCGACCTCGCCGCCGCGGCGGTGTGGGGTCTCGTCGGCTCCGCACAGAACGAGAACCCGGACCGGTTCGTGCTGATCGACCTCGACGACGAATCGGACGCCGAAGCCGCGGTCACATCGGCGTTGGCGAGCGGGGAACCGCAATTGGCGGTCCGGAACGGCACCTTGCGCGCACCTCGCTTGCGGCGCATGCCCGCCGTCGACGAACCGACACCGTTCGACCCCGACGGCACCGTTCTCGTCACCGGCGGCACCGGCACGGTGGGATCTCTCGTCGCCCGGCACCTCGTGACCGAGCACGGGGCACGGCACGTGCTGCTCACCAGCAGGCGCGGACCCGACGCCGAGGGCAGCGACCAACTGTCCAGCGAATTGAGCGGTCTGGGTGCCGAGGTGAGCATCGTTGCCTGCGACACCTCGGACGAGTCGGCGGTCGCCGCGTTGCTGGCCGGGATACCGCCCGAACACCCACTCACGGCGGTGATCCACGCGGCCGGCGTGATCGACGACGGCACCCTGGCGTCGCTCACCCCCGAACGGCTCGACGCGGTCCTGCGGCCGAAGGTCGACGCGGCCTGGAACCTGCACCGGCTGACCGCGAACGGCGACGTGCGGGTGTTCGTCATGTTCTCGTCGCTTGCCGGCGTCCTCGGGGCTCCCGGGCAGGCGAACTACGCGGCCGCGAACATGTTCCTCGACGCCCTCGCCCATCACCGCCACGCCCTCGGGCTGCCCTCGCTCTCGATCGAGTGGGGCATGTGGGCGACACCGAGCGCCATGACCGACAACCTCGGCGCGATCGACCTCGCCCGAGCCCGCCTCAGCGGAATGGTTCCGATGCCCGCGGCCGACGGCCTGACCCTCTTCGACAGCGCCTTGGCTGCCGGTGCCCCCACGGTCGCGGCCGCACGGTTCGACCACTCCGGTTCGGCCGCCCCCTACGTTCCCGCCCCGCTGCGCGGCCTGATCCGGGAATCCCGCCCGCACGCCGCGGGGTCGGACGCGGTCGTCACCGGCGCGAGCGGGTCCGGGCCGTCGGATTGGGCGCAGCGCCTCGCCGACAGGTCGATCCCCGAACAGCGGCACCTGATGCTCGATCTGGTGCGGGGCGGAGCAGCCACGGTGCTCGGCTACGACGCGTCGGACTCGGTGGACCCCGACCAGGCGTTCAAAGAACTCGGTTTCGATTCGCTGGCCGCCGTGGCGCTCCGTAATCATCTCGGTGCCGCTACGGGGCTGCGGTTGCCGCCGACCATGGTGTTCGACCACCCGAGCCCGCGTGCCGTCGCCGAATTCCTGCGCTCGGAACTCGTCCCGGATCCGATGTCCGTCGCCCTCGCCGACGTCGACCGGCTTCGCGCGACCATCGCCGAACTCGGCGAGGACAGCGAGGCGCGGTCGGCCATCGCGCAGCGCCTCGGAAGCCTGTTGGCCGAGGTCGGCACGTCCGACGACGCGCATGCGGCCGCGGTCGACAAGATTCACGCCGCGACGAGTGAGGAGATCCTCGACCTCATCGATCGCGGTCTCTGACCCGGAACAGTGCGGGTGATCGCCGCCGGGAACACCGGCCCCGCAGGCGATACGATCGTCGCCGTCACAGGCCTCGAAAGGAATCACACGCCCCATGCGCCGCACCCTTGCTCTGACCGCCCTCACCGTCTGCTCCGCGGCAATCCTCACCGCCTGCGGTGGCGACAGCGACACCGCCGCCTCCGAGACGACGTCCGCCTCCGCTTCCGTGGCGGCGAGGACGACCGCCGCCACCGCCCCCGGCAGCCGCGTGTTCTCGGTCGCCGACAACCCGCAGACGGCCGCCGACTACCTGGCCTACCTGCGCGCGAACAACCAGACCGTCACCGACGAGGACCTCGCGGTCCATCAGGCCGGCGAGATCTGCACCGCCCTCGACGCAGGCAAACCCCTCGACCAGGTCCGTGAGGAGTGGACGCCGATGCTCACCAACGACGGCGTCTACCCGTACATCATCGGCGCGATCACGCGGTACTGCCCCGATCACGAGAACGTCCTCAACTAGGAGGCGCTTCGCGCCCGTGCGTGGTTAACGAGTCTCTGCACTCGCCAACCGCGCACGGGCGGCGGAGCCGCCCCTGCGGGAATACCTGGACGCCGCGGGTGTTACACACCATGAAGTAGTTGAACAATCAATTACCTGAGTACGAGGAGACACCCCATGCCTGCCGTGACGGTCGACAACATCCTTGCCCTGCCGCGTATCGACGCACCCGCTCCCGGCGCCGTCGACCGCCCGGTCCGTTCGCTCACCACTGCACCCGTCGGCTACGAGGGCGAAGGCTTCCCGGTTCGCCGCGCGTTCGCGGGCATCGACCTGCCTGCCCTCGACCCGTTCATCCACATGGACCAGATGGGTGAGGTCGACTACGCACCCGGTGAACCCAAGGGCACACCGTGGCATCCGCACCGCGGCTTCGAGACCGTCACCTACATGATCGACGGCATCATGGAGCACCAGGATTCCAACGGCGGCGGCGGGACCATCGGCGGCGGCGACACCCAGTGGATGACCGCAGGCGGCGGCATCCTGCACATCGAGACCCCGCCCGAGCACCTGGTGATGAGCGGTGGCCTGTTCCACGGCGTCCAGTTGTGGGTGAACCTGCCGCGCGACAACAAGATGGCCGCACCCCGGTACCAGGACATCACCGGCCAGAAGGTGACCCTGCTGTCCTCGACGGACGGCGGCGCGCTCGTTCGCGTGATCGCCGGCGACGTGGACGGACACCACGGACCCGGGTCCACGTACACGCCGATCAGCCTCGTCCACGCGACGATCGCTCCGGGCGCCAGCTTGACGCTGCCGTGGAACCCCGAGTTCAACGCGCTCGCCTACGTCCTCGCGGGTGAGGGGCTCGTCGGTTCGGAACGCCGTCCGATTCGCATGGGCCAGACGGCCGTCTACGGACGCGGTGACACGCTGACGATCGCCGCGGCCGACACCCAGGATTCGCGGACCAAGTCCTTCGAGGTGTTCCTCCTCGGCGGCAAGCCGATCCGCGAGCCCGTCGCGATGGCCGGACCGTTCGTCATGAACACCAAGGCCGAGGTGCTGCAGGCGTTCGAGGACTTCCAGGCCGGGCGCCTGGGTTCCGTTCCCGCAGCGCACGAAACGCTCGACTGACCCCATGTGAGTGGCAAAGCGTGCCGGGGCACACTTTGCCACTCACGTGCGGAAGCCCTGCACGACAGTCGGTTCGGCGCCCGATCAGGGGCGCCGGATCTTCGCGTCGATGCGATGGATACGCAGGTCGTCCTGCGGGATCCGGAACGTCTCGACCACCCGGACCGTCACGAGGGTGCGGCCGAACAGTCCGGCGTCGAGGAGGTAGTCGACGGTGACGTTTTCGCCGTCGACCGACCACACACAGTCGCGGATCGCCCGGATCACCCGGTACTGGGGGCCGCCGGACAGGCTTCGGCGCAGGTGATTTCCGGAGAATGCCGTCTTCAGCCCCATCTCGTACCGCACGGCCCGCGGCTCGATGGGCACCGTGTTGCCGTCGTGGCTGAGCAACGCGTCCAGGTAGGCCCGGGCGACATCGACCTGTGTGTTCATGTCAGTAGTCGAACACTTCGGCCGCGGCGAGCACCAGCGTTTCCGCGTCGTCGCAGCTAGGCGCGGACGCCGCCACGGACGCCGTCAGCCGATTGCTGCGTTTGTCCCGTTCGCTCACCGGACTCGACGGCAGGTTCGTGTCGAACACCGCACCCGGGTAGAAGTAGTAGTGACATTCGAGTGCGTCCCGGAAGTACGTGAACGTCTCGCCGTCGAGTTCGATCACTTCGGGGCCGCCGGTCTGCGTCGGTTCGGGCGACAGCGCCAGTTGCACGGACGCCGCGTCGCCGCCGCGGAGCGTCAGGAGACATTCGTAGGGACGACTGCCCGGGGAGAACGTTTCGACGCCTCGGCCCGACATATTCTCGACCACCCTGCACGGATCCTGCTGTGCGAGAGGGATATCCGAACGCACCGGTACCGGGGTGCGCAGCCGGTCCGCGACCGATCCGAGGACGGTGCGGGCCTCCGCGCAGTCGTCGCCGGCGGCGGAGTCACCCGTTCCGCCTGCCCCGTCGAGATACGACACGTGCCCCCACCGCCCCGAGCCGGTGGCGTCGTCCGGCACTCCGGGAACCGGGGGCAGCGAGAAGTAGAGCGTGCACGTGCCCGGGAGCGCGCCGACCGCGGGACGCACCTCGATTCCCGACGTCGCCTCGCCGGCACCGGTTTCCTCCGTGGGTTCGCGTTCACCCACCGTCACCTCGACCCAGACGGGGTTGGCGGGCGTGCCGCGGGGAGGCACCAACTCGGCGTGGCAGGTCGACAGATCGCCGACGGGACCGAACGCGGTGACCTGCCCGAGCGAGGCGACCAGACTTTCGTCGAGCAGGCCGCACGGCGTGATGTCGCGGGCCGCGGCGGCAACGGCCAACTCGACGCGGCTGTGATCGCTGACCGGCAGGCCGTAGATCGGCTCGCCGACCCCGGCGACGCTCGGCGCCCCCTCGACCACCCCGGCGCACGACGCGAGCAGCGCCGCAAAAAGTGCGGCCACCAGCGGTGTTACCACCGTCGCGCTGCGGCCCACCGCTGTCTCCTCACTCGGACTTCGAACCCCGGCACGCGAACGATGGTGCCCGGAGTACAGTGCTGAGTATGCAGCGCGCACTCCTCCTTGGTTGCCGCGACGGGGTCTGATCCAGACTGGCTTCCCGTCGCGGGGTTTCTCGTGCGCCGGTCGACACAGCCGTTGGACTCAGAAAGTCCACATCGAACCTGGAGATCAATCCCATGTCCCCCGCTGACGCCTTTACCTCCGGAACGCGCACCATCACGCCGCCTTCCAAGCCTGCTCCCTCCGATCAGCCGGAGTGGAACACGCAGAAGAATTCGTCGATGCCGACGTTCCGCTACCGCTCCTTCTCCGAAGAAGTGGAGCCGGTGTCGCTGCCGGACCGCTCGTGGCCCGACAAGATCATCGACCGCGCGCCGCAGTGGTGCGCGGTCGACCTCCGTGACGGCAACCAGGCGCTGATCGACCCGATGAGCCCCGCCCGCAAGCGCCGCATGTTCGAACTGCTGGTGCGGATGGGCTACAAGGAGATCGAGGTCGGCTTCCCGTCGGCGAGCCAGACGGACTTCGACTTCGTCCGCGAGATCATCGAAGACGGCGCGATCCCGGACGACGTCACCATCCAGGTGCTCACGCAGTCCCGGCCGGAACTGATCAAGCGCACGTTCGAGGCCTGTGAGGGCGCGAACAAGGTGATCGTCCACTTCTACAACTCGACGTCCATCCTGCAGCGCCGGGTGGTGTTCAAGGCCGAGCGCGAGGTGATCAAGAAGATCGCGACCGACGCGGCGACCCTGGCGCTCGAAGAGGCGAAGAAGTACCCCGACACGCAGTGGCGCTGGGAATACTCCCCCGAGTCGTACACCGGCACGGAACTCGAGTACGCCAAGGAGGTCTGCGACGCCGTCACCGAGGTGCTGCAGCCGACGCCGGCGAACCCGGTGATCCTGAACCTGCCCGCCACCGTCGAGATGGCGACGCCCAACGTGTACGCCGACTCCATCGAGTGGATGCACCGCAACCTGGCCCGCCGCGACTCGGTCATCCTGTCGCTGCACCCCCACAACGACCGCGGCACCGGCGTGGCCGCCGCCGAGCTGGGCTACCAGGCCGGCGCCGACCGCATCGAGGGCTGCCTGTTCGGTAACGGTGAGCGCACCGGAAACGTCTGCCTGGTCACGCTCGGACTCAACATGTTCACCCGGGGCGTCGACCCGCAAATCGACTTCTCGAACATCGACGAGATCCGCCGCACGGTCGAGTACTGCAACCAGCTGCCCGTCCACGAGCGTCACCCGTACGGCGGCGACCTCGTGTACACCGCGTTCTCCGGCAGCCACCAGGACGCGATCAACAAGGGCCTCGACGCCATGAAGTTCGACGCCGACTCGCAGGACGCGGACGTCGACGACATCCTGTGGGCGGTTCCCTACCTGCCGATCGACCCCAAGGACGTGGGCCGCACGTACGAGGCCGTGATCCGCGTCAACTCGCAGTCCGGCAAGGGCGGGGTCGCGTACATCATGAAGGCAGATCACGGGCTGGTGCTGCCGCGTCGCCTGCAGATCGAGTTCTCGCAGGCCGTCCAGCGGATCACCGACGGCGAGGGTGGCGAGGTGTCGCCCAAGGAGATGTGGGACGTCTTCCACGAGGAGTACCTGGCTCCGATCACACCGCTCGAGCGGATGAAGCAGAAGGTCACGGCGTCCGAGGAGGACGGCGGCACCGACTCCATCACCGCGACCGTGAAGGTCGACGGCAAGGAGCACGAGATCTCGGGTTCGGGCAACGGCCCGCTCGCCGCGTTCGTCGACGCGCTCGCCACGATCGACTTCGACGTGCGTGTTCTCGACTACTCCGAGCACGCCATGTCGGCCGGGGACGACGCCCAGGCGGCCGCGTACGTCGAGTGCGCGGTGACCGCTCCCGACGGACGGAACACCGTGGTCTGGGGTGTCGGCATCGCGACGTCGATCACCACCGCGTCGCTGCGCGCCGTCGTCTCGGCGGTCAACCGGGCGCACTGACCGCTTCCCGACCCTCGCTGCCGCAGGCGCGCACCACGCGCACCTGCGGCAGCGTCGTTTCCGGCCGCGTCGTTTCCGGCCACAGAAAGCGGCTCCCTCCGGGCGCCGGGTGACTACCCTGGTAACGGAGTCCACACCGGACCCGAACCGCCTCGGACCCTTCGGGGGGCGTCGTGAATCTGGCATTTCAACAGCATCTTCCGGTCCGTCCGTTTCCGGCCCGGCGCCGCCCCAAGGGCAGCTTCTTCTACAAGATGATCACGACGACCGATCCCAAGGACCTGGGGATTCTGTACCTGATCACGTCGTTCGTGTTCTTCATGGCCGGCGGTCTGATGGCCCTGCTGATCCGCGGCGAACTCGCCGTACCGGGTCTGCAGTTCCTGTCGAACGAGCAGTACAACCAGCTGTTCACGATGCACGGCACGATCATGCTGCTGCTGTACGCGACGCCGATCGTGTTCGGGTTCGCCAACTACATCCTGCCGCTGCAGATCGGCGCCCCCGACGTCGCGTTCCCCCGTCTCAACGCGTTCAGTTACTGGGC
The DNA here is from genome assembly GCF_900455735.1 of Rhodococcus wratislaviensis. Lineage (GTDB taxonomy): Bacteria > Actinomycetota > Actinomycetes > Mycobacteriales > Mycobacteriaceae > Rhodococcus_F > Rhodococcus_F wratislaviensis. Next base: position 593,331 of record NZ_UAUI01000024.1, on the reverse strand, counting down.
GTTCCTGTTCGGCGGCACCATCGCGATCGCGGGATTCATCACCCCGGGGGGCGCCGCGGACTTCGGGTGGACCGCGTACTCGCCGCTGACGAGCGCGCTGCATGCGCCGGGTGTCGGCGCCGATCTGTGGATCATGGGGCTGGCGCTGTCCGGTCTCGGCACCATCCTCGGCGGCGTCAACATGATCACCACCGTCATCTGCCTGCGAGCCCCGGGCATGATCATGTTCCGGATGCCGATCTTCACGTGGAACATCTTCATCACCAGCATCCTGATCCTGGTGGCGTTCCCGATCCTCACCGCCGCCCTGATGGGCCTGTTCGTCGACCGCCACCTGGGCGGCAATCTGTACGACCCGGCCACCGGCGGCGTGCTGCTGTGGCAGCACCTGTTCTGGTTCTTCGGCCATCCGGAGGTGTATATCGTCGCGCTGCCGTTCTTCGGCATCGTGTCGGAGATCTTCCCGGTCTTCAGCCGCAAACCGCTCTTCGGGTACAGCGGGCTCGTCTACGCGACGATCGCCATCGCCGCCCTGTCGATCGCGGTGTGGGCGCACCACATGTACGCGACGGGCGCGGTGCTGTTGCCGTTCTTCTCCTTCATGACGTTCCTGATCGCGGTGCCCACCGGGGTGAAGATCTTCAACTGGATCGGCACCATGTGGAAGGGGCAGCTGACGTTCGAGACCCCCATGCTGTTCTCGCTCGGCTTCCTCATCACGTTCATCTTCGGCGGCCTCACCGGCGTCATCCTCGCGAGCCCGCCGCTGGACTTCCACGTCACCGACAGCTACTTCGTGATCGCCCACTTCCACTACGTGCTGTTCGGGACGATCGTCTTCGCCACGTACGCGGGCATCTACTTCTGGTTCCCGAAGATGACGGGCCGCATGCTCGACGAGCGTCTCGGCAAATGGCATTTCTGGACCACGTTCACCGGTTTCCACGGCACGTTCCTCGTCCAGCACTGGCTCGGCGCCGAGGGGATGCCGCGCCGCTACGCCGACTACCTGCCCTCGGACGGCTTCACGGTCCTCAACTCGGTCTCCACCGTGTTCGCGTTCGTCCTGGGCGCGTCGACCGTGCCGTTCGTCTGGAACGTCTTCAAGAGCTACCGCTACGGCGAGGTGGTCACGGTGGACGATCCGTGGGGGTTCGGCAACTCCCTCGAGTGGGCGACGACCTGCCCGCCGCCGCGGCACAACTTCACCGAGCTGCCACGCATCCGCTCCGAGCGTCCCGCGTTCGAACTGCACTATCCGCACATGGTCGACCGGATGCACCGCGAGGCACACGTCGGCGTGCGGGGGGCGGTGGCGCACGCGACCGAACCCGCGGGCGCCGACCCGAAGGTGAACCGCCAGTAACTTCCGCGTGAAAGTTCCCTTCCCCGAGAGCTTCTCGAGGAACCGGACGAAAACGACTCTGTGACAACGGGTTGCAGATACATGTCCGGAGGACGCCCAGTTCGGCGGAATTCCGGCCTCATTACTCCGCCGTAGGGTCGACACGCAAGTCATTGAACGCTTGACAAGCAGATCGGGGCCTCGCAGAAGTTACGCGCGGGTACATATTTTCGACGTTATGCTCGCATTCCCCGAGCATCGGTCCCGCAATGGCGCAGGTCCGACGATCGCGTTCGGGGCGCCCCTGGAGGTAGTCAAGTGGATTGTGCAGGGGTGCACGTGTCCGCGAAGGCGGCACCCAGTCCTCGGCGGACATGGCCTTGGCCATCGAAACACTCTGCGGATCAATGAGTTTTACGGAAACGGAGCGATAACAGATGTTCAAGCGAATAGCGATAGTCAACCGCGGCGAAGCGGCGGTCCGCCTGATTCGTGCGGTGCGCGAACTGAACGCCGAGCACAACTACGGCATCCGCACGATCGCACTGCACACCGAGGCAGAACGCCGCGCGATGTTCGTTCGGCAGGCCGACGAGGGTGTGTGCTTGCGCACAGTCAAGACCGGCACCGCCTACCTCGATCACGCCGAGCTGGCCCGCGCACTGCGCGAGAGCAAGGCCGACGCCGTGTGGGTCGGCTGGGGCTTCGTCGCCGAGGATCCCGCGTTCGTCGAGGTCTGCGAGCAGCTCGGCATCACGTTCATCGGCCCGCCCGCCGAATCGATGCGCCTGCTGGGTGACAAGGTGGAGGCCAAGCTCCTCGCCGAGAAGGTGGAGGTCCCGGTCGCGCCGTGGAGCGGCGGCCCCGTCGCCACCCGCGCCGACGCCCGCCGTCACGCCCAGGCCATCGGCTACCCGCTCATCATCAAGGCCCGCTCCGGTGGTGGTGGCCGCGGTATCCGCAAGGTGTGGTCCGAGGACGAACTCGAACTCGCGCTCGAACGCACCCAGGGTGAGGCCCAGCGGTCCTTCGGCGACCCCGTCGTGTTCATCGAACGACTGGTCACCGACGCACGCCACGTCGAGGTACAGGTGATTGCCGACAACTTCGGCAACGTCTGGGCTCCCGGTGTGCGCGACTGCTCCATCCAGCGCAAGAACCAGAAGGTCATCGAGGAGTCCAGCTCCCCGCTCCTCACCGCCGAGCAGTCGAACCACCTGCGCACCGTCTCCGCAGAGCTCGTGCGCGCCGCCGGCTACCGCGGCGCCGGCACGGTCGAGTACCTGTACCAGCCCGAGCAGAAGACGTTCACGTTCCTCGAGGTCAACACCCGCCTCCAGGTCGAGCACCCCATCACCGAGGCCACCACCGGCATCGACCTGGTGAAGCTGCAGATCCTCGTCGCGAGCGGTGAGCCGCTGGTCGGCGACTGCCCGCCCGAGTTCGGTCACGCCGTCGAGGCCCGCCTCAACGCGGAGGACGCCGCCAACGGCTTCGCTCCCGCGCCCGGCGCCGTGCAGCTGCTCAAGTTCCCGCTCGGCAGCGGTCTCCGCGTCGACACCGGCATCGCCCAGGGCGACGTCATCCCGCCCGACTACGACTCGATGGTCGCCAAGGTCATCGCCTGGGGTCGCGACCGCTCCGAGGCGCTCGCGCGTCTGCGCACCGCCCTTCGCGAGACCACGGTCGTGCTGCAGGGCGGCACCACCACCAAGTCGTTCCTGCTGGACCTGCTGGACCGCGAAGAGGTCATCTCGGCGTCCGCGGACACCGGCTGGCTGGACCGCACCGACGCAGGCAACTCCAACGTCCCGTCCCGGACCGCGGACGTCGCCCTGATCGCCGCCGCCATCGACGTCTACGACGCCGAGGAGAAGCTCGAGCGTGAGGCGTTCCTCTCGTCCGCTCGCGGTGGACGCCCCCGCGCCGGTCACGCCATCGGCCGCAAGGTGGAGCTCAGCTACCAGGGCCAGGCCTACGGACTCACCGTCACGCAGGTCGGCGCCCACAGCTACCGCGTCGACGGGGACGCCCCCGAGACCGAGGTCGAGGTCGACCGCCTCAGCGAGTTCGAGAGCCGCCTGGTGATCGGCGACCGCCGCCACCACGTCGTCTCCGTCGCAGGCCGCGCCCAGTACCTCGTCGAGGTCGACGGCATCAGCCACCAGATCAGCCAGGACGAGGCCGGCGTCGTCCGCGCACCGGCTCCCGCAGTCGTGGTCGCGGTGCCCGTGTCCGTCGGCGACGAGGTCGAGGTCGGCGCCACGCTGGTCGTCCTCGAGAGCATGAAGATGGAGACCGCGGTCCGCGCCCCCGTCGCAGGCCGGGTGCGGGAAGTTCTCGCCATGGTCAACTCCCAGGTCGACGCCGGAACGGCGCTGCTGCGCGTCGAGGAGAGCTCCGAGGAGTCCACCGCTCCGAAGTCGCCTCGCGTCCAGTTCGATCTCGGTGCTCCCGCTTCGCACGGGAACACCCGGGCCGACGCCCTCGAGCAGATCGACGCACTCGCCGCACTGCTCACCGGTTACGACGTCAGCGCGAAGCGCGCCGGAGTGCTCCTCGCCGATTACGAGAAGCTGCGCGCCGAGATCGCGGGCGACCCGGATCTCGTGCAGGCCGAACTCGCCCTGCTGAACACGTTCGCGGACATCTGCGAGATCGGACGTAACCGTCCGACCGCCGCCGAGGAGGACGGTGACGAGCGCGTCCACAGCCCGCGCGAGCACTTCCACACCTACCTCCACACCCTCGACGTCGAGCTCGAAGGCCTGCCCGAGTCGTTCACGACCCGGCTGTCGCGGGCGCTGCGTCACTACGACGTCACCGACCTCGAGCGCACCGCCGAGCTGGAGGAGGCGGTCTACCGCCTGTTCCTCGCGCAGCAGCGCATGGACAACCAGGTTCCCGTCATCGCTGCCCTGCTCGATCGGTGGCTGAACGACGGCAACGCTCCCGGCCGTGCACCCAGCGGACTCGGCGAGGTCCTGGACCGGCTGATCATCGCCACCCAGGTCCGGTACCCGGTGATCGGCAACGTCGCCCGCAACGTGCGGTTCCGGTTCTTCGACGAGCCGCAGATCCGCAAGGCCCGCGAGCAGGTCTACGACGGTGTCCGCGGCAGCCTCGAGTACCTCGCCGAGCGTCCCGACGCCGCCGACTACCAGGAACGTCTCGAGGCCCTGGTCGCCACCCCGCAGTCGCTGACCGAGCTCCTCGGGCAGCGGATCGCACGCAAGAGCACGACCGTCGGGCCGCTGCTCGAGGTCGTCACCCGTCGCTACTACGACATCCGCACGCTCGAGGACGTCACGTCCTTCGACCGCAACGGACGGCGTTTCGTCACCGGCAACTTCGATCTGCTCGGCGAGCGCCTGAACCTGGTGTCGGCCGTCGCCGAGTACGCCGAACTGCCCGGCGCGCTCGACGAGATCGGTGCCGTTGCCGCGGAGAACCCCGACAACCTCGTCCTCGACCTCTACCTGTCGTGGACCGCACCGCCCGCCGACCCGAACACGATGTCCGAGGACCTGCGGAAGGCGCTGGCGGCGCTGCCGCTGGCCGCGACCTGCCGCCGGGTCACGGTGTCCGTCTTCGGCGGAACCGACATGGACGTCCGCAAGTTCACGTACCGCCCGGACGCAGGTGTCCTCGCGGAAGAGAAGCTGATCCGGGACATGCACCCGCTCACCGGCCAGCGACTCGACCTGTGGCGTCTGAAGAACTTCGACGGCACCCGCCTCCCCGCGGTCGCCGACACGTTCCTGTTCAACCTGGTCTCGCGCGAGAACCCCACCGACGAACGCCTCATCGCGCTCGCCGAGATCCGCGACATCACGCCGGTCCGCAACGAGGACGGCCAGGTCATCGGTGTTCCCGCCGCGGAACGCGTCCTGCAGTCGTGCCTCGACGGCATCCGCCGGGCGCAGGCCACGCGCGGCAGCAAGCGCAAGCTCGACGCCAACCGCGTCGTGCTGTACGTGTGGCCGAAGATCGACGTCCCGGTCGAGGACCTCGAGGCGTTCGCCCGGGTCGCGGCACCGCTCACCGCGGGCGCCGGACTCGAGGAGATCACCGTGATCGCCCGGCTCCAGGGCGAGCCCGGCACGGAGTCGCGGGAGAAGGCTCTGCGCTTCTCCTACCGCACCGGCGCCGGCGTGGTCGTCAAGGTCACCGAGCCGCCGACCGAGCCGCTGCAGCCGCTCGACGCGTACACGCAGAAGGTCCGCAGCTCACGCGCCCGCGGCACCGTCTACCCGTACGAGCTGATCCCGCTGCTCACCGGCCGCGACGGCAGCTTCGTCGAGCACGACCTGGACGAGTCGGGCCAGCTGGTTCCCGTCGAGCGTCCGTACGGTCAGAACAAGGCCGGCCTCGTCGTCGGTCTGGTCACCGCCCGCACCGACCGGCATCCCGAGGGAATGACCCGCGTCGCGCTGTTCGGTGACCCGACGAAGGCCCTCGGCACCGTCGCGGAAGCCGAGTGCGCCCGCCTCGTCGCCGGTGTGGACCTGGCCGAGAAGCTGGGTGTCCCGGTCGAGTGGTTCGCGCTGTCGTCCGGCGCGACGATCTCCATGGACAGCGGCACCGAGAACATGGACTGGGTGTCCCGCGGCCTGCGCCGCCTCATCACGTTCACGCAGAACGGTGGCGAGGTCAACGTGATCGTGGCCGGCATCAACGTCGGAGCGCAGCCGTACTGGAACGCCGAAGCCACGATGCTGATGCACACCAAGGGCATCCTCGTCATGACGCCGGACAGCGCCATGGTGCTCACCGGTAAGAACTCGCTCGACTACTCGGGTGGCGTCTCGGCCGAGGACAACTTCGGCATCGGTGGTTACGACCGCGTGATGGGCCCCAACGGTGAGGCGCAGTACTGGGCGCCGAACCTGCCCGCCGCGTGCGAGATCCTGTTCGCGCACTACGACCACGCGTACGTCGTTGCCGGAGAACGCTTCCCGCGCCGGGCGCAGACCAGCGACCCGATCGGGCGCGACGTGCGGTCCTTCCCGCACATCCACCCGTCCAGCGATTTCACCACGGTCGGCGACATCTTCTCCGCGGAGACGAACCCGGAACGCAAGAAGCCGTTCGACATTCGCACGGTGATGCGTTCGCTCGTCGACCAGGACCACGCGGTGCTGGAGCGGTGGGCCGACATGGCGGACGCCGACACGTCCGTCGTGTTCGACGCGCACCTCGGCGGTTACCCGGTGAGCGTCATCGGCATCGAGTCGCGGGCCATCGCCCGTAAGGGATGGTCGCCGGCCAACGGTCCCGACCAGTGGACCGCGGGAACGCTGTTCCCGCAGTCGTCGAAGAAGACGGCCCGGGCGATCAACGCCGCCAGCGGCAGCCGTCCGCTCGTGGTGCTGGCCAACCTGTCCGGCTTCGACGGTTCCCCGGACTCGCTGCGGCACATCCAGCTCGAGTACGGCGCCGAGATCGGCCGCGCCATCGTCAACTTCGACGGCCCGATCGTGTTCTGCGTCGTCTCCCGCTACCACGGTGGCGCGTTCGTGGTGTTCTCCGGAGCACTGAACGACAACATGGAGGTGCTGGCGGTCGAGGGTTCGTTCGCCTCGGTCCTCGGTGGTGCCCCCGCCGCGGCCGTGGTGTTCACCCGCGAGGTCAACTCTCGGGTGGCCGCCGACCCGTCGATCCGGGAGCTCGAGGCCAACCTGGCAGGCGCCCAGAACGACGCCCAGCAGGCTCACCTGCGGGTGGAGCTGGCGGCCCAGCAGGCTGCGGTGCGCAACGAGAAGCTCGGTGAGGTCGCGGCCGAGTTCGAGGCCGTGCACAACATCCAGCGGGCACAGCGGGTCGGCTCCGTCGACGCCGTCATCCCGGCCGTCGAGCTGCGTCCGTACATCATCGGTGCGGTCGAGCGCGGCATGCGCCGGGCGGTCGAAGCAGGCAAGTAGTCCCCACCCGAACGGCCGCGGCACCTACCGGTGTCGCGGCCGTTCGGCGTTTCCGCCACCGCGGGCGGTGGCTCCTGCTCCGACCGCATTTCACCTGTTTCGGATGACGCGGGTGCCCCGGCCCGGTGCGATAGTCAGCGCAGAGTGAATTCGACTGTGAATGGAGCGCTGCAATGGACTCTTTCTGGGACTTTCTCTGGGTGATCATCGTCACCTTCGGCTTCGTGGCCTACCTGATCCTGTTGTTCTCCATCATCACCGACCTGTTCCGCGACCATAAGACGTCGGGCTGGGCGAAGGCCATCTGGATCATCTTCCTGTTCTTCATCCCGCTGCTGACCGCGCTCGTGTATCTCATCGTCAAGAGCGACGGCATGGCCCAGCGGTCGATGGCGGCCGCGCAGGAGGTGAAGCAGGCCCAGGACAGCTACATCCGTTCGGTGGCGGGCAAGTCCTCCGCCGAGCAGATCGCGGACGCGAAGGCCCTGCTCGACGCGGGCACCATCACTCAGCAGGAGTACGAGACGCTGAAGGCCAAGGCGCTGGCCTGACCCGCACCGTCACCGTCGAAGGCCCGCCCCGGTGCGGGCCTTCGTGCTGTCGGGTCAGTCCGCGATCCGCGCCGCGACGTCCCGGAACGCCTGCAGTACCGTCGCCACCGCGGGAACGTCGTCCGCTGCCGGCCGCCGGGCCAGCTCATAGATGCGGGCCGCCCGCACCCCGGCCAGCGGCAGCTGGACCACCGAGCGGTTCGTCACCGCATGGCGGGCCAGCAGGGCCACGCCGTGACCGCCGGCGACGAGTTCCTCGATGACGCGGAAGTCGTTGATGCGCATCACCACATGCGGCTGCACACCGGTTGCGGCGGCCACCGACATCAGCACGTCGTCGACGGGGAACCCGCCGCGCACACTGATCCACCGCTCGTCCGCCAACTGGTCCGGGCGGACCGCATCCTGTCCGGCGAGCGGGTGGCCGGGCGGCAGGATGAGGTCGATGGGTTCGCGCATCAGCGGTTCGGCAGTCACCCGCGGCGAGGACGTGTCCGGGGCCCGCTCGTCGCGATGCGTCAGCACCACGTCGTAATCGGCGAGCAGGGTGGGCACCGCGGCGGCGGGCAGGTCCTCGTCGCGCGCCTGCACGTCCACCCCGCTGCCCGCGAGCGCGTCCAGCAGTCCGGGCAGCAGCAGCGCGGCACCGGACGGGAACAGCGCCACCCGCACCCGGCCGCGCGGCGAACCGCGGTAGGCGCTCATCTCCGCCGCCGCACGGTCCAGCGCGGCCACGACGTCGTCGGCGCGGACGACGAGGGCCTGACCGGCATCCGTGAGCCGCAACCGGCGACCGGCAGGTTCGAGCAGGGTCACCCCGGCCTCCCGCGAGAGGATCTTGAGCTGCTGCGACACCGCCGACGGCGTCATCGACAACGCCTGCGCGGTCGCCGCCACCGTTCCGCGGTCCGCCAGCTCGCGCAGCACACGCAACCGGGTCGCATCCATGTAGCAAAACTACATCGATGATGCACTTTAATGCGCTTGTCCTGATTGTTTCCGGCCCTCACGATGGAATGCATGACCTCCCGCGACCGGCTGCTCGGACTCACCGTCGTCGTCCTGTGGGGGCTCAACTTCCTCGCCATTCGCGCGGGCCTCGATCACTTCCCGCCGTTCTTCTTCGCCGCGCTGCGATTCTTCGTCATCGCGATCCCGGTGATCCTGTTCGTCCCCCGGCCGCAGGTCCCTCTGAAGTGGCTGCTGGTGTACGGCCTCGGGTTCGGCGTCTGCCAGTTCGCCTTCCTGTTCTGGGCCATGCACGTCGGGATGCCCACCGGGCTGGCGTCGCTGGTGCTGCAGTCCTCCGCGCCGTTCACCGTGGTCCTCGGCGCGGTCCTGCTACGGGAACGGCTGCGGCCGACGCAGGTGTGCGGACTGCTGGTGGCGATGGCCGGGATGACGCTCATCGGCTGGGACCGCGCCCAGCACGCCGCGCTGCTGCCGGTGGCCCTGACGCTGCTCGCGGGACTGTCGTGGGCGCTGGGCAACATCGGCAACCGCAAGGCCGCGTCGGACCAGCCGATGCGCCTGATGCTGTGGATGTGCGTCATTCCGCCGCTGCCGATGCTGGCGCTGTCGATCGGTGTGGAGGGTCCGTCGGCCGGCTGGAACTCCCTGACGTCGTCGCTGGAGGGCAACGGCCCGCTCGCGCTCGCGGGCCTTGCCTACATCGTGATTCTCGGCACGGTCGCGGGCTCGGGTCTGTGGACGGCACTGCTCAGCCGGTACCCCGCCGGGACGGTCGCGCCGTTCTCCCTGCTGGTTCCCATCGTCGGGATCGGGGCGTCCTGGCTGGTGCTGCACGAGGAGCCGAGCGTCCTGTCGCTGATCGGTGGGGCCGTCGTCATCGCCGGTGCTGCCGCCACCCAGGTGAGTGGCAAGGTGCGTCCGAGCACACTTTCGCACTCACCTGCCCCCGCGCGAGTCGGCGTCTGACCGGACCCTGTGCAAAACTCGCGGAGTGAGTACTGGAACTGGGATCACGACGCGTGGCAAGGTCGCCCTGCGGGCAGCGGCGGCGGCCTCGTGGGCGTCGCAGAAGGCAGGCCGCGGCAAAGGCTCGATGATCGGCGGACTGATCGCCCTGAAGATCGACCCGACACTGATGGAGCAACTCGGCGCAGGCCGACGCACCGCAGTGATCACCGGCACCAACGGCAAGTCCACCACCACCCGGATGACCGCGGCGGCGCTTTCCACCCTCGGTGAGGTCGCAACGCAGGCGGACGGCGCCAACATGGACGCCGGCATCGTCGCGGCGCTCAGCACCCGCGTCCACGCACCCCTCGCCGCCCTCGAGGTCGACGAACTCCACGTCCCGCACGTCAGCGACGCCGTCAACCCCGAGGCCCTGGTCCTGCTCAACCTCAGCCGCGACCAGCTCGACCGGGTCGGCGAGATCAACATGATCGAACGCAAACTCCGCGCCTGCGTCGCCGCACACCCGGAAGCCGTCGTGATCGCCAACTGCGACGACGTCCTCGTCACCTCGGTGGCCTACGACGCGAAGAACGTCGTCTGGGTCGCCGCGGGCGGCGGATGGGCCAGCGACGCCGCCAGCTGTCCGCGCACCGGTGAACCCATCGTGTGGGAGGGCTCGCACTGGCGCAGCACCGGTTCCGACTTCGCGCGCCCGACCCCCGACTGGTGGCTGGACGACGAAAACCTGTACGGGCCCGACGGTCTGAAGATCCCGATGACCCTCGCCCTCCCCGGACGCGCCAACCGCGGCAACGCCGCGCAGGCCGTCGCCGCGGCGGTCGCGATGGGCGCGAAGGCGGAGGACGCCGTCGCCGCGGCGGCCACCGTCCAGGAGGTCGCGGGCCGCTACAGCACCGTCGAGGTCGGGTCGCACTCCGTGCACATGCTGCTCGCCAAGAACCCCGCCGGCTGGCAGGAAGCGCTGTCGATGATCGACCCGACCGTCGACGGACTCGTGATCGCCGTCAACGGGCAGGTCCCCGACGGCGAAGACCTGTCCTGGCTGTGGGACGTGCGGTTCGAGCACTTCGAGGGCGTCAAGGTGGTCGCCGCCGGCGAACGCGGCACCGACCTGGCCGTCCGCCTCACATACGCCGGCGTCGAGCACACGCTCGACCCGAACCCGTTGCGGGCCATCGCGTCCTGCCCACCCGGACGCGTCGAGGTGCTCGCCAACTACACCGCCTTCCGCGACCTGAACACCGCCATCGCGAAGGAGGCGCGCAATGCCTGACTCGACCGTACGCATCGGCCTGGTACTGCCCGACGTGATGGGCACGTACGGCGACGGCGGCAACGCCCTGATCCTCCGGCAACGACTGCGCATGCGCGGATACGACGCGGAGATCGTCGAGATCACGCTGAACGACCCGGTCCCGGAGTCCCTCGACGTCTACACGCTCGGCGGTGCCGAGGACTCGGCGCAGCGCCTCGCCACCCGGCACCTCGCCAAGTACCCCGGTCTGCAGAAGGCCGCCGAACGCGGCGTCCCCGTCCTGGCGATCTGCGCCGCGATCCAGGTGCTCGGAAACTGGTACGAGACGTCGAGCGGCGAACGCGTCGACGGCGTCTCGATGCTCGACGTCACCACGTCCCCGCAGGCGACGCGGTCCATCGGTGAAGTGATCACGAACCCGCAGATGGACGGGTTGACGCAGCCGCTGACCGGGTTCGAAAACCACCGCGGCGGTACCACACTCGGTGCCGACGCCCGCGGTCTCGCCCGGGTCACGCACGGTGTCGGCAACGGCGTCGGGGACGGGCTCGAAGGCGTCGTCCAGGGTTCCGTCATCGGCACGTACATGCACGGACCCGCGCTCGCCCGTAATCCCGAACTCGCCGACCTGCTGTTGAAGCGGGCGCTGGGCGTCGACGAACTCGCCCCCCTCGACCTGCCCGAGGTCGAGCAGCTGCGCCGGGAGCGCCTGCGCGTCTAGGCACGTGAGTGGCAAAGCGTCGTCCCGCACTCCTTCCCACTCACCTCCGCACGTGAGTGGGAAAGAGTGGCCGGGCACTCTTCGTCACTCACGTGGGCAGGCCGGACAGCGGCGCGACGTATCGGCCCAGCCTTCGCGGACCAACACCCGGCGCACTTCCTCGAACACCCCGCAGGGGTCGCGGGTCGTCTCCTCCCACCCGTAGACCAGCCGTGGACGATCGGCGAGTTCCGCCGCGTTGTCGCGGCGACGGTCACGGAAGCGGGACTGTTGCGCGCTGTGGTACTGCTGCCCGTCGAGCCGGACGATCAGCGGCACACCCCAGGGGCTGTAATCGACGTCCTCGTACAGAATCCGGCCGTCCACGACGTGCGGCATCTGCCGTTTCCCGTTCGGCAGCCCGTGCGCCCGTTCGACGTCGAGTGCGTAACGATGTTCGAGGGCCGATTGAACGCCGTCGCCGAGCAGCATCACGGCGTCGGCGATGTCGGTCGCATACCGGTGTGGACGCCGGACCTCGAGTTTCCGCCGGAGCACCTCGACGTGGACTTTGCCACTGGTGGCGGCCTCGATGAATCGCAGGGCCGCCTCCCGCGGGGTGTCCTCGGATACCGCGAGGTCGATCACCGTGTCGGCCAACGATGTCCGTGGCCGGAGATACGGGACCGAGATGTGCTCGAACGCGCGGGACCGGTGGACCACGACGCCGCCGTGAACGAGTGCGTTGCCGGCCGAGGTCGGGCGCGGCCCGCCTGGTGCGCGGACCGTCGGCCCCTGGTTCACGGCCGAGCAGTTGTAGGGGACGGTGATGTGGACCGGCGCCGACGGGTCGTCGACGCGGACCATTCCCCATTCCTCGGCCGCGGTCCGGTGACTCGGGATCGCCCGGCCGCCGTACAGGAGTGCGGCGGAGAGGGCCATCGGGCGGGTGAGCGGGCCGTTGGTGACCGCGATGACGCGCGGCAGCACCCGCAACCACTGGCCGGTCACGACTCGATGCCGGAGTGCGGTGGCACTGACGCCGTGCGCCCGGAGTTGTGCGGTGGTGACGACGCCGTCCTGGGCGTCGAGAATGGCCTGCCATGATTCGTGTTCCATGCCCGGAACGGTGTCGACTCGCCCCGACAGGAATCGCCCCGACGAACCACTCTTTCCACAGCCTGTGGATAACCCATGTGAGTGAGAAGAAACCCCTCGATACGCATTGGCACTCACGCGTGGGTGCAACCGAGGGGTTGCAGAACGTGGGAAATAGTACAACCATGGAGTTGCATATCAACCGTCGTCGAAAAGGGTGGCCCACCATGGACGCATCGAGCAGCATCACCAGGACCGTTGTCGTGAACGCCCCGAGATCAGCGGTGTGGGCGGCGATCACGGACCCCGACAAGATCAGCCAGTGGTTCGGGCAGCGCACGTCGCTCGACCTCAGTGTCGGCGGCAAGGCAGCCTTCACCTGGGACGAGCACGGCACCGCCCACGCCGTCGTCACGGAGGTCGACGAACCGAACGCGTTCGGCTTCCGCTGGGCCGCCGACATCGACGCCGATCCGGTGATCGGCAACTCCACCCTGGTGCGGTTCACACTGTCCGAGCACGCCGCCGGCACCGAACTGACCGTCGTCGAGACCGGATTCGACACCCTCGACCGCGACGTCGCCGACCAGAAGCGGGCCCGCGAGGGCAACGTCCAGGGCTGGCACGCCGAACTCGACGAGCTGGTCGCATATCTGCACGGCGTGAAGGCATGACAGTGGGCACGTACGCCGAACTGGCCTCGGTGTTCGCGGCGCTGTCCGACGAGACCCGCTGGGAGATCCTCACCGAACTCGGGCGGGCCGACCAGTCGGCGTCGTCGCTCGCCACCCGGCTCCCGGTGTCGCGGCAGGCCATCGCGAAGCACCTGAATGCGCTGCAGGCCTGCGGATTGGTGGAGTCGGTGAAGGTGGGCCGTGAGATCCGCTACCGCGCGCTGGGCACCGAGCTCAACAAGACGGCGCGGACGCTGGAACGGATCGGCGCCGAGTGGGATCGCCGGCTGGCCGCCATCAAGCAGATCGCGGAATCGATGGAGGAGTAAAGACCCCAGACAGGGGTTCGGCCGGGAATGCTTCTGCATTCTCGGCCGGATCTCTGCTTCTCGAGTTTTCTCTGCTCACAGGTACATTTCCTCGATCCGCATCACTGACGATACACGTGAGTGATCTACGTCACAAGTGGCGCCACCGGACTTTTCTTCATCCGATCGTGCCCCGGCAGGGCCAGGGAGACCGCGAACACCAGGACCGCCAGCACGGCGCACACCCCGTAGGCGATCGAGAATCCGGCGGCCGAGGCGACACCGCCCACCATGCTCGCCGCCAGGACCGTCGCGACCACAGCGCTGCACATGGTGGTACCCATCGTCCGCAGCAGGACGTTGACGCCGTTGGCCGCGGCCATCTGCGTGGACGGCACGGCCCGCACGATCAGCATCGGCAGCGTGCTGTACACCAGCGCGGTACCGACGGCCGCGACGCCGAGTGCCGCGATCACCATCCACAGTTCCTTGTGCGGCACGGTGTGCAGCGCGTAGCCGAGGACGAGGCAGATCGCGCCCGACAGGATCGTCACCTTCGACCCGTAGCGTTCGGACACCCGGGCCCCGACCTGCGCGAACACGATCATCGACAGACTCGTCGGCAGCTGGCACACCGCGGCCTGCAGGATCGTCAGACCGTAGCCGGCGTCCCCGCGCGGCGCCTGAAGCAGCTGCGTGGTGATGAGGGCGTTTCCGTAGAACGCGAAACCGACGAGCAGCGCCGTGACATGCGGCAGCAGCACCGACCGTCGCGCCGACACCCGCAGGTCCACCAGCGGGTTGCGGTTGCGCAGCTGTTGATATCCCCACAGCGCGAACAGGAACACCGCGGACGCGAACATGCCCAGCACCGCGGGACTACCCCAGCCCCAGGAGCTGCCCTGCGTGATCGGGACGAGCAGGCAGACGAGGGCCGCGGTCAGACCGACGGCGCCGACACCGTCGAACCGCCCACCCGACCGCACGTCGGACTCGCGGATGAACAGCACCGCGGCGGTGGTGACCGCGAGCCCGATGCCCGCGATGACCCAGAAGAGGACGTGCCAGTTGGAGTACTCGGCGACGGAGGCCGCGAACGGCAGTCCGAGCGCGGTGCCGATCCCGAGGGTCGAGCTCATCATGGCGATGGCGCCGTTGACCTTCTCCCGCGGCAATTCGTCGCGGAGGATCGAGATTCCGACCGGGATGACGGCGGCGCCTGCCCCCTGCAGTCCCCGCGCGAAGATCAGGAACGCGATATCGGACGTGACGGCGCAGATCAACGCTCCGAGCGTCATGAAGACGAAGGCGACGAGCAGCATCCGCTTCTTGCCGAACATGTCGGCGAGCCTGCCGAAGATCGGGGTGACGACCGCGCCGACCAGGAGGGTGGTGGTGATCAGCCAGGACACCGACGTCTGACTCGCGCCGGTGAACGTCGGCATGCTGGGCAGGAGGGGCACCATGACCGTCTGCAGGACGGCCTGGAACACGCCCGCGAACGCGAGAATCGGGAAGAGGTAACGCGATCCGCCGGCAGAGTCCGGCCGTGCGACCGGCTGATCCGCAAGCGCCGACAGTGGGCGCGGCAACGAGATCGTCAAGCGTCACCCCTTGCACAGCTGGTAAATGGTTGTTCACCACACTAGGTGAACAACCATTTACCCCGCAAGCCGGACAATCCGCCCTCAGCCGTCGAGCAACTCCTGCACCAGCGGGGCGTAGTGCGCCACCACCTCTTCCGGGGTACCCGTCGCGTGTTCCTGCATCATCTTGCGACGCATGACGGCGAGACCCGTCAGCATCGACATCACCAGTTCGGCGCGCAGCCGGGCATCCGGCCCGGGCAGTCGTTCGGCCAGCGCGTCGATCATCTGCGCCGAATAGTTGGCGCGGAGCTTGCGGCTGCTCTCCTCGCTCGGCCCGCTCATGAACAGGATGTTCAGCGACAGCGGCTTGTACGGTTCGAGCGGCCGCGCGAACATCGACACCATCCGCTCACCGAGACCGTCCAACGGACCGCTGAACACGATCTCCGCGGCGGCACGGAAATCGACGAGCGCGTCGAACAACTGCTCCTTCGACCCGAAGTACTTGATGATCAGCGGTGCGCTGACCCCGGCGTCCTCGGCGATGTCCTTGAGCGTGATCTCCCGGTAGGGACGCGTCGCGAACGCCCGGCCGGCAGCGTCGACGATCAGCGACCGCGACTGCTCGGCCGTCCGCTTCACCGGCGCGGCAGTGCCCGGATCCGACGTCACAGCGTGCGTCTCCCCGACAACGCCCTGCCCAGGGTGAGCTCGTCGGCGAACTCGAGGTCGCCGCCCATCGGCAGACCCGACGCGAGCCGGCTGACCGTCAGACCGGGGAAGTCCCGCAGCATCCGCACCAGATACGTCGCGGTGGCCTCCCCCTCGGTGTTGGGGTCGGTCGCGATGATCACCTCGGAGACGTCGACACCATCCTCCTGATTGCCGATGCGCGCCAGCAGCTCCCGGATACGGAGCTGATCGGGGCCCACCCCGGACAGCGGATCCAGCGCGCCGCCCAGAACGTGATAGCGGCCCTTGAACTCGCGTGTGCGCTCGACGGCCTGGACGTCCTTCGGCTCCTCGACCACACAGATCACCGTGCGATCACGGCGCGGATCGGCGCAGATGCGGCAGTGCTCCTTGTCGGAGACCGTGCCGCACACCACGCAGAACTGGACGCCGTCGCGCACCCGCTGCAGCGCATTCTTGAGCCGGTCGATCTCCGGCGGTTCGACGCTGAGCAGGTGGAACGCGATGCGCTGTGCGCTCTTCGGCCCGACGCCGGGCAGCTTGCCGAGCTCGTCGATCAGATCCTGAACCGGACCTTCGTACACGCCGGGCCTCTAGAAACCGGGGAGACCGGGCAGGCCTCCCCCACCGAATCCACCCGCGAGCGGACCGAGCTTCTGCGCCGCGATCTCCTGCGCCTTGTTCGACGCGTCCTCGATCGCACCGATCACGAGGTCCTGCAATGTCTCCACGTCGTCGGGATCGACGACCTTCGGATCGATCTTCAGACCGACCACTTCACCTGTCCCCTTGACCGTCGCGGTCACGAGTCCGCCACCGGCCTGCCCGGTGACCTCGGCCTCGGCCATCTCCTGCTGGGCGGCCATCAGCTGCTGCTGCATCTGCTGTGCCTGCGCGAGGAGCGCCGACATGTCGGGTTGTCCACCTGGTTGCACTGACGTGGTCCTTTCTGCTGTTTCCCCTGCCAGCGTAGACCGTGACCGTCAGCGCGGTCCGGCGCCGACGCCGTCGTGGGACTCACGCCGACGGCGCCGGAGCGAACCGGCGTCGCGTCAGGCGAGTTCGCGCTCCAGGTTCGCCAGCACCTGCCCCTGGATCTTCTTCAGACCCAGCGGGGCGAACGTCTTCTCGAAGAAGCCGCCGATGCCGCCCGCGCCCTTCCACTCGGTGGTCGTGGTGACCGTCGAACCGCTGCCGCTCGGGGCGACGACCCAGGTGGTGACGAGCGACGAGTTCGCGTCCGTCTCGGTGATCGTGTTGCCCGCCACGGTGACCGTGGCCTTGATGTCGCGCGACCGCTTCTCCGTGGCCTTCAACGTCCACTGCGCGACGGTGCCGCCGCCCTGCCCACCCTCGAGGACGCGGTAGTCCAGGTACTGCTCCGAGAGGATGCGCGGACGCACCGTCTCGTAGTCCGTCAAAGCCGCGAGCGCCTTCTCCGGTGTGGCTGCGACGGTGATCGAACTGCTCGCGCTGACCTGGCCCACTGTTCTGACTCCTCTTGTACGATTTGTACGAAACTGCTTCCTCCTCTCATCCTGCCTTCCGTCCGCGAGTCCGGGCGATGACGTGGCAATCTATTGTGAGGTAGCTCACTTCGACGTGGTTGCGACCCGCACATTGATGAGACATTTGTGTGAATCTTCGGTCGACCGCGCCGATATGCGTGGCTTGAAGCCGCGGAGAGGGATAGCGTCAGGGTGTGGCTGCCTCTTCGGTTGAACTACTGAAAAGCATGCGGGAGGGTGGACGCCCCTTCCGTGCGCATCGCACTCTGCCCGTCACCGGGATCGACGCTCACCGCGCCGGCGTCGAACGGCTTCTCGCGTCCTACCGCGCGATTCCCACGGACGCCACCGTGCGACTCGCGAAGAAGACGTCCAACCTGTTCCGGGCGCGGGCCCAGACCAGCGCGCCCGGCCTCGACGTCACCGGCCTCGGCGGAGTCATCTCGGTGGACCCACAGGCCCGGACCGCGGATGTCGCCGGAATGTGCACCTTCGAGGACCTGGTGGACGCCACCCTGCCGTACGGGCTGGCGCCGCTGGTGGTTCCGCAGCTCAAGACCATCACACTCGGCGGCGCGGTCACCGGCCTCGGCATCGAGTCGACGTCGTTCCGCAACGGGCTCCCCCACGAATCCGTCCTCGAGATCGACGTCCTGACCGGCAACGGCGACATCGTCACCGCGACACCGGAAGGCGAGAACTCCGACCTGTTCTGGGGATTCCCCAACTCCTACGGAACCCTCGGCTACTCCACCCGGCTGCGCATCCAGCTCGAGCCCGTCAAACGGTATGTGGCACTGCGCCATCTGCGTTTCGACTCCCTCGACGAGCTGCAGTCCGCAATGGATCGCATCGTCACCGAGCGCGTCCACGACGGCATCCCCGTCGACTACCTGGACGGCGTCGTGTTCACCGCGTCCGAGAGTTACCTGACGCTGGGCCATCAGACCGACGAGGGCGGCCCCGTCAGCGACTACACCGGGCAGAGCATCTTCTACCGGTCCATCCAGCACAGTTCCGTAAACCATCCCAAAACGGACAAACTCACCATTCGAGACTACCTGTGGCGCTGGGACACCGACTGGTTCTGGTGCTCGCGCGCATTCGGCGCCCAGAACCCCACCATCCGCCGGCTGTGGCCGAAGAACCTCCTCCGCAGCAGCTTCTACTGGAAGCTCATCGCCCTCGACCACAAGTACGACATCGGTGACCGACTCGAGAAGCGCAAGGGCAACCCGCCGCGCGAACGCGTCGTGCAGGACGTCGAAGTGCCCATCGAGCGCACCGCGGACTTCGTCCGCTGGTTCCTCGACGAGATCCCGATCGAACCGCTGTGGCTGTGCCCGTTGCGGTTGCGGGAACCCGCCCCCGCCGGCGCGTCCTCGCAACGCCCCTGGCCCCTGTACCCCCTCGAACCGAAGCGCACATACGTGAACATCGGATTCTGGTCGTCGGTGCCCATCGTTCCGGGCCGACCCGAGGGGGCGGCGAATCGGCTGATCGAGGACAAGGTCAACGACTTCGACGGACACAAGTCCCTCTACTCCGATTCGTACTATTCACGAGAAGATTTCGAACGCCTCTACTACGGCGGCGATCGATACACGGAACTGAAAAAACGCTACGACCCGAAATCACGATTACTGGACCTTTTCTCCAAGGCGGTGCAACGTCGATGACAACTCTGAAAGCTTCACGCTCCCAAGACCACAAGCTGACCATCGCAGAGATTCTCGAAACTCTGTCCGACGGCATGCTCCCCCTGCGGTTCTCCGCCTACGACGGCAGCGCTGCCGGCCCGGAGGACGCCCCCTACGGACTCCACCTCAAGACGACCCGGGGCACCACCTACCTCGCGACCGCCCCCGGCGACCTCGGCATGGCCCGGGCCTACGTGTCCGGCGACCTCGAGGCCCGCGGCGTCCACCCCGGCGACCCCTACGAGATCCTCCGCGTCATGGGCGACGAACTGCACTTCCGTCGCCCGTCCGCGCTCACGCTCGCCGCCATCACGCGCTCGCTCGGCTGGGATCTGCTGCGCCCCATCGCCCCTCCCCCGCAGGAGCATCTCCCGCGCTGGCGCCGGGTCGCGGAAGGGTTGCGGCACTCCAAGTCCCGCGACGCCGAGGTCATCCACCACCACTACGACGTCTCGAACACCTTCTACGAGTACGTCCTCGGCCCGTCCATGACGTACACGTGCGCGTGCTACGAGAACGCCGAACAGACCCTCGAAGAAGCGCAGGACAACAAGTACCGCCTCGTCTTCGAGAAGCTCGGCCTCCAGCCCGGCGACCGACTGCTCGACATCGGTTGCGGCTGGGGATCGATGGTCCGGTACGCCGCCCGCCGCGGCGTCAAGGTCATCGGCGCCACCCTGTCCCGCGAACAGGCCGAATGGGCGCAGAAGGCCATCGCCGAAGAAGGACTGTCCGACCTCGCGGAGGTCCGGTTCTCCGACTACCGCGACGTCCCCGAGACCGGATTCGACGCCATCTCCTCGATCGGCCTCACCGAGCACATCGGTGTCGGCAACTACCCCGCCTACTTCGGTCTGCTGCAGAGCAAGCTCCGCGAGGGCGGCCGGCTGCTGAACCACTGCATCACCCGGCCCGACAACCAGAGTCAGGCGCGCGCAGGCGGATTCATCGACCGATACGTCTTCCCCGACGGCGAACTCACCGGCTCCGGACGCATCATCACCGAGATCCAGAACGTCGGGCTCGAGGTGCGGCACGAAGAGAACCTGCGCGAACACTACGCACTCACCCTCGCCGGATGGTGCCAGAACCTGGTCGACAACTGGGACGCCTGCGTCGCCGAGGTCGGCGAAGGCACCGCACGTGTGTGGGGTCTCTACATGGCCGGGTCGCGACTGGGCTTCGAACGCAACGTCGTTCAGCTGCACCAGGTCCTCGCCGTCAAACTCGGCCCCAAGGGCGAGGCGCATGTGCCGCTGCGTCCGTGGTGGAAGTAGGCGGCTCCGCCGCCCGTGAGTGGTCAAGGAGTCTCTGCACTCCTTGACCACTCACACGCCGGGCACGGCCTCTCGCCGGGCCTGATCCACCCCTCCCGCACCAGCACGGTCTCCACTTCACGGGCCACCACACACGGACTCTTCGTCACCTCGTCGAACCCGTAGACGAGTCGTGGACGCCCCTGCAGTTCCGCGGCGTTGTCGCGTCGACGGTCCCGGAACGCGACCTCCGCCATGGCGTGCGCGCGGCGACCGTCGAGTCGCACGATGAGCGACACCCCGTGCTCGGAGTAGTCGCAGTCCTCGAAGAGGGTGCGCCCGTCCACGACCACGGGTGACTGCCGCCGCGCCCGTGGAAGCCCGTGCGCGTCCTCGACGTCGGTGGCGTAGCGGTATTCGAGCACCGACTGGACGCCGTCGGCGAGCAGTCGTACCGCATCCACGAGCGCCTTGCCGTACCGACGTGGTCGTCGCTCCTCCATGCGTCGCCGGATGTCGCGCAGTGGGATCCGGGCATTGGTCACGAGAGCGATGAGCCGGGTGTAGGCGTCCCGTGCCGTGGGCTCGGCGACAGCTACGTCCAGAGCCGTATCTGCCCTTGCCGTCCGGGGTTGGTCCGTGTCGACGGCAATGTAGTCGTGCGCCCTCGACCGGTGCACGACGACTCCCGGATGCACGACAGTTCCTTCTCGGTGGCACAGACTCACCGACGCGAGGCCCGCACCGACAACGGTCGGCGCCTGGGTGACAGCCGATCTTCCGTAGGGAACGGTGATGTGCACGGGGCGTGCGGGATCGACACGAATCATGTGCCATTCCTCGGCGGCCGTGTGGTGGCTGAGGACTGCACCCTTGCCTCCGAAGAGCAGCGCGGCTTCCAGCGACATCTC
Organism: Rhodococcus wratislaviensis; assembly: GCF_900455735.1. Classification (GTDB taxonomy): domain Bacteria; phylum Actinomycetota; class Actinomycetes; order Mycobacteriales; family Mycobacteriaceae; genus Rhodococcus_F; species Rhodococcus_F wratislaviensis. The sequence goes on along the minus strand of NZ_UAUI01000024.1, from coordinate 571,875 downwards.
ACGAGTGATCGGTCCGTTGCTCACCGAATACACACCGTGGAGCACTGCTTGCCATCTACCGGATTCGACGCGGTGCCGGACCCTGCTGCGGGGAAACCCGAGGGCGTGGAGTTGCGTGTGGGTGATCAGGCCGAACTGCGCGTCAGCGACGTCTTTCAGGGCGGCGAATTGCGTGGAGGTCATACCGGGCACGGTCACCGAGACCCCCGACGGGTCTCGGTGTCGCACCTGGGGAAATGAATTGCCCTGTGGATAACCCACAGGTTGGGGATAACTCAGCCCGTGCGTGGTTAGCGAGTCCAGAGACTCCTTAACCACGCACGGGCGGCGGAGCCGCCTACTACCTCAGCGACGCCGGCGGGGTGAAGCGCTCGCCGTACTTGACGGCGAGTTCCTCAGCGCGCTTGACGAAGCCTGCCTGGCCGCCTTCGTAACCCTGGATGTACTGCGACACACCGCCGGTCCAGGCGGGGAAGCCGATACCCATGATGGAGCCGATGTTGGCGTCGGCGGTGGTGAGGAGCACGCCTTCGTCGAAGCACTTCTGCGTCTCGATGGCCTCGATGAACAGCATGCGCTCGATGAGGTCCTGGAACGGCACCTCGAGTTCCTTGGAACCGAAGTTCTCCCGCAGGCCGGGCCAGAGGCCGGTGCGCTTGCCGTCGGCGTAGTCGTAGAAGCCGGCGCCGCCGAGCTTGCCCTTGCGGTCGAACTTGTCGACCATCGTGTTGATGACGTCGCCTGCCGGATCGGCGGGCAGTTCCTTGCCTTCGGCCTTCGCAGCTTCCGCGGTTTCCTTGCGGATCTTCTGCATCAGCGTGAGGTTCAGCTCGTCGGACAGTTGCAGCGGTGCTGCCGGGTAGCCGGCCTGCATGCCTGCCTGCTCGATGGTGGCGGGCTCGATGCCCTCCGCCAGCATGGCGATGGCCTCGTTGATGAACGTGCCGATGACGCGCGAGGTGAAGAAGCCACGCGAGTCGTTGACGACGATCGGTGTCTTGCGGATGGCCTGCACGTAGTCGAAGACGCGCGCGAGCGCCTCGTCGGACGTCTTCTCGCCGCGGATGATCTCGACGAGCGGCATCTTGTCGACGGGAGAGAAGAAGTGGATTCCGATGAAGTCCTCTTGGCGCTTCACACCCGTCGCCAGGCCGGTGATCGGCAGGGTCGACGTGTTCGAGCCGAGCAGGGCCGTCGGCTCGACGATGTCCTCGATCTCCTGGAACACCTTGTGCTTCAGGTCCTGCGACTCGAACACGGCCTCGATGACGAAGTCGACACCGGCGAAGTCGGCGGGGTCGGCGGTCGGCGTGATGCGGTCGAGCAGCGCCTTCGACTTCTCCTCGGTGGTCTTGCCACGCGAGAGGGCCTTGGCCTCGATGCCCTCGGAGTACGCCTTTCCCTTGTTCGCGGCCTCGATGGTGACGTCCTTGAGGACGACGTCGAAACCGGCCTTCGCGGACACGTAGGCGATGCCCGCGCCCATCATTCCGGCACCGAGCACACCGACCTTGGTGATCGGGGTCTTCTCGATGCCCTCGGGGCGGGAGGCGCCGGAGTTGATGGCCTGCAGGTCGAAGAAGAACGCCTGGATCATGTTCTTCGCGACCTGGCCGGTGACCAGCGACGTGAAGTAGCGGGCCTCGATGAGGAGCGCGTTGTCGATGTCGACCTGCGAGCCCTCGACGGCGGCGGCCATGATGGCGCGCGGTGCCGGCATGGGAGCGCCCTTGAGCTGCTTGCGGAGGTTCGCGGGGAACGCGGGGAGGTTGGCTGCGAACGCCGGGGTGGACGGGGTGCCGCCGGGGATCCGGTAGCCCTTCTTGTCCCACGGCTGGACGCCGCCCTCGGGGTTGGCCTTGATCCACGCCTTCGCGGCGGGCACCAGTTCCTCGACCGAGGACACGACCTCGTCGACGAGTCCGACCTCCTTGGCCTGCACCGGTCCACGCTGCTGGCCCTGGAGCAGCACCTGCATGAGCGCGTTCTGCAGTCCGAGCATGCGGACGGTGCGCACGACGCCACCGCCGCCGGGCAGCAGGCCGAGGGTGACCTCGGGCAGGCCGATCTTGACGCCCTTCACGTCCGCGGCGACGCGGTGATGCGTGGCCAGGGCGATCTCGAGACCGCCACCGAGCGCGGCACCGTTGATGGCGGCGACGACGGGCTTGCCGAGCGTCTCGAGGCGGCGCAGGTCCGACTTGATCGCGACGCTGTGGCTGTAGATCTCGTCGGCGTTCTCCGGGCCGACCTTGATCATGTTCTTCAGGTCACCGCCGGCGAAGAACGTCTTCTTGCCGGACGTGACGACGACACCGGTGATGGAGTCCTTCTCGTCGACGAGGCGGTCGACGGTCGCCTTCATCGAGGAGATGTAGGCGTCGTTCATGGTGTTCGCGCCCTGGTTGGGATCGTCGATGGTGAGCACGACGATGCCGTCGGCGTCCTGCTCCCAGTTGATGATGTTCTGCTCGCTCACTGCTTCAAGTCTCCTGATGGTCCGGGCGGTCAGACGCGCTCGATGATGGTGGCGACGCCCATACCGCCGCCGATGCACAGGGTGATGAGGGCGTACCGGGCGTTGCGACGCTCGAGCTCGTCGATCATGGTGCCGGTGATCATGGCGCCGGTGGCTCCGAGCGGGTGCCCCATCGCGATGGCGCCGCCGTTGACGTTGAGCTTCTCGTCCGGGATGTTCAGGTCCTTCTGGAACTTGAGCACCACGGACGCGAACGCCTCGTTGATCTCGAACAGGTCGATGTCGTCGACGGTCAGACCGGCGGCGGCGAGCACCTTCTTCGAGGCCGGGGTCGGGCCGGTGAGCATGATCGTGGAGTCGGCACCGCTCGTGGCCGTCGCGACGACGCGGGCGCGGGGGGTCAGGCTCATGTCCTTTCCGGCCTGCTCGGATCCGACGAGTACCAGTGCGGCGCCGTCGACGATGCCGGAGCTGTTGCCGCCGTGGTGGACGTGGTTGATCTTCTCGACCCAGTGGTACTTCTGCAGCGACACCGCGTCGAAGCCGCCCATCTCGCCGACGCCGGCGAAGGACGGGTTGAGGCCCGCGAGGTTCTCGAGCGTGGTGCCGGGACGCATGTGCTCGTCCTGGTCGAGGACGGTGAGGCCGTTGATGTCCTTGACCGGGACGACGGACTTGGCGAAGTAGCCGCCGGTCCACGCCTTCGCGGCGAGGTCCTGCGAGCGGACGGCGTACGCGTCGACGTCCTCGCGGGAGAAACCCTCGATGGTGGCGATCAGGTCGGCGCCCACGCCCTGGGGAACGAAGTAGTTGTCGTAGTTGGTGGCCGGGTCGAGCGCCCACGGTCCACCGTCGGAGCCCATCGGCACGCGGGACATCGACTCGACACCGCCGGCGATGACCAGTTCGTCCCAGCCGGAGCGCACCTTCTGCGCGGCGGTGTTGACGGCCTCGAGGCCGGACGCGCAGAACCGGTTCAGCTGGACGCCACCGACGGTGTCGGGCAGTCCGGCGTCGTTCACCGCGACGCGCGCGATGTCCATGCCCTGGTCGCCGACGGGGGTGACGACGCCGAGGATCAGGTCCGAGATGCGATCCTCGTCCAGGTCGGGGAAGCGGGCGCGGAGCTCGTCGATCAGGCCGGTGACCAGCGAGATCGGCTTGACCGAGTGCAGCGAACCGGTCTTCTTTCCGCGGCCACGCGGGGTTCGGATGGCTTCATAAATGAATGCCTCTGTGGTCACTGTGGAGTGTTCCTTCCTAATCTGCGGCGACGCCGACCGTGCACACGGCGCTCTGCACGGGGCATACCCCGGCACGTCCACCTTAGAACGTGTTGCAAAACGGTAGGAAGGACCGAAGCGATCCTGGATCGTGACCCAGGCGATCACGATCGGCCGATCTCCGCCCTACCCGGGCCGCACTTTCGTGCTGTAATGACCCGGCGCTCGACCCGACCCGAGCGGAGGAGAACACGCTGTGACCACCCGACTGTCCCGCCGGGAACTGTTCGGCGCCGCGACCGCGGGTGCGGCGACCGTTGCCGGGCTGGGTCGCGCCGCAGCGTCCGCGAATCCGGCTCGTCGACTGCCGTCTCCTGCCGCGATCACCGCGTCCGATCCGGCTCTCCTCAGCGCGGTCGAGGCCGCGTCGCTGTTGCAGTCACGCGCGCTGCATCCGCGCGAGCTGCTCGACGCGTGCCTGTCGCGCAGTGCCGCCCACGACGGCGGCATCGGGGCCTGGATCCGGATCTACCCCGAGCAGGCCTACGAGGCCGCGGAGTCGGCCGCACAGCGACTCGCGGCAGGGTCCGCGCCGCTGGTCTGCGGATTGCCGATCGCGCTGAAGGATCTCTATGCGGTGGCCGGGCTGCCCGTCACGGCATCGAGCGGCGTCCTCGAGGGCAACATCGCCGCCGGCGATTCCGGGGTGTGGCGGCAGCTGCGCGACGCGGGCATGGTGCTGATCGGCCACGCGCACACCCACGAGTTCGCCATCGGAACCGCGACACCGCAGGTGGGGAACCCGTGGGACGTCGAGTATTCGCCGGGCGGCTCGTCCGGTGGCAGCGCGGCCGCCCTCGCCGCGCGGTTCACGCCCTGTGCGGTGGGAACCGACACCGGCGGGTCGTTGCGCATCCCCGCGAGCGCGTGCGGGATCACGTCGATCAAACCGACGTTCGGCCGGTGCAGCACCAGCGGGGTGATTCCGCTGACCTGGACGCGCGATCACACCGGCCCGATGGGGCGCAGTGTCGCCGACGCGTCGCTGCTCCTCAGTCACATGGCGGGCGTCGACGTCGACGACCCCTGCACGTCGGTGGGCCCGGACGTTCCCGCGGAGGGTTACCCGCTGACCGCCGTGGGCGGGTCACGCCCGCTGTCGGGCACGCGCCTCGGGTTGCCGCGGGGTGTCGCCGACGACCTGCCCGGCGCGATCGGGACCCTGTTCGGCGGCTTCCTCGACCTCGTCCGCGCACTGGGCGGCGAGATCGTCGACGTGACCGTGCCCGACGTGCCGAAGGGGCTGCTGAGCGGCGACTATGCCGAGTTCGGCTCGTATCACCGGCAGTTCGCGGACCGGCTGCCGGCGTACGGCCAGGAGTCGGCGCTCGCCGCGACCGCGGCGATGGCGAGCCTCGCCCTGCCCGTCGCGGACTACTTCGCTCTCGAACGCGCACGCCTGCGCTTCCAGCACGACTACAACCGGATGTTCGCCGAGCACCGGCTGGATGCGATTGTGCGCCCCGGCTCCCTCACCGACGGGGTGCGGCGCGACGCGCTCTCCGATTCGAGCGTGTTCGCCGGTGCGCGGGAGAACTACTTCTGGGCCAACTACACGGGAGCCCCGGTCGTCTGCACCCCGGTGGGCCGGTCCGCGGCCACCGGCATTCCGTTCGGCGTGCAACTGGGCGGGGTTCCGTGGTCCGAGGCGTCGCTGATCTCGATCGTCCTGGAATTGCAGGAGGCGCAGCCGGTGTGGCGGGACGCGCCGCCGCTCGGCCCGTCACCGCGGCGGATCCCCGAGGTGCGGGTAGCGGCCCCCGGCGCCGGACCGACTGCGACCAACACGGACGACACCGGCCCGGGTATCCGGTTCGTGCCGACGACATCGACCGCGGCGGTATGACGCCGCGAGGTCAGGCGTCGAGGCCGAGACCCGCGTCCCGTGCCCGGACGATCGCGGTGGGACGGTCGGGCACACCGAGTTTGGCCAGCACGTTCGACACGTGGTTGCGCACCGTCTTCGGGCTCAGCACGAGTCGCCGCGAAATGCTCGCGTTGTCGTAGCCGCGGGCAACGAGGTCGAGGACCTCACGCTCCCGGTCGGTCAGCTCGGGAAACACCGTGGGACCCACCCTGCGCGAGGCGGCCATGAAGCTCATCGCGCGGGCCGCCACCGCGGCGCCCAGGATCACCTCACCGTTGGCGACCGCCCGGACCGCCCGTTCGACCTCCCCCGGATCGGCCCCCTTCACCAGGTAGCCGCGGGCACCGGCCCGCACCGACGCCACCAGCGATTCGTCGTCCTCGTGCATGGTCACCACGAGCACCCGCAGTGCGGGGTGCCGCTCGACGAGCCGCCGGGTGGCGTCCACCCCCGAACCGTCCCCGAGTTCGAGGTCCATCAGCACCACGTCGACGTCCCCGTCGACGACGTCGAGCGCCTCCGCGACGGAGCTGGCCTGCGCGGCCACTTCCATGCCGTCCAGGGTCGACAGCAACGCCACCATGCCCAGCCGGAACACCGGGTGGTCGTCGACGACGGCGACCCGGATGGACGACGTGGTGGAATTCGTCGTGCCTGCGCTCATGATGCGGTCAACGGTAACCGGGCGGTGACCACCGTGCCTGTCGGACGGCCGGATTCGATGTGGAGCGTGCCGCCGAGTTCGTGGGCGCGCTCCCGCATCGACCGGGTTCCGACGCCGCCGCCCCCCGCCGGATCGAACCCGCACCCGTCGTCGTGGATGACGACCGTCAGCACCTCCCGGGCGAACGTGGCGTCGACCCGGCAGCCGTCGGCACCGCTGTGCCTGCGCGCGTTGGTGACGGCCTCGACGACGATCCCGTACGCCGCCGCGCTGATCTCCGCCCCCAGCCTGGGCGGCGGATCGGCCTGCACCCGCAGCTGGAATCCGCTGCGCGACTGGCTGGCCGCCAGTTCGTGCAGCGCCGGGACCAATCCGAGCTCGTCGAGCACCGGCGGGAACATGCTGCGGGACAGCTGCCGGACGCCCTCCACCTGATGGTCGAGTTGCTCCTGCAGCGCGTCGATGAGTTCCGCGGCGGCGACCGGATCCGAGCCGAGCAGGTTCCGGGCGCCCTGCAGGCCGAGTCGGATGCCCGCCAGCGACGGACCCAGCCCGTCGTGCAGTTCGCGGCGAATCATCTGCCGCTCCTCCAGTCGCACGGACGCCAACCGGCGTCGGGCCTCCTGCAGGTTCTCCGCCGACTGCAGCACGACGAGACCGGCCGTCACCACCGCCGACAACTCGGTGAGCGACCGGCGGGTGCGCGCCCCCAGTGACTCCCCCGGAGGCGCCGTCACGACCATCGTCCCGAGCGCCGCACCGCGGTGGACCAATTCCACCGACTCGGCGTGCCCCGTCGCCGAACCCCACACCGCGGCAACCCCGCTGGTGCGCCGCACGGACACGGATTCGAGCCGCAACGCGACGCCGACACCGGCAGCGAGTCCCTCCAGGAGTTGTTCCGGGGTCTCGGCACTGCCGAACTGCCGGCCCAGGGTGCGGACGGCCCGCGCCGGGTCCTCGCCCTCGCCGTAGACGAGGCGGTGCACCCGCCGCTGCAGCCACAACCGGACCGGCTGCACGGCGACGGCGACGACACCCGCCGCGACCACCTGCGCCCCCACCGAATCACCCTCGGGCAGCAGCGCCGTCACGGCCGTGGCCACCACCACGTAGAGCACCAGCAGCAGGACGGTGAGGGTGCCCGCCACCGTCGCGCGGCTGACGGCGAGATTCAGCCCCCACATGCGCTGACGCAGGATGCACACCAGGATCGCGACCGGATAAAACGCCTGAACAGCCAAGTGCATTAACGGGTTGAGCACCCACAGTCCCGGCAGCGACGCGGGCAGGGCCAGCGGAATGTACGCCGCCGTCATCAGCGCCGTGCCGAGGCACATCCATCCGAGCCCCACACGCTCGTCGGGTGGGCCGTGCCGCCACCGCCACCCGCAGTCCGCTGCCGCAGCGGAGCCGACGACGAGGACGGGCACGATCACCCACACCGCGGGGATCCCCGTGAACGTGCGAGACCAGAAGTACCAGGACGTCGCCGCGATACCCGCGAGGACGCCGAGTTTCGCGCCGACGCCGAGCGGATGGTCGCGGATCAGCCACGGCACGATCAGGAACAGGCTGAGCGTCCCGGGAATCCACGCCGTGTTCTGCAGCGGCGACAGCACGTCGACCCACGGCAGCCCCGGCCGCACGACCGCGAGCTGGGAATAGCTGTAGCTCAGCGCGGCGATACCCACGCCGATGGCGGTGAGCCCCATGATGATCGGCACCGGATGCACCCGGCGCGCGAGGACGACGCCGGCCACGGTCCCGTACACCGCTGCCCCGACGACGTCCACCAGGAAGAACAACTGGTTCGAATCGATGCCCGGATCGGCCCGGACGAACGCCACCACCGACAGGACGACCAGAATCCACGCGGACACCGCCATGACAGCGGCAGGTACGGGCGCACCGCCCGTACCTGCCGACCCCTCGGTCATCGGAGTGTCCTTCTGCTTCACCATGATGCGAACGAGTATCTCCCGCTACTCGCGCACGGTGTCGGCGAAAGCGAAACCGATCGCGCTCACCAGCACCCACAGCGGTCCGGTGAACCCCGCGAGGTACTGCAGCGGCGAGACGCCGATGACGGCCGTCACCAGGCCCAGGACCAGGCTGACCCAGCCGATCCACCGCGGGCCGGCCTGCCCGCGCAGCAGTGCGACGGCCACCGCCAGCGCGCTGACCCCGGCACCCGCCCACAGCCACGGGATGGTGCCCATCCAGTGGCCCCCGACCACCGCGAACTCCGGCACCAGCTGGTCTGTGTCACCGAGACCGAACACCAACTCGGTGGTCAGGCCGGTTCCCAGCAGGCACGCCGCCGACGTCAGAACCAGACCGAACGCCGCGACCGACGGCAGGATGCTCTCGGCAGGCAACGCTGCTCGCAGCCGCTGGGACAGCCCCGCGGCGAAGACGAGGATCAGCAGCGCCGCGGTCATGACCGCCACGTGCATGACGAGGATCCCGGTGCGCTGGCCGGCGAGACCGTTCATGATTGCGACCGCGTCGCCGGCCGACGCCTCCACGTAGACCGCGTCGATCGACATACTCGCCTGGATGCCGACGATTCCGGCCACGCCGGCGACGGCCCCGACGTAGGCCCACCACCGGCCACTTCGCGGTCGCGCGGTCGCCGGGACCTCGTTCTGCACGCCGTCTGGAACATTCACTGTGCTCATGGGACGAGAATCGGGCACCCGGCGTCCCGGGCACCAGAGGCCGATGTCCCGATGTGGCGGGACCGGCGACGCGGGCCCCTTCGGGTCAGCCCTCGAGCTTCTTGGCCCCGAGCATGTCCTTGAGCAGTTCGAACGCCACGTCTTCCGGGTCGCGGCGAGTCGCGGGATCGACGGGTTCCGCCGCCTCCGCGAACATCTCTTCCTCGTCCTCCGGTGTGGAGACGGGCGGCGGCGTTGTCGCGGAAGCCTCGTAGTCGATCGGCCCGGGATCGTCCGGGTAGTCGGGTGCCTCCGGCGGCGGAATGTCGTCGTCCGGCTCGGACGACGGACGTGCCTGGCCCGCACCCGGACCCGAGTCGGAGCGTTGTGTGTCGGACTGCTGCTGCGGCGGACGCTGCGCGGTCTTTTCCTGGCTGGGCCGGGAGAATCGCGGTGCACCTGCCGGCTTCGTCGGCGCTGCAGCAGCCTTCGCGACCGGTGGGGGCGGCGCCGTCGGAGCACCGGCCTGATACTCCACTTCCCAGGTGCCGCCGAACATCTCGGCGAGCACCTCGGTGATCACCTGAGCGTTGTGCGGTGACGCGATGCGAGCGCCCAGGTTGGGGACGGGGTGCGCCAGGATCAGGCGGTTGCCCTGAACGTCGTGCACGGTCGCGGCCGACAACATGGCAGGCAGGATCTTGTTCCGCTGACTCACCTTCTCGCGCAGCGAATTCCAGGCTTCCCGCAGCGCGGCGGCATCCGGTCCGGCCGATGCGGCGGGCTCCGCCTCCACCTCGGGGGCGATCGGCGTCTGCGGTTCCGGTGCGGGAGTCGGCTCCGGTACTGGTACAGGTGCCGGTTCCGGTGCGGGCGCCGGTTCGGGTTCCGGAACAGGAGCGGGCGCAGGCTCGGGTGCGGGCGCAGGTGCGGGTGCGGGTGCGGGCTCGGGTGCGGGCACAGGGGCAGGCTCGGGCGCAGGCGTCGGCTCCGGAACAGGTGTCGGCTCGGGCTGCGGCTCCGGTTCGGGAACGGGTGTCGGCGCGGGCTCCGGAACCGGCCGCGGCATCGGTTCGGGTTCCGGCTCGGGCGGCGGGGGCACGGTGGCCGCCGCGGCCTGGCGCATCGACGGTCGCTGGAACTTCGGTTCCGGCTCCGGCTCGGCGGGATGTTGCGGCGCACGGGCAGGAGCCGCCGCCGGCCGCTCGGCCGCGTCGACGGCCGGCGCCGCCCCGGCGGGCGGAAGTCCGCGTTCGACGCGTTCGAGTCGTTGCAGCACGGCGGACTCCGCATCGGACGCCGCGGGCAGCAGCATCCGGGCGCACATCACTTCGAGCAGCAGGCGGGGAGCCGTGGCGCCCCGCATCTCACCCAGGCCTGCGTGCATCACCTCGGCGTAGCGGGTGAGCGTGGCGGGACCGATCCGCTGGACCTGGGCGCGCATGTGTTCGAGCACGTCGCCGGGCGCGTCGACCAGGCCACGTTCGGCGGCGTCGGGCACCGCCTGCATCAGGATGAGGTCGCGCAGGCGCTCGAGCAGGTCGACGGCGAACCGGCGCGGATCGTGCCCGGCGTCCATGACGCGGTCGACCGTTCCGAACAGCGCTGCACCGTCGCCGGTGGCGAGCGCGTCCACGGCGTCGTCGATGAGCGCGACGTCGGTGACGCCGAGCAGCGCGAGCGCACGCGGGTAGGTGACGCCCTCGTCACCCGCTCCGGCGAGCAGCTGATCGAGGATGCTCAGCGAGTCACGCGGCGAACCGCCACCCGCGCGGATGACCAGCGGATACACCGGGTCGGCGACGGGCACACTCTCCTGGTGGCAGATCTTCTCGAGCAACCCGCGCATCGTGGTCGGCGCAAGCAACCGGAACGGGTAGTGATGGGTGCGCGAACGGATGGTCGGCAGCACCTTCTCCGGTTCGGTGGTGGCGAAGATGAAGATGAGGTGCTCCGGCGGCTCCTCCACGATCTTGAGGAGCGCGTTGAAACCGGCCGTGGTGACCATGTGGGCCTCGTCCACGATGAACACCCGGTACCGGGATTCGGCGGGCGCGTAGAACGCGCGGTCGCGCAGCTCACGGGTGTCGTCGACGCCACCGTGGCTGGCCGCGTCGAGTTCGGTGACGTCGAGGTTGCCCGAACCGCCGGGGCCGAGCGCCACGCACGAGGGGCACTGGCCGCACGGCGTCGAGGTGGGACCGTCGACACAGTTCAGCGATCGGGCCAGGATTCGGGCAGACGACGTCTTGCCACAGCCGCGGGGACCGGAGAACAGATACGCGTGGTTGATCCGTCCGGCGTCGAGAGCGGTGCTCAGTGGTTCGGTGACGTGCTCCTGCCCCACCACCTCGGCGAAGGATGCGGGTCGGTACTTCCGGTACAGGGCCACGCGGAAAGACTACCGGCGGTCCCCGACAGTCCGGGCCGGGTGGTCGAAGCGCCCGCTCGGCACCCGCTCGGGGCGCTACTCACATGCCGAGGTCCGAACCTGACCGCATTGCGTAACACGTTCGCAACGCAGCGGCATCACAGTCGAAACCGCTCGCGGTCATCGTGACTTTCCGCGCCGTGTTTCGTCCCGGTGTGTGAGGAGAATGTCGTGCCTGCAATCGACGCCGGAGCAACCGCCTGGCTTCTGATCAGTACCGCGCTGGTCCTTCTGATGACGCCGGGGCTCGCCCTGTTCTACGGCGGGATGGTCCGTTCCACCGGCGTACTGAACATGATCATGATGAGCTTCGTGTCGATCGCGCTGGTCACGGTCGCGTGGCTGGTGGCCGGATACTCCCTCATCTTCGGCGACGACATCGGCGGCGGACTGATCGGCGGGCTGGAGCACCTGGGGATGGTGGGCATCGACCCCACCACCGTCCACGGGCAGGTGCCCGAGATCCTGTTCGCCACGTTCCAGCTGACGTTCGCGATCATCACCGCCGCGCTGATCAGCGGTGCGATCGCCGACCGGGCCAAGTTCTCGGCCTGGATGATCTTCGTTCCCGTCTGGGCCCTCGTCGTCTACGCGCCCGTCGCGCACTGGGTGTGGAACCCGCAGGGCTGGATCGCACAGTTCGGCGCCCTCGACTACGCGGGCGGACTGGTCGTCGAGATCGTGTCCGGCGCGTCCGGCCTGGCGCTGGCGCTGGTCCTGGGCCCGCGCCTCGGATTCCGGTCCGAGTCGATGCGCCCCCACAACCTGCCGCTGGTGCTGCTGGGCGTCGGCCTGCTCTGGTTCGGCTGGTTCGGTTTCAACGCCGGCTCCGCGCTCGCCGCCGACGGCACCGCCGCCGCGATCTTCCTGAACACCCTCGTCGCCGGGTGCACCGGCCTGCTCGGCTGGCTCCTCGTCGAACAGAAGCGTGACGGCCACCCCACCACGTTCGGTGCGGCGTCCGGCGTCGTCGCGGGTCTGGTCGCGATCACCCCGTCCTGCGGCACCGTGAGCATGGTCGGCGCGCTCGTCGTCGGCGCCGTCGCCGGCGTGGTCTGCTCGTTCGCCGTCGGCTGGAAGTTCCGCCTCGGGTACGACGACTCCCTCGACGTCGTGGGTGTCCACCTGATGGGCGGCATCGTCGGCACCATCCTGATCGGTCTGCTCGCCACCGAGGTCATGACCGGCGGACCGGAAGGCCTCTTCTACGGGGGCGGGTTCGCCCAACTCGGCAAGCAGGTGGTGGCCGTGGTGGTCGTCGCCCTGTACGCGTTCGGCGTGACGTACGCGCTGGGCAAGCTGATCGACCGGATCTTCGGGTTCCGGGTGAGCGCGGAGGACGAGTCGTCCGGCATCGACCTTGCTTTGCACGCCGAGTCGGCGTACGAGCACGGTGTGCTCGGGCACGGTCCGGGCGGCGGCGGTCAGGGCAACAGCGTCTTCCCGTGGATGCACGAGGCCGAACGCAGGCGGCACCTGGATGCCGAGCGGAAGCAGAAGCCGTCCGACACCGAGTAGCGGCGGCTACTTCTTCTTCGCCGCCGCAGCCTTCTTCGCCTCGGCCTTCGCCGACTTCTTGAACTCGCGGACCTCGTGGAGGCTCTTGTCGTCCACGACGTCCGCGATCGAACGCCGGGCTCCGTCGGTGCCGTAGTCGCCTGCGGCCTCCCGCCAGCCCTTCGGTTCCACCCCGATCTGCTTGCCGAGCAGCGCCAGGAAGATGCGGGCCTTCTGATCGCCGTAACCCGGCAGCGCCTTCAGCCGCTTCAGGACCTCTTTGCCGTCGGGGTCGCCGCTGGTCCACAACGCCTCGACGCTGCCGTCGTAGTTCTCGACGAGGAACGCGCACAGCGACTGGATGCGGGTGGCCATCGATCCGGGAAACCGGTGGACCGCCGGGGTCTGCGAGCAGACGGCCGCGAACTCCTCCGGATCCATCTCCGCGATGCGGTGCACCTCGAGGCCGCCGAGCCGGTCGTCCAGCTTCTTCGGACCCGCGAACGCCGTCTCCATCGGAACCTGCTGATCGAGCAACATCCCGATGAGCAGCGCCAGCGGGTCACTCGCGAGGAGTGCGTCGGCGTCCGGATCCCCTACCAGGTTCAGCGTGCGTGCCATGGTTCGATCCTGCCAGGTCGGTCTCGGCTGCGCAGCTACCGGCCGAGAACCGCGACGGCGACGGCCGAGGCGGCGGTCGCGGCCAGGAGTAGCGAGATCAGCAGCGCACTACGACCGGTCATCCCTGCGCGCGAACGGCGCAGAGAAGAGACTCGCCGACCCGCGACGAGGCCGATCCCCAACAGTGCCAGTGCCATCCCGGCAACCGGCACACCGGCCACACCGGCGCCCGAGACTGCGGCGAAGTGCGCGAGGAACAACGCCGCGGCGATTGCCGACAGGGATGTCCGACGCCACGCCAGTGCGGTGCGCTCCGACTGGAGACCGGCGTCCCGGACCTGCACACCCGTCACGGAACGGACGTCGCAACGACGGCAAGTACCGCGATCACGCCGACACCCACAGTCAGCACGGGCACCAGCACGGAATCCGGGAGCGGCAGACTGCGCCTGATCGCGAGTTGCACCGACCGCCAGTGGAGGTAGGCACCGACCGCCAGCACCGTCGCGAGTCCGAAACACACAACGGAGATCGCGCACTGCGCCCCGTCCGACAGCGACGAAGCCAACTGGCCCACCGCCACACCCCCGGCGAGGAGTCCCAGCGCCGTCCGTATCCATGCGAGATAGGTTCGCTCGTTCGCGAGGGTGAAGCGGTAATCCGGCTCGTCCTCCACCTCGGACGCGACCGACGACGCACGCTGCGGCCGCGAGTTCAGAACGCCCACTGCGACCTTCCCGCAGTCTTGGCCTTCAGCTCCGTCGCACGGTCGCTCCCCTCGAGGAAAGCCCTCGATTCCGCGGCCGCCCAGCTGTACACGCCCTTCGCCATCGTCGACGTGGCTGCCCGCTCGAGCGCACCGAACACTTCGAGCCGCGTCTCGTGCGAAACCCGGCTGCCCGGATCGGCGTCGGCCGCCATCTGCGCGAGATGTCCGGCGAGCCGATGCTCGCCGCGTGCGAGCAGCTCACGCGCCCGTTCGGCCAATCGCTCGGCGCCACCGCCGATTTCTGCCATCTCCCGCGCCAGGTCGTTGCGGTGAGCGGCCTTGAGGTTGGCGGGGTTTCCGTCGTACCAGCCGCCGTACATCCGCCAGACGTTGCGTACGACGAACTCGGGTTCGTCGTAGGACGGCGCCAGATACGGCTTCTTCAACAGTTCGGCGGGCGCCGTGACCGTGTGAATCACCTCGTCCAACGTCGCACCGGCATTCATCAACTCGAGCGTCTGGCAGTGCAGGGTCTCGAGCAGTTCCGCAGCGTCCGTCAGGGTCACCCGGATGCGGTCCACGCCGACTACGGGAAGTCCGTGCCCGGGGAGAAGGATCTCCGCTCCGAGTCCGGCCATCCAACGCAGGGTGCGCGCCCACTCGTACGCAAACCGCTGGACCTTCTGCGGGTTGCCGGCGTTCGGGCTCGCCCAGATGAAGAAATCGCCGCAGCAGAGGATCCTCCGGTCCGGCAGCCACGCGATGGCCGCATCATCCGTCTCACCGCGTGCGTGACGCAAGTCGACTACGAGGTCGTCGATCGTGAGCGTCGTGCGATCGCCGAACGTGACATCCGGGTAGCGGTAGTCGTTCGGCCACTGGAGATTCGGTGCCTGGAACTGTCGCTGGTTGATGACGCCGTTGTAACCACGGGTCCTGCGGTAGCGATCGAAGCGGGGAAGAACCGCTTCCTGTGCCACGACGGTGGGGCGCTCCCAGCCGCGCCTGGCTGCCTCCTCGTCGAACGGCCCCATCCCGAAGATGTGGTCGATGTGACCGTGCGAGTACACCGCTGTGTGGATCGGCCGGTCGGAGAGTTCCCGAGTCGCCGAGAACAACTCGTTCGCGGTGCGCAGGTCGCCGGTGTCGTAGACGAACAAGCCTGCATCCGTGGGGAAGACGTAGACGTTGCCGAAGGCGGGCCACATGTAGGCACCGTCCGCGACGCGATGCATCCCCTCCCTGCGGAGGTCGCCGCGGTGATACAGCTGCTGGCTCGCCTCGCCCCGCCACACCTTGTCGGCGTATTCGATGATGTCGGTCATATCGCTCTCCTCGGGTGTCGGCACTCGTCCTGCCGGATCGGCTGTCCGCTGCGGCCAATTCTGTGTTCCGAGGGTTCCGCCGACAATGGAGTTCTCACACACCCGCCGACGCGCCGACCTGTGAGATGTCACAGGTCGGGACAATCGTCCGCCGGCTACTCAGGCCTCCGGCGGTGCGATTCCGGAGTTCACCGCGACGGCGAGCGTGAGGAGATCGTTCGTGACATGGACGTCGAGACCGGTCAGCTCGCGCACTCGATTCAAGCGGTTGTCCACCGTGTTCGGGTGCACGAACAGCGTGTCCGCGGTGCCGCGCCGGTCCTGGTTGCACGCAAGATAGACCCGCAGCGTCTGCACCAGCTCCGGGCGGTTTCGCAGCCCGCTACACCGGTTCATCAGGACGCCCAACGACGCGCTCGCGTGAGCGAAATGGTGTTCCAGAGCCACATCGTCGATTCGGATCGCTCTACCGGTGAGCCCGCACCGCAGACCCACTTCGAGCACCTCTCGCGCGGTCCGTCCCGCACGCGGAAGATCTCCGACCCCGGCCGCCTCGTCGATACCCGCCGTCACGCGAGCCCCGCTGGCCTTCTCGAGGTCCGCGACGAGTGAATCCAGGTCGATCGACGGCGGATGCATCAGCAGCCGTCCGGAGTTCGGACGGATGTCGGTCAACCACAGACCCGGCAGTTCCCGTGCCAGCTGGGCGCGGAGACGGCGCACTTTCCGCTTCACCGCGACCGATCGGGCGTGGGCGTCACCCGACTTTTCGCCGGGGACGTCCCCGATGTCGAGGAACAGGACGACCGGTTGCGCGGGAACGAGTTCGGGGTCGTCGAAGATCCAGTCGTCGCCGCGCAGGACCGCGTCGATGATCGGCGCGTGGTTGTGGTCCTGGGCCGCGACCAGCTCGCGCGCGTGGATCTCGTACGCGGAAGCCACGTCTCGAAGAATGCGGTCGTTGGTCCGGCGGGCCCGGCCGAGCACGAACCAGAACGTCTCGTGGTCGCGGCCCCATTCGGACTCCAGCGCTTCGGCGAGCACGTCGAAGGCCGTCTGCCAGCAGCGCATGTATTCCCGGAGCGGCAAACCCTCGGATACCCGCTCGGTGCCTCGTTCGATGCTTTCCCGCATGGTCTCGGCGATGTCGATCGAGTCCTCGACGACCGAACGGAGACAGACATCGAGCATCGACCGGACGGTGTGGGCACTCTCGCGGTGGAGGTGGTCGGGGACTCCGGTCCCCTCGTAGAGCGGGGTGGCCTGGATGTAACGGTCGATGGTGGTCCTGGCCAGGCGAGGGATCGAGCGCCGCATCCGTGCGATCGAACGCCGCAGATCTGTCTCGGATGCAGCCCGCATCGGTCGACTCCTCACTGTGATGGATCACACAGGTTACCCAGCAAGAGTGTGACCGCCGCCGATGGTACGACAGTCACCGGGTCGGCACGCTGATGCACTGACGAGACCTCCACAGGACTCCTGATGCACCGGCGAAGGAATGAGGACCCCATGACACAGACCGAGAACGCACCGGACCTTCCCCTTGCCGGAATCGTGGTCGTCGACCTCGGCCAGTACATCGCTGCCCCGGGCGCGGCGCAGACGCTTGCCGACCTCGGCGCGGACGTGATCAAAGTCGAGAGCCCCGAGGGTGACCAGGCGCGTGGAATCGGCGTGTACGGCGAAGCGATCATGCGGGCCTACAACCGGCGCAAGAAGTCGATCGTCCTCGACCTCAAGAACGACGTGGACCTCGGCAACGCCCGCTCACTGATCCGCCACGCCGACGTGGTCGTGCACAATCTGCGGCCGGGAGTCATGGACAGGCTGGGACTTTCGGCAGCTGCCATCCGCGAACTGAATCCGACGGTCGTGCTCGCTTCCGTTTCGGGGTTCGGCACCCACGGCCCGTCCCGCGCTCGGCCGGGTCTCGACATCGCGGCGCAGGCGGAAACCGGCATGATGTCGGCGACCGGAGAAGCGGACGGCGATCCGCAGCGTGTCGGATTTCCCCTCGTCGATCATGCGACGTCGTACGTGGTGGCTCAAGCGATCCTCGCTGCGCTGTATCGAAGAGAGCGAACGGGACTCGGCGACGAGATCGACGTATCACTTCTCGACGTTGCGGTCGATCTGCAGTGCGTGAACTGGGGTGAGTACGGCATCACCGGCGTGGTTCCACGCCGGAGCGGCAATGGCCAGCCCACCGCCGCACCTGCGGCAGACATCTTCCGCACTGCAGACGGTTCGATCGTGGTGTCGGCCTATACGGCAGCCAGATTCGAGCAACTGTGTGCGATCGCGAACTGCCCGGAGCTACCGAAAGATCCACGCTTCGCAGACAATCCGGCCAGGGTCGCCCATCGCGCCGAACTACTCGACGCATTGTCGCCGTTCTTCTCCGAACTCGACACCGAAACGGCCCTGCAGCAGCTCACCTCGGCCGGAATCGTTGCAGGGGCGGTCCGTTCGTACGACCAGGTACTGACAGCGGCCGATGTGATCGCCAGTGGCATCTTCGCGACGGCGAGCAGTGTGGAAGGCGCCCAGTATGACATTCCCGGTCTGCCGTACAGCTCGCAGAGCACGCCACGCAATCGTGGCGCCGGCGCTGTCCCCGAACTCGGAGAACACACCGGGGAAGTTCTGAGCCGGTACGGCCTCGTCGATCACGCCACTGTCCATTGACGACAGTTCGGTACCGCTCGTCTCCCCTGCGTCGACCACCGTTCCAGGAGCACCCATGTCCCTTCACAATCCACTCACCCCGCTCGAGGCAGACGAACCTTCCGACGAGCTGGACAAGCCGGGTATTCGACGCCGCGGATGGATCATCACCCTGATGCTGATGGCGTTCATGCTGATCAATTTCGCCGACAAGATCGTCGTCAGTCTCGCGGGCGTCGAGATCAAGGCCGATCTCGGGCTGAGCGATCAGCAGTTCGGCACCGCGCAGAGCGCATTCTTCTGGCTGTTCGCGGTGGGAGCGGTGGCGCTCGGATCACTGGGCGGCAGGGTACCCGCACGGTGGCTACTCGCCGGCCTGGTCGGGCTGTGGGTGCTCAGCCTTGCGCCGATGACCACCACGGTGGGGTTCGGGGTGTTCCTCGCGTGCCGCATGTTGCTCGGATTCGCGGAAGGACCAGCGGGAGCGTTGTCGCAGCAGATCGTCCACACCTGGTTCGCTCCCAAACGGCGTTCCCTGCCCGCTTCGGTCGTCATCATGGGCGCCTCCCTCGGCCCCCTCATCGCGGCGCCGGTTCTGACCTGGATCATTCAGCGCCACAGCTGGCACGCGGCCTTCCTCATCTTGATGGTGGTGGGAGTCGTGTGGTTGGTCGCGTGGTTGTTCGTGGGCGGCGAGGGTCCCGCCGGAAATGCCGGCGCCGGTGCCGGCGAGAAAGCTGTGGCCCTCCCCGACACCGCTCCCCTGCGGGTTCTCTGGGGCCGACCCACCGTCATCGGCGTCGCCCTCTTCTCGTTCTGCTCCTATTGGGCGACCGCACTGAAGGTGAGCTGGCTACCGCTGTATCTCCGCGAGGGCCTCGACTACAGCCCCGGGGTCACAGGACTTCTGATCACGCTACCGTTCGCGTCGGCCGTGGCCCTGACCTTCCTTGCCGGAATGATCTCCACTCGCCTCTCGCTGAACGGCGTCTCGTCGCGAACCGCCCGCGGCCTGTTCTCCGCGTTCCTGCTGGCCGCCGGCGGCGCCTGCATGGTGGGCTTCACCGTCCTTCCGGTCGGGACGGTGCAGATGGTTCTCATCACCCTCGCGTTCTCCCTCAATACCGCGGCGTGGGGCTTGGCATTCTCACTGCTGTCCGATGTGGTGCCCCGGAAGCAGCGTGGTTCGGTCATGAGCATCACAGTCGCGATCTACAGCATCGGGGGCGTCGCGGCACCACTGCTCATCGGTTCCCTCGTGTCAGGATCCGCCGGAACCGCTGCCGGTTACGGCCGCGGATTCGTGATCGTCGGCATCATCATGCTGGTCGGGGCGCTCGCTGCAGTCCTCCTGGTGCATCCGGAACGAGACGCCGAGGTGATTGCCTGCTATCGGCCGGACGCGGACTGACGTATCCACAGAGTTATCCACATCACTGCATTACCGGTCGGTACGCCCCAGCATCGAGGCCACGCCGGCGATCAGACCGTCGCGCCAGTGCAGGACGTCGTGGCCCCCGCAGAACTCTCGGTACCGGACGTCGTGGCCGGTGCCGGCCAACAGGTCGCGCACCTCGCGATTGGGTTCGACGAGCATCCATTCGAGTGTCCCGACCTCCACGCTGAGCCGGCTGTTCGACGGGGGCGTGGCGCGGACGCGGTCCTGGAATGAGACCCCCGGCCCGGAGCCGGGCCACCAGAACGATCCGGACAGGCTGACGGCGCAGCCGAACACCTGCGGTGCCGTCAGTGCGAGGTGGCACGCCGTCAGTCCGCCCAGGCTGCAGCCGGCCACGATCGTCGACGCAGGGTCGTCGGTGACGCCCCATTCGCGCCGCAGCCAGGGCAGCAGTTCGCCGGCGAGACCGGCGGCGAACGCGGGGCTGCAGCCCAACTCTTCGGATCTCAGTTCGGGCCCGACACTGTCGACCATCACGACGAGCGGAACCCGGTGCCCCGCACGTCCGAGCGCATCGACGGCCCCCGCGATCGGCAGGTCGATCGCCCACGTCCGGCCGTCCAGCATCACCACGACCGGACGATTACGAGCAGCGAGTCCGCGCGGTTCGTAGACCCACACCGACCGCCGCGTACCCGACAGGCTGAACGTCGTCTCGTGGAGTGCGCCGCGGCCGGGCCGCTCCGTCCACCAGCGCTGCGCGGGTGCCGCGGGCATCACCGCCTCGGAACTGTCGCCGGTCTGCACCGCCCGCGTCGGCAGCGGGTTGAACGGGTCGGACTGCGCGTCGGCGAGCACGCTTCGCCACCACTGCCAGCCCGGGGTGTCGCCGGGAACCGTCAATGCTTTCGCGCGGGGGATGAAACGGTAAGCGCCCCGCCACTTCTCGGGGACCTCGACCGACAGGGACCACAGGTCGGTGCCGGGTAGCCGCGACAGCGCGGCCCGTTCCGGACGGGAGCGGTCGGTGATTCCGTTGGCGTCGAGGTAGACGTGCCGCGTGCGCGAGGTGCGCTCGTCGCCGTCCGGATCGCGCCAGCAGAACGTCGCGATCACGCAGCCGGGGTCTGCCCCGTCCGGCTCGATCAGCGGACTGCCCGCGGCGGCGAGACGGTCCCAGAACGCGGGGACGCCGTCACGCGTCAGGTCGTCGATCCACCGTGCCCGCACGACGCGACGTTCGGGCCCCGGCACTCGTTGCAGCATCCACTTCCCCGTTCGAATGTAGGTAACGCTAGCCTAAATTAGTTTCTTACCCGTGCGAAAGAGAGTCTTACCGTGAAACTTCGTCGCTCACTGGCAGCCGTCGCTGTCCTCGCCGTCGGGATCGGCGCTGCCGCGTGCTCGTCCGATCCCGATTCCGACGCCGCGACCGCCGGAACCCCGGCCGCGTCCGACCAGAGCTGGCCCCGCACCGTCACCGACGAGACCGGCAGCATCACGATCGACCAGAAGCCCGAGCGGATCGTGTCCACCAGCGTCACCCTCACCGGCTCACTGCTCGCCCTCGACGCCCCCCTGATCGGTACCGGCGCGCAGCGAGCCAGCGACGTCACCGACGAGCACGGTCTGTTCACCCAGTGGGCGGACATCGCCGCCGAGCGCGGCGTCGAAACGCTGTACCAGGGGGAGCCCAACGTCGAGAAGATCACCGCCGCCGATCCCGACCTCATCTTCGTGTCCGCCACGGGCGGCGACTCGGCACTCGATCAGGTGGACACGCTCGAGCAGATCGCACCCGTCGTGGTGCTGCGGTACGACGACAAGTCGTGGCAGGACCTCAGCGGACAGATCGCCGCGGCCATCGGGGCCGAGGAGAAGGCCGACGCCCTCGTCGCGAAGTTCGACCGGCAACTCGACGACGCCAAGTCCGCGCTGGGCGGCAGGGTCGCCGCGGCGAACCCGGTGAATGTGCTCGCGTACAACTCGCCGGAGGAGTCGCGGATCTTCACCGCCGAATCGGCGCAGGGCATCCTCCTGGAACGCCTCGGATTCTCGCTCGCCGAGCTGCCGTCCGACCTCACCGCCGCCGACAAGGGCATCATGGCCGGCCGCAAGGACGTCGTGCCTGCCGGGCAGGAGAACCTGCCGCGAGCGGTGCCCGGCAACACCACGTTCATCGTGATCGGTGAAGCAGCGGACGCCGACAGGTTCCTTGCGGATCCGACGCTGCAGCAGACCCCGTCCGCGGATAAGAAACAGGTGATCGGGCTCGGGAAGGACAGCTTCCGCCTCGACTACTACAGCGCATCCAACCTGATCGACCGGGTCACGAACGCAGTGCGATAACGCTCGCCCCGTGTCGGCGCGGCCCATATCGGGTACATCTACGTCACAGGGACTCCGGTCCGTTCACTCAACCCCGAAGGACACCCGATGGCCCAGAACGAAACGAATCGAGCCAACGGGATGAGCCGCGCCGTCGACAGGGCAACCGACAGCAACACTTTCGAACGCGTCGCGCGCGCGGGCCACGTGATGAGCGGTTTCGTCCACCTGCTGATCGCGTACATCATCGTTCAGCTGGCGTTCGGCACCGGCGGCAACGCCGATCAGTCCGGGGCCCTCGGCGCCCTGGCCGCCAAACCCGGTGGCCGGTTAGTGCTGTGGGTGGCGATGGTCGCGTTCATCGCGATGGCACTGTGGCGGCTCGCCGAGACCGTCCTCGGACCCCACGCGACCGAGAATTCCGGGGGCGACGGCGACGAGACGTCCCTGCTGGACCGCGCGAAGGCGTTCGGCCTTGCCGTCGTCTACTTCGCGTTCGCCTTTTCGGCATACCAGTTCGCGAGCGGCGGCGGGAAATCGAGTGGTCAGCAGAACGCCGGAATGAGTGCACGCCTCATGGAGTCCGGGGGAGGCAAGATTCTTCTCGTGGTGGTGGGTCTGGTCGCCATCGCGATCGGCGGCTACCACATCTACAAGGGGGCGTCGAAGAACTTCCTGGACGACCTGAAGGGCACCCCGTCGAAGCTCGTCGAGCCCCTCGGACTGGTCGGCTACGTAGCCAAGGGCCTCGTCATCGCGGGCGCGGGCGTGCTGGTGATCGTGGCGGTCTTCAACGCCGACCCGTCCAAGGCCACCGGACTCGACGGCGCGGTCAAAACGCTGGGTTCGGCGCCGTTCGGGCAGTTCCTGCTGATCCTTGCGGCACTGGGCATCGCCGCGTACGGGGTGTACAGCTTCGTGATGGCGCGCTACGCCAGGATGTAGAGACACGTCCGGCCGCTCACCTGCGAGGGTGAACGGCCGGACGTCGTGTACTACTAGGACTTCGGCAGGTCCAGGCGTGATTCGGTGGCGGCGAGCAGCACGCACGTCGCGACACCGTTCATCGACTTGTCCAGATCCTCCATCGAGGGGAAGCTCGGCGCGAGCCGGATGTTCTTGTCCTCGGGGTCGACGCCGTACGGGAACGCCGATCCGGCGGCGGTGAGCGCGATCCCCGCGTCCTTCGCCAGAGCGATGACACGCTTCGCGGTGCCCTCGACGACGTCGAGGCTGATGAAGTATCCGCCCTTCGGCTCCGTCCACGACGCCACCTTCGACGCCCCGAGACGATCCTCGAGGATCTTCAGGACGAGCGCGAACTTCGGCGCCAGGATCTCGCGGTGCTTCTCCATGTGCGCACGGACACCCTCGGCGTCGCCGAAGAACCGCAGGTGCCGCAGCTGGTTCAGCTTGTCGGGACCGATGCTCTTCTTACCGAGGTACTTCTGGTACCAGGCCAGGTTCGCGGTCGAGGAACCGAAGAAGCTGACGCCCGCACCGGCGAACGTGATCTTCGACGTCGACGCGAACACGAGCGGCCGGTTCGGGTTATCGGCCTCCGCGGCCATCCCGAGGATGTCCAGCGACGGCGCCGTCTCGCCGACGAGCGGGTGGACGGCGTAGGCGTTGTCCCAGAACAGCCGGAAGTCGGGGGCGGCGGTCGGCATCGACGCCAGCACCCGGGTGACCTCTTCCGAGTACACCGCGCCCGTCGGGTTGGAGTAGTTGGGAACAGCCCACAGACCCTTGATCTGCGGATCGTTGGCCACCAGCTCGGAGATGACGCCGACGTCGGGGCCGTCCGGGCGCATCGGCACCGGGATCATCTCGATGCCGTACGTCTCGGTGATCCCGAAGTGGCGGTCGTAACCGGGCGCCGGGCACAGGAACTTGACCTTCTCCTCCTGCGACCACGGGCGCGGGGAGTCGGGGGTGCCGTGCAGCAGGGCGAACACGACATTGTCGTGCATGATCTCGAGGCTGGCGTTGTTGCCGGCGAGCAGGTTCTCGACGGGGATGCCGAGCAGTTCACCGAAGATGGCGCGCAGCTCCGGCAGGCCGGTGAGCCCGCCGTAGTTGCGGGTGTCGGTGCCGTTGCCGTCGCGGAAGTCGCCGTCGCCGGGCAGTGTCAGCAGCGCCGCCGACAGATCGAGCTGCTCGGGCGAGGGCTTGCCGCGAGTGAGGTCGAGCGTGAGCTTCTCGGTCTTCAGCTGCGCGTAACTCGCAGTCTGGCGCTCGTGCTCCGAAACTAGTTCCTCATGGCTCATCAACCCGATCTGGGTCTGGTTGGTCATCAGGAGCGGCCTCTCACCGACATCGTGGGTCGGGTATGCGAAAGATAGGGGACCCCGCGCACCCGGCAGAGCCCGTTGACCCTTGCTGCCTTCCGGCCCTGGGGGAGTTCACAGGATGCGCGCCGCGCGGGATCCACCACAGAGTGTAGACGGCCCCGAGCCGTGGTCGGGATCCACCCCGGCCCGGGCCCGACGCCGCACCTCTGACCACGGCCAGTGCTACCGTCGCCCCCGCATTCGGCCACCTTCGGCAAAGGATCGGGATGAAACTCAGAAGGACAGCACACGCGGTGACACTCGCCGCCGTCGTGGCAGCACTGTCGGCGTGCGGCGGAGGCAGCGACGACGCAGCCACGTCGGACGCGGTGGGCTGGGACACGGCCGAGCCGTGCACGCTCGCGGACGATGCGACGCTCGCACCGCTTCTCACGGCAGGCGCCGGCGAGGGCACCGCCACCGACAGTCCCGAACGTCGCGCCTGCACGTGGGGCAAGCCCGAGGCGCTGAACACTGTGACGATCACCACTACGAGCGCGCCGGAACCGGTCGACCCCCTGCGCACGATCGACGTCGGCGGGCTCGAGGGGCGCGCACTCGCCGAGAGCAAGTACCAGTGCATCCTCGAGGTCACCACCGATGCGGGCACCCTGTCGATCGAGACCAAATTCGGTCTCGACGCCACCGCGAACCCGGACACGTCCTGCGACCGGTCCGTCCCCCTCGCCGAGCATGCCCTCACCCAGCTGAAGTGGGCCTAGAACGGGCGGCTACCTGGTCGTTTAACGGTGAGCCGCCGTCGTTGGGTATGCTCCTCCACGGAGGATTCGCCTAGTGGCCTATGGCGCTCGCCTGGAACGCGGGTTGGGTTAACGCCCTCAGGGGTTCAAATCCCCTATCCTCCGCCACAGGAACCCCTGTGAACTGCTGAAAAGCGGTTCACAGGGGTTCCTTTTTGTGTCCG
This sequence comes from Rhodococcus wratislaviensis, assembly GCF_900455735.1. GTDB lineage: Bacteria > Actinomycetota > Actinomycetes > Mycobacteriales > Mycobacteriaceae > Rhodococcus_F > Rhodococcus_F wratislaviensis. The sequence continues at coordinate 546,681 of NZ_UAUI01000024.1, read as the reverse complement.
CGAACACCGACCGGCGAAGAAAGTCCTGGCCACAGCGGGCGCAATCCGTTATCTCCCTGTTATCGTCTGCGGTGCAGCGTTCGCTGTGCTGTGTGTCGATTCGAGATAAAAGGACATTCGTATGGCGATTCGTCGCACCCGCGCACTGATCGTGGGCCTGGTCGCAGTATTGGCATCGGGCCTCGTGTCCGTATTGGCGGGAACCGGCGTCGCCCACGCCGACTCCGCCCTGATCTCGGTGTATTCACCGTCGATGGACAAGGACATTCCCGTCAAGGTGCTCAAGGCCGCGGGCGGCGGTCCCGCGCCGACCCTGTACCTGCTCGACGGACTGCGGGCACCGGACGACAACAACGGCTGGCTGATCGAGACCGACGTGGAGAACTTCTTCGCGGGCAAGCACGTCAACGTGGTCATCCCGTTCGGTGGCGGCGGCACGTTCTACTCGGACTGGCAGCGTGACGACCCGAAGCTCGGCCGGGTCAAGTGGGAGACCTTCCTGACCAAGGAACTGCCCCCGGTGATGGCTTCCCAGTTCGGCAGCGACGGGGTGAACAACGCGGTCGCTGGTCTGTCGATGAGCGGAACCTCCGCGTTGAACCTGGCCACTCACCGCCCCGACTTCTACAAAGCGGTCGCGTCCTACAGCGGCTACCCGACGGCCAGCTCGCCCGGCTTCGCGCAGGGCATCCAGGTGTCCGTCGCCCAGATGGGCGGCAACGCGCTGAACATGTGGGGCTTCTGGCCGTCGGCTGCGTGGCTTCGCAACGATCCGCTACTCAACGTCGGCGCACTGCGCGGCAAGTCCGTCTACATCTCGTCCGGTGCGGGTGCGGCGGCGGGCGATCCGACCGTCGACCCGGACAGCGACTCGTTCGACCCGGTGAAGTTCTCGCAGACGGTTCCCCTCGAGACCGCCTCCGGCCTGAGCAGTAGGACCTTCGTCCCCGCGGCGAAGGCAGCAGGCGCCAACGTGCAGACGCACATCGCCGACGAGGGCCTCCACACGTGGAACTACTGGCAGGACCGGCTGCACGAGTCCTGGGCCAGCACTCTCGCGCCCGCCCTCGGCACCGCCTGAGCAATTACCCCACAGTGGCCCCCGATCTCCGGATCGGGGGCCACTGTCGTCGACTGCGGTGTTTGATGTGGGGTGTGCCGATCGACGACAGCAGGCGGATGCTCGCGCTGGCGGTGGTGCTGTCCACGCTGGCCGGTTACGTCGACGCCCTGGGATTCATCACGCTCGGCGGGTTCTTCGTCGCGTTCATGAGCGGCAACCTCACCCGGTTCAGTGTCGGGTTCGCGGACGCCGCGTGGGCGCACGCGGCGACTGCTGCCGCGGTGATCGGCATGTTCGTCCTCGGCTGCGCCCTGGGCGCCGTGGTCGTGCACCTGTCCGATCGTCGGCGCCTGCCCATCCGGACGACGGTGCTCGCAGTCGTGTCGGGACTGCTGATCGTCGGCGCGGTGGCCGCGACTCTCGGGGCGAGCACCGTGGCCGTCGGCGCGATGTTGCTCGCGATGGGCGCCGAGAACTCCTTCTTCCAGCGCGACGGTGAGGTGACCATCGGTCTCACCTACATGACGGGCGCGCTCGTGAAGATGGGACATCGGCTGGCCGGGGCACTGTTCGGCGGGCCGCGGTGGGCGTGGCTACGACACTTCGCGTTGTGGGCCGGCCTGGTGGTGGGAGCGGTGACGGGCGCTCTCGCGCACCACTGGATCGGGCTGGACGCCCTGTGGTTCGCTGCCGTGCTGTCGACAGCGCTGACCGTCACCGTCCACCTGGGGATCGACCGGGCTACTCGCCGCCCGCAGTTGTCGTGACCGGGTTGCCGGCGGAGTCGAGGGTCCACCACACGCTGCCGACCGCCTGCCCGAATGCGTCACCGGGTTCGTTGTCGTCCTTGTAGCGGTACACCGGGCGGCCGTTCACGGTGAGCTGATGGGTGCCGTCCGGCGCCGGGATGGTGTCGATGACGACTTCCTGCAACCCCTGAACCGTCGGGTTCTCCGTGACGGAGGTGACCGGCGGCCACGACTGCAGGCACGTGTCCCGGCACGAACTGGCGCCGGAGCCGACCTCGTCGTTGTCGTACACGTAGACAGTCATGCCACCGTCGTCGACCATCACCTCGCCGAGCGTCGTCGGTCCCATCTTCAGGATAGGTGTTCCGGGTGCGGCGGGCGGAGACGTCGGCGTCGGCGATACCGGGGCGTTGCCGCCCGTGTCGCCGGAATCGGTGCTGTCGTAGGCGCAACTCGAGAATGTCAGGCTGACGGCGGCGATCGCGGCCAGCGCCCATGTTCGTCTCATGGAGTCCTCGTTCTCTGTGACGGCGAAGTGGCGGGCCTTCGGGGAACCTCTGCGGACCCGTGCATACAGTTCACCTCGAGTTGCGTGCCGGTGCGGGCACTTCGGGCGATGTGACCGGCCCGCACGTGTCGGTATCCGTGATTAGGCTCCTGTGCATGGGCTGGTACTCGCCGACCTCACCGTCGCCCGACCTCGCCGACACCCTGGTGTGCGGGTGGACCGCGCGCACGCAGGGCGAGCACCTGCTGGTGCCGGACGCGTGTATGGACATCCTGTGGATCCGGGGTGTGGGAATCCGCGTGTGCGGTCCCGAAACCACGGCGTGGTCTTTCGCGCTGCCGCCGGGCACCGAATCCGTCGGCGTCCGTTTCCGCCCCGGCGCCGCCTCGCATCTGCTCGGGACGTCGGCGGCCGAGATCCGCAACATCCGGGTCGGTCTCGGGGACGTGCTCGGGTCCACGTGGGAACGGAATCTGACCGACCGGCTCGACAATGCGCCCGGCGACGCGGAACGAATCGCCCTGTTCGAGAACGCCGTGCGCGCGTGGCGAACCCGCGGACCGGAGGCCGACCCGCTGATCGGCGCCGTCCGGCAGGCCCTCGCCCGGCACTCGTGGAACGTGGGCGCGCTCGCCGACGCCGCCTCGGTCACCGAGCGGCAACTGCAGCGGCGATGCAACGACGCGTTCGGATACGGGCCCGCGACCCTCCGCGGAATCCTGCGGCTGCAACGGTTCATGGCGCTGGCGCAGTCGTGGACGCGGACCGGGCTCGCCGAACTCGCCGCCACCGCCGGCTACAGCGATCAGGCGCATCTGTCGCGGGAATGCCGCCGGATCTCCTCGCTCACCCCGTCCGGCCTCCTCGCCAGTGAGGCCCCCGACTGGCACGGGACGGAATCCGTCGTCGATGTCGGAAATGTTCAAGCCCTCGGGCGCCGAACGGGAGAAGAATCGGCAGCATGACCTCGACAACCGAAACCCCCGCAGCCCATTACCGCGACCTCGCCGCGAAGTTCACGAAGCGCGTCGAATCCGTGCCCGCCGACCGCTGGGACGACGCGTCCCCGTGTGACGGCTGGACGGCCCGCGACGTCGTGCGGCACGTGATCGACACGCAGCGCTACATCGTCACCGTCGTCGACCTGGAACTGCCGGAGCCGCCGTCCGTCGACGAAGACCCGGTTGCCGCCTGGGCGGCCACACGCGACGGCATGCAGGCGATCCTGGACGATCCGGCTCTCGTGAGCCGCGAGTACGACGGACATTTCGGCCGCACCGACCTCGGTAAGACGGTCGACAGCTTCTACTGCTTCGACCTGGTGATCCACGGCTGGGACCTGGCCCGGGCCACCGGCCTCGACGAGACCATCCCCGCCGACGACCTGACCTGGGTCGGCGGCGTCGCCGAGGGGCTGGGCGACAACATCCGCACCGCCGGGGTGTGCGGCCCCGCCGTGGACGTCCCCGCGGACGCCGACGAGCAGACCAGGGTCCTGGCCTTCCTCGGCCGCAAGGCCTGACCCGAGCGCCCGCCCGGTCGCGCTTGTAACCTCGGGTCATGAGCGTGCCGGGCAGGATTGCCGCGCTGACGGCGGTGTCACTGGCCGCGGCGCTGCTCGGCGGTGACGTGGTCGCGGTGGCCGATCCCGAAACCTTGGGCGCGTCCGGTCTGCCGGCGCGCGGCCTCGTCACCTCGGCGCCCCTCGCATCCGCGGTCATGTTCACCGGGACCACCGGCGAGAAGGCTCCCTCTCAGCGGGTTCCGGGTGAGGAGTCGGACGGTATGCCGGCCACCAGCCACCGCTTCGACGAGTACCCGTACGTGCGGTACGAGGTCCGGTTCGGTCCGGACTCCGCAGGCACGGACGTGACCTGGCACGGGCGTTCGGTGAATCTCGACGATCTCGCGATGCACGTGTGGGACGAGGAGGAGCAGAGCTGGGGTGAGCCGGTCGCGACGGCGCAGCCGTCCGAACCGGGCGGTCCGGTCACCCTGACCACTCGGATCGAGGGTGAGGACTCCGCGCAGATCCTCGTCATCGACGGTCCGCGACGGGACCGGAGTTTCCGCGAGGCCAACGCGACGGCCGATCAGCAGTTCGCCGATCCGAACGCGTACGACTTCGCGCTGCAGCACATCAGCGACACCCAGTACGTGTCGCGGGACCGGCCGGAGGTGTACTTCGACATGACCCGCTGGACGGCTGAGAACGCCGCCGAACGCAAGATCGCCTATTCCATGCACACCGGAGATCTCGTCCAGAGTTGGATTCGTCCGGGAGCGCCCGAGTCCCGCGCCCGCCCCGAGTTCGAGGTGGCGGACAAGGCGATGGCGACGCTCGAAGAGTCCGGCATTCCCTACGGTGTCCTGCCCGGCAACCACGACAACCTGTGGAACGTCGGCGGGCGGCTCATTCCCGGCGAGCACGAGAAGAATCACGCGCTCTACAACGAGTTCTTCGGGCCGTGGCGGTACCGCGACCGGCCGTACTGGGGCGAATCCGTCACGGACACGGACAATTCGGCACACTACGACCTGCTCGACATCGCCGGCGCGAAATTCCTGATGCTCTATATCGGCTACAACCCGCCCGAACACGTGCTCCAGTGGGCCGAGGGCGTGCTCGCCGAGCACCCGGACCGCAACGTGGTGATCGGCAGTCACTACTACCTGGACGAGGACGGCTCGCTGCGGATGAGCGGGTTCGGCGACATCGGTAGCAGTGCGGGACAGCAGATCTGGAACCGGCTCGTCGTTCCGTTCGACACGGTGTTCCTGGTGCTCGCGGGACATGTCGACGGGCAGACGACGGTCACCGACAGGAAGGTGGGCGACACGGACCGGAAGGTCGTGGAGTTGCTCGCCGACTACCAGTACTTCACGGTGGACAGCCGCCGGGAGACCGGGTTCCAGCGACTCCTGCAGTTCGATCTCGACGGCGGAACGCTCGCCGTCACGACGCACTCCCCCACGCTGGACAGCTTCCGGGTGGAGGACTTCGATCCGCAGCGTCGCTATCAGCCCGGTGACGGTGACTTCGTCACCGATGTGGAGTTGCGGGCCGATCTGCCACGCGCCGTCATGCCCGCGCCCTGAGATGTAGGTCGATCAGCTGCGCGACGAAACTTTCCACGTCGAAGTCGCCGACGATCACCTCGATGCTGCGGGTGGCGCGGAGGGTCGCCACGCCGTGCAGCTGGGTCCACAGGTTCAACGCGACCACGTGCGGGTCCTCGGCGCCGGCGTCCGCGACGAGTGCGACGACCGTCTCGAACAGGGGTTTCGAGTGTTGCCGCAGGTCTTCTCCCGACCCCTCGAGCAGGTCGTGCCGGAACATCAACTCGAACAGGGTGCGGTGGGTGTCGGCGAAGGAGAGGTACTGCCGTGCCGTCCGCCGCAACCGCGCGTGGGGGTCCGTCTCGGACGCGATCGCCGACCGGAGTTCTTCGGACAGCTCGGCGAATCCCGATGCGGCGATCGCCGCGAGCAGCGCCTTGTGGGTGGGAAAGTACCGCCGCGGCGCGCCGTGCGAGACACCCGCGTGCCGGGCGACGGCGCGCAGCCCGACGGCGTCGATGCCGCCCTGGTCCAGCAATTCGCGGCCACTGTCGAGCAGCCGCACCCGCAGGGGTTGCACTTCTCCATTCATGTAGACAGTGTCTATCATGGGCGGAGTAGACAATGTCTACGCACGCTTCGGCACCCGAGTGAGGAGTTCACCGTGTGGTACTGGGTCTTCAAATACCTGCTGATCGGACCGGTGCTGCGCATCGTCGGGCGCCCCACCATCGACGGTGCACACCACATCCCGGCGTCGGGTCCGGTGATCCTGGCGAGCAATCACCTCACCGTCGTCGACTCGTTCTTCCTCGTCCTGATGGTGCGCAGGCGCATCACGTTCGTGGCGAAGAGCGAGTACTTCACCGAGAGCGGCGCGAAGGGCCGGGCGAAACGCTGGTTCTTCACCGCTGCCGGTCAGGTGCCGATCGACCGATCCGGGGCCTCCGCGGCCGAATCCGCACTGAACACCGCCCGGAAGATCCTGGACGACGGCAAGGTCTGGGGAATCTACCCCGAGGGCACCCGGTCGCCCGACGGCCGACTCCACAAGGGCAAGACCGGAATCGCCCGGGTCGCGCTCGCGACGGGCGCCCCGGTCGTGCCCGTCGCCATGCACGGCACCCGGCAGGTCAACCCCGTCGGATCGAGGATGTGGCGGTTGGGCAAGGTGACGGTGACCGTCGGCGAACCGCTCGACCTCTCCCGATTCTCCGAGCTACGCGACAACCGGCACGTCGTCCGGGCCGCGACGGACGAGCTGATGCACGCCCTCATGACGCTGTCGGGCCAGGAGTACGTGGACGACTACGCGCTCCGGCGTCCGGCGTAGCGACGGCACGTGTCACGAGATCGGCGACGAGCCGCTCCGTGTCGATCCCCTCGAGCACACCGGGCAGCGTCAGGTGCTCGACGATGAGCGCATTCATCGCGAGGTAGAGCATCAGCACGGTGCTGCGATCACCGGGCAGGCCCGAGTCGAGGTGGAACCCGATGTCGCGCTCCAGGTTCTCGGAGATCGTGCGCGTCAGCGTGGTCCGCAGCTCCGGACGCCGGACCGCTTCGAGTCGCAATTCCTGCAACGCGAGATAGCCGGTGCGGTCGCGGGTGATCCTGCCGAACAGGCCCTGCATGTACTCGATGGCGAGCGCGAGATTCTGCGGCTTGCGCCCGCCTTCTTCGATCACCGAGGGGTCGGGGCCCATGCGTTCGTGAATCCGCTTACCGACCTGATCGAACAGGTCGTCGCGGCTGGCGAAGTAGTTGGACGCGGTCCCCTTGGGGACGTTCGCCTCGACGTCGACGGCGCGGAAGGTGAGGCCGCGCGCACCCTCGCGCGCAAGCACTTCGATCGCGGCGTTCACGAGAGCCGCACGTCGTTCCGGATTCTGCGCCATCGACACTCCTCGACAAAGGACTTGCAACCACTGCAGTCATAGTACTACAAATGGAGTAGTTACCGCCCACGGGAGGACTCACATGCGAAAGCTCGTCTACTACGCCGCCGCCACCATCGACGGATTCATCGCCGGCGCCGACGGCTCGGACCCCACCGGCACCATCTTCGAGATCGAGGGCGATCACATGCCCGTGATGATCGCCGAGTACCCCGAGACGGTCCCCACCCACATGCGGGCACCGCTGGGAATCGATGCCCCCAACAAACATTTCGACACACTGCTCATGGGCCGTGCCAGTTACCAGCCCGGCCTCGACCTCGGCGTGACCAGCCCGTACGCGCATCTGCGGCAGTACGTCTTCTCGACCACGATCACCGAGTCGCCCGACCCGGACGTCGAGATCGTCTCGGGCGATCCGATCGAGAAGGTGCGCGAACTCAAGCGGGAGGACGGCAAGGACATCTGGCTGTGCGGCGGCGGCAAGCTCGCCGCCGCGGTGCAACCCGAGATCGACGAGCTCCGGATCAAGCTCAACCCCGTGGCGATCGGCACCGGCATTCCGCTGTTCGACGGCGAACTCGGCCCTCAGCGGTTCCGGCTGGCCGCGAGCCGTGCCTTCGAGAGCGGGATGATCTTCCTGACGTACGTCCGCCGATAACCGAAGTCACACCCGCCACTCGCTGCAACACGGACACCTGACGCATGTATTGATTCAATACGTCAGTAATGTTCGAGGCATGCGCGAACGCCGATACTCGTCCACCAGCCCCGAACGCCTGGCCGCAGCCCTGTTCGACGTCGCGGCCGAGTCGGGTCTCGAGGGCGCCAGCGTGCGCGAGGTCGCCAAGAGGGCGGGTGTGTCCATCGGAGCCGTGCAGCACCACTTCTCCACGAAGGACGAGATGTTCGCGTTCGCCCTGCGAACCCTCGTCGACACACTGCTCACCCGACTGTCGGAGATCGAGCGCGGCGGCGATCCCGCCCGGGCCCTGTTCGCCGCGATGTCCCAGTTGCTGCCGCTCGACGAGGCGCGGTCGCGGGAGGCGCATGTCATGGCGGCATTCGCCGTCCGGGCCGCCACCTCCCCGTCGCTCGCCGAGATCCGGCGCAAGACCCTGTTCACCATCCGCACCGGACTGTCCGCCGTGCTCATCGGGATCGGCACCCCGGAGGCGGAAACCCGTGCGGCGCTTCTCCTCGCCACCGTCGACGGCCTCGCCCTCGATGCGATCGGCAGTCCGGCGCTGTACCCGCCCGAGTACCTCGAGCACGCCCTCGACACCCAGATCGGCATGATTCTGCAGGGTGCCGACGTCGTGTCGTCGTCGATCGAACTCGCCAGCTGACCCCTCGGCCGATGTCACACCCGTCTCGTCAGAGTGAACCGCTGTCACCTCGGGCGGAGGGCGCGGGACGGTTCGCGCCCAGCCCCTCCGGCGACCTGCACCTCGGCAACCTGCGGACCGCCGTGCTGGCGTGGCTGTTCGCCCGGTCCACCGGCCGGAAGTTCCTCCTGCGCGTCGAAGACCTCGACCGCGTCCGCGAGGGCGCCCGGGACCGGCAACTGGCGGACCTCGCGGAACTCGGCCTCGACTGGGACGGCGACGTCGTGTCGCAGTCGCACCGACTGTCGCGGTACGACGCCGCCATCGCCGAACTCCACGCCGCCGGCCTCACGTACGAGTGCTTCTGCACGAGAAGAGAAATCCTGAAAGCCGCGTCGGCGCCGCACGCGCCGCAGGGCGCGTACCCGGGAACCTGCCGCAACCTGACACCGGACGAACGCGCAGACCGGCTCGCCGGCGGACGACCACCCGCGCTGCGTCTGCGCGCCGGCGTCACGTCGTTCACCATCGACGACATCCTGCACGGCAGTTATTCCGGCATGGTGGACGATCTCGTGCTGCGGCGCGGCGACGGAACACCCGCCTACAACCTCGCGGTGGTCGTCGACGACGCCGCCCAGGGAATCGATCAGGTGGTGCGCGGCGACGACCTGCTCTCGTCCGCGCCCCGCCAGGCCTACCTCGCGGGGCTGCTCGGGTTGACCGCCCCCACCTACGCGCACGTGGCCCTCGCGCTCAACGAGGACGGCAACCGGCTCGCGAAACGCGACGGCGCCGTCACCCTCGCCGACCAGAAAGCGTTGGGACGCACCCCGAGCGACGTCCTCGGGGTGCTGGCGACGTCACTCCGGCTCGCGGAACCGGGTGAGGTCGTGGATCTCGGGACACTCCTCGACCGGTTCGACCCCGCCCGCCTGCACCGCGAACCGTGGGTGGTCAGGCTCCCGACGCCGCCGCAATCACCATGATCAGGAAGAACAGGATCCAGCCGACGACGTAGGCACCGCCGATGGCGATTCCGGCGATCGCGAGTCCCCGGCCCTCCTGCCCGGACTGCTTGATCTGGCCCAGGGCAATGATGCCGAGGATGATGCCGACGATGGAGCCGAGGCCGTAGAAGCATCCGCCGACGATCGACGTGATCAGCGACGCGATCGCGAGACCGTTCGTCCCCAGCGGCCGCTGGTAGGGCGCGCCGTACGGGTTCGGTGGGCCGTACTGCGGGGCGGGACCGCCGTATTGGCCCGAAGCCCCGTACTGATTGGGTGCGCCGCCGTACTGGTTGGGGGCGCTGTACTGATTCGGGGCGGCATACGGGTTCGGCGTCCCGTACTGCTGGTTCGGAGCCCCGTACTGGTCGCCGCCGTACTGATTCTGATTGGGCGCGGCATACGGATTCGGAGAAGTCCCGTACGCGCCCGGCTGCTGATAGTCGGGGTACTTCTCGGTGGGCGCCGAATAGGTGGGATAACCGGATTCGTCGACCCCGTATCCGTCGCGCGGCAAGCCGGGAACCTCACCGTAAGTGGGTGGTGTTTGCCCGTTGTACGGATTCGAATCGTCCGATCCCCCAGAATTAGTCACGATAACCAGCGTAAAGCATCAAAACCGCAGGAGAAGAAGCAGACCAAAGGGAGGCGAGTAAAGGATTGTCCACGTAGTGTTTATTCGCACTGTCACGCGCGAGCATTCAACTCTTGCTGAGGGGATCACATGACGACTGGTGGACACGACCCTAACGACAAACCTGAAGGTGGTGACCAGGGCGGATACCCCCCGCAGGGCAATCCTCCACCGCCGCCCGGTGGTTATCCGCCGCCCCCGGGGAATTACCCGCCGCCGCCGCAGGGACCGCCGCCCGGCGGATATCCGCCACCGCCGCCCGGCGGAAACTACCCGCCTCCGCCCGGCGGAAACTATCCACCGCCCCCCGGTAATTACCCGCCGCCGCCCGGCGGAAATTACCCGCCGCCGCAGGGCAATTACCCGCCGCCGCCGCAGGGACCGCCGCCGGGCGGATATCCGCCGCCCCCTCCGATGTCGGATTACGGCACGCCCGGGCAGACGCCGGGGCAGTTCTCCGTGGGCGACGCGATCGGCTACGGCTGGAACAAGTTCAAGGACAACGCGCTCATCTGGATCGGCATCCTGCTGATCGCTGCCATCATCCAGGTGGTGCTGAACCTCGTCTTCGGCGGCTTCAGCACGTCGTCCGACATGAGCGCGGCGTTCTCGGTGTGGCGCATCATCGGCACGATCGTCACGACCATCGTCGGCTATCTGATCAATGCGGCTCTCGTGCGGGGCGCACTGCACGAGGTGGACGGGAACAAGCCGGCGTTCGGTTCGTTCTTCCAGTTCACCAACGTCGCGGCGATCATCATCGCCAGCGTGATCATCGGTGTGGCCGCCACCATCGGTTTCGTCCTGCTCATCATCCCCGGCCTCATCGTCATCTTCCTGACCTGGTGGACGCTGCAGTTCGTCATCGATCAGAACGAGGACGCAATCACCGGCATCAAGTCGAGTTTCCGCGTGATCTCGCAGAACGTCGGCCCGGTGCTGCTGCTGGCCCTCGCTCTCGTCGGCATCAACATCGTCGGTGCAATCCTCTGCGGCGTCGGACTTCTCGTCTCGATCCCGATCACGATCATCGCGTCGACCTACGCGTACCGCGTGCTCACCGGCCGTTACGTCGCGGCCTGACTGCTCGCTCCCACGGGTGAGCGTCCTTTCCGTCCCTCGGGACGGAAAGGACGCTCACCCGTTTTGCTACTCCCGTCACTCGAGTCACTCCCACCCCTTGCGTAAGGTGCTCAGGCGTCATCCGAGACATTCAGGACTCGAGATTCGAGGGGGAACACATGACTACCGGTGGATTCGATCCAGGCCAGGGACAACAGCCGTTCGGCGGGCAACCGCACCACAACGGGGCGGGGCAGCAGCAGTACGGACAGCAGTTCGGCGCACCGCCGCAGTTCGATTCGGCGCAGCCGTTCGGCACCCAGCCGTTCGCCCAGCCGGACTTCGGGTTCGACCCGTCCCGCCCCGGTGAACTTCTTCCCCGCCTGGGCGCACGGGTGATCGACGGCCTGATCGTCGGCATCCCGATGGCTGTGGTCAGCACCGTTCTCGCGCTGGTGCTGGGCAATTTCCTGGGCAGCGTCCTCGGCGCGATCCTCACCGCGGCCGCCGCCGTCGGCTACTTCGTGTTCCTCGAGACGACGAGGGGGCAGACCCTGGGCAAGCAGATTCTTGGCCTGCGCGTCGAGGGTCCGAACGGCGGACGCCCCACCCAGCAACAGTCGCTGACCAGGAACGGCTTCTACGTCCTCTCCGCGCTCGGCGGGTTTCCGCTCCTCGGGTTCCTGTTCGGACTGGTCGGCGTCGTCGCCGCCGTCGTCATCGGCGTGACAATCAACGGCAGCCCCACCAAGCAGGGCAAGCACGACGAACTGGCCGGCGGCACGCGGGTCGTCCAGGGCTAGTCCGAGCCACCTCCTATCGTGCGGGTGAACGTACCTTTCGTCGCGTCAGATCGGACAAAAGGTACGTTCACCCGTTCCTGATTCGCGCCCTTCCCCGTGCAGGTGCTTGGATTGCGGCGTGACAGCCTCAGACCAGCAGACCAAACCAGACGACCACGCGACGTTCGCGCACGTCAGCCGGGGGTACTACCCCACGTTCGTCGCCCTCTTCACCGCGACGCTGCTGATCTCGAATATCTGCGCGACGAAGGGCGTCGCATTCTTCGCCGATTCGTCGCTGACCGTCGGGCCGCTGCAGATCCTGCCGATCATCACCGACGGCGGCTTCTTCCTGTTCCCGCTGGCCTACATTCTCGGCGACGTGCTCAGCGAGGTGTACGGGTTCAAGTCGACGCGTCGCGCGATCTACCTGGGCTTCGGCGCCCTGATCCTGGCCGCGTTCTGCTTCTGGCTCCTCATCGAACTGCCGTCCGCCGACTTCTACGAGAACCAGGAAGCGCTGCGGTCCGTCGTCGGCGTCTACCCGCGACTGCTGCTCGCCGGGCTGGCCGGGTACCTCGTCGGGCAGATGCTGAACTCGGTGACACTGGTCCTGATCAAGGAGCGCACCAAGGAGAAGCACCTGTGGGCGCGGCTGATCGGTTCCACCATCGTCGGTGAGTTCGCCGACACCCTGATCTTCTGCTCCATCGCCGCAGGCGCGATCGGCATCAGCACGTGGAGCGATTTCGTCAACTACGTGATCGTCGGCTTCCTGTGGAAGACCCTCGTGGAGGTGCTGGTCATGCCGATCACGTACCGCGTCATCGCCTACGTGAAGAAGCGCGAACCCACCTACCAGCTCTGACCCGCCCACGTGAGTGGGGATGCGTGCCCGAGGACGCTTTCCCACTCACGTGCGGTAGAAGCGGCCCAGGGTGTCGGCTTTGAACTCGCCGAAGTAGCCGCCTTCGATGCTGGCGCGGATCTGATCGACCAACCGGACGGTGAAGCGTTCGTTGTGGATGGTGCACAACGTGGACGCCAGCATTTCCTTCGCCTTGAACAAATGGTGAATGTAGGCGCTGGTGTAATTCGCACAGGTGTAGCAATCGCAGTTCTCGTCGATGGGCGTGAAATCACGACGGAAGCGACTGGTGTTGATGTTGAACCGGCCGTCCGGGTGGTAGATCGCGGCGTTGCGCGCGACCCGAGACGGGTTCACGCAGTCGAACGTGTCGGCGCCGTTCTCGATGGCCACGAAGAAGTCGTCCGGCTCGCTGATGCCGAGCATGTGCCGCGGCTTGTGCTCGGGAAGCTCCTCGTTGCACCAGCGGACGATGGTGCCCAGGTTCTGCTTCTCGAGTGCCCCGCCGATGCCGTACCCGTCGAAGCCGCGGCCACTCTCCCCCGTGATCGACTCGAGCCCCCGGCACGCCTGCCTCCGCAGGTCCTCGTACTGCGCGCCCTGCACGACCCCGAACAGCGCCTGGTACGGGCGATGTGAACGCTCCGCGGTGAGCTTCTCGTGCTCGGCGATGCAGCGCACCGCCCACGCCTGCGTCCGCTCCACCGACTGCTCCTGGTACCCGCGGGTGTTCAGCAGCGTCGTGAGCTCGTCGAACGCGAACATGATGTCGGCGCCGAGCTGGTGCTGGATCTGCATCGACACCTCGGGCGTGAACCGGTGCCGCGACCCGTCCAGGTGCGATTTGAACGTGACCCCGTCGTCGTCGACGGTCGCGAGGCGTTCCTTGCCCTTCGCGATGACGTCGTCGGAACGCACCCCGACGGCTTCCATCGCGAGGACCTTCTTGAACCCCACGCCTAGCGACATGACCTGGAATCCGCCGCTGTCGGTGAACGTCGGGCCGTCCCAGTTCATGAACTTGCCCAGACCTCCGGCCTCGTCGACGATGTCCGGCCCGGGCTGCAGGTACAGGTGGTACGCGTTGGCGAGCAGCGACTGCGCGCCCAGCTCCTTCATGCTCTCCGGCAGCACCGCCTTGACGGTGGCCTTGGTGCCGACGGCGACGAACGACGGCGTCGCGATGTCGCCGTGCGGGGTGTGAATGGTTCCGGTTCGGCCCAGCTGCCCGTCGAGTCGGGTGCCGACGGTGAAGAACGGATCGGGCGGGGTCGGGACTACAGCATTCACCGGTGTATCCAATCACGGGCGACATTTCCGGCGACACATCACTACTTCGTTCGAAAGTGGGTACAGAGAGTGAGACGATCCCATCCCTTCGACCGGAGGAACCGCCATGAGCGACGAGAAGGCCGGCCACCGGATCGACAGGCGAACGTTTCTCTCGGGTGCGGCAGCGGCGGGCGGGGTGACCGTGATGTCGGGCCTGTTCGATCGTCGAGCGGACGCCTCGGAGAAGCCGCTGCGGCGTCAGCCCAGCAATTACGTGCAGCCCAACATCGTGTTCATCGTCGTCGACGAGATGCGGTTTCCCCAGGTCTTTCCGGCCGGAATCACCACTGCCGACCAGTTCCTGCAGCGGTTCATGCCCAACCTCTACACGCTATGGGCGCCCGGGGTGAAGTTCACGCAGCACTACACGGCCGGGGTGGCCTGCAGCCCCGGCCGTGCGTGTTTCGTCACCGGGCTGTATCCATTGCAGAACTGGATGCTGCAGACGCGGACCGGTAATCGAGCATCCCCTGTCCCGTCGCCCGCGATGGGCAGGGACTTTCCGACGTACGGCAAGCTGCTGCGGCAGGCGGGCTACGTCACGCCGTACGTCGGCAAGTGGCATCTGTCGCCGTCCCCCGACGAGGACTCGGGACTCGCCCCCGGCTATCTCGAGGAGTACGGGTTCGACGGACTGACCATGCCCGACATCATCGGATTGAACGGTGAGGGATTCGAATTCGACGGGCACATCGCCGACCAGGCCGCGGCGTGGTTGTCGACACGTAAACCCGGCGACGGCCCGTTCTGCCTCACAGCGAGCTTCGTCAATCCCCACGACCAGCAGTTCTTCTGGGCCGGAACGGAAGCGGAACGGTATCAGTCGCTGTACGCGAACAACGTTCCCCCGCTCAGTCCCGCCCGGGCCTGGTCGGTGACCACCGGCGAGAGCGACCCTCCGCGGCTGGGTTATCCGTCCGTGCCGCCCAACTGGGAACCCGAAAAGGCACTGCAGTCGAAACCGAGCACCCAGGTGTTCGCGCGGGAATTCCAGGCCCTCGTGTGGGGCGGCGTCACCGACGACATCCAGAATCTGTCAAACTATTACCTCCAGCCCTACGGTCAGGGCACCGATCCCGACCGTCACATCGCGTTCGCGCCGTACACGTACTGGGAGCGGGCCCTGGACAGTTACACCAACGTGCTGTCGATGGTCGATCACCACATCGGCACGGTGATCAACTCGCTGCCGGAAGACGTCGCGGCGAACACCGTCTTCGTCATGACCTCCGATCACGGCGAATACGCCGGGGCGCACGGATTCGTCGCCGGCAAACTGTCCACCGCCTACGACGAGGCCTTCCACATCCCGCTGATCGTCGCCGACCCGACCGGGCGATTCACCGGCGACACCGACACCCCGCGCGGGCAGCTCACATCGAGCGTCGACGTGGTGCCGCTGCTCGCGACGCTCGGGCACGGCGACCGGAACTGGATGGCCGGGGACCTGTTCGCGACGTACGCCGAACGCGTCGACCTCGTGCCGCTGCTGCGGAGCAACGCCGCGGCCGGGCGCGACCACGTCGTCCTCGCCACCAACGAGCACGCACCGCAGGGGGTCAACTGGAACAACTCCCCCACCCACATCTACGTGCTGCGCACCCCGGAGGCGAAGGTCGCGGTGTACTCGAAGTGGTTGGGGCCCACCGCCTACGTCGACCCGGCGTCGTTCCAGTACGAGTTCTACGACTACGCCACCGAACGCGGTCGGGCGGAACTCGACAACACCTTCGATCACGACCCGCGCGGTCCGGCCATGGCCGCCCAGCTGATGACCCAGTACCTGCCGACTCAGCTCGCCGCGCCGCTCCCCCCGGCGTTCGCCCAGCAGGGTGCCGACGCGATGGCCCGGTACCTCGCCTACATCCAGCTGATCAACCGGTACACACCCGGCGAGATCGACCGCGAGGGCATCGACAAGCTGACCGCGTTCGGGGAGGTGTTCTGACGGCCATGGCCGGGAAAGTCGTTGCCGCCGTGCTGGTTCTGCTGCTGTGGTCCGGCGGAGCATCCCTCGCGTCCGCGCAGCCCGCCCCGACGACGCAGTGCGCGTGGCAGTTCATGTCCGACTCGACCGTGCTCGACGTCGCCTTCCCCGACGCCAACGCGACGTACTGGGTTCTGCCCTACGCGCTGGGGCCGGGCGACACCATCGAACTGAGCGGCACATATCCGGCCGCCCGCTACTTCTCGCTCAACACGTACGGGACGAACTTCGACACCGTCGACACGTTGCGCGACAACCAGATCGGACCCGACCCCGGCAGCGGAAACCCGTTCGCCGACGCTGCCGCCGGCTCCCTGCCCGCCGCGGGGAAGCGCTGGCACGCGACGGTTGTGACCGGTCCGGCCGATCACTCGCGCAACCAGATTCAGGCCCTGCCCACCGGTGCGAACGCGCAGTCGGTACCCGTCGGATTCCTCATCATCCGGGTGTACGTGCCCGACGACCCGGCATCGCCCACGGGCGGCGTTCCCCTTCCCGACGTGACGCTGACATCCGGGGGCCGCACGTCGCCCGTGCCGACCTGCGGATCCGCATTCGATCCCTCCGCCTACGACGACGGCCCACTCGGGCAGGTCGCGGAGGCCGGATTCGATCAGGTCATCGCCGGCGCCGCGTCCGGCGCGTTCCCCGGCAACGTGCCCGAGGCGACGTTCGTGAACCCCGCGAGCACGTCGGGCCTGTTTCCCAACGGCGACAACAAGTATGTCGGGGCGGGGCTGACGTATCAGCCCGGACGCATCGTCGTCGTGCAGGGCCGGGCGCCGACGTTCCCCGACACCCGTGCCGGCCAACCCGTCACGGCACCCGGCCGCCAGGTGCGGTACTGGTCGATGTGCCAGAACGATCAGGTGACGCCCTATCCGGTCGTCGCATGCGCCGCCGACTTCCAAACCCGCACCGACGGCGACGGCAACTACACCTACGTCGTCGCCGCACCGCAGGACGTCCCCCCTCGCGCCGCATCCGACCCGACCGTCACCGTCATCCCCTGGGGTTCCACCGACGTCGCGAAGAAGGTGCTGTTCCTGCGGTACATGCTGCCGTCCGACGCCTTCTACCCTCAGTCGGTGCAGGCCTCGCAGAGCAATCACACCGACCCCGCCACCACGATGGGTCCGTACTATCCGCGCTCCGCCTACTGCGACACCGCCACCTTCGAATCCGGAGGCGCCGCCGCCTGCCTGTGAGTACTTATCAACCGCGGGGGGTTGATAAGTACTCACAAGTCGTCAGACATCGGCGCCGACGAACTGGCTGTTGTAGAGGCGGTAGTACGCTCCGCGGGTGAGGAGCAGGTCGTCGTGGCTGCCCTGCTCGACGATGCGGCCGTCCTCCATGACGACGATGAGGTCGGCGTCGCGGATGGTCGACAACCGGTGCGCGATCACGAAACTCGTGCGATCACTGCGCAGAACCGCCGTCGCGTGCTGCACCAGCAGCTCGGTGCGGGTGTCGACGGAACTGGTCGCCTCGTCGAGGATCAGGATCGACGGCTGCGAGATGAACGCGCGGGCGATGGTGATCAGCTGCTTCTCACCCGCGCTGATGTTGCTGCCCTCTTCGTCGATGACGGTGTCGTAACCGTCGGGCAGCGAGTGGACGAACCGGTCGACGTAGCTGATCCGGGCGGCCGCCTGGATCTCCTCCTCCGTGGCGTCGGGACGTCCGTACGCGATGTTGTCGCGGATGGTGCCGCCGAACAGCCACGCGTCCTGCAGCACCATGCCGATGCGGGACCGCAGGTCGTCGCGCGACATCTCGGCGATGTCGACGCCGTCGAGGAGGATCTTGCCGCCGTCCAGTTCGTAGAACCGCAGGATCAGGTTGACGAGTGTGGTCTTGCCGGCCCCGGTGGGTCCGACGATGGCGACCATCTGACCGGGTTCCGCCACCAGCGACAGTTTCTCGATCAGCGGCTTCTCCGGCGAGTAGCTGAACGACACGTCCGAGAACTCCACCCGGCCCAGTGGTTCGGCCGGCGTCGGAGCTTCGGTGAGGTTGGGCTGCTCTTCGTCCTCGTCGAGGATGGCGAAGACCCGCTCGGCGGACGCCACACCCGACTGCATGAGGTTGACCATGGCCCCGATCTGGGTGAGGGGCTGGGTGAACTGGCGCGAGTACTGAATGAACGCCTGCACGTCGCCGAGGCTCATCGTGCCGGACGCCACCCGCATGCCGCCGAGCACGGCGATGGCCACGAAGTTGAGGTTTCCGAGGAACATGATCGCCGGCATGATCAGGCCCGAGATGAACTGGGCCCGGTAGCTGGCCTGGTAGAGCGCTTCGTTCTGCTCCTCGAAGCGGGCCTCCACCTCACGGCTACGGCCGAACACGGTGACCAGTTCGTGGCCCGTGTACGCCTCTTCCACGTGAGAGTTGAGTGCTCCGGTCGACTTCCACTGCGACACGAAGTGGGTCTTGGACCGTTTCGCGATCTGCGCGGTCACCAGGATCGACAGCGGCACCGTCAGCACCGCGATCAACGCGAGCAGCGGGGAGATGACGATCATCATCACGAGGATGCCGATCACCGTCATCGCCGACACGATCAGCTGACTCATCGTCTGCTGCAACGACTGGGAGACGTTGTCGATGTCGTTGGTGACGCGGCTGAGCAGGTCGCCGCGGGAGTGGGAGTCGAAGTAGCGCAGCGGAAGTCGGTGGATCTTCCGTTCGACCTCGGCGCGCAGATTCTTCACGACGCCCTGCACGATGATGTTCAGCAGGAAACCCGACAGCCACATGAACACCGACGACCCCAGGTACAGGGCCAGCACGATCGCCAACACCCGGCCGAGCGCGCTGAAGTCGATACCGACACCGGGTACGACGGCCATGCCGGACACCATGTCGGCGAACGTGTTCTGACCGTCGGCCCGCAGCGCGGCGACGGCCTGGTCCTTCGACATCCCGGCGGGCAACTGCGCGCCGATGATGCCGTCGAAGATCAGGTTCGTGCCCTGACCGAGCATGCGCGGCGCGATCGAGGTGAGCACCACCGACACGGCAGCGACCAGGAGCACGACGCCGACGGCGATCCGGTGGGGACGCAGCCGCCGCAGCAGCCGCTTGGTGGACGGCCACAGGTCGTTCGGCTTGGACCCCGGGGCACCCGGAGCGACCGGTCCCGGTATACGCGGGCCGGCGGGCCTGTCGGCGGTGGTGGTGGTTGCGCGATCGCTCATAGTGCTTCCTGGACCGATCGTTGGGATTCCACGATCTCGACGTAACACGGACACGTCTCGAGCAGTTGGTCGTGCGTGCCGATTCCGACGACGGCGCCGTCCTCGAGGACCACGATCTGCTCGGCCTCCACGATCGTCGAGACGCGTTGGGCGACGACGATGACACACGCGTCCGACGTCTCGGGTTTGAGCGCCGCACGCAGCCGCGCGTCGGTGGTGAGGTCGAGGGCCGAGAAGGAGTCGTCGAACAGGTAGATCGACGGACGACGGACCAGTGCCCGCGCGATGGCGAGCCGCTGCCGCTGACCGCCGGAGACGGTCGTGCCGCCCTGCGCGATCGGGGTGTCGAGACCCTCGGGCATCGCGCGCACGAAATCGGCGGCCTGCGCGATCTCCAGCGCCCGCCACAGTTCCTCGTCGGTGGCGTCGGGTTTGCCGTACCGGAGGTTGGTGGCGACGGTGCCGGAGAACAGGTACGGCCGCTGCGGAACGAGTCCGATGCCGGACCGCAGGACGTCCAAGTCGATGCGACGCACATCCGTGTCGGACACGGTGACCGCACCCGACGTGGCGTCGATGAGGCGTGGGATCAGCGACAGCAGCGTCGTCTTACCCGAACCCGTGCCGCCGATGATCGCCGTGGTCTTGCCCGGTTCGGCGCGGAAGCTGATGTCGCGCAACACGGGTTCGTCGGCGCCGGGGAACTTGAACTGGGCGTCGCGCAGTTCCACTACACCGGGGCTTCCAGCACGGTGACCGCATCGACCGGCGGCACGACGGTGGAATCGGTGGCGAGCACCTCGCCGATGCGTTCGGCGCAGACGGTGGCGCGGGGCGCCATCATCGCGATGAAGGACGCCATCATCACCGACATCAGGATCTGCATGATGTAGCTGAGCATCGCGGTCAGCGAGCCGACCTGCATGGTGCCGCTGTTGATCTCGTGACCGCCGAACCAGATGACGGCGACGCTGGTGATGTTCGCGATGACCATCACGAGGGGGAACATCACCGCGGTCAGCCTGCCGACCCGCAGGGCGGTCTGGGTGAGCTGCTCGTTCGCGTCGCCGAACCGCTGCATCTCGGAGCGCTCGCGGACGAACGCCCGCACCACCCGGATGCCGGTGATCTGCTCACGCAGCACCCGGTTCACCCCGTCGATGCGGGTCTGCATCTCCCGGAACGCGGGCACCATCCGCGAGATCACGAAACCCATGGACAGCGCGAGTACCGGCACGGTGACCGCCAGGATCCAGGCGAGCCCGGCGTCCTCACGGATCGACATCACGACACCGCCGACGCACATGATCGGCGCCATCACCAGGATCGTGCAGCTCATCACGACCAGCATCTGCACCTGCTGCACGTCGTTCGTGTTGCGGGTGATCAGGGACGGCGCGCCGAAACGGCCGAATTCACGGGACGAGAAGCTCCCGACCTGATGCATCACGGCGCGGCGCACGTCGCGCCCGAAACCCATTGCGGCACGGGCGCCGAAGAACACCGAACCGATCGAGCAGATGATCTGCACGACGGTGACGAGCAGCATCATGACGCCCGTGGACAGGATGTACGCGGTGTCGCCCTTGGTGACGCCGTTGTCGATGAGATCGGCGTTCAGGCTGGGCAGGTACAGGGCTGCCGCGGTCGCGACGAGCTGGAACAGGACGACCGCCGTGAGCTCCCGCTTGTACGGGCGGAGGTACGTGGTGAGCAGGGCATTCAACATGGGCAGCGATCCTGGCGGGTCATCATTATGTCCGAAGGTTACCAACAGAAACGACCGCAGGCCCGCGGATTTTCGGGGCCTGCGGCCCCGTGAGTGGTTGACGAGTCCAGAGACTCGTCAACCACTCACGGGCGCGGAGCGCCTGTCCGCGTCGTGCAGGGCCTTCTTCAGCTTCTCACCCTCGATGTCGACGTTGGGCAGGATCTTGTCCAGCCACTTCGGCAGCCACCACGCCTTGTCGCCGAGCAGTGCCATCACGGACGGGATGATCACCATGCGCACGACGAAGGCGTCGAAGAACACGGCCGCCGCCAGGGCGAAGCCGATCGACTTGATGAACGAGTTCGGCTCGGCGATGAAGGCCGCGAACACCGAGATCATGATGACCGCGGCGGCGCTGACCACCCGGGCACCGTGGTTGAAGCCGACGGTGACGGCCTGCTTCGCGGTCGCGCCGTGGACGTACTCCTCCCGCATCCGGGTCACCAGGAACACCTGGTAGTCCATCGCGAGACCGAACACGACGCCGATGAGGAAGATCGGCATGAAGCTGACGATCGGCTGCGGGTTGGAGATGATGCCGCCCCAGCCCTCCTGGAACACGGCGACCGTGGCACCGAACGTGGCCGCGACGCTGAGGAGGAAGCCGAGCGTGGCGGTCAGCGGCACGAGCACCGAGCGGAACACCAGGAGCAGCAGGAGGAACGCGAGACCCACGACCACCGCGAGGTATGGGATCAGCGCGTCCTGCAGCGTCTCGGACACGTCGCCTTCGAGCGCGGTCTGCCCGGTGACGCCGTAGTTGACGCCGATCGAGTCGTGCAGATCTGCCTCCGCACCGCGGATGTTGTTCACCAGATCCATCGTCGCCGGATCGCTGGGGGCACTGCTCGGCGTCACCAGGATCTGCGCGGTGTCACCGGCCTTGTTCACGCCGACGACCTGAGCGTTGGACACGTCGTCCTGTGCGGTGATGGTCTTCACGACCTCACCGAACGCCTCCGACGGCGTGCCGGTGGTGACGTCCTTGGCGTCGACGACGACGAGCAGCGCACCGTTCTTGCCGGGGCCGAAGCCTTCGCTCACGAGGTCGTAGGCCTGCCGCGAGCTGGTGGCGGGGTCGCCGGTGCCCTCACTGGGCAGGGCCAGGCTCAGGCCGGTCGCGGGGATGGCGAGCGCCCCGAGCACCACGACTCCGGCGATCAGCGGAATCGCGGGCCTGCGGACCACGGCGCTGATGTATCGCAGGGCGAGGCTCGGCTTGCCCTCGTCGTCCTCGAGGTCACGACTGCTGAGGAACGGGATCTTGCCCGCGAACGCCTTCTTCCCGAACAGCCCGAGGATCGCGGGCAGGAGCGTCAACGCGATCGAGACGGCGATGAACACCGTGAACGCGGCGGCTGCGCCCATGTCGGAGAGGAACGGGATCCCGACGACGCGCAGCGCGATCAGGGCGATGATCACCGTGAGACCGGCGAACACCACGGCGGAACCGGCGGTGCCGACGGCACGTCCGGCCGCTTCCGAGCGGTCGTCCGTGAGGGTGAGTTCGTGCCGGAACCGGGACACGATGAACAGCGAGTAGTCGATGGCGACGGCCAGGCCGATCATGATGGCCAGCGTGGGTGTCATCGAGCTGAGGTCGGTGAAGCCGGTGGCGACGGTGATGCCGAGGCTGCCGATCATGATGCCGATGATCGCGGTGATCAACGGCAGACCCGCGGCGACCAGAGAACCGAACGTCAGCGCGAGCACGACAGCGGCCACGCCGATACCGACGAGTTCGGTGGCGCCGCCGGGCGGTTCGGCTTCGTTGGCGGCCGAACCGCTGATCTCGACGGTCAGTCCGGCGTTGCGGCCGGCGTCGGCTGCGGCCGAGATGTGGTCGCGCAGAGCCTGGTCGACGTCGCCCATGCCGCCCTTGAACGGCACCTCGACGTAGCCGACGGTCTTGTCGGCGTTGAGCGGGGACAGCGCCTGCGCGTTCGCGACGGCGGCGTCTTCACTGATTCCCTTGTCGGCCGCGGACGACTTCGCCATCTCGACGAGCTGCTCGTTCGCGGTGACGGGGTTGACCAGCGCCTTCGCGGCGTCGGCGCCCGAGGCGGTGGCGGGATCGACCTTGGCGGCGTCCTGGACCTGTTCGATGCCGCGCACCTTGGCGAGCACCGCGTCCATCGCCTGCTGGCTCTGCTCGCTCTCGAGGGTCTGCCCCTCGGGTGCGGCGAACACATAGCGCGCGCTGACGGCGTTCATCGGGTCGCTGCCCGCGGCCTCGGGGAACCGTTCGGCCATCAGGTCCTGCGCCTGCTGCGCGGGGGTGCCCGGGATGGAGAACGAGTCCTTCGTGGGCCCCGACAGCGTTGCCGCGCCGACGCCCATGAGGACCAGGATCACCAACCAGACGCTGAGGACCGCGCCTTTTCGCCGGTAGGCGAATCTGCCGATCCGATAGAGATAGGTGGCCACGAGAGACTCCTTCTGAGTCGGTGGAACGAAGATTGATTCGGGCAGCCGGCTACGGCTGCGGGATTCCCTGACGGAGTTGACGCATGGCGTCGCGGACCAGTTCTTCGGGCCCGCTGGCACCGGACTTGCCGCTCATCCACAGGTCGAGCGACGCCTTGCACGCCGATCCGACCGCCAGGTGCAGCAGGTTGGGGTAGAGGTCGGTGTCGATGTTCGTGCCCGTGCGTTCGGCGATCACCTCACCGACCAGACGGGTGACGCGCAGGTGCACTTCGAGTTTCTTCGCGAGCAGCGCGGGGCTGGTCTCGACGAGTTCCATCATCACCGCGGTCTCTTCGAGCGGTTTCGCCGGATCGGTGACGATCTGGACCACCACGTGCTCGAGGGAATCCCAGATCGGCTCGTCCTCGGGACGGGCGCGGAGCAGGTCGACCCAGTCGTGGACGGACTGCTCGAAGTGCGCGAGTACCGCCTCCTCCTTGCTGGAGAAGTAGTTGTGGAACGTCCGAGTCGAGACTCCCGCCTCGGACGCGATGGCGTCGGCGGTGACGCATTCGATGCCCAGCGCGCGGGCCAGGCGTGCGGCGGCGCCGCTGAGGGCTGCGCGCGTGGCGGCCTTCTTGCGGTCCCGCAGTCCGATTTCCGAAATCACTACTCCGACGGTACAGAACTTGCAGAGCTCTGCAAATTTGCGTGACCGTGCAACTTTTATGTTCTTGCCCACAGTCCGCGCGGCACTGTGTCGGGAGTCACCACGGCGTTACGGTGGAAACATGTCCGATCCGACGGCGCCGCTGTCGTTCCGGGCGGACGAGATCGACCGCGCCGCCCTGGACCAACTCGCCGCCGTCCTCGACCTGCAAGCCGCGCGCCCGGGAATCCGGCGACTGCGCGAGTGGTCGCTTGCGGCCCTGCAGGTGCAGCCGGGTGAGAGCGCCCTCGACATCGGCTCGGGCACCGGGTCGGAGACGCGTGCCCTCGCCGCCGCGGTCACCCCGTCGGGCCGCGCAATCGGACTCGATCCCAATCCCGGCATGGCCCTCCTCGCCCGGGAGCGGACCGAGGAGGAGGGCTCGACCGCGCAGTTCGTGATCGGCGACGCCTACTCGCTGCCGTTCCCCGACGACCGCCTCGACGTCGTGCGGTGCGAGCGGGTATTCCAGCACCTGAGCGAACCGGACCGCGCGGCGGCGGAAGTGGCCCGCGTTCTACGGCCGGGCGGGCGCGGCGTGATCGTCGACAGCGACTGGGGAACGGCAATCATGCACCCCGGCGATCCCCTGGTCCTGCAGAAGATCATGGACGTGATGCTCTCGCACACCGCGAACCCGCACTCCGGACGGCTGCTCCCGGGGCAGCTCACCTCCGCCGGGCTCGTCGTCGAGGACATCGGCACGGAGGCGTTGATCCAGGATCCGGGCGACGTGACCGGCCCACTCGTCCAGATGATGACCGCCGCGGCGATCGCCGAGGGTGCGATCACCGACGTGCAGAGCGCCGAACTGCTGGACCAGTTGAACGCCGCCGCCCGCCGCGGCGACTTCCACATGTCGGTGACGATGTTCGCCTACCTCGTCCGCCAGCCCTGACGAAACCCTTCCGACATTCGGAAACCGAGTGTGGTGGATCACCTCCGGTGCCGCACAGTGGTGGGGACGACGCTGATGCCCCACCGAGTCCGGCGTCACGAACAACGCAGCAGCCCAGCATATTCCGGAGGCATTCATGTCCACGATCGCCCGCAACCAGTGGTACGTCGCAGCCTACGGCCGTGAGGTCGGACGCGAACTGTTCTCGCGCACCATCTGCGAGGAGCCGATTCTGTTCTGGCGAACCGAGGCCGGCGAGGCCGTCGCGATGAGCGACCGCTGCGTGCACCGCCGCTACCCGCTGTCCGAGGCGCCGAGCCGGCTCGACGGCGACACGGTGGTCTGCGGCTATCACGGTTTCACCTACGGCAGCGACGGCGGCTGTGTGTTCGTCCCCGGCCAGAAGCGCGTTCCCCGCACCGCCCGGCTGAAGCAGTACCAGGTGGTCGAGCAGGACTCGTTCGTGTGGGTCTGGATCGCCGACCCGCAGAACCCCGAACAGGGCGACCCGACCCGCATCCCCCGCGCACCGTGGATGGACTCCCCCGACTACACCGTGGTCAGCGGCATGGAACCGATCGACTGCAACTACGGCCTTCTCGTCGACAACCTGATGGACCTGTCGCACGAGACGTACCTGCACGGCGGCTACATCGGCACCCCCGAGGTGGCGGAAACCCCGATCACCACGGAGATCGACGAGGACCGGAACGTCATCTACGTGTCCCGGCACATGGACGACGCGGAGTGCCCGCCGTTCTACTCCAAGTCCACCGGCATCGAGGGCCGCATCACCCGCTGGCAGGACATCGAGTACACGCCGCCGTGCCTGTACCTGCTGCACAGCCGCATCGCCCCGATCGGCGCACCGCTGCCCGGCGACGACGGCACCGACCCGCACGCGTTCCACAGCGAGATCGTCTACGCGATCACCCCGTCGACGGAGAATTCCACCCTCGACTTCTGGGCCGTGGCCCGCGACTTCGCACTCGGCGACGACGCCGTCACGACCTTCCTCGCCGAGAACAACCGGACCGTCGTGATGCAGGACGTCGTAGCGCTGAACATTCTGCAGAAGGCGCTCGACACGGAGAAGGACGGCTACCAGGAACTGTCGATCAACATCGACGCCGGCGGCCTCGGCGCACGCCGGATCCTGAAGAAGCTGGTCGACGCGCCGCAGGCCGTCACCGCCGCGGCGGTGGGCTGAACCGTGGAGCCGACCAGGATGCTCCGCGGCGCCAACGTGATGCGTATCGTCTGGCTTCCCGGGTCGGACCTGCTCGAGGGCGAGTGCCACTGCGGCGCACGCCACGTCGCGGAAGAACCCGCCGCCCTCTGGGAATGGTTGCTCGCCCACCCAGAGGGGCACCACCCCGTCGATCCGCCGGTGACCGCCACGCCGCTGCCCGCCGCGCCGGAATCCGCTCCCGTTCCCGTCTGACCCCGGAGAGACCGCCATGCCTATCCCACCCGAACCCGTACTCGAGCTGGAGCTGACCACAAGGACCACCGGCGCCGACGGCGTCGTCGTCCTGGAGTTCCGGGACCCGTCCGGCGCCGACCTGCCCACGTGGACGCCGGGTGCGCACATCGATCTGGTGCTGACTCCGGAGCTCACCCGCCAGTACTCGCTGTGCGGCGACCCGGCCGACACCGGGATCTGGCGCGTCGCCGTGCTGCGGGAGGCGATGGGCCGCGGGGGTTCGCAGTTCGTGCACGACAAGCTGAGCGAGGGCGACCGCGTCACGGTCCGGGGACCACGCAACCATTTCGAGCTCGAGCCGTCACCGCAGTACGTGTTCGTCGCGGGCGGCATCGGGATCACGCCGATCCTCACCATGGCGCACGCCGCGGAGAACGCCGGCGCCGACTGGACCCTCGTCTACGGCGGACGCAGCCGCGGTTCGATGGCGTTCGCCGACGCACTCGCCGAGAATTTCGGCGACCGGGTGGTGATCCACCCCGAGGACGAGCACGGCCTCATCGACCTACCGGGACTGCTCGGCGACGTCCGGGAGAACACCCTCGTCTACTGCTGCGGGCCCGCGCCGTTGCTCGACGCCGTCACCGGTCACTGCGACAGCTGGCCGTCCGGCGCGCTGCGCACCGAACGCTTCGCGGCCAAGGATCTCGAGGAGCCGGTCCGGGCCGAGGGGTTCGAGGTGGAGCTGACACTGAGCGGCAAGACCGTGACCGTCGCACCCGAGCAGTCGATCCTGCAGGCCGTCACCGCCGCCGGCGTCCAGGTGCTGTCGTCCTGCGAGGAAGGGACCTGCGGAACCTGCGAGACGGCCGTGCTCGGCGGTACTGTCGATCACCGGGATTCCCTGCTCACAGCGGACGAGCAGGCCGAGGGCGACACCATGATGATCTGCGTCTCGCGTGCGAGCTGTCCACGTCTGACGCTGGAACTGTGAGACGGAGAACGAGCAATGGCGATCACCGGATCGGTGACCATTCGCTCGTTGCGGCTCCTCGAGCTCTTCACCCCCTCGGCGCCGCGGCTGACCCTCAGCGATCTGTCGCGGAAGTCCGGGTATCCGCTGAGCACCGTGCACCGGCTGACCAGCGACCTCATCGAATGGGGCGCCCTCGAACGTGACAGCAGCGGCCGCTTCACCGTCGGGCTCAAGCTGTGGGAGATCGCGTCGCTCGCGCCGCGCGGCACCATGCTGCGCGAACTGGCGATGCCGGTGATGGAGGACCTGTCGCAGATCACGCGGGAGAACGTCCAGCTCGGCATCGCCGAGGGCACCGAGGTCGTGTTCGTCGAACGCATCGCCGGACAGAAGGCCGTGCCCGTCCAGACCCGCGTCGGCGGTAGGTTCCCGCTGACGGCGTCCGGTATCGGCCCGGCCCTGCTCGCGTACATGCCCGCCGACGTGCAGGAGCAGGTGCTGAGCGGGCCGATCGAGAAGTTCACCGACCGCACCGTCACCGACCCCGTCGTACTGCGGCGGACGCTTGCCGAGATCCGCCGATCCGAGGTCGCGATCAGTGATCGTCAGGTGACCATGGACGCCGTCTCCGTCGCGGCACCGATTTTCGAGCGTCCCGGAACGGCGATCGCGGCGGTGTCGCTGGTGGTGTCGGCGGAGAATGCGTCGCTGAACGCACTGGTCCCGTTGGTGCGTGCGGCCGGCCGGACGATCAGCCGCGCGCTGCGCCCTCGTCAGCCGTCGTGACCGGTCGGGTACGACGCTCCCAAGCCCCCGGGTCGGACGTCAGCGTGGTGAGGAAACCCGGCAGCTGCTCGTTCGCGACGTCCGCGAGACTCACGTTCTCGAGCACGGCCCGCAGGTTCACCCGCACCGCGATCCACACGTCCTGCAATTTGGCGGCCGGCCCGCAGTAGTCGACGTCCTCGGGGCGTTCACCCCGCACCGACGCCAGCGGACCCTCGACGGTCCGGATCACGTCGGCGATCGTGATGTCCTCGGCGGGACGGGCCAGCCAGTACCCGCCGTCCGGTCCACGTCTGCTGTTGACCAGTCCCCCGCGGCGAAGGTCGGCGAGGACGGCCTCGAGGAACTTGTGCGGAATGGTCTGCGACTGTGCCAGGAACTCGGCTTTGGACGGGGACGGCCCGGCAGCGGCCAGTTCGATCAGCGTCCGCACGGCGTAGTCCACCTTTGCGGTGATGTGCACACCGAATTCCTACCATCCCAGTATGAAAACCGGCAACTCACGCTTCGCCGCGCGCACCCAGAACGTCCAGGTAGTGCGGGTTGTACATGACGCCGAGGATGTTGCCGAACGGGTCGACAACGGACGCGGTGACGAACCCCGACTCACGTTCGGTGCGCGGCTCATGCTCCTTCGCGCCCATCGACAGCAGCTTCTCGACGGCGGCGGTCACGTCGTCGACGTGCCAGAACACCACCACGCCGGACGGACCGTCCGCGGCTGCGTGCGGGGCGTATCGACGGTCGATGATGCCGAGCTCGTGCTGGTAGTCGCCGATCCGATACTCGATGTATGCCGGGTTCTCGGAGTCGGGGCGTTCGAAGTAGGGGGCGATGCCGAGCAGCGCGCTGTACCACTCGCGGGCTGCCGCGATGTCGTCGGCGAAGAGACTGATGGTGGTGAGTCCTCGCAACATGACGAGTCCTTTCGACTGATCCGATCTTGCTGACGGGATTCATTCTCCGCGGCAAAGTGCGCACCCAATGAGCACTTTTCGTCGCTGCGTTTCGGGCCGATAGTGATGCGTGTCACTCCGAGGTACATTGAACTGGACGATCGTCTTGTATGGAGGAAGCAGCATGTGGGAGACCGTGACGTCGGCGTGGAATTCGGCGCTGCTGACGCCTCTGCACGAACCGGTCACACTGGCCATCCCGGCGTTCGTGCTGTTCCTCGCCATCGAATGGTTCGCGGCCCGGCACCTCGAGGACGCGACGTTCGACCCCGACGGACGGTCCCGCCCGGTGCGCGGAGGTTACGAGCGCCGCGACGCGCGCGCGAGTGTGTCGATGGGCGCCGTGTCCATCCTGACGACCACGTTCTGGAAGCTGCTGGCCCTGATCGGGTACTCCGCCATCTGGGTGTACCTCGCGCCGTGGCACCTTCCCCCGGACGCCTGGTACACGTGGGTGATCCTCGTCCTCGGCGTCGACGCGCTGTTCTACGCGTACCACCGGATGGCGCACCGCATCCGCCTCATCTGGGCCACCCACCAGGCGCACCATTCGAGTGAATACTTCAACTTCTCCACCGCCCTCCGCCAGAAGTGGAACAACGGCGCCGAAATCCTGATGTGGATTCCCTTGCCGCTGATCGGCATTCCGCCGTGGATGGTGTTCATCGGATTCTCCGTGAACCTCGTCTACCAGTTCTTCGTCCACACCGAGCGCATCGACAAGCTGCCCAGGCCCGTCGAGTTCGTGTTCAACACTCCCTCACACCACCGCGTCCACCACGGCTGCGACCCCGAATACCTCGACCGCAACTACGCCGGCATCCTCATCGTGTGGGACCGGATGTTCGGCACGTTCCAGCCCGAAACCCACCGCCCCACCTACGGACTCACCAAACCCGTGGGCACGTACAACATCTGGAAACTGCAGACCCACGAATACGGGCCCATCGTCCGGGACTGGCGCCGGGCGTCGTCGTGGCGCGACAAGCTCGGCTACGTGTTCGGGCCGCCCGGCTGGGCGCCGTCAGGAACGCGCGAAGCTGACCAGGAAGTCGACCGTGCCGTTGCCGTCCACGGTCACGAAGCCCAGTGACGGCGGCGTCACACCGAAGTCCGTCCAGGTGACCGGGATGCTGCCCGAGGCGATCAGGTCGTCGCCGGAACGGAGCACGTCGATGTCGACGGTCACCGGACGCGACTGCCCCTTGAGCGTCAGCGTGCCCTGGGCGGAGACCGTCCCCACGGAACCGTCCGCAGGCAGCCCCGACAGATCGACCGGGGAATCGACCGTGAACGTGCCGGTCGGGAACGTGCCGGTGTCCATCACGTTGCCGCGGAACTGGTTGTCGCGGCGGGACTGATCGGTCGCGATGGTCGCCACCTGCACGGTCACCTCACCCGCGGTGAGTTTCTCGCTCTCGACCGTCGCGGTGCCGGTCACGTCGCCGGTCGATCCGACCACTGTGACGCTCGCGCCGTTGAGGATCTCGTGAACGGTGTACCCCGCGGCCGTCTGGTTGGAGCCCTGCCCCGGCGTGACGGTCCACTGTCCGTCGACCGATCCGGTGGCCGCCTCCGCGCCCTCGGTCGACACCGAGGCCGCCGGTGCGTCGTCCTCTGCGATGAATTGGCCGTAGAACCACGGGCCCACCAGCACCGCGATCACGACGATGACGACTGCGCCGACCAACCACCACAGCTTTTTCATGAGATCAGGCTAGTTGCAGCTTCAATGGATGTCACTCGGTACGACCTGGGAGAGTGCTGTGAACGAACGGTCACGGGACGATGGAATCGATGTAGCCGCCGTCGACCCGCACCGCGGCGCCGGTGGTCGCCGACGCCTGCGCCGAACTGAGGTAGACAACCATGTTCGCGATCTCCTCCGGCTCGATGAGGCGCTGCAGCAACGACTGCGGCCGGTACTTCTTCATGAACTCGCGCTGCGCCTCGTCCCACGGCAGGTCCTTGTCGACCAGGCTGTAGACGAAATCCTCCACACCTCCCGTGTGAGTGGGACCGGCGAGAACCGAATTGACCGTGACGCCCGTCCCCGCCGCCTCTTTCGCGAAGCCACGCGAGACCGCCAGCAGCGCCGTCTTCGACATCCCGTAATGGATCATCTCCGCGGGAATCACGATCGCGGAGTCACTGGCGATGTCGAGGACCCGGCCCCAGGACCGTTCGACCATGCCGGGCAGGACCAGGCGGGTCAGCCGGATCGCGGACAGCACGTTCACCTCGAAGTAGCGGCGCCACTCGTCGTCGTCGATGTCCAGGGCCGGCTGGGAGCCGAAGATCCCGAGGTTGTTGACGAGGATGTCGACGCCCGGAACGATCTCCAGGACCCGGCGCGCGCCCTCGTCCGTCGTGACGTCGGCGGCCGCCGGAACGAATTCGCCGTCCGGGACCTCGGCCCGCAATCGTTCGATCGCCGCACCCACGGACTTCTCGGTGCGGCCGTTGATCGCCACCCGCGCGCCGGAGCGGGCGAGACCCGCTGCGATCGCGGCACCGATGCCCTGCGTCGATCCGGTGACCAGCGCCGTCCTGCCCGTCGAGTCGATGCGCATGTCTGTGCCCCTTCCCTCCAGGACACGCTAACGAACATTCCCGGCACGGATGCACAAAAAAACTCCCCACCTGCGTGTGCAGGTGGGGAGCTTTGGCGGTGGCGGAGGGATTTGAACCCTCGGACGGGGGTTACCCGTCACACGCTTTCGAGGCGTGCTCCTTAGGCCGCTCGGACACGCCACCGCCGGTGACTTTACCGGATGTGGCGCCCGAGCCCGAAATCGCCAGGTGAAGCCGTTTAAGTCAGCTTGTCCTTGAGGTTCTTTGCGGCGTCCTTGACCTTCTCGCCGGCATCCTTCACCGCCGAGGACGCCTGGTCGGCCTTGCCCTCGTCGCGCAGGTCCGGATCGCCCGTGGCTTTACCGGTGGCTTCCTTCGCCTGGCCCTTGAGGTCTTCCGCCTTGTTCGAAGCTTTGTCTGCGATTCCCACGAGATACCTCCGTGAATCCGATTTCGAACCCGGGGACGGGTCCGGCGGCGCCTCGTCGGCGCCTGTCTCCAGAGAAGCACGGGTCATGCGGACCCGGCCACATTGTGTCGAGTACCCCACGAAAGAGTTTGAAACCGGTCAGCGCCGTTCACGGAAGAAGTCTTCGAGGATGCCTGCGCATTCGTCCTCCAGAACACCGCCCCTGACCTGCGGGCGGTGCGTGAGACGGCGGTCGCGGACCACATCCCACAGGGAACCGACAGCACCCGTCTTCGGCTCCCACGCCCCGAACACCACCCGGGAGATCCGGGCCAGCACGAGCGCGCCCGCGCACATCGTGCACGGCTCCAGCGTCACCGCGAGCGTCGCCCCCTCGAGGCGCCACCCGTCGCCGTACACCCGGGCGGCGGCCCGCAACGCGATGATCTCCGCGTGAGCCGTCGGATCCGACATCGCCTCCCGCGAGTTCACCGCCCGCGACACCTCGACACCCTCGGCGTCGAACACCACCGCACCCACGGGCACGTCGGCGTCGGTGGCGGCACGGGCCGCCTCGATCGCCGCGCGGATCATCCGCTCGTCGTCCTGAAGAGTCACAGCGCGTGAAACTACCGGGGAAGCTTGTCGAGAACCCCGGCCAGCTCCGTGGTGAACCCGAGCCGCTGCGCGATCATCCCGAGCTGCTCGTCGGGATAGAGGTCCGTCTCGGACGTGATCACAGCCAGAACGGGTTCGGGCAGACCGAGGTCGGCGAGCAGCGACAGGTCGCCTTCCTCCCACGGCTCGATGTCGTCGAGTTCGTCCGGGTCGATGTCCGGGACCTCGACGTTGAGCGCCTCGAGGACGTCCGCGGCGATGTCGTAGTCGATGGCCGCGGTGGCGTCGGACAGCAGCAGACGCGTTCCCGACGGCGCCGGCCGGAGCACGACGAAGAATTCGTCGTCCACGTCCAGCAGACCGAAGAACGCGCCCGCGCTACGGAGGGCCCGAAGCTCCTCCTCCGCGACGCTGAGACTGGTCAGAGCAGCCGAAGTGAGGGCCTTGACCTTCCACCGGCCGTCCTCGTGTACTACCGCGACACCGAAGCCCTCCAGATCCTCTGCCCGATCCGAGGAGGCGCTGTTGTTTTCCGCGCGCTGTGCACCCATGAGCGCAACGGTAGCCCGCGGGGTGCCGGTAAATGAAGTCCGCACTCGAATGTGCCAACCTGTTCGGGTGTCTGATACCCCTTCCGCACCTCCCGTGTGCGTGCTCGGCCTGGGCTTGATCGGCGGTTCACTGCTGCGTGCGGCGGTCCGGGCGGGCCGCGAAGCGTGGGGTCACAACCGATCCGCGCCGTCCGTCGACGCCGCCCGGGCGGACGGATTCGACGCCGACACCGATCTGGTCGCGGTGCTCCAGCGTGCGTCGGCCGCGTCGGCGCTGATCGTGATCGCGGTACCCGTGCCCGCCGTCGCCGCCACCCTCACCGCGATCGCCCTGTACGCACCGAACTGCTCGATCACCGACGTCGTCAGCGTCAAGGCGGAGGTCGCGGCGGCGGCAGCCCGTCAGGGACTCGCCGACCGCTACGTGGGCGGGCACCCGATGGCCGGAACGTCGGCGTCCGGGTGGAGCGTCGGCAGCGCCGACCTGTTCCGGGAAGCCGTGTGGGTGGTCGGCACCGACGACGGCGTCGACCCCGCCATCTGGACGCAGGTCGCGCAGCTCGCGTTGGACTGCGGGTCCGTCGTCGTACCCGCCGAATCCGCCGAACACGACCGGGCGGTCGCGCGCATCTCGCACCTGCCGCACCTACTGGCCGAGACCCTCGCGATAACCGGAGCCCGCGGCGGGCCGCTGGCGCTCGGCCTGGCGGCCGGCTCGTTCCGCGACGGCACCCGCGTGGCAGGCAGCGCGCCCGGACTCGTCCGGGCCATGTGCGAAGGCAACCGGGACGCCCTGCTGATCGCCCTGGACGAGGCGCTGGTGCTGCTGCAGGACGCGCGGACCGAACTGGCGGAACAGTCGTCGACGGCGACGCTCGTCGAGGCCGGTCACACCGCGCGCCTGACGTACGACAACCAGGAGACGTGGGAGATCACCGGCATCGTTCCCGGCCGCGAAGGCTGGATCGACGACATGCGTGATGCGGGTCGGCGGGGAGGGCGGCTCCGCCGCCTGTGAGTGCTCGACGAGTCCAGAGACTCGTTAACCACGCACGGGCGGCTGCGCCGCCTATATCCGTTCGGCCAGGCCCGGGTAGTCGATGATGAACCCGTCGCGGTCGACGGTCACCGAGGAACTCGACACCGGCGACAGCACGTGGATGCCGTCCGGACCGCTGCTGTAGGTGAGGATCGCGCCCTCGACCCGCAGGTCCAGGAGGTTCACGTAGACGACGGGGACCTCGACGTCCTCGGACCCGAGGTGCAGTCCGTACCGCCGGATGGGCAGGGCGTTGAAGAAGGGGCTGAGCACCATGTCGACGTCGAGGGCGCCGTCGAACGTGGACCGCTGGTGGTTGGCGCCGTGCTCCACCATCCACGTGCCCTCTTCGTCCCGGCTGATCGACATCTGCCGCTCACCGGCCGCGACGGACGTCCGCAGCGACAGCCGGCGGGTGACGCCGCTTTCGTCGGTGACGAGGTCGTAGGACGCGCTGAACGCGGGATGCTCGGGGCACTCGCCGCCGATGATCCGGCCTGCTGCCTTGATGCGGTCGCCGTTGAGCTGGACGCGCACCGATTCCATTCGGGGTGCGTTGTCCGCCCGCCACGTCAGTACTGCGGGCCAGGTCGAGGCACCGGAGGCTTGGATGCTCACCTGTCTACGGTAAGCGACGACGGCTCCCGGGGTGGCAACGGGCCGAGTTTCGTTGCAGCAGAGTTGTCGAGAGTCAGTGCCCGGGCTCGTTCCGTGACCGCGATGCGCGACGAGAAGACGACGAGTGCGCCGAGTCCGACCGCCACGTTCAGCAGCGCCCCGAACTCCTGGGCAACGAAGTCGAACACCTCGGTGAGCAGGACCGTGACCAGGGCCGCGGCCCGCAGGAACTGCAACGGCCACAGCTTCCCGTTCCGCAGTCGCACGATGCCCGACCAGCACAGGACGAACGCGATCGCGGACCCGGTGAGCTGGCCGACCGTCGTGATGTCGGTTCCCTCGTCGCCGCGGAGGTCGTCGTCGAGCGTGATCACGGCGCTGAGCAGTCCCAGGGTGGAGAACAGGGTGAGGAGGACCGCCGCGGTCCAGAGCATGCCCGGCCCCCTGGCGAACGCGGGGGTCGCGCGCCGGGCCAGCTCCCGGGCCGTGGGCACGGTCCGGCCGTTCCGGTCCGGGCAGTGGGCGAGCAGATCCCGGACCGAAATCAGGGTCGCCTCGTCCGCGCCGGCGGCGGCCGCCCGGCGCAATTGCGCCAGCGCCTGCTCCCGGCGTGCACGGTCCAGCCCACGGTCCAGTCCGCCGAGCGCGATGGCGGCGGCGTTGGCGACGTCCTCCGTCGGGGTCGGCGGCCGGACGTCGTGCAGCGACCGGTTGACCAGCAGCAACACGACGATCACCACGTACATGATCGCGATGGACGGCCGGTAGAAGTAGTCGTTGGTCTTGGTGACGAACTTGCCGATCTCGTCGAGGAACAAACCGAACCCGACGCCGCCGATCACGACGCCGAGGACGCGCGGTTTCATCCCGAGGAACGAGAACACGGTCACCAGGGCCACGACCATGCCGAGTCCGCCCCACAGGACATGCGCGATGTGCAGCGAGGAACCCCCGACCTGCGGATAACCGGTGAGGTGAAGGTAGGCGCGGGTGAGCAGGATCGTGACGATCCCGATGATGACGAACGCTTCGACGAGGCCGCTGCCCTGGGCGTCGCGCAGGAGGTGCGGCCGGTTCCGGAAACCCGAGATCATGGCGCCTCCCTGTGCTCCCACCTACAGGAAGTCTAGGACTCTCAGTGGTGGAAAGTCTGCGTGTTGCTCGCGGTGGAGAGGCGGTCGAGACGCTCGAGGACGCGGTCGACGACGTGCGGGTCCTGCCCCTTTTCGTTGCGGGCCCGCAACACTTCGGCCTGCGCCGCGACCAGCGCCCGGTGCTGGAGCGCCCGCAGTTCGTCGCGGCGGGTCTTGAGCTGTTCGATGCGCTGCGAGTACTCCGGCGAGTGGGTGCCGGGCGCGGAGTCCTGTTCGAGCCGGTCGTAGAGCGCCTTGAGCCGGGCCACCGATTCGGGCGGCAGGTTGGTCGGCGCGGACGTCACGACCTCGAGCGCGGCGTGCCGGGCCCGCTCGACCAGTGCCCGCTCCTCAGCATCCTCCGCGTCGGCGACACCGGCGACGCCGAGTGCCTTCACCAGCCACGGCAGGGTGAATCCCGGAATGACCATGCTCATCACCAGCACCACCGCCGCGATGACGACGGCTTCGGAACGCCACGGGAAATCGTCGACCGGGAGGCTCAGCGCCAACGCCAGGGTGACGAGGCCGCGCATCCCGCACCACGTCATGACCACGGCTTCGGCGGGGGTGCGGGGCGCGGAGGAGGCGTTGTCCTCGTACCCGCGGATGTACAGCCACGTGACGCCCATCCAGAGGGCGCGGACCACCACCAGCACCACTCCGATGACGACGCCGTGCAGCACCATCGTCCACAGATCGCTGCCCGCGTCGTCGACGATCTGACGGAATTCGAGACCCATCAACCCGAACGCGAAGCCGGTGACCAGCAATTCGGCGACGTGCCAGAACGAGGCACTCGCCAGGCGGTCCTCGGCGTCGACCTCGGAGTCGGCGGCGCTCATCTGCACCGCGGCCACCACGACGGCGATGACCCCGGACGCGTGGATCTCCTCGGCCAGCAGGTACACGACGAACGGGATGACCAGGGTCAGTCCGCTGCGGCCCGGGACGTCCACGATCCGCACGACCAGCCACGACCCCACCCAGCCGGATGCGAGACCGATCAGCACCGCCGCGACCGCGGTGTACAGGAAGTGCAGCACCTCGAAACCGAAGTGCAGGTCTTCACCGGCGATCGTCGCGGCGAGCGCCGCCTGGAACGCGACCAGCGCGGCGGCGTCGTTGAACAGGCCCTCCGTCTGCAGGACGCCGACGAGTCGACGCGGAATCCCGACGGGTTCGGCGACGGCCTCGACGGCCACCGGGTCGGGTGGGGCGGTCATCGCACCTATCGCGATCGCCGCCGCCAGGGTGATGCCGGGCACGAGCGCCCAGGCCGTCCACGCGACCGCAGCGGTCGTGACGATGACCAGGCCGACGGAGTGGACGACGATGGTCTTCCAGCGGTCGACGAACATCGCCCACGACGTCCGGCGGGCCAGCGCCCACAGCAGTGGCGGCAGGAACAGCGGCAGGATCAGTTCGGGTTCGAGTTCGACGTGCGGGATGCCGGGCACGAACGCGGCACCGGCGGTGACGATCGTGAGCAGTACCGGCCAAGGTGCGTGGAATCGGTCACCGAGGCCGACGATCAGGACTGTGACGAGCATGAGCCCGATCACCACGATCAGCTGATCCACGCTGGGGACGCCTCCTCGGCTCGATTCTTCTACCCGGTCGTTTGCCCGCGAAGCAGCCTGCCATATGTGGCTTCGCCACCCGTGAGTACTTATTAACCGCCCGCCGTTGATAAGTACTCACGGGTCGTTGGTCAAAGGGAGCACAGATCTCGAGTAACGTTCTCGGGTGACTGGTTCGTGAGGAAGGGTGCCGTGACGTCAACCGGGAGCATGGTGGGCCTGTTCGCCGGTATCGGCGGGCTCGAGTTGGGTCTGAGAGAGCACGGCTGGAACACCGAACTGCTCTGTGAGATCGACCCGGGCGCCCAGGCGGTTCTGCGTACCCGATTCACGGACGTCCCTGTGCATTCCGACGTCACCAAGCTGCGTTCCCTCCCCCAGGACATCGAACTCGTCGCCGCCGGCTTCCCGTGCCAGGACCTCTCGCAGGCCGGCCGGACCGCCGGAATCACGGGTTCGCGTTCCGGCCTCGTCGACGAGGTGTTCCGGTTGGTGAAGCGGAAGAAGGGTCCGCGCTGGCTTCTGATCGAGAACGTGCCGTTCATGCTGCAGCTGGGTCGCGGGGCGGCTATGAGGCATATCACGGACGCCCTGGAGGACCTCGGCTACACGTGGGCGTACCGGGTGGTCGATGCTCGCGCGTTCGGACTCCCCCAGCGCCGTCAGCGGGTCCTGATGCTCGCCTCGCGCACCGAGGACCCCCGCGCGGTGCTGTTCGGTGAGGACGCCGGGGAACGCCCCGTCGACGACCACGCCGACTTCCCGTGCGGTTTCTACTGGACCGAGGGCACCCGCGGTCTCGGCTGGGCGGTCAACGCGGTCCCCACGCTGAAGGGCGGGTCGTCCGTCGGTATCGCGAGCCCACCCGCCGTGCGACTGCCGTCGGGTGAGATCGTGACCCCCGGACTGATCGACGCCGAACGCCTGCAGGGTTTCGACCCCGACTGGACGGCGCCCGCCGCGCTGGTCCCCGGTCTGCGGAACAGTCATCGGTGGAAGCTCGTCGGCAACGCCGTCAGTGTGCGGATGGCGTCGTGGGTCGGTCGGCGTCTGCTCGAGTCGGCGGACTACGAGCGGGGCATCGAGACGCCGATGAAGCCCGGCGACGCGTGGCCGGTGGCGGCGTGGGGCAGCAATCGTCAGGCGTTCCGCGTGCACACCTCGACGTGGCCGGTGCAGGAGCCGTACGAGGATCTCAGCGGATTCCTGGAGGACACCCGCTTGCTGTCGGCGCGCGCGACCGCCGGCTTCTTGAAGCGGACGCGGATGGGCAATCTGCGTTTCGTTCCCGGTTTCATCGACGACGTCGAGAGCCACCTCGACCGCATGGGCGGCTTTCCCGAGGCCGCCGCGTAGGCGGACGGACCCGCGATGCCCGCCACCGATCCCGCGACCAGCGCCCGGATGCGGGCGCAGCGGCGCCGCGACACAGCACCCGAACTCGCGCTTCGCCGGGAACTGCACCGGCGCGGGGTCCGGTACTACGTGGACCGGGCGCCGATGAAGGGCATCCGGCGGCGCGCCGACCTGGTGTTTCCGCGCCGGAAAGTGGCCGTGTACGTGGACGGGTGCTTCTGGCACAGCTGCCCGCAGCACGCCACGTTCCCGAAGAGCAACGCACAGTGGTGGGCCGAGAAGCTCGCCGGGAACGTCACCCGCGACCGGGACACCGACACGAGGCTGGCCGACGCCGGGTGGACGGTGGTGCGGATCTGGGAGCACGAGAATCCGGCGGTCGCCGCGGACAGGGTTCAGGAAGCTCTGTATCGCTGACGACGAAGGTGTTGCATTTTCCACCCCTAGGGGTCTGGTCGCCGACGGCGGATCGGTGCAGGATGGTGTCACAGCAACCAT
Source organism: Rhodococcus wratislaviensis (assembly GCF_900455735.1). Classification (GTDB taxonomy): domain Bacteria; phylum Actinomycetota; class Actinomycetes; order Mycobacteriales; family Mycobacteriaceae; genus Rhodococcus_F; species Rhodococcus_F wratislaviensis. Next base: position 506,884 of record NZ_UAUI01000024.1, on the reverse strand, counting down.
TCGGACCACCTTCGGAGGGGCATGATGATCCGCCGAATCGTCGCGGCGGCCTCCATTGCGTTTGCAGCAGCGGCCGTCCCACTCGTCGGTCCGGCACCGTTTGCGGTGGCTGCACCGGGCGACACCTACATCAGCAACCCCCCAGCCAAGCCGACGGACCAGAGTTTCTGCGACGACCAGGCCGCCCTCGCCAACAACCTCGCCTCGAAGGGCGACTTTGCGCGTGCCGACGGGGTCGTGTCGGCCGCGAACATGAGCGGTTGCCGCATCTACACGTTCCCCAGCCCGTAGCCGGTTGCCGTTCCGGCAACGGGATTCCCGGTTCGACGGCTCCGGCGGCCACAGTGGGAGCATGACCCACGAGCAGGCACCGGACATGACCGATTTCTTCAGCCAGGAGTTCTGGGACGAGCGCTATCGCTCGACTACCGCGGTGTGGAGCGGCGACCCCAACCCGCACCTCGTCGAGGAGGTCGCGGACGTGACTCCGGGCAGTGCCCTGGACGTGGGCAGCGGCGAGGGCGCCGACGCGATCTGGATGGCGGCCCGCGGGTGGAGCGTCACCGGAGTGGACGTGTCGGCGGTGGCAGTGGAACGCGCCGCCGAAGCCGGTGCCGGCATCGCGGACCGGACGACGTGGCAGCAGGCCGACATCCTGTCGTGGGAGCCGCCGGCCCGCCGATTCGACCTGGTGTCGGCGCATTTCATGCATCTGCCGGGACCTGCCCGCGAGGCCCTGCACCGTCGCCTGGCGGGAGCGGTCCGCCCAGGCGGGCGGCTTCTCGTCGTCGGACATCATCCTTCCGATCTGGAGACGTCGGCCGGGCGGCCCAATGTTCCCGACATGCTGTTCACACCCGACCAGGTCGCTGCCGTACTGGACGCCGGGGAGTGGGAGATTCTGGTGTCGGCGACGCCCTCGCGTGAGACGCGCGACCCCGAGGGCCGGCCCGTCACCGTCCACGACACCGTTCTGCACGCGGTTCGCCGGGCCTGACGACGGTCTACTGTGTGGGCACGATCTGTTCCGAGTGCCGAGAGAGGACGCCGTGGCCGACCTGTTCGTGAAAGCCCTTCAGCTGCATCAGTTCGTCTACGAACGCAGCGGCGGTTGGGTGGGGCATCGGTTGCTGTTCGGGATGCCGACCCTGTTGCTGCACAGCGTCGGCCGGAAGTCCGGGCAGTCGCGCACGTCCGCGTTGACGTACGGCCGCGACGGCGCACGGTTTCTGGTCGTCGCGTCGAAGGGCGGTGCGCCCACGTCGCCCGCGTGGATGCACAACGTGCTGGCCGCGCCGACCTGCGAGATCCAGGTGGGCCGCGACCACATCACCGTGGTGGCGCGGAAGGTTCTGCCGGGCGACCCGGATTACGACCGGATGTGGGCGACGATGAACGAGATCAACCACGGCCGGTACCGCGACTACCAGAAGAAGACGGACCGGCCGATTCCCGTCATCGCGCTCACCCCGAACCGCTGACTCGGTCGAGCGCCCCGGTACGACGTCAGCGGAACTCGTCGACGTGCCCCGACGCCCACTGCGCGAACGTGGTCGCCGGGCGTCCGGTGAGTTGCTCGACGAGCCGGTTCGCCTGCTGGGGAGCGTCGACCAGGCTTGCCATCCCTTCCAGGTACCAGCGGGCGTACTCCCCCATCGCCGGCGTCAGGACGCCGACGGCCTCGTCCAGCGACACCTGCCGGTACTCGATGTTCCGGCCGAGGGCGGCGCCGAGTTCCCGGACGAGGTCGGCGCGGGTGATCGTCTCGGGTCCGGTGAGTTCGTACGACGCGCCGATGTGCCCGTCCGCGAGGAGAGCGACGGCCGCGACCTCGGCGATGTCGTCCATGGCGATCGGCGCGTTCGCCGCCGTCGGGTACGGCTCGCGCACGGTGTCTCCCGCGGCGATCTGCGGTGCCAGGATTCCCGCGTTCTCCATGAACTCGCCGGGCCACAGGTGCGTCCACTCGATGCCGGACGCCTCGACGGCCCGTGCGACGTCACCCCAGTGGCCGTCGTGGGGACCGGACAGGTCGACGACGTGCCGGACGCCGGCCTGCTTCGCCAGAGCGAGCGCGTCCGGGGCGGTGTCGGGAGTCGGTGCGAGGTAGAGGGAATCAACGCCCTCGAACGCCGCGGGCAGGCTGTCGAGCCTGCGGAGGTATCCCTCGACGACGGTGACCGAGCCCGGAAGTTGCGCCTTGTCAGGATGATTCGTGAGGGCCCGGACGTCCGTCGCACCCCGCGCGAGCAGGTGGTCGACGAGCATTCTGCCGATGTTCCCGGTTGCCCCCGTCACCAGAATCGTCATGCCCTGCACGCTACTGAGCCGGGTCACGCCGCGGCAAGGCATGTGAGTGGCAAAGTGTGCTCGCGCACGCTTTGCCACTCACATGGGGTCAGCTGGTCGGCGGGGCGGAGGTCGTGGACGTCGCCGGGGTCTCCGAGGGCGTCGGCGTGGCCGGGGACGACGCGTCCGGATTCTGCACTCCGGCGCTGAGCTTGTAGATGTGTTCCGGCGAGATGATCTCCGTGACGGCCCCCGCCAGCGCCGTGCTGGGTTCGCTGCCCTGGTAGGGGACGTCGGTGTTGATCATGATCGCGAGGGTGGTCTCCTGCTCGGGGAGGTAGACGCAGACCGTCTGATACCCGGGGAGGCTGCCGTTGTGCCCGATCCAGCCGGCGACGTCGAAGATGCCCAGTCCGTAGCCGACGTCGGATGCCAGACCCGGTGCGTTCACCGTCTCGAGCCGTTGCGCCTGCGTGGCCGGCTGCAGCAGGGTGCCGGTGGCGAGGGCGGGCGCCCAGATGTGCAGGTCGTCGAGGGTCGAAATCATCGCGCCCGCCGCCCATCCCCAGGACGGATTCCAATTGGTGGCCACGGCTTCCTTGTCGTCCAAGGTCTGCTCGGTGTAGCCCTGCGCGTGCGGTTCGGGGAACGCGTTGGTGGTCGGAAAGCTCGTGCCGGCCATCTTCAGCGGCTGGACGATCTTCTGCGTCACGTACTCCGGGAGCGGCAGTCCGCTGACCTTCTCGATGACGAGTCCCAGCAGGGTCGTGTTCGTGTTCGAGTACTCGAATCCCTGTCCGGGCGGGAACGTCGCGGGCTGCGCGAACGCGTAACCCAGCAGTTGTTGCGGGGTGAACGCGGCCTGCGGGTCGCTGAGCAACGCCTTCTGGAAGTCCTCGTTGGCCGAGTAGTTGGCCAGCCCGCTCTGCATCCGGGCGAGCTGGCGCAGCGTGATCTGATCACCCAGCGGCACGCCCTCCACGTACTTCGAGATCGGGTCGTCGAGCGCGACCTTGTCTTCGTCGACCAGTTGCAGCACACCCGTGACCGTGAACGTCTTTGTCACACTGCCGATTCGGTGGTAGAAGTCGGTCTCCATCGGCGCGCCCGTCGTTTTGTCGGCGACACCGAACGCCTTCACGTAGTTGCCGTCGGGCCCCCACACGCCCACTATCGCGCCGGGAATCGCCGCCATCGACATCGTCTTCTCGATCGCCTCGTCGAGTCGGTCCGCGACACCGGGGTCGATCTGCGCGTCGGCCCCGGCGTTCGGTGATCCCGTCTGCGTCGTCGTGGAGGTAGCGGAGGTGTCTGTGGAGGACGAGTCGTCGGAGCACGCCGCAGGCACTACCAGCAGCAGTGCCGCTGCGGCCGCCGCGAGGCCTCGTCGCCGATTCGTCCTGGTCACGACCTGAGCTGTCATCGTGCGTCCCGTCGTCGAGGTGCCCCTCTCGGGAACTTACTCCGCGACCGCCGGGCGAATGTACCTTTCGGCGCTTCTGAGGCGACCGGCGATACATTCGCCCTGCTGCCGCCCTACTGCGCTCTCTCGGTCGCGTATTCGGCCAGCAGCCGCTTCTCCTTCTCCCGGTGCGGGTAGAAGAAGAACACCACCACGGCCCCCGCGCACACCACCAGGATCGCGGCGAGGTACGCGCGATCGTCGCCGTCGAGGAAGGCGTTGCGGGCGGCGGCGATGATCTGCTCGGCGTACTGCGGGTAGCGTTCCGCGAGCACCTCGGCGCTGGAATACGACTTCGTCAGCGCGGCTTGAGTTTCCGGGGTGATCTGGCTCGAGTCCGGCGACGAGGCGATCGTCGCCGACAGCGACTTCGCGTAACCGGCGGTGAGCACCGCGCCGAGGATCGACTGCATGATCGCGCCGCCGAGGTCGCGTTGCAGGTCGGACGTGCCGGACGCCATGCCCGCCCGCGACACCGGCACCGAACCGGTGAGTGACCGCGACGCCGGGGTCCCGGCGAACCCGACTCCGATGCCCACGAACGCGTAGGCGAGCGCCACCCACCAGAAGGTCGCGTTCTCATCCCACCACACCAGCGCGACAACCAGTCCGAGGACGACGAACAGGTAGCCGAGCAGCAGTGTGAACCGGGCCCCGTGCGATTCGACGAGTTTCGCGGAGCGCGGTGCGACGATGACCATCGCGACGGCGGCCGGGATGATCGCCGATCCGGCGGCGAGCGTGGAGTACCCGAGCACGTTCTGCAGGAACTGCTGCCCGATGAACATCGCACCCATCAACGCGCCGAACACGATCACCCCGCCGACGGCGGCCACCCAGAACGTCGGGCGGGCGGCGACGTGCAGATCGAACAGCGGGTGCGCCGCCCGCCGTTGCTGCAGGAAGAACGCGGCTCCCGCGGCGAGGGCGATCACCCCGAGGCCGAGAGCCGCCGCACCGGCGCCGTCCACCGGTGCGAAATTGATCGCGAGGATGAGGGCGGCGATGAAGACGACGGAGATGATGCCGCCGAGATTGTCGACGGGATCGGTCGTCTCGTTGACGTGGGCGGGCACCCACAGGATGGCGGCGACGAGGGCGAGACCCGCGAGCGGAAGGGTCACGAGGAACACCGAGCCCCAATGGAAGTGCTCGAGCAACGCACCCGACACGATCGGCCCGAGCGAGGAGATCGCGCCACCGAGGGCCGACCACAGTGCGATCGCCTTGGTCCGGGGCGGTCCCGACCACAGCGCGGTGATGATCGCGAGCGTGGTGGGGAACGCGAGACCGGCGGACACACCGCCGAGAACACGTGCGAGGAACAGTATTTCGAAGTTCCCGGCAAATCCCGCGATCGCCGACGCCGGCAGCGACAGCGCCATGCCGAGCACCAGCATCTGCTTGCGCCCGTAGCGGTCGCCGAGCGCCCCGAGGTAGAGGACGGAGGCGGCGAGCCCGAGGGAGTACGCCACGGCGACGAGATTCAGCTGCGTCTGACTCGCGTCGAAGGCCCGGCCGATGTCGGGGAGCGCGACGTTCGCGACGGACAGGTTCAGGTTGGCGACGGCGGCGACGAGGATGAGGGTCGCGAGGATCAGCGTCGCTCGGGCCGGCGCCTGCGTCGTTTCGGTTCGAGTCACTGTCCGCTCCCGGGGTTCTGGTCTCCTCGTGGGCGTGCCGCGTCGGCCGCCGGTTCGGGGCTCGACGCGAGCAGCGACGCGGCGAGCGGGAAGAGGAGGACTGTGATCGCGCCTGCCGCGACGAGCACCGAGGCGTTCGCGGACGTCATGTCCCCGGAGTCGACGGCCACTCCCGTGACGGCCACGATCAGCGGCAGACCGGTTCCCGCGTACAGCGCCAGCTGGGTGCGTTCACGGGCGGTGAAGGGTGGATCCGTGCCGTCGGTGCCCCGATCGAACCTCCCGGCGACGTAGACCGGGCCTGCCCGCACCAGCAGGATCAGCACGACGAACGCGACGAGGACACCGGGTTCGGACGCCACCGCGGCGACGTCGATGGCCATCCCGGACGTCACGAAGAAGATGGGGATCAGGAACCCGAACGCGAGGCCGTCGAGCTTCGTTTCGAGCGTTTCGTCGCCCTCGGGTGTGGCCCGCCGCAGGATGAATCCGGCCGCGAAGGCACCGAGAATGGTGTCGAGCCCGAACGACGCCGCGAGCACGGTGAGTGCGACGAGGAGCAGCATCGTCAGCCGGACCGTGGTCTGCGACGTCGTCTCCGAACCCGACCGGATGATCGCGGTGATCCGGGAACCCTCCCGCCGCACGCGGGCGGGTATGAACGCGACCAGCACCGCCGCGGCCGTGAACAGCCCGAGGACCACGATGGACGCCACCGACCCGCGGGAGCCGAGCAGGACCGCCATGGCGACGACCGGTCCGAGTTCGCCGAAGGCGCCGTGATTGAGGATCGTCCGGCCCAGCCGGGTGTCGAGGGCGCCCGCGTCACGAAGGATCGGGAGCAGTGTGCCGAGGGCTGTCGACGTCATGGCAATGGCCACCGCGGTTCCGGCGTCGACCACGTGGACGAGGCTCAGCAGCGATACCACCGCGAACGCCAGGGCCAGCGAGACCAGCCATGTCAGCAGGGCCCGTCTGCCGCCGCGACCGGTGATCTCGGCCGTGTCGATCTCGTACCCGGCCAGCAGGAAGAGCAGGCCCAGCCCCAGGTCGCGCAGTAACTCGATCTCGCTACCCTCGATCGCCAGGTCGAAGACGTGCGGGCCGATGACGATCCCGGCGAGGAGGAGTAGCACCACCTCGGGCACCAGCTTCCGGGGGAACAACCCGGCGAGCAGCGGGGCGATCACGGCGCACGCCACGATCCAGAAGAGTGAGGCTCCCACGGACGGCATGCATCACCTCGTCTCTCGAACCATCGGACACAGCTCTGCGTTCGAGCCTCACAGAGCCCGGACCACTGGACATCACCCGTCGTGGATGATGCGCAACTCCCGGCCGATGGCGAGCATCGACACCAGGCACCCAGCGCAGGGAGAGATGATGTCGAATACAGCTGAAGATGTCGGTCCGGTCGCGTTCCTTTTCCTCACCTTTCCGGGAGAGCGGGCCGATCCCCAGGTGATCGACACGTTCCGCGACGTCGTCGCCCAGGGAGTGGTCACCATTCTCGATCTCGTGTTCATCTCCAAGGGAGCCGACGGCACGCTGCGCCAGGTGGAGGTGGACGAGGACCTCGACAGCATCGGTCTCGCCGCCCTGTCCCTCGAAGCCAAGGCCCTGATCAGCGAGGAGGACCTCGAGGTGGTGCGCGAATCACTGGAGCCGGGCACGTCCGCGGTGGCGATCGTGTACGAGCAGACGTGGGCGCGGAAGGTCGCGGCCGCCTCCCGGCAGGCCGGTGGCGAGGTAGCCCTCCACGTGCACATCCCGCGCGAGGTGGTCGAGGCGGCCATCGCCGCCGCGGTCTGACTCGTCACCCACAGAAACGGAGCACATCATGGTTTTCAGGGGTCCACGCCGCATGGGACGTCCCGGGCTGCTCGGCACGGTGGCCCGGACGGCGGTCATCACCGGCACCGCCCGGGCGACGTCGAACGCGATGAACCGGCACGCCGCCAGCAAGCAGGCGGAGGAGCAGGAGCGGATCGACCAGGCCGCCCAGCAGCAGTATGCGGAACAGCAAGCAGCGCAACAGCAGGCGCCTCCGCCGCCACCGGCACCCGCGGGCGACGATCTGGTGTCCCGCATCCAGGAACTCGCCCGCCTGAAGGAGGCCGGCGTGCTCACGGACGAGGAGTTTTCCGCGGCGAAGGCGAAACTACTCCAGTCCTGAAGATGCGGTGAGCCGAATCGTCAGTAGAACTCGACGGTGTCGACGCGGTTGATGAGCTCCTCGCCGTCGAGGAACCGGGTGGCATTGCGCGCGAACAGTTCCGCGATGAGGCGATCCTCCGCGGGGTTCAACGCTGCAGTGTGCGGGCTGACCAGCACGTTCGGATGAGCCCACAGCGGACTGTCCGATGCCAGGGGCTCGGACGCGAACACGTCGAGCGCGGCGAACCCGACCCGCCCGTCTTCGATCGCGGCGGTCATGGCTTCCTCGTCGACGACGGTTCCCCGGCCCACGCTCACCACCGTGACTCCGGGCTTGACCGCGCCGAATACCTTTGCGCTGACGAGGCCTTCGGTGGCGCTGGTTCCGGGAAGCGTCACGACGATGCCGTCCGCGTCCCCGACCACATCGGCCAGCCGGTCGGGGTGGACGATCTCGTCGACGCCCTCGACCGCGGTGTCGCGCCTGCTCGTTCCCACCACGGTGGCGCCGAGGGCCTTCAGCTTCAGCGCCGTCGCGCGGCCGATGCTGCCCAGTCCGACGATGACGATGCGCTGCCCGGACACGGTTCCCATGGCCCACCGGCCGCTCCACACCTTGTCGCGCTGCTGGGCGAGGAGGCGCGGGAGGGTCTTGGCGCCGGCCAGCAGGCCGAAGACGGCGAACTCCGCCAACGGCTCGGCGTGCACACCGGCGGAGGTGCTGAAGGCGATGCGGGCGAGTTGCTCGTCGGTGAGGCCGCCCGCCTTCACCTGGGCCCCGCCACCGGCGGGCATCGTGTGCACCCAGCGGAGTTCGGGGTTGACGCCCGCCGTCCTCGTCAGTGCCGCGGGATTCTCGTCGGGCACGCCGTACAGGGCTTGCGCCGAATCGACCAGGTCGTCGAAGGCTTGCTGCTGCTTCGCGGTCCGGGAGAACGTCGGATCGCCGGAGTGATCACCCGGGAATCGGGAGGGCGGCAGCAGATCCTGCTCGCGGATGAAGTCGATGCGCGGTTCCGCCCGGGTGACGAGACTGATGAGTTCCTCGCTCACGGGGGTTGCGGCGACTACGCGGAGTCGCCCGTCGAGTGGCTTCGAGTCATGTGCGCTCACTGGAGATTCCTTCGTACGGGCCGTTGTTGACCATATGTTCAGAGTAAAAACTCTGCACTAACCATGTGATTCAGTCAACACTTCTCTTTACGTATGACAAATAGCTCCTCGGGCGGTATCGTCCTCCGCATGCCAGTGACCTGGGTCACTACACCGACCTGTTTGTGACCGCGCTCGACGTGGTCCCGTCCCACAACGGAGCAGAAGATGTCCCCAGAATCGAAGATTCACGTAGGCGCAGACTCGAAGACGCCGGAAGGCCCCAGCCGCTCCACCCCACCGGCGCGTGCCTCCGACGACCCGGACTACGCCGCGAATCTCAAACGCGCGACGCTCGCCAGTTCCATCGGCAGCGCACTCGAGTACTACGACTTCGCCCTGTACGGCCTGGCCTCGGCCCTGATATTCGGCCAGCTGTTCTTCCCCGCCATGGGTGCGTCGGCCGCGTTGATGGCCAGTTTCGGCACGTACGCCGTCGGCTTCCTCGCCCGGCCCGTCGGCGGCCTGTTCTTCGGCGCGCTCGGCGACCGCCTCGGACGCAAGGCCGTCCTGATGATCACGATCGCGATCATGGGCGGCGCGAGCACGCTGATCGGCGTCCTGCCGACCGGCGCGCAGGTGGGTATCTGGGCCCCGATCATGCTGGTCGCGCTGCGACTGCTGCAGGGCTTCGGCGCCGGAGCCGAGCAGGCCGGTGCCACGACGCTGATGGCGGAGTACTCGCCCACCCAGCGCCGCGGATTCTTCTCCGCACTCCCCTTCGTCGGGATCATGGTGGGCACCCTGATGGCATCCGGGGTCTTCGCGATCCTCGGCCAGATCGATCGCGACCTCCTCCTCGACTGGGTGTGGCGGGTGCCGTTCCTGGCGTCGATCTTCCTCATCGCGGTCGCCGTGTTCATCCGGCTCCGCATGCAGGAGAGCCCCACGTTCATCAAGCTGGAGAAGCAGGATCAGATCAGCGAGAGCCCGTTCCGGGAACTGATCGGCAGCTCGATGCCCAGCGTGCTCCGCGGCATCGGCCTGCGGATGGCCGAGAACGGCGGCTCGTACATCTTCCAAACCCTCGGCATCAGCTACGTCACGACGGTGGTCGGTGTCAGCAAGTCGATCGGACCGCTCGCCATCGCCTGCGGCGCCGCCATCGGCATGCTCGTCATCCCGTTCTCGGGCGCGCTGTCGGACCGCTTCGGCCGGATGCGGGTGTACCGGTTCGGTGCGGCGCTGCAGCTCGTCCTCGCGGTCCCGTCGTGGTGGCTGCTCTCGCTCGGCAACCCGTATCTCGTGGTGGCGACGCTCGCGGTCAGCTACGGGATCGGCGTCAACGTGATGCTCGGTGCGCAGTGCGCCGCCCTGCCCGAGCTGTTCGGAAATCGGCACCGCTACATCGGCGTCGCTGTCGCCCGGGAAACGAGCGCCATCCTCGCCGGCGGTATCGCCCCCTTCGTCGGCGCACTGCTGCTGTCGCTGCTGAACAACTCGTGGGTGCCGCTCGCGATCTACGTTCTGGTCCTCAGCGTCATCACGTTCGCCACCACGTTCGTGACGCCCGAAACCCGTGGCCGCGACCTCGGGCTCGCCTGGGACGCGATGGCCGACCCGGTCCACGGACCGGAGGCCGTCGCCTCCGAGTCGAAGGATCGGGTCGACGCATGAGGCTGGCCCGCATCGCCACCGATTCGGGACCGCGGCCGGTCTGCCTGCACGACGGTCGCTGGCACGAGGTGGCGGATCCGTACGCCGATACCCTGACGTTCACCGGGCCCGCACACGACCTCGACGGCGCACGGTTGCTCGCGCCCGCCGAACCGCGGGTCCTGCTCGGGATGGCCCACAACGGCGCACCCGGAGATCGCGACCTGCCGTTGCAGGCGTTCATGAAGTCGACGCGCACGGTGATCGGCCCCGAGGATCCGATCGTCGTCGACGAAGGGCTGGGGCAGGTCAACGTGGAGGGCGAGCTGGCCGTCGTCATCCGCCGCACGTGCCGCAGGCTTCGCCCGGAGGACGTCCCGTCCGCGATCCTCGGATACACGATCGGCAACGACGTCACCGCCGTCGAGCAGATAGCGTTGGACGACAAGCTCACCCAGGCGAAGCACGGCGACGGGTTCACCCCGCTGGGGCCGTGGGTCGAGACGGATCTCGACCCGATGGACGTTCCGATCACCGTGCGCGTCGACGGTGTGACCGTGGCGGAGGCGTCCACCCGGCAGCTCGCGTGGAACGTGTCCGAGCAACTGGTCCACCTCACCCGGTATCTGACCCTCGGGCCGGGAGACGTCGTGCTCACGGGTTGTCCGTTCACGTTCAGCCCCATCAAACCGGGCGACCGTGCCGAGATCACGCTCGACGGAATCGGCACGCTGGCCAACCCGGTGCGTGCACTGTGAACCTGTTCGATCTGTCCGGGCGCATCGCCCTCGTCACCGGTTCGAGCCGGGGAATCGGTTACGCACTGGCGCAGGGCCTGGCCGAGGCGGGCGCCACGATCGTCCTCAGCGGGGTGTCGGCCGACCGTCTCGCACAGGCACGCGAGCGCCTCCGCGAGGAGTTCGGCGAGGCCCGCGTCCACGCGTACGCGTTCGACGTCACGGATCCCGATCGGGTGACCGGCGTCGTCGAGCGGATCGAGTCGGAGGTCGGGCCGATCGAGATCCTGGTGAACAACGCTGCGCTGCAACACCGTCAGCCGCTGCTCGACGTCTCCCTCGAGGATTGGAACCGGGTGCTCACGACCGACCTCACCAGCGCGTTCCTCGTCGGGCGCGCGGTCGCACGGTTTCAGATCGCCCGCGGGAGCGGGAAGATCATCAACGTCTGCTCGGTGCAGAGCGACCTGGCCCGGCCCACCATCGCGCCGTACACCGCCGCGAAGGGCGGACTGCGGAATCTGACCCGCGCGATGACGGCCGAATGGGCGTCGTCCGGGCTGCAGATCAACGGCCTCGCGCCCGGCTACATCCACACCGAGATGACGCAGGCCCTCGTCGACGACACCGAGTTCGACGCGTGGCTCCGCGGCCGCGCGCCGGCAGGCCGGTGGGGCACGCCGGACGATCTCGTCGGTCCCGCGGTGTGGCTGGCGTCGGACGGATCCCGGTACGTCAACGGTCAGGTGATCTTCGTCGACGGCGGGATGACGTCGGTGGTGTGAGGATTCACCCGCCGACCGCGGCCGGTGCGGTCTGCACGTCCCCGAAGGAGCGGCGGGTGTGCTGGACGAGTTCGCGGAGCGCGGGACCCGCGGGACTCTTCCAGACCAGCGCGAGCACGGCCGGGATGTCGACGTCGTCCAGGGCGACCGCCGTCAACCGGCCTCGGTAATCCGTCGCCATCGACTCGCTGAGGATGGCGACTCCCAGTCCGCGGATCGCGAGGTCGGCGACGGCGTCCGGCGCACTCGCCTGCAGGGCGATGTCCGGGCGGAGGCCGGCCGCCGCACACGCCTGGTCGAACACTGTCCGGATCCCCGTTCCGGTCGGCATACATACGATCGCATGGTCGCCGAGTTCGGCCAGGGTGACGCGCGAACGACCGTCCAGCGGGTGCCCGGGCGGCACCGCCGCGACCAGCCCCTCGCTGATGATCGGGAAGGCGTCCAACCCTTCCGGCGGGGCCGTCGCGGTGCCGACGAGAGCGAGATCGATCGCACCGGCGCGGACCCGTTCGACGAGGCGGTCGGAACTGTCCTCGGTCAGCGTGATCTCGATCCCGGGGTGCGCGACGTGGAACGCGGACAGTGCGTCGAACAGCGGTTTCACCGTGCAGGCGGTGACCATCCCGACGACGAGCCGGCCCCGGATCAGCTGGTTCACGTCGTCCACGGCCTGCCGCATCGCGTCGGCCGAGGCGAGTGCCGCACGCGCGTGCACGAGCGCCGCTTCCCCCGCGGACGTGAGCGTCGCGGTCCGGCTCGACCGGTCGATGAGCGTCGCGCCGAGGTCGTGCTCGAGCTGCCGGATCTGCGCGCTGATCCCCGACTGACTGATGTGGACGCGTTCCGCGGCGCGGGTGAAGTTCGCTTCCTCGGCGACCGCGACGAAGTACTCGAGCTGCCTCAGTTCCATAAGCAGTAATTCTAGTTCTCAGCAGAACTATCTGTTGGACTTCCGGTTGCGTCGACACCATCCTGGGAAGTGACAGCAGTTCACCCACGAAAGGATTCCCGTGTCCGACTACGAGAAGGCCCTGAACCCCGAAGACCTCACCCGGCTGTTCGTCGAGCGCAGCAATGCCGGCGACGCGGCCGGAGTCGCCGCCCTGTACGAGGAGGACGCCGTCATGGCATATCCGCCCGGCAGCCGGACGGTCGGCCGGGCAGCCATCCAGAAACTGTGGGAGTCGGTACTCGCGAACGCGCCGCACTTCGAACCGGAAACGCCGCTCCCCACGCTGATCAGTGACGACATCGCACTCACGTCCACCCCACCCAGGGACGGATCCGGCGCGCGGGCGCAGGTCGTCCGCAGGCAACCGGACGGAACCTGGCTCCGACTCCTCGACCAGCCGGAGTTCGTCCCGCCCACCAGCTGAGGTCACGGCTGCATCGGCCCCTACACGGCATGAACTTCGTTGTCCACCATTGCATCTGCATTCGGATCGGTGGGACTATAGGGGTCATGCGCAGACCGCGTTGGCCGGCAGTAGCACCACCCACCACCGGAGGACACCGGGTGCACGGCCCCCTGCTCCTCACGAGTGAAGACCACCTCACGCTCGAGCTGTTCGAGGTCGTGGCATTCCCGGACGGCCTCCACCTCCGGATGGCCCTGACGGCGACGGGCAGGCCCGCGGAGTTGGCGCAGTACGAGACCCGCTCGCTGTCCGACCCCGACGATCCCTCGACGCGGTGGTCCTATCTCTCGGTGCGGGCGCGCGTCGACGACATCGAAGGCGAGGCCGACCCCTACCATCCGGCGGCGGCGGCGAAGCCGTGCCGGAGCGGGCCACCCGAGTACCGGACCGAGCCGAACTACTGGCTGGACGCGATACCCACATCGGGGTTCATCGCGGTCACCGCCGGCTGGCCACGGATCGGTCTCGGTTCGACAACCACCACGATCGGTCTCGAATCGAGCACGCGAACGTCCTGACCGGTCCCGGTCGGCCTCAGGCGCAGCAGTGGGGGTCGAGGACCACCCGCAGCGCGTCGAGGGCGTCCGGACGCGCACTGTAGAAGACGTTCATGCCGCGGCGGACGGACTGGACCATTCCCGCCTTCTTGAGCTGGCCGAGGTGATGACTGACGGTCGATTCGGACAGGCCCACGCCGGTCGCGAGATCGCACGTGCATACCTCGCCGTCGCTCGCGGTCAGCAGGATCGACATCAGCTTGATGCGGACCGGGTCGGCCAGCGCCTTGAGGCGCAGCGCCAGATGCAGGGCGGCCTCGTCGGTCATCGGGGCGGCCGAGACGGGCGCGCAGCAGATCGGTGCGGAGACATCTACGACCGGCAACGTCTTGGGCATGAGCCCATCCTCCCAGCTTCTTGACATATGTCAAAAAGGTGGGATTCTGTGAAGACAATTAATTCGATATATGTCACACAGGTGGAGGTTGTCATGTCCCGCGCCCAACTCGCCCTCAATGTCGACAATCTGGAGGAAGCAGTCACGTTCTACTCGAAACTGTTCGATACCCCACCTGCGAAACTGAAGCCGGGATACGCGAACTTCGCCATCGCGCAGCCACCCCTCAAGCTGGTGCTGCTCGAGAACCCCGGCGCGGGCGGCACCATCAACCACCTCGGGGTCGAGGTCGAATCGAGCGCCCGGGTGCACGAGGAGATCGCGCGGCTGACCGGGGAAGGCCTGTTCACCGACGAGGAGATCGGCACCACCTGTTGTTTCGCGACCCAGGACAAGGTGTGGGTCACCGGCCCCGCAGGCGAGAAGTGGGAGGTCTACACCGTCCTCGCCGACTCCGAGACGTTCGGGTCGAGCCCCGGGCACCTCGACACCGACGCCGAGGGGGCCACCGCGGACGGGGAGAAGGCCACCGCGGGCACGTCCTGCTGCTAGCCGGACCGGCAAAGAGAAACCCCGCCACCTGCATCGCTGCAGTTGACGGGGTTTCTTTGTGCGCCCGAAGGGATTCGAACCCCTAACCTCTTGATCCGTAGTCAAGTGCTCTATCCGTTGAGCTACGGGCGCATGTTCTTCAGTTGTCTAGCTTGCACCGGCCGACTAGGCCCGGTGTGGCGGAGGCGAGAGGATTTGAACCTCCGGTCCCTCGTAAAAGGGACAACTCATTAGCAGTGAGTCCCATTCGGCCGCTCTGGCACGCCTCCCTGGGGTGGTTCCGATCCCTTCGGACCGCCGGTGCGAAAGATTACACACCTTTCCACCACAAAGGCAAAACGGCTGGTCAGAGCGTAAGGATGGCCGCTTTATCGCAGGTGGCTGTCGAACCAGTCGAAGATCCGCCGCTGCGCGTCGACGATGGCCTGGGCACCCGGGTCGTCGTCCCTGCCGTCGAGTACCTGAGGCGGTTCGTCGGCTCGGTGCGCAAGGCCGGCGTAACTCACGACGAGCCCCGCGACGTCGGACTTGGCGGTGGCGTCGCGCAGCAACTCGACCTGATCGGGCGGCGTGGACGGATCGTCCTCCCCGTACAGACCGAGCCACGGGGCCTTCAGGTCGGGGGCGGCGTGCACCAGCGCAGGCGCGTCATCCGACAACGGCTCGACGATCCCGCGGGCGGCAACACTCACGGCGGCGCCCACGGGACGCGTCGTGGCGACGAGCAGGGCGGCGGTCCCGGCGTCGTCGAAACCCAGCACCCCGACGCAGTCGGCGTAGATGCCCCGCGCGATCAGCCAGTCGAAGGTGGCGTCGAAGTCGGCGAACAGGGCGTCGCCGAACACCTCGACATCGCTCGGCGCCGGTTCCCGGTGGAAGAGGTGTGGCGCCACCGTCACCCACCCCTCCATCGCGAACGAGCGCATCAGATCGAGGAGAGGTTCGCTGAAGGTACGCGACTCGTGCAGGACCACGATCCCGCCCCGCGCCGGACCGTCCGGCTCCACCGCGGTGAGCGGAACACGCAACTGAGGGTTTTCCGGCGCGTCTCCGGACGTCCGCAGGGCTGCACTGTCCCTGAAGAATCCCGACATGTCCCTACCTTGGCACGAAGGGGGCGTCGGCGCAGTGGATCGGGAGGCGCATAATCGCCTGGTGACTCCGCGAACCAGGGCAGACCTCGACACGATCCCGGCTTACATCCCCGGCAAGAACTTTCCGGGCGCGATCAAGCTGGCGAGCAACGAGACCACGCTGGGCCCGTTGCCGAGTGTGCGCGACGCCATCGCGGACGCCGCCGCCAACGCCAACCGCTACCCGGACAACGGCCATGTCGCCCTGATCGCGGCACTCGCCGACCACCTCGGGGTGGCCACCGAGAACATCGCCGCGGGTTGCGGTTCGGTGAGCCTGTGCCAGGAGTTGGTGCAGGCCACGTGCAACGACGGTGACGAGGTCATCTTCGCGTGGCGGTCGTTCGAGGCCTACCCCGTGGTCACGCAGGTGGCCGGGGCAACACCCGTCAAGGTTCCCCTGACCGCCGACCACGGTCACGACCTCGACGCGATGCTGGCCGCGATCACCGACCGCACCCGGCTGATCTTCGTCTGCAACCCGAACAACCCCACCGGCAACGCGCTGACGAAGGCCGAACTCGAGCGGTTCCTCGACGCCGTGCCCGCCGACGTCCTGGTGGCCCTCGACGAGGCTTACTTCGAGTACAGCCGGTCCGACGCCGACGGCATCGAACTGTTCCGCGGACGCCCCAACGTGGTGGTGCTACGCACGTTCTCCAAGGCGTACGGCCTCGCCGGCATCCGCGTGGGGTACGCGGTCGCCGATCCCGCGGTCGTCACCGCGCTGACCAAGGTGCACATCGCGTTCGCGGTCAATGCCGTCGCGCAGGCCGCCGCCATCGCGTCGCTGGCCGCGTCCGGAGAACTTCTGGCACGCACGGACGGCGTCGTCGCCGAGCGGGGCCGGGTGCGCGACGCCCTGCTCGCCGCCGGGTACGAGGTGCCCGAATCGGCCGCCAACTTCGTCTATCTCCCGTTGGGCGCCCACTCCGGGGCGTTCGCCGCCGCCAGCGCCGAGGCCGGTGTGCTGCTGCGCCCGTACGGCGACGACGGGGTGCGGATCACGATCGGCGACCCCGAGGAGAACGACGCGTTTCTCGCCTTCGCGACGAGCACCGAGGCACGCTCGATCGCGAACGTCGCGGTCCGGGCGTAACGCTCGAGACGTAAACGTTACCCACGGGTATAACGCCCGTGACTCCCTGTTGGCAGACTCAGTGAGGTTTTGCCGAAGGGAGCCCCTACATGCGTCGCCGCGCCGCGCTCCGCACAGCTGTGCCTGCTGCCGGACTCGCGATGGCGCTGGCGATCTCGGTGACGTCGGGTCTGTCCGCGGCGCAGGCGCAGGACGCTCCGGTCTCCGTCCGGCTCCTCGCCTTCAACGACCTCCACGGCAGC
Organism: Rhodococcus wratislaviensis; assembly: GCF_900455735.1. GTDB lineage: Bacteria > Actinomycetota > Actinomycetes > Mycobacteriales > Mycobacteriaceae > Rhodococcus_F > Rhodococcus_F wratislaviensis. The sequence goes on along the minus strand of NZ_UAUI01000024.1, from coordinate 489,722 downwards.
CTCGAGCCGCCGCCCGGCGTCCGCAGTCAGGTGAAGCACGCCGACGGCTCGCTGGTCCCGGCCGGCGGCGCCGCCTACCTCGCCGCATACGTCGACCAGCTGCGCGGCCAGGCGACCCATTCACTGCTGTATTCGGTGGGTGACAACTGGGGGTCGTCGGCGCTCGAATCCGCGATGTTCCACGACGAACCGACCGTGCACCTGCTCAACAGGATGGGCGTCGACGCATCCGCGATCGGCAATCACGAACTCGACGAGGGCTACCCGGAGTTCCGGCGCATGCAGACCGGTGGCTGCCATCCCGCCGACGGCTGCCGGTTCGGAAACACGTTCGAGGGCGCGAACTTCCCGCTCCTCGCGGCGAACATGGAGTTCGACGACGGCGCGCCCGCGACCCTGCCGTTCACCGTCGACTACGTCGAGGGAATCCCGGTCGGGGTCATCGCGACCATGCCCGCCGACACCGCAACAATGGTGACCATGGAGGGGGTCGGCGGGCTGCGCTTCACGGACGAACTCGCCGCCGTCGACCGGACCGCGGACCTCCTCGACTTCTTCGGCGTGCGGGCCATCGTGCTGCTGATGCACAAGGGAGCCGAACCCGTCGCCGACAACGGCCCCAACTCGTGCGAGGTGACATCCGGACCCGCACGCGACCTCGCGCTGCGGGCATCCCCGAAGGTCGACGTCATCTTCACGGCCGACAGCCACCAGCAATACAACTGCTCGTTTCCCGACCCGATGGGCAACCCGCGCGTCATGATGCAGGGCGCGTCGCACGGCCGCATCGTCTCGGTGGTCGACGTGTCGATCGACCGCACCACCCGCGACGTCCTGCGCGACCGCGCGTCGGCGTTCAACCAGGTGGTCACCCACGACATCCCGTCGGACCCCGGCATCCAGGCGCTCGCCGACGGTGCCGCCGCTCAGGCCGCCGAGATCGGTGCGGCGCGTGTGGCGTCGTTGACGGGCGACCTGACCCGCGACGAGACCGGCAGCGGCGAGTCCACCCTCGGCAACGTCGTCGCCGACGCCCAGCTTGCGGCGGGGTCCGGGCACGGCGCCCAGGTGGCACTCACCAACCCCGGCGGGCTCCGCGAGGATCTGCTGCGGGGCCCGGAGGGCGCCGTCACCTACGGGCAGACCTACGCCGCTCAACCCTTCGGCAACACCCTCGAGGTCCTGGCGGTCACCGGCGCGACTCTGAAAACTGCGCTGGAGCAGCAGTTCCAGCCGCGGGGAGACGGCACGATCACGGAGCGGATCCTCGCCCCGTCGAGTTCGCTGACGTACACCATGAACCGTTCGGCGACTGTCGGCGAACGCATCTCGGACATTCGCGTGAACGGCGGCGCCGTCGTCCCCGACGGCACCTACCGGGTGGCCGTCAACAAGTTCCTCGCCGATGGCGGCGACGGCTTCGACGCCTTCCGCACCCGCGCCGAGGCCGTGCACGCGGGCTGCGACCTCGACGCCTTCACGGCCTACCTGGGGACGAATTCACCGGTGCCACCGCCGAACACCGACCGGATCACGGTGGTCGGATAGGAACGCCGTCAGACGCCGAGCGCACTCTTCAGGACGGGCCACGAGGTGCGCAGTTCGTCCTGCCAGTACGGCCACGAATGGGTGCCGACGTTGCGGTAGACGAACGTCGCCGGGATCGCGAGCTGGGACATCCGCTGCTGGAACGTCTGCGTGCAGACGTTCGCCGCCGCCTCGAGGGGGCCGCCCACCGCGATCGTGGACGCGATGTCTCCGCTGATCTCGTACGGTCCGGGGAGCCCGTTGCCCGTCGAGATGTAGATTTGCTTGCCCCGCAGAGCTTCGGCGTTCACCGAGGGGTCGTGCGCGGTCCAGGCCGGATCGGTGTCGGGACCCCACATGTTGGCCGGGTTTCCGCCCTTGAACGCCACCGTGCCCCGCACCGAGTCCCGCGAGCTGGGCTGGGAGTTGTCGAGGCATCCGCTGTAGGCGGCGAGTCCGCGGTAGAGCTGCGGATGCCGGGTGACGAGGTTGGCGGCGCCCATCGCGCCCATCGACACACCCGCGACGGCGTTGACGCCGTTGCCGCTGAAGTTCTTGTCGATGATCGGCGGGAGTTCGTTGGCCAGGAACGTCTCCCACTTGTTGACACCCAGCGTGGGGTCGGGCTGCTGCCAGTCGGTGTAGTAGCTGGCGGTGCCGCCCACCGGGAGCACCACGTTGACCTTCTTGTCGGCGAAGAACTGGACCACGTCCGTCTTCTGCGTCCAGGTGCTCTCCCGGAAGTCCGACTCGGCGCCGGCGCTGACCCCGTCGAGCAGGTACAGCGACGGCCTCGACCCGCCACCGGCGGGATGCAGCACCTGCACCTGCACGACGCGGCCCATGGCGGGGGAATTGATGAACACGGCACTACGGGTGTCGGTGAGCGGGACGATCTTGTCGACTCTCGCGACGCCACTTCCCGGAGGCGCGACCGGAGCAGGCACCGGATCGGCCACCGCAGTGAACGCCGGCCCCATGAGGGTCAGTGACACTGCCAGACCGACGGCAGCCAATGCTTCGCGACGCATAAAGAAATCCCTCTTCCCCGGACTGTGTGGACCCCGATTGCACAGTACAAAATGCGTCCGGTCAACAAGAGCTTAGAGGTTTTGTGACAGCTGTGTGCCCCAGCGTGATCACGTTGTAGTCATCACGGTCCGCGGCCGGTCGTCCCGGCTCATCCGCCTCGACAGACGCACCCGTTTCACGCAGCCGCACCCCTTCCGAGGCTGATACGGGTGCGGCTACGCAGAAGGGATGCGTGTGGATGCCGGGCCGTTACTTGGGCAGGGCGGACTTCAGCTGGTCGAGACCGTCGCCGCCGAGTTCGTCGAGGGCCGCGCGGCGACCCGTCATCGCCAGCACGAGCGCCAGCATCGGGCCGGACACCTCGGGACCCGATCCGGTGGACCAGTCGGTGTCGGTTGCCCGCAACGTCAGTCCCGCGACCCGGGATTTCGACCCGATCAGCAGGTTCGAGTTCTTGTAGAAGTCGGCGACGCGGACGACTGCGTCCATCGGGTACTCGTGTGCGATGCCGAGCGGTCGGCGGATGTCCTCGCCGTGGACGATCATCTCGCCCAGCATGGCGTCGATCGGGCCGGGCGGATGCGTGGAGTCACCCATGTGCGCCCGGAACTCGTCGAGCGACTCCGCCGGTGTTCCTTCCTCCTCGTGTGCGATGTCCTTCTCGAACATGGTGTTGATCCGGAATCCCGACCCGACGAGTTTTCCGACGAACTTCGGCGGCGTCATCTTCTCCGTCGCCGTCATGTGCGCGAACACGTCCCGCACGGTCCACCGCTCGCAGAGCGACGGCGTCGACCACTGTGTATCGGTCAGCGGTTCGAGGTCGTCCACCAGTGCGCGGCGTTCGTCGTGAATCGTGGGCCAGGGGCTTGACGTTGTCATTTCTCACTCCCTCGTCGCTTTGAATTCTCCCACCTCACGACCGCTGCGGCGAGACCCATTGCACAACGTGTTAGTCACGACTAACGTATTGATCGTGCTCGATCAGTTGGAAGTCGCAGCTGAGCCCACCCGGAGACGCCTCATGCAACTGCTGACATCAGGTGAACAGACCGTCAACAACCTCGCCGCACACTTCCCCGCGAGCCGGTCGGCGATCTCGCAACATCTCCGGGTGCTCACCGAGGCCGGACTGGTCACTGCGCGTAAGGACGGACGCTTCAGGTACTACCGGCTCGACCCGCAGGGACTCGCGCAACTTCGCACGTTGTTCGACTCCTTCTGGATCGACGAACTCGACCGCCTCGTCGCGGACGCCACCGAGGAAGCAGCTTCCGAAGGAGACAGCTGATGCCATTCGACAAGACCGTCGTCGTCCCGCTGGACCCGGACGCCACGTTCGACCTCGTCACCCGACCGGAACGATTGCGGCGATGGCAGACCGTCGCGGCCCGCGTCGACCTGCAGGCAGGCGGCGAGTACCGGTGGACCGTCGTTCCCGGGCATTCGGCCGCGGGCACTTTCCGTGAGATCGTCCCCGGCAAGCGGGTGGTGTACACGTGGGGATGGGAAGGCGACGACGAACTCCCACCGGGATCGTCCACCGTGACGGTGACTCTCACCCCCACCGCCGGCGGGACCGAGGTGCGACTCGTGCACGACGGGCTCACCGAAGAACAGGCTGTCCGCCACGCGGAGGGCTGGAACCATTACCTCGACCGTCTCGTCGTCGCCGCGCAGAGGAGCGACGCCGGGCCCGACGACTGGGCGGCCGTTCCGGATCCGCTCGACGAACTGTCCAGCGCCGAGGCGACATTGGCCGCGGTGCAACGTGTCCTGCGCGACGTCACGGCCGACGACATGTCCAAGCAGACGGCGTGCACCGAGTTCACCGTCTCGCAGCTCGCCGATCATCTCGTCGGTTCGATCACCGCCCTCGGCGGCGCGGCGGGCGCGACGTTCGACGACGACCCCGGCAAACCCGTCGAGGCCAGAATCGCCGACCTCGCCCAACCCGCGCTGGAGGCGTGGCGCAGTCGCGGCCTGGACGGCACGGTGACGATCGGGCCGAACGACATCCCCGCCACTGTCGCCACCGGGATCCTCTCCATCGAATTCCTCGTTCACGCCTGGGATTTCGCGGCAGCGATCGGAGGCGAGGTCGCCGTGTCCGAGCCTCTCGCCGAATACGTGCTGTCGCTGACCCACAAGATCATCACGCCCGAAGGCAGGAAGGCCGTCGGGTTCGACGACCCCGTACCCGCCCCACACACCAGCGACGCGGTCACCCGGCTCATCGCCTACACCGGCCGCCACCCCGTCCCGGCGGTCTGACACCTCACACGGAAAGGTCCAGTCATGCCCATCAAGTCGGAATACGCCCAGGGAACACCGGACTGGGTAGACCTCCAAACCAGCGATCAGGACGCCGCCAAGGAGTTCTATGCGGAACTGCTCGGCTGGGAGTACGACGACCGGCCGATGCCCGAAGGCCCCGTCTACTCGATGGCCACCGTGCGCGGCGAGAACGTCGCCGCCATTGCGCCACTACAACCCGACGCGGCCGCGGCCGGGGCGCCGGCGAACTGGAACACCTACATCGCAGTCGACGACGTCGACGCGACGCTCGCGAAGGTCCCCGGCGCAGGCGGCCAGGTTCTGATGCCGGCGTTCGACGTGGGGGAAGCGGGCCGCATGTCCTTCGTCACCGACCCCACCGGGGCGGCCGTCGGATTGTGGCAGGCGAACAAGCACATCGGCGCCACCCTCGTCGGCGACCCGGGCGCCTGCCTGTGGAACGAACTGAACACCGGCGACGTGGAGAAGGCGCTCGCGTTCTACAACAGCGTCTTCGGGATCACCTCGTCGAAAATGTCGATGGGACCGGAGTACACCTACACGCTGTTGGAGGTGGGCGACGACCAGGTCGGCGGATGCGGTGAGCCGATGAAGCCCGGCACACCGAACCACTGGCGGGTGTACTTCGCCGTCGACGATGTCGACGCCAGCGCTGCGAAGGTCGTCGAACTCGGCGGCACGATCGTCGAAGAAGCGATGGACATCCCCACCGTCGGCCGCATGGCCGCCGTCACCGACCCGCAGGGCGCGATCTTCAGCATCATGACGCCAGAGGAACGTCAGGAATCCTAGACAGTGAAGATGCCGAAACCCTCCGAGGAGGACAAACAGTTCTTCCGGTCCCTGATCCCCGACGTCCCCGGCGTCGAGGTGAAGCCGATGTTCGGCAACCTGGGCGCGTTCGTCAACGGCAACATGTTCGCCGGGCTCCTCGGACCGAAAGTCGGGGTCCGGCTGCTCACCGAGCAGGCGAGGGACGAGCTGGCGTCGTCCGACGGCGCGGGCCCGTTCGGTCCGGGCGAAAAGCCGATGCGCGAGTACCTGGCCCTGCCGGACCGGTGGCGCGGCACCCCGGACCGCGCCACACCGTGGGTGGAACGCGCGCTCGCCGAGATCGCCGCACTGCCGCCGAAGCAACCGAAACCCCGGAAGAAGTGAACAAACGCCGGCAGCCCTGACCTGGAGAGAAACCAGATCAGGGCTGCCGGTCGTTGGCGGAAGCGGAGGGATTTGAACCCTTCTGGCGCCCCTGAATATAGGCCCGATATTGCCTCTACCTGCGCTTTCATTGCTCGCTCACTACCACTAAATCATGCTGATTCGTGGGCAAGTGTGGGCAAAGTGTGGGCACGAGAAGTCGGGCAGAATCGCGCGTATCGACGAATCACTGCGCGCCCTCGAGCTTCCACCCAAGTCCCGCCTGGTCGACGTGCCCCGCGAGAGTCGCGTCGCTCGGTATCGACGCGAGAACGCCGAGTGGGCCGCGAAGAACGGCCCGGTGGTCGTGCGCAGGATCGGCGAGGAGAAGGCTCAGTGATCGAACAAGCTGCCCTGGACCGGGCCGGGGAGGTGCTCGATCACTCTCTCGATCGTGCGTTGCGTGGTCAGCGTCCCGTTCGTATCCATTGTCTGGATAGTTCGTATCTCGGCGCGCAATTTGTCGCCCTCACCGAACTGGACGTCACGCCGACGAATGCGGTCGCGGAAGGCAGCGTCCTGCATCGTCGCCGTGAAGTTGGTAGATCCGTCATTGAGTCGCCACTGCAACGTCTCGCGGAAGGGAACCGAGTCAACGGTCACGACCTGTTCGATCGTGTTATCGGAAACCACCGTGAGGTCACCAGCACTGGGATTGAATGCTGGAAGGTCGCTCTGGTCGATCATGAGCGGCGGAAAGTTCGGTCCGCCGATCGACACGCTCGTGATCCCCTCCGAGTTCAGCGGAGCGGTGAATCGCTGTGTCGCCTGGCGAAAATCGTTCGATTGGACCAATGAGATGGATTCAGCGGGCAGGGTAATGCTGTCGCCGTCCGCGGTGGTGATCCGAACGGTACCGTCGCCAATATCCTGGCTGGTGTAGGTCCGATTGCGGAGCCACTTGATGCCATTGACCGCTAGCAAGACCAGGCCGAGTAGACCACCGCCGTTCGCGGCCGCGGTCACATGCCGGCCGCCGAGCAGGTTCAGCGCTTGGTCGATCAGGTTCGAGTTCAGCACAAGGTCGACTGCGAACGAACCCTCCCGCGACGCGGTTATTTCGAGATTCGCACGGCGTGCGTCCGGCGCCACCACAGTCTGGGCGGTCTGGAATGCGTCAGCCAGCGCCAGAAGTGCCGGTGCCAGCTCGCGAACATCCATCCGATGCTCGTCCAGCGCGGGACCGTCAAAGGTCACGTCGAACTGCTCGGTTGCCATTGCGTCACCGTACCGCTGGGGTCTGTCACCCCGGCGCAACCCCTACACCTACCGCCCAGCGCGCCACGCGGTCGGCGACGACGGCAGGCGGCGGAGGCGGGGCCGCACTCGGTCGAGGTCGACCGGACGGAAGTTGCCGTACACCCCTGCCATCTCACCGGCGAGGTACTGCTCATGTTGCCGCTGCGCCTCGTCGGCGAGCAGCTCCTGTTGCCAGCGGTGGTCAGCACGCCGTCGCCACCAGGACCGCCCGCCGAGCGCGGCAGCGTAGACCAGAGCGCCGACAAGAACCGCGCCGAGAACGGCCTGCCAGTAGTGCAGGAGCCAGCCGATCAGGAGTACTGCGGCGATCAGGGCGACGAAGGCCTTCATGGGATGTCCCTACTTCTCCTGCGCCGGGTGGTCCACTCGCTCGGTGATGAACAGCGGGTAATCGATGTGGCCGCTGTGCCGGAAGTGGATGTGGACCGACTTCATGCAGCTGATGACGGTGCGAAGGTCAACATCGTGCAGCATGATGCTCGACACCGGAAGGCCATTCTCGCGCGCTGCGTACGCCTGCATCTCGTCGAAGGTGTCAACGCCGATCTCCTCGGTGTTGACCGCGTACACGATCACGTCGTCCTTGTCGGGGAATCGGCCGCTGGCATAGAGATTCATGCCGAGGATCGACCACTTGCTCCGATCGAGTCCGGCAAGTTCGTACAGGTCGGGGCCGTTCACGATGTCTTCCTCGGCAGAGGCCGTCCCGATCCAGTCCCGGTACCCACCAGTGCCGGGCTTCTCCACATACTCGCGATTGTCAGTCACAGCTCTCCCATTGCGTCTCGGCGCGGCTCCTCCGATTCGGGCCGCCCGACGATGAGGCTACTGACTAGCTATCTGCACCGGCTAGATCTTGCTCCAATCGAACGGGTCCTCGTCCGGGACCGGGGCGACGACTTCCTCGGCCAGTCGCTGATCGTCGCCGCCAGGCCAGCCGTGCGCATCCGACCAGGCGGCGCGGTCGTCACACCACTGATCGAATATGACTTCCTCGTAGCCGATGTGCCCGCGGTGCTTGCACCACAGCCCGAAGTCGAGCAGCTCCGCGGGCACCTGGCCGGCGGCCTTGACGCGCCTCCTCACGACGCGACTCCGGCGATGCCGTAGACGCCTCGCGTCGCTCGACGCGGCTGCTTCGGCTGTTTCGGTGCCGAATCCTCCTGCACGCCACTTTCGAGCCCCAGCGCGGCCACCAGACGGGCGAAAGCGATCCTCTGCTGACGCAGCTCGGGCAGCGCAGGGTGTACCCGGGTACCTTGCGATGAGTTGTTCAGCACGCCGTCGCGATCGAGTGCCTTCTGCAGCGCGTCGAGCGCGTCGGCGGTGCGGCAGGCCTGCAGGAGAAGTCCGAGTTCGTGTTCGGCAAGCTCGAAGTCATCGACGGTCGACGACCACAGGCGCTTGCCGGCGGCGCGGAGACCGGCCGGGGTCCGGGGCTTGGACATTCTGACCTCCTGAGGGTCGATGTGGTTCGCGTGCCGTGGATAGAAGGCCGCCTATGCCGTGAGAGGCGACTCGCGACCGGGGCGGGGGTGCCTCCCCCTGGTCCGTGATTGACCAGAGGGGGCGGGCCTGTCACCGGACGCGGTTCCAGCCGGTCGGGGCGCTGCCTTCGAGCTGCCGCTGCTGCCGCTCGTGCCATTCCTGCTGCACACGCTCGCAGCGCCGCAGGAGTTCGTCGGGATCGGCCAATGAGAGTGGCTGGCCGGCCAGCACGGGGGCGTCGTAGCTGCGCGGGGCCGGGATTTCGTCGAGCTGATCGGCGGAGAGGTCGGCGATCAGCAGGGGGCGCAGGTCGTTCTGAAGGGCTCCGAAGCGACGAGTGAACGTGGCGAGCATCGTCCACAGGCCGACGATGGTGCGGATACGCCCCGCGGCGTCGTACGCCTCGCCCCACGTAGTCATGTGAGCAGCCGGGACGCTGGACAGTGCGCCTCGGCTGGAGAGGTCGACTCGGGGAATGACTTCGCGGGCAGCCTCGATCGCGTCGGCAGCTTCATCGAACGCGGAGGTGAGTTCACCGAAGAGCACGTCGGCGTGATCGGTGATGATGCGGCGACGCTCCTGCTCGACGTGATCGGCGACCATGCCGGGCACACCTACGTCCCGCAACTGCCTGCTCATCAACAAGGTGCGCACGGTCTTGTCCTCGGCGAGAGGTTTTCCTGCGGACAATGCAGCGGCGACCGCGGCGCTCAACTCGGCCCGCCACGTCGGGTCTGTGGAGTCGAGCACCTGATTCGACGTGTCGAAGGTGGTGTTCAGGTCGGCGAGCGCGACGGTGAGCGTGGGGGGGATGGCGGCACCGGCTCGAGGGAAGTCCTGCTCGAGCATCCGCATGACGATGGTGGGGGTGGTCACTGCTGGGTCTCCTCGTCCTTGTGGAACAGGTTGCGCACGAACGCGCGGGCCTCGTTGGTGCCGCGGGCTTCAGTGGCCAGGGTGGTGTACTCGTCGTCGGTCAGGCTGGCGAGGTAGTCGGCTACCTCGTGTCGAGTCGGCGTCATGCGGTTCTTCCTTCCAGGTGTTCGGTGACGGCAGCGCGGTCGAGCAGCCAGCGGCCGCCGGCCAGCTTCCCGCCGAGCTGGGGGGCGAGACGACGGGCCTGCCGGTTACTGCATCCGAGCATCTGGGCCGCCTCCTCGGTTGTGATGTGACGCGGCTCAGTGTTGCTGCCACCCTTCGCCTTTGCGTCCGTATGTCCGCCGACGGACAGTTCTGCTGCGAGTTCGGCGAGAGGCACTGGGACAGGCAGCCCGTTGCGGCGGCGGGCGGCGAGCGCGATGGCCAGAGCGAACCGCACCGCGCCGACCGCGGGCCCGGTGAGTAGCACGACATCGGGGGCGAGTCGCTGGACGGTAGGTCCGCTCATGGCGCGGACCTCTCGGCAGCGTCGTGCAGCTCGTCGGCCAGGGCGCGGGCCTCGGCCGCGGTCATGACGACGTGGAGTCCCGCGAACCGGAGCGTGATCGGACGGTTGGCCGCGGGGTCGGTGCTCACCTCGGCGGCGAGGTTGCGCGTGAGGAGTCTCATTCGCGATCGTCCTCGTCGTCCGCGGCCGCCTTGAGCTGCGCGATTCGCTCATCACGGGCGGCGCAGTCTGCCCTCATCTCGTCGAGCATGCCCCACACGTCGAAGTCAGACAGGTCAACGTAGGCGCAGCCTCGGCGCGCACGAGCGATTCTGTCGAGTTCGCGACGCTGCGGAAGCGTCAGTCCGGCGAGGGGGTCGACGCCCGTGCGCTCGAGCAAGGTCGAGTAGGGGGTGTCCATTGCGTCGATCTGGGTGTAGGTCACGCGAGTTCCTTTCTGGGGGCCAGGCTGTGGCACAGCTAGTGACCTGCCGATTGACGATGAATGGGGCACAGCTCCTGCCCTGTGATGTTGTTGCAACCGGGGTGACCGCATCGCGACCGCGGCGCAAGGGCGTGAGCGTGATCGCTTGAACGATCGGCCATCATCCCTCCAATGCCAACCACGTCGGCACTGGTGAACGGGTTTGTCAGGCTGGGATGGCCGGCAGCGGGTGGCGCAGAGAGTCGGTGGGCATCCTCTGCTGCCTGTAACGCGTACCGGGTGATTCCCACGTGGACGGGGATGCCGTAGGCGTTGGCGAGGTGTTCTGCGCGCTCCGTCCGCCTCATCCTCGTGTCGATGACGATGGCAGCGAGTCGGACCTGCGCCGCGCGCCAGACCTTCGCACCGCTGAACACCGGCTCGATTGGCGCATCGACAGTCCGGCCCACCGGTTCGACCAGTGTCAGCACTGGCATTGGAAATTCCGGGTTGTAGCTTCTCTCGAATTCGGTGAGTCGGAATGTCTCTCGGAGCATCGCGTCGATGTCCTCGACGAAGTAGATTCCGCATCGGCAGTTCGGACCAGGAACGTCGACGCACCCGTACACGGCACATTCGGCAGTGACAAGCGTGGACCGGTACGACTCGCGTCCTCCCCACTTCGAGGTCAGGTAACCGTCTTCGCTGAGCCTCCACATCCGCCATCCGAAGCGCGGGACTGAGTGCGGTGAGATCTTGTCGGGGGTGAACCTCATCGCTTCGAGCAATCGTTGATGTCGGCGGTGCGCGCCAGGTGCGGACGGCACTGCAGGCACGGCACGGGCCGGCCGTCGAGGTCTTCACCGAGCCAGCCACTGCGGCAGTCGGGGTGGTGCGGGACTTTCGGTGCGGGAGCGTCATCGACGCGTTCTCCCGTGCGGTCGTGTTTCATGCGCCCTCCTGGGCATGCGGTGGGTCGATGTACGGACGCGCCCTTCGCAGTCCGCGGGGACGGCGAGCGTTGCGATCGTTGAGGATTGCGTATCGGACCGAGCCGTAGTCGCTTCCGGAGGCGAGCAGATCGCGGGCCCGCGATCGCTCACCGGTCATGAAGCCGCCCGGCAACTCCTGATCGATCCACGCGAGGGGGTTCAGCGCGGGGTCGACCTCGGCGCCGAAGACGGTGGGGGTGTCCTGCGGCCGCGCGGGCTCGCGCGGCACTCCCCCCAGCAGCTCGGCGAAGTCGGCGTCGTCGACATCCGAGTCAATTTCGATCTCTGCGCGTTCTTCGGTGATCGCCGCAGAACTCTCGCGCGCGTTACTTAGGTGAGACGAAGAAGGATCTGGTGTAAGAGGATCTGGTGTAAAGGATCTGGTGGTTAGAACCTCAGGGTTCCGGTAGTCGGGGTCAAAACTTCCGGTAGTCGTGTCAAAACTTCCGGTAGTCGCGGCTCGACTGGTGGAACCCTGAGGTTCCGGCAGTTCTTCGTGAATACCGGAACTCTGAGGTTCCACCAGTGCGAAGACATCCGCGTGATTCCTGGCCCGCCCCCGACGCCCTCCCTCGGTCTTCACGATCAGTCCGAGTTCCTCGCCGCGGGACAGCGCCAGCCGGACTGTTCGCTCCGAAATACCGAGGTTCGATGACATGAGTTTCGCGCCGGGATGCGCCCTCGTCCCGTCAGCATTGGCGTACGACTCCAGCTCGAGGAGCACGCGCAGCTGGGCGTGAGTCAACCGACGATCGCGGACGATCCTTCGACGCCAGTCGAAGCGCATCGATTCGGTCACTGAGTCGGCTCCCTGTTTGTCGATCGACGAGCCGGATTGACCGGTCGGCGGTGGTTACCCTGTATGTCAGGCATCGGTCTGCCTGCCTTTCTGGGAAATCGAGGGGCGCGAGTTACGGGACTCGCGCCCCTCGACTGACTGTTTTCCAACGGTTCGTTGCACCGGGCCTGTTGAAAAACGTTGTGACTCAGGTCAGTTCGGCCACCTCCGATAGTCCACGCAGACCCATGCTGTCGACTGCGCGAGCAGGAGTGCGGCCAGGACGGCCTCGAGGACAGTCACTGTGGGCTCACCTCCTCGCCCTGGGCCTCGCCGAGCGCGGCCGCCAGCTCGGCCACCAGGTGTGCGGCCTCGTCGATCGTGAGCGAGAGGTGCCCGTTCAGCCCGAAGGTGATCCTGACCCGCTTGGTCTCGGCGACGTGGTTCACCGTGGGAAACTCGTCCATCACGAGGTCGGTGAGCAGGTGCATCACCGATCACCGCCGTAGTCGATGCGCGCAGCACTCGCAGCGGACCGCATCGAGTCGTCCGCGACCTTGGTGTAAATCGCGGTCGTGACCGGTGACGTGTGACCCATCAACTCCTGCACCGCGCGGAGGTCTCCCCCGGCCTGATAGGCCATCGTCGCGAAGCGGTGTCGGAGAGTGTGCGTCGTCCAGTCACCCGGCAGGGCGCGCGAAATCAGCTTGCCCAGGTGCCGCGGGGTCAGGTGCCCACCTCCGAGGACGTCAGGGAACAGGTGCACGGTTCGGCACTCGAGGATCGCGCCCGCCAGATCGTCGCTGATCGGCACGGTGCGCTCATGCCCGCCCTTGCCGACGACATGGAGCGCGTAGTCGCCGGGCCTGCCCTCGACGTCGCCGGGCTTCGCCTGGGCAATCTCGGCGCGCCGCAGCCCGGTCTCGACCGCGATCCGCAGCGCCAGCACAACCTTCGGATCGGCGATGCCGGCGAACGCCTGACGCACCACGTGATCAGGGCACGGTCGCGGGCGGGAGCGCGGCAGCCGGACCTGCGGGAGCGTGCGGGCCGGATCGTCGGACCGGTGGCCCAGTTCGCAGAGCAGGCGGAAGAACACTCGGAACGTCGCACGGTTGCTGTGCGCGGTGTGCGGCGACCAGCTCTGCGCCGAGGTGTACGCAACGAGGTCGGCGCGAGTGATCGTCAAGGGGGTGGCCTGAGGGACCGCGTAGGCGAGCTTCCGGAGGTGGTGCACTCGAGTACGGATCGTCTCAGCCCGGCGACGCGCGGCCGACTGCTCGGACACGAAGAGATCGACCCACGGCCGCCAATTCTCGGGCACCGGCGTCGGCGCCGGACCTGGACGCTTGCGCTCCGTCGTCGTCATTACGCACCACCGATCGGCGCGATGCAGCCAACGAGCTGCCCGCGGGACTCGAACAGCTCGCCGCAGGCCGCGCATGGCTGCGGCAGTTCGATCGCGCGGTAATACTCGAGGCACGTGCCGCACATCAATACGTGGTCCATGCGGCACGGCCAGACGTGCACGCGAGCAGTCCAGCGGGCGGGCGCGGACTTGCAGGTGTCGCACCCCAGGGCGAGGTTCAAGCTCGGGTGCACCGAGCTGGAGTCTCGGACGCATGTGGAGTCAATCCGGCCGTGGAGAGTGGCAGTAGTATGCATGTGAGCTGCTCCTTGGTGAGTGTTGGTGCGGTTCTCGCGGCCCTCGTCGCCCCTGGTCCGGGCGGCGGGGGCATTCTCGTGGGCGGCGTCGGCCGGCATCAGACGGCAACCGGGCGGTCGTCGGTGCGCTGGTAGGTGTTCGCGTCCACGTAGGCGCGCAGGTCATCCCAGCGGTAGAGCACGCGGCGGCCGTGCTTGATGAAGCGCGGGCCGGTCCCCTGGTAGCGATCCTGAGCGAGCCGCTGGGTCGTGGTGCGAAGGAACTCTGCCGCCTCGTCAGCGGTAGCCAATGGCGATTCGGGCATAGTCTCGGCCTCAATTCTGCAAATTGTGAACAGTTGGTCGGATCATGCTTAGTTCTACTCGATCAATTGGCGTACTGCAAGCTCTGAACTAAAATCTGCAAAATGGCGACAAGACGAGTTGAGACCGGCCCAACTGGCGACACCGTGCGCACGAACATCGCAATCGTGCGTAAAGAACTGAGGCTGACACTGCGCGACCTCGCGGACCGCATGACCGAAGGCGGCCGGCCAATGGCGCACAACACTCTGAGTGAGATCGAGCGGGGTGCCCGTCGTGTCGACGTGGATGACCTCGTAGCGATCTCCATCGCCCTGGACGTTTCCCCTAATACCCTCCTCCGACCCAGAGGCCAGGACTCCAAGGTGGCCGCAGAAGTCACCGGTGCACGCGTGCCGTCGACCGTCGAGGCGGTTCACTACTTCCTTGAGGGAGTGCGAACCCTAAACGGCCACAACAATTTAGAGTTCGCACTGCGCTCGCTACCTGACTTCATGCAGATCAGGCGCGATAAGCGCCGGCGAGACTCATGGAGCGAGCCTGGGCATACATGGATCCACCGCGCGATCGAGACGGATGGGCGCGATGTGAAGTGGAGCGTGAGCGAGTCAGACGAGAGCGTCCTGGCGCGAGAGGACGAGGATGACTGATGGCCACCATCGAGAGCTACGAGACGAAGGCCGGCAAGCGCTGGCGAGTCCGCTACCGAACGCCAGACCGGCGCCAGACCGACAAGCGCGGCTTCACGAGCAAGCGACAGGCTCACGACTTCGCCGCCACGGTCGAGGTCGAGAAGATGCGCGGCGAGTACGTGCCGCCGAAGCTCGGCCAGATCACAGTTGGTGAGATCGGGCCCGCATGGCTCGAGCGCAAAGAGTCCGATCTGAAGCCGTCGGCGTACAAGTCGCTCGAGACGGCCTGGCGAATCCACGTCGAGCCACGCTGGGGCACCGTGCGGCTGTCGGATATCGACCTCGATGCCGTCGAGCGCTGGATTGCCGACCTCGGGCGGACGAGGACCGTCGACGGCGAGAAGGTGAAGGGCAAAGGTGCGACCGTCGTCATTCGCGCCTATGGCGTGCTGGCCGGCATCCTCGACAGCGCCGTGAAGTCGAAGCGTCTCGCGAAGAACCCCGCGCGTGGCGTCGAGAACCTCCCCCGGAAGCAGCGGAAGCCGCGCGTCTACCTCACTCACGGCCAGGTCGACCAGCTCGCTGCGGCGGCCGGTGAGCGGAGCACGCTCGTCTACGTCCTGGCTTACACGGGCGTCCGCTGGGGCGAAGCGATCGGGCTACGGGTGAAGCACCTCGATCTGTTGCGGAAGCGTCTGACGGTGATCGAGAACGCCGTCCAGGTGAACATGGAGGTCCACGTCGGTACACCGAAGAACCGCAAGAGTCGATCGGTGCCCGTCCCTGACTTCCTCGTGGTTGAGCTGGCGCGCCAGTGCGAGGGCAAGGAACGCGACGACCTCGTGTTCCCCGGCCGCGACGGCGAGTACCTGCGCCGCTCGGTGAGCTTCACGGGCTGGTTCACGAAGGCAGTCGAGAAGGCCGGTGTCCCGCGGGTCACTCCGCACGATCTGCGGCACACCGCAGCGAGCCTGGCCGTATCGGCCGGAGTCAACGTGAAGGCGCTGCAGCGGATGCTCGGGCACGCGTCCGCGGCGATGACGCTCGACACGTACGCCGAACTGTTCGACGACGATCTCGACGCGGTGGGCAGCGCGCTCGATCAGGCTCGATCTGCGGCAAGTGTGGGCAAAACGTGGGCACGGGCCGACTGACCCCGACCAGCAACAGGAACGAAAAAGGCTCTGACCTGGTATCTATCACCAGATCAGAGCCTCTTCACTCTGCGGAAGCGGAGGGATTTGAACCCCCGGTCGCTTTCACGACGCTCGCTTTCAAGGCGAGTGCATTCGGCCGCTCTGCCACGCTTCCGTGGGCGATCTTATCGGTACCCTGGCGCCGGCGGGCAACCGGTCAGCGGTCGCCGATGGCCTTGTCGACGCGTTCGAACACCTCGGCGAGAACCTTCAGCTGAGACTTGGTGAGCAGATCGACGAGGTTGCTGCGCACCCCGGCCACATGGGTGGGGGCCGCTTCGGCCAGCCGGGCGCGACCTTCGTCGGTGATGACGGCGAGCACGCCGCGGCCGTCCTCGAGGCACGTGTCGCGGGTGACCATGCCCTGCGCTTCCATCCGCCGGATCTGGTGGGTGAGGCGGCTGCGGGAGGACAGGACGCCGTCCGCGAGATCACTCATGCGCAGCGAACCGTCCGGCGACTCGGACAGCAGCACCAGAATGCGGTAATCCGCCAGGGACAGATCGTGTTTCTCCTGCAGATCCCGGTTGAGGACGTCCATCAGCCGCTGGTTGCCGTCCATGTACCCGCGCCAGGCGCGCATCTCGGCCGGGGTCAACCAATTGGTCGCGGCTTCGGCGTCGGAGGTTTCTGCTGTCACAGGTTCACAGTCTAGTAGTGCGACATTACTTTCCAGTAGCGTGCGGTCCCCGGAACGCCGAGCGCGCCGCTGTGATCGGTCACCGCCACCGGGCGACGGCGCATTTCGCTAGCGTCGTCCCCATGTATGCGATCACGATCGATCAACCGGGCGGCCCCGAAGTCATGAAATGGGCGGAGCAGCCGGACCCGGAACTCCCACCCGGTCACGTCCTCCTCGACGTCGCCGCGACGGCCGTCAACCGCGCCGACCTGCTGCAGCGTCAGGGGTTCTATCCCCCGCCGCCCGGAGCCAGCGACGTCCTCGGGCTCGAATGTTCCGGCACGATCGCCGAACTCGGCGAGGGAGTGTCGGGGTGGTCCGTCGGCGACCAGGTGTGCGCGCTGCTGGCCGGCGGCGGATACGCGGAGAAGGTGGCCGTCCCCGCGTCGCAGCTTCTCCCACTCCCCGAAGGGGTGGACCTGCTCGTCGCCGCGTCACTGCCGGAGGTCGCGTGCACGGTGTGGTCGAACGTCGTGATGGGCGCCGGCTTGTCCCGCGGCGACGTGCTGCTGGTGCACGGCGGTGGCGGCGGCATCGGGACGCACGCCATCCAGGTGGGCGTCGCGCTGGGGGCCCGGGTGGCCGTCACCGCCGGCTCCGAGGAGAAGCTGGCGCGCTGCCGCGAACTCGGCGCCGACATCCTCGTCAACTACCGCGAGGCCGATTTCGTCGACGAGATCCGCAAGGCGACCGACGGACACGGCGCCGACGTGATTCTCGACAACATGGGTGGCTCGTACCTCGACCGCAACGTCGACGTGCTCGCCGCCGACGGCCGGCTCGTCGTCATCGGCATGCAGGGCGGGCGGAAGGGCGAACTGGACCTCGGCAAGTTGCTGTCCAAGCGCGGCCACGTGACGGCGGCCGGACTGCGGGGGCGGGCCGAGTCGGGATACGAGGGCAAGGCCGACATCGTCGCCGACGTCCGCAAGCGACTGTGGCCGCTGATCGCCGAGGGCGCGGTCCATCCCATCGTCTCGGCGGAACTGCCCATCACCGAGGCGCCGCGCGGGCACGAACTGCTGGACTCGGCGGAGACCGTCGGCAAGGTGATCCTGACGATCCCGCGGAACTGACGGTCGGCCGGCTGCCGTCGTCGCCCGATGTGACATTCGTCCGCTCCAACGAAACGAATGTCACATTGGGCGCCGCAGGGCGGCGGGCACAGCGGGCAAAAGCCGGCGGCGGGTCAGCCCAGGGTGGCGAGCTCGTTCACGAGCTGGTCGATCTCGTACCGGGTGGTGTACGGCGCGAGACCGATGGTGACGGCGCCGCCCTCGTCGTTGACGCCGAGTGCGTCGAGCAGCCGGGAGCCGCCGTGGACCCCGCTGACGGTCGCGATGCGCTTGTCGGCGAGATGCGACGCGACCTTGTCGGCCGAGACTCCGGCGACGGTGAAGCTGAGCGTCGGAACCCGGCTGGGCGAGCGCCCGATGACCATGACCTGCGGTAGCCGCTTCAGCGACGACATGAGGTGGTCGAACAGGGTGTCCTGGTAGTTCTGCAGCGAACTGATGGACGCCTCGAGCTTCTGGCGGCGGGAACCGGTGGCCGACTCGTCGAGGTTCGCGAGGAAGTCGATCGACGTGGTGAGGCCGGCGAGGAGCGCGAACTGGTGTACCCCGACCTCGAGACGTTCGACACCCCGCGCATACGGGTTGAGCGACACGGCGGGGATGCGGTCGAGGAGGGTGGGGTCGCGGAAGACGAGTGCCCCGACCTGCGGTCCGCCCCAGGAGGTGGCGCCCACGGCGACGACGTCCGCTCCGAGTTCGTTGATGTCGACGTGCGCGTAGGGGGCGGCGCCGATCGCGTCGACGACCATCAGCCCACCGACTTCGTGGACGCGGTCCGAGGCGACGCGGACGTCGGGCGCCGAGCCGACGATCGGGGATGCGGCGGTGAGTGCGACGAGACGCGTCGTGGTCGTGATGAGGTCCTGGAACTGCCAGCTGGGGAGTTCGCACGTCTCGATCTCGACCTCCGCCCACCGCACCTGGGCGCCGTAGCGGCTGGCGACTCTGAGCCAGGGCGCGACGTTCGCTTCCTCGTCGAGGCGGGAGAGCACCAGCCCGGTTCCGAGGCCGAGTCGCGTGCTCAGCGACTCCGCCAGCCAGGCGAGGAGAACGGATCGGTCGGGTCCGAGGACGACCCCGGCGGGATCGCCTCCGACCAGGTCGGCGACGGCTGCTCGGGCCGCATCGAGTACCGCCGCACTGCGCCGGCTGGACACATGTCGCCCGGTCGACGAAGAGGCAGACGCCCGGAAGGCCGTGGAGACAGTGCGCGACACCGCGTCCGGAATCTGCATGCCGGCCTGCGGATCGAGATGGATCCAACCGTCGCCGAGTGAGGGGATGAGTCCCCGAACGCGGGCAACGTCGTAAGCCATGCCCGACACTCTAAGACCCCAAGTCAATACGGTCGAAGCCAGCCATCGATTGTTGCGAAGTGCAACAAAGATGGAAACGGCTCAAATCGGACGCACCTTCGCACTGCCGAGCGGGAACAGACAAGATGGAGGCATGACGAACTCGGAGAATGAACACGTCGTCGTGATCGGCCCCGACGGTCAGCCCATGGCCATCCCCGTCGCCGAGGCCGCGAGCAAGCCCGAGGGCCCCGAAGCCGGCGGGGACGGGATCGGGAACGGCACGGAGTCGGTGGCCGACATGGTGGAGCAGCCGGCCAAGGTCATGCGCATCGGAACCATGATCAAGCAGCTCCTCGAGGAGGTGCGCGCGGCACCGCTCGACGATGCCAGCCGCAACCGGTTGAAGGAGATCCACAAGTCGTCGATCCACGAGCTCGAACAGGGCCTCGCCCCCGAGCTGCGCGACGAACTCGAGCGCCTCACCCTGCCCTTCACGGACGACACCGTCCCGACCGACGCCGAACTCCGCATCGCGCAGGCGCAGCTGGTGGGGTGGCTCGAAGGACTGTTCCACGGCATCCAGACGGCCCTGTTCGCCCAGCAGATGGCGGCCCGCTCCCAGCTCGAGCAGATGCGTCAGGGAGCACTGCCTCCGGGCATCAGCATGGGCAACCCGCACGGGGCGCACAATCACGATCCGGGGTCGCAGTCGAGCGGTACCGGCCAGTACCTGTAGCAACGGGCGAAACAGCATGGAACTCGACTCCCGGTAGGCTCGGTGCCCGTGTCAGCATCCGCTATCGAAACCGAGGCCGCAGGCGGCCCGCTCCCGGCGTCCGATTCGCAGACCTTCCGTCGCGCGTTCAAGGACCTCAGGGACGGCTTCGCTCAGCGCGAGCTGTGGCTGAGCCTCGGCTGGCAGGACATCAAGCAGCGTTACCGGCGGTCGGTGATCGGCCCGTTCTGGATCACGATCGCGACCGGCGTGCAGGCCGCGGCGATGGGCATCCTGTACTCCGCCCTGCTCGACATCCCGCTGGACGAGTTCCTGCCGTACGTCACCGTGGGTCTGATCGTCTGGAACCTGATCAGCGCGAGCATCCTCGAGGGCTCCGAGGTGTTCATCGCCAACGAGGGGCTGATCAAACAGCTGCCGTCGGCGCTGAGCGTCCACGTCTACCGGCTGGTGTGGCGGCAGCTGCTGCTGTTCGCCCACAACCTGGTGATCTACGTGATCATGCTGTTCGCGTTCGGGGTGTGGCGGCACCTGACCTGGATGTCGCTGGCCGCGATCCCCGCGATCGCGCTGATCGTCGTCAACGCGGCGTGGGTGTCGATCATGTTCGGCATCTTCTCCACCCGGTACCGGGACATCGCGCCGATCCTCGGCAGCATGACGCTGCTGCTGTTCGTGCTCACACCGATCATGTGGACGACGCAGAGCCTCGAGGCGCAGGGCGGACAGGCCGCCGAGCGCGTCAAGCTCGCCGAGCTGAACCCGCTGTTCCACTACCTCGACATCGTGCGCGCGCCCATGATCGGGCAGGACCAGCAGGCGTACCACTGGTACATCGTGCTGACCATCACCGTCGTCGGGTGGGCCGCCGCCATCCTCGCGCTTCGCAAGTACCGGGCCCGTGTGCCCTACTGGGTTTAGGGGTCTGAAGCAATGACAGAACATGTGAGTATCGAGACGCGGGACGCCTGCGTCGACTTCCCGATCTTCGACGCCAAATCCCGGTCGCTGAAGAAGGCGTTCCTCGGCAAGGCCGGCGGGTCGATCGGGCGCAACAACTCGGACGTCGTGGTCGTCGAGGCCCTGCGCGACATCAACCTGTCGCTGAAGGAAGGCGACCGGATCGGCCTGGTCGGCCACAACGGCGCCGGCAAGTCGACGCTGCTGCGGCTGCTGTCCGGCATCTACGAACCGACCCGCGGCAGCGCGAGCATCCGCGGCCGCGTGGCCCCCGTCTTCGACCTCGGTGTGGGCATGGACCCCGAGATCTCCGGCTACGAGAACATCATCATCCGCGGACTGTTCCTCGGGCAGACCCGCAAGCAGATGCTCGCGAAGATGGACGAGATCGCCGAGTTCACCGAGCTGGGCGAGTACCTGTCGATGCCGCTGCGCACGTACTCCACCGGTATGCGCGTGCGCGTCGCGATGGGCGTGGTCACCAGCATCGACCCGGAGATCCTGCTGCTCGACGAAGGCATCGGCGCCGTCGACGCGGAGTTCATGAAGAAGGCGCGCGTGCGTCTGCAGGCGCTGGTGGAGCGGTCCGGCATCCTGGTGTTCGCCAGCCACTCCAACGAGTTCCTCGCCCAGCTCTGCGACACGGCCATG
Organism: Rhodococcus wratislaviensis; assembly: GCF_900455735.1. Classification (GTDB taxonomy): domain Bacteria; phylum Actinomycetota; class Actinomycetes; order Mycobacteriales; family Mycobacteriaceae; genus Rhodococcus_F; species Rhodococcus_F wratislaviensis. Next base: position 468,161 of record NZ_UAUI01000024.1, on the reverse strand, counting down.
TGGATCGACCACGGTCGGATCCGGCAGCAGGGCGGCATCGAGGACGTCGTCCGCGCGTACGAGGGTGACGACGCCGCCGACCACGTCCGCCACGTCATCTACGAGTTGGACCGCGAGAAGTCGGGGCTCACCGCTTCGGCCGAACGGGACGCCCGTAGCGACAGATCGAACGAGCGTCCCGTTCACACGGCCGCGGAAGCCGAGGCGGAGTCCGCGTGAGCGCTGCTGCCGAGCGGATCGTCGGTGTCGTCGTCACCCACAAGCGCCGCGAACTGCTGGCGGAATCGCTGAAGGTCCTCGGCTCGCAGACGCGTCCGCTGGACCACCTGGTGGTCGTGGACAACGCCGCCGAGGACGACGTGCGTGAACTCGTCGAATCGTCCGGGATCCCCACCAGCTACCTCGGTTCGCAGCACAATCTGGGCGGGGCCGGCGGCTTCGCGCTGGGAATCCTGTACGCCCTCTCGCTCGGCGCCGACTGGGTGTGGCTCGCCGACGACGACGGCCGCCCCGAGGGACCGAAGGTCCTGGAGACGCTGCTCGACTGCGCGCAGCGGCACGGGCTGGCCGAGGTCTCCCCCGTGGTCTGCGACATCGACGACCCCGACCGTCTCGCGTTCCCGCTGCGCCGCGGTGTGGAGTGGCGACGGCTGCGCTCCGAGCTGTTCGCCGACGGCGACGACTCGGCCGACCTGCTGCCGGGCATCGCGTCGCTGTTCAACGGCGCGCTGTTCCGCGCGTCGGCGATCGACACGGTCGGCGTTCCCGACCTGCGTCTGTTCGTCCGCGGCGACGAGGTGGAGGTGCATCGCCGGCTGGTGCGGTCGGGGCTGCCGTTCGGCACCTGCCTGCAGACGGCGTACGTGCACCCGAACGGCGCGGAGGAGTTCAAGCCGATCCTCGGCGGCCGGATGCACACGCAGTACCCGGACAACGAGACGAAACGGTTCTTCACGTACCGCAACCGCGGCTATCTGCTGTCCCAGCCGGGCATGCGGAAGCTGCTGCCGCAGGAGTGGGTGCGGTTCGGCTGGTATTTCCTCGTCACGCGACGGGATCCGCAGGGTCTGCGGGAGTGGATGCGGTTGCGGAAGCTGGGCCGTCAGGAGCGGTTCGAGCGCCCGTAATTCGGTTGCGCCCGGGTCCGCCCGGTGGGAGCATCGTGGGGTTCCGGTCTGAGAATCTCGATGTGTTGCGAAGGAGTGAGTGTCCGATGACTGTCTCGTCGGTCGACGCCGTGTGCGTCCACTCCCCCTTCCCCCTCGCCTGACCGAACCCGCGCAGTGGTCCGGTCGGCGCTCATCGACCCGAGGATCACACCCACCATGTTCGACCCTGGACTACTCCTGCCCTACGGCTGGAACGACACACTTTCCGACACCTTCGACAACTACCCGGCCGACGGTCGCGAGCCCGGGCGGGTGATCCGCGTGGACCGCGGTCGTTGCGACGTCGCCGTACCCGCCGGCGTCGTCCGCGCACTCGCAGGCGAGCACACGCTCTGCACCGGCGACTGGGTGACGCTCCACCGTCACGGCGACGAGATCGCCGTCGCCGACCTGCTCCCCCGGCGCAGCGCGATCGTCCGGTCGTCCGCGTCCGGCCGGTCGGAGGGCCAGCTCCTCGCGGCCAACGTCGACACGGTGGTGATCGCCGCCGCACTCGACACCGCCCTCGATCTCGGACGCATCGAACGCCTGCTGGCCCTGGCGTGGGAGAGCGGCGCCCAGCCGGTGGTCGCACTCACCAAATCCGATACCGTGCAGGATGTTTCGCACGCGACCACGGAAGTGGCGGCGGTGGCGCCGGGTGCGACCGTGCTCGCGGTGAGCGCCGACACCGGCGACGGCATCGACGTCCTCACCGCCGTCATCGACGGGACGGTCGCCCTGATCGGACCGTCCGGCGCGGGCAAGTCGACGCTTGCGAATGCGTTGCTCGGCGAAGACGTGCTCGCCACCGGACGCGTCCGCGAGGGCGATCACAAGGGACGTCACACGACGGCGCACCGTGAACTCCTGCCGCTGCCCCACGGAGGCGCCCTGATCGACACGCCGGGACTGCGGGGTGTCGGCATGTGGGACGCCGCCGACGGCATCGACAAGACGTTTCCCGAGATCGAGGAACTCGCGGCGCAGTGCCGGTTCGCGGACTGCTCGCACGGGACGGAACCCGGCTGCGCGGTGCTCGACGCGGTGGAGCGCGGCGAACTGCCCGAGCGCAGACTTGCGAGCTACCGCAAGCTGATTCGCGAGAACGGGTGGATCGCGTCGCGCACCGACGCGAGGCTGCGAGCCGAGCGCGAACGCGAGTGGAAGAGCATCGCCCGCTGGCAACGGCAGATGTACCGCAGCCGCGGTCACTGACACGGGCGTGCGACCCGCATCCCGGTTCGAGCGGTGAGCCGGGATGTGGACTGGCAACATGGGTATATGTTCGATCTTCGGAGAAAGGCCCGTCTCAAGCTTCAACGTGCCGTGTCCGAGGTGGTGTCCGAATCGGACCGCCGGTCCCGCGAGCTCACCGAGAACCAGCACGACCAGACCCTGGCGGAGCTCAGCGCGACCAATCAGGAACTCGCCCGGGTGCTGTCCGAGCTGTCCGATGCCCGCATGGAGATCTCCGACGTCCAGCAGCGGCTCGGCGAACTCGAGCAGCAGGCCCGACGCGACATCACGCAGGCGCTGGACGTGCGGGCCACGAACGAGGCCGCGGCGTTCGTGCTCGAACACATGCCGAAGGCGCCCGTGTTCTGGAATCCGCAGGACACGCTGCGCTACGGCCTGTCGCAGGTGGAGGTCGAGGGGCTGGCCCTCGAGTTCGGGGTGGCGTCGGGCACCACGCTCCGGATCATCGTCGAACAGTTGAAGGACGCCGAGCACGAGGTGTTCGGGTTCGACGTGTTCTCCGGTCTGCCGCAGACGTGGCGCACCGGATTCCCCGCCGGGGAGTTCGCGCAGGAGAAACTGCCGCAGGTGCGGGGCGCGCAGTTGGTGCCCGGACTCTTCGAGGACACATTGTCGGGCTTCCTCGATACGCACCCGGGACCGGTGTCGTTCGTGCACCTCGATGCCGACCTGTACTCGTCGACGAAGGCGGTGCTCGACCGGCTCGAACGCCGGCTGATCGCGGGCACGGTGATCGTGTTCGACGAGTTCTTCAACTTCCCGGGCTGGCAGGAGCACGAGTACCGGGCGTGGACGGAATTCGTCGACCGCACCGGCGTCGGCTTCGAGTACCTGAGCTACACCGCGAACCACGAGCAGGTGGTCGTGCGGATCACCGCACCAGCTTCACCGCCTGCGTGACGTTGAACGTCGCGCGTTCGTCGATCCGCAGTCCGGACCGCGCGAGCGCGGCGAACGCCTCGGTGTCCTCGAAGTGGTACGGCGGCAGCGTCCACACCTCGTTGGACGTGTGCCGGATGACGCGCTCGGTGTCGCGTTCGTAGTCGGTGAAGAACCAGACCACGGTGCACGATTCGAGCGCGCCCGCGAGGTCCGGGACGGCGAGTTCGTCGTCCCACAGCGACCCCCGGCTCGCGGCCGTGGTCCCGAGCCCGATGTCGCGGGTGCCGTCGAATGCCTCCGGCCGCACGTTCTTCACGAGCCGCAGCGACGTGGGGTTCCAGGCCGGCTTGTCGAACAGCACGCAGTCGCCGGGGCGGAGGTGCTCCCCGGCGAAACCGTTGACGGTGCTGAAGTCCATGCCGCTGGGTTTGGCCCACTGCTCGCGCTGTTCGAGGTAACTCGGCGACGCGGCCACCGCGAACACCGCCAGCACCGCCGCGGACTGCCACCACTGCCGGGTCAGGGCGGCCAGGCAGAGTCCGCCGACGAGAGCCACCGCCGGCGTCGTGAACGTGAAGTACCGCGGGAGATACACCGGGCTGCGCAGCAGCGAATAGGCGAGCAGCGCCGCCATCGGCACCGCGATCCACGGCAGCGCGACGGACAGCACCGGGGGCAGGCGGTGACCGCGCAGCAGCGCCACGAACCCGGCCACCACCAGGAGGGCGAACAGCGCCGCGAACCACGGTGCGCCGACGAACCACTGGTACTCGGCGACGGCCCGCGGCAGGTGGCCGTCGAGCGGCGGGATCCACGCCACCTGGACCGATTCCCGGCGCACCAGCGCCACGAACGGCGCCGCGGCCACCGTCCCCGCCGCCGTGGCCGACGCCCACCCGAGCCAGGACCGCCGGGCCTCGCGCAGCAGCAGGATCGTCAGCAGGTGCGCGGGAACGAGGGTGATCAGGTAGACGAACAACACGATCGACACCGCCAGGCCGGCGGCGTACAGCGCCCACAGCCACCAGCGCCGGAACCTCAGTGCTGCAAGGAGAATCACGGTCAGCCAGACCGCGGCCGCCGCCGTGGCCGCGTACCCGCGGGCCTCCGCGGCAGCCCACGTGACGCTGGGCAGGATCACGAACAGGATCCCGGACAGCACCGCCACCCGCCGGGTCGAGATCAGCGCACCGAGCACCACCACCCCTGCGCCCGCCGCACCCGCGGCCAGGGCGCTCGGGAACCGCGCCGAGAACTCCGAGGCACCGAACGTCGCGAACCAGTAGTGCATCCCGACGTAGTACAGCCCGTGCACGGCGTCGATGTGGCCGAGCAGATTCGACAGGTCGGGCCGGGATCGCTGACTCGAATACAGCGTCGCGACCTCGTCGTACCAGAACGACGGACGCCAACTCCACGCCGCGCCGAGCACCACACCGACAGCGAAGACGAGGAACGAATCCCGGAGCAGCCCACGCACATCACGGGCCTGCACCGGTCCGGCCGACGTCACTTCCCGTACAGGCGAGCCCAGTTCTCCCGGCTGGTGAGCTGCGGCAACGCGTCCCGGTACTGACGCTGCGTCGACGCCGCGTGGTCGCGGAACCGCTTCATCAGCTTCGCGGTCCGGGCGGTGAGCTCACGGGCCGTCTCCTTGTCGCGGCGGCGTACCCGCACCCCGGACTGGGAGGCGTCGGTGATGACGGCGGTGTCGAACAGCGACACGTGCCACCAGTGCGCCTCGGCCACAGGAATACTCGCGACCCCGTGCTGCGTGCGGCCGAGCCACTGGTATGCGGCCCGCTTGGCGAGGACGAGGTCGATCTTGCTCTTGTCCGGCTCGAAACCGGCGTACCGGGTGACGAGGTCGGAGTTACGCACACCGGGAATGTTCGACGCGGGGTGCTTGACGGTTTCGGGGAACCGCTTGCGCTCCTCCCGGATCGACGCCAGCACGGCCTGTCCGCCGTCCTCGAGCACCTTCGGGCCCTCGAGGAAGTCCTCGATACCGCGGATCATGGTGTACGCCAACCCGTACTGCATCGACACCAGGTACTGGGTGATCTCCCGCGTCATCATCTTGCTCAGCGACTTGGCGTCGAAGTCACTGTGCAGCGCGGCGGCGATCAGCGAGTTGCGGATGCTGAAGTACTTGGCCCAGTCGTCGCGGTCCTTCCAGTGGAAGTCCGCATGCCACACACCGGCGTTGGGCAGGGTGACCGTGACGAATCCGGCGGCGCGGGCGCGGATGCCGTACTCGATGTCGTCCCACTGGAAGAACATCGGCAGCGGGAGCCCGATCTGCGCGACAACCTCCGCGGGGATCAGGCACGACCACCACGCGTTGTAGCCGGCGTCGACGCGCTTGTGCTGCTTCTTCTTGAGCAGGTTGATGTCGTGCCGCGACCCGGCCGCCCAGCGGCCCGCCTTCAGCTTCGACAAGTCCGCTTCCTCGGCGCTGACGTGCAGGTGCTCCGGGTTCATCAGGTACAGCATCTGCGCGCCGACCAGTGTCGGCTCGGTGGTGACGTTGGCGAAGGCGTTCATCCGCAGGATCGACTCCGGCTCGCACAGGATGTCGTCGTCCATCAGGATCAGGTTGGCGTGCTCGTTGATGCCCGACACCTCGTACATGCCGCGGGTGAATCCGCCGGCCCCGCCGAGGTTCGGCTGTCGCAGATAGACGAGTTTGTCGCCCAGGATCTCGGCGACCTCGGTGAACCTCTCCCGGTCCGACACGTGGTCGCTGCCCTGGTCGACCACGTACACGGCGTCGATGCCGGACGCCATCGTCGGGTCGTTCGCGATGGCGGCGACGGTCTCGGCGCAGTCGTCGGCGCGGTTGAACGTGCAGATCGCGATCGCGGCGGGACGGATCACCGACGGCGCGGCGACGGTCCACTCCAGGTCGGTCACCGCGAGGGGGCCGTCGACGGCGGTGAACTCCACCCACAGGGAGCCGCCGTCCAGGTAGGCGTCGAGCTTCGCGGACAGCGTCGCCGTGCCCGAGCCGTCGATCTCCGTCGTCGCGAGGATGCGGGAGTTGCCGCCTGAATCGGAGCCGCGCAGCGCCACCACGGCGCGACCGTCGGCCTCGTGGTGGAACCCGACGGTCACGTCGGTGACCGTGGTCCAGCGCTGGTAGTAGCTGGCCGCGAACCGGCCGAAGTAGGTGTCGGTGTCGACCGTCGCGCCCTTTTCGAGGTGCACGACGTAGCGCTCGCGGTGGGCGCGGCCCTTGACGATCCTGGCGTACAGATCGTCCTTGACCCGGGTGGTCGGTCCCGTGAAGAGACCTCGCGCCACCACGAGGCGGTCGGGTGCGCGATGCTCGGTGAGAGCACTCCGTACCGCGGCCGTGCTCCCGTCCACAGGTGCTACCGACGCAGACTCGTTCATAGTGCTCCTACTGTTCCCCGCGAGAGGTGGGCTGGACCGCGCCACGGCGACGGCACGATCCTCTTCTCGGTTCGCAGGGTATCAACCTCGCGACGCGCTCCCTGACCATGCGAGGCGACCTCCGTCCCGGTGACGGGCCCGCAGCCGGAACAGTCCCATCCCCATGGCGAGCACATCGGCCCTGGATATGCGGGTTTCGTGGCTGTCGTGATCGTCGCTCAGACGCACCGGGACCTCCACCGGCACGATGCCCGCCCGCTCCGCGAGGTAGACGAGTTCGGTGGTGAACAGGAACCCGGGCTCGACGAGGCCGGGAACCAGTCCCCGCATCAGGTCGCCGTCCATCAGGACGGTGCCCTGGGGGTCGCCGGTGCGCATCCCGAGAATCACGCGGCGCAGCGCGGCGAAACCCCACGTCAGGGTTCCCCGGAGGGCGCCGCGCCGCACCTGAGAGTCGGGGTGGGCCTTCGAACCGATCACGACTTCGGGTAGCCGGCCGTCGTGGCCGGCGGCGAGCTTCTCGGCGCCGTCGAGATCGTCGAACCCGAACGGCAGGTCGTCGGCGGTCAGCAGCACGTGCGCGCCGCGACTCGCCGCCGCTCCCGTCCGCAACGCATTGCCCATTCCCTTCTCGCTCCGCAGGACGGTGAGCGACACGGGTCCGGGCGTCCAGTCCGCGGCGAGTCGGGTGCAGATGTCCATGGTGCCGTCGGTGGATCCGTTCTCCACGACGATGATCTCGACGTCGTGGCCGGCCAGTCGTTCGGCCACCCGGTGCACGGTGTGCTCGATGACGGCGGCGGAATTGTAGGCCGGGATGACGACGGACAGCGCCTTCGGCGCACGTGCGTCTTTCTGGTCGTGGGAACAACCGAAAAGGCGCACGGGCGCAGCCTAACTCGTAGGCTCGGAGTCCGTGGCACCCTCCGCGTCCGTGTCTTCGACGTTCACCCGATCGATACGCGGGGTCCCCGAGTGGGTGGTGGCACTCGCGGTCGCGGTGACTGCCGCGGCCATCGCGACGGTTCCCCGGATCGTGTACGACCGCTTCTACTACGGCGGCGACATGCTGGAATCGTTCGTGCCGTCCTGGCACCGGATCGGCACGGAACTCCTGGCCGGGCGGTGGCTCACCGTCAATCCCGACGCCTGGATCGGCGGAAATTACGCGGGCGAGGCCGCGTACGGTCTCTACAACCCCGTCAACCTGGCCAACTACATCCTGGCCGCGACATTCGAGAACCTGTCCGTCGCGGCGTTCGTGGTCATGGCCGAGTTCCTCGCACTGTTCGCCCTCGCCACGTACCTGCTGTGCCGCGAATACGGTGCCCGGCGTGGTCCCGCGATCCTCGCCGGACTGACGATTCCGTTCAGCGGTTTCACCCTGTTCTACGAGGCGGCGGGCTGGCCGTCCGGGATGATGGCCGTCGCGTGGGTGACGCTGTTCTGGTGGTCGGCGCTCCGCCTCTCCCGCGGTCGCACGAATCCGATGGTCACGTTCGTGATCGGTGCACTGACGGTGAGCATGGGCAACCCGTACGCCGCGCTGGGCGCCGTGGTCGTTCTCCTGGGCATCGGGATCGGCCTGCTCGTCGCGCGGCAGTTCTTCCGGTTGCTCGTGCTGGTGATCACCGGCGCATGCGCAGGCACCGCCGCGCTGGTGACGTATCTGCCGCTGTTCCTCAGCGTCGACGTCACCACCCGCGCCGGCAGCACCGGCATCTTCAACGACACGTTCCTGCAGCCGCAGATCGGCGGTCCCGCGGGAATGAGCAGCCCGTCGTACCTCCCCGTGATCATGACGTTCGGGGGTCCCGTCGAGGTGATCCCGTCGCTCTACCTCGCGTGGTTCGTGCTGCCGCTGCTGCCGTGGCTGCCGTGGGGCCGCATCCGCGCGCTGTTCGCGTCCGCGGGGTTCCGTCGCGCGCACGGGCGGCCGCTGATCAGCCTGGTCGTGATCGCGGTCGTCTACTTCCTCTTCACGTTCGGACCGTCGAACGTCGGGATGTTCCGGTGGCCGATCCGGCTGGTCGAATACCTGTACCTGTGCGTGGTGATCGGTTTGTCGCTCGCGCTGTCGCTGGGGATCGCCCGCGACCGGGTGCGTCACCGGGCGACGGCGTCGGCGGTGCTGATCGCGCTGGGCTTCTACCTGGCGTTCGCGTCCTCACCGGCCCTGACTCTGCGGCACACACTGTTCGCGCTGCTCGTCGCGGCGCTGTGCATGCTGGCATACACCGCCTGGCGCACTCGGGGCCCGAATGCTCTCGTCGCCGCCCTGGTCCTGGGGACCGTGGTGGTGACCGCCGCGCAGGTGTGGTCCCTCACCCGCGACGTCGAGCGCGGCAGCCGTGTCGACCCGGCGAGTACGACGGTGCTGTCCGCGCAGACGGACCGCTACCAGGGCACCGTGCTGCAACTCGCCGATCTGGACGACACCTCCCACGAGGACGTCACCGCAGGCCGGATCCTGTTCGGCAACGAGATCATGGCGTCGTCCGCGGAGGGCAGCGTCAATGCCTACACCGGCATCGGGTTCACCGAGTTCCAGGAAGCCCTGTGCATGGACTACCGCGGCGCCGTCTGCCCCGGGGTGTACGGGGCGCTCTGGCAGCCGGTGAACGCGGACATCCCGATCCCGCTGATCGACTACCTGCGAGTGTCGACGCTCGTGGTGGAGCACGGGCTCGTGCCCGAGGTCGCGACGGCGCCGCCCCCGCCCGGCTGGCACGTCACCGAACGCAGCGACTCCCGGACGGTGCTGCAGCGTGACCGGCCGCTGCCCCTGCCCGGACGCGTGTCGTTCGCGTCCGAGGGTGTCCGGGTGCTCTCGTCCGACACGAGCGCGGCGACGGAGACCGTGCGGGTTGCGGGCAGCGGCGGGACCGTCTCGTTCGCGCGCCTCGCGTGGCCCGGCTACTCCGCCACCGTCGACGGCGAGCCGGTGGACGCGACCGCGGGGTGGCACGGCCTGCTCGAGGTGCCGGTGCCGCCGGGTGACCACGAACTGGTCGTCACGTTCCGGCCGCCGCGGCAGAACCTGTCCGTCGCGGCGTTCGGTGCCGCGACGGTCGTGGTGCTGATCCTGTCCGTCGTCGATGCGGTGGTGCGCCGGCGCAAGCTCAGCGCGGCGACCACTCGGACGACGTGAACGCCGACGCCTCGGTGGAGCCGGATCCCGCGACCGCCGCGGACGACAACGCGTCGGCGATCAGCTGGTGGCCGATCTGGTTGGGGTGGTCGCCGTCGTCGGCCAGCAGTCCGGTGGGGTCGCCGTCGCCCCACGTTCCCTTGAACGTGCTGAACAGGTCGACGTACGTGGCGCCCTCCGCGCCCGCGACCTCCGAGATGACGTCGTTGGCGCGCAGCGTCAGCGCGGCACTGTCCCGGAGGAACTGCGGTCCGTACAGCTCGCGGGCCACGTCGCCGTCCGGGAAGACGTCCCAGTACCCGGTGACCAGCACCGCGGTCGGCTGTCCGGCGCGCAGTTCGGCGATGCGGTCGAGCACGGACGTCAGCGTGGTCTGCAGCTCCGGGAGCACCGGCTCGAAGCAGCCGAGCCCGTCGTCGCCGCCGCAGTCGCCGTCCAGGTAGTCGTCGAGTTCGGCGTAGAAGTCGTTGGCGCCGATCGTGACGGTGACGAGGTCGGCGTCGCGCACGGCGTCGGCGTCGTATGCGCCGGGTTCGAGGGAGTCGAGCAGGTCGGTGCTGGTCCAGCCCCCGACACCCAGGTTGGCGACCTGGACGGGCAGCGCGTCGTCGCCGGACAGCTGATCGCCGAACAGTTCCACGAACGGCGTGCAGCCGGGGCATCCGTCACCGGCCGGGATGGAATCCCCCAGGCCCACGAGAGTCGCGCCTGCGGGCGGCGATTGTGGCTGCGGTTGCGCCACGGGCGGTGCCACAGTCGCGGAACACCCGGCGAGGAGCGGAATCACGACCGCTACGGGAACACCGAGAATCCAGCGTCGCACGGGGCCTCCCCATCACGTCCTGCGCCTCGGAGGGAGCGCTCGTCACCGGTCCGGACGAATTCTACCGACGGTCGCGCTCGGCTGCCGTTCCCCGCGGGACCGTGCGGACGTGCGCCCGCTCGCCCTGAGGACCGAACAGGCTGAGGATCTCCACCGGTTGCGGTCCGGGGTTGCCGAACCAGTGCGGGACGTGGGTGTCGAACTCCGCAACCTCCCCCGGCGTCAGGATCACATCGTGTTCGCCGAGCAGCAGTCGCAGCCGGCCGGACAGCACGTACAGCCATTCGTAGCCCTCGTGGACCTGCAGGCTCGGGACGACGTTCGGGTCACCCGGCGGGATCACGTGCTTGAACGCCTGGATCCCGCCGGGCCTGCGGGTCAGCGGGATGATCGTCGTGCCGTTGCGCTCGAGGGGCCGCAGATGAACGCGGGGGTCGCCGGTGGCGGGTGCGTCGACGAGTTCGTCCAGGGGCAGCTGATGGGCGCGGGCCAGCAGGAGCATCAGCTCGAGCGTGGGTTTGCGCTGGCTGGACTCGAGCCGCGACAGGGTGCTCACCGAGATCCCGGTGGACTCGGAGAGCTGGGCGAGGGTCGCCCCGCGCTCCTGTCGGAGAGCTTTCAGCCGCGGTCCCACGGCATCGAGGACGCCGTCCAGATCGGGTACGTCGTCGTTCACACCACCATGTTGCCACAGCGGCAAACATACTTGCCAGTTTCGCGGTCTCCCCGGACAGTGGACATCACGAGGTCGACGAGCGAAGGAGAACGCGATGAAAGACAGTTACGACGTAGTGGTCGTCGGCGGTGGCGCAGCCGGACTCGGCGGGGCACTGGCCCTGTCGCGAGCACGGCGATCGGTGCTCGTGATCGACGCCGGCTCCCCGCGCAACGCGCCGGCCGGGCACATTCACAACTACCTCGGCCGCGAGGGCACCCCTCCCGGTGAACTACTGGCCATCGGACGCGAGGAGGTCGCCGAGTACGGCGGCGAGATCGTGACCGGCACCGTCACGTCCGCCGACAAGGTCGGGGACGGCGAATTCCGGGTGACGCTCGCCGACGGCGCGACCGTACGGGCGCGGAGACTGCTGGTGACCACCGGCCTCGTCGACGTGCTCCCCGACATCCCCGGGGTGGCCGAGCGATGGGGACGCGACGTCCTGCACTGCCCGTACTGCCACGGCTGGGAGGTTCGCGACCAGCCGGTCGGCGTCCTGGCCGGCAGTCCGCCGGCGGTGCACCAGGCGCTGATGTGGCGTCAGTGGACCGAGGATGTGACGTTGTTCCTCGACGACGCGAACGAACCGACCGGCGAGGAGTACGAGCAGCTCGCCGCACGCGGGATCGCCGTGATCGACGGCGGTGTGGCCGGACTGGAGGTGCAGGGTGACCGGCTGACCGGTGTGCGGCTGCGCACAGGTCAGGTCTTCCCCCTCACCGCCGTGGTGGTCCCGCCCCTGTTCAGGGCCCGCGCCGACTTCCTCACGAGCCTCGGCCTGGACACCACCGAGATGGAGATGGCCGGACACGTGATCGGCACCGCCGTCGCCTCCGACGCGACCGGCGCCACCGCGGTTCCGGGGGTGTGGGTGGCCGGTAACGTCGCCGACCCGAAAGCGCAGGTGATCGTCGCCGCCGGAGCCGGCCTGAGCGCTGCGGCAGCCCTCAACGCCGACCTCGTCGCGGAAGACACCCGCCTGGCGGTCGCCGGAGCGCTCAGCCGGTAGCCGACACCGTCGCCTCGTGGACCACGCGGTGCGCGGGCAGGATCGAGTCACGCTCCGCGTCGGCGTCCCCCTCGCCGCCGATCAGCCCGACGTAATGCGCGAGCTGGGCGGCGAGGGGTTCGTCGCTGTAGCGGAGGGTGGGGATCTCGATCACCGTCTGCTGCTTGTAGCCGTCGCGGTCGGCGGGCAGGTCGTCGTCGATGTGCCGGTAGATGGTGATGTCACGGCGCAGGAGATCGATCTCGATCAGGCGGTCCGGCTCCAGCAGCGACAACTGCCGGACCTTCCGCTGACTCACCCGGCTGGCCGAGATGGTGGCCACCGCACCGGATTCGAATCGCAACACCGCCTCCGCACAGTCCTCGGCCTCGTTCCGCCGCGAACTGTCGTGGAAGTACCCGAACTCGGCCTTCACACCGACCGGCGGTGATCCGACGAAACCGATCGCGAGGTCGACGTCGTGGATCAGCAGGTCGGTCGCGACGCCGGTGGGGATGCGGGAGACGAACGGCGAGTGCCGGATTCCGTTGACCTGCCACACGTCACCGGCGAATTCACGTGCCGTCCGGACCGCCGGGTTGAACCGCTCGAGCAGGCCGCACATCAGCGGGACACCCGTCGCGGCGGCGCGTTTCACCAGATCCGTGCTCTCCTCGTACGTTGCGGCGAGCGGCTTTTCGACGAGCAGCGGCTTGCCGAGGTCGAGGACGCGGCCGGCCAACTCGTAGTGGGCGGGTGTCGCCGCCGCGACGACGGCGGCGTCGATGCCGTCCAACTCGTCGAAATCCGCAGCCCATGCGGTGTCGAACCGTGCGGCGACCTCCCGCCCGTGTTCCTCACGCGGTTCCACGAGCAGGGCGAGGTCACACAGCGGCGACTGCGCGAGAACGCGGGCGTGCAGCGAACCCATCCGGCCGGATCCGACGAGCGCGATCCGCGGTCGCGTGGACGTCATCACGCCTCCATCGCCTCGCGGACCGCGGCGACGATCCGGTCGACGTCGTCGGTGGAGAGCGCGGCATGGACGGGAATGCTCAGGCACCGGCGGGCCACGGATGTCGCGACGGGCGTCGGCGACGCGATCACCCGGGGATGCTCGCGGTAGCAGTCGTAGTCGTAGACGGTTCTCGGGTAGTAGACACCGCTGCCGACTTCCCGATCGCCCAGACGCTGCGCGAGGGTGTCGCGGTCGATCGGCGCATCGGGTGCGAGGATCACGGTGAACTGGTGCCACACGTGCCCGCGGCCCGCGAGTTCCGAAGGCAGAACTAGACCTTCGACGTCCTTCAGACCGGTCCGCAGCGCCTCGGCATTGCGCCGGCGCGACTCCACCTGTTGCAGATAGGAACCCAGCTGCGGCAACCCGAGACTGGCCTGCAGATCCGTCATCCGGAAATTCTGGCCCGCCATCTCGTACTCGTAGCGGCGTCGCATGCCCTGATTCCGCAGCACCCGCAACCGGTCGGCCACCGCGTCGTCGTCCGTCGTGACCATGCCGCCCTCGGCGGTGGTGAGATTCTTGGTGGCATAGAACGAGAAGCAGCCGAGCCCGAAACTGCCCGCACCCTTGCCGTCGAACGTGGCACCGTGCGCCTGCGCGGCGTCCTCGACGACGGCCAGTCCCCGGGACTCGGCCAGCGGCATCAGCGCACCCATGTCCGCGGTCTGCCCGTACAGATGTACCGGCATCAGCACCCGGGTGCGGTCGTTCACGCACTGCGCCACGACGTCGGGGTCGAGCGCGAAATCGGCCTCCCCGATGTCCGCGAATCGTGCCGTCGCGCCGGAGTCGAGGATCGCGTTGAGCGTGGCCACGAACGTGAAGGGGGTGGTGAGCACCTCGTCGCCCGGCCGGAGATCCAGCACCCGCAGTGCCGCGATCAGCGCGGTGGTGCCACTGTTGACGGCCACGGCGTGCCGGGTGCCGACGAGTTCGGCGAACCCCTCCTCGAACCTCGCGACCTTCGGTCCCTGCGCGACCATCCCGGATCGCAGGGTGTCGAGAACCTCGCGCTCGACGTCCTCTCCGAAAGAGATACTCGAGATCGCGATCACGGTTCCTCCGATAGATTGACGTGCGTTCACACCGTCTTCACAGATTGCACCCACTTGAAGGTTCCCACGGTCTGCACGGCTCCTGGAAGGAATCGCCAACTTTCATGACCATCGGTGAAAACTGCGAGATCCACCCGACCGTCGTGATAGGCGACGGCGTCACCGTCGGGGACCGGGTGAGCATCGGACCGTATGCCGTCCTCACCGGCCCGCTCGACATCGGCGACGACTGCTGGATCGGCGCCCACGCGACGCTCGGGGCGCCGCCGGAGTGGATCGGGAAGACGCATCCCCGCACGTGGACGGAGGTCAGTCCGCATCAGGGTGTCGTGATCGGCGCGGGCACCGTGATCCGGGAGATGAGCGCCGTCCAGCAGGGCGCGGAGCGGCCGACGACCATCGGGCGCGGCGGATTCGTCATGAACCACACGTCCGTCGAGCACGACGTCCGGATCGGCAAAGACTGTGTCCTCTCGCCGTCCAGCACTCTCGGCGGCCACGTGACCCTCGGCGACGGTGTCAATCTCGGTATGAGCGCGGTGGTGCATCAGCGGCGGGTGATCGGTGCGCGTGCAATGGTCGGGATGGGATCGGTCGTCGCCAAGGACATTCCGCCGTTCGCCACGGTGTTCGGCAACCCCGCCGCCCTGCGCGGCACCAACCGGGTGGGCATGAGCCGCGCCGGGATCGCCGACCGCGACATCGCGGCCGTGGCGACGCTGTACGCCTCGGGGCGGCTCGACGCCGACGCGGAACTCCCGAACTCACTCGCCGACGCGTTCGCCTGGTGGCGGGAACTGGCGGCGAAACCGCTCGTTTCCTGATCCGGTGCCCTCCGATTGCTATCGTCGGAAACGAACGCTGCACCGCCGCAGCGCACTGCCGGTGAGGGGGTGGCTCTCGTGGACGCCGATCCCGAGATCGTCCCGGACCGTGGCGGTCGCGCCGTCCTGATGAACGCGCTGCGGATCCTCGTCACCCTCGCGATCGTCGTCGCCATCGTGTTCGCCGTGAAATCGCAGTGGGCCGAGGTCAGGGACACGATCACCCAGCTGGACTGGTGGGCGCTCGCCGTCTCCGCGGTATTCGTCTTCCTCGGCATGGGCGCGGCGGTGCGCGCGTGGCAGCACGCGCTCGGGGCCCTCGAACACCCGATTCCCGCCTTCGACGCCGCCCGCTGCTACCTGGTCGGTCAGCTCGGCAAGTATCTGCCGGGCAGCGTGTGGGCGTTCGTCCTCCAGACCGAGCTCGTGCGCCGGGCCGGGGTGTCGCGGGCCAACGGATTCGTCGCCGTCCTCGTCACCGTCGGGCTGAGCATCACATCGGCGCTGGTCGTCGGGCTGCTGGCGCTGCCGGCCCTGTTCCACATCAGCACGGTCGCGGCGGTCGCGGTGATCGTTCTCGTCCCGATCGCTCTCGTCTGCTGCTATCCACCGGTCCTCACCCGGCTGGTGAACCTGGCCCTGCGGATCCTGCGGCGCGCCCCGCTGCAGCGGCAACTGACCATGCACAAGATCGGGCGGGCCCTCGGCTGGTGCGCCGTCAGCTGGGTCCTCTACGGCGTGCATCTCTGGTTCCTCGCGTCGAGCTCGGCGGGATTCGAGGCGGGCACCCTGGTGCAGTGCATCGGCGCGATCGCCCTCGGCATGTGCGCCGGTGTGCTGGTGGTCGTCGCGCCGTCCGGCATCGGGGTCCGCGAGGCCGTCGTCGTCGCGGCGCTGTCCCCGTTCATGGACAGCGGGGTCGCGCTCGGGCTGGCTCTCGCGTCACGCCTGGTGTTCACGCTGTGCGAGGTGCTCGCCGGCTTCGTCGCCGCGATCGCCGGTTCGCGTTCGCTGCGCAACGCCCTCGTCCACGAGGATTCGCGGGTACCGCAGCCGTCCTGAGGAGACCGCGATGACGGACGCCTGGGAGATCGATCCCGCGTACGAGCTCTACATCGGCCGCTGGAGCCGGCTCGTCGCGTCGCAGTTCCTGCGGTGGCTGGCCGCCGGCCCGGGCTGTGCGTGGTGCGACGTGGGTTGCGGGACCGGCGCCCTCGCCCACACCGTTCTCCGCACGGCGGATCCGGCCCGGGTGGTCGGAGTCGAACCGTCGCAGCCCTTCGCGGCGTCGGCTCGCGCCGCGACGGACGATCCGCGTTTCGAGGTCCGGCCGGGCACCGCCGAATCCGTCCCCGCCGAGGACGGCGAATTCGACCGGGTGGTGTCCGGGCTCGTCCTCAATTTCGTTCCCCGCCCCCACGAGGGGCTCGCCGAGATGCGCCGGGTCACGCGGGCCGGCGGGACGGTCGCCGGGTACGTGTGGGACTACGCCGACGGAATGCAGATGATTCGCGCGTTCTGGGATGCCGCGCGCGAACTCGACGAGGCCGCCGCGGACCTCGACGAGGGCGTCCGCTTCCCGCTCTGCCGGCCGCAGCCTCTCCGCGATGCACTGTCCACGGCGGGGCTGACCGGGGTGGAGGTGCACCCTCTCGACGTTCCCATCGTGTTCGCCGACTTCGACGATTTCTGGCGGCCGTTTCTGGGCGGCCAAGGGCCCGCGCCCGGATACTGCACGTCCCTGCCCGCCGGGCGCCGGGACGAGCTCCGGGACCTGCTCGATGCCCGGCTGGGCCGCGACGACGCAGGCCGCATCGCGCTGACGGCGAGAGCGTGGGCGTTCCGCGGAACCGTCAGCCGATGACGGATTCCGTGGCCGCGTAAGCCTTCTCCGCGGATTCCTTCTGCGCCCGCCACCACGACTCGTTGTCGCGGTACCACCGCACCGTGGCCTCGAGCCCGGTGCGGAAATCCTTGTACTGCGGCGCCCAGCCCAGTTCGGTGCGCAGCCGCGTCGAATCGATCGCGTAGCGCAGGTCGTGGCCCGGGCGGTCGGTGACGAAGTCGAGGTCGCCGGGGTCGCGGCCGAACAGCTCGAGCAACGTACCGACGACGGTCCGGTTGTCGACCTCGCCGTCCGCGCCGATCAGATACGTCTGACCGAGACTCCCCTTCTCCAGGATCGTCCAGACGGCCGCGTTGTGGTCGTCGACGTGGATCCAGTCGCGCACGTTCTTCCCGCTGCCGTACAGGCGGGGGCGCACCCCGTCGATCAGGTTGGTGATCTGGCGCGGAATGAACTTCTCGACGTGCTGGTACGGGCCGTAGTTGTTGGAACAGTTCGACAGGGTGGCCCGCACCCCGAACGACCGCGCCCACGCCCGCACCAGCAGGTCGCTGGACGCCTTGGTGGCCGAATACGGGCTCGACGGGTTGTACGGGGTCGACTCGGTGAAGCGCTCGGGGTCGTCCAGTTCGAGGTCGCCGTACACCTCGTCGGTGGAGATGTGGTGATACCGGACGTCGTGGGCGCGGACGGCCTGCAACAACGAGAACGTGCCCATCACGTTCGTCTGCACGAACGGCGTCGGGTCGGCCAGCGAATTGTCGTTGTGCGATTCCGCGGCGAAATGGACGACCGCGTCCGAGTCCGCGACCAGACGATCCACCAGCGCGAAATCCGCCACGTCGCCGTGCACGAACTCGATGCGATCGGCCACCGGGTCGAGCGACTGCCGGTTGCCGGCGTACGTCAGCGCGTCGAGCACCGTCACCTGCACGTCCGGCCGCTCGGCCACCGTCTGGTGCACGAAGTTCGCACCGATGAACCCGGCGCCGCCTGTCACGAGAAGCCTCATGTGCACCCACCCTAGTGGCGCTCCCGAGTTTCTATCCGACGCGAACACTGGAACACTGCGCACATGCGCGGAATCATCCTGGCAGGCGGCACCGGGTCCCGGTTGCACCCGATCACTCTCGGAGTGAGCAAGCAACTGGTCCCGGTCTACGACAAGCCGATGATCTACTACCCGCTCTCCACCCTGATGCTGGCCAACATCCGGGACATCCTCGTCATCACCACCCCGCACGACGCCGAGCAGTTCCGACGGCTCCTCGGCGACGGCTCCCAGTTCGGGGTGAACCTCACGTACAAGGTGCAGGAGGAACCGAACGGCCTGGCGCAGGCGTTCGTGCTCGGCGCCGACCACATCGGCGGCGAGTCCGTGTCCCTCGTACTCGGCGACAACATCTTCTACGGCCCCGGCCTCGGTTCCCGGCTGAACCGCTTCGAGAACATCGACGGCGGCGCCGTGTTCGCCTACTGGGTGTCCGATCCCAGCTCCTACGGTGTGGTCGAATTCGACGACACGGGCCGAGCCATGTCGATCGAGGAGAAGCCCGCCACCCCGAAGTCGAACTTCTCGATCCCCGGGCTGTACTTCTACGACAACGACGTCGTCTCGATCGCGCGCGACCTCAAGCCGTCGGACCGCGGCGAGTACGAGATCACCGACGTCAACCAGGCGTACCTGCAGGCCGGACGGCTGCAGGTCGAGGTGCTTCCCCGCGGAACCGCGTGGCTCGACACCGGCACCGTGGATTCACTGCTCGAGGCGTCGAACTTCGTGCGCACGCTCGAACATCGGCAGGGGCTGAAGATCGGCGTCCCGGAAGAGGTCGCGTGGCGCCGCGGGTTCATCACCGACGCCGAATTGTGTGCCCGCGCCGAAACTCTCGGCAAGTCGGGGTACGGCGACTATCTCCTCGAACTGCTCGAACGCGGCAAGGACTGGTGACGTGGAATATCGGGAACTGAAGGTTCCGGGCGCCTGGGAGATCACTCCGCGGCAGTTCGGCGACGACCGCGGCGTGTTCCTCGAATGGTTCAAGGGCTCGGAGTTCGAGGCCGCCGTCGGGCACAGCCTCGAACTCGCGCAGGCCAACTGCTCGGTGTCCGCCGCCGGCGTCCTGCGCGGCATCCATTTCACCGACAACCCGCCCGGGCAGGCGAAATACGTCACCTGTGTCAAGGGTGCGTTCCTCGACGTCATCGTCGACCTGCGGGTCGGGTCGCCGATGTTCGGGCAGTGGGATTCGGTGCTCATCGACGACGCCGACCGCCGCGCCGTCTACCTTCCGGCCGGCGTCGGCCATGCGATCCTGTCCCTCGAGGACGCGTCGACCGTGATGTACCTGTGCTCGATCGAGTACACCCCGGCCCTCGACCACGACCTCCATCCACTCGATCCCGAACTGGGAATCGACTGGCCCACGGTGGGCCGGGACGGCAGCCCGCTGACGTTCCAGCTGTCCGAGAAGGATTCGGCCGCGCCGTCTCTGAAGCAGGCCATGGACGCCGGGGTGCTGCCCACCTTCCCCATGTGAGTGGCATCGCGTCCCCGAGCACACGATGGCACTCACATGGGGTGGCAGGATGCGAACATGACGACTGACATCAGCGAGCGGCTGGAGGTCCGGCGGGCCGTCGCCGCGGACCCTGCGACGATCTTCGGCCTCCTCTGCGACCCCGAGGGACACGTGGCGATCGACAGCTCCGGGATGCTGATGTCCGCGGAAGGCGACCGCGTCACGGCGGCGGGCGACACGTTCGTCGTGCACATGGACCGCGACGCGTTGAACGACTTCGACCTCGGTCTCTACGACGTGACGGTGACGATCGAGACGTTCGTGCCCGACCGGGAGATCTCCTGGAAGGTCCTCGGTCAGATCCGGCCGCAGATCGGGCACGTGTACGGCTACCGGCTCGAGCCGATCGACGAGGGAACGATGGTGACGTCGTTCTACGACTGGTCGTCCATCGACCCGTTCTGGCGCGAGGCCGGGATCTTCCCGGTGATTTCCGAGAACGCGTTGCGCGCGACGCTCGGCATCCTCGCGCGCACGGTCGCCCCCGGGCGTCCGCGACCGCAAATCGATCCACAGAATTGAAACGTGTTCTAGTATCGAGGACGTGAACTTCGTCGTCGTCGACCACCCCCGGCCGGGCATCGCCCTGGTGACGCTGAACCGTCCGGAACGCATGAATGCGATGGCGTTCGACGTGATGATCCCGTTCCGCGACGCGCTGGAGGAGATCAGCAACGACAACTCGGTGCGCGCGGTGGTGATCACCGGCGCGGGCCGCGGCTTCTGCTCCGGTGCCGACCAGCGGTCCGCGGGCACGCTCCCCCACGTCGACGGCCTCACCCCGCCGACCGTCGCCCTGCGGGCCATGGAGATGCTCGACAACGTGGTGCTCTCGCTGCGCCGGATGCACCAGCCGGTGATCAGCGCCGTCAACGGGGCGGCCATCGGAGGCGGCCTGTGCCTGGCGCTCGCCTCCGACATCCGGATCGCGGCGGAGGACGCCTACTTCCGGGCGGCGGGCATCAACAACGGACTGACCGCGAGCGAGCTGGGCCTGAGCTACCTGCTGCCGCGGGCGATCGGTTCGTCCCGGGCGTTCGAGATCATGCTGTCCGGGCGGGACGTGCACGCCGACGAGGCCGAGCGGATCGGGCTCGTGTCGCGGTGCGTGCCCGGCGAGGACCTCCTTGACGAGTGCTTCGACCTCGCCGAGCGCATGTCGCGGTTCTCCCGGCCGGGCCTGGAACTGACGAAGCGCACGCTGTGGTCCGGCCTCGACGCCGCCTCCCTCGAAGCCCACATTCACCAGGAGGGGCTCGGACAGCTGCTGGTGCGGCTGCTGACCGACAACTTCGAGGAGGCCACCGCGGCGCGGAAGGACAAGCGCGAACCGCAGTTCCGGGACCGGCGTTAGAGCTCCCTAGGCCCGGGACAGCGACGCCGCCGACGGCGCGAACTCGCGCAGGGTGAACGAATTCGACACGACCGCACGCAGTTCGGCGAGGCCACCGGACAGCACACCGGCCGCGCGCGCCTGCACCAGGACGTTGCCGAGGGCGGAACCCTCGACGGGTCCGGCGACGACGGGCAGCCCGGTGGCATCCGCCGTCAGCTGGCACAGCAGGGCGTTCTGGGATCCGCCGCCGACGACGTGCACCACGTCGATCGGTGTGCCGGTGAGTTCGACGAGCGACTGCACCGACCGCCGGTACGCGTCCGCGAGACTGTCCATGACACACCGGATCACCTCGGCCGGACCGTCCGGCACGCGCTGACCCGTCCGGGCGCATTCGGCGGCGATGCGGGCAGGCATGTCGCCCGGCGGCAGGAACACCGGCAGGTCCGGGTCGACGACGGAGCCGAGGTCGGTCAGCGCTTCGGCGTCCTCCAGCAGTTCCGGCAACGACACCTCGAGCCCGTCGGCCTGCCACTGCCGCATCGACTCCTGCACCAGCCACATGCCCATCACGTTCCGCAGCAACCGGGTGGTGCCGTCGACGCCGGCCTCGTTGGTGAACCCCGCCCCCTGCACGTCCTCGGTCCTGACGGGACCCGGCAGTTCCGTTCCCACCAGCGACCACGTCCCCGACGCGATGTACGCGAACCGCGTGCTCACGGCGGGGACCGCGACGACGGCGGACGCCGTGTCGTGGCTGCCGACGGCCACCACCGTCGGGGGGCGGTCCGGCGCCCCGATCTCTTCGGCGACGTCGGGCCGGACGGGTCCGATCGCCGCACCGGGCTCCGCCAACGGTGGCAGCACGCGGTCGTCGAGGCCGAGCCGGGTGACCAGCGCCCGGTCCCAGTCGCGGCTCACCGGATCGAGCAGACCGGTGGTGGACGCGTTGGTCACCTCGCCGACGCGCACCCCGCTGAGCCAGTAGGCCAGAAGGTCGGGGATCATCAGCATCTGCTCAGCGACGTCGAGCCGCTGCGCGCCGCTCTCCCGCTCGGCCAGCAGCTGGTACACCGTGTTGAACGGCAGCTGCGCGATGCCGTTGCGCTCGAACAACTCCCGGTCCGGTATCGACGATCGCACATCGGCCGCGACTCCCCACGTCCGCTGGTCGCGGTAGTGGTACGGCATCCCGAGGAGGGAACCGTCGCCGCCGAGGAGCCCGTAATCCACCGCCCACGTGTCGATGCCGATCGACACGAGGACGTCACCGCGGGCCTCGGCCTCCGTTGCCGCGGCCCGCAGCCCGTCCAGCACACCCCGGTAGAGGCCGGCCAGATCCCAGTGCAACGATCCGCCCAGCCGCACCGGGCGGTTGGGGAAGCGCGCGACCTCGTCGAGGGTGATCACACCGTCGGCGACGCGGCCCAGCATCACCCGCCCGCTGGACGCGCCCAGGTCGATCGCCGCGAACGCGTCCATCAGCGCAGGAACGCCGCAGCGACACCGGCATCCACCGGGATGTGCAGTCCGGTCGTGTGTGTGAGGTCGCCGCCGGTGAGCGCGAACACCGCGTTGGCGACATGTTCGGGCAGCACCTCTCGCTTGAGCAGGGTGCGCTGTGCGTAGTACTCGCCCAGCTTCTCCTCCTCGACGCCGTACACGGCGGCCCGCTTGGCACCCCAGCCGCCGGCGAAGATGCCCGAACCCCGCACCACGCCGTCCGGGTTGATGCCGTTGACGCGGATGCCGTACTCGCCGAGTTCCGCCGCGAGCAGACGCACCTGATGCGCCTGGTCGGCCTTCGTCGCCGAGTACGCGATGTTGTTGGGGCCGGCGAACACCGAGTTCTTCGAGGAGATGTAGACGATGTCGCCGCCCATCGCCTGGGCGGTCATCACCCGCGCCGCCTCCCGCGACACCAGGAACGAGCCCTTCGCCATCACGTCGTGCTGCAGGTCCCAATCCTTCTCGGTGGTCTCGAGCAGCGGCTTGGAGATGGACAATCCGGCATTGTTGACGACGAGATCGACTCCGCCGAACGCCAGGACCGCGGACTCGAACGCCGCGGCGACCTGGTCGGCGCTGGTCACGTCCGCTGCCACGCCGACGGCGACGTCGCTGCCACCGATCTCGGCGGCGGCCTCGGCCGCTTTCGCCTGGTCGAGGTCGGCGATGACGACGCACGCCCCCTCCGCGGCGAGGCGCTGTGCGATCGCCTTGCCGATTCCCGACGCCGAACCGGTGACCAGGGCGACGCGGGTGGCGAGCGGTGCCGGCTTCGGCATGCGAGCCAGCTTCGCCTCCTCGAGGGCCCAGTACTCGATGCGGAACTTCTCCCGCTCGTCGATCGGCTGGTACGTGGAGATGGCCTCGGCGCCGCGCATCACGTTGATCGCGTTGACGTAGAACTCGCCGGCCACCCGCGCGGTCTGCTTGTTCGCGCCGAACGAGAACATCCCGACGCCGGGGACCAGGACGATGGCCGGGTCGGCGCCGCGCATCGCCGGGCTGTCCGGTTCCGCGTACTCGGTGTAGTACCGGGCGTAGTCCTCGCGGTAGGACGTGTGCAGTTCACGCAGTCGCGCGGTGACGTCTTCGAGCGACGCGGTCGGCGGCAGGTCGAGGACCATCGGCCGGACCTTGGTGCGGAGGAAGTGATCCGGGCACGACGTGCCCAGCGCCGCGAGACGCGGATGCTCCTGTGCCGCAAGGAAGTTCAGCACCTCCTCACTGTCGGTGAAGTGCCCCACCTGCGGGCGATCAGTGGAGGCCAGTCCACGCAGCAGCGGGAACAGTGCGGCGGCGCGGCGGCGGCGCTCCTCGGCGGGCAGTGCCTCGTAGCCCGCGATCGCGGGGCCGAACGGCTCCTCGCGGCCGTTGTCGGCGATGAACTGTTCGGCGGTGCGGATGATCTCGAGCGAACGCTGCTCGCACTCCTCGCTCGTCGACCCCCACGCCGTGATGCCGTGACCGCCCAGGATGCAGCCGATCGCCTGCGGGTTCGCCTCCGCGATGGCCGCGATGTCGAGGCCCAACTGGAAACCGGGGCGGCGCCACGGCACCCACACCACGCGGTCGCCGAAGCACTTGCGGGTCAGTTCCTCACCGTCCGCGGCGGTCGCGAACGCGATGCCGGAATCGGGGTGCAGGTGGTCGACGTGCGGCGCGTTCACCAGACCGTGCATGGCGGTGTCGATCGACGGTGCGGCGCCGCCCTTGCCGTGCAGGCAGTAGTCGAACGCGGCGACCATGTCGTCCTCGGCGTCGAGGCCCGGGTAGACGTCGGTCAGGGCGCGGACCCGGTCGAGGCGCAGCGCGGCGAGACCGGCGGGCTTCAGCGTGCCGAGGTCTCCGCCGGAGCCCTTCACCCAGACCAGTTCCACCTCGGCGCCGGTCACGGGGTCGACGTCGGTGCCCTTGGCGGAGGTGTTCCCGCCCGCGTAGTTGGTGTTCCGAGCGTCGGCGCCCAGTCTGTTGGACCGTGCGATCAGTTCGGCGATGGTGCTCGTGGCGTTCACTTCGTGTTTCTCCCTCGAGATTCTTGACTTCAGACCCGGATGAATTCGATGCCGAGCAACTCTGCTGCGGCCTTGATCGCGCCGGCACGGTGCCCGACGCACAACGCCCAGTGGTGACCGGTTCCGGTGGCGCTCCACTCGTCCGTCCACTCCCCCGGATCCCGGCCGAAGTCGACCCGGGACGTGGTGTTGCCGATGGCCAGGAGTGGTCCGGGAACCACTTCGCCCTCGGACGCGATGAACGAGTACGAGCCGTCGCGGTTCTGCCCGACCGCGAAGGTCGTGACGGGCCCGTGGGTCACGTCGAACTCGACGCTGACGCCGTACCCCCGCTTGCCGTGGTAGATACCGAGACCGCGGAGCAGCGGTTCGGCGGACGAGATCTGCAGATGGGCCGGCCCGTCGTGACCCATTTCGACGACGCCGTCGCGGAAGTTCAGTGCCTGCAGTTCCGTGAACGATCCACCGGCGCCCATCCGATCCGAGACCAGCATCGCGACCGCGGTGCGAATGTCGTACTCACCGGCCAGCGGAATACCGCGGGCGGTGAGCAGCGACGCTCCGAGAATCATTCCGGCGCCGAGCTGTTCGTGCAGTTCACCGTCGAGCCCGCGGTGGTAGTACGCCATCGCGTCGAGCGCGAAGTCCACGACGAGGCGGTCGAGCCCGACGGACACCCTGGCTCCCCAGGCGAGATCGTCCGGATCCACCGAACCGTCGAGCGCGAAAATCTCTTTCGCGAGCGCGACGCGGTCGGCCGTCTCACGATCGGTGACCGCGTCGACCCGCACCCGGAGGTCGTCGAATTCGAGCACCTCCACGTGCGCGCCGAACTGGGACGACAACAGGGTCATGTCGGTCGAGATGTCGAGCATCCCGGGGTACAGGTGACCCATGAGTCCGAGCCGGCCGTGCCGCAGGGCGGCCCGTGCCGAGGCGGCGCTCACCCAGGCGCCGATGCGCCGCCAGGCGTTCTCGTCGTGCAGGTACCCGGACACCGACCGGAAGTCGATGCCGCTGCGCCGGAACACGTTCGCGACCTCCGGCAGCGGGCACTGCCCGCAGTAGGCCAGCCACGTCCCCGTGTCGGTGTTCGCGTGATCCATCGCCTCGGTCGGCTGCAGATCGATCAGCAGCACCGGTACGTTGGTCCGCTGCGCGATCGGCAGCACCATCGACGACGTCAGGTAGGTGGTCAGGAAGATCACCACCAGGTCGCAGTCGGCCTGCCTCAGCGTCTCGGCCGCGACGGCGGATTCCTGCGGGTCCGAGACGAAGCCGGCATCGACGACCTGGCAGTCCTGCTCCTCGAATCGGCCCGTCACGTACCGGGCGGACTCCTGCAGGACGCCCCGGAGGCCGGGGAACTGCGGCCAGTAGGCGCCGAGCCCACCCGACACCAGTCCCAGCCGGGTCTTCCGGGGACGCACGCGGTCGAGGCGGGCGGGCACGGTGTGTGCCGTCGTCGCGGTCGTCATGCGCCCCAGCTCGCCTGGTTTCCGCCGACCCGCTCGCGCTCGATCCGCTCCAGGTATCCGGAGCGCGCGAATGCGCCGATCGGGTCGGCGTCCCTGCCCTGCGATTCGCGCAGTTCGGCCAGCAGCGGCCGGACGTCGGTGTTGTACCCGTCCATCAGCACCGCGTGGGCACCGAGCACGTCACCCGACTGCTGGGCCGCCTCGAGTGCGTCCCCGTCCACGAGCAGAGCCTTGGCCGTGGCTTCCTGGACGTTCATGATGGACCGGATCTGGCCGGGGATCTTCGGCTCGATGTTGTGGCACTGATCGAGCATGAAGTTCACCCCGGAGTCCGGGAGATGCGCGCCCGCCCGGACGATCTCGTGCATGATCCGGAACAGCTGGAACGGGTCCGCGGATCCGACGATCAGGTCGTCGTCGGCGTAGAAGCGGGAGTTGAAATCGAAGGCGCCGAGCCGTCCCTGCCGGATCAGCTGGGCGACGATGAATTCGATGTTCGTCCCCGGCGCGTGATGACCGGTGTCCAGGACGACCTGTGCCTTCTCGCCCAGCGCCAGGCAGTGCAGCAGCGACGTTCCCCAATCGGGTATGTCGGTGGTGTAGAAGTACGGCTCGAAGAATTTGTACTCGATCAGCAGGCGGTGATCGTCGTCGAGTTCGGCGTAGATCTTCTGCAGCGAATCGGCGAGCCGATCCTGCCGGGCGCGGATCGAATCCTGGCCGGCGTAGTTGGTGCCGTCGGGCAGCCACAGCTTCAGATCCTTCGAGCCCGTGGCCCGCATGACGTCGATGCACTCGACGTGGTGGGCGACCGCCTTCGCCCGGATCTTCGGGTCGGCGTTGGTGAGCGACCCCAGCTTGTAGTCGTCGTCCTGGAAGACGTTGGAGTTGATCGCCCCCAGCGACACCCCCTGATCGGCGGCGAACGCGGCGAGCTTGCCGAAGTCGTCGACACGGTCCCACGGGATGTGCAGCGACACCCTCGGCGCCGCCCCGGTCACCCGGTGCACCTGTGCGGCGTCCTCGATCTTCTCGTACGGGTCGCGCGGGACGCCTGCCGTGGCGAACACCTTGAATCGGGTCCCGGAATTCCCGTATGCCCAACTGGGCACTTCGATTCCGAAGTCGGCGAGGGCGGAGATGTCGCCGGCCGTGCGCCGAGTGTCAGTTGCCGTCATGGTGAATCATCCTTCGGTGGAGATCGTGTGGTCGAGATGGGTGTGAAGCTGGGCGTCCAGGTCGAAGATCTCGGTGAGGAGCGTGAATCCCTCGTCGGGGGCCACACCGTCGAGCGCGAAGAACGGCGCCATGTCGTGTTGCCAACGCCGGTTGACGTCGGTGCGCGCCATCGCCGCCTGTGCCTGTTCGAGATCGGCCGACTCGACGTAGCCGACGATCAGCCCGTCCGGCCGGATGTGCAGCGAATAGTTGTGCCACCCGCTGGCTTTCAGGGCCTCGAGCATCTCCGGCCAGACCTGGGCGTGACGGCGAACGTACTCGTCGATCCGGTCCGGCCGGAGTTGCAGGGTGAAGCAGTACTTGTTCATCGGACGGTTCAGAAGTTGTACTGGTCGATGGTGTTCGCGTCGAACACGGTGGGCGGGCCGAGCACGACCTCGCCGCCTGCGCCGATCGTGTACTCGCCGAGCTTGCCTGCCGTGAACTTCTGCCCCTCGGCGCCGGTGATCTGACCGGACGCCAGCGCGGCACCGGCGTAGGCGGAGAGGTAGCCGATGTTGGTCGGGTCCCAGAGGGCGAACTCCTTGACGGTGCCGTTCTTCACGTACTCCCGCATCTGGTTCGGGGTGCCGAGTCCGGTGAGCACGATGTTGCCCTTGTAGCTCGACGACGAGATGTAGCGCGCCGCCGCGGCGATGCCGACCGTCGTGGGCGACACGATCGCCTTCAGGTCGGGGTACGTCTGCAGGAGGCCCTGCGTTTCCTGGAACGACTTCTGGTCGTCGTCGTTGCCGTACACCGTGGCCACCAGCTCGATGTTCCGGTACTCCGGCTTGCTCGCGAGCTCGGCCTTCAGCACCTCGATCCAGGCGTTCTGGTTGGTGGCGTTGGGGGTGGCGGACAGTACCGCGATCTTGCCGGTGCCGCCGATCTGCTCGCTGGTCATCTTCGCGAGCGTCTCACCGACACCCTGGGTGGTGGCCTGGTTGATGAACAGGTCGCGGCAGTCCTCGGCCGCGTCCGAATCGAACGTCACGACCTTGATGCCGGCGTCGCGGGCCTGGTTCAGCGACGGGCACACGGCGTTGGGATCGTTGGCCGCGATGTTGATCACGTTCTGGCCCTGCTGGATCAGCGTGTTGATGTAGGACACCTGCGAGGACGCGCTCGCATCGTTGGGGCCGACGAGCTTGTACTCGCCGCCGAACTCCTCCACTGCGGTCTTGCCGCCCCCGACCTCGATGTCGGAGTACGGGTTGTTGAGCTGCTTGGGGAGGAACGCGACCTGCAGACCGTCCTGGATCGGCGCGTCGGGGTTCGCGGTACCGGTGGCGCGGTCGCCACCGCCCGAGTTCGACGCCGAATCCTGGGTGGTGCCGCCGCAGGCCGTCAGTCCGATCGAGACTGCGACGATCCCCGCCAGGGGAACGAAGGTCCGGCGGAATCGGGTCATGGTGGATCCTTTCCTCGTGTTCGCGTCACTGCGAACGCTGAAGTGAGAAAGAGCTGTGGAGCAGGGGAATTCAGGAGGCGTTCTGCAGCTTTCGACGCTGCGCGGATGCCCGCACGGTCTTCAGCAGGTTCGGGAGCAGAACGGCCACGATCAGGAGAACGCCGGTGACGATGGTGAGCGCCTCGTTCGAGATGTCTTCGAGGCGCAGCGCGTTCTGCAGCGTGGCGAGCAGCACCACCGCGGCGAGCACGCCGGCCAGTCGGCCTTTGCCGCCGAAGATCGACACCCCGCCGAGGAGCACAGCGGCGACCACGGCCAGTTCGAGACCGGATCCGTTGTCGGCCCGGGCGCTCGAGTACCGCAGACTCCACAGCACTCCGGCGAGGGCGGCGACCGCCCCGCACACCACGTAGAGCCAGAACTTCAGCCGCGCCCCGTCGATTCCCGCAAAGCGTGCGGCCGTGTCACTGGCGCCGGTGGCGTAGATGTCGCGGCCGAGCGGGGTGGCCTGGAGGATCACCGCGAACACGACAGCCGCCACGACCAGCGGAATGGCGAGATTGGGGATGGACGTGCCCCCGACGGTTCCCGTCACCCAGGACGTGTACGCACGCGGGAAGTTGGACACCGCCTGGTCACCGAGGAGGACGAACGCGAGCCCACGGAAGAGGGCGAGGGTACCGATCGTGACGGCCAGGGACGGCAGCCCCAGCTTGGCGACGAGGAAACCGTTGAGGGCACCGAGGACGCAGCCGAGCAGGATGCACATCGGGATGATCATCTCGATGGCGAAGCCGTTGTTCCACATCCAGCCCATCGCGGCGCCGCTCAGCCCCAGGACGCTCGCCACCGACAGGTCGATCTCCCCGGTGATGATGATGAACGTCATCGGCAGTGCGATCAGGAAGATCGGCGCCAGATCGAGGACGAGGAACGTGAAGTTCCGGCTGCTCCCGAAGTCGGGGTTGGTGACCGAGGCGGCCACCAGCACGACGACCGTGATGGCGATGATCGCCGAATCCCAGCCGGCGAGCAACTCGCGGACGCGGCTGACCGTCGACGTCCGACCCGCGGTGTCCGGCTGTGCGGTCGCCGCCGGCTCGATGGTGTCAGTCGACATGAGCGCTCCTCTTCCGAAGTTGCTGTGCGGCACGCACCGCGAGCAGCCGATCGGCCGCGATGGCGATGAGAATCAGCGCACCGACGATGGCCTGCTGCCAGAACTGGTTGATCTGGAGAACCGGCAGCGAACTGTTGATGGTGGTCAGGAGCAGCGCGCCGAGCGCGGCTCCCCAGACGGTGCCGACGCCACCGACCACGGCCACACCGCCCACGACAGCGGCCGCGATCACGTTGAGCTCGTAGCCGGATCCGGCGGCGGCGTCGACGGTCCCGAAGCGCGCCGCGAACATGACCCCGGCGATTCCGGCCATGGCCCCGGAGAAGACGAACGCGAGCAGGATGCGCTTGCCGACGGCGATGCCCGCGAGTTCGGCGGCGTGGCCGTTCGACCCGATGGCGTAGAGGTCGCGGCCGCTGCGGTACCGGCGGAGGTACACCCCGGCGAGGACGACCGCCACCATCGCGACGACGACGAGCACGGGGACACCGAGAAGTGTTGCAGTACCGAGCTTCAGGAAGTTCGACGGCATCTCGTCGGCGGTGATCTGCTCGCCGCCCGCCCACAGGTAGGCGATGCCCCGGAAGATGTACATCGTGCCGAGCGTGACGACCAGTGCGGGAACGCCGCCGAACCGCACCAGCAGCGCGTTGGCGAGTCCGCAGATCGCGCCGACCGCGATACCCGCGACAATCCCCACCACGATCGGCGCCCCGTCGGCGCCCTTCATGACACTGCCCGCGGCGAACGCCGACAGGCCGAGAACCGAGCCGACCGAGAGGTCGATGTTCTTGGTGATCATGACGACGGTTTGCCCGACCACCAGAACTCCGACGATCGATGCCGCCAGCAGGATGTCGCGAATACTCTGGGAGGACAGGAAATTGCTGTTCTGCATCGTGGTGACCACGACCAGCACGATCAGCGCGGCGAGGATGCCGAGCGAACGGACCTGCAGCACCTTCTCGATCAGGGACGGCCCCGCGTCCGACTTCACCGACGGCTTCGCGGCGCCTGATGGCGCGACGCGGGTGGGTGCGCTCATGCGGCGGCCTCCGAACCCGTTGCAGCGAACATGATCTTCTCCTCGTCGGCCTCGGACCTGCTCAGTTCCGACACGATTCGTCCTTCCCTCATCACAAGGACGCGATCGGCCATTCCGAGCACCTCCGGCAGTTCGGAGGAGATCATCACGACAGCGACGCCTTCACTGGCGAGCGTCGAGATGATCCGGTGCACTTCGGCTTTGGTGCCGACGTCGATTCCGCGGGTGGGTTCGTCCACGATCAGGACGCTCGGCGCGGTGGCCATCCACTTGGCGAGCACGACCTTCTGCTGATTGCCACCCGACAGCACCCCGACGGGGTCGGTGATGCGCGCGTACTTGGTCTGCAGTTTCTTCGTCCACTCGTATGCCGACCGGCGCTCCCTTCCCCCGACGAGGAAGCCGAACCGCGCGAGAGCGGACGACCGCGTCAACGTGGCGTTGCGCTCGATGGACATGTCGAGGATCAGGCCCTGCTGGCGACGGTCTTCCGGGACGAGCGCCATTCCCGCGCGCATCGCGGCCTTCGGGTTGCCCTTGCGCAGACTCTTGCCGCGCACCCGGACGTCTCCGCTGTCGCGGGGGTCCACACCGAACGCCGATTGCATGACCTCGGACCGGCCGGCACCGACCAACCCGGACAGCGCCACGATCTCACCGGCCCGGACCTGGAAACTGATGTCGGAGAACACCCCTGCACGCGACAGGTTCTCGATCTCGAGGACGACGGCGCCCGGTTCCACGTCGATCTTCGGGAACAGCGCACCCAGGTCGCGGCCGACCATGCTGCGGACGAGGTCGTCGACCGTCAGTCCCGCCAGCTCCGAGGTGGCGATGTGCCGTCCGTCGCGCATGACGGTGACCCGCCGGCACAGCGCGAAGATCTCCTCGAAGCGGTGCGAGATGAACATGACCGCCGCGCCGGACGCGCAGAGGGACCGGGCGACCTTGAACAGCCGCTCCACCTCGTTGCCGGACAGCGCAGCGGTCGGCTCGTCCATGACGATGACGTTGGCGTCGGTGGAGAGCGCCTTCGCGATCTCGACGAGCTGCTGGTCGGCGATCGAGAGTCCGCTGGCCAGCCGGTCCGGGTCCATCGGGACACCGAGACGGTCGAACAGCGCGCGGGCGGCGGTGTTCGTCGCGCCGCGGTCGATCATTCCGAACCGGGCCCGCGGCTGGGTGCCGATGAAGATGTTCTCCGCGATGGTGAGGTCGGGGAACAGCGTCGGCTCCTGGTAGATGACGGCGATGCCCCGGGCCTTGGCGTCCGAGGGCGACCCGAGCGACACTTCCTCGCCGCCGACGAGGAGCGATCCGGTGTCGGGGCCGTGCACGCCGGCGAGCATCTTCACGATGGTCGACTTGCCTGCACCGTTCTCTCCGACGAGGGCGTGTGCCTCGCCGCCGTAGAGCGGAAACGACACACCCTGAACAGCAGCGACGTTGCCGAAGGACTTGGTGACGTCCCGCACTTCCAGCAACGGCACCGCAGGGGGGACGCTCATTCAGCACCTCCGATTGAAACGGTTCATTTCTCGTTCATGAAGCTAGGAGTGATAGGCGCCACAAGTCAAGAGGTTCGGCAAAGCCGGTCGCCGCCGTGACCTTATCGTTATAAAAGCACGCCAGGTCCATTGCTGGCCGCTTCACATCGTCTCTCCTGGCAGCCGGTGTTGATTCCGCCCGCGCGGACGGCGATACTGAGTCTGAAGCGATTCAAGAACGCCGGATTGTTCTCGGGCACCGGCCGACGCGACAATGTGCGCTGTCGAACGAGCCGGCTGAAGGGGGAATCGAATGGCAGCGTCGATGCGCGAGGTCGCCGCACTCGCGGGCGTCTCGATGGGAACGATCAGCAACGTGCTCAATCACCCCGAACTGGTGTCCGAGGCGACCCGTCAGCGAGTGCACGCGGCCATCACCCAGCTCGGCTTCGTCCGCAACGACGCCGCCCGCCAACTCCGCGCCGGCCAGTCGCGGATGCTCGCCGTCGTCGTCCTCGACGCGCGCAACCCCTTCTTCGTCGACGTCGCGTCGGGCGCCGAGGAAGTCGCCGAGGCGAACGAGCTGCTGATGGTCATGGTCAGCACCGGCGAATCGGAAGAACGCGAGAACCGGCAACTCGGCCAGCTCATGGAACAACGCGTCCACGGAATCCTGCTCTGCCCCACCGGCGAGAGCACCCCCATGCTCGCCAACCTCGACCGTCAGGGCACACCCGTG
Organism: Rhodococcus wratislaviensis; assembly: GCF_900455735.1. Classification (GTDB taxonomy): domain Bacteria; phylum Actinomycetota; class Actinomycetes; order Mycobacteriales; family Mycobacteriaceae; genus Rhodococcus_F; species Rhodococcus_F wratislaviensis. Next base: position 435,106 of record NZ_UAUI01000024.1, on the reverse strand, counting down.
GTCCTGCTCGACCGCGGGTCCCGCACACCCGGCCGATCCTCCGTCGCCGTCGACGACGTCCACGGCGGCCGGATCGCCGCCCGCCACCTCATGGAGCAGGGGCACCGGAACCTCGCGTTCGTCGGCGGACCCGACACCATCAGGCAGGTCCGCGACCGCCGGGACGGGGCGCTCAGCGCTGTCGCGGAATCGGCGAACACACGCATGCGCACCGTCGCCACCCGGTCCCTCAGCATCGAGGCGGGCGCCCAGGCGGCCCGCGAGATCCTGGCGATGTCGGGTGACGAGCGACCCACGGCGGCGTTCTGCGCCAACGACCTGCTCGCACTCGGTGTGCTCCAGGAGTTCATCCAGCACGGCAAGCGCGTGCCCGAAGACCTCGCGATCGTCGGGTACGACGACATCGACTACGCCGCCGGCGCGGCTGTGCCGCTGACCTCCGTCGCCCAGCCGCGGAACGAACTGGGACGAGCGGCGGCCGAGCTTCTGCTCGATCAGGTCAACAATCCCGACACCCACCGGCACCAGCAGCTCTCGTTCACCCCGACCCTCGTCGTCCGCGAGTCCACCGCCGCCTGCCCCGTGCGTGGTTGACGAGCGCCCGGACTCGTCAACCACGCACAGGCCGGGAGGCCTCAGGAGTATCTTTCGGACATGTCGAAGCCACCTCTGACACCGAAAGCCGCCGAGATGTTCGCTCGGCCCAATTACGCCACCATCGCCTGCGTCCGACCCGACGGCCAGCCCGTGTCCGTGGCCACCTGGTACCTGTTCGAGGACGGCAGGGTGCTGGTCAACATGGACGCCGAGCGTCGACGCCTGGACTACCTGCGCGGCGACCCCCGCGTCAGTCTCACCGCGATGGACCCCGACGACTGGATCACCCACGTCAGCGTCCAGGGCCGGGTGACCGAATTCGTCGACGACAGCGAACTCGCCGACATCGACCGCCTCGCCACGCATTACACCGGCAAGCCGTACCCCGTCCGCGACCGGAAACGGGTCAGCGCCTGGATCGAGATCGACACCTGGCACGGCTGGGGGTCGCTGAAACAGTCCTGAACCGACTCCGCGACGACGACATCCGGGCATGACGACGCCCCGCGCCGCAACGGTCCTCGCCGTGGCCACGGCGGTGATCGGCAGCCTGCTGCTGAGCGCACCACCGGTCCGCGAACCGGGACCGCCCGCGGCGACGGTCGCCCAGCCCGCCGCGCCTCCTCCGCCGCCGCCGGTGGTCCTGACGCCGGAGGAGGTCGAGGCCAGGGTGATCCCGGCGATCGTCACGCTCGTCGCGGATTCGGGTCTCGTCGAAACCGCGGGCACGGGGATAGTGCTCACCCCCGACGGCGTCGTCCTCACCAACCACCACGTGATCGACGGCGCCCTCGACATCAGCGCGGTGAGCCTCGGCAACGGTGCGGAGTACGTCGCGGACGTACTCGGGTACGACAGCTCGCGCGATGTCGCGGTACTCCGGCTCCAGGGCGCGGGCGACCTCCCGGTGGCGACCCTCGCGAAGGACACCACCGTCGGCATCGGTGACCCGGTGACCGCGGTGGGTAACGCGGAGGGAGGCGGAGTTCCGGTGGCGGCCCGGGGGTTCGTGACCGACGTCGGGCAGACGATCACCGCCCGCAGTTCCACCGACGGCTCCCGGAACCGGCTGAACGGGCTGATCCAGATCGACGCGGCGGTACGTCCCGGCGACTCCGGCGGCCCCCTCGTCGACGCCACCGCCACGGTCGTCGGCGTCAACACCGCGGGCAACGCCGACTCCGACCCCACGAAACCGGCTCCCACCCAGCCGAGATCGTATGCGGTGCCCATCGATACCGCGATGACGATCGTCGATCAGGTCCGCGCCGGAACCCCGTCCGCCACCGTGCACATCGGCGACACCCCCCTCCTCGGGATCAGCGTCACCGACGACGCTCGGGGCGCCGAGGTGCTCTGGGTCAGCATCGGCACCCCCGCCGACGCCGCGGGCATCGAGATCGGCGACGTCATCACCGAATTCGACGGCACACCCGTCCGGTCCTCGGACGATCTCAGCGAACGCATGATCGCACGGCACCCCGGCGACGAGGTCGCGGTGCGCTGGTTCGACGACAGCGGACAACAGCGATCGACGACGATCGTGCTCGAGAAGGGCCCGCCGCGGTAGTCAGGCGGTCTTGTCCCGGGCGACACCGTCCTCCGGCCGCACACGCGTCGCGACGAAACGCGCGATACGCCGAAGCACCGCACGACTTTCCGGCAGACCGGGCCACAACGCCGGGAACGCGTGCACCTGGCCGTCCCAGATCTGCAGCGTCGTCGGAACACCCGCAGCACTCAGTCGATACGCCATCAGCTCCGAATCCGACCGCAGCACCTCACCTTCCGCAGCGACCAGCAGCGCAGGCGGCAGACCCTCGAGAGCTCCGTTCACGGGCGACAGCGCGGGGTCGAGCACGCCGTCCACCTCGCCACCGAGCTTGCCGATGGTGACGAGCGCCTCCACGGGCGCGAACACGTCGCGGGCAGCGTTGGCATGCACCAGTTTGTCGGCGCAGTCCAAGTCCAGCAGCGGCGACAGTCCGACCAGGCCGGCGGGCAGATCGACGCCCTCCTCGCGGGCCTTCAGCGCGGTCGCGAAGACGAGGAATCCACCCGCCGAATCACCGGCGAACACCGTCCCGCCCGCGCGGGCTCCGTTCTCCAGCAACCACTTGTACGCCGTCAGGCAGTCGTCGACCGAACCGCTGATGTTCGTGTCGGGCAGTTGCCGGTAGCCGACGTGCATCACCGGCAACCGGGTCAGCTTCGCGATCGTCGCGACCACCGGCCGATGCGTGTTCAGCCCGCAGCACAGGAATCCCCCGCCGTGCAGATAGAGGACGACGCCGTCACTCAGATCCGGTGACACCCCCGGCGCGCGCACGATTTCCGCATCGAATCCGGGCAGTCGCACCTTCTGGCGGCGAATACCGGAAGCCGGACGGATCCCCGCAGCCATGTCCAGCAACGCGGCCCGGCGAATCGCCGATTCGTTGATCGGGGCAATCCGCACCACAGGCCGGAGAAACCACCTGCACGCCTGGTAGAGAACCTGGGATTCGATACTCGGCCCCGCGAGCCTCGCCCCCGAACGGTATTGGACGATCGGTGTCCCGCTCCGCTGCTGCGCGGACGGCTTGCGGTCGTTCGGCACAGATTTCATGCCTTCTCCCCTGGTCGCCGATACCCGTCGCCGTTGACGGATACGTAACTTCAACCTTGGAGTACCCGCCACGGTCGTGTATCACTCATGGTGGCTTCGGCCCCAAGTCGTTATGCCCGTTGCCCGAAATCGTTATCGCGGGCATGGCGGGCGGGGAAATTGTGCGTGAATCAGCCGAAATCGAGTTCGTCGAGCTCATCCACCACGGTGACCTTGCGCTTTCGTCCGCCCATCATCCTGCCGATGCCGCGGCGTCCGCCGGTGTCCGCGTTGCCCGAGGGCAGGATCCGCTGCGGCGCCACCCGGGGTCGTGCCACGTGCACGGGAGGCAGCGTCGCGGCCGGGGCAGGGGGTTCCACGGGGTCGGGAGCCGCTACGGGCGGCCGGGGCGGGAGGGGAGCCGGCACCGCGGCTGCGAACACGGCGGGTGGGGCCGGGATCGGGTCGAAGGTCCGCTCGCGGCGAGGCACGTCCGTGTCCCGGAGGTCCACGTCGTCGAGCTCGACCACCCACCGCACCCGGTGCTCGAGACCACGTTCCTGCAGCTCGGCCCGGATCTCGTCGTGCCACGTCGACGGCTCGCCGCTACCGAACGCCCGCGAATTCGCACTGACCCACACCACGTCCTCGGACGGGCGGCGATCGGCGATGTCCAGGACCGTCAGCCAGTTCACCGTGGCGGTGTAGCCGTGCCGTTTCCTGTCCACGTACGGGCGACGACGCTGCAACTCGCGCCCGGCGATCTCGAGGTGCGACGTGTGCGCCGGCTCGATCACGTCGCAGCCCATCGCCTCCAGCTGCCGGGCGAGCGAGTCGACGTACCCGTCGGCCTTGGCCCGGGCGGCCTCCACGAACACCGACAGGTCCTCCCGGAGCCCGAGCCGGTCGTACATCCGCGCCTGGACGGTGAGGGCGTCGATCATCGCGACCGATTCCCGCTGGTACCGGTGCGCGACCTCGACGAGGACGAGGCGCGGAACGAGTACCCGGCTGCCCTGGTCGAGGACATCACGGACGAACGTCTCGAAGCGCGCGTCTCGTGTGACGGCCGAGGTGTCGAGAACAATCAGCATTGATCGATTCTCACCGAACACGCCTGCCGCGCCACAGAAGTTGCTGAGTCGTTACCGAAACACCCGGATCCGGGTCATCACAGCACCCGTCGGGGCATTGCCGTGTGGTTGCCCAGCAGCGGCCCTAGTGGATCTTGAAGATCACCGCGCGCTGCACGACGAAGTTGATGACCGTCGCCGTGCCCTGGGCGATGACGAACGCGAGCGGCAGACGCCACCATTCGTCGGGGAACGCGTGGTACATCACCCAGTTGAGGCCGACCTGGACGGCGAACGTGACCGCGTAGAGGATGACGACGGCGACGAAGCGGGCACGGCTGGGTTCGGCCTTGAACGTCCACCGGCGGTTGATCAGGTACGCGGTGGTGGTGCCCGCGATGAAGCTGATCGACTTCGCCACGTTCACGGGGAGCCCGACCACCTCGAACAGCAGAAAGTACAGGCCGAAGTCGACGATCGCCGACAATCCACCGGTCAGGACGAAACGGATGATCTGCGTCTTCAGGTCCAGTGCGTCGTCCGCGATGTTCTCGGTGACGGGGATCTCGACGGGGAGCGGAACGTGAGGTTCGTGCTCGTGACTCGGCTGGGTTTCTGACACGACGACGAGGCTAGCGCCCCATGAGCACTTGTCGACCGCCCGCGGTGGATATGCACGCACGGGCCCGCGGGCGCGGCCTCCGGGTACCCTCTACCTCGATGTCCACGACAGCAGAAGAGACGCCCACCCAGGCGCTCCCCACACAGACCCGCACCCTCACCGGCTGGGGACGCACCGCGCCCACCACCGCGCAGGTGCTGTCCACTCCCGACGTGGAAGTGATCGCGCGAGCGGTCGCCCAGGTCGCGGAGCAGAACGAGTCGAAGCCCGCTCACCTGCAGCGTGGGGTGATCGCCCGTGGCCTCGGCCGCTCCTACGGCGACCCGGCGCAGAACGCCGGTGGCCTGGTCATCGACATGAATGCGCTGAACCAGATCCACCGCATCGACCGCGACACCCACCTGGTGGAGGTCGATGCCGGCGTCAACCTGGACCAGCTGATGAAGGCGGCCCTGCCGTTCGGCCTGTGGGTTCCGGTGCTGCCGGGCACCCGGCAGGTCACCATCGGTGGCGCCATCGGCTCCGACATCCACGGCAAGAACCATCACAGCGCCGGCAGCTTCGGCAACCACGTGGTGTCGCTGGACCTGCTCACCGCCGACGGCAAGGTGCGCACGCTCACGCCGAAGGGCGGCCGAAACGACCCCAAGGGCGCACTGTTCTGGGCGACGATCGGCGGCATGGGCCTGACGGGCATCATCCTCAAGGCCACCATCAAGATGACGCCCACCGAGACGGCGTACTTCATCGCCGACGGCGACGTCACCCAGACGCTCGACGAGACCATCGCGCTGCACAGCGACGGCAGCGAATCCAACTACGAGTACTCGAGCGCCTGGTTCGACGCCATCGCGGCGCCGCCGAAGCTGGGTCGCGCCGCGATCTCCCGTGGTTCGCTCGCGAAGCTCGACCAGTTGCCGGCCAAGCTGCAGAAGAACCCCCTCGCGTTCGACGCCCCGCAGCTGCTGACGTTCCCGGACGTCTTCCCGAACGGTCTCGCGAACAAGTTCAACTTCTCGATGATCGGCGAGCTGTGGTTCCGGAAGTCCGGCACCTACCGCGACAAGGTTCAGAACTTGACGCAGTTCTACCACCCGCTCGACATGTTCGGTGAGTGGAACCGCGCCTACGGATCGAACGGATTCCTGCAGTACCAGTTCGTGGTGCCGACCACCGCGGTCGAGGAGTTCAAGGCCATCATCCGCGACATCCAGAAGTCGGGACACTACTCGTTCCTCAACGTGTTCAAGCTGTTCGGCGAGGGCAACCAGGCCCCGCTGAGCTTCCCGATCCCGGGCTGGAACATCTGCGTCGACTTCCGCATCAAGCCCGGCCTGAACGAGTTCGTCACCGAACTCGACAAGCGGGTCCTGAAGTTCGGCGGCCGTCTCTACACGGCCAAGGACTCGCGCACCACCGCCGAGACCTTCCACGCCATGTACCCGCGGATCGACGAGTGGATCGCCACCCGCCGCAAGTACGACCCCACCAATGTCTTCGCCTCCGATATGTCCAGAAGGTTGGAACTCTAGTGATCAACGCTGTCGGGAACCCCCAGACTCTCCTGCTGCTCGGAGGCACCTCCGAGATCGGTCTCGCGATCTGCGAGGAGTACCTGAAGAAGGCGCCGATGCGGGTGATCCTCGCCGCGCTGCCGGGTGATCCCGGTCGCGATGCCGCCGTCGCCCAGCTGAAAGCGGCCGGCGCCAACGCCGTCGACGTCATCGACTTCGACGCCGTCGACACCGAGAGCCACCCGAAGGTGATCGACGAGGCGTGGGCCAAGAGCGACGTCGACGTCGCCATCGTCGCGTTCGGCCTGCTCGGCGACGCCGAGGAATTGTGGCAGAACCAGCGCAAGGCCGTCCAGATCGCCGAGGTCAACTACACGGCCGCGGTGTCGGTGGGCGTGCTCGTGGGCGAGAAGATGAAAGCACAGGGCTTCGGCCAGATCATCGCCATGTCGTCGGCCGCGGGCGAGCGCGTGCGCCGCTCCAACTTCGTGTACGGATCCACCAAGGCCGGACTCGACGGTTTCTACCTCGGACTCGGTGAGGCGCTGCGTGAGTTCGGTCCGCGCGTCCTCGTCATCCGTCCCGGCCAGGTCCGCACCCGCATGTCCGCGGACGTGAAGGAAGCCCCGCTCACCGTGAACAAGGAAGACGTGGCCAAGCTCGCCGTCACGTCGGCGGAAAAGGGCAAGGAACTCGTGTGGGCGCCCGGCGCCTTCCGCTACGTGATGATGATCCTGCGGCACATCCCGCGACCGATCTTCAAGAAGCTGCCCATCTAAGCTTCGCCCTCGTGACGGAAGCAGACGTAGCACCGGCCCGACGGTCCCTGTCGACAGCTGTCGAAATGCTGCTGGGGGCCGTCGTGGCCGCAGTGGTGGCGGCGGTCGGACTGTTCGCGTTCGCGCGTGTGCAGTGGCCGGCGTTCAACTCGTCCAACGTGACCCAGGCCGTCACCACGGTCGGCCAGGTCGTCGCCATCGCGGGTATCGCGGTGTCGGTGCTGCTCGTCCGACTGCACCGAGCTCCACGGTTCGCCCGGCTGCTGTCGTGGGCGAGCCTGTCGGGTTTCGTGACCGTCACCCTCGGCCTGCCCCTCGCGGCCACCAAGCTGTACCTGCACGGCGTCTCCGTCGACCAGGAGTTCCGCACCGAGTACCTCACGCGGCTGACCGATTCGGCGGCGCTGCGCGACATGACGTATGCCGACCTTCCGCCGTACTACCCGGCCGGCTGGTTCTGGGTGGGCGGGCGCGTCGCCAACCTCCTCGGCACGAGCGGCTGGGAAGCGTTCAAGCCGTACGCCATCGCCTCGCTCGCCGTCGCCGCCGTCGTGGCACTGGTGTTGTGGAGCAACCTGATCCGCCACGACCTGGCCATCGTCGTGTCCCTCGCGACCGCGGCGCTCGTCCTGGCCTACGGGTCACCAGAACCGTACGGCGCCGTCATCACCCTGCTGATCGGTCCCGCGCTCGTCCTCGCCTGGGGCGGGCTGAATCGTGTCGACGGGCGCGGCGGCTGGGGTGCCGTGATCGGCACCGGACTGTTCCTCGGCCTCGCCGCCACGTTCTACACGCTGTATCTCGGACTCGCCGCCTTCGCGATCACCCTGCTCGCGCTGCTGGCCGCGACCTTGCGGATACGTGCCCGGAAGTCGTGGCGGGCGGCGCTCGATCCGCTGGTCCGGCTGATCGTGATCGCCGCCGTGTCCGGCCTTCTCGCGCTGACCGTCTGGCTGCCGTATCTGCTGAAGGTCGTGGGCGGTTCGCCCGCCGCGTCGGGAACAGCGCTGCACTATCTGCCCGAGGCAGGCGCGCATCTGCCGCTGCCGATGATCCACTTCTCCCTCACCGGGGCACTGTGCCTGCTCGGCACCGTCTGGCTCGTCGCCCGCGCGTCGACGTCGCGGCGTGCGCAGGCACTCGGCGTCGGAGTGGTGGCCATCTACCTGTGGTCGCTGCTGTCGATGGCGTTCACCGTGCTCGGCAGCACCCTCCTCTCGTTCCGGCTCGAGCCTGTGCTGATCGTCCTGCTCGGCGCGGCAGGCGTCTTCGGATTCGTCGAATTCGCAGGATGGCTCGTGCTCGCGACGAGCGACAACCCGCGGGTCAAGGGGGCGGTCCTGGTGATCGGCGTGCTGGGCGCGCTGTCGTTCGTCCAGAACATCCCCAAGTTCCTCGACTCCGACATCGCCGTCGCCTACACCGACACCGACGGCAACGGCGAACGCGCCGACCAGCGCCCACCCGGCGCCGCCGCCCATTACGCGGCAGTCGACGAGCTGATCCAGGCGCAGGTCCCCCGCGACCGCGACGACACCGTAGTGCTGACCGCCGACACCAGCTTCCTCAGCTTCTACCCCTACCTCGGGTTCCAGGCGCTGACGTCGCACTACTCGAATCCCCTGGCGGACTTCGCCGGACGCGCCCACACCATCGCGGAGTGGAGCGAGTTCGAGACCCCCGACCAGCTGGTGGCCGCACTCGACACGGCGCCATGGCGCGCCCCCGACGCGTTCGTGTTCCGCCAGGGCCCCGACGGGTACACGCTGCGGCTCGCCGAGGACGTATATCCCAACGATCCCAACGTGCGCCGCTACACGGTCACGTTCCCGAAGGAACTGTTCGACGACCCGCGATTCACGGTGTCGGAGACCGGACCGTTCGTGGTCGTCACAAGAAACTGATCGGTCTGTTCACGTTTACCTCGCCTTACCCGCGGGAACCCCGCACCCAATCAGGGAGGCGGGTATTTTCCGCGCCCCGAGGGGAATTGTCGGGTCGTCGCGAGGAGCGGTCATGCCGGATGCAGTGGAGCCTCGACGTGCCGGTAGCGGTGCCGAAGACTATCTACTCGGCACCGCCGGCGGTGAGGTGGTCGTGCATGCCGGACTCGCCGCGACGATCGGAGCGATCGTCGGTGTCTACGTCGGGCACTGGGTGCTTTTCGTGATCGCCCTACTCGGCGCCGCCGTGTGGATCACAGGCGACGTCGTCGTCCTTGTCAGTCGACAGAGGTCGCCGGACATCAGTCCGGCGACCCCTGTCAGGCACCCTGTCGGGCGGGCTGCCTAGTTGAGCTTCTGCGGCACACCGTAAGTCATCACGGTGTCACCGTTCTCCGTCACGGCCATTGCGTACGGACGGATGGTGACCGGCCCGATAGCACCGGAGATGGAGCCATGAACTCCCTGCATCCTGACCACAGCGGCCGATCCGTCGAACTCCTGACCCTCGAGGATCGGGACGGTGGTGATTCCACCGGGCTCCAGGTCGATGTCGAGTTCCTGCGACGGAATGATGTCACCGGCGAGTTCGACGTTCGTCCCCGCATTCAGACCCAGTGTGAAGTCCGGAACGAGGCCCAGGTCGATTCCGTTGCTCGACCCGATCGCGAACCCGAGTCCGGGCGTGTTCAGAACGATCGTCGCTCCGGCCAGGGCGACCGGGTAACCGATCTGATAACCGACGGTGAGCTGAGTTCCCTCGAACTCCTCCGAATTCGGCCCGGTGATCGCGACCCCCGCGTAACCGTTGTGGAAGAACTCCACGCTGGTGGGTACGCCGTCCAGCGGCGGTACCGTCTGATACACCGTGTCGCCCTGCACGACTTCGATGCGATTTCCTCGTGCGTCGATCACGGAGCTGGAATTGTCCACGCCGGCCGACGCGGTGCCGTTGCCCATGACCATGGCGAGCGCGGCGATGCCTGCGACTGCCACCGAGCGTGTAAACCGTTTGTACCCAAATCGAGATGTGCTGATGTCCGTCATGCCGACCCCATTCAGAGTGCACTGCAACCGATACGAAAAAGCATGCTGAGCGTAACCAGTGGGGCAGGAGAATATCCCTGTATTGATCAGAAGTTCACAAATCAACTTGATGTGATACACGCAACAATCACGCGATCGCAACCCAGGAAGCTCTCAGCGACCTCCGGTACCCTCGGTCGATTGACATCGACCCGAGAACCGGAGGCGCAGCTGCGTGACTGAGATACTCACCCAGGTCGAGACCACTCGGCAGGCCGAGAGCACCAGCACCACTACTCGCCCTCTCCGCTCCCGTCTCCGGCCGCACCCGGCCGATGTCGCAGCGGTCGTCTTCTATGTCGGCCTCGCGGCATTCGTGTTGGCCCGCCAGTGGAAACACCTCGGGACCGGCTATCTGGTGCGCAGCGGCCAGGACCAGACGATGTGGGAGTGGTTCTTCGCGGTCGCCGCACGCTCACTGGTCCATCTGGAGAATCCCCTCTCCAGCGACCTGCAGAACTACCCGCTGGGCGTCAATCTCATGGGCAACACGGCGATGTTCGGCATCAGCATTCCGCTGGCGCCCGTCACGCTGCTGTTCGGACCGAACGTCACCTTCACTCTCGCTCTCACACTTGGCCTGTCGGGCACCGCAATTGCCTGGTACTGGGTGTTTTCGCGGCACGTCGTGTCGTCACGACTCGCGGCCGCCGTCGGCGGTGGCCTGTGCGGTTTCGCTCCCGCGCTGATCTCGCACACCAACGGGCACCCCAACTTCGTCGCCCTGTTCCTGCTGCCGTTCATCGCGCTGGCCGTCATCAGGCTGGGCAGTGGGGCGCGCCCGGTGCGCGACGGCATCGCACTGGGCCTGCTGATCGCCTATCAGATCTTCCTCGGCGAAGAACCCCTGCTGATCTACGCGCTGGCGTTCGCCGTCTTCGGTGCCGCCTACGCGGTGTCGCGTCCGCGTGCCGCATTCGCGGCGGCCAAGCGCAGCATCAAGGGTTTCGCGATCGCGGGCGGCCTCGCGCTGGCCATCGCCGCCGTGCCGCTGTGGTGGCAGTTCTTCGGACCCGACAGCTACCGGGCGATCGAACACGGCCCGGTCGGCAACGACACCGAAGCGTTCACCAGCTTTCCGACGTCCTCGCTGGCAGGCGAGCCCGGGTCCGCCGAGTTCAGCATGAACGCCACCGAGGAGAACGCGTACTTCGGCTGGCCCCTGCTGATCCTCCTCGGCCTGTCGGCCCTGTGGCTGTGGCGCATGCCGCTCGCTCGCGCCGCGGCCGCGACGGTCGCCGTGATGGGCGTCCTGTCGCTCGGGACATCGCTGACGATCGGCGGCTGGGACACCGGAATTCCCCTGCCGTGGAAGCTGATCTCACACCTGCCGCTCCTCGAATCCGTACTCGAATCGCGATTCGCGATGGGCTGCCTGCCCGCCGCCGCCCTGCTGCTCGCGCTGGGCACCGACCGCGCCCTGGCGTCCGCCCGCGAGGGCCAGCGGACCACTACCCTGCTGTGGGTCGGCTGGCTCGCGGTGGCGCTGCTTCCGCTGGCGCCCACGCCGCTCGCCGTGGTGCAGCGCGACACCGCACCGAGTTTCTTCGCCGACGGCACGTGGCGGGAGTACGTCACCGACGGCTCCGTCGTCACGGTGCCGCTCCCCTCCCCGGAGAACGCGAGGATGCTGCGCTGGCAGACCGAGCAGGATCTCGCATTCCCCATCGCCGGTGGGTATTTCGTCGGCCCGGCCGGCAGCGAGGACCGGGGCAAGTACGGGCCCGACGACCGCCCCACCGCACTACTGCTCGCGTCCGCACAGTCGTCCGGCCAGGTGCCTGCCATCGACGAGGCGACGAAAGCCCAGGCACTGACGGACCTGACGTTCTGGAACGCCGACGTCCTGGTCCTGCCGCACACCCAGAACGACCGCGTTCTGCGCGAGACGGTCCAGCAGCTCGTCGGGGCGCCCGCGAAGCCGGTCGACGGCGTGTGGGTGTGGGACGTGCGAGCACTGACGTAGGAAAGTCCTACCGCGTCAACACTTCCGGCCCGTCCTCACCGATGGCGACGGTGTGCTCGCTGTGCGCGGCACGGGCTCCCGTCGCCGTGCGGAGCGTCCAGCCGTCGGCCTCGTGCCGGTAGTCGTCGGTGCCGTCGGCGATGAGCATGGGTTCGATCGCGATCACCATCCCCGGACGCAGCAGCATTCCCTTCCCGACGCGTCCCTCGTTGGGCACGTGCGGATCTTCGTGCATCTGCCTGCCGATGCCGTGCCCGCCGTGGTCGGCGAGCATCCCGTACCCCGCCCCGCGCGCGTACAGCCCGATGGCGGCACCGATGTCTCCCAACCGGTTTCCCGGACGCGCGGCCGCAATGCCGTGCGCGAGAGCGGCTTCGGCGGCCTCGACGAGTGCCACGTCGGCCGGGTCCGCCGTGCCCACGACGAAACTCACGGCGGCGTCCCCGCACCAGCCGGCCAGCCTGGCGCCGCAGTCGATGCTGACGAGGTCACCGTCGCGGAGTCGATAGCCGCCGGGAATGCCGTGCACCACCGCGTCGTTCACGCTCGCGCAGATCACCCCGGGGAACGGGCTGGGCGCCCAGTTCGGGTGATAGTTCAGGAACACGGGCTCGGCCCCCGCGTCCCGGATCACTGCGGCGGCCACCGCATCGAGGCCCTGGAGCGTCACCCCGATCGCGGCCGCCTCACGCACGGCGGCCAGAGCGTCGGCCACCACCCGGCCGGCCGCGCGCATCGCCTGCACCTCGGCCGCCGTCTTCAACTCGACCACAACTCACCCTCCACACCGGATCCAATTTCTATACCGGTATTACTATATGGCACATGGTGCGTGTGCCGTTGACAGCAGAGGAACTCGAACGCGGGCAGCGGCTGGGTGAGCTGCTGCGATCCGCGCGGGGAGACATGAGCATGGTCACGGTCGCACTCGACGCCGGCATCTCCGTCGAAACCCTGCGGAAGATCGAGACCGGACGCATCGCGACACCCGCGTTCTTCACGATCGCCGCGGTCGCCCGGGTTCTCGACCTCTCCCTCGACGACGTCGCCGCGGTCGTGACCTTCGGTCCCGTGAGTACTTCTTAACCGCCGGGCGTTAACAAGTACTCACGGGTGGCGGAGCCACAATCGCCTAACATCGTTCTGTGCCGTCCCAACCCCCGCTGCCTGACGTTCGAAGCATCCGCACTTCCCGGCTCATCGCGATCGTCACTGGCCTGATCGGGTTCGTGCTCGCGCTGGCCACCCCGTTCCTCCCGGTGAAGCAGGATGCCGCGTCGATCGACTGGCCGCAGGACGGCACCCTGAACAGCGTCGAGGCGCCACTGGTCTCGTACACTCCGCTGGACATGCAGGTGACCGTGCCCTGCTCGGTGTTCACACAACTCGGGCCCGACGGCGGCACCGTCGTCTCCACCCTCCCGAATCGGGCCCCCGACTTCGAGAAGAACGGCCTCGTCGTGAAGGGCGGCGCCGGCGGCACTGTCGACGTCGCGATTCGCGGCATCTCCCTGATCTCGGCCGACGCCGCGGACCTCCAGGGCTGCACCGCCCTCACCGTCACGTCCGACCACCAGCGGACGTCCGCCGAGATCACGGGCACCGCCGAACCCCTCGCCGGTTCCGTCGAGGGCGATCAGCGCCCGCAGATGGTCGGCCTGTTCACCGACCTGCAAGGGGCGGCGCCTGCAGGTTTGAACGTGCACGTCCACCCCGACTCCCGATTCTCGTCCAGCCCCACCCTGCTCAAACTGCTGGCGATGATCGTGTGCGTCCTCGCGACGCTGACGTCGCTGTACGCGTTGCACCGCGTAGACGGCATCGACGGCCGCCGCGCCCGCCGCTTCCTGCCCGCGCACTGGTGGAAGTTCACCGGTGTCGACGCCGTCGTGATCGGGACGCTGCTGCTGTGGCACGTGGTCGGCGCCAACACCTCCGACGACGGCTACCTCCTCGGCATGGCACGCGTGTCGGAGCATTCCGGCTACATGGCCAACTACTTCCGCTGGTTCGGCGTCCCCGAGGCGCCGTTCGGGTGGTCGTACGAACTCCTCGCGGCGCTGGCGAAGGTGAGCACCGCGAGCATGTGGATGCGACTGCCGACGCTGCTCGCCGCCCTCCTCTGCTGGATGGTGATCAGCCGCGAGGTCATTCCCCGCCTCGGTGTGGCGGTGCGCCGCAACAGAACTGCCCTCTGGACCGGCGGACTGGTCTTCCTGGCGTTCTGGTTGCCGTACGACAACGGGCTGCGCCCCGAACCGGTCATCGCGCTGGGCGCCCTCCTCACGTGGTGTTCCATCGAGCGCGCCATCGCCACGGGACGACTACTCCCCGGTGCCGTCGCCGTGCTCATCGCCGCGTTCTCCCTCGCGGCCGGACCGTCGGGCCTGATCTGCATTGCCGCCCTGATCGCCGGCGCGCGGCCGATCCTGCAGATCGTCATCGCACGGGGCCACCGGGTGGGTTTCGCGTCCCAGATCCTGCCGATCCTCGCCGCGGGAACCGTCGTGATGGTGGCCGTCTTCGCGGATCAGACACTGGCGACGGTGCTCGAGTCGACGCGCGTCCGCACGGCTCTCGGCCCCAACGTGGCCTGGTTCGACGAGCGGCTGCGCTGGGATTCGCTCATGGGGATCTCGCCGGACGGCTCGCTGGCCCGCCGGTTCGGCGTGTTCGTGATGCTGCTGTGCGTCGTGGTCTGCGTGATGCTGATCCTGCGCAAGGGGAAGGTGCCCGGGACCGCGATCGGACCGTCCCGCCGCATCCTCGGCATCGTGTTCGCGTCTCTGCTGCTGATGATGTTCACGCCCACCAAATGGACCCACCACTTCGGTGTGTACGCGGGTCTCGCCGGCTCCGTCGCGGTGCTCGCCGCGGTCGGGGTGGGGGCCGCGAGCATCCGCTCCAAACGGAACCGCACCCTGTTCGCCGCGGGTGTCCTGTTCATCCTCGCGGTCGCGTTCACCAGCTCCAACGGCTGGTGGTACGTGTCCAGCTACGGCGTCCCGTGGTGGGACAAGCCGCCGATGATCGCGGGCAAGGGCTTCTCCACACTGTTCCTGGGCCTCACCGTGCTCACGCTGCTCCTCGCCGCCTGGTACCACGTCCGCGAACCGTACGAGAACGGCAAGAAGCCCAACGGCAAGCGTGCCCGGATGCTGGCACCGTCCCCGTTGACCGTCGCGGCCGGTGCCGTCGTCCTGTTCGAGGTGCTGTCGTTGCTGAAGGGGGCCGTCGCGCAGTACCCCGGCTACTCCATCGCGAAGGCCAACATCGAATCGGTGACCGGCAACTCGTGCGCGCTCGCCGACGAGGTCCTCGTCGAGACCGACCCCACCGCCGCCCTGCTGCAGCCGCTCACCCCGGTCACCGACCCGAACGGCGCAGGCGCATTCGGCACGACCGCCGCGGAGGGCTTCACCCCCAACGGCATCGCCGACGACCTCACCGCCGACTCCGAGAAGATCGCCACCGGCGGCGCGAACACCGTCGACACCGAGACCGACGAGACGACGACGGGCACGAGCTCCGGCACCGGCGGCGGCACCGAGGCCACCGCCGGAGTCAACGGCAGTACCGTGACGCTGCCGTTCGGCCTCGACCCCGCCCGAACCCCGGTACTCGGCAGCTACCAGCCGGGCGGGGAACAGAAGCCCGCCTCCCTCACCACCGGCTGGTACGGGCTGCCCGACCGCAGCGACGACGCACCGATCCTCACCATCTCGGCCGCCGGACGCATCCGGTCGGTCGACGCGGACGGCGTCGTCACCCCCGGACAGAGCCTGAAGGTCGAGTACGGGGTCACGGGCCCCGACGGGTCCGTCACCGCGCTCGGCACCGTCGACCCGATCGACATCGGACCGTCCCCGTCGTGGCGCAACCTGCGCGTGCCGCTCGACCAGCTGCCCGCCGAGGCGAACACGGTCCGGCTCGTCGCGGACGACCCGGACACCGACCCCGGCCAGTGGCTCGCGGTCACTCCGCCCCGGGTGCCGACGATGCAGACGCTGCAGACCGTCGTCGGCTCCAGCGACCCCGTGCTCCTCGACTGGGCCGTCGGGCTCGCGTTCCCCTGCCAGCGGCCCTTCGACCACCGCTACGGCGTCGCCGAGGTCCCGCAGTGGCGTGTCCTCCCCGACCGCATCGGCGCCGAGTCCACCAATGCCTGGCAGGACAAGTTCGGCGGCGGCCCGCTGGGCTGGACCGACCAGCTGCTGTCGGCGAGCACCCTGGCCACGTACCTGTCGAACGACTGGGACCGCGACTGGGGCTCGCTCGAGCGGTACACACCGCTCGACGAGTCGGCGACGCCCGCGCAGGTCGAATCCGAACAGGTGACCAGGTCGGGCACCTGGTCGGCCGGACCGGTGCGTTACTACTAGAAGTGTCCCTACCCTCTGGTAGGCGGCAATATGCCTACTCAGGTTCCTGACATACCATCGACAACCGTGCCCGACGCTCTGACAACTTCCGTCTCCGACGCCGAATCCACTTCGCCACCTGCTCGCCAGGACCGGCGGAGTGAGTACCGGACCGCTCGTCTGATCGCCATCGTCACCGGACTCCTCGGGTTCGTGCTGGCAGTGGCCACTCCGTTCATGCCGGTGCAGCAGACCACCGCAGCGGTGAACTGGCCGGAGAACGGCGTCGTCGGCGATCTCGAAGCACCGCTGATGTCGCAGGTCCCGATCGATCTGTCGGCGGCGATCCCCTGTTCCGCCGTGGCCGGGCTCCCCCCGCAGGGCGGAATCCTGCTGGCCACGGCCCCCGCACAGGGCGAGGGTGCGGCACTGAATGCGATGTTCGTGCGGGTGTCGGACAAGTCCGTGGACGTGCTCGACCGCAACGTCACGATCGCGACGGCGCCGCGCGAACAGGTGCAGTCGGGCGCCTGCACCGAGATCCGCATCACATCGAACATCGACGCGACGTCCGCCGAGTTCGTGGGTCTGACCACTCCGACCGGTGACCCGATCGCCGGTTCCCTCACCGGCGACCTCCGCCCGCAGGTGGTGGGCGTGTTCAGCGACCTCCGCGACGGGGCAGCACCGGCAGGCCTGTCGTTCACGATGAACGTGGACTCCCGGTTCTCGTCGAGCCCCACTCTGATCAAGCTCGTCGCCATGATCGTGGCCCTCCTCGCCACGGCCATTGCCCTGGTCGCCCTCGGCCGCCTCGACGGCACGGACGGGCGCGGGCACCGCAACTTCCTGCCGTCGCACTGGTGGAAGTTCACCGGACTCGACACGATCGTCGTGGGCACGCTGGTGCTGTGGCACTTCATCGGCGCCAACACGTCCGACGACGGCTACCTCCTCACCATGGCCCGGGTCTCCGACCACGCCGGCTACATGGCCAACTACTTCCGCTGGTTCGGTGTCCCCGAGGCGCCGTTCGGCTGGTACTACGACGTCCTGGCCGCGATGGCGAAGATCTCGACGGCCAGCCCGTTCATGCGACTGCCCGCCCTGATCGCCGGCATCCTGTGCTGGATGGTGATCAGCCGGGAGGTCGCTCCGCGCCTCGGCCGCTCCGTCCGCCGCAACAAGGTCGCGCTGTGGACCGGCGGGCTCGTCTTCCTCGCGTTCTGGCTGCCCTACAACAACGGCCTGCGGCCCGAGCCCATCGTCGCGCTCGGCGCCCTGCTCACGTGGTGCTCCATCGAGCGGTCCATCGCGACCGGACGTCTCCTCCCCGCGGCGGTCGCCGTCCTGATCGGCGCGTTCACGCTCGCGGCCGCCCCGACGGGACTGATGTGTGTGGCCGCCCTGCTCGCCGGCGCCCGTCCGCTCGTCCGGATCGTCGTCAAACGCCACCGCCAGGTGGGGACGCTGCCGCTGCTGGCTCCGATCGCGGCCGCCGGCACGATCGTCCTGGTGGTCGTGTTCGCCGACCAGACCGTCGCCGCGGTGATGGAAGCCACCCGGGTCCGCACCCTGATCGGCCCGAACCTCGAATGGTACAAGGACTTCCTGCGCTACTACTACCTCTTCGTCCCCACCGTCGACGGTTCCGTGGCTCGCCGCTTCGCGTTCCTGACGATGATCCTGTGCCTGCTGACGACGCTGTTCATCCTGTTGCGCCGCAAGCGGATTCCCGGCGCCGCCACCGGACCGTCGTGGCGTCTGCTCGGTGTCGTGTTCGGCACGATCTTCTTCATGATGTTCAACCCCACCAAGTGGACCCACCACTTCGGGGCGTACGCGGGCATCGCCGGCTCCCTGGCCGCACTCACCGCCGTCGCCGTGTCGGCGTCCGCGCTGCGGTCGCGCCGCAACCGCACGATCTTCCTCGCCGGCCTGCTCCTCATGCTGGCCCTGACGTTCGCTGGCATCAACGGATACTGGTACGTCTCGAGCTACGGCGTGCCGTGGTTCGACAAGACCGTCTCCATCGGCGGCCGCCAGTCCAATACGTTCTTCCTCGTCCTGTTCGGGCTGGCCGTCGCACTGGCCGCCTGGCAGTACCTACGTGAGGGATTCGCCGCACCACCTGCCCGCGCCAACACCGAGAAGGGCAGGCGGATCAGGAAATTCGCGGCCGCCCCGCTCACCGTCATCGCCGGCATCATGGTGCTGTTCGAAGTCCTCTCACTCCTCAAGGGCGCCGTCTCCCAGTACCCGGCGTACTCGCTGGCACGGTCGAACTTCGACTCCCTCACCGGGCAGACGTGCGGACTCGCCGAGGACGTCCTCGTCGAAGGCGACACCAACGGCGGAAACCTCACGCCCCTCAACGATCCCGCGCAGCCGCTGGCGAACCCCGCCGACCCGCTCGGCGGAGCCGATCCCGTCGGCTTCTCCCCCAACGGGGTGCCGTCCGACCTGACCGCCGACTACGTCGAGGTCAAGCAGGGCATGGGCAACACCGACAACCAGAGCGTCGGGCCCAGCTTCGAGACCGGATCGAGCGCCGGAACCAGCGGCGGCACCGGAAACGTCGGCGTCAACGGCAGCACTGCCAAGCTGCCGTTCGGACTCGACCCCGCCACCACACCCGTCATGGGCAGCTACCAGGAAGGCGTGCAGGAACCGGCGACACTGTCGTCCAGCTGGTACGCACTCCCCGACCGCAGCGACGACGCCCCGTTGATCGTCATGTCCGCCGCGGGCCGCATCTGGTCGGTCGACTCGACCGGCGCCCTCACCTACGGTCAGTCGCTGCTCCTCGAATACGGCAAGCGTCAGCCCGACGGCACCGTGCAGGCCCAGGGCACCTACCTGCCCAAGGACATCGGTCCCGCACCGTCGTGGCGCAACCTGCGCGTCCCGATCAGCGAACTGTCCCCCGACGCCGACTCCGTGCGGATCGTCGCCAACGACCCCAACCTCACCGGCGACCAGTGGCTGGCCTTCACCCCGCCGCGGGTTCCGAAGCTCGAGACCCTCAACTCGACGATCGGCAGCTCGCAACCGGTGCTGCTGGACTGGGCCGTCGGACTGCAGTTCCCGTGCCAGCGCCCGTTCGACCACCAGTACGGTGTCGCGGAGATGCCGAACTACCGCATCCTCCCCGACCGCCCGCTGGCCGTCAGCTCCACCGACACCTGGCAGTCCCCGGAGAACGGTGGGCCCCTCGGCTTCACCGAACTGCTCGCCAGCGCCACCTCCATCCCCACCTACATGCGGGACGACTGGGGCCGCGACTGGGGCTCCCTCGAGCGCTTCGACCGGTACTTCCCGGACGCCACCGCGGCCACGGTCGACACCGAGACCGAGACCCGATCCGGACTGTGGAAGCCGGGCACCCTGCGGGTGTACAGCAGCCCGTAGACGCGCCTGCCCTGCTTGCGTCGCCCGATGTCACACGTGTTCACTCTGACTGAACGAATGTCACACCGGGCGCCGCGCCGGGCGGCCCGACACGGCGAAACAGCTCCACCGGCCGCGGAGTTGTCCACAACCTTCCGTCCATCCACAGGGCAATTTCCGACGTGGGCTTTCCGGCGACGGTCCGATTCGCCCGCGGCATGCTCTGACTCATGCGACGAGGAACCTGGGCCGACGATCTCACTGCGATAACCGCCGTCAGCCGCGACGGTGTGGTCCGCGCGGCCACCCTGGAACGGCTGGGTGTCGCGAAAGGCACCATCTCCTCACGCTGCACCGACGGCGGACCCTGGCAGCGGATCCTGCCCGGCGTCGTCCTCCTGCACAACGGGCCGCCGACGACGCTGCAGCGCAATCTGGCAGCACTCGAATACGGCGGTCCGGACGCACTCCTGTCGGGTCACGCCGCGCTGGCCGCGTTCGGCTACACCGCGTCGGCGTCCCGGAACGACGTGCTGCTGCTCATCCCGTCCACCCGGCACCGCCGAGACTGGGCGTACGTGAAAGTCGAACGGACGTGGCGGATGCCCGCACCGGTCCAGCGGGGGCTCCTGCGTCTCGCTCCCCCGGCACGCAGCCTCCTGGACGCCGGACGTCGCACACTCCAGGCGGACAGCTGCCGGGCGCTCCTCGCCGGCGGCATCCAGCGCGGCGACGTGACAGTCGACGAACTGGTGCGCGAACTCGCGCAGGGCAGCGACCGCGGAAGCCGCCTACCCCGGGCGGTCCTGCGTGAACTGAGCGACGACGCGCATTCCGTCGCCGAGGTCCACGCGCAGAAGCTGTATGCGACGAGCGGTCTTCCGCCGATGCGGCACAACGTGGACGTGCTGTCCGCCGCCGGGCTGTGGATCGCCCGTCCCGACGGCTGGCTGGACGACGTCGCCGTCGCCTGGGAGATCGACTCGCTGAAGTACCACTTCTCGCCCGAACTCCACCAGGCGACGACGATGCGGCGGGCGCGGATGCAGCGCGAGGGCATCATCGTCGTCACGCACCTGCCGAAGCAGATTCAGGACGACCCGGCAACGGTGCTCGCGGATCTCCGCGCGGCGCACACGCTGGCTGCGTCGCGCCCCCGGCCGCCGGTGTTCGTCCACACCGAGCCGAAGCTGCGGTCGGCATGAGTCACCGCCGCACCCAATGTCACAGTGGTGCACTCAGACTGGACCGGCGCGACATCGGGCGAGCGGGCGGCGACGAATCAGAGAGGCATCAGGTCGTGCTTGCGCGGGTTGCGCTGCACCTTCTTGTCGCGCAGCATCGTCAGCGCCTTGCGGATCTCGAGCCGGGTGGTGGCGGGCTCGATGACGGCGTCGATGTAGCCACGCTCCGCCGCGATGTACGGCGTCGCGATGTTCTCGTTGTAGAAGTTGATCAGCTGCCTGCGGACGGCGGGAGCGTTCTCGCCCGCGGCCTCGATCTGCCTACGCCCGATGAGGTCGACAGCACCCTCCGCGCCCATCACCGCGATGCGGGCGGTCGGCCACGCGAAGTTGATGTCGGCGCCCAGCTGCTTCGAGCCCATGACGGCGTACGCGCCGCCGTACGCCTTGCGGATCACGACGGTCACCTTCGGGACGGTCGCCGTCACGAACGCGAAGATGAACCGGCCACCGCGCTTGATGACGCCGATCCGCTCCTGCTCGAGGCCCGGAAGGAACCCGGGCGTGTCGACGGCGAACACCAGCGGGATGTCGAAGGCGTCGCAGATACGGATGAAATGTGCGGCCTTGTCCGAGGCCTGGGCGTCCAGCGCGCCCGCCGCGACCAGCGGCTGGTTCGCGATCACCCCGACAGTGCGTCCGTCCACGCGGGCGAAGCCGGTGATGATGTTCAGCGCCACCTGCCCGCCGATCTCGTGGAACTCACCGTCGTCGAAGATCCGCAGCAGGATGTCGTGCATGTCGTAGCCGGCGTTGTCGGCGTCCGGGATGAACGTGTCGAGGTCGCGGTCGGAGTCCGTGATCTCGGGTTCGAGACCCGGGTTGACCACCGGCGGCTTCTCCATGCAACTCGACGGCAGGAAGCTGAGGTACTTGCGCACCCACTCGAACGCGGCCTTCTCGTCGGCCGCCACATGGTGCAGGTTGCCGTACTGGGCCTGGTTCCGGGCGCCACCGAGTTCTTCGAGGCTGACGTCCTCACCGGTGATCTTCCGGACCACGTCGGGTCCGGTGACGAACATGTACGACTCCTCGGTCGCCACCAGGACGTCGGTGTTGATCGGCGCGTACACCGCGCCGCCCGCGCACTTGCCGAGGATCATCGAGATCTGCGGGCACATCCCCGACAGCGGTTCCTGCCGACGGCCGAGCTCCGCGTACCAGGCCAGCGACGTCACCGCGTCCTGCACCCGGGCACCACCGGAGTCGTTGATGCCGACGCAGGGGCAGCCGATCTTGGCGGCGAACTCCATGATCGCGGCGACCTTGCGGCCGAACATCTCGCCGACGGAACCGCCGAACACGGTCTGATCGTGCGAGAACACCGCGACCGGGCGTCCTTCGACGGTCCCGTGACCGGTGACCACGCCGTCGCTGTACAGGGCATTGGGATCACCGGGCTGGCGCATCAGGCCGCCGACCTCGATGAAACTTCCCGGGTCGAGCAGCATGTCGATGCGTTCGCGCGCGCTGGGAATACCCTTCTTCGCGCGCTTGGCGATCGCCTGTTCGCCCGCGGGTTCCTTTGCCGTTTCGAGCTTTTCGCGCAGTTCGGCAAGCTTCTCTGCGGTCGTGGTGGTCACTGATGTGCTCCGGTTCCGGCGGCCTGGATCGCCGCCAGCTTCTTGGTGAGGTCGGCACCGACCTTCGCGATGTACGGCTCGTCGACGATCTGGATGTGATCGCCGCCCACGTGGATGATCTCCAGGTTCTTCACCGCGTCGCCCCAGCCGCCGTCCGGCTTCCGGGTCTTGAACGCGGGCTCCAGGTTCATCACGTCATCGTGGTAGCGGTCGGCCATGTACAGGACGACGTCGCCGTCGTACTGCTCGAGCTCGGCGGTCTGGATGGCCCGGTTGTCGAGCCACGACGTGCGCTGGTGCTCGATGATTCCGCCCGGAATCTTCGTGCCACTCAGCTTGAGCAGTTCCGTCAGGATCTTGATCTGCTCTTCGTCGCTCTCCGCCGCGGCGAGCTTGTCGTACGGCAGCGGGTAGTCCACGTTGTACGTCTTCTTCGCGAACGCGGCGTACCGCTGCCAGCGCTTACGGATCTCGTCGGGGGTGTCCTCGACCTTCTCACCGGCCATGACCGTGTCGATCAGGCCGACGATCCGGACGTCCGCGCCCGATTCGCGCAGCAGCTTCGCCACCGCGTAGGCCAGCACACCGCCGAGCGACCAGCCGTACAGCACGTACGGTCCGTCACCCTGGATCTCACGGATCAGCGGCAGGTACTCGGCCGCCCGGACCTCGATCGGACCCTCGGTGCGCTCGAACCCGTACATCGGCGTGCCCTCGGGCAGACGCTTGAGCAGCGGCTCGTACGCGACGGTCGAACCACCGGCCGGGTGGAACACGAACACGGGGACGGCGTCGGATCCTTCCGGGCGAGGCCGCAGTGCGCGGACCAGCCCGTCGATCTTGCCGGAATCCTCGAGGAATCCGCGCACCACGTTGGCGAGTTCCTCGATGGTGGTGGAGTCGAGGACGTCGTCGAACGTGATCTCACCGTTCGCGCGTTCCGACAACCGGGCCGCCAGCTTCTCGGCCGTCTCGTCGTTCAGGATCGGCAGCGTGTTGAAGATGCCCTTGGCGGACTCGCCGGTGACGACGGCCCACGTGGCGAACGTCAGACGCTCGGCGGCGTCGCGCGGCGGAACGTCGGAACCGGTCGCGTCGGCGAACGCTTCCGTGTTGTCCACGACGGCTGCCTCGGGAGCAGCGGCTGTCTCCGGGACCGGGGTGGCCGCGAGAATCGCCTCGGCTTCGGCCTCCACGGACGTGTCCTCGGCGTCCAGCGGGGAGCCGGAAGCCTCCGAGTCACGAGCCGCCTCCGCGGCCTCCTCCGCTTCCTTCTCGGCCTTCTGCTTGTCAGCCAGCGCCTGCACCTCTTCGCGGTTCTCGACCGCGTAGCGCAGGTACTTGGCGACCTCCATGAGGTTCGCATCCTTGACGGCCTGCAGCTGCAGCTGCGGGATGTCGAACTCGTACTCGACACGGTTCTTGATGCGGACGGCCATCAGCGAATCGAGGCCCAGCTCGATGAGCGGGATCTCGGCGGGCAGGTCTTCCGGGGCGTAGCCCATGGACTCTGCGACGATCAGCGCGAGACGGTCCTCGAGGGTCTGCGAACCGTTCGGGTCCCACTTCTCGCCGATGTCCTCGACGACCTCCGGCAGCTCCTCGACCGGGGAGGTCGACTGCACCGGGACCGCGACGACGGGTTCGGGCAGGGCCTCACCGGACGTGACGGCGGCGTCGAACAGCAGCGTGAAACTCGCGCCGCTCTTCGCGTGCACCTGCAGCGACGCGCCACCCGGGTGCGGATTGAGCGTGGTGGTGAGCGTTCCCTCGGCGGGAGCGTGGGCGTGCAGGACGGACGCGGCGAGTGTCACATCCGACAGCACCTGCGACGCGGCAGCGGTGACCAGTGCCGGCAGGTCGGTGACCGCGCCGGCCTGGACCTCCCACACGTGGCGGCCGTCGGGGAGCGACACGTGCGCACCCGGGACACGGGTGTTGCCGCTGGAATCGATGCGGGTTTCCACCCAGTACGGCTTGCGGATCCACGCGGTGCGCGGAACGGACGCGAAGTCGCCCTCGGGGAGCAGCGACGACAGGTCGACGGCGTGCCCGTGCACGTACAGCTGCGCGAGCGCGGCAAGGACGCCGAGCGGCTCGTCCTCCTTGCGCTTGAGCGTCTGGATGAGCTGCATGTCGTGCAGACCGGCGTCGAACGCGGTGGCGGCGACGGACATCAGGGCCACCGGGTTGGGCGCCAACTCCACGAACGTGGTGTGCCCGCTGCCCACGGCGAGGCGGACGGCGTTGGTGAAGTACACGCTGTGGCGCAGGCCCTTGGTCCAGTACTCCTCGCGGTGGATCGGCTCGTGGCCGGCGCGGTAGTACGTGTCCTTGTCGACCGACGAGTACACGCCCAGCTTCAGCTTGGTCGGCTCGATGCCCGCCAGTTCCGCAGCCAGCTCGCCCAGCAGCGGATCGACCTGGGAGGTGTGGCTGGCGCCCTTCGTCTTGAGGACGCGGGCCATCTTCTCCTCGCCCTCGGCGCGCGCGACGATGGCGTTGACCTCGGGCTCGGGGCCACCGATCACGGTGTGCGTCGGGGCCGCGTACACGCAGACCTCGAGGTGCGGGAAGTCGGTGAGAACGGTCTCGATCTCGGACGCGCTGTACTCGACGAGCGCCATCAGACGGATGTCGTCGCCCTCGAGCGTGGCCTCGGCCTCACCCATGAGGCGGGACCGGGCGCAGATCACCCGCACCGCGTCCTCGAGCGGCAGACCACCCGAAATGTACGCGGCGGCAGCCTCACCCATCGAGTGTCCGACCACGGCCTCGGGCTCGGCGCCGTGGTGACGCAGCAGGGCCGCCAGACCGATCTGGATGGTGAAGATACCGACCTGGGAGGTCTCGACGTCGTAGTCGATCGCGTCGTCGAGGAACTTCTCCTTCATGGAGTAGCCGGCCTCGTCCTCGATCAGCGCGTCGACCTCATCGATGGCGGCGGCGAAGACCGGATTCTCCAGGTAGAGCTGCTTGGCCATCTTGCGGTGCTGCGAACCGAAGCCCGACAGGACCCAGACGGCGCCCTTCGACGACGGCGAATCCGCGGAGAACACACCCTGCCCGGGCTTCCCGGCGGCGATGGCGCGCAGCCCGGTGACGGCCTCGGCGCGAGTCTTCGCCAGAACGGCGGCACGCGAGCGGCCGTGGTTACGGCGGGCGAGAGCGCGCGCGACATCGGCAAGTGGAGTGGTGCTGCCCTCTTCGGTCTCCAGCCAATCGGCCAGATCGGCGGCAGCCCGGCGGCGACGCGACGGGAGCGCACCCGACACCGCGAGCACGACCGTCGACTCGACGGCCTCCGACACCGTTTCCTCGACGGGAACAACGGGCTCGACGCCCTCGACGGCGTCGTCCACGGCAGGCCCGGTGTATTCACGCACGACGACGTGCGCGTTGGTGCCACCGAAACCGAATCCGGACACACCGGCGACGGCCGTGCCCGTGTAGCGCGGCCACGCCGCACCCTCGGGAATGACCTGCAGGTGCGCCTTGTCGAACGCGATGTACGGGTTGGGTCCGGCGAAGTTCAGCGTCGGCGGAAGCGTGTCTTCCCGCATCGACAGCACGACCTTGATCAGGCCGGCGGCGCCTGCGGCGGCCTCGAGGTGACCGAAGTTGGTCTTGGCCGAGCCGAGCAGCGCCGGCTTGTCGTCGGCGCGTCCACGACCGACGACGCGACCGAGTGCGTCCGCCTCGATGGGATCGCCGAGGATGGTGCCGGTGCCGTGCGCCTCGATGTAGTCGACGCCGGCCGGGTTGATGCCCGCATCCCGGTAGGCGTGGCGCAGGACGTCGGCCTGCGCATCCGGGTTCGGCGCCGCGAGACCGTTGGAGCGGCCGTCCTGGTTGACCGCGCTACCGGCGATGACGGCGAGGATCTCGTCGCCGTCACGCTCGGCGTCCTCGAGACGCTTGAGGACGACGAGGCCGCCGCCCTCGGCGCGGATCATGCCGTCTGCGTCGGAGGAGAACGCCTTGATGCGACCGTTGGGCGCCATCACACCCAGCTGGTCGAAGCCCAGCGTGGCGGGCGGCGCGACGAGCATGTTGACGCCGCCGGCGAGCGCGAGATCCGACTCACCGGACCGCAGCGAGCGCACCGCCTGGTGCACCGCGACGAGCGACGACGAGCACGCCGTGTCGAGGGCGATGGACGGTCCGCGGAAGTCGTAGAAGTAGGACACACGGTTGGCGACGATGGACGTCGACGTACCGGTCAGCGCATACGGGTGCGCATGGACGGGGTCGCTGACCGCAAGCAACTGATAGTCGTTGGCGGAACTGCCGATGAACACACCGACCTGCTCGCCCTTGAGGTCGCTGGCCGGGATGCGGGCGTGCTCGAGGGCCTCCCACGTCAGTTCCATCGCGAGCCGCTGCTGCGGGTCGACGTTCGCGACCTCCAGCGGAGACATCGCGAAGAACTCCGCGTCGAACGTCTTCACGTCGTCGAGGTAGCCGCCCTGCGTGTTGGCCTTCTCGACGGCCGCCTTGATTTGCGGGTCGGAGGTGAACTCCTCCCAGCGGCCCTCCGGCAGGTCGGAGATGCCGTCGCGGCCCTCCGCCAGCATCTGCCACATCTCGGCAGGAGTCTTACCCGCGCCGGGGAAGCGCGAAGCCAGGCCCACGATCGCGATGTCGTGCGCGTCCGACGTCGGCACCGACGCGTAGTACGCGGCGTCCGCCGAGTCGTCGGGCTGCTCGGGTTCGCCCTCGATGATGCGGGTGGCCAGCGACGCGATGGTGGGGTGCTGGTAGGCGACCGTGGCGGTGAGCGTGACGCCGACCAGTTCCTCGATCTCGCCACTGAGAGCAACGGCGTCGCGAGACGACAGACCGAACTCTTCCATCGGGCGGTCGTCGGTGATCTGACCGACCGGTTGCCCGGTTGCGTCGGCAATCCAGTTACGCAGCCACTCGCGCAGCTGCGCGACCGTCATGTCACCTGTGCTGCTGGTCCGGTCATCATCTTTTTCAGCCATCAACTCACCAAGCTACCCGTCAGGAAGTGGACTATTCGGAAACGCTATCGGGGAAGGCCGTCTGCGTGTATCCGCCGCGCAGGGTGCCTTCGATGTAGCTCGCCTTGCACGCGCGGCGGGCGATCTTGCCGCTCGACGTCCGAGGAATCGAGCCCGCGGGCACCAGCAGGATGTCGCGCGCGGTGACCCCGTGCCTGCTCGACAACGCCGCCCGCACCGTGTCGGCGATCGGCTGGGGGTCGGCCTTGCCCGCACCCGGTGCGCGCTCGGCCACGATGACGAGCTGCTCGGAGGAGTCGCCCGCGTCGTAATTCAGACCCGAGTGCGTGTTCTCGAACACAACGGCGGGCAGCTGGTTGGCAGGGACCGCGAACGCGGCGACGAAGCCGGGACGGAGCGCGGTGCTCGCCTCCTGCGCCGAGTACTCGAGGTCCTGCGGGTAGTGATTGCGGCCGTCGACGATCACGAGGTCCTTGACGCGACCCGTGATGAACAGCTCGCCGTCGATGTAGACGCCGTAGTCGCCGGTCCGCATCCAATTGGCGTCCTCGGGCGTGCCCTCCGCGTGGCTGCCCTCGGCGAGCCGGTTGGTCAGCTTGTTGTGGAACGTCTCGGCGGTCTCGTCGGTGCGACCCCAGTAACCGATGCCGATGTTCTCACCGTGCAGCCAGATCTCCCCGACCCGGTCGTCGGGCTGCTCGATACGCGACTCCGGGTCGACGATGGCGGCCCACTGGCTGCGCGCGACGTAGCCGCAGGACACCTGCGGGATGGCGTTCTCGGCGTCCTGGTCCACCTTCACGACACGACCCGCGTTGAGCTCGTCGCGATCGACGTAGATGACGCGGGCCTCGTCCGAGTGCCGAGTCGAGGACACGAACAGGGTGGCCTCGGCCATCCCGTACGAGGGCTTGATCGCCGTCTTGGGCAGGCCGTACGGCGCGAACGCCTCGTTGAACTTGCGCATCGACGACGTGGTGACCGGCTCGCTGCCGTTGATGAGACCGATCACGTTGCTCAGATCGAGGCTCTCACCGTTCTTCGGCAGACCGCGGGCGGCCGCGTGCTCGAACGCGAAGTTGGGTGCGGCCGCGAACGTGCCCGCACCGTCGGAGACCGCTGCCAGTTCCTTGATCCACCGGTACGGCCGCTGCACGAACGCGCGCGGGCTCATGATGGTGATGTACTTGCCGCCCAGGGCGGGCAGGATGACGGTCAGCAGGCCCATGTCGTGGAACAGCGGCAGCCACGTGACTCCGCGCGAGTTCTCGTTGAGCTCGATGGAGTCGACCATCTGCAGCGCGTTCGTGCCGACGGCGCGGTGCGTGATCTCCACACCGGCGGGCACACGGGTGGAACCGGACGTGTACTGCAGGTACGCGATGTCGTCGAGATCGATCTCGGGGCGCACCCAGGACTCGCCGACGCTGTCGGGGATGGCGTCGACGGCGATGATGCGGGGGCGCTGGGCGGCGGGGAGGGACCGGAAGAACTGTCGAACACCCGCGGCGGAGGAGGTGGCCGTGAGGATGGCGGCAGGCGTGCAGTCACCGAGGACGGCGTGCAGACGGTCGGTGTGGCCGGGTTCGTCGGGGTCGAACAGCGGCACCGAGATCGTTCCGGCGTGGATGGCGGCGAAGAAGGAGATGACGTAGTCGAGACCCTGCGGCGCCAGGACTGCGACACGGTCGCCGGGCTTGGTGACCTGCTGGAGGCGAGCCGCGACGGCGCGCAGGCGGTGGCCGAACTGTTCCCAGGTCAGCTCCTGTGCTTCGCCGTCTCTGTCCCGCGAATAGTCGATGTAGCGGTATGCCAGTTCGTCCGAGTTCTCCCGGGTGTGCCGCTGGACGTAGTCGACCAGCGTGCTTCCCGAGTCGAGCCTGATATGGCCCTTCTCGTCGATAAAATCATCGAACTTCGCGTTCATTCCATCTCCTCCGAAGCGATCACACAGGCATGCCACCGGCATGACTGCGCCCCAGACTTCCTTCGCCGAATCGGATCTTGTACAACTCGTGGGGAATGACGTAACACGCCACTCACCCGAATAAGTTCATCGAGTCCAAACCATCGATATGTTACAGATTGGCATCGCCGCCCTCGGTACGCTGCGTCTACTCGCCCTTCAGTTGCGAGATGATCGGCGCGAACGCATCCATCTGTGTGGGGAACACACCGACGTAAGACATTGTCGTCTTTTCTCGCACCATACGTATCTGATCGGCGATCTCCTCGAAGCTTCCGATCGCGAGATACGGCGAGCTCAGGATGTCTTCGACGGACAGCTTGGTGTCGACCTCGATGTTGGGCGGGAACCCCTGATCGAGTGCAGCGAGCGCCATCTCGGCGGTCTGCTCACGGTCGTCGGTGATGACGATGGTGGTGATCGTCCAGTTCAGTTCGATGTCGTCGAATCGGTCACCGGCAGCTTCCCGGATCCGGTCGACGCGCTCCATCGTCTTCTCGAGCGTGACACCCGAGAGCAGGAGCTTGCCTTCCTTGCTGGTCGGCGTCGCCACGGAGATGATGTCGGCGTACTTCGCCGCGAGCGCCAGCATCTTGGGGCCGCCGCCGCCGACAGCGATCGGGGGACGCGGGCCCTGCCGCGGTCGCGGGCTGCCGGTCAGGCCCTTGATCTGGTAGTACTTGCCGTCGAAGTTGCACTCCTGGCCGCGCAGCAGCACGTCGAGGATCTGCAGGGTCTCCTCGAGCTTGGCGATCCGGACGCCCGGGCGCTCGTAGTCGATGCCGCCCTTGTCGAACTCTTCTTTCATCCAGCCGGCGCCGATGCCGAGTTCGAGGCGGCCACCCGACAGGACGTCGATGGTGGCGGCGTCCTTCGCGAGAATCGCCGGGTGCCGGAAGCCGTTGGCGAGGACGGCGGTGCCGAGCCGGATCTTGTCCGTGGCGATCGCGAGTGCACCGAGGGCGGCGATCGGTCCCACCTGGTTACCCAGGTGGTCGGGGATCATGAAGCTGTCGAATCCGAGTTCCTCGGCCTTCTGCGCGAGCTTTACGAACCGACGCGCGCCGCCCTCGTCCGCGTTGCCCTCTCCGCCTGCCGCGAATCGGAACTTACGCAACGAGCTGGCGTCGGAACTCATGAATAGCTTCTCCTGTGGTGAAACGCCCGCGTTTCAGGACGTGAACATCGGTGGGGTCGGGCACCGGTGATGCCGCAACAGTGCAGCACTCTACCGGTGCCGAGAAACGCACACTACCGGCCAGTACGCGTCTCGCCTATCTGTTTGGGACGTTTCACGGCTCACCGACCACGGTGAACCCATCCGCCACAAAATCAACTGTGTGCCGGGGCCGGGGCGGCCTCGATCTTCTCGGCCGCCCATCCGGCGATCCACTGCGTGGCCGTCGTGCCGGAGTCGTCGACGACGTACGAGTTGTACATCGCGTGGACGGGGTTGTTGTTGTACTCGAGCAGACGCAGACCGCTTCCGATCCAGTTGCTCGGTTTCAACGCCTGCGCCGGGGCGTCACAGATTCCGTCGGACGGGGCGCAGATCTCGACCGCCCGGTCGGTGAGATCCCCGAAACCGCCGGGGCGGGGACCGGTCATCGTGATTCCCGGGATCTGCAGACCCGCCAGCGACAGTTCGGCTCCGACACCGGCGACCGGCTGGCCGACATTCGTGGCGGCGGCCGGGTCGCGGCGACCGTCGGCGATGAGCCCGACACCCAGTACGAGATCCGCCGGAACAGGACCGTCACCTGCGCCGATACTCGACGCGACGTCGCCGGCGATGACCGCGCCCTGGGAGAAACCGGTGAGCAGGAAGCTGGTCAGCGGGCACTCGGCGTGACGACGGATCAGGATGTCGTTGGTGGCGGCCGTGCCCGCGCCGCGGCTGTTGTTGTACGACTGCTGCCCGTCCGGCGGGAAGGCGACCGGGTTGGAGAACTGCGCGACGTACGGAACCGTGTACACGTCGGCGCGCGACGGCTCGAACTGCTCCTGCAGCGGCCGCGACACGTTGAGCATCAGCGACGCCGGGTTGGCCGACGGGTTGTACGGGTCGTCCGTCGGGCTGGACTCCCACGTGCCCGGGACGACCACCACCTGGACGTCGGGACAGCTGGCCGGCTGGGCGCTGGGACGCTCGGGACCGGGCGGGGTCGGGATCGGCTTGGGCAGCCGCCCTGCGAGGAGATACCAGAGCGCGATCACTGCGACGAGAATCACCAGCAGGATCACGATCAGCACCATCAGCTTGCGCAGGAGGCTGCTCTTCTTCTTCCGCGTTCCGCGCCCGGTCAACGACATCGGCGTCTACTTGCAGTAGGTCGCGTGGGCGACATCCATGTAGGTCTGGGCATTGGCCGTCGCCTGCTCCTGGGTCAGTTCCTGACCTGCAGCCGACGCCTCGGTGCCGACCATCGCTGTGACGAACACCATCGCTTCGGCGTCGCTCTTGCCTTCGGCCTTGGCCTGGCAGATGAAGTCGGCGGTGCTCACGGCCATGGTGCCGTCGGCGGCCGGCTCGATGCCCTTGCTCTTCAGCGCGTCGAGGAACTTCTGGCCTTCGGCGCTGACCGGGACCTCGGCGGGGCCGGGGAAATCGCCCGGAACTTCCTCGGGCTGCTCCGGCGGCGCCGTCGCCGCCTCACCCGGGCTCGTCACCGGCGCGGAGGCCGAAGCCGAGGCGCTCGCGCTGGGCGCGGCGGACGCCGAGCTCTCGGCGGAACTGGACGCCGCAGCCGACGTCGTGGCGCTGGTGGACGGGTTCGACGTCGCCGTGGAATCGTCGCTGCCGCACCCGACCAACAATCCGCTTGCTGCGACGGCGAGCGCGCCTACGGCGATCGCCTGTCGGAAGGTGGTGCTGATACGTGAGTGCTGCGGCATCTATTTCCGTCCTTGCTTTCCAAGTCGTTGTCTCTCGACAGGGTACAGACGCAGATCGGGCGGAAGCCTGGTCCGCCGGACCCGGCCCCGCCCGCTGCGCGTGAGATTTCTACTGCGATCCGGCCATCAGTGAATCTCCGCCTTGTTGTCGATCACTGTGACGTAACCGGTCTGGAAGTTCTGCTGAACTCCGCCGGGGATGGCGAATTTGTCGCTGATCGGGAAGCCGAGTCGGCCACCCTCGTAGCCGGCGCTCTTCCAGGCGTCGAAGATCGGTCCGTTCTCCACGGCCCAGGCACCCGACAGCGGGCTCCAATAGATGTTGCCGCCCTCGAACTGGTTGAACCGGCCGCCGTCCTTGACCGCGATCTCGCTGGTCTTCGGGAAACCGAGCCACCCGCCCTCGTAACCGAGTTCGGCGTACTTGCCCATGATCATTCCCTGCACGCGGTGGGTGCCGTTCGCGGGACTGAAGTACATGGCGCCGATCTCGAAGCCCTGCACCGCGCCGTCCTTGCCGGGCGTGGGAACTTCCTCGGCCACCGGGTATCCGAGCGGTCCGCCCTCCCAGCCCTGACGTGCCCACTCGTCGCGGATCGCGCCGCGGATGGCGTGCGCGCCGGTCTGCGGCGACCAGTACACGGACCCGTGCTCGAAGTGGTTGAAGCGGCCGCGACCGTCGGGGGTGGCCAGTTCGGGCGTCGTCGGGTAGCCGAGCGGCCCACCCGGACCACCGGTCGCCTGGTAGACGCCGCCGATGGCGCCGGCCACCGGCTGCGCGCCGGTGTCGGACTTGGCGAAGATCCGGCCGTTGCGGAAGTCCTGGACCGTTCCGCCCGCGAGGCTGTACTCGGGGGTGAGGCAGTCGCCGATCCACGGGTTCGCGCCGGCGACCCCGGCGATGGAACCGCCTGTGGCACATACCGGCTTGTCGGGTTCGACGTCGACGGCGCTGGCCAGCTGCGGCCACAGCTGGTGGAGCTCGAACTGCCAGTACGGCCACGAGTGCGTGCCGGACGGCCGGTAGTTGACCTGGGCCGGGATGCCCAGCTTGTTGAGCTTGGTCGCGAAGGTCTGGGACGTGAGCCGCGACAGGATCTCGAGGCCCATGCCCGCGTAATTGGTGCTGACGCCGGGGATTCCGGACGGCTGGTCGTACGGGCCCGTCGTTCCGCTACCGCTGGAGATGTACAGGCTGACGCCCTTGAGCTTGTCGGCCAGCAGGTAGGGGTCGTGCTCCTCCCACGCCGAGCTGGTCGGGGGACCCCACATCGCGTCCGCGTCGAATCCGCCCGCGTCGCTCATCGCGTACGCGACGGCCTGCGGCATGCCGAGCGCGGTGGTGGTGAGCATGCCTGACAGCGACGCAGCGAACTTGAAGAATCCCTGGTTGCGGGCCGCGAGGAACATCGCGGACGTGCCGCCCATCGAAAGCCCGATGACGCCGCGTGTCTGCGTGGTGCGCCAATCGCTTTCGAGGATCGGGGGCAGTTCCTTGGTGAGGAACGTCTCCCACTGGTAGTTCTGGCCGTTGTCCTGGGCCACCCAGTCGGAGTAGAAGCTGGACTGGCCGCCGACCGGGAGGACGACGTTGATGTTCTTGTCGGCGAAGAACGATTCGGCGTCGGTCTCGAGCGTCCAGCCGTTCTCGTTGTCCTGCGCGCGGAGACCGTCGAGCATGTAGACGGACGGGAACTTCTCGGTGGGCTTCGAGTTCCAGTCGCGTGCCAGCAGCATCTGCACCTGGATCGGCACGCCCATCGACGGAGAGTTGATCCAGATCGCCACGCGACGGTCGGTGAGCCAGTCGACGTGATGGATCGTCGCGCCGCCCGGGACCTGTGTGGCCACCGGAGCCTGCGCGGCGGCGGGCGCCGCATGGGCGACCGGCGCAGCCGAGACGGTGGCGGTCTGGGTGAACCCGACCGCCACCGGCACCACGAGCACAGCGGCAAGCGAGGCCAGCGTTCGCCTTCGAACATTTCCGGCCGACGAACGCTGACGTTCTGCCTTGAACAGGCCTACTCGCATGACGTTCACTCTCTCTCTGCGCGTCGAGGCCAACACGGAGCACGGCCTCGCGTTCCGGTTCTTTCTACACGCAAACGACAGATGAGTGGGAGTG
The DNA here is from genome assembly GCF_900455735.1 of Rhodococcus wratislaviensis. Classification (GTDB taxonomy): domain Bacteria; phylum Actinomycetota; class Actinomycetes; order Mycobacteriales; family Mycobacteriaceae; genus Rhodococcus_F; species Rhodococcus_F wratislaviensis. The sequence goes on along the minus strand of NZ_UAUI01000024.1, from coordinate 400,387 downwards.
CCGCGCTGTTACAGCTGGTGCAATTGTTACTTCCGAGCTACCCGATCGTGTTGCCGAGGTCGCCGGCCAGATCGTGGATCTGCTGCTGCCAGTAACGCCACGTGTGGATGCCGCGGGGCGGGAAGCTGTAGGTGACGTTCTTCGCGCCGAGGGTCGCCATCTTCACCTGGAACGCACGGGTGTTCGCCAGCGACAGTGCCTCGAGGCTCGCACCGGTGCTCGCGTTGAAGACGTCCATGAATCCGGTCGGTGCGGCTCCGCCGGGAGCGGGGATGCCGTTGGCGGCCGACACCCACAGGCGGGTGTTGTTGTCGCGAAGCTTGTTCGCGAACACGAACGGGTCGTTGCGCAGCCACGCCGGGTTCCACGGCGGGCCCCACATCGCGTCGACGTTGTAGCGGCCGGCGTCGAGCATCGCGATGCGGATGGCCTCACGCATGCCGGGAGCCGAAATGTTCAGGTATCCGGACAGCGAGCCCGCGTAGTTGAACTGATCGGGGTGGTAGGCGGCGAGGGTCAGGGCGGCGCTGCCACCCATCGACAGGCCGATGACGCCGTTACGGGTGGACTGGAACCCGAGGCGGTTCGCCAGTGCGTCGCGAAGTTCCTGCGTGAGGAACGTCTCCCACTTGTACGGGGTCTTCTGACCGTTGAGGTTCGAGTTCGAAATCCAGTCGGAGTAGAAGCTGGACTGCCCGCCGACCGGCTGGACGACGTTGATGTTCTGCGAGGCGAGGAACGGGCCCGCGTCGGTGTTGACCTCCCAGCCGCTCAGGTCGTCCTGCGCGCGCAGACCGTCGAGCAGGTAGACGACCCGGTTGGTGTTGCCGTCGGCGGCACGCCAGATGCGGCTCTTGATCGGTCCCATGGCGGAATCGACCCAGAAGTCCTGCGCCGCGGGATCGAAGGCTGCAGATGCCGTTGCACCGCCGCCCACCATGGTCACGCCCAGTGGCAGTGCGACCGCCAGAGCAATTGCGGCGGCGGTACGCCTGGCCCATCCGCTTGTTCTCGTCGAACCCCCAACTCGCATGAACTCGTCTTCCCTCCGCTTGATGCGTCTCGCGCCGCGGCCGCGGCAACCTCTCGATAACTCTCGTGAAAATCTCACGTACAGACGCCACCCGCGCAGCGATCGCTGCGCGGGTGGCGTCTCGACGGGATCACCTTACTGACAAAACGTTCCGTTGTGCACTCCCGGGGGAAGGGAATCCTGGGTTTTCCCTCACGCCCCCGGTCGGGGCGCTGGTACCCCGGAGCGCGCGAGTGCCGCCCCGCCGGATCGGCGGGGCGGCGTTCGTCACGGGGGTGGTGTCAGATCACCAGGCGCCCAGTGTGTCCAGGATCTGGCCGCGGGCCTTCCACAGCTCGGCACCCCAGTACGGCCACGAGTGCGTGCCGTTGGCGGGGAAGTCGAAGGTGGCCGGGACACCGAGGGTGGCCAGACGCACCTGGAAGGCGCGGGTGTTGGCCAGGGCGAGAGCCTCGAGGCCCATGCCGTTGGCGGTGTTGTAGTAGTCGATCGGAGCGCGCGGGTGGTCGAACTCGCCGGGCAGACCGCTGGCAGCCGAGATGAACATCGACAGACCGTTCAGACGCGGGGCGAACACGAACGGGTCGTTACGCAGCCACGCCGGGTTCCACGGCGGGCCCCACATCGCGTCCACGTTGTAGCGGCCGGCGTCGATCATCGCGACGCGGATGGCCTCACGCATGCCGGGAGCCGAGATGTTCAGGTATCCGGACAGCGAACCGGCGAACTTGAACTGGTCGCGGTGGTACGCGGCGAGGGTCAGGGCGGCGCTACCACCCATCGACAGGCCGAGGACGGCGTTGTTGGTGCGCGAGACACCGTAGTTGGCCAGGAAGTCGGGCAGTTCCTTCGTCAGGAACGTCTCCCACTTGTACGTGACGGGCTGACCGTTGAAGTTGCTCGCCGAATACCAGTCGGAGTAGAAGCTGGACTCGCCGCCGACGGGCATGACCAGGGTCACGTTGTCGTTGCGGTACTGGTCGAACGCGTTGGTCTCGAAGCTCCAGGCGTTGCGGTCGTTGCGGGCACGCAGTCCGTCGAGCAGGTACAGCGCGGCGCTACCGCCGCGGGCTGCCCACTGGACCTGGACCTTGATCGGTCCCATGGAAGAGGGAACCCACAGTTCCTCGTAGCCACCTGCCGGCGCGGTCTTGGCGGGACCCGCGTGCGTCGGTGCTGCTGCGGCGACGGCTCCACCAGCGATTCCTGCGCCCACAGGCAGTACCAGTGCGACGGCACCGATGGCCATCGCACGCTGCTTGAGGCGCTGAGACAACCTCGGTCTGGCAAAACGCATGAATACTGCTCACTCTCTTCGTCTGCGGACTCCGCCACTGGGCGGCTCCGGCGGATTCCGTCGGGGAACAGGCGACCTGCCGGCCCGGGCGTTGAAGCCGGGTCGGCAGCGGACCTCTTCCAAGTCACACTGCGCTTGGTGGACTGTATGTCACACGAACTTCCCTGACAAACGCTCACGGAGCGCTTTTCGGGGAACTTCCAGACCACCGTCACCGATGACTCATCATCGACGTACATCGTCGCCGACAGTTCCAGCGTTACACAAACGAGATCTGATGTTCCGACATCGAGATCTGCCCGGGACGCCCCGGTGACACACGCCTCGCCCGGTTCGCCCTATTTGGCCGGTTCCGGGAACGGCGGCTCGAGATTGCACCGCTGAATTTCATAAGCGGGCACTCGCTCGAATCGATAACTCGCGAAATGCAGCGCATCCTTGAAATTCTGCTTGAATCGCGGCCACGTCAGTTCCGACCGGTACGACGTCAGCAGGTCCTGGGTCTCGGGGCACGTGAGCGCGACCCGCGCCTCGGTCACCCATTCCTCGTCGAGGAATCCGGGCATCCACGGGTGCTTGTCGATCATTCCCGTGTCCACCACGACCCAGTCGGGGTAGAGGTTCTTGTCGTGCCCGATACGGCCGTCGTCCAACCGCTCCGTGTGCGCCGCAAGCGGGTAGGCGAGACCCATCTGGTCCAGCACCCGCACGTCGAGGCCGACGTTCATGCTCGTCATGCCGAGGTTCAGGAAGTACACGGTGTGGCCTGCGCCGTCCTCCGGGATCGGAAGGGGCGGAGGAACGACGAACCAGTACGTGTAGTCGGCGGACGGGATGAGCAGACCGCCGTCGGGGGTGTCCGAGATGGTCTGGACCATGGCGCGCATCCGCGGGTAGTCCAGATAGTCGTCCGCGCGAATCGGGTGCGCATGACCGGTGTTGAGAACGTAGAAGGCTCGTTCGTCGACAATTCCGGAACGCCCGATAACGACACCTTCCGGCATTCCCGTCGTGTTCGACGCGAAAAATGCCCAGACGACGGTGCCGACCCACAGGAAAGCCATTGCGAGGAAAGTCGACGATTCCCTATTACGCCCCCACGCCGCCCGGTCCGGAATTCGCACCGGAATTACGGCGACGGGAACGATGAAACAGAACAGAACGGGGAGAAGAACGCGGCCGTGCATGAAGTCGCCGCCGACGCGCAACGAGTACAGACCGAGGATCAACCCGCTCGCGAGAATGAAGACGACGACGGCATTCTGCGTCCGCAGCCCTCCGCGCAGGCGGGTGAGCAGATTCCCCTCGGTGTGACGAACACCATCCTCGATGGACTTGTCCCGGCCGCGCCAGGCGATCACGGCGCCGACGAAAAGGAAGACCAGCGGCAGCCACAGCAGGTACGGGCCGAGCAGATTCCAGAGGTAGGCGAAACCCTGCGACCACTTGGCGCCGCCCGCGTCCTTCGACACCGCGGTGTTGGGGTACGGGAGGGCGTAGTAGCCCATGCGCCAGATCTGGTAGCCCACCGGAACGATGCCGGCGACGAACACCATCGCCACGCGCACCACCCAGGTGAGACCGGGCGCGAGGAAGATCATGGCCAGCGACAGCACACCCAGGATCGCCAGCTCGGGGCGCACGAGGGGCCCCATGCCCGCGAAGAACGACAGCACGAGCACCGAGGTGGTGGACGGGGTGGTGGCCTGACTCCATCGGACCAGCAGCAGCCAGAGCAGCGCGATCCAGAAGATGACGAGGCAGCTTTCGAGACCCGACGTCGCGAAGTCGCGGGCCGGGGGCACCGCGATGTAGACGAGCACACCGGCGGGCATCAGGAAGAGGGTGCCGCCGCCGGCGAAGGACCCACCGCGGTACAGGCGCGCGGTGCCGAACATGGCGAGCACGATCGCCGCCGTGGACAGGATCAGCGCGATCGTCAGGACGACGTATTCGAGCCGGGCCTGAGAGAGCCAGCTGAACGCGTAGACGATGTACGTCCACGCGGTACTGGTGTTGGCCTCGACACGCTCGCCCGAGTTGAAGACGGGACCGTTGCCTGCGAGGAGGTTTCGGACCGTGCGCAGCACGATCAGGCCGTCGTCGGCAATCCATCGCCGTTCCCAGGCACCCCAGAACATCAGGAGAGCCGAGACGGCCACACCCCCGAGGAAGACCACCCTCGCGAGGATGGCCTTCCGGTGGCGTTCGGTGGTCCGCTCCGCGGCGGCGTCCGAGTCCTCGGCGCCTCCTACCAAGTCAGACGAGGTAGACAGCGACACCCACCACTCCGATCCAGGCAATCGCGAGGAGTTGGAGCACGCGGTCGCCCAGCGCAATCTCCTCGGGCTCCCCCGCCTCGCCGCCGTCGACGTCCACGGCGTAACGCAGGATCGCGATGGTGAACGGCACCATGGAGATGGCGTACCAGTTGGTGGCCTTCAGGTCGTCCTGCTGGAACGCCCACAGTCCGTAGCAGAGCACGACCGCGGTGGCGCTGAGCGTCCAGACGAAACGCAGGTACGTCGTGGTGTAGTTCTCGAGGGACTTGCGGATCTTCGCGCCGGTGCGCTCGGCGAGCTGCAGTTCGGCGTATCGCTTACCGGCCGCCATGAACAGCGAACCGAATGCCATGACCAGCAGGAACCACTGCGACAGTGCGATCTCGGCGGCCACACCACCGGCGATGGCGCGCAGCAGGAACCCGGACGAGACGATGCAGATGTCGAGGACGGCCTGGTGTTTGAGACCGAAGCAGTAGGCCAGCTGGATGCCGATGTAGACGGCCATCACGACCGCCAGCTGCCAGTTGGCGAGGAACGACAGGGCGATCGACCCGCCGAGCAGCACGACCGCCATCCCGAACGCCAGGTTGACGGGCAGCACACCGGCCGCGATGGGGCGGAATCGCTTGGTGGGGTGCGCGCGGTCCGCCTCGACGTCCATCGCGTCGTTGACGAGGTAGATGCCGGACGCCGCCATGCAGAACACCACGAAGGCGAGTGCGACGGGAAGCAGGACGTCGGATTCCGTCGCCGTGCCCGCGGCGACGGGAGCTGCGAGGACCAGGACGTTCTTGACCCACTGACGCGGGCGAACGGCCTTGACGATGCCCGCCGCCAGGGATGTCGGGGGTCCGGTGACGACGGCCGGTTCCTCGCTCATTTCTCTCCAAACTTCTGCTCGGCCTTCAGCACCGCGACCGCAGAGGCGGCCCCCAGGGCAGATCCGGCGAGCACATCGGTCGGGTAGTGCACTCCCAGGACGAGCCGGGAGAGCAGCATCGGCGGTACCAACAACGCAGGCAAGGGTAGCCCGGTGAGGCGGCCGAGCAGCACGGCAGCCGCTGTCGTGGACGTCGCGTGCGACGAGGGGAAGCTCAATTTGCTGGGCGTCGACACGTTGACCTGGATCGACGGGTCGTTCGGCCGGGGGCGGCGGACGATGCGTTTGATCACGATCGACGCCGCGTGGGCGCCGACGGCGCCGACCGCGACTCCCGCCCACTGCCGGCGACGCGGCTTGTCGAGTGCCGCGCCGATGCCGGCGACGGCCACCCACCCGAGGGCGTGCTCACCGAAGTGGGACATCCCCCGTGCGGTCGAGACGACGCCGGGACGGCTCGCGATCGTCGACTGGACGGCCTGCAGGATCTGGACCTCACTTGATGCCGAAGACACGTTCCCACCTCTCCTTGCTGGTCAGGGCAGGAACGGCGTCCTGGTACTCGCGCTTGAGTTCGGGGAACCGCTGGGCCAGTTCGCGGCGCAGCCGGATCGCTTCCTTCAGCAGCGCGAGCGCCAGCTTGGGGTTGCGCTTGCGGTAGACGACTCCGCGCCCGTCCGCGGTGGTGACGGTGACGCCGTCCACCTGGGACAGCAGGAACCACCGCGCGTCGATGGTGGGCACGTTGAGCTGGGGACGCTCGTGGTGCTGCTCGTGCGCGGGCTTGACGTTGTGGATCAGGCCCTTGCCGAGGCGCACGATCTTCGCGAGCGGGTTCGTGGGCAGGCCGACCGCGCCGACTTCCTCACCGGAGGGCAGCGGCAGGCTCGTCGACGACGGCAGGACGACCGCGTCCGGGTACTCCTTACGCATCGCGTGGACGTTGCCGAGCGCGGTGGGGAGCAGTTCGAAGATGTGCTCGGGGCCCTGCAGGAAGTCGGCGATGGCCTGGTTCTGGATCGCGACGGTCGAGTATTCGAGGCACAGCAGGTGCTTGATCGTGGCCTTGACGGTGTTGATCACGAGGCCGCGGCCGTTGCCCGGCATGTGCAGGGACGCGACGACGAGCCGGTTCCGCAGGTGGAAGTACGCCTGCCAGTCGATGGCGTCGTCCTTGTCACTCCACGCCATGTGCCAGATCGCGGCACCGGGCATGGTGACGGTCGGGTAGCCGGCGTCCCGGGCACGCAGGCCGTATTCGGCGTCGTCCCATTTGATGAACAGCGGCAGCGGCTGACCGAGTTCCTCGGCGGCCTGCCGCGGGATCATGCACATCCACCAGCCGTTGTAGTCGACGTCGATCCGGCGGTGCAGCAGACGCGAGTTCTCGCGGTCGCTCAGCGGGTAGCGGGAGAAGTCGTGGTCGTACTCGACGTTCGGTGCGGCCGTCCACATGAAGATGGACCGGTCGACGACCTCGCCCATCGAGTGCAGGTGACTGCGCTCCTGGAGGTTCAGCATCTGCCCGCCGACGAGCATCGGAGTCTTCGCGAACCGCGACATCGCCAGCGCGCGCAGGATCGAGTCGGGCTCGATCTCGATGTCGTCGTCCATGAACAGGATGTGCTGGCAGTCGGTGGTCTTCAGCGCCTCGTACATGATCCGGCTGTAGCCGCCGGACCCACCGAGGTTCGCCTGGTCGTGGATGGCCAGTCGGTCGCCGAGCGCTTCGGCGGCCTCGGTGAAGCCGGGCTCGTCCTTGACCTTGCGGGTGCCCTGATCCGGGATGATGACGGCCTTGACGACGTCCATGACGAGTTCGTCGGACGCCAGCGCGGTCAGCGCCTTGACGCAGTCGGTCGGCCGGTTGAACGTGGGGATGCCGACGGCGACGGTGGCCTCACCGGGGGCGTCGACCGGCGCGTACCAGCCGGCGCTCTCCAGCACGACCTCGGTGTCGGTGGTGATGTCGAACCAGATCCAGCCGCCGTCCTCGAACGGGGCGAGTTCGATCTCGAACTCCAGCGCGGCGTCACCGTCCTGGAACTCGCGGCCCTCGACGTGGATGCGCGACGAGTCGGCCTTCGAGCGGTACACGTCGATGCGGCAGTGCCCCGACAGCTCGAGACGGAGCACCACGGAGTTCAGGGTGCTCCACCGGCGCCAGTAGCTGGCCGGGAACGCGTTGAAGTAGGTGCAGAACGACGCCTCCGCCTCGGCGCCGACCGACAGCGAGGTGCGCGACAGCGAATGCGCGCGACGGCTGTTGGTCTTCGCCTCCTCCAGGTAGAGGGTGCGGACGTCGAGCGGCTCGCCTGCGCGCGGCAGGATCACCCGCTGCAGCAGCGACTTGCCGAGTAACGGTGCGTCCTCGGTGACCTTCTCGGATTCGAGCAGATGTCGGGCGCTCATTCGGCATCCCCCACGAGGGCCGCACCGGATTCGAAGTGCGGACGCAGGGAGTTGTCGAACATCGACAGCGCGCTGGCGATCGCCATGTGCATGTCCAGGTATTGGTAGGTGCCGAGACGGCCGCCGAACAGGACCTTGTTCGACGCCATCTCCTCCTTCGCGCGGTCGCGGTAGGCGGCGAGCATCGCGCGGTCGTCGGGGGTGTTGATCGGGTAGTACGGCTCGTCCTTGCTCTCCGCGAACCGCGAGAACTCCCGCATGATGACCGTCTTGTCCTTCGGGTAGTCCCGCTCCGGGTGGAAGTGGCGGAACTCGTGGATCCGGGTGAAGGGCACGTCGGAGTCGTTGTAGTTCATGACCGGGGTTCCCTGGAAGTCACCGGTCTCCAGCACCTCGGTCTCGAAGTCGAGGGTGCGCCAGCCCAGCTCGCCCTCGGAGTAGTCGAAGTAGCGGTCGAGGGGGCCGGTGTAGACGACGGGGGCGTCGGGGCTCTCGGCGCGCAGGTCGTCGCGGACGTCGAACCAGTCGGTTTCGAGCCGGACCTCGATCTTCGGGTCCTTCGCCATGTTCTCGAGCCACGCGGTGTAGCCGTCGACGGGCAGGCCCTCGTACGTGTCGTTGAAGTAGCGGTTGTCGAACGTGTATCGCACCGGCAGGCGGGTGATGTTTCCCGCGGGCAGGTTCTTGGGGTCGGTCTGCCACTGCTTGGCGGTGTAGTCCCGCACGAACGCCTCGTACAGCGGCCGCCCGATCAGGGAGATCGCCTTCTCCTCCAGGTTGGACGCGGACGCCGAGTCGATCTCGCTGGACTGCTCGGCGATCAGCTTCCGCGCCTCGTCGGGGGTGAAGTAGCGCCCGAAGAACTGCGAGACCAGGCCCAGCCCCATCGGGAACTGGTACGCCTGCCCCTTGTGCAGCGCGAACACGCGGTGCTGGTAGTTCGTGAATTCGGTGAACTGGGTGACGTAGTCCCACACCCTCTTGTTCGAGGTGTGGAACAGGTGCGCACCGTACTTGTGGATCTCGATGCCGGTCTCGGGCTCGGCCTCCGAATAGGCGTTTCCGCCCAGGTGATGACGACGGTCGAGCACCAGCACACGCTTACCCAGCTGTGTTGCTGCACGCTCGGCGACGGTCAGTCCGAAAAATCCGGAGCCGACGACGATGAGGTCGTACCGGCCAGGGGCGGTTGTCTCTGGGGTTGCAGCGGTCACGATGAACCAGGGTAAGCGACTCCGCCGCCCGTGCGCGGCCAAGGGGGGCAAGCACCCCCTCGGCACGCACGAGGAGTTCTCGCTGTATTCACCGGTTCTGCAGACCTCGTTGTTCCCGCCGACGCGGCGATCGCGCTTGATGAGCGGGTGCGCATCGTCCAGCTGGCGAACTTCTACGGACCGCGGTCGGGTGGGCTCCGCACCGCCCTCCACAACTGGGGTCAGGGGTACGTCGAACGCGGACACGAGGTGATCCTCGTCGTCCCAGGTCAGCGCGACTGCGAAGAGCTGCTGCCGAGTGGGGTCCTGCGGATCACCCGGTCGGCTCCCACCATCCCCGCGACCGGTGGTTACCGCGTCGTCAATCCGCGGCGGGTGGCCGACGTGGTCAGCGGTCTGCGACCCGACGTCCTGGAGGTGTCCGACCGGCTCACCCTGCGCGGTTTCGGGGGCTGGGCGCGCGCCCGCGGGGTGCGCAGTGTGGTCGTGTCACACGAACGCCTCGACCGGCTGATCGGCCAACTCGCTCCGCGCCGCGTGGCCCGTGGCTGGGCCGATGTCGCGAACCGCCGGATGGCCCGCAACTACGACGCCGTCGTCTGCACGACGGACTTCGCGAGCGAGGAGTTCACCCGCATCGGAGCCCCCAACCTGCACCGGGTCCCGCTCGGGGTGGACCTCACGATGTTCCACCCCGGCAAACACGACCAGGTGATGCGCGATTCCTTCGCCGACCCGGCGCAGCGTTTCCTCCTGCACTGTGGCCGGCTGTCGGTGGAGAAGCAGGTGGAACGCAGCATCGACGCCGTCCGGCTGTTGCGGCGGCAGGGTCACGACGCCCGGCTGGTCATCGCCGGGGACGGCCCGCGGCGCGAGGCGCTGCAGTACCGGGCCCGCGGGCTCCCCGTGCACTTCACCGGGTTCATCAGCGACAAGGGGCGCCTGGCGTCGCTGTTCGCGTCGGCGGACGTGTCGCTGGCGCCCGGACCGCATGAGACGTTCTGCCTGTCGGCGCTCGAGTCGCTGGCGGCGGGCACCCCGGTGGTCGCGTCACAGTCGTCGGCGCTCGCCGAGATCATCACACCCGGCTGCGGCGCCCTGGCCCGGGACCGGGGTCCCGCGTTCGCCGAAGCGGTGAGCGGCATCCTCGCGATCCCCTCACGCACGCGCCGGGCGTCGGCCCGGCGGCGGGCCGAGGACTTCGGCTGGGGCGAGTCCGTCGACGGGATGCTCGCCGTGCTCGAGGGAACCGGTCCGCTCTGCTCCGCCTAGCTGCCGCCCGTCGGTAACCACTCGCGCAGCACGCTGGCGTCGATCACCTGCGCGCCGAGCTTCTTCGTCCAGATGATCGTTCCGTTGGTGTACATCCGGAACTTCCCCGCCTCCGACGGCAGCATCATCTCGGGACCGATCGGCGCACCGAGTGTGCTGTTGACGCCGCCGAGTTCCTTGTACTTCTCGGCGATCGGCGAACCCTCGGTGGTGCCGACGGTGTCCTCGTCCTCACCCGCGGACGCGAGCGTGGAGTCGGGTTCGGGGGCGGCCGGCGGTGCGGGGACGCCGAGTCCGTCACCGACCGTGAACCAGTCGGACTTGAGCTTCAGCTTCGACCGCGCCTCGGCGCCCGTCGCCTCGGCGGTGCCCGACGATCCGACCACCTTCACACCGGTGACGCGTCCGCCGTCGACGCCGAAGTTGTTGCGGGTGATCACCTCGAACGATTCGAGGTCTCCGACGTTGAACGCGGACGCGATGTCGCCCGCGGTGAGCGTCACCGTCCAGTCGTGGTTCGGGGACACGGTGTCGCCCTGGTCCTCGACGGCCGGGAACTCGCCGCCCGCGGTGTATCCGCCTGTGGACGAGGAGAATTCGGCGGCGACGGGCTTGTTGTCCTTGGTCAGGATCATGCCCTTGGTGGAACGGACGGCGTCGGTGGTCCGCGGGTCTTCCTTCGCGGAACCCCCGTACACCTGGCAGCTCTGGGTGTCGCAGGTCTTCGCGTACTCTTCCCGGTTCTCGGCGGCGGCGTAGGAGCGGGCCGCGACGGCCTGCGCCCGAAGCGCCTCGGCCCCACCGGTGTCGGCCCAGGCGGCTTTCGCCTCGGCGGGCACGACGCCCAGGAGGTAGTCGTCCATGTCGAGGACGTTGACGGTGCGCACGGTCGCGCCGTCGAGCGCGACCCCGAGCGCGCCGCGGTAGGGGGTGTCACCGGCGCACAGCTTGAGGTGCTCGTTCGCGGGACGGTCCGGGGCCAGGTCGATCGGGTCCACCCACGGGTGGTCGGTGGCGTCCTGCCACAGGACCTCACCGGCACATCCGCGGGTGACCACGACGTTGGCGCCGCCGTCGGCGGTCGGCGTCAGGTGGACGGCCTCCCCCGGTCCGACGGGCTTGCCGGCGACGACGGCGCCGGCGTCGGAGTAGACGTCGAGCGGCTGATCGTCGCGCGCCTGCAGCCGGACGCTGATCTGTGCATCGGCCAGGGTGCCGAGTGTGGTGCCGCCGTAGTAGTGACCGAGGATGCGCTCGGCCGCCCATCCCTGATCCTTCGCGTATCCGTAGGCGCCCCACTGGCCCATCCCGCGGCCGTGGCCGTTGCCGTGCCCGGAAAGCGTGAACGGCGTGTCGGAGGCGACGGTTTCCCGGATGTCCTGGCCGGAGGAGCGCAGATGCACGACGACGCCGGTGACGGCACCGATGACGAGGACGGGTGCGATGCCGAGTGCCGACGCGCGCAGAAGTTTGGCCGTGAACCCGCGCGGGGCGGGAGGGCCCGCGATGTACCGCCTCCTGCGGGTCCAGGCAGGCCTACCTGCACGAACCCCGAATTCGGTCTTCGCCATCACTGCACTCCTCATCGCTGAACAACGAGCGCTGAGACGGGGCGTGCACCTCGTCTCAGCGGGTCCGAGAAATTCGGGATAAAGTCTCAATGTAAGGTTGAGCGTTATGGACCTATGTGACTAGTGTGGCAAGAGTGGTTGGAGTTAGCAACAACAGTCTCTTCAGTCACATGAGCATCACGAGTTGCAGACACGCGAGGTCGCTCGCAGGAAACTACAACTGAGGAGAGTCCCCCTTGCCGCACCGTCGACCGAAGCCCTCGATTGTCCTCGGGGCTGTCGCCGCTCTGGCTGTCGCAAGTCCCGTTGCGGTCTACGGCATCAGCAGCGCACCCTCCGACGTCAAATCCACGAACGAAACCTCCAACTCCGCAGTGTCCACCGAGATCGCGCAGGTCGTGCTGTCGCAGATTCCCGACATCGTGATTCCGCTGAAGGAACTGACCGGGCTGAACCTGCCCGACGTCAACATCGGCGACCTGCGGAACCTGAAGATCCCGCCGTACCTCCACATCCCCAGCAATGTGCAGCTTCCCGGCGGAATCCAGATTCCGAGCCTGCAGATCCCGTTGAAGCTTCCCGCCCCGGGCGACGTCTCCGACCCCGCGATCCTGCCCCCGGCCGATCAGCAGCCCGGCGCGATCGTCAAGGAACTGTCCCGCGACACCCCGTTCAGCATGGTGGCGCTCACCTCCGAGACCCTCGCGTCCGCGGAGTCGAAGGTCCGTGCGCTGCAGGCCGACGGAACGTGGGGACAGTGGGTCTCCCCCGACATGATCGACACGCGTCGCACCGACAAGACCGCGTCGGACGGCAAGGTCGCCACCGAACCCGTCTACGTCGGGCTGACGAAGGCGATCCAGATCCTGACCCCCACCTCGACGCCCGCACCGGCCGGTGCACCCGCTGCAGTTCCCGCACCGGCTCCCGAAGCCCCTGCTCCCGCACCGGCTCCTGCCGCCGACGGTGCCGCACCGCTCGGATACACCCCCGCCGCCGTCAACACGCCGTTGCGGCAGCAGCCGGCACGCGCAGGCGCCGACGACGTCACGGCCGTCCTCATCGAACCGGGCAGCGGTCCCGGCGACGCGACGCTCGGCGACATCGCCAGCCCCCTCGACAGCGGCGGCCCCAAGGTGATCAGCCGCCAGCAGTGGGGTGCCGACGAATCCATCCGATGCCAGGACCCCGACTACGACGACTTCATCGGCGGTGCCACCGTGCACCACACTGCGGGAGCCAACGACTACTCGAAGGCCGAATCGGCCGAGATCGTCCGCGCGATCTACGCCTACCACGCGCAGACGCTCGGCTGGTGCGACATCGGGTACAACGCACTGGTCGACAAATACGGCCAGATCTTCGAGGGACGCGCGGGCGGTCTCGACCGTCCGGTGCAGGGCGCGCATGCCGGCGGGTTCAACGAGAACACCACCGGCGTCGCGATGATGGGCGACTTCTCCTCCGAAGATCCGCCGCAGGCGACCCTCGACGCCGTCGGCAAGTTCCTGGGCTGGAAGCTCGGCAAGGCCGGACTCGATCCACTCGGGGAGACGACGATGTACTCCGAGGGCACCGAATTCACTCCCTATGCGGAGGGTGAGGCCGTCGACCTTCCGGTGATCTTCGCGCACCGCGACGTCGGCAACACGTCCTGCCCGGGCGATGCGGCGTACTCACACATGGACGAGATCCGGCAGATCGCGGCCGCCAATCTCGGTGGCGGCAACGCCTCGCTGGCCTCGGACGCACCCGCCGGTGAGGCTCCGGCACCGTCCGGCGGTCCCGGCACGGACGCCAGCTCCAGCCTCGGCGCCGGAATCCCCGCCCTGGTCAACGAACTGCTGCGGCTCACCGACCCGTCGCCGGTCGCCCAGAAGTGGGTCGCGGAAGGCGGCGACACCGGTCGGCTCGGCCAGGCCATCACCGGACTGCTGCAGGCCAAGGCCGGGAACTCGGGCGCTGAGTTCGCCAACGGCGCCATCTTCACCTCGCCCAACGGCGGTGTGTGGGCGGTCCTCGGGCAGATCTTCAAGACCTGGCAGAACCTCGGCGCCGACAACGGCGAACTGGGTCTGCCGACCAGTGACGAGTACGCGATCCCGGGCGGTCTGCGCACCGACTTCGAGAACGGTTCGCTGATCTTCAACGAGATCACCGGCATCGTCACCAAGGTGTTGAAGACCTACAACGACACCTACGCGGAGGCCTACAAGAACGGTGCCCCGGTCGATGCCGCGGCCCCTGTCGCACCGCCCGCGGATCCGGCACAGGTTCCGCCCGCTCCGGCCGAGCCCGCTCCGGTTCCGGCACCCGAACCGGCTCCCGCGCCCGCTCCCGTCGAACCGGCACCGGTTCCGGCCGGCTGATCGGGTTTCACCCTCTCGGGCGCTGGTGGTCTCAGGACCACCAGCGCTCGAGTACTTTCGCGACCCCGTCGTCCCAGTTGGTGGCGGTCACCTCGTCGGCGGCGGCCTTGGCGTCGGGGTGCGCGTTCTCGACGGCGACACCCCGGCCCGCGAGGTTCAGCATCGGAATGTCGTTGGGCATGTCACCGAAGGCCACGATCCGCGACGCCGTGACGCCGAGCCGTTCCGCCACCAGCGCGAGACCCGACGCCTTCGTGATTCCCGACGCCGACAGTTCGATCAGCCCGTTGTCGGTGGAAAACGTGACGTCCGCCCGGCGACCGATGTGCGGCGCCAGCGCGTCGACCATCGCCTGACTCGACATTTCCGGCACCCGGATCAGCAGCTTCACCGCGGGGGCCGCAACGACCTCGTTCTCGGACATCTCGGTGTTGTCAGGGTTGAGCCAGGCGTGCTGGTAGCCGGGTGAGCTCACGAACTGCGGTGTCGCGGCGTCGTGGGCGCTGGCCCCGACACGCTCGGCCGCGAGCCCGGCGCCGGGCAGCACCCGGAGCGCGATCTCCGACAGCCAGGTGAGGGTGTCGACGTCGAGCGTCGCGGCGCTGAGCACGCGGTCGCTGTCGCTGTCGTAGATGACGGCGCCGTTCGCGCAGACGGCGAGCGGCGCGTACCCGAGGCCCTCGACCACGGGATGGATCCAGCGCGGGGGCCGGCCGGTGGCCAGCACGAAGGGAGTTCCCGACGCGACCACCGACGCGACGGCGTCGCGGGTCCGGGCGCTGATGCGCTCGTCCTCCCCGATCAGGGTGCCGTCGACATCGGACGCTACAAGGCTCGGTCGGTCTGGGCTCACCCAGCCATTCTGCCTGCCGGGTCCGCGGCGCCGCCGGGGGGCCGTTACCGGGACCGGCGTTCCTCGGCTTCGCGGCGGTCCATCTCGGTGGCCTCCTCGATGGTGGGTGCACTGCCACCGAGTCGCCGGGGCACCCAGTACGCGCCCGCCGGATGGTCGAATCCGTCCTGAACCCGGCGCAGGATCGCGTCCATCTCCGCGTGCAGGGTCTCGGTCAGGGCCTCCGCCGGTTCCCGCGGCTCGATCGGCCGGCCGACCTCGACGGTCACCGGGAACCGATGCCGCCCAAGCTGTCTCGGCTGACCCTTGGTGGCGATCCGTTGAGCGCCCCACACGATGACGGGCACGAGCGGCACCCGGGCGTCGATCGCCATGCGCGCCGCACCCGACTTCAGTTCCTTGATCTCGAAGCTCCGGCTGATGGTCGCCTCGGGGTACACCCCCACCAGTTCGCCTTCGCGCAGCCGATCCACCGCAGCGAGGTACGCGCCCGCGCCGGCTGTCCGGTCGACCGGGATGACCCCGCAGCCCCGCATCAGGAACGCCATCACCCTGTTGTTCGCGAGTTCGGCCTTGGCCATGAGCCGCAGTCTGCGGTCCACCGCGCCGACCGCCAGCGCAAGCTGGACGAAGTCCAGGTAGCCGGTGTGATTGACCGCGAGCACCGCGCCACCCTCGGTGGGGATGTTGTCGAGGCCGACTCGCGTCATCCGCAACCCCTGGAACAGGGACAACGCCTTGGCCGTCGACTCGACAGCCGTGTAGACAGGCTCCACCGCCACCTTCTAGCTACCGGTCTCCCGGGCCCGACGGGACTGCGCCTTCGCCTCGGCGTCGGCGGCGTCCATCTTGTTCGCTTCGTCGAGCGTCGGCGCACTGCCCCCGAGGCGCGCGGGCACCCAGTACTCGCCTGCCGGGTGGTCGTAGCCCTGCTGGAGGTCGGCGAGCATCGTCGTCATCGTGGCGTGCAGCTTCGCGGTCAGCTCGGATGCGGGCTCGAACGGCTGGATCGGCTCACCGACGGCGATCGAGATGGGAGTGTTCGTGCGGCCCAGCCGCTTCGGGAACCCCTTGGTCCACACCCGCTGCGCGCCCCAGATGACCACCGGGATGATCGGCACATTCGCCTCGATCGCCATGCGCGCGGCACCCGACTTGAATTCCTTGATCTCGAAGCTCCGGCTGATGGTGGCCTCCGGGTAGACGCCCACCAGTTCGCCGCGGCGCAGGAAGTCGACGGCCGCCTTGTACGAATCCGCACCGGCGGCCCGGTCGACCGGAATGTGCTTGAGCGCGCGCATGATCGGGCCCGAGATCTTGTTGTCGAACACTTCCTTCTTCGCCATGAAGCGGACGTACCGCTTCACCCTGCGGGCCGGAAGTCCGGCGTAGGTGAAGTCCATGTAGCCGGTGTGATTGATCGCGATCACCGCCCCACCCGTCGACGGAATGTGCTGATCGCCTTTGACCGTGAACTTCAGCCCCTCGAGGGCGAATACGGTGCGGGCGATGCCGATGACGGTTCGGTAGACGGGTTCCACAATCGGCTAGCGTAGCCGGGTATCCGCGATCTGGCCCGCCGTCGGGGACGGACATTCGGTGGGGAGTCGAGAGAAAGGGCGCGCTGGAGATGGGTGGCAGGGGCAGGAGGGCGCTCATCGCGCCGGTCGTCGCGGTGATTCTCGGCGCCGGGGTGGCGTGCGATTCGCAGTCCGGAATCCCGACGGAGGAGCCCCCGGCCGACACCGTTTCCGCGCCCGCTCCCGCCGCGGCCGAGCCCACGACCACCGTGCCGCCGGCCCCGGTGCCGCAGGTGGTCATCGGTGAGGTGCCCGGCAACCCCGCAGCGGTCGACGCCGTCCGCGCCTGGGCCACCGACCTGGTCACCCGGCCCGGCACCGTCCCCGCGAAATGCTGGACGCTGCCGCCCGCCCAGGCCGCCGACCAGTACGCCGACACGTCCGCGATCCTCGGGGCGCTCGCGCAACCCGGCGTCGACGGACAATTCGCGGTGTCGTGGACCGGCGGCGGCACCACGGTGTCCGTCAAACGCAGCGAGATCGCCTCCGGCTACGCCTGCCCGCACGTCCACCCCGCCGGGACCGTCGACTTCTACACCCCCGCCGACGCCGAGTACGCCGTCACCCGATTCCTGTCGCGGGAGTCGGGCGCGCCGGTCAACGGGGCGGATACCGAGACCGCCTACCCGTTGATCTGCCCCGGCTTCAGCCCCTGGGATCCGTCCGGCACCGGCAACGGAGGCCGGCCGCCGCTCCGGCTCGACCCCGACGTCCTGGCCGGGACCACGGCGTTCGCGACCGACGCGATGACCGCCACGCCGGTCCGCGGCGACTACCTGGAAGTGTCCGTTCCGGTCACCGACGTGTCCGGTGTGACGAACACCAGGCAGGTCACGCTGTCCATCGGCCCCGACGGCTACTGCCTGGGCGAAGTGAACTGACGCACGTGAGTGGCGATGTGTGCTGGAGCGCGCATTGTCACTCACCTGGGGGGAACGCCTACTCTGGAACAGTCGCTCAGCTCCCAGGAGGCATACCAGTGCAGGTCACCAGCGTCGGACACGCCGGATTCCACATCCAGACCGAGGCAGGCTCGATCCTGTGCGACCCCTGGGTGAACCCCGCGTACTTCGGATCCTGGTTCCCGTTCCCGGACAACACCCAGCTCGACTGGGACGCCCTGGGCAACTGCGACTACCTGTACGTGTCGCACCTGCACAAGGACCACTTCGACCCGGAGAACCTCAGCAAGCACGTCAACAAGGACGCGACGGTGCTGCTCCCCGACTACCCGGTGCCGGACCTCAAGCGTGAACTCGAGGCGCTGGGCTTCCACACGTTCTTCGAGACCGAGGATTCGGTCAAACACAAGGTCACCGGCCCCAAGGGTGACCTCGACATCATGATCATCGCCCTGCGCGCCCCCGCGGACGGTCCGATCGGCGACTCGGGTCTCGTGGTGTCCGACGGCGAGACCACGTGTTTCAACATGAACGACGCGCGACCCGTCGACATGGACGTCCTGCACGACGAGTTCGGCAAGATCGACATCCACCTGCTCCAGTACTCGGGCGCCATCTGGTACCCGATGGTCTACGACATCCCCACCAAGACGAAGGCCAACTTCGGCAAGCAGAAGCGTCAGCGCGGCATGGACCGTTGCCGCAGCTACATCGAGCAGGTCGCGGCCACCTGGGTGGTGCCGTCCGCCGGACCGCCGGTGTTCCTCGACGACGCACTGCGCTACCTGAACGACGACCGGGGCGACGAGGGCAACATCTTCCCCGACCAGATCACGTTCCTCGAGCAGATGCGGATCCACGGCAACGACGGCGGCATCCTGATGATCCCGGGTTCCACCGCGGACTTGAAGGGCGGCGAGCTGACGCTCACGCACCCGATCCCGGACGCCGAGGTCGACAAGATCTTCTCCGACAAGGCCGCGTACATCGAGGACATGGCGAAGCGCATGGCGCCGGTCCTGGCCGCCGAGAAGGCCACGTGGGCCCCCGCCGAGGGTGAGCCGCTGCTCGAGGCGCTGAAGGCGAAGTTCGAGCCGATCATGAAGCAGTCCGACCTGATCTGCGACGGCATCGGCTACCCCGTCGGCCTGGTGATGGGCGACGAGACCGTCGTCCTCGACTTCCCGCAGCGCACCGTCCGTCCACGCGGCGAGAAGGACGGCAAGTACCGCTACGGCTTCCGCATCGCCCCCGAGCTGGTGCGCACGGTGCTGCGCGACGACGAGCCCGACTGGGTGAACACCATCTTCCTGTCCACCCGCTTCGAGGCGTGGCGCGTCGGCGGATACAACGAATTCCTCTACACGTTCTTCAAGTGCCTCACCGACGAGCGCATCGCGTACGCCGACGGCTGGTTCGCCGAGGCCCACGACGACTCCGCGTCTATCGAGCTCGGCGGGTACGAGATCCAGCGTCGCTGCCCGCACCTGAAGGCCGACCTGTCGAAGTTCGGCGTCGTCGACGGCACCAACCTCACCTGCAACCTGCACGGCTGGCAGTGGGACCTCGAATCGGGGCGCTGCAAGACGTCCAAGGGACACGAACTGCGGTCTGCGAAGCTCTGACCCCGGCGGGCGAACGTACCCTTCGGCGCACCTGAGGCGTCGAAGGGTACGTTCACCCGGCAGAGGGGGCGTCGGCCCGGACCGGCGGCAGCCACCGTCGCACCAGGACCGCCGACAGCAATACTGGAACGGCCAGTGCCGCGACGAGCGTCGTGACCGACAGCCACAGTGACCCGACGGCGAAGCCCGTGTAGATCAGCACCGCGGCCACCTCACCGAACAGGCCTGCCACCGACGTGACGGTGGCGCGCGCGGGACCGGTGATCGCATCCTGCACGCGCGCTTCCGACACGATCATCGCGTTGCCGAGGATGCCGTAGCCGACGCCGATCGCGAGAAATCCGGGGACGCCGCCGAGCAGCGCTCCTCCGCCGAGCAGGATCGCGGCGACGGCGACGGCCCGGCCCATCGTCACGGCGCGCATCGACGCCGTGCGTCCGGCGAGGGCTGTGCCGACCACCTGCCCGCTCACCGTGATCGCGACGAGCAGCGGTACGGACGCCGTCGCCGTTCCACCGTCGCGCGCGAGCAGCCCGAAGTACTCGTCGAACGCCAGGAACGCGATCAGCACCGCCGACAGCATCACTCCGCGCCGGACCACCGCCTCCCGCGTGACCTCGCCGAGGCCGGCCCGCAGCATCGTGGCGTACCGGACCGCGAGTCCCCGTTGTTCGCCCGCGACGTCGAGGGTCTCGTCCGCCTCCTCGACCTTGGGTGCCGCGGGCAGCAGCAGGGCGAAGCAGCCGTGGACCACGGTCGCACCGACGCTCACCCACCCGACCAGCGGATATCCGCCGAGAACGTAGAGCGGCGCCGCCGTCAGGGTCGCGAGAAGGTTGCACACCATGGCGCCGGAGTTGGCGTAGCCGAGCAACCTCGCGAAGTCACCGGCAGCGGCTCGCGCGACGAGTTCGTCGTACAGCAACGCCTCGAACGTGCCCGACTGGATGGCGCCGCTGATGCCCCACAACACGAATCCTGCCGCGAATCCCGCGTACGACGGAACCAGGATCCACACGGTGAATCCGGCCGTATACAGCACGGATGCGAATACCAGGAGGCCACGTCGAGACACGGTGTCGGCCCACGCGCCGGACGGCACCTCGGCGACGAAGGACACGACCGACCAGATGACGAACAGGGACGAGATCTGACCGACACTCACACCGTGGTCGGCGAACAGCAGGTCGTACAGACCGTAGAGCGGGATGAGGTCGCGCGTGGACACATAGCCGACCACGCGGACGGCGAGAAAACGCTGCGAACGGGGTCAAGGCTGGGCGGCGGGATATCTCACGCGCCCAGTTTCGCACTCCGCGCCGGGGGTGTCACCCCGTTTCGACCTATCCGACGGTCGGCGGCTGATCGACGAGCTGGGCCATGTAGAGCTGGTCACCCATCTTGTCCATCAGTTCGATCTGCGTCTCCAGGTAGTCGATGTGATCCTCTTCTTCCTTGAGGATCGTCTCGAGCAGTTTCGCCGACGTGGCATCGCCCTTGTCGCGGCACATCTGGATTCCCGGACGCAAACGCTCGACGACCTCGACTTCGATGGAGAGGTCGGAATGGAATTGCTCGCGCAGGTCCTGCCCGATACGCAGCGGCAGCAGCTTCTGATAGTTCGGAAGCGCCTCGAGGAACAGGATCCGGTCGGTGAGGATCTCGGCGTGGTTCATCTCCTCGATGGACTCGGCCCGAGTCTTGTCCGCCAGTTTGGTGAAGCCCCAATTGGCTTGCATCTTGGAGTGCAGAAAGTACTGGTTGATCGCGGTCAGCTCACTGGTCAACTGTTCGTTGAGAAGAGCAATAACCTCGTCGTCGCCGCGCATGGCTCCTCCGTTCGCCCCGGTTGAGGCGAACGTACCACTGGGAGTACCGCGATGTAGCGGATCGCGGGATTCAGTTGTGCTGCGGTTTCGTCACGCGGCCGTGCTCACGGCCGACCGCTCCAGAATCTCCTTCAACCGATCGACGCAGGTCCCACATCCCCATCCGGCGCCGCAACGCTCACCGATGGCATCCGCGCTGTCAGCTCCGTCGGCGCAGTGCTCGTGCACTTCGTCTTCCGTCACTGCCTTGCAGATGCACACGAACATGTGGAGCTCCTTACCAACCAACTCGATTAGGTAAGGGTTACATCATTTTCGCGTTCGCGCAAGGGTAGCCTTCCCAAAATCCTGGGCCTGCTTCTATGGCTTCAGGACATCCGTCCCGACGAACGGCACGAGCGCCTCGGGCACCCGCACGGTGCCGTCGGACTGCTGGTGGTTCTCCAGGATGGCGACGATCCACCGGGTGGTGGCGAGGGTGCCGTTGAGGGTCGCGGCCGTCTGCGGCTTCCCGTTCTCGTCGCGGTACCGGACACCGAGACGACGCGCCTGGAACGTCGTGCAGTTGGACGTCGAGGTGAGCTCGCGGTACGCCTGCTGCGTGGGCACCCAGGCCTCGCAGTCGAACTTGCGGGCGGCCGACGACCCCAGGTCGCCGCCTGCGACGTCGATCACGCGGTACGGCACGTCGATGGCGGCGAGCATGTCGCGCTCCCACGCGAGCAGGCGCTGGTGTTCGGCGTCGGCGTCCTCGGGCTTGCAGTAAGTGAACATCTCCACCTTGTCGAACTGGTGGACTCGGATGATCCCGCGGGTGTCCTTGCCGTAGCTGCCGGCCTCGCGGCGGAAGCACGTCGACCAGCCGGCATACCGCTTGGGGCCGTCGGCGAGGTCGAGGATCTCGCCCGAGTGGTACCCGGCCAGCGGGACCTCGGACGTGCCGACGAGGTACAGGTCGTCGTCGGCGAGGTGGTAGATCTCGTCCGCGTGGGAGCCGAGGAACCCGGTACCCGCCATGATCTCCGGTCGCACCAGCACCGGCGGGATCATCATCTGGAAGCCGTTGGCCATCGCCTTCTGCGCGGCCAGCTGCAGCATTCCCAGCTGCAGCATCGCGCCGAAGCCGGTGAGGAAGTAGAAGCGGGCGCCGGAGACCTTCGCGCCGCGCTCCATGTCGATCAGCCCCAGCGACTCACCCAGCTCGAGGTGGTCCTTGGGTTCGAAGTCGAACGTGGGAATGCCGCCGACCGTCTCGAGGGTGACGAAGTCGTCCTCGCCGCCCGCGGGGGCGCCCTCCTGGACGACGTTGGAAATCGCCCGGTGCGCGGCGTCGAGCGCGGCCTGCGCCTCGTGCTGCTCTGCCTCGGCCTGCTTGACCTTGGCCGCGAGTTCCTTGGACCCCTCGAGCAGCGCCGGACGCTCCTCCGGGGACGCCTGCCCGACCTTCTTGCCGAACGCCTTCTGCTCGGCACGCAGGTTGTCGCCGGCGAGAACGGCGGCGCGCCGGGACGCGTCGGCCTCGAGCAATGCGTCGACCAGGGCGGGATCTTCGCCACGGGTGCGCTGCGACTCGCGGACGGCGTCGGGGTTCTCGCGGAGGAACTTCAGGTCAATCACGGCTTCAAACCCTACCGGGCGCCGCGGAGCGGCTCACTCCGGTTTCGGTTCCAGCAAGCTCAGAAGGTCCTCGCGGCCGAACATGCGGGCGGCGTCGACAGCGGTCGGGTGGCCGGCCGTGGCGTCGGCGCCACCGGCGACGAGCGTCCGCACGACGGCGTCCTCACCCTTGAACAGCGCCCCTGCCAGCGGGGACTGGCCCTTGTCGTTGAGCCGGTCGACGTCGGCGCCACGGTCGATCAGGACCTGAACAGCCACGGCGTGACCGTGGTATGCGGCCAGCATCACCAGGGTGTCGCCGTTCTGATTGGCCAGGTTCACCGGGACGCCCGCGTCGAGGTACGTGGCCAACGACACGGCGTCGCCGGATCGTGCCGTGTCGAACACACGCCCGGCGAGCTCTTGCAGTTCAGGATCCACCGGTTCGGCGAAGTGCTGAGGATCGTCACTCATGGTCGTCGAAGTTACGCCAGGTTCGGGCCGATTGCGGGAGTTGTTCTGCTTCCACGATCGGAACGGGCATTATGGAAATCGATGTCCTCAGATCAGTCGAACGGTGCCGACCCCCAGCCGAAGAATGCCGGGCAACCGGAGAAGGCTCCCCGCAGCATGTCCGCGACCACGACGCGTCGCGCGCTCGCGGCCGTCGCGGCCGGTGCCGTGGTGGCAGCGATCGCCACGTTCGCGATCGCAGGCGGTTTCAACCGCAGCGAGAACCTCCCCGCCCACTCGACCGGTTCCGGACCGCAGGCGACGGGTTCGGTGGACGGCGACGCGTTCGCTTCGGCGGCGGCGGGCGACTGCCTCGACTGGACGCCGTCGAACGATCCGCAGGAAGACCGGAAGGACGTCGCGAAGGTCGACTGCTCGGAGGAACACCGATTCGAGGTGGCGGCGCCGCTGGACCTCAGCGTGTATCCGGGCGCCGAATTCGGTCCGGGTTCGCGTTACCCGGGTGCGCTGCGGTTCGCCGCGCTGCGCGACGAACACTGCGTGCCCGCCGTCGACACCTACCTCGGCGCGAAGTTCGATCCGTACGGCAAGTTCAGCGTGGGTCTGATGTTCCCCAGCGAGTCCGGTTGGGCGGCGGGCGAGCGCACTCTGCGGTGCGGCCTCCAATTCTCCAGCACCGCAGGGACGTTGCTTCCGTTCACCGGCAAGGTGGCCGAGCAGGACCAATCCAACATCTGGGATCCGGGTACCTGCATCGGAATCAACCAGAACGTGCCCACCGATCCCGTCGACTGCGCGCAGCCCCACGCGTTCGAAGTGATCTCCGTCGTCGACCTGGCCACCCAGTTCCCGTCCTCGATGCCGTCCGTCGAAGACCAGGACAAGTATCTCGAAGGCGTGTGCACGCAGGCCGCCAACGAGTACCTCGGTTCCGCCGACGCACTGCGGAACAAGACGCTCACGCTGTTCTGGGACAACCTGGAACTCGACAGCTGGCTCGCGGGCAGCAGGCGGGTCAACTGTTCGGTGGGCAAGGAGACCGACGCCGGCGGCTTCTCGACCATCACCGGTTCGGCGAAGGGCGAGATCCTCATCAACGGTGCGGCACCCGTGCCGCCGCCGCCGGTCCCGGAGGGTAGGTCTGTTCCGACGCCGCTTCCCGGCGCAGTTCCGGTTCCCGGGAACTGATGTGGCGGTGAGCATGACGCCCGACCGATTCGAGGAATTGGTGGGCGACGCACTCGATCTGATCCCACCCCAGCTCGCGGCCGCGATCGACAACGTCGTCGTCCTCGTCGACGACCGCAACGACGAGGATCCGTACCTTCTGGGCCTCTACCACGGGATCGCGCTGACGGAACGGGACAGCCATTACGGCGGATCGCTGCCCGATACGATTACCGTCTATCGCGACGCCCTCCTCGAAATCTGCAGTTCGGAGGAGGAAGTCGTCCACGAGGTGGCCGTCACCGTGATACACGAGGTTGCGCACTACTTCGGGATAGAAGAAGATCGCTTGCACGAGCTCGGCTGGGGATGAACGGTTTTCCCGAGAAGAATTTCTCGGGATCGGGGGGAACCGAAGAGCGCGTTGCAGCGTCCAAGTGTGTAGGGACAGCTGCACATGCAGTTCGTTTGCCGGGGGGCAACTGCCTTCCGCCTGCCTAGGTCAAGAAGGAGTTCGACGCAATGCCAGCTCTGCACGTCGCACCTGAAGCTCTTGTCGCCGCCGCCGTGGAACTCGACGCACTCGCTGCGCGTCTCGAGACCGCGGTCGCTCTCAACTCCGCGGCCATCCGCGTGCTCCCGTCCGGGAGCGAAGAGGTCTCTCTGCACGCGGCCGGTTACTTCAACACGGTTGCCACCACGTTCACTCCTGCTGTCGCCCAGGGCATTCTCGAGATGCGCGAGACCGCGAACACGCTCCGCACCCAGGCCGCGCTGTACGTCGCCGAGGACGTCGCGCTCGGCGCGACCCTCGCGGCGGGCATGTGACGGCCGGCGCCTCGAGACCACCAGGAGATCAGACATGACCATGGGACTGACAGGTGTAATCTGGTTGCCCCGAGGGGCGACCGTCAACTCGACCACCCTCGTCGCAGGCGCGGGCCCGGTGCCGCTGAGCGTCGCGAGCGCGGCGTGGACGGCGTTGTCCACGAGCTTCGTCGACGCCAACCTCACACTGGTCCGCGTGATGGCCGAACTCGCGGCCGGCTGGCAGGGGGTGTCCGCGGTCGCGGCGCTCGCGAAGATCACGCCGTTCACGGTGTGGACCGCCGAATGCGCCGAACTCGCCGCGGACACGGCAGCGAAGGCGGGACTCGAGGCGGGCGCCTACACCACCGCCGCGCTCATCATGCCCAGCATCCCCGAGATCGTCGCAGTGAAGACCGCGAAGGCCACGGCGTACTCGACGGGTGGGGCGCTCAACGGCACCGCCGCGGCCGCGGAAGCCGCGGACCGCGCGATGGACATTCGCGCCGGGCTCGTGATGGAGGGGTACGAGGCCGCGTCGAACATCCTGGCGCTCAAACGCACGTACCGGCAGCCCCCTCGAATCGTCACGAAGGCCGATTCGAAGGAGGTCGGGACGTTCGACGAAATCCCGTCCGACGGTGAGTTCGATCCGACCCGTGCCGCGGCTGCCGCGCTGATGGCCGCCGGCCAGAACCCGGCGGTCACCACGGCCGCGTCGCAGGTCGGCAGCATCGCGGGCACCACGGTCTCCACCGCCACGTCGGCGGCGAGCAACATCGGTGGCGCGGCGTTGTCCGCGGTCACCGGTGGCGGTGTCAGCCCGATGGTGGGCGGCGCGCCGATGATGTCCGGCGGCGCGTACGGCGGCGGCTCCGCCTCGACGAGCGCTGCGGCAGCGCGCACCTCGGTCGGTGCCCTCGGTGCGGGCGCCGCAGGCGGGGCGACCCTGCCCGAGGGCTGGGGCAAGCCGGACGGCGGCCAGGGCGCACGGCCCGGCGCACCGGCAACCGCACCCGGCGGGGTGATCGGAGACGTTCGCGCCGACGTGAACCCGGCTGCGGCGGGGCGCGGCGCCACCGGTAGCGGACCGATGACGGTCGGGCGGGGAGCGGGCGCGGCCGGGGCCGGTTCGCAGGACGAGGACGAGCGGGAGACCCCCGACTACCTGAAGAACTTCGAGCACTTCTCCGACGGGCGCACCGTCATTCCGTCGGTCATCGGCGCGAACCCCGACCACCGGGAGTCCGGACGGTGATCGATCTGGGCACCCAGCCGGGCGTACCGACCCTCCCGGCGGTGACCCTGAGCCTCGACGAAATGGATTATCTCGTCGACACGCTCGCACTCGACGTGCTGCCGGTGGTGCTCGACGCCACCCCCCGGTACGACACGTACGACGCCAGGGACGCAGCGTTCCGCGGCGCCGTCGACACCCTCGCCGCCCGGGACCTGCTCCCGGGCGGCAGGGTTCACCCCGAACTCGCCGACCGCCTGCGGGTACTCGCCCGACCGCTGTGGGAGATCGCCCTGCGCTGGTGCGTCGACGGCAGCATCTCGAGACTGTGCATCTCCCAGGGGGACGCCCTCTCGGTGCTCGCCCTGCGCGCCGGCGACACGTACGTCGTACAGGACGCGGGCGCCGACCTCTTCGCCCCCGTCATCGGAGCGCTGGGGGACGTGGAGCCGATGAACGTCGGCGTCGTCAACGCACCCACGGTCCAGCTCGGCGAAGCCTTCGACCAGGGTGGGGACGGCAAGTCGCTCGCCGCCGCCCTCACCGCACTCGGGGTGACCGCGGTCGACGCGACCGCCCTCGGCAACGCGATGGCCGGCTGCACCACCTACGCCGAGATCGTCGGAATCGTCTACGGCGACGGACGATACGATCCCGTGGGCGGCCCCGTCACGGTCTTCGACACGTCAGCGGGACGCATCGTCGGCACGTCCAGTGTGTCCGCGCACGGGGTGGCGTGGTCGTCGCTCAGCCCCGGCACCCCACAGCGTCTGCGGCAGGCGCTGGAGTCGCTGGCCGACCGGCTCCGCTGACCTACACCGGTTGCCGCTTCCACCATGCACCGGTCTCGCGGCGCTCCTTCCAGGTGGTGAATTCGTACCGATACATGCGCGCACGTACGTGTTTCGGCGGATCCTCAGGAAACGGATTGTACTGCAACAGCTTCAGCGTGTCACGGTCGTTCCGCAGCAACCGCTCGACGAAACCCCGGAACCACGGTTCGGCGTAGCCGGGAGAAATCGCCGTGAACCAGAACAACCAGTCGAGCCTCAGGTGATACGGCGCGAACTGGCGCGGCCGCCGGTTGACGTCACCCGGTTTTCCCTTGA
Organism: Rhodococcus wratislaviensis; assembly: GCF_900455735.1. Taxonomy (GTDB): domain Bacteria; phylum Actinomycetota; class Actinomycetes; order Mycobacteriales; family Mycobacteriaceae; genus Rhodococcus_F; species Rhodococcus_F wratislaviensis. Next base: position 372,875 of record NZ_UAUI01000024.1, on the reverse strand, counting down.
AGCCGTACTCCTTCCACACGGAGTGCACACTCGCGTGCGCGTCGGACGTGCCCTCCACGATCACCTCGTAACGCACCCGGGTGATGCTGCCGAACGCGCCGTACGTGTTGACGAAGTGCCATTTGTTGAACGACGCATTCATGCGCTGCCCATGGGAGACCATGTTGCGGATCGGCCAGTAGCTCAACACGACCACGAGCGCCGTCACCGCGATCACCAGCACGACGAAGGGTATCGGCGCCGAGTCGTCGGCGGCCGGGACGTCGAAGGGCAGCACCTTCTCGTACACGCTGTCCGGGATCACGGACAGTCCCAGCACGATGGTCGTCCAGTTCAGCCACGAGAAGTTACCGCTCGCCACCAGCCACAGCTGGGTGACGATCATGATCGTCGCGGCGACGGCGGCGACGGGTTGCGGCGCGAACAGCCCGAACGGCACCACCAGCTGAGCGAAGTGGTTGCCGAGCACCTCCACCTTGTGCAGCGGCTTCGGCAGCCGGTGGAAGTACCAGCTGAGCGGTCCGGGCATCGGCTGGGTTTCGTGGTGGTAGTACAGGCAGGTGAGGTCCTTCCAGCATCGGTCGCCGCGCATCTTGATCAGCCCGGCCCCGAATTCGAGGCGGAACAGCAACCACCTCAGCACGAGCAGCACCAGTATCGGCGGACCGACCGAGGCGTTGCCCAGGAAGATCGCGAGGAAACCCGCTTCGAGCAGCAACGACTCCCAGCCGAAGCTGTACCAGATCTGGGAGACATTGACGATCGAGAGATAGAGCACCCACAGGGCGAACCACACGAGCATGCACGCGGCGAGCGGGATGACCTGCGTCAGACCGAGCAGCGCGGCCAGCGACAGTCCGGCGCCGGTCCAGCAGATCGCCTCGAAGAATCTGTCCGAGTAGTGGAAATGGAAGATGCTCGGTGAACGACCGAACGTGACGGCGCGGAGAAAGCGCGGGATGGGCAGCATCCCGTTGCTTCCGACGAGCGGCCTGAACTGGTTTCTCGCGGCCACGAACGCGACGAGATAGATCGCGGCGAGCCCCTCGGTGACGAGCAGCCGACCGAGCGAATAGTCATCGCCAACGAACCAATCCACCGCCGTCACTCCTCGAGGACGGTTTCCTCCATCGTCGCGCAACCCCAGGGTGCGCGCAACGACGTCACCCCATCGGGTCGTCGGCGCCGGGGATCACCCGGTGCTCGAACGGTGGCTCGACGGTTCCCCAGCGCACGCACTCCCAGCCGCCGCCCGCGAGCGGCGTCAGCTCCACGGACTGCGTGTTGGCCAGATGATTATTGGAGGCGAACAGCCCGGGCACCCCGGCGAGTTGCGCTGCCACGAGCCGGATGGCGGCGCCGTGGCTGACCAGCACGACGTCCCCCGAGTCCGCCGGGTCGTCGAGGTATTGCTCACGGAGGGAGTCCACGACCGGCACATACCGTTCGAGGATGTCGTGGGCGGATTCCCCGCCGGGAACCCGGGCGTCCAACTCGCCGGTGTGCCACAGGTGGAACGTCTTCATGAACAGCTTGTGCGACTCCTCGTCGGTGCGGTCCTCGAGTTCACCGGCCTGGGCCTCGTGCAGGCCCTCCCGCACCTGGACGGCGATGCCCGACGCGAGTTCGACGAAGCGCGCCGTCTGCCGGGCGCGCAGTGCCTGCGAGGACACGAGGGCGGCCGTCGTCGCCTTCGCGGCGAGGTCGGTGCCCAGCCGTTCCGCCTGGGAGAGCCCTTCGGGTGTCAGCCGGGCACCGGGCAGCCGGGTGTCGAGCCTGCGCTCGACGTTGGCCTCGGTCTGCCCGTGCCGGACCAGGATCAGCTTGCCGCTCACGATTCCCTCTCTCCCTGACGGATTCGTTCGATCCAGTCCGCTGCGTCTCCGTCGGACGGCGGCGGCGGGCCGCTGGGGTTCGCCGCGGGCCAGGACCCGAGGAACCGCACGTGCGACTTGCGGTGCAGCGCACGGAACGCCTCGGCGACGAGCGGGTCGTCGATGTGCCCGATGCAGTCGACGAAAAATCGGTACAGGCCGGGGGTGGTGCGCACCGGGCGCGATTCGATCCGGATGAGATCGATTCCGCGGGTAGCGAACTCGGAGAGCACACCGACGAGGGAGCCGGGGGTGTTGTGGGGTTCGAGCACGGCCGACGTGCGGTCGCCGCCGGTGCGTGCGGGCACCTGGGTCGGGGCGGTGACGAGAACGAATCGGGTGCGGGCACTCTTCTCGTCCGCCACCCCGTCGGCGAGGCTGCGCAGCCCGAGTCGATCGCCGGCGAGGGCGGTGGACACGGCGGCGTCGGCGAGGCCGTTCGCCACGTCCTCGGCGGCGCCCGCGTTGGAGGACGCCGTCTGGAGTTCGGCGCCGGGGCAGTTCTCCTCCAGCCAGATTCGCACCTGACCGGCCGCCACCGGGTACGCCCGCACGGTGCGCACCTGATCGAGCCGCTCGATGCCGGCCCCGCCGAGGATCGTGAACGCCACGTCGAGCTCGGTCTCGGCCACGATCTGCAGGCGGTCGCCCAGCGCGAGCGAGTCGAGGGTGGGCACCACGGCCCCCTCGACGGAGCTCTCGATGGGAACGACGGCACCGTCGACGACGCCGTCGCGCACCTTGGCCAGGCTGGCGGGCGGACTGGTCGCGGCGACCCGCTCGACCTGCCCGTCGAAGGCACCCGCGGCCTCGAGCTGGGCGAGCGCCATCTCCGTGAAGGTTCCCGACGGTCCGAAATACGCGATCTTTGGCACGCCTACGAGATTACGCACCGAGCGTTGACGGTCCGGCGCATTGACGGTGAATGTTTACCGCAGACCCGCGTCCGCCAGCTCACGGGCGACGAGCGCCGGGTCGTGCACCTCGACCCCCAGCAGGACCTCGCGGACGGCCTCCGCGGCCTCGGGGATCAGCGAGGTGAGCCTCGCCGGATCCGGTGCCGCGAGCGCTGCCCGCACGTCGTCGCCGCGAAGGGACGCAACCGTCCCGGACAGCAGCGCGAGCACCTCGGCCGTGTCACGCGCCCTCGCCACGTATCCGACGTCCGCGTGCGCGAGGACGGCCAGGAAGTCGGCGACGTCGCCGACGGAGTGTCCGCTCGCGAGGCCCGGGATGCGGCCGGCGTCCGCGAGTTGCTGCGCCGTCTCGGCGAGACCGGGGTCGTCGCTGCCGTCTGCGGTGACGAACACCGCGAGCGGAGACGGCAGCCGGAGTGCCACCGCGTCGCCGAGGTGGCCCGCGGGGCAGTCGAGGTGGAACCGGACCGCCTCGTAGGAGGCCTGCTCGCTGGTGCGGAGAGCGGCGGGGTCGACGTCGAGACCCACGATGATGCGGCCGGCGTCGGTCCCGGCGGCGTCGAGCAGTGCGGACGCCGGAACCACCCGCGGTCCGAGTGCGCCGCCTGCGGCCGGGCCCGTGTCCTGGGGTCCGCTGAGAAGTTCGGCGAGCAACGACTGCGGCCCGCGGGAGCGCGGGACACCGAGGGAGAGAGGTATAGCCACCTCCCCACCGTAATGCCCACCTCGTGGACCGGATTCGTCTCGGGGTCTTGCCATCGCCGACTCGCCCACATTAGGTTAGGGTTACCTCAGTATCGCGGAACCCTGAAGGAGGCTCCATGCCCGTCACGACCACCGGTCCGTCCACCGCCGAGCGTGTGCGTAGCTCGTGCGCACGGACCCAGGACGCGGTACTCGCCGTCGAAGGCAGCGCACCGACCGTCACGTCGGTACACCACCTGCGGTCCAGCGGCGACGTCGTGGTCGCCGTGCCCACCGAATCAGCGGCCGCCACCCTGTCCTGGCTCGCCGGTGGCGGCGGGATCCCCGCCGTGCTGGAGCTGACCGACAACTCACCGCTCGCGCTGCGTGAGCCCGTGCGGTCACTCGTCTGGCTGCGCGGCAACCTCCACGCCCTCTGCGAGGCACACACCCGCACGCTGGCCGACGAGGTGGCATCCGAATACCCGCACCCCGGACTTCTCGACGTCGGGCACGATGCGACGCTGCTGCAGCTCCGCCTCGAATCGGCGGTGGTCGCCGATTCCAGTGGCGCCGAACCCGTCGCCCTCGACGACCTGCTCGCGGCCCGGCCCGACCCGTTCTGGGAAATGGAGACCGCCTGGCTCCAGCATCTCGACGAGGACCACCGCGACCTCATCGACATGCTGTCCCGCAAACTGCCGCCCCACATGCGACGCGGACGCGTCCGCCCCCTGGGCATCGACCGGTACGGGCTGCGACTGCGCGTCGAGAACGATCACGGCGACCGCGACATCTGGATGCCGTTCTCCGCGCCGGTCGACGACGCCGTCGCGCTGAGCAGGGCGATCCGGCTGCTGGTGGGATGCCCGTTCGTGAACGGACTCCGCGCGCGCGGCTGATCGCCATTCCGGTTCGGCGCGCGCTAGCGTGTGCCGCGTGATCTCGCGTGCAACGCTCGCCTCCTGGATACGGCCCGCCTCACCCGAACCGGCCGCTCCGCCGGCCACCGGGACCGAGCGGCGGGCCCTGTGGATCGAGATCACGATCGTCCTGCTCGTCACGTTCGGGACGAGCGGACTGTCGGGACTGCTGTCGCTGTCCGAATCGCTACTGACCCCGGGCAACCTCGCCGATCAGGCCGTCGCCCTCAACGTCTCGCGCGCGGAGAACCAGATCATCGATGTCGCCCGGCAATTGCTCGGCGTCGTGAAACTCCTCGCCTGGGGCGCGCTGGGTCTGTATCTCCTGTGGCGCAGCGGCCTCGGCCCGCGCGACGTCGGGCTCGGCCGATTCCGGTGGCGTCCCGACGGGACGCAGGGGGTCGGGCTCGCCGCCCTGATCGGTCTGCCCGGGCTCGGCTTCTACCTGCTGGCCCGCGCCATCGGCGCCAACCTCACCGTGGTGCCCAGCACGATCGGCGATCACTGGTGGCGACTGCCGGCCCTGATCCTGTGGGCGATCGCGAACTCCGGCGCGGAGGAAGTGCTCGTCGTCGCGTATCTGATCACCCGGCTGCGGCAGCTCGGGTGGAGCGAGAACTCGTCACTGCTCGCGTCGGCGGTGCTCCGGGGGACGTACCACCTCTACCAGGGTTTCGGCGGCGGGCTGGGCAACGTCGCCATGGGTCTGGTGTTCGGCCGGTACTGGCAGAAGACTGGACGGTTGTGGCCTCTCGTGATCGCCCACGCCACCATCGATTCGGTCGCGTTCGTCGGCTACGCCGCACTGCGCGGGCACGTCGGCTGGATTCCGTAATCCGGCCGGACCAGTAAAGTCGTGCGGGTGACCGGCGACGCCCCCTATCCTCCGCTGCCGCCCCGTCCGCCCCGGCGGACGCAGGGCGGGCAGCAGGTGCCGCCGCCCCCGAACCGCCGAATGCCGCCTCCTGACCAGCGGGTTCCTCCGCAGACGCGGCGGGTGCCACCGCAGGGTCCCCCGCAACAGGGACCTCCTGCGCCCCGCCCGCGACACCCCACCCCCCGGCAGGGTCCCCCGGCGCCGCCGCCGGAGGGCACCCAGGTGATCCGCCGCGACGGACGCGGCGCCCCGCCGCCGCCCCAGCAGGCGTGGTCGCAGGCCCCCGAACCGCAGTTGTCCCGGTCGGCGCCGCCGCAGGGTCCGCGCGGCTACGCGCCCACCCAGACGCCGCAGCCCTACCGTGACGCGCCGCCACCGCCGCCTCGGGTGCCCGACCGGCGTCCCCCTCGCACGCCACCGCCACCCCCGCCGCTCGCACCGCCGCGGACCCCGGAGCCCCCGGGGCAGCGACGTCCCAAGCGCACGCGGAACTGGGGCCGGCGCATCGGCATCCTGTTCCTGGTGCTGGTCCTGGCGCTCGCGGGCATGACGTACTACCTCGACAGTTCGCTGAACCGGATCGACGCGCTGGCCGACTACCCCGGCCGGATCGACGACACCCCCGGCACGAACTGGCTGCTCGTCGGTTCGGACAGCCGGACCGGGCTGACCCCCGAGCAGGAACAGCAACTGTCGACCGGTGGCAACAGCGGCCCCGACCGCACCGACACCATCATCGTGGTGCACGTCCCCAGCGGGGGCGGCCCGGCGACGATGGTGAGCATCCCGCGCGACTCGTACGTGTCGATCCCCGGCTACGGCGAGGACAAGATCAACGCGTCGTTCGCGTTCGGTGGTCCGCAACTGCTGACCCAGACGGTCGAGGAGGCGTCCGGTCTGCACATCGACCACTACGCGGAGATCGGGTTCGGTGGTTTCGCCGGCATCGTCGACGCGATCGGCGGCGTCGACATGTGCCTGGACACCGCCATCGACGACCCGCTCGCGGGGATCAACCTCGGGCCCGGCTGCCAGGAACTGTCGGGGGCGCAGGCCCTCGGCTTCGTCCGCAGCCGCGCGACCGCGCTCGCCGACATCGACCGGATGAACCATCAGCGGATGTTCATGGCGGCGTTGATGTCGAAGGCCACCAGTCCCGCGACGTGGCTCAACCCGTTCCGCGTCTGGCCTCTCGTCACCGACACCGCCGCGTCGCTGCGTGTCGACGAGAGCGACCACATCTGGCACCTCGCCGCACTCGCGTGGGCGGTGCGCGGCGACATGATCACCACGACCGTTCCCGTGGGCGGTTTCGAGGACGTCGACGGTGCCGGGAACGTGCTGCTCTGGGATCACGACCGGGCGTCGCAGTTCTTCGACGCGCTGGCGAACGACCGTCAGGTCCCGGCCGAACTGGTCACCACCGGACCGTGACGCACGGCCGTAAACTGACACCCATGTCTCAATCGGCGACGAAGACCCCCAGCGAGTTCCATGCCCTGCTGCTGCAGCAGATCCGCAACGAGTTCACCGCATCCCAGCAGTACATCGCGGTGGCCGTCTATTTCGACTCGCACGATCTCCCGCAACTGGCTCGCCGCTTCTATTCGCAGGCCGCCGAGGAGCGTGGCCACGCGCTGATGATGATCCAGTACCTCATCGACAACAATCTCCGGGTGACAGTCCCCGGCATCGACGACGTGGTCACCGATTTCGATTCGGTGCGCGCCCCCGTCGCCCTGGCCGTGGAACGGGAACGCGTCGTCACGGAACAGATCACCAAGCTCGCCCGGACGGCCCGCGACACCGGTGACTACCTCGGCGAGCGGTTCATCCAGTGGTTCCTCGAAGAACAGGTCGAGGAGGTCGCGAGCATGCACACCCTGCTCACGATCGTCGAACGCGCCGGCGACAACCTGTTCGACATCGAGGATTTCATCGCCCGCGAGATGAGCGGGAACTCGCCGATCCGGCCGGGTGCGCCGAAGAGGGCGGGTGGCGGCGTCTGACCCTTTCGGGTCAGCAGCGGGTGGGCGCCGGTTCGCCGCGGAACCGCGCGGCCACGTATTCGTACGCGTCGGGAAAGCCCACCACTGCCGTCGTCATGTGCTCGGATATCTCGTACGGGACGAACGTCAGTCTGGCGCCCGCGGCGCAGTAGCGGTGCGCGGTCTCGGCAACCGAATCGAACGGTGTCAGCCCGTCCAGGGTGCCGTGCCACAGGTAGAGGGGCGCGGTCGGGACACCCTCGAAGTACCGCAGACTGTTGTCGCGCAACACCTGGTGCGCGCCCGAACTCGCCATGAGGCTGGTCGACGCGGCCAGCTGTCCGGCGCTGCGGAAGGCGCCGTGAAACAGGAGGAACCGGCGGCATTCGTTCGACATCCACTCGCGCAGCCACAGCCCGGTCGCGTTCAGCTGCGACGAAATCGGTAGCTGGTCCGGGTATTCGCGTTCCAAGCCGATCGCGGCAGCGAACGCGAGCCCGAACCCCGGATGCGGATTGAATCCCAGGCCCTGGGCCATCTGCTCGAGGTCCGCGGGAATCCCGCCCGCCACCACCGCGTCGAGTTTCAGCTCCGGCGCATAACTCGGGGCCAGCGCCGCGGCCCACGCGCTGGCCATTCCCCCACCCGAATACCCGGCCAGTGCTACGGGGCTGTGCGACAACCCCAGTTCGGCCACCCGCTGCACCGCCCGGACACTGTCGAGGGTGATCATGCCGCCGAGCTTCGCGGCACCGTATGCGCCGGTCGGGCCGAGATGGTCGGGCACCGAGACCGCCCAGCCGCGTTGCAGACCCAGATACAGGCCCGGCGACTCCTGCAGTTCCAGGTTGAACAACGACCGCGACGGAGCACATTTGGTTCCGAGCGAATTCACGATGGCCTGATATGACACCAGCGGTGGATTCGCGACGCCGCGGGGAAGCAGAACCGTGGTGACGGCCAGGATCGGATGTCCCGTCGAGTTCGTCGACCGGAACGCGATCTGCCACCCATCCGAATTCGCGTACATCCAGGTGTCGATGCGCCGCGTCCGCACGACGTCGCCGGGACGAAGGACCCCGAGGTCCGGCGGAGCGAGATAGAAGGGGTCGGGATCCGGCCAGGGATACAGCGGTTCGGCCTGCGCCGGGGCGGGAATGGTCGCCCCCAGAAAAAGGGCACCGAGGATCAACGCTAGCCACGTACCGGATCGTCTCAACATGTGCCTGCCCCTCCGGGCCGCGCCGTCAGAACGCTGTGAATTTTATACACGGGCGAGGCCCCGCCGACGCCGATTGCCCCGTTCCCGTCGGAGATCCGTCGCCAGTTCAGGTTAGAAAAATGACATCAAAATGGTCCCGAAATTAGGTTGACTTTAGTTTGGGCAAGCTTCCCAAAATTAGGTTCAACTTGGATGACACCCGCCCTGACCAGCGATATTATCCATTTCATGACTTCGACTGACGCGCACAAGACGAAATTCCACGCTCTGCTCCACGACCAGATTCGCAACGAATTCAACGCGTCACACCAGTACATCGCGACTGCCATCTATTTCGACAATGCGGACCTGCCGCAGTTGGCCAAGCACTTCTACAAGCAGGCCGTCGAAGAGCGCAACCACGCCATGATGATCGTCCAGTACTTCCTCGACCGCGACATCTCCGTGGAACTGTCGGGTGTCGACGCGGCGAAGGGCCAGTTCGAGAACGCACGTGAGCCGATCGCCCTCGCCCTGACGCAGGAGCAGACGGTCACCGAGCAGATCGTGCAGTTGGCGAGCACCGCCCGCGAGGAGGGCGACTACCTCGGCGAGCAGTTCATGCAGTGGTTCCTCAAGGAGCAGGTCGAGGAGGTCGCGAGCATGACGACGCTGCTGACCATCGCCGACCGCGCGGGCAGCAACCTGTTCGACCTCGAGGAGTTCGTCGCACGCGAGATGAGCGGCGTCGCAGACACGTCCGGGGCACCGCACGCAGCCGGCGGTTCCATCTAGGCGGCTCCGCCGCCCGTGAGTGGTTGACGAGTCTCTGCACTCCTCAACCACTCACGGGCCCGAAGGGCCTATCGCAACGTGACCTGGCGGCCACGCAGTCCGTCGCGGGCGCGTCGCTCCTCGGTGGTGAGCGGCGCGTCGACGGCGAGCGCCTCGGCCAGTCGCTGACCGAGTTCGACGGTGGCAGCGGCCCACTCGTTCGCATGCTTCTCGCGGTCCAGGTCGAACACCGGGACCAGCAGCCCGTGCGTCCGGAACGACCCGGCGTAGCGCGAGCCCTCACCGAGGTGCAGACCGCCGGTCGCGTGCACGCGCGCCAGGGCCAGCATCAGATCGTCCTCGTCCTCCGGGCGCACCCAGCGGATGTGCGCCTTCTCGCCCGCATCGACCCACCACGCCGCGACGACGCCCTCGGCCTCGACTCGCGCGGACGGCATGATCGCCGCATTCGCGTGCTGCACGGTGGTCGCAACCTCGGGGGCCGGCTCCACGCCTTCGGGGATCCACCAGTTGAAATCCTGGTGCACGGTGATGTCGAGCGGTGCGTCCGCGTCGATCACGTCGGCCAGTGCCGGGGTCTCGGATCCGGGGTTGGCGGAGGCCAGCGATTCGCCGGCCGCGGCGTCACGGACCCAGGCGACGGACGCGGCCAGATCGGCGCCGAGATCCGCAGAATGCGCCTGGACCTGCACACCGACGAACCCGGTGGCACTGTCACCTTCGTCGCGGACCAGCGCCGCGACGGCACCGGGCAGCACGGTCGCGAGGGTCACCGGACGGGACGAATCCTTGACGGGGAGCGGGGCGGTCGCCGACGGGACGAACTCGCGCAGCGCCACCAGATCGCATTCGGCGGCGAGGCCTTCGAACGGCCGGGTCACCGCCGCTGCGGCGCTCTCCCGTTCCGCCTGCCGCTGCGCGAGCTTCTCGGCGCGGGCACTACCGGGCTTCGGACCACTGTTTCTCTTGCTCTTCTTTGCCACGACGCCAAAACCTACACGCCGGCGCCGGTCCGGTCAGGACGCCAGCCACTTCTTGGTGCGGCCGGGGTGGTTGGTGGCCACCCAGCTGACCCCGAGTTCGCGGCACAGTTCGACGTCGCTGCGGTTGTCGACGGTCCAGCAGTAGGTGGCTCGTCCCGCGGCGGCGGCCTTGTCGACGATGTCCGGGTGTTCGTGCAGCGTCTTCACCGAGGGACCGACCGCGGTGGCGCCGACGGTGGTCGCGGCGCCCCCGCCGAGGTAGCGGGCGGATTCGCCGAGCAACACGGTCGGGAGCATCGGCGCGGACCGCCGGATCCGCCACACCGCTCCGGCGGAGAACGACATCACGACGGCGCGGGAGTGGTCGGCGGACGGTGGTGCGGCGATCCCGAAGCGTTGCAGTTCGGCGAGCACCTTGCTCTCGACGAGGCCGCCGAACCGGACGGGATGCTTGGTTTCGATGAAGAGTTTCACCGGGCGCGCCGACCAGTCCAGGGCGAGGGCGATGAGCGCGCTCAGCTCGAGGAGTTCGGCCGGCTCGTCTTCGGTGCCGTAATTGAACTCCGCCAGCTCCTCGAGGGTCATCTCGCTGACGACGCCGGTCCCGGTGGACGTCCGGTCGACGGTGCGGTCGTGGACGCACACGAGGTGGCCGTCCCGGGTGAGCCGCACGTCGCATTCGAGTCCGTCCGCGCCCTCTTCCAGCGCCAGCTCGTACGCGGCGAGCGTGTGTTCGGGCATCGCCGCGGATGCGCCGCGGTGCGCCACCACCAGCGGTCCGCGCCGGTCGGGGCTCACGACGCGACGACTTCCCGGTCGCTGCCGTCGGGCGTCGTCTCTGCGGACTTCTCCGCGTCCTTCTGCGGCGGCGGACCGGTGGCGATCACCCAGCGGGTGACGGGTTCCTTCGCCCCCTTCAGCGTCCGGCCTTCGAGCCGTCGGAGCACCATCAGTGCGAGTACCGCGGTCGCGGCGGCGACCAGCGCCGTGAACGCGGCCAGCAGGACACCGTCCGCCATGGCCTGCAGTCCCGGCCTGGACCGCCAGAACCAGTTGAACACGACGAGCACAGCGCCGAAGACCCACAGGCTCCACCAGGCTCGGACCAGCAGGACCGCGCGGGGGTCGCGGCGAATCACCTCGAGCAGGTACACACCCGGCATCACCAGGTTCAGGCCCGGCACCGCGCAACCGACGATCACCTCGGTGGGGGTGCGCGGGTCGGACGTCTTGGCGCGGGCGAACGTACGACGACGCATCCGCAGCAGCCAGCACACTCCGCCGATCCCCGACAGCAGCGCGAGGAGCATCCCGCCTGCCTGGCCGAGGAACACCGCGATGTCGGACACGGCGAGCAGGGTGGGATCGATCAGCCGGGTCCTGTTGCGGAGGAGGACGGCGTACCGGCCCAGTTCGGCGATCACGGCGAACGCGTACAGACCGGCGGTGAGGGTGAGGAAGAAGGCCGCCTTGCCGGCGAGCAGTTCCGGCCAGTCGCGGCGCGCGGAGGGTGATTCGACGTGATCGTGCAGTCCCCAGCGGGGGATCTCGGTGTAGCGGGGGGTGGGGCCGGCCGTCGGCGGTTCGGCCGCGAGACCGCTCCTGCGGAGCGGGGATCGCGCGATCCAGCGGAATCCCCGGCTTGCGGGTGGTGGGTGCTGGTCGGTGCGGACGGGGGCGAGCAGCACACCGTGGCAGCGCGGGCACCACTGCGTCGGGGAGCCGAGGACCGGCCACCGAGCCGCGCATCGCGCGCACACCTGAACGACGACGCTCATGCCCTCCGCACCCACTTCACATTGCCGATTCTGTCACGACCCGCGAATGCGGGCAGCCCACGACCGAATCGTCCTTTTTGGGGAGAATGTGTGAGCTACACCACGAGAAATGCCGAGTTATCCACAGTTTCCACAGGTTCATACACAGTTATGGACAGTGTGAGTGGTGCTCATACACAGGTCAGAGCGCATGCGAATCCGTGATTGTTGACAGCTTCGAATGAACGGTCCACAACGGTGGATGAACTTGACATCGCAGCTCGGTGAACAATCGGACTCGGTGACCGACGGCTCGGCCCGGAATTACCCCTCCAGTTCGGATCGCCCGCGAAGCGACCCGAGAACTCCGGACCGGCCGTCGTCTCCCCCACCTGTGCCGGGCGAAATTGCCCCGACACTTGATCTGACGCAGCCCGGCGCGGTTTGGTTCCACCTGATCTGTAATCTCGGAAAACGATGACGGACGACGTCGGATCGCGGTGGCACCTCGGGCCCGCCCGTGTCCTCCAGGTGGCCGCCGCCCTCGTCGTGGTGCAACTTCTCGTGCGGACGTGGGTGGCCGCGAACAGCGACTTCTACTGGGACGATCTGATCCTCGCCGGACGCGGCGGAAGCCTCCCGCTGCTCTCCGCCGACCTCCTGCTCTACGACCACGACGGTCACCTCATGCCCGGGGCTTTCCTGGTGGCGGGTATCGCGACGCGGGTGGCGCCGTACGAGTGGATCCTGCCGATGCTGACGATGATCGCGCTGCAGGCGGTGGCGTCGTATGCGGTTTTCCGGTTACTTCGCACGCTTCTCGGGCCACGCCCCGTCCTGCTGGTTCCGCTGGCGATCTATCTCTTCTCCCCGCTGACCGTGCCTGCGTTCGCCTGGTGGGCGGCGGCGCTCAATGCCCTGCCCCTGCAGATCGCACTGGCGTGGGTGGCGCGCGACGCCCTCGAGCTGTGCCGCACCGGACGGCGGCGATACGCGGTCTCGGGCACGCTCGTGCTGATCGCGTCGCTGCTGTTCTTCGAGAAGTCCGTCGTGGTCCCGTTCGTCGCGTTCGCGACCGTGGCCCTGCTCGCACACGTCGGCGAGCGGGAGCGGCCGGTGCGGTCGACGCTGCGGCGAGGCGCGGCCCTCTGGATCCCGTCGGCGGCGGTGCTCGCGGTGTGGGCGGCGTTCTACTTCTCCACCGTCGCGTCGCAGTGGGAATGGGCGGGTGCGGCGCGGGCGTTCGAACTGTTTCACCACGGCACGTCGCTCGGACTGCTGCCCACGTTCGTGGGTGGGCCGTGGACGTGGGACCGGTGGATTCCCAGTCCCCCGTGGGCCTCCCCGTCGACGGCACTGGAAGTGGTCGGCTGGGTCGTCCTCGTCGCGGCGGTCGTCACGACGGTCCGGCTGAAGCGCCGCATCGGCTGGGTATGGATACTCACGGCCGCGTACTTCCTGCTGTCGGTGACCGCGATGGTCGTCACCCGCTGGGGCGCCGACACCACCTACGAACTCGCACAGACCTTGCGCTACTTCACGGACACCGCGGTGATACTCGCGATCGCCGTCGCGGTGATCGCCCGCGCACCCCGACGACGCGCCGACCCCGTCCGGGTGCGGCCGCTGGTGGCCGCCACCGCCGTGGCCGCGTTCGTCGCGAGCAGCCTGTGGTCGACGTACACGTTCACCCGCAGCTGGGAGGAGAACCCGACCACCGCCTACCTCGCGACCGCGCGTGCGTCGCTCGCCGAACGGGACGACGCGCCGATCCTCCAGCAGCCCGCGTCCATCTGGGTCCTGTTGCCGGTGGCGTACCCGAACAATCTGGTGAGCCGGGTCTTCGCCCCGCTGCGCGACCGCCCCGAGTTCTCCGACAGCACGCCCGACCTCCGGATGATCGACGACGCGGGTTCGGTGGTCGACGCCCAGGTCACCTGGGTGCGCGCGATCGAGCCCGGACCCGTCCCGGACTGCGGGAACCTGGTGGACCAGCGCAGTTTCGTGCCCCTCCCCCTCGACGGACCGCTGACCGGCTGGGAGTGGACTGCGCAGCTCAACTACATGGCCACCGCGGACGGTGAGATCGCCGTCGCGATGGAAGTCGGCAGCCCGGTGCGGGTGCCGGTGCACCGCGGCCCGAACTCGGTGTTCGTGCGGCTCACCGGTGGCGGTCAGAGCGTGCGGGTGAGCACCCTGACCCCGGACCTGTCGCTGTGCATCGGCGCGGGCCCGGTCGGGGTCGTGGTGCCGAAGTAGTTACCGCCCGTACCGCGACCACGCGACGCGGGCACTGGCTGCCCCGACGATCGCGGCGGCCACCTCGTCCCAGCCGGCTGCGGGCAGCCCGAGCTTCGCGAACAACGAGCGGCGCGGCCCGGTCATCTCGAGGGTGGCGTCGGGGAACCGCTTCTCCACCACCTCGCGCAGTGTGCCGATCCCGTCGATGATGCCGAGTTCGACGGCGCGGCGTCCCAGCCAGACGTCGCCGTTGAACAGCTCGGCCCCCTCCGCCCTCAGCTTGTCCCCGCGGCGGCCGACCACCCAGTCGCGGAATTCGTCGTGGATGCCTTCCTGGATCTGTTCGAGCCACTGCACGTCCTCGGACTTCTCCGCGAAGAACGGATCGAGGCGGGCCTTCGCCTCGCCCGCCGAGTGGAGCCGCCGTTCGATGCCCAGCCGGTCGATCAGTTCGGAGAACCCGAAGCCCGCCGAGATGACACCGACGGAGCCGACCACCGACGTGGCGGTCGCGTAGATCTCGTCCGCCGCGCAGGCCAGCCAGTAGCCGCCGGACGCGACGACGTCCTCGCAGAACGCGAGCACGGGCAGTTCGTGTTCGGTGGCGAGCTGACGGATGCGGGCGGCGATGTATTCGCTCTGCGTAGGCGACCCACCGGGACTGTTGATCAGCAACGCCACCGCTTTCGCACCATGCGTGGTGAACGCACGCCGCAACGGTTCCTCGACGGATTCCGCGCTCAGCACCCGCCCGAAACCCGCTCCGCCGGACGCGATCATCCCCTGCAGCCGCACCACCGGCACCACGCCGGCGCGGGAGCCTCCGAACGCGTCGGGCAGCTTGTCGGCCAGCGGTTTCGGCAGGTTCAGTGGGATCTTGGCCATGAAATCAGCGTACCGATCACGGATCGGGCAGAGTGGTTCACATGGAGTTGCGAATCTTTACCGAACCCCAGCAGGGTGCCACCTACGACGATCTTCTTGCGGTGGCGCAGGCCGCCGAACGTTTCGGATACGGCGCGTTCTTCCGGTCGGATCACTACCTCGCCATGAACACCGAGGGGCTTCCCGGGCCCACCGATGCGTGGATCACGCTGGCGGGTCTCGCCCGGGAGACGTCCACGATCCGTCTCGGCACCCTCGTCACGTCCGCGACGTTCCGGTATCCCGGACCGCTGGCGATCTCGGTGGCGCAGGTCGATCAGATGAGCGGTGGCCGCGTCGACCTCGGTATCGGCGCCGGCTGGTACGAGGAGGAGCATCAGGCGTACGGCATCCCGTTCCCGCCGCTGAAGGAGCGGTTCGAACGGCTCGAGGAGTCCCTCGCCGTCATCACGGGGCTGTGGCGCACTCCGCTCGGCGAGACGTTCTCCTATGACGGGACGCATCTGACGGTCAAGGATTCGCCCGCACTCCCGAAGCCGCGGCAGCCGCAGGGTCCGCCCGTCCTGATCGGCGGCACCGGCAAGAAGAAGACCCCCGCGCTGGCCGCGAAGTACGCGGACGAGTTCAACGTCCCGTTCCAGTCCGTCGACGAGACGCGGGACGTGATCGAACGGGTCCGGCTCGCGTGCAAGGCGATCGACCGCGACCCGACGGAGCTGGTGTACTCCAACGCGCTCGTCCTGTGCTGCGGGCGCACCGAGGAGGAGATCGCGAAACGCGCCACGAGCATCGGACGCGAGGTGCGCGAGCTGCGGGAGAACGGACTCGCCGGGTCGCCCGCCGAGCTCGTCGACAAGATCGGCCGCTACGCCGAGGCGGGATCGCAGCGGATCTACCTGCAGACCCTCGATCTCACCGACCTCGACCACCTCGAACTGGTCGCCAGCGAGGTCGTTCCGCAGCTGGGCTAGGCGAGCTCGAGTTCGGCGGCCACGACGACCGGAAGATTCAGGGGCAGCGCGGCCACCCCGATCGCCGTCCGGGCGTGGTCGCCGACGTCCGGGCCGAATACGTCGAGCACTAACTCGGAGAACCCGTTGAGCACCGCGGTCGTCCGGTCGTAGCCCGGCTCGGCGTTGACGAACCCCGTGACGGTGAGCCACGCACCGATGCGGTCCAGGTCGCCCACCGCGCGACGGACCCCCGCCAGCACCGCGAGGGCGGTGAGCCGGGCGGAGTGCGTGGCATCGGCGGCCGACACGTCGGCGGGAACGGACCCGAACGGTCCGGCGGGTGTGCCGTCTTCGGCGAGGGGCCCGTGACCGGACACCAGCACTCTGCGGCCGTGCACGCGTACCCAGCTGAACGGCAACTCCATCCCCGGCGGCAATTGGACGGCGTGGGGCAGCACCAGCCCCAGATCACGTAGTCGGGACTCCGCACCCATCACAACTCCGCTCGACGACTGCCCGGGTCATTCGGCGTGCTCAGCAACATTCCGTTCCCCTTCCGCCGGTGGAATGCTCGAAGTACGACCGGAACGGCCGTGTGACTCGAGTGCGCCGGAGGTTGTCATGGGTTCTGCGGAAGAAGCGGTAGTGCGTCGATTCTACGAGGAGATGAACAACGATCGGAAGAACGAGATAGCGGAGGAGCTGTTCAGCAGCGACCACGAGATGCATGATCCCCAGGTCCCGGGTGGGCCGGGTCCCGCGGGGATGGCCGCGGCGATCGCGGCCTACCAGGACGGAGTGGACGGGCACTGGACAATCGAGGAGATGTTCTCGGCCGGTGACCGCGTCGTCGTGCGCTGGACGGGCACGGGAACGCACGTCGGTGAGATGAACGGGATTCCGCCGACCGGAAACAAGATCCGAGTGGACGCGATCTCGATCCACCGGCTGGCCGACGGCAAGATCGCCGAGACCTGGCAGGTGTGGGACACGCTCGGATTCCTTCAGCAGCTCGGCGCGGTCCCCGCGAGCTGAACCCGCCACACCCTCGGGAGGGTGCGATGAAGTACGTGATTACCTGGACGCTGCGTAACGGTGGGTCCGCCGCCGAGAACGAGGAAGCTGCGCGGCGGAGCCTGGAAGTGTTCGCACGATGGACGCCGGCGGAAGGGGCGACCTTCCATCACTTCCTCGGTCGCCTGGACGGAACCGGGGGATTCGCCTTCGTCGAGGCGGATGACCCGAACGACGTCTTGGACGGCCCGACGAAATTCGGACCTTTCTTCGAGTTCCACGTCTACCCGGTCGCCGACATCGCCGTCACCACGCAGGCTGCGCAGCAGGCGGTCGAGTTCAGAGGCTCGATCAGCTGAGCGGGCTCAGTGTCGAGTGGTCGAATCCAGGAACTGGCGGAGGTCGCGGTCCCACTGCGCGTCGCGGGCGCGGTTCAGGGAGGCGCGGCAGATGAGGAAGCCGGACAGCGCGATCATCATCACCGCGAACCAGGTGAACAGCCCGGCGATCACGCCGGCCACTCGTGCCGCCGACGGCGACATCGGTTCGGTGGTGAGGTTGCCGTCGGCGTTGACCCAGATGTCTTCCTTCGTTCCCGAAGGAGTGGCCGGGTCGACGGTGATGTCGGCGTGGCGGGTCTCGTTGCCCCACGTCCACTTGGCGGGGGCGGTGTCGACGCCCGACGGCGCAACGTCGGAGGTGACGGACACGCCGGTGGAGTCGGCGAGCGTGGTGGCGGAGACGGTGCGGTAGTCCGCGACCTGCTTCTCCGCCAGCGTCAGCTGACTGTCGATGGTCCGGGCACCCACGAGGATGGCCAGCGGGAGCATCGCGAACGCGAGCACCACGACCGCGAGGGTGAGCATGTTCTCGATCCGGTCCGAGCGCCGAAGTAGCGGGTTGTGCCGCTGACGGGCCGACCGCTTACGCAGTCCCCGTGCTTGAGAGTTGTTCCACATTCCGGATCCGGTCCTCTCGCCGACAATTCCCTACCATCCAGGGTCGTACGCAAGGCAAACAAGATCAAGTCAATCCGGTGTGTCTTTGGGCACTGTGCCGTAATACACTCATCTGCTCCCCGCCATCTCACGATGCTCCTTGGGGCTCACTCCGCGCACGCGTTTGAACGCCGCACTCAGCGCGAATCCGCTCCCGTACCCCACGCGCTGGGCCACGGACGCGACCGTGGCGTCGGGTTCGCGGAGCAGATCCGCGGCCAGGGACAGCCGCCAGCCGGCGAGGAAAGTCATGGGCGGTTCGCCGACGAGGTCCGTGAACCGTCGTGCGAGGGCAGCCCGCGACATGCCGGTTTCCGCGGCGAGCGACTCCACGGTCCACTGGCGGGAGGGGTTGTTCTGCAGGATGCGCATCGCCTTGCCCACCACCGGGTCGCTCTGCGCCCGCACCCACGACGGCGCCTCCGCCGCCGGTCGCGCGAACCAGGCGCGTAGCACCGCGATCAGGAGCAGGTCGAGCAGACGGTCGAGGACGGCTTCCTGCCCGGGTTCGTCTCGCACCACCTCGTCGTGCATGAGTGTGACGAGCCGCGAGTCCCAGTCGGCGCGGCGCTGCACGACGAGTTCCGGGAGCGCGGTCAGCAGTCGCATGCTGATCTCGCCGGGGGTCTGGTACGTCCCCGTCAGCATGACCGTGCGGCCGTCCGCACTGTTTCCCCAGGTGCGCACGCCGAGGTCCATCGCCTCGGCGAGCGGTTCCCCGCGGAGCGTCGTGCAGCTCTGGTCGGGGTTGATGATCACGTGCGGCGGGGTGTCCGGATGGTCGGCGACGACGTATCGCTCGGGTCCGCGCACGATCGCGACGTCACCCTCGGTGAGCTGCACCGGATCGCCGGTGTGCGGAAGGATCCACGCTTCGCCGCGGCCCATCGCGACAAGGCTGAGCGGCGCGTGGTCGTCGATCTGCAGCGACCACGGCGATTCCATGATCGAGCGGAGCACGAATGCGCCTGCGGCACGGGGACCACTGATGAGACCGGCGAGGGGATCCACACATCCAGCGTAGACGCTCGCGTATGGATCAGCGCGTTTCAACGATGGAAAGTCTCGGTGTTGCCGTCTTGACTGAAACACATGACAACGACACCGCACACACTCGTCCTCACCGCCACCGGCAAGGTCGGCAGCCGCGTCCTCGCCCGGCTCGCCACCGCGGAAGTACCCGCTCGGGGCGGTTCCCGCACCGGCCGTCCCCCGTTCGACTGGGAGAACAGGGACACGTGGCGGCCCGCACTCGAGGGAATCACCTCGGTGTACATCGCCTACTACCCGGATCTCGCGGTGCCGGGAGCTGCGGAGGTCGTCGAGGAGTTCGCCGGCCTGGCTGTCGCGAACGGCGCCCGCCGACTCGTCCTCCTCTCCGGTCGCGGCGAAACCGAGGCCGAGCGCAGCGAACTGGCGATCCGCAAGGCGGGAGCCGAGTGGACGATCCTCCGGTCCAGTTGGTTCAGCCAGAACTTCAGCGAAAGCTTCATGCTCGACTCACTGCTTGCCGGCGACCTCGCACTGCCCGTCGAAGGGCGCGTGCTCGAACCCTTCGTCGACGCGGACGATCTCGCCGAGATCGCCGTCGCCGCACTGACCGGGGACGGCCACGCCGGCGAACTGTACGAACTGACCGGGCCACGGTTGTTGTCGTTCGGCGACGCCGTCGCCGAGATCTCGGAGGCAACGGGTCGCCAGATCCGGTACACCCCAGTCACTTCGGAAGAGTATTCGACGGCGCTGGCCGGGCAGGGGGTACCGTCCGACGCGATCGGCCTGCTCACCTATCTGTTCGACGAAGTGCTGAACGGGCGCAACGCATCACTCACCGACGGGGTGGGACGCGCACTGGGGCGCGCGCCCCGCGACTTCACCGACTACGTCCGCGCCGCAGCAGCGGCCGGTGTCTGGAGGGTCTGACCATGGAGCGTTATCTGACGATCGTCACGGCGGTGGGCGCCGGCGTGGTGGGCGGCGTGATGTTCGCGTTCTCCACGTTCATCATGAGCGGGCTCGGACGCCTGGAGCCGGCTCAGGGCATCTCGGCGATGCAGGCGATCAACCGCGAGGCGCCGAACTTCTGGTTCATGACGGCGTTGTTCGGCACCGCACTGACGTCGATCGCCCTCGCGGTCGTCAGTGTGGTGCGGCACGACGATTCGGCTGTCTACGCAGTGATCGCCTGCGCGCTGTATCTCGTGGGGATCGTCCTGACCATCGTCTACCACGTGCCGCACAACAACGCGTTGGACGCAATCGATCCCACCGCGGCCGACTCGGCGGCGTACTGGCGCGACTACGTGTCGGGCTGGACCGGGTGGAACCACGTGCGCACCGTCAGCGCCATCGCGGCGTCCGCGGTGCTCACGTGGTCCGCGACCCGCGGGTGAGACCGGGGTCTACGAGGGCGGCAGGATGTCGGTCTGCGCCGGGACCTCGTCCTGCTTCAGCAGCCCGACCGGGCAGCTGACGCCGGTGGCGTGCACGGGGCAGTAACCGCCGGGGTTCTTCGCGAGGTACTGCTGGTGGTAGTCCTCGGCGTAGTAGAACTGCGTGAGCGGGGCGATTTCCGTGGTGATCGCCCCGTATCCGGCTTCGGCGAGCCTCTTCTCGAAGGCCTCACCGGTGGCCTCGGCGATTTCCACCTGCTGTTCGTCGATCGTGTAGATGGCCGAACGGTACTGCGTTCCCTGGTCGTTGCCCTGCCGCATGCCCTGCGTGGGGTCGTGGTTCTCCCAGAACTCCTTGAGGATCTCGGCGTACGAGATCACCTTCGGATCGAAGACCACGAGCACCACCTCGGTGTGCCCGGTGCGGCCGGAGCACGTCTCCTCGTAGGTGGGGTTGGGGGTGTAGCCGCCTGCGTATCCCACCGCGGTGGTGTAGACGCCGTCGAGTTGCCAGAACTCCTTCTCGGCGCCCCAGAAACATCCCATGCCCAGCACCGCGGTCTGCATGCCCTCGGGGAACGGGGGCTGCAGGGGGTGACCGTTGACGAAGTGCGTCGCCGGAACGGGAATCGGCTGGCTACGTCCCGGGAGGGCATCCTCGGCGGTGACCATCACGGACTTAGCGGCTGCTCGACCCAGAAGCTCGTCGTACCAAGACATGATTCGATGCTACGCGCGGTGCCGGGGTGGTCTCCTGGGCGAGCGCCGACTGCGCCCGCATCCGCTCGACGCGCGCGGTCACCCACCCCGTCGCGGGGACCTCCACCCACCGGTACAGCGCCTCCGACACCAGTGCCGTCACCACGAGAAATGCGATCACCGCCCCGGTCTCGCCGAACGAGCCGACCGTGTGCTCGTACACGCGGTAGAGGATCAGCGTGTGGACGAGGTAGATCGCGTAACTGCGCGACGCGGTCCAGCGCACGACGGCCCAGTGCGCCGCCGGCCCGTCGTATCGGCCCACCAGCACGACGCACGCGGTGACGACGGCGAACGTCCAGAGGTAGTGATCGCCCGCCCAGTACACCCGGAAATCGGTGGCGAGGCGGATGACCTCGACCTGGGCCAGCCCGGCGACGACGATCCACCGGCAGTCCGCGAGCCGCGCCCAGCCGAGGTAGATGATCTGCCCCAGGAACACGGCAGGCAGCGTCGCGGCGATCTTCGACAGCATCGGGACCGTGTACGGCTGTGGCGCGTACAGGTTGTAGAGCAGGATCAGCGCGCAGAGCGCGGCACCCGCCATCGGCATCGCGATGGGCAGGGTGCGCAGAACGGGGCGCGCGGCCACACAGGCGAGGTAGAAGAAGATCTGGACGGCGAGGGTCCAGGTGACCCCGAGAACCGCCACCTCGGGTTTGAGGAAGAATCCGCCGAGCACGAAACTCAGGGCCGCGTCGACGTTCGACACCCCGTCCTGGCCGCTGAACATGCCGTTGATGCCGAGGCGTACCAGCACGATCGCGGCGAGAACGGCCACCCAGAATGCGGGCAGGATGCGTCCGAGCCGGTTGACCAGAAATTGCCCGGGCTCGTGACGAATGGCCGAACGGGTGATCAACACCCCGGTCAGCATCATGAAGACGGCGACCCCGAGAAAGGACAGATGCTGGTTGAGACCGCCCCGCTCGATGAAGATTTGATAGACGACGTCGATGAACCACCATCCGGTTCCGAGGTCGTCGATCAGATAGAACGAGATGTGCGAGTAAATCACGGCCAGAACTGCGAAGAAGCGGAGCAGGTTCGCGCCCGTGAGCTCCACACGCGGCGCGGCCGCATGCGAATCTGCAACAGGTATCAGCGAAGGCATCGCGTCAGCTTAAGGTTCCGTTCACCGGTCGGACGAATTCTCACGACATCCAGTGTCACCGCGCCAGCCTTTTTTCGGGTGCCCGAACTTTCCTGTGAGGGAATCGCTCGGTGACCCCAACTGTTGCGCAGGGTGTACCAATGAGATTGGGTATATACCCGAGAACGATTCGCCAAAGGCGGGTGTCAGACGCGTGCCCACGTGTCGTCGGCACCCGGAAACACAAGGGCTCACAGCCCATAGATGAAGGGACCCTCGTGTCTGTTTACACGCTGCCGGAACTCCCGTACGACTACGCAGCTCTCGAGCCGCACATCTCCGGCAAGATCATGGAACTGCACCACGACAAGCATCACGCCGCGTACGTGACCGGTGCCAACACGGCCCTCGACAAGCTGGCCGAGCTCCGCGAGTCGGACACCCTGCCCGCCGTGGTCAACCTGCACGAGAAGAACCTCGCCTTCCACTTGGGCGGCCACACCAACCACTCCGTCTTCTGGAACAACCTCTCGCCCGACGGTGGCGACAAGCCGACCGGTGAGCTCGCGGCCGCGATCGACGACCAGTTCGGCGGCTTCGACGCGTTCCGCAACCACTTCTCGGCCAACGCCAACGCCATCCAGGGCTCCGGCTGGTCCATCCTGGCCTGGGACTCCATCGGCCAGCGCCTGCTCATCGTCCAGCTGTACGACCAGCAGGGCAACATCCCGATCGGCCTCACGCCGCTGCTGCTCCTCGACATGTGGGAGCACGCCTTCTACCTCGACTACCAGAACGTCAAGGGCGACTACGTCAAGGCATTCTGGAACATCGTGAACTGGGCGGACGTCGCCGCTCGATTCGAGAAGGCACGCACGCAGACCGCGGGCCTGATCGTCTAGTTCCTCTTCGCAGCCACGGGCGCACGGACCACTCTCGGGTGTGTCCGTGCGCCCGTGCTCGTTTCGGCACCGGAAGTCCTTCCGAGCAGGCCGAGCGTCCAATAGGCTTCGGAAGTGACCGAGTTCAGCAACCCCGCCCGGGACGACGCCCTCGTCCACGCATTCCGCGACGACGCGCTCGGCGACCTCGACGCCACCGGCCTCGCGGCACGGATCGCGTCCGGGGAGGTGACGATCCGCGAGGTGACGGAGGCGGCGATCGCGCGCGCCGAGTCGGTCGGGCCCGCCTTGAACGCCCTGGCGTTCGCCGACTTCGACCGTGCGCTGACGGAGGCGGACCGACCGCACGAGGGTGTCTTCGCAGGAGTGCCGACCGTCGTCAAGGACAACGTCGACGTCGCCGGCCTGCCCACGCAGCACGGCAGCGTCGCCTTCGCGGCGCAGCCCGCCCGGGTCGACAGCGACTTCGTCACGCAGTACCTGTCCACAGGTGTGCTCTCGCTGGGGAAGAGTCGGCTGCCCGAGTTCGGGTTCAGCGCATCCACCGAGTTCATGGACGCCGAGGCCGTGCACAATCCGTGGAATCTCGCGTTCTCGCCGGGAGCGTCCTCGGGCGGTTCGGCCGCACTCGTCGCTTCGGGGGTGGTACCCATCGCGCACGCCAACGACGGTGGCGGATCCATCCGCATTCCCGCGGCCGCGTGTGGGCTCGTCGGCCTGAAACCGTCCCGCGGGCGGACGGTCCCCGACGCCATGGACAAGACGCTGCCGATCCGGATCATCGCGCAGGGCGCCGTCACCCGCTCGGTGCGGGACACCGCACGGTGGATGGCGGCCGCCGAACGCCACTACCGCAATCCGGCACTGCCACCCATCCGGTTGGTCGAGGGGCCGAGCAGCACCCGGCTGAGGGTCGGGGTGGTGGTCGACTCGGTCACCGTGTCCCGCACGGACGACGAGACCCGCAAGTCGGTCCACGCCACCGCCGATCTGCTGGCGGACCTCGGGCACCACGTCGAGGAGTGCCCGATGCCGGTGAACTCCTCGTTCGTCGAGGACTTCTGCATCTACTGGGGGTTCCTGTCTTTCGTCATCTCCAGCAACGGCAAGCGGATGCTCGGACCGGACTTCGACCGCGACGCCACGGACAACCTGACGCGCGGACTCGCCGCGATGTACCGCAAGAACATCACGAAGACTCCACGCGTGCTCTACCGGTTGCGTCGCACGTACCGTGACTACGCGCAGATCTTCCAGAAGTACGACGTGATCCTGTCGCCCACCCTCGCGCACACGACGCCGGAGCTCGGATACCTTTCGCCGACACAGAGTTTCGAGGAGCTCTTCGACAAGCTGATCGCCTATACGGCGTTCACGCCGCTGAACAACGCTTCGGGCGGACCGGCCATCTCGCTGCCGATGCACGAGACGTCCCGCGGCCTGCCGCTGGCATCGCACTTCTCCGCCGACCACGGCGACGAGCGGACGCTGCTCGAGTTGGCGTTCGAGCTCGAGCAGGCCACGCCGTGGCGTCGCATCCAGGACGCCCGCTGACGGTCAGGCCCTGCGCCGCACGGCCATCCACACGACGGCACCCGCCAGCAGCACGGTGGTGACCCCGAAGCCGGCGGCGAGGTGCTCGGCGGTGAGGATCGGTGACGGCGCGGAGAGTGTGCGGGTCACCGCGACCGGTTCGGCGAGCACCGTCGCCAACTGGTTCTGCTGTGCCGCCGTGCGCACCGGCATCGCCGCGACACCGTTGTTGAGGTCGGTGGACAGCTGCCCGGACAACGTCTTCAGCTTCGCGAACCCGTCGACGATCTGCGAGGTGGCGCCTTCGAGCATCTCCGGTGCCTGATCGGCGATCGGGACGATGCCGTCGTTCAGCTGCCGCGCCCCGCTGCTCAGCTGATTGCTGGCGTCGGTCAGCTGGCCCATCGCGACGCGCACGAGTTCGCCCAGGTCCGTGTCGGGGCCGACCCCGCCGCCCAGCAGACCGGGCACCGAACCCAGCTGTGAGGAGAACAGACCGAGGTCGGCACTGACCTGACGGAGCGACGGGACCACGTCCGAGGCAACGGGAGTGGCGTCGAGAACGCGGATCGCCTCGTCGAGTCTGGTACGCATCCGGGTGGCGCTGTCGTTCGCCTCGCCCAGCGTCAGGCCCAGCGCACTCAACCGGTCCGCGAGGTCGTCGGCCGTTCCCGACGTCTGGTCGACGACGCCCGCCACCTGGTCGGCGACGCCCAGCAGTTGCACCGAGCCCGACCGTGCCGTCTCGAGATACGGGAGCAGCGTGTCGGCGCCCTCCGTGAGCTGTTGTGCCGCATCGTCCGCCGCGGCCGTGCCGGCCGCGAGGAACCCGGCCGTCATTCCCGCCTGCTGGAACCGCGTCCGCGACGAGGACATGTCCGCCAGCAGATCCGTGATGCCGTCCGCGCCGATCTGGGAGGACACCACTCCGGAGAGTTCCTCGGACGCACCGGTGTCGGAACCCGCGACGTCGAGGTCGAGGGTCGCCTGCCGCGGCTTCGCGCCCCACACCGAGGACACCGCCTCGCTGAAGTCCTCGGGCACGGTCACCGTGGCGAACCAGTCGCCGCCCGCCGCCGCGTCCGCGTCGACCACCTGCCAGTCGAAGGCCTCGTTCGCCTCGAGCTTCTCGATCAGGGTGTCGCTCGCACGCACCGGTTTTCCGTCCACGGTCGCGCCTGCGTCCGTGTTGACGATCGCCACGGTCCGGCTGTCTGCCGCGCTGCCACCGAGGAACACGTACCCGAGTCCCCCCGCGGACGCCAGGACCAGGCCGGCCATGGCGGCCGCGGCGACGCGCCGCGAAGTGAGGACCTTTCGCGTCGACTCGGTTCGGGCGTGATTCGCGGGATTCCGTGCGCGCTCAGAGGTCATTCCGGTGAGGATAGGTGGCCTTCGTAGCGGCACATTGTGACGATTCTGAGGATTCTCTGAGATGTCTGCCCGCCCGAAGACCGGTTAGCACTCCCCTGCTCTTGTGTGCCAGGCACTGTCGGGCGCATTCTTCAAGTACCCAACGAGGTGTGCAGAACCAGTCGTGTTCGCAGCGTGTCATCACACCGAGGAGGCAGAGATGAACAGGGACGGCTACATCGGCATCTCGCCCTTCCAGGCCGCGGGTACCTTGCGGGGATTCGTCATTTCCGGGCGCTGGCCCGACACCACCAAGGAATGGGCCCAGTTGCTCGCGCTCGCCGTGCGGGTGGCGTGCGTTCCGGGGCTGCTCCACACCACGACCGTCTTCGGCGCGCACGAGGACCTGCCCGAGGAGCCCGAGCCCGAGACCGTCGGCCTCGTGGTGGCCGAGGGCACCGTTCTCGGGGAGTTCGCGCTCGCTCCCGGTCGCTTCGCGGATCATCAGCCGCCGGCGCTGATGATGCTGCACCCGCCGTCCGAGACCACGCCGTCGCTCCCGGAGTGCGCGGGCGCCGCTTCGGGCTGTGTTCTGCTTCCCGGTCTCCCCCACCTGGGGTTGGAACACCGGGCGGCGTGGGTGGAAGCAGAGGCGGACGGGACGGTGACGTCCATGGTCAGCCGGGTGGGCATCGACCCGATCAGCGATCCCGACACTGCCGTTTTGGCCATGCTACTGGCCTCGTGAGGGAACCCGAAGTTTCTGCGGTCGGTGCCCCAAACTTATTGCCGCCTTTGCCTTTTCGGATAAGTCACGCTAACGTTACGGACATCGAAGGGGAGTAGCCCCCAATCGCCTGCGTCGACATACTGGCTCGTTGCTTCACCGCACCGGACCCGGCCTGGCGAACCGTCGCCGGATCACCCGGCGCCGGTGGGCGAGACCTTCGGCCGGACAGACGTACCCGCGTCTGCCAGGCCGGAGGAATCCACCTGTCATCCTCCGACCGACTACTGGAGGAGGATGCCCGTGCTGACCGCCGCACTGCTGAGTTTCGGCGTGATCTTCGTCGCAGAATTGGGAGACAAATCCCAGCTGATGGCGATGACGTTCGCGCTGCGCTACAGCTGGTGGGTCGTGATCGCCGGCATCACCGTCGCGACCACCGTGGTCCACCTGGTGTCCGTCGCCGTCGGCCACTACCTCGGTGTCGCACTCCCGACCGCGGCCATCAGCATCGTCGGCGGTGCCGCCTTCCTGATCTTCGGTGCGTGGACGCTGCGCGGCGACGACCTCAGCGAGGACGAGCAACTCAAGGCCGGGCGGGCCACCCGTTCGGCGTTCCTGGCCGTCACGTCCGCGTTCTTCCTCGCCGAACTCGGCGACAAGACAATGCTCGCCACCATCACGCTCGCCACCGACCACGACACGGTCGGCGTGTGGATCGGCTCGACCGTCGGCATGGTCGCGGCCGACGCCCTGGCCATCGTCGTCGGCGCCGTACTGGGTAAGCATCTGCCCGAGAGTGTCATCCGCATCGGTGCGGCGGTTCTGTTCGTCGCGTTCGGCATCTGGTTGCTGCTCGAGGGTCTGCTCCCCGGAAACGCGGCCGGCCCGATCGCCGGCGTCGCCGTCGTCGTTCTGGCGCTGGCTGGTGCTGCCGGTCGCGCAGTGTGGTCACGGCGCCGCCGCGGTGCTTCGGCAGAGCCCGAACAGATGCAGCACCAGGACTGAACCCGGTCGACAAAGAGGCGCCCTGGGGCAATACTCGGAAGCCTTGGAGTACCTCGCAGTTCTCACGGACGAGAGGGCGTGTGTGAACCATCCCGTAGCAAGCGGCAAGCCTGCGATTCTCACCGTCGACGACGATCCCGGAGTATCGCGCGCCGTCGCCCGCGATCTCCGGCGCCGGTACGGCGAGAAGTACCGGATCATCCGCGCCGAATCCGGCGAGTCCGCACTCGACGCGATGAAGCAGATGAAACTGCGCGGGGATCCCGTCGCAGCGATCCTGGCGGACTACCGGATGCCGTCGATGAGCGGGATCGAATTCCTCGAGAAGGCCATGGACCTGTATCCGGTCGCGCGGCGAGTGCTGCTCACGGCCTACGCCGACACCGACGCGGCCATCGAGGCGATCAACGTCATCGACCTCGACCACTACCTGCTCAAGCCGTGGGACCCGCCCGAGGAGAAGCTGTACCCGGTGGTCGACGCCCTGCTCGAGGCGTGGGCGTCGTCGGATCAGCACCCCGCCGAAGAGACGAAGGTCGTGGGTCATCGCTGGGCACCGCGGTCCTCGGAAGTGCGCGAGTTCCTGGCCCGCAACCAGCTGTCGTACCGCTGGTACATGTCGGACGAGCCGGAGGGCGGGCGGCTGCTCGACGCCGCCGGCGAGGACGGCCGGCGCCTGCCCGTGGTGATCTGCTCCGACGGCGAATGCCTGGTGGAGCCGTCGGACACCGAACTGGGACGGCATCTCGGACTCCGGACCGACCCGTCGGAGAACTTCTACGACCTCGTCGTCGTCGGTGGCGGACCGGCCGGTCTGGGCGCCGCCGTGTACGGCGCCTCGGAAGGTCTGCGCACCGCCCTGATCGAGCGGACGGCGACCGGTGGGCAGGCGGGTCAGAGCTCACGCATCGAGAACTACCTCGGTTTCCCCGACGGCGTGTCCGGCGCGCAGCTCGCCGAACGGGCCCGCAGGCAGGCCACCCGATTCGGGGCCGAACTGATCACCACCCGCGACGTCGTTGCGCTCGAGGTCAACGGATCGGCACGGACCGTCCGGTTCGCGGACGGCGACACCCTCGACGCGCACACGGTGATCCTGGCGACCGGCGTCTCCTACCGACGTCATCCCGCGCCCGGAGTCGACGACCTCACCGGCCGCGGCGTCTACTACGGCTCCGCCGTCACCGAGGCCGCCCGCTGCACCGACCAGGACGTCTACATCGTCGGCGGGGCCAACTCCGCCGGACAGGCGGCGGTCTACCTGTCGCGGGGCGCCCGCTCGGTCACCATCGTCGTGCGGGCGCAGTCGCTCGAGGAGTCGATGTCGTACTACCTCGTCCAGCAGATCGACCGGAACCCGCGCATCCGCGTCCGGCCGTGCACCGAGGTGATCGGCGTCGAGGGCGAGGGTCACCTCGAGAAGATCCGGCTGCGCAACAACGCGACCGGCGACGAGGAGACCGTCGACGCCGGGTTCCTGTTCCTGTTCATCGGCGCCGCCCCGCGGACCGAGTGGCTCGAGGGCGTCGTCGCGCGGGACGAGAACGGGTTCGTCGTGTCCGGACCAGACCTCGTCGTCGACGGGAAACCACCGAGCGGCTGGCCCCTCGACCGTCTTCCGCATCACCTCGAGACGAGCGTCCCGGGGATCTTCGCGGCCGGTGACGTGCGCTCCGAATCGGCGAAGCGGGTGGCGTCGGCGGTCGGGGAAGGCGCCATGGCCGTGATGCTCGTCCACCGCTACATCGGCCAACCGTGACCGGGGGCAGACCATGACCCAACTTTCGTGCAATCCCCCCGAGCTGAGGACGTTGTTCCTCTTCGAGAAGCTCACCGACCACCAGCTCGAGCAGCTGTGCGAGAAAGGGCACGTCGAACTGATCGAACCCGGCCCCGTGTACGCGGAGGGTGAGGTCGCGACGTGCTTCTACGTGCTGATCGAAGGCGAGCTCGTGCTGAGCAAGCTGTCGGGTGGCGAGGAGATCGAGTTCAACCGGACATCGCAGCGCGGCGTGTACGCCGGGGCCTGGCAGTCGTACCTCGGTGACCGCGCACCCCAGACGTACACCGCGTCGATGCGCGTCACCGCCCCGTCGAGGTTCTTCGTCCTCGACGCCGACCGTTTCGGGCAGCTGATGCGTGAGTGGTTCCCGATGGCCGTGCACCTGCTGGAGGGGCTGTTCTTCGGTAAACAGAGCGCGAAGCAGGTCGTCGATCAGCGGGAACGCCTCCTCGCGCTGGGGTCGCTGTCGGCGGGGCTCACGCACGAGCTCAACAACCCGGCGGCGGCCGCGGTCCGGGCGACGGCATCGCTCCGCGACCGGGTGTCGCACATGCGGCAGAAGCTGAGCGTGATCGCCTCGGGCGTATACGACAGTCAGGCGCTGGCCACGTTGATCCGGTTGCAGGAAGAGGCCGCCGAACTGGTGGCGAAGGCGCCGACGCTGACCCCGCTCGAAGCCTCCGACCGCGAGGACGAACTCGGCGACTGGTTCGACGATCACGGTGTCTCCGGGGGCTGGGACCTGGCGCCCACGTTCGTGCAGGCGGGTCTCGACGTGCCGTGGCTCGAGCGGATCGTCGCCAGCGTCGACGACGAATCGATGGTCGAGAGCGCGATCCGCTGGCTCAACTACACCATCGAGACCGAACTGCTGATGAATGAGATCGCCGACTCGACAGCCAGGGTCTCCACGCTCGTGAACGCCGCGAAGCAGTACTCACAGATGGACCGTGCTCCCTACCAGCGCGTCGATCTGCGGGAACTGCTCGACAGTTCGCTGGTGATGCTCGGCCGCAAGATCGGCGACTCCGTCACGGTAGTGAAGGAGTACGACCCGACACTGCCGCAGATCCCCGCGTACGCCGCGGAACTCAACCAGGTGTGGACGAACCTCATCGACAACGCCGTCGCCGCCATGGACGGCCACGGCACCCTCACCGTCCGCACCCGCCGCGACGGCGAGATGGCGCTCATCGAGATCGGCGATACCGGACCGGGTGTGCCCGAAGAGATCCGGTCACGCATCTTCGAGCCGTTCTTCACCACGAAACCCGTGGGCGAGGGAACCGGGCTCGGCCTCGACATCTCCTGGCGCATCGTCGTGAAAAAGCATCGCGGTGACCTGCGCGTCGAGTCCGAACCGGGCGACACCCGGTTCCAGGTCCGCATTCCGATCGAACCCGAAGTCGCAGAAGCAGAAGGAGCCTCAGATGGGTGAGCTGGAGGGAATCGACCCGAGCGTGCCACCGAGCGGAGACGGATGCGCCGAATGCGACAGCGACGGCGGGTGGTGGGTGCACCTGCGCCGGTGTGCGCAGTGCGGCCACATCGGGTGCTGTGACTCCTCACCGGAACAGCACGCCACCAAGCACGCCGCCGACACCGGCCACCCCGTCGTGCGGAGCTTCGAACCGGGCGAGAACTGGTTTTGGAACTACGCCACCGAGACGGCCTTCGAGGGCCCCGAACTCGCCCCGCCGCAACATCATCCGATCGACCAGACCATCCCCGGTCCCGGCTCCCGGGTTCCGCCGAACTGGCAGGCCTTCATTCACTGACTCGCGTGTGGTCGGAGTTGCGCGAGGCGGTGTGCCGTCGCCGCGTCCTGTTCGTCGTACCGGGCCAGCGCCGCTTCGAACGTCGCCTTCAGGTCCAGCGCGTAACGCTCGTGCGCCGCGAACGTCCCGGCCGCCGAGTTCTCGACGGCGACGCCCGGGCCGCCGATCGCCGTCGCCCGGAACCGCGCAGCCAGTTCCGCCGCCGACCGCAGATGGGTTTCGCCGAGACCGAAGCTCTCGGGCGCGAGTTCGCGGTGCGCGCGCTCTCGCAGATCCTGCATGTCGGCCGCCAACACGGCGCATGCGGCGATGCACCGCACCAACGCATCGCGGTCCACTTCGAGCCGATCCTCGGTCATCCGTCCCCCTACGGTCCTGCGCGTCCCCTGATCCGCGCGAGAAGACAAAATACCCGCTCCCCGCGCCCACGAGGTTTCCCTCGCCTCTGCCGTCACACCGAGCGGGCGTTATGGTGCAGGTCACCAGGGTCGGCCAACGGAGGTCGCCGGGAACGTAAGGATGCGAACTGTGGAAATTCAGGGAACCGCCGCACTGGTCACCGGAGCAGCCTCCGGGCTCGGCGCCGCCACCGCCAAGCGTCTCGCCGACGCCGGCGCCACCGTGTTCGGACTCGACCTGCAGCAGTCCATCGAGCGCGCCGGCGACAACGTCCCCGACGGCGTGACCCTCCTCGCCACCGATGTCACCAGCGGCGACGAGGTCCAGGCCGCCATCGACAAGATCGTCGAATCGGGTCTGCCGCTGCGCATCGTCGTCAACTGCGCCGGCGTCGGCTGGGCCGGCCGCATCCTGTCGAAGAAGGGCCCGCACGACCTCGAACTGTTCCGCACCGTCATCACCGTCAACCTCCTCGGCACGTTCAACGTGATGCGCCTCGCCGCCGACGCCATCGCCAAGACCGACACCGTCGACGCGTCCGGGCAGCGCGGCGTCATCATCAACACCGCGTCCGTCGCCGCGTTCGAGGGCCAGATCGGCCAGATCGCCTACTCCGCATCCAAGGGCGGCGTGCACGGCATGACCGTCCCCGCCGCCCGCGACCTCGCGCAGTTCGGCATCCGCGTCAACACCATCGCCCCCGGCATCATCGACACCCCGATGCTCGCCGGCGTCACCGACGAATACCGCAAGGGCCTCGAAGCGGGTGTCCCGTTCCCCTCCCGCCTCGGTCAGCCCGCCGAATACGCACAACTCGCCCAGATGATCGTCGAACACGACTACCTCAACGGTGAGACCATTCGTATGGACGGCGCTCTGCGCATGGCGCCGCGGTAGGCGGCTCCGCGCCCTTCGCTGGGAGGTGGGCATGGGTTTCTACTCCGACCGGATCGTTCCGCGACTCGTCGACATCAGTTGCGGGATGAAGTTCACGGAGCCGACGCGGCGACACGTCTGCGCCGGTCTGCACGGGCGCGTGGTGGAGATCGGATTCGGGTCGGGCCTCAACGTCCCGTTCTACCCGGCCGCCGTCGATTCGGTGAGCGCCGTCGAACCCGCCGACCTCGGCTGGAAGCTGGCGGGCAAGCGCCTGGACGCGTCGACGACCCCGGTCGAACGGTCCGGCCTGGACGGCCAGTCGCTCCCCTTCCCGGACAACAGTTTCGACACCGCACTGTCGACGTGGACGATGTGCACCATCCCGGACGTCGACGCCGCGCTCCGGGAGGTCCGGCGTGTCCTGAAACCGGGCGGCACATTGCATTTCGTCGAGCACGGTCTCGCCCCGGACGAGAACGTCCAGCGGTGGCAGCGCCGGCTCGAACCGATCCAGAAGACGGTGGCCGGTGGGTGCCACCTCACCCGCGACATTCCCACCCTGGTGACGAACGCCGGATTCGAGATGACAGACCTCGACCGGTTCTACGAGACATCTACGCCGAAGATCGTCGGCGCCTATTCCCTCGGAGTTGCGGCTTCGCCGCCCGTGCGTGCCTGAAGAGTCCAGGGACTCGTCAACCGCTCACAGGCGGCGACGCCGCCTGTCGTCGATGTAGAACAGCACGAGGGCTCCGCACAGGAGGGCGGCGGGGATCCAGGCGGCGGATCCGCCGAAGTAGCGGGTGGCGAACGCTCCGACGACGGCCCCACCGGCGAAGCTGCTGACGATGGCGGCGTACACCCGGGTGTGCTGACGCGATTCGGGGACCTTCTCGATGAATGCGGCGTACGCCGATTCGGTGAAGCGCATGAGGTTGCCGGTGGTGGCGACGGCGATGTACGACAGCGACCCGATGGTGCGGAACAGGCCGAACTGCATGGCGGCGACGAAAGCGATGGGAACGGTGACCAGCGCGTTGGGGACGTCCGGGGGAACGAACGCGACCGCGACGAGGACGACGATCTGCGCGCCCATGGCGATCCGGATCGGGTGGTCGAAGACGCTGTGGGCGAGTTCGCCCTTGAGCAGGTGCGCGAACGCGACACCGACGATGAACGCGAGGATCGGCCACAGGTGTGCCCGGGCGGCGTGGAAGTGCCGCTCCGACAGGTCGATGGCCATGAGGATGACGTTGCCGGTCTGGGCGTTCGCGAAGACCCCGCCGCGGCTGATGTAGGTGTAGGCGTCGAGGAAGCCGCCCGCGGCGGTGAGGAGCAGAGCGAACCGCAGCGTCGTGGATGTCTTCGGCACCTCCACCTGACCACCCCTACCGAATCGGGCCCTGTCTTGCAGCCTAGAGGTCGGACGCGAGCGGGATCTCCTTCTCGGCCCGATCCGACATCCATTCGCGCAGTACTTTCGTGGCGATCACGTCGTCCTCGTTGTATTGCAGCAGTCGTTCACGCTGGGTGAGGTCGGGTTCGCCGTCGTAGCCGACGGCTTCGCGGTACCAGCTCATCGACGCTTCACCGCCGGCGTCGGCGTCGCGCCACCGGAATCCGGCGACCGGGGCGATCTTCTTGAGACCCTTGCCGCCCGGGCAGATGAACTGGTCGCTGACGGCCTGGTAGATGTCGACCCATTGTGGGCTGTCGATGAATTCGCGGATCTCGGCCTCGGTGGGGATGCCGGGCGCCCCGGCGAACCGGCGGGCGGAGTCCAGCAGCCACTTGTCCTCCGCGGACCGCGAATAGCAGTACGCGGCGAAGGTCCTGCCGCTCAGCGCCGCCGCTTCCCGCTCGGCCATCAGCCACGTCCAGAATTCCGCGAACGACCGCGCCTCGTCCTGCGTCGGCACCGGATCCCAGCTGACGAACGGCCGGTACGCCGACACCCCGTCCACGTTGAGGAGCGTGCCCCACAGGTAGGCGCCGTGCTCCTGGTAGCTCTCCATGTCGACGTCGACCTCGACGTCGGCACGGGTCACCCGGATCTCCGGGAACCGCCGCACCAGCGGCGCTCCGGCGAGCCACGCCTTCGCGGTGACGACGGCGTCCTCGAACGCGCCGTGCGGCCAGTCCTCGAGCGGTTCGCGGTCCCACGCCGCGAGGTCGTCGATGGTGTGGCAGCCCGCGTCGCGCAGCATGTCGGCGCGCGAACCGGTGGCCACCAGGCTCACGTCGTGTGTCTGGGTCAGCTGCTCCTCGCAGCCGGGCCACCACGGGCAGGAACGGCATTCGCCGATCCTCGACGGCACGGTCGCCGATTCCCCGCGGGCGACGGCGAGCCGGTCGGCGAAGCGTTCGTCGTAGTCGTCGAGGATGGTGGTGAGGTCGTGCACGAAAATGACGTCGGAGCCGTAGCCGATCGCGCCTGCCACGAGGGCCGGACTCGCGTACCCGTGCCGCTCGAGCATCCGGTACACCTGCGCGACGCGCATCTGGTCGCGGACCTGGCTGCGCGGCTTCCGCGCCGCGTCCTCCCGCGGCTTCCACTCGAACATGTCCGATGTCACCGCGCCGCGGCCGGGGTCGGTGACCTTGTGGTTGACGACGATCACCGGGATGTACCCGCCGTGGTCCTCGTCACGGATGAGGATCTCGCAGCGTGCCCGCCGGCCGGCGACCCGGTCGAGTGGGAGCACGGCTCCCCAGATCCGGTCCGCGCCCGCCTCGCACGCGGCCAGGGTGTCCTCGGCCCGCAGGCGCAGGCTCTGCTCGGTGTCGATCTGCACCCACCGTTCCGGCGCATGATCGGTGAGGATCCGGCGGACGGCTTCGCGCTTGGCGGCGGCGGCATCCTGACGCTGGCGGACCCCCGGGTCCTCGGGTGCGGCCGCGAGTTGTTCGGGGAACGCCGCATCGAGGTGCACCCGGTGGCGGCACCGCGTCAGTGCGCTGGCATCGATCACCGTCCCCGACGCCTTTCCGGGAGAGGCGTCGGGTTCTGATTGCTGACCGATATGGGAACACACGATGACGAAGATTATGTGCTCCCCTAGGCTGATCCCGAAGCACCGGATGCAGTTGGTAGCGTGGGCTGCGCTGAAACACCAGGAAAAGGGGTCTTTTCGATGGGGTTGTTGAAGAAACGTAAGTCCCGAGCCACCCGCAAGGCGGAAGCCAAGGCACTCAGGCACAAGGCCGGAGTGGAGGCGAAGCTGAGCGCGCGAAACGAACGGAAGCGCGACAAGCAGGCCGCCAAGGCCGGCCGCAAGCTCGAGGCTGCCGAGCTGAAGTCGCTGAAGAAGGTCGAGAAGGCTCAGATCGCTGCGTTGAAGGCCGAGGAGAAGGCCGCAGCCCAGAAGGGTTTCACGGTCGCCGCCGTCCGCAAGTACCTCGGTGTCGCACGCCTGCTGACGCCGGTGCTGCTGCCGATCGCCTACCGCGCCGCCACGGTCGTGCGCGGGCAGATCGATGCCCGCCGTGCCGACCGGATGGGCGTCGACATCGACCAGCTCGCCAACTTCACCGGGCACGGCGCCAAGCTCAGCGCCCGCATCGCCGGCGCCGAAAGCTCCACCACGGAGATCCTCGGGCAGAAGCCGGACGACGCGGAGACGCAGAAGTTCGCCGCCGCCATCCGCGACCGCCTCGGTGATCTCAGCACCGCCGTCCGCGCGGCCGAGCAGATGCCGCAGGCCCGCCGCAAGGCCGCCCATCACGCCATCTCGTCCGAACTCGACGGAGTCGAAGCCGATCTCCTCGCCCGCCTCGGCGTGCGCTGAACGACCGACCCACCGCAATGTCCCCCGCCCGCCCCGCCGCGACCGCCACCCTTCGGGGCTCGGCGGTCGGCGCGCTCGTGGCCGCTCTCGCGGTCGCCGCGCACGGCATCGGTGGGGGCGGCCTCCCCGAATCCGCGGCCCTGACCCTGCTGTTCGTCACGTGCAGCGGTGTCGGCGCGGTAACCGCGCAGCTGCCCGCCCGTGTCCACGGACCGCTCGCGCTCGCCGGTGTCCTCGGTGTCGGCCAGGTGGCCGGACACTTCGCGCTCACGCTCACCTCGCACGTGCACTCGGCGGTCCCCGCCGTGCCGATGCTGGCCGCGCACGCCGCCGCCACCGTGATCTGCGCGCTGCTGATCGCGAACGCCGAGCGGCTGTACGGCCCCCTCGTCCACGTCTGGCGGGTGGTGCTCCGCGGCGCACCGCAGCGCATTTCGGTGGTGACGACGACGCACGTCCCGGCGCGTCCCGCGAACCCCGTGGACGCCCTGCTGCGCGCGAGCATTTCGCGTCGCGGTCCCCCGGTCCTGGTCTGACTCTCACCTCTTTCTCCCTTCAGACCCTCAAAGGACCTTCCATGAATTCCCTCGTTTCCCGTGCCCTTTTCACGGCCGGTGCGGCCGGCGGCGCCATGCTGCTCGCGGCCGGTGTCGCCGCCGCCCACGTGACGGTTGTCGCCCCGGGCGCCGAACAGGGCGGCTACTCCGTACTGACGTTCCGCGTTCCCACCGAGTCCGAGACGGCATCCACCACCAAGCTGACCGTCACGCTCCCCGACCTGAAGTCGGCCCGCACCACCCCGCTGCCGGGGTGGACGTCCGTCGTCGAGAAGGACCCGACGTCCAAGCTGGCGAAGTCCGTGACCTGGACCGCCGACCCCGGTGTCGGTGTCGCACCCGGCCAGTTCCAGCAGTTCGAACTGTCCGCCGGACCGTTGCCGGAGCAGGACGAGGTGTCGTTCCCGGCCGCCCAGACGTACAGCGACGGCGAGGTCGTCAACTGGGATCAGGCGGTCGGCGCCGACGGCGCGGAGCCCGACAAGCCGGCACCCACCCTCACGCTGGCCGCGGCGAGCGGTGAAGACCACAGCCACGACGCGGGCGGCGCCACGACGTCCGAGGAGACCGAGACGACGGCGTCCGGCACCGACGACACCGCCCGCTGGCTGGGCGGCATCGGCCTGGTCCTCGGCGCGCTCGGTGCGGCCCTCGGCCTCGGCGCCATGGTCCGGAGCCGTCGCTCATGAGAAGA
Source organism: Rhodococcus wratislaviensis (assembly GCF_900455735.1). Taxonomy (GTDB): domain Bacteria; phylum Actinomycetota; class Actinomycetes; order Mycobacteriales; family Mycobacteriaceae; genus Rhodococcus_F; species Rhodococcus_F wratislaviensis. The sequence goes on along the minus strand of NZ_UAUI01000024.1, from coordinate 335,139 downwards.
CGCACCACCTTCACGTCGGTGAAGGTGATCGCGGTCGGGCTGCTGACCATGCTCGCGAGCATGCTCGGGGCCGGCACCGCGGTCGCCCATTCCGTCGTGATCAGCTCGACCCCCGAGAACGGCGCGGAGATCGCGGCCGGCCCGGAACGGGTGAGCGTCACGTTCAACGAGGCGCTGCAGGAGTCGTTCGCGTCCCTCACCGTGGTGGGGCCGGACGGCAACCTGTGGACCAAGGGCGACCCGGCCGTCGAGGGACCCACGGTCAGTGCCGAACTCGGCGAGCTGGGACCGGCCGGCGTGTACACCGTCGCGTTCCGCGTCACGTCCGCCGACGGGCATCCGGTGAGCGGAACCCGCACGTTCACCCTCACCGAGGAGGGGTCGGGCACGCCCGGCGCCGCGGCGGACAGCTCGGGTGAATCCGGCAGCGGCGGTGTTCCGTTGTGGCCGTTCATCGTTGCCGGTGTGCTCGTGTTCGGCGGCGGGCTGTGGTTCGCGCTCCGCAAGCCGCGCGGCGAGAACTGAGCACGGTGGGTACGGCGCGACAGTCCTGGCTGCTGTTCGCCGTACCCACATCGCTCGTCGGAGTCGCCTGTGGTTGGGCGCTCGCGCAACCGGAAGACCCCTCACCGTCGAGCGCCGTCCGCGCGCTGTGCCTGGTGCTCGGTTCGGCGGTGCTCGGTCTCGCAGCGCTGGGCTGGTGGAGTCGCGCGGACAGCCGTCCCCTCGTGCGGGACGAACGGCTGTGGCGGTTGTCGACCGCGGTCGCCGGTGCGTGGATGCTCGCCGAGGCCGTGCTGCTGTCGATGACGGCGGCGGAGGCCGACGCCCTGGCGTTGTCGGAACTGTCAGTCGGACGGTTCGGGTCGTACGTGACCGAGATCAGCGCGGGACGCGTCGACCTCGCCGTTCTCGTGTGCACGGCCGCGGCCACCGCGTGGTCGGCGGTCGCGTTCCGCCGCAGCGACGCCCGGCTCCCCGTCCCGGTGCTGGTGCTCGCGGCGCTCGCCCTGGTGGCCCGGCCGATCACCGGCCACATGTCGCAGCAGGTTCTCGGCTCGGTTCTCGACGTCGTCCATGCCCTGGCCGCCGCCGTGTGGTTCGGGCTCCTCGCCGCTCTCGGCCTGATGCTCCGGTCGCGCGGGGACTGGTCGTCGTGGTTGCCGCGGTATTCCGTCGTCGCGTGGCGGTGCGTGTGGTTGCTGACCGCGACCGGTGTCGTCGACGCCGCGGTCCGGCTGGGTGGGGTGACGCCGCTGTTCGACACCGGTTACGGCCGCATCGTCCTCGCCAAGGCGGTGGCGTTGGCGGCGCTCCTCGGGCTCGGCTGGTGGTGGCGGCGAACGTGGGTCGGGCAGGCGGCCGCGCACCGGATCAGCGCCGAAGGGTCCCTGCGGCGCGCGATCGTGGAGGTGGTGGTGATGGCCGTTCCGTTCGGTCTCGCCGCCGCCCTGGCCACCACCGCCTGACCCGTGAGTACTTATTAACGTCCGGCGGTTAATAAGTACTCACGGGCGCGTCAGCGCAAGAGGATCTTCCCGCGGCTGCCGCCCTTCTCGCCGGCGCGCTGCGCGTCGGCCGCATCGGTCAGCGGGAACGTGCGGGCCGGCGGGAGGGCCAGCTTCCCGTCCGCGGCGAGGGCGCCCAGCCGGCGCAGTGTCTCCGCGTTCCGATCGCCGGCGTTGCCGGACGAGAACGTGATTCCCAGCCCGAACGCGGCACCGTCCGACAGCGTCACGATCCGGTCGGTGCCTCCGCGCAGTTCCATCGCCGCCTCGAGTCCTCCGAAGCCGGCGTCGAGGACGGCGTCCACACCGTTCGGGGCGAGTTCGCGGACCCGGGCCGCCAGTCCCTCGCCGTACGTCGTGGGGGTCACGCCCAGCTCCCGCAACGCGTCGTGGTGTTTCTCGCTCGCGGTGCCGATCACGGTGACACCCGAATTCAGCGCCAGTTGCGCCGCAATGGTTCCCACCGCCCCGGACGCGCCGTTCACCAGCAACGTCTCACCGGACGTCAGCTTCAGGAGCCGCAGTCCGCGAGTGGCGGCCTCGCCTGCGACGGGGATGGTGGCGGCGTCCGTCCAGCTCAACCCTTTCGGCTTCGGCACGACGATCGACGCGAGCGCGTACTCTGCGTAGCCACCGGTGTCGGACCAGCCGAACACCTCGTCGCCGACCACCACACCGGTCGCGTCCGGACCGACCGCGTCGACCACGCCGGCCACTTCGCTGCCCGGGATCTTCGGGAACTGCACCGACATCACCTCGGCCATCGACCCCGACCGCAGCTTCCAGTCGATCGGGTTCACCCCGGCGGCCCGGATGACGAGGCGTACCTGGTTGCCGGTGGGCTCGGGCACGGGCACGTCGTGGGTCTCGAGCACCTCGGGACCACCGTAGGACGAGTAGGAGACTGCCTTCATGGTCTGCTTCGGGTTGGAATTCGTCATGCCAACAATCTCGTCCTCGCCGGTCCGTCGCGCCAGAGATTCGGCTTGTGGATCATGCGGCGGACGGGTGGATCATCGCGAAGACGTCCGGATCGACGTCGGGCTGCACGGGCTGCCAGTTCGGCGATCAGCCACTGCCTGCATGCGGCGATCTCGGTGCGATTCGGCCTCTCCCTGTCAATTAGTTTAGCGCTAAGATATAATTACCGGAGAAGCCCACCGAGAAAGCGAGCCTCCATGTCCCTCACCGAAGTCACCGCCCACCACCCCTACAGCCCGGCCGTGGTCGCGGGCGGACTCGCGTTCGTCTCCGGCGCACTGTCCGTCGATGCCGAGGGCACCGCCGTCCCGGGCCGCACCGAGGCACTCGACGCCGCCGTCGACCGCATGGTCGATCGCCTCGCCACCGTCGGCGGACAGCTGAAGGACGTCGTCAAGCTCACCTACTACGTCACCGACCTGTCGCTGCGCGAGGAGGCGAACCGCCAGTTCGAGCGCATCTTCGACGAGCCGCGCCCCGCGCGCACGTTCCTCGAGGTCAGCAGCCTCCCCTACGGCGCCATCGCCGAGATCGACGCCGTCGCGGCGGTCGGGGGACGCTGACAGCGCACCTGCCCGGCAGCGCCGCGGGTCCCCGTTCCGAGGAATCGGCGGGGACCCGCGGCGCGTCGCCGTCACTTATGCTTCGTTAGATATCTTGGTACTAAACAGATGAGACCCTCGAGGATCCAGGAGGTGCGCCCGGTGACGCAACGCCCCGTTCCAGATCGCGATGCCGTCGACGACATCGTCGACCAGTGGGCCCACCAGTGGCCCGAACTGGATGTGAGCCCGCTGAAAGTGCTGGGCCGCCTGCACCGTTCGTATCTGCGCTACCAGACGTCCCTCGCCGCCGTGTTCGAGGAGCACGGCATCAACATGGCGTCGTTCGACGTTCTGGCCGCCCTCCGACGTTCGGGTCCGCCGTACCGGATGACGTCCGGACAGCTGGCGGAATCCGCCCTCGTCACCACCGGTGGAGTCACGCTGCGCGTCGACCGCCTGGAGAAGGCGGGACTCGTGCAGCGGGAGCGCGACGCGGAGGACCGGCGGATCGTGCACGCCCAACTCACCGACGAGGGACTGCGGGTGATCGAGAAGGTCGCGGAGGCCCACTTCGCCAACGAGTCGCAGATCCTCAGCGGGATGTCGACGGACGATCAGGCGGCGCTGGCCGAACTGCTCCGCAAGCTCGAGCACTCGATCGTCGAGAACCAGGCCCCCACCGCCTGACCGGAAGAGTCAGCTGGCCGCGCGGACGGTCAGGTCGGCGACCTCACCGAATCCGATGAACCGTTCGGACGCCGCCGTCATCTCCACGATGAACCGTCGCTGCTCGTCCTGCGACGCACCGATCAGGCGCGCCGCACCCGTCCACTGCGCCTCGGACAGTTTGCGGGCGAGCTGGGCGGGTTCGGCGCACGGCGTCGCGATCCCGGCCTGGTTGAGCCGTTCGATGAATCGGATGTACCGGCCGAGGATCCGGTTGTGTGCCGCCTCGAGCTGTTCCCCGATCACGGGGTCGACGGCGGCGCGGTCCTCGATCATCGTGAACAGGCGTCCGCTGCTGTAGACGGTCTCGATGAACGCCGCGGTGGCCGCCCGCAGGACGCTGCGCGGGTCCGCGTCCGGCGGGACCGGGATGCGCTGAGCCTCGACGAACGTGTCGAACACCGCGGCGGCGACGGCACGGAAGGCGTCGTCCCGGGATGCGAACCGGGCGGAGAATTCGGCCTGCGACACCCCGGCGGCAGCGGCGATGACCGCCTCGGAGGTGCGCTCGTATCCCAGCTCGGCGAAGCACCGCCCCGCCGCCTCGACCAACGCGAGCCGACCTCGATCGTCACCGTTCGTAAGCACCGCTCGCGCCTCCTCGTACCCCGGCCGGCGCCCGACGTGTCGGCCGTCACACATTCTTAGTTGACATTTCATTCACGTCAACCCGCGCGACCCTACGCCTCCTGAAGTGCCTTCGCCTGGGCCTCGGCCTGCGCCCGGTAGAGCCGGCGGAGCCGGATGACGCCGAGGTCGTGCTGGTACAGGTTCTCCGCCTGGTCCGCGTCGGATGCCATCGCCTCGAGCATGGTGCGGTCCTGCTCGAGCACCACCCAGTGCCGCTCCTCGAGCTTGGTGCGGTACAGGAACCGCCAGACGTCGCGTTCCCAGCCCTCGACGCGGCGGTAGCGCCAGAAGAACACCGCGGTGGTCTCGGCGTCGATCGGCGTTCCCATGCCGACGATGCCGAACGAGCCACCCGGGCCGGCGGTCGGCGGGTACGGGATCTCGAGGTCCACCCAGTCGATGCCGGTACGGCAGAACTCGACCCAGTCGAAGTTCACACCCCGCTGGTCGGTCTTCTCGAAGAAGAACCCGCGATCGGTTTCGCGGATCCGGAACTTCGCGGACGTCTCGCCGCCGAACATCGAGTGCGATTCGCGGTGCAGGAACGCTCCGTGCATCGGGTCGAGCAGGTTCTCCAGCGTGAACCGCCACGGCGCCTTCCACTCCGCGTAGCAGAGGAAGTGTGAGATGCCGTCGTCGGTGAGGCGCTCGGGCAGTTCCAGGGGCGCGGGTTCGGCGTCGGGGTCGGTGCCGAACCAGGCGAGCACGGCGCCGGCCACTTCCTGCACGGGGAGGCTGGTCACCAGCCGTTTGCCCTCGAGGTTGCAGCCGGGCATTCCGGGGACGGAGACGACGGTGCCGCCGCCGTCCACCTGCACGCCGTGGTACTGGCAGGCGACCCGATCACCGAGGTGCTGACCCTGCGACAGCGGGGCGCCGCGGTGCGGGCAGCGGTCGGCGAGCATGCGGAGGGTGCCGTCGGACTGACGGAACAGCAGCCAGTCCTCGCCGAGGCGCCGCACCTTCTTCATGTCGCCGCGCGCGACGAAGTCGGACGGGCACACCGCGTGCCACTGGTCGCGCATCCCGGTCGCGAAGATCTCGTCGCCGGTCAGTGCCGCCTTGCGCAGTCGGTTCACCATGTCAGGCCCCCATCCGTCGGATCTCGTCCGTGAAAGTGTCGGTGGTCCAGGCGTCGCCGCCGGGACTGTGGATGCCGAGGGCGTTCAAACCCTTCACCAGGCCTTCGAGGTGGTGCACACCGGTTCCGAAGACCTCTTCGATCGCACCGGCCAGCTTCCGTTCGTACGGGGTGGGTGCCGTGCCGGACTGGCGTGGTTGCAGATACAGGCTCATGGTTCTTCCCTTCTAGAGATCCAGCACGAGCTCGTCGGAGCGGGCGCGGGAAACGCAGATCATGATGGTGGTGCCGGACTCCTGCTCGGAGCTGGAGAGCAGGGAGTCGCGGTGGTCGGGGGTGCCGGCGAGGACGCGGGTTTCGCACGTTCCGCAGATGCCTTCGCGGCAGGAGTTGGGGACGTCGACGCCGGATTCCTCGAGGGTGTCGAGGATGGTCCGGTCGGGGGCGACGGTGGCCGAGATGCCGGATCGTTCGCAGATCACGCGGACGGGACGGTCGCCGGCGAGGGTGTCGGCGGGGATCTCCTTCGCCTTGAACCGCTCGAGCCGGATCGCGCCGTCCGGCCAGGAGCCGGTGTATCCCTCGACCGCGCCGAGCAGGCCCTCGGGGCCGCAGGCGTAGACGAGTGTCTCCGCGCGGGCGGCGCCGAGGATGGCGGCCAGATCGAGGATGCCGTCGGCCTCCTCGGTGACGACGTGCACGCGGTCGCCGTGTGCGGACAGTTCGTCGAGGAACGCCATCGACGCGCGGGCACGGCCGCCGTAGTGCAGTTCCCATTCGGCGCCCATGCGTTCGGCTTCCCCGATCATCGCGAGGATCGGCGTGATGCCGATGCCGCCGGCGATGAACACGTAGCGCGGCGAGGGCAGGAGTTCGAAGTTGTTGCGGGGCGCGCTCACCGACAGGCTGTCGCCGGGCCGCAGCGTCTCGTGGACGTGCCGGGAGCCGCCTCGGCCGGTCACCTCGTGGAGGATCGCGACGCGGTACCCGGTCTTGTCGTCGGGGTCTCCGCAGAGGGAGTACTGGCGGATGGTCCCGCGGTTCAGGTGCAGGTCCAGGTGGGCGCCGGGCGTCCACCGGTCGACGGCGCCGCCGTCCTGTCGTTCGAGGCGGAGCGAGACGACGCCCGAGGACTCGACCCGCATCTGACGCACCATCATGGGGACGGTGTCTGCGTCTGTTGTCATCGCTCACTCCCAGGCTCAACCGAAGGCGTAGTTCCTTAGTGCTCAATAATTTAGCACTAAGATGTATCGTGCGCCACAGTTGAGGGGAAATTTTTCGAGTACAGGCCGGGCTACTCCGCTTCGCGGTACCGCACGGTCTCGGCCGCGAGCCGTTCCTCGTACGCCTGCGCGAGGTCGTGCAGAGCCTGCACGCAGTCACCGGTGAACACCGGCGCGTGCATCGGCGCCAGCAGCAGGGGCTCCAGATCGGCGAGTCCCCGGATCGTGGGCCCGAGCGCCGGCGTCAAGCACGTCGCGTTCCCCATGTCCTCGGCCGCGATCGCCGGGCCGACGATCTCCTCCTCCGTGGCAGGCGGGTGATGACCGAACGCGGTGAACAGGTCGCCACAGAACAGTGTCTGCGTCGTCTCCTCGAAAACCAGCCCGGCGTCCCACCCGTGCGGAACGTGCGGAGTGTCGAGGTGACGGACCCGTCTGGTGCCCGTCTCCATCACGTCGCCGTACTGCAGGGGACGCGGCATCCGATCGGCGAGGTCGTTGACCTGTACGAAGCACCCCAACGCCCCGTGCGCGACCTCGGCGTTCGGCGCGGCGGCCAGCCACGAGTTCATCGCGCCGCACTCGTCGGCCTCCACGTGCCCGAACGTGATCCACCGCAGCCTGTCGAGAGGAATCAGCCGGCCGACCGCCTCGGACACGGACGGGAACAGCGCACGCTGGCCGGTGTGGAACAGCAGCGGTTCCTCACCGTCGACGAGGAACTGGTTCATGATCAGGTTCGGCTCGTCCAGATAGGTGGACAGCCGGTAGATGTCGGGAGCGATCTCGGTAATCGTGGTGTCCATCCCTGGCTCCGATCACGTCACGGTGTCGTGAGATCCAGCCTTCTCGGGACAGCGGCGGCGCGCAAGATCCGCGATGGCGCTACCGTCGTTGCCCGACGCCGATCCGGACGAGATCGTGCCCGACTGTCACGGTGCCGGCGAACGTGGACTTCACGCCTCGTTCCCACTGGTCGTCCGTGACCTGCCGGGGGTCGCCCGGTCCGATGTGGGAGAGAACCACCTGGCGGACGTCGGCGTCGGTGGCGACGCGTCCGACGTCCTGCGCGGTGGTGTGCGCCTGAATCATGTGCTCGACCAGTGCGGGACCTGAAGTCGCGGCGTAGAAGTCGACGTCGATGACCTCGTGGACGAGGATGTCCGATCCCTGAGCGAGCCGAACCACGTTCGGCGATTTCGCGGTGTCGCCGGAGAACGTGACGGCACCGTCCTCCGTGTCGAACCGGTACGCCAGCGACGGGTAGACCGGGCCGTGTGGAACGAGCGTCGCGGTGACCCGGACGCGGTCGTCTTCGAAGACCGGGAAGGGTTCCATCTCCGGGGCGGTGTTGTCGGCGGACGCGCCCGATGACTCCGGCGGCAGCACGTCGTGCAGCGACAGCATGCGGTTGTAGTCGGTGCCGGCGCCCTTCTCCGCGTTGCGGATGTTGGTGTCGTAGGCGTATGCGTCGAGAACACCGGTGAAGAGTCGACTCAGCCCGGGAGCGGGGGTGAGCGAATTCCGAATCGGGATGGTCTTGCCGGCTCGCGGGGTCGGCAGGGCGCCCGCCGAACCGGGCCCGTACACGGGCACGACACCGCGGGCCGTGTACGACGGCGTGCCCCCGACCAGCCAGAACACGTTGACCAGGTCGGCGATGTGATCGCTGTGCAGGTGCGTGACGAAGACGCCACCGAGCGAATCCGCGGCGATACCGGCCTGGATCAGCTTGCGGCTCGACCACGGACCCGCGTCGATCAGGTACGGTCTGTCGCCGACGACGAGCACACTGGACGTGCCGCTCCGCCCCGGCACGGCGATGGGTCCGGCCGCCGTGCCGAGCAGAATCAGCGTCGTCGCGTAGCCGTCGACGTCACCGGACAACTCGTAGGCGTCCGGTGGCGTGGCGCCGCTCGGCTGCGCGTCCGAGGTGTGCGACGCGCAGCTCGTCGCGGCGACGGCGGTGGCCGCAGACCCCAGCAGCGCCAGCGCCCTTCGCCTCGACAGCCCTTGTCGACCGACAGGTTCCATCTATGCGCCCGCTCGGGCCGCGGCCAACTCCAACCGCACGTGCCAGGCGTCGTATTCGTAGACCCAGTCGCCGTTGCCTGCGACCTTCAGCCATTCGTTGGACCGTGAGCCGCGCTGGATCCGGGAGGTCCGCTGCAGTCGCGTGTCCTGGTAGGTCTGCAGCGCGACTGCGGGGTCGTCGAACAGGCTCAGGCAGCGGGACAGGACGACGGCGTCTTCGATGGCCATACCGGCGCCCTGCGCCATGAACGGCATCATCGGATGTGCCGCGTCGCCGAGGAGCACGGCGCGCCCGTCGGTCCACGATGCCAGCGGGTCACGAACGTAGAGAGCCGATTTCAGGACGTCGTCGCAGGCGTCGAGCAAGGCTCGTGCCTCGGGGTGGAAGTCGCGGTACAGCTCACGCAGTTCGGTGACGGAACCGGGTGTGGTCCACGATTCCTCGGTCCACTCCTCCTGGCCGCAGGTGGCGAAGACGAAGATGTCCTTGCCCTGATTGAGGGGGAACGTCACGATCTGCGTCGACGGATTCGGCCCCCACCACTTGGTGAAGCAGTCCAGGTTCGGCAGGTTGCCGACGCGTTCGGTGGGGACGACGGCGCGGAACGCCACGACCCCTGTGAACGTCGGCTGTTCGCGCCCGAGCAGCGAGGTCCGGACCGCGGAGTGGATCCCGTCGGCACCGACGATCACGTCGGCGGAAGCCGCACTGCCGTCGGTGAACTCGATGCGGCCGTCGGCGACGTCGCTGACCCGGCGACCCATTTCGACGACACCCGACGGCAGCCGGTTCTCGAGCGCGGTCATGAGGTCGCCCCGGTGCATGGTCAACTGCGGTGCACCGTACTGCTGTTCCGCGCTGTCCCCCATCGGCAGCCGGGACGTTTCGGCACCCGTGTCCCACGTGCGGCTGATCCGGAACTGCGGCCGGGCGGCCGATTCGTGGATCGCCGGGCCGATGCCGAGTCCGTCGAGAGCCCGGACCGCGTTGGGGGTGAGGTTGATGTCGGCGCCGACGCGGGCGAATTGCCTCGTCTGCTCGTAGACCGCGACGTCGAGACCGAACTTGCGGAGGGCGATCGCCGTGGCGAGTCCGCCGATGCCGCCGCCGCAGACGGCGACCGTGGTCACTGCGCACCCTTTCCGGGCACCGTGACGGGCGGCGTGAACGGTGCCGGCATGTCGCCGTAGGCGGCGAGATCGACCTCGACGATCACCGGTGCCTGCCGCGACACGGCGTCGGCGAGCACCTCGTGGGCCTCGGCGGCGCCACCGATCCGCAGGTACGGCACGCCGATGGACTGCGCCAGCAACGGGAAGTCGGCGGTGACGAGGTCGACGGCGTAGGTGTCTTCGCCGCCGCCCTTCTGCATGTTCCGCAGCACGCCGTAGCCGCCGTCGTTGAACACGAGCAGCACCAGCCACGGCTTCTCCTGCGCCATGGTCAGGATCTCGCCGAAGTGGACGGCCAGGCCGCCGTCGCCGACGAGTGCGAGGGTGGGCCGGGTTTCGTCTGCCAGCGCGGAACCGATGGCCATGCCGAGGCCCTGCCCGATGCCGCCGCCGCGGGGGAAGACGTTGGACTTGGGGTCGAACATCGGCAGCAGCCGGTTGCCCCAGGAACTCGACGCGATGGTCACGTCGCGGGCGATCACGGAATCCTGCGGGAACGCGGCACGCACGGCGTCGCACAGCACGGCGTGGTCGCCGAGTCCGGCGCGCTGCTTGCTGCGGACGAGTTCACGGGTGGTGCGGGCACGTTCGGTCCAGGCGGCGTCGACGGGCGCCAGGCCCGGCAGTTGACGGAGGAACGTGGCGATGTCGGCTGTGACCCCGGCCTGCGCCGGGTAGACGCGTCCGACCGCGGCCGCATCGATATCGACCTGCACGTGCACGGCGGGGACGGGCATGGAGTAGTCGCCGGTCTCGTTGGACCGGAAGTGGGTGCCCAGCGACAGCAGCACGTCGGCATCCTGGAGGAGCTCACGCCCGACCGGGGTGTTGCCGTAGTTGCCGATGCACAGCGGATGGTCCTCGGGCACGGCGCCGCGGCCGGAGTTGCTGGTGAGCAACGGGACTCCCCACTGCTCCACCAGTTCGGTCAGGTCGGCACCGGCTGTCGCGACACCGCCGCCCGCCCAGATCACCGGGCGTTCCGCCGACCGCAGCAGGGCGAAGGCGACGGCCAGCTCGTCGGCGTCCGGCGTGCGCGGCGACTCCGACACCGGCTCGACCACGTCGATGACGTGCTCCGCGTACTGGAGGTCGATCGGCCATTCGATGCTCGACGGGCCGCCGGGCGCGGCGAGGGCGGCAGCGACGCCTTCCCGCAACACCTTTCCGGCGCTGTCGGTGTCGAGGATGGTGGCGGCATGCTTCGACGTCGCCGTCAGCATCCCCAGCTGATCCTTGGTCTCGTGAATGAACCCGCGACCCGAGCCGAGGTACCGGCTCTCGACGTTGCCCGTCACGTGCAGCACCGACGTTCCGGCGCTGAGCGATTCGATCAGCGACCCGGCCGCGTTGCCGGCACCCGTGCCGGTACTCGTGAGAGCGCAGCCGAGTCCGCCGGTGGCCCGGGCGTACCCGTCCGCCGCGCTGACGGCGGTGGCCTCGTGCCGGACCGGCACGAACCGCAGGTGCTTGCTGACCGCCTGCACCAGGGGCTGGTTGTGGACGCTCACGATGCCGAAGACGGTGTCGACCCCGGCCTCGCGCAGCACCTGGACGAGCAGGTCGCCCCCATTACCCACAGACATGGTGTTCCTCTCAGACATAACGCGCGACGCCTCCGCAGACGTCGAGGCTGGTGCCCGTCACATAGGACGAGCGGGGGGACAGCAGGGTCACGATCATGGCGGCCACCTCGTCGGCGCGGCCGAACCGGCCGAGGCCGATGCCGCGGTCCTGGGCGATCTCCGCCTCCCATTCGGCGAATGTGGCGTCGGTGCCGGATTCCTCGTAGCGGCGCCGCCACTGGCCGGTGTCGACCAGTCCGAGCGACACCGAATTGACGCGGATGCCGTCGGCGGCGAGTTCCAGTGACAGCGACTTGCTGAGGTTCAGCAGCCCGGCCCGGGCGGCGCTGGTGGTGACCAGCCGCGGCTCGGGCTGACGTGCGAGCACCGCCGAGATGTTGACGATGGCCGCGGCGTCGGACTTGCGCAGCGCCGGCAGGGCGGCCTCGACCGTGTTGAGGACGCTGGAGAACTTGAGGTCGAGTTCGTCGCGCCAGTCGTCGAGCGTCGCCTCGCCGCGCGGGACCATGCGGGACTTGCCTGCGTTGTTGACCAGACCGTCGAGGCCGCCGAATCGGGCGACACCGGCGTCGACCAGCGCAGCGACCGCGGCCGGGTCCCGGACGTCGCAGGACGCGGTGAGGACACGGTCGCTGCCGGGCAGCGGCGCGATCACGGAGTCGAGCCGGTCGCGGTCGCGCGCGCAGGTGACGACGTTGGCACCCTCCTCGAGCAGCATCGCGACAGTGGCGAGCCCGACCCCCGAGCTTCCGCCGGTCACCAGGTGGGTGCGGTCTTTCAGTTGCAGGTCCACGACGTGGTCCCCTTCTCTAGTTCAGGACGAATCCGCCGTTGACGACGAGTTGCTGACCGGTGATGTACGACGCCTCGGGTCCCATCAGGAACGCGACCGCGCCGACGAGATCCGACGGTTGCTGCGGCCGTTCGAGCGCACGGTTGAGGCGGTACAGCTCGTGCCGGTGCTCCGGAACCTGCTGCGCCGATTCGCTTTCGGTCAGACCGGGCGAGACGGTGTTGACGGTGATGCCGTGCGGGCCGAGGTCGCGGGACATGGCGCGGGTCAGCGCGGCCACCCCACCCTTGGAAGCGATGTAGTGCGCGAGGCGCGGCGAACCGTACAGGGCGGCGTCCGAGCCGATGGTGACGACTCGTCCGCCTCCGTTCCCGATGATGGAGGGAACGATCGCCCTGCTCACGAGGAACGTGCCGCGCAGGTTGACGCCCAGCACACGGTCCCACTCGTCGATGCCGAGTTCGTGAATCGGTTTGCCGCCCACGCCGTCCGCGAGGGCCGCGTTGTTGACGAGGCCGTACAGCGGGCCGCCGGCGGTGACGGTGGCCGCCATCGCGTCGACGGACTCCGCGTCGCGGAGATCGACCCGGACGAACTGTGCCTTGACGCCGTCGGCGCGCAGGCCTTCCGCCGCGTCCTCGCCCCAGTCCTCGCGGATGTCGGCGAGCCACAGGGTGGCGCCGTCCTCGCCGAGCCGGCGGGCCAGGGCGAGGCCGAGACCCCGCCCCGCCCCGGTGACGAGAATGCTGCGGCCGTCGAGACTCATGGTCAGTCCCGCGTCACGCCGTGCATGGCCGACGTCTCGGGGTACGTCGGGATCTGCGGCTTCTGCGCGCCGATGATGACGCAGAACAGAGCGTCCTTGTCGCCGTTGTTCTTCAGGCTGCGCGGCACCCCGGCCGGCACGACGATCATGTCGCGGTAGCCGAGGGTGCGCTTCTCCACCTGGCCGTCGCGGTGGACGCCGACCTCCACCTCGCCCTCGAGGACGAAGAAGGCTTCCTCGGCGTCGTGGTGGGTGTGCTCCGGGCCCTCGGCTCCGGGGGGAAGCAGCATGTTGGAGAACGTGAATCCGCGTGACCCGATGGTCCGGTTGTCGTTCTCGTGGTTACCGGTCGCGCCGGAGCCGACGTAGCGGATCTGCGCACGCTTGAACTGGTCGCCGGCCTTGGCCTGGAAGCCCAGGGTGTCCCAGTCCTCGTGGCGGGAGCCACGGGTGAGGATCAGCGAGTCGGTGAATTCCTTCAGGTCGGCGGTGCCGTATTCGAGTGTCATGTCGTGCTCCTTCTCTAGAGGTGGTTGCGTAGGCGTTCGGTGATGTGGATGAAGGACTCGACCCAGGCGTTGAAGGCCTCCGGCCGCTCCTGGTTCGCGAGGTGTCCGGCACCCCGGATGGTGACGAACACGGCGCCCGGAATTCCTCCGGCGAGAACCTGGCTCGCGGGAACCCCGGTCACCCCGTCCTCGTCCCCACCGAGGACGAGTGTGGGGATGTCGATCTTCGGCAGATCGGCCGTGTGATCGGTGGCCGCCATCGACTCGGCGGCGTACCCGTAGCCGGGCAGCCGGATCGACGAGGCCATGATCGCCGTGGCCTTCGCGGTCAGTTCGTCGTCGGCCGTACCGGACAGCAGGCGCGGGGCCCGTTCGGCGGCAAAGGCTTCCGACCCCTCCTGCTCGAGCGTCGCGGCCCGGGCGAGCATGCGGGCGGCGGCGGCGTCGTCCGCCCCCGAGCCGACGGTGGAACTGCCGAGCAGCAGACTCCGCACGAGCCCCGGGTGGCGCATCGCCAGCCGGGTGGCGATCACGCCGCCCCACGACATGCCCAGGACGTGCGCTCCCGCGTCACCGCAACGGTCGCGGATCACGTCGGCGGCGGCGTCGGCGTAGTCGTCGAGGTCGAACGGGCGGCCGGGGTCTTCGCTGCGGCCGTAGCCGGGAGCGTCCCAGGCCAGCAGTCGCAGCGACGACGACAGTTCGTCGAACTGCGGAGTGAAACTGTCGGCGCTGCCGCCGATCCCGTGCAGCAGGAGCAGCGCGGGGCCGGAACCGGATTCGACGACGTGCGTCACGACGCCCGCCCGAGGTCGAACCGCTCGAACGCTCCGGGGTCGGGGATGCCGGCCATGTGGTCGCGGACCTGCTTGGACGGCGGGCCCGCGGTGCCCCAGAGGTCGGAGAGTTCCGGAACCCGGCGCCAGACCTTGCACAGCCACCGGTCCTCGTCGACCTGCGCGATGCCGGACGTGTACTCGCACACCAGTCCTGCCGGGTCGGCGAAGTAGGAGAACGTGTTGTCGCCGGGGCCGTGCTTGCCCGGACCCCACAGCGGCACGGTGCCGTGGTGACGCAACCGGCCGATGCCACGCATGAAGTGGTCCACGGTGGGCATCTCGTAGGCGACGTGATTGACCGACGTCCACTCGGCCTGGTTGAACGCGATGCTGTGATGGTCGGTGTTGCAGCGCAGGAACGCCATCTGGTGCTCGGACCAGTCGGAGACCCGCATGCCCAGGACGTCGCAGTAGAACGTCACCGCGGCGTCGATGTCGACGGTGTTGAGGACGACGTGCGTGACGCCGACCGGCACGGCGTCCTCGCGACCGAGCTTCGGGACCGCCAGTGCGTCGGCGAGCAGTTCGACGACGCGGCCCTCGGGGTCGACCAGGCTCACGCCGTAGCCGCCGCCGAGATCGTCGACCGGCCCCGGGCCGCTGACGATCGGTACGCCGCGGAGTTCGAGTCGGCGGGCGGCCTCGTCGACCTCGGCCGGCGTGGCGACGGCGAACGTGATGCGGCCGAGGCCGTTCCGCTCGGCCTGGGTGAGTTGCAGCGCGTGGTGGTGCTCACCGGTCCCCCGCAGCCAGGCACCGTCCGTGCCCTGCTCGACCACACGCAGCCCCCAGACCTCCGAGTAGAAGTCGGTGGATTCGATGCTGGCCTGCGTGCGCAGTTCGACGGAGCGCAGGCACCGCAGCCGGGCTATGGGTTGGTTCATCGCATGCCTCCAGTTGCTTAGGTCTCAATATCTTAGCGCTAAAGTAATAGGTCGTACAGAGCTGACGGAAATTTCTTTCCGGACGACCTACTACTTCAGCTTCCCCGTGGGCCGATGTGACAGCGGTTCAGTCAGACGGAACCCGTGCGACATTCGGCGACGCAGATTAATCTGCCCACGAGCGGGTCGCTCAATTTGCCCACGGGTTGGGTTCCTCGTCGAGGCCCCAGTAGATGCTCTTCTGCCGTGAGTAGGCGGCGATACCGCTGCGCCCCTTCTCCACCCCGAGTCCGCTCTCCTTGACGCCGCCGAACGGCGTCGAGATGCTGAACTGTTTGTAGGTGTTGATCCACACGGTGCCGGCCTGCAGTCGGCGGGCGAGTTTCCAGGCGCGACGGTAATCGCCCGTCCAGATTCCGGACGCCAGACCGAAAACCGAATCATTGGCCTGGGCAACCAGATTCGCGTCGCCGTCGAACGGCAGGACCACGAGGACGGGTCCGAAGATCTCCTCCTGGCAGGTGCGTGAACCGTTGGGGAGCCCGTCGATGATCGTCGGCAGGTAGTACGCGCCGTCGCGCAGTCGCTCGTCGTCGGGGATCGCCCCGCCGCACAACACTCGTCCGCCCTCTTCGCGAGCGAGGTCGACGTACGCGGCGACGCTGTCGCGGTGCTTGCGGTGGACCATCGGCCCGACCTGAGTGTCGGGGTCGCGGCCGGGACCGAGGCGCAGTTGCTGCGTCTTGGCCACCAGCTTCGCGAGGAACTCCTCGTAGATGCGGCGGTCGACGAACAGCCGGGACCCTGCGATGCAGCTCTGCCCGGTGGACGAGAAGATCCCGTACATCACGCCGTTCACGGCGGCGTCGAGGTCGGCGTCGTCCAGCACGATCGTCGGCGACTTGCCGCCGAGTTCCAGCGACACGGGCATCAGCTTGTCGGCTGCGGCGTGAGCGATGGACCGTCCGGTGTTGGTGCCGCCGGTGAAGGTCACCTTCCCGACACCGGGGTGGGTGACGATGGCGTCGCCGACCACCGAGCCCTTGCCCGGCAGCACCGACAGCAGACCCTTCGGCAATCCCGATTCGTCGATGAGCCGCGCCAGTTCGAGCGACACCAGCGGCGTCCATTCGGCGGGCTTGAGGACGACGGCGTTGCCTGCCGCCAGGGCGGGGGCGATCTTCTGCGCGTCGCTGGCCACCGGTGAGTTCCACGGTGCGATGGCGCCGACCACGCCGATGGGCTCGAGAACGCTCATCGTGAGGAAGTTGCCGCGCGGGGTGGTGAGGTCGTCGTCCGCGGTTTCGAGGACGGCGGCGAAGTAGCGGAACGTGCCCGCCGCGCTGCCGACGAGGGCCGTGGTCTCGGCGACCGTCTTGCCGGTGTTGTAGCTCTGCAGCAGCGCGAGCCGGGACGTGTTCGCCTCGATGGTGTCGGCGATGCGGTGCAGGTACTTGGCCCGCTGGTGCGGGAGCAGCGCCCGCCATGCCGGGTCGTCGGCGGCGGCGCGGCCATTCCGGACCGCCTCGTCGGCGTCGTCGGCGGTGGCCTGGTGGATCACCTGCAGGGTTTCGCCGGTCGACGGGTCCGTGACCGCGAAGGCGGGTCCGTTCGCCTGCCGCCACTGTCCGGCGACGAGGATCCGGTCGGCGACCGGGACGAAGGGCAGTGTCTGTGGTGCGGTGTCGAGGACGGTCACTGGGAGATCTCCTCGAGGGTCTTTTCGCGGGTTTCGACGGCGAAGAAGCCGACCACGAGGGCACCGATCATTGCGACCGCGGCGAACATTCCGAAGACGACGGTGAGGGTGCCGCCCCCGTCGAGGATGGCGCCGACGGCGAGGGGGCCGACGATGATGCCGAGACGTCCGCTCGCTCCGCCGATCGCGCAGCCGATGGCTCGCATCCGGGTCGGGTACAGCTCCGCGGTGTAGACGTAGAGCGCCATGTTGACCGCGAAGACGAACAGCGCGGATCCGGCCGACCAGAACAGGACCTTCGTCGCGGTGTCGGCGCCGGAGGCGGCGAGCAGGAAGAGCAGCGACGAGCACAGGACCATCGACGCGGTGATGCAGATGCGGCGACCGAGGTTGTCGATGAGGAACGCGACGAGGATGCAGCCGATCAGGCCGGCGACGCTCGTGACGATGCTGTAGTGCAGGGCGGTGTCGACGCTGACGTCGAACGCCGACCGGTACAGCGTCGGCAGCCAGGACGCGATGCCGTAGTTGACGAAGTAGGCGCAGCCCCAGATGGCCGCGAGCATGAGGGTGCGACGCAGGTAGATGCCCCGGAAGGCCTCCGCGAAGGTTCCGCGGCGCACGTCGACGGCGACGGCGGGCAGCGGCTGCGGAGCCGGAAGCGTCTTGCCTGACTTCTCGGTGATCTCGTTCTCGATGCGGGTCATGGCTTTGTGTGCGTCTTCGTAGCGTCCACGCGACGCGAGCCAGCGCGGGGACTCGGGCAGCTTCCACAGCATCGGCAGCAGCAGGACGGGCAGCGCGCCGAGTGCGAACAGGATCTTGTAGCCGTAGTTGGGGACCACCCACGCCGACACGATCGCCGACATCACGAGCCCGATCGGGAAGATCACCTCGTAGAGCAGCACGAATCGTCCGCGCTTGTGGGCTTTGGTGATCTCGCCGATGTAGCTCGCCGCGACCGGGACCTCGGCGCCGAGGCCGATGCCCTGCACGAATCGGAAGACGAGGAAGAGCATCAGGCTGTCGGTGAACGCCATGCCGAGGCTCATCACGGCGTAGAGCGCGAGCGAGAAGATGATGACGTTGAGCCGGCCGACGCGGTCGGCGAACCAGCCGCCGGCGAGCGCGCCGACGAGCATGCCGATGCCGCCGATGGCGATCACCCAGGCGATGTCGCCGGGGGTCAGACCCCACTTGGGGATGAGGACGGGGAGTGAGTACGCGATCATCAACTGGTCGAAGCCGTCGAAGAACGTGACGGCGCCGACGATGACGCGTGCCTTGATATGCCACCTGCTCATCGGCAGGCGTTCGAGTCGGGCGCTGATCATCTCAGCTGTGGCAGCCATGGCGGGCGATACCGTCGTCATGAGCATCCTCAGGGTCGGGTCGAGGCATTTACTTAAGCCCTCAAAGGCTTACCGCTAAGATGTAATCTCACGCACACGATAAACGTCAACCCTTGACTTTGAAAGAAACATGTTGTTCACACCTGTGCGTACTTATTAACCTTCCGCGGTTAACAAGTGCTCACGGGTGACGGAGCCGTCGACTACGCGGTGGACTGCATCCATTCTGCACAGATGCGTGCGGTCGTGTGTCACCAGCAGCGTCGCGACCTCGCGCTCTCGCACGACACCGAGGAGCAGATCCATGATCGCGGCGCCCCGTTCCTGATCGAGCGCGCTGGTCGGCTCGTCGACGACCAGAAGCGACGGATCGTTCATCAGCGCCCGGGCCAGGTTGACCCGCTGCCGCTGCCCACCCGACAACTGCCCGGGCTTTTTCCCCGCGTGGTCTGCAAGCCCGACGGCGTCGAGCAGGTCGCGAGCCTTCGCGCGCCCGGACCGCCGCGGCACGAACAACCGCTGCCCGAGATGCGCCATCACCTCCAGTTGTTCGAGGGCCGTCAACGACGACACCAGATTGGACTGCTGGAACACGATGCCGATCCGGTCGCGGCGCAGCGTGGACGCCTCCCGCCGGCTCAGCGCGGTGAGTTCGGTGGCGCCCAGCCGGACGGAGCCCGAGTCGGGCCGGATCAGTGTCGACGCCACCGCGAGGAGCGTCGACTTTCCGGAACCGGACGGACCGGTGATCGCGGCGATCTCACCCCGGCCGAGGGTCAGCGACACCGAGTCGAGGGCGGTGACGCGTCCCGCGCCGTCGGGGTAGGTGAGGGTGACGTCGTCGAGGGTGAGGGCGGGGGTGGTCATCGTGTGCTCCCGAGGGCGGTGAGGGGGTCGGTGGTGAACAGGAAGCGGAGCGCGAACGCGGCGCCGAGGAGGCCCAGCCCGACGAGGGCGGTGGCGGGTAGGAAAGTGGTGGAGACGTCGAGCACGAACGGCACGGCGTCGCCGATCATCGACCCGGCCACCGCTGCCGTCCCGACACCGACACCCACGCCGGTGAGCAGGACGACGAGCGCCTGCCCGAGCGCGTCCCGCACGAGCGACCCGGTGGACGCGCCGAGCGCCTTCAACGTCGCGACATCGGGGGTGCGCTGCAGGGTCCAGACCGTGAAGAACGCGCCGATCACCAGCGCGGAGATCGCGAACAGCATCACCGTCATCAGCGTCAGCGACCCGTTCTCGGAGGCATAGGAGCCGATGGCGGAGAAGGAGTCGGCCACACTTCGGGAGGTCGTCCCCGCGACGGCGTTCGTGGCGTCGTCCCCGCCGGACACTGCGAGCACCGTCGCCGCACCCCCGCGCGGGTTCGCGTGCTGCCAGTCGGCGAGCGTCATCCACACGGCCGGGCTGTGGCCGTACCAGTCGTCGCCGCGGACCGCGGTCACCGCGAAGATGCAGTCGCCGACGGTGAGACGGTCGCCGGCGCCGACGCCGAGGGATCGCGCCGCGCCGGCCCCGAGGATCACGGTTCCCGGCGCGGACGGTGCACGGTCGCCCACACCGCTGTCCGCGCCGACCAGTGCCACCCCCTTCGCCGCACCTCCTACTGCCGACGCCGAACCTCGTCCGACGCCGATCGGCTGCACCGAGTCGGCGCTCCGCCGCCAGACGGCCACCTGCTCGGACGTCAGCGCGGACTCGTCGAACGACGGACCGTCGCCGGCGGCGGCGAAGACCACCGACTCGGCGTCGATGCGTTCCACGACGGACACGTTCTGGTGACGCAGTCCGGCCGTGAGACCGCTGAGAAACGTGACGAGCAGCGCAATCAGCACCACGACGACGGATATCAGCGCGAAGCGACCACGCGCGGCACGCAGGTCTCTCGATGCGACGAACACAGGTGGTCCTCTCCAGATCACGACCGACTCCGCAGTCGATGCGGGCCGGGGCGGCGCTCACGGCCTCCGAACTCACCGTGCCCCGGACACGACACGGTTCCATCGCACGTGGGGTGGAATTCTCGGTGGTCGAAGGTCGGGTGCGCGTTCCGACTTTCGATGGATGCCCGGTGTGCTCGCGTCGATAAGCTGGGCGGGGTGCACCGCTCCCCTCTCACGCCCGTGTTCGCGGGACTCCAACTGGGACTGCATGCGCTGATCGCGGCGCTTACTGCAGTCGTGATCTTGCGCGCCGTCCTTCCGGACGCACCACAGGCACCGGCGATCGTGGTGCTGTCGGTGGCGTTTCTCGCGGTGTACGCGGCGGGAGCGACGCGTCGTCTGCGCGGGACGTGGTGGCTCGCAGCGCTGACGGCTCTGTGGGTGGCGCTGATGGTCCTCGCCCCCGACGCCGCCTATCTCGCGTTCGGGCTGTTCTTCCTGTACCTGCATCTGCTGCCGCGACGCTGGGGAGTCCTGGCGGTCGCAGCCGCGACCGTCGTTGCGGTCGTGGGTACCGGCATGCACCGCGGCTGGAGCGTCGCGGGTGTCGTCGGTCCGGTGATCGGTGCGTGCGTCGCGGTGGCGATCGGCCTCGGCTACCGGGCGTTGTACCGGGAGGCTGTCGAGCGCGATCGCCTCATCGACGAATTGACCCGAACCCGAGCCGAACTCGCCGAGCAGGAACGTGCCGCCGGCTCCCTGGCCGAACGTGAGCGGCTCGCACGCGAGATCCACGACACCGTCGCGCAGGATCTGTCGAGCATTCAGATGCTGCTCCACGCCGTCGAACGCGCCGCCCCCGACCACCCCGCCCGGGACCGCATCCGGCTGGCGCGGGAGACGGCCGCCGACAGCCTCGCCGAAACCCGTCAGCTCATCGGCGATCTCACACCCGCCGTCCTCGATGGGCAGTCACTCGTGGACGCGCTCGCGCGGATCTGCACGCAGGCGAGGAGCGACACGTTCGACACCATTGCCGTGGTCGAGGGGGAGCCGGTGCGATTGCCGATGCCCGTCGAGGCGGCGTTGGTGCGGATTGCGCAGGGCGCGGTGTCCAACGTGGTCCGGCACGCACACGCGTCCCGGATGGCGATCACCCTCACCTACTACGAGGACGCGGTCCGGTTGGACGTCGTCGACGACGGCGTCGGCTTCGATGTCGAACTCCTCGACCGTGAACCGTCGAAGGCGTTCGGGCTGAATTCGATTCGCCGACGCGTCGAGCTGCTCGACGGGTCGATGTCGGTGGAGTCGGAACCAGGACTGACCGCGGTCGCGGTGTCGTTCCCGCTCGAGGTCGGCGCATGATCCGACTGCTGCTCGCCGACGACCACGCGATCGTTCGCGCGGGCCTGCGCGCCCTCCTCGAGCACGAGGACGACATCGAGGTGGTCGGCGAGGCAGCCACCGCGGACGCCGCCGTGGCGTTGTGCGCGACGACTCCGGTCGACCTCGTGCTCATGGACCTCCGGTTCGGCCCCGGTACCTCGGGCGTGGACGCCACCCGGAACCTGCGGTCCCTGCCGAACCCACCGCACGTGCTGGTCGTCACCAACTACGACACGGACGCCGACATCCTCGACGCGGTCGCGGCCGGCGCCGCCGGGTATCTCCTGAAGGACACTCCCCCGCCCGAACTCCTCGCCGCCGTCCGCGCGGCATCGGCCGGCGACAGCGTCCTCTCCCCGGCCGTGGCGTCGAAACTGATGACGCGCGTACGCCGACCTGCCACCAGCCTCAGCCCACGGGAGATCCAGGTGCTGACGTTGGTGGCTGCCGGGCGGTCCAATCGGGAGATCGGTAAGGAACTCTTTCTCTCCGAGACCACCGTGAAGTCCCATCTCGTCCACATCTTCGGCAAACTCGGCGTCAAGTCCCGGACCTCCGCAATCGCGCGGGCCCGCGAGCTGGGCACCCTCCCCAGGTGAGTGGCAATGTGTGCGGACGCACACATTGCCACTCACATGCGTTTACGCTGGGGAAATGGACCCACCTGCCGTCCGGTACGTGCAGCGGGACGGACATGCGTTGGCCTACCAGGTGGTGGGCGCGGGTGAACGCGACGTGGTGTGGCTGTTCGAGATCAACATGCACCTCGACCTCATGTGGACCGACCCCGAGATCCACTACCTGATGGAACGGGGCAGCACGTTCGCCCGCACGGCATACTTCCAGCAGCGAGGGCTGGGACTGTCCGACCCGGTCGAGCACCTGCCCACACTCGAGGAGCAGGCCGACGACATCGTCGCGGTGATGGACGAGATCGGGATGCGGGAAGCGCTGCTGGTGGGTGTGGCCAGCGCGAGCGGTCCCGTCGCACTCGTCGCCGCACGCTCGCCGGAGCGGGTCACCGGCGTCGTCCTGATCCAGCCGTTCGCCGAGCGGCTGGTCGGCGGCAACCACGATCCGGTGGGATGGAGCGCCGCCGAACGCGACAACTTCGTCGACCGGTGGCGAGCAGCCACCCGGAACTGGGGGTCGGGCAGCACGGTACCCCTGTGGGATCCCCAGGAGGACTCGGCGTTCAACCGTCGGCTGATGGCCATGCTGGAACGCAATTCCGCGACACCCGCGGTCGCACAGGCCCACCTCGAGTGGATCTTCCGGCTCGACTACTCGGACATGCTGCCGTCCATCCAGTGCCCGGCGCGCGCGCTTCTGGTCGCGGGAAGTCCGGTGCCGGTGGCCGCCTCGCAGTACGTCGCCGACCGTATCCCCCGCGGCAGCTTCCACCTGTTGCCGCAGTCGCCGCCCGGCGCGTCGCTCGGGGAGGCGTGGAAACCGATCATCGACCACGTCGAGCAGTTGGCCACCGGTGGGCACCCGGCATCCGACGCGGGCCGGTACCTGGCCTCCGTTCTCTTCACGGACGTCGTCGGATCCACCGAAGTACTCGCACGGATCGGCGACAGCGCCTACCGCGACCTGCGGGCCGCGCACGAGTGGCAGGTCCGCGACGAGATCGAGAAGGCCGGCGGCCGGCTCCTCAACGTGGCCGGCGACGGCACCTTCAGCATCTTCGACGGTCCCGCGTCCGCGGTCCGGTGCGCGCGGGCGGTCGTCGACGGCGCCGGCGAACTCGGGCTGGAGGTGCGGGCCGGCGTCCACACGGGGCAGGTGGAGCGCAACGGTCCCGACGTGAGCGGCATGACCGTCCACATCGGCGCGCGCATCGCCGCGACGGCCCGCGCCCGGGAAGTGCTGGTGTCGCGGACCGTCCGGGATCTCGTGGTGGGTTCGGGACTGCGGTTCGCCGACGCCGGGGAACATGCCCTCAAGGGCGTGCCCGACCGCTGGCCCCTCTACTCCCTCACCGACGCAGACCACGCGCCCCGGACCGTTCCGCGACTCGCGCCGAAGCTGAGCATGATCGACCAGGCCATCCTGCGCACCGCGAAGCGGGCACCGCAGGCACTGCGCGCGCTCGTCGGCGCCGCCAACGCGAGGCAGCGCCGACTGTCCCGCTGATCCCAGGTGAGTGGCAAAGCGTGCGCCAGCACACTTTGCCACTCACGTCACCTCAGGCCGCCACGGTGGACCGGCGGGCAGGTGTCTGCTGGACGTCCGGTGGCGAGTACTTCCGGACGATCGCGACGAGGCAGAGCAGACCGATCGCTCCGGCGCCGGCGAGGAAGGCGCCGACCCGCCAGGCGTTGGACGCGTCGCCGTTGATGAGGAGCACCATGACCATCGGCGAGAAGCCACCGATGATGGCGGAGATCTGGTAGCCGAGGGAGGCACCGGAGAATCGGATCTCGGGCGGGAACAGTTCGGCGAACAGCGTCCCCTGAGTTCCGGTCTGGAACGACATGACGATCACGGCGCCGAAGACGGCGAGCGCGAACGGCCACAGGGTGCCCTGGCTCGAGTGTCCGATCATGAGCCACATGGGAATTCCCCACAGCAGCATCCCGGCGGTGCCGATTCCGAAGATCAGTTTCCGGCCGTAGAGGTCGGAGAGGTATCCGGCCAGCGGGACGAGCGGGATCATCAGGACGCAGGCGGCGAGGATGAAGCCGAGCACGGTGGAGCGTTCGATCCCGAGATATGTGGTGGCGAACTGCACGGACCCCGTGATCATCGTGTAGAAGAAGATGACGCCGATGGCGTTCGCGCCGGCTGCGGTGAGCACGGTGCCGGGATTCTTGCGCAGCACCTGCAGGATCGGCGACTTCCGCGCCACGGGCGCCTCGGCGAGCTTCTTCGACAGTTCCTGGAACTCGGGTGTCTCCTCCAGGTAGCGGTGGATGACGAAGGCGACGGGGAGCATCACGAGGCTGATCCAGAACGGGATCCGCCACGCCCACGCGAGGAACGATTCGGAGTCGAATACCGCTGTGATGACGAGGAAGACGACGTTTCCGAGCACGACGCCGATGGGCACGCCGAGCTGCGCGAAGCTGCCGTAGAACCCGCGGCGTCCGGCGGGCGCGTTCTCGGTGGCGAGGAGGACGGCACCGCCCCACTGCGCTCCGACGGCGAGGCCCTGGCAGATCCGCAGGGTCACGAGGATCGTGGGTGCGAGCCAGACCAGCTGGGTGTTGGGCACGAGGCCGATCAGTGCGGTCGCGACTGCCATCATGACGATGGCCGCGACGAGAACCGGTTTGCGCCCCACCTTGTCGCCGAAGTGGCCGGCGAGAACGCCGCCGACGGGCCGGGCGATGAAACCGACCGCCACGGTGGCGAACGAGTTGAGGGCGGCGACGACCTGGCTGTCGGTCGCGAAGAACGTGGTGTTGAAGACGAGTGCGGCGGCGGTCGCGTAGATGAAGAAGTCGTACCACTCGAGTGAGGTCGAGATGGCAGCCGCGAACGAGGCGCGCGCGGCCCGGGGCTTGCCCGCGCGGCGTGTGTCGGAATCGGTGGGCATGGTGGTCTCCTGCTCAGGCCTGGGCAATGGAACCGAATGTTTCTCGGAGAACGCGTTTGAGGATCTTGCCGCTCGGGTTCTTCGGTAGGGAGTCGGCGACGATCACGTACTTGGGCACCTTGTAGCCGGCGAGTCGTCCGCGGCAGTGCTCCACCACGTCCTTCTCGTCGAGTTGGACGCCGGCGGAAGGAACCACCACTGCGGCAACCGCCTCGATCCACCGTGAATGCGGCACCGCGAACACGGCGGCCTCACCGACACCGTCGAGTTCGTAGAGTGTTTCCTCGACCTCCCGGGTCGCGACGTTCTCCCCGCCGGTCTTGATCATGTCCTTCTTGCGGTCGACCACCCACAGGTACCCGTCGTCGTCGAGGTAGCCGAGGTCGCCGGAGTGGAACCATCCGCCCGCGAACGCTTCCGCGGTCTTCTCGGGTTGGCCGAGATAGCCGACGGTGGCGTGCGGGCTGCGGTGCACGATCTCGCCGACCTCGCCCGCCGGAACCGGCAGGTCCCGGTCGTCGACGATGCGTGTCTCCACGTTGAGGGCGGGTTTGCCTGCCGAACCACCGCGCGTCTCTTGGTCTTCCGGCCCGAGAGCCGTTGCGAGTGACGCCATTTCCGTCTGCCCGTAGAAGTTCCACAGCCGGATGCCGGGCAACCGGCGGTTCATTTCGCGCAGGATCTCCACCGGTAGCGGCGACGCCCCGTAGTAGCCCTTGCGCAGCGATCGTAGGTCGGCGCCCTCGAACTCCGGCGTCTGCAGCAGCGAGATCCACACCGTCGGTGGGCAGAACAGATTGGTCACCTGCTCCGCCTCGATGGTGCGGAGCAGGACCTGCGGGTCGGGTCCGTCGACGATGATGCTCGTCGCGCCGAGATAGATGTCGGTGCTGAGGAAGTTGTCGAGCTGAGCGCAGTGGTACAGCGGCAGCGCGTGCACCTCCACGTCGTCGCTGCTCATGCCGCCGGTGACGATGCAGCTGATGTACTGCCACATCAGCGACCGGCTGGTGAGCATCGCACCTTTGGGTCGTGATTCGGTGCCCGACGTGTACATGATGCGGACCACGTCGTCGTCCGCCACGAACACCTCGGGCGGCGAACCGAATTCGCCGTCCACCCAGTCCGTCACCGAATGCCAGCCGTCCGGTGTTGCCGTGTCGCCGAGCGGGATCGTCGCCCGCAACCGGACGCTTCCCTTCGATTCCGCGAGTGCTTTCTCGGCAACAGGCACCAGGGCGTCCTCGACGACGAACGCGTCGGCTGCGCAGTCGTCGAGGATGTATCCGATCTCCCCGCCGGTCAGCATGAAGTTGATCGGCACCAGGACCACTCCGAGCCGGGCGGTCGCGAAGTTCAGCACCGGGTACTGCCAGCAGTTGTGCGACAACAGTGCGAGCCGATCGCCCCGCGTCAGCCCCTCGGCGTGGAGGGCTGCGGCGACCCTGTCGATCAGGGTGTCGAATTCGGCGAATGTGAGCCGGACGTCGCGATGTACGACGGCGAGCTTGTCCGGGAAACGCGCCGCGGACCGCCGCGGAATGTCGCCGATACTCTGCTGCCGTGCGCGCGTCCTGTCCTCGTTCACCCGCGGACTTCTTTCAGCACCGGGGTGGCGGCGAACTCGGCTCGGGCGAGGGAGCGGCGGTGCACCTGGTCAGGGCCGTCGGCGATCTGCAGGAACCGGGCCTGCGCGTACAGCACCGGCAGGATCGTGTCCTGCGACAGGCCGGCGCCGCCGAAGATCTGCATCGCGTCGTCGACGATCTGCTTGACCGTCAGCGGGACCATCACCTTGGCGGCCGCGATGTCGTGACGGGCCGCCTTCGTGCCCTCGACGTCCATCCGCCAGGCGGCCCTCAGCACCAGCAGCCGGGCGGCGTCGAGGTGGATCCGCGCGTCCGCGACGGTCGCCTGCACGACACCCTCGTCGGCGAGGGGCCTGCCGAACGCCACACGGGCGCGGGCGCGTTCGGTCATCAGCGCAATCGCCCGCTCGGCCATGCCGATCAACCGCATGCAGTGGTGGATGCGCCCCGGTCCGAGGCGCGCCTGCGCGACCGCGAAACCCTTGCCGCGCGGTCCGAGGAGGTTCGCCTGGGGGACGCGGACCTTGTCGAAGACGATCTCGCCGTGCCCACCCTCATGGCGGTCGGTGAAGCCGAGCACCGTGGTGGACCGGACGATGGTCAGACCGGGCGTGTCCATGGGAACGAGGACGATGCTGTGCCGGCTGCCGACCGGGGCGTCGGGGTCGGTGACACCCATGACCATCGCCACCCGGCAGTCGTCG
This sequence comes from Rhodococcus wratislaviensis, assembly GCF_900455735.1. GTDB lineage: Bacteria > Actinomycetota > Actinomycetes > Mycobacteriales > Mycobacteriaceae > Rhodococcus_F > Rhodococcus_F wratislaviensis. Next base: position 307,695 of record NZ_UAUI01000024.1, on the reverse strand, counting down.
CGCAGCGCCGCGGTGGACCACCACTTGCGGCCGGTCAGCACCCAGTCGTCGCCGTCCTCGGCGATCTCGAGCCGGACGTTGTTGGCGTCCGAACTCGCGACGTCGGGTTCGGTCATCGAGAAGCACGACCGGAATTCGCCCGCGAGCAGGGGTTCGAGCCATTCCCGCTTCTGGTCGTCGGTGCCGTACAGGTGCAGCAGTTCCATGTTGCCGATGTCCGGTGGGTTGCAGTTGAACGCCTCGGGCCCGATCAGCGGGCTCCAGCCGGTGAGCTCCGCGAGGGGCGCGTACTCGAGGTTCGTCAGGCCGGCACCTTCTCGCGCGGGCAGGAACAGATTCCAGAGGCCTTCGCGCTTCGCGGCTGCCTTCAGGTCGGCGACGATCGGCGGCGCACCCCAGTGGTCCGGTTTGGAAGCGAGTTGTTCTTCGGCGATCGCCTCGGCGGGCAGCACCCGCTCCTGCATGAACTCCGTCAGCTTCGCCTGCAGTTCCAATACTTTCGGGCTGTATTCAAATTCCACTTCCGTGGCTCCAATCTGTTTCGGTAATGACAGTCAGCGGCGGAGTTCGGACACGGGCGACGCGGCGGCGAGGTCGAGTGCACGGTGCAACAACGGGCCGACCATGTCGCCGACGTCGTCGAAACCTCCGCCGACCGTGTCGCCCTGCGCGTGCCGGGCGTTGATGCCCTCGAGGATGACGGCGATCTTGAAGTCGGCGAACACCGTGTACCAGTCGATGTCGGGAATGTCGATGCCGCGCTGCGTGGCGTAACGGTCGAGAAGTTCGGTACGGGTGGGGAATCCGTCGAGGCGGGCAAGGCCCTTGGTCACCGGGTTGTCGACCGCGCCGGGCTGGTCCCAGAAGCTCAGCATGATCCCGACGTCGGCGAGGGTGTCGCCGAGCGTGGCCATTTCCCAGTCCAGGACCGCGACGATCTTCCCGGCGTCGCCGCGGGACGCGAGCACGTTGTCGAGTTTGACGTCGCCGTGGACGATGCCCGGGAAGTGCGAGGTGGGCAGCGCCCGGCGCAGCTTGTCGAGCAGCACGGACACCTCCGGACGATCGGTGGTGCGCGAGGCCTCCCACTGCCGGGACCAGCGGTCGAGCTGGCGTTCGAGGTATCCGTCGGGGCGGCCGAACGAGCCCAGCCCGACCGCGTCCGGATCCACACTGTGCAAGTCCGCGAGGGTGTCGGCGAGATCAAGTCCGAGCCGGCGACGGTCGTCCGGGGTCAGCGCCGACGCCTGCTCGACCGTCCCGACGGGCATCCCGTCCACCAGCTCCATGAGGTAGAACGACGCACCCAGCACGTCCTTGTCCTCGCACAGCAGCACCGCTTCGGGCACCGGGACCGCGGTGCCCGCCAGCCCGCTGATCACGGTGAACTCACGCTTCATGTCGTGGGCGCTCGGCAGGACGTGCCCGTACGGGGGACGCCGCAGGACCCACGTCCGGTCGGCGTCGGCGACCCGGTACGTGGGGTTCGATCGGCCACCGCTGATGAGCGAGACGGCGAGGTCGCCGGTCACACCACCCTCGAGTGCGCCATTGAGGTACTTGGCGAGGGCCGTGAGGTCGACGCCTGCCGAGTCCTCCCGGTCGTGGGTGTCCGCTTCGGCGTGGGACGTCGTCATCCGCTGCGTCCTTTCGAGTACGTCGATTTGTAGCCAAACGCTCGTTCGGCCAGTTCTCATCATCAACTGAACGCGAGCCAGAAGTCAATATCTCTATATTCTGCAGTTAGAGGCGATGTGTCGACGTGAAGGTCCTGCCGATCGAACACCTTGCCAATCGATCGTTCGCTTGGCATGATCCACGAGAAGTGATGCACGTCTCATCCGCCTCCGAAAGGTCAGGACACCTATGACGGACCAGTTGACCGGTTCTGCTGCCACCACCGAATGGCGGACCGAAGACCGCATCCGAGCGCGTCGCGCCGCGATCGCGGGCGGCGTGGGCACCCTGATCGAGTACTACGACTTCAGCCTGTACGGCTACCTCGCGATCGTGATGGCGCCGCTGTTCTTCCCGAGCAGCGACCCGGCCACCGCACTGCTGTCGGCACTCGCCGTGTTCGGCACCGCCTACCTCATGCGTCCGCTCGGAGGCATCGTGTTCGGGCACATCGGCGATCGGCTCGGGCGGAAGAAGGCCCTCCTCGCGACGCTCGTCTGCATGGGCCTCGGCAGCATGGCGATGGGATTCCTGCCCACCCACGCGCAAGCGGGGATCTGGGCCACCGTGCTCCTCGTCGTCGTGCGGATGGTCCAGGGATTCTCGGCCGGCGGTGAGGTCGGCGGCTCGGCCACGTTCATCTCCGAATCCGCGCCGCGGCATCTCAAGGCCACCTACGGGGCGTTCACCCCGCTCGGATCCACGATGGGGTTCGCGATGGCCGCAGCGGTCGCGGGCACGGTGTCGGCGTTGACCACCGACGCGCAACTCGAAAGCTGGGGGTGGCGGGTCCCGTTCCTGCTCGCGTTGCCGCTGACGCTGCTCTGCCTGTGGGCCCGCACCCGGGTCGAGGAGACGCACGGCGAGGACGCCGATTCCGGACCGGTCCAGGCGCCTGTCGTCGCCGTCTTCCGGCGGCAGCCGCTGGCCCTCCTGCAGTCGGTCGGAATCAGTCTGGCGTGCAACGGAACCGCGTACATCGGCCTCACCTACATGAGCATCCATCTGATGAAGAGCCTCGGCTACGAACGCACCCCGGTCTACTGGATCGCGACCGCGGTCATCGGTGTCGTCGCACTCGCGATGCCGCTCGGGGGCATGCTCGCCGACCGCATCGGACGGTTACGGTTCACCGTGATCAGCCTCGCCGGATTCGCGATCATCACCTACCCCGCCATGGCCGTCATGCACCACAGCCTGTGGATCGCCGCGATCGCCTACCTCCTGATCATGGTCAACACCGTCGGAACCCAGGTCGGGTCGTACACGCTGATGCCGCTGCTTTTCGACAAGGACGTCCGCTTCACCGGTGTCGCCATGGGCTGGAACCTCGGCGTCGTCATCGCCGGTGGCACCGCCCCCTTCGTCGCCGTCTGGCTCGTGGAGGAGACCGGAAACGTCCTCTCCCCCGCCGTTTTCGTGATCGTGGCGGCGGTCATCGGACTGATCTCGGTGGCCGGCGTGGCTCGCCGGTCCAAGGTCGCGCAGGAGCAACTCGGCTGACGGCCGAACAGATTCACCCCTCGCGTTCCACCACGAATTGGAGTAACCATGTATCCCGGCGCTCATGCTGCCACCACACCCGACAAGCCGGCCGTGATCATGGCAGGCACCGGGCAGACGGTCACCTTCGCCGAACTCGAGTCCCGCTCGATCCGGATCGCCCGCCACCTGCTCGCCCTCGGACTGCGCCGCGGAGATCACGTCGCGGTGCTGGCCACGAACACTCCCGCGATCTTCGACGTCTATTGGGCGGCGATGCGTTCCGGGCTCTACCTCACGATGGTGAACTGGCACCTCACGGCGTCCGAGATCGCCTACATCGTCGAGGATTGCGGCGCCAAGGCGTTGATCGTCGACGCCGCACTCGACGCGGTTGCGCGTGAACTCCCCACCCTCACCCCGGCCACCGAGCACCGACTCTCCTTCGGGGGAACGATTCCCGGTTACGACTCGCTCGACCAGGCCGCCGCCGCGGAGTCGGACGTCCCGCTCGCCGACCAGCCCCGCGGGGCGGACATGCTGTATTCCTCCGGCACCACCGGACGCCCGAAGGGCATCAAACCGGAACTGCCCGCCCGGCAGATCCAGGAACCGGGCGACACCATGACCGGCATGAACGCGACGGTATGGGGAGTCACGCCGGACACCGACGACCTGCCCCGCACCCCCACGGGGAAGCTCGTCAAGGGCACCCTCCGGGACCGTTATTCCGCGGGAGTTCCTGCCTGAGCCGTCGCCCGCCGGCGGTCGAGGAGGACCGCGATCGTGAGGACGATCAGTCCGGCGACGCCGAGGAGGGCGCCGACAGCGGCCGGGGCGGTGTAGCCGTACCCGGCCGCGATGACGACGCCACCGATCCACGCACCACCTGCGTTGGCGAGGTTGAACGCGCCGTGGATGAGCGTCGACGCGAGCGTCTTCGCGTCACCCGCCGCGTCCATCAGCCGCGCCTGGACGGACGGGAAGATCGCGGTCACGGCCATGCCGATGAAGAACAGCACGATCAGCGCCGTCACCGGGTTGTGCGCGGCGACGATGAACAGGGCGAGGACGCAGATCAGGGCGATCATGCACCCGAACAGCCCGGGGACCACCGCGTTGTCGGCGATGCGGCCACCCACGACGTTGCCGAGGATCATCCCCGAACCGAACAGCATCAACGCCACCGGAACCATCGCGTGCGGCAACCCGGACACCTCGGTGAGCGTCGAACTGATGTAGGTGTACACGGCGAACGAACCGCCGAACCCGACCGTTGCGAAGATCAGCGTCATCCACACCTGCACCCGGGTCAGCGCCCCGAGTTCGGCGACCGGGTTGCTCACGTGCACCCCGGCCAGCGGCGGAACGAGGCGTGCCAACGCCACCAGCGTCACGATTCCGATGATCACCACGAGCACGAACGCGGACCGCCAGCCCAGGATCTGGCCGAAGAACGCCGTCGCAGGCACCCCGACCACGTTCGCGACCGACAGGCCCATCATCACGGTCGCGACCGCCTTGGCACGTTTGCCCGGTTCCGCCAGGTGCGCGGCGACCAACGCTGCGACCCCGAAGTACGCACCGTGGGGCAGCCCGGCGAGGAACCGCGCCGCCAGCAGCGACTCGTACCCGGGGGCGAGCGCGGTCGCGAGATTGCCGACGACGAACGTGGCCATCAACGCGATGAGCAGCGTCCGCCGCTCGACGCGCGCGGCCAGCGCCGCGATCGTGGGCGCCCCGACGACGACGCCGAGCGCGTACGCGGAGACGAAGTGCCCGGCCACCGGCTCCGACACCCCGGTCCCCGCGGCCATCGCGGGCAACAGGCCCATGGACGCGAATTCCGTTGTGCCGATACCGAACCCGCCGAGGGCAAGCGCCAGCATCGCGCCCCGCCGACTCGGTGACGGAATCCGCGGACGCAGAGACGGACGAGCGGTGACCGCAGGTTCGGTGAGGTGAACTGCAGGCGGCGTCATGGCAGCAAGACTCCCGTCGGGCTGATCGTAGGATCGGCGAGCACGTCCAATGGACTCGCCTGAGGATGAACCGGGCCGAGAGAGTGGCACACCGGCTCGTACCAGTATGGGCGAGGCCGCAAGCGAATTGATAATCCGCGCGGGCGTGATTCCACTCACCGGCGCGGCGTGTGGGTGCGTCGCCGTGACCTGGGGCGACGCACCGGAGCAGAGCGACCTACGTCACGTGATGTGTTCGAGGATCACCGTGTGCACGTGGTGGGCCTTGTCCATGCCACGGAAGTCGGCCTCGTACGTGGTGTCGGCGACGTTGACGGCGATGCTGCTGGAGGAGAAGAACTGGCCGGCCCACGACTTGTTGCTGAGGAACGAGACCGACCGGATGTTCTTGTACGGGACGGACGTGATCGCGGTGCGCTTGCCGACGAAGCTCTTGTCCTGGATCACGACGCGGAGGTTCGTGATCCCGAGGAAGCCGGTGCCCGCGCCGATGCAGTCGTACACGGCGATGATCGTCTCGCCGGGAAGAATGCCCTGCTGGACCTGCTTCAGTTGCTCCGACTTGTCGAAGATCGGTTCGGTCATGGCTCCTCCTTCGAGGGCGGTCCAGGCCTGTCCATCTTCGCAGAAACTTCGTCGAACGTGACGTGGATGCCCTCGTGCGGTACCGCGCGTTGCGCCTTCGCCTGGTCGGTGAACGTCCGTTTGTCGCCCTCCACGAGGTCGGCCTTGTCCGTGAACGGCCCGAGCAGCGCCCGCGGGTGCAGTCTGTCGACGCGGACGACGTTGATTTCCACGCACACCACGATCGCCGCGGCGGCGAGGAAGAGGAACGCCAGCAACCCCAGCACGACGGCGAACACCCCGTTCGTCACGGACGCCGTGCTCACCACCTTGCTCACGTAATACGCACCGAACGACTGGAGCACCTGCCACAACACGGCTGCCGCGACGGCACCGGGCGCGACGTCGGCGACGGACAGCGGCCGGGCAGTGGCGAGCCGGAATGCGAGGATGAAGATCGCGGAGTTGATCGTGATCGCGGCGAGCATGAGAAGCACGCTGGACGATCCGGACAGGTGCGTCGCGGCGCCGACCGCGGCGACCGCGGCAGTGCCGAGGACGGCGAGTCCGATCGTCCCGAGCAGCAGCAGTCCCCGCAGCCGGCCGCGGATCGGATCGGGCCGCATGTTGCGGGGCACCGACCACGCCGTGTTCATCGCGTTCTGGCTGGCCAGCGCCACCCCGAGGCCGCCGTAGAGCGCACCCACGAGTCCGATCACCAGGCCCGTCACCCCGCCACCGATCCGGTGCGGGTCGGCCAGGTCGGCGCCGATGACCGGGAACTGGCTGAGCGCCGAGTCGATGATGTCCTGCTGCAGTTCGGGGTGCCCCGACAGCACGAAACCGAGCACCGTGGACAGCAGAAGCAGGAGTGGAAACAGCGAGATGAACCCGTAGTAGGCGATCAACGCCGCGAGGTACACACCCTGGTCGTCGAGAAATTTGTACGTGACGGCGATCGGGAAACCCATCGCCGGGTATCTCTGCTGGAGAGCGTCGAGCCGTCTGGCGAACTTCATCTCACGCTCCGTTTCCGCGGCGACCGCTGCCCCGATTCTGCCCGGGACGCGGCGGCGGCGATCAGACGGTCGGTTTCACCATCGCCAGGGCGAGGTCGGCGTAGCGCTCGGCGAGTTCCTCGGGCTTCAGCGGACCGTCGGCGTGCCACCACGTGCACACCGATTGACCCATGTTGATGATGCCGCGGACGGCGTCCCGCGGGAATTCGGTCGCGAAGTCGCCCTCCTCGACACCACGCTCGACGACGTCGCGGAAGAGGTGCTCCTGCTCGTCGCGGAGGGCGACGACGAGCCGGCGGCCGGCGTCGTCGAGGCTGCGTATCTCGGTGGCACCGACCATTGCGTCCAGCTGCCGGGTGGTGTGGAACATGACCCACGCCCGCATCAGCGCCTGCAGCTGGTCGGCGGGGGCGCCCCCCGAGCGGAGCAGCGCACCGCGGGTCATCGCGATGGCGTCGTGGAGTGCGCGCACCATGATGTCCTGCAGGATCTCCTGCTTCGACGCGAAGTGGTGGTAGATCGAGGCGACGGTGATGTCGGCGCCGCGGGCGATGTCGCGCATGGACGTGCCGTGATAGCCGCGTTCGTTCATGTTGGCCACCGCGGAGTCGAGGATCACCTGCCGCCCGGTACCCGTTGCCACGGCGGCCACCTTTGCAGCGCACATCCCTCGGTCTCCGTCCCCGCTCCGATCGTCACACGACCACTCCAGGGTAGTGGGTCCCGTCACAGAACCCGCTCTAGCGATCGTTCGGTAACAATGTCATGCTGGGGCGGTGGATCACATCGGACTCGCCGTCGCGGACGGCATCGCGACGATCACCTTGAACCGGCCCGACCAGCTCAACGCGTTCACCACCACCATGGAGAACGAGCTGATCGCCGCGTACGACCAACTCGACGCGGACGATTCCGTCCGGGCGATCGTGCTCACCGGAGCCGGACGAGCGTTCTGCGCGGGCGCAGACCTGTCGGCCGGTGCCGCCACGTTCGATCACTGGCAGGACGAGGACGAGGACGCCGAGGCCCGCCGCGACGGTGGCGGCCGCGTGGTGCTCCGGATGTTCGAATCCCGCAAACCGATCATCGCCGCGATCAACGGACCGGCTGTGGGAGTGGGCATCACGATGACCCTCGCCGCCGACTTCCGTCTCGCCGCCGACGACGCCCGCATCGGATTCGTCTTCAACCGCCGCGGCATCGTCCCCGAATCCTGCTCGACCTGGTTCCTGCCGCGCCTCGTCCCCCTGCAGACGGCCCTCGACTGGGTCTACTCCGGCCGGGTGTTCCCTGCCACGGAAGCGTTCGACGCCGGCCTCGTGTACAAGTTGTACCCGCGTGAATCCCTGCTCGACGAGGCGTACGCGCTGGCCCGAAGCCTGACCGAGCACTCCGCCCCGGTGTCGGTGGCGCTGTCGCGCCAGATGATGTGGCGGGCACTCGGCGCCGAGCATCCGATGATCGCGCACCGGGTCGAGACACGCGGGATCAACATCCGTGGCATCGGACCGGACGCGCGCGAAGGCATCTCCGCGTTCCTCGAGAAACGGCCCGCCGTGTTCCCCGACAGCGTGCGCGACGACCTGCCCGACGTGTTCGGCGAAGACCTCCCGACCCCGGCGTTCCGCGGATGACCGCCGAACTGCCGGCCCGCCCCGGCGTCGTCGAGCGCTGGCACCACGTCGTCGAACATTGCGACCTCGCCGCCCTCGACGCCCTGATCGCGGACGACGCCGTGTTCTCCTCACCCGCGGTGTTCACTCCACAGGAAGGGAAGGCGAAGGTCCTCGCGTACCTCCGCGCCGCCCTGACCGTCTTCGACGGCACCGGTTTCCACTACGTCGAGGAGTGGTACGGCGACCGTTCGGCGGTCCTGGAATTCGCCACCGAACTCGACGGCATCCACGTCAACGGCATCGACCTCGTCCACTGGAACGACCGCGACCAGATCACGTCGTTCAAGGTGATGGTCCGTCCCGTGAAAGGCCTGCAGGCGCTCATCCCGCTGATGGCCGCCCAGCTCTCCCCGTCGTAAACCACTGCATCAAGGAGAAATTCATGAGCCTGCCCCCCATCCTGCAAGACCGGCTTCGCCTGCCTGTGGTCGCGTCGCCGATGTTCATCGTCTCGGGTCCCGACCTGGTGATCGCCCAGTCGACGTCGGGTATCGTCGGCTCCTTCCCCTCCCTGAATGCCCGCCCGCAGCCCGTCTTGCGTGAATGGCTCACCCGTATCACCGAAGCCCTCGCCAAGCACGACGCCAACAACCCCGAGACACCGTCCGCGCCCTACGCGGTCAACCTGATCGTCCACAAGAGCAACGACCGCCTCGACGAGGACCTCGCGACCATCGTCGAGTTCGAGGTCCCGATCGTCATCACATCCCTCGGCGCCCGCGCCGACGTCAACGAGGCCATCCACAGCTACGGCGGCATCGTTCTCCACGACGTCATCAACAACAAGTTCGCGAAGAAGGCCGTGGAGAAGGGCGCCGACGGCCTCATCGCCGTCGCGGCCGGCGCCGGTGGACACGCGGGCACCCTGTCGCCGTTCGCGTTGATCCAGGAGATCCGCGAGTGGTTCGACGGACCGGTCCTGTTGTCGGGGTCCATCGCCCACGGCCGCTCGGTCCTCGCCGCACAGGCCGCAGGCGCCGACCTCGCCTACATCGGCTCCGCGTTCATCGCCACCGAGGAGGCCAACGCGGACCAGCGGTACAAGCAGATGATCGTCGACTCCACCGCGTCCGACATCGTCTACTCCAACCTGTTCACCGGTGTGCACGGCAACTACCTGCGCGGCAGCATCGAGGCCGCCGGACTCGACCCGCACAACCTCGCCGTGTCGGACCCGTCCGCCATGGACTTCGGTGTCGGCGAGGACGCGGACACTGCCGCGAAGTCGGAGGCCAAGCCCTGGCGCGACATCTGGGGCGCCGGACAGGGTATCGGCGCCGTCGACGCCGTCGTCCCGGCAGCGGAGATCGTCGAGCGCCTCACCCGTGAATACGGTGACGCGCGGGCTCGCCTGCTCTAGACGCTTCGCGCCCGTGCGCGGTTAAGGAGTCCAGAGACTCGTCAACCACGCACGGGCGGCGGAGCCGCCTATCCTGCCGCGATATCGCGCCCGATGATTTCCTTCATGATCTCGGTGGTGCCGCCGTAGATCGTCTGGATCCGGCTGTCGACGTACGCGCGGCCGATGGGGTACTCCATCATGTAGCCGTAGCCGCCGTGCAACTGGACGCAGCGGTCGACGACACGCTTCTGCAGCTCACTGGCCCACCACTTGCCCTTCGACGCGTCGACGGCGGTGAGTTCGTCCGCGTTCAACGCGAGTACGCACCGGTCGATGTGCGATTCGGTCACCTCGATCTCGGTGAGCATCTCCGCGAGCGCGAACCGGGTGTTCTGCAGATCGCCGATCGGCTTGCCGAACGCCTTGCGCTCGAACACGTAGTCCCTGGTCCACCGATACGCGGCCTTCGCTGCGGCGATCGCGTTGACCGCGATTGAAATGCGTTCGAGGGGCAGGTTTTCCATGAGATGGACGAATCCGCGACCCTCGGTGCCGAGCAGATTGGTGGCGGGTACCCGCACGTCCTCGAACACGAGCTCGGCCGTGTCCTGACCGGCCAGGCCCACCTTGTGCAGCTTGCGGCCACGGCTGAAGCCGGGCGTGCCCCGCTCCACGACGAGCAGGGAGAAGCCCTTGGAACCGGCGTTCGGGTCGGTGCGCGCGACGACGATGACGAGGTCGGAGTGAATGCCGTTGGTGATGAACGTCTTCTGGCCGTTGATCACCCACTCGTCGCCGTCGCGCACGGCGGTGGTCTTCACGCCCTGCAGGTCGCTGCCGGCACCGGGCTCGGTCATCGCGATCGCGCCGATCAGCTCGCCCGCGGCCATGCCGGGCAGCCACCGCTGCTTCTGCTCGTCGGTGCCGAGGTTCGCGATGTACGGGATGGCAATGTCGTCCTGGAGGGACAGTCCCGAACCGAACGACGTCGTCGCGGTGCGGGCGATCTCCTCGGCGACGACGTACCGGAACCGGTAGTCGGTGACGCCTGAGCCACCGAACTCCTCGGGTACACCGAGTCCGACGATCCCGGACTTGCCGGCCGCCAGCCATGCCGAGCGGTCGATGAGCCGCTCGGATTCCCACCGTTCGTAGTTCGGCTCGATCTCGCGGGCGAGGAACTCGCGCACGGTCTCCCGGTACGCTTCGTGGTCCTTGTCGAAAAGGGTGCGCTGCATGGTCTCTCCTTGTCGCCGGGACGAGCTCGTCCGGCTCGGTGGACCCGGCGCGATGTCAGTGGGCGGGTTGATACCCGACGGTGTGTAGGGCGATGTCGACGTAGCGGTCGGCGACCTGCTCGGGGGTCAGTGCCCCGCCCGGCTGGTACCAGCGTGGAATGGACTGGCACATCCCGAGGAGGGCGCGCACGGTCTCGGGGACGTCCCCACTGTGGAACACGTCGCGGGCGACGCAGTCGGCGACGAGGTCGACCAACATCAATTCGAGCCGCTTGCGGGACGCGGCGTAGCGGCTGCGGCTGTCGGCCGAGACGTGCCGCAACTCGGTGTCGAGGGAGACGTGCCGCACCCGGTACGTCATGTACAGGACGATCGCCTCGACGACGTTGGAGAATTGCGCCACCGCGTCGTCGCCGGCCTCGCGGGCGGCTGCCTCGGCACGGTCGTTCAGCTCGCGCATCTGCATTTCGAACAGGGCCACGAGAACGGCTTCCTTGCTCTCGTGGTGGTAATACAGGGCGGGAACGGTCACCCCGACACGACGGGCGATCTGCCGCACCGTCGTGCCGTGGTAACCGTTCTCGTTGAACAGATCCAGTGCCTGCTCGAGGATGGGCGTCAGCGGCAGGGCCTCGAACGTCCGCCAGTCGGCGTACACCGGCTCCGTCACGGTCGGCCCGTCCTCGCGCAGCGTCACAGTTCGCCGATCAGCGCGGTGCCATGCGGATGGCGCCGTCGAGACGGATGGTCTCGCCGTTGAGCATCGGGTTGCTGACGATGTGCGCGGCGAGCGCGCCGTACTCGGACGGGTCGCCGAGACGCGAGGGGTGCGGAACCTGACCGCCGAGCGACTGCTGCGCCGCCTCCGGCAGGGAGCCGAGCAGCGGCGTCTTGAACAGGCCGGGCGCGATGGTGTTGACGCGGATCAGCAGCGACGCGAGGTCGCGGGCGATCGGCAGGGTCATGCCGACGACGCCGCCCTTGGACGCGGAGTACGCGGCCTGACCGATCTGGCCCTCGTATGCGGCGACGGAGGCGGTGTTGATGATGACGCCGCGCTCGCCGTCGATCGGCTCGTTCTTCGAGATGCGCTCGGCAGCAAGGCGGATCACGTTGAACGTGCCGATCAGGTTGACGGTGACGATCTTGGTGAAGTCGGCCAGCGGGAACGCGCCGTTCTTGCTCACGGTCTTGATGGCGTTGCCGATGCCGGCGCAGTTCACGGCGACACGCAGCGGTCCGAGCGACTCCGCGACATCGAGTGCGGCGGACACGTCGGCCTCGCTGGTGACGTCGCCGGCAGCGAAGCGCACGCGGTCGCCGAGTTCCTTGGCGACGGTTTCACCGTTGGACGAGGGCAGGTCGATGATGACGACGCTGGCGCCGTCGGCGAGCAGGGCCTTGGTGGTGGCCAGGCCGAGGCCCGAGGCACCGCCGGTGACGAGTGCGACGCTGTCGTTGACGATCATGTCTATACCTTTCGGAAGCAGGATTTTTCGGGGAAGTGGGTCAGATGCGTTCGATGATGGTGGCGTTGGCCATGCCCGCGCCCTCACACATGGTCTGCAGGCCGTAGCGTCCGCCGGTGGCCTCGAGGTTGTTGACCAGGGTGCTCAGCAGGCGGGTGCCCGACGAACCGAGTGCGTGCCCGAGCGCGATGGCGCCGCCCCACGGGTTGAGCTTGGCCGGGTCGGCCCCGAACTCGTGCGCCCACGCCAGCGGCACCGGCGCGAACGCCTCGTTGACCTCGTAGGCGTCGATGTCGTCGATGCTCAGCCCCGACTTCGCGAGGATCTTCTTGGTCGCCGGGATCGGCGCGGTGAGCATGAAGACCGGGTCGTCACCGGCGACGGCGAACGAGTGGAACCGTGCCCGCGGGGTCAGGCCCAGCTTCGAGGCCATCTCCTCGCTCATGATCAGCGCCGCGGACGCGCCGTCGGTCAGCGGCGACGAGTTCCCGGGCGTGATGTGCCACTGTGCCTCGGGGAACCGGGCCGCGTACTTCTCGGAGTAGAACGACGACTTCAGCCCGGACAGACCCTCGGCGGTGGTGGAGGCGCGCACGGTCTCGTCGGCGGTGTGCGTCACCGTCTCACCGGCAGCGTTGGTGACCGAGATCGGGACGATCTCCTTGTCGAACAACCCCTTCGACAAGGCGTCGGCGGCACGCTGGTGCGACTGCGCGGAGAAACTGTCGAGGGTGTCGCGGTCGAACTTCCACTTGGCGGCGATCAGTTCGGCGGAGATGCCCTGGTTGACGAGTCCCTCGGGGTAGCGGGCGGCGATACCCGGGCCGGACGCGTCCTGACCGATGGTCGTCGTGCCCATCGGAACACGGGACATCGACTCCACACCGCAGGCGATCACGATGTCGTAGGCACCGGCGATCACGCCCTGCGCGGCGAAGTGCGCCGCCTGCTGGCTCGAGCCGCACTGGCGGTCGACGGTGGTGGCCGGAACCGAATCCGGGAATCCCGCCGACAGCACCGCGGTCCGGGAGATGTTGAGGGCCTGCTCGCCTGCCTGCCCGACGCAGCCGCCGATGACGTCGTCGACCTGGGCGGGGTCGATGCCGTTGCGTTCGACGATGCTGCGCAGCACGTGCGCGAGCAATTCGACCGGGTGCGTACCGGACAGCGCGCCGCCCGGCTTGCCCTTGCCGGAGGCGAGGCGGACGACGTCCACGATGACAGCGTTGGTCATGATGTTCCCTTTCGAGGAGGAGAGAGTGTGCGGCTGCGCCGCCCGTGAGTACTTGTTAACCGCCCGCGGTTAACAAGTACTCACGGGTCAGCGGCCCTGCCAGACCGGCTGGCGCTTCTCGGCGAAGGCCGTCGGGCCTTCCTTGGCGTCGGCGCTGGTGAAGATGGTGGCGATGGCGGCGTTGTTCGCCTCCCATGCCCGGTCGCCCCAGTCGGGTTCGGTTGCGGTGCGGTGGATCATGGCCTTCGATTCGCGCACCGACAGCGGAGCGTTCGCGGCGATCTGCTCGGCGAGTTCGAGCGCGACGTCGAGGGCGGTGCCCGCCGGGGCGACCCGGTTGACCAGGCCCAGTTCCTTGCCCTGCGCCGCGGTGATCGGTTCGCCGGTGAGCGCGATCTCCAGCGCGACCTTCTTCGGGATCTGCTGCTGCAGGCGGATGACGCCGCCGGCGGCGGCGAACAGTCCGCGCTTGACCTCGGGTAATCCGAGTTTCGCTTCCTCGTCCACGACAGCGAGGTCACTGGCGAGCACCAGTTCGGTGCCGCCGCCGAGGGCGAAGCCGTTGACAGCGGCGATGGTCGGCTTGCTGATCCAGTGCTGCGCGTATCCGGCGAAGCCCCATTCGGGGTGACCCTCCGCAGCGATGTTCCCGCCCGTGGAGAGGGCCTTGAGGTCGGCGCCGGCGCAGAACGCGCGGCCGGACCCGGTCACGACGACCACCCGTACGTCGGGGTCGTTCTCGGCCTGCTCGAGCAGATTGCCCACTGCGGTCGACAACGCGCCGTTCACCGCATTGAGCGCTTCGGGGCGGTTCAGCGTGATGATGCCGATGCCTCCGCGCCGCTCCCACAGTGCGGCTGCCTCCGTCGTCTCCGTCTGTTCTGGCACGTCTCGTCCTCCGCCTCGCCATGATTACTGATCGCTCGTTAAAGTTAGTACCACGGCGTCACCGACACGGTCAATGGTCGAATTTATCTAGCGCCCGTTCAGTTGCGTCTGGTATGGATATTCAGGGACCGACGGAGGAGATCACCACGTGTATGCCCAGCAATTGACCACCGCGTCCGGCCCCGCCGGAGTGCAGCTCGCCGAGATCGACGAACCCGACGGAACCGGCCTCGTCGTCGTGGACCTGCACACCGCCGGAGTCTCGTTTCCCGACCTGCTGCAGACCACCGGCAGCTACCAGATCGTCCGCGAACTGCCGTTCGTGCTCGGAGTCGAGGGCGCGGGCGTCGTCCGTAGCGCACCGGCGGACAGCGGCCTCCGGGCCGGACAGCGGGTGGCCGTCCTCGCGTCGGACGGAGCGTGGCAGCAGACCGTCGCGGTGGAGCCGGACTCGGTGTTCCCGCTGCCCGATTCGGTGTCGCTCGAAGCCGGGGCGGGCTTCCTGATGAACTACCTGACCGTGCACTTCGCCCTCGACGAGCGGGCCCGCTACCGCACCGGTGAGACCGTGCTGGTGCACGGGGCCGCGGGCGGTGTCGGGGTGGCCGCACTGCAGGTCGCGGCCGCGCTGGGGCTCGAGACGATCGCCGTGGTCAGCACCGAGGAGAAGGCCGGCATCGCGAAGGCGAACCGCGCCGATCACGTCGTCCTCGTGGACGGCTGGAAGGACCGGGTTCGCGACCTCACCGGAGGCCGCGGAGTCGACATCATCCTCGACCCGGTCGGCGGCGACCGTTTCACCGACAGCCTGCGCAGCCTCGCTCCCAACGGGCGACTCGTCGTCCTCGGCTTCACCGGCGGCGAGATCCCCACCGTCAAGGTCAATCGCCTTCTCCTGCGAAATATCTCGGTACTCGGCGCGGGCTGGGGCGAGTACGCGCGCACCAACCCCGGCTACACGAACCGGCAGTGGGCCGCCCTGAGCCCACTCGTCGAATCCGGGGCACTTCGAATCACCGAACCCACCGTCTACTCGTTCGAGCACGCCGTCGACGCACTGCGGACGCTCGAAACCCGGTCCGCCACCGGCAAGATCGCACTCTCCGTCCGCCCTTCCTGACAAAGGATCCCCATGAGCTCCGACATTCCCGGTGTGGACACGACCGTCGACGACGGCGTCCTCCGCGTCACCCTCGACCGTCCCGCTCGCATGAACGCGGTCACCACCGAAACCCTGGACGCCGTCAGCGATGCTTTCGACAAGCATGCGGGCGACGCGGAGGTCCGGGCCGCCGTCCTCACCGGCGCCGGCCGCGCGTTCTGCACGGGCGCGGACCTGGGTGGCGAGACGACGTCCGGTCCGCCGTCGGCCGCGACGATCGACGCCGCAAACCGGACGGCGGCCACGATTCGCACGTTCCCCCGGCCCGTGATCGGCGCGGTCAACGGTCCCGCCGCCGGCGTCGGCGTCTCCCTCGCCCTGGCCTGCGATCTCACGATCGCCACCGAGTCGAGCTATTTCCTGCTCGCGTTCACGAAGGTCGGCCTGATGCCGGACGGTGGTGCCACCGCACTCGTGGCCGCGTCGATCGGCCGCGCCCGCGCACTGAAGATGGCACTTCTGGCCGAACGACTGCCTGCACGTGAGGCTCTCGCGGCCGGATTGATCGCCGACGTGTACCCCGACGACGAGTTCGCCGCGACCGTCGACGCCCTCGCGCGACGTCTCGCCGACGGACCGTCGGAGGCGTTCCACTTCACCAAGGACGCGGTCAACGACGCCACCCTCGTCGAACTCGACAACGCGTTCGCCCGCGAGCGCACGGGTCAGCTCGACCTCCTCGCCGCCCCCGACTTCCGGGAGGGCGTCGCGGCGTTCCTGGAGAAGCGACCGGCCGTGTTCGGCCACGGCTGAGGACATCCCCGATGACAGCGACGACGAACGCTCAGCCCTTCGCCGCCCGGCGCATCCACTGGGCCAATCATGTTGCCCGGCACGCCTTCGCGAAACCCGATGCCGTGGCGCTCCGGTTCCGGGGCACCTCGACCACCTGGCGTGAGCTCGAGGACCGCAGCGCGCGGACCGCGGCGGTCCTCGCCGCCCGCGGTGTCGGCCGTGGCGACCGCATCGTGCTGCTGCTGACCAACCGCCCCGAGTTCCTCGAGGTGATGCTGGCCGCGACTCGCCTGGGTGCGATCGCGGTCCCGGTGAATTTCCGGCTCAGCCCCGGCGAGGTGCGGTTCATCGTCGCCGACAGCGACGCCACCGTCGTGGTCGTCGAGGATTCACTCACCGGTCTCGCCGCGGAGGTCGACGACAGCGTGCCGGTTCTCGTGGTCGGCGACGCCTCCGACGACGTCTCGCTCGAGACGCAGGTGCGCGCAGCCGATCCCGACGTCCCGATCGCGGACGTGGCGGAAGACTCCCCCGCCGCCATCATGTACACGTCCGGCACCACCGGGCGTCCGAAGGGCGCGGTGCTGTCGCACCTCAATCTGCAGGCGCAGGCGCTGACCCTCATCCGGGGATGGCGACTGTTCGACACCGAGTCCGAGGTCAACCTGGTCTCGTCCCCGCTGTTCCACATCGCAGCCCTCGGCAGCGTCGGGCCGTTCCTGCTGATCGGCGCCACCATCGTGATCCACCCGACCGGTGCGTTCGATGCGACCGAGCTACTCGACACGCTCGAGCGTGAGCGTGTGACCAGCGTGTTCATGGTGCCCACCCAGTGGCAGGCCATCCTCGACGACGCCGGCCCCGAGGGGCGGGATCTGGCCCTGCGAGTGCTGGGCTGGGGAGCCGCGCCCGCCACCCCGACACTCCTCGACCGCTTGTACAGCGCCTTCCCCGACGCCGCGATCGTCGCCTTCTTCGGGCAGACCGAGATGTCCCCGGTGACGTGCATGCTCGACGGCAAGGACGCCGTGCGCAAGATCGGGTCGGTCGGGAAACCGATCGACACCGTGGCGATGCGCGTGGTCGACGAGGCGATGAACGACGTGGCGCAGGGCGAGATCGGTGAGATCGTCTACCGTGGGCCGGGACTCATGGAGGGGTACTGGCGGAACCCCGAGGCCACCGCGGACGCGTTCGACGGCGGCTGGTTCCACTCCGGCGACCTCGTGCGGGTGGACTCGGACGGGTTCGTGTACGTGGTGGACCGCAAGAAGGACATGATCATCTCGGGTGGGGAGAACATCTACTGCGCCGAGGTCGAGAATGCCCTGGCCACCCACCCGGACATCCTGGACGTCGCCGTGATCGGGCGGCCCGACGAGCGCTGGGGTGAGGTTCCTGTCGCGGTCGTCGTCCCGCGGGCCGGGGCGGCGCTCGAGGTCGATGCCCTCGCGGACTGGCTCGACGGCCGGGTCGCCCGCTACAAGCGGCCCAAGTTCGTCGAGGTCCTTCCCCAACTGCCCCGCAACGCCAGCGGCAAGGTTGTCAAAGGTGTTCTGCGCGAACAGTTCGGCGCGGTGAGTAGCTAGGGCGGTGGACGGAGACGGCGGACGAGGAAGTCGGTCTCGTCCGCGACCACCCGCTCGAAGAGCTCGCCGAAGTAGGGGTCGAAATGACCGCCCGGGTACACGTGCACCTCGGCGCCCGGGGTCTTGGCCGCGGCCTTCTGCGCGGTGCGGGTGAACGTGACGACGTCGTGGTCGGCGATGGCGAAGTAGACGGGGCAGGCGATCTTCGCGACCGTCCTCGTCGGCCGGTACAGCGCCGCCTGCAACGCCACCCGCCCCGGTGTTTCGTTGCGCCACGTCGAATCGGGCGGATCCATCCCGTGGTATCCCGCCTCCGCGTCGGGTGTGGTCATGGCCGCGAACGAGCCCGGTGGCCCGACGACGGGGAACATGTACGGCGGCCGGTGCCGCAGCTGGGCATACCGGTCCCGCAGGTAGGCGACCGCCATGCGACCGAGCCCGGCAATGCCGAGTCGGGGAAGGTTCGTCAGACCGTCGACGTACGGAACCTGCGACACGACCGCGGCCACCCGCCGGTCCCGCGCCGCCGCCGTCAGGACGAGTCCGCCGGACAGTGACGTTCCCCAGAGCGCGACCCGGCTGGGGTCGATGTCCGGACGGCTGCGCACGAACGCGACGGCGCTGTCCCAGTCGTCGAGTTGGCTGTCGATGTCGAGCAGTTGGCGGGGTTCGCCCTCGCTGGCGCCGAAGTAGCGGTAGTCGAACACCAGCGCCGTGACTCCGGCGGCCGCGAACCGTTCCGCGAACGCGTCGAGTCTCTGTTCGCGTACCCCGCTCCAGCCGTGCGCTAGCACCACACAGGGTGCTGCCGTGTGGGTTTCGGAATGGCGCCGGTACAGCCACGCGGCGCAGCGCTGTCCCCGCGAGGAGAACCATACGTCCTCACGGCGGACGTCAGGGCACGACCGACCAGCTTCGACGGGTGTCGGCCGAGGATTCATGGGAGACGCCTCCGAGAGGTGTGGACACCGTTCAGTCTCGGGCCCTGCGCGCGGCGGCGACAGCCACCCTAGGGTGAAGAATCGGCACCCCTGGGTGGAAAATCAGCTCTCGAGGGCGACTTTCATGCGCTCGAGGGTCTGCCGCATCCCGTCCTGCATCAGTTGGTCGCGGTCGCTGCCCAGCACCTTCGACTTCTGCACCAGCCGCACCCACCACACGGGAGTCGCGTAGATCTCCCGGGTCTCGGTGACGAGCGTGCCGGAACCGGAGGGTTCGAGGTGATACGTCCAGCGCGCCTTCGGCTCGTCCGCCTCGAACGAAAACTTTTGTTCCGAAATCACATCCACGACGGTGCAGTGCGTCTTCCAGCGGACCGGTCCGTGCCGGTTGGCGCCGACGAACCGCGCCCCCACCGTCGCGGGCGTGCCCGACGTCCAGCGCGCTCCGGTGTTCTCGGGGCTGAACCGGCCCATGCCCTCCATGTCGGTCACCACGTCCCACACCGTGCCGGGCGGGACGTCGATCAGGATGCTCGCGCGGTCCACGTCTAGCGGCCCGGAATCCACTGCAGCGCCTTCACGAAAGGCGGCATGATCTTGGCCCACACCTTCGGTGACAGTCCCCGCGGACCGCCGAGGTTGAGGATGCGGGTGGTGGCGATGGTCTGCGGTTCGGTGTACTTGAGGAGCCCGTCGTCGCCGTGGCGGCGCCCGACACCGGACACTCCCATGCCGCCCATCGGCGCACCGGTGCTGCCCCAGGCCGGGGCGTAACCCTCGTCGACGTTGACGGTTCCGGCGTGGATCCGTGCGGCGATGGCCTCGCCCTCCGCCTTGGTTCCCGCCCACACGCTGGCGTTCAGGCCGTACTCCGTGTCGTTGGCGCGTTCGATCGCCTCGTCCACGTCGGCGACGGGGTAGATCGAGACCAGCGGTCCGAACGTCTCGTCGCGGTAGCACTCGGCGTCCTCGGGGACACCGGTCAGAACGGTCGGCTCGTAGAACAGGGGTCCGAGGTCGGGGCGCGCCTTGCCGCCGGCGACCACGGTGGCGCCCTTGACGACGGCGTCGTCGACGTGGCTGGACACGGCCTTGACCTGCGCCTCGGAGACGAGACTGCCCATTTCGATGCCGAAGTCGTAGCCGGCGCCGAGCTTCATGTTGCGGACGCGTTCCCCGAACATCCGGGTGAATTCGGGTGCGATGGACTCCTCGACGTAGATCCGCTCGATCGAGATGCACAGCTGCCCGGAGTTGGAGTAGCAGGCGCGGACGGCGGCGTCGGTGACCTCACGGAGGTTCGCGCCTGCGGTGACGATCATCGGGTTCTTGCCGCCGAGTTCGGCGGAGAAGCCGATGAGACGGCGACCGGCCTGCTCGGCGAGGAGCTGACCCGTGGCCGAGGACCCGGTGAACATCAGGTACTCGGTGTTCTCGACGAGGGCGGTGCCGACCACCGAGCCCGGTCCGGGGACGACGGCGAACAGGTCGCGCGGCAGCCCCGCCTGGTACAGCAGGTCGACGCAGGCCAGCGCGCAGTACGGGGTCTGGCTGTCGGGCTTGAGGACAACGGCGTTGCCGGCGAGGAGCGCGGCCACGGCGTCGGACACCGCGAGGGTCATGGGGTAGTTCCACGGCGAGATGACGCCGACGACGCCCTTCGGCTGGTACCGCACGACCGTCTTGGTGAGACCGGGCAACATGCCGGACATGCGGCGGGGACGCAGCAGCTTGGGGGCGACGCGCGCGTAGTGGCGGGCGGTCATCGAGATGTCGAGGATCTCCTCCTGCGCGGCGGCGCGGGACTTGCCCGTCTCGGCCTGAGCCATGTCCATCAGGGCGTCGCGGTTCTCGAGCACCAGGTCGCGGTACCGGTGGAAGATCGCGGCGCGTTCGGTGACGGGACGCTTGGCCCATTCCTTCTGCGCCACCCGGGCGCGTGCGATCGCGTCCTTGGCGTCCTGAGCGGTACCGACCGGGACGGTGGCCAGTTCCTTACCCGTGAACGCCTCGACGACGGACCGCGTCGGGCGATCCGCCGCATCCGGGATGGCGATGAGGTCGGCGAGCCGCGCGAACGTGGCGGCGGTCGGAACAGGCATTTCGTACCCCTACTGGTTAGTAGTTTTTGCGGTTACACATAACTTACCTGCTTGGTGTGCCAAGTCACAGGGGTGGATGGGCTAATGCCGGTCTTCGAGCCCGACGGCCTCCCGCAACTTCTCCTCTGCCTTCTTCAGCTCCGGGTTGTCCTGGGCGGAGGAATCGAGCAGGGCGGCGAGCGCCTCGGCGATGACATTCAGTTTCTCCTGCAGAGCCTCCGTGGCGCGGCGGCTGGCATTCTCGAGCAGAACCACGAGAAGCAACGTGAAGACGGCACCGGCGGTGTGGATGGCGATCTGCCACTCGTGGAGGTCCTTCCAGAGCGGGATGCTGACGACCCACAGCGCGACGACTCCCGCACAGATCCCGAAGAACGGCGCCTGGCTGACCCGGAGTTCGATCTGCTCGACGAACCTGTCGAACGCCGAACGCTGATCGGTGGGCTGCTGACGTGCAGCCTTCGCGTTGCGCACCATCTTCGGAGTCTAGGCGCAGCCACCACTCCCGATATGCCCGTTTCACCCGAGTCGCCTCGATGACGGTGCCGAGGGAGACGACTCAGCTGCCGTCGCAGTGGAGCGCCATCCGGGCCGCGCTCGGCGCGGTCCGCCGAGTACCAAGCCCCGTTCCGCCGAGTGCCGCGCCCGGTTTCATCGTGGAGTGCGGGGGTCCGGAGGCTGCGGCACCAGTGCGTACTACTCGAAGTGCGCGGATGCGCGTGCCGCTGGTGCGCCGCCGCTCGTAGCGGCGTCGGGTGAAGCCGGTGCCTGAAGTTGCGGGACTCCCCGTAGCCTCGCCGGCGCAGGAAGTCTGCCTGGCCCAGCGGTTCGCGTCGGCTGGGAAGAGATGAGTGACCTTCAAGTCGTCGACGCGACCCGCGACGCCTTCCGTTCGGCCATGGCCAGCGCCTACCCCGATGAGCAATCCAGCAACGCAGCCTCCGCCGGCACTCTGTACCGGTTCGTGCACGCGACGCGTCGGCATGACTTCACGCGATTGGCGGTGGCTGCCGGAATCGACCGACCGATTGACCGTCTGCCGGCGGTGCGCCGGGGCGAAAAGGCATGTGCGGCACGGGTGTTCGTGCCTAGGAATGCCGAAAGCCCCCCAACAAGGTTGGGGGGCTTTCGGTAACGGATGTTCGGCGGTGTCCTACTCTCCCACACCCTGTCGGGTGCAGTACCATCGGCGCTGGAGGGCTTAGCTTCCGGGTTCGGAATGGGACCGGGCGTTTCCCCTCCGCTATGGCCGCCGTAACTCTATGAAACTGTCACACGGAACATCAGCGAAGACACACAACAACCAGTGTTGTTGGTGGTGTTCTTCTTTCTTCTGTTCTGAAACGTGTGTGTTGTTTCAGATACTGCACAGTGGACGCGTAGCTTCTTTGTGGTAAGTCCTCGGCCTATTAGTACCAGTCACCTGCATCCGTTACCGGACTTCCAGTTCTGGCCTATCAACCCGGTGGTCTGCCGGGGGCCTTACCCCCTCGAGGGGGTGAGAAACCTCATCTTGGAACAGGCTTCCCGCTTAGATGCTTTCAGCGGTTATCCCTTCCGAACGTAGCTAACCAGCGGTGCTCCTGGTGGAACAACTGGCACACCAGAGGTTCGTCCGTCCCGGTCCTCTCGTACTAGGGACAGCCTTCCTCAAGTTTCTAACGCGCGCGGCGGATAGAGACCGAACTGTCTCACGACGTTCTAAACCCAGCTCGCGTGCCGCTTTAATGGGCGAACAGCCCAACCCTTGGGACCTACTCCAGCCCCAGGATGCGACGAGCCGACATCGAGGTGCCAAACCATCCCGTCGATATGGACTCTTGGGGAAGATCAGCCTGTTATCCCCGGGGTACCTTTTATCCGTTGAGCGACACCGCTTCCACTTGCCGGTGCCGGATCACTAGTCCCGACTTTCGTCCCTGCTCGACCTGTCAGTCTCACAGTCAAGCTCCCTTGTGCACTTGCACTCGACACCTGATTGCCAACCAGGCTGAGGGAACCTTTGGGCGCCTCCGTTACATTTTGGGAGGCAACCGCCCCAGTTAAACTACCCACCAGGCACTGTCCCTGAACCAGATCATGGTCCGAGGTTAGAGGTCCAATACGATCAGAGTGGTATTTCAACAACGACTCCACACTCACTGGCGTGAGCGCTTCACAGTCTCCCACCTATCCTACACAAACCGAACCGAACACCAATACCAAGCTGTAGTGAAGGTCCCGGGGTCTTTTCGTCCTGCCGCGCGTAACGAGCATCTTTACTCGTAATGCAATTTCGCCGAGTCTATGGTTGAGACAGCTGAGAAGTCGTTACGCCATTCGTGCAGGTCGGAACTTACCCGACAAGGAATTTCGCTACCTTAGGATGGTTATAGTTACCACCGCCGTTTACTGGGGCTTAAATTCTCAGCTTCGCCACCGAAGTGGCTAACCGGTCCTCTTAACCTTCCAGCACCGGGCAGGCGTCAGTCCGTATACATCGTCTTACGACTTCGCACGGACCTGTGTTTTTAGTAAACAGTCGCTTCTCACTGGTCTCTGCGGCCCCACCCAGCTCACACTGCAAGAGTGATCACCGGACGAGGCCCCCCTTCTCCCGAAGTTACGGGGGCATTTTGCCGAGTTCCTTAACCATAGTTATCTCGATCGCCTTAGTATTCTCTACCTGACCACCTGTGTCGGTTTGGGGTACGGGCCGTGTGAAAGCTCGCTAGAGGCTTTTCTCGGCAGCATAGGATCACTGAATTCGCCTCATTCGGCTATGCGTCACCTCTCAGGCTGTGTGAATGGCGGATTTGCCTACCATTCGCCCTACAGGCTTACACCAGTATTACCACTGACTGGCTCAGCTACCTTCCTGCGTCACCCCATCGCTTGGCTACTACCAGATCAGGTCCCATGCATCCACATCCAGGGCCCCCGAAGGGGCGTAAGGACGCTTCAGGATGGTTAGTATCACTGATTCACCAGGGGCGCGTTCACACGGGTACGGGAATATCAACCCGTTGTCCATCGGCTACGCCTGTCGGCCTCGTCTTAGGTCCCGACTCACCCTGGGCGGATTAACCTGGCCCAGGAACCCTTGGTCATTCGGCGGACGAGTTTCTCACTCGTCTTTCGCTACTCATGCCTGCATTCTCACTCGTGTGGCCTCCACGGCTGGGTCACCCCGCCGCTTCCATGGCCACACGACGCTCCCCTACCCATCCACACCACTGCCCAAGACTCCGCAGAATCAAGGGGGTGCATTGTGTGAATGCCGCAGCTTCGGTGGTGTACTTGAGCCCCGCTACATTGTCGGCGCAGGATCACTTGACCAGTGAGCTATTACGCACTCTTTCAAGGGTGGCTGCTTCTAAGCCAACCTCCTGGTTGTCTTCGCGACCCCACATCCTTTTCCACTTAGTACACGCTTAGGGACCTTAGCTGGCGATCTGGGCTGTTTCCCTCTCGACTACGAACCTTATCGCCCGCAGTCTCACTGCCGCGCTCTCACTCACCGGCATTCGGAGTTTGGCTGATTTCGGTAAGCTTGTGGGCCCCCTAGACCATCCAGTAGCTCTACCTCCGGTGAGAAACACGCGACGCTGCACCTAAATGCATTTCGGGGAGAACCAGCTATCACGGAGTTTGATTGGCCTTTCACCCCTACCCACAGCTCATCCCCTCAGTTTTCAACCTAAGTGGGTTCGGTCCTCCACGACGTCTTACCGTCGCTTCAACCTGGCCATGGGTAGATCACTCCGCTTCGGGTCTAGAACATGCCACTACAACGCCCTATTCGGACTCGCTTTCGCTACGGCTACCCCACACGGGTTAACCTCGCGACATGCCACTAACTCGCAGGCTCATTCTTCAAAAGGCACGCCATCACCCCCAGCAGCAAGCTGCTCGAAGGCTTTGACGGATTGTAAGCGCACGGTTTCAGGTACTATTTCACTCCCCTCCCGGGGTACTTTTCACCTTTCCCTCACGGTACTAGTCCGCTATCGGTCACCAGGGAGTATTCAGGCTTATCGGGTGGTCCCGACAGATTCACACCAGATTTCACGGGCCCGGTGCTACTTGGGTTTCCATCACGACAGTCATCATGTT
>NZ_UAUI01000024.1:0-280000 GCF_900455735.1 Rhodococcus wratislaviensis | reverse complement strand
AAAAATATTTGGCACTGACATTCATCGACACACTGTTGAGTTCTCAAAGAACACGCACACACCATCACTTCTGACACACTCGCCAGCCGCTCCGGGGCAACTTTTCCAGCTTATCTCATCGGGTTGACCGGCGCAAACCGGCACCCGCTGAAGACATTCCGGGGTTGAAGCACAACCATACACGATGGTGAACTTCGGATTGGTCAGGCACTTCGTACAACCTCGTTGCATCACCAGGTGGTGAATGTCGGTGTCCGTGTCGCTCTGACTTGGAATAAGTTACGCGAACCGCACGCGATATTCCAAATCGCCTGGTCGCGGGGATTCGCACGCTGGAATCCGCCGGATCTGCCATTCCTGCCGGCGTGCACCGTCAGATCAGAAGCGTGCACGCTGAGCCGGTTCGCAGGTCCGAAAGCTCGACGATGGGACCGTCGCTCCCATTACCACTCACTCTTCATCGGGGAGTCTTCATGAGGAGTACGGCATACCGGCAGTCACCACTCTCGACGGCACCGACATCCTCTACAAGAACTGGGGTGCCGGCCGCCCGTGGTCCTGAGCCACGGGTGGCCGCTCAATGCGGACAGCTGGGAAGCGCAGGACCGACCTCGCGGCGTCCGAGCTGACGTCGACAAGGTCGACGGCGCCGCGCTCGGGGTCTACCCGGGTGCCCGCACGGCATCACCGACACACACAACGTCGAGCTCGGCAAGGACCTGCTCACCCTTCCTCGATACCTACACCTCGTGGCATCCCCTCACCCGAGACAAAAGGATCACAGTCATGAACAGTCACACCGCAGCGCCCGACACCCTCGACCTCGTCCACGGGCTGTGGACGACCCCACACAGCTGGAACGGCGCCTGGCTGACCCGGAGTTCGATCTGCTCGACGAACCTGTCGAACGCCGAACGCTGATCGGTGGGCTGCTGACGTGCAGCCTTTGGAGTCTAGTTCGCCGCACCAATTCTCAGACGGTCCTCAGAAAAGCCACAATTCGGGCCCCTATCGTTGCCCCGGCAAACCAACCGACATGGGAGGACTCGTCATGAATGTTTCACGAGCACGTCTGCACTTCGGTATCGCCGCCGTCGGCGCGATCTCCGCCGCCCTCGTGATCCCGGGCATCGCCTCCGCCGATCCGGTCGACTCCGACTCCGCCCGCCTCGTGAACTCCACCTGCAGCTTCGCGCAGATCGATGCGGCGATGCACGACGTGACTCCGCAGCTCGCCGCACGCCTCGACCAGGCCCCCGAGCGCAAGGCTCAGCTGGCCGACTTCTTCGCGAAGTCCCCGGCCGACCGCCAGGCCGTCCTCGACGCGCACCCGCAGCTGAAGAGCCGACTGGACACCGCGCCCACCGAGGGACCGGCAGTCGAGTGGCGCGCGAAGGCGCTGACGATCGCCGAGACCTGCGGTAACTACTGACGCACGCTAGGCGGGGCGGACGGTGCGCAGGACCGTCTGCCCCGTGTCCAGCCTGCGAATGTTGTCGGTGATGTCGCCGACGCGACCGACGAACGTGTGGTCGGTGACGCCGGACGAGTGCGGGGTCATCAGGATGTTCGGCAGGTCGCGGAACGGCAGCGCGCTCGGGGCGCCGTGACCGCCGGCGTCGGGGTAGGTGTACCAGACGTCGATGGCCGCGGCCGCGATCCGGTGCGAGGCCAGCGCGTCGTACAGCGGTTGTTCCTGGACGAGGGGGCCGCGCCCGACGTTGATCAGGATGCCGTCGGGGCCGAGCGCGTCGAGTTCCGCGCCGCCGATCATGCCGCGGGTGTGATCGTTCAGCGGCGCGGACACCACCACGACGTCGGACTCGGTCAGGAGCCGGAGCAGCGACGTGTTGTCGCCTGCCCATCGGAGGCCTTCCGCGGCGGCGTCGAGATTTCCCCGCCCGGTCACTGCGCAGCCCTCGGCGCCGAACGCGCGCAGCACATTCCACGAGCGCCGGCCGATGTGACCGAAGCCGACGAATCCGACCCGCGCGCCGCGCATCGACCGGGACTGCGCGATCGCGTCGTCGTAGACGGATGTGGCCCACACGTCGCCGCGGAGTGCGCGGTCGTGACGGAGGAATCCGCGTCTCAGCATCAGCGCCGCCGACACGATGTACTCGGCGATCGAGTCCTCGTGGTGGAAGGTGTTGGCCACCAGGGTGTCCGCGGGCAGCGCGGCGAACGCCACGTTGTCGGTGCCCGCGCCTGCGACGTGCAGCAGGCGCAGTTTCGGCGCTGCGGCCGCCATTGCGGCGGTGAACCGGCCGCCCACGTACACGTCGGCGTCGGCGAGGTCGGCGGCGATCGCCGGCTCGTCGAACGTCCGATGCCACGACACCGTCGCGCCGGACGGCAGTCCCGACTCGAACAGTTCGCGATGCGGCAGCAGGTTCCGGTCGCCGACGACGACCTTCATCAGGCGCGCACCAACGCCGGGCGCTTGCTGTCGAATGTCCAGTTCGGCACCAGGAACTGCATGCCGATCGAGTCGTCGCGCGCGCCGAGCCCCTTCTGCAGGTACAGCTCGTGGGCGGCCTCGACGCGGTCCATGTCGAGTTCGACACCGAGACCGGGAGTCGACGGCACGGTGAGGTAGCCGTCTTCGATCTCGTACGGGTCCTTGGTGATCCGCTGACCGTCCTGCCAGATCCAGTGGGTGTCGATGGCGGTGATGTCGCCCGGAGCCGCGGCCGCGACGTGGGTGAACATCGCGAGCGACACGTCGAAGTGGTTGTTGGAATGCGAACCCCATGTCAGGCCCCACGCATCGCAGAGCTGGGCGACGCGGACGGACCCGTTCATCGTCCAGAAGTGCGGGTCGGCGAGCGGGATGTCGACGGCGCCGGAGCGGATGGTGTGCCCCATCTCGCGCCAGTCGGTGGCAATCATGTTGGTGGCCGTCGGCAGTCCGGTGGCGCGCTTGAACTCACTCATCACCTCGCGACCGGAGAAGCTGCCCTCGGGGCCGACCGGGTCCTCGGCATACGCGAGAACGTCTTTCAGCCCGCGGCAGGTCTCGATCGCCTCCGACAGCAGCCAACCACCGTTGGGGTCGAGGGTGATCCGGGCGTCGGGGAACCGCTCGGCGAGCGCCGTGACGGCCGCCGCCTCCTCGCGGGGTGCGAGGACACCGCCCTTGAGCTTGAAGTCGGCGAAACCGTACCGCGCCTGGGCCGCCTCGGCGAGCCGCACGACCGCGTCCGGTGTCAGCGCCTCCTCGTGCCGCAGGCGCAGCCAGTCGTCGGACTCCGCCGCACCCGACTGGTACTCGAGGTCGGTCTTGTTGCGGTCGCCGACGAAGAAGAGATAGCCGAGCGCCTGCACCTTCTCGCGCTGCTGGCCCTCGCCGAGCAGGGCCGCGACGGGAACGCCGAGGTGCTGCCCGAGGACGTCGAGGAGTGCCGACTCGACGGCGGTGACGGCGTGGATCGCGACACGGAGGTCGAACGTCTGGTTGCCGCGGCCCGCGGCGTCGCGGTCGGCGAACGTGCGCCGCAGATCGGCGAGAACGCCGTTGTACTCGCCGATGCTGCGTCCCGTCACGATCGCACGGGCGTCCTCAAGGGTACGGCGGATCGGTTCACCGCCGGGCACCTCGCCGACACCGGTGTTGCCGTCGGAATCGGTGAGGATCACCAGGTTCCGGGTGAAGTACGGGGCATGCGCGCCGGACAGGTTCAGGAGCATGCTGTCGTGGCCCGCGATCGGGACCACTCGCATGTCGGTGACGACCGGGGTGCTTGTTGTACTCATCTTCCGAAAACCTTCCTTCACAGCGCAGCGACGCCCGTGAGGCGCCTCACAACCCAAACTCTAAGTGGCCCGATCGATACATGTCCAAGACTTGTTGAGCATCGAACGATGCAGACACTGCATCAGAGAAGTTGCTGTCCGATCAGCATCAACGCACCGACACAGGAGACCGTGATCGACGCCCGGCGCAGGCGTGCCGCGTCCAGGTGGCGGTTCACGAACCGCGACGCCACGTAGCCGAGCACCGTCGCCGGGATCAGCAGCAGGAACATCACCGCCGACTCGCGGTGCACCGACCCCGTCGCGGCGAGCACGGCGACCGACAGCGTGGAGCCCACCAGGAAGAACGCGCTCATGTTGCCGCGCAGCTGCGCCCCCTTCGACCCCTGCATCACCAGGGCCATCGGCGGTCCGCCGATCGACGTGGCCGTGCCGAGCAGACCCGACGCGGCGCCGGCGACGGCGAGGTTCCGGCGCCGCGGCGGCGGTGCCCAGCCCAGTGTCGCGAAGACGACCCCGGACAGCACCACGGCCGCGAGCAGCAGCGACAACCCCCGTTCCGGCAGCACCACCAGCAGCAACGCACCCGCGATCGTGCCCGGCACCCGGCCGGCCAGCGCCCACCCGGTGCCCGACAGATCGAGGGCGTCGCGTTCCCGCCACACCACCATCACCGTGACGACCGTTGCCGTCATGATCAGCGTCCCGGGCAGCAGGCCCGGATCGACGAGCGCGACGACGGGTGCCGCGAGCATGCCCATCCCGAATCCGATCGACGCCTGCATGCACGAGGCGAGAAAGACGGCGAACGCGATGATCGCGAACTCTGCCCCGCTCACCCGACCGCGACGGGGACGCCGAGTTCGATCGGACGCCGGAGGTGGTGGCATTCGGCGACGTGGCCGCTCTCGCGCTCGTCGACCGCGGCGGGTGGCACGGTGCTCGCGCAGATGTCGGTCGCGTGGGCGCACCGGGTGCGGAACCGGCAGCCCGACGGCGGGTTCAGCGGCGACGGCACTTCACCGTCGAGGATGATCCGCTTGCCCCGGGATGCGGCGTCCAGTTTCGGTGCCGCCGACATCAGAGCCTCGGTGTACGGGTGGGCGGGACGGTCGAAGACGGCGTCCGTCGCACCCGTCTCCACGATCCGCCCGAGATACATCACGGCGACGCGGTCGGCGACGTGCCGGACCACCGACAGGTCGTGCGAGATGAACACGTACGAGATGCCGAGCTGCTTCTGCAGGTCGTTCAGCAGGTTGAGCACCTGCGCCTGCACCGACAGGTCGAGCGCCGACACGGGTTCGTCGCAGATGACGACGCTCGGGTTCAACGCCAGGGCCCGGGCGATCCCGAGACGCTGACGCTGACCGCCGGAGAACTCCTGCGGGTAGCGGTGCTCGTCGCTGGGCCGCAGACCCACCAGGTGCAGCAGTTCCCGCACCCGTGCCGCCCGGTCACGGCTCGTCTTGTACATCATCTTGTGGGTGCGCCACGGCTCGGCGATGATGTCGGCCGCCGACATCCGGGAGTTCAGCGACGCGTACGGGTCCTGGAACACCATCTGCACGCGGCGGCGCAGCGCGAGCAGGTCCTTGCCCTTCAGCGAGAACGGGTCGACGCCGTCCCACGTCACCGAACCGGAGTCCGGGCGCTCGAGCATCATCAGCGTGCGGGCGAGAGTGGACTTGCCACAGCCCGATTCGCCGACGAGCCCGAGCGTTTCGCCGCGGGCGAGGTCGAGATCGATGCCGTCGAGCGCGCGCAACTGATTCTTGCCCGCCGCGTTGGCCGGCACCTTGAACGTCTTGGTGAGGCCCCGCACCTTCAGAATCGACTCAGACATGAGAGATCTCCTCGGGGAAATGGCACGCCGAGCGGCGACCGGGTGTGGCGACGTCGGCGAGCGGCGGGCGGGTGGTGCGGCACAGGTCGCGGGCCAGCGGGCAGCGCGCCTGGTAGACGCAGCCGGACGGAATGGAATGCAGGTCGGGCGGGGTGCCGCCGATGGATTTCAGGTCCTCCCCGCGGACCGCGTGCACGGGGACCGAATCGAGCAGGCCCTTGGTGTACGGGTGCTGCGGCGAGGAGAAGACCTCGGCGACCGGGCCCGTCTCGACGACGTTGCCCGCGTACATGATCGCGACGCGGTCGGCTTCCTCCGCGACCAAGGCGAGGTCGTGGGTGATGAGGATGACGGCCATGTCGTGCTCGGTGCGCAGATCCCGCAGCAGCGACATGATCTGCGCCTGCACCGTGACGTCGAGTGCCGTCGTCGGCTCGTCGGCGAGCAGGACCGTCGGGCTCAGCGCGACGGCCATCGCGATCAGCAGGCGCTGCCGCATGCCGCCGGAGAACTGGTGCGGGTACGAGTCGACGCGCGATTCGGGTTCCGGAATCCCGACCCGCTGCATCAGCGAGATCGCCTCCCGCCGCGCCTCTTTCGCGGACAGCCCGCGATGGATCCGGAACGGTTCGGCCAGCTGCTTGCCGACCGTGTACACCGGGTTGAGCGCGGTCAGCGCATCCTGGAACACGATGGCCAGTTCGGTGGCGGCGAGGGTGCGGCGGGTCCTGGCCTTCGCCGTCACCAGGTCGACGTCGCCGAGACGGACCGAACCGTCGGTGACGTCGGCGATCGGTTCGAGCAGGCCGACGAGCGCCTGCGCGGTCATCGACTTGCCGCACCCCGACTCACCGAGCAGCGCCAGGGTCTCCCCGCGCCGCGCGGTGAACGACACGTGGTCGACGGCCCGGACCGTGCCCGAGGGGGTACGCAGGTCGACGGTCAGATCCGCGACCTCGAGGGCGACGCGGTCGATGTCTGCGACGTCGAGTGATTCGACAGCCGGTGCGGATGCACTCATGAGACGACCTTTCGGGTGGGGAACAGCCGGGAGCGACGCGACCGCGGGACGGTCAGACGCCAGCGCTGGGCGGGGTCGGTGGCGATCCGGGCCCATGCCGCGAGCACGGTCGCCGACACGGTGGTGATGACGATGGCGAGCCCGGGGAAGAACGACAGCCACCACGCCGTCTGCAGGTACGTCCGGCCCTGGGACACCATCAGGCCCCAGCTGATGTCGGGCGGCTGGATGCCGATGCCGAGGAAGCTCAGCGACGACTCGGCGAGCATCACGTAACAGAAGTCGAGGGTGGCGACGGTGAGCAGCGTCGGCAGCAGGATGGGGAACACGTGCCGGCGGATGACGGCCCCGCTGCGGGCTCCGAACGTGCGCGCGGCGTCCACGAACAACCGGCTCTGCAGTTCCGCCGACTCCGCGCGGGCGGTGCGGAGGTAGATCGGGATGCGGGTGATGGCCAGGACCAGGACGATGTTCGCGGCGCTGGGCGAGAACACGTACAGGACGACGACGGCCATCAGCAGCGACGGGAAACTCATGATGACGTCGGCGACGCGCATCGCCGTCGTCTCCCGCCAGCCGCGGTGGTAGCCGGCCCACATGCCGACGAGGGACCCGACGATGCAGGACAGCGCGACCGCGGGCAGCGCCACGAGGAGGGTGGTGCGGCACGCGACGATCAACCGGGCCAGCATGCTGCGTCCGAGCGGGTCGGTGCCGAGGATGTTCATCCACCCGTTCGCCACGTGGAACGGTGCGAGGTTGGACTGTTCCAGGTTCTGGTCCGTCGCGGCGTCGCCGACGAGCCACGGGCCGAAGACGGCGACGAGGAACACGAACACCAGGATGGCCGCCGCGACCGTGGCCACCCGGTCCCGCAGGAGCAGTCGCCACAACGGTGCCTTGTTCCGGGAGGGTTTCGGCGCCGGAACGGTTTCTTCGACGGGGGCCGCGACGGCGGGCGTCTCGTCGGGGCTCGGATAGATGTCGCCTGCTCCGTCCAGGCGGGGTGCGTTGTCTATGGACATGTCGGCGGCCTCCTAGACCTTGGACTTCTCACGGACACGCGCGTCGAGAAGTGCGTAGCCCGCGTCGATCAGGATGTTGAGGACGAAGATGCTGACCGCGGTCAGGAGCACCGCCGCCTGTAGGACCGCGAAGTCGCGCTGCAGGATCGCGTCGATCATCAGCTTGCCGATGCCGGGCCACCCGAAGATCGCTTCGACGACGACGGCGCCGTTGACCAGGCCGACGGTGAGATCGCCGGCCACCGTCAGCGCCGGGGCCGCGGCATTGCGGAGCGCGTGATGGGTGACGACGCGCAGATCGCCTGCGCCCTTGCTCCGGGCAAGACGTACGTATGGTGCGGACAGTGCCGACACCATCGCGCCGCGGACCACCTGGGTGAGCACGCCGAGCGGGCGGATCAGCAGGGTGGCGATCGGCAGGATCCACGACAGCGCGCTTCCGGTACCCGACGTGGGCAGCACCCCCAGCACCACCGCGAAGATCCACACGCCGGTGATGGCGAACCAGAAGTCGGGGATGCTGGCCGCGGTCATCGACAGCAGACTCGAGATCCGGTCGGCGAGCGAATTCGGCCGGTACGCCGCCCAGCAGCCGATCACGACGGCGCCGATGATCGCGAGCAGCATCGTGAAGAACGCGAGTTGCAGCGTGGCCGGGAACGCCCGCAACGCCATGGTCGCGGCGGATTCACCGGTGCGCAGCGACTCCCCGAAGTCGAGGTGGGCGACCCCGGACAGGTAGTCGACCATCTGGCTCAGGACCGGCTTGTCGAGGCCGTTCTCGGCGGCGAACTCGGCGCGCTGATCGGGTGTCGCGGAGACCGGGAGGTAGAGGTTGGTCGGGTCGCCGGTGAGGCGGGCGAGCAGGAACACCCCGAAGAGGACGACGAGGAGGGGTACGAGGCTGGTGTAGACGCGTCGGCGCAGGAAGGCGAACATGACTCACCGCCTTCGGATCGGGTTCGGTTGGGACATCTCAGGTTCCTCCGGGGGGCTGGGAAGAGGGTTAGCCGTTCGCGGATGTGTCCGCGTGGGTCATCTCGCTCAGGCGCATCTCGTCGCCGGTCGCGGAGTTGGGCGTGTACTGCACGGTCGGGGACTTGGCGAGGACCGCGTTCATGTGGGCGATGTACGCGAACTGCCGGATCTCCTTCGGTTCGTTGGCCAGCACCGAGGCGAACGCGTCCTGGCGGGCGTCGCCGACGAGTTTCTCTGCGGCGTCGATCTGCGCGTCGTATCCGGGCGAGCCGAAGTAGCTCTGGTATCCGTCGCTGCGCATGTACTGGTCGACAGTGAACTGCGCGTCACCCGCCTGGTTGCCGTGCTGAATCATCAGCAGAATCGGTCCGGTGCCCTGCGGGAACGGCCGGATCTGGTACTGCATCTGCCCCGCCGTGTCCATCATCTCGATCTTCACGTTCAGGCCGGCCTTGCTCAGCGAGTTCTGGATGACCTCGATGGTCTCGTTGATCTTGGGGAACTGGCCCGTGCGCCCGATCAGGCGGATCTGGTTGTCGACGGGAACGCCGTCGGCCTTGGCCTCCGCCACCAGTTGCGCGGCGCGATCGGAGTCGTAGGGGGTCGGCTGCAGGTCGGGGTCGAACCCGACGATGCTGCTGCCGACGAGTTGCCCGGCCGGCTCGCCGAGACCCTGGAACAGCGCCTTGACGATCCCCGCCCGGTTGACGGAGAGGTCGATCGCCTCGCGGACGCGGTAGTCGTCGAGCGGCGGTTCGGTGGCCATCATGCGCAGCGCCGTCGTCTCGTTGTTGGGGTAGGCGACGCCGAGGTCGCCCGCGCCGTCCTCCGGACCGAGGTAGGTGGCGAGTTCGGCCTCGTCGTTGGTGACCATCGCGGCCCGGACGCTGCCCTCGGTCCGCCACTGGTAGATCGCCCGCGTGTACTCGGGCGCCGTGCCCCAGTACGTGTCGTTGCGGACCAGCGCGAGTCGCTGCCCGTGATCCCAGTAATCGATCTTGTAGGGGCCGGTGCCGATCGGATCACGCACCTTGTCCTGGGCGTCGGTGGTGGAGGGCACCATCTCCACGAACGAGATCCGCAGGGGAAGGATCGGGTCGGCGACCGGGGTCTGCACCGTCACGGTCGACGGGTCGATCGCGTTCACGACGAGTGCGTCGTCGCCGAAGACGTACCCGTCGACGTCGCAACCGATGGTCGAGTTGACGGTGCGATCGATCGAGAAGGCGGCGTCCTCGGCATCGAACGCGCTGCCGTCGCTGAACGTGACGCCCGGACGGATCCGGAACGTCCAGACCGTGTCCGACGTCTGCTCCCACGAGTCCGCGAGCTTCGGTTCGAGATCGCCGGTATCGGCGTTGCGTTCCACCAGGGGCTCGGTGATGTTGGAGCGGACGACGACCCCGGTAGAGGTGAGTGACGCGTCGCAGGGTTCGAGCGTGGGCGGCTCCTGCGGGAGCACGATCCGCAACGTGTCGGGACTGGCGGCGTCGCTGTGGCTCGAATTGGCCACCGAGCAACCTGTGACCAGAGCCGGCACCGTCAGTGCGGCGGTGGCCACGACGACGGCGCGGTAACGGGTTCCCTGCTGCAGCGAACGTGCAGGGCTCATGGTGTCCTCCGTAGGGATGTGTCGCGTACTCGACGCGAGTGAAGAGGGCCCGCCTGTGACGGTAGACACACGCTATGAGCGGCGCGGACGCAGCGTCAACAGGGGGAAACGGCGCAAAGCGGCTCGTGAGTGCCGTCACAGGCACGATTGAAGGAGACTGCGATCACCCCCGCACGCCCCTGACCGGCGCATACAGGGCGTTTCGGCATCCGCGCACGTCAACGCGCCGCCAACCAATGCCGTTTGAGTATCGATCCATGTTATTTACGTGTTGGACAGGTATTCCGGGGGCCGCTTAACGTACGGGTAACCGGCGGTGCGGAGAGTCGCGCCACCACTCGTCAGGAGGCACGATGGTGACCGCAGAGTCGTCCGTGAAAGAAGCTGCTGTACAGACTGTTTCGGGAGGACGCATCCTGAAGGTCGGGCCACTGAAGCCGTCCCTCACCGCGACGCTCTTCGAGAAGTACGACGCACTCGACCTCCCGCTGGGCGACGGCCGCACCAGCTTCCTCGCCGAGCACGGCGAGTCCGTCACCGCGGTCGTGACGTCCGGCCGCACCGGAGTCGATGCGGCACTGATGACGGAACTGCCGAACCTCGGCGCCATCGTGCACTTCGGAGTCGGTTACGACACAACCGATGTCGTGCTCGCAGAGGAACTCGGAATCGGTGTGAGCAACACCCCCGACGTCCTCACCGACTGCGTCGCCGACACCGCCGTCGGATTGCTGATCGACACGCTCCGCGGCTTCTCCGCCGCCGACCGCTTCGTGCGCGACGGCCGCTGGCCCGCCGAGGGCAACTTCCCCCTCACCCGGCAGGTGAGCGGCACGCGGGTCGGCATCGTCGGGCTGGGGCGCATCGGCTCCGCCATCGCCACCCGCCTCACCGGCTTCGGTTGCACGATCTCCTACCACAATCGGCGCGAGGTTCCCGGCTCCCCGTTCGCGTACGTCGGCTCGGCTGCCGCACTCGCCGCCGGGGTCGATGTGCTGATCGTCGCCGCAGCGGGCGGCAAGGGCACCGAAAAGCTCGTGGACCGAGAGGTTCTCGAAGCCCTCGGACCCGACGGCTACCTGATCAACGTGGCACGCGGAAGTGTCCTCGACGAGGACGCGCTCGTCGAGCTGCTCACCGAACGCAAGCTCGCCGGTGCCGGACTGGACGTGTTCACAAGGGAACCGCACGTTCCCGAAGCGCTCCTCGCGCTCGACACCGTCGTTCTCCTCCCCCACGTCGCGAGCGGCACGACCGAGACCCGGGCCGCGATGGAGGCTCTCACCCTGCAGAACCTCGACGAATACCTTACCCAGGGCACCCTGACCACCCCCGTACTCGAGCCGAGGTCACGATGAGCGTCATTCTCAGCTACGTCCCGACAATCGAAGGTCGTGGCGCGCTGGCGTTCGGATTCGCCGAAGCCCGCATGCGCGCAACCGATCTCGTGGTGATCGCCGACGGAGACAGCGCCTCGGCACCCGGCTTCGGGGCCGAACTGCACTCCGCAAGGGAGGAAGCGGACGCGGCCGGCGTCGACTATCGCATCGCGCGGAACGAACCCGACCGCTCCCACGCAGACAACCTCATCGACGCGTCCTACGACTCCGCCGCGGAACTCCTCGTCCTCGGCATGCGACGACGCTCCCCCGT
Source organism: Rhodococcus wratislaviensis (assembly GCF_900455735.1). Taxonomy (GTDB): domain Bacteria; phylum Actinomycetota; class Actinomycetes; order Mycobacteriales; family Mycobacteriaceae; genus Rhodococcus_F; species Rhodococcus_F wratislaviensis. Next base: position 268,109 of record NZ_UAUI01000024.1, on the reverse strand, counting down.
CGGCAAACTCCTCATGGGTTCCGTCGCCCAGCGCGTGCTCCTCGAGGCGCAGTGCCCGGTGGTCGGGGTCAAGCCGCCCGTCGCGGCAGAGGTCTGAGCGCACCGCGCAGCAGACGTCTGAGCCGCCCGGACGGGGTTGGATCACCGGCCCATCCATAACCCTCACGGCGCCGAATACCTGCCGTGGGACAGCCATGATCGATGGGCCTCGGCGCGCCGACGGCGCGCAACTGGGCGGTCGCCTCCTGACCTTGGTCGGCGACCGCGACTTCCAGGCGCTCGCACCCGAGATCTCCCGGATCGCGTGCGACCACGGCAGCGACCGGTCGGCGTTCACGGCGGTCGTGTCGTGGATCGTCACCACCATCGCCGACCTCATCGCGGATCCGGCCTCGAGCGTCAACGACGCCGTCGACAGCTTCATCAGCGTCGTCCCCCTCGTGCACGACGCGACCGAACTGGCGGAAGAGTTGCCCGCGCCCGCCGAGTGGCTGTTCACCGCCGTCGTGCGACACCTGCAGAGCAGGCGCCGGGCGGGATCCGATCCCCCGCCGCCCGTGCCTGCCGACACCGCACTCACGCGCATGCAGGCCCTCGTCGAAGCGTTGCTCTGGCTCGACGCACTCCTCGAGTGCGACCACAGCCTGTAGGCGGGCCGTCAGGGTTGCACTGGCGGGGTGTAGGTGAGCGTGTTCCCCAGGAACCAGAGCAGTCCGAGCACGATGGGGAGATGGAAGACGAGCTGCACCGCGGTGAACCCGACGAGATGCCGGGCACGAAGTCCGAGGATGCCGAGGAGGGGCAGCATCCAGAACGGGTTGACGAGATTGGGCAGCGCCTCCGCGGCGTTGTAGATCTGGACCGTCCACCCGAGGTGCGCCTGGAGGTCGTTGGACGCCTGCATGACGTAGGGGGCTTCGATGATCCATTTGCCACCGCCCGACGGGATGAACAACCCGAGCACCGCCGAGTAGACACCGATGACCAATCCGAACGTGCCGTGCGAGGCGATGCTCACGAAGCCCTCGGAGATGTAGTGCGCCACCGTGTTCCCGTCGGCATCGTGCGCCCGGGTCATGACGGCGGCGATACCGGCGTAGAACGGGAACTGCACCAGGATGCTCGAGCACGCAGGAACCGCATTCTTCACCGCGATCAGGAAGCGCCGCGGACGCCAGTGCAGCAGCATACCCAACGCCAGAAACAGCAGGTTGTACGTGCTCAGGTTGGAGATCACGAGAATCGGATCACTCGCGGCGAACTCCCTCAGCAGCCAACCGAATACGAGTGCGCCGACGATCACGGGCAGCACCGGGCTGTACTCGAGCCAGTCGCCGGGGCGCTCACGCTTCGGCAACGGCGGCGACACGTCGCGGACGTCCACCCCGAGATCCTCCGCCGTGACGGAGTTCGCCTTGTGCGGCGCCGACAGATACGCGATCACGACGCTGACCACGAAGATCACCGCTGCCAGAAACAGCGACTGCCACAGGAAGATGGTGTCCCGGAACGGGATTACACCGGTGATCGCGAGCAGCTCGGGAGTGAGGCTCATCGGGTTGGCCTGAAGCTGCGCGGCGGAGGAGCTCAGCCCCAGCGCCCAGATTCCGCCGATTCCCAGATAGGCTGCCGCTCCCGCGGCCCGATAGTCGAGGCCGAGTTCGGTGCGGCGTGCCATCGCCCGGGCCAGCAACCCGGCGAAGACGAGTCCGAAACCCCAGTTCACCATCGACGTCACGAGGCTCACCACCGCGATGAACGTGACACCCCCTCGGGCGGTGCGCGGAATCGCCGCGAGTCTCGTGATGAGGCGTTCGGCGGGGGGTGACGACGCCACGATGTAGCCGGTGACCACCACCATCGCCATCTGCATCGTGAACGGGATCAGATCCCAGAAACCGGTCGAGAAGCTCGTCGCCACCGTCGCCGGCGACGCTCCGATGGCCAGAGCGGCTCCGGCCACCAACGCCACGGCGAGCAGCGCGAAGATGAACGCGTCCGGGAACCATCGCTCGATGACCGACGCGAACCGGAGGGCGACCCTGGCAAGGAAACCCTCCCCAGCGTCCTGCTGTTCCTCGCCGCGGCGCGCGGATTCGACGGTGCTACTCATGATGTCGTCACCTCGAACCGCCGTGGTGCGACGGGAAGCCTCGACGCGACTCCCACCGAGGACTCGAACATCTGCGCGTGTGCGAGGAGCCGGGCCTCCTGCCCCGGCGCGCCGACGAGTTGCAGTCCCACCGGCAGTCCGGCGTCGGAGAAGCCGCACGGGAGCGCGAGGACCGGGCACCCGGTGAGGCTCACGCAGAATGTGATTGCGATCCAGTCGATGTACGTTCGCGATTCCACCCCGTCGATGCGTTCGGGATACGTCCACTCCGCGGGGAAGGGATCGAGCGGTGCGGACGGAACCACCAGCAGATCGTGGGTCTCGAAGTAGTCCGCAAACTCGTGGAACAGTTGTCCTCGAACGCGTTCTGCCCACAACAGCGTCTCCGTGGACTGAGTGAGACCGCGCTCGATGTTCCACACGATGTCGGGCTTGACCTCGCTGCGATGCTCCGCGAGGAGCCCGCCGTGCACAGCGGCCACCAAATGGCTCCGCAACGCCTGGAAGGCATCGTAGGCGCCGGTGAAGTTCGGGCAGTCCGTCACGACGTCGGCGCCGAGCGCGTCGAAGTGTTTCATCGCGTCACCGCAGATGCGGCGCATCTCCGGCTCGACCGGGAGACACCCGAGGTCCGGACTGAAGCCGACGCGGGTGGGCGGATCGAACGTCGTCAGGCGTTCCAGGAACGACTGCGGTCGTTCCGGCCTCGTCAACGGGTCGTGCAGGTCGTGGCCGACCATCGCATCCAGCATCAGTGCGACGTCGCCGACGTTGCGCGCCATCGGCCCCTCCACCCACAGCGGATCGAATGGGATCGCCGGCCGGCGGCGCGGAATCCGCCCGGGAGTCGGGCGCAGACCGACGGTCGCGTTGTACCCGGACGGGGTGCGGAGGCTGCCGCCCAGGTCGTTGCCGGTCGCCAGCCAGGCGCTCCCCGAGGCGAGCGCGGCCGCGGACCCGCCGGAGGAACCGCCCACCGAACGGTCGAGGTTCCACGGGTTTCGGCTGGGACCGAACAGTGTGTTGTACGTGTGACCGCCCGCGAACTCGGGCACGTTGGACTTGGCGTACGGGACGCCGCCGTTGTTCTCGAGGACGCTCACCATCGCGTCGGATCGGGCGGCGACGTGGTCGGCGAAGAGGGGTGAGCCGTGCGTCGTGCGCTGCCCTTCGACGTCGTTGTAGTCCTTCACCGCGACCGGTAGTCCGGCGAGCAGACCACGCCCCGCCGGATCCGGAACTTCAGCCTCCAACCGCGCCGCGCGTTCGGCAGCGGCATCGAAGAACTGGATGGGCAGGGCGTTGACTTGTGGGTCTACCTCGGCGACGTGCCTACGGAGTGCCTCGAGGATGCTGGTCGGCGTCTCGGCGCCTTCGCGCAGCAACCGGACGACCTCACGCGCGGGTTTCTGGATCAGATCGGACATCGGGGGCTCCTATCGGGGGCGAACGTGGCTTTCGGCCCCAAGCGTCACTCTGGCGTCGGATTCAATCAACAAAAATAAGCAATATGGAGGATTCAGCCGTATCATTGGCCGATCATGCCGGAACACACAGTCGATCCGCTGGACCGCAAGATCATCGCCGCGCTGGTCGTCGATGGCCGCGCGACGTGGTCGACGATCGCGGCCGCCCTCGGCGAAGCCGAGCGCACGGTGGCACGCCGAGGTTCGCGACTGCTGGAGTCGGGGATGGTGGAAATCCGTGGAATGGCGGACCCGCATCGCACGGCGGATTCCGATCCGTTCATCGTTCACGGCCGGTGCCGCCCGGACAGCACATTGACGGCGGCCGTCGCGCTCGCGCACCGACCGGAGAGCGTGACGGTCTACGTCCTGTCGGGGCCGCAGCACTGCTACGCCGACATCTGGGCTCCGCGCCGGCGGCAGTCCCGCCTCTTCCTGCAGGAGATGGCGACGCCGTCGGGATTTCTGCAGATGGACATCTCGCCGGTGCTCGAATACATACGTACGCTTCACGACTGGGAACCGGGAATCCTTACCGTCACGCAGACCGCCGAAATACGACGAATCCCGAAGACCCGCTGGCCACAGTTCACCGACCCGGTGGTTCTCGACCGGGAAGACAAGGCGCTCGTGGGGCTGGTCGTCGAGAACGGCCGCGCGAGCTTCGAGGAACTGTCCCGGCTCGTCGGGATCTCCGAACAGACCGTCAAACGGCGCATCGACAAGATGCGGCAGTCCGGGCTGCTCACGTTCCGCGCGGTGTTCGACCCGGCGTTGATCGGCCTCCCCGTTGCCGCGTTGCTGTGGATCCGGGCGAAACCGTCGAAGGTGTCGGCGGTCGCCGAGGCACTCGCCGCTCAGCCGTTCCTCCGATACGCGGCGATCATCATGGGCGCTCACCAGATCGTCGCGGACTTCCGGCTGCCGTCGAAGGAAGCCCTGCGGGAGCTGATGCTCGAAGCCGAGTGGCTCGAGCACGTCGACCTGCTGGAGAGCTCACTGATTCTCGAGACCCTGAAGCAGAGCCGCGTGCTGGCCGGCGACCTCGGGTAACAGCAGACCAACTCTCCTCGGTACTCGGCATTTCAGGTCCAAGGCCGGTGTGCCCGCACAGTGACGGCCGTCTCGAGTCGGAATAGCGCGGCCCGTACGCCCGTTCCCCCAGTGGATCCCGATCCTGCGCGGCGGCACCGAGAACGGCGCTGCCGAACACGACCTACGGAAAGATTAATATCTGTGAATCTCTTCTCCCCGTTGACACTCGGCGAACTCGAACTGCCCAACCGGGTCGTGATGGCGCCCCTGACCCGCGTCCGCTCCGGGCGTGACGGCGTGCCCGGACCGCTGGTGGTCGAGCACTACCGACAGCGGGCCTCTCTCGGTCTGATCGTCGGTGAAGGCACCTACCCCAGCCACGCCGGCCAGGGCTTCCCCGGCCAGCCCGGGCTGGTGACACCCGAACAGGTTGCGGGCTGGAAGAACGTCGCCGACGCCGTGCATGCGGCCGGTGGACGGATCGTCGCGCAGGTCATGCATGCCGGCCGCGTCACCCATGAGGGAACCACCGGCGGTCACGAGGTCGTCGGCCCGAGTGCCGTCGCCATCGAGGGTGAGACCCGCACGTACGACGGGAAGGAGCCGTACCCGGTGCCCCGCGCGCTGGGTACCGAGGAACTCCCCGCCGTCATCGAGGAGTTCGTCCAGGCGTCGCGGAACGCGGTGGCCGCCGGGATGGACGGCGTCGAAATCCACGCCGCCAACGGCTACCTGCTGCACGAATTCCTCTCCCCGGCCTCGAACCTGCGTGAGGACACGTACGGCGGCTCCCCCGCGAACCGGGCACGGTTCGTCGTCGAGGTATTCGAGGCCGTGGCAGACGCCATCGGCGCCGGCCGGGTGGGTATCCGCATCTCGCCCGAACACAACATCCAGGACGCCCTGGAACTGGACGCCGACGACGTTCGGGCCACTTACGGCGCGCTGGTCGACGCCATCGCTCCGCTGAAGCCCGCCTACCTGAGCATTCTGCACAAGGACCCGTCCGGGCCCCTCGCACAGGACCTGCGGGCGCGCTTCGGCGGCCCGGTGCTGATCAACAGTGGTTTCGGCGCGGTCACCACCCGCGACGAAGCGCTCGCAATCCTCGACGACGGCCACGCCGATGCCGTCGTCGTCGGGCGTCCCGCGATCGCCAACCCGGATCTCGTGCGGCGCTGGCAGGAAGACCTGCCGCTCAACATCCCGGACCCCGAGACCTTCTACTCGGAGGGCGCGAAGGGCTACACCGACTACCCGGTGTTGCAGCACTGACCCCCGGTCCGACATGGCCCATGACTGCAGGTCATGGGCCACAGTGCTATCCGACGGACGACCCCGTGTCGCGCATCCGGGCCCGGCACCGTACGGTTAGTCGTAGTTGAGTACACAGCTACCGAGTTCACGGGCCGCCCGGCGTGTCCGTGCTCTAATCGGGCGTACCAACTGTGCACGCTGTGCCAGGACGCCCACCTCGAAGGTGGCCGACAGTGAGAGCACCATTCCCAACGACGCTCTCGCAGCCCAAGCTCCCGACGAACAGCTTTACTTCTATCTTCTCGTGACCTGTCGGAGGAACTGCATTTTCGGACCACTGAACTCCGGGCCTGCTCTGCCGCAGCGACGCTCACAGAAGTTGAAAGGTGATCGTTCATGCCACTCACCGTGGAGCACACCACTCGTTACGCCGATGCCCTGATGACGCTGGCCCTGGCCGCGCACCGTCCGGCCACCGTCGTCAACACCGGCACCGGATACGCCGTCCGGGTCGATTTCGAGCGCGGCATTCACCTGCTCGCCACCAACGCACCGGGGGATCTCAGTTCCGATCCGGACGCGCAGAATCCCTGGGTCGTGAGCTTCTTCCAGAAGCAACCCGCCGCCGAGGACACTCGGCTCGTGACGGTGACCGGCGAATGGCTCGTCGACGCATTCGACCAGGCCCTCGCCATGATGCCGATTTCCGGGATCGCCGACGACCCGAATGCACAACCCGCCGAGCTGCGCCTGGCCGGCGCGGACGTCCATGATCTCGCTCAGTAACACCGCCTGACGGGCCGCACCGGCTCGTCACCGCCCGGCAGCAGACCGTCTACCTCCACCGGGTAGGCGGTCTGCGAGTCTCCCCAGCCGCTCGACCGCGGGCAGCGCCTGGGCGATCTTCTCCGCGTCACGGGCAATGATCTCGGCGCTCTGGTCGATCCCCTTCGCACTGACGGCGAGCCCCTCCGCGGTCTCCGCGATCTGCTTGGCGGCGTGGAGCAGCTCGGACAGGTCGTCGAGTGCGGGCCCCAGACGGTCGATCAGCACCCCGATCTGTCGTATGCGGAGCATCACCGTCGTGACGGCGTGTTCCCACTCGCGGATCTCGCTCGAGACGTTCTGCAGGATCTTGATGGGAGGCTCCTTGTCGGTGCGCGGCGGCCGGGCCCGGCGACGCGCAGCCAACCTATCTGTTACTCCCAGTTTCCGGTACTTCGCCTACCCGCTCAGATCATGGCCGGTGGCCGCGCGCGCGTAGGAGTGGAGGCTCGCGATCACCTCGGCGCGGCTGCGACGTCCGGCCAGCACCTCCATCTGGTAGCCGTCCTCCATGGCCACGAAATTCGCGGCGAGCAGGCGCGGCGGGTCGGTGAGCGTGAAGTGCCCCTGAGACTGACCGATCACCAGAATGCCGTAGTAGACGGCAATTTGACGCTCAGTCAGGGAGCTGTCCAGGGCCGCCGCCTTGGCGTCGCGCAACGATCGCGGCCAGCACTCGAACAGCAACCGGACCAGTTCGTCGTCCGGTCCGCTCGCGACCCCGTGATCGATGCAGGCCCGGAGGCGGTCGCGCGCGTCGGGGAACTGTTCGGCGACGCGCTCGCGCTCCTGACTGAACCGCTCGATGGCCCGCTGATACGTCTCGTAGATCAGCGCGTCCAGGTCGCCGTAGTAGAGCACCGCTGCGGGCGTGACCCCGGCCTGCTCCGCGATGTCACGAAGACGCACCCCCTCGAGTCCGCGCGCGAGCACCGCCCGCTGGACTGCCTCACCGAGTTCGGCCCGGCGGGCCCCCTGATCCTTCTTCCGCGCCACTGCCTTCGCTCCGCTCATCGCGAGTTCTTATATGGAGATTTAGACAATACCTGCCCAGCTATTGACAGGTAGATCACACTGTTCTTAAATTTCTATTTAAAGAATCCAATCCGATCTCAGGAGCCACCGTGTCGACCAATCCCACCGACGCCGAGACGAGTCTCGACCCACCACCAGCACCCACCGGGAAGGGACTGCGGGGCGGCTCCGTGGGTCTGCTCGCCGCGGTCGCGCTCGGCCTGTCCTCGGTCGCGCCGGCCTACAGCATCGCGGTCACCCTCGGTTTCGTGACGATGGTCGTCGGCAACCTCGCACCCGCTGCCCTACTTCTCGGATTCGTGCCGATCCTCCTGACCGCGTTCGCTTTTCGCGAGCTGAACCGGGAGATGCCGGACTGCGGCACCACGTTCGTCTGGACCACCCGCGCATTCGGTCCCCACACGGGGTGGCTGTCCGGCGGATGGGTGGTGCAGATCGCGACCCTCATCGCGATGACGGCACTCGCCCGAGTCGGAGCCGGGTACCTCCTGACCCTGCTCGGCCTGGATTCGCTGGCGTCCGACAACGTCGCGGTGATCGTCACCGCGGTCCTGATCGTCGCCGCGGTCACCACCATCGCCTACCGCGGGCTGCAACTCGCCGCCTCCGTGCAATACGTGCTGCTCGGGCTGCAACTGGTCGCCCTGTTCGGCTTCGGAGCGGCCGCGTTCGCCCGCACCGGCGCCTCCGCACCGAGCCTGTCCTGGCTGAACCCCTTCGCGTTCGGCGGTTTCGGCCCCTTCGCCGAGGCGGTGCTGCTGTGCCTGTTCATCTACTGGGGATGGGACGCGCTGATCACCGTCAACGAGGAAACCCGTGACAGCGACCGCATCCCGGGTCAGGCCGCGGTGATCTCCACCCTCGTCCTGCTGGGCACGTACCTCTTCACCGGATTCGCCGCGATCAGCTTCGCCGGCATCGGCACCGACGGGCTGGGTCTGGGCAATCCCGACAACGCGGGCGACGTACTCGCCACACTCGGACCGCCGGTACTCGGCGCGGGCCTGTCGAAGGTGGTCGAACTCGCCATCTGCGTGTCGGCGATCTCAGCCCTGCTCACCTGTGTCATCGGGAGCTCACGCGCCACACTCTCCATGGGTGCCCACGGCGCGCTGCCCCGCGCCTTCACCCGAATTCACCCCACCTACCGCACCCCCGCATTCGGCACCGTGTTCTTCGGGGCGACCGCCGCGGTCCTGCTCACCGCCCTCACCCTCGTCTCCGGCAACTTCCTCGGCGACGCGATCCTCTCCATCGGCCTGCTCATCGCGTTCTACTACGGCGTCACCGGTCTCGCCTGCGTCTGGTACTTCCGCCGCCGCCTGAACGACTCCCCTCGCGACCTGTTCCTCCGGGGCATCCTGCCCGCACTGGGCGGGACGATCATGCTCGCCGCCTTCGCCCGCAGCGCCCACGACATGCTCGACCCGGACTACGGAGCAACCTCGTTCCACGGGATCGGCGGGGTGTTCCTGCTCGGCGTCGGGTCGATCGCCGTCGGCGCCGTGGCGATGATGCTCGTCCGCACCCGCTTCCGCCGCTTCTTCCGAGACGGCCGCACCGCCGTCACCGAACTGACCGTCACAGAGGACTGAAATCATGCGCACACTGACCATCGCCGCCATCCAGACCGCCCCGATCCCGTTCGATGTGGAGGCCACCTGGCAGCGGTTCGCCGACCAGGTCCGCGCCGTGCGCGACACCTTCCCGCACGTCGAACTCGTCGTGGTCCCCGAACTCGTGCTGGCCGCGGAGGCGCCCCTCCTGCAGGCCCGCGCCGACTGGATGGACCGGGTGGCGCTGCCACTCGCCGGCCCCCACATCGACCGGATCTGCGCACTCGCCGAGGAAACCGGCCTGTGGCTGGTGCCGGGAACTCTCTACGAGCGCGGCGACGACGACAAGATCTACAACACCGCCATCGCCGTGTCACCCCTCGGCGAGGTCGTTGCCCGCTACCGCAAGGTCTTCCCCTGGCAGCCGTACGAACAGACCGCACCCGGCAGCGAGTTCGTCGTCTTCGACATTCCCGGCACCGGTCGGATCGGTCTCGCCATCTGCTACGACGGCTCGTTCCCGGAGACCGCACGCCAACTGGCCTGGCTCGGCGCGGAAGTGATCATCCAACCCACCCTCACCACCACCCGCGACCGTGAGATGGAACTCGTCTGCTCCCGGGCCAACGCTTGGACCAACCAGGTGTACGTCGTCAACGTCAACGGCGCCGACCCGGCCGGAGTCGGTGCCAGCGTCGTCGTCGACCCGGAGGGCATCATCCGCCAGCAGGCAGGGTCGGGAGAAGAAGTCCTCGTCGACACCCTCGACCTCGATGCGGTGACCCGGGTCCGCACCTACGGCACGTTCGGCCTCAACCGCCCCTGGGACCAGATCGCCCGGTACGGCCAAGGGATCCGACTCCCGATGTACGACGGCGCGGGCATCCACACACCCCCGTGGCACGACAACGCCGAGCAGATCCCCGCGTCCACGCCCCGCTGACTCGTCCTCCCGGAAGGGGCGGTCACGAGAGACCCGCCCTTTCCGGGACCGGTCCTGGATAATTGCGAGAGTGAGGCCCCTCGCTGCTTCGTCCGTCGACACGGTCCTACAGGACTATCAGCCACGCATCCTGCGCCGCTACCTGTGGATCACGACTGCGCTGCACCTGGCGGGGTTCGTCCTCCCTCCCATGGTCGGGTTGTCGATCCGGCCGGAGACCGTCGCCGCTCGCACGGCCGGTGTTCTCCTCGGAGTGTTCGCACTGGTCGTGCTACACCGGGGCGGTCGCAGGCCGAGCCGACGGGCCTACCAGGTGTGCACGGCGGCGGCACTGCTCGCCACTCCGATCGTGATGTCCGGTCTCGTTCTCGCCGTCGCCCAACTGCTCTGCGCGATCGCGGCGATGTTCCTGGCGATGTATTTCGTCGTGTTCTACCCGAAACGGCAGTCGAGGCTCCTCGTCGGATGCCTCACCGGGTTGATGGTGGTCGGAGTCGTCGTCGCACCCACCGCCTTCACGCTGGTGCCGGTCGAGGTGGACACCGTGACCGTGAAGGCCGCCGTTCTCGTCGTGGCCGTCACCTGCGTAGTCGGCGCGGCCGAGATGTTCGGGTCCCTCACCCGGACCCTGATCGAATCGGCCAGCACCGACGGACTGACAGCCCTGCTCAATCGCGCCGGTTTCGAGCTCGCGTTCCGGCATGCGCTCGAAAGCGCGGGCACGGGGCAGGTCTCCGTGACGTTGGCCCTCATCGACGTCGACCAGTTCAAGTCGACCAACGATCACTACGGCCACGCCGCGGGCGACGCGGTTCTCGTCGACCTCGCCAACTACCTCGCCGGACACATGCCCCGCGGCGCCCTTCTCGCCCGGGTCGGCGGCGACGAGTTCGTCACCTGCGTGGTCGGCGAGCGTCACGACGAGCTGCCCGGCGTCATGGCGCAACTCGCCCGGGAGAGCCCCACCCCCTTCAGCTTCGGCGCTGCGTCGTCCACCGGAGAGGCCGACCCCCTCACCGCGCTCTATCGACACGCCGACCGCGAGCTGTACACGGCGAAGCAGAGACAGCACCCACCCGAGCCGCCCGCCGACGAACCGTCGCTGCGCACGGGGTGGAACATTTGAGCAGTGGCCGTGCCCCGGGTCATTCGGCGATTCGCGCGGTCACCGGACGACGGTTCGCCGGCTTCACATGGGTGACCATCCACACCGCGGCGACGACGAGCGCGCAGCCGGCGAACTGCCCGACGCTGGGACGCTCGTGCACGATCACGATGGAGAACAGCATCGCCAGGACCGGCTGGAGCAGCAGCAACGTGGCACCCACCTCGGCGGCGAGCCTCGGCAGTGCGAATCCGATGAGGACCCAGCCGAGTACCTGGCTGCTCAGCGACAGTGCCGCCAACCATCCCAGCGCGGGCCATCCCGGCGTGAGGTCCACCGTTCCCCACAGCGATCCCACCGCGGTCCCGACGACGCCGGCGGCGATCGTCGACACGAACACCTGCGACGACGCCCGGTGTGCGGATCCGGCCCGGCCGATGACGAAGATGTAGATCCCGTAGGCCACGCCCGCCGCCAGCGACAGCAGAGTTCCGAGGAACAGCTGATCGCCGTCGCCGCTGCCGCCGAGGATTCCGCCGGCGAGAGCGACGCCGGCGAACAGGAAGGGAACGGCCACGACGAACCGCACCGGCACCCGCGCACGGAAGAAGACCCACGCGAGCAGTGGCACGACGACGACTTGCACGTTGACGACGACGGTGGAGATCCCGGCACCGATCAGGTGGATCGATCGCGCCCACAGTGCGAAGTCGACGCCGAGCATCATCCCGCCGAGTACCTGGGCCGCAATCACCCGGCGCGGGATCCCGCCGTACCTCCGAAATTCCTGCAGGGCAAGGAGACCGAGGATCGGCAACGCCAGAACACACCGGAAGAACGTCGACGTGGCCGGCTCCACCCCGGACAGCTTGATGAGACTGCCGGTCAGCGAGGTCGCCACCGCACCCGCCAGAACGAGCAGTCGCGGATCGACGGACGCGACGCTGAACGAGGGGCTGACGAGGACACGGGGGCGCAAACGGAGGGCGGTAGTCACACCGAGAATTCTCCGAGGCCCCAACCATTACAACAAGTGAATAGTCGTGTCATGAAAACAGTAGACTTACTACCATGTTGAGTGTCGATCGCCTCCGCGCGTTGTGCGCTGTCGCCGAACACGGTTCGATCGGCGCCGCGGCCCGCGCCCTGCACGTGACACCGTCCGGGGTCTCGCAGCAACTCGGCAAGTTCGAGCGGGAGGTCGGCGTCGCACTCCTGGTGCCCGCGGGCCGCGGTGTTCAACTCACCGATGCGGGCCGGCTCCTGGCCCGTCGCGGACAGGAAGTGTTATCGCTTCTGGCGCAGGCCGAATCCGAAGTCGTCTCCCTCGACCGCGATGTGGTGGGCGAACTGCGAATCGGGTCCTTCTCGTCCGCAGGCAGAGTCGTCGTGCCGACTGCCGTGGCGACGCTGCGCAGACGCCACCCACAGCTCGGCGTCAGCTTCTTCGCCGGCGAGACCGAGGAACTCATACCGGCGATCGTGCGCCGGGAACTCGACCTCGCCGTCGTCGACAGCTGGGTCACGATGCCTCTGCACCTGCCCGAGGACGCAGTGCACTCCCTGGTGCACCGGGACTCGGCCGACGTCGCACTGTCCCGGGACCATCCGCTGGCGTCCCGCGATCACGTCGATCTCGACGAGATCGCGGACATGCCGTGGACGACGTGGAAGAAGGGCGCGGTGTACCACACCTGGCTGGTGCAGACATTGCGCAACCGCGGCGTCGAACCGGATATCCGGTACGAAGTACCCGAATTCGCGGCTCAACTCGAATTCGTCGCGCACGGACTCGCCGCTGCCCTCGTGCCCCGCCTGGCTCGCGTCTGGGTGCCGGACAACGTGGCGATCGTCCCGGTGCGTCCCACCCTCGAGCGCGAGATCTACGCGCTCCGCCGAGCCGACAACGACCGTCCCACGGTCCGCGCGGGAATCGAGGCATTGACCGAAGCCTTCGCCGGCATCGGCACGTGACAGCTCCCCCGTGGCCCACCTGTCGCGACGGGTCTGACGCGGCCACCCGGGCCGCGCACGAACACCTGCCAGAAGGCCCTACACGTACAGGCGTTTCGGTTGCACAATGGTGGTGGGCAACCACCCGGAGGTGCGCGATGAGCGAAACGTGTGCAGCGCCGATACGCCTGTGGCGTCTGGGTCCATGGAGCCGCAACCCCCTCATGCGAGGCTGCGACCGACTCCGATCCACGATGGTTCTCATCGGGGTGGCGTTCGTGCTCCTGATGATTCCGCTGGCCGCGGCCGTCGGAACCGAAACGTACTCGCGGCTGGACCAGCAGACTCAGGCCGAACTCGCCACCCAGCACTCGACCCCGGCCACGCTCGTCGAGGATTCCCGCACCGGGACCGCGGGAGAGCCGCTGCCCGCCTCACCCCAGTATCAAGCCCACGCGCGGGTGCAGTGGTCGGCGAACGGGCAGACACACACCGGCGACGTTCCCACCGCGGCGGGCGCGAAGGCAGGTCAGACCGTCACCGTCTGGCTCGACCCGAACGGCGACCTCGTCTCCGCACCGGAGACCGGTTCGCAGAACGCCGCCACTGCGGTGAGCGTCGCGTGCGGGATCTGGGTGACGGCGGCCGGCGGCTACTGTTTCCTCTTCCTCGTCGTCCACTGGGTCGCGTCCCGCCGCCAGCAGGCTCAGCTGACCCGTGAATGGAACGAACTCGACAGACCACCCGGGTGGCACGTCAGCTGACGGGCAACGGGACCGACCCGCCACGACTACCGTCCGGGCGCCCCCGCCGGCGGCTGTCCGCCACCCCCACCGGGACCACTCGGCGCGGACTGCGTGTTCGCCGACTTCTCGGCGACACCGATCGTGATCGAGATCGTCATCCCGGTGGCGGGTTCGCCGGTCACGGTGGCCAACTCGGCATCCCAGCCGTCCCCGAACACGTTGTCCGAGTCCAGGGAGACCTTCGACAGGTTGCCGACGCTGTTCGCGTAGCCGCTGTCGTAGGCGAAGACCGTGGTGCATGCGTCCTGCGGCACCGCGATCTGCGACGTCAGCCGGGCGTCCTCGCCCGCCACCGCGGATTCCAGCGAGTCGAACACCTCGAAGTGAATGTGCGGCCAGCGTCCCGAGTAGCAGGCCGGGAAGATCGACGTGAACGACACCGTGCCCGCGGAGTCCGCCACCTGAACGCCACGCAGGTAGTTCTGCTCGGTGATGCCCTGGCCGTAGAGCGAGTACTCGCCGTCCCGGTCGCAGTGCCACAGGTAGACGGCCATTCCTGCGCCGGCCGCGCAGTCCTTCGTCAGGTCCTGCAGCCTCAGTTCGATGGTCGTCGCGACACCCTCCGCCGTCCCGGAGTAGGCACCGAAGCTGCTGCGGATGTCCTGCCGGACGATCCCCGACTCGACCAGCACGTTCGGGCCGTTGGACCCGTCGCCGGGATACGGTCCGGCCGTTTCCTGCGGCGCCGCCGCCACGCACGTGCCGTCGCTCACCGTCTCCGCCGTGGTCGCGTCCGCCCCCGTCGAGGACGAGGACGAGGTGGCCGTGGATCCCGCCGTCGAGCACGCGGCGAGCGCGGTCGCACCCGCCGCGCCGAACACGAACAGTGCGCGGCGACGCGACAACATCGATTTCAGGTCGTGGCTGAGGCCGCGGTCGTGCTCGTGCACTTCGTCGGCGTGCTGACGCGGGCTGTTCGTCATGAGGACCTCTCCATGGGCTGTTCGGGGTTACGTCCCATACAAGCGGTCGCCGGTGCGGGCACCCTCGAGCTTCGCTGTGGAGTCGCTGTGAACAGAACCGCCCACGTCACCGATTCGAGCACGCACCAAACACCCTGTCGCCCAGCGGCGGTCGCCTGCGCTGCCTCGACGAGACGCGTCGGTCACAGGGATTCGGCACCGGCCGTGCCGGAGAGTGACTCGTTGTCGTGGTCGCGCACGAGCGGGATGCCCAGGGCAGCGAGCAGCATCCGGCAGTCTTCGGCATCGATCGAGTGGTGGGCGACTGTCCGCTGAGCCTTACGGACGGACTCTTCGTCGAGCTCGCGTTCGCTCTCGAATATAGAAGCATCCCTGTCGGACATGGCTCCCACCTTTCCTCGGCACCACCTGAATAGCCCGGAGTGAGTCCACCGAAACCGACACGGGACAGCGCGATCGGGTGTCGTCCGAAGCGGATTCACATCCGCCGGAGGTCAGGTACGAGGCCGTGTCGAACCGGGCCTACGGGAGGATCAGCGACTGTAGGTCGCGAACAGCCTGCGGATGCTCTCGTCCCAGTACTGCTGGCGACGGCGTTCCACGGCGCGTGAGCACATCGCCCACACCGCACCCAGGAGCAGCGCGCTCGCGGCGAGAGTGATGAGCACTGCCGCGACCCCGGCGCTGACGACGTCGGAGGTCGTGATCCGCGGGCCTGCCCAGCTTCCGTCCGCGTTGACCGCGATGTGCTTCTCGGTGCCCGCCGGAGTCCCCGAGGGGACCTCGATGCTGTCGGTGCGGGACTCCGAGCCCCACGCCCACGTCGCCTTCACCATCGGGGTGGTCCGGACGGAGCCGCGGGGGGACATGGTGATGGGGGCGTCGGTGCTGGTGACCGCCTCGACGAGGGTGGTGGTGGCGCGTTGTTGCGCGGCCCGCGCACTCTCCTGGTGGTATTCCCAGGTGCCGATCACCGCGGCGAGCACGATCGCGACACCCGCGAGGGCGACGATGACGGATTTCAGGGTGGCCGCGAACCGATCGACAGGTCGCGCGAACGGGTTGGACGGTCGACCCGACACCGAGTACACCACGGTTGCCTTCGAGCGCCCCAACACAATCCACCTCATTGTTTCGTCCACGTTAAATGTCTGCTTCACCAGTGTCGCCACTGATCAGGCAACAGGGAAACCGAAATGGACAAACTTGACGAGTCTCACACTCCGCTTCCCTACGCCGTCGTCCCGCTCATCGGGGCCGTGCTCCTCCCGCTCACCGGCAACAACTATGCGCTTCTGTTCTGCATCCTGGCGGCCTGCGCCGCCGTCGCCGGCGCAGCCGTTCTCTTCGTGCGGTCGATCCGATGACGACACCGACACACCTGCGTCTCGAACACCTCCGGCCCGGGCAGCCCTGCGGCACGACCCATCCGCGACTGTCCTGGCGGCTGCCCACCGGAAGCACAGGTCAGCTGGCGTACCAGATCCGGGTCGCGGGCCTCTCCGACCGCACGTCGAGCACCCTGTTCACCACCGAGATCGTCGAGGGACGCGACCACGTCCTCGTACGACCTTGGACGGCAACGCATCCGGTGCCGACCGCAGGAGAGGAACGCGCCTGGCAGGTGCGGTGCTGGACGGATCTCGGACCGAGCGTCTGGTCCGAGCCCGCTCCGTGGGTCACCGGTCTCCTGCACGGCGGCGACCTCACGGCCGACTGGATCGAACCGTCCGAGCCGGACGTTCCCCCGCTCGGTCACCGTCCCGCATACCGGTTACGCGCCTCCTGGCGCCCGCGGGCGGCGATCACTCACGCGTCGCTGTTCGCGACCGCTCACGGCATCTACGAGTTCTTCGTCAACGGTGCCCGGGTCGGTGATCACGAGCTGACCCCCGGCTTCACCTCCTACCGGGTGCACCTGCAGGTGCAGCACTTCGACGTCACCGGCCTGCTGCACCCGGGACACAACGAACTGGGAATCCTGCTGAGTGACGGGTGGTTCCGTGGCAGGCACGGGTTCGAGCGCCACGGCGACGGTTTCGGTGACCGGCTTGCCGCGCTCGCGGAACTGCACGTCCGGTATGCGGACGGAACGTCGGAGCGCTTCGGTACCGGCGACGGCTGGACCAGCGCACCGAGTGAGATCGACGCCGCCGACCTGATGGACGGCCAGCGGGTGGATCTGCGCCGTGTGCCCGCCGACGAGGTACACCACCCCGCCGCGGTCGCTCGAGGCGGACTCTACGACGATCGCTCCCGGTTGACGACCGGCGTTGCACCCCCGGTGCGCCGGATCGAAACCCTGGCGGCGGTGGCCGTCACCGAGCCGCGACCCGGAACGTACGTCGTGGATTTCGGCCAGAACATCAACGGGTGGGTGACCGCGGCCGACCTCGGAGCTGCCGGCACCCACGTCACCCTCACCCACGGCGAGTCCCTCGCCGCCGACGGGAGCGTCGACACGGATCACCTGCGTGCCTTCGAATTCGCGACCGGCAAGAGTTTGCCTGCCGGTCAGGTCGACCACGTCGTGTCGTCCGGGCGCCCCGGCGAGACATTCGAGCCGCGCCACACCACTCACGGGTTCCGCTACGTCCAGTTCGACGGGCTCGAGACGAAACCGGGGCCCGACTCGATCACCGCCGCCGTCGTGCACACCGACCTGGAACAGGTGGGGAGTTTCGGGTGCGACAACGATCGTCTCGAGAAACTCCATGCCGCCGCGGTGTGGAGTTTCCGCGGCAATGCCTGTGACGTCCCGACCGATTGTCCCCAGCGCGAGCGGTCGGGCTTCACCGGCGACTGGCAGATCTACGTCGAAACAGCCGCCTTCACACATGATGTCGCGGGTTTCAGCGACAAGTGGCTGCGCGACCTCGCCGCCGACCAGTGGCCGGACGGCACGGTTCCCAACATCGTGCCGAACCCGGCAGGCAATCAGCCGTCGGGCAACCATTTCGCCGACATCGCCAACGGCTCGGCCGGATGGGGCGATGCCGCCGTCATCGTGCCGTGGCAGCTGTGGCGGCTGTACGGCGACGTCGAAGTGCTGGAACGCCAGTACGATTCCATGACCCGGTGGGTCGAGCGGGCCGCCGGCGCGGCCCGGGATCGCCGCCATCCCGACCGCGCACTGGCGCGCCCCACACCGGACGACCACGAAGAGTATCTGTGGGACACCGGTTTCCACTGGGGAGAATGGCTCGAACCCGGCGAGATTCCCGCCCCCGACCCCGCCCGCGATAACAGCGTGGTCGCCACCGCGTACCTCGCGCGGTCGGCCGGACTGCTCGCGCAGATCGCCTGCGTACTCGGCCGCGACCGGGATGCGCACCGGTACGCTGCGATCGCCGCGGGAGCCGTCCACGCCTGGCAACGCGAATTCATCACTCCCGGCGGCACACTGACCCACCCGACGCAGGCGAATTATGTTCGCGCCTTGGAGTTCGGGCTCGTGCCCGCCGAAGGCCGCCGACGGTTCGCCGACGAACTCGCACAATTGCTCGCCGACAACGACTATCACCTCGGCACCGGTTTCCTGGCCACCGGGATGCTGCTGCCCGCACTCGCGCGCAACGGGCACCTCGACACCGCCTACCGGGTACTGCTGTCCACCGGTAATCCATCCTGGATGGAGATGATCGACCGCGGGGCCACCACCATCTGGGAGCGATGGGACGGAGTCGACGAGAACGGCCGCGCCACCGCCTCACTGAATCACTACGCCAAGGGTGCGGTCGTCTCGTTTCTCCACCAGTTCGTCGCCGGCCTGCGCCCGGCCGAGACCACCGGCCCCGACACGGTCGGCTATCGCCGTTTCGTCGTCGAGCCGTGTCCCGGCGGGGACATCACTGCTGCCCACGCCGAGCACTGCAGCCCCTACGGCAACATCGCGGTGCGCTGGACGATCACCGACGACGTGTTCACCCTGAGCCTGACCGTGCCGGCAGGCAGCGAATGTGAACTCAGGCTGGGAGACCGGGTCGAACTCCTTCCGGCCGGGACCTACACCCGCACCTGCCCGGCGACTCGCGTCAGCCGGCGATCGTCGCGTGCATCTCCCACACGATGATCTCGGCGCCGGTGTCGGTGGTCACCTGCTGGCCGCCGCCACCGCTGAGCCGGACGGCGTCACCCTCGGCGAGGATGCCGACGCCTTCCATCGACGCTTCGCCGCGCGCGACGAACACATGGAGGAACGGGGCGTCGGGCAGGGTGATCGGCGCCTGCCCGGGCTGCAGGCGTGCGACATGCATTGCGGCGTACTTGTTCTTGATCCGGATCGCCGAGTGGTCGGCGTAGTGCGGCATGCCCGATGCGACGGGGACCAGTCCCCCGGCGAGTAACTCGTGGTCGATTTCGAGTTGCTCGTAACCGGGTGTGATACCGGCTTCGTCGGGGACGACCCACATCTGGATGAAGTGGACGGGATCGGTGTGCTCGTCGGCGTGCTCACCGGTGACGCCGTCCAGCCGCCACGAGTCGTTCTTCTCCGAGTGCAGGATTCCGGTTCCGGCGCTCATACGCTGGGCCAGTCCGGGATAGATGACGCCGGAGTGGCCCATCGAATCCTGGTGCACCAGTGAACCCTGGAGCACCCAGGTGACGATCTCCATGTCCTGGTGGGGGTGGGTGTCGAAGCCCTGACCCGGGACGACGATGTCGTCGTTGTTCACCATGAGCACCCCGTGATGGGTGTTGGCCGGGTCGTAGTGGCGGCTGAACGAGAACGAATGCTTGGAATCCAGCCAGCCGGCGTCGGTCTTGAACCGGTCGTCGGCTCGCCGGACGTCGAATCGGGGCGGGGTGATCGCAGCGGTCATGAGCGAAGCCTTTCCAGGGTTCTCACAGAACGTGTGAGCCGTACATTTCGCCGAGCGGGTCGGCGATGAGTTCGAGGCGGGCACCGTCGGGGTCGCGGAAGTACAGCGACACCTCACTGTGTTCGACGAGTTCCACGCCGGCGTCGATCAGTTTCGTGCGCAGGTGGTCCCACCGGCCGGGTTCGACGCTGATCGCGATGTGGTGTAGTCCGCCGAGCACTTCCTGGTACGGGCCGACGTCGAGGCCCGGGAAGTCGAAGAACGCCAGCAGGTTGCCGTTGCCGATGTCGAAGAAGAAGTGCGACGACCCGGGGTAGTCCCGATTCTCGATCAACTCGGTGAGCGGGAACTCGAGCAGATCCTGATAGAACCGGACGGTGCGCTCGACGTCACTGCTGATCAGCGCGGTGTGATGGAGGCCGCGGGCCGAGGACGCGGGCCTCGACGACACCGGCTTCAGATGCTCGGCGCGGATCCGGTCGCGTTGCTCCGCGAACCTCTGCGAACGCTCCTGCTCGTCTGTGGTGCCCATTGCCCTGCCCCTCTCCGCGGAGCGCAGTGATTGCGCTTTCAACTAAATTCAGACTACAGCAAGTCGTTGCGCTGTCAACTACTTCGGCTATGCTGGTGCCGTGGAACCGACTCGATGGCTCAGCGCCGAAGAACAGAACACCTGGCGCGCCTACCTGGACGCCACACGCCTGCTCCTCCAGGCGCTCGATCGGCAGCTCACCCGCGACGCCGGCATCTCGTTCACCGACTTCGAACTGCTCGTCGTGTTGTCGGAGGCGCCGCAGCGGCAACTGCGGATGCGTGAACTCGCCGACGCGGTGACCACCACCCGCAGCGGCGTGACCAGGGCGATCAGCCGGTTGGTCGACACCGGCTGGGTGCGCCGGGTGGAATGCGAAGACGACAAGCGGGGGACGCTGGCCGAGTTGACCGACGCCGGCGCCGAGAAGCTCGCCGCCGCAAGCCCCGGACATGTCGCGGAGGTGCGCCGCACCATGTTCGACCTGCTCAGCCCCCGCGACGTCGGCATCCTCGGCCACGACTTCAACGAAATGCGCGCCCACCTGCTGGAAAACCCCTGAACCCCGAAAGGTCGGCCATGAGCAGCACGGCACCCGAAACCGAGTACATCCACATCGACAAGCAGAGCCCGGCCGTCTATCAGGCGCAGATCGCCGTCGCCAAAGCCGTCCGTCACGCGACCACCGAGGCCGGGATGGACCGGCGGTTCGTCGAGTTGATCAACGTGCGCGTCTCCCAGATCAACCGCTGCGCGTACTGCCTGGACGTTCACGTCGCCGCGGCGCTCGCGGCCGGCGAGATTCAGCAGCGCCTCGCGATTCTGCCCGCCTGGCGGGAGACGACGCTCTTCTCCGACCGCGAGGTCGCGGCGCTGACCTTGGCCGAATCGATCACCACCCTCCCGGACGCGCAGACCCAGGAGGCCGACTACGCCTTCGCACGGCGATTCCTCTCCGAGCAGGAGATCTCCACGGTGAGCTGGATCGCCGTCACCATGAACGCCTTCAACCGGATCTCCATCGTCAGCCGCCATCCGGTCCGGCCGAAGCAGTAACACCGCAGTTCACCTGCGTTTCGCAGAATTTAGTTGACATCGCAACGACTTCGGCTTAACGTAGTAGTTGCAGATTCAATTACCTCGATTTCGAGTGACCGTTCGACAGTCCAAGGAGTTTTCATGACCACCGCCACCGCCACCCTGCCCAACCTCACCGCCGGAACCTGGGCCATCGACACCGTCCACTCCACCGTCGGCTTCTCCGTCCGCCACCTCATGGTCAGCAAGGTCCGCGGCACCTTCAACGACTTCACCGGCGCGATCACCGTCGCCGAGGACGGCACCGCCGCCGTCACCGCCGAAATCCAGGTCGCGTCCATCGACACCAAGAACACCGACCGCGACGCCCACATCAAGTCCGCCGACTTCTTCGACGCCGAGCAGTACCCCACCGCCACCTTCACCTCCACCGCCGTCCGCGCCAAGGGCGACGACTACGTGGTCGAGGGCGAATTCACCCTCCACGGCGTCACCCGCCCCGTCGAGCTCGCCCTCGAGTTCAACGGCGTCAACCCCGGCATGGGCAACGGCCCGGTCGCCGGCTTCGAAGCCACCACCGTCCTCAACCGCAAGGACTTCGGCATCACCATCGACATGCCCCTCGAAGGCGGCGGAGCCGTCGTCGGCGACAAGATCACCATCACCCTCGAGATCGAGGCCGGCCTCCAGGCCTGACCCCACCCGCACCACGCGCCCCGTCATCCACCCGGATGGCGGGGCGTTTCGTCGTTAATACGACGCAACACTTTCGATCGACGTGATCCAGGTCATTGTGATCTTGGGCGGGCTCGAGTGACCCTGGCCCCTTCGACAACGGCGACCGCGAAACGAAGGTGACCACATGGGTAGCGACTCCGAACTCTCGTTCGCGCTCGACCTCACGCTGGACGAGGCACGGCGGCGCACCGCTGTTCTCGAGGCGATCGGCGAGGACTGGGATCCCGTCGCCGTGCTCGCGGAGGAAGAGCGGGCGTACGACATGCTGTACTCCGGTCTCGACCCCGAGCAGCAGCGCATCTACGACGAACTGGTCCAGGCGGGTGTGCTCCCGGATCGGACGGTGGGCCGTGTTACCGATTGATCCGACCGCGGACTTCTCCCGTCGCGCCTGGTTGCCCTGCCCGGGCTGCGACCACGGCTCGGACTGCGGCGACTGCGGGTCCGGCCGCAACTGCGACCGGCATTGGCAATACCTGCTGAGCAATCGGGGCACCCACGTCCATCTCCAGTGCCCCGACTGCACCCACCTGTGGAGTATCGACACCCGCCACGGGCGGCCTCGGCGGCGGCGGAAGGCCGCGTAGGCGCCGGACCGAATCTTGCTCACCCCCGACTCCGCGGCCTGTCGGCGAGCAGTTGGGTGAGCCGGTGCGCCTGGCGGAGGAGGAGTTCTCCCAGTTCGCGGCGGCGCTCCTCGCGGAACCGGCTCTCCACCCCGGTGATGCTCAACGCCCAGGCCGGTGATCCCTGGGCGTCGAAGACGGCGGCGCCCATCCCCCAGCTGCCCTCGACGAGCAGCCCGGGGTTGACGGCGTACCCGTTCAGTCGGGTCTCCGCGATGCGCTCGGCGATCTCGTCCCGCCTGTGCTGCGTTCCCCACTCGCCGGTGACATCGGCGCGCGACAGGTAGTCGTCGATGTCGCGGTCCGGCAGGTGGGACAGGATGACCAGACCCGCCGACGCCACCCCGAGCGGCAGGCGGATGCCGACGTACAGCACGTGGGAACGCAGCGGGAAGCTGCCCTCCTCGCTCGCGATGCAGACCGTTTCGTCGCCGCGGCGGGCGGACAGGAAGACACTCTCGCCGGTCTCGCGTGCAAGATCTCGGAGGACGTCGCGGGAGCGGTCCGTGATGTCGTACCGGCCGGCGGCGAGCGAGCCGAGCAGATACAGCTCGGGCCCCAGCGACCATTTCCCCGACTTCTGATCGCGGTCGACCAGTCCCTCCTCGGCCAGCGAGACGAGGAGGCGATGCACGGTGGGCCGGGCGAGACCCGTCTCCCGCGCCAGGGCGGACGTCGAGGATCCCGACGATTCGAGGGCGGCGATGGCCCGGAAGAGAGATCCCACCCGGTGGATGACCTGCGGCCGCTGCGCGTTGTCCATGACCGCAGTATACGTTCACTCAGTGAACGCTCTCTCGTGCGACGTTCAGCCGGCGAGCACTGTCTCCTCACCCCTTGAAATGCATGAAGTAACCCCTTTTAGTGGAGCAAAGCTCGTTGCGCGAAGACGTTCACCAGGTGGACGATCTGGTGCGGAAGACGGTATCGCCGGTACGGCGGCCAGGAGAAAGGATGCACATGGGATCGAGAGTGTTCGACACCCCGGAAGAAGCAGTCGCGGACGTGTCCGACGGCGCGTCGATCGCCGTGGGCGGGTTCGGCCTGTGCGGAATCCCCGACTCGCTGATCCGCGCGCTCGCCGACTCCGGTGTCGGGAATCTCGAGGTCTTCTCCAACAACTGCGGTGTGGACGACCACGGGCTCGGAATTCTGCTGGGCGCCCGTCAGATTCGACGTGTCACCGCGTCGTACGTCGGCGAGAACAAGGAATTCGCCCGCCAGTACCTCTCCGGTGAGCTCGAGGTGGAGCTGACCCCGCAGGGCACGCTGGCCGAACGCCTCCGGGCCGGCGGTGCGGGCATCCCCGCGTTCTTCACCCCCGCCGGTGTCGGCAGCCCGGTCGCCGACGGCGGCCTGCCCTGGCGGTACGCCGCCGACGGTTCCGTCGCGCTCGCGTCGCCCCCGAAGGAAACCCGCGTGTTCGGCGACAAGCGTTACGTCCTCGAACTAGGGATCACCGCCGACTTCGCCCTGGTCCACGCACTGCGGGGCGACACCGCCGGCAACCTCGTGTTCGACAAGTCGGCCCTGAACTTCAACCCCCTCGCGGCGATGGCCGGGAAGGTGACCATCGCGCAGGTCGAGGAACTCGTCCCCGCAGGCACCATCGACCCCGCCCAGGTGCACCTGCCCGGAGTCTTCGTTCAACGCATCGTCGAGACCGGCCCCCAGAACAAGCGGATCGAGAAGCGGACAGTCAGCAGCACGGAAGGAGCCACTCGATGACCGGCACCAACGGATGGACACGTGAGCAGATGGCCGCCCGTGCGGCCGCGGAGATGGTCGACGGCGAATACGTCAACCTCGGCATCGGACTGCCCACCCTCATTCCCGGATACCTCGGCACCGACGTCACCGTGACCCTGCATTCGGAGAACGGGATCCTCGGCACCGGCCCGTACCCCACCGACGAGAACGTCGACCCCGACCTGATCAACGCCGGCAAGGAAACGGTCACCGTCAACGCCGGTGCCGCGTTCTTCGATTCCGCGCTGTCGTTCGGCATGATCCGCGGCGGCCACATCGACACCGCCGTCCTCGGTGGCATGCAGGTCTCCCGCACAGGGGACCTCGCCAACTGGATGGTCCCCGGAAAGATGGTCAAGGGCATGGGCGGCGCGATGGACCTCGTGCACGGCGCGAGCCGCGTCATCGTCCTCATGGAACACACCGACCGGGACGGCAATCCGAAGATCATCGACGCCTGCACCCTGCCGCTGACCGGCCAGGGCGTCGTCAACCGCATCATCACCAACCTCGCCGTCATCGACGTGGTCGGCGACGGCACCCTCGCTCTCCGTGAGGTCGCCCCCGGCGTCACCGTCGACGAGGTCGTCGCCGCCACCGGAACCCCCCTCGAGATCCGCGAATCCGCACTCGTCTGAGCAACGTTCGTCACGACACCAAGGACAATCCCATGACTTCTTCCGCCAGGTCCGTCATCGTCGCCGGAGCCCGGACCCCCGTCGGCCGGCTGACGGGTTCGCTCGCGTCACTGTCCGGTTCCGATCTCGGTGGCATCGCCATCAAGGGCGCCCTCGACAAGGCCGGGGTGGCACCCGAACTGGTGGAGTACGTGATCATGGGGCAGGTCCTCACTGCCGGCGCCGGTCAGATCCCGGCCCGGCAGGCCGCGGTCAACGCGGGCATCCCGATGTCGGTGCCGGCCTTGACCGTCAACAAGGTGTGCCTGTCGGGTCTCGACGCCATCGCGCTCGCCGACCAGCTGATCCGCGCCGGCGAATTCGATGTCGTCGTCGCCGGCGGGCAGGAGTCGATGTCCCAGGCGCCGCACCTGCTCCCGAACTCGCGGAGCGGTTTCAAGTACGGCGACACCACCCTCGTCGACCACCTCGCCTACGACGGCCTGTACGACATCTTCACCGAGCAGGCGATGGGCGCCCTCACCGAGGACCGGAACGCGAACACCGACAAGATCGGTCGCGACGAGCAGGACGCCTTCGCTGCCGCCTCACATCAGCGTGCCGCGGCCGCGTGGAAGAACGGCCTCTTCGACGACGAGGTCGTTCCCGTCACCATCCCGCAGCGCCGGGGCGAGCCGCTCGTCGTCACCGAGGACGAGGGCATCCGCGCCGACACCACGGCGGAGTCGCTGTCGAAGCTGCGGCCCGCGTTCAGCAAGGACGGCACCGTCACCGCGGGTTCCGCGTCGCAGATCTCCGACGGTGCGGCCGCCGTCGTGGTGATGAGCAAGGCCAAGGCCGAGGAGCTGGGACTCGAATGGCTCGCCGAGATCGGCGCCCACGGCGTCGTCGCCGGACCGGACTCGACGCTCCAGCAGCAGCCCGCCAACGCCATCGGCAAGGCGTGCACCCGTGAGGGACTCGACCCCTCGGCGCTCGACCTCGTCGAGATCAACGAGGCCTTCGCCGCCGTCGGCATCGAGTCGACCCGGCAACTCGGAGTCGACCCGTCGAGGGTCAACGTGAACGGCGGCGCCATCGCCATCGGGCACCCGCTCGGCATGTCGGGGGCACGGGTCGTGCTGCACCTCGCGCTCGAGCTGAAACGACGCGGCGGTGGAACCGGCGCCGCCGCACTCTGCGGCGGCGGCGGACAGGGCGACGCCCTGATTCTCCACGTGCCGGGCGAATGATCGCCGCTCGCGCACAGTAGGTTTCGCGTCAGCGAGTCATGATCGGCCCGACGCGAGTGCGGTGACGGCCGGCGCGAACATGGTGGACTTGATCGCACCGAGCGTGCCGGCGTCCTTCCCCGCGAGCGGCGCGATCAGGTCGACGGCGGCATCCAGGACCGCGCCCTCGGGCGCGGTCCCGTCGACCAGCCCACTGGTGTGCGCGTCGGCGCCGCCGTAGCGGCGGCCCGTGGTCATGGCGGTGATTGCGGCCTGTGGTGTCAGCTTCGCCTGGATCAGCGCGGCCATCCCAGGGGTGAACGGGATGTGGATGTCGACCTCGGGGAAGCAGTAGTACCCGCGGTCGGACCGCATCACCCGGTAGTCGTGGGCGATGCCGAGCATGGCGCCGGCGCCGAACGCGTGCCCGTTGACCGCGGCCACCGTTGGCAGGGGGAGCGTCAGAATCCGGCTGAACAGGGCCTGCACGCGCCCGACGTACCAGTCCGCGCGGTCGCCGTTGGCCATCAGCCAGTCCAGGTCGAGCCCGTTGGAGTAGAACTTCCCCGTGGCCGTGGTGACCAGGGCCTGCGCGCCGTGTTCGTGGGCGTCGTCGAGGAGCCGATCGACGGTGTCGAGCCACTCGGGGGAGAAACGATTCTCGTCGTCGCCGAGGTCGAGGACGGCGATCGTGTCCCGGTAGGTCAGGGTGGCGGTCATCGGGAACCTTTCGTGTTTTTGTCGTGACGTTTCCCCGGGGGCGGGGGGTCGAGTGCGAGAACGGCGCGGACCGCCGCCTCCAGGCGTCGGCGCATGGCGTCGTCCGGTTTTCGCCGGGCGTGCAGCAGCAGTCCGGTAGGGAGTCCGACGACGCACGCTTCGATCACTTCGACCGCGCGACCGTCCCTGCGCCCCCACAGCGCGAGCGCCAACCGGACGAACAGTTCGACGAGGACGGAGTCGAGGCGCGACAACTCGGTGGCGACGTCGTCGGGAATTTCCGATCCGAGCAGTTCGTCGCGGCGAACGGTGAGAAGGAGCCGCGACGACTGCGGGAACCGCTCGGCGAAGACGGCCGGGGTGTCGGCGGCAGCGACGACGGCGTCCACGGGACCACGCCCCAGCGCGTCCTCGACCGATTCCTGTTGCAGGTCGAGAAATCGGTGCGCTGCCCGCAACCAGGCGCGCCCGACCAGCCCGCCCCGGGAGCCGAAGGCGTGATAGATGGCGCCGTTGGACATCTCCGTGGCCGCGGCGACCGCACGCAGGGTCACCGCGCTCGGCCCGCCCTCGACGGCCAGCCGTTCGGCGGCATCGAGCGCGTCGTCGAGGTCGTGGACGCGTGGCCTGGGCATATCGCGAACGATAACAGATCGTGCGTTCTATTACTCGTGGGTAGGGATCGGCCGATCGCGCCGTGGGAACCGCCCGATGATTGGCTTGCCGTTGCGCCTCGAGTCACAATGGGTTAGCTTTGTTCGGACATAAACACATTACGTGTTCTGTACATGGAATACGTCGAGGAGATGTTCATGGCCAGCGATCTCACCCGAACTACCGCCCCGTCCCTGCCTGCCGACGCCCCCGGGCGGCACTCGCACAGACTCGGCATCATTGCCGTCGTCGCCACCTTCGGCGGCCTGCTCTTCGGATACGACACCGGAGTCATCAACGGCGCACTCGAACCGCTCAAGGAAGACCTCCAGCTCACCTCGTTCACCGAAGGCCTGGTGGTCAGCATCCTGATCTTCGGTGCCGCGATCGGCGCTCTCATCGGCGGACGAATGTCCGACAGGTTCGGGCGCCGGCACAACATTCTGGTGCTCGCGATCATCTTCATGATCGGGACGCTCGGCTGCGTGCTGTCCCCGACGTGGGAGGTGCTCGCACTGTTCCGCTTCATCCTCGGCCTCGCCGTCGGCGGCGCATCCGCGACCGTGCCCGTGTACCTTTCCGAGATCTCCCCCACCGAACGACGCGGCAGCGTGGTCTCCCGCAACGAAGTCATGATCGTCGTCGGACAGTTCGCCGCATTCGTGATCAACGCCATCATCTTCAACATCTGGGGCGAGAACGAGAACGTCTGGCGCTTCATGCTTCTGGTCGCCGTCATTCCGGCCATCTTCCTGTTCGCCGGAATGCTGCGGATGCCGGAGAGCCCGCGCTGGCTGATGTCGCAGGACCGACACGACGAAGCGCTCGCCGTGCTTCTCCAGGTTCGGTCCCCGGAGCGGGCACGTGCCGAGTTGGAGGAAGTTCGGGCGCTCGCCGAGGAAGAGAAGCTCTCACAGACCGGCGGGGCCGCCGACCTGTCGGTGAAATGGATCCGCCGCCTCATCTTCATCGGCGTCGGCCTCGGAGTGTTCCAGCAGGCCACCGGCATCAACTCGGTGATGTACTACGGCACCCAGCTGCTCGGCGACGCCGGATTCTCCTCCAACGCCGCCATCGTCGCGAACACCCTCAACGGTCTGTTCAGCGTGCTCGGCGTCCTCACCGGCGTCGCCCTGATCAACCGGATCGACCGTCGGAAGATGCTCATCGGCGGCTTCACCCTCACCACCACGTTCCACGTGCTCGTCGGCCTGTCCGCGTTCCTGCTGCCCGACGGCACCCTCAAGGCCTACCTGATCCTGACGTTCGTGGTGCTGTTCGTCTTCTCGATGCAGGCCACGATCGGCCCCCTGGTGTGGCTGATGCTGTCGGAGATCTTCCCGCTGAAGATCCGCAGCTTCGCCATCGGCGTCTGCATCTTCGCACTGTGGATCGCCAACGCGGTTGTCGCGCTGCTCTTCCCGCCCGTCGTGGCCGCACTGGGAATCGGTGCGACGTTCTTCATCTTCGCCGGCCTCGGCGTGCTGGCACTCGTCTTCATCAAAACCCAGGTTCCGGAGACCCGTGGCCGCTCGCTCGAGGAACTCGAAGACCAGTTCCGGCGCGACTACTCGTGACAGTCGCCCGCACCGTGCCCGCAGAAAGGTTGATCCCATGACAGTGCTCGTAGCCGTGACCGACTCCTCCGAAGGATCGCACGCCCTCCTCGCCGGCAAGAAGGAAGCCGCGATGCTGGGCACCGACCTCCTGGTGGTGAACCTCTCCCTCACCGAACCCGAAGAGGTGCACACTCTCGCGGACGACGGCGTGACCGTCCTCGACCGCATCGGCCGTGGAGACCGCGATCCCGCGACCGCCGTGCTCGACCTGCTCGACGAACGACCCGACATCGAACGTCTCGTGATCGGCGTCAAACGCCGCAGCGCGGTCGGCAAGGCCCTGCTCGGCAGCGTGAGCCAGCGCCTCATCCTGCAATCCCCGATCCCGGTTCTCGCGGTCAAAACCCCTCAGTAGGAGACGAGTTGAGCAAGCACGGGAGCCTGCGCCTGGTCGCCGGCATGGTCGGGGGCGGGCAGGGTGCCGACATCGGCAAGACCCACCGCTACGCGATGCGTCTCGACGACCGCTACGTCCTGCAGGCCGGGGTCTTCGGACGAGACGGCGCATCGTCGGCGCGGATCGCGGAGAGCCTCAATGTGCCGGCCGATCGCACGTATCGCGACTACCGGGAGATGGCGGAACGGGAATCCGCCCGCGAGGACGGCGTCGATGTGGTCGCCGTGACCACCCCGAACGACAGCCACTTCGACATCGCGCGCGCGTTCCTGGAGGCGGGCATCTCGGTGGTGTGCGAGAAGCCCCTCACCACCGACTCGGCGTCGGCTGCGGAACTGGTCGCGATCGCCGAGGCGTCCGGTGCGATCCTGGCCGTCCCGCACTGCTATTCGGCCTACGCCATGGTCCGGCACGCGGCCCGGATGGTGCGTGACGGCGACCTCGGGCGGATCCGGTTCGTGGCGGTGGAACACGCGTCCGGGTGGGCGGCGACACCCCTCGAAATCGGCGAACACCGCCAGGCGCGGTGGCGCACCGACCCCGACGTCGCGGGCTTCCCCAGCGTCGTCGGCGATCTCGGTACCCACGCCTTCCACCTGTTGCGGTACGTCACCGGCCTCGAGGCCACCCGGATGTCGGCCGAACTGGACACCCTCGTCCCCGGACGGCGGGTGTTCGACAACGCCACCGTGCGCCTCACCCTGTCCAACGGGGCACCCGCGACGCTGTGGGCGAGCATGGCCGCCACCGGCAACGAGCACGGCCTGCGCATCCGGGTCTTCGGCGACACCGCGAGCGTCGAATGGCGGCACGAGGATCCCCACCACCTGACGGTGCGCGACCTCGACGGCGGCACCACGATCCTCACGCAGGGAATGCGCACGCTGTCCGAGGACGCCACCCGGCTCACGCGCCCCGGTCTGGGGCATCCCGAGGGCTTCCTCGAGGCGTTCGCGAACTTCTACCGCGACCTCGCGGACGAACTCCGCGCCCGCCGCGACGGCGAGCCCACAACCATCCGCGATCTGTCCTTCCCCGCCGGGCGCGACGGCCTGATCGGCGTCCAGTTCGTGGAGGCGACCGCCGCCTCCCACGCCGCCGACTCCGCCTGGGTCGTCCCCGCTTTCGCACACGAAAAGGTCGGTATCTGACATGCAGCGTTTCGCCCTCATCGGAGCCGGATTCATCGGCGGCGTGCACGGTGCCAACCTCGCCGCGCACCCCGACGTCGACCTGGCTCTCGTCTTCGACATCGACCTCGCCCGTGCGACGGACCTCGCCAAGCGGCACGGCAGCCGCGCGACCACCGACCTCGCGGAGGTCTTCGACCCGACGGCAATCGACGCCGTCTTCATTGCGTCGTCCACCGACACCCACGCCGAGCACCTTCGCGCCGCGGCGACGGCGGGAATCCCGGCCCTGTGCGAGAAACCGATCGATCTCGATCTCGCGCACGCCGTCGATATCGTGCGCTTCGCCGAGGCCCGATCGCTGCGGGCGATGGTCGATTTCAACCGCCGCTTCGACCGCGACTACGCCGAACTGCAGCGGGTGGTCGCGTCCGGCGAGATCGGTTCGGTGGAGCTGATCCAGATGACCAGCCGCGGTCCGGCGATGCCGCCGCTCGAGTACATCGCGGTCTCGGGCGGGCAGATGCGCGACCAGACCGTCCACTTCTTCGACCTGGCGCGGTGGATCTCCGGGCTCGACCCCGAGTC
Organism: Rhodococcus wratislaviensis; assembly: GCF_900455735.1. Lineage (GTDB taxonomy): Bacteria > Actinomycetota > Actinomycetes > Mycobacteriales > Mycobacteriaceae > Rhodococcus_F > Rhodococcus_F wratislaviensis. The sequence continues at coordinate 236,629 of NZ_UAUI01000024.1, read as the reverse complement.
CGTCTTCGCGACCGGGTCCACGCTCGCCGAACCCCGCCTCGCCGAGTACGGCGACGTCGACACGTCGGCAGTGACCCTGCGTCTGCCCGGCGGCGCGCTCGTCCAGATCGACTGCACCCGGCGGATCGGCTACGGCTACGACGAACGCATCGAGGTCCTCGGTTCGACCGGCATGGTCGAGGCGCGACGGCAGCGCGCCGGATCCGTCTCCCGGTACAGCGCGGGCCGCGTGGTCGACGACGGCTTGCACGCGGGATGGTTCGAACGGATCAGGGCCAGCTACCGCACCGCGCTCGACCACTTCGTCGACGCGCTGGAGAACGGTGCCGACATCGGCCCGACCCTGTCGGAGGCGCTGAAGGCGCAGGCGATCGCCGAGGCCGCGACGCGCTCACTCACCAGCGGCCGGATGGAACCGATCGAGTACCCGGCCTGAACCCGCTCACAGCGGGTCGCCGAGGACGACGACGTCGGCGCGGGTTCGGCCGGGCGCGACCAGCGCGGTGTTGCGTTCGTCGCTGCGCCGCACCCATTTTCGGGCGTCATCGGGCGACTTGCCGAAGCGGACGTGCCGCTCGACGAGCCGGGCGACGCGCTCGTCGTCGTCCGGGGCGAGGAACCATGCCTCGTCGAGCAGGCCGCGCACCCTCGCCCACGGCTGCTCGTCGAGGAGCAGATAGTTGCCCTCGGTGATCACCAGCGGGACGTCCGGCGGGACGGCGATCGACCCGGCGTAGGACTCCTCGACCTCACGGTGGAACTGCGGGGCGTACACGGTCTCGCCGTCGGGTTCACGCAGCCGGCGCAGCAGCGCCACGTACCCGGCGGCGTCGAACGTGTCCGGCGCGCCCTTGCGCCCGGCCCGGCCGAGGCGGATCAATTCCGCACCCGCCAGATGGAATCCGTCCATCGGCACCACCACCGCGGACGGTCCCAGCGCCGCCAGCACGGCCGCAGCGACGGTGCTCTTGCCCGAGCCGGGCGGTCCGGCGATCCCGAGAATGCGGCGCGTGCCCGGCTCGGTCAGCGCCCGGGCGCGCGCAACGAGTCCCTCGAGTCCACCGTCGTCCATAGGCAGACCGTAGTCCCCGGCACTCCGCGGCGCACACACCCGGCGCCCGATGTCACAGAGGGTCAGTCGAATTGGACCGCTGTGACATCGGGATTGCCCGCTGACTGCGTGGACGGGACCTGCGAGCTGGGTGCGTCCTCCGCCGGGGCGGAACGCCACGTCGTCCCGAGCGCCGCACTGATAAGCCGGTCCTGCACCACGACGAGGATCAAGGTCATGACGCAGCCGTAACCGAAGATGACGAGGAGCCACAGCAGGTTCGGCCCCGGTTCGCCGGGGGCGAGCATCGGGGTCAGCAGCATGACGAGCAACGACTCGATGAGGCCCAGCAGCACCGCCGGGACCACTCCGAAGGGTGTGCGTCCCAGCAGGATCGGGTGCACCGACAGGATCAGGAAGATCACGAGGGCCACGCCGACCCCCATCATCAGTTCGAACGGCACCCCGGGCAGAGCGGCCTTGACCAGCATGAACAACCCGGCCCAGCCGACACCGCACGCGAAACTCAGGAACATCCCCAGGAGGGCCTTCGGAGGCGCCTGGAGGGTGAAGAACAGCATCACCGGAAGGATCAGCATCGCGCTGTACGGGGCGAAGGGGGTGAGGCCCTGGAACGGGATCATCAGAATCGAGATGAGGACGGCACCGAGCACCGCCTGGATCAGGATTCCCTTGGTCTGTGAAGACATGGCGGTCCGCTTCTGTCGATGGTTGGGGATGAAATAGGTCAGACAACAGTGCGTCAGTTCACACAACAGAGTGTCAGTGATGTAGGCAACAACTTATTCACTCGCACGACGCGTTGTCAAGAAACATTTCATAGCGTCCACCGACGCATGATCGCCCAATGTCACAGCCGGTCAATCAGAATGAACCGCGGTGACATTGGGCGATCGATGGGGTGACGTTCGATCGCTGCCGTCAGTGACTCACCCGCGCGAGGTCTGGCCTGTGGCGGTCAGTCGCCTACCGAGATGTTTGGGCGTGCGCAGCACGAGCGATCTGTCTTCGATGATCACGTCGGGGCAATGCTGCTCGATGACCGTTTCCAACTTGCGCACCTCGTCGAGATTTCGGAGCCACATCGCCATGATGATGCTGTAGGGACCGATGGTGGGGGCGAGGAGCCGGACGTCGCTGAGAGTCGACAGTCGGTCGAGTACCTGATCCATCGATCGCGCCGGCGACTTCAGGAAGTACCAGGCGTATGCCGGTCGACCGGAGTGCCGCCGTGCGACTTCCGTGCGAATCACCGCGCGACCCGAGGCGAGCAGGTTGTTCATCGATGCGCGCGTGCTGTCGACGCTCAGGGACAGCCGTGCGGCGATCTCGGTCGCGGGCAGGCGGCCGTCGGTGGCGAGTTCACGAAGGATCTCCGCCTCGTCCTTCGGATGAGCCCGCAGTCGACGAGGTGCCGGGGCGCTGTTGGCGAGTTGTTGCACGGCAGCGGCTTCCGTGGAGTCGAGCGCCCTGAGTCTCCAGCTGCGGGCGTCGGTGTGGATGCCCGTGAGTACGTGGGTGGTCATGTCCGAGATTCCGTCGAGCGATCCCATGCGTTCGAGGAGATAGTCACTCAGCTGCTCATGGTCCTCGAATGCGGTGGTGACGAGCAGGTCGCGGCCGCCGGTCGTCAGGTCGATGGTGATGGCTTCGCGGTCGCGACCGATCTCGTCCGCCACAGCGCGTGTGCGGCCGGGCGGGCATTTCAGCTCGATGAGCGCGAGCACGCGTTCCGCGGTGGCCGGGTAGGCGGTGACCCAGGCCAGCCCCTCGGACTGCAGTCGGGACCACCGGCGGGCAATCGTGACGGCGTCCACTCCGAGGATGGGTGCCAGCGCGGTCCACGGGGCCCGCGGCGCGATTTGGAGCGCATGGATCAGGCGCCGATCCTCCTCCGCCAGCATCGTGTCTCTCGCGTCGGTCATGTCCTGCGAATCCTTCCACCGACGGGCCCTGCCGGTGGGGTGGCCGGGCCTCCGCCCCAGTGGGCATTTCTCCTGCAATATTAGGCGCGTAGATCCTGCATTCTGCGCACACTTCCCATTCTGTGCCGGTATCCGGCGACTCGGACAGCGTGTACTCCCTGATGCGCCATCATTCCCCCAGCTCGTATGCATGAATCCTGCGTGCCGATATCGGCACTACACCTCGTAGGGGCAACAATCATGAAGGTCATTCCTGCGCCGTCGGTCCGTCGGACACCATCGGGTCCGCTTCGGCGGGAAGTGTGGCTACCGGCCGTTCTCGCACTCGTGATCGTGTCGGCGTTCCAGGCCGTCGGCGTCTGGAAGATCAACCTCGGCCCCGCCGCGATCGCCGTGTACCCGATGGTGTGGGCGCTCCTCGCCGGCGGATTCGTCTCGGCACAGCGGCGGTGGCCGCTCACGCCCGGGATGTGGGCCGTCGCCGAGTCACTCATGGCGGTGGGTGTCTCGCTCCTGGTCGCCCGGTTGAGCCTCACGCTCGGCCCCAACATCGACGTCCTGTTCGACGCCGGGCCCGCTCTGCTGTTGCAGGAGGTCGGGCACCTCGTCGGGACCGTCGCGATTGCCCTTCCCCTCGCGGTGGCACTCCGGATGGGGCGCGCGACGGTCGGTGCCACGTTTTCCATCGATCGGGAAGCATCCTTCGCCATCGTGGGCGACCGGTTCGGTGTGAAATCGGACGAATATCGCGGTGTGCTGTCGATGTACGTCTTCGGCACGATGTTCGGCGCCGTCATTGTTGCGTTGATCGCCTCGTTGACCGCGTCATTGGGCATCTTCGACCCCCTGGCGTTGGCGATGGGTGCCGGCGTCGGGTCGGGATCGATGATGGCGGCCGGTGCCGCTGCGATATCCGCGGCTCACCCGGAAGTGGGCGAGCAGGTCCTGGCACTGGCGGCCACCTCGAACCTCATCACCATGATTCTCGGCGTCTACGTGGGTGTCTGGATCGCCCTTCCGCTGGCAGATCGTCTCTACGGGTTGCTCACCCGCTCCTCGTCCCGCCCCGCCGTCGTCTCGGGCGAGCGCACCGAATCATCGCCCGCACCCGCCGACTCGGCCGACACACACGCCGCGCCCTTCGGCCACGACGACGAAAAGATCACCGTTCCGCTCTACCTGAGCCTCCCGATCGTCGCCGCGATCTGCATCGCCGCCGCAACGATCGCCGCAGGGGAGCCGACGATCGGCATCCCCATCGGCTTCGCCCTCATCGTCGGGCTCATGCTGGCCGCGACCGCACTGTCCCGTCTGACCCGCGGCAAGATCACCGCGGTCATCTGGGCCAGCGTGCTCGGCGTATCCGTATCGGGTCGGTGGTTTCCCGGATCGGAGTGGATCGTCCACAACACCGAATCGATCGACTTCATGTCGATGTGCGCGGTGGTGCTGGGATTCGCCGGATTGGCTGTGGGAAAGAATCTTCCCGCGCTCCGGATGATCGGGTGGAAGATCGTTCCCGTCGGATTCGCCGCGATCTTCGCCTCCTTCGTGCTGTCGACCCTCATCGCCGAGTTCGCGCTCGGATTCTGGAGGTGATCCCACGCCGACCCCCGTTCGCGAACGCGACGACACAGCAGAACACCCACGACGACTGGAAGGCCGATCACCGATGACGCGAGTCGACGACAGCACCACCGCATCCGAAACGAACCAGCTCCTGAAGAAATCGGCCGCGCACACCATCACCGAGGAGCGTGGACGAATCATCGCGCTCAGCCGCGACATTCACGCACAGCCCGAGCTCGCCTTCGCCGAACACTTCGCGTGCGAGCGCATCTCCACGGAACTCGAGTCGGCAGGATTCGACGTCACGAGGGGCGCATACGACATCGAGACCTCGTTCGAGGCGGTATACGGCAGCGGCGATTTCCGCGTCGTGTTGTGCGCGGAGTACGACGCGCTGCCGGGGATCGGACATGCCTGCGGCCACAATGTCATCGCCGCCATCTCCGTCGGCGCGGCCCTTGCCCTGAAGCCGATCGCGGACGATCTCGGCGTGCAACTCGTGGTCCTGGGTACCCCCGCCGAGGAGCACGGTGGCGGCAAGATCGCGTTGATGCGTGCGGGAGCGTTCGAATCGGCCGTGATGTCGGCGATGGTCCATCCGTCGAACAGCGACACCCAGGTGCGCACGTCACAGATCGTCATGCAGTGCGTCGACCGCTTCGTCGTGGAGTTCACCGGCCGGGCCGCCCATGCCGCAGCAGCCCCGCACGAGGCCGTCAACGCCGGCGCCGCCGCGACTCTCGCACAGGTCGCCATCGGTCTGCTGCGCCAGCAGTTGCGCGACGGGATCCGCGTCGCATCGATCACCTCCGACGCCGGCACGGTGACGAACATCGTCCCCGGGTACTCGCGCCTCGACATCGAGGTCCGGTCGCAGAACCTGGAGGAGATGATCGACGCCAAACAGCGGGTGCTTGCGTGCCTCGAAGGCGCCGCCATCGCGACGGGCTGCTCCTGGGAGCACGGGCGCACCGAACCCCGATACCTCAGCATCCGCCAAGATCCGCTCCTTGCCCAGGCGTGGGACGCGAACATCGAACTGTCCGGACTTCCCGTGGCGGACAGGCACGACGGGTCGGGCGGTTCGACGGACATGGGCAACGTCTCACGGGTCGTTCCCAGCATTCACCCGATGATCAAACTCGACGGTGCAGCGGGTCCGCCGCACACCGTGGAGTTCGAACGAGCGGCCGGTTCCGACGCGGGCGACGACTGCGCCATCACGGGGGCGACCGCACTCGCATGGACGATCGTCGACGTCGCGTCGGATCCCGGTACGCGCGAACACCTGCTGCGCCGCGCCGCCGAGCGTCCCACGGGCGCCACGATGGTCGACCACGACGACGACGCTCGGGCCGCCGCCCATCTCGCGGAGTAGGGTGTGGTGACCAGCGTCTTCGATCTGTTCTCGATCGGAATCGGTCCGTCGAGCTCGCACACCGTCGGCCCGATGAAGGCAGGCTCGATGTTCGTCGACGAGGTGAAGAACTCCGACCTCGGCACGGTCTCCCGGCTCGAAGTCGACCTGTACGGCTCGCTGGCCGCGACCGGACGTGGGCACGGGACCCTCGGGGCGGTGCTCCTCGGCCTCGAGGGCAATGCGCCCGACACCATCGACCCCGACTACGCACGGTCGCGCGTCGCCGAGATCGATGCCGGATCCCCACTGCGGTTGGGTCCGGACTGCGAATTACGTTTCACCACTGCGGATATCACCCTACACATGCGCGACGCCGGCACTCGGCATCCGAATACCCTGCGGTTCACGGCCCACTCGGACACCCCGCACAGCGACACCGCACAACCCGGCCACACGGCGACGTACTACTCCGTCGGAGGAGGGTTCGTCGAGCGCGACGGAGCGCCCGCGCCGCAAACACCCTCGGTCCCCTGGCCATTCGCCACGGCAGGGGAACTACTCGACATCTGCGTTCGTGAGGGCCTCGCGATCAGCGATGTGATGTGGCAGAACGAGTGCGCGACCCGCTCCCCCGACCACGTGCAGAGATATCTCCTCGAAGTCTGGAACGTGATGAGCGAGTCCATCCGTCACGGCTTCCACACCCGGGGCCGCCTTCCCGGTGGGCTGGGGGTCGAGCGCCGTGCTCCCAGCCTGTACGAGCGGATACGGCTGATCGGCACCGACCACTCGGTGTCGATGGACTGGCTCAACGCGGCGGCGATGGCCGTCAACGAAGAGAATGCCGGCGGCGGGCGCGTCGTCACCGCACCCACCAACGGCGCGGCCGGCGTGATACCGGCAGTGCTCAACTGGGCACTACGGTTCGTCCCCACGGTCGGCGCGGGCGATGAACGCGACGACGCAATCGTCCGTTTCCTGCTCACATCCGGCGCCATCGCATCACTCGTCAAGGGCCGGGCGTCGATCTCGGGCGCCGAGATGGGCTGCCAAGGCGAGGTCGGATCCGCCTGTTCGATGGCTGCCGCCGCCCTCACCGAAATGCTCGGCGGCACACCGGCACAGGTCGAGAACGCCGCCGAGATCGCGATCGAACACAACCTCGGTCTCACCTGCGACCCGGTCGGTGGACTCGTTCAGATTCCCTGCATCGAACGGAACGCGGTCGCCGCCGTGAAAGCGGTCAACGCCGCGAAGATCGCGATGCACGGCGACGGGACGCACCGAGTGACCCTCGACCAGGCCATCGAAACCATGCGGCAGACCGGCGTGGACATGCTGTCGAAGTACAAGGAGACCTCGCTGGGCGGACTGGCTGTCAACGTCACGGAGTGTTAGGTGCGATGTAGTCGCATGATTTCTCGCCGTGACCTCGCGCCTACGGTGCCACGTAGAACGTGCCCACGCTCGGAGTGCCGAACACGTCGTGCAGGTCCGGCAGGTGCGCGGTCACGGTGACGACTACCTGACCGGAGCCGGTCGTGACCGCGTCTCGGTCGGGGTGCCGGTCGGTGATATTCCCGGACGCTCCAGTCGAGAGATTGATCCACTGGAACTCATATCCGTAACCATCCGGGGTCGGATAGATCTGGCCGTGTCCGTGGTGGACGACGGGGTTGTAGAACGCGCCCCCGCGGGTCAACGGCCAGCCGACAATCGTTCCAGGGACTTGGAGGGTCGTCATGCCGTCGAACTGTGGTGGTTCGGCAGACGCCGGGACGGAGCACCCGATCCACGCACTCACCGCAAGCACACCGATCATCGATCTTCGCACTGTTCGCCTCATGTGAACTCCTCCCCTTGTGCTGATTCCCCGGATACGTCCGATTCCGACGACGATTCGTTACGGAACGGGTTCCGGTCGTATCGAGGAGTCAGATCACCGTTCCGACGTCGCGGGCCACCAGGTGGTCCAGGGCGCGTTCGGCGACCGCGGCGATGGTCATCGACGGATTGCAGGCCGCGGTGTTGCCGGGCATCAGTGCGCCGTCGAGGACATACAGTCCGCGCTGGCCGAGCACTCGGCCTTCGAGGTCGCACACCGAGCCCATCGACGCCCCACCGAGCGGATGCCAGGTGGAGGGGAACAGCGCGTTGGTGTCCGTGAGTAGGCTTCCCGGCCCGGCGATCTTCCGCACCATCGGATCGATGCGGCCGTTCTGGATGACGGCGTCGCCTTCCTGGGGCCAGCGCAGTACCGCGTCGTCGGTGGCCGAGTCGTACACGAAACTCCCACGGCCGTCGCTGACTCCGTATCCGACGAGCATGGTGCTGCGTGCGTCGAAAGACAGTGGTGGCATCGACGCCTGGATGACCGTGACGGCGGTGGCGGGGTCGTCCCAGTTCAAACTGCCGTAGACGACCGGGCCACCCTGCGGAGCGCCGAACTCTTCTTCGAGGCTCGTCCAGACATAGATTCGGTCGGCGTTGGTTCCCCACCCGGTTCCGAGTCCGTCCGGCAGATCCGGGATCCGGCCCGTCGCCCCCGCGCGCACAAGCAACTTGGTGGTGCCCAGGCTGCCGGCGGCCATCACCAGGGCATTCGTGGTGAGGATCTTGGTCTCGAGCACGGTGCCGGACGTATCGATCCGGTCGACGTACACCGTCCAGCGGCCGTCCGGGGCGCGTTCGACATCGGTGACCTGGTGCAGGGTTTCCACCGTCACCCGGCCGGTCGCTTCCGCGGCAGCGATGTAGGTGACGTCGACCGAGTGCTTGCCGCCGTTGTTGACCCCGAGGGCGCCGTCGCCGTTGGTGTACGAGGGTTTCATGCGGCCGCGGAGTTCGTCGAGCGCGAAGTTCCAGTCGATCGGCATCGGGATCTTCGACACGGGCAGTCCCGCTCGCTGCACGTTCTGCGCAAACACCCTCGCGGCCTGGTAATTCGGGCTGTCGATCAACTCATCGGGGGCGACGGCGAGCCGCAACATCTGCGCGACCCGCGGGTAGTGAACTCGGTCCATGGTGGCCCAGTCGAGTGCTTCGGGAAGGTGCGTGTTGAAGACGGCCTCAGCCGGTTGCAACGTCATCCCTTGGTAGACCAGGGAACCACCGCCGACGCCTGCCGCGCACAGTGCGGTCATGTTGTCGCCGGGCACCGCCTCGAGCAGACCGGTGTACGGCTCCAGCGCCACTGGCTCACCGAACAGTTGCGGACTGGACCGGTACCAGAGGATGCGCTTGTCCGGGGCGGTCGCGCGAGGGAAGGTCTCCGCGTCCGGCCCTGTGGGCCAGCGCATTCCACGCTCGAGCACCACAACGGGCACCCCGGCTTCCGCGAGCCGAAGCGCCGCGACGCCGCCGCCGAACCCCGACCCGACGACGATGACCCGGTGATCTTCGCGGGTGAGAGGCACGGTCGTGCGGCGACCCGCGAGTCCGGTCCCGGCCTGCGCGATGCGTGGACTCGCCAACGCAACCCCCGCGGCAGCGGCCCCGGCCAGAAAGGAGCGGCGATTGAGTGCAGACACAGGTTTCCCCCAGATCGCAGACGGACTCACTCGGCGAGATGTCGAAAGATCAGCGTGGAGCATTTCTCGTGGGCGAGCTCAAACTAGACACTTGAAGCCAGATGTGTCAAGAAGTAACTGTGACTGCCGTTACGAGCTGGACGGCATCGCCGGCAAGAGCCAGCGGGTGAGAAACCGGCGAAGGTCGTCGTCGGCGTGAACGGCGTCGTCGTCGAAAAGGATGACCGACAGCGCCAGCCGAAGTGCGATCTCCACGATGTCGTCGAGGCTCGACTCCACACCGGGATCGCGCTCGACGAGTGGCGCGAGCAGTTCGCGCGCTACAGGTTTCGCGCGAGACATCATGCCGGTGTCGAAAACAGGGTTGCCCCGTTCCGCCTGGAGCAGGGTAGCCAGGACCGGATGGGCGCGCACCGCCGCCCGGCCCGCGACGATGAGTTCGACGACGTATTCGCACGCTGTGTCGGTGGCGTTCGATCGTGAGTGGATCCCGCCCAGCACCTCGACGGCGAGACCGGCGATCGCCTGCGACACGAGTTCCTCGCGCGACCCGAAGTTGGAGTACACGGTCTGTCGCGTGACGCCGGCGCCATGCGCCGCCGCCGCGATGGTGACACCCTCGAAACCGTCACTCGCGATCAAGTCGAGCGTGGCGTCCAAGATTTTCCTCCGCGACCGCATCCGACCATTATCGATCACGATCCCGATGGGCCCGCAGCTTCGCTATTCGTGCTGCGGATAGGCCCGTTTCAGTTGTGTCTCGTCGGCTCGCCCGCAACCGAATTCGCCGATGACTTGCCAGAGTCGTTCCGTGAATCGAGTTGGGCACATCCCGAAGTTGACGAGGGTCTCCTCCTCCGGGGGACCGCCGAACGGCGCCCAGGTTCGGGCGAAGTCGAGGATGTCGTCGACCTCCTTGCCCGGCCTCGGCTGTCGGGCACGATGTCGTTCGGCTTCTCGACGTCGATCGCGCCACCGACGGTAGCGCCGGACGTCCAGCGGATCGGATTTCGGTGAAGGCACGTCTACGTCGCCTTGCCGGGCTGGATCGGACTGTTGCTCACTTCTTCGGACGGCACCGAGGGTTCGGCGTCCACGTCGGTGGTTCCGAGCCGTGCGTAGAGTTCGGGATCGCGTCGCGCGAGCCGTGTACCGAGCACCAGTCCGATCGCCAGGCTCGCCGGTGTGACGGCGACGAGGACCGTGTTCACGGCGGGTCCTGCGGCAGTGAGCAGGTCCATCTTGGCCACGATCAACCACGTCGCGTAGCTCAACATGGCGAGAGCGGCTGCGGGGGCTACCCGAACCCGCCAGATCGAATGCCCGCGGCGGTCCCGCCAGAAGAATGCGAGAACGGCGGCGGCGGCCATGGCCTGGAGTACGACGATGCCGACGACGCCGGGGGAATTCACCCAGAGCAGGAGCTGAAGGTAGGGGTCGGCGCCGGCGAGCGCGAACCCGACGATCACGACCATGGCAAGGAGACTCTGCACGGCGCTCGCCACGTACGGCGACTTGTAGACCGGGTGCAGCTTGCCGAGGGCCCGGGGCAGGACGTGCTCGCGCGACAACGCGAAGGCGTAGCGGGTGATCGCGTTGTGGAAAGCGAGCAGGCTGGCGAGGATGCTCGTGATGATCAACAGTTCCATGAGCGTGCTCGCCCAGCCACCGACGTAGTTCTCGATGGCGTCGAAGTACAGTGCGGCGGGATCCGAGGCTGCGAGCGCGAGCGCCTGATCCGGGCCGTATGCCTGGATGATGATCCACACCATGAAGGCGTAGAACAGGCCGAGGAATGCGACCGCCAGGTAGGTTGCCCGGGGGATCGTCCGGGAGGGATCCTTCGCTTCCTCCCGGTACAGGGCGGTCGCTTCGAACCCGATGAACGCGGCGAACGCCAGAGTCAGCACCCCACCGAGGCCGGGGCTGAAGACGTGGGTGGGAGCGAACGAGTCGACGCCGAGCCCCTCGGCGCCGCCCCGAAGAAGGACGGCGGCTGCGAGCAGGACCAGGATCCCTGTCTCAGCGGTGAGCAGCAGGATCAGGAACCGTGCGCCGACATGGACCGATCGCGACCCCAGGAACCAGATCAGACCGACGCCGATCAGCGACCACAGACCCCACGGAAGGTTGAGCCCGACCAGATCCGCCATGGTGGACTGGGTGAAATACCCCAGGGCGCCGAAGATCCCGATCTCGAGAGCGTTGTAGGAGACGAGGGCGAGTACCGCCGCCGCGAGGCCCCATCGGGGGCCGAGTCCGATCGAGATGTACGAGTAGAAGGCCCCCGCGTTGTGGATGTACTTGCTCATCGCGGTGAAGCCGATCGCGAACACGCCGAGCGCGAGCCCGGCCAGGATGTACCCGCCGGGCGCCCCGATGCCCGCGACGTTCAGCGCCAGGGGAGCCACCCCCGCCATCACCAGCAACGGCGCGGCAGCCGCCACGACGAAGAACACGATGCCGGAGGTGCCGAGGGCGCCGCCTTCCAGCTGCGTGCCGGAGGCGGGTCCGGGTGCGGATTTCTTCATGAGGAACTTCTCCAGTCAGGGCAAGGGCGCGGCGGCGGGGTAAACCGGGGGCGCGGATACGCGACGAGGTTCTAATCGAATGTGTTTCGATTAGACTAGAACGTTGTGACCGGCGCCACAAGGGCATAATCGAATGAATTTCGATTGGAGAGGTGGGTGCACCGATGGGCAGACCTCGCGTCGCACGCCTGGACCGCGAACGCATCGCGGAGGCGGCGCTCGAACTGGTCGATCGTGACGGCGACTTCAGGATGCCGGATCTGGCCCGGCACCTGAACGTGCAGGTGTCGTCGATCTATCACCATGCCAAAGGCCGCGCGGCCGTCGTCGAACTGGTTCGCCACCGCGTCGTCCGAGAGATCGACGGATCGGCCTTCGAGCGCCTGCCCTGGGACGAGGCGTTCTCCGAGTGGGCCCGGTCCTATCGGGCGGCGTTCAGCCGGCACCCCACCGCCATCCGCCTCCTGGCCACCGAGACGGTGCGCGATCCCGGTTCGCTCTCGGTGTATCACGCGGCGGCGGCCGGTCTGCGCGACGCCGGCTTTCCGGACGACCACATCATGGCCGTCATCACCGCCGCGGAGAATTTCCTGCTCGGCGCCGCCCTGGACGCGGCCGCCCCGGAGGTCATGATCGAAGCGGATTCGACGACGGCCGACGATGCGCTGACCCGGGCGCTTGCCGCCGCACCCCGCGGCCCGGCGAGGGCCGAGCAGGCGTTCGAACTCGGCCTGGCGGCCCTGCTGGCGGGCTTCCGCAACCTCCTGCAGGAACGCGGCGCGGTGCAGCGGTAGCGCCGGATCTCAGTGCACCTGCTTGCCGCCCAGCCAGGTTCGGGTCACGGCGAGCTCGCTGAGCGCCTGCGCGGACGACAGGTCGTAGGGGTCGACCGGCAGCTGGATCATGTCGGCCCGCATTCCCGGCCGGAGGCAGCCCCACAGGTTCTCCTCGAATCCCTGATAGGCGACGCCGGCCGAATATGCGGCGAGGGCCCGTTCGAGCCCGACGCGTTCGCCCGGCAACCATCCCTCCGTCGGTATGCCGGACGGGGTCTGGCGGTGGATCGCGGTGGCAATTCCCTTGATCGGCTCATAGGCGGTGATGGGCCAGTCACTGCCGAAGGCCACCCGGGCACCTCGCTCGGTGAGGGTTCCGATGCGATATTGCTGCGCGCCCCGGTCGTCCCCGATCCGCGGAATCGTCAATTCCGTCATCAGGGCGTCGAGCTGGGCCCACAGCGGCTGAAAGTTGGCGACCGCCCCGAGCGACGTGAATCGGTCGAGGTCGTCACCGTCGACCAATTGCAGATGCGCGATCGTGGCGCGCCGATCACGCGAACCATTGCTTCGATCGACGTGCTCGATCGCATCGAGCGCCATGCGCACCCCGGCGTCGCCGATGGCATGGATGTGGATCTGGAACCCCAGCCGGTCCACCTCGGCCGCGGCCCGCGACAGTTCGTCCGTCGTCCAGTTGCTGATGCCGTGGGAGTGCGGACAGTCCGTGTAGGGCGCCAGAAGCGCTGCCGTACCGGCCTCGATCACGCCGTCGGCGAAGAACTTGACCGTTCCCGCCCTGACCGCGTCGCCGCCCCGCTCCTCGACCTTCCGCCGCGCCAGGGCGAACGCCTCCCGGTCGGCCTCCCAGCTCTCCGGCGTCGCACGAAACGCGAGGTTGGCACGGGTGGACAGTCTCCCGCGGTCGGCGGCAGTCAGCCAGACCTCGACGTCGTCGAGTTCGGTCCACGCATCCTGCACCCACGTGATACCTGCGGCGGCGAGCATCGTCGACACCGTCGCCAGCGCGTCGACCCGATCGTCGAGGCTCGCATCCGGCACCAGCGCGAGAACCGGATTGATCGCACCCCATTCGCGCAGGGTCCCGAGCAACTCACCGTCGGCCGTCCGCACGATCTCGCCGCCCGCCGGATCCGGGGTGTCCCGACTCAGTCCGGCACGTCGCAGCGCTGCACTGTTGACCCAAGCCGTGTGGTGGTCCATCGTGCGCAGGACCACCGGCCGGTCCGGAACCACGCTGTCGAGCCACGTGGCCTCGAAACGCCCACCCTCGGCGAGCGTCGGAGAAACCCCGTCCCCGAATACACACCCGGCCTCGGGGTTCTCGTCCGCCCACCGGCGCACCTCGCGCAGGACGTCGTCGACGCTGCCACAGTCGCGAATCGAGGCACCGCGCAAACCCAGCCCGCCCATCAGCGGGTGGACGTGTCCGTCTCCGAACGACGGCAACAATGCGCCCCCATCCAGGTCGATCAGTTCGGTGCGGCTCGACCGCATCGCACGAGCCCGCTCCCCCAGAGCAACCACGCGGCCGGCGGCCACGGCGAGCGCGTCACTGACGGGCCGGTCGGGATCACCGGTGCGCACCGCGCCTCCGACGACGAGCAGTTCGGCGTCCACGGGACCTCCTCCAACTAATCGAATATGATTCGATTAAGCTAGGTCGTACACGGGCCGGCGTCAAGAGACACTCAGTCGCGGACCGGAATCCGCGAATTCGAACCCCTCTTGCGGATCGTAGACCGGTCGTATACAACTGGTGCACGGCCTTTGCGTGATCGGCTTCACAGTCGGAAAGGCAAGAAAAAAGTGGGCTCGGCGGCTGTTGGAGCAACCACCGAGCCCAGGCAGCACCATCTGCGCGACCGTTCGAGTCGCCTACTTGGAGGTAGGCGCAAGGACGCGCAGCTCGTCACGTAGCGACGATTCGACCTAGGAGTCGACTATGGCAACCGCCAACAACAAATCTATCAATCGCAGACCACACACCAGCCTGCCCGTCATCGCAGGTTCGAGCCTCGCCGGCACAGCAGTCGAGTGGTACGACTTCTTCCTGTACGGAACTGCGGCGGCGCTGGTGTTCAACAAGCTGTTCTTCCCCACCGAAGATCCCCTGGTGGGCACCATGCTCGCGTTCGCCACCTACGCGGTCGGCTTCGTGGCGCGCCCCCTCGGTGCCGCGGTACTCGGGCACTACGGGGACGTCAAAGGCCGGCGGGCCACCCTCATCGCCAGCCTGATGCTCATGGGAGTGTCGACCTTCCTCATCGCCTTCCTGCCCACGTACGCCTCGATCGGCGTCGCCGCACCGTTGATCCTGGTGCTTCTGCGGCTGGTGCAGGGTTTCGCCCTCGGTGGCGAGTGGGGTGGGGCAGTTCTGCTGGTCTCCGAACACGGCGACTCGAAGAGACGGGCGTTCTGGTCCGCATGGCCCAATCTCGGTCCGCCGCTGGGCAACCTGCTGGCGGCCGGGGTGCTCGCCGTCCTCGGTTCGGTGCTGTCGGAGGACGCGTTCCTGTCCTGGGGATGGCGGATCGCGTTCGGGCTGTCGGCCCTGCTGGTGATCATCGGCCTGGTGCTGCGGCTGTACGTCGCGGAGACCCCGCTGTTCGAGCAGTCCCGGGAAACCGCGACCGCCGAGAAGAAGGGCATGCCGCTCGCAGCGGCCGTCCGGGGACACTGGCGCCAGATCCTCCTCGCGGCCTTCACCCGCTTCGGCGAGAACGCCGGCTTCTACATCTTCTCGCTGTTCGTCATCACCTACATCACCCAGATCCTCGAACTCGAGCGCAGCACCGGATTGAACGCCGTCATGATCGGTATGGTCGTCGCCCTGGTGACGATCCCGATGTTCGCCGTGCTCGCCGACCGGATCGGCCGACGACCGATCTACATCGGCGCGTCCGCCGCCACCATCGTGTGGGCGTTCGTGTTCTTCGCTCTGCTGGACACGAAGAATCCGGCGGCGATCACCCTCGCGGTGGCGGTGGGACTGCTGATCTTCGCGGCGTACAGCGCCGTGATCGGCGCGTTCTTCTCCGAACTGTTCCCCACCGAGGTCCGGTACTCCGGAGTGTCGCTGGCCTACAACCTCGCGTCCGTCCTCGCCGGCTCGCTGGCCCCGATCATCGCGATCGCGCTCTACACCCGGTTCGGCACCGGATACGCCATCGGTGCCTACCTCGCCGCCATGGGAGTCATCTCCCTGATCGCCTCACTTCTCGCGCGGGAAACGCAGTCCGTGGATCTCGCGGCCGTGGGCGACGAGGCGGCCTCCCGGACGCCGGAAAAGCCGGCGTCCGTCATCTCCTGACTCTCCTCGAAGGGGCAAGCCATGACGACATCGAAGACCACCGGGGCAACGGCACCGGAGCTGGCCTACGAGTGGCTGAAGAACACCATCATCACCCTGCCCCGCGACGAGGAGATGTTTCTGTCCGAAGCGCAGGTCGCCGCGTCCTCCGGAATTTCCCGAACTCCGGTGCGCGAGGCGTTGTTACGCCTCGAGGCCGAAGGCTTCATCCGGCGAGTGCCCCACAAGGGTGCCTTCATCCCGGCATTGTCCGACAGTGACGTGGAAGCCATCATGCAGGCCCGGAGGGTGGTCGAGGAATGGTCGGTCACCGAAGTGGCGCCCCAGCCGGGCCTGGTACCGGACCGGCTCCGCATTCTCCTGGACCTGCAGGAGAACGACACCGACCCGGTCGACTTCATCGCGCACGACCTCGAATTCCACACGGCCATCATCCGCGCGGCGGGCAATCCACTGATGAACACCTTCTACAGCTCGCTGCGGGACCGCCAGATGCGGATGGGCATCCGCATCGTCATGGCCGACGAAACCCGCAAGAAGCAGGTTCTCGTCGAGCACCACGCCATCGCCGACGCGATAGCGGCAGGTGATCCCCACGCCGCGGTACAGGCGGTGCGGGAACACCTCGACACCACCCTGCAGTCAATGAAACAGCCGAATATCTAACGGCACGAAGGAAACCCATGAAGATAGCCCTGGCTCAGCTGGCCAGCCCCGATTCCGAGACCCCCGCGCATCGACTCGAGCGCGTACGCAACCTCCTGACCGGACTCGACGAGCGAGTCGACCTCATCGTTCTGCCCGAGCTGTGGCGCGTGGGATACAACCACTTCGACGACTACTCCGCCGCCGCGGAGACTCTCGACGGCGGTACCGTCCAGGTTCTGGCATCCGTCGCCGTCGAACGGCAGTGCTACATCCACGCCGGCAGCATCGTCGAACAGGGCGAGGAGGGCAGGCTGCGCAACACGGCGGTCCTGATCGGCCCCGACGGACAGGTCCACCACCACTACAGCAAAGTTCACGTTTTCGGATACGACTCCCTCGAAGCGCAGCTCGTGCAGCCGGGGACGCAGATCCACACCACCGACACCCCGTTCGGCCCGATCGCCGCCACGACCTGCTACGACCTGCGGTTCCCCGGATTGTGGACCGAATTGGTCTCGGCCGGAGCGCAACTCGTCATCGTTCCTGCGGCCTGGCCGAAAGCCCGCAAGGAGCACTGGCGGCTGCTGACCTCGGCCCGCGCCGTCGACAACCAGGTCTTCGTGATCGCCTGCAACGCCACCGGCACACACAATTCCGTCGAACTCGGCGGCCACAGCCGGATAGTCGACCCGTGGGGAACGGTGATCGCCGAGGCGGATTCGTCCGAGGGCATCACCATCGCCGAGATCGACCCCGCCGTGGTCGACCGCACCCGCGCCGAGTTCCCGATCCTGAGGGACCGGCTCGACGACTACAGCTTCCTCAACCGCAGAAAGGTCCTTTCATGACCGGCGCCACCACGGAGGTGCTCACCTTCGAAACCCTCGATTCCTCCGAGATCCTGCGTTTCGGCAGCGGCCGAACCCTGGTAGCCGGCTACACCGGCCGGGACGAAGCAGCGGTGCAACATCACATCGACGAGCTCGCGGCCATCGGAGTCGCACCGCCCGCACAGGTGCCGATGTTCTACCCCGTCGAGATCGCGACGGTCACCACCGCGACGCAGGCCCCCGTCGTAGGAACGCACACCTCGGGCGAGGTCGAGCCGGTGATCCTGCGGCACCGCGGGCGGTACTACCTCGGTGTCGGCTCCGACCACACCGACCGCGAACTCGAGACCGTCGACATCGGCGACTCGAAGCGGGCGTGCCCGAAGCCGGTAGGCCCGGCCGTCATCGAGATCGCCGACTGGGCGTCGTTCGACTGGGACGCGTGCCGGGCCCGATCGTGGGTCGACGGGGTCCTGTATCAGGACGGCACCCTGGCCAATCTCCGTACACCGCAGAACCTTCTGCAGATCTTCGCCGACCGGCTCGGCGACACCGGCGAGGACCTGCTCTGCTTCGCAGGCACCCTGCCGCTGCTCGACGGCAAGTTCACCCCCGGTCACCGGTGGGACCTCGAACTCACCCTGCCCGACGGCCGAACCCTGGCCCACTCCTACACCACCGAAGGACACTGACATGCGCACCGGAGCCGACTACCTGGCCTCCCTGAACGACGGGCGCGTAGTGCTCGTCGACGGGGAGAAGATCGACGACGTCACCACCCATCCGGCCTTCGCCCCCGTGACCCGGACGATCGCCGAGATGTTCGATCTGGCGGCGGACGAGGCCAACGGCATGCAGTACGTCGCACCCGAAACCGGGAAGGCGGCCAATCGGGTGTTCTCGATTCCCCGATCGCGGGAGGAGCTCGCGCAGCGGCGGGAGGCGATCGAGCGGTGGGCGAAGCACACGCACGGCTGGATCGGTCGTAGCCCCGATCATGTGGGGACGTTCCTCGCCGCGTTCGCAGCGCATCCCGAGGTGTTCGCGGCCGAGGGTGGGCACGACTTCGGGGCGAACGTCTCCGAGTTGTACCGGCGGCTGCTCGACGAGAACCTCTACGTCTCGTACGCGATCATCCCGCCGCAGGTCTCACGCGCGACGACGGCGTCCGGCTGGGAGGGTGAGTACCTGCAGGCCGGTGTGGTCGAGGAGACCCCCGAGGGCCTGGTCATCCGTGGTTCGCAGATGCTGGCGACCGGCGGGGCGATCGCCGACGAAATCTTCGTCTCGTGCATCAAGCCGCTCGGCCCGGACGACAAGGACTTCGCCGTCGGGTTCGTGGTCCCGACCAACGCTCCCGGTCTCAAGCAGTACGTTCGCCGCCCGTACATCCCGGCCGCGACGAGCTCGTTCGACTACCCACTGACCTGCCGCTACGACGAGCCCGACTCGCTCCTCGTCTTCGACGACGTCCTCGTGCCGTGGGATCGCGTGTTCGTGGACCGCGACACCACCGGTGTCCGCCGGCAGTTCTTCGAGACCGGCGCCCACGTTCTTGGCAACTGGCAGGCCCAGATCCGCTTCGCGACGAAGCTCGAATTCATTGCCGGCGTGGCGCGCCGGGTCACCCAGGTCAACGGGGTGGACAAGATCCCCAGCGTTCAGGAGAAGCTCGGCGAACTCGCCGCACTCGTCAGCGGGGTCCGTTCCGCGGTACTGGCCGCCGAGTACACCGCCGAGCCGGATTCGGCCGGGATGTGGCTGCCGGGCAGGCAGGCCCTGTACGGGTCGATGGGCCTGCAGTCGGAGATCTACCCGCGGGTGATCGCGATCCTGCGCGACCTCGTCGGCGGCGGTGTGCTGCAACTCCCGTCGAGCGTCAAGGACCTCACCAGCCCGCTGACGTCCCGGGACATCGAACACTACGTCCAGTCCCCCGGGGTGCCGTCCGAGGAGCGCGTCAAGCTCTTCAAACTGGCCTGGGACATCATCGGATCCGAATTCGCCGGACGACACCAGCAGTACGAGATGTTCTACGCCGGCGCCCCTTTCGTGGTGAAGGGTGCATACACGTACCGCAACTACGACTACGACAGCGCCGTCGCGGCTGTGCAGCAGTTCACCGACGGCTACAAAGCGGAAAGCGAGTAAACCCTCATGGCCAAGCCCGAATTCGAATTCTTCCCGGTCACCGACGTCGAGTGGACGGTATGTCCGGGTGACGATCCGAAGATCACCGAACGCATCCTCGCCAAGGACCCGGAAGGCAACGTCGCCACCCGGATCCTGCGCTACGAACCCGGCGCCGATTCCACTCCCATGGGCGTGCAGAAGCACGACTTCTGGGAGGAGGTCTACATCCTCGAGGGGTCGTTCACCGACCTGACCCTCGGCGAGACGTTCACCGCGGGAATGTACGCCTGCCGGCCGCCCGGCATGCCGCACGGCCCCTGGAGCACGGACGAGGGCGTCGTCACCTTCGAAGTCCGGTACCACAGTAAGTAGGCCCACGATGACCCTTCCGGCATTCCACGCCCCCACCCCGACGGACATGCGGCGAAGCATGGGCCGGTTCACCACCGGGGTCGCCGTCGTCAGCGCCGACGACGGCGACGGCGACCCCAGTGCCATGACGATCAGCTCCCTGACCTCGATCAGCCTGGACCCGGCAATCCTGCTCGTCTCGCTCACCCACGGCTCCCGCACCACCGAGGCCGTGGAAGCCGCGGGCTCGTTCGCCGTTTCCGTCCTCGGCTCCCGTCAGGAAGCTCTCGCCCGCCGCTTCGCCACGCGGGGCGGCGCCCGATTCGACGACCTGCCCTGCGATCGCAGCCGCTCGGGGCTGCCGCTGATCAAAGATGCTCTGGCCCAGCTCGAATGCAGGGTCCACAGCGCCCACGACATCGGCGACCACCGCGTCTTCTACGGCGAGGTCACCGACATGCGCTGCCGGGAGGGCACCGGCCTGGTGTTCTACTCGGGGCGGTTCGGCGACTTCCACGACTTCGGTCACGACGAGGTCCCCTGGTTGTTCTGATCCGGGCGAACGTGCTCGCCGGCGCATCACTGACGGTGCGCCGGCGAGCACGTGCATTCGCCGTCGGGCTTCTCGTCGGCCGGAGGGTGCACATTGTGTAACAATATGGAGGTCAGTCCGGACCAGATTGATGCAGAAAGGGATCGTCTTGCTGCCCCCTAACCCCGTTCACATCGAGCGCTCGATACGCAACGCGTAATGTTGTTGTACAACATTACGTGGGAGGCACAGATGACGACGCTGTCCATCGCTCCCGGCAACTCCCCCGTACCCGCCCCCTGCCCGCGGGTGACGAGCCCGGCTTCGCGGGGTACACCGCCCCTCGGATCCACGACTTCTCGAGGTGACACACCATGGTGCTAGCTACGGGCACGGGCCCGAGCAACGAGGGCGGCCCGGATTCGGGCGCCAACCGGACGTCGCAGGCGTACCACGATCTGCGTGCCTTGATCCTCTCCGGTCAATATGAACCGGACTCACGCCTCACCGAGTCGGAGCTCACCACGCAGCTCCAGGTTTCACGTGGGACGATCCGTTCGGTGCTCGCACGCCTCGCGCAGGAGGGCTATGTCACCGCCGAGGCGAACCGCAGCGCCCGCACCCGCTCGTTCTCGGTGGACGAGGCGATCGAGATACTGGAGACCCGCGCGGTGCTGGAGGCGGCGCTGGCGGCGAAGGCCGCCGAACGCGCCACCGATGCGGACATCGCCGCGATGACCGAAACCTGTAAGCGCATGTGGGACTGGCAGAAACCGGGCGGGCGCGAGGAATACTGGAACCTCAACCGCAGGTTCCACGAACAGGTCAAACGCGCGGCGCGGCAGTCCACGCTCACCAGGTTCGTCGACAGCCTGCTCTACCCGCTCGTCATGCAGCAGTACCGCGACGCGGACCGCGAGAAGCCGCGGACCGACTCCGTCCGGGAACACGAGGCCATCCTCGCCGCGATCGTCACCCACAACCCGGAGGCCGCCTCCGCGGCGATGCGACACCATCTGTCGTCGGCCCGGCGGGCACTTCTGCTGAAGTTCACCCCCTCGGCCGATTAGTCGGCGCCGCGAAGACCTCCAGGCTGCTCGTGGGTGCGTTGCGACACCCACGTCGCCCGGAGGTCCTCGTCCACTCAGCCCGACACGTCGACAGCACTCTCACGAGTCATGGCCGCTAGGACCAGAGAGCGACCGTCCACGCCGGATCCAGGACAACGGTTACGTCGTCGCCCGGGTGTGCATCGAAGTGTGCATCGGCGTGTGCGCGAAGCGTGACGTCCCCGACGGTGACGACCATCTCCTGGCGGTCGCCGAGGTACTCGGCAGTCATGATGCGCCCCGGGAACCGGTTGGGGCCCTCGGCCTCCCGCGACGCAGTGATGACGCGGATGTTCTCGGGCCGGACGCACACGAATATTTCCTGGCCTGCAGTGGGCGGCGCCGGTGGGGTGGTGAATCTCTCGCACCGCACCACCCCGAGGGTCGTTTTGGCGTCGACCACGCGGTCACGGGAGCCGGCCGGCCGGTCGAGTACGCCGGGGATGAGGTTGGCGCTGCCGACGAAGTCGGCCACGAACCGCGTCGCCGGGGAGTCGTAGATCTCGCTCGGCGAACCGATCTGCTCGATCCGGCCACGGTTCATGACGACGATCGTGTCGGACATGGCGAGGGCCTCGCCCTGGTCGTGCGTCACGTAGATGGTGGTGACGCCGAACTTCTGCTGGAACGACCGCAGTTCGGTGCGCAGTTGTGAGCGCAGTTTGGCGTCCAGGTTGGACAGCGGTTCGTCGAGCAGCAGAACCTCCGGCTCGCACAGCAGAGCGCGGGCCAGCGCCAGCCGCTGCTGCTGGCCACCGCTGAGCTGGGTGGACCATCGGTCGGCGTACTCCGACAGCCCCACCTGTTCGAGCATTGTGAGGACACGCCGCTGCGTCTCGGGGCGGGGGTAGGTCTTTCGGCCGTATCGGAGCGGGAAGGCGGCGTTGTCGAACACCTTCATGTGGGGCCAGATTCCGTAGGACTGCGGCACCATGGCGATCGGCCGGGAGTCGGGAGGGACGTCGCGACCCGCCGCGGCGGAGAAGACGGCCTGCCCGTTCATCCAGATCTCGCCGCGATCAGCGGTCTCGAGTCCGGCGAGGCAGCGCAGCGTGGTCGTCTTGCCGCAGCCGCTGGGCCCGAGCAGGGTGAAGAAGCTGTTCTTCGGTACTGCGAAGCTGACATCGTCGATGACGCGGTTCACCTCGCCGCTGTCGTGGCGGGTGAATTGTTTCTGCAGACCGGAGATCTGTACGGAATGGTCGGTAGCAACGAGTTTCTGCATGTTCACGACACCTCAGATGTGTTTTTGGACGCCACGGCGGTTGACCCACCAGACGGAGACGGCGGAGAGGGCGAGCAGGAGAACTGCGAGGGCGCTGGCCTCGGGATAGTTCGCGCTCTCGCCGATCATGTCCCACAGCAGCACCACGACGGTGCGGTTGTCGGAGCTGGACAGCAGCAGCGCGATGGGGAGTTCTCCGAGGGAGTGGGCGAACACCCACAGCCACGTGCTCGACACCGCGGGGGCGACGAGGGGGAAGATCACCCGGCGCAGCACGACACCCTTCGACGCACCGGAGACGCGGCCCACCTCTTCGAGTCCCTTGTCGAGTTGCAACAGTGCCGTCTGAATCATGCGTGACCCGCGCGGGACGTACCGGGTGGTGAACGCGATGATGATGATCCAGATCGTTCCGTAGATCGGGAAAGGCATGTACAGGTAGAGGAACAGCACCGCCATTCCCAGTACCACGGCGGGGATGGCGAAGACCAGGAACGAGATATCGAACAGGGCCCGGCCGATGCGTCCGCCACGGCTGGCGGCCAGCGCCAGCCACAGGGCGAACCCGGCGGTCAGGGTCGCCGTGATCAGGCTGATCACCAGGGTGTTGAGGACCGCTTGGCTCAAGCTCGGGTTGGTGAAGATCGCGGTGTAGTTGGCGAGGCTGAGCGCACCCAGATTGTCCAGGCTGATCGGCTGGAGGTACGGTGTCAGGCTCGTCCAGACCAGGGTCAGGATGGGCACGATGATCGCGACCAGCACGTAGAGAAAGACGGTGGCGAAGATCGGGATGCGCCAGCGTCCCAGCCGCACCGGCGTGGACCGGTACCCCTTGCCCCCCACCACCTGGAACCGGTGCGACTCTCGGGTCTGGCGTCGGTAGACGGCAATCATCACCAGGGACAGCAGGACCAGCATGATGCCGTACGCGCTGGCCTGACCGTAGTTGGCGAGTCCCGACGGCGGCTGCAGCGAGGCCTGGATGAGGCTGCTGAACACGTAGATCTGGTCCGGCATTCCGAGGATGGCCGGGATCGCGAATTCCTCGAGCGCGATGACGACCAGCAGCATGCTGGCTGCGGTGATTCCCGGCATCGTCAGGGGCAGAACCACTTTGCGGGTTCGTGTCCACCATCCGGCGCCCGCTGTGGCCGCGGCCTCCTCGAACTCGAGGTTGAGCCGGGCGAACGTCGGCGCGAGCATGATGTACATCCCTGGCACGCCGAAGATTCCGGCAACCAGGATCATGCCCGGTAGCGAGTAGATGTCGATTGTGAACCCGAAGATCCGCTCGATGACGATGGCGATCGGGCCGTTGGTGGGGTTGGCCGCCAGCACCCAGGCCACCGCCATGACCGTGGCCGGCACGGCCATGGGGGCCAGAGTGCTCGGCGCGAGAAAGCGGCGTCCCGGAATGTCGGTGCGTTCGAACAGGTAGGCCAGGCTGACACTGATCACGAGAGCCAGGCCCACGGTGCCGACCACGAAGATCAACGAGTTGAGAGCGACTTCGACCAGGCGTTTCGAGGAGAAGATCGCGGTGAAGTTGGCAAGCGTGAACCCGGGGACCTGGAAGGGCAGCTTCGTCTCGCTGTCCTTGAGACTGCTGAACAACAGCATCCCCAGGGGGAAGAGCATGAGATAGGCGATGATCGCACCGATGGCGATGTTGACGCCGATCAGGACACGGTCCCGCCGATGCGGGTGTACGTCGGTGGGCTCAGGGCGGACGCCGGTTCGCTGTGGGCGAGGGCGGGTGCCGGTGGGCGGGCGTCCGCCGGTGGGCGGGCGTCCGCCGGTGGAGAGCGGGGTGCCGGACTGCATCGCTGAAGTCTCCAAAGGTGAGGGGATAAAGTCTTCTGCTGCCGGTCAGGGCAGCGGTGAGGGCCGTCAGTTGACGTCGGTGCCCAAGGCCTCTTCGACCTCGGGGAAGTATTCCGAGAACTGCTCGTACTGCTCGAGGTTGGTTTCGCCGAACCATTCGACGCCGGCGGCGCACAGGGCGCCGATGACACGGTTGGTTGCGGCGTCCGTGCAGTCGGTGTTGGTGGGGATGGCCGAGTTGTACGTGCCGACCAGGGCGGACTGTCCCTCTTCGGAGGCGAGGAAGGCGGTGAGCAGACGGCCCGCCGCCGGGTGCGGGGCTCCATCGGCCACGAACAGGTAGGACTTGTTGGCGTTCGTCGGGCCCACCGGTGCGACGGCGACCGGCGCACCCTTGCCCTGGTCCTCGAGCACGAGGTTGATCAGGTCGGTGCCGACCGGTGTCTGGCCGGAGACGATGAGCGTGTGGGCTTGCGTGGTGTTCTCGGTGTAGTGGGGATTCAGCTGAGCCAGCCGGGAGGCGTAATCGAGTCCGGCGTCGGTGCCGAGGGCCGGATCCTGGGCCCATACGGTCATGAAGGACCCGCGCGACTCGACGCTGAGCTTTCCCCCATCCCAACGCGGATCGAGCAGCTCGTCCCAGCTCGTCGGGATATCGCCGGCGGCCAGAGCGTCGGTGTTGTACGCCCAGACCTTCGGTACGGCCCAGACGTAGACGAAGTCGCCGGCGAAGATCTGGTCGCTCGGCACCTCGTAGGACGCCCAGTCCACCTTCGCCGCCATGGACTGCGACGGCAACACCGTGAGCCCACCTGCGTTGGAGACATCGAAGGTCACGCGCTCCGCGGCCTGCTCCACATTGAGCTGGGTGACGAGGTCCGGAGCCTTCTTGTTCGTGTACCGGACTTCGATCCCGGGGTACTTCTTCTCGAAGGCGTCGATAGCCGGCTTCATCTGCGCCTCCGGCTTCGGCGCAAACCACACGACCTCACCTTCGGCCTTGGCCGCCTGGTACAGCTCGTCGAGATTCTTGGTGTCCGGAACGGCGGGAGGGCCGCCGCAGGCGGACAAGGCGACGGCAACGGCCATGACCGAGGCGGTCAGACAGAACTTGCGCCCAATTCGATTCATGGCAATCAACATTCCTTCGCGCCGGGAGTGACGGCAGGGGTGAGCCCGTACAGCCGGCCGGCGGTGCCGCCGGCGATCAGTTCCAGCTGCGTGTCGTCGAGCGAGGGCAGTTGCTTCTCGATGAGATCGTGAAGTTCGGACAACGACCCGGCCGAGGCGGGGAAGTTCGAACCCCACATGACGTTGGCTGCGCCGAACTTCTCGATCAGCGTGCGGACCACCGGTGCCGCGGATCCGCTTTCGCGCTGTGCGCGCAGGACGGCCGGCGGCGTGAGCTTGATGAAGACCCGGCCCGTCTCCTCGAGCTGGGGAACTCCGGCGGCGCTCGGGTACGGCGCGTCGCCGTCCAGCTGGGGCCGTCCCGCGTGGTCGAGGATCGCGGTGAGTCCCGGGTACTGCTCGAGGAGCCCGGCGAGGATGGGGGCGTGCTTGGCGTGCATCTGGATGCAGACCGGCACCCGGCGGTCGGACAGGAACTGCCAGACCGGCGCCATGCGCTCGTCGTCGAGGCCGCGGCCGGGCGTCGGGACGGCGGTCGTCCCGTCGGCGGCGCGGATGCGGACTCCCGAGAAGCCCCGGTCGTCGATCCAGTGGTGGAGGTCGTCGACGACCTTCGGGGAGAGGAAGTCCACCGAGCAGACCCCGCTGAGGCGGTCGGCGTGCCTGGTGAGCTGATCGGCCACGTAGTTGTTGTCGAATCCGTAGACCGTGGAGGCCTGGACGACGACGAGGTGGTCGACGGCGGCAGCGTCGGCCGCGCGCAGGAGTCCGTCGATGTCGGTGGGCCGTTCCTGCGACCAGGTGGAGCGGTGGCCGCCGAGAGGATCTGCGGGGTAGGAATCGGTGTCGGGCGAAATGATGTGGGTGTGTGTGTCGACGGTGAACATCAATACCTCACGGCTGGTAGGTGGCGGGGGCAAGCGTGCGGGCGGGTGCGCTCATGCACGCTCACCGAGGTGCCGGGTGAAGTCGTCGAGGAGCTCGGCCACGGTCACCGGCGTGCGGATGACGTTCTGCTGCAAGGCGTAGTCGATCGCGATCTGCAGACCGGCGACGAGTTCGTCGGTCACCCCGAACCGGAGGGCGCGGACGCGCGGACCGGGCTCGGTGTCTGCCGCCTTGCGCGCCTCGATCTCGGCGCCGAAAGCCTGGTAGAGCGCTGAGACCGTCTGCGGCTCGGCTTCGAGGAGGTCGCGCCGGACGGTGAGCATGTGGTTGATCGGCACCGTCTGGTGCCGGGCGCCCCACGCCTCCTCGGCCTCGCGCCAGTTCGGGATGATCGGGACCAGCGGTCCCTGCGCGCCGTCGAGCGCCGGCGGACCGAGAACGGCGGCTACGACATCGCCGCGCTCGAGCACGTCGAGCACCTTGCCGGTCGTGCGTTCGACGTTCGGCGGCTCGACGTAACCGGCGACGTGCGGCTCCTCGGTGGTGACCCAGGTGACCTCCTTGGCGTCGACGCCGAACTCCTCGTGCAGGATGCCGCGGACCCACAGCCCGGTGGTCTGGCTGTAGGCACGGACGCCGACCCGTCGTCCTGCCAGGTCAGCCGGGCTGATCTCGGCCGAACCGGGCCAGCGGGTGAGCGAGTGGTGGTGGAAGTCGCCGCTCAGCACCACCGGCAGGAGTGCGATCGGGGCACCGGCCTCGCGGGCCTGCAGGAAGGTGGCGATGGCCAATTCGCTGACGTCGTACCGGAGTTCACGCACCATGGGAGCGAACGCCTTGTAGATCGGATCCGCTGCCGCGAGTTCGACGGCGCGCCCCCCGACAGTGAGTTCGGGATCGGTGAGGAACGCGGTGTGCGGGTAGGACTTCGCGGCGATGGACAAGGGCTGGGGCATGAAACGACTCCTCTGTTGCGTCCGAGCCCGGGGGGAGGGAGTGCACGGTGCCGGTGCACTGATGCTGATCCTCAACCGACGGGCGGACCACCAATATTGTCTTACGGTTTCGCCCAATTTACGCGTGTGACGGGCCCAACACAAGGCCTTCTCGCGTGGATCGTCTAACAATTTTGCGCGACACTGCACCCGAGGAGCTACGACGACCCACTCCGCGACCGCGGCTCACGCCGACGCGCCGCTCCCACGGTCCGCCAAGACGTCTGTTCACAAGAATTGTTGTACAAAATTTCCTGTCAACATCGGGCGCGCCGCCCAAACTACTGATTTATACGTGGTTCTTGCCGACAACTGCGCCGCGCTGCTACTCTGTGCGAGAGAAAGTTGTTAAACAATCTGAGGCCGCGTCGCCAGGAGACTCGGAGACGCCAACGCACCCCTGCGGCCGGCCTGCACTCCGCCACCCAGCGGGGGCACCCGTGACATCAACTCGCTGATCGAGTCTCGCGAGTTCCCAAGCTCCACAACGAATCTGTGGAGGCTGTTCCAGATCGCCAAGCGAGGACACAGTTGTGATAAAGATCGACGAAGAGATCGCCGTACCCGCACCACCGGAACGGGTGTGGGAGGTCATTTCCGACCCCACTGAAGTGGTGTCGTGCATCAACGGAGCCGAACTCGGCCAGTTCCACGACGACGGCTCCTTCGACGGCACGCTGTTCGTGAAGTTCAGCGCGATCCGGGTGCGGTTCGGCGCCCGGATGTCGCTCGACCTCGACGAGCCCGAACGAGAGGGACGGCTTTCGGCACGCGGACGGGACGGACAAGGTGCGACCCGCTTCACTGCGCAGGCGACCTTCCGGATCACCGAGGACCACGCAGTCGGCGGCACGCGGATGCATGTGGCGGGTGAGGTGGCTCTCGCGGGAAAGCTCGCGTCGCTGATCGAAGCGGGCGCCGGAGCCGTGGTGTCCCGGATGACTCAGGACTTCACGGACGAACTGATTCGCCGGTGCGCCGGGGACACGGCGATCACACCACCGCCCAGCCGTCCGTCCGTGTGGGCACGCGTGCGCGCCTGGTGGCACAGGACCATTCACAAGCGACAGAGTGAGCAGATCGGAGTGGCAAGTGGCAAGACTCAATAGCGTGATCGGTGCGCTGGAATCGGGGCAGCACGCCTTCGCGGCGTTCGCGGCACCCGAACCGGCCGCGGCGGTGGACTTCGCGACGACCGACTACGACGGCCTGGTGTTCGAGTCCGAGCACAAGCCCTGGGACGCAACGACATTGCGGGACAGCCTGCAGTATCTGCTCAACCGGCGGCGGATATTCGAAGCCGGCACGCTCGCCCCCTCCCCCACCCCACTCGTCCGCGTCCCCGTCAACGGCGCCGAACACGGGCAGTGGCACGCGAAGCAGGCCCTCGACCTCGGAGCGTACGGAATCGTGTGGCCGCACATCAGCCGGGTCGAAGAGGCCCGCAACGCGGTCGCGGCATGCCGATACCCGCGGCTGCCCGGCGAGGACCGGTTCGACCCGCCGGGCCTGCGCGGCGACGCGCCGGCGGCCGCCGCACGGTACTGGGGCCTGTCGAACGATGAGTACTACGCCAAGGCCGACGTGTGGCCACTCGCCCCGGACGGCGAGATTCTCGTCGTGATCCAGATCGAGGATCAACTCGGCATCGAGAACCTCCCGGCGATCCTCGACGAGGTGCCCGGCATCGGTCTCATCCTCATCGGCGAGGGCGATCTGAGCCAGGAACTGGGTGTGCCTCGCCAGCTCGACCACCCGCTGATGGTCGAGGCCAGGAGCCGGATCGTGAAGATCTGTCACGAACACGGTGTCGTGGTCGGCCACCCGCACGTGACCCCCAGCAACCTCGAGCAAGTGCTCGACGAGGGCTACCGCTTCCTCATGTCAGCGCCGGTGCGCAGCTACCCCGGCCTGGAACTGGGCCGCAAACTCACCGGTCGCTCCTGACCCCGAACACCTCACCTGGAGACAAACCTTCATGATCATCGACTGTCACGGCCACTTCACGACCGCGCCACCCGCGCTCGGACAGTGGCGCGAGCGCCAGATCAAGGCGTTCGAGGATTCGGGCGCCCGAGTCTCACCCGACGAATTGCACATCGGCGACGACGAAATCAGATCCGCGATCGAACAGGGGCAGCTCAAGCTCCAACTCGAACGCGGCACCGATCTCACACTCTTCTCCCCCGGCGCGGGAAAGATGGCCCACCACTACGGCGACGAGCAGACCAGTCTGGCCTGGTCGCAGGTCAGCAACGACCTCATCGCCCGGGTGTGCGGCCTGTTCCCGGACCGTTTCGCCGCGGTGTGCCAGCTCCCGCAGTCCCC
Source organism: Rhodococcus wratislaviensis (assembly GCF_900455735.1). GTDB lineage: Bacteria > Actinomycetota > Actinomycetes > Mycobacteriales > Mycobacteriaceae > Rhodococcus_F > Rhodococcus_F wratislaviensis. The sequence continues at coordinate 206,538 of NZ_UAUI01000024.1, read as the reverse complement.
CGGTGACGCACTCGCCTCCTCCATCCGCCGATCGGCGACCGAACTCGAGCGTTGCGTCGAGGAACTCGGATTCGTCGGCTGCCTGCTCAACCCGGACCCTTCCGACGGGTACTGGCAGGCGCCGCCGCTGACCGACCGGATCTACTACCCGCTCTACGAGAAGTTGGTGGAGCTGGACGTGCCCGCGATGATCCACGTCGCGATGTCGCGCAACCCCGCCATCCAGGGCACCTGCGCGCACTACCTCAACGGCGACACCGCGGCCTTCATGCAGCTGTGCCAGTCGGACCTGTTCACCGACTTCCCCACGCTGCGGCTGATCCTGCCGCACGGCGGCGGCGCGGTCCCCTACCACTGGGGCCGCTACCGCGGGATGATGCAGGACCAAGGCAGGCCACCCCTGCAGGAATCGTTGCTGCACAACGTCTTCTTCGACACCTGCGTCTACCACAAGCGGGGCCTCGAACTGCTCACCGACATCATCCCCGCCGAGAACGTGCTGTTCGCCTCCGAGATGATCGGCGCCGTCCGCGGCGTCGACCCCGAGACCGGGCACCGCTTCGACGACACCAAGGCGCTGCTGGACTCCATCGACTCCATCAGCGACGACGACCGGCAGGCGATATATGGCGGCAATGCGCTGAGGGTGTTCCCGCGCCTCGCGAGCCGCGTCACCAACCACGACAAGCAAGAGGAGATCGCGCGGTGAAGGTCTACGAAGCGCTCGCAGCAGCGTTCGCCGCCGAGGGCACCACGGATGTGTTCGGCATGATGGGCGACGCCAACATGCACTGGATGAACGCGCTGGCCAGTCGCGGGACGCGCCTGTACGAGGTGCGTCACGAAGGTGCGGGACTGAGCATGGCGCACGGGTACGCCCGCGCATCCGGCCGGCCCGGCGTCGTGACGACGACCAGCGGTCCCGGTACCGCGCAGCTGGCCACGTCGATGATCGTGGCGAGCCGGGCGCGCATCCCGCTGGTCGCGTTCTGCGGGGAGACCCCGTTGGGTGACACGAGCGCCGTGCAGTACCTCGACCAGCGCCGGTTCGCCGCCGCGATCGAGTGCGAATTCCTCCAGGTGACCAAGGCCGAGTCGGCCACAGAAGTGGTGCAGCGCGCCTTCTACCTGGCCCGCACCCAATCCCGGCCGGTGATGATCAGCGCCCCGTTCGACGTGCAGCTGCAGGAGTTCGAGGACGACATGCCGTACGTCCCGTCCACCGAACTGCTCCGGACCCCCAAGCTGCTACCCCACCCGACCCAGATCCAGCAGGCGTGCGAAATCATCGGGGCGAGCAAGCGAGTCGTGATCGTCGCCGGGCGGGGCGCCCGCAACGCGGAAGCCGGCGAGCAGATCCTCGCGCTCCAGCGTCGAACCGGCGCCCTACTCGCCACCACGCTGCAGGCCAAGAACTGGCTGTGCGCCGAAACCGAGTACCACGTCGGGATCGCGGGCCTGTTCGGCAGCAGGCTCGCGATGGAGCTACTGCAGGAGGCCGACTGCGTAGTGGCGGTGGGTGCGAGCCTCAACCACTACACCATCGAGAGCGGATACCTGTTCCCCGAAGCCCGGTTCATCCAGATCGACACCGCGCCGAACCTGGTGATGGGCAACGGTCAGGTCGCCGACTGCTACATGCAGGCCGACGCGATCACCGCCCTCGACGCCCTGACGGACGCGCTGGGGGTCCGCGGTATCGAGCTGGAAGGCTTCCACACCCCCGAGGTGCACGGCCGGCTCACGGCCCCGCTGATCGACCCGGCCGAATACCGCAGTGCGCCGGACCTGCTCGACCCGCGTGAGGCGATCGCGGTGCTCGACGCCGAACTTCCCGGCGAGATCGGGCTCGTGCTCGGCAGCGGACACCAGACGGACTTCGGCACGATGCTCTTCCAGCGCTCACGCGAGATCACCTCGAACTACGGCATGTTCGGCGCCATCGGTCAGGCCCCACTGCTGACCATCGGCACCGTCGTCGCCAACGGCGGCAAGCCCACATTCGTGGTCGAAGGCGACGCGAGTTTCCTGATGCACCTGTCGGAGTTCGAAACCGCGTGCCGCTACCAGCTTCCGGTGCTGGTCGTCGTCATGAACGACGAAGCCCTCGGCGCGGAGTACCACAAGGCGAAGGCCAAGGGTCTCGACCCCGAGCTCGCCGTGATCCCCACCCCCGAACTCGGCACGGTCGGACAGGCGCTCGGCGGCGGCGGCGCGACGGTCCGCACGACCGACGAACTGCGCGCCGCCCTGGCCGAGTACGTCCGTAACCCGCGGCCCACCGTCATCGACGTCCGCATCACCCGCGACGTGCTCAGCGTGCCCTACCGGCGCATCCAGTACGGCGACGACGTGTGAGAGCCGACATTGCTGACGACAAACGACAAGAGGAGTCGGAAATGAAGATCGTACTGGGCAGGGACGACCTCGCGGCCGTAGCCGTCGAGGGGGCCGCGGCCGCCGGTGCCACGCCCGAACGTCTCGACATTCGGCCCGTGCACAAGGCATCGCGCGGTTTCGTGAACGACACATCGGCGGACGTGTGCGAGCTGGCCGTGGTGACGCTGCTGCAGGCGGCCGCCCACGACAAGCCGGTGGCGCTGCTGCCGGTCACCATGCTCGGCCGCTACCAGCACCAGACCCTGGTGACCATGGGCGATCTGAGTGTCGACGATGTGCGGGGCCGAACTGTCGGTGTGCGCTCGTGGAGCCAGACCACCGGGGTGTGGCTGCGCGGATTCCTCAGCGAGCAGTACGGTCTCGATCTGACCGAAATCAACTGGCAGACATACGAGGGCGGGCACGTCGACGGGGCCACCGACCCGGCATGGGTCACGCGCGCCCCCGAAGGCGCCAAACTCCAGGCCGACTTCCTCGAAGGCACGCTCGACTACGGGATCATGGGCAACGAGCTGCCCTCCGACGACCGAATCCGCACCGCCATCCCCAACGCCCTCGCGGTCGCGGCCGAATGGGCCGCACGCAAAGGCTTCGCTCCCATCAACCACGTGGTCGGGTTCAGTGCGGCAGCCGCGAACGAGGACCCGAAGGCCATCCTCGCGGTCTACGACGCCTTGGCCGAAGCAGCCGCGGCCAGCGGCCCGGCGGCGGGTCCGGTGGACCTGAGCCCCGTCGGATTCGACGGTCTGCGCGGCGCCGTCACCGACGCTTCCCGCTACGCCTACGAGCAGGGGCTGCTGCCTCGCCGGGTCGAGTTCGACGAACTCGTCGACCGCACCTGCGCCGCTCTCGGGGTGACCGCCTCACGCCTCGGCGGCTGACCCACTTACTCCTTCTGAACACGAAAGGCTGAACATGAACACGCTCTCGGTCGCACTCGGGGACTACCCGCACGTGCAGGCACTGCTGGGCGGCGACGTCACGGTGAACGGCTACGCAGTCGAACCCGTCGAGGTCAGCCCGATCATCGGCGCGTACCGGCGGATGATCCGCGACCTCGAATTCGACGTGTGCGAACTCGCGCCGACCTCGTACCTGATGGCGCTGCAGGCCGGGGTTCCGCTCACCGGGATCCCCGTCTTCCTCAACCGCCGCTTCCACCACGCCGACGTGCAATGCGGCTCGGCATCGGGAATTCGCTTCCCCGCCGACCTGACGGGCACACGCATCGGTGTCCGCGCCTACACGGTGACCACCGGGGTGTGGATGCGCGGCATCCTGCGCGACGAGTACGACCTCGACATCGACACGGTCAAGTGGGTCGTGGACGACGACGACCACATCGAAGGCCGCGCCCCCGCCAACGTCGAGCGGGTCACCGACGGCCGATCGCTCGGTGAGTTGCTGCGTGCCGGCGAGATCGACGCCGCGTTCAGCGGCAACGCAGGCACCGGGCGTGCGGGTGCGCCGCGGGCGGGGTGGTCGGCGTCGGCCGAGCAACCCGCGGGCGACGACGGGCCGTACCCGCTGTTCCCCGACCACGAGGTGCTCGCCACCGACTGGTACCTGCGGACCGGGATTTATCCACTGCATTCGGTGATCGCGATCCGGCGTGACCTCGTCGACCGCGATCCGGAGTTGCCGACCGCGCTTTACGCAGCTTTCGCCGAGAGCAAGCGCCGTCAGATCGAGGCCGATCCCCAGTGGTCGGCGCTGCCGCGACTGGGCAAGCAGGGCAGGCAGATCCGGACCGACCCGATTCCCTACGGTCTGCAGGCCAACGACGCGAGCGTGCGAGCGCTCGTGAAGTTCTCGCGGGACCAGGGCCTGCTCGACAAGGACTTCGCCGCCGATCCCGCCCTGCTGTTCGCCAAGGGCGACTACCCGGACGCCTGATCCGGCCCACCAACCGAGAAAGGTGCAGACCATGGACATCGTCGACACCCATTGCCACATCATCACCGACGACGTGACCCGCTACCCGCGGGCCCCGATCGGTGGGAAGCAGTCCAGCTGGGCCACCACCCGGCCGGTCACCGCGGACGGCATGGCCGAGCGCATGGACGAAGCCGGGATCAGCCAGGCCGTGCTGGTTCAGGCCACCACCGCCTACGGCTACGACAACTCCTATGTGCTCGACAGCAGGGCGCAGCGGCCGGACCGGTTCATCGCGGTGGGCACAGTGGACCCGTTGCGGCCCGACGCCGCCGACAATCTCGAGGCGGTAGTCGGCGACGGCGGCCTCTCCGGGGTGCGGCTGTTCACCAGCGGCAGCACGGTTCCCACCCAGGGCGAGTGGTTCGCCGCGCCGGAGACCTATCCCTTCTGGGACAAGGCCACCCAGCTCGGCGTGACGGTGTGCCTGCAGATGCGACTCGGGCCGGCGACCGAGCAACTGCACCTGCTGCTGCGCCGGTTCCCCTCGGTCCGGGTGCTGCTCGACCACATGGGTTACCCCGACATCGCGGCCTCCCCCACCGACGCCGGCGAAGCGGTGGCGGCGCTGGCCGTCCATCCCGGCCTGCACCTCAAGCTGACCCACCGCAACCTCGAACGTCTCCACGACGCCGGCCCGAAGGCCGCCGGTTTCCTCGATCCGGTGCTCGCAGCGTTCGGAGCGAACCGGATCGCGTGGGGCTCCAACCTGCCTGCCGCGGAACAGTCGCTGCCCGAACTCGTCGCCCTCGCCCGGGAGGTGCTGGCCGAAGTGCCCGAGCCCGAACGCCGGGAGATCTTCGCAGGCACGGCGCGACGGCTGTACCCCAGCCTGGCCACATAGGGTCTCGGAGAAAATGATGGCAATTCGGCAAAGATGCGATGGCACAATCGTTATCGCACGCCGTGTATTCGATGCATGCGTTGCCCTCGTATCTGCCGCTGCAGCCGCGCCGGTTGCCTTCGCGCTGGCCGAGGGAATGGCGCTGTCCCGCATTACGCGCGACGGCCTCGAGGCGGACGGGTATTCGTCCGACGAGAATCTGCACGATGTCGGCACAGTGATCGAGCTGATATAGGTCGTGCCCCCACGTGCGTGCCGTCCGCTGCCGATGTCCGCCGAAATCCGGCGGACGGCACGCATTTCCACGCTACTTCCTCAGCAGAGGTGATCACCACGAGCAACGACGAACCAGAACCCCGCCCCGGGATGGGCCGATGACCATCCTCTCCGGGCTCCGCCGGCAAACCTTCGCGTCCCTCCGCAGCACCAACTTTCGCCGTTACATCACCGGTCAGGCAATTTCCCAAGCCGGCAAGTGGATGCAAACCGTCGCCCAGTCGTGGCTCGTCCTCGAGCTCACCGACTCCGCCACCGCGATCGGCGTGGTGATGGCATTGCAGACCGTGCCCATGCTCCTCGTCGCACCGTATGGCGGGGTCGTTGCCGATCGACTGGACAAGCGGCGTCTGATGATTGCCCTGCAGGCACTGATGGGCGTGCAAGCACTGATCCTGGGTATTCTCACCGTCACCGGAACAGTCCAGCTCTGGCACGTCTACGTTCTCGCCCTCGTCCTCGGCCTGAACCAGTGCTTCGAAAACCCCACACGCCAATCGTTTCTGCTCGAGATGGTCGGGGCCGATCACCTCCGCAACGCCGTCAGCCTGCAATCGGTGCTCAACTCCACGGCCCGGATGATCGGGCCCGCCGCCGCCGGACTCGTCATCGCAGCAGGCGGTGTCGGTCTGTGTTTCCTGCTCAACGCAGCAAGTTTCGTGGCGGTCGTCGCCTCCCTTCTCGCCCTCGACGTCTCGCAGCTGACCCCCTCACCACCGACGGCCCGCGCTCGCGGTCAGCTCCGCGAAGGTCTCGCATACGTCCGACGCTCCCCTCAGCTGGCCGTACCGTTGACCATGATGGCCCTGATCGGCTGTTTCGCCCTCGAGTTCCCGGTAATCCTGCCCGTCATCGCCGACCAGACCTTCGACGCCGGGCCGGGCGCGTACGGCTTCATCACCGCTGCGATGGGCGCGGGATCGGTGGTGAGCGGACTCGCCGTCGCAGCCTGGGGCCGCACCGGAACCCGGGCGCTCGTGCTCACAGCAACCGCTTTCGGTGCGCTCCTCCTCGTCGCCGCCCTCGCCCCGAATCTGTGGATCATGCTTGCAGTCATGGCCTGTGTGGGAGCATGCAGCGTCGCCTTCACCTCCACGACCAACAGCGCGCTGCAACTCGCCGCCGCACCGGCCACACGCGGACGAGTAATGGCCCTGTTCGGAATGGCATTCATCGGATCTACCGCGGTAGGCGCGCCCATCGCCGGATGGGTGTGTCAGCACTGGGGCGGCCGCGCGGGACTACTCCTCGGCGCCCTTGCCTGCCTGATCGCCGCTGCCATCGCAGCACCGTGTCTGAGACACCGCGACAGTCGGGCCCTGCCCACTACCTAGTCGTGCGCCTGCTCCACGACCCAGGCCGCGACCTGTGTCCGGGAGGTGAAGCCCAGTTTCGCCAGGATGTGCTCCACGTGTCCTTGTGCGGTGCGCGGCGAGATCACCAGTCGGTCGGCGATGGCCTGATTGGTCAGGCCTTCGGCGATCAGATCGGCGACCTGGCGTTCCCTCTTGGTCAGTCGCGTCGACGCGTCGGCGTCTCGCGTGGTGGTGCCGGCCTGTTGCTCGTGGAGGGCGTAGGCGATTGCCGCATCGAAATCCAGGCTTCGGCCCTTGCGGTGGGCCTCCTCGAATACCGCTCCTCCGAGCCGCTTCCGAGCTTCCTGGTCGCAGTTCTGCTGGTATACGAGAAGATTGGAATGTATGACCACAGCACTGCCCACCGACCGCGCCAATCCCTCCGCGGCTCCCATCAGCATTGCGGCTCGGGCGGCGTCGCGCCGCTCGCACGCGATCCAGGCCAGGGCTCCGAGGCAGGCTGCCGCGAAGCGGGGGCTGTGCACTTGCCGGGTCAGCTCCAGCGATTGGTCGAGAAGGCGGATCGCGCGATCGGCGTCACCCTGCTGCCACACCGCAATTCCCAGGGCCCACAGCGAATGCGATCGATACACCTTCTCGCCGTGCATCTCTGTGATCGCGAGAACACGCTCGAGGCTTTCGACAGCCTGCTCCGTCGAACCGGACAGTCCATGGGTCGTCCCCAACAGGTAGAGGGCACTGGTTTCGAGTGTGCGTTCTCCCCGTTCGCGGAACTCTGCGAGCGCGGTGTCGAGGCGAGAGCGGGCCCGTTCGAGATCACCGTTGTAGAGGGCCAGCGTGCCGTCCGCGTCGGCGACGAGAGCGCGCATCATCGGATCGCTCGTGCGCGCGGTGAGAGTTCGCGCCTCCGCCACGAGCGCGGCCCCGGACTCGAGATCCCCCTGCACGTCGGCCATCACGCTGGCGCAGTAGAGCGCTTTGATCCGGTCGACGGTCGGTTCGACGGGGTAGCTGGCCAACAGGTGGTCCAACCAGCGCCGGCCCTCGTTGTAGAGGCCCTGCGACGTCCAGAACCAGCGGAGTGCGGCGGCGGTGCGCAGGCCGGCGGCGGGATCGTCGTCGATGCCGAATTCGAGGGCCTCCCGCAGATTCGGCTGTTCCCGCTTCAGACGGGCGATCCAGTCGAGCTGGCGGGCACTGATCCACTCGGCCTCCGCATCCAGCGCCAACGCCTCGTACCAGTCCCGGTGCCGGCGCCGAAACGCCACAGCCTCACCGGTCTGCTCGAGTTTCTCGTAGCCATATTCGCGGAGAGTCTCGAGCATCCGGAAGCGCACCACCGACCCGTGCTCCTCCCGGATCAGAATCGATTTCTCCACCAAGGACGTCAGCGTGTCCAGCAACTCGCCCGGGTCGAGGTCGGCGCCGCACACCCGCTCCGCGGCATCGAGTTCGAAGCTTCCCGCGAACACCGCCACCCGTCCCCACACCAGTTGTTCACCGGCGGTGCACAACTCGAAACTCCAGTCGATGCACAACCGCAGCGTCTGTTGCCGCGTCGGCGCACCCCGGCTGCCGCGGGTCAGCAGGGTGTAGCGGTCGGTGAGGCGACCGAGGATCTGCTCGGGTGACATCGCCCGCAACCGGGCCGCCGCCAACTCGATCGGCAGCGGCAGTCCGTCGAGCCGGTGGCAGATCCCCGCGACCGCCGCTGCGTTGTCGTCGGTGAGCGCGAACCCCGGAACGGCGGCATTGGCGCGTTCGGTAAACAACGTCACCGCATCGTATTTGGGTAACCCGCGCAAGGAGGGCTTCCGTTCGGGATCGGGGACGGCCAGCGGGGGGACCCGTAGCACTGCCTCCCCGCCGATGCCGAGGGGTTCGCGGCTGGTGGCCAGAATCCGCAACCGCGGACAGGTGTGGAGCAGAGGGCCGGCGAGTTCGGCGACCGCCTCCACGATGTGCTCGCAGTTGTCGAGGACCAACAGCACCTCTCGCGGGGCGAGGAACTCGATCAGGACCTCCCGCAGCGGCCTCGTCGAGTGGTCCCGGACTCCCAGTGCGCCCGCGACGGCGTCGATCAGTGAAACCGCGTCGCGCAGTTCGCCCAACTCGACCAGCCGCACACCGTCGGCGTACTCGCGCTGCACGGCGGACGCGACCCGCATCGCCAGCCGCGTCTTCCCGACACCCCCGATCCCGGTCAACGTCACCAGGCGCGACCCGGTCAGGAGGTTCTTCGCCTCGGTGAGCTCGTGTCGGCGGCCGACGAAGCTGGTCAGTTCCAGGGGAAGGTTCCCCGTCGTGATGGGAGCGGAGGCACCTGCGCCGCTCGGTCGCACTTCGGAACCCGGTCGCCGGTCGTTGCCCTGTGTGTCGGGTTCGGCTCGTAGGGGCATCTCGTCGACCGGGAAGCCGTGGGCACGTTGCAGGGTTCGCAGTTCCTCTCCGAAGTCGGCGGCGGTAGCCGGTCGCTGATCGGGCACGCGGGACATCGCGCGGGCGATCACCGCGGACACGTCGTCCGGGAGCCCCCGCTCACGCAGATCGGGCACCTCCTGTGTGGTGATCCGCAGGAACTGGGCGACGAGCTGTTCGCCGCTGCGACGTTCGAACGCGGCATGGCCGGTGAGGGCACTGAACAGGGTGGCGCCCAAGCCGTAGACATCGGCTGCCGGACTGGGCGGTTCACCCCCGAGCACCTCCGGCGCGGTGTACGCCGGCGACCCGGTGACGGCACCGGTGGCGGTCTCGAAGCCGCCGCTGATGTGCGCTATACCGAAATCGGCCAACTCGGGCTCGCCGTAATCGGTGAGCAGGATGTTCGCGGGTTTGACGTCGCGATGCAGGACACCCAGTCGGTGCGCCGACTCCAGTGCACCTGCGATCTTCACCCCGAGCCGCAACGCCTGGCCCAACGGCAGCGGACCGTGTCGGCGGATCCGCACATCGAGGGAATCTTGCGGGTGGTACGGCATGACGGTGTAGGGACGGCCGCTGTCGGTGGCACCGACCTGCAGAATGTTGACGATGTTCGGGTGCCCGGTCAGCCGGCCCATCGCCTGCTGCTCCCGGAAGAATCGGGCCCGGTTCTCCTCGTCGAACTCGACGGTGAGGACCTTCACCGCGACCGTGCGATCCAGTTCCGCCTGCGTGCAGCGGTAGACCACGCCGAAACCGCCGCGGCCGATCTCCTGAACGTCAGCGAAACCAGATCTACCGAGTTCGGCAGCCGGGGACGGCGGGTACCGCTGCGTGTCGAGCGGATCACCTTCACCCATCGGACGGTCTACTCACCCCGTCGGATCGTGGTTCCGGCGCATTGGTCCCGACGGCGCGACCAGCGCGGATACAACCGTGGACTCACCTCTCGACGGCGCCCTCCCGAGGATATCGTCGAGCAGCACGGCGGAGGTACCCGTCGTCGACGTGACTACCGGGTGGATCCCCGCACGACGAGGCGTCCGTGGAGGTGTCCCGGTGGGACTGGCCGGTCAGAGTTGTCGAGGCGGTTGACCAGCATCGTGACGGCCACGCGGGCGAGGTGTTCGGGCTGTAGGTCCACCGAGGTGATCGCGGGAACGGCGGATCGTGTGTGCTCCGAGTCGGAGCCGCCGACGATCTGCACGTCGCCGGGGACGTCGAGCCCTCGTTCCCGGACCCGCGCGAGCACCCCGGCGGCGTGGCGGCCGGTGAGGCAGTACACCGCGTCGGGTGAATCGTTACGGTCGAACAGTTCGTCCGCGGCTTCGCGTCCGCCGGCCTCACCGGTGGTCTCGGGCCGGCTGGCGACCAGAGCGTCCTGACCACGGTTCGCTGCCCACGCGCGGTACGCGGCCTCGGCGCCCAGGTTCCACGAATTGGGATCGGTTCCGGTAACGAGAGCCACTCGCGTCGCCCCCGCGTCCGCGAGGTGCCGCAGCACTCGGTCGGTCATGAGTTCGGTGTCGGTGTCGAGCCACGCGTCGTAGGCGGCCCTCGCCGGATCCCTGCCGACGGACAGGAACGGCACGCCTTCCCCGAGGAGCATCTCGATGAGGGGGTCGTTCGTGACGGGTTCCGTGATCAGGAACCCGTCGCAGGCGAGGGCGGCTGCCGGGGACTCGTCGCGCGTCGGATCGGACACCAGCATGAGCCCGTATCCGAAATCCATCGCGGCCAGAGCCGCCGAACCCGCGAACCGCAGGAAGTAGTCGACGCCCGCCGGGAGAGTCGAATCCAGTGTCTCGAGCGGCCGGAGCACGAGGGCGAGCACGCCGAGACGGTTGCTCCGCAGGCTCCTCGCCACCACGTCCGGCCGGTAGCCGAGGGACTTGGCGGCCGAGCGGACACGCTCACGCGTCGCGGTGGCGACGACGCCTTTGCCGCTGAACGTGTGCGACACCGTCGTGGTCGACACGCCCGCGTGCCGTGCCACGTCGGCGATGGTGGGCCGCGATCGCTTCTCCGTCACGCACTCAGGCTACCAACGGCTCGACCTGCACCAAATCGATTTGCAAATTCGCTGACCCCACTCTTGTCCAAATCGATTTGGTTCCGTACGGTGACCGGGGTCACGCCAGATCGGCGATTGCGCCCACCAGCCGCACATCCGCGCTCATCTATCCGGAGGACCCCATGGCATCGACAAAAGCAGACCCGCGCGCGGTGACGCCCGGCGAAACACCGCCGGCCGATCGCGCCGGGCGGGTGGAGACGCACGGCATCGACTTCATCCCCGCCGGCGAGCGGCACGGCCGCGCCCGGGACCTGTTCGCGGTATGGGCGGCGCCCAACGTGAGCTACCTGGCCCTGGTCGTCGGCGGCGCACTGATCCTGATGGGCCTGTCCTTCTGGCAGGCTCTCGCGGTGATCGTGGTCGGCAACCTGTTCTCGATCCTCACCGGGATCGTCGCCGCCAGCGGACCCGCGTCGGGCACGCCGAGCGAGGTGATCACCCGGGCGATCTTCGGTATCCGCGGCAACCGCGTGAACATTCTCGTGACCAGCTGGTTCATCAGCGTCTGCTACCTGGCGCTGAACTGGGCGGCCGCGTCGTACACGGCCTTCAGGCTCGTCGAACGGTTCGGGATCGACGCGACCACCCCCGTCAAGGTCGTCATCATCCTGGCGATCGCCGCTGTCACGCTGGCCATCGGCGTGTACGGGCACGCCACGATCGTGCGGCTCTACCAGCCGCTGGCCCTGGTGCTGACGCTGATCTTCGTGGTGATGGCCGGATACGTTCTCGGCAACGCCGACTGGGCTTACCAGCCGGCGGAGTCACTCCACGGAATCGGCCTGTGGGCGACGGTGGCCGCGGGTGTGTCGATTGTGGCGTCGGCTCCGCTGTCCTACACCAACAGCGCGGACTTCGCCCGCTACCTGCCTGCGACCACCTCACCGGTCTCGGTCACCGCCTGGACGGCGCTCGGCGCGTTCGTCCCCAGCGTGCTGTTCACCGCGCTCGGCGCACTCGCCGGAACCGGACTCGACATGGCCGACCCGCAGATCGCACTCGAGACCATTCTCCCGGCGTGGTTCACACCGATCTTCCTGCTCGCCGTCATCGTCGGCACGATCGCCAACAACGCGATGACCGCCTACAGCTCCGGACTCGCCCTGCAATCGGTCGGCCTGCGCCTGCGCCGCTCACGCAGCGTCCTCCTCGACGGCTCGATGGGCGTGGCCATGACGCTGTACGCGCTGCTCGTCTCCAACTTCCTCGACACCGTCAGCAACATGATGCAGCTCGTCGTGACCGTGATGGGTCCCGTCATGGCCGTGTACGTCGCCGACGTCCTGTGGCGCCGCAACCGCTACGACGGCCTCGGGCTCGGCGACGAAACCAGCAGCAGCCCCTACTGGTACAGCGGTGGGATCAACTGGGCGGGAACGGTCGCCGTCTTCACCGGCATCGCCGCGGCCGCGCTCTGCGTCGCCGCCCCGGTCTACACCGGTCCGGTCGCGAACGCGGTCGGCGGCGTGGACCTGTCACTACCGGTCGGGTTGATCGTCTCCGCAGCACTGTACGTCGTGCTGATGCGTTCGTACCGGGCCCGCTGATCGACTGTGATCGGCCGGCACACAGCACTATTCACACCAGCACCACAACGAGGACGACGATGACCGAGACCAGCACTGTCCACTCCCACGTCTGCGTGGACGACACCCGGCCGCACGAACGCGGCGTCGCCCGCGGCACGCAGCTGCGCGGCGACCTACCCGCGTCCGTGGAACTGTATCTGCGCCTGTTCGACACGGTCGGCGTGAGCGAGTCCCGCACCCGCGACAGCGCGCACCGCCTCGCGGATGTGCTGGCGGCGTGGGGCCCCCGGTACCTCGAAGAGATCGAGGGCATCGCTGCCGGCGCCGGGCTCGAGCCCTGGCACGTGATGGCGCTGAACGGCCGGACGGAGATCCTGTCCCAGGCAACCGCGGCCCGTCCCGGCGAGTGCTCCACCATCGCCTACGCACCCGCGGATCGTCCGTCGGCGCCGTTCGGCATCCAAACCTGGGACTGGCACGAAGAACTGGACCCGTACTGGCACACCCATCAGGTGCGCGGAACCCGCCACAGTTACGTGGGGCTGACCGAGCACGGCATCCTCGGCAAGATCGGGATGAACAGCGCGGGCCTCGGCGTCTTCTTCAACATCCTCGGCCACCGCGACGACGCACCGGCCGGGGTGCCCGTGCACGTCCTGTCCGCGGCGGTCCTCGGCGAAGCCGGGACCGTCGACGAAGCCCTCGAACTACTGTGCTCGGCACCGATCGCGACCTCGGGCGCACTGACGCTGATCGACCCCGACACCGTCGCGTGTGCCGAGGTCAGCCCCGTCGGCGTCGCGACGCTCCGCCCGAGCGACGGATTCCTGACGCACACCAACCACTTCCTCGACCCGGCCAACGCCGCCCGCGAGAAGACCGGTCTGTACGAGCCGGACTCGCAGGACCGCTACGGTCTGATCGCCTCCCGGCAGCAGCGGTACGCCGAGCCGGCCGTCGCCGATCACCTCGTCGAGTACCTGTATTCCGATCCGGGGCAGCCCCAGCTGTGCTGCGTCCCCGCCCCGGACGCGGTCTTCGGTCAGCGCTGGGCCACCCTCGCGACAGTGCTGCTCGAACCCGAGCACCGCCGTGCCCGCATCCTCGCCGGCACACCGATCGACGCCCGACGGAGGTCGTGGACCACGCTCGATGCCACCGAGGCCGCGTGCGTCGTGGGCGGGTGACACGGCTGCCTGTCCCGGTACGTGAGCGGCAAAGCGTGTGCCCGCACTCTTTACCACTCACCTGGGGTCAGGACACCAGATTCGCTGAGGCCCAGTCCATGTGCGTCTGAATCGCTGTGGCCGCTTCGTCGGCGTCACCGGTTTCGATGGCGTCGACGATGGCGCTGTGGCGGCCGACGTCCATGTTCCCGACGGCGCGGTCGAGGCCGGCGAACATGATCGACATCCGGATGGATCCTTCGAGGGAGATCCACGAGTGCAGGAGTGTGTCGTTGCCGGTGAGCGAGCACATGGTGCGGTGAAAGTTCAGGTCGGCCTCGATCCGGGCTTCGAGGACGGCGGTGTCCATGACGTCGAGGGCGGCGCGCAGTTCCGCGATGACGGTGGCGCGGTCGGCCAGGCCCGCGAGTTCCCGGACGGCCAGCGCCTCGAGTGCGGCGCGGACGGCGAAGATGTCGCGGATCTCCTTGGAATCGAGGTGCCGGACATACAGCCGGCCCCGCGCGCCGGCGGAAATCAATCCCTCCTGCTGGAGTTGCCGCATCGCCTCGCGGAGCGTGCCGCGGCTGATCTGCAGCATTTCGGACAGTTCGGTCTCCACGAGCGGGCTGCTCGGCGCGAGCTCCCCGCTGGTGATCGCGACCCGCAGGGCGGCGACGGCTTGCTGGCGGAGGCTGGTCTTCTCCAGCCCGAGCAGTGCGGCGGGTTGTCCGGCCATGGATGCCTCCGTGGGGTCAGCGATCAACTGTCGACAGCGGTCTGTTGACAGCAACCTGTTGACAGCCATCGTACGACCCGCACCGCCCGGCCTGCGGCGAGGGCCGTACGCGCTGGTCATGCCAGTTCGCCCAGGACCTTGGCGACGATCCGGTCGGTGCTCAGGCCGTACCGCTCGTGCAGGGTGGGCAGGGCACCGGCGTCGAGGAACTGGTCCGGGAGGGCGATCGGCACAACCCGCTTACCGAGGCCGGCCGTGACGACGGCGGACGCCACCGTCTCGAAGAGACCGCCGATCACGGTGTGGTTCTCCAGGGTCACCACCAGTCGGTCGGTGTTCACCTCGGCGAGGACGGTCTCGGCGTCGAACGGCTTGATCGTGGGCGTATGCACGACCGCCACGTCGACGTTGTGCTCCGCCAGCCGGTCGGCGGCCTGCAGCGCGCGCATCGTCATCAGGCCACTGGCGACGAACACGACGTCGTTGCCGCCGCGGAGCACCTTGGCCTTGCCCAGTTCGAACGTGTAGTCGTACTCGTCGAGCACGGTCGCGACCTTCCCCCGCAACAGCCGCAGGTAGGTGGGTCCGTCGGACGCGGCGAGCTGCGGGACGGCCTGTTCGATGTCGATCGAGTCGCACGGATCGACGATGGTGAGGTTGGGGATGCCCCGGAAGATGGCCATGTCCTCGGTGGCCTGGTGGCTGGGTCCGTAGCCGGTGGTGAGGCCGGGGAGCCCGCCGATGATGTTGACGTTGAGGTTCGGTTCGGCGATGTCGAGGCACAGGAAGTCGTAGGCGCGGCGCGCGGCGAACACCGAGTACGTGGACGCGAACGGCACGAGGCCGGTCTCGGCCATCCCCGCGGCGGCTCCGAGCAGGAGCTGCTCGGCCATCCCCATCTGGAAGAACCGCTCGGGGAACTCCTGCGCGAAGATGTGCATGTCGGTGTACTTGGCGAGGTCGGCGGACAGGCCGACGATCTTGTCGTTCTCCCGGGCGGCCTTCACGAGGGCGTGCCCGAACGGTGCGGACGTGGTCTTCTGCCCGTCGTCGACGAACGAGGCGATCATGGCCGACGTCTTGAGCTTCGGTTTGCTGGCGGTGGTCATGTCAGGCGTCCTTGGGGTCGAAGCCGGCGGTGAGCTGGTCGCGGCAGATCTGCCACTCGTGTTCGTCGATGCGCATGAAGTGCGCCTTCTCCCGGGTCTCGAGCAGGGGCACGCCCTTGCCGACCTTCGTGTCGCAGAGAATGATCGTCGGTTTGCCGCCGGATTCGGCGGCGGCGTTGTCGAACGCGCGCACCAGCGCGGTGACGTCGTTGCCGTCGACGCGTTCGACGTGCCACCCGCAGGCGGCCCACTTGTCGTGCACGGGTTCGGTGCTGAGCACCGTCGAGGTCGCACCGTCGGCCTGGAGCGCGTTGATGTCGACCATCGCCGTCAGATTGCCGAGCCGGTGGTGGTGTGCGCCCATGGCCGCCTCCCACGTCGAACCCTCGTCGAGTTCGCCGTCGGAGAGAAAGTTGAAGACGCGGGCGGTGGAATGTTGGTGACGCAGCCCGAGGGCCATCCCGACCGCGATGGTCAGGCCGTGGCCGAGAGAGCCGCCCGAAATCTCCATCCCGGGGGTGTACGTGGACATCGCCGACATCGGGAGGCGGGAGTCGTCGGAGCCGTAGGTTTCCAGTTCGCTGCGGGGAATGATGCCGGCCTCGGCGAGCGCGGCGTAATGGCCGATGGCGTAGTGGCCGGTGGAGAGCAGGAACCGGTCCCGGCCCTCCCACGCGGGATCGTCGGCGCGGAAGCGCAGTTGGTCGGCGTAGACGGTGGCGAAGATGTCGGCGGCCCCGAGCGCCTGCCCGACGTATCCCTGGCCCTGTTCCTCACCCATGTCGAGGACGTTGTGCCGCATGCGGTAGGCGAATTGTTCGACGGTCGCGATGCGCGACGCTTCACTGATCGTGTCTTCGGCCGCGGTGGTGGCGGTTGTGATGGTCACAGGAGTTCCTTTTCCTTGCGGATCGTGGGCGTGGTGCCGGTGGACGCCGGGGTGTCGGCGCTTTTGGAATCGGCGCGCGCCGCGGCCTCGGCGGCGAGGCGCCGTTCGGTGGGTCCCCAGGTCTCTCGGGTGATCAACGCCGCCCACAGCCCGATCAGGGCGTACGTGCTGAACAGCAGCGCCGGACCCCACCAGCCGAAGGAGACGAACAGCAGCGTGGTGACGAAGGGCGTGAAGCCGGAGACCATCGCCGAGATCTGGTAGGCGAGGGAGGCTCCCGAGGCACGCCGCGAGGCGTCGAACAGTTCGGGGAACCACGCACCCTGCGCTCCCGCCATCGAGTTCTGGCAGACCGCGTAGGCGATCACGATGGTGGCGATCACCAAGAGGAACAGACCGGTGTTGACCAGAAGGAACATCGGGATTCCGAACAGTGCCGCGAAGGCGCAGGACGCGATGTAGAGGGGGCGTCGTCCGATACGATCGGTGAGGCGGGCCCAGGCGACGGTGGCGAAGACGCCGATTGCGGACGCGATACACAGGGCGACAAGGGTTTCGGACTTCCCAGCGAGACCCTGGTTGTGCAGGTAAGAGATCATGTAGGTGATCGACACCGCGTAACCCGCGGTCTCGGCGACTCGAAGACCGATGCCGCGCAGAATGTTTCGCCAGTCGTACTTGATGGATTCGAGTACCGGGGACTTGACGATGTCGCCCTCGTTCTTGACGTCCTCGAATACCGGGGACTCGGGCACCTTCGACCTGATGACCAGGCCGACCATCACCAGGACGATGCTGGCGAGGAACGGTACCCGCCAGGCCCAGTCGCCGCCGAGGTGCACGCTGAACAGGAACACCAGATTCGCCAGCAGCAGCCCGACGGGGAAGCCGGCCTGCACGATGCCGGTGAATTTGCCCTTGGACTTCCAGGGGGCGTGCTCGTAGCTCATCAGGATCGCACCGCCCCACTCGGCGCCGAACGCGAGGCCCTGGACGATGCGGACGAGGACCAGCAGCACCGGCGCGATGAGTCCCACCTGCGAATAGGTGGGCAGCAGGCCGATCGCGAACGTCGCCAGACCCATCGCGATCAGCGATGCCACCAGCACGGGCTTGCGTCCCAGTTTGTCCCCGAGATGTCCGCCGAGCACCCCGCCGAGTGGGCGCGCTGCGAAGCCGACACCCAGCGTCGCGAACGCGGCGAGTGTTCCGGTGACAGGGTCGGCGCCCGGGAAGAAGGCGGTACCGAAGTACAGCGCGGCGGCCGTGCCGAAGCCGATGAAGTCGTACGTCTCGATGACGGCACCCACCGAGGAGCCGATTGCTACGCGCTTGGCGTCCTTCGTGCCATGGACAGGACCTCGCATCCTGAGTGTTTCGGTACTCATGGGGACTCCTCTTCGAGCTGCCGGTTTCTACGATTGCCGCCGATTTGTTGACTGTCAACAGTGCGGTTTCAACAGTGTGATCCGAGCCACGTCGATATGTCAACCGTTACCCGCCGACGGTTGACTGTTAACAGTTGATCGGCTTACTGTGGTGGCAGTCACCTACCGCGTCGTCGACCTTCCAGCTCTCCACCGCATCGGACGGGACGCGCGATTCCAGCAACACGAGGAGCGATCATGTCGTCCATCCAGCGCACCGCCGTCATCACCGGCGCCACCTCCGAGCGCGGGATCGGTCTCGCCACCGCCCGCCGCTACGCCGAAGAGGGCTGGGCGATCGTCGTTCTCGACCTCGACGGGGAGAAGTCCGCGAAGGTCGCCGCCGAGATCGGCAACGAGTTCGGTGTCCCGGCCTTCGGTCACGACATCGACGTCGCCGACGAAACCTCGGTCCAGCGGGCCCACGACGCCGTCGCCGCCGAAGTCGCAGGCGGCAACCTCCCCACCGTGGGTGCGCTCGCGAACATCGCCGGCATCACGTCGCCGGTGCCGTTCCTCGAGACCACGCTGGAACTGTGGAACAAGGTGATGGCGGTCAACGCCACCGGCACCTACCTCGTCACCCGCGCGTTCCTGCCGGCCATGATCGACAACGGCTGGGGGCGTGTGGTGAACATGTCCTCCGTCTCCGCCCAGCGTGGTGGCGGGGTGTTCGGCAAGGTGCCGTACTCGTCCGCGAAGGCCGCGGTCCTCGGTTTCACCAAGTCCCTCGCGCGTGAACTCGGCGACAGCGGAGTCACCGTCAACGCCGTCACCCCCGGTGCAGTCGACACCAGCATCCGCGTGGGCAGCACCGACGAACAGGAAGCCGCACTCTGCCGCGACATCCCCCTCGGCCGGGTCGCGACCACCACCGAGGTCGCCGCCGTCATCACCTTCCTGTCCTCGCAGGACGCCGCCTACCTCACCGGCACCACCGTCGACATCAACGGCGGCAGCCACCTGCACTGAGTCAGGTGCAGCCACGGGACACGCAATGACCGACCACACAGCACTTCACGACCAACCCACAACCGCCGCCGAACGCTGGGGGTGGCGGTACCGCGCCCACTGCCGCACCACCGACCCCTCCGCCTTCTTCGCTCCGGACGGCGAGCGACGCGGCGCCCGGATCAGGCGGGAACGACGCGCCAAACAGATCTGCGACGGCTGCATCGTCGCCGACCAATGCCGCGCACACGCAACCGAACACCGCGAGACCCACGGAATATGGGGTGGCACCACGGAAACCGACCGGCGCAGAGCCGGCCGAGCCCGATAGGTTCGAAAAAGAATTTCGGCAGGTGTGTCGATCCATGTCCCTCCCCGTTCGACCTGAGGATGAGAAGGTCCAAGAGGGACCCCGACATCCAAGGAGACGGACACCATGAAGTACATGCTGATCATGCGCGCCACCGACGAGACCTTCGCGGCGTTCCAGGACGTTGATTTCACCGAGATCATGGAGGCGATGGGCAAGTTCAACGACGAGATGATCCGCGCCGGCGTGCTGCTCGCCGCCGAGGGCCTGGACCCCGACCCCGAATCGGGTGTGGTGGTCGACTACTCCTCGGAGACGCCTGTGGTGACCGACGGCCCCTATGGCGAGACGAAGGAGTTGTTCGGCGGCTTCTGGATGCTCAACGTGGCGTCGAAGGAGGAGGCCGTCGAGTGGGCCAAGCGTGCCCCGATGGCCGGTCCCGGTTCCAAGGCGGAGATCCGCCGGGTCGCGACGATCGACGAGTTCCCGCAGGACAACGTGTGGATCCAGAAGGAGCGGGCGTGGCGCGAAGCGACCGGCCAGCTCTGAGCGGATCGACGGGTGACGGTCACACCGGGCGTGAGGCCGTCGCCGCCGTCTGGCGGATCGAGTCGGCGCGGATCGTCGGTGCGCTCGCGCGGTACACCGGCGATTTCGCGCTGGCCGAGGACCTCGCCCAGGAGGCGCTGGCCGAGGCACTCGTGAGCTGGCCGCGCGACGGCATTCCCCACAACCCTGCGGGATGGTTGCTCACCGTCGGCCGCCGCCGGGCGATCGACGCGTTCCGCCGGCGCTCCGCCCTCGACGAGAGGTACGCCGTCCTCGCTCACGACCTGGGCGAGGGCGGTGCCGTCTCGGGGAGCGCGCCCGCCGATCCGGCCAAGGGCACCGGGGACGTGCTGTGGGATCCGGACCAGATCGACGACGACATGCTGGCGTTGATGTTCATCTCCTGCCACCCCGTGCTGTCGCGGGAGGCGAGGGTCGCTCTCACCCTGCGGGTGGTCGGCGGTCTGACGAGCGACGAGATCGCGAAGGTGTTCCTCGTCCCGACCGCGACCGTGCAGGCCCGGATCACCCGGGCGAAGAAGACCCTCGGGGCGGCCCGGGTGCCGTTCGAGGTGCCGCCCGCCGCGGAGCGGACCGGGCGACTCGGCTCGGTGCTCAGCGTGATCTACCTGATCTTCACCGAAGGGTCGTCGGCCAGCTCCGGCGACGACCTGATCCGCCTCGACCTCGCGAGCGAGGCGCAGCGCCTCGCTCGGGTGCTGACCCGGCTGGTGCCCGACGAGCCCGAGGTGCACGGTCTGCTGGCGCTGCTCGAACTGACCGCG
Organism: Rhodococcus wratislaviensis; assembly: GCF_900455735.1. Lineage (GTDB taxonomy): Bacteria > Actinomycetota > Actinomycetes > Mycobacteriales > Mycobacteriaceae > Rhodococcus_F > Rhodococcus_F wratislaviensis. Next base: position 185,815 of record NZ_UAUI01000024.1, on the reverse strand, counting down.
GCGCGGTTCCCGGCCCGCACCGGGGCGGACGGCGAGCCGGTGCTGCTCGAGCACCAGGACCGCCGCCGCTGGGACCGCACCGCGATCCGCCGGGGACGCGCCGCCCTCGCCCGCGCGGAACACGTCGGCCGGGGGCTGGGCGCCTACGGCCTGCAGGCGGCGATCGCCGAATGCCATGCCGTCGCGCCGTCTGTCGACGCGACGAACTGGGAGCGGATCGTCCTCATCTACGAGGCGCTCGGCCGGCTCGCGCCGTCACCGGTGGTCGACCTCAACCGGGCGGTGGCGGTCTCCATGGCCCAGGGACCGGCGGCGGCGCTGCCGATCGTGGACGAACTGGTGGCCGCCCAGGCACTGTCGAACTCGCACCTGCTGCCGAGCGTTCGCGGCGAACTGCTCATCCGCCTGGGCCGCACCGACGAGGCGCGCACCGAACTCGAGGCGGCCGTGCGGTTGTGCGGCAACGAGCGCGAGCGGACGGTGCTGGGGCGCAAGCTCGCCGACCTCCGCTGACCGAACAGCGACCCGGTTGCCCTAGACGGGTGAGGCGAGCGTGGCGTGACGGTACGCCGCCGTCTCGAAGTCCAGGTAGCCGCCGAACGACACGGCGTCGGCGAACGGCAGGACCTGGGTGGCCCAGTACCCGGCGATTCCGTTGCGGCGATCGATCCAGTAGTACGAGTTGGCGAGCCCGGCCCACCCGAGCGACCCCCGGGGCCGGCCGGTGGGTGCGTCCTCTTCGTTCACCATGAACGTGTACGCCCACGACTTACGTTGTCCAGGAAAGAATTCGGCGTCGTTGGTGAGGGCGGGAATTACGGCAGGCAGCATCCCGACCTCTTGTCCCTCGAGACCGTTGCACACGGCGGCCTGCACGGTGTCGGCCCGCAGCACTCGGCCACCCGGGGCGTCGCCGTCGTTCAGCCACATCCGCAGGAACTTCAGGTAGTCGCCCACCGTGGAGTAGAGGCCGTGCCCGCCCATGTGAATCTCCGGGTCCTGCGGCAGCACCAGATCCAACGGGGTCAGCCGGCCGTCCTCCTCCCGCTGGTGGATGGTCGCGCGCCGGGCCGCCATCGATCCGGTCAGGGTGAAGGAGGTGTCGTGCATGCCCAGCGGCGCGAACACCCGCTCGGCCATCACGTCGCCGAGCCGCTTGCCGCGGATCGCCTCGACCACCTGACCGGCCCAGTCGATGTTCGTCCCGTACTGCCACTTCGCGCCCGGATCGAAGAGCAACGGTGTGGTCAGCGACGCCCGGGTCGCCGTGATCACGCCGGGCTGGTCGTGCTCCACACCCAACCGGTTGTAGGTCTCGTCGAAGAAGTCGTACCCGAACCCGGCGGTGTGCAACAACAGCATCCGCGTGGTGATGTCCCGCTTCGGTGCCCTCAGCACCGGATCGCCGTGCGCGTCGAATCCCTCGATGACCTGAATGTCGCCGAGCTCCGGAACGTATTCCCGGGCGGGCGCATCGAGGTCGAGCAGACCCTCTTCGACGCACTGCAGCACGGTGGTCCCGGTGATCGCCTTGGTGGTGGAGAAGATCGCGAACACGGTGTCGGCGGTCATCGGCTCGCGGTCGGCCAGGGACCGCACGCCGGCGGCACCCTCGAACACCGTGCGGTCCCGATCGGTCACCATCGCCACCACTCCGGGCACCCTCGGCGCATCTTCCGTGGTCACGCTGTCGAGAACCTTGCCGAGCGCGGCGTTGAGATCGGACATCCCACTCTCCTGTCGTGTCTGTGGTCACTGACGGAAGGTGACGCTATGACCGGGTGGAGGGTGGCGACGTCTCAGTTCGGCACAGCACGTCTCGGTTCGGCACATGCCGACGGCGCCGGGATCTTGGTCAGCAGTTCGTGGGTGGCCTGGGCGATGTCGGGGTCGATACCGAGGGCACGGAGCATGGCTGCTGCGGCGTCCATTTCGTCGGCGCGGCGCCTGGCGTGGCGACGCGTTCCGTCGAGGACGCGGGCAATCGTGCCGGCGTCGGCCCGGGTCAGTTCGTCGGCGATATCGGCGGTGAGCCAATCGTCGAGGCCGAGGGCGCGACCCGCGGTGAGGGCTTCGACGATGGCCGCGGACATTCCCTTGTAGAAGATGCTGCGCAGCAGTTTTCGTTCCGCGGCCGCACCCGCCGGTGCGTCGAGGATGTCGACGGATGCCCCGTAGCGGGTGAGGATTTCGGCGGCCCGGTGTGCGTCGCGGCCGCTCGCCGTCAGGGGGCTTCGGAGTCCGCGGCCGGGGACCGGAGCCATGATCGCCACGTCGACGAAACCGTGTCCGTGTCGCGCGGCGTGGGCGCCGAGGGTGCGTTTGAGATCCGGCGCCGCGGTGTTCATGTCCACCCAGACGGCGTCGGCACTCATTGCCGGGCTTCCCCGTTCGAGTGCGGCCTTCGCGGCGCGCGCGTTGTTCACGCTGAGGACGAGGTCGGCGGTGTCGACGGCCTCGGCCTCGGACCGGCACGCGATGGCTCCGACCGGTGCCGCGACTGCGGGGTCGAAGGCGCGGACGGTGGCGTCGGCGGCGATCAGGTCGCGCGCGAATGCGCCGCCGGCCTCGCCGAGTCCGAGGACGGCGATCGTCGTCTGCTGGGTCATCGGTTCCTCTTTCCTGGATGGATCTGGTGCCATGTGCGATCCAGGGGACCCTGGGTCGGTACAATATCGGTAACAATTTTGGTGATGATCTGAGCGGAGATAGCCCGATGCCGGTGAAGGAAGCTCGCGAGCACAGCACGGATCAGGCTGCGGTCACCGACCTGATCCGCAAAGCCATCCTCGACGGGGATTTCGCGCCCAACCAGCGCATGGTCGAGGCAGACCTGTGTGCGCAGTACGACGCCAGTCGCAGCGCGGTCCGGGCGGCCCTGCACGAACTCACCGCCCAGGGTCTCGTCGAACGGATCCAGAACCGCGGCGCGCGCGTGCGGTCGGTGTCGCTGGACGAGGCGGTCGAGATCACCGAGGTCCGGATGGTCGTCGAAGGACTGTGTGCGGCGAAGGCGGCCCAGAAGGTCACCGACGCCGAGATCGAGGAACTCACCGCGTTGCGTGAGGAATTGACGACGTCGGTCGCGGCCGGAGACGTGTTCGGGTATTCGCGGGCGAACCAGTTGTTGCACAAGCGCGTTCGAGAGATCAGTGCGCAGCGGTCGGCGGACGAGATCCTCGAACGGCTGCGTGGTCAGCTGGTGCGACACCAGTTCAAGCTGTCGATGCACCCCGGCCGGATGTCGGTGTCGCTGCCCGAGCACGTCGCGATCATCGACGCGGTGTGCTCGCGCGACCCGGAGCGGGCGGAGGCGGCCATGCGACAACACCTGGCGAGCGTGACCGCCGCGCTCGAGGACGTCGCCGAAGCCCGGCAGAGATGATCGCACGCGGGCACTCACGGAGAGACCCGTTCGAGCACTGAACTCGTCGTCGCGCGCGGCCCCACGCGGTCTGTCACGAAAACCACCAGCAGCGCTGCCACGGCGAGCAGGGCGGCAACCGCGAAGGCCCCGAACCCCCACCGTGGAGTCCCGGAAGCGATGAGAACGCCGCCGAGCCAGGGGCCGAAGACAGCGCCGAACCGGCCGATCCCCGACGTGAGTCCGACGGCGGTGGCCCGGAAGTCGGCCTCGCTGTGTGCGGCGGTGCCGGCGTAGACCATGGTCTGGGCGCTGAACAACCACACACCGGTCGCGAAGACCACCACGTAGGTCGCGGCAAGCGGCATCTGCACCGACAACGCGGTGATACCGATGGCGGTCAACGCGAACCACACCAGCGCGGTCGGAATCGGTCCGACGCGGTCGGCCACCTGCCCGGCGATCAGCATGCCCACGATGCCACCGAGATTGATCACCAGCAGGAAGCTCAGCGCCGAGCCGAGTTCGTACCCGGTCGACCTCATCATGACCGGCAACCAGGTGGCCACCCCGTACACCAGCAGCAGCCCGGCGAACGACGCCGTCCACAACGCCGGGGTGGTGATCGCACGGGATCCGGTGAACAGCCGGCGGATGCGGTGCGCAGTCGTCGACGCCGTCCCGCGCCCGCCGGTCGGGGCCGTCACGAAGTCGGTGACCGCGACACCGCGACTACGAGCGAGCGCTTCGGCATCGGCGACGCGGCCGCGAGCGAGCAGGTACCCCATCGATTCGGGGAGGAACTTCAGCATGAGCGGCACGGCAATCAGCGGTAGGCCACCGAGCAGGAACAGGAAGCGCCATCCGCGGCTGTCCAGGAAAAGCATGCTCAATCCCGGGGCGAGGATGCCGCCGGCCTGATGGGCGGTCATCAGCGACGCGACCATCAGGTTCGCCCTCCCGCGCGGGGCGTACTCCATGACCATCGAGATGGCGGTGGGGATGAGCCCGCCGAGGCCGAGCCCGGCCACACCCCGCGCCGCCGCGAAGACCTCCAGCGAGGGGGCGACTGCGCAGGCCAACGACGCGATCGAGAACAACGCGACACCCGCGACGATCGCGGTGCGCCGCCCGAGCCGGTCGGCGAGCGGCCCCGCAGCAAGCGCGCCGATCAGCATGCCGAGGGTCGCGACGCTGCCCACGGTGCCGGCGGCTCCGGGACCCATGCCGAGGGTCGGGTCGGCGAGCATGCGCGGCAACACCGCACCGTAGACGAAGGTGTCGAGCCCGTCGCACAGGATGGCGAACCAACACAGGGCCAGCACCGAGAGAGCGAGGCGGGTCCGGGCGCGATCGGACCCGGTGTGGTCGATGGTCATAGGCACTCCAGATGGTCGTGGGGCGACAGCCCTCGTCATGCCGTGGTGGGTGCTGTCGGTGCCTCCACGGGCGGATCGATGAGCCGGGCCTGCCGGGTCTTGGGCCCGAAGACGGCCAGAGCGAGTGCCCCGACGAGCCAGCTCCCGGCGATGAAGTAGAAGACGCTGTGATACCCGGTGCCGGTGTACAGCGCGGCGATAATGAGTGGACCGACGGCGTTCGACAGGCGTCCGAGTCCGTAGGAGACGCCGGTGCCCAAGGACCGGGTTCGGGTGTCGAACAGCTCCGGGGAGTAGGCGTAGGCCACCGCGGTGTAGCCGCGCTCGAAGAAGTTCACGAGGAAGCCGAACACCACGATCATGATCGGGTTGAACGTCAGCCCGTAGAAGAGCCCGCAGATCGCGATCACCACACCGAATGCGACGAGGCACCACTTGCGTTCGACACGGTCGGTGACCTGTGCGGCGAGGAAGCAACCCAGCGGCGCACCGACGGTGGTCAGCGCGACGTAGAAGATCGACTTCTCCACACTGAGGCCCTCCTGCGCCAACAGGGTGGGCGCCCAGCTGGAGTACCCGAAGAAGCCGATCGTCTGGGTCACCCACATGACCGAGAGCAGGACCGTGGGAACGAGGTACCTCTTCTGCAGGAGCAGTCGCAGCGGAGCCTTGGTCTGCCGCGTGGTGACCGCGACCGGGTCGGCAGGCTCGGGCAGGGGGCCGGTCTCCGCGGCGACGCGGGATTCGATCTGGCTCAGTACGGCGTCCGCCTTCTCGTACTGTCCCTTGCTTTCGTGCCACCGGGGCGATTCCGTCAGGTGCCGGGTGAAGAGGAGGAAGAGGATGCCGAGGCTGCCCCACAGGTAGACCAGCCGCCACGACCAATCGGTGAGCGGAACGACCGCGGCGGCAACGAGGTTGGTGACCGGCGTGCCGCAGATACCGATGACGATGGCGTAGGCCTGGTACTTGCCGCGAACGGCGGCGGGGAAGATTTCGTTGACGTAGATGACCGCCACCACGGTCATGGCCGACAGCCCCGCCGAGGTGAGGACCCGGAGGACTCCGAGGGACAGGATGTCCCAGGAGAACACCGACACGAACGAGAAGACGGCGAACCACAGTGTGGTGATGGTCAACGCGTTCTTACGGCCCCAGCGGTCGGCGATCCAGCCACCGATGAGGGAGCCGAAGAACATGCCGACGAAGGACAGGGAGGTCACGTAGGCGACCTGGTTGACGGTTACTCCCCACAGCTTGATCAGCTTGGGGACGGTGGTGGCGAACGTGTTGATGTCCGCGAACTCGAAGAAGTACGCGAAGGAGACGGCCAGCAGGGTGATCTTGTGGAACCGCGAAATCGGCAGGCGGTCCAGCCGATTCGCCGCGTTGGAGTGCTGCACGGGAAGCCCTTCTCGAAAAAGGTTGCGGTGGAGGGAGTCTCAGTAGTCCTCGCCCGGCCAGTACAGGCGCATCGGGTTGGCAACGAGGAGCTTGTGCTGCAGTTCCGGGGTGGTGGCCACGTGGGGAATGTGGTCGACCAGGAGCCCGTCGTCGGGCATGTGGTCGGTGAGGTTGGGGTGGGGCCAGTCGCTGCCCCAGAGCACCGAGTCGGGGAACTCCTCGACCACTCGCCGGCTGAAGGGCACGACATCGGTGTAGGCGTTCTGTTCGCCGTTCAGCGCCGGCGGACCGGTGACGGTGAGCCGTTCCGGGCAGCTGACCTTCACCCACGCCTCGTTGCGCTCGACGAAGCGGAGGAACCGGCCGAACTCCGGCCCGTCCACGGGCCGAGTGACGTCCGGACGTCCCATGTGGTCCACCACCAGCGGCGTCGGCAGTGTGTCGAAGAAGCCCTCCAAGCCCTCGAGGTCGGGGCCTTCGAAGTAGATGACGATGTGCCACCCGAGCGGGGCGATCTTCCGCGCGATGGTGGTCAGATCATCCTTCGGGGTGCCCTCGACCAGTCGCGGAAGAAAGTTGAACCGCACCCCTCGCACGCCCGCCTCGTCGAGCCGGCGCAACTCGGTGTCGGTGATGTCGGTGCGGACCGTGGCGATGCCGCGCGCCCGGCCGCCCGCCGCCCGAACGGCGTCGACCATCGCACTGTTGTCCGCTCCGTGACAGGTCGCCTGAACGATGACATTGCGACTCATCCCCAGGTGATCACGCAACGCGAAGAGTTGATCCCTGCTCGCGTCGCACGGGGTGTACTTGCGTTCCGGCGCGAACGGGAATTGGGCGCCGGGACCGAAGACGTGACAGTGGGCGTCCACCGCTCCCGTCGGTACCGCGAAGCGCGGTGCCGACGGGTTCTGGTACCAATCCAGCCAGCCCGGCGTCTTGGTGAAGGGACCGGTCACCGGGGCACCCACCTCGGTGGCAGACGTGGGTGTACCGGTGCCTGCCGCGCTGTTCCCGCTGCATGCCACGGTGGTCCCCGCCAGTAGTGCGGACGTACTTCCCAGGAACGCGCGTCGACTCAGATCCGACATAGTTTCTTTCTCCTTGGCATCCTGCACAATGCGTCAGCAGTGCGGCCGTTCTGTCCATGTTGACCGGAAATTCCTGCGGCCCAGCGAGTACCGGCGGTACTACATCGCCGGCGCCCGAATCGGCGCGGCGTCGCCGCGCCGAACGAAACAGCTGGCACGGCTCTCCTCACAGCGATGATTCAATCGCGTGACTCAGGTCACTCGGCACACAACCTATACGATTCGCCACGATCTACACAACCTTCTCGTCGTAAAAAATGAATACGCGATTGTTGACAATTTGGTCGGCAATATGCGCTACTTGCTACCGGGCGAGGTGTCCCCGCCCACATCTCGGACAGCGAGGAAAGGAATCACTCATGGCAAATCAGGTAGAACCGGCCCTGCTGGTCGTCAGCGCCCATGCCGGCGATTTCGTCTGGCGTGCCGGCGGAGCCATTGCCGCCGCCACTGCTCGCGGCGAACGCGCGAAAGTCGTGTGCCTGAGCTACGGCGAGCGCGGTGAATCCGCTCGGGCATGGCGGGACGGCAAGTCGCTCGAGGAAATCAAGGACATCCGGCGGGGAGAAGCGGAAGCGGCCGCGTCTGCACTGGGCGCGGAGATCGAGTTCTTCGACGCCGGCGACTACCCGCTGCTGCCCTCGCCAGAGTTGGTCGACCGGTTGGTGCACGTCTACCGCGACGTCAATCCGACTGTGGTGCTGACCCATCCGCTGATCGACCCGTACAACGCCGACCATCCCGCGGCCGCCCGAATGGCGCTCGACGCCCGCATCCTGGCCCAGGCGATCGGCTATCCCGCCGAGGGTGAGCCCCTGGGGGCCCCGCCGGTGTTCTTCTTCGAGCCGCACCAGCCCGAGCAGTGCGACTTCAAGCCGAACGTGCTGATCGACATCACCGACGTCTTCCCGCAGAAGCGTAAGGCGATGGAATCACTTGTGGCGCAGGAACACATGTGGACCTACTACACCGACCTCGCACGGCGGCGCGGTGTGCAGGTCAAGCGAAACGCCGGACCGAACCTCGGCTTCAGCACCGACACGATGGGTGAGGCGTACGTGCGGTACTACCCGCAGGTGGCGGAGGTTCTGTCGTGAAAGACCCCGTCATCCTCACCGACCCGATCAAGACACCCCTCGACACGGTCGACGCCCTCGCCGAGTTCGGTACCGCGACGGTGCACGAGGCGCAGGGGCGCACCGGCCTCGCCGGCCCGCAGTTCCGGCCCATCCAGTCCGGCGCCCGGATCGCCGGCACCGCCGTGACCGTCCTGTCCTGGCCCGGCGACAACCTGATGATCCACGCCGCCATCGAGCAGTGCGGCGCCGGCGACATCCTGGTGGTCACCACCAACTCCCCGTCGACGGACGGCATGTTCGGCGAACTGTTCGCCACCGCCCTGCAGTCGCGCGGTGTCCGCGGACTCGTCATCGACGCCGGCGTCCGCGACGTCGCCGAACTGAACGACATGGGCTTCCCCGTGTGGTCCACCGCGGTGTCCGCACAGGGCACGGTCAAGGCCACCGCCGGCGCGGTGAACATTCCCGTGACCCTGGGCCGGGTGTCCGTCGACGCCGGTGACGTCGTGGTGGCCGACGACGACGGCGTGGTGATCGTGCCCCGCGCCGCCGCGGCCGACACCGCCGCCGCCTCCCGCGCCCGGCTGGAGAAGGAAGAGGCCGCGCGACAGTCCTTCCGCGCCGGCGAGCTGGGACTGGACCGGTACGGGTTGCGTCCGGTACTCGACTCCCTCGGCGTGCGGTACCTGTCGCAGAAGCAGTACCGGCTGGAACAGCAGGAGGCGCTGTAATGGGCGGCATCGCCTGCACCTGGATGCGGGGCGGTACGTCCAAGGGGGCGTTCTTCCTCGCCGCGGATCTCCCCTCCGACCTCCGCGAGCGGGACGATCTCCTGCTGCGTGTCATGGGCTCCCCCGATCCCCGTCAGATCGACGGGATCGGGGGCGCCCACCCACTCACCAGCAAGGTCGCGGTGATCAGCCCGTCGGATGATCCGCGCGCGGACGTCGACTACCTGTTCCTGCAGGTTGCGGTGGATCAGGCCCGCGTGTCGTCGGCGCAGAACTGCGGCAACATCCTCGCCGGCGTCGGCCCGTTCGCCGTGGAACACGGTCTGGTGCCGGCCGATTCCGAGCACACGAGTGTCCGGATCCGGATGGTCAACTCGGACGGCTTCGCCACGGCAACGTTCCCGACACCGGGCGGGCAGGTCGAATACGCCGGCAGCTGCGAGATCGCCGGAGTGCCCGGCGCCGCCGCCCCGGTCAGCATCGCGTTCTCCGGCACCGCGGGCTCTACGTGCGGGGCGCTGCTCCCGACCGGCCGCGTCGTCGACACCGTCGACGGAGTGGACGTCACCTGCATCGACAATGGCATGCCGACGGTCGTCATCGCTGCCGCCGATCTCGGTGTGAGCGGTCACGAGAGCCCCGACGAGCTCGAGGCCGACACCGACCTGACCGAGCGGATCTCCCACATCCGTTCGCAGGCAGGCAAATTGATGGGCCTCGGCGATGTGTCCACCACGACCGTACCCAAGATGACACTGGTCGCCGCCCCACTCGTCGACGGCACCCTCGACACCCGCACGTTCATCCCCGTGCGGTGCCACACCGCCATCGGCGTGCTCGGAGCGCTCACCGTCGGCACCGCGGTCCGGATCCCCGGATCGGTCGCCGATCGGCTCAGCCGTCACCGCGACGACGGCGTCGTCCGCATCGAACACCCCACCGGGTACTTCGACGTCGACATCGACCTGACCTACACCGGTGACACCGGCGTCGACATCCGCCGCGCCGCCGTGATCCGCACCGCCCGCACCCTGTTCGACGGCACCGTCTACCCCCGGCCCGCCGGCCCCCACACCGAGGACAACTCATGAGCACCGACGACGCCCGCTTCGACATCGCCCACCTCGGCTACGTCGAACTGTTCACCCCGACCTTCGACGAGAGCAAGTGGTTCTTCACCGAACTGCTCGGCCTGCGCGAAGTCGCCGCCGACGGCGACAGCGTGTACCTGCGTTCGTGGGACGACTACCAGCACCACTCCCTCAAGCTCACCGCCCACGACACGTCGGGCATCGGGCGGCTGGGCTACCGGACGTCGAGTGCCGCGGCACTGGAACGCCGTGTCGCGGCGATCGAAGCCGCCGGACGCGGCCTCGGGTGGCGCGACGGTGATCCCGGTATCGGCAAGACCTACACGTTCGCCGACCCCGACGGTCACCCGATGGACCTGTACTGGGAGGTCGAGAAGACCGCCCCTCCGGCGGAGTTCGCGCCGGCGCTGAAGAACCAGGCCGAACGCTACCCGGGCGCGCCCGCCACGGTTCGCCGCCTCGATCACGTGAACTTCCTCGCCGCGGACGTCGAGACCAACGGAACCTTCGTCCGGGACGTGCTCGGCGGCCGTCCCACCGAACAGATCCGGCTGAACACGGGCAAAATCGCCGGACAGTGGCTGACCTTCACGAACAAGAGTTACGACGTGGTCTACACCGAGGACTGGACGGGCAGCAACGGGCGTCTGCACCACATCGCCTTCGCCACCGACACCCGCGAGGACATCCTCCGCGCCGCAGACGTCTTCCTCGAAAACGGCGTCCACATCGAGACCGGGCCCCACAAGCACGCCATCCAGCAGACGTTCTTCCTCTACGTCTACGAGCCGGGCGGCAACCGTATCGAGTTCTGCAACCCCGGAGCGCGGCTGATCCTCGATCCCGACTGGGACGTCATCGAATGGACCGAGGCCGAACGGTCCAAGGGTCAAGCGTGGGGCATGAAGACCATCGAGACATTCCACACCCACGGCACCCCACCCGTTCCGGGCACACACTGAGACACGGGACGCACCGTCGAAAGGGACCGACATGACCGGCGACATCACAGGCGGCGAATCGCACGCGACCGTCCGCACCGACCGCCCCGAACGGTACGGCAAACAACTCGTATCCCACCTCGGACGCCGCAACGGCGGCGAGTGGACACCGGACACACGATCCGGCTGGATCGACCTGGCCGGCGGCCGAGCGACGGTGACCGCCGGAGAGGGCGAAGTACACCTGCACCTCGTCGCCGAATCCGGCGAGCTGCCCCGACTGGAAGACGTCGTCGGAAGGCATCTCGTCAGATTCGGCGAACGTGACGGTCTGACAGTCGCATGGGTGAGGGGCGGTCAGGTGCCGACGTAGGCCGCGAGGTGCTCGCCAGTGAGGGTGGAGCGAGCGGACACCAGATCGTCCGGCCTGCCCTCGAACACGATCCGGCCGCCGTCGTGGCCTGCGCCCGGGCCGAGGTCGATGATCCAGTCGGCGTGCGCCATGACCGCCTGGTGATGCTCGATGACGATGACCGACTTCCCGGAGTCGACGAGCCGGTCGAGCAGTCCGAGCAGCTGTTCGACGTCGGCGAGGTGCAGGCCGGTGGTCGGCTCGTCGAGAACGTAGGTGTCGCCCTTGTCGGCCATCGCGGTGGCCAGCTTGAGCCGCTGCCGTTCGCCGCCGGACAGCGTGGTGAGCGGCTGTCCGAGGCTGAGGTAGCCGAGCCCGACGTCGGCGAGCCGCTGCAGAATCTTGTGAGCCGCCGGGATCCGTGCCTCCCCGGAACCGAAGAACTCCTCGGCCTCGGCCACCGACATGGCGAGGACCTCGCTGATGTCCCGCCCGGCGAGGTGATACTCGAGCACCTCGGCCTGGAACCGCTTCCCCTCGCACTCCTCGCAGGGGGATTCGACGGTGGCCATCACGCCCAGGTCGGTGTAGATGACTCCGGCGCCGTTGCACGTGGGGCAGGCGCCCTCGGAGTTGGAGCTGAACAGTGCCGGCTTCACGCCGTTGGCCTTCGCGAACGCCTTGCGGATCGGCTCGAGCAGTCCGGTGTAGGTCGCCGGGTTGCTTCGCCGGGAGCCCTTGATCGCGCCCTGGTCGATCGACACCACCCCGTCCCGCCCGGACACCGAACCGTGGATCAGCGAGCTCTTGCCCGAGCCCGCCACGCCGGTCACGACCACCAGCATGCCGAGTGGGATGTCGACGTCGACGCCGCGCAGGTTGTGGCTGTCTGCGCCGCGCACCTCGAGCGCCCCCGACGGGGTGCGCACCGACTGCTTCAACGACGCGCGGTCGTCCAGATGCCGCCCGGTGAGTGTGTCACTTGCCCGCAGACCCTCGACGGTGCCCTCGAACACCACCTGGCCACCCTCGGTGCCGGCGCGCGGGCCGAGGTCGACGACGTGGTCGGCGATCGCGATCGCCTCCGGCTTGTGCTCCACGACCAGCACCGTGTTGCCCTTGTCGCGCAACTGCAGCAGCAGGCCGTTCATCCTCTGGATGTCGTGCGGGTGCAGGCCGATCGTCGGCTCGTCGAAGACGTAGGTGACATCGGTGAGCGACGAACCGAGGTGCCGGATCATCTTCGTGCGCTGCGCCTCTCCTCCGGACAGGGTGCCCGACGGCCGGTCGAGTGAGAGGTACCCCAACCCGATCTCCGTGAACGAGTCGAGCAGATGCTGCAGCCCGGTGAGCAGTGGGGCCACCGACGGTTCCTTCAGGCCGCGGACCCAGTCGGCGAGGTCGCTGATCTGCATCGTGCAGACGTCGGCGATGTTCTTCCCCTTGATCTTCGACGATCGGGCGCCCTCGCTGAGTCGGGTGCCGTCGCAGTCGGGGCAGGTGGCAAATGTGATCGCCCGCTCCACGAACGCGCGAATGTGCGGCTGCATGGCATCGACGTCCTTGGCCAGGAACGACTTCTGGATCTTCGGGATCAGGCCCTCGTACGTCACGTTGACGCCCTCGACCTTGATCTTGGTCGGCGGCTTGTAGAGCAGGTCCTGCAGCTGCTTCTTGGTGAACTTCGCGATCGGCTTGTCCGGATCGAAGTAGCCGCAGCCCCGGAAGATGCGGCCGTACCAGCCCTCCATGCTGTAGCCGGGGATCGTCAGCGCGCCCTCGTTCAGCGACTTGCTGTCGTCGTACAGCGCCGTCAGGTCGAAGTCGGTGACCGCGCCCCGGCCCTCGCATCGCGGACACATGCCGCCGGTGATGCTGAAGCTCCGCCGCTCCTTCGTCTCCTGGCCACCGCGCTCGATGGTGACCGCGCCTGCGCCGGAGATCGACGCGACGTTGAAGGAGAACGCCTGGGGTGAGCCGATGTGCGGCTTCCCGAGCCGGCTGAACAGGATGCGCAGCATCGCGTTGGCGTCGGTGGCGGTGCCGACGGTGGAGCGGGGGTTCGAGCCCATCCGCTCCTGGTCGACGATGATCGCCGTCGTCAGCCCGTCCATGACGTCGACGTCGGGTCGCGCCAGTGACGGCATGAAGCCCTGCACGAAGGCGCTGTAGGTCTCGTTGATCATCCGCTGCGACTCCGCGGCGATCGTGGCGAACACCAGCGAACTCTTGCCCGAGCCGGAGACACCGGTGAACACCGTCAGCCGGCGTTTCGGGAGCTCGACACTGACGTCCTTGAGGTTGTTCTCGCGCGCGCCGTGCACGCGGATGAGATCGTGACTGTCCGCAAGGTGCAGATCCGGCGACTCCGAGTTTTCCCGTCGCTTCGCTCGCCCCGTCGTGTCCGCCTTCGTGGCCATGCTCATCGTGTCTCCATCTGTTGGGCGGAGCCGCATTCGCGGTCTCCGTCGGCGTGGATCAGCGCAGTTCCTGGATACGAACCATGTTGCCCGCGGGATCGCGGAAGGCGCAGTCACGAACCCCGTACGGCTGCTCGGTCGGCTCCTGAACGACCTCCGCGGAGTCGCTGGCCTGCAGCTTCTCGAAGACGCCGTCGAGGTTCCTGGTGGCCAGGTTGATGGCTGCGTAGGTGCCCTTGGCCATCATCTCGGCGATGGTGCGGCGCTCGTCGTCGGTGATGCCGGGGTCGGCGGCAGGCGGATGCAGAACGATGGACGTGCCGGGCTGGTCGGCCGGACCGACCGTGATCCAGCGCATCCCGTTGTATCCGACGTCGTTGCGGACCTCGAAGCCGAGAGTGTCGCGATAGAAAGCCAGAGCGGCGTCCGGGTCGTCCTGCGGCAGGTAGGTCTGGTGAATTGTGATGTCCATGGGATCACGATAATTACGAATCGGCGACCTGCGCTTCTCGATTCCTGATCGGTCTCGTGACCTGTTTCGCCACGCACGACGGAATGCCCGCCGCCGCGTCCGCCTCCTGGCGCCGGTAGGTGCTGGGCGGGACCCCGGTCAGCTCGGTGAAACGGGTGCTGAAGGTGCCCAGCGACGAGCAGCCGACCGCGAAACAGACCTCGGTGACACTGAGGTCGCCGCGGCGCAGCAGCGCCATCGCCCGTTCGATGCGCCGCGTCATCAGGTACGAGTACGGGGACTCGCCGTACGCGAGCCGGAACTGGCGGCTGAGGTGCCCGGCCGACATGTTCACTCCACGGGCGAGGGACTCGACGTCCAGCGGCTGCGCGTGCTCCCGATCGATCCGGTCGCGGACGCGGCGCAGCAGCGCGAGGTCGCGTAGGCGCTGGTTCTCAGCGGTACTGCTCGTCACATACGAAATCGTGCCACGTCGCACCGGAGTTGCCTAGCGTTTCTCGCCGCGCTCAGGCTCCTCATGCCGAGTCGGGGGTGGCACCTCGACAGTGGTCGACGAGCGAGACCTGTTCGTCCGGCGCGGGGGGCCGGTCCCGCTCCGCACCGTCCAGGTGGCGAGCCTCCACTGACCCCAGCTGCTCCCAGTAATTCTCCGAACGCGCCAGCGGAGTTCGCCGAAAGTCCATGCGTCGCCCTCCCTGGCCAGGTCCGGTCGTTGCCTGGGGCACCCGGGCCGCCGCGACCGTTACCGCGTCGCCGCGGCCCGCCACCCCTCCGCATCGAGTCTTCCCCGCACCGCGAGGCCGAGAAAGGGCCGTTCGGCCCTACCACCACGAGATCGGGCGCCCGATCGACGGCTGCCGCCGAGATCGGTAGTGTTGGATGTCATCCGGCCGCCTCACGCGGCCACGCTTCCGGAGCGCCTCGATCACCGAGGAGGAGCGGATGACCGAGATCGATACCTCGCACGAGCAGTGCCTCGTCGACTCTCTCCGTGCACGGGATGAGTCGGCATTCGCCGAACTGGTCGACCTGCACACGCCGATGATGCTGCGCGTGGCGCGCGGATATGTCGCCAGCACCGAAGTCGCGGAGGACGTCGTCCAGGAAACCTGGATCGCCGTGCTCCAGGGCATCGACCGATTCGAAGGCCGCTCCACACTCCGTACCTGGCTGTTCCGGATACTCGTCAACATCGCCAAGAAACGGGGAGTGCGGGACCGGCACGATTTCGACGCCGCACTGGCCGCCTACACGGGCAGCGCCGCCGTGGACCCGGCCCGGTTCCTGCCGGCCTCCTCCCCGGAGGATCCACACCACTGGGCGACTCCGCCGACCAGCTGGCCGGAAACCCCCGAAGGATCGGTTCTCGGTGCGGAGGTGCTCGACGTCGCGGGCCGCGAACTCGAACACCTACCCGACCGCCAGCGGATCGTGGTCGTGCTGCGCGACGTCCTCGGCTACGACGCCGATGAAGTGTCTGCGATGCTCTCGATCACCCCGGCGAACCAGCGGGTGCTGCTGCATCGGGGTCGCGCACACGTCCGCCAGGCCCTCGAGGATTATCTTGGAACGGGAGCGTGAGACATGGAAGACATGGACTGCCAGGACCTCGTCGAACTCGTCACGGCCTACCTCGAGGATGACATGGATCCCGATGCCCGGGTCCGATTCGAATCCCATCTGGGCGAATGCCCGGGATGCGCCACCTATCTCGAGCAGATCGAGCAGACGGTGCACACCCTCGGCGCGCTCCCCCCGGACGAGCTCGATCCGACGTTGCGGGACCGCCTGCTCGCCGCGTTCCGGGAGTGGCGCTAGCTGCGGGAAATCACCGCAAAAATAATGTCCGGCAGGGTGTAACGTTTCGCGCCCTCGCGGACACCGTTCGAGTAGCCGTGAACGTCGGGTTCGCGGCACTCGGACAGGAATTCAGACCATGAATGCCACACATTCGCACCAAGACGACCGACGCACCCACCGCGGCTCGCTGCGGAAGCGGATCGTGACCGTGGTGGTGGCTGTAGCCGCACTCGGCGTCCTTCCCGTCGGCGTCGCGGGCGCGGTTGCCCCGGCCGCGGAACACCCGGTCGCCGCAGTGGCGGCCCCTGACACCGGTCGCGACATCCCCGGTGGCAACGACGACCGGACCCGCGATCGGCAGCGCGACCAGCGGCAGGAACGCCGGGCCGAGAACATGCCCACCGACCAGGTCCCGATCATCTGGAACGTCCCACTCAACTGAGGTTGCGTACCCGTTGAGGGACAGCATCTTTCGCCGCACTCCACGGTTCGGTCTCCACGCGATCGGTCACCGGCCTTGCGCTCTCGCACACTTCGTTCACCGCGGTGTGTTATTCAAGGCCCATGACTGCGTCACCGATCGATCCGCCTGTGGGGGCCACGTTGTCCGCCATCCGCGCCGTCGCGCCCAAGCTGGCTCCGAGCGAGCGGCGCGTGGCGGACGTGTGCGTGGAGCGCCCCCAGGATGTTGCGTGGTGGTCGGCAGCCGATGTCGCGGAACACGCTGAGACGTCGACCGCCACCGTCATCCGTGCGTGCCAGAATCTGGGCTTCAAGGGGTTCCAACACCTACGGATGTTGCTGCTGAGGGATCTGGGGTCGGCCGATACCGAGTCGGCGGGAGCACTGACCGTCGAAGAGAACGGTGCCGGACTGGTGCGGGCGGTATTCGGCGAACTGGCGACGGATCTCGCCGGCGCTCTGGCGCCGCTCGACGAAGACTCGTTCGAGCGGGCGGTGAGGGCGCTCGCGGAGGCGGAGCGCGTGCTCGTCGTCGGCAACGGCGGTTCGGGACCGTCGGCGGCAGCCGTGGCGGTGCGGTTCATTCTCAACGGCCGCCACGCCGAGGCACCGACCGACGCCGTGATCCAACAGTTGACTGCCGGACACCTGACGTCCCGCGACGTGTGCCTCGCGGTGAGCGACAGCGGGTTGAACTCCGTCACCCTGCGCCCGGTCGAGGCGGCCCGGGCGGCGGGGGCCACGGTCATCGGTGTCACCAGCTACGCCCGTTCGACCCTCGTGGAGAAATCAGACATCGGACTGGTCATCGGTGGCGGCAGCGGACCCTGGGGCGGCCTGGGCGCCTCGGCCACGGTGGTGCAGCTCGCGTTCCTCATCAGCCTGCAGATCGCCGTCTGCCGGGCGCGGGGCGGCTCGGCCGAGGCGGCAGCCGAGACTTTCAAACAGATTGTGCCGCTGATCCATCCGTGACGGCATCCTGCTACAGCCGTTGCGCGAAGCATCACCGATGATTGGACAGCCATTCGCCCACCATTAACCTGACCCTGGCTAACTACCGATGTAACGAAATTCCCCGTCTCGCCGAGATTGGGTAACGTCATTTCATCGGGAGAGGCCAATGGGCAGGATTCGGATCGAGAATCTGAGTCGAAAGTTCGCAGATTTCACCGCAGTCGACAACATCGACCTCGACATCCGGGACGGCGACTTCCTGGTCCTCCTCGGCCCAGCGGATGCGGAAAGACCACGCTGCTGAGGATGCTCGCGGGCCTGCTCGAACCGACCAGCGGACGGATCCTGCTCGACGACGACGACATCACCGCCGCGCCCGCGCGACGCCGCGACGTCGCGATGGTCTTCCAGAGCTACGCGCTCTACCCGCACCTCAGCGTCGCGAAGAACCTCGCGTTTCCGTTGCGCGTGAAGAAGATGCGCAAGTCGGAGGCCGCCGAGCGCGTCGAGGCCGTCGCGCAGCAACTCGACATCGCGCACCTGCTCGGCCGGAAGCCGAAGGAACTGTCCGGTGGCCAGCGGCAACGCGTCGCGGTCGGGCGCGCGATCGTGCGCAATCCGAAGGCGTTCCTGATGGACGAGCCGCTGTCCAACCTCGACGCCAAGCTCAGGACCGCGACGAGGCGCGAACTCACCGAACTCCATCGCCGACTCGGGGCCACGTTCGTGTACGTCACCCACGATCAGGTCGAGGCGATGACGATGGCGACACGGATCGCCCTGCTGAACAACGGCGGACTCGAACAGGTCGGAACACCCGAGGACGTCTACGACCGGCCGGCGTCCGTGTTCGTCGCCGGTTTTCTCGGCAGTCCCGCAATGAACCTGCTGGACGCACGCGTCCGCACGGTGAACGGCACGGTGGTCGCGTCCGCCGAGGGCGTGACCGCACCTCTGTGGCCGGGACAGACCGAAGGCCGCGACATCGTCCTGGGCATCCGGCCGGAGCATCTCCGCGTCGCCGACCCTGCGGATCATCTCGGGGTGCGGCTGTCGGCCGACGTCACGTCCGTCGAGAATCTCGGCAGCGAACAGGTCGCGTACTGCGAGGTCGGGGGTGCCACGGTCTGCGTGCGAGCGCCGCGACCGATTGCATTGCGCGCCCATCGATCCGCCGTCCTCACCGCGGATCCCACCGACGTGCACCTCTTCGACCGCGCGACCGGACGCCG
The DNA here is from genome assembly GCF_900455735.1 of Rhodococcus wratislaviensis. Taxonomy (GTDB): domain Bacteria; phylum Actinomycetota; class Actinomycetes; order Mycobacteriales; family Mycobacteriaceae; genus Rhodococcus_F; species Rhodococcus_F wratislaviensis. The sequence goes on along the minus strand of NZ_UAUI01000024.1, from coordinate 167,043 downwards.
CCTGGAATGGGTGGACGTCCCCGAACTCACCGATTTCGACTCCTCGGCCCCACGGGCCGTGGGGCACTCTTCCGAAACACTTTCCGCAACAGGAGCAGCGTGATGCGTAGGTCGACATTCTCTGCCGTCGTAGTGGCGGCCGTGGCCGCCGCGCTGACCGGCTGTGCCACCGGCGGGGCCGCGCCGGGCGCTTCGGGCACCGGCGCACCGGTCCCGGAACTGGGACCCGACCAGCAGGTCGACATCGTCTTCGAGTCGTACAACCTCCAACAGGCCGGGCTCTGGTCCGACACGATCAACGGCCTCGTCGCCGACTTCGAGGCGCAGCACCCGAACATCCATGTGAAGGCCCAGCCGCCGCAGGGCAGCGGCACGTCCGGCGCCGGAACCGCGAGTAGCGTGCAGACACAGATGCTCGCCGGATCGCCCCCCGACGTTGCCCAATTGACCTTCGACACGCTCGATTTCGCCGTCAACGAACTCGGCGCCCAGTCACTCGACGGACTGTTCGGCACCGAGGCCGTGGACGTGACGTTCGGTGGGGAGCACCCGTTCCACCCCCGGGCCGCGACCCTCGGCGACTGGGACGGCGAAACGTACGGCATCCCTTACGTGTTCTCCACACCCACCCTCTTCTACAACGCGACTGCCCTCGCGAAAGCCGGGCTGCCCGCCGACGCCGATCTGTCGACGTGGCCGAAAGTCGCAGCCGCCGCCAAGGCGGTGACCGCCGCGACGGGCAAGCCGGCGCTGTCCGTGTCGTGCTCGGTGAAGGGAGGAAACTGGTGCATGCAGGCGCTGTTCCGCTCGGCAGGCGGCGATGTGCTGTCGCAGGACCGCAAGACCATCGAATTCGGTGAGCCCGGTGCGGTGTCGGCGGTGACTGCGTTGCGGCAGATGTACGACGACGGCGTCCTCGCCAACCTCGACTCGACCACCCAGTACGAGAGTTTCGCGAAGGGCGACGTGGCGATTCAGCTGCAGACGTCGGCGCTGCAGGGAATGTTCATGAAGTCGGCGGCGACCGGTGGCTGGGACCTGCGTGCCGCACCGATGCCCGCCTTCGAAGGCCATGCCGCCGTGCCGACCAATTCGGGGTCGGCTCTGTTCACGTTCTCGCAGGACCCGGCGAAGCAGCGCGCGTCGTGGGAGTTCATCAAGTTCATGACGAGCGACCACGCGTACACCGAGATCTCCAGCAAGATCGGCTACCTTCCGCTGCGCCCGTCCCTCACCCAGGATCCGGCATCGCTGAAGAAATGGGCCGACGACAACCCCCTCCTGGCTCCCAATCTCGGCCAGCTCGACAAGCTCGAGGCCTGGGAGTCGTATCCCGGCAACAGCTATGTGCAGGCCGACGACATCCTCGGCCAGGCGGTGGAGGACGCCGTCTACTACGGCAAGGACCCGGCCGCAACCATGCAGGCGGCGCAGGAGCGCGTGCAGGAACTCATTCAGTAACCACCTCCGAACAGGACGAGACACCGACACAATGACCAGCACACTGCCTGCGTCGACGAACCATCGACGCCTGAATCTGACCGGCACCTACAACTTCCGCGATCTCGGGGGGTTCCCGACGGACACCGGAACCACCAAGTGGAACAAGCTGTTCCGTTCGGACGCGCTTCACCGGCTCGACCAGCCGGCCCGTGACCTCCTTCGCGAGCGGAAACTTGCTCTCGTCATCGACCTCCGCGAACAGCAGGAGCTGGACGACAGCCCGAGCGCCCTCGACGGCGTCGGACACCGGGTGGAACATCTGCCGGTGTACGAGGGCGAGGTCGACCTCGACGGCGCGAATTTCGACCTCGCGGTCGTCTACCGCGACATGGTCGAGAACTACGGACATCGTTTGACCCGCGCCGTGCGTGCCATCGCCGCCTCGGGCGACGACCCGACCGTCGTTCACTGCACCGCGGGAAAGGATCGCACCGGTCTGGTCGTCGCTCTGACACTCGCGGCGGTGGGTGCCGATCAACGGGACATCGTCGCCGACTACGCGATGTCCGAGGTTCTGCTGGCCGGCGACTGGGCGCTCGGCATGGCCGAGAAGATGCGAGCCCGCGGTCTTCCCGACGGCGTGGACGTCGATCACCTGGTCGGCGCCAGCCCGGCCGTGTTGATGCGCACGACCCTCGACTCGATCGCCACCGCGCACGGCGGCGTCCGCGACTTCCTCCTCGACCACGGCATGACCGAGCGTGAACTCGACGACCTGCGCGGCGCACTCGTCGCCTGACATCCACTTCCACAGGAGAAATTTCATGTCCCAGTACGGGGAGCCCGACCACTACATCCTGCATGTGAGCGACACCCACTTCGTCACCGACGGCACCCTGCTCCATGATTCGGTCGACAGTGACGCCAACCTCTCCCGGCTGTTCGAGCGGCTCGAGAGGGCCGGCCGGCGGCCCGAGGCCATCGTGTTCACCGGCGACCTCGCCGACAGGGGCGAGCCCGAGGCGTACGTGCGTCTGCGCCGGATCGTCGAGCCCGCCGCGGAGCGCCTCGGCGCGAAGGTGATCTGGGTGATGGGCAACCACGACGCCCGGCCCGCCTTCCGGAGCGGCCTCCTCGACGCCGAACCCACCCAGGACTCGGTCGACTCGGTCGTCGATGTCAACGGATTGCGGATCATCGTGCTGGACAGCACGGTTCCGGGTCACCACCACGGGCTGATCAGCGACGAACAGCTCGCCTGGCTGACGGGCGTCCTGGCTGAGCCGGCACCGCACGGCACCCTGCTCGCCCTGCACCATCCGCCGGTGCCGGGCCTGCTCGACGCCATCGAGTCGGTGGAGTTGAAGGAACAGCACCGGCTCGAGACCGTGCTGGCGGGGACAGACGTCCGCGGAATCCTCGCCGGACACCTGCACTTCTCCACGACGTGCACGTTCGCGGGCATCCCGGTGTCCGTCGCGTCGGCGACCTGCTACACCCAGGACCTCCTCGTCGACCGGGGCAGCATCCGCGGCCAGGACGGCGCCCAGGGTTTCAACATGGTGCACGTCTACCGCGACCGTGTCCTGCACACGGTGGTCCCGCTCGACGTGTCCCCCACGGTGTACGAGATGACTGCGGACGAAATTCGGCAGTCGATCGAGCAGCTCACGGCGCCCGGCATCTGATGTTCGTCGAAGTTCCGGCCGCGACCGCCTCCGTCCACGCCGAGATGCCGACAGCTCCGTCGCGGGTCGGCCTGGTGCGACGCGGTCTCGCGCCGTATCTCTACCTCCTGCCCGCCGTCGTCCTTCTGATCGTGTGGATCTACAAGCCGCTCGGGGAGACCATCGGCCTGTCGTTCTACAAATGGAACATGGTGCCCACCAGTCCGAAGGTTCCGGTGGGCATGGACAACTACGCTCGCGTACTGTCGCTGCCCGAACTCCATCAGGCACTGCGGAACACGATTGTGTACGTCCTCGCGTTCATGGTGTTCTCGTTGCTGCTGCCGATGGTCGTCGCGCTGCTGTCGAACCGTGTTGCCGGACGATGGAAGACGCTCTACCAGGCCTTGATCTTCGTCCCGTTCCTCATCACCCCGGTGGCCGGCAGCGCAATCTGGCGGTGGCTGTTCAACCCCGAGGGAGGCACGATCCCGCGGGTGGCCGCGACTCTGGGTTTCGAATTGGGCAACGTCTTCCGAGAACCCGGCCTCGCGATGCTCGGTGTCGTGCTGATCGTCGGGTGGCAGATGCTTGGCTTCGGTGTACTCGTCATCTCCGCCGGGCTGGCCGGGATCAATCCCGACTACGCGTCGGCGGCGGCCCTGGACGGAGCGTCACAAGCGACGATCACCCGCAAGATCACACTGCCGCTGCTGTCCCCGACGATCGTGTTCCTCGGACTCATGACGATACTGCTGGGCGCGCAGTGGGCGTACCCGATCATCGACATCGTCACGCAGGGCGGCCCCAGCGGTGCCTCCACCAACATCTATTACCTGCTGTACCAGTTCGGATTCCAGAATTTCGACGCAGGATTGTCGGCTGCTGCGGGAACCCTGTTCTTTCTGGGCTTCGGCCTGATCGCCGTCGTGTTCGTTCGTGTGTCGGACCGACTGAGCTTCTACGACAACTAGGACATCCCATGGCTTTTGCACTCGTCGATGCGCCGGCCCGATCGACCACCGTCGCCGCCCCGACCCGCGATCCCGGCGACGCCCCGGTCGCCACCCGTTCCCGCAGCCGGGTGGCGACCGGGCACGTGGTGCTCGCCGCCGTCACCGTGTTCAGTATCTTCCCGGTGTACTGGATGTTCGCCACCGCATTCCGTCGTCCCGAGGACTCCCTGTCGGTCAGCCCGGTACCGTCCCCGTTCAGTCTGGACAACTTCCGCTACGTGTGGGAGACCATTCCGATGGCGTCGATGCTCGTCAACACGTTCGTCATGGCGCTGGCGATGTCCGTCAGCCAGCTTCTGGTCGCGATCCTGGCCGCCTACGCCTTCGCGCGGTGGACGTTCTTCGGGAAGCAGGTGCTGTTTCTGCTGTTCGTGGGATCGTGGCTGGTGCCGTTCCAGGTCACCATGATTCCGAACTACCTTCTCATCTCACAGATGGATCTGCTGAATACCGTTGCCGGCATCGTGATCCCGAATCTGTGCTCGGCCTTCGGTGTTCTGTTGATGCGCCAGCACATGGAGGCGTTTCCGCGAGAGTTGCTGGACGCGTCCCAGATCGACGGCCAGAACTCGTGGTCAACCCTGTGGAAGGTGGTGCTGCCCAACATGAGACCGGCGCTCGCGGCGCTCGGCATCATGTTGTTCATCTCGGCATGGAACGAGTACCTGTGGCCTTCGCTGATCATGCGGCAGTCGAATGCGGTCGTCCAGATCGGAATTCGCGGCTTCCTCGGCGCGGAAGGCAACAACTGGGGTGCGGTGATGGCCGCGTCCGGCCTCGCGTGCCTGCCCATCTTTCTGATCTACCTGTTCCTCCAGCGCTACGTGCGCGACGCATTCGTCCGGTCGGGCCTCAAATGATCGGCCGAACACAACCCGAAGGAGCTCCGATGAAGATCGTCCAGATCAGCGACACGCACCTGTCCGCCCGCGGCGGGCGCACCCAGCAGAACTTCGAGCTCGTCGTCGACTACGTGAACAATCAGGTCCGTCCCGATCTCGTCGTGCACTCCGGCGACATCGTGATCATCCATCCCGACGATGTCGACGACCGAGCGCACGCCCACACACTGATGCAGCGGTTCACCGCGCCGGTGCTCGTCGTGCCCGGCAACCACGACATCGGTGAGCCGGGCTCCGCTCCCTGGCAGGGAATCGGCGTCACCGATGAGCGGATCGCCGCCTTCGAGACGGTGTGGGGGCCCGATCACTGGCGCCACGACGCCGACAACTGGACGGTCCTCGGATTGAACAGCGAGCTCTTCGGTTCCGGTCTCGACCGGGAGACCAGGCAGTGGGCCTGGATCGAAGACGTCGCCGCGGACGTCCCCGAGTCGCAGCGGGTGATCGTTTTCCTGCACAAGCCGATCTGGAGCGCGGTCGACGAACCCGTCGGGCATGCCGTCGACATCGGGGAATCCCGCACCCGGTTGCTCACGGCCCTCGGAAAGGTGTCACTCGCTGCCGTCGGCAGTGGGCACCTGCACTGCTATCGGCAGACGCGACGGGGTGACACGCTCGAGGTCTGGGCGCCGTCCACCGGGTTCGTGGCCGGCGACGGTGACGCGCTGCCCGGGCCGCTCCACCAACTCGGCATCGTCGAGTACGACTGCACCGACGGGGTCGTACGCGTGAGCTACCGATCCGTGCCGGGCCTCGACGACGTCACGGCCGGGGCCGTCCCCGAGGTGACCGAGGCAATCGACGCATTGGGACACAGGGCAGTCGGCTGACGTCGAGTGGCGACGATGGCGATCCCGGTTCGGTCATCGGTAGCGATGACCGAACCGATCAGGAATCGAGAAGCGCCGACCACCGGGCCGCACTAGCGTCATTGCCGAGAGCCGCAGAGCAGGCGGCTCAGTCGTGGATGTCGCGAGGCGAAGTGACCGATGGGAGAAGCGGATGACGAACAACCAGGCAGGCAAGCGGAAGCCAGGCACCCCCGGAGCGTTCTCACGGTGGATGCAGCGAAAGATGAACGCCCGCATGAACCGCAAGATCCGACGCGGCCGCGGCCAGTTCATGGGCATGGACGTGCTGATCCTGAACACGGTCGGTCGTCGCAGCGGACAGCCGCGGCAATCGCCGGTGGCGTGGTTCGACGACGGTGACGATGCCCGGCTGGTCGTCGCGTCGGGCGGCGGGAGCCAGAACCCGGACTGGCACGCCAATCTGATGGCGCACCCCGACAAGGCGTCGATCGAATTGCCCGGTCACGACGCCACGCCGGTGATCCCGCAGCAGCTCGACGGCGCCGAGCGTGAGCAGGCATGGCAGCGCATCGCCACCGCCCAGCCCCGCATCGCGAAGTACCAGAGCAAATCCGACCGGGAATACCCCGTGATCCGACTCACCGCGCGGTAACCACATCCGGATCCCGGTTCGTCGCGGCGCCCAAGGCTTTCCTCACGGTGGCACGGAACCATTCAGTGCCGGGGTCCGGAAGCACCTTCTTGAGGGTATAGAGCGAAGTCTCCATCGCTGGAACGGAAAACGGTAGTTCGAACGTTTTCACGTCGGCCATCCGGGAGAACTTGTCGGACACCGACCGGGGGATGATCGAGAGATGGGGCGCCTTCTCGATCAGCTGTGGAGGGCCGCGAAATGCGCGATGCGTAACGCGACGTCGTGTGAGTGGCCGTGCAAGGACAACGATCTGTCGACGTCCGTGTGGCCGGCGCTCACGTCGACGGCGACGTGGGTGCAGATGACGGCGTCGGCTTGCCCTTGCCGGAGTTCGGTCTCGACCACGGCGATGTTGAGCGGAATGATGTGGACGTCGACCCCCGGAGCAGTCTCCGGCGGCAGCAGACTCACTTCACCGAGGTCGGTGGCGTGGAGTCGGAAGGTGCGGCGCGACGTCGCGGGATCGAACTGGCCCACACCGCTCACCGTGGTGTCGATGGCCTCGAACGCCTCACGAAGCCTCAGGGAATGGCTGACCGACGGCTGGGTGAGCGAGAGGCGCTCGGCAGTTCGTGTGACGCGCCGTGTCTCGTGAAACGAATGGCACACGACATGATCTGCTCTGGACACTTATGCGCAGTTTGGGTTTGTCTCTCATTCAACCATTTCGGGGCATTGACCTCATGAAACACCGCAAGGGGATCGCTGACCGGTCAACGATCCTCCACGTGGTGGGTCCCATCGACGGACGGAGGCAGGGATCTGCCAAATTTCCGGGCGCCACAAGCACACAATGGAGAAGTGTGTCCGAGGATCGAGTCGCGATGAGCATGGAGAGACTGCTCCACCATCAGCCGGGCGGAGTTCGACGTCCTCGAGGCGAAGGCGCTCGGCTGACACACCACGCTCAGCGCGGGCACGAGCCGAACAAGGATCACCGCGAGGTCGCGTCAACAAGACTCTTGGAAGGCGAGCGGGTGAGATCCTCCCGCGCAATGACGGCATCAATGCTCAGGCAAAAACCGGACGGTGAATGCAATGAACGCAGAACTTTCCCATTCCATCACATCTGACGAGGCGCGCTCCATCGCCAAGGAGGCGTACATCTACGGGTTCCCGATGGTCGACAGTTACCGTGTCCAGTATTCCTATTTCGTCGACAGCGCCGACTCCGAGTACAAGGCGCCCTGGAACCAGATCCGAAACATGGGGCGCGTCTTCACACCGGAGGACAAGACGATCCAGACCCCGAACTCGGACACACCGTACTCCATGGCCGGCTTGGACCTTCGCGCCGAGCCGGTCGTGCTCACCGTGCCGGAAATCGACGAGAGCCGATATTTCTCGGTTCAGCTCATCGACCTCTACACCTTCAACTTCCACTACCTCGGAAGCCGCACCACCGGCAACGGCGGCGGCAGCTATCTCATTGCCGGTGCGGGCTGGCAGGGAGAGACACCGGCGGGGATCACGGCAGTGATCCCTTCCGCCACGGAGTTCGTCCTCGCGGCCTATCGAACGCAGCTGTTCGACCCGGCCGACCTCGACAACGTGATGAACGTCCAGGCCGGCTACACGGTGCAACCCCTGTCGGATTTCCTGGGAACACCCGCGCCCGCACCGGCACCGACGGTCGACTTCATCACGCCGCTCACCGCCGAACAGGAGCGCACCTCGCCGGCGTTCTTCGACATCCTGAATTTTGTTCTGCAGTTCTGTCCGACGGACCCCTCCGAAACGGACCTGATGGCGCGGTTCGCCCCGCTCGGCATCGGCGCTGGAAGGACTTTCGACGCGAGTTCACTCTCTCCCGAGGTGACCCAGGCCGTCGAGGACGGCATAGCCGACGCCTGGGCAGCGTTCGCGGACCTCGAAAAGACGAAGGTGAACACGGGCGAGGTCACCGCCGGTGACGTCTTTGGAACACGCGGATTCCTCGACAACAACTACCTCTACCGGATGGCGGGCGCAGTACTGGGAATATACGGTAACTCGAAAGACGAAGCCCTGTATCCGGCCTATAACGTGGATGCGAACGGGACGGCGCTGGACGCCAGCCGAACTCGCTACACGCTGCGCTTCGCGCCGGGCCAACTTCCGCCCGTCAACGCATTCTGGTCCCTGACGATGTATGAAATGCCGGCGAGCCTGCTCGTCGCCAACCCCCTCAACCGGTACCTCATCAACTCGCCGATGCTGCCGCAGCTGCAGCGCGATCCCGACGGCGGCCTCACCCTCTACATTCAGGCAGAGTCGCCGGGCACCGAGAAGGAGTCGAACTGGCTTCCCGCACCTCGCGGACCGTTCGCCATGTTCATGCGCCTGTACTGGCCCAAAGCCGAGGCACTGGACGGAGCATGGACGCAGCCGCCGCTCGAGCCGGTGCAGTAGCCCACTCGACCGATGCCTCGCGTTCGCAGATCGGATCGCCGGGATTGTCGCCGAAACCCTCTGCTTGGTTGCCGCCGATCAGCAGCCGCTCCTCAACTGGGTATCACGATCGCCTCGACACACAGCGCCACGAGATCCTGGGGCGGCCCGAAGCCCGGGCCGCCCCGAGGTTGGGTACTCAGCGCCTGGTCTCGTACCTGGTCAGGACCACGCCGTCAGGGAACGTCCCGGTCTCCACCAGGGTCAGGTTCACCCAGTTGTCCAGGGCCGCAAAGAACGGCGTGCCGCCACCTATCAGGACCGGATGGGTGACGATCACGTACTCGTCGATCAGCCCCTCCCGCATGGCCACTGCGGCGAGTGTGGCACCGCCGATATCCATGGGGCCGCCGTCCTCAGCCTTGAGCCGGCCGATCTCGGTGACCGCGTCGCCGGTGACCAGGCGGGTGTTCCAGTCGACTGTGCTGGTCGTCGAGGAGAACACCACCTTCGGCATGTCCCGCCAGCGGCGGGCGAACTCGATCTCCGCCGGCGTGGCAGCCGGCTGCTGGTCGGCGGTCGGCCAGTGGGAGCTCATCGTCTCCCACAATTTGCGCCCGTACAGCGCCGTGCCTGTCGCCCTCACCCGGTCGGACCACCACTGGAACAGTTCGTCGCTCGGCACACCCCAGCCGAGGTCGTCGCCGGGCGCGGCGATGTAACCGTCCAGGCTCACGTTCATGCCGAAGGTCAGTTTCCGCATGGTGTCAGCCTCCCGTAAGTCGGTACTCGGTGTACAGACCAGCACGGCGCGGAAAATCATCGGTCAGGCCACACCGCGGGCTGGTTCACCGCCACGCCAAGCGGATGTGCGTACGGACGCGAACGACTGGGACGGATCATCCGAACGTCGAGTCCCCGACCCGTCCCGCAGGCGGATCGATGACCGGCGCAGCTTCCTGCATCATCGGGAGATGACTTCACGGGGCGTTGTCCGGTTCTGGAAGAGAGAAGACGGGTGGGGCGCCATCGACTGTGTGCAGACCCCGGTGGCTGCTGGGTGCATTTCAGTGAAGTCGAAATCGATGGATTCCGAGCGCTCAACCCTGGCCAAGAGGTCGACTTCGAGTGGCAGAAGCCAACCGGCGCGGTTAGAGGGCTTCGCATTCGTGGCCACTCAGGTACGACCTGTCCAAACCCGATTAACGATCCCGGACCGGACGTCCTTCCTCTGGTGAGTTCAGTTCAGTCGCTCGGTGAGGTGGACCTCGATGTCGTCACCGTCGTTCTTGCCGATCGCCTTGCGGATGGCAGCAGCCACCGGCAGCTTGTGGGTTCCGTCTCCCAGGGCCATGAACGCTCCGGTGAACGGGTGCGCGTCGATGGTCCCGGCAACCTTGACCAGACCACGGGTACCGAAGATCTGTGCTGAGTCGGGTAGCTGCACACACGTCCACGTGTCCCCGGGACGGACCTTGCCCAGGCGAGCGGTGAAGGTGATGTCCAGGGGTCGGGGATCTGCCATGCTCATGCTCCTTCGCGCTGCTGGTCGGGGGCTGTCGCGCTTACCGAGGCTCCGCTCTGGTCGGTCTCCTCCAGGTAGACCAGACCGTTACCGTCGGGGTCGGTGAAGGAGAACATCGCCGGCACTCCTTCCATCCGGACCAGCTCCTGGTTGTGCAGGGTCACCCCGGCCTCACGGACCTTGTCGAGGGCCTGTTGAGCATCGGAGGTGCCCAACCGGATTGCCACCGGGATCTCACTGTCGACCGGTAGGAGCACCAGGGCGACATTCGAACCCGGTGGCACGACCTCGCAGCCGTGCACCCGGCCACACCTCCACGTCGGTGCGGAGTTCGCAGCCCAGCACCTCGGTGTAGAACCTCAGCGCGGCGTTCTGGTCAGCGACCGGAACCGACACACTCAACACTCTCGTCGTCATCGTCATACGCAATCAGACCCCGCCGCGCCCCGAAACTCATCGCCCAAGCCGTGAACCGGTCGTCTCGCAAGCCGAACCCGCACCGGGACGAGTTCGGCGATGTCGGATGCCGGCAGCAGTCGGTGCTCGTTCCGTACGCCGATCGGTGTCCGGTCGCCGCCTCCGCGGCGGGTTGGGCGCAACCCGGTTCACTGGGATATCGCATCCATGCAGACGGTGCCTTCAGGGATACGAGTACTCGCGTACGAGTTCGGGGTGCTTGGCACGCAGATAGAGGCTGGCGAACTCGTTCCGGTCCGCGGCAATCCACGCCCACCCCCGCCTTTCCCACTTGGCGAGGTCGGCCATGGCGTCGGCGACGGTGATCGTGCCGTTCTCACTGTCGCGCAATACGACTGTGGGATCGTCCCAGTCGATGGCCGCCGCTTCGGTATCGAGCGTTCCGGTGGCGGCGATGACGGCGAGGTCCGCACCTTCCGAGAAGGTCCCGAACTGAACCCGGCGTTGAAAATCGTTGTCCACGACCATGTCGAAGTCGAGGGCAGCGACCAACCAGCGGAGGGGATGAGCAGGAGCTGCCACCAAGACCGCGGTCACGGAAACTCTTGGATGATGATCGGATTCCGTCGGTACGGTTCCGACGACGATCGTTGACCGGACAGGCCGAACCGCCGGCCAACCGTAGACAGGGGAAGCGCCGGTCGCCCCACATGGGGCGCCCCGGCGCTTCAGCTGCTGGACGTCGTCATTGACAGGACTACATCGAGGTGGGGAGTACGACGAAGAGCCAGGCGAGGATTGGGGCGACAAGGACGATGTAGCCGGTGTATTTGAAGAGGGAGCGTTGGAACTTGTCGCGGTCGGGGACCTGGGCGTTGGCAAGGACCATGACGCCGTTGCTGGAGAGGGGGCTGACGTCGACGATGACCGCGGAGAACGAGACGGCGGCGACGAAACCGATGAGGCCGACCTCGCCCATCATCAGCAGCGGTGCCGCGAGCGGGAGGACGATGCCGAGGGTTCCGATGGAGGAGCCGACGGCGGAGACGGCGGCGACGGCGTAGCAGAGGATCAGGGCCGTGAGGAGCGGCGATCCGAGTGACGCTGCAGCGTCGCCGAGGAATTCGAGGGTGCCGTTGGCCTTGAGCACGCTCATGTAGGTGAGCATTCCGCAGACGAGGAGTACCGCGGACCAGGTGACGTTGTTGACGGCGGGCTTGTGCTTGTTCGGTGCGAGGACGAGGAGGATGGCGGCGATGACCATCGAGCAGACACCGACGTCGATCTGGAAAACGGCGGATCCGATGAGGAGGGCGACCATGCCGAGCAGGGTGAGGACACGCAGCGGGGTGAATCCGGTGGATTCGATCTCGGTGAGCCGATCCGGTTCGCGGGCGGGCTGCGGCGATCCAGTAGTCAGCACCATGGGGCCGGCACCGTGTCGGGCTGAGGTGGCGCGCTGTCCGGCGCTCGCTCCGGTTGTGACGAGGTCGCCGCCGCGGGGTTGCGGTGCGGGACTGCCTGCGACGGTGGGGTTGTCACTCGAGGTGAGGTCGTCGATGTCGATCGACTGGTCATCGGCACGGAGCAGGTCGCGGCCGCGGACGAGGAAGAGGCCGAGGGCGAGCAGGAAACTGAGTCCGAGGGGGATGGCGTACAGCGCGAGGGGGTTGGTGGGTAGGCCGGCGGACTGGAGCCAGCCGTTGGTGAATGCGCCGTAGACGGTGATGGGGGAGAAGGCCGCACCGAGTACGCCGTGGCTGATCATCATGCCCATCAGCAGGGGGTCGATCTTGTAACGCTTGGCGATCGGCATGGCGATGGGGGCGAGCATCCCGACTGCAAGTACCGAGCCCATGGTCATCAGGCCGGCGCCGAGGAAGAACATCAGCCAGACGATGGCCCAACGTTTGCCTCGGACAAGCTTCAGTGCGCCGCCCACGAGGAGGTCGACGGTGCCGTTGACCCGGGCGATTCCGAACAGCAGGGTGATCCCGACGATGATGGTGAAGATACTGCCGGGGAAGAACCCGAAGATCTCGTCCATGGACAGTCCGGACAGCCAGCCGCCGATCACGAAGGCGGCGGCGAATGCCAAGACTCCCATGTTGATGGGTGTCATGGTGCCGATCGCGAACAGGGCGATCAGCGCCGCGATCGAGATGAAGTAGAGCATCGGAGGTAACCCTTTCGGTGGATGCCCGGAGATCCGAGCCGCCTGCCGGTGTAAACCGGTGGCAGTGAGCCGAGAGCGGCGACGCCTGATCCGCCGGGGACGGCATGTGGCGTTGCCGTGCCCCGCTATTCAAGGGTGATGGCGGTCACAGAATCAACTCGACCGCCGAGAAAGCATCCAGGTGCTCAACGTGAACCAGTCGCGGTCGGGGTGGTTGAGCCAATAGCTCAGTATCCCGGCTCTCGGGCGGCGGATGGTTCAGCTGTGTCGCGGGCAGTGAGCCAGAAGCTCGGCTACCCCGGCATCCGGCAGATCAATTTTCTGCCCGCAGTTTCTCCACGATCGGAATGGTTCGGGGCCAGATGCGCCGGCTCAGGACGATCTCGGAGCGGGTGCGCAGCACGCCCTCGGTCTTCATGACGGACTGGAGGACGTCTTCGAAGTGGGAGTTGTCTCGGGCGACGAAGCGGCAGAGGAGGTCTCCTTCGCCGGAGACGGTGTTGGCCTCGATGAGTTCGGGGATCGCGGTCAGCCGTTCCAGGGTTTCGTTGACTTGGCTTTGGGCGATGTGGACGTGCACGAACGCCATGACGGCGTAGCCCAGCGGTGCGAGATTGATTTGAGGGCGCCAGGTGACGATCACACCCGCTTTTTCGAGTTTGGTGATCCGGGCCTGCGCGGTGTTGCGGGCGATGTTGAGTCTGCGGGAGTACTCGCGCACGCCGGCCCGCGGTTCTTCGACGATGAGTCGAAGGATGTCTAGGTCGAGTTTGTCGAAGCCGTCCACTGGTACTCCTGTCGTGAGGGCGGGAAAGTAGTCCACATGCGCACCCGGTTGTTTCGAGGGCGCCGGTAGTTGAGCACTTGGCATCATTTTTTGCGCGTGTGTTTATCTCACGGTACAGGTCTGCGTATGTTGTGGGTCACATCGAGCACGGCGGTCCGGTCCAAGGACGGCCGCTCTGCACACTCCGCCTCACCACAGTGGGTCGATGGTGGAACGTTGGCTAGGAAGGAACAGGTGCTGATCATGGGCTACACGCTTGCGGACAAGATCTGGAGGAGCCATCTGGTGCGCTCCGTCGAGGGCGAGCCGGACTTGGTCTACATCGACCTGCACCTGCTGCACGAGGTGAACACCCCCGCCGCGTTCGCGGGTCTGCGCGCCGCCGGCCGCACCGTCCGCCGCCCCGACCTGACGCTGGGCACCGAGGATCACAACACGCCGACCGACGACGTGCTGCGCACGATCACCGACCCGGGCGCGGTCGAGCAGCTCGACCACATTCGGCGCAACTGCCGGGATTTCGGTATCGAGTTGTACTCACTCGGTGATTCCGCACGCGGCATCGTGCACGTCATCGGTCCCGAACTCGGACTGACGCAGCCCGGGATGACGCTGGTCTGCTGTGACTCGCACACCAGCACCCACGGCGCTTTCGGAGTTCTCGCCTTCGGTATCGGCACCAGTCAGGTCGAGCACGTCCTCGCCACCCAGACACTGCCGATGGCGCCCATGCAGAACATGCGCGTAGTCGTCGACGGTCAGCTGCCGCCCGGAGCGACGGCGAAGGACCTCATCCTTGCGGTGATCGAGCAGATCGGCACCAGCGGCGGGCAGGGCCACGTCATCGAATACCAGGGCGAGGCGATTCGCGCGTTGTCGATGGAAGGCCGGATGACGGTGTGCAACATGTCCATCGAAGCCGGAGCCCGGGCCGGTCTCATCGCCCCGGACGAGGTCACCGTCGAGTACCTGCGGGGCCGCCCGCACGTGCCGTCCGGGACCGCGTTCGATGACGAAGCCGAGTATTGGCGCACCTTCTTCACCGACGAGGATGCCGTCTTCGACAAGGAAGTGCACCTCGACGCCGCCACCATCGCCCCTCGGGTGTCCTGGGGGACGACTCCCGCCCAGTCCGTCCCGCTCGACGCCAAGGTCCCCGACCCGGGCTCATTCGTCGACGTGGTGGATCGCGCCGCCGCTGAGCGCGCACTGGCCTACATGCAGCTGACTCCGGGGACGCCGCTGCGCGACATCGAGGTCGATGCGGTGTTCATCGGTTCGTGCACCAACGGCCGGATCGAGGACCTGCGGGAGGTGGCCGCGGTCTGGGAGGGTCGGCGCATCGCGCCCGGTGTCGACGTCCTCGTCGTTCCCGGGTCGGAGGCCGTCCGCGCCCAGGCCGTCGAGGAAGGCCTCGATGAGATCTTCGCCGCTGCCGGTGCCGCGCTGCGGTACTCCGGGTGCTCGATGTGCGTTGCGCTCAACGACGACCGACTGCGGCCGGGACAGCGGGCGGCGTCGACCAACAATCGCAACTTCGAGGGCCGGCAGGGGCGGGGTGTGATGACGCACCTGGTCTCACCCGCAGTGGCCGCCGCGACCGCGATCACCGGACGCCTCACGGCGCCCGCAGACCTGAAGGACTGACCACACATGGAACGTTTTACTGAATACACCGGAATCGCTGCGCCGCTGCGCATTTCCGATGTCGACACCGATCAGATCATTCCGGCTCGCTTCTGCACCGGGGTGACCAAGGAGGGCTATGAGGACGCCTTACTCCACGATTGGCGCCTCGACCCGGAGTTCGTGCTCAATCGACCCGAGTACCGGAATGCGTCGATCCTGGTGGCCGGGAAGAACTTCGGTGTCGGATCGTCACGGGAAATGGCGGTCTGGGCGTTGCAAAACTTCGGCTTCAAGGCCGTCCTCGCCCCGCGGTTCGGGGATATCTTCCGCGGCAATTCCCTGAAGAACGGTCTGCTGACGGTGACGCTCGCGCAGTCGGTTATCGACGAACTCTGGGACACGATCGACAGCAGGCCCGAGATCCCCGTCACCGTCGATCTGGTCCGACGGGAGGTCCGAGCGAGCAGTGCCGTTTACCCGTTCGACCTGGACGACAATGCCCGCTGGCGACTGCTGGGCGGCTACGACGACATCAGCCTGACCCTGCGCGACGTCGAGGACATCGACACCTACGAGGCGGCCCGCCGGCGCACCCTGCCGACGTCGCGGCGTGTCGTGATGGAAGGAGCTCTTCGTGGCTGACACCGATCTCACCGACACCCGATCGCGCATGACCGGCACCGTTCCGCAGTCGAAGATCCTGACCACCGAGATCCCGCGCTACGTCGAAGACTATGTGTCCCGGTTGCTGGCGATACCGGACACGGCATCCGCCGTCGCCGACGCCCTCGACGAGCTGGGCATCGGCACCGCAATCACTGCGACCGAGCTGAAACCGGTTTCGGAACAGGCGCGAATGTGCGGTCCCGCGGTGACGTTGCGGTATGTGCCCCTCGGAGGGGACGTGACCGGAAACCGCGAAAGCGGGCGCGGCACCACCTTCGGCGACCGCGACCTCTACGGCCTCGGGCGCCCCGGGGACGTCGCCGTCATGGACTGTTCGGGATCGCGGTCCGGCGCGGTGATGGGTGCCCTGTCGGCCCGGTGGGCGGTGAAAGCACAGATCGGGGGCTGCGTCGTCGACGGCGCGATTCGCGACACCGGCTCCATCCTCGCAAGTGGTCTGCCGGTGTGGAGTGCCACCAGGCATCCCGCCGCCGCCCGCTACCGCTACGAGACCGTGCAGATGAACGGTCCGGTCTCGCTGTGCGGCCATCTGGTCAACCCCGGCGACTACGTCGTCGCCGACATCGACGGTGTCTGCGTGATCCCGTTCTTCGACGTCCCACAGGTCGTCGACTTCTGCGAAAACGCTCACCGCACCGAGATCGCGTTCATCGACCGCATCGACGCGGCCGCGACTCTGGAAGAACTCGTCGCCGGGCTGGCCCCGGGCACAGCCCCCGCCTGACCGCCGACGTCGACATCACACGAAGGAACACAGCCTTGTCCTCCACCATGCAGACCCGCTCGTCCACGTTCTCCCTCGACGACCGCTACGTCCTCGAAGACGGATCGGTCTACCTGACCGGAATCCAGGGGTTGGTACGCGTGCTGCGGGACAGGGCCATCCTCGACCGGCGGCGCGGCCACCGCACCTCGTCCTTCATCTCCGGCTACGAAGGATCACCGCTGGCCGGGTACGACCTCGAGATCGCCCGCAAACGCAAGATCCTCGACGAGTACGACCTCGTGCACCGTCCCGGTGTCAACGAAGAACTGGCCGCCACCGCCGTGCTCGGCACCCAAATGGCACCACAGATCGGGCATCTGCGCTCGGACGGGGTCACCGGATACTGGTACGGCAAATCCCCCGGACTCGACCGCGCCTCCGACGCGATTCGGCACGCCAACCTCGTCGGAACCGATCCGCGCGGCGGCGCCGTCGCCCTTGTCGGCGACGACCCGGGCGGCAAGTCCTCGAGCCTGGCATGCGCGTCCGAGGTGGCCATGGCGGATCTGCTCATCCCCACCCTCTACCCGGCCGATTCCCAGGAGGTGCTCGACTACGGGCTGCATGCACCGTTCCTTTCCCGGTTCACCGGCCTGTGGTCGGGATTGAAAATCGTCACCGCCGTCGCCGACGGCGCGAGCTCCGCCGTCGTGCACCCCGACCGGATCGACCCGAGCTTCGGTGACCTCGGACCGAGCACGTACACCCCGAACGCCAACCTCGTCGGCCCCAACCTGCTCACCCTCGAACGCAGCCAGATGATGGACCGGCTGCCCCGCGCGCTCGACTACGCGCGCATCAACAAACTGAACCAAATCGTGCAATCCGGGCCCGACGACCGGATCGGCATCGTCACTTCCGGTAAGACGTATCTCGATCTGCGCGAGGCACTCTCACTGTTCGGCCTCGGACCTGCAGACTTGCTCCGGTACGGGATCCGCATTCTCAAGCTGGGCATGATCTACCCCGTCGACCCCGAGATCGTGCACCGGTTCGCTGCGGGGCTGGACGAGATCATCGTCGTCGAGGAGAAGCGGGCGTTCCTCGAGACCGCGGTCCGCGACATCCTCTACCGGCGCGCCAACGCCCCGGTGGTCATCGGTAAGACCGATCCGAACGGCAAGTCCCTGGTCAACATCTTCGGAGAGCTCGACGCCGACCTGATCGCCAATGCCCTCAGCCGCCGACTGGGCGACGAATACGGCATCGAACCGGTCCAGCTGTGGAGACAGCGCCCCAGGACCTCGAAGATCGCACTGCCGCTGCTGAACCGCACCCCCTATTTCTGCTCGGGATGCCCGCACAACTCCTCGACCAAGGTGGCACCGGACACGCTGATCGGCGGCGGAATCGGCTGCCACGCCATGGTGATGATGATGGACGACAAGCAGGTCGGCGACGTGATCGGGTTGACCCAGATGGGCGGCGAAGGCGCCCAATGGATCGGCATGGCCCCGTTCCTGGAGGAAAACCACCTCATCCAGAACATCGGCGACGGCACGTTCATGCACTCGGGCAGTCTGGCGCTGCGCGCCGCCGTCGCCTCCGGGGAGAACGTCACCTACAAGCTGCTCTACAACGCCACCGTCGCCATGACCGGCGGACAGGACCCGGTCGGCGCCATGCCGCTGGACCGGATCACCCGGCTGCTCCTCGCCGAAGGGGTCAAGAAGGTCGTGGTCACCACCGAAGACCGCAAGCGCATCAGCTCACTGAAACTCCCCAAGGGCGTCGAGATCCGGGATCGGGACGACCTCGTCGACGTTCAGACGGAACTGGCGACGATCGCCGGGGTCACCGTCCTGGTGCACGACCAGGAATGTGCCGCCGAGAAGCGCCGCAAGCGCAAGCGCGGCACCCTGCCCACCCCGACCACCCGGGTGATGATCAACGAACGCATCTGCGAAGGCTGCGGCGACTGCGGGGAGAAGTCCAACTGCCTGTCGGTGCACCCCACCGACACCGAGTTCGGCCGCAAGACCACGATCCACCAATCCTCCTGCAACCTGGACTTTTCGTGCTTGAAAGGGGACTGCCCTTCCTTCGTCACCATCACCCCCGGCCCGAAGGAGCAGCGCACACCTGTCCCGGCCATCGCCGCCGACCTGATCACCGACCCCGACGTGCCGGCGATCGACGGCCAGTTCGGGGTGCGGATCATGGGCGTCGGGGGTACCGGTGTCATCACGGTCGCGCAGGTCCTGGCTACCGCCGCCGTGATCGACGGCAAGTTCGTCCGCAGCCTGGACCAGACCGGCCTGGCGCAAAAGGGCGGCGCCGTGGTGTCGGATCTGAAGATCAGCGCCGAACCCCGCGAGGGCGCCTCGAAGATCGGCGAGGGCCGCTGCGGTCTCTACCTCGGCTGCGACTCCCTCGTCGCCACCGACCCCAACAACTTGAAGGTCGCCAACAGCTCCGACACCGTCGCCGTCGTCTCCACCACCGAAATCCCCACCGGTCAGATGATCGTCGACACCGCAGTGCATTTCCCGGAACTGAGCACCATCCGCACCGCCGTCGACGGCGCCACCTCCCGCGCGATCTACCTCGACCCGGCTCTGCTCTCGCGTGAGTTGTTCGACGACGAGCAGTACACGAACATGCTCCTGATCGGAGCCGCCTTCCAGACCGGTGTCCTCCCCATCGAGGCGACCGCAATCGAACAGGCAATCACCCTCAACGGTGTCTCGATCGAGGCGAACCTGCAGGCATTCCGCCGCGGCCGTCAGGCCATCGCGGACCCCGAAGCCCTCACCGCCGCTATCGAGGGCAACCGGCGGGCCGACTTCGAACCGGCCGTCCCATCTCTCCAGGCGCTCGCCCTCGCCGGCACGGTCCGGGCCTCAGCCGATTCCGAACTCGCCCGCATCGTCGGGCTACGCACTGCCGAACTCATCGACTACCAGGACATCGACTACGCCCGCGACTACGCCCAGTTCGTGGAATCGGTACGCCAGCGGGAAGCCGCGCTGGTCGGACACTCCACCGCACTGACCGAGGCCGTCGCGAAGAACCTGTTCAAACTCATGGCCTACAAGGACGAGTACGAGGTCGCACGCCTGGCCTTGGACCCTGCCTTCGACGCCGCGATCAAGGACGCGTTCGGCAAGAGCGCGAAACGGTCGGTCCGGCTGCACCCCCCGATGCTGCGCGCCATGGGGATGAAGAACAAGCTCTCACTCGGATCCTGGATCAACCCCGGATTCCGGACGCTGCACCGCATGCGCAAGATCCGCGGCACCAAGCTCGATGTGTTCGGCTACCACCACATCCGGAAGATGGAACGCGAGCTGATCACCGAATACCGCGAAACCATCGAGCAACTCCTCCACCTGCTCAACCCCCACAGCGTTTCCGCGGCGGTGGAGATCGCCGAACTGCCCGACCTCGTCCGTGGGTACGAACAGATCAAGGTCGCCAATGTGGCGTCGTACCACCAGGAACTGCACAAGCTCCTCGAGGCGTACCCCCTTGCCGCCCGAGCCGAGAAGCAAGCCGTATAGGGCCCACAAACCGGCGGACACCGGTCAGCCCGAGGCCGCCTCACAGCACGCACGGAAACGATCACAAAGGAACATCCATGAAGAAGTACGTCCCGTCATGGCACGACGAGGAGGTCAAAGCACTGTCCGACCTCGCCGCCGGGTTCTTCGAACGAGAAGTCGTCGCCCACAACGAAACCTGGGACGCCCAGCAGCGCATCGACCGCTCGGTGTGGCTCGAAGCCGGCAAGCTCGGACTGCTGTGCTGCTCGATCCCCGAGGAGTACGGCGGCGGCGGTGGCTCCTTCGCGCACGATCTTGCCGTCTTCGACGCCCAGGGTTACGCCGGTGACCTGTCCTTCGGCATCTCCGTGCACTCGGGCATCGTGGCGCACTACATCCTCGAATACGGCACCGACGAACAAAAGACGACCTGGCTTCCGGGGATGGCGACCGGGGATATCCTCGGCGCCATCGGCATGACCGAACCCGGCGCCGGGTCGGACCTGAAGGCAATCAAGACCATCGCGGTCCGGGACGGCGACCACTACATTGTCAACGGGTCCAAAACCTTCATCACCAACGGCGCGTCCGCCGACATGATCGTGCTGGCGGTGAAGACCGACCCGAAGGCCGGTGCCAAAGGGGTGGCACTGCTGATCGTCGACCTACGCGACTGCCCCGGCTTCACGGTCGGGCGGGTCCTCGACAAGGTCGGCCAGCACGGCGCCGACACCGCCGAGCTGTCATTCACCGACGTACGCGTCCCGGTGACGAACCTGCTCGGACAGGAAGGACAGGGATTCGGACAGCTGATCGCGCAGCTGGTGCAGGAACGGCTGATCATCGGCGCGCAGGCGGCGGGGGCCATGCGCCGCGCGGTCGAGGACACCGTCGACTACACGAAATCACGGCAGGCCTTCGGGCACAGCCTGTTCGAATTCCAGAACACCGCCTTCGAACTCGCCGAATGTCAGACGATCGCCCGCATCTGCGAGGTGTTCCTCGATCACTGCATCAGCGAACACTTGGCCGGGCAGCTGGATCCGGCCGAGGCAGCGATGGTCAAGTACTGGCTCACCGAACAGCAGTGCTCCGTCATCGACCGATGCGTCCAACTGCACGGCGGCTACGGCTATATGCGCGAGTACCTGATCGCCCGGATGTACGAGGACGCCCGCGTCCAGAAAATTTACGCCGGCGCCAACGAGGTGATGAAGAGCATCATCGCGAAATCGCTGTAGGAGAGTCGCCGTTGGAGAAATCCCGGCAGGCACGTATGACGACGCCGATTGCGGAACGACGACCGGGGCGGACTGTCCGAACGTCGAGTCCCCGACCCGTCCCGTAAGCGGATCGCTCATCAGGGGCTATCGACGCGGCGGCGGAGGGGTGCGCATGGCCTCACAATGCCCTGCGCCATGCCGATACTCCCTGAATATCGATCCGACACTCACATCTGATTCCCGATCTCGATACCAGTGATCCTGCCGACGACGGGATCGGGACGACCACACCTGATCTGAGGAAGCGGACATCTCGACGCCTACTGCGACTAGCGACTTCGCCGTCCGTCATCGATCAACGAGAGCCGGTCCGTCGAGCGAGCAGCCGCCGACGTGGACAGAAAAGTCGGTTCGGGTGTGAAATCCCCGGTCAACCGCTCCAGAATATCTGTAGTGGTGACTGTAGACATTGAGGGGTCGCTGTTGTAGAGTTCCTCTCGTCGCAAGGTAAGAGTTCACGAGGTGCGGGAGAGAATGAACTGCCCGCAGCGAAGTACCGCAAGACCAGGATGTGCCGGGCAAGGGTTGATGTGAGTGTGTAAGGCCCCGGCATATCCGGCGGCGGTCGGGCGGCACGAAGGCCCGACGGCCGGAAGAAGTGCAGTGAATAAGGAAGTGAAACCCGCTCCGGCCCCCGGTGCCTCACGGCGCCGGGGGCCCTGTCCGTTCGAAAGGGGTCACCCCATTCCGGAAGATTCGCCCGACCGCCGCGCGGCCGGGAAGCTCGACGACGAGGACTACCCGGCATACAGCATGGGTCACGCCGCTGAGATCCTCGGCGTGACACAGGCATTCCTGCGCAGCCTCGACGCCGCGAAGCTGCTCACCCCCGGACGCTCGGAGGGCGGCCACCGCCGCTACTCCCGATACCAGCTGCGTCTCGCCGCCCGAGCCCGCGAACTGATCGACCAGGGCACCGCGCTCGATTCCGCGTGCCGCATCATCATCCTCGAAGACCAACTCGCCGAGGCCCGACGCATCAACGCTGAACTCCAGCACACCCACCGCCCCAAGTCGGATCAGCCCGGCCCCGCATC
The DNA here is from genome assembly GCF_900455735.1 of Rhodococcus wratislaviensis. Taxonomy (GTDB): domain Bacteria; phylum Actinomycetota; class Actinomycetes; order Mycobacteriales; family Mycobacteriaceae; genus Rhodococcus_F; species Rhodococcus_F wratislaviensis. Next base: position 144,347 of record NZ_UAUI01000024.1, on the reverse strand, counting down.
CGGCTGAACCACCGCCGCCCCTTCGGAACACCAGTCGAGGTCCATTCCGCGGAAGCCGTCCATCCGCTCGGCGACCTCACCTCGGATCTTTGCGAGAACGGACTGTCCGCACAGCCCAGACCACACCATGCGAGGCGTCGGTGTGCGGTCCCGCAAAACGATCGATGAGCGGACAAAATCGGAGGCCTTTCAGCGGCCCATCACCGCGTGCACACTCCGATGTTGGACCACGACCGGGCCAGTGAGTCTGGCGGGCCAGATCTGAATCTTGTACTGCTCGACCGGCACTTCCGCGACGAGGTCCCACATAAGGTCACGCCCGAATGAGTGGACTCGGACGCGGTAGGTTCCCACGCCGGCGGAGAGGACGGTAGGCGGAAAACTGGCGATCGGTGTCTCCGAGTCGGTCAGCACGGTGACAGTGTCGGAAAATGTCTCGAACGAAACCTCTTCGATGTCTTCCCAACCGTCGTCGACAGTGACTGGACGGTCGCCGAGCACTTCCACCTCGAGATCGAGCGGACCCATGTACATCCCGGTATAGACGTAGACCATCCCGGGATCGCTCCCGGCTAGGCCGAAGCCGATTTTCGGCAGTGGCGGAAGCTCCTCCCACGCGCGTTCGTCCTCGTCCTTCAGACAGAACATGCGGTCGACCTCCGCGCTGCCCGTATATCGCACTCGTCTCACCTTCCATAGTCCGATCGATTCTGTATCCATCTCCGAGTACCGCCGGAGGATCCGCTGACGCTCAATGACAGGTCACCGAACCACCTGCGGAACGGTCGGGAAACGCGCCGGCGGACAGGTGGTTCCCGCGAGCGGATCGGCAACCGGTCACCGATCTGAACAAATCGGTTGGCCTGTCGACCAGCCTTAGTTGCAGACCTGCGGTGCGACGAGAAACAATCCGCCACAGACGAAGGCGCGGGATAGCTTCCACTCACTGTCGGAACGCACGAAGGGGATGGGTCCGACCGGGTAAGGGGCCATGCGTTCGAGGTGGCCCTGGCCAGTCGCGTTGATCATGTCTGGGCCGACGGGTTCCACGGTGGTGAACTGGATGTATTGGGGTGAGGGTTGCGCACCCCAGGCCCGCGCGATCGGCAGGGTCTGGTCGCTGGGGCCCTCCAAGAGTCGCGCGCGGTCCTCCTCGCGTATGGAGTAGTTGGTGGTGGCGTTATACAAGGCGGTCAGTTGCTCGGCGGTGGGGACGGGATCGGTGATCGGCGCCGGCGGCGGTGCAAACTGGGTGGATTGGACGAAGACGCTCGGATCGCGCGATTCGGCTTCATCGCCGGGCGAGCAGGCACAGGCCGCGATTGCGATCGCGAGAACAGAGCTGGCGCCTAACGCGACTTCCCTCACCCTCATGATCTAGGTATCGCCCCAAGCCGACGCAGCGTGACAAACCCGTGCCACGCCCCCACCGTCTTGCTCGACGCCTCCCCGATAACGCCTCGCCGGCAGGGGTTGGTCAGCTCGGGCGTTCGGGCCGCAGGCTTGGATGATGGATGGGGACTGTCTCGCCGCTGGCAAGGGTTACTGTGACGTGCAGTTTCTCTCTCCACCGCGCGCGGAGCACCGCAAAGACGACTCCGTCGGCTCCGACACCTCCGGTGTCTGTATCGAGCGACGACCTCACTTCGAACTGAGACACGCCTTCGGCAGCGATTCCGGTCAGTGCCATCCATCCGAACTCTGGTGGTTCCTTCGCGACGGACGGATCGCCGGATTGATGGACGGTCAACCGCTTCAAGTGCGAAGCCCGAAATGAGCGACCGAAGTTAGCGCGGGGATTGGGTACCCCGAGGATGAGGGATGCCTTCGGTGAATCGTCACCGGGCTGAACAAGAACCGCCCAACGGGTCGTGTCTGCGGCGAATACGACGGCGACTTCGGAGTCGCGCTCGATGAGCCGGACTGGACCGAATCGATCTCCGGCGGTGGTGCGGTGCATCAAGGGGACTTCTTCGCTCGCAAGCGTCACCGCTGGGTGGGTGCGTAGGTCTTCGTCGATTCTGTCGAGAACCGGCAACAACGTGTTCCCCGGTTCGTCATCCGGTGTGTTCGACGATATTCGGATGCTCATGAACCCTCCAGACCGTGCCCTCAGACCCGATCGATAGTCAGCAGTACACCGTAAGTGGGCCACGTCTTGGCGATCTGTCATCGTTTCGAGACCCGCGTGGGTCGAATCCCACGCGGGTGCTGAGCGTCCCGGAGACGGAACGGTGACCGGTCATCGATCCATCACCGGGATCATCCGTCACCTGCCGGGCCGAGTGGAAGATTGGCACGTGAACGTTCGTGGTGATGATGCAGTATCGACTTATGTCTCCGACGATCGGAATCGTTCGTAGCTGGAACCTCGAGGAGGGCTGGGGGTCATCGACTCACCCGAGACGCCCGGTGGTTGCTGGGTCCACGCGACGACGCCGTCGACGAAGACTCGTATGGGCTTGGATCTTGGTCGTCGAGTGTATTTCGAGTGGGAACGTCTACCAGGGAAGGGGGTCCAGGACGGCTTCGACTTCGTCGCTACCGACGCATGGTACGTCGGTGAAGAACCGTATCGCCGTCCTCAGGGACCTAGCTCTGCTGCATTCAGCACGTCGCTGACGATCACCTTCGACGATGGCCCTGACCACAAGGATCACCGGATTCCGCTCTTCGGCTCTCGCGGTGAGCAAGTGCTGACCGCCACCTGGATAGCGCGGCAGGGCCTGCACCTGGTGTCGTCGGACCTACCGGATGCGTGGGTCAACGCGCTGGGTCGGGTTGGCCACGATCTGAACGTGCGTCAGTACGGCGGTGTGGTCGAGCGGATCGACTGGGTCGCTGAGTACCAACCGGACAGCGGCTACGTGTTCCTTCTGAGCGATGTGACGGTGCTCGGTCGCGGTCCCAGCGGTTTAGGTATGAGCGGAAGTGCCGCGCAGGTCGACGATGAAGTGGAGTCGGTCGTCGTCTGCATTGCCGACCTCGTTCAAGACCAGGTGGCCCGCGCTCATGTCGCGTGGCCGTGGGGCGATACCGGTGGATTCATGACGCCTCGACTCGTCGATGCCGTCGCGGTCTGGTCCGGTAAGGGCCACCATAGAGTGATCGGCAGCCTTTGAGAGCAATCCGAGTCGACACGACGAACGGGTCAGTGTATTCAGGGCCCGTCGGAGCACCAGCGCCGCCCGAAGGTCCATCGGTATGCGGTAATGAGAGCGAAGATTTCGAGGTCAGGTCGCCGCCCTATTTGCCACACTGTGTATCGATGCGGGATACGACAACGCGGGCGGGGGAACGTTGCTGGCGCCAATGGACATCGTGATCGACGTCGACTACAACACGCTGATTCTGCGGCCACCGTTCGACAGCGAGTTTCTCGGTACGGAGTGGTTCAACCAAGAACCGTGGTTCGTGAATGGTGGTCGCGGCCGGGTGGTGATCCATACGGGCGGGCGAGGCTTGATCCGCGTGACTGTCGCCGCAACCGAAGGCGTGGCCCCTCCGATCACAGACTCGTTGCTCGATGAGTGGGAAGACATCGGGGAGGCGTCGTTCACCACCGAGGATGACGAGATCTGCTTCGATGGTGTATCTGGGAGCATCATCGGTCCGATGGAGACGGCGGGACCTGGCAGCTACCGGATCCGCGTGCTCGCCCAGGGGCGCACTGAATACTGGGACTCGTACCCACCTAAGTCCGCGCAGCCGTGGGTGCACCTCCAGCTCCAGATCTGGCCTCAGGACCCTGCGCCGCAGAGACTCCTTCAGTACCGGGACCGATTCACGGGCGATGTGATTAGACCTGCTGGCGGTGTCGTATAGCGATCCGCTCTCGGGGATCGCTCGAAGGCTCACGGTATCGCTGTGAGCTTCATTCACCGCGAGGTCGCACAGTCTGGTAAGTATTGAGGATGATCCTCAGCAACTCGCCGAAAGGCGCATGAGCGGCGACAACACTGCGTCATCTGGGCGCACAGGTTCGACGAGAGAGTTTCGGGCGGGGCCGTTGGCCGGACATGGTTCGGTGTTGTGGATCCTCGATGTAGGGCAGCCTGTTCTCATTCGTCGAGCAGAGGACGGTTCCACCAGCACGCACACCATGCCGGGTGTGACGCGCCGCTCGGGAATAGTCGGATACACACCTCGTTGGCTTCACGCCGACAACTCTGGATGCTGGATCGTGGGGGCTGACGGCATCGCGCACTGTGATCACGCCGGTACCGTCACGATCGTTGACTCCGCCCCGGTCTCGGCATCGGCACTAACAGACGGCGTCCTGGCCACCGCGGCACCAACACATCCGGTGACGAGCAGCTCCCTGATGCTGCGGACATTGAGCAAGGGCGTCTATGCCACCGTTGGTGTGCCGGCGGACATCGAGTCGGTCAGCCCGGGCGATGGCGGCTTTCTCCTGTTCATGCGCACCGGGGCCCAGGGCAGGATAGTCGCGCAGAATCAGCGTGGGCCGTGGTGCGCGCGGGTTCGCCTCGACGGTGCACTCGAACTCGGAACGGCCTGGCCACGCCCGTTCTGGAACTCCGGTGACACCACGCTGGTGGATGTGGGGGCGCCACTCGCGGTCGGCCGGTCGGAAATGCGCGGCCAGTTGCTCGACGAAGAACTATGCCCCATCGTCTCGGTGCCGTTCACATCGGCTTTCCCGCCGTGGACGACCGAATCGGGGACCTGGCTGGTGATGCGATCGAGGGCGTTGGCGTACCAACTGCAGGACCCTGCCTTTGCGGCCGGTTACGACGGCACCGACGAGCAGTTCACCTACTTTCGTCCCGATCGCGCCATAACCCGGCCCGAAACATGGGTAATCGCTCCCGGCTTCCCGATTAGTCTGGCGACACTGCCGAGTTTCGATCAGGTATGGGTGTCGACCACGTCGGGCACGTTCGCCACGGCCCATGGCGCACTCACCCACAGCGGTGCCCTCGCCCTACACGACGTGGATGCGGAATTGCCTGCGATACCGGAACTTCCAGTCTCACCACTGCTCAAGCTGGGCGATCCTGACGAATGGACGGAACGTCAACGTGTCCGACTACTCGCGGAAAACACCCCACAAGGTTTGCTCGATATCGAGATCGACGGCTGGTTCCCGACGACGACCCTTATCGTGACGTTCCGCGTCGCTGGACTGAGCGGGCGGGTGTGCGCGCGGCGTATGTCGGTGTTCGACCGCGACGGACGGCCACGGCTGTGGCAGGGTGCCCCTAGCCTGATGGAATCGATACTCCTCGATATTGACGAGTCCGGGGGTGTCCGCCGGTTGCAGAAGAAGGAACCGGGTCCTTTCGGATGGGTCTGGGTTTGATGGCGGTTGCGTCCATAAAGATGGTGTACCGACCGGATTCGGATCTGACCGGCGTGTCGTAGCCCAATGAAGGCGGCCATCGCGTGACTCTTCGAGAGACCGACCAAAGTCACTCGATGAAGGACCACGCGATGACCACTGCCCACGATATCGACCTGCACCAGTTCCTGACCGACCGCCTCACCGACGCCAGCCCCGACCTGCTGCGCAGCCTGCTGTCCACGTTCATCGACGCGCTGATGGGCGCCGAGGCCGACAGCCTGTGCGGTGCCGGTTTCGGTGAACGCTCCGACGACCGCATCAACAGCCGGAATGGCTATCGGCACCGCGACTTCGACACCCGTGCCGGCACACTCGACGTCGCGATCCCCAAGCTGCGCTCCGGTTCGTATTTCCCGGACTGGTTGCTGCAGCGCCGCAAACGCGCCGAGAAGGCCCTGACCTCGGTGGTGGCCACCTGCTACCTGCTCGGCGTCTCCACCCGCCGGATGGAGAAACTCGTCGATTCCCTCGGCATCACCAGCCTGTCCAAGTCGCAGGTGTCCGTGATGGCCAAGGACCTCGACGCCCAGGTCGAGGCGTTCCGCAGCCGACCCTTGGACGCCGGACCGTACACGTTCGTCGCCGCCGACGCCCTCGTGTTGAAGGTCCGCGAGAACGGTCGGGTGGTCAACGTGCACGCACTCGTCGCGGTCGGCGTGAACGCCGAGGGCTACCGAGAGATCCTGGGCCTGGACGTGACCTCCAGCGAGGATGGTGCCGGTTGGTTGGCGTTCTTCCGGTCGCTGGTCGCCCGCGGGCTGTCCGGAGTGCGGTTGGTGACCTCCGACGCGCACGCCGGCCTCGTGTCGGCGATCGGCGCGACCCTGCCCGGGGCCGCTTGGCAACGCTGCCGAACGCATTGTGACTGTAAGGAATTAATGTGCCGATTCGGGTGTGTCGCCCTCTCGTGGTGGTATGGCGGCGAGGAGGGCGGCGGCGGTGCGGTAGCGGATGGTTGCCGGTGCCGGGGTGTAGCCGTCCTGTTCGAGCAGTGGCCGCACGTCGAGCAGGGCATTGCCGATGGTGCGGGGGCTGACCTGGAACAGTTCGGCCAGGACGGCGCGGTTGCAGAGCTGGCGCATATGCAGAACGGTGGCCAGGACGCGTTCGGCATCGGTGATCTTCTGGAGGAAGATTCCGCCGCGGCCCCCTGGCATGCGTTCGCCGCCGCGTTGGGCGTAGCGGCGTCGCTCGACCATGGCGGCTTGCCGGACGGCGAGGCGTTCGACGAGGTCGCCCAGTTGCCGGCGACTCATGCCGGTCAGAGCCGGATGCGACAGTGCCTCGGGGAGCGGCCGATTCGGTGTCGGGTCGGGTGCCGTGCCGTCACGGAGAAATCCCGCGAGGTCTGCAGCGGTGCTGAAGCGCAGCCCGACGGTCGGGGTGACGTGATGGCCGTGTTCGTCGAGCAGCATCCGCGTTTCGGCGATAATTTCGCCGATGGAGTTCGGATTCACCCCGAGCAGATCCGACAGCACCCGCTGAGGGCAGACCTGCCGCAGATACACGACGGTGATCAGCAGGGCCGCGGCGTCCGACAGCAGCCGTCGCCCGCCGGCACCCGGGGCATTGCGGCGCCGGCCGCCGCGTTGGTGCCAGCGGCGTTGCTCGGCGCGCGCGGCCTGGGCCGGTGCCAGCCGTGCGGTGAGTTCGTCCAGCTCGTCGCCCGTCATGCCGGTCAGACGCGAGTCGGCGAGCATCGCGACAGCCGCGACGCGCTCGCCTTCCCGGTCCCGGCCGGGAACCGGAGCGGCGTCGGCGTGAGTGGGTTCGATGGTGTAGTTCCACGTTCCGCACTGGGCGTGCGGTCGGATGGGCAACGCGCGCAACTCGTCTCGACCAACCGAAATCCCGATCGGGTAGTCGCCGGTGTCCAGCTCGGCGTCCACGCGCAACCCGGTGCGGGTGCGGGTGGAGGCGATGGTCTTGACCACGACCTCATGGCTGGTCAGCGGCCGCCCCCGCCAGTTCATGGTGATCTGGGAGAACAACCGGTGCTCGATCTTGTTCCACTTCGAGGTGCCGGGCGGGAACTGGCAGACCGTGATCGCCAACCCGGTCTCGGATGCCAGCGCAGCCAATTCGGCCTTCCACAACCGGTACCGGTAGCTGTTGGAGCCACCTGCGTCGGCGGTGATCAGCAGCCGGCTCGCGTGCGGGTAGTCGGCGGCGCCGCGCGCCTGCCACCAGCGGCGGATGGAGGCGACCGCGAACGCGGCGGTGTCGTGGTCGACGCCGACATTGACCCAACCGGCGTCGGTGGTCAAGTCGTAGACGCCGTACGGGATGGCCCGTTCCGCATTCGGTCCGGTGAAGAAGCTGTGATCGACCACCCGCACCGGATCGCCCTGCGGGCGCCACTCGCGCCCCGGGGTGGGCAGCTGGCCGAGTTGTTCCTTCTTCTTCGAATCGACGCTGATCACCGGCTCGCCCGCGTCCTGGTGCGCCTTGACCTGCTCGTTGATGTAGCGGAACTGCACGTCCCGGTCCGGGTGCTGCTCGCCTTCCAACGTCTTGGCGTTGGCCTGCAAACTGAATCCGTTGTCCCGCAACAATCGTCCCACCGTCGGCGCGGACACCGGATGGCCCTGCCGGGTCAGCTCCTCGGCCAGGTGTCGCAGCGACTTGGTCGTCCACCGCAACGGAGACTCCGGATCCCCACGCTCATCCGGCTCGACCAGCGCCAACAACGCAGGCACCAGCTGCGGATTCAGCGCGTCCGCACCCTTGCGGCCCCCACCCGGACGGCGGACCCGACCCGTCGGCGCCGGCTGCTCGCCGGCCTCCAACTCGAACACGCCCCTGCGAACCGTGGTCTCGCTGACACCGACCGCCCGGGCCACCGCCCGCACCCCGCCATGCCCCAGCGACCGGGCCTCCGCCGCCAACGCCAAACGCCGCTGCCGCTCGTTCAGATGCGGCAACAAGACCTCGAACCGCTCCCGCAGCCGCCCGTCGACCTCGCTCACAACCGCCCTACCGCACCGACCCGACTCAAACCGCAAAACACCATGTTATTACCTTACAGTCACATTATTCGACCAATCTCATGTCCCAGACACCGAAGAATTCGTGGCCCTGGGTGCGTGCGCTCCTGCACTCCGTTTACGACCAGCCGGACGCCGATTCCGTTCATGCTCAATATGATCGAGTGATCGACGCCTTGTCGGAGAAGCTTCCGAAGGTCGCCGACCATCTCGACGCGGCTCGCCCGGATCTGCTCGCGTTCACCGGCTTCCCGAAGCAGATCTGGCGTCAGATCTGGTCGAACAATCCCCAGGAACGGCTCAACAAGGAGATCCGGCGCAGAACCGACGTGGTCGGGATCTTCCCCGATCGCACCGCCCTGATTCGGCTTGTCGGCGCGGTACTCGCCGAGCAGCATGACGAGTGGATCGAAGGCCGCCGCTATCTCGGGCTCGACGTGCTGGCCCGCTCCCGCGGTGTCCACCCCGACGGCACCGCCACCGAATCCACTCAGGAGGTGACTCAAGCGGCACTGACCGCATAACCACCCGACGAAGACTCACGCGACGATGTCGTACACCACCTCACGGGACTTGACCTTGATGGCGGACAACCGAACTGAACGCCCCCGAGGAGCAAATCGGTTGTTCCGATGGCGCGTCTCCCCACTCCTTGTGTGGACGTCCGGTGAGGGATCCCTCAGAGACTTACAGGCTTCGAGTGCACGCACCCATACCTGCGGCGCCTCGACGTCGTGATCAGACCCGATCGCGGGGCCTCCGTCGAACAAGCCAAAGTGCCACACCAAACTGTCCTGATTCCACAAGTCCTGGATCGGCATAACGCCATCTTCGCGCGTCCGAGCTGCCCGCCCGTGTCATTAGCCTGATTGCACGCCAGGCCCGTCTCGACGCTGTTGCCTCGGTGACGAGGCGGGGTGTCGTGCGCACCAATCCAGCTCTGCAATACCTGCCGCTGGTCGGAAAGGGATCCGTCATCGAAGACCGTCACCATTGGCGTGCCGCTCCCTTCTCATCCTTGTTCCGGGCTGTCGGCCGTCGGATGTCGAATATCGTTGGCCGTGCTCCCCGACGACTTCGCCAGCCGTCGCTCGTAGAAGGTGATTCAGATGGACAGCTTCATTCATCTGGCAGGAGACAGCTGGAACTTCTGGTCCCCATTTCCGCCCGCAGTAACTTTCTGGCTGATCGATGTAATGGGCCAGCTTTCGCGGGCGGGAATCATCCTCGGAGGCAGCTGAGGATCGAGCGATGCCGCACCCGTAGCCGCCAGCGTCTGGACCTGGTGGACATCCCGGCCGCGCAGTTCGGACCGAGCAAGATCGGTCGTATGCGCTCGGCCGTTGCTGCTGACCGAGTGAGATTTTGAGCCTCCGCAGCTCCCGCCAGCGGATGGCCAATTGGAGCACCGCTGGAGACGCGCCGCCACTCTCCACGGAGCATAACGTTTCACGTTATTAACGCAGTGCGTTATACTCGTGGAGTGATCGAGTCGTTCGCCGACAAAGAGACCGAGCGGGTCTATCACCGACAGTTCTCGAAGAAGCTCCCGCAGGACATTCAGCGGATCGCGCGCCGGCGCCTCCTGTTGATCGAGGCTGCCACCGACGTCAACGACCTGAGGGTGCCCCCAGGCAACCGCCTGGAGAAGCTCTCCGGGGACCGGTTGGGCCAGTACAGCGTTCGGATCAATGATCAGTACCGCATCTGTTTCATCTGGCGCGCCACCGCCGCATACGACGTGGAGATCACCGACTATCACTAACCACCAGAGGGGAGCCGACGCTCCATCCGACCACAGAATCGACAAAGGAACACCGACAATGACTACAGACCTGAGCCCAATTCACCCCGGCGAGATCCTCCGCGAGGACTTCCTCGAGCCGTTCGGCATCACGCAGAACCGCCTAGCCACGATCATCGGTGTTCCGCCCCGACGGATCAACGAGATCGTGCTCGGCAAGCGGTCGATCACCGCAGACACCGCGTTGCGGCTGGCCAAGGCGTTCGGCAACAGTGCGCAGTTCTGGCTCAATATCCAGGACCGCTACGAGCTCGACCTTGCGGCCGACAAGATAGGCGACGCCCTCGCCAAGATCACGCGTCTCTCGGCATAGAGAGGCAGAAGGGGACCGTCGGTGTGATTGCCCGCCGCACCGGACGGAACGATCACCGGGATGAATCGTTCGAAGGCTGAGCCATGCCGGGCCTGGAAGGCCAATGCACCAACGGCATCAGCTCCGGGCAGCGGTCCTGGCCTGCCCTTGCCGATGATGTTTGACCGTGGAGTCCCAAGCACTGCGCCGCCGGCGTTGTGCGTTCGAGAGATGGGAATCAGCGATGTACATCGGGTATGCACGAGTGTCCACCGATCAGCAAGACCTGACCACACAGCAGCACGCACTGCTCGGGCTCGGGGTCTCACCGGAACGGATCTACGTCGATCACGGCTTGACCGGCACCAATCGTCAACGGCCAGGACTGCAGAACGCCCTTGCAGCGTGCCGGAACACCGACACCCTCGTGGTGACCAAGTTGGATCGCCTGGCCCGTTCGTTGCCCGATGCTCGGGACATCGTCGACGAGCTCACCGCTCGGCACGCGTGTCTGCAGATCGGAGCCTCGTTGCACGATCCCACCGACCCGGTCGGTCGCCTGTTGTTCAACGTCCTGGCGATGGTCGCCGAGTTCGAGGGCGACCTGATTCGGGCACGAACGAGGGAGGGGATGCGGATCGCGAAGGCGAAGGGACACCTGAAGGGCAAGAAGCCGAAGCTCAACCCACGCCAGGAACGGCACCTGGTCGAGCTTCACGTGTCAGGCGAGTACTCGACCGCTGAACTGGCCGATCTGTTCTCGGTGGGCCGGTCGACGGTGTACCGGGCCATCGAACGCAGCGCCCACCGGGCTCAGCGTGACGCTCTCTCAGATTTCAACACCTAGCCATCCCCGCTGGAATGTCCGCCGGTCCCATACCGGCGGACGATCGCTCTCTGGGATGGTTACTCCGCCGGGTAGTCGTAGACGTGCTCGTGGGGATAGACGAGACCGACCTGTGTGTGGAGTTGTTTGGGTTGGACGTCTTCGCCGAGGTAGTAGATGACACGGAGATCGCATCGTCGCGGAATCTCGGAGATCAACTTGTCGATGATCCGGATGATCTTCGCTGGGCCAATGACAGTGTCATCTCGAAGAACGTCTTGAGCATCCGCAACAGAAATCACGACCCGTTTCACCGGGCGTCCCGGTCGGTCGCGATATCGGCTGCCGATGCCTCCATGCGTGATATCCACGAGATCTCGAAAGCACTCCTCGAACGAGCCGATTCCATCCGCTCCGTAGTAGCTCGGAAACTCGAGGGCATCGCCCCATGTTCGAGCAAAGTCCGGGAGAGTTCTGCACCGAACGCCTTGGATCGTGACGAAGTGAGTAGCCGGCTCTTCGCGGTCAAGGCATGCACCCATCACGGCATCACGGACAGGCGGCATGTTCGGGTAGACCTTGATCCAGGGGAAGGCTGGATCGGAGGTTCCGAGCTGGGCAGCAAGGCCCGCAAAGGTCTCAGCCAACCGACTTTCGACGTTCGCCCAGAAAGAATCACCAGTCCGAGAACGGCGGAGGAGGGAGGAAATCTCTGCGGCTACGTCATCGAGTCTCCGTCCTGATGTCTCCAGCCGATCCTCGAGTTCTCTGACATCACTCAGCAGCCGATCCCGCTCACCCAATAGCCGCGTGACCTGGTCTGCATCAGGGTCGCTGCTCATCAACCCACGGTAGGCGGGAGTGCACCCGGTCGGGGGCGATCCGTCATCTTCCGAAGATCATCCGACCGAAGCCGAAAGCTCCACGCCCATCGATTGCCTGGCCGCGGTCGCGCTCGTTCCGAAAGCGGATCGCTGATCGGGTCCGACTTTCGCAGGAACGGGTGAACGTCTTCGTCCGTGGTCGGACTCGCCGAAGGTGGTCCCGACCGGGGAAACCTGGCTTACGCTCACCGCATGACGGCATGGATCGAGGTTCTGAAAGCACTCACCACCGGCCCTGAACTGCCCATTCGCGGCACCATCCGGGAAGTGCGCCCGGACGGGTACACCGAAGGCTTCGCAGGAGGGGCGTCGAGCGGGCCGAGTCCGATGCTCGTTGTCACCGGCGACGGTTGCCGAGTGTGGCGGCATGGCAACCGGCTCCGCGTCGAGCGCGTCGACGGACGATTGACCTTCGTCACCGACGGTATCCAGGCGTGGGACTTCACCGCCGATTCCGAACGACCTCGAACCGGCCCACCAGATCGTGTCCACTATCTGGGGTCGAACCAGTTCTTGCTGCAACGGCGTAGCGCCGCCGACTGGTCCGGCGATGACTTCACCACCCCCACCGGCCCGGTGGAAGAAACCGAGTTCGCCGACCGAGAGTGCTGGACGGTCGAGCTGGCACCACCGCCCCACAAGCCTTACCCGTTGCGGATCTGGGTCGATACCGCATCCGGACAGATGCTCGGCTACCGCTCCGAGCATGCCGGCCAAGGGGCGCAGTTCGTCGATCTCGTCGTCGGCGAGGACTTCGACGACGGACTTTTCGGCTGGGACGGACCGGTCTATACGCCGGAGGAGTATCAACGGAGGCTGAAGGACCAGCACCTCACGGTGCAGCGCGAACACGCGGCCTGGTTCTCTGAGGCGGTCACTGCGTCGCCGATCGGTACCCGAGTCCCGGTGGACTTCACTCCCGACAGTTTTCCCTTCCGGGACCCCGAGACGGGAGCATTCGACGCCTTCAATCACGACACATTGCTGTCTCGGCGTCCGCGCAGCGAAGACGGGTGGACGCCGAATTGGGGTCCCCTCCACTATGTTTGGTCGACACCAGACTGGGACTGGGCGGCCGGCGGCATCAATCTCGACCTCGACGACGAGGCGATTCGTCTCCTCCAGAGGTCCTTGCACCCCGAAGAGCCGGTCGACCGGCAACGGAAGATCGATCCACCCGGACGAGGCCGCACGAAGTGACCCTCAAGTTGAGGTCGGAACCAAAACTCAATGAACGACGACGCCAGCTTCTCTCCGGTTATCCATCGTTGACCGGTCGGCGGTCCTCGCCGTACGGGTGGACCGGTGCGCACCGCGGCATAGGTCAGGATCCCGACGATGGGCTTCCGGGCAACGGGTTGATGGTGTCGCTGTCCCACGTGATCTTCTGATCGGGGGTCGCGGGGAGTGCTTCAAGTTCAGGGGCGGAGAGTACGGCCTCGACACATTCGGCTGACGCACCGAGGTAGGTCGTCATGAGGTCGATGTCGGTCGCCACGCACCATGCGCGATCCTCGGGCCACCATAGGTGCGCACTCATCCCCAGCATGCCGCCACCGAATTGAGTGTCCGCGAGATCGATGTCTCCAGAAAACAGGACCATGTGCTCTCGGCTGGGCATCGGCAGCCGCGGATAGTGTTCGGGAGCGGTGATGCGGCCGGATCCTTCCCAGTGGGCAAACCAGCAGGTATCGGGTGTCCGGGTGAAGCGTCGGAGTACACCGACCACGGCGCGTGCAGTCCGAGGCGGCAGTGATCCTCGCTCCGGCGCCTCCTGCCATACCCCCGGTTGTTCAGGGGTGCGCCAGCTTCCCACAAGCGATCCCCACTCCATGACGGGATGCGCCGTGGTGCCGTTGGCGGCAGCGACGTCAGCCCAGCGGATCGGATCGCCGTCAATGGTCATTGCAGGATGGAAGATTCGGGCGTACGAGGCGAACACCGGAGGCACCAGGGACGCAATGGCGTGTTCGTTGAACCGGTGCACGTGCTTGACGATCCACATCCCGGGCTCGACATCGGCTGCCATCCGCAGGCCGCGCTCTTGCCAGTCCCGATCGTCAGTCGGGTCGGGATCTCGTGCCATGGGTCCATGGCACCACAGGCGTCAGGGCTCTGTACTGCCATTGATCGGACACAGATGCTGACCGAAAGGGTATCCTCATCCGGTGCCTTGATTGGCGTTCGGCTATCGGAAGTGCCGATACCTGTCGGCTCTTACACTGTGGCGATGGGGGCGCGCACCGAGATCGATCCCGCTGGAGTGGCATGAGCTGGTTGATGCGTGAGGATCAGCGAATGGTGGAAAAACTTCTCCTGCAGGGCGTTATCAGCCTCGCCGAGGCACGTCGGCTGCGAACACCATCTGGTCAGGATCCGTTTCTCCGGGACGCCGTCGACAACCTTCTGATGGATCTGTCCGGCTACCCCCTCAGAGAAGGTGGGCCGCGCTCCGGGTTGGACCAACTCGAGTACTTCAGCAAGGCCATCGCCCGGGAGCCGATCGAGTTCGCCCACAGTCTCGATACCCGAGTCGGTCGAATCGTTCTCGATGCGACGTCGGGTCTTACCCATGAGAACCGCGCCGAACGTCGATGGGCGATTCTCGATCCTCTCGGGGCGCCGCGGATGGACCGGCGGGAAGCCGGCATGAACGTTTGGGTGCGTCTCCTGTCTTCCCGTGTGACGGACGGCCTGCTTCACCCGGTTCTGTGTGCAGGGCAAATTGCGGGAGTGGGCCCGCTGTCTGTGGATGATGCGTACAACTCGCGGGAGGTGCAGATCAACCGCGCTGCTCCGCGTTTGTACAAGACGTGGGTGTCCGATCCCGGCACCCGTGACAGCCAGGAACACAGCATGCGGGATCTGTTCGAGTCAGTCAGTTGGGCTCGTTCGTTGTCCTGAATGCCCGCGGTCCCCTTTCGCCGATCGGTGACCGGTCATCGATCGCTGATCGGCCCACGATCCAGTAGCGGACTCGACAGGTCGTACCTGGTGGCAAGTACGGCCGTACCGTCTTCGAGATGAGTATGAACCATAGCTTCGAGGTCCACACCCTTGAACTCGGGCCGTATGACACCTTGACTGATCTCCACCGTGAGCTCTCAAACCACACGTCGACGTTCGCCAACATCGTGTTCGAGCGGGAGAACGAAGTGGTCGTTTCGATCTCTCATTCCATTGTGGTGATCAACGGGAAGCTCTTTGTCTCGGCTGTGACCACGACGGACGTGAGCACCGACTCCTAACCGTTTGAGGAACCACCAGCGGGACGAGATCCGCTTTTCGGGACGAGCGCTGCCCCTTGTGAGTGCGCGCTGGGCGCCGATTTCGTCCCGGTGCAGGTTCGCCGACCGGACGGCGTTCCCAGAAAGAGCGTAGAAAACAGAGTCACTGGCCCGCCGTCTCGTCCGGCAGCCGCGGACGTGGCATCGGCACCGAGATTCTCGCCATGATGTCCGCGTTTGCTGGATCGGCATACGGATCCGGCTGCATCCAGTGCACCGTGCCACGTGTACGCACATCGAGATCGACTCGCCGGCGCGTGCCGTCCGGAGACTGCGCGGTGAGTTCGACGACGGCGACCCATTCGGTGTCGTCGGCGCCGCGCGCCGTGTCGGCACGTCGCCTCTGAGCCGTCACCCGGGCAACGGTTGCCGGATCATCGACCGGGATGAACTGCCGCTCGTCATCGAGCATCCGCACCGGGTGTGCATCGGGATCGACGCGAACGACACCGTATCGGCGGTCATGGCGCAGCGTCGGATGCGTGGAGCCGACCAGGAACAGTCGCCCGTCGACGATGACGCTGCTACCGCCGTCGGCGCAGACGCGTTCAATGGTCACCGTCCCGTCCCCGGCACGGTCGCACCGGAACACCTCGTGTCGGGAGGTGATCCAGCACCCGTCGCGGTCGGCGTGGACCTTGCGGGTCCACTGGTTTTTCGGTGGCTCGATCGTCAGCGGCAACAGATACTCGACGATTCGTGGTGGTGTCGACCCTGTATCAATGTGCAGCAGGAAAGGATTCGACCGATCCATCACCCACACGTCGGGTCCGTCTACGGAGACTGCGCCGGCGACGAACTCCATCTTGGTGACCGGTACGTCGTCGAGGTCCAGGTCCACTAGCACTCCGGTCCCTTGGAAGTGGTCCTCGGTCGAGGGGGTCTCCCAGTTCGACCAGAAGCGGTGCGGGGTGGACTCGACCACGGTCAGTCTTTCGGTGCCGTCCACGGCGCGCAATCCACTGCCGGTGTGTTCGATGCGCTGTTCGACAAGCTGGACCCGTCGAACCCTGCCGCGAACCAGTACGGGATTGTCGGACCCCGTCCAGGAGATACCGACGACGAGTCTTCCGGTGAGTTCGACTCGTCCCGTCAGGGGCCGGTCGGACAACCACTCGGCGGACCATCCGTCTCCGATTGCCTCGAGCGGCCACCGCAGTCCACCCTCCGGGTGGTTGTAGGGGGTGTGCCCGAACACCGGCCGGACGGTTGCCCGCACGGTTTGCCCACATGGTGAGGGTGTTTGGCCGGTGGGGTGGAAGGTCAGCACGACTTCGACGACGTCACCGCGAGCGGGTGGTGTGAGCGAGCGGTCATCGAGAACCCATCCAGGGACGAACACAGCAAGAGTGCGATTAGCCGTTTCGGCGATCATCGTCACACCCCACGCACTCGACGAACCGATGGACGACGCCATCGGGCGCGGGGCCACCTTGCGCCGAAGAATACCGCGACGGTCAGAGCCCGCGATAGCTGTCCCGGAAAGGATCGCTGACCGGCGCAATCTCCTGCATCATCGGGAGATGACTTCACGGGGCGTTGTCCGGTTCTGGAAGAGAGAAGATGGGTGGGGCGCCATCGACTGTGTGCAGACGCCGGGTGGCTGCTGGGTGCATTTCAGTGAAGTCGAAATCGATGGATTCCGAGCGCTCGACCCTGGCCAAGAGGTCGACTTCGAGTGGCAGAAGCCAACCGGCCCGGTAGAGGGCTTCGCATTCGTGGCCACTCAGGTACGACCTGTCCAAGCCGATTAACGGTCCGCTTACGGAGCGAGGGCCGACTGCCGCCGGCATGCGCTGGGACGCCACTTCGTCCCGGTGACATTTTGTTCCCTACCCGTGGCGCGGCCCGGGCAAGATGAGGTGGGTGACGACGTTACGGATCATCGTGCCTGAGGAGCTGATCATGGACGGGATAGTCGGCATCCCGCAGGTAGGTGACCGCGTCGACTACACGCTTCAGTTCTACGAAGCTCAACCGTGGATCAACCCGGAGGCCTCCAACGATGTCGTAGCACTCGTCGAACCGCTGAACGAGGGCAGGCTCTCAGCGGAATGGACCGACCCCAACGGACAGGTCCACCCGGGGACGTACTCGATGATGGTGCATGGTGACGGGTGGCGTGCGTACTTCCTATCGACCCGGCTCTACGAGGGCACAGCGCAACTTGTCGGGTCGTTCGAAGCCGACTGGCCCGAGGTACTTCCATCTGAGGCCCAGGTAGCCGGGACAGTAGCCAGGTGCCAACTGATCACGCGTACCAGCTCGCCGGACGCAGAAGGCAGAAGCACCGAAGGATGGACCGACACGCTAGGGCCTGTGCCAGAAGGGCAGACCGGCTTCCGGATTCCATCGCAGGACTGCCCTGACCCTAGGGTCCGAGAGGTCGGCGTCCTCGTGGATCTGGCAGTAACGACATCTCAGTAGCGAAGACGAGGTCAGTCAGGGCGATGGCCGGTCCCGATCCGCTATCGGGACGGGTGCGCACCTTGCAGGTCCGATCAGAGACCGCTCAACGATTGGCAACCGGTCACCGGACCCACTGGAGTTCGCTAACAGGCGCCGGTGATTGGGCAGGCCCAACTGCGGGCGATCTTCCAGGTGCCGTCCTCGGCGACGAACGTTACCGGGCCCACGTCACCAGGCGGATTTCCGTCGACGGTGACCTGCCCACGGGCGGATACTTCGCCCTCACCGGTGCTGGTAACTGAGGTGAACTCGACCGTCAGTTTCTCCTGGACGAAGCGTTGGGCGAGCGCCGGATCGTTCTCGCTCACCCCCTGGAATAGCTTCACACGATCGGCCAACCGAACGTCGTAATCGAGGGCGGTCTGGACGAGGGCAGTCAACTCCGCCGGTGTCGGGTCCGCGGTAGCCGGAACCTCGGGGGCAGCTGCTGCGAAGGCTGTTGCCTCCACGCCCGTTGCTGATGCGGGTGAATCGTCGCCCTCGTTGTCCGAGCCGCAAGAAGTTAGCAGACCTGCGGTAACCGCCGCTCCCGCGAGTAGCACCGGAACGAGCCGAGACGTCATCGGAATCCTTTGCACGCGAGAGGCTGCTGGTCGGTTGTACTAACCCACTATGTCAGCTTCAGTAGGTGAACCGTCGAAGGCATCGATTCCCACTCACTGATCGCTCACCGGTCATCGATCGCTTGCCCTCCTGCAGGGGCAGTTGGCTCGACCCTCATATGGGCTGACGGACGAAGCCAGGCTGTGCTCGGAACGGCCCATTCGGCGACGCCGACGTAGGGGCCGGACTGGCAGTGGGTATATCCGCTGGGATCTTCTCCGGTGTAGGGCACTTGCGATATCAGCGGTTCGGCGCAGAGCAGTCCACTGAGCGATACGCGGACCGCGTCCCACTCCTGGGCGATCGACGGCCAATCGGGAAACACGGTCCCCTCACGCTCGCGGGGATGCGCCTTCAGCAGCGCCTCCCATGCGGGCGCCGAATCGACCCGCGCGATCCGCGCCTTGGCGGGATCGAAATGAACGTCGTAGCGCAGGGGACTGCGTTCTCCGTCGTGTTCGCCGTGGAGCAGCCAGGCATCGTTTCCGCAAGCAAACTTCGTCGCCGTCCAGAAGGCGCCGTCCGGTAAAGCGCTGGGTCGGTGGCGGTTAGCGACGCTTAGTGTGCGGAACTCGGTGAGGTTGCCGTGATGACTTTGTGGGGAGAGCAGTGTTTCCCTGTTCGGTGAGGAGAGTGCGGCTGCGACGGCCTCGCTCATCTCCACGATGTCGGGGTCGGAGGTGTCGAGGTCGATGACATCTTGGAAGTCGCCGCCGTACAGATACATGTGAAGGACCATCGCTACGCGGCCCGAGTAGTCCTCGGTGTCGATCGAGGCGGCGTACTGCCCAGCGGAGGAGAACTCTGGGTGCAGTGCGCGCCACTCTCCCCACCAATCGATCAACATGCGGCCGGGGAACGTGTCCAGGAGGTTGACCGCAAGATCAGACGTCATAGCCATAGTGTCGCAGCGCTCGCTGTCAGCAAACCGCCCAGCGGAGCCGGATGACGATCCTCTACTGGGGCTGTTCTTCCAGTGTGGTGACATCCGCGATCGAATAGAGGGTGTTTCCGGCCGGTGAACCGACAATGGATTCGAGCCAGGGCAGTTCAATCGGATCACGCGTCTGGTTCCCGGTGATCAAGTCGTGCTGAGAGAACACCGGCCGGCCTCGGTAGTTGACCACGGTGACGGTTGTTCCGCTGACCGTTGTGGTGGTCTTGTCCGGGTCGGGAATCGCCCATTCCAGAGCCACCGCCGAAGGGCCCGTAGTGGAAACGGACAGGACCTGCCCGTCCTGATTGAGCCAGTACAGCCGATCACCGACGACCGCGGTCGTCCCCCAGGCGTTCTGCGCGAACCCAGGCATGTCGAGAACGGTTTCGGACTGCGAACCGTCCGAAACATCGATGCGGACCAGCGCCAGGTCGGGCATCCTCCACAGGGCAAGAATCGATTGTCCGTCAGCAGCGCAGGCGGGGTTCCGCGACGCTGGTCCAACGCCGACGGGAAGGTCCCATTCCCCACGCACGACGAGCCCGCCACCCGGCGGAAGCTCGTACAACCGGTGTTTGGTCATCTCCCCGGTGGGGATGATGTCGCGTACGACGGCGAACTGGCGGTCTCCGCAATAGGTTGCCGTTCGTACCATTCCCTGCACGCTTCCCGTGCGGGTTTGGCCGTCGGCGTCGACCGAGACGAAATTGCTGGTGCGTCCACTGTTGAACCAGACGGTTGCGGAACCGGTTTCGGGATTGTTCGCTGCGGCCTCGACGATGCCCTCATCGACGGGGACATCGATCCTTGAGGTACTCGTGAGTGTGGTGACCGCTCGCCCAGACGCTGTGACGAGGCTCTGCTTCGATGCCAAGACAGGATTGGCATAGATCGGTTCGTCTTCGAGTCTGCCGAGAACGTTGCCCCCCTCATCGAACACGAACACGATCGCGCGGCCGCCTGTTGATTCGAGACCCTGTGGCCCGAGGGACACGGCACCGACTGCGCCTGGTGGGAGATCATCGAGGATGGCCCCCGGATGGTCTGGGGTGGTGCCGCAGGAGACGGCAACCGATAGCAGTGCCGCCCACGTTGCAGTTCGGACTGCCTTGCTGCTGGTGGTACCTGCTTTGGGTTGCCGCATGGGCTAAGCATCCGGTATGACCGCGAGG
This sequence comes from Rhodococcus wratislaviensis, assembly GCF_900455735.1. Taxonomy (GTDB): domain Bacteria; phylum Actinomycetota; class Actinomycetes; order Mycobacteriales; family Mycobacteriaceae; genus Rhodococcus_F; species Rhodococcus_F wratislaviensis. Next base: position 123,718 of record NZ_UAUI01000024.1, on the reverse strand, counting down.
ATGGTTGCGGGACCCTCCTGCCCGGAATGAGAAACGCCGGTGGGCGCACCGCATGAGGATCGCTGACCGGCGCAACTTCCTGCATCATCGGGAGATGACTTCACGGGGCGTTGTCCGGTTCTGGAAGAGAGAAGACGGGTGGGGCGCCATCGACTGTGTGCAGACCCCCGGTGGCTGCTGGGTGCATTTCAGTGAAGTCGAAATCGATGGATTCCGAGCGCTCGACCCTGGCCAAGAGGTCGACTTCGAGTGGCAGAAGCCAACCGGCGCGGTAGAGGGCTTCGCATTCGTGGCCACTCAGGTACGACCTGTCCAAGCCGATTAACGATCGCTGATCGGCCCACGATCCAGTAGCGGACCCGACAGGTCGTACCTGGTGGCAAGTACGGCCGTACCGTCTTCGAGATGAGTATGAACCATAGCTTCGAGGTCCACACCCTTGAACTCGGGCCGTATGACACCTTGACTGATCTCCACCGTGAGCTCTCAAACCACACGTCGACGTTCGCCAACATCGTGTTCGAGCGGGAGAACGAAGTGGTCGTTTCGATCTCTCATTCCATTGTGGTGATCAACGGGAAGCTCTTTGTCTCGGCTGTGACCACGACGGACGTGAGCACCGACTCCTAACCGTTTGAGGAACGGCGACCGACACTCCCGAGAGCCGGCCCATGACCGGGACGAGCTGAGCTGCACGCGTCCCGATAGCCCCGTCCGGTGAAGGAATTCCGAATCGGGGCGACCAACGGGACACTAGTTTGGATAGTTATGCGCTATATCGGGTTGTCTCTCATTGGATCATTTCCGAGACCCTGAAACGCGAGACACGGCCGCGCCGGTGCCGTAGTGGAGGGGCGGTGAGCAACTGTGCCGCCCCTGGGCCCGCACTTGGTGGTGGACAATCACCCGCCGTGACCACGCGGACCGGGGGATCGTTGAACATGCCGTGACCTCATACTATGAAGCGAGGCCGCTAGCGTAGGCCTCTTTACTCTGGACCCAGGAGCGCTCCGCCATGAAGTACACCGTCTCGACCGAGATCGCCCTGCCGCGGGAGACAGTGGTACAGCTGCTCGCCGACTCGGCACACCTCCCGAAGTGGCTGCGGGGTCTGGTGCTGCACGAGCCGCTGAGTGGGGTGCACGGGCAGGTCGGTACCACATCGCGGGTCGTGATGCAGATGGGGAAGCAGAAGTTCGAGTGCACCGAGACCATCACACGTCGGGAACCGGCAGACCTGCGCGGGATCCCGAAGGGGAGCGTCGTTCACTTCGACCGCGAGATCGTCGGCGAGGGCATGTGGAGCGCCGTGCGCGAACGGCTGACCGAAGCCGGTCCGGAGATGACGCTCTGGGTGAGCGAGAGCGAATACCGGTTCAACGGCTTCGTGATGCGGCTGGTGGGGCTCCTGATGCCCGGCGCCTTCCGCAAGCAGTCGCAACAGCACATGCAGGACTTCAAGGCGTTCGCCGAGCAGGGAAAGGACGTCCGCGAAGCGAAGGACTGATCAACGTCATCAACGGAGTGACGTCTCGCTCGATGTGCAGGCGAGCGTCAAACAGGCACTCGCGAGATGACTTTCACGCTCAGCCAGTGGCTATAGCGTCCTTCACCGCTGACGCCGACAGGTGTGTCCCGAGCCGGGTGAACACCGCCGGGAACGGTGGCGTCGGGACGCACGGCGAGATGATCTGCGATCCGAAATGCGCGACGACGAGGTCGAGTTCGCGGGAGACGAACAACCGCTGGCCGTGGATTCCGCTGGCCATGAAGGAGTCGAACGGGTCGTTGAGAATCCACCAGTAGTCCCGGTAGCTCATCGTGGCAGGCGAATTCGCCGCCGCACGCGGCAACCGCACCTGAGCGGTGGCTCCCTCGGGGACGGTGCTGATCGCGCGCACCACCGACTCCGGGACGATCTGGCGGTCGCCGAGAGACCCGCCGCAGCGGAGCATCTCCCCCACCCTGGCGATGTCTCGCAGTGTCGCCGCGTACCCTCCGCATGCGGTTTCGACGCCGGCGGCGTCGAGGATGTACCGGGCATCCTCGTCGGCGCCGATCTTCGACCAGATCAACTCGCTCATCAGGTCCGAGACGGTCGCGCCGGTGACGCGGCTGATCAGCGCGCCCATCGCCTCGCAGCTGCCGTTCTCGTAGTGGAAGACCTCGCCGTACGGGCCGGTCGCGCGGGCCGTTTTCAAGCGGTCGAGCAGGGTCGTGGGCCCGCCGTATCCGTCGGGCCGCATCCGCGGGGCCACCACTGCCCACCACCGGTGGGCCTCGACCTCGCGGTGGAATTTTCGTCCCCCGTAGGCCACCTGGGTCGTCATGTCGAGCAGGTGACGAATGGTGGCGTCGCCGAACGCCGTTCCCGCCAATTCGGGGACGTAGGTGGCGACCTGATCGTCCCGCGTGAACAACCCCTGGTCCTCGAGCATCCCGGCGAGCAGGCCGATGAACGCCTTGGCCATCGACGCGGTCAGGTGCAGGTCCTGACGGCGCAGGCCGTGCAGGTACTGCTCGTAGACGACCGCGCCGCGGTGCAGCACGATCATCCCGTCCGAGTGCGAGTCGACGAGGAACTGGTAGAGGGTGCTCGCTCCCCCGCCTCCGGTCTCGACGGCGAGACCGGAGAGGTCCTGCACGTGCTCCGGCAGTTCCCAGCGCGGGCCGTCGCCGCGCCAGACTCGACGCGTGGGACCGGTCTCGCCGACGGTCGTCGCCTGCCGGCGGACGTGCGCCGGGTCGGTGAATCCGAGCGTCCATTTCAGTTCTGCGAGTGGCAATTGCGACACAGCGGATCTCCTCTGTCGGATCGGGATATGGGCTGGGGAACATCGAGCTTCAGGCCAGTGCGGCAAGGGCGGCGCCGGCCGTCGCGAAAACGGCGATGCTGACCGCGGCGGGTATCAGATTGCCGAGCGGGCGGGGGTCGTCGGCGCGCCGACGGTATCGGCGGTGCCGCGTCACGGCGCCTGCGACCACCGACACGGCAGCGACGCAGGCTCCGGCTACCGCAACGACGTGCGCGACGTGCGGGTGCACCAGCGCGGCGCGCACGAATGCGGCGACGCACAGGCACACCGCCGGTAGCGTGCGGCGCCACGCCAGCACGGTACGTTCGGCCTGCAGCCCCGGCGGCAGCACGGTCACGTCGCCGCCCAGACGACGCCGAGCACGGCGGCGAGACACACACCCGCGACCACGGCCGGGGCCAGACGCGAAGCCGGTAGCGGCACGGCGCGGCGCATCGCGGACTGCACCGACCGCCAGCGCATCAGCGCACCGACCGCGACGAGCGCGGCCAGCAGGATGCAGACCGCACCCAGCGCGTCGTGGAACGCGGACCCGCCACGCGGCACGTAGAACTGGCTGACCGCGACCCCGCCCGCCAGCAGTGCGAGCGCGGTGCGGATCCAGGCCAGGAACGTCCGCTCGTTGGCGAGCGTGAACCGGTAGTCGGGCTCCGTCTCCGTGTCGGCGGCGGCGTTCACGGGAGCAGGAGGAATCGGGCGATGCCGTTCTTCTGGATCTCGGAGGACCCGGTGAGAATCCGGAACATCCGCAGACGCTGGAACAGCGACTCCACCTCGCTGCCGCGGACGACACCCGACTTGCCGTGGATCTGCACGGCGGCGTCGGCGATCGCGAACGCCTTCTCCGCCACGAACAGTTTGGACATGAACGCTTCGATCCGCGGCCGCTCGCCTCGGTCGAGCGCGGCGAGTGCGTCGTAGGTCATCGACCGTGCCGCATAGTAGTCGGTTGCCATGTCCGCGAGCCGGTGCTGGATGCTCTGCAGCATGCCGAGCGGCGCACCCTGGACCTGCCTGGTGCGGGCGTACTCGATGGACAGCTCCAGGGCTCGGCGCGCACCGCCCAGTGCCGTCGGGCAGTGCAGGAGCCGGTTGACCGTGACGCGTCCGAGGCCGATCTTCAGCCCCTGCCCCACCTCACCGAGCAACTGTTCCGGCCCGACGTAGCAGTCGTCGAGAACGATGTCGGCCTCGATGTGCTGGCCCGACATCGGGGTCTCCCCCGGCTGCACCGTGCATCCCGGGGTGTCCAGGTCGAGGAGGAACGCGGAGTAGCGCGGGCCGGCGTCGCCGTCGTCCGCCATCTTGGCGATGAGGATGGCGAAGTCCGCGAACGGCCCGGCGGTGGAGAACACCTTGTGTCCGGTCAGGCGCCACCCGTCGCCGTCCGGGGTGGCGGTGGTGAGCATGCCGCGCACGTCGGAGCCGGCGTCGTTCTCCGTGAGCGAGAAGCAGCACGCGCGCTCGCCGCGCGTGACGGGGAGCAGGTACTTCTCGATCTGGTACTCGGTGGCGTACTGAAAGATGCTGCCCACCCGCAGCGGTCCGCCCATGTCGCCGAGTACCGACGTCGACAGCACCCGCGGTGAGGCGCCCACTTCTTCCTTGAGCGCGGCGAGTTCGGTGAACGACAGTCCCGCGCCGCCGAGGTCCGCGGGCAGGCTGACACCGTAGAAGCCGAGTTCCCGGCTGCGCCGCCACACCGGCTCGAGCGTCTCGCGGGTGTACACGCTCTCGGAAGTGAGGCCGAGTTCGCGTTCGTAGTCGGCGAGTTCGCCGTCCAGATAGTCACGCAGCTGTGCGACGAGGTCGCGCAGGCGAGGGTTGTGGTCGTACGTGGGGTTCAGGGTGAAGGTCATCGGAGGCTCCGCTTTCAGTTGACGTGGCGGGCGCCCTGCGCCCAGTAGCATTCGCGCACCGATTTGCGGTCGATCTTGCCGTTTCGGTTGACGGGGAGACTGTCGACGAAATCGATCGAGCGGGGCTTCTTCATGCGCGCGAGGCGTTCGGCGCAGTGCTCGATCAGCTCGACCTCGGTGACCGGGGTCCGTGTGACCACGACGGCTTTGACTGCCTCGCCCCACTTCTCGTCGGGCACACCGACGACGCACGCGCTGGACACGGCCGGGTGCTCGTACAGCGCGGCTTCCACCTCGCTGCAGTAGATGTTGAACCCGCCCGAGATGATCATGTCCTTCTTGCGGTCGACGATGAACAGGTAGCCGTCGTGGCGGAAGTACCCGACATCCCCGGTGTGGACCCAGCCGTCGACAAACGTCTCGGCGCTCAGATCGGGCTCGCGCCAGTATTCGCGCACACAGTCGGGGCCGCGCGCGACGATCTCGCCGATCCCACCGGCAGGCAGTTCGTTGCCCGCGTCGTCCACCACGCGCACCTCGGTGTCGAATACCGGTCGCCCGCACGACATCAGCAGTTCCGGATCGGATTCGACGCCTCGCACGACGTCGTCGTAGGTGAGCACGGTGATGCCGCTCGTGGTTTCCCCGAGACCGTATCCCTGCATGATGACGGGGCCGAACATCGCGACCGCGTCACGCAGTCGTTGCGGTGAGACCGGGGCGCCGCCGACGCCGACGCACCGCAGGCTCGACAGGTCGACGTCGTTCGCGGCGGGATGGTCCATCAGCATGTTCAGCATCGTCGGGACGACGAACGTGGTGGTGATGCGTTCCTTCTCGATGGTGCGCAGGAACAACTCGGTGTCGAACGCAGGCAGGACGACGACCGCGCCGCCACGGGCGAGCACGCCGAGCATCATCATCCCGGAGGCGTGGGTGATGGGTCCCGGGGCCAGGTACCGGTCCGTCTCGGTGGGCGCGCCCGTCGGGCTCATCAAGCGTTTGCGCATGTTGGCGAGCCGGTTGCCGTACGTCTGCACGGCGGCCTTGAGCTTTCCGGTGGACCCGGAGGTGTAGTTGAGGACGGCGGGCGCGTCTTCGGTGAGGTCGACGGCCACGGGATCGCCGAGTCCGTCGGCGAGGAGGTCGGTGTACCGGTCCGCGCCGGGTGTGCTGTTCCCGTAGTCGTAGACGGCGATGTCGAGGCCCAGGTCCGCGACCACCTTCAAGGCGACGTCCGCGTGCGCGGGGTCGACGAAGAGCGACTTGACGTTCGCGTCGCGCAGGACGTGGCCGAGTTCGTCGGCTCCCAGGCGCGCGTTGACGGGAACGCGCACGAATCCGGCCTTGCACACCGCCATCTCGGTCACGACGAGTTCTCCGCAGTTGCCGGCGAAAGTGGCTACCGCGTCGCCGATTCCGAGCCCGGTGCGCATCAGCGCGGACGCGAGACGGTTGGTCGAGTCGTCGAGTTCCCGGTAGGTCAGGCGACTGTCGCCGCACACCACGGCCTCGCTGTCCGGCCGGAACTTCGCACTCCGGGTGAGGTAGGTACCGAGATTCATGCAGTCTCCAAGATCGACGTTGTGATCGTTATTGGACATACTGTCCAGCATCGGGCGCGATGTCAAGGGTGCACTATGCTGATCGGACTGCTGACGTGAGACGAAGGGCGGAAGTCACCGTGGCCACCGAAGACCGGCGTGTGCGCCGCACCAAGCGGCTGCTGCGCGACGCACTCGTCTCGCTCGTGCTCGAACGGGGCTATTCCGCAGTCACCGTGGAAGACGTCACCGAACGTGCCGACGTCGGCCGCGCGACGTTCTACACGCACTACACGGACAAGGACGAACTGCTCGGCCAGATCGTCGCCGACCTCGGCGAGGACCTGAAGGAGCGGTTGCGGCCCCTCGTGTCCGACTCCTCGGTGGGGTTCACCGGCAAGCCGGTGCTCGAAATGTTCCGGCACGCCGCCGAGGAACGCGACGCCTACCGCGTCGTACTGCGCGGCGAGGGCGACGGGCGCGCACTGCGCCGATTCGTCGACGAACGCGCCGCCCTTGCCGCCCAGATCTTCTCGGCCCGATCCGAGTCGAACGGGGTCACACCCCGCATCGACATGGAAGTGCTGTCGCGGGCGTGGGTGGGTGAACAGGTGGCCGTGCTGCAGTGGTGGCTCGAATCCGATCCACCACCGCTCACACCGGAAGCCGTCACCGAGATGTTGCTGGAGCTGTCGCTGCGCGGGCGCTACTGGGCATCCGGCTTCGACGGCTCACCCTCGTAGGACGAGGGCACCACCTGAGAGTCGCGTACTGCGGCGCTGTCTCGTGCGTACGGCCGGTACAGCAGACCCGAACACAACCCGTTGACGACGGTGAGCGCGACGGTCACGAGCAGGAGCGCCCCCTGCAACCCGATCGCATCTCCCAGATAGCCGACCAGCAGCGCATATCCCGCGTACGCGAGCGCCTCCACCGTCGACAGCGACACCGCAAAGGCCAGAGCCCGCTGTTCCGGGCGCACCACCGCCATGATCAGCGGACGGTTGACCACCGGCACCTGCCCCTGCAGAAACCCGACCACCGCGAAGATCGCGACGAAGAATCCGATCGACGATGTCGGCGTCTGCAGCTCGACGAATACCGCTGCCGCGAAGGCCAACTGACTGGCCTGCAGCATCATCACCCGTCCACTCGCGGGCCACCGGCGGTGTACGGCATCGTTGACGCGCCCGCCGACGACGGTTCCGAGCAAGTACCCGATCGCGAACGGCGTTGCGACGATCGCTGCGGTGGCTGTCGAGAATCCCCGCTCCTCCACCAGGAACACGACGCCGAAACTCATGATCACGTTCTGCCCCGAGAACAGCCTCTGCACCAGGATGTACCGGAACGACTTGATGCGCAGCAGCTCCCGCACACCGGCGACGACGTTCTGCGCCTTCTCCTCCGCCTTCGCCGCCGCATCGCCGGCTCTGCGCTCGCCCCCGCCCGGCCGCGTGTCGTCGAGAAACACGACGACGAGAACACCGATCAGGATGCACATGCAGCCGGAGAGGACGTAGCCGTACCGCCAGCCGTCGTCGAAACCCGACAGCTGACCGAACAGCGGGGCGCTCACACCGGTGATGATCGCGACACCGCCGTACAGCATCCCGGTGGCCCGGCCCCGCCGCCGGTCGTCGTAGAGGTCACCCATGATCTCGAGAGCGATCGGCCCGGCGCCCGCGAAGCCCGCAGCCGCGATGCCGTACAGGACGACGAACTGGGTGAAACTGCTCGACAGGCCCGCCAGGACGACCCATACGCCCCAGAAGCCCGAGCACGTCGCGAGCACCGCACGCCGCGAAAAACGTTTGGCGAGGAATACCCACGGAACCGCGGCGAAGATTCCCACCGCCTTGGACACCGCCACGATGACCCCGAGCGCCGACGACGAGAGCCCCAGCGCCTCCCGCATCAGCGGGAACAGCACCGTGGTGATGCTGTTCTCGGCGTTGTCCATCGCGGTGGAGGCCGTGAGCAGACCCAGGTTCTTCCCCCGGGTCCGGCGACCTGCCCTCAGCGTGGGAGTGGTGGAGACGTCCAGTGCCATCTGCGTCCTCTCGACGAGTCAGCCTGCGATGCGCGTGGTCTGCATCACAGGAGCCAATGCTGGCGACAGTATCCATAAATGGACTTCGTGTCTATGATTGGATTCGAGAGGTCGGCATTGGTGGCGGTCTTCCGGCTTCGCGCTCGCGGGAGATCGACTGCACCGGGACCGACACCTCATCACCCCTGTTCACAGCCCTCTCATGCACTCGGTGATCCTGCAAAACCGACCCCGCACCCGTTAATCTCGAACCGACAACGGCGCAGCACGTCGACCCGCACGGGCTCGAGCGCCGCGGGAACCGCGAGAGCAACGAGGAGCGCGACCATGCCGATGGCACCGTTCGACCCCATCACCGCGATCTACACGCCGGCGCACGCCTGGATGTACGAGACCATCGTGGCACCGGCCGTCTACCGCTCACGCCACGTCATCGACGAGTACTTTCTGCCGCATCTCCCACCGAACGCCCGCATTCTGGACGTCGGATCGGGCGGGGCGCTGTTCACGAACTACATCGCCGACCAGCGCCCGGACGTGCGCATTCTCGGTCTCGATCTGTCGGAGGCCCAGATCAAGCGCGCCACCAAACGCATGCGTCACTACGGCGACCGGGTCCGGTTCGACGTCGGCGACGCCACGCGACTCGATTTCGCCGACCAGTCCTTCGACGGCGTGATCAGCTACGGCTCCATCAAGCACTGGTCGTCGCGCGAGGCCGGGCTCGCCGAGTGCGTGCGCGTCCTCAAACCGGGTGGCCCGCTGCTGATCACCGATGCGGACCGCAGCACGAGTTTCGAGGACGCCGAAAAGTTCGTCGAGAACTACAAGGCGCCGCGGCTTCTCGGCAGCATCAACCTCGCGATCTTCCACACCTGGATCGCCGGTCGCTCCATCAGTCTCGACGAGGCGCGTGACCTCGCGAGCCGACTCGATCTCGTCGACGAGCACGTCTCCCGCATCACCGAAATGCCGCTCGTCATGATTTCCGGGCGTCGGCCTGCGTGAACCTCACCGTCAGTCACATGTCTGGGCCGGCAGCGCGGCGACGCCATTGATGAACGCGGAGAGCAGCAGTTCCGGCTCGCCCACCGCGTGAAGTGAGGGGTGGGCGGCGAAAAGTTCTTCGAGCATGACGCGCAGCTCCAGCCGAGCGAGGTTCATGCCCAGGCAGTGGTGGATGTCTTTCGCGCCGAAACCGAGATGCTTGCCTGCGTTCGACCGGGTGATGTCGAACCGGCCCGGACCGTCGAAGATACGTTCGTCGTGGTTCGCGGACAGGTACCACATGACGACCTTGTCGCCCCCCGCGATGTGGGCGCCGCCGAGCTCGGTGTCGACGGTCGCGGTCCGCCGCATGTAGGGCACCGGGGAGGCGAAGCGGATCACCTCGTCGATCGTGTTGTCGATGTGGCCGGCGAAATCGGCGAGCAGCAATTCTTTCTGGTCGGGGTGCTCGCTGAGCAGATGCAGCGCCCAGGCCAACGCTTGCCGGGTGGTCTCGAACCCAGCCGTGATCAGCAGGATGACGAACGAACCGAACTCGGTCGGTGTGAGGGTCTCGCCGTCGACCATCGTCGACACCAGCCGGGACGTCAGATCCTCGCCGGGATCCGCCTTGCGTCTCTCGCCCAGTTCGAGGGCGTATCCGTAGATCTGGCCCAGGCCGGCCGCGCCGCCGGGTCCGGTGACGAACTCCTGATCACCGCCTCCGGCAATGACGTCGGCCGCCGCGGCGAGGACCATCGGCCGGTCGCTCTCCGGGATCCCGAGCAGCTCACAGATCACCTGCACCGGCAACCGGGTCGCGACGTCGGAGACGAAGTCGAACTGGGCATCTCGGGGAAGGTCCGCGGCGATCTGCGCAGCGTAGCCGCGCAGCCGCTCGGCGATGCCCCGCACCGAGGCCGCGGTGAACGCCGATTGCACGATGCCCCGCAGACGCCGGTGACGGGGGTTGTCCATGGCGATCATCGACATGGCGAACTCGAGGATCTCGACCGGGACGTCGTCGATGGTGAAGCCCTTGGCCGAGGAGAAGACCTCCGGGTTCCGGCTCACCGACACCACGTCGTCGTATCCGACGACCGACCAGAAGCCCGGACCGGCCGTTTCCGTGTGGAACTCGATCGGCGACCGCTGACGAAGCTCTTCGAACAGGGCGCGCCGACCCGCGAAACTGCGGTCCCAGAACGCGCGTGATGCAGGCGAGATGATTTTTTCGGACGCAGAACCCGTCACCGGTCCCCCTCGGTCGGTCGTACAGATACTGCGACCCTACTGGGCAAGCAGTGGTTACGCCGATGAGGCATCACTGCAGGTCAACCGCTATGATCAAAGGGTCACCCGGCGATGCGCCGGAGATTTGACGGGGAGGATCGACCTGTGGCGTCCAGAGTTCGGCTCGGTAACCTGCGAGAGGTGCGCGATCATCCGTTGGGGATGACCGAAGCGGGGTTTCGGGCCGAATTGACCCAGCACGACGCGTTCGCCAGAGGTCGTGGCCCGTTTCCCGGTGATGCCCGCAGCGTCCGCTCCGAGCGTGAACTGTTCGTGACCGCGCCGGACGACGAGGTGCTCGCGGTGGCGACGATCACCGGGGTCCGCGAGTACGACGACGAACTCGTCGTCGACGGAGACCTGGTTGTCGATCACGAGCGGGTGGGGACGAGGCTGCTGATCCGAACCCCGGCCGAGAACGTGTTCTCCTGCGCGGACGAGGAATCGGCGTGGGCGGGCTCGGTCGAACGAGCGCGATGGGTCTACGTGCGGGCGCTGGTCGAGGTCGCAACGGTCAAGACGGCTTCCTACGACCGCCGGATCGCCGGCGCAGATCCCGCCGCCGACCCCGAGGTGACTCTGGCGACTGCCGACGAGACGATGCAGGTGGTTCCCCGGTACGTGATGATCCACCGCAGCGGAAAGCTGCGTCTCGGTGGGCCGTACGCCGACGCCGCCGACTGGGATGGCCACGTCGAACCCTGGACGGACTACGGGTACGTCGATTGCCTGCGCCTCGACGACGTCCTGGACACCAGCGGCGACCTCGACATCAACGTGCTCCGGCCGCTCACCTCGCGTGCCGCCGCCGCGGAACTCCTCGAGGCATTGGGGTGGGACAAGGTCATCCGCCGATTCGTCGACGACCGCACACGCTTGCAGTAGCACCCGGTCGGCAGTGACTGCCGCGGGCGCTTGGCCTGTTCGGCCGCGATCCGGGTCTGATCGGTGGCATTGTTAGTACGGGCTGTTATCTCATCGTGGGTGCGGCACGGCCGCACAGGTGCTACTCGGCTGGGCGACGTCCAGCCGCCGAAGTTCACTGCAGAAGGCATGATCCGTTACCACTCGACGGGAGTTCATCGCATGGCCACGCACACTCATCTCGGGCACATCTTCCACATCGCCGGCGCGCCGAAAGTGACCGAAGCCGCGGCCGCCCTGGTATCGATTCCCGACGGCGCCCTGGTGCTGGACGACAGCGGGCGAATCGTGTTCTGCGGTGACCGAGCCGAGATCCCTTCGGAGTACGAGTCCGGCACCGTGCACGACCACCGGCCCGGGTTTCTGTTGCCGGGGTTCGTCGACACCCACATCCACTTCCCGCAGACCTACGCCGGCGACTCCTACGGCGGCGGCCAGCTGCTGGAGTGGCTGACCCTCTGCATGTTCCCGTCGGAGACGAAGTTCGCCGACCCGGAGTTCGCGCAGCAGGCGGCCGTCGAGTTCACCAACCGGCGCATCTCGGCGGGCACCACGGCCGCCATGGTGTTCGGGTCGGCGTTCCCACATGCGCAGGACGCGTTGTTCACCGAGACGCAGAAGGCCGGTCTGCGCATCGTCAGCGGCCGCGGAATTCAGACCGTCGGCGGCGAAACCGCTCAGCCGCTGATGACGTCCGAAGAGGACGCGATCCGGCTCACTCGCGAGGAGATCGAGAAATGGCACGGCGCCGACACCGGCGATGTCGCCACCGCGTTGCTGCACGTGGCGATCATCCCGCGGTTCTCGTTGTCGGTGACACCCGAGACCCTGAAGAACCTCGGAGAACTCTACGAAGAGGTGCGGGACCGCGGTGTGTACGTGCACTCCCACCTCAACGAGAACAATCGCCCCGGCACCGGCGAGGTCGACTCGACCAAGGAGACCTATCAGGTGAATTCGTACCTGGACACGTACGACGGGAAGTTCCTGCCCGGTTCGGAAGTGGGCGGGAAGAGCCTGCTGGGCCGACGCACCATCCTCGCGCACTGCGTGCACTGTCAGGATGTCGAGCTCGAACGGATGGCCGAGACCGGCACGTCCGTCTCGCACTGCCCGATCTCGCAGCTGTTCCTGGGATCCGGAACGATGCCGTGGAAGCGCACCGTCGCGTCGGGCGTGAACATCTCGGTGGGAACGGATTTCGGCGGCGGCGACGAATGGCTGATTCCACGCGTGCTCGGCGACGCGTTCAAGGTGCACATCACCGAGGCCGGTGACGACGGGGTGTCGATGCATCCGGCCGAGATGCTGTTCGTAGGCACCCTCGGCGGTGCCCGGGCCCTGGACATGGAGAACCGGTTCGGCAATTTCGACGTCGGGAAGGAAGCCGACTTCGTCGTCGTCGACCCGTCCGGCACACCGGCACTCGACGGATTGCTGCGCAACGCCTTTCGCTCCGCCGATCCGGAACTTGCCCGCGATCAGACCCTGTTCGCACTGCTGATGGGAATCCGCGAGACGTCCATCGCCGAGGTGTACGTCGCGGGCAGGCGCGCACAGTCGTCCTAGAGCAACGCGGTGGTGGCCGACCCCGCGGGCCGGCCACCACCGCGTTGCCTCAGCTGGGGTTCACCGACGAATGATGGTTGGCGATCATCCACTTTCCGTCTTCGTACCGGTAGACCCACGTCACCCTGGCCGCCACATCTTGACCGTTGGCATTGATGACCCAGCGGCCTACGTTGTATGCGAGGTTGCAATCCGAATATTTGACACTTTCTTCCATCCGGGCTGTGGGATCGGCCTTGATCAGGTTGACGAAATACTCCGTAATCTCCTGCGGGGTGTCGGCGACAGGAACCGACAGAGTCGGCAGCAGTATCGCGTCCGGCCGGTACAGCGCGGCGACCCTGCTCGCGTCGCCGGAGACCAGTGCGTCGTTCCAACTCGTGAAGAGCGCGTCCAGCTCGCTGTCACTGGCGCGGACGCAACTGTCCTCGCTGTCGGAGGACGTGTCCGACGAGCATGAAACCACCGAAATCGTCAACGCGAGAATCGCAAAGCCTGAGCCGAACGGTTTGGTATTCATACCAACCTCCGCGGAGAAAGGCGCCTACGGGAATAGACCCGATAACCGATAAAGCGTAACCCCGGGACCAGACTGTGCGGATCGGATCAGCGCACGTCGACCCACGCACGAGATGCGACCGATGCCGTGATGGCGTCGAGGGTTTCGGCCGCGGCCACGGCGTCGGCGATCGTTGCGCCCCGGGGCTTTCCGTCGACGATCGAGGCGATGAAGTTGTTCCCCTCGATGACCTTGAGGTCGTCGTAGCTCATCGAGGACGCGGAACCCGGCTGGAAGCGGGCGTACGCTCCGGCGTCGGGGCCCACCCACACCGTGGTGATCGACTGGTCCTGGTACTTGCTCCCGAGGCTCGTTCCGAGTTCGTTCATCCGGCGGAAGTCCCAGTACACCGCACCCTTGGTGCCGTGGATCTCGAACCCGTAGTTGTTCTGCTCGCCGACGGCCACGCGACTGGCGTCCAGCGTCACGCGTCCGCCCGATGACAGGCGAACCAGCGCGCTCACGAAGTCGTCGTTCTCCACCGGCCCCAACTTTCCGCCCGTCGCGCGCGCATGCCCGCTGGTGGCACCCGTCGGGATGGCGCGCTGGGGGATGAAGATCGCAGTGTCGGCAACGACTGCGTCGATGTCGCCGAGCAGGTGCCGGACCAGGTCGACACCGTGCGAGGCAAGGTCTCCCAAAACGCCCGAACCACCGCGCACGTTCTCGTAACGCCAGCTCAGCGCGCCATCCGGATGCGCGGCGTAGTCGCTGAGGAAGCGGAACCGCGAGTGCGTGATGGTGCCCAGTTCGCCCGACGCGATCAGATCGTGCGCCATCGCAACGGCGGGTGCGTTTCGGTAGTTGAATCCGACGGTCGACTGGACGCCCGCCTTCTCGACGGCAGCAGCGACTGCCTTGGCGTCGTCGGACGACAGGCCGACCGGCTTCTCGATCCAGATGTGCTTTCCCGCCTCGGCCATCGCGACACCGATCTCCCGGTGCAGGAAGTTGGGTGCGGTGATGCTCACCGCGTCGATGGTCGCGTCGGCGGCGATGTCGCGCCAGTCGGTCAGCGCTGCGCCGAACCCGAACTGGGCGGCAGCCTCCTCGGCGCGGCCGGGTACCTCGTCGGCGACGGCGCCCAGACGGATGGACGGCGCTTCCGGGAAGTGGTGGCGCTGACGCAGATACGCGTTGGTGTGGACTCGGCCCATCCAGCCGAATCCGGCGACTGCTACAGCGATTTCGGTGGGGTTGACGTTGGTCAAGATCGACTCCGGGACTGATCGGTGCGACGTGTGTCTCTACGACAGTGCTGCGCGCCGCGAGCGAAGTCAACCATTTGTGCTGACAAAGTGACTCTCGAGGTGATTTTGATGGCTTTCCACCCCTCACACCGCCACGCGCGGAGGGGACCGTTGATCGCCGGACCAGCGCTCCCCCTCGATCAGCGGCTACGCGCCTACGCGTCGCACCAATGCCGGTTCGCCGGCGTCGACCCGCACCACCCACTGATCCAGCGACTCGAACATCTCGTCCCCGGGAACAGAAAGTTCATGCAATGCTTGACCTTCCGAAGGAACCAGCGAAACCTGAGGCGGAACGTCCTCACCCGATGCCGGGCCCGACGCCACATCCGCAGTTCGCAGGACAGCAGCGAGAATGCTGCCGTGTTCGTCCGTCAGGACCTGCATCCGGGAAATCCTCGGTGATTCCTGTGTCGTCATGCGAGCATGCCTCCTTCCAGATGGAACCACACGCCCGAAGTGGAGCTGTTGTGGATGCCGAGCACGTAGTACTGCTTGCTGGGGCCGCCGAACACCGGCGCGTTGGCGGTGCCCTGCCACTGCGTCATCAGGATCTTCGTGCCACCACCACCCTGGCTGGCGTCGAGTCTCGCGGTCGCCAGCTGCGGCCCTTTCCAAATGTCCCCGAACGAGAAGGAGAATTGATTCGCCTGCCCAGCGGCGAGAAAAAGCCCCTGAGGGGTTGTCGACCAAGCCATTTCGGTGTCCTTTCGTCGAATCACGAATGCGATACAGGACCGACCGTACGAGGAGATTCGACAGTTGAACTGAGTAGTCGACTACTCGAATCTCGTGGCCGAGGACCTGAGGTCAACGCTTCGATCGAGCGAACACGGAAACAAGCATGGGGTCAGGTGGTCAGTTTCCGTTGCCGGTTCGCTGCCCGCCGGATCTGGAGGATCCGGACACCGCCGACGAGGGCCATGATCACCGCACCCGCGATGGCGGCGAACAGCAGTGTGACGCCGAGCGGGACGGTGAACTCCCAGACGAACAATTCCAGGACGACGCTGTCGAGGTTCTGCAGGATGAATACGAGAAGCAGGACCAGGACGACAATGCCGATCACCAGACCTGTCCACGTCGCCCCGGTGCGGGTGTGCTTGATCCCCTTGCCCCTCGCCACGTCCGGCGGCACCCCGGAACCCGCGTCGTGGGCATGCGGGTCGGAAGACGGCACCTCACCGCCCGGCGGGTGTCCTGTCGGGAGGTGCGGTCCGGTGTTCGGTGTTTCGTCCGTCGGGGGCAACATGAGACCCGATTACCCAGGCCGTCACCCCACCAACCGGGTCAGGGCTGTTCCCTCGGGTGCGTCGAGTTGTCGATCATCGTGGTGCTATCGCCGGGGGCAGGTAACGGTCGATTAGATCCTGGATGGGATCCGGCGCCACCTGCGGTGGTGGCGCCGGGTCCTGCGCGAAGGCACCGAGCACGTCGCTGGTGTGCTGTTCGGCGGTGCCGTACGTGTTGGCCGATACCGAGAAATCAGGCCCGAAGGACGCGGAAGCGACAATGCTGGGCCCGTAGTCCGACCACCCCCATTTGGTTCCGGTCACCGACGGCAGGCGCCCGGTGCCCCAGTTCTGATGGGTCCCATCGGCGGCGACGGGGGCCGCGGTAGCCATCCACTCCAGGATGCGGCTGTCCGGATCGGTGGTCTTCTTCGCCTCGAGGAAAGTCACGGTGTCCGCGGTGCTGGTAACCGCATCGCCCCAGAATCCGGAGCCACGGGTACTGGTGAGCCGATACTCGGCGGCGATCACGTCGATCGACTGCGGGTACTTGGCGTACACCTGCGAGGCGGCGGTGTCGTCGCTGTCACGGATCATCCGCTGTCCGAGTGCGAGGTCACCGGGTGAGCCGTCGCCGTGCCGGAGCATGTAGTCGGCTACATACAGTTTCACGATCGACAATCCCGGCCGGGCTTCCCCCTGATTCGCAGTCCCGACGCGGGTTCCGCTCGGGGTGTGCATGAACGACAGCGCCGTCCGCCCGGGCACCTCGTCGATCCTGTCGGGCGTCGGTGCCGAGTGGGCCGTCAATCCGGACGCGGAGGCGACGAGCCCGGCCACCAACAGCGACAGCGCGGCGCGGCACGTCCAGTTATTCATGCTGTGCGTGTACCCGGTTCGACCCTGACTCAGCCGTCCTGACCACCGGAATGTTGCCAGCGGTGCTCGCGCATCCCTCAGCGTCCCGTGAGAGGTGACTTCGACGACTGCCGATGCTCCACAACCCACGCAGCGACCTGCGCTCGCGACGTGAATCCGAGTTTGGTGAGTATGTGCTCGACATGCCCTTGAGCGGTGCGCGGTGAGATCACGAGGCGAGTGGCAATGGCCCTGTTGGTCAGGCCCTCGGCGATCAGTTCCGCAACCTGCCGTTCGCGTTTCGTCAGGAGAGCGGAGGCAGGAGAATTCGTCTTCGGGGTGTGCTCGCCGAGTGCGTAGGAGACAGCGGAGTCGAGATCCAACGCCTTGCCGTGCTGCCAGCACTCCTCGAAGACGCGGTTGGTGAGCAACCGGCGAGCGGCCTGTTCGCATTCTTCGTGATACACGAGCAGGTTGGGAACGGACACGGATGGAATTCCGGCAACGAGGCCGCGCGCTTCCGCGGCTCCCATCAACGTGCCGGCACGTTTCGGGTCACTGGTTCCGGCGATCCAGGCTAAGGCTTCGAAGCAATTTGCGCACCCGACCGGGTCCTCGACGCGTCGAGCAAGCCGCAATCCCTGCCCGAGCAAGTCGAGTGCGCGACTCTGCGCACCCAGCCGCCACTGCGCAACAGCCATCGCCCACACCGCGTACGACCGGTAAACGGATTCGCCCCGAGCTTCGGTAATCGTGAGAACTTCCTCATAGCATTCGACCGCCCGGTGGGGTTCGGCGTCGCGCAGCTGATACGCCAACCCCAGCAAAGTCAATGACTCGATTTGTAGCGCCAGGTCGTTCTCTGCCTCTCGGAACACTGACAGTGCCCGCTCCAAACCCGAAACCGCCCGCGCGAGATCACCACTGAACAACCCGACGAGGCTGTCCGTATAGTCCGCGATCGCATGACCTATCGGATCGGTGATCTGGTCGGCAAGGATGCGCGTCTGCTCGACAAGAGCAGCACCTCGCTGATGGTCACCCTGCTGTTCGGTCATGAGGCAGTCGGCGTACAGCGCTCTGATGGTGGCGATCGTCGGGGGTAGACCCTGGTGTGAGAGGAATCGGTCGAGCCAGCGCCGTGCCTCGCTGAGCAGGCCGCGTGACCCCCAGAGCTGCAACAAGGGTGTGGCGATCTGCAAACCTGCTTCGGCATCGCCCTCGGCGAGGCAGAAGTCCATCGCGTCCCTCAAATTCGGCTGCTCCCCGCCGAGCCGCGAGAGCCATTCGAGTTGCCGGGGACCTATGAACTCGGCCTCGGCGATCCGAGCCAGCCGTCGAAACCAATCTCGGTGACGCCGACGCAGATCGTGATAGTCGTCGTCTTCCTGTGCCTTCTCCCGGCCGTAGGCTCGCAGGGTCTCGAGCAGACGGAAGCGGACTGCGGCTGCGTTCTCTTCGCGGATCAGGATCGACTTGTCGACAAGGGATGCCACCGAGTCGAGCAGGGCCTCGGGCTGCACGTCTTCCCCGCACACGTATTCGGCGGCATCCAGATCGAAGCCGCCGGTGAATACCGACAGTCGTGCCCACGTCAGTTGTTCGAGCGGAGTGCACAGGTCGTAGCTCCAGTCGACGCACAACCGGAGCGTCTGCTGCCGCGACGGCGCGCCTCGGCTCCCGCGGGTCAGCAGCGCGTAGCGGTCGGAGAGCCTCTGCAGGATTTGTTCGGGGGACATCGCGCGCAACCGCGCCGCCGCCAGTTCGATGGGCAGCGGCAACCCGTCCAGCCGGTGACAGATCCGAGTCACCGCGGACTTGTTGGCATCTGTCAACGTGAATGTCGATACCGCGGTGGTGGCGCGTTCGGTGAACAGCGACACCGCGTCGTAGCGGGGCAGACCCTGCAGTGACGGCTCGCGGTCGGGGTCGGGAACGGTGAGCGGGGGGACGCGCAGCGTTGCCTCCCCTGCTATTGCAAGGGGTTCGCGGCTTGTCGCGAGGATCCGCATGTTCGGGTTCTGTTGCAGCAGTGCGGTGGCGAGGTCGGCCACGGCGTCGACCACTTGCTCGCAGTTGTCCAGTATCAGCAAGATGTCTCGCGTGGACAGGAAGTCCAGCAGAATCTCGCGTAACGACCGGTCGGTGTGATCTCGCAGGCCCAATGTGGTGGCCACGAGTTCGACGAGGAGCGGCGGGGTGTGGACCTCGTCGAGTTCCACGAGCCACACACCGTCGGCGAATTCTCGTTGGATGCTCGTTGCGACCCTGAGTGCAAGGCGCGTTTTCCCGACGCCGCCGATCCCGACCAGTGTCAACAGGCGCGACGACGCGAGCAGACTCTTCGCTTCGGTCACCTCGTGCCTGCGACCGACGAAACTGGACAATTCCAGGGGCAGGTTCCCCCTCGTCCGACGGGACGAGTTGGCCGGATTCCGGCTGTGCGAGAGAGCCTGTGGTTCCTGCGTGTCTGCGTCGTCTGGCGAATTCAGTGCCATGTCGTCGGCAATCAATCCCCGTCGACGCTGGACATCGCGCAGCTCCTCGCCGAAGGCGGCGGCAGAGAGTGGCCTGTCCTCAGGGCGCCCTGCCATTGCCCTCTCGATCACAGCGGCCAGATCGTCTGCAACACCGTGATCCCGCAAGTCGGGGACGGGTTCGGTTGTGATGCGGACGAATTGGGCAACCAGCTGTTCGCCGCTACGCCGTTCGAACGCGGCATGGCCGGTGACCGCGCAGAACACGGTGGCTCCGAGCCCATAGACGTCGGAGGCGGGGCTCGGGGAGGCGCCGCCGAGAACCTCGGGCGCAGTGAACGCAGGTGAACCCGTGACGATGCCCGTAGCAGTCTCGAACCCGCCGGAGATATGCGCGATACCGAAGTCCGAGAGCGCCGGCTCACCATAATCGGTCAGAAGAATGTTCGCGGGCTTGACGTCGCGGTGGAGGATGCCCTCGTTGTGGGCGGCCTGCAGCGCGCCGGCCAGCTTCACTCCGAGCCGCAGCACTTCGTCCACAGGCAATGGGCCGTGCCGCCGAATCCGTTCGTCCAGGGAGCCCTGCGGGTGGTACGGCATGACGATGAATGGTTGCCCGCCATCGGTGACCCCGACCTGGAGCACGGTGACGATGTTGGGGTGACCGGTGAGACGGCCCATTGCACGCTGTTCGCGGAAGAAGCGCTCCCGATTGTCCTCCGCCAGCTCGTTGGTGAGCACCTTCACCGCGACGGTCCGGTCAAGCGAGGTCTGCGCGCACCGGTACACGACACCGAAGCCGCCACGCCCGATCTCCCGGGCGTCGTCGAATCCGTCAGCACCGAGCTCCGAGGTGACCGAGGGAGTCACATCACGGTGGGTCTCGTACGGATCGACATCGGGCATCGTCCAGGTCGATTCATCCGGTCTGCGATACGTTCGACGAAATCCGCACGACTAGCCTCTCGGTGACGTGTTCCCAGGATATCGCTGTCGCCTCCAGCGAGGGAGCCATTGCTTCGTGCAGCAAAGGAAACGACAGATCGGCTCACCCGAACCCATGCACAGAGCTGTGTCGGTTCGTACGCTGTCCGTTCCCCGAGTCGGTGCGCCGGTCGGCACCGTCGGTGCACACTGAACTCAGCAACGTGGCCCGGATCGGTGCTCTTCCCGGAGCCACGGAGGCGGTGCAGGAGGACCGGATGTTCCACCGCGGCGAGCACGCCGTCACCGAAGCCCCCACGCTCGACGAGGGCCTGCTCGTCGAGCCCGTGGCCCGCCGCCGTCCGTGGGTCGAATTCTTCACGTCCACGCCCGGTCGGCTGTCCGTTCTCGGGATCGCACTCATCGCCGCGGTCATCGCCGCGGGCGCGATCACCTCGGCGGCGGTCGGTGCGCGGCAACAGCGGGTCGAGACACTGCGCACCCACACCGAACCCCTGGCAAACGCCGCCCAGGCCCTGTACAGCTCGCTGTCGATCGCCGATGCCGCCGCGACCACGTCCTTCGTCTCCGGTGGCGGTGCGATCGAGTCGACAACCGGGCCGGACCAGTTCACCCAGGCGATCGGCGACGCGTCGAACGCGCTGGTCACGGCGACCAATGGGGTGTCGTCGCAGGACGCCGAATCACTGGCGCTGCTGTCGGACGTCGTGCGCAACCTCGCCGAGTACTTCAATCTCGTCGCCACGGCTCAAGCGAACGATCGGGCCGGCAACCCGGTCGGGGTGGCGTATCTGGCCGATGCGTCCGCGATCATGCAGGGCACCATCCTCCCGTTGGCGGAGCGACTCTACGTCCACCAGGCCGAGGCGGTCGCCGAGACCCAGACGCACACGGCCCAACTGCCCGCGACCGCCTTCACGGTGACCGCGGCCGCCCTCGTCGCCCTCGTCCTCGCCCAGCTGTACCTCATCCGGAAGAGCAAGCGCCGGTTCAACCCCGGCCTCGCTGTCGCCACCCTCCTCATGGCCGGACTCCTGTTCTGGCTGATCGCCGGAAGCCTGGTGTCGACGTCGGCAAGCGAACACGCGAGAACCGAAGGAACGCAACCCATCAACACTGTTGCCCGCGCTCGCATCCTGGCGCAGCAGGCCCGCGCCGACGAAACCCTCGCCATTCTGCAACGCGGGTCCGACACCCAGTCGGAAATCGACTACGCGCGGCACTCCCAGGCGTTGTCCGACGAACTCACCCGGCAGCTGGACAGCTCGCATGGTCGCGCCGCCGAGCAACACCTCCGCGACGCCATGACGGCCCGTGAAGGCTGGCTGGCCGCGCACCGGGACATCGAGATCTCCCTCGAGCGCGGTGACTACCCGACCGCCGCGGCGATCGCCGCCGGATCCGGCGCCCGCACGTCGTCGGCGCAGTTCGCCGCCCTGGACGAGTCCCTCCGGGACGCGATCGACCGGCTCCGCGACGACGAGGCCAACGCCGTGACGGACGTCTATCGATCGATGTCGTCGCTGGCCGTCGGTAGCATGGTTATCGGCGTGTCCTGCGGATTCGCCGTCGGCGGGGGTATCTGGCCGCGACTGAACGAGTACCACTGATGACACAGGTGAGGCTTCCGAGACCGGGGACGAGACCGTGTGCCCGGCACCTCGTCGGCGTACTCGCCGTCGCCGTCCTCGCCGGTTGCGCCGCACCCGACCCTCTCACCCCGACCATCGCGGCCACGTACACCGCACGACCGATGACCGACGGCGCACAGATCATCCCGCCCACGGACAGTCCGCCGCCGAAGCCACCGCTCCCCGAGTCGTGTGGGGCGCTCGCGAGCCTGCGCCCCGGCCCGCAACCCCCACCCGGGCAGATGCCGACCGGTGGATCACTCGCCGAGATCGCGGGGCGGGGCCGGTTGATCGTCGGCGTCGACCAGAACACCAATCTGTTCAGCTTCCGAGACCCGACCACGGGCACCCTGCAGGGGTTCGACGTCGACGTGGCGAAGGAGATCGCCCGCGACATCTTCGGCGATCCGACGAAAGTCGAGTTCCGGCTCCTCACCACCGCCGGCCGGTTCTCCGCACTCGAGAACAACGACGTCGACGTCGTCGCACATGGATTCTCGATCACGTGCGAACGCGCCCAACGCGTCGGCTTCTCCACCGAATACTTCCGCGCCTTTCAACGTATTCTGGTCCCTCAGGGTTCCGACATCACCGGACCGGCGGACCTGGCCGGAAAACGGGTCTGCACCTTTCTCGACACCACCTCGCTCGGCACCGTCCAACGGGTCGCGCCGGACGCCACGATCATCGCGGTCCCCGACTGGGACGACTGCCTTGTCACCATGCAGAAACGGCAGGCCGACGCGACCAGCACCTCCGACTCGCTCCTCGCCGGGCTCGCCTCCCAGGACCCGAATTTTCAGATCGTGGGGCCACGGCTGGAGACAGAAGAGCACTGGGCCATCGGTGTCAACAAGTACAAGGAGGACCTGGTGCGGTTCGTCAACGGCACCCTCGACCGACTACGTGCAGACGGAACGTGGATGAGCATCTACGACCGGTGGATAGCGGCCCCGCTCGGACCCGTCGCGGGCCCGCCCCCGGCAACCTATCGCGATTGAGGGGGCATGAGAACGTCGGACCGTGGCGGCCACCCCGGCAGGTCAATCCTTCACAGCATCGGCTGGCGGGTCAGTGTGCCGCCGTCGACGGTGATGGTCTGCCCCGTGATGTAGCTAGCGTCGTCGGAGACGAGGAAGGCCACCACCGATGCGATCTCCTCCGGCAAACCGAGTCGGCGCATCGGTACGTACCGTGCGATGACCTCATCGGATAGGTCGGAGACCAACGGATCAACCATCGATGTTCGTATGCAGCCGGGCGCAACACAATTGACCCTGATGTTGTCATCGGCCCACTCGATGGCGCTGGTCTGCGTCAGAGATATCAGTCCGGCTTTCGAGGCGTTGTAGGGCGCGAAGTTGGCTTCGGCCGCCAGCCCGTTGACCGAGGCGATGTTGACGATCGATCCGCCGCCGGTGGACCGCATGGAACGCGCCGCCGCGGCAGAGGTGAGTGCCGCTCCACGCAAGTTGTTGTGCAAACTGGCGTCCCATCCCTCGGCCGTCATGTCAACCATGGCGATCGGCTCATAGACGCCGGCATTATTGACAAGATAATCGACCCCACCGAAGAGGTCGATGCACCGACCGACAATGCTGTCACCCACGTCCCGATCCGCCAGATCGGCTGCCATTCCGGCAACTTGACCGTTGTGCTGGTTCAACTCCGCGGCCACCGCCTCGACCTGGGCTTTATTGCGCGAGCAGATCAGCACCTGGCAGCCCCGCCGTGCAAATAACTCTGCGCAGGCGTAACCGATCCCCTTGGTACCGCCGGTGACGATAACGCGGCGGTCCACACCGGTTTCCGAGTTGTTCACAATTACTTCCTTTCCTCGCTTGGATGAATTCGGCGTCGGCCGGCCGCATCGTTCTCGTCGTGCACGTCGTGGACGGTCGGGGGACCCGTGGTCGCACGCATTTCGAACTCGAGGGCGAGCGCGTCGGCGCCCTGAGGCATCGCCGGAGCGGGAAGTCGCCACAGCATGGGAAGTTTGTCCTGGACCACGCGCCGATACGCATACAGCACGACCGAGAACAACAGAATGGCCACCGCGATCACAGACTCCCGGGCGCCGCCGTAGCCCAGCAGTTCGGGATTCAGAACACCGATCACGGTGATGAAGACGTTGAACGCCACCAGGACTGCCACGACAGGAATCCAGCCATTGCTCCGCCGAATCGGCCGCGGCCAGTTCGGTCGGTCCCTGCGCAGCAATATGAATGCCGACAGACCCAGGATGATCGACAGCAGGTAGCCGAGGTTGCTCGCCAGCAAGATACTCACCGGGTGGCCCACCAAGAGCATGACGGTCGCGTTGAGGAGCACGTCCAGGGTCAGGGACCGGCCAGGCACACCCCACCGGTTGACCCAGTCGAGTTGCTTGATGGTCATGCCTTCCTGCGCAAGCCCAAACAGCGCGCGGCCCCCGTCCGCAGTCGTGGAAATCATTCCCACCAGAAGCGAGAACGCGATCACGATCGTTCCGATCCACGAGGCGCCGCCGAACGCCTGGCCGAACGCCACGGCGACATAGTTCACCGGGTTGTCTCGGATCGTTTCCTCGCCGAGACCACCCGAAAGAGCAGTCGGGACGACGACGAACAACACGATCATGAACAACGAAATGCGCGACATGGCCCTGGAAGTGTCGCGGGCGGTGTCCTTGTACTCGGGTGCGAACGAAGCAACGATCTCCCCTGCATAGACTGCCCACGCGGTCACGTAGAACACGACAGCGACCGTTCGCCAGTCGCCGGCGACCGACCAGGACAAGTTGGCCGTCGACCAATCGATCGACGGGCTCACCAGGCACGCCACCGACACCACGGTCAAACCCACGACAACCAGCAGTCCGAGCACCTTGTTGACCGCGGCACCGAACTTCAAGCCGAAGTAGTTGAAGGCCCAGGCGAACAGCATGGCACCGAGAGCGAAGAGGTGCTCGAGCCCGAGGTGGTTGCCGAAGATGCCGAAGTCGAGAGTGTTGTCCTGGAACCAGGTCGCCTCGATCAATTCTCCGAACACGACCGCCGCCATCGAGATGGTCAGAGACCAACCAATCCAGTAGCCGAACGCGGCGATGGCTCCGAGCGGGGCGAAGTACTTCTTCCAGCCCTCGATGGCATAGCGCGCTACTCCCCCGGAGTCGCGCGGAAACATTGATGCCATCTCCGCGAAGACCCGGCACTGGAGATAGCTGATGACAGCCCCGGAGAACCAGACCGCGATTGCAACCCAGGCACCGACGACGCCGAGAAGGTAGCCGAATGTCACGAACAACCCGGTAGGTAGGGCAAGCCCGAGGGCAATGCCATCGCGCCAGGTCAGTGTCTTGGCGAGTACATGTTGGTCGATGCTGTCGCTCATCGTTGTGCTCCTTCGTAGCCCGGATTGCCGAGGGTCCTCGTGTTCATCGCGTCGGTGGTCAATCTCCGGCGAATGTGCCGCTGTGGCGACGGGCCGCGACGTACAGGACAGCGCTGATGACCGACAGAAGCGCGGTGTAGACGGGGAAGGCCCACAACAAGTTACGGCTCTGCAGCCAGACGATCAGATAGGACGCGGTGCCACCGAAGGCGGCGACGGCGACACCGTAGCCCAGCCCGGTGCCGGTCGCCCGGCAGTACTTGGGCATCAGCGACGTGGACACGACGTTGTAGAGCGTCATGTTCGCCGCCAGCAGTACTCCGCCGAGCAGCAGGACCACGGTGAAGGTGCGCAAGCCAGGGCCGGCGTACAGCAGCATCAGGAAGATGACGGGGACGACCGCGAGACGGGTGACCACGAATGCGCGGGACAGGCGCACCCGATCAGCGATCCGGCCGGTGACGATCGACCCGACCAGCATGATCACACCGAGCACGCTGGTGACGGCGAAGATCGTGGTCGGGTTCTCGCCGTAGGCGCCGCGGGCCACGCTGGGCAGGCCGACGTTCCACGCGTAGTTGTAGGCCTGCGCGGCGCCGACGACGAAGATGATCGCGGCCAGGCCGAGCCAATGCCGTCGGACGCCCTCCCACGTGCCCGACGTGTGTTCGGACTTCTCCTCCTCCGACAGCGTCTCGGGGAGAGCACGCCGCAGGTAGAGCACGAAGAAGCTCATCGCGGCGCCGACCAGCATCGGGACCCGCCAGCCCCACGTCGACATGGCGTCGCCCCCGATGACGTAGCTGGTCGCGAAGCTGACCAATGAGGCGAGCAGGATGCCGAAGTTCTGGAAGAAGCTGATGTAGCCGGCCGCCCGGCCTTCGTGTCCGGCCGGCATCAGCTCCACGGCGTACGCCGTGGACAGCGGCGCCTCGATACCGGTGGACAGGCCCTGTAGCAGCCGGCATGCCAGCAGCAGGATTCCGGCCCAGACGCCGATCGAGTCGTAGGACGGCAGCAGCGCGATGCTCAGGGTGGTGACCGCCATGATGCCGACCGACCAGAGCATCACCTGGCGACGGCCGACGCGGTCGGCGACGTTACCGAGCAGGACCCCGCCCAGCGGCCGGACGCAGAACCCGACCGCGAAGACGGCCAGCGCGTCGAGGGTGGACGACATCGGGTCCTGCGATGGAAAGAACTGCGGCCCGATGAACGCGGCGAGGAGACCGAAGACCATCCAGTCGTACCACTCGAGGGTGTTGCCGAGGCCGAGGCCGAGCATCGCCCTGCGGGTGGACGGCGGGGAGGCCGTCCCGCGTTGCGACGCGGCCACGGAGTTCGCCGTGGGGTCCTGGGTGTCGGTCATGACGAACTCTCCGAGGATGTAGGGAGGACCCGTTTCCGGGTGCACTCGGTGGTTCCCTGGGCGCCGGAGTTCCCGGCAGGGGATAGCAATCCCCCGTGTGGAGACGTGGGTTGCTCGCGGTCGGTTCCGGCCGGTGGGCGTGATCGTGGTGGCGAGGACGATCGATGGTGCGCGTCGTCGTCTTGTCGGATCAGAGTGACTGCGCGCCGTCGACGACCAACGTCACACCACGCATGAACTCGGCAGCCGGTGAGGCCAGGAAGCCGACAGCCTGTGCGATGTCGTGTGGCGCCGCCAGCCTGCCCGCCGGGATGCCGGATCGATAGGACGTCAGGTCGCCGACGACCTGTCGATCCTTCGGGACACCGAGCTCCTCCCACTGACGACGCTGCATCTCGGTGTCACAGGACCCCGGAGCGACAGCATTCACGCGGATTCCGTCAGCTGCGAGCTCGAGTGCGAGGCATTCGACCATCATCTTGGTGGCGGCCTTGGTGGCGCAGTAGGCGCCGAGGTCGAGGCGGGGCTTGTGCGCACAGTTCGAGGTGATCGCGATCAGCGACCCGCCCCCTTCGGCGCGCATAGGGGAGATGTGGGGACGGAACGTGTTGAGCACCCCCACGGTGTTGATCTGAAAGTGGTTGACGAGGTTGTCGACCGGGTCGCTCGCCAACCGACCGGATACACACCTGCCTGCATTTGCGACCACCGTGTCGGGTGGCCCTCCCAATGCATCTGTCAGTGCCGCAGCTGCAGCCTCCATAGCAGCGGAATCGCTCACGTCGCACTCGGCGAACGCTACCCGGCCCTTCAGCCGGGCAGTGGGTTCCTGCCGGTCGATTACGGCGACAGCAGCTCCATCTGACAGGAGTTTCTCGACGATGGCCTCGCCGATGCCTTGGCTGCCCCCGGTGACGATGCACCGCATCGGGTTACTGGTCATCATTGTCTTCCTTCCAAGCGTGGATGTATGCGTCGTGCACGGCGGCGGCCAGCTCGCCCGGCTGTGCCGCGTCGCCGATCTTGATGGTGCGAGCTCCCGGAATGCGGATCGGCTCCTTGCTCCGGGGGTTGCGCAGGTCGTAGAGCAATATGTGGTGGAGCCAGTCGCTCTTCATCAGCCGCTTCGGCAGGGGTACGCGGGACAGGACTCGGATGAGGATGCGGACGAGAGGACCGAGGTTGCCCACGTAGGTGGCGCCCCTGGCGTCGGCGACGACGTCGATGTCGGTACGCCATTCGGGCGGTGGTTCCCGCTCCCCCTCCGGGGCGATGTGAACGCCGGCGTCGACGGCCTCCTTCCACAGTCCGTCGAAGTAGCGGTGCATCCGCTGTCGATCAGGCCGGTAGCCGTTGAAGGTGGGCGCTGCCGCCGCCTTCCAGGTGCGGTCCCGTGCAATGACATACACCTCGTGTCCCGCTCGTGCCGATTCGACTGCGTAGGTCAGGCCGGCAGGCCCGGCACCGAACACGAGTCGACGCTGCGCAGCGGTTCCAGCGGCAGGCCGGTCGGTGGTCGTCACGGTGGGGTTCACCGCGCAGGCCAGCTGTTTACCCGAGCGCATGGTCCGCACACAGTGATTGCACGCCAAGCACTCTCGCACTTGCTGCTGTTGCTGCGTCTTGCGCGCCCAGTGGGGATCGGCGATCTGGCCGCGCCCCACGGCGACGAAGTCCGCCCACCCCTGTGCGAGCGCGTCCTCGGCCACGGCCGGGGTGTTCACCCGCCCGACCGCGATGACGGGCAGGCGCGTGCGCGCCTTGACCATCCGGGCCGCGTCGAGGAATACGCCGTCCTCGTACGGCATCGGCGGAATCATGATCTCGGGATCGACGGACTTGTAGTGCCCGCCGGTCACCGAGACGGCGGAGACGCCGGCGTCCTCCAGGTAGGGAAGGAACGCGAGCGAGTCGTCCACGGTTTGTCCGGCCGAGTAGTAGTCCTGACCGCTGAGGCGATAGCTCAGGGGAATTCCGACGGCGTCGACGATGCGGCGCACCAATGACGCGAGGAAGTCGTACCGGGCCGCGGCGTCCGGCAGCACCCGATTCTCGTCGGCGCTGATCAGCTGCGCCAGCAGGTACCCATGGGCGCCGTGAAGCTCGACCACGTCGAACCCTGCCTCCTCAGCCCGTCTTGCCGCGTCGACGTGATCGACCACGAGCTGCTCCAGCGAGTCCTCGTCGAAGAGCTCGGGAAAGTTCACGAAGCGGGCCGTCTCGAACACCGGCACCGGCCCCGCGGTCGCGGCAAGGGGGCGCCCACCGAGTTCCGTCGGGAGCGCCCGCGCTCCGCCGTGACCGAGTTGGATGCCGGCCCGGGCCCCTTGCTCGTGGATGGCTGCAACGAGGGAGCGCAACCCGGGTATGTACTCGTCCGAGTCGATGCCCAGCTCGCGCCCTCGGTGCCGACCGCGACGCTGCGGCGAGGCCATCTCCACGATTACGAGACCGCAGCCACCCCTGGCCCGCTCCTGGTAGTAGCTCACGAGCTCCGGCGTGACCTCTCCGGAGGGTGTGGCCAGCCGAGTGGTCATGCTGGGCAACACGACTCGGTTACGGATCTCGACGCCGCCGATCGCGCTCGGACTGAAGAGGTGGACGTAGGACATAGCCGTTACACGAGCCCAGCGCTGACGCAGGCAGCCTCGAGTGTGGCGAGCTCGGCGTCGTCGACCTCCACCAAGGGGCGCCGCACATATGTGGCGTCGCGCGGGATTCGACCCAGGATGCCCAGGGCCGCCTTCATCCGATTGTGCTGATCGAAGAAGGGATCGGCGTAGCAGGCAACGGCGAGGGGGTAGATGCGATCCCAGGCCTTCCGCGCACCGGTCAGGTCTCCCTCTTGCATTGCGGCAAGGAGTTCACTCTGCAGATCCGCGACGATACTGCCGTGACCACTCAGCACACCGTCGCTGCCCACCAGAAGGGATGCAAAGAGGGCGCGGCTGAAGCTGCTCAGGACCGAAACGTGGGGAGCGTCGGCCTTGATCGCCCGCCACGTGTCCTCGTACTCGACGATGTCGTAGGACCACTCCTTGATGGCCGCCACGGTCGGGATGGTCTGACAGATTTCCAGCGTGGTCTCGAGCGGCAGCGTGAGAGGGTTGCCGACCGGATACTTGAAGATGATCAGGGGCACGTCCACGGCTTCAGCGACCGCTTCATAGTGGGAGCGTTGGGATTCCGAGCGCCGCTGCGACCCTCCGGCGAAGACTCCCGAGGGGAACACCAAGAGCGCCTTCGCTCCGGACTCGACCGAACGTCGCGCCTCGGCAGCGGCCCGGGCGCTGCCGTCGTCGTAGACGCCGGCAACCACACCAATGGATTCCGGAACCACGGAGACGGCATGCTCGATCATCCGCTGCCGTTCCTCGGTGGTCAGGGTCGCGACCTCCGAGGCGTGGGCAGTGGTGGTGATCCACTCGACTCCCGGTATTGCCGCCAGCCACCGGAGGTGAGTGGTGAGTGCATCCCAGTGAATCGCTCCGCCCCTCGACATCGGAGTGAGGTGGGCTGGAATCAGACCACGCACTGACGAGACTGAGTCGCTCTGGACCATGATGTTCCCTTTCTGCTGCGGTTGGAAGAAAGGTAGGAACGAGCGCGGTTGCCGAACAAGGGACAGTCCTGCACGGCGATATGCATTCGTGCAGACATCGCAGGTCAGAGATGGGTTCCGGGTCCGCCACTTCGCGCGGCACTCATCTCGCGCCACCCGAGTGTGGCTGCGCACAGAATGTTCGTTCCGAACTGTGCACGAGCATATGTTGTCGGGTCGAATTAGTGATTAAGTTCATTGTCACTTGATCCAGCCGAGCAGATCACCTTCACCTATCGACGGTCCGCCGGTGCTGCGCACTCCGCATCCGACGATCCAGGTGCGGCCGACGATGCCCCTGAATGGCAGATCCCTCCCCCACGATGGAGACGACGACATGACCACCGCCCCACCGCCCGCACCCCTCCAGATGGACACTCCGGTCGCCATGGCCGACCTGGCAGATCAGACCTTCAAGCAGCTGATCGATGGGCAGCTCGTCGAGGGGGCATCGAGTCAGCCGGTCCTCGACCCGGCAACCGGTGAGGCCATTGCGACGGCACCGGTCGCGGATGAGAAGCAGGCCGACGAGGCATACCAGGCCGCGACCCGCGCCTTCGGAGAGTGGCAGAACACCACCGTGGAGGAGCGGTCACGAATCCTGCACCAGCTCGCGCAGCGCATCGAGGCGCGGCGGGAGGAGATCTCGCGGGTCATCACCTTGGAAACAGGCAAGCCGGCCGCCTCGGCCGACGGTGACGTCGACTCGGCCCTCATCTGGATGCGTCACATCGCCGACCTGCGCCTCGACCCCGAGGTGGTGCGTGACGACGAGGACTCGCGGATCGAGATCCACCGCAAGCCCATTGGCGTGGTGCTCGGGATCATCCCGTGGAACTTCCCCTTTTTCCAGACCATCTACAAGGTGGCGCCGGCATTGCTTGCGGGCAACACGATAGTGATCAAACCAGCACCGACCACGCCGCTCAACGCGATGTTGATCGGTGAGATGCTCCAGGATCTGGTTCCGGCGGGAGTGGTCAACG
Source organism: Rhodococcus wratislaviensis (assembly GCF_900455735.1). Lineage (GTDB taxonomy): Bacteria > Actinomycetota > Actinomycetes > Mycobacteriales > Mycobacteriaceae > Rhodococcus_F > Rhodococcus_F wratislaviensis. The sequence goes on along the minus strand of NZ_UAUI01000024.1, from coordinate 92,393 downwards.
TGGTGGGCGACGGCGGCGATCTGGGCCCCTACCTGACCGCCCACAACGAGGTCGACAAGATCTCCTTCACCGGTTCGACCGCTGCGGGCCGCAAGGTGATGGCAAGCAGCGCCGAGACCCTCAAGCGCGTCGTCCTGGAGTTGGGCGGAAACGACGGAGCTGTCGTGCTCGACGACGCAGACGTACCGAAGGTCGCCAAAGGCATCTTCGAATGGGCCTTCTGGAACTCCGGCCAGGTCTGCATCAACATCAAGCGGATCTTCGTGCACGCTTCGCAATACGACGAGTTCTGCGAGGAGTTCGCCAGGCTTGCCACCGACGCCAAGGTCGGACACGGGCTCGACCCGGACACCGAATACGGTCCGGTGCAGAACCCCAAGCAGTTGGAGGCTGCCAAGACGGCGCTCGACATCGCAGCGCGTGACGGGAAGATCATCGCCGGCGGCCACGTGTTCGACACCCCCGGCTACTTCGTGCAGCTCACCGTCGTCCGCGACATCGACCACGCCAGTCCGCTCGTCTCCGAGGAGACGTTCGCGCCGGTCCGGGCCATCTTGAAGTACGACGACCTCGACGAGGTCATCGAGCGGGTCAATGGGACCGAATACGGTCTGGGCAATTCGGTGTGGGGCACCGACGTGGAGCGCGCCACTACTGTCGCGCAGCGCCTCGAGAGCGGAACCGTCTGGGTGAATACGCATTGCGCCGTTCTGCCCGACGTTCCCTTCGGCGGACGCAAGCAATCGGGTCTCGGCGTCGAGTTCGGCATGGAAGGGCTCCTGGAGTTCACCGACACCAGCGTCATTCACATCGTCAAGAACGGGGACTGAAGCTTTCGTGAAAAGAGGGAGCGAAAGAGGGAGCGCATATTCGAGGGCCGAGCGAGACAACCGGAGGACAGTAGTCCCCGATCCCGGGACTTGACTTCGTTCCGAAGGCGACCACATCGGTTTGTCACCGATAAACACATTCTTTCTATCAGTGGATGAGGACATGGGAAACAATCAGTCGTGTGATGTTGTGATCATTGGAGCCGGCTTCGCCGGCATTACCGCCTCTCGGGAACTCAGCCGCCGGGGGTACGACGTGGTGGTGCTGGAAGGCAGGGATCGTATCGGCGGCAGAACCTGGTACAAGGACGACGCCCTGCCGGGACACTCTCTGGAGTTGGGGGGCACGTGGGTCCATTGGTTCCAGCCACATGCGTTCGCGGAGATCTCTCGCTACAACCTCGAGCTCGTCGAAACAATTGGGGTGTCCGCGCCCGAGATCGCGGCCACGGTCACTGGCGGCCGGCGGAAGAGCGTTCCCTACGAGGAGGCCTCGTCGGCCATCGAGTCCCTCATGGAGATGGTCGTTCAGGACGCTCGGGAGGTACTCGAGCGACCTTTCGAGCCCTTCTTCCACAAGGATGCGTTAGAGGTGATCGACAAGTTGTCGATCCAGGATCGGATCGACGGACTCGACCTGACCCCCGAAGAGAAAGATCTGGCCAACGGCTTGTGGACAGCCATGGGCTCCGCGCCGTGCGGAGACGTCGGCCTCGTTGCCGCGCTGCGTTGGTATGCGCTCAGCGGCTTCGATATCAATGCAGTATTCGATACGGTCGGGCGCTACAAACTCAAGAACGGAACACGATCTCTGATCCAGGCCATAGCGGACGACTCCTCAGCCGAAATTCGGCTGAGCACTCCGGTTGCCGCGGTGGAACAATCGGATGACGGCGTGGTCGTGACCACTCGACAAGGGGATACCTTGCGGGCTCGGTATGTGGTCGTCGCGGCACCATTGAATACCTTCGGTGCCATTGACTTCAGTCCCCCACTGTCCGCCGCGAAACAAGCGGGGATTTCCGAGGGCCAGCCCGGCCGTGGTTCGAAAGCGTGGGTGCACGTTCGAGGGGACTTGCCCAAGCCGTTCTTCGCTGTTGCTCCGGAGAACCACTTGATCAACTATGTCGTGACCGACAAGGTCCTCGATGACGGTCAGTTGCTCATCGCATTCGGCCCCGAGGGAGCTGATTTGAACGCCGGCGACATCGACCAAGTCGGTGCGGAACTCCAAAAGCTGTTCGGGGATCTGGAAGTCGTCGCCACCACCGGACATGACTGGGCAAGTGACGAGTTCTCGCGCGGCACGTGGTGCATGTTCAGACCGGGCCAGACAACGAGGTTGCTCGCGGAGCTACAGAAGCCCGAGGGCAGGGTCTTCTTTGCCGGTTCGGATCTCGCCAATGGATGGAACGGGTTCATCGATGGCGCGATCGAATCCGGAATCCGGGCTGATCGAGAGATTCACGCGCGGATCTCTGGGAATCCCAGCTGACCCCGGTCACGGTCTGTACCACTTTCGCGCGACTCGGATGGACGCGCAGTCAGGGGTGAAGGCCTGGGCATGAAAGGGCCGGGACGCCGGCGGCGGCCTGCCGTCCCGGCCCTGCTGCCCATACAGGTCACCAGATGGTCCGATCCAGGCGATCGCATCGACCTATCAACCGGGGGACAATAAAACGAAGGACGAGACATGACCGAAGACAGCATGGACCATCGAAGACTCGCCAAGAAGCTCACCTGGCGCGATGGCATGGCCATGGCGCTGACCCTGCCAGTTGGGTTGTTCGTGACATTCGGCTACCTTCTCGGCGTCGTCGGCGCCTGGACCGCAATTACCGTCTGGTTCATCGGAGCGGTGATCAGCTTCCTGCAATGCCAGGTCTTCGCGGAGATGGCGGCGATGTTCCCCCGCGACTCCGGAGGAGTCGCACGCTATGCCATCGAGGGCTGGAAGAAGTACTTCGCCCCACTCGGAGCCATCGCCGCGTTCGGCTACTGGCTCGGTTGGTCACTGTCCATCTCCATGGCCTCGGTCGTCTTCGGAGAATTGATCGAGGCGACCTGGTTCCAGGACAACACCCTCGCCTTCGGCATCTTCGGCAACCACCTCGGGCTCGAGCACCTCTTCGCTCTCGGTGCCATGCTGTTCGCCTGGGCCTTCAACTACTTCGGCTTGAAGTTCGGCGCCACGGTCAACAAGGTGCTCGGACTGCTGGTTGTCGCAGGTCTAGCCGTCATAACGGTGGCGTGCCTGGTCAGCCCGTCGATCCATTGGTCGACGGCCAACTTGTCCTGGTCGGTCGCCGGCGACTGGCGAACAGTCGCTGTCGTGTTCTACGTGACCGCGTGGACGATCTACGCGGGCGAGATCGTTGCTTCGTTCGCACCCGAATACAAGGACACCGCCCGCGATACGTCGAAGGCCATGTCGCGCATTTCGCTGTTCATGATCGTGCTGTTCGTCGTCGTCCCGACCGCCCTCGCGGGTGGTCTCGGAGAAGGCGTGGTCCGAGACAACCCGGTGAACTATGTCGCCGTGGCATTCGAGCAGGCGTTCGGCGGCGCGGCCTGGATCGGAACGATCGTGATCGCGTCGGCCCTGCTGATCTCTATCATCTCCACGACCGCCGACGGGGGCCGCGCGCTGTTCGGGCTTGCGCAGGAAGGCATGACCATCAAGCAACTCGACTGGGTCAACCGGTGGGGTGTGCCTGGCCGGTCCCTGACCCTGGACGTGCTCCTCAACGCGACCGTCATGGTCCTGGTGGGCCACCCGGTGAGCATCTTGCTGGCGAGCAACCTCGGCTACCTGCTGTCGATCATCCTGGGACTGTCGGCTTTCATATTGCTGCGCAGGGACCGACCCAACTGGCCGCGGCCGATCAGACGACACCGCGCGTGGATTCCCGTCGTGGCAGTCCTGGTGGCGTTCAACGTCTTCATCACCGCGATCGGTGTCCTGAATCCCGAACTGCTGGGCTACGGCGGCGCCCGGGAGTCTGTGATCGCGGTGGCCGTCCTGCTGTTCTCGGTCGTGCTGTATGCGTATCGGCGCGTGGTCCAGGACAAACTTCCCATGCTGTGGCGACTTCCCGCTCCGGCGATGCCCCAGGGCGCCGACGCCATCGCCCTCGAGCACGAGATGCGGCAGATGCATTCCTCTCCCACCCACTCGACGAACCGTGACTCGACGACGCCGAGTGAACTCGAGAAGGAACCTCTGTGAGGACCCTGCGAGGACGATGACCGGCAGGTTGCGCCGACAGTCGGGGACGCATCGAAGTGAGAGCAGAATGAGGGACCGGTTGAGAGTGGATGCGGAAGACGTGAAGTACTTCCACGTCGTGGCCGAAGCCAAGACTCTGGTCCGCGCCGGCCAGGAACTGGGGGTCGACTACACAACCGTCAGCCGCCGGATAAGTCGACTGGAGAAAGCGCTCGGCACTCGACTCTTCAGCCGAAGTGGGACTGGGTGGAAGCTGACACCCACGGGCGAAGGTCTCCTGCCGGCAGCACGCATGGTCTCCCTCGGTGTCGATGTGTTCGCGGACGGCGACCCGATCGTCTCGGGCCCGGAGGAATGGACCATTCTCGCCCCGGACGGATTCGCGGCGACAGTCCTGGCGCCGCGCTGCGGTCGCCTGATCGCCGAGAGCGGGGTCGTCCTGCGTATCGTGACCGCGGATTCCCTCGCGAGCCGTGACGGAGTGTCCTACGACGCGGCGGTGGTCCGCACCAAACCCACGTCTTCCCGGGTCAGGATTCAGGAACTCGTCACCTACGAGATCGGGCTCTACGCTACCGAGGACTACCTGCGCGAACACGCCGAGATCAGACGGATCGAGGACCTGCAACAGCACGTCCTGTGCTGGTACGCAGAGGACCCCCTCGCAGCCGTGCCCGACTTTGTGGCTCTCAGGCCGATGCTGCCCAACATCATCCGATTACAGTCCAACAACCTCCTGGTACACGAGGAAGCCGCCCTGGCCGGGGTGGGGATTGCCGTCATGCCCTCCTACATCGCACAGAGGCGCCCGTCCCTGGTCCGGGTCCTCCCCGAGGAGGTCACGTACACAGGGCACTACTGGACGGTCCTGCCTGCCGCCCAGCTGCGCTGGGAAATCACTCGGAAGGTCCTGCGATTCCTGCGCGAGGCCGTCCTCGACGCGGGTCTCGCCAACTCGGAAATGGAGCCGCGTTGAACGAGCGAGAAGTCGGCATGCCCGTGCCCGGCGGAGGCCGCGCTTGCCCGCATTCTTCGCGGACAACGCCTCCGGTGGTATCGGCGGCACTCTGAATTCAACCGCAGCGGCGATCGTGTCGACGTCGAGTAGCCCGCACTTTTCCGCGTTCGGCTCCGCGGTTCGTGGAGGAATCGTCCACCGATTCCGCGCCGACATCGACTGGCGTGGCCCACGTCGCCCGTGCGTAGGATGCACGCTATGACGTCGGCCGACCCTGACCTCGCCGACCATCGGGTCCTGGCCGACGCGCTGACCGCCGAGCGGCCGCTGTATGCGCTGGTGACCGCGCTTCACGGGCTCTCGGCCGCACCGGTGGCCGTGATCGATCTCCGCGGCGGAGTGTTGGTCAGCGTGCCTGCGCGGTCGGAGTGGTCGGCGGAGGAACTGGTTGCCGCCTCTCCCCAGTCCGGGGAGCTGGTGGCCGGTTGCATGCTCCGGCCGGTGGAGCTGGAAGGCGAGCCGGTCGCGGTGCTGTGCGCACGGGGACAGGACATCCCACCGGCGCTGCTCGCGTTCGCCGCGACGCTGGCCGGCATCGAGCTGTCCCGCCGGCACGCCGTCTTGAGCGGGCGACGGGAGCTGCTCGGCCAGGTACTGGAGGACGTCATCGCCGGTCAGTCCAGTGAACAGGAGGCCGCGCGGCGGCTCGGCGAGCACGGCTTGGACGCCGGCAGGGCACACGAGGTAGTCGTCGGGTCCGTGGCTTGTCCGCCTCGACGGCTCCGCTCCTACCCGTGGAACTTGCACACCCTGCTGAGCCAGCAGCACGACCCGCACCTACGTGCCATCGTGCACGACCGCGTCGTCCTGGTCGTCCCGGAAGGGGCTGGACTGTTCGTGGCCAAACTGTGCCATGAGCACCTCACCAGCCTGGGACCGGACGCCCGCGTGGGGGTGAGCAAGGCGCGCGTCGGGGTCCGCGGTCTTCGGCTGGGCTATTTCGAGGCGCGCAACGCCCTGGCCGAGGGCCACGGTGTGCACGTGCACCGGATCCAGGACCTCGCCACGGCGCTGCTGATCGCCAGTATCGAGGCCGGGATGCCACTGGGCGATCTAGCGGCCGAGGCACTGGCGCCACTCCTCGAATACGACCGGAAGAACGGCACCTCGCTCGTGACCACGCTCCGCCGCTACCTGGCCGAGGACTGCGCACCGGCCGCGACTGCGACGGCACTATTCGTGCACCGCAACACCTTACGCAACCGGCTGAAACTGATCGAGGAGCTCACCGGCCGCGATATCGATTCGCCGAGCAGCCGCACACACTTCTGGCTCGCCACGACCGGCTGGGAACTCGGCTCCGCCGCCGACCTGTCGTCACTACTCGACGGGCGGGGCCCAGAATGACCGGAAACGCCCAGATCGCCCTCGACACCGTCCTCTTCGTGGGCGGTGACACACCGGCCAGTCGCGCCTTCTACACCCTCGCCATGAACCACGAACCGGCGGGAGACAGCCCCGGACAACGCATCTCGTTCGTGCCGGCCGACGACGTTCCCGCGCCACCGTCCGGATGCTGGGTGCCCTGCTTCAGCACCACCGACCCGGCCGGTGCCGGCCGCCGGGCACTCGACCTCGGCGCCCGCCCGGCCGGCACCGTGCCCGTCGACGGTCGGCACCAGCCCGTGTACTCCGCACCCGACGGGGCACTGTTCGCCCTGACAGACCCGACCGGGCCCCGACCGTCGAGTCAGCAACTGGGGGACGTGGCCTTCGTCGATCTGTACACACCGCTCGCCGAAGAAGCCGCAACCTATTACGCCCAGGCCCTGTCCTGCCAGGTGATCGACGAGCCGGCGCCCGGCCCGGGCAACTACCGCCTCCTGGTGTTCGCAGACCGTCCAGGCGCCGGCGTAGTGGACATGCTCGACGTCCTGCCGTCTGCCGTTGCGCCGCACTGGATCCCCTTCCTGCGAGTCCTGGACCTGGAAGCGGAGGTCGCCCGCCTGAGCGACCTCGGCGCGCGGGTCCGGGTACCGGCCACCGAATCGGAAATGGGTCCCTTCGCCATCCTCGCCGACCCGTACGGGGTGGCGTTCGGAATCCAGACGCCGGCCTCCGACGATCTCCTCAGACGGTACGTATCCAGCACCCATTGACTGTGGTCACGCACAGGCAGCGTTAGTCAAACTGTGCACACGCATATGTTGGCGGGCTGAATTAGTGATTAAGTTCATTGTCACTTGATCCGGCACTCCCGACGATGGAGACGACATGACCACCACCCTCCCGCCCGCACCCCTCGCTGCTGCTGCGCTGGACCACGTGCTCCGGGAACAACTTTCCGACGCACGGACGCTTCCGGCCGAAGCGTATCTGTCCCCCGATGTCCTCGACTGGGAGCGTAAGCACCTGCTGGAGGCCGCTTGGGTCTGCGTGGGACGCAGCAGCGACGTCGGCACCCCCGGCGACCAGCGCGCCGTCCGGGTCGGAACCCAGGGGATCCTGCTGACCCGCGATGCCGCCGGCGCCATCCACGCCTTCTACAACGCGTGCCGGCACCGGGGGCACGAGCTGTTGCCGGTGGACTCGTGCACCAACAAGAGGGTGGTGCACTGCCCCTACCACTCGTGGGTCTACGAACTCGACGGTGACCTCCGCTCCGCGACTCAGTTCACCGGTACGGAGAACTTCGCCAAGGAGGAATGGCCGCTTGTCGGGTTGCGCGCAGTCGAGTGGTTCGGCTGGATTTTCGTCAACGCCTCCGACGATGCCCCCGACTTCGGTGAGTGGGTCGGCAATCTGACCGAGGTCGTCGCCCCCTGGGATCCCACGGACATGGTCGTCGGCGAGTCTCACAGCTACACGCTCCAGACCAATTGGAAATTGGTGATCGAGAACTACCTCGAGTGCTACCACTGCCCCTCGATCCACCCGGAGCTCTGCCGGGTCAGCCCGCCGGAGACGGCGATGGGCCTGCGGCACACGGGTATGTGGCTGGGCGGACCGTTGGAGCTGCGCGAGAATGCGGAAACCATGAGCCTCGACGGCCGCAGCGGCGGGGAGCGCATCGCCGGGATCAGCGACGAGCAGGCCCGACGCACGATCTACTTCATGCTCGCACCCAATCTGCTGCTCACCCTGCAGCCGGACTACGTGATGACCCACCGTCTGGTGCCGCTCTCGCCCGGTGAGACATTCGTGGAGTGCTCCTGGCTGTTCCCCCGCCACGTGGCCGAGCGTCCGGGTTTCGACCCCTCGTACGCCGCGGGGTTCTGGGACATCACCAACCGCCAGGACTTCGCGGCCTGCGAGTCCGTGTACCAGGGCCTGCTGAGCAACGGTTACCGGCCCGGGCCCTTCGACGCGCGCGAGGACGGCGTCCGCGCCTTCCAGGCCCAGCTCGCCTCCGCTTACCTCACCGGGCGCTGGGACATCGCACAAGCCATCTCCTTCGGCGGCCGCGATGACCAGTGACTCCGAGTTTTCTCTCGAGGTCACCGCCGTCGTCTCACTGGCAGCGGGTGTGCGGCAGGTGCGCTTGGAGCGTCGCAATCGCACACCGCTGCCCGGTTGGGAGCCCGGAGCGCACATCGACGTGCTGCTGCCGAACGGGTTGGTGCGCCAGTACTCGCTGTGCGGTGACCCACGGGACGATGCGGCCTACGAGATCGCGGTGCTGCGCGCGCCGCAGAGCCGCGGTGGCTCCGAGCACGTGCACACCCGACTTCGCGTCGGCGACGAGGTCGCCGTTCGGGGCCCGCGCAACAACTTCACATTCGCTGCCCGGCACCGAGCCCTGTTCATCGCCGGCGGAATCGGAATCACGCCGATTCTCGCGATGATCGGACAAGCCGAGCGGGAAGGACGCGAGTGGAAGCTCGTCTACGGCGGGCGGAACCGCGACTCGATGGCCTTCGCCGGCGAGCTACAGCGCTACGGAGACCGGGTCCAGCTGGTCCCGGAGGACGAACTCGGGCGCCTCGACCTGCCCGCGCTGCTGGGCACACCTCTGCCGGACACCGAGGTCTACTGCTGCGGCCCCACCGGCCTGCTCGACGCCGTGCAGCAGTTGTGCAAGCCGTGGCCCCCGGGGTCACTGCACCTGGAGCGGTTCTCCGGCGCAATCACCGACGGGCCGACGGCCGCGTTCACCGTCGTCGCCGAACGCAGTGGCGTGGTCTGCTCCGTGGCGCCGGGCCGGTCGATCGTTGACGCGCTGGCCGACGTCGGCGTCGTCGTCCCCACCTCCTGCGGAGAGGGGCTGTGCGGCACCTGCGAGACGAAGGTGCTCGACGGGGTGCCCGACCACCGCGACCTTCTCCTCGGCGACGACGAACGGGAGGCAGGCACGTCGATGATGATCTGCGTCTCCCGCGCCATCGGACCACGACTGGTCCTCGACCTGTAGCGCCGGGCACCGGGGCGGGGTCCTGCACACCCGTACATCAGGACTGGAAAGAACGGAGACGACGTGACCGAAGACGAACTGGCCATGCTCGACTTCGCGGTCAAGTGGGCGCCTTTCGGAGGCGGGGACGAACACATTCTGCCCGAGTTCGGCGTCTTCCCGGCCGTGTTCTACCGGCAACTGCAACGTCTCCTCACACGTCACCACGGCGTGAACGACAGCGTCCGACGCCGGCTCGACGAGTTGTGCGCCCTCAAACTCGCGGCGATGTGTCCGGACTAGGCACGGTCGCATTCGAGCGTCCGCGACAGCGGATTGCACTACCCCTCGCCGTCTCGCCGCGGCATATCGCGTCCCACCAGCATGAGATCACCACATAGAACACGTGTCAGATCTTCCGCCCGCGATACCTGCCGCTGTAGCATTCGGGGATGAGTCGAGTAGGTAGCTACAGTGACGATGACGTGGCAGGTTGGCTGTCGATCTCGCCCGAGCTGGGTGGTGCGCTCGGGGCTTTCACGGACGCCGTGTACAACCGGAACCGGTTACCGTTACGGGTCCGGGAGATCGCGCGGATGGCGGTCGCGGAGGCCAATGAGTGCGCCGTGTGCCTCGGCACCCGCGACAGGAGCGGCGCCGATGCGGGGATCGACGAGCACTTCTACGATCACGTTCTCGAGTGGGAGTCGTGGCCGGGGTACAGCGCCGAGGAGCGGACCGCGGCGGAATTCGCGCACCGGTTCGCCACCGATCACACGGCACTCCGCGACGACGAGGACTTCTGGGCGCGGTGTCACGAACATTTCTCCGACGAGATCCTGACCGACCTGGCGCTGTCGTGCGCGTTGTGGCTGGGGACGGGCCGGGTGCTGCGGGTGCTCGACATCGGTCAGACGTGCAAGCTCACCCTGTAAGCACTCACTCCCACTCCCGCTGCGGGAGAACGTCCTCCATGAGCCTGCGCAGCGCGGGGTTCCGACTGTCCGAGCGCCAGGCGGCGTTCATCTGGACGGGCCGGTCGCGGATCGCGGAGACGGGGCGGAACACGACCCCTTCCGGGTGCATCGTCTGCGCGGATTCGGGGACGAGGGCCATGCCCAGCCCGGAACGGACGAGCACCAGCATGGTGTGCACCTGCGTGACGTACTGGACATAGCGCGGGGAGGCACCGACGATCGTGAACGTGCTGATGAGCAGTTCGTGGAAGTACCGCGCATCGACGGGCGAGTACATGACGACGGGTTGATCGTCGAAATCCTCCACCGCCAACTGCTCGGCGTCGGCGAGGGGGTGACCGGCGGGCAGCGCGGCGACGAGCCGCTCGTGGTGGATGGGGCGGGTGTCGATTCCGGGACGGGTGAGGATGGGACGAATCAGCCCGAGGTCCAGTTCACCGCTGATCAGCGATTCGATCTGCACGGAGGTGACCATCTCCCGCAGAACGATTTTCACGTCCGGCAGCCTGTCGCGTGCGGCCTCGAGCAACCTCGGCAGCACCGCGTGCGCGGATGCTCCGGTGAACCCGACAACGACGGTGCCGAGGTCGCCGGCGGGTACGCGCCGCACAGTCAGGGCGGCACTCTCCGACAGACTCAGGATGCGCCGGGCATCGGGGAGGAACGCCGCACCGGCTGCGGTGAGGGTGACGGATCGGCTGGTGCGGTCGATCAACTGCACACCGAGTTCGCTTTCGAGCTGCTGGATCTGACGGCTCAGCGGTGGCTGCGTCATGTGCAGGCGCTCTGCGGCGCGACCGAAATGCAGTTCCTCCGCGACGGCGATGAAACACGACAGCCGCGCGAGGGAGAACATCCGATCCACTCCTTTGCCTCGAGGTGGGCCCGAGCCCGAAGACTCAATCTAGCCCACCCGGAAGGCGCCGACCGAGACCGCGGTCGGCGCCTTCCGTGAGACAGCTACCAGCGAGGGCAGGTGTTCTCGAACGTCGGGTCCACCGACTTCATGTATCCGGTGTCGTCGCGGTCGCGCACCCCGCAGTCGAGGTACTGCTGGTGCAGGGCGGCGAGGGCGTCCTCGTCGATCTCGACACCGAGTCCCGGCGTCGTCGGCACCGGGACCGCGCCGTCGACGAACTTCAGCACACCCGGCTCGACGACGTCCTCGGTCTTCCACGGCCAGTGCGTGTCACACGCGTACGTGAGGTTCGGGGTGGCGCCGGCGAGGTGCACCATCGCGGCCAGGCTGATGCCCAGGTGCGAGTTGGAGTGCATCGACAGCCCCAGACCGAAGGTGTCGCAGATACCGGCGAGCAACCGTGACCGCTGCAGGCCGCCCCAGTAGTGGTGATCCGACAGCACGACCTGGACGGAATCCTTCAGCACGGCGGGCTGGAGCTGATCGAACGCGACGACGCACATGTTCGTGGCCAGCGGCATCTTCGCCTCCCGTGCGACCTCGGCCATGCCGTCGAGGCCCGGCGTCGGGTCCTCGAGGTATTCGACGATGCCGTCGAGTTCCGACGCGACCCTGATCGACGTGTCGACGGTCCATGCGGCGTTGGGGTCGAGGCGCAGCGGCAGGTCGGGGAACGCGGCACGCAGCGCCTTGATGCCGGCGATCTCCTCGTCGGGTGAGAACACGCCACCCTTGACCTTGATGGCCTCGAAGCCGTACTCGCCGATCATCTTCTGCGCCTGACGGACCAGACCGTCGGGGTCGATCGCCTCGCCCCACTCGTCCTGCTCGGCGCCGGGGTGCCCGGCCCACTTGTAGAACAGGTAGGCGCTGAACGGAACGGCGTCGCGCACCTTGCCGCCGAGCAGATCGGACACCGGCCGGCCGAGGGCCTTGCCCTGCACGTCGAGGCACGCCACCTCGAACGGGGAGAACACGCGGTCGGTGGTGCTGGCCGTGGTGATCATGCCCGCGACACCGTCACCGCCCGTGACGGTCAGGGTGGCGATCTTCTCGTCGATCGCCGCGCGGATCGCGTTGAGCGCGAACACGTCCAGCCCGACGATCGCTTCGGCGGCCGCTTCGAGCCGGATGAGGTGGGCGGTGTCGGCGTAGGTTTCACCGAGTCCGACGAGGCCACCGTCCGTGTCGAGCTGGATGATCGCGCGCAGCGCGTAGGGCTGGTGCACACCGACGGTGTTGAGGAGCGGCGGGTCGACGAACGCGACGGGCGTGATCCGTGCGCCGGTGATCCGGATGGGTGCGGCAGCCATCAGACCGCCGCCTGCACGGCGAGGGCGTCGGCGAGAACGGCGCGGCCGGCTGCGGTGATCTGCGCGAGCTCCCGCACATGGGCCTCACTCGTCGGCACGAGCGGCGGCCGCACCGACCCGGCGTCGATGCCTTCCATCGCGACCCCCGACTTGATCAGCGACACCGCGTATCCGGGCACCTGGTCACGCAGGCGCACCAGGGGGTGGAAGAAGTCGCGGAGCAGCGCGGCGGTGAGTTCCTCGTTGCCGGATTCGAGCGCGTCGTAGAACCCGAGAGCGAGTTCGGGCGCGAACGCGAACGTCGCGGACGAGTACAGCGTGACACCGATCGCGCGGTACGCCTGCTGGGTGACCTCGGCGGTGGGCATGCCGTTGAAGAACAGGAACGGCTTGCCGGACGGGGCGAGCGCGTCCTTCACCGCACGGACGATGCGGCCCACCTTGTCGAGATCACCGGTGCCGTCCTTGAACCCGACGACGGTCGGGAACTGCGCCACCTCCACGGCGGCCGCCTCGTCGAACCGGGCGTTGCCGCGGTTGTACACGACGAGCGGGAGGTCGGTGGTGTCGGCGACCGCGCGGGTGTACTCCACCAGTCCGGCCTGCGGCATCGTCACCAGGTACGGCGGGAGCAGCAGGATGCCGTCGGCGCCGTTGGCCTTCGCGCTGGCGGCGAACTCCTTGGCCTGCTGCACCGAGCCGCCCGCCCCGGCGAACACGGGGACACGTCCGGCGACGATCTCGGTCGCCTTGGCGACGATCTTGCCGAACTCCTCCAGCCCGAGGGCGTGGAATTCGCCGGTGCCGCAGGCGATGAAGACGCCTCCGGGGCCGGCGTCGACACCCTTGGCGACGTGCTCGGCGAGCCGGTCGTAGTCGACGTCGCCGGATGCGGTGAACGGTGTGACGGGGAAGAACAGGACGCCGTCGAGCATGGGGAACTCCTTCACGAAGGGAAAATCAGGCTTGAGTGAGTCGGCCGTCGATGCGACGCCACAACTGGTCGGGGTTGCCGTCGGCGATGGCGGCGGGGAGCAGCGAACTCGGAACATCCTGGTAGGCAACGGGACGCAGGAAACGTTCGATCGCCAGCGAGCCCACGGACGTGGTGCGCGAGTCGGAGGTCGCGGGGTGCGGGCCGCCGTGCACCATCGCGTGGCCGACCTCGACCCCGGTGGGCCAGCCGTTGAACAGGATCCGGCCGGCCTTGAGCTCGAGGACGGGCAGCAGTCGTCCGGCCTCGTCGAGATCGGCGTCGTCGACATGGACCGTCGCGGTCAACTGGCCTTCCAACTGCGCCGCCACGGCACGCACCTGCTCGGCGTCGCGGCACTTGACGATCAGGCTGGACGAGCCGAACACCTCCTGCTGCAACACCTCCGATCCCAGGAACGTGTCGGCGTCGCTGCTGAACAGGGCGGCACGGCACGAATTGGGGGCGTCGGACTCGACGCCGCGGGCCTCCACGGTGGCCGCGCCCTCGAGTGCGGCAACCCCGTCGGCGTAGGAGCCGGCGATGACCGGGGTGAGCATCGGCGTCGGCACCGCCTCGGCGACCGCGGCATTCGCGGCCGCAACGAACTCGGCGAGGCCGGGACCGTCGACGGCGATGACGAGACCGGGGTTGGTGCAGAACTGGCCGGATCCGAGCGTCAGGGACCCGACGAACGCGCGGCCGAGGTCGGCGCCGCGGGTGGCGAGTGCGTTCTCGAGCACGAACACCGGGTTGATCGAACTCATCTCGGCGTACACCGGGATGGGTTCCGGACGCCCGGCGGCCGCGGCGACCAGAGCGGTTCCACCGGAACGGGATCCGGTGAATCCGACGGCCTTGATGCGCGGGTCGGTGACGAGTGCGGTGCCGAGCCCGCGGCCCGAGCCGAACAGCAGGGAGAACGTGCCCGCGGGCATGCCGGTGCTCGCGACGGCGTCGGCGATGGCACGGCCGACGAGTTCGGAGGTGCCGGGGTGCGCGTCGTGGGCCTTCACGACGACCGGGCAGCCCGCAGCCAGCGCGGACGCGGTGTCGCCGCCGGCCACGGAGAAGGCAAGGGGGAAGTTGCTCGCGCCGAACACCGCGACGGGTCCGAGCGGCACCTTCCGCTGGCGGATGTCGGCACGGGGCAGAGGCGTCCGGTCGGGCATCGCGGGATCGATCCGGGCACCGTTCCAGCCGCCGTCCCGCAGGACGCCGGCGAACAGCCGCAGCTGTCCGGACGTGCGGCCCACCTCACCGGTGATGCGGCCCTGGGGAAGTCCGGATTCGGCGCACGCCCGTGCGATGAGCGTCTCGCCGAGGGCCTCGATGTTGTCGGCGATCGCCTCGAGGAACTGGGCGCGCTTCTCGCTGCTCGTGGCGCGGAACGGCGCGAACGCCTCGTCGGCGGCGGCGCAGGCGGCGTCGACGTCCCGTTCGTCACCGTGCGCGAAGCCCGGTTCCAGCCGTCCGTCGGTGGTGGGGTCGATGCCGTGGATCGTCGTGCCGGAACCCTGGACGGGCTTCCCTGCGATGATCATCTGTCCGGTCACGTCGGTCCGGTTCACCGTTGCTGTCATGATTCAGTCCTCGAGTTCTCGTCTGCGTTTCGTCTGTGCCGGTGAGAGGTCACTTGGCTGCCACGGCGGTCTCGTCGGAGCCCACCTCTGCCAGGTCCGCGACGTCGTCGATGTCTTCCTTGTCTCGCCGGAAGTACGTCACCGCCGCGGCCGCGGCCAGGGCGAAGAGCGACAGCACGACCAGGCCCATCGTCACCGTGCCGGTCTGCTCCTTGATCACCCCGAAGCCGAACGGGGCCACGAAGCCACCCAGGTTGCCCAGCGAGTTGATGATCGCGATCGCCGGCGCCAGCACCATCGGGTGGAGCGTGCGCTGCGGAATCGACCAGAAGAGCGGGCTCGCGCTCTTGAATCCCATCGTCGCGACGCACAGCAGCGGAAGCGCGAGCCAGGGCGTGACGAACGCGGCGGCCATCGTGCCGATACCGCCGATGAGCAGCGCGGCGACGAGGTAGGGCTTGTGCCGTCCGGTGCGGTCGGCGGAGCGGTTGGAGAAGTACATCGCGAAGATCGCGCAGATCCACGGCAGCGAGGAGAGCAGCCCGACGGTGATGTCGGTGGTGCCCGGGATGCGCCGGATGATCGACGGCAACCAGAACGTGTTGGCGTAGATCGCCATGGTGATCGCGAAGAAGATTCCGCAGCACACCAGGATCCGCGGCTGCAGGAGCAGCTTCCAGCGCGAACCCGACTCGCCGCGCTTCGCGGACGCCTCACTGCGCAGCACGTCCTCCTCGGCGATGACGGCCTGCAGGTCGTGCTTCTCCGCGCCGGTGAGCCACTTCGCGTCGTCGATCTTCGAGTCGAGCAGGCGGTAGGCGAAGCAACCGACGACCACCGACAGCAGACCCTCCAGCGCGAACATCCACTGCCAGCCGTGGTGCCCACCGAGTCCGTCGAGGGACAGCAGCGGTCCGGACAGCGGTCCCGAGATGGCGGCCGCGATGGAGGACCCGGCGATGAACAGTGCCGTGGCGCGGCTGCGATGGTTGTTCGGTAGCCAGCGGGTGAAGTAGAAGATGATGGCCGGGAAGAAGCCGGCCTCCGCGACACCGAGGAGGAATCGGAGGGCGTAGAACATCTCCGGGCCGTTGACGAACGCCATCGCGGCGGACACCAGGCCCCACGAGATCATGATGCGGGTGAGCCACACCTTGGCGCCGAACTTCTCCATGAGCACGTTCGACGGCAGTTCGAAGATCGCATAGGCGATGAAGAAAACACCCGCACCGAAGCCGTACGCCGCAGCGCCGATGCCCACGTCCGCCTCGAGATGCGTCTGCGCGTAACCGATGTTGGATCTGTTGAGCTGATTGCAGATGAGCATGACGATGAACAGCGGAACGACGCGACGGAAGATCTTGGAGACCGCGCTGTCGACCGCCGGGGAAACGGCGAGGGGGAGGGTCATCGGTGACTCCTCTCTGTGCTGGCGCTGGTGGTGCGGGGAACGTTGGAGGACTCCGATCACGCCCGGCTACCAGGCGTGACCTGAGTCATAGGAATCACGCTAGAGGCATGTTCGATACATGTCCAAGTCAAAGATTCTCGTTATCGATGCTGAAGTTGAATCGACGGGGCTTCTGCTAGTTTCCCTGTCGTGAGCGCTGACGCAGTCACCTTCGAGTTCGTCCGCACGACCCGTGAATTCTTCCCTCAACTGCAAAAATGGCTCCGCGAACCGCACGTCGCGCGGTTCTGGAACCACGACACCGCGGACGCCGACATCGAGCGCGATTTCGGCGGCAGCATCGACGGCACCGAGCCCTGCGAGGACTTCCTCGTCCTGCGCGGCGGCCTGCCGTTCGGATTCATCCAGCGGTACCGGATCGCCGACTATCCCGAGGACCTCGCGCTCCTCACGGCCCTCGTCGAGATCCCACCGGGGAGCATCTCGATCGACTATTACGTCGGCGACGCGCAGCACACCGGCCAGGGGCTGGGAACCGCGATGATCAGCGCTTTCGTGGCCAAGTGCCGGGCCGACCTACCTGACGCCACCGCGATCGTCGTCCCCGTCGTCGCCCCCAACCGGGCGTCGTGGCGCGCACTCGAGAAGGCCGGATTCCGCCGCGTCGGCGAGGGCTACCTCCCACCGGACAATCCGATCGACGACGGCGCCCACTACATCAGCAGGCTCGATCTGGACGAGAGCGGGCCGATTCAGCCGGTGTCGCCCGCCCGCTGAGCTCTCCAGCGGCTCGGGCTGCACCCGAACCGGCCGCTGAACCAGCGTGAGAAGTTGCTCGGCGCCGAGAACGCCAGCATGTCCGCGATCTCGGTGAGACTCAGCCGGGGGTTCGCGACCATCCGTTCGGCGAGTTCGGCGCGGGTCGCGTCCAGGACCGTCGAGAACGTCTCCCCGCTCTCGGCGAGGCGGCGGTGCACCGTTCTGCGGTCGACTCCCAGACTGCGGGCCACCTGCTCGACGGAACACCGTCCGGTCGGCAACAGCAGCTCGATCAGCTCGCGGACCCGGCTCACGATCGTCACGTCGTCCGACGGCTCCCAGGATTCGAGGAGTTGCTGGGTGTAGGGACGGAGTAATGGATCGGACATCTTGTTCGGCGCGTCCAGGTCGCCGGCCTCGATGACGATGCCCGCGAACTCGTTCTCGAAAGTCGCGACCGGCCCGAACAGACGCCGGTGGGTCGCCGTGTCTGCCGGAGCCGGATGAGGGAAGCAGACGTCGAGTGGCTTCCAGCCGCCACCGAGGAACCCGCGCAGCAGCCGGTGCAGCACCCCGACCGCCAGTTCCACCGACTGCCGGGTCTCGGTCGTCTCCCCCACGTCCAGTTCGACGCGCACAGTCACCAGCCCGCCGCGCTCCGACATCCGTGTCCGCAGCGCCTCGTTGTACGTGTGCTCGTAACGGGTGAGGACGCGCAGCGCACTGCGAACGTCGGGCTCCTCGCGCACGACGAGGCTGAGAGGGCCGAGGTTGGAGAACTGCCTGCGCTCGGCAAGGCGCAGCCCGAAGTCCTCGTACCCGGATGCGCCGGCCGACTGCTCGAGCAACCGCGCGATCGACGCGGCCGGAATCCAGCGGTCCTGCAGGCCGAGTCCGGAGAGGTCCAGACCGGCCGAGCGCAGCAGCGGTGCCGGCTCGAGTCCGAGCGACCGGCACAGCTCTACGTACCCGTTCAGCGACGCATACCGCGCAAGGGGTTTCATACCGCCTCCGACATGTCCCGAAATGATACGCCGCCTGTCACGAAGGGATAAGCAGCCGCCCGATCGCGGCCCTACTGTTAGGTGCATCACAGCAAGGGACCGGCGCGGCGGTCATCACATCGAAGAGGAGAAGTACTGTGGCACAAGCGGTTCGGTTCTACGAGCACGGCGCCCCCGAGGTCATGAAGTGGGAGACCGTCGAGGTCGGGGAGCCCGGCCCCCACGGTGTCCGGATCCGGCACGAGGCCGTCGGATTGAACTTCGCCGACACCTACTTCCGCACCGGCCTGTACCCGGCCGAGTTGCCCGCGGGCATGGGCGTGGAGGCAGCAGGCGTCGTCGAAGAGGTCGGTTCCGGCGTGACCCACGTGCAGGTCGGTGACCGCGTCACCTATACAGGCAGCCCCCTCGGCGCCTACAGCACCGAACGCGTGATGCCGGCCGCATCGCTGATCCCGTTGCCCGAAGCGATCCGCTTCGACACCGCGGCCGCGATGACGATGCGCGGTCTGACCACGGCCTACCTGCTGCGGCGCATTTACCCGCTGAAGGCGGGCGACACCGTGCTCCTGCACGCGGCGGCCGGCGGTGTCGGCCTGATCTTCACGCAGTGGGCAAAATTGCTGGGCATCAACGTGATCGGCACCGTGTCCACCGACGAGAAGGCCGCGATCGCCCGCGCCCACGGGTGTGAGCACGTGATCGTCTACACCCGGGAGAACGTCGCCGAGCGGGTTCGCGAGATCACCGACGGCGCCGGCGTTCCGGTCGTGTACGACAGCATCGGCGAGTCCACCTTCCAGACCTCGCTCGACTGCCTCGCCCGGCGCGGTCTGCTGGTGTGCTTCGGAACGGCCTCCGGACCGATTCCGCCGATCAACGCAATGCAATTGGCGGTCAAGGGTTCGCTGTTCGTCACCCGCCCCGCGCTCGCCGACTACATCGCCGACCCGGCGGAGCGCGCCGAACTCGCCGGTGAACTCTTCGGACACGTCGAAGCCCGCCGGATCCGGATCGAGATCAACCAGAGTTACGGGCTCGAGGACGCCGTCCAGGCGCACCACGATCTCGAATCCGGCCGCAGCATCGGCTCCTCCGTGTTCCGACTCTGACAGCGCGCCACCACATTCACCACGACGGAGACACCACCATGACCGACACCGCGCAACTGACCCACTCGCCCGAACCGCACACGATCCTCTCCCCTTCCGGGTCCTTCCGGTTCGCACCGCTCACCTGCTCGATCGGCGCCGAACTGTTCGACGTGAACCTCGGCGACGCCGCCCGCGACGACGCCCTGTTCGCCGAACTGCGGGAACTGCTGCTCGAGTACAAGGTTTTGTTCCTCCGCGACCAGGACATGTCCCGCGCCGAGCACGTGGCGCTGGCCGAGCGGTTCGGCCCGCTCGAGGACCACCCCGCCGTGGGGAGCGACCCCGACCACCCGGGGCTGGTGCAAATCTACAAGGACCTCGACAGCCCGGCCGAGCACTACGAGAACGCCTTTCACTGCGACGCCACCTGGCGGGAGAACCCGCCCATGGGCTGCGTGCTCCGCTGCGTGGAGACGCCGCCGATCGGCGGCGACACCATCTGGGTGAACATGGCCCTGGCCTACGCGAAGCTTCCCGACGCGGTGAAGAAGCAGATCGACGGACTGCGCGCCCGGCACAGCATCGAGGCTTCGTTCGGTGCCGCGCAGCCGCCGGAACAGCGGCACGCGCTGCACGAGAGGTTCCCCGACGCCGAGCACCCCGTGGTGCGCACGCACCCCGAGACCGGCGAAAAGATCTTGTTCGTCAACGCATTCGCGACCCACTTCGTCAACTACCACACCCCCGAGCACATCCGGTACGGCATCGACTACGCACCCGGCAGCAGCAACCTGCTCAACTACCTGATCAGCCAGGCGGCGATTCCCGAGTACCAGGTGCGGTGGCGTTGGACGAAGAACAGCGTCGCGATCTGGGACAACCGGTCCACCCAGCACTATGCGGTCCAGGACTACTGGCCCGCCGTCCGCAAGATGGAGCGCGCCGGCATCATCGGCGACCGGCCCTTCTGAATTTCTCACTGCCCCAATTCATCAGATCCGATTTCGAACGGAGAACACCCATGCACTTCCACGACGACGCCCTCTTCCCCGAGACCCAGGAGAAGCTGGTCATCACCTGTGCCCCGTACGGCCCCGAGTGGGAGCCGGACGACTTCCGCGAAGACCTGCCGCTGACGATGGACGACCACGTCCAGAAGGCGGTCGACTGCTACGAGGCCGGCGCCACCGTCCTGCACATCCACGTCCGTGAGCTCGACGGCAAGGGCTCCAAGCGGCTCTCGAAGTTCAACGAGTTGCTCGCCGGACTGCGCCAGGCGGTGCCGGACATGATCCTGCAGGTCGGCGGATCGATCTCCTTCGCACCCGAAGGCGAAGGGGCTGATGCGAAGTGGCTCTCGGACGACACCCGGCACATGCTGGCCGACCTCGATCCCGCACCCGACCAGGTGACGATCGCGATCAACACCTCTCAGATGAACATCATGGAACTCATGACCGCCGACGACATCGCCGGCACCTCGATGGAGCGGCCCGAGCTCGCCGAGGCGTACCGGGAGATGACGGTACCCGCAGGCCCGGCGTGGGTCGAGGAGCATCTGCGTCGCCTGCAGGCGGCCGGAATTCAGCCGCACTTCCAGCTCTCGAGCATCCCCCAGCTCGAGACCGTCGAGCGGCTCATCCGGCGCGGGATCTACACCGGTCCGCTCAACCTGACCTGGGTCGGCATCGGCGGTGGCTTCGACGGCCCCAATCCGTACAACATCATGAACTTCATCCAGCGAGTCCCGGACGGTGCCTGCCTGACCCTCGAGACCCTGATGCGTAGCGTGCTGCCGGTCAACGCGATGGCGATCGCGATGGGCCTGCACCCCAGGTGCGGTAACGAAGACACCATCTGGGGACGCAAGGGCGAGAAGATGACCTCCGTCCAGCAGGTCGAGCAGTTGGTCCGCGTCGCGGGTGAACTGGGTCGCGAGGTGGCCACCGGCAAGGAGGCCCGCGACATCTACCGGATCGGCCAGACCTATGCCGATGCCGACGAGACCCTCGCCAAGCTCGGCTACGCGCCCAACCGCCGTCCCGGCCAGGTGGGCTTCACCCACCACGCCTGAGTTCCGGCGCCTGGGGGATCTCGGTCACGACCGGGGAGAGAGCCGGGAAGACCGCTGCTCGCACGAGCACGGCCGGCTCTCTCCCCCACCCTTTATCACTCCTGACGGCCATAGGAGGCCTCATGGGACTGCCTGCCACCACCGCCCTGAACACCACCACCCCTAATGCCACCACCGGGAACACCGCCCCGGCCTCCCGGTCCCGGTTCTACCCGTGGATCGTCTTCGCACTCACCTTCGGTCTGCTGCTGTCGGACTACATGTCCCGGCAAGTCCTCAGCGCCGTATTCCCGCTCCTCAAAACCGAATGGACGCTGACAGATTCCCAGCTGGCGTCGCTCAGCAGCGTCGTCGCGCTGATGGTCGGACTGCTGACCCTCCCGCTGTCGCTGCTCGCCGACCGGTGGGGTCGCGTGAAGAGCCTCGTCCTGATGGCCGTGCTCTGGAGCATCGCCACACTGCTCTGCGCGGTAGCGAGCAGCTACGAGCAGATGCTCGGGGCCCGCTTCCTGGTCGGCGTGGGTGAAGCCGCCTACGGCAGCGTCGGCATCGCGGTGGTTCTCAGCGTGTTCGCCCCGCGAGTGCACTCCACGCTCAGCGGCGCCTTCATGGGCGGCGGATCGTTCGGGTCCGTGATCGGCGTCGCCCTCGGCGGCGTGATCGCTGTCAACCTCGGCTGGCGCTGGTCGTTCGCCGCGATGGCCGTCTTCGGGCTCATGCTCGTCGCCCTGTTCCGGGCTCTGGTCTCCGAACGCAAACTTGCTCAGCATGCAGCCGACGACGACCCGGCCGACGCACCCGGCCCCGCCGGATTCCGGGCGCCGATCTCGAGCCTGTTCACCACCCCCGCCGTCGTGTTCGCCTACATCGGTGGTGGTCTCCAGATGTTCACTGCCGGTGTCCTGCTCGCGTGGCTGCCGAGTTTCTTCAACCGGTCCTACGGCCTCGCACTCGACAAGGCCGGTGCGATGGCGTCGATCTTCGTCCTCCTCGTCGGCAGCGGCATGGTGGTGTGCGGCATCATCACCGACCGCGTGAGCCGCAACGATCCCGCACGGAAATGGACCACCGCGGTGGTCTTCGGCGTGATCTCCCTCGTCTTCCTCGGCGCCGGATTCCAGTTGCCGACCGGCACGCCCCAACTGGTCCTGATCGGTATCGGTGCCTTCTTCTCCGCCGGCTCGTCCGGCCCCATCGCCGCGATGGTCGCGAACCTCACCCACTCGTCGGTGCGCGCCTCGGCCTTCGGCACCCTCACCCTGGCCAACAATCTCCTCGGACTGGCACTGGGACCCTTCGTCGTCGGGGTGCTGGCCGACCGCTTCGGCCTCGTCACCGCATTGCAGATCGCGCCCCTGATCTACATCGTCGCGATCATCGCCCTCGTCCTCGGCAGACGCGCCTACCCGGCCGGACGCCGCAAGCTCGCCGCCCTCACCGCCGCACCCGCCTGATCCACCTCCGAAGAACTGGAGTCGACCGTGACCACTTCCACCTCACCGACCGTGGTGATCGTGCCCGGACTGCGCGACCACGTCGCCGACCACTGGCAGACGCTGCTCGCCGAGCGACTCGACACCGTGCGGACGGTGCCGCCGCTCGAACAGGACAAGCTCAGCCTCGCGGCCCGGGTCGCCGCACTCGACGCCGTCCTCGCCGACATCGACGGCCCGGTCGTGCTGGTCGCCCACAGTGCGGGAGTGGCGATCACCGTCCACTGGGCCCAGCAGTCCACCCGCCCGATCCAGGGCGCCCTGCTCGCCACCCCACCGGACCTCGAGGAACCACTGCCCGCGGGGTATCCCACCCCCGGCGAACTCGAGCAGGGTGGCTGGGATCCCGTCCCCCGGGGCCGGCTGCCGTTCCCCAGCGTCGTCGCCGCCAGCACGAACGATCCGATGGCCCGATTCCGTCGGGTCGCCGGGATGGCCGAGTCGTGGGGCAGCAAGCTCGTCGACCTGGGTGCCGTCGGCCACCTCAATCCGGCCGCAGGCTACGGGTACTGGCCGTACGCCGAGGAACTGCTCCGAGACCTCATCGAGAGCACGGTCGTCCCCGGTCTCGCGAACGCAGATGCCCGATGACGCGCAAGGTCTTCGGTTCGGCCGCCGACGCCGTCGCGGACATCGGGTCCGGTGCGTCGCTGGCGGTCGGCGGGTTCGGTTTGTGCGGCATCCCGGACGAGCTGATCGCCGCGATCGCCGACGGTGACGCCACCGACCTGGAGGTGTTCTCCAACAACTGCGGGGTCGACGAACGCGGGCTCGGGATCCTGCTCACCCGCAACCGGATTCGACGCGTCACCGCGTCATACGTCGGGGAGAACAAGGAATTCGCGCGCCAATACCTGTCGGGTGAGCTCGAGGTCGAGCTGACGCCGCAGGGAACCCTGGCCGAGAAGCTGCGTGCCGGCGGTGCGGGGATCCCCGCCTTCTTCACCCCCGCCGGGGTCGGAACGCCCGTCTCCGACGGCGGGCTGCCGTGGCGGTACGCCCCCGACGGATCGGTGGCCGTCGCCTCCCCGCCCAAGGAGATCCGCGAGTTCGCCGGCCGCGAATACGTGCTCGAGGAATCGATCACCGCCGACTTCGCACTCGTCCACGCCCTCATCGGGGACAGCGAGGGCAACCTCGTGTTCGCCAAGGCCGCGGGCAACTTCAACCCGCTCGCCGCGATGGCCGGCCGCATCTGCATCGCCCAGGTCGAGCAGCTCGTCGAACCCGGGGTGCTCGACCCGGCGCGGGTGCACCTGCCGGGGATCTTCGTCGACCGGATCGTCCACACCGGGACTCAGGACAAGCACATCGAGAAGCGCACCGTCGCCGCGAGGAAGGACTGACATGACGACCATCGTCGAGACGATCGGCTGGACGCGCGAGGACATGGCGGCCCGTGCCGCCGAGGAACTGTCGCCGGGCGAGTACGTCAACCTCGGCATCGGGCTGCCCACGCTGATCCCGAGCTTCCTCCCCGCCGGGGTTCAGGTGACGCTGCACAGCGAAAACGGGATCCTCGGCACCGGTCGCTACCCGGACGAGGATGCGGTCGACGCGGATCTGATCAACGCCGGCAAGGAAACGGTCACCGTCAACGCGGGCGCGTCGTTCTTCGACTCGGCGCTCAGCTTCGGAATGATCCGCGGCGCCCACATCGACACCGCCGTCCTCGGCGGAATGCAGGTCTCCGCGGCCGGCGACCTCGCGAACTGGATGGTTCCGGGACGGATGGTCAAGGGCATGGGCGGCGCAATGGACCTCGTGCACGGCGCCCGCAAGGTCATCGTGCTCATGGAGCACTGCGACAAGTCCGGTGCCCCGAAGATCGTCGAACGCTGCACGCTGCCACTCACCGGCCGCCGCGTCGTGCACCGGATCATCACCAACCTGGCCGTCGTCGACGTCACCGACTCCGGTCTCGTGTTGCGCGAGTGCGCGCCCGGGGTCACCGAAGACCTGGTCCGCGCCGCCACCGCAGCGCCGCTCTCGTAGCGCTTCTCCCACCTTCCCACCACGAGAAAGTGTCCCGTGCTCAACCTCTCCGTACTCCTCGAAGACTCCGCCCGCCGGTTCGGCGACCGTGACGCCCTGATTCTCGGTGACGAGCGGATGACCTACGCCGACCTCGACGCCCGGTCGAACCAGGTCGCGAACCTGCTGGTGTCGTGCGGCATCGAACCCGGCGACACGGTCGCGCTCTCCTGTCCCAACATCCCCCAGTTCCCCGTCGTCTACTACGGCATCCTCAAGGCCGGCGCCGTGGTCGTGCCCCTCAACGTGCTCCTCAAGGACCGCGAGATCGCCTACCACCTCACAGATTCCGACGCCAAGGCGTACTTCTGCTACGACGGCACCCCCGACCTGCCGATGGGCGAGTACGGGCGCTCCGCGTTCGCGCAGAGCCCGCACTGCCGCAGCATGTTCCGCATCACCGCCGACCCGGACGCTCCCGCCGCGATCGACGGCATCGGCACGTTGGCCGACGCGATGGCGCTGCAAAACACCGCTTCCGAGACCATCGTCCGCGAACCCGGTGACACCGCCGTCATCCTGTATACGAGCGGGACCACCGGAAAACCCAAGGGCGCCGAACTCACCCACGCCAACATGGTGCTCAACGCGCTGACCGCCAACCGCCTCTTCGACAGCACACCCGCCACCCACGACCGGTATCTGGTGACGCTGCCGCTGTTCCACTCGTTCGGTCAGACGGTCACCCTCAATGCCGGGATCTCGGTGGGGGCGACCCTGGTGCTGCTGCCTCGGTTCGAGGCCGCCGCCGCACTCGACCTCATCGAGCGGGAGAACATCACCGTCTTCGCCGGCGTGCCCACCATGTACTGGGGTCTGCTCGGCGCCCTCGACGGACACCCCGCCGACATCGATCGCATCGCCGGCAACATGCGACTCGCGATCTCCGGCGGTGCCGCGCTGCCGGTGGAGATCCTCACCCGGTTCGCCGACCGCTTCGGTGTGCAGATCCTCGAGGGATACGGACTGTCCGAGACGTCGCCACTCGCGACGTTCAGCGACCCCGGCGGCGAGCCCCGGCCCGGTTCGATCGGCGTCCCTGTGTGGGGAATCGAGGCCCGGCTCGTCGACAAGGACTGGAACACCGTCACCGGGTCCGGTGAGATCGGCGAGATCGCGTTGCGCGGCCACAACGTCATGAAGGGGTACTACAACCGACCGGACGCCACCGCGGAAGTGCTGCGCGACGGCTGGTTCCGGACCGGTGACCTCGCCCGCGTCGACGACGACGGCTTCTATTACATCGTCGACCGGGCGAAGGACCTGATCGTGCGCGGCGGATTCAACGTGTATCCCCGAGAGATCGAGGAAGTCCTCCTCGGCCACGACGCCATCTCCCTGGCCGCCGTCGTCGGCGTCCCCGACGACAGTCACGGCGAGGAGATCAAGGCGTACGTCATCCTCGAGCCCGGCGCACAGGTCACCCCGGACGAGTTGATCGCCTGGGCCAAGCAGCAGATGGCGAGCTACAAGTACCCCCGCAGCGTCGAATTCGTCACCACCCTGCCGATGACCGCCACCGGCAAGATCCTCAAACGCGAACTCGGCCGCGCCCCGGCCGCCCTCTGATACCGAAAGCACCAGTGTGAGCACCACTCCCCTCCCGACTGTCCCCGACGAGCTCACCGCTCCCCTCGATCTTCTCCTCACCAGCGGAACCCGCGGTGTCGCAGCTCGCATGCTCCCCGACAGCTCGTGGACCCGTCTCGGGCGGAGCCTCGCCGGCCGCCCGGGTACCCTCGCCCGGCGCGGCGGTGCCCTCGCCCGCGAACTCGGCGCCATCGCCGTCGGCACCTCGGACCGCTCTCCTGCGAAGGCGGACAGGCGCTTCGGCGACGCCGCGTGGCAGCAGAATCCGGCCCTGCGCCGGGCGATGCAGGCGTACCTCGCGACGTCGCACACCGCTGCGGCCCTGCTCGACGACGCCGAACTCGACTGGCGTGACCACGAGCGGATGCGGTTCGTCCTCGACAACCTCGTCGAAGGCCTGTCCCCCACCAACAATCCACTGCTCAGCCCGCTGGGATGGAAGGCAATGGTGGACACGGGCGGCCTCAGCGCGGCACGCGGCGTCCGCGCGCTCGTCCGCGACCTGCGGTCGAAACCGCGCGTGCCCGCCATGGTCGAGCCCGACGCGTTCGCCGTCGGGGAGGACGTGGCTGCGACGAAGGGCGCCGTCGTCCTGCAGACCCGCACCTTCGAACTGATCCACTACACGCCGCAGACGGAAAAGGTCCACGCCACACCGCTGTTGATCGTCCCGCCCGTCATCAACAAGTACTACATCCTCGACATCGCACCGGGCCGCAGCCTGATCGAGTATCTCCTGCAGCAGGGTCAGCAGGTCTTCGCCATCTCCTGGCGCAACCCCCACGCCCGGCACCGGGACTGGGATGCCGACACCTACGGCGCGGCGATCGTGGAGGCGCTCGATACGGTGCAGTGCATCGCCGGGACCGACAGCGCCCACGTCCTGGGCACCTGCTCGGGCGGGATTCTCGCGGCGATGGTCGCAGCGCATCTCACCGAGATCGGTGAGGGCGACCGCATCGCCGGCCTCACCCTGGCCGTCACCGTGCTCGACCAGACTCGGGCCGGCACCGCGGCGGCCGTCATGAGCGAGCGCGCCGCCGCGGCCGCGATCCGTGACTCGGCCGCCAAGGGATATCTCGACGGCCGCACCCTCGCCGAGATGTTCGCCTGGCTGCGTCCGACCGACCTGGTCTGGCGGTACTGGGTGAACAACTACGTGCAGGGCCGGGCTCCCGCCGCCTTCGACGTGCTGTTCTGGAACTCGGACACCACCCGCATGGCGGCGGCACTGCACCGCGATCTCGTCTTGCTCGGCCTGCGCAACGCGCTGACGATGCCGGGCGCGGCGACCATGCTCGGCACACCCGTCGACCTGGCCACCGTGACCGCCGACGCGTACGTCGTCGGCGGCTCCGCCGACCACCTCTGCCCGTGGCAGTCCACCTACCGGAGCGCTCGCCTCCTCGGCAGCAAGGACTCCCGGTTCGTGCTGTCGTCGAACGGTCACATCGCCTCACTCGTGAACCCGCCGGGCAATCCACGGGCGTCCTTCCGATTCGGGCAGCCCGTCCCGGAGACTCCGGACGAATGGCTTGCCGCAGCGGAGACCGCACCGGACTCGTGGTGGCCCGACTACGCGCGCTGGCTGGCCGAGCGCAGCGGACCCGACATCGACACCCCCGGCAGCCTCGGCGCCCGGCAGTTCCCCCCGCTCGGGCCCGCCCCGGGGACCTACGTCCACCACAACTGACCCGCTCTAAACACCACAGAGGGACATTCCTACCCATGCATCTCACACAGCCCACCGATCTCCTCGGGCTCGTCGGACAGACCATCGGAACCACGGGCACGCTCAAAATTGCGCAGGATCAGGTGAATCTGTTCGCCGACGCGACCGGGGACCACCAGTGGATCCACACGGATCCCGAACGCGCGGCCAGTGGCCCCTTCGGCGGCACCATCGCGCACGGCTATCTCACGCTGTCGCTGGCCCCGAGCATCCTCGCCGAAGTTCTCACCGTCGACGGCGTGCACGCCGCCCTCAATTACGGCCTGAACAAGGTGCGGTTCCCGGCGCCCGTGCCCGTCGGTTCCGCGCTGCGCGTCACCGTGTCCGTGATCGCCGCGCAACGGAAACCGGCCGGCATCGAGGCAGTCTTCGGGTTGACCTACGAGATCGACGGCGGAACGCGTCCGGTGTGCATCGCGGACGTCGTGGTGCTCTACACGTGAGCGTGACCGAATTGTTCGGCCGGAGCGATCGATTCGACGACAAGGTTGTTCCGGTCGGTGGTCGACCGATCCGGGTGCGGGTCCGCCGCGGGACCGGTGTGCCCCTGGTCCTGTGCAACGGCATCGGAGCAGGCCTGGAAGTGCTGGACCCGCTGGTCGCCGCGATGGACCCGACAGCGACGATCATCAGCTTCGACGTCCCCGGGACCGGGGGTTCGCCGGCATCACCGGTCCCGTACGGGATTCCTGCCCTCGCGTGCGGCCTGAGCCGCCTCCTCACCGAGATCGGGGTCGATGTCGTCGACATCCTCGGCTTGTCCTGGGGCGGAGCGCTGGCCCAGCAGTTCGCCCTGCAGAACCCGCGGCGCTGCCGGCGCGTCGTCCTCGTCGCCACCGGGACCGGCGCCCTGATGATTCCGGGGCACCCGCGTGTGCTCGCGAAGATGCTGACGCCGAGGCGGTTCACCGACACCCGCTACGCGGCAGCCATCGCCGGCGACCTGTACGGTGGCACGGCCCGCCTCGGGGGTGAAGCCGTGGCGCGAGTCTTCGGAAAGCAGATGCACTCGGGCTCGCGCATCGGTTATCTCCATCAGCTCATCGCGGGAGCGGCGTGGACGAGCCTGCCGCTGCTTCCCCTCATCCGACAGCCCACGCTGATCCTCGCGGGCACCGACGACCCGATCATTCCCATTGCCAACGCTCACATCATGAACGCGCTCCTGCCGCACGCGACCCTGCACCTCCACCGCGGCGGGCACCTCGACATCCTCACCAATGCACCCGATCTCATCCCGGCCGTCACGTCCTTCCTGACGGCACCGTAGCCGCCGGCCGGCACAGCAGTCAGCCGTCCGCGCCCATCTCGGCAAGCACGGTCCGCAGGCGGTCGTTGTCCGCCGGGGTCCAGCCCTCGGGCGGCAGGATCGCGCTCCACGCGTCGGCGATGTCGACGACGTACGAATGCCCGTGCCCGTCGGGAACACCTGTCGATACCGCCATGTCGGCCGCAACCTGGAGGAAGGTCACGAACGGGAACCACTGTGTGCTGTCGAGGACGTCGTAGCCACGGTCCTCCTTCAGCCAGTCCGGCTCGCTCAGCAGCAGCTGGGGCGACCACCAGACGATCGGATCCGATGGGTGCTGCAGATAGACCATGCGTGGGATCCCCCAGGGTGAATCGGGGCGCGGAAGGTCCTCCGGTGCGCGTGCTCCGAAGCGGACGGTCTCGCCCTGCTCGTAGATCGGCAGCCATTCGGGTGAGCCCGGATCGCGGTTCGTGGTGACATCCGTCCAGATCTCGTTGGCATTGGGTGGTCCCGTGAACAGCACCCCGTCGGTGCGGGCCTCGACATCATCGACGCTGCCGAATGCGCTTTCGCCACCGAAGGAGCCGAGGCTCTCGCCCATCACGACGAGCTTCGGACGGGTCTCCGCCGGCAGGGCCTTCCACTTGTCGTACACCGCGTCGAACAACGCCTCCCCGGCCTGGTGGGCACGCTCCTTGTCCACCAGGAAGGACAGCCAACTCGGCAAATAGGAGTACTGCAGCCCGACCATCGCAGTGTCGCCGTTGTACATGTATTCCAGTGAGGAGACGAGACTTTCGTTGATCCACCCGGTCCCGGTTGTGGTCGCCACCCCCACCACCGCGCGGTCGAACCCGCCCGCACGTTCGAGTTCGTCTGCTGCCACCTGTGCGTTCTCCCGGATCGAATCGCCGCCGCTGGCGAGCCCGGCGTAGGTTCGAATCGGCTCCAGCGCCGGCCGCCCACCATTGAACGCCGACAGTTCGCCGACGGTCGGGGCACGCGAAATGAACGAGCGGCCCTGCCGTCCCAGCGAATCCCACGTGACGAGCGAGTCCGGCCCGCCCGAACGCAGCGACGACGTCGGCGGCTCGTCGCCCGCCTTGGTTTCCTGGTTGACGGCGGCGAACGAGTTGTTCAGCCCCGACATGATCACGCGCACCATCGCGCCGTTGACGAGTGCGAACAGCAGCGCCACCACCAATACACCGATGACCGTCGCCGAGATCCGCCGCGGCACCACCCGGCTGATCTTGCGTTCGACCCACCACACCGCCCGCAGCAGCACCCGGGCGATCGCAACGAACAAGACGAAGATCAGCACCGCCACGAACACCATGACGAGATAGCCGAACCACGGGAACGGTGCGGCACTCATGATCGCCCGCAACTGCGACTGCCAATCCCAGAACCACACCAGCATCGCCGCGGTTCCGACGATTCCGGCCACAAACGCCACCCGGCGAACCATGATCTTCACGCGGGTCGGGGCCTCCCGCTGCACGAGATGACGAACCAGCTTGGAGCCGAGGAACCCGATGGCGTACCCGAGGGCCGCCGATACGCCGGTGACGAGACCCTGGAAGAACGGACCACGGGGCAGAAGCGTCGGCGTCAACGACAGCCACACGAACAGCACCGCGACCACCAGCCCCCCGAAGGCATAGCGGTCGGGAAGCCAGCGACGATACCCGGGTGGCCGGACAGGACCGGCTTCGCGCTCGGGTGCACCATCGATCACATCGTTCGGCACCTACCAAGCGTAGCCGTCACAGAGTCGCTATCGACGGCAATCCGCAATCACACCACGTCCCGAACACCGAAGCCCACGTGGGATGTTCGCATTTCGGCCGAATCCGCTCACCCCGGCGTCATCGGCGACCTGTGAGACCGGTGTCCGCACGCGACCCCGGGATCCTGAATCGTTCATCAGGTCCGGGTGAGGACCCGTGGCCCGATCTGGTGGGCGAGCTCGAGCGCGAGTTCGAGCGCCAGCCGGCGTTCGCCGGGATGGTGACCGAGGAGTTCGGTTGCACGCGCGACGCGTTGCAGGACGGTGTTGCGGTGGGTGTGCAGGCGGACGGCGGCGCGGGGTGCGTTGTCGGCTTCGTCGAGAAACACCCGCAAGGTCTCGCGGAGCCGAGCTGCACTGGGTGTGTCCGCGGCGAGCGGGCCCAGCGTCGTGGCGACGAAATCGGCCGCGCGGTCTGGGTTCTGCGCTGCCAGCGCCGTGACTTCGAGGTCGCGGTAGAGCGCCAGGCGCGCGCCGCTCGGATGCCCGCTGAGCAGCCGCTGGATGGTCAGCGCCGCATCATGTGAGCGGCGGAACCCGGTGATGCCGGGCTGGGTGGGGCCGACCGCGACGCGGACATTGGGTTGCGCTCGGGTGAGCGCGTCGCGCAGTGCGTCGAGCGCGGGGTCGGAGTCGGTGCTGAACCATGCCCACAGCGTCGAGATCCCGGCGGGGAGGGTCAGCGGGGGGCGCGCACCGGCGGCGCGGGCGAGGCTGGTGGCGGCGGACTCCAGCGCGCCCTGCACCTCGCCGGGCGGTTGGGCCCACAACACGAGTGCGGTATGGCGCCGGGCCAGTTCGTACCCCAGGCGTTCGCCGGCTCGGCGGCTGTCGATCGGGGCACCGTCGAGGATCAGACGAATGGTCTCGGCACGGCGTGCGAGCGCACCACCGAGGACCTCCTCGCGCTCACGCTGCGCGTCGGCAATGACACGGCCGATCACGTGGTCTACGTACTCGAACAGATGCTGCGAAAACGCCTCCAACAACTCGACGAGCTGCGGGCCCGGTGGGACGATCCGAGCGGCATGCGCGATGAAGCTCTGCCACACCAGGTTCTGCCCTCGGCGGTAGGCGTGGAAGATCACGTCGAGGTCGATGCCGCGGCGAACGACGGTGCGGACCACATCCAGCGCCTCCGGTGGGACGTCGATCGGTGCGGCGCGGCCGTCGCGGCGTGCGAGTGTAGTGAGTAGGCGCGCGACGTTCGCGCGGTTGCTTGCCGACATCTCCGCCGCGATTGCTGCATCGGCGCCCAGCGCTGGGGCCAGCTTGACCTCCTCGGCGTCCATGTCTTCGACGAACTGATCGAGTTCGGCGAGCATCGACTCGGCGACATCACCCATGAGACCGACGATCACAGTCGGGGTCGTTCCGCTGGTCATGAAACGAGTGTGCTACCGCACATAGCCGGAGGCAAGGATTAGGCGAGCGGACATGTCGCTGGGTGCGGGTGCAGACCTACTGTGAAACACATCACAACCTCGCACGACAGCGACCAGGAGACCCCAGTGACGATCACGACCATCCCCGAGGTGGAGACCATGGACTTCGATGTGTTGATCATCGGCGCCGGCATCTCCGGAATCGGTGCGGCCTACCACCTGAAGACCCGCCGGCCCGACACGACGTTCGCGATCCTGGAGGGTAAGGACGCGATCGGCGGGACGTGGACCCAGTTCCGCTACCCGGGGATCCGCTCGGACTCGGACATGCCGACCTTCGGCTTCGGATTCAAGCCGTGGACGCACAAGAAGGCGATCGCCGACGCGCACATCATCCTGGACTACCTGCAGGAGACCGTCACCGAGAACCACATCGACGAGCACATCCGATTCGGATACCGGGTGTCGTCGGCGGAGTTCTCCTCGTCGGCGGGGCGCTGGACCGTGACCGCGCAACGTTCCGGCAGCGACGAGACCGTGCAGATCACTGCGCGATTCCTGTTCTCCGGCACCGGCTACTACAACCACGAAACCGGCTTCACGCCCGAGTTCGACGGCATCGAGGACTTCACCGGCCGGGTGGTTCATCCCCAGCACTGGCCCGAAGAGCTCGACTACTCCGGCAAGAAGGTGGTTGTCATCGGCAGCGGCGCGACCGCGGCAACGCTGATCCCCGCGATGGCCGGCACCGCCCAGCACATCACGATGTTGCAGCGCTCGCCGAGCTACGTGCTCTCGCTGCCGGCCGAGGACGCGATCGCGAACACGCTCAACAAGCTGATCGGCCCGAAGCGGGCCTACCCGATCATCCGGCGCAAGAACATCATGATGCACCGCGGGATCTTCAAGGCCTGCCGCCGCTCCCCGAAGCTCATGCGCAAGCTGTTGATCGCCAACGTCCGCCGCCAGCTGCCCAAGAACTTCGACGTCGACACCCACTTCACCCCCCGCTACAACCCCTGGGATCAGCGCCTGTGCATGGTGCCCAACGGCGACCTGTTCAAGGCGATCTCGACAGGCCAGGCCTCGGTGGTGACGGACCGGATCGAGCGTTTCACCGAAACCGGGATCCGGCTCGAGTCCGGCCAGGAACTCGAGGCCGACATCGTCGTCACCGCCACCGGTTTGAACATGCTCGCGTTCGGTGCGATCCAGATCAGAGTCGACGGAGAGCCGGTGAATCCGCCCGACACGACCGTCTACAAGTCGATGATGCTCAGCGGCCTACCGAACTTCGTGTTCGCACTCGGCTACACGAACATCTCCTGGACGCTCAAGGTCGACCTCATCAGCGAGCACTTCTGCCGACTGCTCGACCACATGGACGAGCGCGGCTACACCACCGTCGAACCGGTCCTCACCGATCCGGGCATGGAACGGGTCCCGTTGCTCGACCTCACCTCCGGATACGTCCAGCGTGCGGTCGCCGCGTTCCCCCGTGCAGGCACCAGCGGCCCGTGGACGGCCGCGATGGCCTACGAGAAGGACGTCGAGCGGCTGCGTGAGGGGCCGATCGAGGACCGCGACCTGCGGTTCACCGCCAGCCAGCCGGCTCTGCTGGCCTCGTGATCGGAGTGAGCACGATGAAGAACGAGATCACCTTCACCAGCCACGGCGTCACCTGTGCGGCCTGGCACGTTTCGGCCACCACCGACGCGCCGGACCGGGAACCCGGCCGGCCGTGCGTGGTCATGGCACACGGCTTCGGCGGCACCCGGGACACCGGCCTGCTGGGCTACGCCGAGGCATTCGCTCAGGCAGGCATCGATGCGTTCGTCTTCGACTACCGCGGCTTCGGTGACTCGGACGGCAGTCCACGCCAGGATGTTTCGTTCCGGCGTCAGCGACAGGATTACCGTGCCGCGATCGATGCGGCCCGCCGCCTGCCGGGCGTCGACCCGGACCGGATCGCACTGTGGGGGACGTCGTACTCCGGTGGTCACGTCATCGCGGTCGCGGCGGAGGATGGGCGCGTCTCGGCGGTCGTTTCCATGACACCGGCCACCGACGGGCTGGCCGCCCTGGTGCAGATCGCCCGCTACGCCGGCCCCGGCCAGCTGGTTCGCGCCACCGGACACGGGTTGCGGGACGTCGCCCGTGTGCTGACCAAGCGCGCGCCGCACCACGTTCCGGTGGTCGGTCAGCCCGGGTCGGCGGCGATCATCAGCACGCCTGGCGCCGAGGAGGCCTACACCTCCATGGCGGGCGCGACCTGGCGCAACGAAGTGTGTGCACGCACCGCACTGGAGGTCGGTTTGAACCGGCCCACTACCTTCGCCCGTCATCTCACCTGCCCGATCCTGGTGCAGGTCGGCACGCGCGACCGCATCGCGCCGCCCGACGCGGCGCGCCGGACCGCCGCGAAGGCCGGTCCTCTCGCGCAACTGCGCGAGTACCCCGTCGATCACTTCGACGTCTATCAGGGGCCCTGGCAGCAGCAGGCACTGGCCGACCAGCTCGCCTTTCTGCACCGAGTCCTCGACCCCGTCCGCAGCACGCCGTCGCTGACGATGTGAGACGGCACCCACCGCACATCAGAAATATGCATCACCGAACACGAATGGAGAAGTTATGTCAGACCTGAATCGGGTCACCGTATTGGGCGCAGGCGTCCTCGGCGGGCAGGTCGCATGGCACAGCGCGTTCAAAGGGAAGGACGTAGTCGTCTACGACCTACACCAGAAGGCCATCGACAATTGCCGTGCTGCGCACGAAATGTACGCCGACATCTACCGCGTGGACGTCGCCGCCACCGACGAGGACATCGCGAAGACCCGGAAACGGTTGACCTACAGCACCGATATTTCCGAGGCCGTTCAGCATGCAGACTTGGTCATCGAAGCGGTATCGGAGAGGCCCGACGTGAAGACCAGCGTCTACGAGACCATGGCACCGCACCTCCCCGAACACACGTTGATCGCGACGAACTCGTCGACATTGTTGCCGCAGGACTTTGCAGCAGCGACCGGCCGTCCGGAAAAATACTGCGCGATGCATTTCGCCAATCTCATCTGGAAACTGAATGCAGTGGAGATCATGGCGCACCCGGAAACCGCGCGAGATACGTTGATCGCGGCAACGGAGTTCGGAATCGAAATCGGCATGGTCCCCGTCCCGATACAGAAGCAGCAGAATGGGTACGCCATCAATACCTGGCTCGTTCCCCTGCTGAATGCCGCACAAACCCTCGTGACAAACGATGTCGCAACCGCCGAGGACGTCGACCGCACCTACATGATCGTCAATCGAGGCTGCTCCATGGGCCCATTGGGGCTGATGGACGTCGTCGGTATGACCACCGTGTTCAATGTTCTCGACCACTGGGGGCATGTGAACAACGACGAGCAGATGCTCCGGAATGCCCACTACATCGAGAAGAACTTCCTCGATCAGGGTCTGCTGGGATTGCAGACAGGACGGGGATACTACAACTATCCCGATCCCGCCTACGGCACCGACGACTTCCTTTCTCCCCCAGACATTTCCGCAGCCTCCGACATTGCGGAAAAGGCGTTACTGCTCCACACGTCGGCCAATAGGCCACCGGCGCGATGTGGCAGCACAGGGGTCAACAACCCCGACGAGCAATCGCGACATGTCGGTAAGCCTCATGAGCACGCACCCACTACCCGGGTGGTCGCCTGGTAGTCACCCGTTTCGGGGGATGTGACCGGCGCTGCGGGTGTCGAGGCTGGATGCCGGACAACAATGCGAGGCGGCTACAGCATGCACAACCGGATCGAGGTGACGTCAATCGATATCCGCGATTGGTCGGAGCCATTCCGCGCGAAGGCCAACTACTGGCCGAGCCGGGCGACCCACCGGCCTGGTGGCCGACCTAGCCCGCGCCTTCACTGACCCACCGTCATCCACATCAATTGGAGGAAACCATGGCCCTCGATACATTCGCCCTCCTGGCGGCGACCTACGACTCGCAGGACGCCGCGATCGCCGACTACGACGCCGTGCACGAGCTCTACGTCGAGACGGGCCTGGTCGATACCTACGACGCCGCCGTCATCACCAGAACGGACAAAGGCAAGGTCAAGATAGTCAAGAAGCATGAGCAGCCGACCCGGCAGGGCGCCTGGGGCGGACTCGGCATCGGCCTGGTCGGGGGTGCGCTCGTTGCCCTGTTCCCAGCCGTAGGGCTCGGGGCCGGGCTGTTGTTGGGTGGCGCCGGCGGCGCTGGTCTCGGGGCCCTCGGCGGGCACGTCGCGGCCGGGATGAGCCGCTCCGACCTCAAGGAGGTGGGTGAGCTGCTCGACGCGGGTGACAGCGGACTGATCGTCGTTGCGGCGACGGACCTCGAGGCGCGCGTCGAGAAGGCGCTCGAACGCGCCTCCAAGGTGACCAAGAAGCAGCTCGAGGCGGACACGGAGCAGGTCAGCAAGGAGATCGACGAGGCATCCAAGTCCTGAGAATTGCACCGACACGACGGTTCGACGCCTCGCGCCTCCGGTCGCACGACGTCGAGGGCGAGCCCGATTCTTCTAGACGGGGTCCGTGGGCTCTCGGCGCTTCCGTGAGCGCTCGATGGCGCCGTAGAGGAGTTTGCCGCCGATCCCCAAGAGCACCAGGTTGGTGACCATCTGGGTGGTGACCACCGCCCGCCCGGTGTCCGAGACGGCCAGGATGTCCCCGAATCCGACGGTCGAGAAGACGGTGACGGTGAAATACAGCGACGCCATCCGGGACAGCGCGGCCGAGAAGCTGCCCGGGTTCACCGCCGCCATCAGGTAGTACATGATCGAGAATCCGAGCAGGTAGAGCGGCAGGACGGTGGCGATCGCCTCGACGGCCTGGGGCACCGGGTACCGCGATCGCAGGATCCGGCGGAACTGCCACGTGGTCACCGCACCGAACACGCAAATCGCCCCGACGAGCAGCAGCCAGCTCCGTGGATCGTTCACATTGTCCAGTGGCACAGTAAAATACAGCGCAAGTAGCAGTGCCGTTGTCAGTATCGGACGCAGAATCGCTCCGCGCAGCTGTGCGCGCCGGCTCGCGCGTGTCGGCGCCGGTGAGTGGTCGAACATCAGGTCGCCTCCCTGGGACACTCGCGGAAGACTTCCCTACCGCGTTACTGCACCCGCTCGATTTCGCTCGGTCGCCAGGTCTTGTCGAAGAAGGATTGCAGCGGGCTGTACAGCCGAAGGATGATGAAGAATCCCTTGTCCGGGTCGGTTTGGATCCAGTTTCCCTGGCCGACACCATCCGGTTTCTCGGGGGCGAAGTGGATCGTGGTCGACCCATCGGCATCGGCGTCGGCGGCCGGGGACGGGTAGCTCTGGCTGCCGGCCCTCGGGAAGCGCTGCGGTGTTTGTAGCATCGACCGGGTCTGGTTGTCGTACAAGGTCAGTGACCAGAATCGGGCCGCTGGAATGTCTAGCGGCAACGACATCGTGTACGTCTTCGCACCGTCGTAATAGGCGTTCTCGCTATCTTTGAACGCAACCAGGTATTGCGACCCGATGCCGGTCAGCAGCATGCACATCGCCGGGGTGATCGCGGTGTAGCCGTAGAAGAACATCGTCCGCAGGTGCAGCTTCTTCGCACCGCCGGGCGGGAAGGGTTTGATGCCTTCCTCGGTGACGAGCGGCGGCGGCGTTTCGAAGGTGTAGCCGCCTGGGAAGAGCATGTTGGTCCACGCCGACCCCGGGTAATACACGTGCCCCTCCGCCTCGCGGGCATCGAACATCAACGACCGCGAGGTCGCGTGGCCCACCGCGGCCGCCTCCTCCAGGATCTTGCGCATCCGCTCGTCCGGGTCGAACTTTTCACCCTTCACGATGCCGATCGCGGCCAGCTGTCCCAGGGTTTCGGCGTCGGTGGCGGTGGCGGGTGTGTCCTGGACCAATGCGTTGAGCAGTTCGTAAAACCCGAAGTCCGATGGTGGAATCGTGTTGAACTCCTTCCCACTCGCCTCGACGAACCGGGTCTCCGGCGGCGCCGCCGACTTCCCTGGCGGGACTTTCCCTTCCAGGAGGGTCGCGACGGCGGTGCCGTACCCACCGGGCACGTACGGGTACAGCTTCAGCGTTTTCTTGATCACCGCGACCGTGGGTTTCGGGTCGCTGTCCTGCATGAACGAACGGCCGATCATCATGACGCGGTTGGTCCGCGAGTGGCCCAGATGGACTCCGCTGTCGGGCAGGGGACCGTCGTAATCCGGCGGGATGAGCAGGAATCGGCCGCCCTCGCCCCGGTCGGGGCCAGGCAGTCCGAAGTCGCTGATCCAGTGAAACCACATGTCGTCGAAGACGCCCAACGCCATCGGCGGTGTCTCGACCACCATCGGCCCGCCGTTCAGATCCACGATCGACCAGAAGTAGATCGTGTCGGCGTTGGCGGTCAGGAACAGCGACTGGGAATCCAACAGCTCTGAAAAGAGCAGTACTGAGTTGTCCTCGGCACCGGCGTCGAGGAAGCCTTGGCGCAGCGCCCAGG
This sequence comes from Rhodococcus wratislaviensis, assembly GCF_900455735.1. Taxonomy (GTDB): domain Bacteria; phylum Actinomycetota; class Actinomycetes; order Mycobacteriales; family Mycobacteriaceae; genus Rhodococcus_F; species Rhodococcus_F wratislaviensis. The sequence goes on along the minus strand of NZ_UAUI01000024.1, from coordinate 53,091 downwards.
TAGATGCTCCCGGGAAGGCGTTGAGGAAGACGTTCACTCCGTGGAGAAAGTCGAGGTGGTCGTACGCCTTCTCCACTGTGTCCCTGGCCGGCGCGCCGTCGGTGAACTCCAGGGCGTTGAGGCGGGTGTGCATGCGGTCCGGTGCGGAGATCGATTCCAGGGTTTTTCGGTCGACACTCATCTGACGGTTCCCTTCCACTCTTAACGCTGGCTATCGGCCAGGGCGGTTCATGCCTTGTTCTCATACTTTTCGGCCGCGGTGTCGATGGTCAATCCGGAGCCGAAATGCGGCCCGCCGCCGACGTTGTAGATACCGGCGATCCGCTTGGGGTAGGACTTGGCGGCGACGACGGCCTCGGACCAGGGGTCGAGGTGTGAGAGCAGTTCGTCGAGGTCGTCGCCGAGCGCGTCCAGCACGGACCGTTCGAGTTCGTCGGTGCGGACCTCGATTTCCTCGCGGAATGCGCGGCCGGCGTCGGTGAGCTTCTCGTCGCCGGTCACAAGTCCACGTTTCTCGAGTCGCTCGAAGCCGGCGTCCATATCGGCCGCTTTCCAGCCGCGGGTCGGGGCGTAGGCGCGGGCCGGGAGTCCCCACCACTGTTCGGTCAGCAGGAGGATCTCGACCGCGTCGACGCCGCCGACCGCCCAGGCGATGACGTGGCTGTCGCCTCGGTGCTCCCTCAGCAGGTCCGCCGCCCGCCACAAGTCACCGATCGGGGTGCCGGGGAAGCCGAGCGAGCGCAGGCCCCCGTAGATCGGGTGCGCTTCCCACCGGGCCGCGTCGGCGCCGCGGCGGAGCAGGTCGGTCACCCGAGCGAGCCCCTCGGGCTTATCGCCGAGCACCCGCGCCAGCATGGCGGTCGCCCCCTTTTCCCGGGCTGCGAGGATTGTTTCGCGGTCGGCGAGCTGCCGTCCTTTCTCGACGGCGGGCACGACGGCCTTCGGGTTGAAGCAGCCGAAGGCGGCGGCGACCACTTCCCCCGGTACGTCGCCCATGCAGGCGCTGCGGCTGGTGAAGTACGCCGTCATTTCCGGGCGGGCGGCGCCTTCGTGGGTGACGGGACTGCCCGCGAAACCGAGTTTCTCGTACGCCGCGTGCGCCTCGGGGGCGAAGTACACCCCGGCCGCCACGGGTTCGAGTGCGTTGCGCAGCCGGCGGGCCCTCTCCCGGAATTCTGTGGCCATCGGATCTTCTCCCTTGTGTGTTCGGTGCCCGGTTGTCATGTGTCATGTGTCATGTCGAGGGTGTCGTTTGCTGGGCTGGTTGTGTCTCACCGCGGGGGTTGTTGCGGAACCAGGTGGCGTAGCGGTTGGCCAGCGGCGAGGCGCTGAGTCCGTGGGCCAGGACCGAGAGGCCGATCGTGACGATCGCGGTGGTCAGGAGCAGTTCCTCGTGGGGTAGTTCGCCCGGTTCTTCGAGGATGAGAATGGCGCAGACGATGGTGGCGAGCCCGCGTGGGCCGAACCAGCCGATGAAGCCGACGGTCGTTGCGCGGGCGTGCATCCCGATCATCGACAACGCCACCGGGATCATGCGGACGACGGTCAGGCTCACCACCGCGTAACCGAGCACCGCCCAGGACAGGTGACCGAGGGCGGGGCCTAGCAGGATGGCGCCGAAGACGATGAAGGTCACGGCGTTGAACAGGTCCCCGGACTCGTCGAGGAGACCCGCACCGTCACTGCCGGCCGCCTTGCGGCGGCGGATGGTCCCGAAGGTCAGTCCGCCGACGAACGCGGCAATGAAGCCCGACCCGCCCAGCGGCACGGCGACGGTGTAGGCGAGCACGGCGGCGGCGACGGGAACGATCTGCGCCCACAACGGGTCGATCGTTCCGCGCCGTTGGGCGGTGATCAGGATCGTGGCGGCGACCGCCCCGGCGCCGAGGCCGGCCACGATGCCGTACCCGATCTGTTCGGCGACCAACCGGACGGCCGCGCCGCCCCCGATCGCCCCCGACTCGGCCTGAGCGATCGCCAGCACGATCAGAAAGAGCGGCACGCAGATCCCGTCGTTGAGACCGCTCTCGACGTTCAAGCCCTGGCGTACCCGGGACGGGAGAAGCGGGAGCGTGACCACGGCCTGCCCGAGCGCGGCGTCGGTGGGGGCGAGGATCACCGCGAGGAGCAGCGCCTCGGGCCAGGCGAGGTCGCCGAGCATCACCACCGCGGCGCCGAAACCTGCCGCGATGGTCAACAGCAGCCCGATGCCGAGCAGTCGTGCGGGCAAAGAGATTTCGGCGCGAAGTGCGGGCAGGTCCACGTGGGAGGCATCGGAGAACAGCACCAGTGCCAGCGTCACCTCGGCGAGGAGTTTGATGATCTCGCCGGTGGACTCGACGTCGATCAGCCCCACCGATATGCCCCCGAGTAGGAGGCCACTGCCGGTGAAGACGATCGGGGCCGTAATCGGTGTGCCCTCGATGCGGCCGGAGATGGCGGCGAAGACGAGCAGTACGCCGGCGATTTCAGGAAATGCCCACGTCACGGTGCCACCGCCTCAACGCACCCGGTCAACCTCGCCGGGTCTCCAGGTAGCAGCACACCCGCGATTGCGAGCAATGCCCATGTCACGGTGCCACCGCCTCAACGCACCTGGTCAACCTCGCTGGGTCGCCAGGTCTTGTCGAAGAAGGACGCCAGCGGACTGTAGAGGCGCAGGATGACAAAATATCCCTTGCCCGGATCACTTTGGACCCAGTTGCCCCCGCCCACGCCGTCTGGTTGCTCGGGGCCGATGTGTACGGTGGTCGACCCGTCGGCATCGGCCTTGGCGGACGGGGTGGGGTAGCTCTGACTGCCGGACCTCGGGAAGCGTTGCGGTGTTTGCAGCATCGACCGGGTCTGGTTGTCGTACAAGGTCACCGACCAGAACCGGGCGGCAGGGATGTCGGGCGGCAGCGTCACCGTGTAGTGCTTGGCGCCGTCGAAGTAGTTGTTCTCGGAATCCTTGAACGCCACCAGGTATTGCGATCCGATACCGGTCAGGCGCATGCACATCGCCGGGGTGATGCCGGTGTAGCCGTAGAAGAACAACGTCCGCAGGTGCAGCTTCTTCGCGCCGCCTGGCGGGAACGGTTTGATGCCCTCCTCGGTGACGAGCGGCGGCGGCGTTTCGAAGGTGTAGCCCCCGGGGAAGAGCATGGCGGTCCACGCCGATCCCGGGTAGTAGATATGTCCCTCCGACTCGCGGGCGTCGAACATCAACGACCGCGAGGTCGCATGGCCCACCGCGGCCGCCTCCTCCAGAATCTTGCGCATCCGCTCGTCCGGGTCGAACTTTTCACCCTTGACGATCCCGATCGCGGCCAGCTGTCCCATCGTCTCTGGGTCGGTGGCGGTGGCGGGCTCTTCCTGGACCATCGCGTTGAGCGTCTCGTAGAAACCGAAGTCGGACGGCGGGATGGTGTTGAACGCCTTCCCGCTGGCCTCGACGAAGTTGGTTTTCGGCGGCGTCGCCGACTTTCCCGGGGGGACCTTTCCTTCCAGCAATGTCGCGACACTGGTCCCGTATGTACCCGGCACGTAGGGGTAGATCTTCAGCCGGTCCTTGATCTCCTCGACCGTCGGCTTCGGGTCGCTGTCCTGCATGAACGACCGGCCGAGCAGCAGGGCGCGGTTGGTCTGCGACTGGCCCACATGGAATCCGCTGTCGGGCAGGGGCCCGTCGTAACCCGGGGGAAGGAGTAGGAACCGGCCGCCCTCGCCCCGATCGGGGCCGGGGAGGCCGAAGTCGATGATCCAGTGGAACCACATGTCGTCGAAGACGCCCAACGCCATCGGCGGCGTCTCGACCACCATCGGCCCGCTAGTGAGATCCACGAACGAGAGGTAATAGACGGTGTCGGCGTTGGCGGTCAGGAACAGGGACTGGGAATCCATCAGTTCGGAGAACATCACGACCGTGTTGTCTTCGGCGCCGATACCAAGGAAACCTTGGCGCATCGCCCAGGTGGATGCTCCTGGAAAGGCGTTGAGGAAAACGTTCACTCCGTGCATCAGATCGAGGTGGTCATACGCCTTCTCCACGGTTTCTTTGGACGGGGCGCCGTCGGTGAATTCGAGTGCCCCTAATGGGGTCTCGAGGTGATCGGGGGCGGAGAGCGATTCCAAGACTTTTCTGTCGATGCTCATCTGGGTTTCTCCGATTCGGATGGTCAGGCGGTGAATGCGTTGTGGCGGGCGGGGCGCGAGCAGGTCCGGTGTCGAAAGACGCTCATTCGTTCGAGGGTGGGCCGGCACGTGAGGCGGGGACCTGCCGCATCTCGAGGACCTGCAGTCCGAGGTTTTGGAACCGGTTGAGCAGCCCGTACAGGTGGGCTTCGTCGGTCACGGCACCGAAGAACAGGGTTTGATCGGGCATGCGGACGTGGTCGAGTTCGGGGAAGGCGTCGGTCAGTGCCTGCGACACGACGCCAGCGACACGGAATTCGTAACGCATGTGAGCTCGTTTCTCGGAGCCGAAGGCGAGTTGTCTTCATCATCTGCCCCGCCCGGACCTGTTGGGATCACCCGGTATGGGCGACCCGCCGCTACAGAATCCCGAGGTCGCGGGCGCGATGGACGGCCTCGCGGCGGCGCGTGACGCCGAGCTTGCGGTAGATGCGCAGCAGGTGCGTCTTGACGGTGTTGGTCGAGATCGACAGTTCTGTCGCGATTTCTTCGGTGGTCAGCATCGCCGCGACCTGGCGCAGCACGTCGAGTTCTCGTGGGGTCGGGGACTCGATCACGGCGGGCAGTGCCAGATCGTCGGCCGGGAGCGGACCAGGGTCGAGGGGGGTGGGCAGCCAGTCGTGTCCGTTCGCGCGTTGCGGGTTCTGCCGGAGCCAGTGGTGCACCCAGGGTCCGCTCTCGACAAAGACCCGCCGCAACTTTTGCGGGCGGGCGAGGCCGAGCGCCTGCTGGAGCAGTCGGCGGGCCTGGTCTGTGTGCCCGTCGTCGGCAGCGGCCTGGGACCGCAGCAGGCACGCCTGCACCCGGGTCGGGACCGATGTGCCCGCCGGCACGTCCGCGAGGACTTCCAGCGCGCGGGCGGTGTCGTGACCGGTGGCGAGCTGTACCCGGGCCCGTGCCACGGCGTGCTCCGGACGGCCGGAGGGTGCGGCGTCGAGGACATCGAGGGCCGCCCGGGTGTCGGCGTGCGCGAGGTGGGCGCAGGATGCGGCGATGACCAATTCATCCGCCGCCCACTGCGGCGGGGGGTGGACCAGAGCTGTTTCCGCGGTGCGCAGGATCTCGAGGGCGCCGCGCCAATCACCGTCGGCGGTGGCAAGCCGGGAGCAGATGACGGCGGCCGTGGCCGTCGTCATGGGGTCGGGCCGGGATCCGGGCTCGATTGCCAGGTCGAGATGGGTGTGGGCGGCCACGCGGTCGTCGTGTTCGGCCGCGACTCCGGCCAGGACGAGGTGACTGAGCCGGACCAGGTCGTCCGGCGGCACCGCCGAGCGCTCGGCGACGGCGAGCGCTCGGCGCGAGTGTGCCAGGGCTTGTCTCAGACGTCCCCGCAGCAGCTCGACCAGGGCGAGGGAGCCCAGCGAATCCCGCAGCGGCTGTTCGGTTCCGGTTTGCTCGCTCGCGGTGACCGCGTCGGTGAGTATCTGTTCGGCGCGGTCGAGATGGCCGGCGCCGAGTTCGGCCGAGCCGAGCCCGCCCAGCACCATCGCGGGGATCTCGGGGTGTTGCCCGCGCAGGGGCTGCGGCACCGTGTGGAGCAGCCGGTCGGCGGTGGTTGCCGCCTGCCGGGTGGCCGCCAGATCGCCGGCGGCCCGTCCCGCGAGCACCCCGACCATCGAACGGACCAGCTGGGGTGCCGGGGCCGCGGGCCCGGCGCGCAGGAACTCATCGGCCCGGGTCAGCGCGGCCGTGCAACCGGTCAGGTCTTCATCGGCGAGTCGGAGGGCGGCGTCCACCAGCGCCGGAGCCGCGCCGGGCAGGTCCGCCGGCATCGCGGCGAACGCGTGAGCGAGTCGTGCGGTGTCGAGTCCGGTGAGGAGCCGGCCGACCGCAAGGTTGTCGACCAGCTGACCGGCGGCGAACTGCCAGTCACCGGCGGCGGCGGCCTGTGTGACGGCATCGGCGACGCGCCCGGTATCGGCGAACCAGCGCGCCGCCTGGGCGCGCAGACGGGGTTCGAGGCCGGGGTACCGCTGGGAGAGGTGCGCGCGGAGCACCTCGGCGAACAGCGGATGCAGCCGGTACCAGGCCGATCCGTCGACGCGATCGAGGAAGACGTGGTTGCGGGCGAGGCGTGCCAGGGTCCAGTCGCCGTCGCCACGGCCAGTGAGCAGGTCCACCAGTTCGGGGTGGATCCGGTCGGTGATGCAGGCACACAGCAGCAGCTCCTGCGCCGCGGGCGGCTGTGCGGCGAGCACCTCCGAGAGGAGGTAGTCGGCGATCGTGGTGCGGTCCGCGGCAAATGCGCCGATGAACGCCTCCGGGTCGGCGCTGCGCTGCATCGCCAACGCGGACAGGCGCAGCCCGGCGGCCCAGCCGGCGGTGCGTTCGGCCAGCAGTGCAACATCCGCCCGCGAGATCTCCAGCCCGTGCGAGCGCAGCAGCAGTTCGACCTCCGCGGGGGTGAACATCAGGTCGGCGTTGCGGATCTCGGTGATATCGCCGTGCGCCCGGTAGCGGTGCAACGGCAGCAGAGGCTCGGTCCGGGTGGTGAGCACGAGCCGCAGCACGCCGGCTGCGTGCGTGACGACGAAGTGCAGGCCGGCGGCGATCTCGGGTGCGGACACCGCATCGAACTGGTCGAGTACCAGAATCGCCGGCTGCCGGGAGGCGGCCAACGCGTCGGCGAGGCGCACCAGCAGTGAGTGGTCGACCTGCTCGGCCCGCGCCGGCCGCCCGACCTCGACCGGCAGTACCCCGCCCCGGTGCAGCGCCTCGAGCACATAGGCCCAGAACAGTCCCGGGGCGTCGCCGGGTTCCACGGTCAGCCATACCGGGCGTGGGAGCGCCGTGTGCTCGCGGGCCCACTGGGCGGCGAGCACCGTCTTGCCGGCGCCGGCCGGTCCGGCGACGAGCGTCACCGGCCCGCCCGTTCCGGCGGTCAGCCGGTCGAGCAGCCCCTGCCGGCGGACGAGGATCTTCGGGGCCGCCGGGACCGCGAACCGGGCCGTGAGCAGCGGGTCACCCGAACATGCAGGGCGGCGCGGGTGCTGCGGGTCGAGGGACCCGGGACCCCTGCGATCGGGAACCGCGGGATCAGGCACTGCAGGGTTCTGCATGGGGCACCGGCGTCCGTCCGAGGCGATTCTGGGTGATCGCTCGACCCCTCCATTGAACTCCGATGCTTCCCAGGTCGTCACCAATTCGGTGGATGCGACCGGCGACCGGGCCGCGAAGACTGAAACCAGACCACAGGTGAGACTGCCCGACCTCGCACCGTATTTGTCCTGCCGTCGGCTCGGCGATCTGGCATGGCACCGTCAGACGCGCCATCACCAGACGAACCACCGTCGCCGCGAAGAAAGCTGACCGCCCGGCCCCCGGACGGCTGAGGCCGAGCCCACGTCGGAATCCGATAGCAGAGCAAACCTGTTGCGGGACAGAGAATGTATCCGGTTACGAGGGGTCAGGGTGCAAGTTCGATTTCGCCGGGTCGCCGGTCGAGCCGTCCAGTTCAGTGGCGGCGGGTTGGTGAACTCGAACCCCCCGGCGAACAGCGAGTGCCACCGCGAGCTGCGAGTTCCTCTACGCTGCACAATCATCGGTGCGGCCTACTCGCGCGCAGCGCTGTAACCGCTCCTCCGCTCGGCCGTCCGCCGACCGACGCTACGTCAGTGTCTTCGTCTTGATCGCCTGGAATTCGGCGTCGGTGATCGCCCCGGAATCGAGCAGCGCCTTGGCGTCCCCGATCTGCTGCGCCGGAGACTTCCCGGCGACGTCCCGGATGTAGGAGTCCTGTGCCTGCTTCACCAGATGAGCGGCGGCCATCGACCGCTTCGCCATGCCGTCGCCGCGGGCGATCACGTACACCAGTGCCGACAGGAAGGGAATGACGAACAGCAAGAAGATCCAGATCGCCTTGACCCACCCCGAAGTCTCGCGGTCCCGAAACAGGTCGGTGATGATCGAGAACAACACGGACAAATAGGCCGCGAAGGCGAAACAGACGAAGATGAACCAGAAGAACTCCCAGAAACCTTCCATTTTCGACGCTCCGTCCACTCGGTGTTTCCGATCAGAAGGCCAGGATTCCGGCCTCCTCGAACCTCAATTGGTGGCGTCGAGCGCGTCGAGCGCCGCCAGGATCCCCTGAACGGGGATCCGCCCCGAGGCCACCAGCTGCGCGCCCTCGCGGCGCAGTGCGGAGGCGAACGGTGCGGCCCAGCAGTTCTCGTAGACGAGAATGGCTCCGGAACACCCGGGGGCGAGTACGGCAGCCGCATCCTCGAGGTCTGTTCGGTCGATCAGACCCGTCGCCGCCTCGGCGAACAGCGTCACGTCCACACCACCCTCGAGCCCGAGGTCCTCGATGGCCATCCCCACCAGCGATCCGTCGGCCTCCTTGCGAACGAAGATCAGATCGAGCACACGGATGATGCGTCGTTCGACCAGATCGACCAGAAGGGGCAACGCCGATCCGTCGGGTCTGCGGTCGGCGGGAAACTCCACGACGAGATAGTCGATGGGCCCGAGTTCGTCGAAATCGGTGTCGTTCACTGCAGAACCTCTCTTCTGAAGACAGCAGCGACAGCCACACGGCTCTTGGTCAGTATCCACCCGACGGGCCACGGCGACTAGAGCACAAGGTCAACTGACCGCTTCGGTCGCTGCGCGGTCCGACAGTTCGCGTCGTGCCGCCTTCTCCACGAGGAGGGGGACGAAATCACGGATTCTGCCTTTCGCGAGCCGCTTGTGAACGGTGCGAACGATGTGCTCGATGTCCACGGGTGACACTGTGGGATAACGAGTGGTCAGGCGCTCGATGACCTGTTCGATCTGAAGCAACTCGTCGTCACCGATCATCACACCATCGTCTTCCCACTGCGTAACCAGCGTCAAGACACGAAACGGCCTCTGGAACAACTCAGTTCGGCGCCAGGACCGTGAATGTCCCTGCGTCTGGAATGAATCCAGTATCCGGGGCACCGTCCGGAAATACAGTTTCCCGACTATCACCAGGTGGAAATGACGGACAATGTGAGGTACCGGGCCGCCGGGCTCGCGGTAGGGAAAGGGACGGTCATGTCCGAGACAAGGTCAGTCAAGCAGGGCGTCGCGGCAGGCACTTCGATCGGGGCGGCCATCATCATGGTGACCGTCGGGATCATCCAGTTCTTCCAAGGAATCGCCGCGGTCGCCGAGAACGAAGTATTCGTGACGGGGCTGAACTACGTGTACAAGTTCGACCTGACCACCTGGGGCTGGATCCACATCGTGCTGGGTGTGCTCGTCGCAGCGGTCGGCCTCGCACTGTTCACCGGAGCGGGATGGGCGCGGGTGTCCGCGATCGTGATCGCGGCCGTTTCCATACTCGCCAACTTTCTGTGGCTTCCGTACTACCCGTGGTGGTCGGTACTCATCATCGCGCTCGACGTCGTGGTGATCTGGGCCCTGTCGACCTGGCAGCCGGATCGGTACTGAGCCGCAGGCAGCCGGGGTCGAAGCCGTGGGTAAGAAATCGAAGCACGAGAAATCCGGGATCGATCTGCCCCGACCGGACGGTGCCGAGCCCGGCGCACCGATGAAGAACAAGGAGTACCGCCGCCTGCTCCGTCCGCTCCACTGCGAACTCGTCGCATTGCAAGAGTGGGTGAAAGCATCGGATGCGAGGATCTGCATCGTCTTCGAGGGTCGCGACACCGCCGGGAAAGGCGGCGTCATCAAGGCGATCACCGAGCGGGTCAGTCCGCGCGTGTTCCGTGTCGTCGCCCTACCCGCCCCGACGGATCGCGAGAAGTCGCAGATGTATGTGCAGCGGTACCTACCGCACCTCCCGTCCGGCGGGGAGGTCGTCATCTTCGACCGTAGTTGGTACAACCGCGCGGGCGTCGAACGGGTGATGGGCTTCTGCACCGAGGAGCAAGCGCAGCAGTTCCTCCAACTCGTCCCGACGGTCGAACGCGCGATCGTCGACTCCGGCGTCATCCTGCTGAAGTACTGGCTGGAGGTGAGTGAGGACCAGCAGACGCTGCGCCTGCAGAGCAGGATCGACGACCCGCGGAAGGTCTGGAAGCTGTCGGACCTGGACCTGAAGTCGTACACCCATTGGTACGACTACTCGCGGGCCCGGGACGAGATGTTCCACTTCACCGACACCGGCTGGGCGCCGTGGTACGTCGCGGTCAACGACGACAAGAAACGCGGACGGCTCAACGTCATCAGCCACCTTCTGAGCCAGATCCCCTACGAACCCCTGGAACGCCCCGACATCACTTTGCCGGATCGGCGGGGCCCGCACGGCTACACACCGCCGAGGCAACCCCTGCACTGGATCCCCACACCCTACTGAGGACCGAACGCAGGAGAAGGACGAGCGGTCATGGCCACCACGGAACCCACGCAGGCGCAGACAGCCTGGCATGCCCAGGACACCGACGCCGTGGTGTCCGCACTGGCCTCCGATCGGCTGGCGGGTCTGACGGTCGGCGAAGCGGACGAACGTCGCCGACGGCACGGTCCCAACGAGATCGCCTCCGAGCCGGCGCCGTCGACGTGGGCGATCGCGCTGCAACAGCTGAGGGATCTGATGAACCTGATGCTGGTCGCCGTCGCGGTCGTCAGCGTCGTCATCGGCGAGGTGCCGACGGCGATCATCGTCGCGGCACTCGTCGTGCTCAACGTCGTGCTGGGCACGCAACAGGAACTGAAGGCACGCGCCAGCGTCGACGCGCTCGCGAAGATGCAGACACCGCAGGTTCGGGTCACCCGGGACGGGGCGCTGGAACAGTTCGCCGCCACCGAACTCGTACCGGGCGACATCGTGCACCTCGAGGCCGGCGACGTCGTCCCCGCCGACGGTCGACTGCTCACGTCGGCGACCCTCGAGGCACAGGAGGCCGCGTTGACGGGAGAAAGCGCGCCCGTCCCGAAGGACCCTCAGACCCTCGACACCGCCGAAGTTCCCCTCGGTGACCGCAGCAACATGGTCTTCCAGAACACTTCGGTCACCCGGGGCACCGCCACCATGGTGGTCACCGAGACCGGCATGCACACCCAGATGGGTCAGATCGCGTCGATGCTGTCGGCCGTCGCACCGAGCAAGTCTCCGCTCCAGCGCGAACTGAATTCGCTCACCAAGGTGCTCGGAATCATCGCGTGGACGGCGGTCGCGCTCATCGTCGTCCTCGGGGTGATTCGCGGACAGAGCCTGACGACGGTTCTGCTGCTGGGCATCTCCATGGGTGTGTCCGCTATCCCGACCGGTCTGCCGACGTTCGTGCAGGCGATGCTCGCCTTCGGCGCCCGGCAGCTGGCCGAGGCGAAGGCCGTCGTGAAGAACCTCACCGACGTCGAGACCCTCGGCGCCACCAGCGCGATCAACTCGGACAAGACCGGCACGCTGACGATGAACCAGATGACAGCGCGGTCGCTGTATTTCCATTGCCGGTGGTACACCGTCGACGGCGAGGGATACAGCAAGACCGGGAGGATCACCCACGTCGCGGGTGAGGCCGTCCCCGACTTCACCCTGCTCGCGTACGGACTGTGCCTCGACAGTGACGCCACCGTCTCCGACACCGGGGAGGTCGTCGGCGATCCGACGGAGGCCGCATTGGTCGTGCTCGCGGCCAAGGTCGGCGTCGACGCCCCACTCACCCGGCAAACGTATCCCCGCGTCGCCGAGGTGCCGTTCGACTCCGCCTACAAGTTCATGGCCACGTTCCACCATCTCCAGGTGGACGGGAGCACCCGGTTCGTGGAACTGGTCAAGGGCGGACCCGACGTGGTCCTCGCCCGATGCGCCACCGCCTACCGGCCGGGCCGGCAGGTGGCAGCACTCGACGAGGTCCGGGAGGAGCTGACCGCAGCGAACCGGACCATGTCCGAGAAGGGTCTGCGCGTACTGGCATTCGCCGCCCGCCGACTCGACGGGCAGGAGGTGGAGGCGGCGGCCGACCCCATGTCGTTCGTGGAGGACCTCACATTCGTCGGCATGGTCGGCATCATCGATCCGCTGCGGCCGGAAGCGATCGACGCCGTGCGCACCGCCCACACAGCAGGCATCGACGTCCGCATGATCACGGGCGACCACGCGATCACCGCATCCGCGATCGGCGCCGAACTGGGCCTCGGACCGGGCGCGATCGGCGGTCCCGAACTCCAGGCGATGACGGACGAGGACCTCGCGGCCGCACTTCCGAACCTGCACGTGTTCGGCCGCGTCACCCCCCAGGACAAGCTCCGCCTGGCCGACATCATGCAGAAGGGCGGCGCGGTCGTCGCGATGACCGGGGACGCCGTCAACGACGCCGCCGCACTGAAGAAGGCCGACATCGGCGTCGCCATGGGATCTGGTAGCGAGGTCACCAAACAGGCCGGGAAGATGATCCTCACCGACGACAACTTCGGAACCCTGATCACCGCGATCCGCTTGGGCCGCAACATCTACGAGAAGATCGTGTCGTACATCCGGTACCAGATGTCGAAACTCTTCTCGCTGGTTCTGCTGTTTCTCGTCGCAAGCATCTTCGACATCAACGACGGGGTCGCGCTCACCCCGCTGATGGTGCTGTTCCAGCACTTTTTCATCACACTGTTCCCGGTCGCCGTCATCATGCTCGACCCACCTGCGCCGGATCTGATGAACAAGCCGCCCCGCGACCCGCAGATGCCGATCGCCAACCGGAGGGCGTTCGTGCAGTGGCTGGCGTACGGCGTCCTGCAGTTCGCCGTCACGCTCGCCGCGATGCTCCTCGCGCCGGGCGACATGAGTACCACCGAGGCGAGCGTCCCCATGACGACGGCGTTCGTGGTGTTGTCGTTCGGTTCCATCCTCGCCGGACTCGTCATGCGACGCGACCCCGAATCCGGGCTCACCGCACCGATCCTCGGCGCACTGAAAATCCTGTCCGTACCGGTCGTGGTCACCGTGTTCGCGGTCGAGATCGGCTTCCTCCAGGACCTCCTCATGACCACGTCGCTGACCGGCGCCCAGTGGCTCGCCTGCCTCGGCTGGTCGCTGATCATCCCGATCGTCGTCGAGGCGGAGAAGGCGATCCGGCGCCGCCTCCACTCGGAGCCGCCCACACCGATGACCACCCCCGCCGCCGTCGACCCCCAGCGCGCACGCTGAGGCCCGGACCATGTCCTGGACAGGAAGCCTCGGCCGGTTACCGGGGATCGTCACGGCCCGGGCCTACCGCCGGGAGTGGCTGCGTTCGGACATCACCGCCGGACTCGTCCTCACCGCCCTGCTCATTCCCGCCGGGATGGGGTATGCGGAGGCCGCCGGGTTGCCCGCCTACGCCGGCCTCTACGCCACGATCATCCCGCTCCTCGCGTATGCGGTGGTGGGACCGTCGAAAATCCTCGTGCTCGGCCCGGATTCGTCGCTGGCGCCGCTCATCGCCGCCGCGGTGCTGCCCCTCGCCGTGGCCGATGACCCGGAGAGCGCCCTCGCCCTCGCCGGCATCCTGGGCGTCCTCATGGGCGTCATCCTCCTCGTCGGCGGATTCCTGCACCTCGGCTTCGTGACCGAACTGCTGTCGAAACCCATCCGCCTCGGGTACCTGAACGCGATCGCGCTCATCGTCGTGGTCGGCCAACTACCCAAGCTGCTCGGGTTCTCCGTCGACGCCTCCGGCCTTCTGGGCGAGATCGGCGGGATCGGACAGGCGGTCGTCGAGGGTGAGATCGACCCCATCGCCGCCGCGGTGGGCATCGGCTCCCTCGCGGTCATCGTGGCGTTCCGCATCTGGATTCCCCGCATCCCCGGTGTTCTGGTGGCCGTGGTCGGGGCGATCGTCCTGTCCGCCGCACTCGGACTCACCGACGACATCGGGATGGTCGGCGCCCTGCCCGCCGGCCTGCCGCTGCCGTCGTTCGGCGGTGTCGACTGGGGCGACGTGGGGCAGCTCGTCGGACCCGCCGCCGGTATCGCGCTGATCGCGTTCGCCGACACGGGTGTACTGTCCCGCACGTTCGCCGCCCGGCACGGCGAAGACGTGAACGGCAGCACGGAGATGAAGGCGGTCGGCGTCGCCAACATCGCCGGCGGACTGTTCGGCGGGTTCCCCATCTCCGCCAGCGGGTCACGAACCCCGGTTGCCGAACAAAGCGGCGCCCGCACCCAATTGGCGTGTGTCGTCGGCGCGCTCGCCGTCCTGGTCTTCGTTCTCGTCGCTCCCGGCGTCACCACCTATCTCCCCGACGCGACGCTCGGGGCCGTGGTGATCGTCGCCGCCACGGCGCTCGTCGACGTGGGTGGAATGGTGCGGATGTGGCGCATGAGCACCGTGGAATTCGGTCTCGCCATCGCGGCGTTTCTCGGGGTTGCCCTGGTGGGCGTGCTGCAGGGAATCCTCGTCGCGATCGGGCTGTCCTTCGTCGCAGTGGTCGCGCAGGCCTGGCAGCCGTACCGCACCGAACTCGTCCGGACGACCGATCGCCCCGGCTTCCACGACGTCGAACGCCACCCCAGCGGGCAGCGCATCCCCGGACTGGTGCTCGTGCGGTTCGACGCTCCCCTCTTCTTCGCGAACGGCGAGATCTTCGACGAATACGTGCGCTCGGTGGTGGCGACCGCGCCGAGCCCTGTCGAGTGGGTGATCGTCGCGGCCGAACCGATCACCGGTCTCGACACCACCGCCGTCGACGAACTCGTCGACCTCGACAGGTACCTGGAGGGCAACGGGATCCGGCTGGCATTCGCGGAGATGAAAGGTCCGATCAAGGACCGGCTCATCCGGTTCGGGGTCGGCGACAGGTTCGACGCGACACACTTCTATCCCACCGTCGAGTCCGCCGTCAGCGCATTCCACGGTCGGGCCGACCACACCGGCGATCCGACCGACGACTGAACCGACACATTCAGCCTCGGGACGCCGACCCGGACGCAGGGTGAGGGCCGTACGCCGCCCGCCACAGTCGAACCCAGTCGAACGCGGGCGCTGCGGGACGCACCCCGGGCCTCGTCCTGGGCACCCGCACCCGTAAGGCGTCCGGTTCGATGGTGCACCGCACCGGAGTACGGAGCAGGAGTGATTCGCCGTCGACTCCCACCGGGATCTCCGGGGTGTCGGCGTCCACGACCACCTCGATCGCCGTTTCCTGCGTCAATCCGTGAACGTTGGTGCGACGCAGCAGACCGACCGCTTGCCGGGTGTTCGCCACCGACAGGGTGACCGCGCCGAGGACGCCGCGATCGAGACGGTCCCGGCGGCTCAGTCCCGCCAGATCACTGTTGCCGTAGGGATTGTTGCTCACCAGGACCGCCTGTGGTCCCTCCACGGCCGTCTCACCGATTCGCGCGACCAATCGAGGCCCGGCGTCCCCGGTGAGCAGATCGGGGAGCAGCGTCAGCACAGTTGCCGCCTTGTCGTCACGGTATGCGGGACTGCGCACGATTTCGGCGTAGACCCCGAACGACGCATTGTTGACGAAGGGTCGACCGTTAATGGTGCCGAGGTCGACGCGCAACTCGACACCGTCGTTGAGCGCGTCCAGCGATCGGGACGGATCGGTGCGGTCGAGTCCGAGATCCATCGCGAAGTGGTTGCGGGTTCCGGCACTGATCACGAGGAACGGCAGGTGGTGTTCGGCCGCGACCGCCGCGACGAGCGCCTGGGTCCCGTCTCCGCCCGCCACCCCAAGCAGATCGGCCCCCTGCGCGACCGCCCGCTGGGACAGTGCGGTGACGTCGATGGTGGACGGCCCTTCGAGCAGCACGACCTCGGCGCCCAGCTCTTCGGCCCTGCGCTTCAGGTCGAACTTTTCGACCTTCCCGCCACCGGAATGAGGATTCATGATCAGGAACGGGTGCTGCGGTGGCGGGGCAGGATATTCGGGCATGGTCGTCTCCGCACGTCTGCGACGCAAAGCAGCGCGCGCACAGACGACGGCCAGCAGCGCGAGCGCGTACGAGAGCAGCACCACCCACAGCAGGTGCGCGCGGACGAACAGCGTCAGCACGACGATCGGCGCGACGATCGCCACGCCCAGGGAGATCCACCTGAGCACTCCGCGCCGGGTGAGGAACCAATACAACGCCGCCACCGTGACCACGACGCCACCGGTCCCCACGATGAGCAGCGCCACGGTGCCCAGCACCCCGGCGAACAGCACGGGCACCGCGGCCGCACCGACGGCGAACACGAACGCCACACGCGCCCACCAGCGCCGGCCACGGTTGTCGGTATCGGGGATGCCTGATCTGTTCACGTGACTACCCCCTCAACGGCGGCGCGTACTTCCTCACGACGGCCCGACGTCCCGTCGTATTTCCATCTTCCGCCGTGCCCGGAGGCGATCGCAGCACATTGCACGTCTTGGGCTGCGTGTCTTCGCCAGCCGTCAAGGGCCGGTTCCCGACAAGTCGCGTGCGCGCGGCCCCGTCGAAAGGTCCCGCCAGCCGACGAGCACCGTGTGGACGGCCTCGGCCCCGTGCAGCGGGTCGGGCGGTGCGGGCAGGTCGGCGGGGTAGATGAGAAACGGAGTGCTCTGCGGTCCGCCCATTCCGCCGTGCGAGCCGACCTGCTCCTCGAACGCCGCGACCTCGTCCGTGTCGGGCCAGTACGTGCCACCGACCATGATGTCGGCAACGTTGTCGAAGGTGTCGGTGCGTCGCACCTTGGCCAGCGCGTCGGATCCCATCACCGCGAGCGGGTTCTCGCCGGTGACCTCACCGGTCGTGACATCGACCTGGCCGCGGGGCCCGAGCACCACCGACCCGTCCGGCGTGGCGACGAGCAGGAAGCCGACCCCGGGATGCTCGCGCAACCCGGTGAGCAGGCCCGGATGGGCCGCCTCGATGGCATCGACATCGGCGCGTCCGGGCAGGTGCGGGAAGTAGATCAGACCGAGGTTGCCCGAGCCGAGCACGATCGGCTCGCCTGCGGAGGGGTGCGCCTCCTCGCCCGCCGTCGGCGAGTGCACACTGGCCGCGGCGTAGCCGCGCCCCTCCGCCCCGGACTGTCGGGAGACGTCGGATTCGCGCTCGTACCAGCGACGCCTCACCGCGGCCGGTTCTCGCCGCGCGGCCAACCGGATGACCAACTGCCCCAGAGTTTCCCCGTAGCGTTGCAGGAAGGTCGCACCCTGACTCTGCCCGTGATCGGACAGCACGACGACGCGGTAGGGCCGATCGGCCTGCACCACCACGGCGAGCAGCATCTCGATGACGTCGTCGAGTTTGGTCAGCACCGCGAGCGTCTCGGGCCGGGAAATGCCGGAATGGTGCGACACCTCGTCATAGCCGATCAGGTCGACGTAGACGACGCTGCGCCCCTTGATCAGATCGCCGACCACCGCGGCGGCGGCGACGTCGGTGGCGAGCACGGTCGCGAACGCACGCACGAACGGATAGACCCCGCCCCGCGGGACCCGCGGCTGGATGTCCTTTCGCTTCTGCCGCAGCGACTGGCGTAGTTCCCGTTGCAGTTCCGCGACCATCCGGATGAACGTGCGCAGCGCACTCGCCGGGTCCGCGAAATAGTCGCTGTAGCCGGCGCCGCCGCCGAGGCGGGCACCGCGCATGCGACTGACGACGAGCACGTTGTCGTGCGCGCCGCCGGTGAACAGGTTGCCGCGGCTCGCACCGTCGTGCGCCAGCAGGCCGGGGATGTCGGCGCGTTCGAGTTCGCGCTGCTCGTTGTCGGCCGGGTTGCTGAACACCGAAATGTGTTCGGTCGTCTTGTCGTACCAGCGAAATGCCGGCACGTTGTGGTTGGAACCGTGCAGCACGCCCAGCTGGGTCGCACCCGTCTGACTGCTCCAGTCGGTGTGCCACGGCGTCAGCCGATGGGTCCGGCGCACCAACTTCGCCAGCCCGGGCGTGACGCCGTCCGCGATCGCGCGACGCAGCACGTCGTAACCGAGGCCATCGATCTGGATGCACAACAGCCCCGGGGACGCGTCCACGAGCGCGGCGTTGCGACGCAACCGGAACCGCTGTCGGCGCACCTGCATCAGTCGGTACGCGGTATCGGAGCGGGACGCGATCGCTCCCGAAACCACGGAGGTGAACAGCGAGAGCAGCGCCGCGAGGACGAATGCATCACTCAGCTGGTCCACCGAGGCGACCGGCACCAGGTACAGCGTCAACACCATGATCAGTCCGCCGGCGAGGAATACCCCGACGAACAGCAGCACCGGGCCGATCCACGACATGAACCGCATGATCACCGGCCACAGCGCGGCGTTGAGCAGGCCGAACACCAACGCGAGGACCAGCGCGGCCGGGAGTGTCGGGATCGGAGTGAAGCTCGACCGGTCCAGGGTGATGCCGCCGAGGATGCGGTCGAGCACGATGAGTGCGAGCGCCGACGACCCCCACAGCACGAAGAATTCGACGAGCACCCGCACCACGCCGCCCACCGTGCGCATCGCACCGCCTTTCGTCATCTGGAATCGTAAGGGTGTGAGCACAACGCCGTGGTCGGATGCCGCCGCATCCGGTGTGCGCTGGCTCGGACATGCCAGCGCGCTGATCGTGGACCGCGGGACGGTCGTCCTGACCGACCCGGTGCTGACCGACCGCGTCGCGCACCTACGCCGCCGCCGAGGGCCTGCGCCGATCGGGCCACACGTGCGTAACCCGGACGCCGTACTGCTCTCGCACCTGCACGCCGACCATGCCCACCTGCCGTCGCTGCGGCTGCTCGACCCGGACGTCCCGATCGTGGCCCCGTGGCGGGCGATCGACGGCCTGCCCGCGCTGCGCCAGTTCGCCGACCGCCTGGTGCTGCTGCGACCCGGCGACGAGACAAGGATCGGCAAGGTCACGGTGCGCGCCGTGCCCGCCCGACACGACGGCAGGCGCTGGCGGCGCGGCCCGGAGCTCGCGCCCGCGATCGGATACGTCGTCGAGGGGGACCGGCGGACCTATTTTGCCGGCGACACCGACCTGTACCCGGACCTCGCCGACCACGTCGGCCCCGTGGACCTCGCGCTGCTACCCGTCGGGGGCTGGGGTCCGACACTCGGCAAGGGTCACCTCGACCCGTCTCGGGCCGCGGTCGTCGCGCGTCTGGTGGAGGCGGGACTGGCGGTGCCGATCCACTACGGCACACTGTGGCCGATCGGCCTCGACGCCGTGCGCCCCCGGCTGTTCTTCGGTCCGGGCGCCGAGTTCGTCCACCACGCCGAGCGGGCGGGTGTCGTTGCGGTGGAGTTGCATCCGGGTGACGAACTCGGCGTGTGAACTCGGTTGCGCTGAAACCCTGCCGATCGACAGGTAATTGCGCTCCGGAGGACGAAGACCACCAATGTGCTCTGGTCGGCTCCTCGATCGGCGGAAACTGGAAAGTGGCGACTTCAGTTCGAACCAATCGCCGAGAAGGTGGTGATCTGGGCGGTCTCGACGTGGGGCCCCGAACGGATCCGAGCGCAGCCGACGACGAGAAACGGGCGGTGACGGTGGCCGAGGACGGCGTGCGAAGTCTCTCCCGACATGCGCGGGTGCGTGTGCTGGTGCCGGCGGTACTGCGCCCGGTGGGCGCCACGGTGGTACTGGTGAGCGCATATTTCCTACTGCCCTTCACTACGGTGGACAACCTGCGCACCGTGTCCATGGTGCTCGGTGGTCTCGCTGTGGTCTGCGCGGTGTACGTCTGGCAGATCCGCAGGGTGCTGCATGCCGAGTACCCGGTCGCGCAGGCAGTAGAGGCGTTGGCCGTCACCGTGGGGGTCTACCTCGTCGCCTACTCGACGACGTACTTTCTGCTCTCGTACTCGGGGCCGGACAACTTCAACGAAGCGCTGACCCGACTCGACGCCCTCTATTTCACCTTGACGGTGTTCGCCACAGTCGGGTTCGGTGACATCGTGGCCACCACGGAGGCCGCGCGGGCGGTGGTGTCGGCACAGATCATCGGCAATCTGATCCTGATCTCGTTGGGCATCCGTGTGCTGACCGCGTCGGTTCGCTGGCGGCGGAAGCCCGGGATCGCCCGTGACTCGGCAGCGCCCTGACGTCAAGTACTCGACGGGTTCGTGACCTAGAGCCGCTCCTCGTAGCCCGGCTTCCAGGTCGCGACAGCCCAGATCACGAACACGTCCAGCACGATCATGACGACCGACCACCACGGGTAGTGGGGCAGCCACAGGAAATTGGCGAGGAGGGACAGAGCACAGATCACCATGGCGCCGACACGTGCCCAGGTCGCCCCGGTGAACAACATGACACCGACGGCCGCAACGATCACACCGAGCACCAGGTGAATCCAGCCCCACGCTGTCGTGTCGAACTGATAGATGTACTCGGGGCCCGCGACGACGAGGTCGTCCTTCATGAGCGCCGAGATGCCCGAGAGCACATGAAGAATTCCGATAGTGAGCAAAACTATCGCCGCCACCATGGACGTCGCGGCCGCGACCCCCTGCTTGACCAACGACTCGTCGGACATCGCGATCCCCTTCCCGGACATACCTTGGCCTGCAAATATTTTCCGTCGCCGCGTAGAGCGAGGTCAATACGCGTACGTCCGGGCATCTTCCAGACAAAGGGGGAACCGACGGAGGATACTTACTTACGCCAGTTCATTTCGTACGGTGACGAAAGAGGAACGGTCATGTCCGATGAATCGCTGGTCAAGCAAGGTGTGGCAAAGGGAACGTCGATGGGCGGGGCGGTTCTTCTCGTCACCGTCGGCGTGCTCGAGTTCTTCCAGGGGATCTCCGCGATAGCCAAGGACGACGTGATCGTCGTCGGCATCGAGTACACCTACCAATTCGACGTCACCACCTGGGGATGGATTCATCTCGTGCTCGGCGTGATCGTTGCGGCCGTCGGTGCGGCACTGTTCACCGGGGCCACCTGGGCACGTGTCGCCGCGATGGTGCTGTGCGCCCTGTCGATCTTCGTCAACTTCCTGTGGCTGCCCTACTACCCCGCGTGGTCGATCACGATCATCGCACTGAACGCCGTCGTGATCTGGGCGGTCGCCACCTGGAACCCCGAAGTGATCTGATCCGCAATGGAAGACGGCACGAGCACCGGCCCACTCGACAAGGACGAACGCACCGAACTCCTCCGGTTGCGCGACGAGGTGGCGACGCTGCGCGGACAGGCCGCGGGCGCCGCCGCCGGTGTTCCGGCAGAACCGGTCACCCGCCCACCCCGGAACGGATTGCGCTGGACGGCCGTCACCATTCTGCTGGTCCTGGTCGCCGTCCTCGCACTCGCGTCGGTCACCGCACGCTTCACGAGAAGTCAGATCCTCGACACCGACCGCTACGTGAGCACGGTCGCCCCCCTCGGAGCGAATCCGGCCCTCCAGGCGGATATCACGAACCAGATCACCGACGAGATCTTCACCCGAGTCGACGTCGAGGGGCTCACCAAGGACGCACTCGAGGCACTGACCGACGTCTCGAATCTCGCAGCGAACGCTCCCCGGCTGGACGCGGCCGTGATCGGCCTCGCACCGGTGATCACCAGCCAGGCAAAGAACTTCGTCCACGACACCGTCAGCTCACTCGTGCAGTCGCAGCAGTTCGAAGATCTCTGGATCCAGGCGAACCGTTCGGCGCACAACGCGCTCGTGGCGGTGATGACGGGGAACTACGGTCTCAGCTCGGTGGAGGTCGACCAGAGCGGCACCGTCAGCATTTCTCTGGGCACCGTCATCGACAAGGTGAAGGCCGCGCTGACCGAGCGTGGATTCGCGTTTGCCGACAAGATCCCCGCGGTGGACAAGCAATTCGTGCTGTTCCAGTCCCCCGAACTGGTCAAGGCGCAGCGCGCCGTCAATGCCCTCGACAAGGCGTCGGCGATCCTGCCGTGGCTGGGAATCGCCTGCGCCGCCGCCGCGGTCGCCGTCGCCCCCACCGGCCGACGGCTGCGCGCGCTCTCCCTCGCCGGCCTGTCGATCGCCCTGGGAATGCTCGTCCTCGCAATCGGGATTCTCGTCGGACGCGCCATCTACCTCGACAGCGTCCCACCCGACATCCTGTCTCCCGACGCGGCGACGGCGGTCATCGACACCGTCCTGGTGCCGTTGCGGACGAGTCTGCGTGCGGTCGCGGTTCTCGGTCTGGTGATTGCGATCGGCGCCTTCCTCATCGGCGGCTCGTCGTCCGCCACCGCCGTGCGTCGCGGATACGGGCAGGCGCTGGACTTCGTCCGCAAGTCCGGCACCGGCCGACCGCCGAACGAGGTGGAACGGTGGGCCAACCAGCTCCGAGTTCCACTGCGCTGCCTCATTATCGGCGTCGCAGCTCTGCTGCTGATGTTCTGGCGCTACCCCACCGGACTGGTCGTGTTGTGGATCGTGTTCATAGCCCTCCTCGCGCTGGCGGCACTCGAACTGCTCATCCGCCCGGCCCGCACAGCCACCGCGCAGGACTCGGGATCTACGCCGGTGCCTTCGTCGTGACCGACTGGCCCCGAAACGTTCTGCGATACGCCGACGGGGGGACGCCGAGCACGGCGCCCATGTGCTGACGCAGCGACACCGCCGTCCCGAACCCGACCTCGCGGGCGATGACGTCGACGGACAGGTCGGTGGTCTCGAGGAGCTGTCGCGCGCGGTCGACCCGGTGAGTGATCAGCCAGCGGTTCGGGGTGGTGCCGACCTCGTCACCGAACCGCCGCGTGAACGTGCGGACGCTCATGTTCGAGTGCGCGGCCATCCGGCTCAGCGTCAGGGACTCACCCAGCCGGTCCAGCGCCCAGTCCCGGGTGGCCGCGGTGGACTCGGCCGTGGACTCCGGGATCGGCCGCTCGATGTACTGCGCCTGCCCGCCGTCGCGCCACGGTGGGACGACGCATCGGCGCGCCACCTGATTGGCGACGTCGGAGCCGTGGTCGCGGCGCACGATGTGGAGGCAGAGGTCCAGTCCGGCGGCGACGCCCGCCGAGGTGAGGATGTGCCCCTCATCGACGAACAGCACGTCGGGATCGACCCGGACCTGAGGATACGTCCGCTGGAAGTGTTCGGCGTTGCGCCAATGGGTGGTGGCGCGCAGTCCGTCGAGCAGCCCCGCGGCGGCGAGGATGTAGGAGCCGGTGCAGATGGAGACGTACCGCATGCCGGGCCGGACGAAGGCGAGAGCCGTCTCGAGGTTCGGGGGCAGATGCCCGTCGTCGTAGGCCGGTCCGAGTTCGTAGGACGCCGGGATCACGACCGTGTCGGCCTCGGCCAGCAATTCGGGCCCGTGATCGACGGACACCGAGAAATCGGCGTCCGAACGCACGGGCCGTCCGTCCGCTGTGCACGTCTGCACCTCGTACAGCGGGTTCCCGTCGGCGTCGTGCGCCCGTCCGAAGACCCGCGACGGAATGCCGAGTTCGAACGGGATCACACCGTCCAGGGCGAGCACGACCACCCGATGACGTTCAACCATGGCCAGATTCTTTCACATGTTGTCATTCTGGCAACTGTTCCGAGGGGAGACCGTCGCGCAGACTTACCGTCGTGACGTCCGACATCGCGCCCCCGGCACCTCCCACCCAGACGGCCCCGCCGCGCCTCCACTACGCCTGGCTGGTCGCCGCCGTCGCGTTCCTCGCCCTCGTGGGCGCCGCCAGCTTCCGGGCGGCGCCCTCGATCCTGATCGACCCCCTGCACGAAGACTTCGGCTGGTCGCGGGCGAGCATCTCCTCCGCGGTGTCGATCAACCTGGTGCTGTATGGGCTGACCTCGCCGTTCGCGGCGGCGCTCATGGAACGCTTCGGGATGCGGCGGGTGGTCACCGCGGCGCTGGTCCTGGTATCCGCCGGCAGCGGACTGACCGTCTTCATGACCGCCACCTGGCAACTGGTTCTGCTGTGGGGCGTGCTCGTCGGACTGGGCACCGGCTCGATGGCGCTCGCCTTCGTGGCCACCGTCGTCGACCGCTGGTTCGTCGCCCGCCGCGGCCTCGTGACCGGCATCCTCACCGCGGGCAGCGCCGCCGGACAGCTGGTGTTCCTGCCGATCCTCGCGATGGTCGCCGAGCACTACAACTGGCAGACCGTGGCGCTGACGGTGTCGTTCGCGGCCCTCGCCGTCGTGCCGCTGGTGCTCGTGTTTCTGCGCAACCGGCCGTCGGACGTCGGGGCGGTCCCGTACGGCGCCGGACCCGACTACGTCGCGGAACCACCCGCCCCGACCGGTCGCGGCGGTGCCGCGGGCCGGGCCGTGACGGTGCTGGTGTCCGCGGCGCGGACCCGGGTGTTCTGGTTGCTGGCCGGCACGTTCGCCATCTGCGGGGCGAGCACCAACGGACTCGTCGGCACCCACTTCGTCCCCGCCGCCCACGACCACGGCATGCCGGTGACTGCGGCGGCGAGCCTGCTGGCGGTGATCGGGATCTTCGACGTGATCGGCACCATCGCGTCGGGGTGGTTCACCGACCGGTTCGATTCGCGCAAGCTCCTCGGCATCTACTACCTGCTGCGCGGGATCTCGCTGATGCTGTTGCCGATCCTGTTCGCGAACACCGTGCACCCGCCGATGATCGCGTTCGTCATCTTCTACGGTCTCGACTGGGTGGCGACCGTCCCCCCGACGGTTGCGCTGTGCCGCAAGCACTTCGGCAGCGACGCACCAATCGTGTTCGGCTGGGTGCTGGCGTCGCACCAGATCGGCGCCGGCATCGTGGCGTTCCTCGCAGGATTGGTGCGCGACCAGTTCGGCGGATACGACTCCGCGTTCTACGTCGCGGGCGGACTGTGCGCGATCGCAGCGGTCATGTCTCTGGCCATCGTCGCGAAACCCCGCAAGGAGGCGTCCGAGATCGGTTGACCTGCGTCGAAACCACTCCCCCGAGCGGCCCCGGTTCCTAAGATCGATACATGGCAGCTCAGCGCGCGTCGGACGAGGTCATTGACCGCTCCAAGATCGAGAATCGGGCTCCGTCGGTAGCCGCACTGTTCGTGGATCGGGTGGCCCACTCACCCAACCGCGAAGCGTTCCGGTACGTCGACGCAGCGGACCCGAAGCAATGGTCCAGCGTCACCTGGTCCGAGGCGGGCGACCGGGTGCGCAATCTCGCGGCGGGCCTCATCGTCCTCGGCGTGCAGGCCGAGCAGCGGGTGGCGCTGGCATCCGCCACCCGCTACGAGTGGGTGCTCGCCGACCTGGCCGTCATGTGTGCAGGCGCCGCCACCACCACGGTGTATCCCACCACCACGGCCGGCGACGTCGCCTACATCGTCGCCAACTCCGGCAGTCGCATCGTCTTCGCCGAGGACGACGCGCAGCTGGCCAAGCTGCGCGAGAACCGCGGCGAACTCGGCGACGTGGAGAAGGTCGTCCTGATCGACGGCGACCCCGGCGACGACGACTGGGTGATCACGTTCGACCAGCTCCACGACCTCGGCGAAGAACTGCTCGCCGAGACACCCGACGCCGTGCACGACCGGATCGAGGCGATCGACCCCGACGACCTCGCCACCCTGATCTACACGTCCGGCACCACCGGGAGACCGAAGGGCGTGCGGCTGTCGCACTCGGCGTGGACGTACGAGGCGGCCGCGATCGACGCCACCGGCATCCTCGACGCCGACGACCTGCAATACCTCTGGCTCCCGCTGTCCCACGTGTTCGGGAAGGTCCTGCTCACGCTGCCGCTGCAGATCGGTTTCGCGACGGCGGTCGACGGCCGCGTCGACAAGATCGTCGAGAATCTCGCGGTGGTCAAACCCACGTTCATGGGCGCGGCCCCCCGCATCTTCGAGAAGGCGTACGCGCGGATCGTCTCCACCGTGCGCGAGGAGGGTGGGCCGAAGGAGAAGATCTTCGACTGGGCCGTCGGCGTCGGACTGCGGGTGTCGAAGGCCAAGCAGGCAGGCGAGAGTCCGTCGCTGCTCGACTCGGTTCAGCACGCCGTCGCGGATCGGCTGGTGTACAGCACGATTCGCGAACGGTTCGGCGGACGCCTGAGGTTCTTCATCTCCGGATCCGCAGCGCTCAATCGTGATGTCGCGCAATGGTTCGACGCCGTCGGCATCGTCGTCCTCGAGGGGTACGGGCTGTCCGAGACCAGTGCCGCGTCGTTCGTCAACCGCCCGGCGGCGTACCGGTTCGGCACTGTCGGCTGGCCCATCCCGGGCACCGAGACCCGCATTGCCGACGACGGCGAGATCCTCATCAAGGGTCCCGGCGTCATGAGTGGATACCACGAGAACCCCGAAGCCACAGCCGAAGCGCTCACCGACGACGGCTGGTTCCACACCGGCGACATCGGCGAACTGGACGACAACGGTTACCTGCGGATCACCGACCGCAAGAAGGACATGTTCAAGACGTCCAACGGCAAATACGTCGCACCCTCCGCCGTGGCGGCCACGTTCAAGGGCATCTGCCCGTACGTCGGTGAACTCATCGTCGACGGTGAAGGGAAGTCGTACTGCGTCGCCCTGATCTCCCTCGACGCCGAATCGATCGGCGAATGGGCACAGAATCACGACCTGGGCGGCAAGTCTTTCGCCGAGATCGCGAACGCCCAGGAGACGCGCAACCTGATCGGCGGTTACGTCGAGGAACTCAACGCCGGACTGAACCGGTGGGAGCAGATCAAGAAGTTCCGCATCCTCGAACGGGAACTCACCGTCGAGAACGGCGAGATCACACCGAGCATGAAACTCAAGCGCAAGGTCGTGATGACCAATTTCTCCGACGAACTCGAGAATCTCTACACCTGAGTTGACCCTCACGCGACGTCAGGCTGCACGGTAGAGGACGTGAGCGAGAAACACACGGTCGGCGTGGTCGCCAGGCTGGTCGGAGTGAGCGTGCGCACTCTGCACCACTACGACGAGATCGGTCTGGTGACACCGTCCGACCGCACACCCGGTGGGTACCGCAGCTATTCGGATGCCGACGTGGAACGTCTGCACCGCGTGCTGACGTACCGCGAACTGGGTTTCCCCCTCGAAGAGATCGCAGCCCTCCTCGACGACCCGGACGTCGATGCCCTCGCGCATCTACGGCGACAGCACGCGTTGCTCAGCGAACGGATCGATCGCTTACACGAAATGGCTGCAGCCGTGGAGAAGATGATGGAGGCGAGAAGCATGGGCATTCAGCTCACCCCCGAGGAGCAGAACGAAATTTTCGGCGACAACTGGCCGGGCGAGGAGTACGCCGCCGAGGCCGAAGAGCGCTGGGGCGACACCGACGCGTGGAAGCAGTCTCAGCAGCGGTCCGCGAAGATGAGCAAGGAGGACTGGAAGCGAATCAAAGCCGAGGGTGACGCATTCGAGGCGTCGCTCGCGCAGGCGATGGCCGACGGCATCGAACCCGGGTCCGATCGCGCCAACGCACTCGCCGAGGAGCACCGCGCCGGCATCGAACGGTTCTACGACTGCGACCACGCAATGCAGGTGAACCTCGCCGAGATGTACCTCGCCGACGACCGCTTTCGCCGGCACTACGACGACGTCGCCCCCGGTTTGGCGCAGTACGTCCGGGACGTCATCGTCGCGAATGCCGAGCAGCAGTAGCGGGAACAGAGCGAACTCGACCACGCACCGTCGTCGAGTTCGCTCCGTTTGTCAGCACTATCCTGAGACCCATGTCCGATTCGCAGCGTCCCAGCCCAAGTCAGTACGTCGGGTATCTGTTCGGTCGCACGCTGCCGGATTCGATGCAGGATTGGGTCCGCAACGACCTCGTCGGGCCGGGGGCCTCGGTGCGGTACGTCCTCCGTTTCATGCTTCCCGTCGCCGCGGTGCTCGCGTTGTTCCTCCTCATCCCCGGTCCGATCTGGATTCCGCTGGCGATGATGGCCCTCCTGCTGCTCCCGCTGCTCTACTTTGCGGTCGCGCTGATGAACATCTACCGTCGCCATCGTCTGCTCAGCCACGGCCTCGATCCGGACCTCGTGGGCGAGAAGGCGCAGCGCCGCGCCGACCGCACGCGCGAGGACTACGAGCGCCGCCACGGCCGCACCGAGGACCAGTAGCAGCAGCACGATGCATCACACCCTCTCCTCCGGAGTGACGCAGCGCACGTGAACGATCGATAAGTAATGCGTTAAAGTGGCGGCGTCCGAGTGGGTAATCCCACGAACCGCGTACCCCACAGGGTGCAGCGCAGGTTCCGACAGCCTCGACGGGAAGAGCAGTCATAGATGACAGTCACAGATTCGGCGGTCACGCCCGATATTCACACGACGGCGGGAAAGCTCGCCGACCTGCGTAATCGTCAGGCCGAGGCGCAGCACCCGAGCGGTGAAGCCGCGGTCGAAAAGGTCCACGCCAAGGGCAAGCTCACCGCCCGCGAACGCATCACCGCCCTGCTCGACGAGGGCAGCTTCGTCGAACTCGACGCCCTCGCCCGGCACCGCTCGGTGAACTTCGGCCTCGCCGACAACCGCCCCGTCGGCGACGGCGTCGTCACCGGCTACGGCACCGTCGACGGCCGCGACGTGTGCGTCTTCTCCCAGGACGCCACCGTCTTCGGCGGCTCCCTCGGCGAAATCTACGGCGAAAAAATCGTCAAGGTCATGGACCTCGCCCTCAAGACCGGCCGCCCCCTGATCGGCATCAACGAAGGCGCCGGCGCCCGCATCCAGGAAGGCGTCGTCTCCCTCGGCCTCTACGGCGAAATCTTCCACCGCAACGTCCAGGCGTCCGGCGTCATCCCGCAGATCTCGCTGATCATGGGCCCCGCCGCCGGCGGCCACGTCTACTCCCCCGCCCTGACCGACTTCGTCGTCATGGTCGACCAGACCTCCCAGATGTTCGTCACCGGCCCCGACGTCATCAAGACCGTCACCGGCGAAGACGTCACCATGGAAGATTTGGGCGGCGCCCACACCCACATGGTCAAATCCGGCGTCGCCCACTACGTCGCCTCCGGCGAACAGGACGCCCTCGACTACGTCAAGGACCTGCTGTCCTACCTGCCGTCCAACAACCAGGCCGCCGCCCCCCGGATGCTGCCCACCGACCCGATCACCGGGTCCATCGAAGACTCCCTCACCGCCGAGGACCTCGAACTCGACACCCTCATCCCGGACTCGGCGAACCAGCCCTACGACATGCACGAGGTCATCCGCCGCATCCTCGACGACGACGAATTCCTCGAGGTCCAGGCCGAACGCGCCGGCAACATCGTCGTCGGCTTCGGCCGCGTCGACGGCCGCTCCGTCGGCATCGTCGCGAACCAGCCCACCGTCTTCGCCGGCTGCCTCGACATCGACGCCTCCGAAAAAGCCGCCCGCTTCGTGCGCACCTGCGACGCGTTCAACGTCCCCATCATCACCCTCGTCGACGTCCCCGGCTTCCTGCCCGGCACCGACCAGGAATACAACGGCATCATCCGCCGCGGCGCGAAACTCCTCTACGCCTACGGCGAGGCCACCGTCGGGAAGATCACCGTCATCACCCGCAAGGCCTACGGCGGCGCCTACGACGTGATGGGCTCCAAGCACATGGGCGCCGACGTCAACCTCGCCTGGCCCACCGCCCAGATCGCCGTCATGGGCGCCTCCGGCGCCGTCGGCTTCGTCTACCGCAAACGCCTCCTCGAGGCCGCCAAGAACGGCGACGACGTCGACGCGCTGCGCCTGCAACTGCAACAGGAATACGAGGACACCCTCGTCAACCCGTACGTCGCCGCCGAACGCGGCTACGTCGACGCCGTCATCCCCCCGTCCCACACCCGCGGACAGATCGTGGCCGCCCTGCGCCTGCTCGAACGCAAAATGGTCACCCTCCCGCCCAAGAAGCATGGGAACATTCCGCTATGAGCGGCGGCGAATCATTTAGCACCTTGACCGCGGAGTTGTCTGTCGACGAGGTGCTCGACGAGATCGCGCTGGGCGCCGGCCTCGCCGAAGAGACGCCGGCGGCGCCGGCCGTGACGTTCACGGGCAACCCGAGCGACACGGACATCGCCGCGGTGCTCGCAGTGTTCGCTGCGATCGCCTCGTCCGGTTCCGCGGCGGAAGCGCCCGCGTCCGATAACGATTCGTGGGGCACTCCCGCCCTCATTCTGCGTCGGCAAGTAGCCGCCGCTGCCGTCCTGGTCAACGCAGGCTACTGAAACTGTAGAAAAGGGAAGACATTTCGATGAGTAGTGCACGTATTTCC
Source organism: Rhodococcus wratislaviensis (assembly GCF_900455735.1). Taxonomy (GTDB): domain Bacteria; phylum Actinomycetota; class Actinomycetes; order Mycobacteriales; family Mycobacteriaceae; genus Rhodococcus_F; species Rhodococcus_F wratislaviensis. Next base: position 22,955 of record NZ_UAUI01000024.1, on the reverse strand, counting down.
AAGGTGCTCGTCGCGAACCGCGGTGAGATTGCAGTGCGGGTGATCCGGGCCGCAGCCGATGCCGGCCTGGCCAGCGTCGCCGTCTACGCCGAACCCGACGCCGACGCCCCGTTCGTGCGCCTGGCCGACGAAGCCTTCGCCCTCGGCGGGCAGACCTCCGCCGAGTCCTACCTGGTGTTCGACAAAATTTTGGACGCCGCCGCCAAGTCCGGCGCCGACGCCATCCACCCCGGCTACGGCTTCCTCTCCGAGAACGCCGACTTCGCCCAGGCCGTGATCGACGCCGGCCTGATCTGGATCGGCCCCTCCCCGCAATCGATCCGCGACCTCGGCGACAAGGTCACCGCCCGCCACATCGCCGAAAAAGCCAAGGCCCCGATGGCCGCCGGCACCAAGGACCCGGTCAAGAACGCCGACGAGGTCGTCGCCTTCGCCAAGGAATACGGGGTCCCCGTCGCCATCAAGGCCGCGTTCGGCGGCGGCGGCCGCGGCATGAAGGTCGCCCACACCATCGAGGAAATCCCCGAACTGTTCGACTCCGCCACCCGCGAGGCCGTCGCCGCGTTCGGCCGCGGCGAATGCTTCGTCGAACAGTATCTGGACAAGGCCCGCCACGTCGAAGCCCAGGTCATCGCCGACCAGCACGGCAACGTCATCGTCGCCGGCACCCGCGACTGCTCCCTGCAACGCCGCTTCCAGAAACTCGTCGAGGAGGCCCCCGCCCCGTTCCTCACCGACGACCAACGCCACCGCATCCACACCTCCGCCAAGGCCATCTGCAAGGAGGCCGGCTACTACGGCGCCGGCACCGTCGAATACCTCGTCCAGGGCGACACCGTCTCCTTCCTCGAGGTCAACACCCGCCTGCAGGTCGAACACCCCGTCACCGAGGAAACCGCCGGCATCGACCTGGTCCTGCAGCAGTTCAAGATCGCCAACGGCGAAAAACTGGACATCCTCGAGGACCCCACCCCCCGCGGGCACTCCTTCGAATTCCGCATCAACGGCGAGGACGCCGGCCGCGGGTTCCTGCCCGCCCCCGGCCCGGTCACCACGTTCGTCCCGCCCACCGGCCCCGGCGTGCGAATGGACTCCGGCGTCGAAACCGGCAGTGTGATCGGCGGCCAGTTCGACTCCATGCTCGCCAAACTGATCGTCACCGGCGCCACCCGCGACGAGGCCCTCGCCCGCGCCCGCCGCGCCCTCGCCGAATTCCAGGTCGAGGGACTGGCCACCGTCATCCCGTTCCACCGGGCCATCGTCTCCGACCCCGCCTTCATCGGCGACGGCACCGGCTTCGACGTCTACACCAAGTGGATCGAAACCGAATGGGACAACCAGATCGAACCGTTCACCGGCACCCAGCCGATCGACGAGGACGAAACCCTGCCCCGGCAGAACGTCGTCGTCGAGGTCGGTGGCCGCCGCGTCGAGGTGTCCCTGCCCGGCCAGTTCACCCTCGGCACCGGCCCAGCCCCGGCCGGGGCGATCCGCAAGAAGCCCAAGGCCCGCACCCGCGGCGGCGCCCACGGCGGCGCCGCCTCCGGTGACGCCGTCACCGCCCCCATGCAGGGCACCGTCGTCAAGGTCGCCGTCGAAGAAGGCCAGCAAGTCGCCGAAGGCGACCTCATCGCCGTCCTCGAGGCCATGAAGATGGAAAACCCCGTCAACGCCCACAAGGCCGGCACCGTCACCGGCCTCGCCGTCGAACCCGGCGCCGCCATCACCCAGGGCACCGTCCTCGCCGAACTGAAATAGCTTGTGAGTACTTGTCAACCGCCCGCGGTTGACAAGTACTCACGGGTGGCGGCCGTGCATGGCGGCCGTCACCCGCGCCGCGGCGTCGCGGACCAATTCACCGATCTCCGCCGTGCGCACACCCGACATCGGACGGGAAGCATCGGCCACACACAGCACGACCGCGGGTTCACCGTCCCGGTCGAACGCCGCGGCATTGATCGACAGCGGCTGGTAGCTGCCCTCCGGGTCGATGTCACCGACCACCGCATCCGCCGACAACAGTTTCCGCGCCTCCCGCAGCGCGACGGTCGAGCGGTGCCCGCCCACACCGCGACCGCGAAGTTCCGACACGGCATCCGCCAGTGAATGCTGTTGCTGTTCCATGCATTCCATCGCGTATCCGCGCTCCCGGACGAGTGCGAGGGCCGGCTCGTACGTCGCCCGCAGCACGTCCACGTCGACACCCAGATTCTGCCCGCCGAGGGCATACCATTCCTCGCGCTGCTCCGGCGGATACCAGGCCGCGATCCCCGACCCGATGGGCGGCGCGAGCAGCACCTTGTCGCCGAGCCGCAGGCCCAGGGTTCCGCGGCGTCCCCCCACTGGTTGCACCACCTCCGCCACCACCACGTCGCTTCCCGATTGCACGAACGCGATGGATGCCATGTCGGACGCGTCGGCCAGTTCGTGCATCACCGACCGCGCGAGGTCGACGACGTCCGTGGCCGTCTCGGCGGCGCGTCCGACCGGGATCAGCGCGGGACCGAGACGGTAGGTCTTGCGGGTGGGGTGCCGGATGAGCCAGCCGGCCTCGGTCAGCGCCACGACCATCGGATAGCAGGTGGCCTTCGCGACGCCGAGGTGCCGGGCGATGTCGGCGAGGCTCCGGGGCGTCTCCGGCTCGTCCGCGAGGAGTTCGGTCAGCATCACGATGCGTTCGGTCTGCGGTGAATTTCGCGCCATGTGTTTGCATAATGCCACTCTGGCGTCGCACTGTGACGGGCGATACAGTCGAGCTGTCTGAACGATCGCTAAATTGCCTGGTCATCTCACAGCCGCTGCAGGAAGTGAAACTCATGAAACGCTTCGATCTACGTCACCGGACCGAGCGACTCGATCCCGAGACGCAGCACGAAGAGATCTACCGGATTCTCGCCACGCAGGAATTTCCCTGGGACATCAATCAAGCCCTCAGCTTCGCGCTGTTCCGGACGTACGCCGTGCCCACCATCGGCCGGTTGCTGTTCGAGACCGGCGAGTTCACCGAACGCGTGCAGAAGCGCTACGACGACACCGGACTGATCCTCGACGCCGTCCTCGAACACGGCTTCACCAGCGATCCCGGCCGCGCCGGGATCCGCCGGATGAACCAGATGCACGGCTCCTACGACATCTCCAACGACGACATGCGGTACGTGCTGTCGACGTTCGTGGTGACCCCGGTGCGCTGGATCGACGACTTCGGCTGGCGGAAACTCACCCGCAACGAGATCGTCGGATCCACCAACTACTACCGTGCGCTCGGCAAGTACATGGGCATCAAGGAGATTCCCGAGACGTTCGAGGCGTTCGAGACGTTCCTCGACGACTACGAGCGTGAGCACTTCCTCTTCGATCAGGGTGGCCGCGCCGTCGCCGACTCCACGCTCGAACTCCTCTGCACGTTCCCGCCGAACAACCTCGCGCCCGCCGCCCTGATCAAGCGATTCTCCTGGGCACTCATGGACGATCCGCTTCTCGACGCGTTCGCCTACCGCAGGCCCTCCCGCCTCGTGCGGACGCTCTCCCGCGGGGCGCTGAAGGCTCGCGCACGCCTCGTCCGGTTCTACCCCGTGCGCACCGAGCCCAAGTTCGCCCGCGACCTCCCCAACATTCGCAGCTACCCGACCGGGTACGAAGTGGAGAAACTGGGCACCTTCCCCAGAACCTGCCCCGTACAGCACACCAACGGTACGGTCGCGCGGGAAAACACCGCATCCTGAACCGCTTTGGAGATGTGATCGACGGAAAGCCGTGTGTTCGAACTATTCTCGGACACACGGCGAATGAGGGTGGGCAACTCCCGGTTCTGCCGTAACGTGGCTGCGCGTAGAGACCGTCGACAGGAAGGGATTTTGTGCACTTCTCGCGAGGGACCCTGACCATTGCCGCACTGGCAGGAGCGGCCTCACTCGCTCTGGCGCCCACGGCAACCGCCGCAACCACCTATCAGATCACCGTCGTTCCGCCCATCGGGACCGTGCACGCCAACAATCTGGTGACGCTCGGCGCGCTGGTCACCCCCACCCCGACCGGCACGGACGGATCCACTCCGGTCGAACTCGAGATCACCGAGCCCGACGGCGACGTGAACACACGAACCATCCCGCTCACCCTCGGTGCCGGGACGGCAGCGATCCGGACGCACGAGGCCGGCCGCTACACAGTCGTGTTCACCTACGCCCCACCGAACGGCACCCCCGCCGAGACGACGACGCAGTTCGACGCCGTCCCGTCACCGGGGCTGGGCCTGGGGAGCTGACAACCGAAACCTGCCGAGGCGCATCGCCGGTCAGACGTCGGCGGTGCGCCTCTTCTTCGGTTTGACGGGAGCCTCGGTGGATCCCACCGTCTTCATCGCGATCTCGACGTACTTGCGGGCAACGGCGTCCGGGGTCAGCTTGCCCTCGGCGTGATACCAACGCGGAATCGACTGGCACATACCGAGAAGCGCCCGCGTCGTCTCCGCGGCATCCGCCACGTCGAAAAGCTCCCGCTTCTTGCCTTCCTTGACGATCTCGAGGACCAGTTCCTCCACACCCTTGCGGACCGTGCGGTAACGCTGCCGATTCTCCGGGCTCAGGTAGCGCACCTCGCTCTCGAGCGCCGCCAGCCGGGATCGCATGGTCATCCGCAGCACGATCGCCTCGATGACGTTGGCCAGTCGCTGCACCGGATCGTCGCCGCCGTCGGCGCTCGCGGCGTGGGCGCGCTCGAGAACGTCGCTGGTGGAGAGTTCCAGGAGCGCCAGGAGAACGGCCTCCTTGTTCTCGTGGTGGTAATAGAGAGCGGGTACCGTGACACCGACTCGGCGGGCGATGTCGCGCACCGAGGTGCCGTGGAAGCCGTGTTCGTAGAACGCGTCGAGGGAGGCGCTGAGGATCGGCGTCAACTTCGTGGGTTCGAGGCGGCGCCAGTCTGCTGCGTTGCCGACCTCGGTGGGCGTCGCACCCTTGGATGAGCTGACCATCAAAGACCTATCTACCGCTCGCTATGCCAGGACGGGTCAAGTGTAGCTGTTCAGATAGTCGGCGAAGGTCTGCGGCGGCCGCCCGGTGAGCGTCTCGACGTCCCCCGTCACCACGGCCAACTCACCGGCCGCGATCGCTGCGTACGAGGTCACCCACCCTGCGACCTCGAAGTCCGGCGCCCCGAAGTGAGCGCGGGACGCGTACGCCTCGTCCAGGGTCTCGTTCTCGAACCGCACCGAACGTCCGGTCACCCTCGTGATCGTCTCGGCGGCCTCCGTGAGGGTGAACGCTTCCGGTCCGGTCAGCCGGTAGGTGACGCCGTCATGGTCGCCGTTTCCGGTGGTGAGCACCGCCGTCACCGCATCGGCGACGTCGTCCGGCGCCACCGCGCTCACCCGGCCGTCCCCGGCGGGACCCCGAATGACGCCCTGCTCGTCGGCCATCAGCGGGATCATCGACTGGTACCAGCTGTCCTGCAGGAACGTGTACTTCAGACCACTCTCCCGGATGTGCTGCTCCGTGAAGTAGTGGTCGCGCCCGAACGTGAACGTGCACTCGGGCGCCGCGCCCAGAAACGACAGGTAGACGATCCGCTCCACCCCGGCGGCACGGGCGGCGTCCACGGCGGTGCGGTGCTCCTCGCGGCGGGTGGCGCTCTCGTGGCCCGAGACCAGGAACAGCAACCGGACGCCGTCCAGCGCGGCGGTCATCGCCGGACCGTCGGCATACGTGGCCACCGCGAACGCGGAGTCGAAATGCTCGGCCAGCGGCTCGAGCCGCTGCGCGTTCCGCCCGATCAGCCGGACCCCGGCGCCGCCGCCGAGCCGCTCGAGCACCCTGCCGCCGATGGACCCCGTGGCTCCTGTCACTGCAATGGTCATGGCCCGCATTCTCCCAGCGCCTGCCCTCTATCCTGACGCGTATGACTGAACCCGTGGCAACCGCTGACCTGGCAGACGAGATCGGACCCGACATCCGGAGCTGCGACACGCAGTTCATCCAGTTCGGTGGCCGTGAAGTGTTCTCCGGCCCCATCACCACCATCAAATGCTTCCAGGACAACCTGCTGGTCAAGCAGACCCTCGGCGAGCCCGGCAACGGCGGCGTCCTCGTGGTCGACGGTGACGCCAGCATCCACACCGCCCTGGTCGGCGACATCATCGCCGGACGCGGCGTCGACAACGGCTGGGCCGGCGTGATCGTCAACGGTGCGGTCCGCGACTCGGCGATCCTGAAGACCCTCGACATCGGCGTCAAGGCGCTGGGCACCAACCCCCGCAAGAGCACCCAGACCGGCTCCGGTGAGAAGAACGTCCCGATCGAGATCGGCGGCGTCACGTTCAATCCCGGCGAGACCGTCTACAGCGATCAGGACGGCGTCGTCGTCCGCTGATCCGGCGAGAACCGAGCGGCGGTTCGGTATCTATCGGTCCCGAACCGCTGCGAGGCTTCGAGCGCTGACGCAATAATCCGGAGGAATCCAGCGGTCGTTCGCACGACCCGCTCCTACGGAGGGTGAAGCCGATGAGTGTCGACGCCGCCGGAGAGACCAGCCGGGAAGACGCGCCCCGATCGGTGCGAGCCGCGCCCCGGCAGCAATACATCACCTGGATCGCGCTGGCCATGATGACCACCAGTTCGGTGGCCAGTCTGAGATCGGCACCCTCGATGGCCGTGTACGGGCTGGCCTGCGTGTTCCTGTACGTCGTGCCCGCCATCGTCTTCCTGCTGCCGACGTCGCTGGTCTCCGCGGAGCTCGCCTCCGGATGGTCCGGTGGCGTCTACCGCTGGGTGGGCGAAGGCATCTCGGCGAAGATGGGATTCCTGGCCGTCTGGTGCCAGTTCGCGATGACGATCTTCTACTATCCGACGCTCCTCGCCTACGTCGCGAGCACCTTTGCGTACGTGATCAATCCGGCCCTCGCCGCGAACGGGCTGTACACGGCCATCATCATCGTCACCCTGTTCTGGACCGGTGTTCTCGTGTCCTCCCGGGGAATGAAGGCCGTCGCGGGTCTGTCGAGCGCCGGACTGGTACTGGGCACGTTGATTCCCGGTGTGCTGCTCATCGTGATGGGCATCGTGTTCCTCGGCCAGGGCAATGCCTCGGCCGCACCGATGGAATTCAGCGCCCTGCTCCCCGCCTGGACCGGCATCGCCAGTCTCGTGCTGATCGTCAACAACTTCCTCTCCTACTCGGGCATGGAGATGAATGCCGTCCACGTCTCCAGCCTGCGGAGACCGGCGAGCGAGTTCCCCCGGGCGATGTTCGTGGCCATGGGACTGGTCCTCGGAATCTTCATCCTTCCCGCCATCGCCATCAGCTGGGTGGTGCCCGCCGAGAAGCTGTCGCTGACCGCAGGCGTGATGCAGGCGTTCGACACCTTCTTCGCCCACTTCGGGTTCGGCTGGGCCACTCCCGTTCTGGCCCTCATGCTCATCGCCGCCTCCCTCGGCGGCATGCTCACCTGGCTCGCGGGACCGTCCAAGGGACTGCTCATGATCGGACGTCAGGACGGATTCCTGCCACCGATCCTGCAGCGGCTCAACAAACACGGCATCCAGCAGAACATCCTGGTGGCGCAGGGTGTGGTCACCACCCTGATCGCCCTTCTCTACGCGTTCATCCCCGAGGTGTCGAGCGCGTACTGGATCCTCTCCGTCATCACCACCCAGGTGTATCTCGTGGTGTACGTGCTGATGTTCGTCGCCGCGATGCGGCTGCGCAGGCAACAGCCGGACCACCCCCGCGGCTACCGTGCGCCCGCGCTGTTCGTGCTGTGCTGGGTGGGCATCGTCGCGAGCCTCGCCGCCTTCTGCATCGGCTTCGTTCCGCCCTCCCAATTCGGCGGCGGCAGCGTGCTCGTCTACGTCCTCATCGTCGGGGGCGGATTCGGAATCGTCGGACTCGGCGTCCCGCTGCTGATCCTCGCGCTCCGCAAACCGTCCTGGAAACAGGACCTGGCGGCCGACCCGCTCGCCGGGGAGGCATGATGACCACCTCCGGGCGCATGGGCCCCGACGACCAGTCCGTGAACACCGCCCCGGTCGACGACCTGCACAAGAGACCTGAAAACACCCACTGGATCCTGTATTCCGTCCTTGCCGCCGCGTTCGTCGGACTCCTCGTCTGGGGTCTCGTGGTGTTCAACCAGCACAAGCAGTCCGCCGAGGCGGTAGCCAAGGCCACCGAACTGTCGGAACGATTCGAACGAGCCAGGCTCGGGCCGCTCGACGTCGACGCGACCGCCCGCGTGCTCGGAACCGACGGTGCCGCGGCGTGCACCGATCCGGACAACGCCCTGAAGACGGGCGTGCTGGATCAGCAGCTGGTGAGCGGAGCAGCCGGGCCCGGACAGCGTCCGATTCTCGCGACCAGCAATCTCGTCGAGGGCGAGCGACTGGCGATCTCCGTGTACTGCCCGGACAGGTCGGCGGAATTCGAGTCCGCCGTCGCCGATCTGAAACTCGTGGACGAGAATTAGGGGAACCCCGAGGAGGCGTTGATGTCCGACGAAATCCGTTCCAAGGTAGCCGAGCTGATGCCCGCGGCGCGTGACGAACTCGCCGCGCTGGTGGCGATGCGGTCGGTGGCCGATCCGCGGCAGTTCCCACCGGAGGAATGCGTTCGCGCCGCCGAATGGGTCCGGGACGCCTTCATCGGAGCGGGAATCGGACAGGTCGAACTGCTCGAGACATCCGACGGTTCACACGCCGTCGTCGGCCACCAGGCCGCGCCCGAGGGTGCCCCGACGGTACTGCTGTACTGCCACTACGACGTTCAACCGCCCGGCGACGAGAAGCTCTGGCACACCGACCCCTTCACCCTCACCGAGCGGGACGGCCGCTGGTACGGGCGCGGCGCGGCCGACTGCAAGGGCAACATCGTGATGCACCTGCTGGCGCTGCGCGCGCTCGGCACCCCGTTCCCCGTCGGCATCAGAATCGTCGCCGAAGGGTCGGAGGAGATGGGCACCGGCGGGCTCGAGAACCTCGTCGAGGCCAGGCCCGAACTCTTCGACGCCGACATGATCCTCGCCGTCGACACCGGAAACGCCGCGGTCGGCAGCCCGACCGTCACCACAACGCTGCGCGGCATCGCGAACGTCGTGGTCCACGTCGAGACCCTGGCCGGGGAGGTGCATTCGGGCATGTTCGGCGGACCCGCCCCCGACGCGCTGGCCGCCCTCGTCCAGATGCTCGCCACCCTGCGTGACGCGGACGGCAACACCGTCGTCGACGGGCTCGACTCGGACCAGAAGTGGGCGGGCGTCGACTACCCCGAGGCACAGTTCCGCACCGACGCCGGCGTGCTCGACGGTGTCAGTCTCGCCGGTACGGGTTCCGTCGCCAACGCCGTGTGGGCACGGCCTGCCCTGACGATCCTCGGCATCGACTGCCCGCCGGTGGTCGGCTCGGCCGCCGCCATCCAGCCGCGCGCATCGGCCCGCCTCAACCTGCGGGTGCCGCCCGGCATGGACCCGCAGAAGGCGCAGGACGCGCTCGCCGCGCACCTCGAGAACGCCGCCCCGTGGAATGCGCGGGTGACCGTGGACCGCGAAGCGGTGGGCTCCCCGTTCCGGGCGACCACCGACGGTCCCGGTTACGCCGCACTCGGCGCGGCGATGGAGGAGGCGTTCGGGAAGGAACTCGGAACCGTCGGGCAGGGCGGCTCCATCCCGCTGTGCAACGTCTTCTCCGCCGTCGTCCCGAATGCGGAGATCGCCCTGATCGGGGTGGAGGAACCGCGCTGCCTCATCCACGCCCCCAACGAAAGTGTGGATCCCAGCGAGATCGAGAACCTCGCCGTCGCCGAGGCGCTGTTCCTGCAGAGGTTCGCGACCGCGAACCGTCAGGACTGAGAACTGACCCGGGCCGTCATCCCACCGATCTCCACGACGTCCCCGTCCCGCAACTGCCGCCCCCGCCGCACCTCGACCTCACCGTTCACCGACACGAGTCCGTCGGCGATCACTTCCTTCGCCTCCGCACCCGACTCGATGAGGTTGGCGAGCTTGAGGAATTGGCCGAGGCGGATGGATTCGTCGCGGATCGGGACGGCGTCGTGAATGTCGGACATGCCTCTATCTTCCCTCTCCACCCAAATCGCGGCCCGACGGCTCACACTGAACACTGGAACACCTGTCTCCCGTGATCGGTACGTATCTCTCGCCGGGAAGGAAACGCTCGATGTCAGCTAGCACCGAGACACACCACGCGTCCGAGGCGGCCGCCCCCACCGCACCACGGCCCCGCCCCGCCCTCGGCTCGAAGAACGGGCGCCTGCACCAGGTTCCTCACATCGCGGGACTGATCCTGGGCGTCTTCTCGGTGCTCGTGTTCCTGTGGAGCATCTCGCCGGTGCTGCGCTACTACGTGCACGTGCCGCGGGAATACGTCGACACCTACTACTTCGACGCCCCCGACACCAGCCTGTCGTGGGCTCTGGTGGTCGCGCTGCTCGCGGCGGCGCTGGCGAGCCGCAAACGGATCGCCTGGTGGCTGCTGACGATCTACCTGATTCTGTTCCTGATCTCCAACGTCGTCGTGAGCATCACGGACCGGAACGTGAATGCGATGGTCGCCGCCGTGGTGCAGGTGGTGCTGATCGGCATCCTCGTCGCGGCCCGCCCGGAGTTCTACACCCGGGTCCGGCGCGGCGCCGGCTGGAAAGCCCTCGGTGTACTGATCGCCGGACTCGCCATCGGCACCCTCCTCGGGTGGGGACTCGTCGAACTGTTCCCCGGCACCCTGCCACAGGGAGAACGCTTCCTGTGGGCGCTGAACCGCGTGACCGCGCTCGCCGCCGCCGACAACGAACAATTCACCGGGCGGCCACACGGATTCGTCAACACCCTCCTCGGCCTGTTCGGCGCGATCGCTCTGCTGGCCGCCGTCATCACCCTGTTCCGCGCCCAGCGGTCCCACAATGCCCTCACCGGCAACGACGAATCGGCGTTGCGCGGACTCCTGCTGCAGTACGGCGCGGACGACTCCCTCGGCTACTTCGCCACCCGCCGCGACAAGGCCGTCGTGTTCGCACCCAGCGGGAAGGCGGCCATCACCTACCGCGTCGAACTCGGCGTGTGCCTGGCCAGCGGCGACCCGATCGGCGACCCGGAGGCGTGGCCCCACGCGATCGAGGCGTGGCAGGCACTCGCGTCCCAATACGGTTGGGCCACCGCCGTGATGGGTGCCAGCGAAACCGGCGCCACCGCGTACAACAAGGCCGGTCTCACCGTGCTCCAACTCGGCGACGAAGCCATCCTCCGCACCCGCGAGTTCAACCTCAGCGGACGCGACATGCGGCAGGTCCGGCAAGCCGTCACCCGTGTCCGGCGCCAAGGAGTCACCGTCCGGATCCGCAGGCACCGGGACGTCCCCGCGGAGGAGATGGCCGAAACGATCCGGCTCGCGGACGCGTGGCGCGACACCGAGACCGAGCGCGGATTCTCCATGGCCCTCGGCCGACTCGGTGACCGTCTGGACGGCGACTGCCTGCTGGTGGAGGCGATCGCCGAGGACGGTGAGATCGACGGCATCCTGTCGCTGGTGCCGTGGGGGCCCACCGGTGTCTCCCTCGACCTGATGCGCCGCAAGCCGACCTCCCCCAACGGGGTGGTGGAACTGATGGTGTCCGAACTGGCCACCACCTCCGATCAATTCGGCATCACCAAGGTGTCGCTGAACTTCGCGGTGTTCCGCTCGGTCTTCGAGGAAGGCTCCCGCATCGGGGCAGGACCCATCCTGCGGATCTGGCGCTCGATCCTCGTCTTCTTCTCCCGCTGGTGGCAGCTCGAGGCGCTCTACCGGTCCAACGTGAAGTACCAGCCGGAATGGGTTCCGCGGTACCTCTGCTTCGAGGACAACCGGGAACTGCTGCGCGTCGGATTCGCGTCGGCCGTCGCGGAAGGATTCGTGACCCTGCCCCGGTTCGGCCGCTCCGGAACCCGGGACGCCCTCGAGCACACCGGCACCCACGCCGCGGTCCCCGCCGCCGTCGTCGCCGCCGAAGGGCTGCACTCCGACGGCAGCGCACCCGGCGAAGGCCTCGCACCGACGGCGACCGGACCGAAACGTCCCGAGCAGGTCCGCGTCCGGCTCGACAAGCTGGCCGGCCTCGCCGAACAGGGCATCGACCCCTACCCCGTCGCGTATCCGCCGACACACACGGTGACGGAGGCCGTGGAGTCGCCGGAGGGAACGACGGTCCGCATCGCAGGCCGGTTGCTCCGGATCCGCGACTACGGCGGGGTCGTGTTCGCGGTGGTCCGGGACTGGTCCGGCGACATCCAGATCCTCGTCGACGAGGCCCGGGTAGGCACCGACCGCATCCGGGCATTCGCCGCCGAGTTCGACCTCGGTGACCTCGTCGAGGTCGCCGGCGTCATCGGATACAGCCGCCGCGGAGCGCTGTCGCTGCTCGCGAACGAGTGGCGCATGACCGGCAAGTGCCTGCACCCCCTGCCGGACAAGTGGAAGGGCCTGTCCGACCCGGAGACCCGCGTCCGGCAGCGATACGTCGACCTCGCCATCAACTCCGACGCCCGCCGACTGCTCGAGGCCCGCAGCGCCGTCGTGAAATCGCTGCGCGATTCGCTCGGCGGCCGCGGCTTCCTCGAGGTGGAGACCCCGATCCTGCAGCAGGTACACGGCGGCGCCAACGCGGCACCGTTCCTGACCCACATCAACGCCTACAACCTGGACCTGTACCTGCGGATCGCGCCGGAGCTGTACCTCAAGCGGTTGTGCGTCGCCGGCATGGAGAAGGTGTTCGAGATCGGCCGCGTGTTCCGCAACGAGGGCGTCGATTTCAAACACAACCCGGAGTTCACGATCCTCGAGGCGTACGAGGCGCACAGCGACTACGAGAAGATGATGGTGCTGTGCCGGGAGCTCATCCAGACCGCGGCGATCGCGGCATACGGGCGCGAGATCATCATGCGCCCCGGCCCCGACGGCACACTCGTGGAGATCGACATCTCCGGCGAATGGCCCGTCAAGACGATGCACCAGGCGGTCGCCGAGAAACTCGGCGTCGACGTCTCACCCGAGACGCCGCTCGCGGAACTGCAACGGCTGTGCGACGAGCACGAGATCCCGTACCAGTCCACCTGGGACGCGGGCGCCGTGGCGCAGGAGATGTACGAGCACCTGGTGGAGGACTACACCGAGTTCCCCACCTTCTACACCAACTTCCCGACGTCGATGTCACCGCTCACCCGGCCGCACCCCACGATTCCGGGCGTCGCCGCGAAATGGGACCTCGTCGCGTGGGGTGTCGAACTCGGCACCGCGTACAGCGAACTCACCGACCCGGTCGATCAGCGGAACCGTCTCACCGAGCAGTCGATGCTCGCGGCCGGCGGCGACGAGGAGGCGATGGAACTCGACGAGGACTTCCTGCAGGCCCTCGAACACGCCATGCCCCCGACCGGTGGGCTCGGGATGGGCGTCGACCGGGTGGTCATGCTCATCACCGGCGGCAGCATCCGTGAAACACTCGCGTTCCCCCTGGCCAAGCCGAGGCAATGACCTCCCGTGGCCGGGTGGCCGTCGCGGCGCTGCTGATCCTCGGCGCCGTCGGCTACGCGTCGTGGCTGCTCGAATTCGTGCTGGACACGGGCATCGACCCGCTGCGGGGGTTCGCGAGCGAACTCGCCGCGGCGGACCAGCCGTACGGATTCTGGTTCCGGACCGGCGACCTGCTGACCGGATGCGTCGTCGCCGTGGCCGGGGTGCTGGGACTGTCGCGGTACTCGCAGGGCTGGGTGACGGCGGTCGGGTGGCTCGCGCTGATCGTGTTCGCGCTCGCGACCATCGCGGATTCGCGTCTGCCGATGAGCTGCGCGGCCACCAACGACCCCGTCTGCGCTGCGCGTGAGGCCGCCGGACACCTGCCGCTCACCCATGATCTGCACGCCGTGACCAGCGCATCCGCCTCGACGGGAGGTGTGGTGTCGAGTCTCGCGTTCCTGTTGGCCGCGTTCCGCTACCGCTGGCCGACCTGGTTGAAAATTACCGGCGCGGCCGTCGCGACGGTGTTCGTCGGGGGCACGGTCTGGACGCTGACGGCCGCGGGAGTGCGCGACGAACAGGACGCCTGGCTCGGACTCGGCCAGCGCGTCCAGCTGCTCGCGTTCTGCGGATGGCTGATCTTCGTGGCGCTCAGCGTGATTCACATCACCCCGGAAACGGATGGTTCCACGTGAAACGTCCTGGGGAAATGGTCGCGGGAGTGCACGTGGTGGTCGACGGTGAGGGCCCACCCGTCGTCCTCTACGGCGGTCTGGGCGGCAACTGGTTCGACTGGGACGAGGTGGCCGAGCTGCTGTCCGGGAGCTGCCTCGTGGTGCGGATCGATCGTCCCGGGTACGGGTTCAGTCCCCCCTCCGCCGAGAGGCCGTCCGCTCGCGGCGAGGCCGAGAGAATCGCCGACGTCCTCGACGCGCTTTCCGTGGCCACTCCGGCAGTGCTCGTCGGCCACTCGCTCGGCGGCATCTACGTCGAGGCCTTCGCCCGGCTGTACCCCGACCGAACCGGCGGTGTGATCCTGTTGGACGCCACCGTCACGGCTCATCCGCACCGTGTGATCCCGACCCGGTGGCGCGTCACGATGGGCAGACGGGTGGCCCGAACGGCCAGCAGAGTGGGGCTGCAACGCCTCCTCGGCCCCACGGTCCGCCGGATCCTGAACCACTCGACACCGCCCGACGGGGTCGCGCCGGACACTCGTCGTTGGGTCGAACGGATCTACCGCGAGCCCGCGTACCTCGAATCCTCGATCGTCGAGAACGCGTCGTACCCGGCTCTGGCCGAAGAGCTGGCCGAACTGCGCGAGACCACGACGATGCCGGCACCCGTCGTCGTGGCCGCCGCCCACACCGGACGTCCGACGCCCTGGGGATCGGCGTGGATCCGCATGCAGAGACAGTTCGCCGAGTTCCTGGGCGCCGCGTTCCGTGTCGTACGTCCCGCGCACCACCACGCCATGATCGATCAGCCCGGCCAGATCGCGGCACTGGTACGGGAGCTGGCAAGCTGATCGACGTGCAACTGCTACTGATCCGCCACGCGCTGCCCGAGCTCGTCACCGCGTCCGACGGGCGCGCGGACCCCGCACTGACCGAGGAAGGTCACGCCCAGGCCAAGCGGCTGCCTGCCGCGCTGGCCCCGTACCGCATTGCCCGGATCGTGAGCAGCCCGCAGCGGCGCGCACTCGAGACGGCTGCGCCGGTCGCCGAGGCCCTCAACCTGCCCGTCGCCGAGTACGTCGGCCTCGCGGAATACGACTACGACCTCGACCACTACATCCCGTTCCACGAGGCGGAGGCGCGGGCGCCCGAGGCGTTCGCCCGGATTCGGGCCGGCGAGTTCCCGAAGTCCGTCGACGCCGACGCGTTCCGCGCGCGGGTGTTCGAGTCCCTCGGCCGCATCGTCGACGAGTCCGGCCACGAGGACACCGTCGCCGTGTTCGCCCACGGCGGTGTCATCAACGTGTTCCTGCAGCAACTGCTGGGGCTCGACCGACCCCTCGTGTTCCCGATCGAGTACGTGTCCGTGACCCGGGTGCTCGTCTCCCGCAGCGGTGAGCGGCGAGTGGCGTCGGTCAACGAGACCGGTCACGTCAGGGACATGCTGCGTCGATAGAACCCGCGAGAACGGCGCGCACGGCGGTCGGCAGAGCGGTCGGCACGCCCGCTTCGGCGCCCGCCCGTGCGATCGTGTCGATCGCCGCCGCGGTGAATTCCGCGCTCTGCACCGGCTCGTACCGCGCGGGAGTGTCGATGCCGACCGCGAACTCCGCGAAGCTTCCGGTCATCGCCCGCAGGAACGGCGCCGCCATCGCGGCAAGTTCCCCGGCGGTGCCGCCGGCGCCGCGGACCATCGCGGCGCCCTGCTCGAACCCGGCGAACATGGCGTACATTGCGCCGAGCAGCGCGAGGTCGTACATCGCGGCGGCGCCGGCATCGTCACCGACGAACACCGCGCGACCGAACAGTTCCAGCACCGGCCGGTTCCTGTCGAACGCCTCCGCCGCGCCGCTGTAGAGCACGAACGTGTCGCCGCCGCCGATCATGTCGGGCACCGCCATGATGCCGCCGTCGACGTACTCCACTCGCGCCACGCCTGACCACCGGGCCATCGCCCGCGCCTGCTCGGGTGTGGTCGTCGTCAGGTTCACGAGCGTTCTTCCACGCAGGTCGCCGGCGACCGGCTCGATCAGCTCGTGCACCGTCTCGTCGTCGAGCACGCAGACGAGCACCAGCGGCGACGCCCGTACTGCCGCGGACACGGACTCGGCCGGGTGCGCACCGGAGTTCGTCAACGTGTCCGCTTTCTCGGGCGTGCGGTTCCACACGGTGACCGTCCGCCCAGCCCGCAGCAGCGCGGCCGCGAGAGCCCGTCCCATGGCGCCGAGCCCGAGAACCGTGACGTCGGTGCCGGTCATGCGACGCCCCGGGCGGGCTGCGCCGGCGCGACGATCGCCTCGTACACACTGCCCGAACCGTGCCCGCCGAAGCCGAGGTCGAGGGCGCGCCGGTACAGGTCCCGGACCGCCACCGGGAGTCGCGAATCGATCTGCGCGTCCTCGCTGGTGGTCGCGATGTGATCGATTCCGGCGGCCATCATGGCCAGGCTCGCCCCGACGTCGGGGTACTCCCGACGGTCGATCTCCTCGGCAGCACCGTCCAGGAAGAACGGCATCTGCGCGAGCAGGTCGGAGGCGTAGGGCAGGAACGTCTCGGCCTGCACCCCGGCAGATTTCATCAGCGCCGCCGCATGACTCGTGCCGACCAGCGTGGTCATGAACAGATCGAGCAGAGCCTGGTACCAGAGCAGGGCCAGACCCGGATCGGCGCCGACGTACTCCGGCCGCGCGAGGAGCGCGAGCGTGTCGGACCACCGGTCGAGGACTTCGCGCGGCCCGCTGTAGAAGGCGTAGGCGGTGTCGTCGCCGACCAGCGTGGCCGGAACCATGATGCCGCCGGTGAGGAATTCGGCGCCGTGCCGGACCGCCCACGCGGCCGCACGCTCGGCCTCGCGGGGAGTGCCGGAGCTGAGGTTGACGAGGACCTTGCCAGCGAGACGGTCGGCGGCGGGTTCGAGCAGGTCGTACATCGCCCGGTAGTGGGTGAGGCTGACGATCACCAGATCGGCGGCGTCGAGCGCGTCCTTTGCGGTGATCGCGCGGCGGGCGCCTGCCGCGACGGCGGCGTCGGCGCGCGACGCGGTGCGGTTGAACACCGTGACCGGCACGGCGTGATCGAGGAGTGTTCCGGCCATGGCCCGGCCCATCGGCCCGAGCCCGACGACGGTGACGGAAGGCAGTTGTGCAGGCATGATTCGCTTTCGGACGTCCGTGCCCGAGTGACCGGGCAACGCTGCGGAGCAACGCCTTCTCCAGTCTCAGCGTGCGCACTACACTCGACAAGTACCCACTTCAAAGTCAGGTACTTACCAAAAAGTCAGTGAGGAGCGTCATGCGCAGACAGCAACGTCCCTACTCCTGCGGAATCGATGCGGCGATCGACGTCATCGGCGGCAAGTGGAAGGTGCTGATCCTGTGGGCGCTCCACGCCGGCGAGCAGCGGTTCGGCGACCTCAAGCGCCTGGTCCCCGGCATCTCGGAGAAGATGCTGATCCAGCAGTTGCGCGAACTCGAAGCCGACGCCATCGTGCACCGCGAGGTCTACCACCAGGTTCCGCCGAAGGTCGAGTACTCGCTGACCGAACTCGGCGTCTCCCTCAACCGCTCCCTCGAACCGCTCGGCGCGTGGGGCGCCGAGCACATGGACCACATCGTGGCCGTCCGTGAGATCGAGGCGAACGGCGAGAGCCTCGATCCGTCGGGCCGCTAGAGCCCCGGGAT
The DNA here is from genome assembly GCF_900455735.1 of Rhodococcus wratislaviensis. Classification (GTDB taxonomy): domain Bacteria; phylum Actinomycetota; class Actinomycetes; order Mycobacteriales; family Mycobacteriaceae; genus Rhodococcus_F; species Rhodococcus_F wratislaviensis. The sequence continues at coordinate 5,111 of NZ_UAUI01000024.1, read as the reverse complement.
CCGGGGCAGCGGAGGGAGCGGCGGCGGCGGCGGGAGGGTCGGCAGCTGAATCTGCGGCAGACCGGGAATGAAGGGGCGCGGGGCGGGAGCAGGCGCGGGAGCGGGTTCCGGCACGCTCGCCTCCTCCTCGGCCGGGCCCGGAACCGACACCGCGGCCGACGGCGGTGGCGTCGACGCCGGTGCCGGCGCGGGCGACGGAGAGACGTCCGCGTTGCTCGGCTGAGTGGCGACCGGACGTGCGTCACCGTCGGAGCTCTGCAGGTGGCTGCCACCGACGCCGAGGCCGAGACCGATCACGGCGACGACGGCCAGTGCACCGCCCGCCAGAACGCCACCGCGGATCACGGGTTTCGCGAACCTCTCGGCGCCGTTGCGGTCCGGAGTGTCCTCCTGCGCCAGCAGCGCAGCGCCCTCCGCGGCGACCAGTTCCGGCTGCGCCGGCACGATCACCGGGAGCGCGAGCCACGATTCCATCAGAGACGCGACCAGCGGAATATGCGCGCCGCCCCCGATCAGAACCACGGCGTCGGCAGCACGCCCGGACGATTCGATCACCTCGCGGGCCAGGCGCGCCGACGCCTCGACGCGGCGCACGATCAGCGAGTCGAGAATGTCCTGCGAGAGCAGGAGCAGACCGCCGTCCCCGGGTACGCAGACCGCGGTGTTGGTGGACAGCTCCTCTTTGGCGCGGCGGCAACGGGCGTCGAGCTCCGACTCCGCGACCTCGTCGGCCGGCGGCGCGATGCGCTTCTCGTCGAGCTGGTGGTCGCGGATCAACCGGTCGACGACGTCGCCGCTGATCTCGTCGGTCCGCGCCGTCCCGAGCACCGCGCCGGTGAGTCGGTCGACCACGGTGACGGTGAGGCCGGAGCTGCCGAGGTCGTAGAACACGAGCGTCGCATGGTCGCCGAGCTGTCCCGACGCCTCGAGCATCCGGAGCGCGGCCGTCACTTCCGGGACCAGCCGGCAGTCGATCGCGGCCTGCACGGCAGCTGCCTGCGCCTCGTCCCGGTACGCGACACCGAAGACCTGCACGTCGTCGACGGGGCGCTCGGCTATCACCGTTTCGATGGCATCGGCAACCACGTGTTCCGGGTGCTCGCGGGCGGCATCCACCGGAAACGTCCGGATGACGGCCCCCTCGTCGTCCGGATACGCCACGCGCACCGCGCTGGCACCCACCGATACACCGAGAACTGAAACCATGGAAAGACTATAACGGTTTGATCACGGAACGCGTGTCGGGGCCTCGCAGCCTCCGGCTTCGTTATATGTGCTCAGAGCCCGGGTATCCGGGGAAACTCCGGCATGGGGAGCGGCGCCGGCGGCGGAATCGTCGGCAGCTGAATCTGCGGCAGACCCGGAATGAGCGGAGCGGGTTCCGATGTGGTCGGCGGAGCCGACGTGTCGGACGGCACGACACTCTGACTCTCGGGGGCGGCCGGTGCCTGAGTCGAACTCTGCGCCTGCCGCTGGTACGTGGTGCGCACCTCGGTCTGCGGCGGGATCACCGGCTGCTCGTCGACCACCGACGGGGCTGCGTCCGCAGGCGGGGCCACCTCCGCGGTCGTCGTGGGCTGCGGCGGTATCACTTGCCGCGCTTCCGGCGCCTGCGTGTTCGACTGCGTGGCGGCCGGCTGCGCTTCCTCTTCCGAACCCTGCAGGAGGTCGGTGCCGACGCCGAGTCCGAGACCCACCGCGGCGACCACGGCCACGACGCTGCCGGCGAGGACGAGGCCACGACGCTTCCGGATCGGCGCCGACTTCGACTCGGGTTCCGGCTCGAACTCCGCCTCCGGCTCGAACTCCGCCTCCGGCTCGAATTCCGGCTCGAACCGGTGCTCCGGCGCCACCGCCGCGACGAACTCGTCGGACGTCGGACGCGCCAGCAGGGCCGCACCCTCGGCGGCCACCAGTTCGGGCTGTGCGGGAACGATCACCGGAAGGTCGAGCCAGGACTCCATCACGGACGTGACCAACGGAATATGCGCGCCGCCCCCGATCAGAACCGCGGCGTCGGGAAGGCGTCCCGAGCGGCGAATGACCTCGCGGGTCAGGCGCGCCGAAGTCTCCACCGGGCCCACGATGAGCGAATCGAAACTGTCCTGCGACAGGAGGAGAAGGCCGCCCTCGCCCGGCATGCACACCGCGCCGTTCGTGGACAACTGCTCCTTCGCATCGCGGCACCGCGCGGCCAGCGCGAGCGTTGCTGCCGCGTCGGCAGGGTGCGCGAAGCGGTGCAGTTCGAGTTGGTTGTCACAGATCAGCCGGTCGACGAGGTCGCCGCTGATCTGGTCCGACCGCGCACTGCTCAGCACCATGCCGGTGTCTCGGTCGACCACGGTGACGGTGAGACCCGAACTGCCGAGGTCGTAGAACACGAGTGTCGAGTGGTCGCCGAGTTCTCCGGACATCTCGAGCATCTGGAGCGCGGCCGTCACTTCGGGAACCAACTGGAAGTTGCCGATCTTCAGCCGTGCCATCGCGGCCTGCACGGCACCGGCCTGCGCCTCGTCCTGGTATGCGACACCGATGGCCTGTACTTCGTCGGTCTCGTCGCGCTCGGCGAGCACCGTCCCGATGGACTCGGCAGCGAGTTCCTCCGGCCGTTCGAGTGTTGCGGTCACCGACCGCGATTGGAAGATCGGCGTTTCGAGTGTCACGGCGTCGTGGCACGCGAAGCGCACCGCGCTGGCGCCTACCGATACACCGAGAACTGAAGTCATGCCGCCGACTATAACGGTTCGATCACGGGTCTCGCGCATGAAGCAGACCGGACGGCACGTCAGGCGCTTTTCGGCCGTACCCCCGTGACGCACATCGGGTTTCCACCCGAATCCGCGACACGCCGTTACGTGTCCTAGTGGTCGACAAACACGGCGTCGGCGTACGCCGGGGTGCGGCGGGAGCGCCGTCAGTCGGTTCCGGCGGCAACGTCGACGTGGGTGCCGAACCACTGCAGCGTTCGTGCCCAACCGTCCCGGGCGGCCGCCTCGTTGTACACGGCCGGACGGTCGTCACAGTGGAAGCCGTGTTCGGCCTCGGCGTAGCGGACGATCTCGGTGTCGACCGGGGCGTGGGCGACCGCGGCGCGCAACTCCTCGACCTCCGCGGTCGGGATCCCCTTGTCGCGGTCTCCGAACAGGCCGAGCCACGGCGTTCCGAGCTGCCCGGCGACGTCGAGTTGCGATGGATAACCGAAGCGCCCCTTCGCGACGCCGCCGCCGTAGAAACTCACCGCCGCCCCGAGGTCGAGTCGCGTCGCCGTGTGGAACGCGACCGTCCCGCCCATGCAGAATCCGACGATCGCGGTGTTCCGCCGGTCGATCGAGGCCGCCGACAGGGCCGCGACGGCCCCGTCGACGTCCTCGCCGATGTGCGCGGCGGTGAGCTCACCGATCAACGACATCGCCGACTTCATGTCGTCGTACTCCAGCACCGGATCGCCGCTCCGGTGGAACAGGTGCGGCGCGACCGCGTGGTACCCGGCGGCGGCGAAACGACGGCAGACGTCGACGATGTGCCCGGTGACGCCGAACGCCTCCTGGATGACGACGACACCGCCGCGGACGGGACCTTCGGGGGTGATGCTGGTGAGTGGAGTGGTCACGAACTACGACTCTAGGAAACCGGCTTCAGCGGGTGGATCGCCGGTGCCCCGGCGAGGTGCTCACCGAACGTCCCGAGCGCGGCCTGGAAGTGCGGCGACTTCATGTGCGCGTCGACCGCCTCCTGACCGGTCCACACCTCGACGGTGACGAAGGTTCCCGCGACGGCGGCTGATTCGAACACCTCGTACGAGATGCAGCCCTCTTCCTTGCGGCTCTCCGCGGCCAGCGCGGACAGTCCGTCGCGGACGGTGTCCTCGGAACCGGGCTTGGCAGGAATGGTCGCTACGACATGCAGATCGGACATCGACTCCCTTTCGTGGACGCCACCTCGTGTGGCCCGTCTCACGTAAGCACAGTTGGGTCGGCTAGGAAACCCGAAGTCGCGTCAAATAATCGGCGACCTGCGGTTCGTCCCAGCCGTGCGCTTCACGGAGGCCGTCCGCGATGGTCGCGAGATAGGCGGGCGCCGGTGCGTTCCGGGCGACGACGTCACCGCGGGCCCGGGTGGTGAACGTGCACATGGGGACACCGTTGTGGGATCCGAGCGTGACCAGACGGTCGTAGCAGGCGGGTTCCTGCGCGTGGATGTCCTCGAACTGCTCCTGCGTCACCAGGAATGCGCGGGCCGCGACGGAGCCGGGCGCGTCGGGATCGTAGAACGCGCGGCCGCCGCCCCAGATCCGCGACTCTCCCGCGAAGAACACCGAGCCGGGTATCACCACCGGAATCGACTCGCGCGGGGCGCTCGCGTCGCGGGCGCCCGCGTGCACGAGGTTGCCCCCGGCCGGACAACCACCACGCAGGTAGCAGGTCAGACGCGTCGTCGCCATGTTCGATCCATAGCTGACGTACCAGATCAGCACACAAACGACCGTACTCGGACAAGATGGTCACATGAGTCTTCTCGGCGAAGTCAGGGGCTGGCGCAGCGGTTCTCGGAAGCATCACCGCCTGCGGGACCTCGACGGCACCCTCGTCGTCGTCACCGGCGGCGGCAGCGGGATCGGCCGCGAGACCGCGCTGGCGTTCGCGTCCGAAGGCGCCGTCGTGGTGGTCGCCGACCGCGACCTCGAATCCGCGCAGCAGACCTCCGATCTCATCAACTCCGCCCAGATGAAGGGCGGCGGTGCGGTGGCCATCTTCGGTGGCGGCTCCCACGCGTATCAGGTGGACGTCGCGGTGGAGGAGGAGGTGCAGCGCTTCGCGGAGAAGGTGCAGGCCGAGCACGGCACCCCCGACATCGTGGTCAACAACGCCGGAATCGGATATTCGGGCACGTTCACGAAGACTCCGCAGAAGGATTTCGAGCGGGTGATGGACGTGAATTTCTGGGGTGTCGTCTACGGCTCTCGCGCCTTCTCCCAGCAGATGATCGACCGCGGAACCGGTGGGCACATCGTCAACCTGTCGTCCGCCGCGGCTTTCACGCCGCAGAAGCAACTCACCGCGTACGCGACGAGCAAGGCCGCGGTGTTCATGCTGTCGGACTGTCTCCGAGCG
>NZ_UAUI01000017.1 GCF_900455735.1 Rhodococcus wratislaviensis | reverse complement strand
ACCTGGACCGGGAACCGCGGGGACGGCACCACCCGACCGGACGGCTACGACCGGGACCATGTGGTGTCGGCGCCCGGCAAACCCGACGTGCCGGGCAGCTCCGACCGGTCGTTCCTCGGCGACCCGGCGCGGTGGAACCCCGAGGAGTTGCTGGTCGCCGCACTGTCGCAGTGCCACATGCTGTGGTACCTGGGGCTGGCCGCGGCGGCCGGCGTGGTCGTGGTCGACTACCGCGACGAGCCGACCGGAACCATGTCCGAACATCCCGGCGGTGCAGGCGAATTCACCGAGGTCGTGCTGGCGCCGGTCGTGACCGTGGCCGACGGGTCGATGGCCGCGCGCGCCGAACGGCTGCACACCCGCGCGCACGAGAAGTGTTTCATCGCCCGGTCGGTCAACTTCCCGGTCCGGCACCGTCCGACGGTGCGCGTCGCATGAGCGCCCCGGCACACCGGCTGATCGTCGACGTCGACACCGGCATCGACGACTCCCTCGCCCTGCTGTACCTGCTGGCCAGCCCGGAGGCCGAGATCGCCGGCATCGCCAGCACCGCGGGCAACGTGCCCGTCGAGCAGGTCGCGGCGAACAACCTGAATTGGCTCGCCCTGTGCGGTGCACCCGACATCGAGGTCGCGCTCGGCGCCCGGGTGCCGCTGGACTGCCCGCTGCGCACCACCGAGGACACGCACGGACCCCAGGGCATCGGGTACGCCGTCCTCCCCCCGTCCGGGCGGTCGCTGTCGGAGCGGGACGCCACCACCCTGTGGGTCGACCTGGCCCGCGCCCACCCCGGCGGGCTGACCGGGCTGGTGACGGGACCGCTGACGAACCTGGCCCTCGCGATCCGCGAGGAACCCGCACTGCCCCGGTTACTGCGGCGCCTGGTCGTGATGGGCGGGGCCTTCAACCACCCCGGCAACACCACCCCCACCAGTGAATGGAACGTGTCGGTGGATCCGGAGGCGGCCAAGGAGGTGTTCGACGCGTTCTCCGGGCTGCCGGCGGGGCGGCGTCCGATCCTGTGCGGGCTGGACGTCACCGAGACGATCGAGATGACACCGGACCACGTCCGCCGGCTGGCGGAGGCGGCGGGAAGCACACCCGCCGAGATCATCTCCCCCGACGACGGGCCGCAGGTGCGCTCGACCGCGTCCAACCCGGTGATCCGGCACCTGTCCGACGCCATCCGCTTCTACATGGACTTCCACCGCACCCACGACCAGGGTTTCCTGGCGCACATGCACGACCCGTTCGCGGCGGCGGTGGCGCTGAACCCGGCGACCACAAGGACCCGTCCGGCCACCGTCGACGTCGAACTGCACGGCCGGCTCACCCGGGGCACCACGGTCGCCGACTGGGTGGGGCACTGGAACCGGGAACCCAACGTCGACATCGCGGTGAGCACCGACCCGGCCGCGTTCTTCGACGATCTCGTCGACCGGGTCGGGCGCTTCGCGAAATCAGTCGGCTGACGCGTCCGTACCGTCGAACGCGTCGAGGATCTCGGCGGCGGCCAGCGCCGCCGTCAGGGAACCGTCCCGCACCCGCTGTTCGACCTCGCCGCGGATCGCCTTGACCCGGGTGTTGGACGCGAGCCGGCGCAGCAGCTGATCGTGGACCATCGTCCACGTCCAGTCCACCTGCTGGCGGCGCCGGTTCTCCTCGAACTGTCCGGCCGCGGTCAGCACCTCACGATGCCGGCAGACGGTGTCCCAGAAGTCCTCGAGACCGACGCCCTCGAGACCACTCATCGTGATCACCGGCGGCGTCCACACGGCGTCGTGCGGGTAGATCAGCCGCAGCGCACCCGCGAGTTCCCGGGCGGCGCCCTTCGCCTCCCGCTCGTGCTTGCCGTCCGCCTTGTTCACGGCGACGAGGTCGGCGAGTTCGAGGACACCCTTCTTGATGCCCTGCAACTGGTCGCCGGTGCGGGCCAGGGTGAGGAAGCAGAAGCAGTCCACCATGTTCGCGACCGTCACCTCGGACTGCCCGACACCCACCGTCTCGACGAGGATCACGTCGAAACCGGCGGCCTCGAGCAGCACGATCGTCTCGCGGGTCGCCTTCGCGACCCCGCCGAGGGTGCCCGACGTCGGTGACGGCCGGATGTAGGCGTCCTTCTCGACGGTCAGCCGCGCCATCCGCGTCTTGTCGCCCAGGATCGACCCGCCCGTGCGCGTCGACGACGGGTCGACGGCCAGGACCGCCACCCGGTGCCCCTGCCCGATCAGGTGCATCCCGAGCGCGTCGATGAACGTGGACTTCCCGACGCCGGGCACACCGGTGATACCCACCCGGTGCGCGTTCCCCGACTCCGGCAGCAGCTCGAGCAGCAGCCGCTGCGCCGCCTCACGGTGGTCGGTCCGGGTGGACTCGACCAGGGTGATGGCCTTCGCCAGGCCGGCGCGCTGGTTGGCGCGCACGGCCCGGGCGAGGGCATCGATGTCGACTGGAGGCCGCCCCATGCTATTCCGGGGTGCCCGTCAGGTCGTGGCCGAGCTGCGCGGCCAGCTTCTCGAGCAGACCGCTGGCGGCGTCCGCGATGACCGTCCCGGGCGGGAAGATCGCGGCGGCACCCGCCTCGTACAGTTCGGCGAAGTCGCCGGGCGGGATGACACCGCCGACCACGATCATGATGTCGGGACGTCCCACCGCCGCGAGGGCTTCCCGGAGCGCAGGCACCAGCGTGAGGTGACCTGCGGCCAACGACGACACACCGACCACGTGGACGTCGTTGTCGGCCGCCTGGTTGGCGACCTCTTCCGGGGTCTGGAACAGCGGTCCGACGTCCACGTCGAATCCGATGTCCGCGAAGGCCGTGGCGATCACCTTCTGCCCGCGGTCGTGGCCGTCCTGCCCCATCTTGGCGATGAGGACACGGGGACGCCTGCCTTCCTCCTCCGCGAACCTCTCGACGAGTTCCGTTGCCTTGTTGATGTTGTCGACCTTTCCGGCCTCGTCCCGGTACACACCGCTGATGGTCCGGATCTCGGCCTGGTGACGCCCGTACACCTTCTCGAGCGCCTCGGAGATCTCCCCGACCGTGGCCTTCGCGCGGGCCGCGTCGATCGCCAGGGCGAGAAGGTTGTTCTCCATGCCGCCCTCGGTGGTGGCCGCGGCGCGGCTCAGTTCGGCGAGCGCCGCCTCGACGGCGTCCGAGTCGCGGTCGGCGCGCAGCCGGTCCAGCTTCTCGAGCTGCTCCTTCCGGACCCGCGAGTTCTCGACCTTGAGGACCTCGATCTCGTCGGCCTCGTCCGGCACGTACTTGTTGACGCCGACGAGCGGCTGCCTGCCGGAGTCGATGCGGGCCTGCGTGCGGGCCGCGGCCTCCTCGATGCGCAGCTTCGGGATGCCCTCGCTGATCGCCTGCGCCATGCCGCCGGCCTCTTCGACCTCGGCGATGTGTGCGCGGGCGCGGTTCGCCAGCTGGTGGGTCAGCCACTCGACGTAGTGCGATCCGCCCCAGGGGTCGATGGGTCGGACGGTCCCCGACTCCTGCTGCAGCAGCAGCTGGGTGTTGCGGGCGATGCGGGCGGAGAAGTCCGTCGGCAGGGCGAGGGCCTCGTCGAGCGCGTTGGTGTGCAGCGACTGGGTGTGCCCCTGCGTCGCCGCCATCGCCTCGACGCACGTGCGGGCCACGTTGTTGTAGACGTCCTGCGCGGTCAGCGACCAGCCCGACGTCTGCGAGTGGGTACGCAGCGACAACGATTTCGCGGACTTCGGTTCGAACTTCGCGACCAGCTCACTCCACAGCAGGCGACCCGCCCGCAGCTTCGCGACCTCCATGAAGAAGTTCATGCCGATCGCCCAGAAGAACGACAACCGGGGCGCGAACTTGTCGATCTCCATGCCGGCGTCGAGGCCGGCACGGATGTATTCGACACCGTCCGCGAGGGTGTACGCCAGCTCCAGGTCGGCGGTCGCCCCGGCCTCCTGGATGTGGTAGCCGGAGATGGAGATCGAGTTGAACTTCGGCATCTTCGCGCTGGTGTACGCGAAGATGTCGGAGATGATCCGCATCGACGGCTTCGGCGGGTAGATGTAGGTGTTGCGGACCATGAACTCCTTCAGAATGTCGTTCTGAATGGTTCCGGCCAGCTGCTCCGGGGCGACACCCTGCTCCTCGGCGGCCACGACGTACAGCGCGAGGATCGGCAGCACCGCACCGTTCATGGTCATCGAGACGCTGACGCTGTCGAGCGGGATGTGGTCGAACAGCTGACGCATGTCGAGGATCGAGTCGATCGCCACCCCGGCCATGCCGACGTCACCCTGCACCCGCGGATGGTCGGAGTCGTAGCCGCGGTGCGTCGCCAGGTCGAACGCCACCGACAGACCCTTCTGCCCGGCGGCGAGGTTGCGGCGGTAGAAGGCGTTGGATTCGGCGGCCGTGGAGAAGCCCGCGTACTGGCGGATCGTCCACGGCTGGTTCACGTACATGGTGGGGTACGGGCCGCGCACGAACGGCGCGGCACCCGGGAAACTGCCCACCGGGTAGCCCTCGGCCTCGGCGGCGTCGCGGTCGGCCTTGGTGAAGACCGGTTTGACGTCGATGCCCTCGGGGGTGGACCACACCACCTGTTCCGGGCTGTAGTGGTTCGCCGCCGCGGCGGCCGCGATCAGCTCGTCCGTCTGCTCCGGGGTCGGGGCGGACGGCTGCGGAAACTGCGGATCCTCCAGTGGCACTTCGGCGAAGCTGCCGATCGCGTGCTTGACCTCGCGAGTAGTCACTTCTTGCTCCCTGTGTCGCCCGAGGAGTCACTCGAGCTCTCGATGGTGTCGAGCAGGCCGGACAGGACCGACACTGCGTCGATACGGGCGGTGACGAATCCGTCGGGCCGGGCCGGGCCGTCCGCGTCGGCGACGACCTTCTCCGGGCCGGCGAGCAGCACGGTGCCGACACCGGCCGCGCGCAGTTCCTCCACCGCGGCGGTGGCTTCGGCGGCGTACCGCTTGTCGGTACCGCAGATCACCGCGATACCGGCGCCGGAGTCCTTCGCGGCGGCGGCGATGCTGCCGTCACCGGTGGCGAGGGGACCGGGGTTGCGGGCTTCGATGCCGCCCGACGCCAGCAGGTTCGTGCTGAACGTGGTCCGCACGTTGTGCTCGGCGACGGGGCCGAGCGGGGCCAGGAAGACGGCGGGTCGTGCACCGCGCGCCGCCAGGTAGGCGTCCGAACGGTCCCGCAGGGCCTCGAACGCCGCGGCGTACCGGGCGACGGTACCGGTCTGGGCGGCGCCCGCGGGCAGCGGCGCTTCGGCGAGGTTCGGGAACTCGTTGACCCCGGTGACGGTGGTCTTGCGGTGCGCGATGTCCGAATCACGTTGGGCGCGGATGGAAGCGATCCGGTCGCCGATCAGGCCCGCGTCGAGTGCGGCGAGGTAGCCGCCCGCCGCCTCGATCTGCTGGAAGAACTCCCACGCCTTGGCCGCCACCTTCTGGGTGAGGTCCTCGACGTACCACGACCCGGCCGCCGGGTCGAGCACCCGGCCGAGATGTGATTCCTCGAGCAGCAGCAGCTGGGTGTTGCGGGCGATGCGGGCGGCGAAGGTCTTCGACACACCCAGCGCCCCGGCGGGCAGTGCGGCGTCGAACGGCAACACCGTGACGGCGTCCGCGCCGCCGACGCCGGCACCGAACGCGGCGAGGGTCGTGCGGAGCATGTTCACCCACGGATCGCGTTGCGCCATCATCGCGGCCGAGGTGACCGCGTGCTGGGGGGCGCCGCCGAAGTCGGAAGCGCCGCAGACCTGGGCGATGCGCGCCCACACCAGCCGCGCCGCCCGGAACTTGGCGATGGTCTGGAACTGGTCGTCGGTGGCCGAGAACCGGAAGCCGAGCTGCCCGAGCGCCTGCCCGATGGTCAGGCCGCTCTCGGTGAGGGCCCGTAGGTACTCGAGGCCCGCCGCGATTGCCGCGCCGAGTTCCTCGGCGTCCGAGGCGCCGGCGTCGTGAAACGCGGTGCCGTCCACGGCGATTGCCCGCACGCTCTCCGAGCGCGCCGCGGACTCGGTCGCGAGGGCCACCGCGTCGCCGAGTTCCACGTCGGCGGCACCGGAGAACGCGCTCGTGAGCGGAGCGGTCCCGAGGTCGACGCGGACCGCGGTGCGGTCGGTGACCCCGTCACCCGCGGCGGCACGGGCGTCGAGCAGCGCGAACAGTGCCCGCGCCGCGAGCGGCGCGTCCGTTCCGGCATCGAGGGTGAGCGGTGCCAGGTCGAGGAGCACCCCGTCGAGCGCCGTTTCCAGCGACCGGACCGGAAGGTTGGCGCCGCCGACGGCGAGCCACAGCGCGCTGACACCGTTCTCCAGGGAGTCCAGGACGGAGCGGTTGACGTCCGCAGCCTCGGCACCCTCGCCGAAGCGGGCACTGACCAGCCAGCCCGCGTTCACGTCCCGGGTGGCGTCCGCGCCACGCACGTAGGGGAAGGTGCCGGGCAGGGGCTGCTCCGGACGCTCGTCGCGGGGGCTGTACAGCGGCGCGACGGTGACACCGTCGTAGGTGACGGTCTCGAGGAGTTTCTGGGGTTCCGGACCGAGTTCCGCGGCATCGATCCGACGCGACTTCGCGAGGACTCCGGCCACGGAGTGCTGCCAGTCGGCGTACGCCCGCGCAGCTTCCTCGGTTTCTGAAGCTAATGACACGGTGTCGGCTTCCTCTCCCTGATGAGCGATCGATCAATACGTTGTGTGACTGTGATGCTAGCCGCAGTTCGGCGCCCCCTATCGTGAGGATCACCACACGATGAATAACCTCAGGTCATGAGCATTGCGCACGAACCGGTGGTCACCGTTCGCACCGCCACGCAGCGGTTGTTCGGTCTCGGGGCGCCGACCCGGGAGGTCGACGACCGCGGCGAACCACTCAATCGTATGAGCATGGACATCGGTGCGCTCGCCCCGAACACAGCCCGCACCGCCTACGGCGGCGTCCTCGCCGTGCTGCTCGACGATCTCCTCGGATTCACCGTGTGGGACCGGCGCGGAGCACGCGACGGCCTGGTCACGGCCGAGTTGTCGGTGGATGTCGTGACACCCCGGCGATGGCAGGGTCCGACGCTGCGGGCGGAGAGCCGACTCCTCGCACTCACCGCCGACGGCGGCACGTCGACCGCCCGCGTCCACGACTCGGCGGGCACCCTGATCGCCACCGGCACGCTGTGGGGCAACTTCGTGGACCTGCCGGCGCCGGCGGCGGACGGGTCGGCCCTCCCCGACTTCCCGGAGCCGGGGGCCGCCCCGCTCGACTGGATCGGCGGGCGGATCGAGGACGGACCCGGCGTGCGGGTCGTGGTGCCGGCCAATCCGCTGGTCGCGAACAAGCTCGGGTTCATGCACGGCGGCGTCCAGGGCTGCGCGATGGACCTCGCGGCGCGCGCGGCCCTGAGCCGGGACGGCGCGGACATGGACACGGCGTCCGTGCGGATCAACTACTTCCGCCCGGTTCCCCTCGACGGCGACACGACGTTCACCGCGGACGTGGTCAGGGCGGGCCGCTCGGTGGCGGTGGCCCGGGTGGCCGGGACCTCGGGCGGACGGATCTGCGTCGAGGCGACGGTGACCGGGCGCCGCCGGCTGTCCTGACCGCCGCTCGCGGCGCGCCCCGCACGGGTCACCCGGGTAGCCTGGTGCCCTGTGAAGAGACGCCTCGGGGACCGCAGGGTGATCGGCGTCGCAGTACTGGCGGTCGCGTTGGTCGTCGTCGCGCTGCTGGCCCCGCACCCGTCCGTGCTGCAGGTGCGGGAATGGGCGCGGTCGATCGGGCCGGCGTTCCCGCTCGTCTTCTTCGCCGTGCACGCGGTGGTGACGGTGTTTCCGTTCCCCCGCACGGTGTTCACGCTGAGTGCCGGTCTGCTGTTCGGTGCGTGGCTGGGCATCGCGATCGCGGTGCTGGCGTCGACGGTGAGTGCCGTGCTCGCGCTCTACCTGGTGCGCGCCGTGGGCCGGGACGTGGTGTGGCAGCGCATCTCCAATCCGACGATCCGCCGGGTGGACGAGCGGATCGCCCGGCGCGGCTGGCTCGCCGTCGGGTCGCTGCGGCTGATCGCGTTCGTCCCGTTCTCCGTGGTGAACTACTGCGCCGGCGTGTCCTCGATCCGGTTGGTCCCGTACGCGCTGGCCACGGTGGTCGGCGTGCTGCCGGGGACCGTCGGCATCGTCGTTCTCGGCGACGCCCTCACCGGGGAGACGAAGCCGGGACTTCTCGCGCTGTCCGCGGTGTGCATCGTCGTCGGAATCGCCGGACTGGTGGTGGACTCCCGGCGGCCACTGGACGGTTCCGGCGACGCGATGCCGGATGTGGCCGTCGACCACCCCGCCGAGGACGAGTCAATCACACAGCCTTGAACCAGGTAGGTCAAGCTTTGAGTCTTGACATCATGGTATCCAGTTTCTAACCTTGACTCATGTTCGTGTTGACGGTCGACCAGCGCGGTAGCCGCCGCGACGTCGACCGCGTCGCCCAACTGCTCACCGAGTTCGCGAACCGTGACCTCGTCCGCCCGTTCCAGCGGACCGCCGGCGACGAGGTTCAGGCCGTGGTCGCGGACCCGGCCACCGTCGTCGACCTCGCACTCGACCTCGTCGGACGCGAACACTGGAGCATCGGCATCGGCGCCGGCCCCGTCGAAGAACCCCTCCCCGCCGAGACCCGCGCCGGGCGCGGCCCCGCGTTCGAGTCCGCACGGGTCGCCGTCGAACGCGCCAAGAGCGCCCCCGGCCGGGTCGCCGTCGAAGGCTCCGACCCTGACGGCGCCACCGACGCCGACACCGCACTCACCCTCGTCGCGGTCCTGGTCGCGCGCCGCACCGAGGAGGGCCGCGAGGCCGTCGAGCAGATGCGGCACGGCTCCACTCAGACCGAGGCGGCCCGCGCACTGGGCATCAGCAAGCAGGCGGTCTCCCAACGACTCTCCACCGCAGGCTGGCACGTCGAAACCGCCGGACGACGACTGGCCGAACGACTCCTACGCAAGGCGGACACGTGACGACCCTCGCACTCATCGCCCTCGGCGTCGCCGCCGTGGCACCGCTGGCGCTCGCCGCGCCCCGCAGCCCCCGCTGGATGTCGCAGTGGGCGGCGCCGATCGTGGTCGCGCTCGCCCTGGCCGTCGCCGCGCTGGCCGCCTCCGCCACCACCCCGGTCACGGGCTTCGCCCTCGCGGCGACCCTCGTCCTGTGCGTCGCGGCCGCCACCACCGGCGGGGCACCCCTCGTGCTGGCCGCGTTCCGCATCGCACGCCGCCAGTCCGACGCCGGTTCCGACCCGCGGCCCGACGCCGGGCCGCTGCGCGGCGGACGGATCATCGGGCTCCTCGAGCGCGCCGCCGTCGCGGCCGCGATCCTCGCGGCCTGGCCGGAGGGCATCGCCGTGGTCCTGGCGGTCAAGGGACTGGCCCGCTACCCCGAACTCCGCGAACCGCACGCGTCGGAACAATTCATCATCGGCACGTTCACCAGCGTGCTCTGGGCGATCGCGGTGTGCGGAACGGGACGCGCCCTCATCACCTAGCCACCCGCCACCGGTGCGGGACATTCACCCCCAGGGGTGCGCAGAACCAGCCCTGGGGGTGGTGGGATCCCACCTCGACCCGGACGAGAGTCGTACTCGTCCAGCCCGAGGGAGAAAACATTCGTGCCTACCGATTTCGTGTCCCACGTCCGCGCCCAGGTCGCCATCTACGGCGATGACCGGTCCTACACCTACCACCGTGAGGCCGGCCGCGAACTCGTCGCCGAGGAAGTGACCTACCGCGACCTGGATCGGGACGCCCGCGCCCTCGCGGTCTGGCTGTCGACGCGGCCCGAGGCCGAACACCCGGTGATGCTGCTGTACGTCGACGGACTCGACTTCCTCCGCGCGTTTCTCGGCTGCCTCTACGCCGGGGTGGTCGCGGTCCCCGCACCCGTCCCACACGACGTGCGCAGCATGCAGCGCGTCGCCACCATGTTCGAGGACGCCGACGTGCGCCTCGTCCTGACCACCGCCGCGGTCGCCGAGCCGCTCGACACCTGGATCCGCGACTCCGGGCCGGCCGCCACGGTGTCCGTCGCCGCGACCGACACCATCGAACCGGGCGATCCCGACCACTGGCGACTCCCCGCGCTCGACGGCGACACCCTCGCCTTCCTCCAGTACACCTCCGGTTCCACCAGCGAGCCGAAGGGTGTGATGGTGACCCACGGGAACCTGCTGCACAACGCCGCGGCCATGACCCTCGCCAACGGTGCGGACGACACGGTGACCGGCGCCGGCTGGCTCCCGCACTTCCACGACATGGGGCTGATCGGGATGCTGCTGCTGCCGCTCTACGTCGGCGGGAATCTCGTGTTCATGTCGCCGATGTCCTTCCTCAAGCGGCCGGTGCGGTGGCTGCAGCTGATCGACCGGTACCGCGCCGACATGACCCTCGGCCCGAACTTCGCGTACGACCTCGTCGCCCGCCGGATCTCCGACGACCAACTGGCCGGACTGGATCTCTCCTCGGTGCGGGTCGCGCTGAACGGGGCCGAACCCATCCGGCCACGCACCCTCGACGCCGTCTCCGACCGGCTCGCACCCTACGGCTTCCCGGCGGGCGCGTTCCTGACCGCGTACGGGATGGCCGAAGTGACCCTGCTCGCCACCGCGAGCGAGGTGGGCTGCGCCCCACGGTATCTCCACGTCGACGCCGCCGCGCTGGAACGCCACGAGCTCACCCCGACGGTCGGCGGTGTCCGGCTGGTCGGCAGCGGCCGGCCGTTCGGGTGCGACATCCGCATCGTCGACCCGCACACCGGCCTGGAACTACCGACCGGCCGGGTCGGGGAGATCTGGATCTCCGGTGGCAGCGTCGCCGCCGGCTACTGGAACCGGCCGGACGAGACCGAGGCGAAGTTCCGCGCCACCCTCGCCGGCGACGGACCGTACCTGCGCACCGGCGACCTCGGGGTGACCGACGACGACGGTCACCTGTACGTCACCGGCCGCCTGAAGGACCTGCTGATCGTCAACGGCCGCAACCTGTACCCGCAGGACATCGAGGAGGCCGTGCGGGAGGTGCATCCGGCGCTCACCGGTGCCACCGGGGTGGTGCTGTCGATGGATACCGGGCAGCACGAGCGGCTGCTGGTGATCCACGAGGTCAAGACCGCGCTGATCGACGACCTGACGCTGCCCGGCCTCGCACGCCGGATCCGGCTCGCCGTCGCCCGCGACTTCGACGTCCACGCCCCGAGCGTGGTGCTCGTCGACCGGCACGGGGTGCACCGCACCACGAGCGGGAAGGTCCAGCGCAGATCGATGCGCGCGTCGTTCCTGCAGTCCCGCGTCGACGCGGTGCTGCACGAGGAGATCGACCCGGCGGTGCAACGCCTCCGGACCACCACCGTCGCAGCACCCGCCTGACCCCCGATCACCGACCAGGAGAGAACCCCATGCGTATCCCCGAACAGAGCACCCCGCGCGACCACGCACCCGTCATCGACTGGCTCGCCGGACGGGTGGCCTTCCACACCGAACAACCGGTGCGCCAGGTCGACCCCCACCTGCCCCTCGCCGAACTGGGAATCGAATCGGTATCCGCGGTGAGCCTGTGCGGCGAGATCGAGGACCGCTGGGACCTCGAACTCGATCCCACCGTGGTGTTCGAGTATCCGACCATCGCCGAGATGGCCGTCTTCGTCGTCGACGAAGCGGCAGCCCGGTACCGGACGGCCTCATGACCGACGTCGCCGTCGTGGGCCTCGACTGCCGCTTTCCGCAGGCACCCGACGCCGACGCGTTGTGGACGCTGCTGATGGGCGGCGGCGACGGAATCACCGACGTCCCCGCCGGGCGATGGAACGCGGACGACGTCTACGACGCCGCCGGTGGTCCCGGCAAGGTCAACAACCGCAGCGGCGGATTCCTCGCCGACGCGGACGCGTTCGACCACGAATTCTTCGGCGTCGCGCCCCGCGACGCCGCGGCGATGGACCCGCAACAGCGGCTGCTGCTGCAGGCGGCGTGGCGGGCATTCGAGGATGCCGCCCTGGACCCGCGCGCCCAGGCCGGGTCGAACACCGGCGTGTACATCGGCGTCATGGCCAACGAATGGAATCTCCAGATGCGGGACGTCTCGCGCATCACCCCCCAACTCGGCAGCGGCAACGGCTATTTCATGACCGCCAACCGGGTGTCCTACCACCTGAACCTGCAGGGCCCGAGCATGGCGATCGACACCGCCTGCTCGTCGTCCCTCGTCGCCGTCCATCTGGCCTGCGCGGCACTGCTGTCCGGGGACTGCGATCAGGCCCTCGCCGGGGGCATCAACCTCACCCTGACCCCCACGGTGAACGTCTTCTACACCCAGGCCGGGCTGTCCGCGCCGGACGGCCGGTGCAAACCGTTCAGCGGAACGGCCGACGGCATCGGTCGCGGCGAGGGTGTCGCGGTACTCGTGTTGCGCCGGCTGGAGGACGCGCAGGCCGAGGGCCTGCCGATCTACGCGGTGATCAAGGGCAGCGCCGTCAACAACGACGGCCGCAGCAACGGGATCACCGCACCCAACCGCTGGGCCCAGCAGCAGGTCGTCCAGACGGCCTACCGGCGTGCGGGTGTCACGCCCGCGCAGGTCGCGTTCCTCGAGGCGCACGGCACCGGAACGGTGCTCGGCGACATGATCGAGATCAAGGCCCTCGGTCACGTCCACGGGGTGTCCCGGCCGCAGCCGTGCGCGATCGGATCGATCAAAGGCAATCTCGGCCACACGGAGGGAGCGGCCGGCGTGGCCGGTCTGATCAAGGTGGCCCTGTCCCTGCACCACCGCGTGGTACCGCCGAGCCGCTACGCGGAGGACGCGAACCCGCGACTCCGCCTGGCGGACAACGGCCTCCGGCAACTGTCCGAACCGATGACGTTGCCCGGCGGCGACGTGCACGGCGCCGTCAGCAGTTTCGGGCTCGGCGGCACCAACGCCCACATGCTGCTGGCCGCGGCGCCCGCCCCCGACCCCGCCGCGCCGACTGCCGGCGGCGGCGTGCTCACCCTGTCCTCGAACAACCGGGATGGCCTCGCCCGCAACGCCGCCGTCCTGGCCGACGATCTCGCACGACCCGGCGCCGACCTGGGCCGGGCATGCTGGACCACCAACACGGTCAAGGCATCCGGGCGCCACCGCCTCGCGCTCACCGTGCACGACCGGGACGAGGCCGTCGCGGCGCTGCGCGCGGTCGCGGACGACGAAGACCTGCTCGCGTCGCTGTCCGGCGCGACCCGCCCCGTGAGCATCGGCTGGTTCTTCACCGGTCAGGGCGCGCAGTACCCGCGAATGTCCCGCGCACTGCACGAGCACCACGGCGGCTACCGGCGCGCACTGTCCGACGTGGACGAGCGGATGACACCGCATCTGGGCCGATCGGTGCGGGAGATGCTGTTCGATGCCGGCGACGACATCCACCGGACCGAGTTCGCGCAGCCCGCCCTGTTCGCGGTCGAATACGCGCTCGCCCGGACGCTCGGCGAGCTGGGTATCGAACCGGCGTGGATGGTCGGTCACAGCGTCGGCGAGTACGCCGCCGCGGCGCACGCCGGCGTGTTCGATCTGGACGACGCGTGCCGGCTCATCGTCGCGCGGGGCCGGCTCATGCAGCAACTGCCCGCGGGCGGGACGATGCTCGCGGTCCGGGCCACCCCGGACGAGGTCGCCGACCTGCTCGCCGGCGAACCCGCGGCCGCGCTGGCGGCGGTGAACGGGCCGCGGGACGTGGTGCTGTCGGGGGCGGCCGACGCACTCGAACGCCTCGCCGCCGCACTGACCGTGGCCGGACTCCGCGTCCGCCAGCTCACCGTCTCGCATGCCTTCCACTCCCCCGCCATGGCGCCGATGCAGGACGCGTTCGCGGAGGTCGCCGCCGACTGCACGTACCGGCGGCCCGAGATCCCGATCTTCTCCACCACACGCGGCCGGTTGCTCGACGTCGACGAGCCGATGGACGCGGCCTACTGGACCGACCACATCACGGCGACCGTGCGGTTCGCGGACGCCACCGCCGCCGCCCTGACCTGCGATCCGACCCACCTGATCGAGGTGGGCCCCGCACGAATCCTGTTGCCGCTCACCGCCCGAGCCCAGCCCGATTCACCCGCGCGGCACCTGGCACCGTGCCCCGGCCCGTCCGCGACCGGGGCCGAACTCCCCGACACCGTCGCCGCCCTGTACCGGGACGGACTGAACCCCGCGTGGGATGCGGTGTACGAGCCGGGCTCACGGGTCCGGCTGCGGCTCAGCGGATACGAGTTCGCCACCACCGCCCGCTTCTGGACACCCGAGGACGCATCCGCGGCCGCGCCGACCCCCGCACCCGTCCACACACCCGACCCCGAGGACACCACCATGGACCAGCTGATCGCACTCTTCCGGGAACAGGCCGCCGTTCTCGCCGCTGCCGCCAACGGCGCACCCGCGGTTACCCTCCCCGCGCCGGCGCCGGACTCCGGGCCGGGTCCCGCGACAGCGGTCGGCGACGTCGTGCGCACGGAAGTCGCCCGGGTCAGCGGATTCCCCGCGGCCGCACTGAAGTCGACGCAGACGATCGTCGGCGACCTCGGATTCGACTCGATCATGATCACCGACCTGTTCGGCGGGGTGAGCCGCGCATTCCCCGGGCTCGTCGTCGAACCGAACTGGTTCTCACCGAGCCGCACACTCGGCGATGTGATCGAGCACGTGACCGCGTCCCGCGCACCCGGGTCGCGCCGCACCGTGACGGCTGTCCCGGAACCGGAACAGACCGTGGCACCCGAGTTCCGCATCGCGGAGTTCCCGGAGGTTCAGGCGCTCGCCGCACGGCTGACCTCCGCCGAGGGGCTCGGGGTCACCAACCCGTACTTCCTCGTCAACGACGGCGTCACCCGGGACACGTCGACGATCGGGGGCGCGGAGGTCGTCAACTTCTCCAGCTACAACTACCTCGGCATGTCCGGGCACCCCGCCGTCGTCTCGGCCGTGCAGGACGCGGTCGCCCGCTACGGCAGTTCCTGCTCGGCCAGCCGGCTGCTGTCCGGGGAGAAACCGGTACACCGGGAACTCGAAGCCGAACTGGCCGGGCTGCTCGGCACCGAGGACGCGATCGCCCTCGTCAGCGGACACGCCACCAATGTCACGGTCATCGGTCATCTCCTCGGGGAGGGCGACCTGATCATCCACGACAGCCTCGCGCACGACAGCATCCTGCAGGGCTGCGCACTGTCCGGCGCCACCCGGCGTCCCTTCCCGCACAACGACCACGTCGCGCTGGACGCCCTCCTCACCGCGATCCGCTCGCAGTACCGGCGGGTGCTCATCGTCATCGAGGGCGTCTACAGCCAGGACGGCGACATCCCCGACCTGCCCGCGATGATCGCGGTGAAGAAGAAGCATCAGGCGCTGATGATGGTCGACGAGGCGCACAGCATCGGGGTGCTCGGCGCCACCGGCGGGGGCATCGGCGAGCACTTCGACGTCGACCGCGACGACGTGGAGCTGTGGTCCGGCACGATGTCGAAGGCCCTGGCCGGCTGCGGCGGCTACGTCGCGGGCAGCGCCGAGCTCATCCGCTTCCTGAAGTACACGGCGCCCGGCTTCGTCTACAGCGTCGGGATGACGCCGATGAATGCCGCGGCGTCCCTGGCCGCGATCCGCCAGATGCGCGCCGAACCCGAGGCACTGGACCGGTTGCGGCGCAACTCCCGGCTCTTCCTGCAGCTCGCCACGGACGCCGGAATCGACACCGGGGACTCGAAGGACACCCCGGTCATCCCGTGCATCGTCGGGGATTCACTCCGCACCCTCGCCCTGTCCAACGCACTGCTCCGGCGCGGCATCAACGTGAACCCCATCCTCTACCCGGCCGTGCCGGAAGACCTCGCGCGGCTGCGCTTCTTCGTCACCTCGTGTCACACCGAGGACCAGATCCGGTCCACGGTGGCAGCTCTCGCCGACGAACTCGCCACGCTCGTCGCGGCCGCGTAGCGCCGTGCCCGGCCCTCTCCGGCTGTTCTGCTTCCCCCACGCCGGCGGCGGACCCTCGACGTACCGGCACTGGCACCGCGCCCTGAGCCCGCACGTGTCGGTGTGGCCCGTGCAACTGCCCGGGCGGGAGAGCCGTGCCGGCGAGGCCGGGTTCACCGACGTCGAGTCCCTCGTCACCGCACTCGAGTCCGAGCTCGCCGAACCGCTCGCGCAGCCGCACGTCTTCTTCGGGCACAGCATGGGGGCGCTGGTGGCGTACCGGCTCGCGTGCCGCAGGCGCGCGGCCGGGCACCCGCTCCCGCGGGCGCTGCTGCTCTCCGCGTACTCGGCGCCGCACCTACCCTCGCCGCTGCCGCCGGTCGACGACCTGGACGACCCGGCCCTGATCGAGTTGCTGCGCGCCACGGGCGGGCTGCCCGCCGACCTCCCGGCCCGGCAGTCGTGGCGGGACCGCTGCCTCCCCGCACTGCGGGACGATCTCCGGCTCTGCACCGGCTACCGCGATCCCGCAGACCCGCCGCTGCCCTGTCCGGTACATGTGCTCGGCGCGGACGCCGATCCGCTGGTCGGCGAGCGGGATCTGCACGCCTGGGATCGGCACACCACCCAGCTGCGCGAGGTGCACATCATGCCGGGCGATCACTTCTACCTCGAGCACACACCCGAACAGCTATTCCGTGTGCTCCGGCCGGTGCTGCGCCGGTACGCCGCTAGTGACCCGGCGGGGTGACCGGCGGCGGCAGCTGCCCCGGCGCGCCCCCCGGATCCAGCGGCGCATGCTCGTCGGCGCCACCGGACTGCGCGAGCGGTCCCGGCCCGTCGACCGGACGACGTGCCTCGACCTCCGCGGCGCGGACGGCCTGCGCGATCGCCGGGTCGGATTTGGTCTCGAACCAGTCGGCGACCTCCGCCGAATCGTCCTCGGGCTTGGGCAGATCATCCTCCGCGGTGGACGGCTCGTACCGGAACACCCCGTCCTGCCCCTGCGCGCCGAGCGTCTTCGCGAACCCCTTGAGGGCGTCACCGAAGTCGCTGGGCACCAGCCACACCTTGTTCGCATCGCCCTGCGCCATCTGCGGCAACGTCTGCAGATACTGGTAGGCGAGGAGTTCGGGGGTGGGCTTGCCGGATTTGATTGCGGCGAACACCTTTTCGATCGCCTTCGCCTGACCCTGCGCCTGCAGGTACTTCGCGGCCCGGTCACCCTGCGCCCGCAGGATGCGGGACTGCCGCTCACCCTCCGCGGTGAGGATCGACGCCTGCTTCGCGCCCTCCGCGGCGAGGATGCGGGACTGCTTGTCGCCCTCCGCCGTCTTGATCGCCGACTCCCGGTGACCCTCGGCGGTGAGGATGGTGGCCCGCTTCTCGCGGTCCGCCTTCATCTGCTTCTCCATCGACTCCTGAATCGACGGCGGCGGATCGATGCTCTTGAGCTCGACCCGGGCGACGCGCAGACCCCACCGTCCGGTGGCCTCGTCCAGGACGCCGCGCAACTGCCCGTTGATGGAGTCACGGGACGTCAGTGTCTCCTCCAGCGTCATCCCGCCGACGACGTTGCGCAGCGTGGTGGTGGTCAACTGCTCGACACCGACGATGTAGTTGCTGATCTCGTACACCGCGGCCTGCGGGTTGGTGACCTGGAAGTACACCACGGTGTCGATGTTCAGCGTCAGGTTGTCCTGGGTGATCACCGGCTGCGGCGGGAACGACACCACCCGTTCACGCAGGTCCACCTTGGCCCGGATGCGGTCCGCGAAGGGGATCAGGAACGTCAGCTGGCCCGACACGGTCCGCGCATACCGGCCGAGTCGCTCGATCACCGCGGCCTCGGCCTGCGGCACCAGGGCCACCGATTTGGCCACCACCAGCGCGACGAACAACACGAGCACGATCAACACGATGAGCGCTGCCATCTACGGTCCCCTCCATACGACGGCGGTCGCGCCGTCAATTTGCATTACCGTCACGGTCGTTCCCGGTGGATACACTTCCGTGCTGTCGAGCGGGCGGGCCGTCCAGACGTCGCCGCCGAGCTTGATCTGCCCCGCGTGTTCGGCGACCTCCTCGAGCACCAGGGCCTGCTTGCCGGTCAGTGCCTCGATCCCCGTCGGGGTCGGCGGCGGGGTCTCGAACTTACGCAACAACACCGGCCGCACCCCGAGGATCAGGGCGAGGGACAGCACCCCGAAGATGACCGCGTCGACCCAGACCGGGAAGTCGGTGATCGCGGTGACCCCGGCCGTGGCCAGCGCACCGCCCGCCAGCATGAGGAGGAAGAAGTCCCCCGTCAACGCTTCCGCGGCGGCGAGCAGCACCCCCGCTACCAGCCAAATCAATGCAGCCACAACACCATCTAACCAGAATCTGCAGAACCGACGGTGACGAAGTCGACCAGCTGTTCGACCGCGCCGATCAGCGGCGCCTCGAGGTCCCGGAACGTGTCGACGGCCGAGTAGACGCGGCGCCAACCGTCGCGCGGTGTCCCCCACCCCAATTCGCGGCACACCCCGGTCTTCCAGTCCTCACCGCGCGGGATCTTCGGCCACGCCTCGATCCCCACCGCCGACGGGCGGACCGCCTCCCACACGTCGATGAACGGGTGCCCGGTCACGAGCACGTTCGGCCCGAGCCCCTGGGTCAGCTGGGTCTCCTTCGACCCGGTGACGAGGTGATCGACGAGGACGCCGACGCGCCGTCCGGGACCGGGCCGGAACTCGGCGAGCCGCTCCCCGAGATTGTCGAGACCCTCGAGGTGCTCGACGACGACACCTTCGACGCGCAGGTCGTGCCCCCACACGCGTTCCACGAGGGCGGCGTCGTGCACGCCCTCCACCCAGATCCGGCTCGCCAGCGCCGTCCGCGCCCGCAACCCCTCCACTTTGGTGGATCCCGACGCCGATCGGGTGGTCACCGGACCGGCGGGCTTGGCCGCCGGGCGGACCAGGGTGACCGGTTTCCCGTCGATCAGGAACGCCGCCTCCCGCATCGCGAACAACCGGGTGCGCCGCGCCCCGTCCTCGAGCCGGACGAAATCGCCGTCGTAAGTGCGCTCGAACCCCACCACCGCCCCGCAGAACCCGGTGCCCGCGTCCTCGACCACCAGGTCCCGCTCGGCCGGGACGGTGGGCGTCACGGGCTTCCGCGCGCGTGGGTGTCCGGAAAAGATGTCGCCGTATCTGTCGCCTCCGCTCACGGGCGCTGACGCTATGCGAGCGGCGCCGTTACGCACACTCCGCCACGCCGACATATGCTCGTTTATCGTGACTTCACCCAGCGCCACTCTCACCGTGTGGGCCAGTTCCTGGCTCGCCGGGAACAGTGCACCCGACGACGTCATCGACGCCCTCCACGCGTGGGCGCCGATGCATCTCGCCTGCGCGGAGGATCCCGTGACGGCGGGGCGCACCGGGCTGCCGTGGCCCGACCCCCAGGACGCCGGGGTGACCGCGCTGCTCCAGACGATGCGCCGCGCCGTCTCGCAACCCGAGACGGAGATCCGGCTGGTCCTGCCCGGGCCGGGGGACGTGCGCGGGCTTCCCGCGGGCACCGAGTTCGCGTCCGCCGCGATCAGCGCGGGCGAGGGTGTGCTCGTCGGACCGCCCGGCCGGTCCGGAACGGGGCTCGTCCCGCACGTCGAGGGTCCCGACGTGCTGCGCTGGACGGTGTCGACGATCGAGCGGCTCCCCCTCGACGCCCACCACACCGGACTGGGCGAGGCCGAGTTCACGATGCGGCAGGCGGTCCGCGACGCGGCGGCCGCGCTGGAGGCGCTGCACATGCTCGATTCCGGATTCGGCGCCGACCCGCGGGCGCTGATCGCCGATGCGCTGGCGCAGTCCGCGCGGCACCGGTATCCGACGACGATCCCCCCGCGGGCGCTGCGGATCCTGGACTCGGCCGATCAGGTGGCCGCGATCCTCACGGTCGCCGAGCAGATGGCGCCCGCGCGCACCGTGTCCGCGTCGGGTGCGGCCACCCTGGAGGACCTGCTGCGGCCCCTGCGTTCGGCGGTGCGCTCGGCGCGCACCGCCGCCGTCAATGCGTGTGCGCGGGACGGCCTGACGGCCTGACCACGGCCTTGCAGCAGTCGATCGCGCAGGACTGTCCGTCGCGGGCCGAACCGAGCAGCGGCTCGGACCCGAGTCGCTCGGCGGGCGTGCCGGCCAGCTGCTCCGTCACCAGAGCGACGACCAGTTCCGCGAAGCGCCGATCCGTTCCGGGGGTGGCCGCACGCACGAAGTCGATGCCGAGTTCAGCCGCCTTGTCCCGGGCCTCGGTGTCGAGATCCCACACCACCTCGAGGTGATCGGACACGAATCCCACCGGGCACACGATCACCGCACCGACACCGCGGCCGGCGAGGACGTCCAGGTGGTCGCAGATGTCCGGCTCGAGCCACGGCACCTGGGGTGGCCCGGACCGGGACTGCCACACCAGGTCGAAATCGTCGAAGCCGGCGGCGCGGGCGGTGAGCCGGGCCGCCTCGGCCACCTGCCGGCTGTAGAGACGACCGCCCTCTGCCGGCGGTCCCGCGTTGACGTCCGCGGACACCGGCACGGAATGCGCGGTGAACACCAGCCGTGCGTCGGCCCGCCGCTGGGCGGGAAGCTGCGCCGCGGCCTCGCGGACGGCGTCGGCGAATGCCCCGATCAGCAGCGGGTGGTCGTAGTATTGCCGCAGCTTCAGCAGATGCGGTGCCCCGTCCCCCGCCGCGGCCCGTGCCCGGGCGACGTCCTCGTGGTACTGCCTGCAGCCCGAGTACCCGCCCCACGCCGACGTCGGGAACACGAGGGCGGACCGCACCCCGTCCGCACCCATCCGGGCGACGGTGTCCTCGACCATCGGATGCCAGTTCCGGTTACCGAAATAGACGGGCAAATCCATTCCGGCGCTTGCCAATTCGGATTCGACGCGGGAGATGATGTCGCGATTGAGGGCGTTGATCGGCGACACGCCCCCGAAATGCAGGTAGTGCTCGGCGACCGCATCCAGCCGTTCGGGTGGCACCCCCCGGCCCCGGGTGACGTTCTCCAGGAACGGGCGCACGTCGGCGGGCTGCTCCGGACCCCCGAACGACAACACGAGAAGGGCATCGAACTGGGAACCGGAACCGTCCGTCGAATTCGCAGCGATCATGATCCCCATCTTCCGTGGTGCCGTTCGGGGCGCACTCCCCGGGTCGTGCCCTAGCCGGCCATGGCGTGGGCGCCACCGTCGACGTAGATGATCGACGCGGTGGTGCCGGGCAGCCAGTCGGACAGCACGGTGCACACGGTCTTCGCGACCGGCTCCGGGTCGTCGACGTTCCAGCCGATGGGCGCGCGCTCGTCCCACGCCGTGTTGAGTTCGTTCATCTGCTTGGCGTCGTCGGTGGCGGTACCGGCGATGGCCTTGGCGGCGAGGGTCTTGATCGGGCCCGCCGCGACGAGGTTGGAGCGGATACCGCGTTCGCCGACCTCCTTGGCGACATACCGGTTCACCGACTCGAGGGTGGCCTTGGCGACACCCATCCAGTTGTAGAACGGCACCGCGCGCGCGGGATCGAAGTCCATGCCGACGATCGACGCATTGTCGTTCAGCACCGGCAGCAGCGCCTTCGACAGCGACGCGTACGAGTAGGCGGAGACCTCGAAGGCCACTCCCACATCGGACCACGGTGCGTCGAAGAACGGGCTGCCCAGGCAGGACCGCGGCGCGAACGCGATGGAGTGCACGACGCCGTCGACACCCTCGGGCGCGATCTCCCGGATGCGGTCGGCGAGGCTCGCGAGGTGCTCCGGGTTCTGCACGTCCAGTTCGAGCGCGGGCGGCACCGGCTGCGGCAGGCGCTGCGCGATGCGGTCGATCAGCCGGAGACGGTCGAATCCGGTGATGATCACCTTGGCGCCCTGTTCCTGGGCGACCTTGGCGACGTGGAACGCGATGGACGCGTCCGTGATGATGCCGGTGACGAGAATGGTCTTACCTTCGAGCAATCCGCCCATGAGGTGTCCTCCTGTGAGAAAAAGTCCGGGAAGTGGAGTGGGGAGTGCTAGTGGCCCATGCCGAGGCCGCCGTCGACGGGGATCACCGCGCCGGAGACGTAGGCGGAATCGTCGGAGGCCAGGAAGCTCACCACCGCGGCGACCTCCTCGGGCTTGCCCTGCCGCTGCAGCGGAACCGCGCCGGTGATCATGTCCTTGTACTTGTCGTCGAGGACCGCGGTCATGTCGGTGTCGATGAAGCCCGGGGCCACCACGTTCGCGGTGATCGAACGGGAACCGAGCTCACGGGTCAGCGACCGCGCGATGCCGACCACACCGGCCTTGGACGCCGCGTAGTTCACCTGGCCGGGACCACCGGCGAGGCCGACGACGGACCCGAGGAACACGAACCGGCCGAACCGCGCCCGCAGCATCGACCGCGTGGCCCGCTTCGCGACGCGGAACGCGCCGGTCAGGTTGGCGTCGACGACGGAGGTGAACTGCTCCTCGGTCATCCGCATGATCAGCGTGTCGTCGGTGATGCCGGCGTTCGCGACGAGAACCTCGACGGGACCCTGGTGCGCTTCGACCTCCTTGAAGGCGCGGTCGACCGACTCGGTGTCGGTGACGTCGCACTGGACGCCGAACAGGCCGTCCGGCGCACCCGAGCCGCGGTGCGTGACCGCGACCTTGTGGCCGTCCGCCGCGAGGCGCTGCGCGACAGCGAGGCCGATCCCGCGGTTGCCGCCGGTGACGAGCACCGACCGGGGAGTGGACACCGTCCTAACTGACGCGTCAGTAGTTTGTGGGGTAGACATGGGGATCAACCTATCTGTTCAGATGTGCAGAAGTGGAAGCGCGGGGCCGCGGTGGAACGCAGATCACGGCAGCCGTTGACGCAGGACCAGCGCGAGGATCAGCCCCGCCGTGGCGGACAGGACACCCAGCACGAGCCAGGGGCGGCTGGCGTCGCCGCGGGTGGTCTCGAAACCGATCTGCTCCTCGAGGGTGTCGTAGACGTCGCGCAGTTCCTCCAGGCTCGAGGCCGTGAAGAAGCTGCCGCCGGAGAGATTCGCGATCTCCCGCAGCGACGGATCGTCGACGGGCACCGGAATGCGTTCGTCCTCGATCTCGACCTTGCCGTAGCTGGTGCCGAACGAGATCGTCGAAATGGGGACGTCCTTGTCCTTCGCCTGCCGGGCCGCGGTGAACCCGCCGCGCGGATCGTCCGGGTTCTCGGGCACCGTCTGCTTGCCGTCCGAGAGCAACACGATGCGGGCGGGCGGCGCCTGATCACTGCCGCCGAGCACCGCGGCCAGCGTGTCGATCGACTGCAGCGAGGTGAAGATCGCCTCACCGGTGGCGGTCCGCTCGCTCAACTGCAGATTGTCGATCGCGACCTTCGACGCCTCGCGGTTGGTGGTCGGCGACACCAGCACCGACGCCGTGCCGGCGAACGCGACGAGACCGAGGTTGATGCCGGGGGTGAGCCCGTCGGCGAACGACTTCGCGGCGTCCTGCGCCGCGGCCAGCCGGGTCGGTTCCACGTCGGTCGCCTTCATCGACAACGACACGTCGATGACGAGGATCACGGTGGCCCGGTTCCGCGGAACCCGCTTGTCCTCCGTCGGACCGGCCAGCGCCACACTGAAGAACACCAGCGCCAGCACCATCAGCAGCGCCGGAATGTGCCGGGCCCGGCCCGGCCGCGACGGCGCGACCTTCTCGAGGAGCGCGAAGTTGGTGAACCGCAGGGTGTGCTTCTGCCGCTGACGCTGCACCCACACGTATCCCGCGACCAATGCCACGACGACCAGGAGGAACAGCAGCCACCACGGTGAGGTGAACTGGGAAAGGCTCACCGGCGGGACCTCTGGTTCGTCGAGGTCCCGTAACTGTGCTTCCGGGCGGACACGAACCGAACGACATCCGAGATCCAGTCCCGGTCGGTGCGCAGACTGAGCAGCGGGGCGCCGCAGCGCCGCAACGACTGCTCCACCTGCAGGCGGTGCTCGTCCGCGGCCCGCGCGAAGTCGGCGCGCAGTTGCGGTGTGGTCGTGAACTCGCGGGTCCGTCCGGACTCCGGATCGTGCAGCACTACATCCCCTATGTCGGGTAATTCCAGATCTCGCGGGTCGAGCACCTCGACACCGAGTACGTCGTGGCGTCCCGAGATCGCCCGCAGCGACCGCTCCCAGTCGATCGGTCCCAGGAAGTCACTGATGACGACGGCCAGACCGCGGCGACGCTGGGGGCGGCGCAACGACTCCACCGCACCCTGCAGGTCGCCCCGCACCCCGTCCGGGGCGTGCGGGGTGGTCGCGATCTGACGCAGCATCGCCTGCGCGTGGATGCGGCCACCGCGGGCCGGGATCCGGGTGGTCTGGGCGCCGGTCGAGACGATCGCCCCGATCCGGTTCCCACCGCCGCTGGTCAGATGCGTGACGGCGGCGGCAGCAGCCACCGCGAGGTCCCGCTTCTCGCAGCCGGCGGTACCGAAGTCGAGGCTCGACGACAGATCGACCACGAGCCACGTCTCGAGCTCCCGGTCGGCCACCGACTGCCGGACGTGCGGGTGCGTCGTCCGTGCGGTCACCGACCAGTCCATCTGACGCACATCGTCGCCCGGCTGGTACTCGCGGGCATCACCCGGTTCGGAGCCCGGTCCCGGGATCAGGCCCAGATGGTCGCCGTGCAGCACGCCGTCGAGGCGGCGGCGGACGGTCAGTTCCAGCGTCCGCAGCGCGGCGGACAGTTTGGGATCACGGAGTTCGCCGGAGCGGAACGACGGCGGCGGGCCGGAGCTCTGCGCACCGGCGGTACGCGCACTCACCGTGGCTGGCTCATCGCCGTCGGTCCGGGCACCGACGTGGACGGGACGGGCGGTCCGTGCTGACCGGCGGGAGCCGCCGGGACCGTGGTCGGCTGTGCGGCGATCTGCGGCAGACCCACGGTCTGCAGCACGCGGGAGATGACGTCGTCCGGGCTGACCTCGTCGGCGAGGGCGTCATAGGACAGCACGAGACGGTGACGCAGCACGTCCGGGATCACCTCGAGCACGTCCTGCGGCACCACGTAGTCACGCCCGCGCAGCAACGCCAGCGCCCGCGCCGAGGAGATGATGCCCAGCGTCGCGCGCGGAGACGCGCCGTACGCGATCCAGCCGTCGACCTCGGGCAGACCGAACTCGGCCGGCGTGCGCGTGGCCGCGATGACCCGGACCACGTAGTCGACGAGCGCATGGTGCACGAAGACACCGCTTGCGACCTTCTGCAGACGGACGAGCTCCTCCGGATCGAGGACCTGGTGGGGTTCCGGCGCATCGACACCCATCCGGTAGACGATCTCGCGCTCCTCCTCCACCGTCGGGTAGTCGACGAGGATCTTGAACAGGAAGCGGTCGCGCTGCGCCTCCGGCAGCGGGTACACACCCTCGTTCTCGATCGGGTTCTGCGTCGCCATCACCAGGAACGGGTCGGGCATGTGGTACCGCTTGCCGCCGATCGACACGTGCCGCTCGGCCATCACCTCGAGCAGCGCCGACTGCACCTTCGCCGGCGCGCGGTTGATCTCGTCGGCGAGCACGAAGTTCGCGACGACGGGACCGAGTTCGGTGTCGAACTCCTCGCGCCCCTGCCGGTAGATGCGCGTACCGATCAGGTCGGTGGGCACCAGGTCGGGGGTGAACTGGACACGCGAGAAGGATCCGCCGACCACTTTCGCGAACGTCTCGACGGCCAGGGTCTTCGCGACACCCGGCACACCCTCGAGCAGCACATGGCCTTTCGCGAGCAGACCGACCAGGATTCGCTCCACCAGCCGGTCCTGCCCGACGATCACGCGCTTGACCTCGTAGATCGCGCGTTCCAGCGTCTGCACGTCGGCGGCGAGACTGGGCGCGACCGTCTTCGTCGTCGCGCTCTGCGTGCCCGCATTCTGTGAGGGTGCATTCGGCGCGGGGACGTTCTGGGGGCCCGATCCGTTGGCGGCACCCCCGTTCTTCACACCTTCGGGAGCGGCCGTCGCGGGCGACTCCTTCCGGGCTGCACCCTCCGATACCGCATCATCACGTGAGGTCACCAAGAATCCACCGCTTTCACCTAGATCGTTCCGCCCGTTCACGTACTTGCTCAACTATTCCAGGTGCAAGCAACCCCCGCCGCAACCAAGCACGATCCGCACTGCGGACTACTTCATCGACATCATGGATCACGACACCATACGGACAGCGTAAGGGGTCATGCCATCCCATCGCACCGGGGAGATCTTGACGACGTCGCCCGACTGGGGAGCCTCGAGCATCTGGTCGTCGCCGAGATACAGGGCGACGTGCTGGCTCGCGTTCGGGCCCCAGAAGATCATGTCGCCGCGCTGCATCTCCTCCGACGGAATCTGCTCCCCCGCGGTGTACTGATAACCGGTGTAGTGCGGCAGGGAGATGCCGATCCCGGCGAACGCGTAGATCATCAGACCGGAGCAGTCGAAACCGACCTTGTTGAAGTCGCCGTAACTGTCGGCGACACCGCCGTCGCGGATGCCGAGGGTGGGACCGTTCTCGTCGCCGCCACCCCACGCGTACTCCACACCGATCTGGGACAGTCCCCGGTCGATGACGGTCTCGATGGCCTCGCTGCCGGTCAGGTCCTCACCGCTGGTCGACGGTTTCGACTTGGGGGTGGACTTGGGCGTGGTCGTCCCGCCGTCGGCGGAGTCCTCGTCCTCCGAGTCGTCCTCGATCGTGGTGTGCGCGCGCTGCCCCGCGGCGAGTTCGGCGGCGCGCTGTCGTGCCGCCTCGTTGGCGGCGACCCGCGCGGCAGCCTGTGTCGCGGCCTCCCGGGCCGCGGCGGCGATGGCAGCCTTCTGCGCGTCCTCGGCGCGTTTCTGCTCCTCCCACGTCGCGTACGCCTCACGTTGCCCCTGCAACCCCGCGACGTTCCCGCGGGCGGCGTCGAGCTGGGCCTGGGCGGCCGCGCGATTGCTCTCGATCTGCGCCTTCTTGGCCGCCTGGTCCTGCAGCGCCGACCGCGCGACCGCGATCGCCTGCTCCGCCAGCGACTTCTTCGACGCGGCCTGGTCGGCGGCCACGTCCGCCTGCTGCTTGGCCTCGCGTGCCGCGGAATCCTTGTTGGCCTGCGCGGTCCGTGCCCGCTGCAGACCCTCGAGCACCGCGTTCTGGCTGGTGGCCAGGAGTTTCAGAACCTGCGCGCGATCGAGGACGTCGCCGGGACCCTGGGCGCCCAGGTACGTCGAGATCGAGGAGACGTTGGTGCCCTGCGTGTAGCTCGACCGGGCGTACTTGTCGAAGTCCTTCTGCGCGAGTTCGATCTGGGCCCCGGCGTCACGCAGAGCCTGCTGCGAGGCCCCGACCACACTGGCCGCCAGATCGGCGGCGCTGCGCGCGTTCTGCAGATCGACCAGGGCCCGGTTCACGTCCTCGCGCTTGATGGCGACCTCGTTGTCGAGCTGGGCGAGCTGCTGATCCGCGGAGGCGACCTGGTTGATCAGTTCGCTGACCTGCCCGAGGCCCGCCGACACCTGGGTCTGGGCCTGCGCGATGTCGTTGTCGGACGGATTCGGCGGCGGGGGTGGTACCGCTGCGGCCAGGCCCGGTGTGCTGCCGACCAGGGCTCCGACGATGCCCAATCCGATCAGGAGGCGCGCTGCGCGAGTGTGCCCGCGGGAGAAGCTACGGTGCCCCACTCCAGCTCGTGCTTGTCGCTTCACAACTCTCTCCCTCGGTTCTGCACC
This sequence comes from Rhodococcus wratislaviensis, assembly GCF_900455735.1. Taxonomy (GTDB): domain Bacteria; phylum Actinomycetota; class Actinomycetes; order Mycobacteriales; family Mycobacteriaceae; genus Rhodococcus_F; species Rhodococcus_F wratislaviensis. Next base: position 52,373 of record NZ_UAUI01000017.1, on the reverse strand, counting down.
GATCGCGCACACCGCGCCGTGCTCGTCGTGGGGAGAAATTTGCGGCAACCACACCTTCCCGCGCTTCGGCGACGCCGACATATACCGGATCGCCGTCACTCTGGACGTCAATCACCAGCCTGCGACACTTCTTCCCCAAGAGCGCCAAATGCACCGTACGACACTTCCGGACTCTATGGAAACTTTAGTCACAAATAACACATGAGTAATTTGACCAGCGGAAATGTCCAACTGTGAATCGTCGGCGCTAGTTAGGCGCATCGACGCAGGCAGCGGCCACGCTCGGGCGAATCGTGAAATTGCCGCCGAGTTATCCCGGAAATTCGGGAGGAGTCAGGGCTTCTGTCGCTCGTACGACGTGCCGGCCCCCGCGGCGCTGTCACCCTTTTCCGCGGCGCCGTCGCGAGATACGGACGCCCGGCGCGATTTCGCGAAGAACGTGGCAGCCGACGCGATGACGACGATCGCGACGATGACGGCCGTGAACAGGGCCCACGGAGGTCCCGGCTCGATGACTTCGTCGACGAAGTGATTCGCGGAGACCACCGCATCGCCGGTGTAGGTGCGGTCCTGACCCGATTCGAGCAGGACCCGGCTGATCGAATCGCTGTACGTGCCGACCCAGCTGGGGCTCAGCACCAGGACGGTGCCTCCCTCTTCCGCGCCGACCTCGGTCGCGAGGTCGCGCAGCTGCGAATCGCGGCCGGGATCCTCGTCCAGCACCACGATGCTCAGCTTGATCCCGTGGTCGGCCGCGCGATCGACCACGGCGGCGAGTTCGGTCGCCTCGTCGGACGGCGCCGACACGCCGTCGTCGGACACGTCCGCGACCACGTCGGAGACGTCGAGGTCTTCCGGAAGGTCCGTCGACAACGGGAGCGCCGAATGGACGGGGAGCATGGCACTGGCAGGAAGTGCGGTGGCGATAGGGGCAGGCATCTCTCATCCGGGTTTGCTGTAGGAACGTAAGCCTCGCGTGAACACTACGTGAGGTGTCCCCGAAGTTCCGTTCCGTCTGCGCGCTTCCCGCGTCGGGGTCGAGGAGAATCTGCGAAGGGAACACGCCCCATGCCGACCCGAATTCTCACAGGACAAGCGTACTGTTAGACTATCGGAGGTACCGCGGTAGGGGCCGATTCCGTCATCGCTAGCACTACAGCGCACACGGATCAGCCGTGCCCGCAGTGCCTGCAGCCGTCGACACAGCCCCGTCGGCGGCGACCCTCATAGACGAGTGGAGCTGACGTGAGCACGAGTATTGATTCGTTCGGCGCCAAAGGCACCCTCGAGGTCGGTGAGAACTCCTACGAGATCTTCCGCCTCTCGGCCGTGCCCGGCACCGAAAAACTGCCCTATGCACTGAAGGTTCTCGCCGAGAACCTGCTTCGCACCGAGGACGGCGCGAACATCACCGCCGACCACATTCGCGCCATCGCGAGCTGGGATCCCTCGGCCGACCCGAACGTCGAGATCCAGTTCACGCCCGCCCGCGTGATCATGCAGGACTTCACCGGCGTCCCCTGCATCGTGGACCTCGCCACCATGCGTGAAGCGGTCACCGCACTCGGCGGCGACCCGAACAAGGTGAACCCCCTCGCACCCGCCGAAATGGTCATCGACCACTCGGTCATCATCGACGTCGCCGGCCGCGCCGACGCCTTCGAGCGCAACGTCGAGATCGAGTACTCCCGCAACGGTGAGCGTTACCAGTTCCTCCGCTGGGGCCAGGGCGCGTTCGACGACTTCAAGGTCGTCCCCCCGGGCACCGGCATCGTCCACCAGGTCAACATCGAGCACCTGGCCCGGACGATCATGGTCCGCAACGGCCAGGCATACCCCGACACCTGCGTCGGCACCGACTCGCACACCACCATGGTCAACGGCCTGGGCGTGCTCGGCTGGGGCGTCGGCGGCATCGAGGCCGAGGCTGCCATGCTCGGCCAGCCCGTCTCCATGCTGATCCCGCGCGTCGTCGGCTTCAAGCTGACCGGTGAGATCAAGCCCGGCGTCACCGCCACCGACGTGGTCCTCACCGTCACCGACATGCTGCGCAAGCACGGCGTCGTCGGCAAGTTCGTCGAGTTCTACGGCAAGGGTGTGGCCGAGGTTCCCCTGGCCAACCGCGCAACGCTCGGCAACATGAGCCCCGAGTTCGGTTCCACCGCCGCGATCTTCCCGATCGACGCCGAGACCGTCAGCTACCTCCGCCTGACCGGCCGCTCCGAGGAGCAGCTCGCCCTCGTCGAGGCGTACGCGAAGGAACAGGGCCTCTGGCACGACGCCGACCACGAGCCCGAGTACTCCGAGTACCTCGAACTCGACCTCGGTGACGTGGTTCCGTCCATCGCAGGCCCGAAGCGCCCGCAGGACCGAATCCTGTTGTCGGACTCGAAGAACGCGTTCCGCAAGGACATCCACAACTACGTGGAGGAGCACCACCCCGCGGGTCACTCGCAGCTCGACGAGGCCGTCGAGGAGTCGTTCCCCGCGAGCGATCCCGCCGCCCTGTCGTTCGCCGACGACGGCGCCGTCGACGTGCAGTCGGCCGCCAACGGATCCGAGGGCCGCCCGACCAAGCCGGTCAAGGTTCTGTCCGAGGACAAGGGCGAGTTCATCCTCGACCACGGTGCCGTCGTGATCGCGTCGATCACCTCCTGCACCAACACGTCCAACCCGTCGGTCATGCTCGGCGCTGCCCTGCTCGCCCGCAACGCCGTCGAGAAGGGCCTGTCCGCCAAGCCGTGGGTCAAGACCTCCATGGCTCCCGGTTCGCAGGTCGTCACCGACTACTACAACAAGTCCGGCCTCTGGCCGTACCTGGAGAAGCTCGGCTTCTACCTCGTCGGCTACGGCTGCGCCACCTGCATCGGTAACTCCGGCCCGCTGGACGAGCAGATCTCGCAGGCCATCCAGGACAACGACCTCACCGCCACCGCGGTGCTGTCGGGCAACCGCAACTTCGAGGGACGCATCTCCCCCGACGTGAAGATGAACTACCTGGCCTCCCCGCCGCTGGTCATCGCATACGCCCTCGCAGGCACGATGGACTTCGACTTCGAGCACGACGCCCTCGGCAAGGACGCCGACGGCAACGACGTGTTCCTGAAGGACATCTGGCCCTCGCCCCAGGAGATCCAGGAGACCATCAACTCCTCGATCAGCCAGGAGATGTACGTCAAGGGTTATGCGGACGTCTTCAAGGGCGACGAGCGCTGGCGCGGGCTGCCCACCCCGGAGGGCAAGACCTTCGAGTGGGACGCCAACTCCACCTACGTGCGGAAGCCACCCTACTTCGACGGCATGCCGAAGGAGCCGACCCCGGTCAGCGACATCAAGGGCGCCCGCGTCCTCGCGCTGCTCGGCGACTCGGTCACCACGGACCACATCTCCCCGGCAGGCAACATCAAGGCCGGCACGCCCGCGTCGCAGTACCTGGACGCGAACGGCATCGACCGCAAGGACTACAACTCCTACGGTTCGCGTCGCGGTAACCACGAGGTGATGATCCGCGGCACGTTCGCGAACATCCGTCTGCGCAACCAGCTCCTCGACGACGTCTCCGGTGGCTACACCCGCGACTTCACCCAGGACGGCGGCCCGCAGGCGTTCATCTACGACGCGTCGCAGAACTACCAGGAGGCCGGCATCCCGCTGGTCGTGCTGGGCGGCAAGGAGTACGGCTCCGGATCGTCCCGTGACTGGGCCGCCAAGGGCACCAGCCTCCTCGGCGTCAAGGCCGTCATCACCGAGTCGTTCGAGCGCATCCACCGCTCCAACCTCATCGGCATGGGCGTTGTGCCGCTGCAGTTCCCGGCCGGCGAGTCCGCTGCGTCGCTGAAGCTGGACGGCACCGAGGTCTTCGACATCGAAGGCGTCGAGAAGCTCAACGAGGGTGTCACGCCGAAGACCGTCAAGGTCACGGCAACCCGCGAGAACGGTGAGAAGGTCGTCTTCGACGCGGTCGTGCGCATCGACACGCCCGGCGAGGCCGACTACTACCGCAACGGCGGCATCCTGCAGTACGTGCTCCGCAACATGATCAAGGGCTAGGCGCTCTAGGCGCTACCGCGCCTGTGCGCGTTTTCGGCCAGGACAGGCACTAAGCGCGCACGACCATCTTCGAGCGGATCTCACCGTCCCGGACACATGGTCGTGCGCGCTTAGTGCATGAGGTGACCTTTCTCGCGAAGGGCCGAAAACGCGCACAGGCGAACGACGAAGGAGGAAGCCTTTGCCCAAGGTCAGTGAAGACCATCTCGCGGCACGGCGCAGTCAGATCCTCGACGGCGCCCGCCGTTGCTTTGCCGAATACGGCTACGACGGCGCCACCGTCCGCCGGCTCGAAGAAGTGACCGGACTGTCACGCGGGGCGATCTTCCATCACTTCAAGGACAAGGACGGCTTGTTCCTGGCGCTCGCCCACGAGGACGCGACCAGGATGGCCGACGTGGTCGCCCACGAGGGCCTCGTCCAGGTGATGCGGGACATGCTCGCCCAGCCCGAACAGTTCGACTGGCTGGGAACCCGGCTCGAGATCGCCCGGCGCCTGCGGAACGATCCCGACTTCCGCAGAAGCTGGTCACAGCGGTCGGCGGAACTCACCGAGGCGACTATGGCGCGCCTCGCGCGGCAGAAGTCCGCGGGCCGCCTCCGCGACGACGTCCCGACCGACGTCCTGATCGGCTACCTGGACCTGGTGCTCGACGGCCTCGTCGCACGCATCGCCTCCGGGCACGCCGGCGACAACCTGTCGGCCGTCCTCGACCTCGTCGAGGAATCCGTCCGACGCCGCGACTGACACCGCACTCCCCCACCGACACCGGTCAGGTCTTGCGACGGTGAGCTCCGCCTCGTCCGCGGAGCTCCACCTCGGACTCCGCGAGGATGTTGCGGACGAATCCGTACGATCTCCCCATTTCCCGGGCAAGGGATCGAATACTCGCACCGGCCTGGTAGCGCTCCTTCAGCTCCGCCTGCAGATCGGCGCGCGACGGTCCCGTGATCCGAGCGCTCTTGGCGAAGACCCCGATGTCAGCCATGAACTCCTCCAGTCGGCGAGCGACGGTGGTTTCCACGGTAGAGCCCCGCGACGGCGATATCTACGCGCAGTGCTCAGGCGAGCTGAATCAGTTCCAGGTAGTCCTGCGACCAGTGGTCCTCCGTGCCGTCGGGCAGGAGAATGACTCGCTCCGGGTCGAGCGCCTCGGCCGCGCCCGGGTCGTGCGTCACCAGCACCACGGCACCGGTGTAGCTGCGGAGCGCGTCCAGCACCTGCTCGCGGGAGACGGGGTCGAGGTTGTTCGTCGGCTCGTCGAGCAGCAGAACGTTCGCCGCGGACGACACGAGACCCGCAAGTGCCAGGCGCGTCTTCTCACCGCCCGACAGGGTCCCCGCGGGCTGCTCGAGCTGCGGGCCGGTGAACATGAACGCACCGAGCAGCGAACGCAGCTCCTGCTCCCCCGTGTCCGGCGCCGCGTGGCGAATGTTCTCCCACACCGACGCGTTGTCGTCGAGGGTGTCGTGTTCCTGCGCGAAGTAGCCGATCTTCAGCCCGTGACCGGGGACGAGTCCGCCCGCGTCCGGCGTCTCGACGCCGCCGAGAATGCGCAGGAGCGTCGTCTTACCGGCACCGTTGAGACCGAGCACCACGACGCGTGACCCACGGTCGATCGCGAGGTCCACCCCGGTGAAGATCTCGAGCGAACCGTAGACCTTGGTCAGGTTGTCCGCCATCAGCGGAGTCTTGCCACACGCCGCCGGCTCAGGGAACCGGATCCGGGCCACCTTGTCGGACACACGTTCCGCGTCGAGGTCCGACATCAGCTTGTCGGCGCGCTTCGCCATGTTCTGCGCCGCCACCGCCTTGGTGGCCTTCGCGCCGAGCTTCGCGGCCTGAGCGCGCAGCGCACCGGCCTTCTTCTCCGCGTTGGCGCGCTCACGGCGACGACGCTGCTCGTCGGTCGCTCGGGCGTCGAGGTACTTCTTCCAGCTCATGTTGTACACGTCGGCCTCGCCGCGCACGGCGTCGAGGAACCACACCCGATTCACCACGTCGTTGAGCAGATCGACATCGTGGCTGATCACGATCAGACCACCCTCGTGGTTCTGCAGGAATCCCCGCAGCCAGGTGATCGAGTCGGCGTCGAGGTGGTTGGTCGGCTCGTCGAGCAGAAGGGTCGTGTCCGACCGTCCGCCGCTACCGTCCGACGCGGCGAACAGGATGCGCGCCAATTCGACACGGCGGCGCTGACCACCCGACAGGGTGTGCAACTGCTGACCGAGGATGCGGTCGGCCAGACCGAGGCTGTTGCAGATGCGTGCCGCCTCGCTCTCGGCCTCGTACCCGCCGAGGGCGGAGAAGCGGTCCTCGAGGTTGCCGTACTTGCGCACGGCCTTGTCACGCTCGGCGTCGTCGACGACCTCCGACATCAGGATCTGCTGCTTCTCCATGTCCCGAAGCAACGAGTCGAGTCCGCGCGCGGACAACACTCGGTCCTTCGCGAGGACGTCGAGGTCGCCTTCCTTCGGGTCCTGCGGCAGATATCCGAGATCGCCGGTGCGTACCACGGCACCCGCGTACGCCTCCCCCTCCCCCGCGAGGATGCGGAGGGTGGTCGTCTTGCCGGCACCGTTGCGGCCGACCAGCCCGATGCGGTCGCCGGGCTGTACCCGCAAGGCCGGCCCGGGCGCGGACAGCAACGTCCGTACTCCAGCTCGAACTTCCAGGTCGGTAGCGGTGATCAACAAGACTCCTAGGAAAATGACGCTCGCGTTGAATGAGGAAAACTGCGCAATGGACACACGAACCAGCAATTTTACCCGACCGCCGACGACTCGGAACACGCCTGCCAGTGATCCCGCTAACGTTCGCCGCCGTAAACGCCCCCCGGTAGGCCCGGGCCCCTGCGTGGAGGCGTGATCGAGGGTGCGGTGTGTGGTCGTGAGGTGGTGGGGCTGGCGACCCCCGGTGGGTCGTCCTGACAGGGGCAAACCTCACATTCGGAAAACTCTGCTGTTCCGTCACGGCCCGACTCATTCACCGCCTTCGGACCCGGCGTCCGGTGGAGCCAGGAAGCCCGGCCGGCACCTTTCCGAAAATCGGAGGCGCGTTCACGTTCCCGCACCTGCCCAACTGCTTCTCGCTCACCTCTCGCGCTCACCCGCAGCCAGGCCGACCCGGCGGCACCACCCCGCTCCCCTGATCGGGGATTGCGGTGGTGTGTTCATGGGTTCGGGACCTGTGGGGTGAGTCCCCACTTCCCCGGGCGCCCGGGGCGACACAGCCGAAATTCGGGAAACTTGCGCGTTCCGTCCGCGTCCGATTGTGGAACCTGGCATGTCTCCGGCCGACAACTCCCGGCCGTGACAGGCTTGCGGCGTGACAGCTTCCCCTCGTCCAGCGATCTGGGACGTCGCGATCGTCGGCCTCGGGCCTGCCGGCCGCGCCCTCGCCCACCGGGCCACGGCTCTCGGTTCGACGGTCGTCTCGGTCGACCCGCTCCCCCGCAGATCGTGGACCGCGACGTACGCAGCCTGGGAAGACGAGCTCCCCGACTGGCTCCCTCGGGACGCCGTCGTGACGAGAACTCCTCGCCCGACAGCCTGGACGACACGTCGCCACACCATCGATCGCACATATTGCGTTTTGAATACATCAGTACTGCAATCAATACTCAGCAGCGAATGTGGAACAGTTCTCGCAGGTAGAGCCATCGACCTCTCCCCCACTTCCGTCCAACTGGACGACGGCTCGACCCTGAAGGCACACGTCGTCGTCGATGCCCGCGGCACCGGCGACAGCCCCGACCTCGCCCAGCAGACGGCGTACGGCGTCGTGGTGGACCCCGGCACGGCCGCACACGCGCTCGCCGGCGAGCGCTCGGTCTTCATGGATTGGCGCCGCGACAACGGCACGTCGCCGTTGGACTCGCCGTCGTTCCTCTACGGCGTGCCGCTCTCGCGGGAACGGTTTCTGCTCGAGGAGACGTGCCTCGTCGGTCGCCCCCCGCTCCCGATCTCGGAGCTCGCCACCAGACTCCACGACCGGCTACGACAGCGGGGCGTCACCGTGCCGTCCCATTCGGACGTCGAGAGGGTCCGATTCGCCGTCGAGCCACCACCCGAGGCCGGTCGTGCTCACAGCTCGGATCAGGTGCGGTTCGGGGCCCGAGCCGGGTTGATGCACCCCGGAACCGGCTACAGCGTGGCGGCGTCGCTCCTGTGCGCAGATGTTCTGGCCCGCGATCTTCGTGACGGTTCGAACGCCCGACTGTGGCCGTGGAAGGCCCGCACCGTCGCGTCGCTGCGATCGGTCGGCCTTCGCGTCCTCCTGAATCTGGATGCGGAGCACGTCCCCGAATTCTTCGAGCATTTCTTCGATCTGCCGCCACAACTCCAGGCGGCATATCTGTCCCAGCGGTCGAATCCGCGCGGAACCCTGTCGGCAATGGGCCGGATGTTTCGAGCGTCCTCCGGCGATATCCGCAGTGTGATTCTCCGTTCGACGCTGCGCCGGGAAGTTCGATGAACTGTCGCGCGAACGCGAAAAGGAGACCATCATGGAACGCATGCGGTCGATATGGAAGGGCTCGATAGCGTTCGGACTCGTGAATGTGCCGGTCAAGGTCTATTCGGCAACCGAGGATCACGACATCAGATTTCATCAGGTCCATGCCAAGGACGGCGGCCGGATCAAATACAACCGCGTCTGCTCCGAATGCGGCAACGTCGTCCAATACGCCGATATCGACAAGGCCTACGACTCCGACGACGGCGTGCGCGTGGTGTTGACGGACGATGATTTCGGGAAACTGCCCGCCGCCGAGAAACACGAGATTCCCGTTCTGCAGTTCGTGCCGACCGAACAGATCGACCCCATTCTGTTCGAGAAGAGTTACTTCCTCGAACCGGATTCCAGCTCTCCGAAGGCCTACGTCCTACTCGCGACAGCCCTCGAGAACAGCGACCGTACAGCCCTCGTCCACTTCACCCTCCGGCAGCGCACCCGACTGGCCGCGATGCGTTCACGGGACGGGGTGCTGGTGATCCAGACGCTGCTGTGGCCGGACGAGGTACGGGCGGCGGAATTCTCCTCACTCGACGGCGTCGACAAACCGAAGGCGAAGGAACTCGCGATGGCCGAGACGCTCGTCGACAGCATGGCCGACGACTTCGACCCCACCGAATTCACCGACGACTACCAGGTGCAGTTGCGGGAACTGCTGGACGAGATGATCGAGTCCGGCGGCAAGAAGGTCATCCCCGTCGCCGAGGTCGAGAAGAGCGGCGAGGACGCCGAAGTGGTCGATCTGGTGGCCGCACTGCAGCGCAGCGTCGACGCCGCCGGGAAGAAGGCCGCACCGGCCAAGAAGAAGCCGGCGAAGAAGGCACCGGCCAAGACCGCGGCGAAGAAGGCCGCCTCGAAGTCGTCCACCTCGGAACGCAAACGCGCCTGAACCGACGCGGAGGGGCTCGGCGAGATGATTCTCGCCGAGCCCCTCCGCGTTACCAGTGGTGGGTGGTCAGACCGTGAAGCCGAGCGCGCGCAACTGCTCGCGTCCGTCCTCGGTGATCTTGTCGGGGCCCCACGGCGGGAGCCACACCCAGTTGATCTTCAGTTCGTTGCACAGACCGCTGCGCACGAGCGCGCCCCGCGACTGGTCCTCGATGACATCGGTCAGCGGGCAGGCCGCCGACGTGAGCGTCATGTCGAGGGTCACGACGTCCTCTTCCTCGGTGATCCCGTACACGAGACCGAGGTCGACGACGTTGATGCCGAGTTCGGGATCGACGACGTCGCGCATCGCCTCCTCGAGCTCCTCGAGGCGTTTCGGGTCGGTAATAGCACCCGACGCGGCGGTGGCGGTCTCGCCGCCCTGGTCGGCCGTCGCCTGCTCCGGAACGGCCGTGGCGTCCGCCTCCGGCGTCTGCGTCTCGCTCATGATGCCTGTCCTCCGATTCGAGCTGGTTCGCCGTCTGCTGTCGGAACGGCCGAATCCTGTTCGTCCACAACACGGTCGTCCACTATCTGAACAACCGCGTCCTTGAATGCCATCCATCCCAGCAACGCGCATTTCACACGCGCCGGGTACTTCGAGACGCCGACGAAGGCGATGCCGTCCCCGAGGACGTCCTCGTCCCCCTCGACGGTACCGCGGCTGCTGACCATTTCATTGAACGCGGCAACGGTCTGCAGGGCCTGCTCGACGGGCATACCCACCACCTGATCGGTGAGCACCGACGTCGACGCCTGGCTGATGGAGCAGCCCTGGCCGTCGTACGACACATCCACCACGGTGCCGTCGTCGGAAAGCTGCACCCGCAGCGTCACTTCGTCACCGCACGTGGGATTGACGTGGTGGACTTCGGCGCCGAACGGTTCACGCAGGCCGCGGCCGTGGGGATGCTTGTAATGATCCAGGATCACTTCCTGGTACATCTGTTCCATTCTCATGCAGGAACCTCCCCGAAGAACTCCTGTGCACGCCGCACGGCTGCCGCGAGAGCCTCGACCTCGTCGATCGTGTTGTACAACGCGAACGACGCCCTCGCCGTGGCCGCGACACCGAAGCGGCGGTGCAGGGGCCAGGCGCAGTGGTGGCCGACGCGGATGGCGACTCCCTCGTCGTCGAGGATCTGCCCGAGATCGTGGGCGTGGATTCCGTCGACCACGAACGACACGGCCCCGCCGCGGTCCTCGGCGGTCGTGGGTCCGATGATGCGCACGCCGTCGATGGCACCGAGCGCTGCCAGCGCCGCCTCGACCAGGGTGTGCTCGTGCGCGGCGACCGCGTCCATCCCGATCTCTTCGAGATACCGGACCGCGGCACCGAGCCCGACCACCTGCGACGTCATCGGGACGCCGGCCTCGAACCGCTGCGGGGGCGGCGCGTAGGTGGTGCGTTCCATCGTGACGGTCTCGATCATCGAACCACCGGTGATGAACGGCGGCATAGCGTTCAGCAGTTCGCGGCGGCCGTACAGGACACCCACCCCGGACGGACCGAGCATCTTGTGCCCCGAGAAGGCTGCGTAGTCCACACCGAGCGCGTGGAAGTCCACCGCCATGTGCGGGACGGACTGGCATGCGTCGAGTACCACCAGCGCACCGACCGCGCGGGCGCGGCGCACCAACTCCTCGACGGGTGCCACCGCCCCGGTGACGTTGGACTGGTGGGTGAACGCCACGACCTTGACAGCGTCGGTCAGCTCGAGCGAATCGAGATCGATTCGGCCGTCGTCGGTGACGCCGTACCAGCGCAACGTCGCACCGGTGCTGCGCGCAAGTTCCTGCCACGGCACGAGATTGGCGTGATGCTCGAGTTCGGTGATGACGATCTCGTCACCGGGGCCGAGGTGCCGCTCGAAGCGATCGTCGCCGAGGACGTGGGTGACGAGGTTCAGGGACTCCGTCGCGTTCTTGGTGAAGACGAGTTCGTCGCTGTCGGCGCCGACGAACGCGGCGATCGCCGCACGTGCGTTCTCGTACGCGTCCGTGGCCTCTTCGGCGAGCTGGTGAGCGCCCCGGTGCACGGCCGCGTTACAGGTGGTGAGGAACTCCCTCTCGGCGTCGAGCACCTGATTCGGGCGCTGAGACGTCGCGCCCGAATCGAGGTACACCAGCGGTTTTCCGTCGCGAACCGTACGCGCCAGGATCGGGAAGTCCTCCCGGATCCGGGTGACGTCGAATACGCGCACCGAGGTGGTCATCTGCGTTTATGCTCCTTGCGTTGCTGCAGCCTGGGTGAAGCGCTCGTAGCCGTTCGCTTCGAGCTCGTCGGCCAGTTCCGGTCCGCCCGACTCGACGACACGACCGCCGACGAACACGTGGACGTATTCCGGCTTGATGTACCGGAGGATGCGCGTGTAGTGCGTGATCAGCAGGATTCCGCCGTGCTCGCGTTCCTTGTACTTGTTCACGCCCTCGGAGACGACGCGCAGGGCGTCGACGTCGAGACCGGAGTCGGTCTCGTCGAGAATCGCGATCTTCGGCTTCAGGAGACCGAGCTGCAGGATCTCATGGCGCTTCTTCTCACCGCCTGAGAAACCTTCGTTGACACTGCGCTCGCCGAACGAGGGGTCGATGTCCAGCTCGGTCAGCGCTTCCTTCACTTCCTTCACCCAGTGGCGGAGCTTCGGGGCCTCGCCACGGACTGCGGTGGCCGCGGTGCGCAGGAAGTTCGACATGGAGACGCCGGGGACCTCGACGGGGTACTGCATCGCGAGGAACAGTCCCGCGCGGGCGCGCTCGTCGACGCTCATCTCGAGGACGTCCTCACCGTTGAGGGTGATGGAGCCCGAGGTGATCTGGTACTTGGGGTGACCCGCGATGGCGTACGACAGCGTCGACTTGCCGGACCCGTTGGGTCCCATGATCGCGTGGGTCTCGCCGGAACGAACCGTCAGGTTCACACCCTTGAGGATGTTGATCGGTTCGGCGTTCTCGTCGGTGTTCGCGACGTCGACGTGCAGGTCCTTGATTTCCAGGACCGAGGTTTCGGGGGTGGAAGCGTCAGGGGTAGACATTGTGATCCTTCGAAGAAATGGGAAGTAATGGTCCGGCGGCGTGGGTCACACGCCGACTGCGGCGAGTTCGGCCTCGACGGCAGCCTCGAGACGCTCGCGAATCTCGGCGACGGCGATCTTGTTGATGATCTCGTGGAAGAACCCGCGCACGACGAGTCGCCGTGCCGCGTCTTCGGGGATTCCACGGGCGCGCAGGTAGAACAACTGCTCGTCGTCGAATCGACCCGTGGCGCTGGCGTGGCCGGCACCCACGATCTCACCGGTCTCGATCTCCAGGTTCGGAACCGAGTCCGCGCGTGCACCGTCCGTGAGGACGAGGTTGCGGTTCAGCTCGAACGTGTCGGTTCCCTCGGCCGCGGCGCGGATCAGCACGTCGCCGATCCACACGGTGTGGGCGTCGGGCTTTCCCGAATTCGGATCACCCTGCAGGGCGCCCTTGTAGACCACGTTGGACTTGCAGTGCGGCTGGGAGTGATCCACCAGCAGCCGCTGCTCGAAGTGCTGTCCGGCGTCGGCGAAGTACAGGCCCAGCAGTTCCGCGTCGCCGCCCGGGCCGTCGTACTTCACGGTCGCGGACAGGCGCACGAGGTCGCCGCCGAGGCTGACCGCGTTGTGCCGCAGCACCGCGTCACGGCCCAGCCGCGCGTGATGCGAGGCGACGTGCACGGCGTCGTCCGCCCAGTCCTGGACGGCGACCACGGTGAGGCGGGAGCTGTCGCCGAGAACGAATTCGACGTTCTCGGCGAACGTGCCGCTACCGCGCTGGTCGATGACGACGGTCGCCTTCGCGAAGGCTTCGAGCCGGATCTGCAGGTGCCCGAAGGCGACCTTGTCCTCGCCCGGGCCGGTCACGGTGATGTTGATCGTCTCGGCGACCTCGACCTCACGGCCGACGGTCACGACGGTGGCTGTCTCGAAACCCGAGTAGGCCTGCGCGGCCACCCGATCGGCGGGGACGCCGGCCTTGCCGAGCCGGTCGTCGTCACGCCCGACGGTCTCGACCCGGACGGAGTCCGGACCGGCGACGTCGACGGTGACCGTGCCGTTCGCGACAGCCGTTCCGTCGTGCAGTCCGCGGAGTCGGCGCAGCGGTGTGAACCGCCAGACCTCGTCACGACCACCCGGGATCTCGAAGGCGTTGACGTCGAACGAGGTGAAGACCTCACCCTTGTTCTTGATCGGCGAGCCGGTGGCGGTCCGCGCTATCCGCGGATTCTCGCCTGCGACGGCTCCCGCGACTCCGAGATTCTGGACACCAGTTTCTGGCGTGGTCACTAACCCACCGCCCCTTCCATCTGCAGTTCGATCAGGCGGTTCAGTTCCAGGGCGTACTCCATCGGGAGTTCCTTGGCGATCGGCTCGACGAAGCCGCGCACGACCGTGGCCATGGCCTCGTCTTCGGTGAGCCCGCGGCTCATCAGGTAGAACAGCTGGTCGTCGCTCACCTTCGAGACGGTGGCCTCGTGGCCCATGGTCACGTCGTCCTCGCGGATGTCGACGTACGGGTAGGTGTCCGAGCGGCTGATCTGGTCGACCAGCAGCGCGTCACACTTGACCGTGGACTTGGAACCGTGAGCGCCCTTGTTGACCTGGACGAGTCCGCGGTAGGACGCGCGTCCGCCGCCCCGGGCCACCGACTTGCTGATGATGGTCGACGACGTGTACGGCGCGAGGTGCAGCATCTTGGCACCGGTGTCCTGGTGCTGGCCCTCACCGGCGAATGCCACGGAGAGAACCTCGCCGCGGGCGTGCTCGCCCATCATCCAGACGGCCGGGTACTTCATGGTGACCTTGGACCCGATGTTGCCGTCGATCCACTCCATGGATCCGCCGGCTTCGACCTTGGTGCGCTTGGTGACCAGGTTGTAGACGTTGTTCGACCAGTTCTGGATGGTCGTGTAGCGGCAGTGACCGCCCTTCTTCACGATGATCTCGACGACCGCGGAGTGCAGGGAGTCCGACTTGTAGATCGGCGCCGTGCAGCCCTCGACGTAGTGCACCGAGGCGCCCTCGTCGACGATGATCAGGGTCCGCTCGAACTGGCCCATGTTCTCCGTGTTGATGCGGAAGTAGGCCTGCAGCGGAATGTCGACGTGAACACCCGGCGGGACATAGATGAAGGAGCCACCCGACCACACCGCGGTGTTCAGCGCGGAGAACTTGTTGTCGCCGGCCGGGATGACCGTGCCGAAGTACTCCCGGAACAGCTCGGGGTGCTGCTTCAGACCGGTGTCGGTGTCGAGGAAGATCACGCCCTGCGCCTCGAGGTCTTCACGGATCGAGTGGTAGACCACCTCGGACTCGTACTGAGCCGCGACACCGGCGACGAGGCGCTGCTTCTCGGCCTCGGGGATGCCCAGCTTGTCGTACGTGTTCTTGATGTCCTCGGGCAGGTCTTCCCAGCTCTCGGCCTGCTTCTCGCTCGAGCGGACGAAGTACTTGATGTTGTCGAAGTCGATGCCCTCGAGGTTCGATCCCCAGTTCGGCATCGGCTTCTTGTCGAAGGTCTTCAGCGCGCGCAGGCGGATGTCGAGCATCCAGTCCGGCTCGCTCTTCTTCGCCGAGATGTCGCGCACGACGTCTTCGGACAGACCGCGCTGTGCACTGGCACCGGCCTCGTCGGAATCGGACCAGCCGTACCCGTAATGCCCGAGTGACGCGATGGTCTCTTCCTGCGTGAGCGGCTCGGCGTTGGCCGACGCAGTGGATGTCACCTGGTCTGATGTGACGGTCATGCGAGCTCCTTCCGGAGTCTTGTTACGAGACCGGCGAGGGCTGGTCGCCGGTGGAATACAGGTTGCTGACTAGGGGATCTATCGGGAGAGCGTTGTTATTTGGGACCGGACGGTGGGACGAGTGGAACGTGGGTGGTGCATGCGCAGTCACCGTTCGCGATGGTCGCGAGCCGCTGGACGTGGGTGCCGAGCAGTTGGGCGAACGCTTCCTGCTCGGCTTCGCACAGTTCCGGGAACTCTTCGGCCACGTGTGAGACCGGGCAGTGGTGCTGGCAGATCTGCACGCCGTTGCCGACCGGGCGCGTCGATGCCGCGAATCCGGCGGTGGTGAAGGCGTCGGCGATGGCGTCGGCGGTGTTTTCGAGGCCCTCGGCGCTCTGGTCGGCTGCCGGGGTCACGTTTCCGACGATCGCCTGGACTCGGCGACGCGCGAAATCGGTGATCGCGGCGTCTCCCCCGACCTCCCGCAGTTGACGCATGGCCGCGCCGGCGAGGTCGTCGTACGCGTGTCCGAGCCTGCCGCGGCCCTTGGCGGTGATCTGGAAGTATTTGGCGGGACGTCCCCGTCCGCGGTGACGCACGGCGACGGACGACGCCTCGCGCGCCTCTCCGGATTCCAGGAGCGCGTCGAGGTGTCGACGGACACCGGCGGCACTCAGACCGAGGCGGGTTCCGATTTCCGACGCGGTGATCGGCCCCTCCTCGAGGAGGAGCTTCACGACGGCAGCGCGGGTGTGGCCTTCGTGGCCGACGGCGACGGGTGACGCGGTTTCGACAGGCGCCGCCGAGGAAGGCGCGTGAACTGCGCTTTCCTTCGTTGCACGTGGTGTCGTTTCCGTTTTCACAACACTAGTGTGACGGAATTCGGATCGCAGGTCTACTAAGGGTGCCCTGCCTTACACCTGTGATTATGTGCTGTCGCCGCTCGGGAATACTGGCCGAACCGGCTGTGTTCGGCGCACCGCTACGCTGCCTGTGTGCCGCAGACCCCCGAGAACCCGGAGCCGACCCGCGCGGAGCCGACCTTCACGGCTCGCGCCGCTCTTCGACATCCGGCCGAGCTCGCCCGGCGGGCGCTGGGCATCGACGGCCGCTCCCCGCGCCCCTCGGTGGCGGCCGCGTTGCACGGCGACGAGCCGGAGACCGCGGGCCTGAACGAGCAGGAGACCGCGCAGCTCCGCGGAATCCGCCGGTTCGGCGCGACCGGGGCCGTCCTGATGGCGGTGGGCGCGCTGGGCGCCGGCGCCCAGCCGGTACTGCAGAACCCTGTCCAGGGTCTTCGCGTCATCGGTCTGCCCGCCCGTATCCCCAGCGTCGCGTTGACGCTGACCATGACCGGCACCGTGATGATCGTGCTCGCGTGGCTCCTCCTCGGACGCTTCGCGATCGGCAGTCTGCAGTCGGGGGCCGTGCGCCGCCTCAACCGGTCCCAGCTCGACCGCACCCTGCTGCTGTGGATCATCCCGCTGTCCGTCGCGCCGCCGATGTTCAGCAAGGACGTGTACTCGTACCTCGCGCAGAGCGAGATCGCGGCCCGCGGGCTCGATCCCTACGCCATCGGTCCCGCGGGTGCGCTCGGCGTCGATCACGTCCTGACCCGGACCGTGCCGACGATCTGGCGCGACACGCCGGCGCCGTACGGGCCGCTGTTCCTCTGGATGGGGCGCGGGATCAGCTGGCTGACCGGTGAGAACATCGTCGCGGGAATCTTCCTGCACCGGCTGCTGGCCCTCGCCGGTGTGGCCATGATCGTCTGGGCGCTCCCCCGGCTGGCGCGGCGCTGCGGCGTCGCCGAGGTCAGCGCCCTGTGGCTGGGCGCCGCCAACCCCCTGCTGCTGTTCCACCTGGTCGCGGGAATTCACAACGAGGCGCTGATGCTCGGTCTCATGCTGGCCGGGATCGAGCTGGCGCTGCGGGCGATCGAACGGTCGGAGCCGATCCGCGGGCAATCCCTTCTCCTGTTGCTGTCGGGGGCGGCACTCATCGCCCTGTCGTCGACGATCAAGATCCCCTCCCTCCTCGCACTGGGATTCGTCGGGATGGCCCTGGCCCGGAGATGGGGCGGGACTCCGAAGGCCGTGCTCATGGCGGCCGCCCTGCTCGGCGGGGTGGCCCTGGTGGTCACCCTCGTCATCAGCACGTCCAGCGGACTCGGCATCGGCTGGGTACACACCCTCGGCACCGCGAACGCGGTCCGCAGCTGGATGTCCATCCCCACCCTCCTCGGGCTGGGCACCGGACTGGCCGGGGTCCTGTTGGGCCTCGGCGACCACACGACGGCGGTGCTGAGCCTGACCCGGCCGATCGCGGCCGTCGCTGCGGCGTTCATCACACTGCGGATGCTCGTCGCCACGCTCGTCGGCCGCATCCACGCTGTCGGCGCGCTGGGACTGTCCCTCGGCGCGGTCGTCCTCCTCTTCCCCGTGGTGCAGCCCTGGTATCTGCTGTGGGCGGTCCTGCCGCTCGCGGCCTGGGCCACGGCACCCGCCTTCCGCGTCCCCGCCATCGTCTTCTCGTCCATCGTCAGCGTCATCCTGATGCCGAACGGCGGCGAGTACCAGCCCTTCGTCATCGTGCAGGCCGCCATCGCCACCATCTTCACGGCCGGAACGCTGATCGTGATCACCCGCAACCGGCTGCCCTGGCGGGTCGATTCGGAGCAGCACCCGACCGTGCCGGATCCGCAGGATCCGCCCCGGGACGACGTCGACGCGGAAAGCCGGGGCACCGGCCGGGTCACACCAGGCCAAGGCTTACGCTGATTCCCCGTGACCTCGCGAACGCCCGGATCGGCGCAACCTGCTGTACGCCTGGAAGGCGTGGTGAAGACCTTCGACGGTGTGAGGGCCGTCGACGGACTCGATCTCACCGTCGAACCTGCACAGGTGGTCGCGTTGCTCGGTCCCAACGGCGCGGGTAAGACCACCACAGTCGAAATGTGCGAGGGCTTCGTCCGCCCGGACAGCGGCACCGTCCGTGTCCTCGGACTCGACCCCGTCGCCGATGCCGGCGCCGTCCGGGCCCGGATCGGTGTGATGCTCCAGGGCGGCGGCGCGTACCCCGGCTCCCGCGCCGGTGAGATGCTCGACCTCGTCGCGGCCTACTCGGCCGACCCCCTCGACCCCGACTGGTTGCTGCGCAGCCTCGGACTCGAGGATTCCCGTCGCACCCCGTACCGCAGGCTGTCGGGCGGGCAGCAGCAGCGCTTGTCCCTGGCCTGCGCGCTGGTCGGCAGGCCGGAACTGGTCTTCCTCGACGAGCCCACCGCCGGACTCGACGCCCAGGCCCGCCTGCTCGTGTGGGAACTGATCGACGCGCTGCGCCGCGACGGCGTCAGTGTGCTGCTGACGACGCACCTGATGGACGAGGCCGAGGAACTCGCGGACCGGCTCGTCATCATCGACCACGGGTCGATCGTCGCGGCGGGTACGCCCGCCGAGGTCACCAGCCGCGGCGCCGAGGGGCAGCTGCGGCTCAGCGCGCCCGCAGGCCTCGACACCGAGCCCCTCGCGAGAGCCCTCCCCGACGGTTTCCGGGTGGCCGAGTCCGGGCCGGGCACCTACCTCGTCGAAGGGCCGATCGACCCGAAGGTGGTGGCGTCGGTCGCGTCGTGGTGCGCCGACCTGGACGCCCTGATCAGCGACATCCGTGTCGACCAGCGCAGCCTCGAGGACGTCTTCCTCGAACTCACCGGCCGGGAACTGAGGGGATGACGATGAGCACCAGTGACCGTCTGACGGAGAATCGTTTCGCCCCCGGCACGTTCACACCCGATCCCCGCCCGAGCGGTGCGGCGGTCATGTTGAGGGCGCAGACCGCGCTCGAACTCAAACTGCTCCTGCGCAACGGCGAACAGCTGCTGCTGACCATGTTCATCCCGATCACGCTGCTGATCGGCCTGTGTCTGCTGCCCATCGGCGACCTCGGAACGTCGCGGGTCGACAAGGTGGTGCCCGCCGTGATGATGGTGGCGGTGATGTCCACCGCGTTCACCGGCCAGGCCATCGCGGTCGGTTTCGATCGCCGGTACGGGGCCCTCAAGCGGCTCGGCGCCACTCCCCTGCCGACGTGGGGAATCATCGCCGGGAAGAGCGCCGCCGTGGTCATCGTCGTCGCCCTGCAATCGGTGCTCCTCGGTTCGATCGGACTGGCGCTCGGCTGGCGTCCGAGTGCGTGGGGACTCGTCCTCGGCGCCGTGATCATCGCCATGGGCACCGTGACGTTCGCGGCGATGGGACTGCTGCTCGGCGGCACCCTCCGCGCCGACATCGTCCTCGCCCTGGCCAACATCCTGTGGTTCGTGATGGTCGGCGTCGGCAGTGTGGTGTTCGCCACCGGCGATCTGCCCTGGCTCCTGCACACCGGGGCCCGGCTGATCCCGTCCGGTGCGCTCGCGCACGCGCTCGACGCCGCCCTGTCGGGGTCGGTGGACCTGCTCAGCGTCGTGGTCCTCGTCGTCTGGGGTGCGGCCGCGGGAGCCCTGGCGGCCCGGACGTTCCGGTTCACGTGATCCGCCGACCCACAGCCCGGCGCGCCCGCAGCCTCGGCACCGTCCTGGCAGTCCTGCTCGCCGTCCTCGGCTGCGGCACCCTGCCCGCGGGCGCCGCACCGCAGTGGGGATCGCCCGCCGCGCCGAACCCGTTCCTCGGACCCGCAGGCACGTCCACGATGCACGGCGATGCGGGGTCCACCGACGTGACTCCGCTGCCCGGTCCCGGCACCGGCCCGGTCACCCTGTCCGCGTACCCGCTGGTCTCGGCGTGCCCGACCCTCCTGCAGGGTTCCGACCGGCTCGTCGTCGCCCTGTGCACGTCCGTGGCCGGCCAGGTCCCCACCGTGCACCTGATCGACCCCGCCGCTCCCGCCGCCCCGTTCGGCGCCTCACTCGCCACGTTCGCACTGGCGAAGGGCAGCCTCCTGGGCGGCGTGTACGCGTTCCTCGACAACGACAACCGACTGGTCGTGGTGGACGGAAACCGTCAGCTACTGCGCCTCGGACATTCGAAGGACCCCGAAGGCCGCTGGCGGATCACCGTCGACTCGCACGTCGACCTGTCCGGCAGTGTTCCGCCGGGAGACAACGTGACCGGGCTGACGCCGGACTGGCAGGGCAACGTCTGGTTCGCGACGGGCGGCGTCGTCGGAGCCGTGGATCGCGCCGGCGTCGCGCACAGCCTGCCGCTGGCCGCGGGCGAGCAGGTCCAGAACAGCATCTCCACCTCGCCCGCCGGCACCGCGGTCGCGACGACGCACGCGCTGTACCAGTTCACGCTCCGCGACGGCGCGGTGCGCGTGGACTGGCGGCGGGACTATGACCGCGGTCCGGACCGTAAGCCGGGGCAACTCAGCCACGGCACCGGCTCCACTCCCACCTACTTCGGGCCGTCGACCGGCAGCGATTTCGTCGCGATCGTCGACAACGCCGACCCGCAGGTGAATCTTCGGGTCTTCCGCGCCGATTCCGGTGACGAGATCTGCTCCCTCCCCGTGCTCGGCAACCCGGGCGGCAGCGAGAACTCCCCGATCGGCATCGCCAATTCGGTGTACGTCGCCGGGACCTACGGCTACCCGTATCCCGCCGTCCCGGACGGCGCGGGCCCGGCGGTTCCGACGAACGCCCCCTTCACCGGCGGCATGACCCGCGTCGACATCGACCCGATCGGCTGCCACCAGGTGTGGAGCAACGACGTCCGCAGCGCGGCGGTGCCCCACCTCTCGACCGGTGACGGCCTGCTGTACACCGTGATCCGCCACGGGTTCGACGTCACGACACCCCTGGACGGCTTCTCGTTCGCGGTGATCGATCCGGCGGACGGCTCGGTCGAGCGCACCAGCCCACTCCCCGGTACCGCGGTCAACGACACCCTGCAGATGTCCGGACTCGTCACCGACACCGGCGACTTCTGGCAGGGCACGGTGACCGGCATCCTGCGGATTCGCGGCGAGTAGCACGGAGTCGAGCGCGCCGCCACCGGCCCAACGACACGCTGTAGTTGACGGCCCTCTACCATCGACGTCGTGCTGTATCGCGGGTTTCTGAGCCTGGTAGACCGTCTTCCCCTTCCGTCGCTGACCGTGCAGCGTGTCATCGCGTTCGCGGTGATCCTCACGCAGGGCGGGATCGCCGTCACCGGGGCCGTCGTGCGGGTGACCGCCTCCGGCCTCGGATGCCCCACCTGGCCGCAGTGCTTCCCCGGCAGCTTCGTGCCGGTCGGGCACGGCGAGGTCGCCGTCGTCCATCAGGCGGTCGAGTTCGGCAACCGGTTGCTCACGTTCGTCGTCGTTGTCGCCGCGGCCCTGATCGTCCTCGCGGTCACCCGCGCCCGCCGCCGGAAAGAGGTCCTCGTCTACGCGTGGATGATGCCCCTCGGCACCGTCGTGCAGGCCGTCATCGGCGGTGTCACGGTGCTCACCGGACTGCTGTGGTGGACGGTCGCGGTCCACCTGCTCGCGTCGATGGCGATGGTGTGGCTGGCGACCGTGATGTACGCGAAGATCTGCGAACCCGACGACGCGCCGGCGATCGACGTGATCCCCGCCCCGCTGCGGTGGCTCACCGCGCTGTCGGGTGTTGCGCTGGCCGGGGTGCTCGCCGCCGGAACGCTGGTCACGGGCGCCGGACCGCACGCGGGAGACAAGAGTCTCGACCGCGTGGTTCCCCGTCTCGAGGTAGAGATCGTCACGCTCGTGCACCTGCATGCCCAGCTGCTGGTGGGCTACCTGGCGTTGCTGGTCGGCCTGTGCTTCGGCCTGTACGCCGTGGGCGCCACCCGCGCGGTGAAGGTACGCGTGCAGGTACTACTCGCGCTGGTGGTGGCGCAGGCGCTGATCGGACTCGTCCAGTTCTTCACCGACGTTCCCGCGGTCCTCGTGGCATTCCACGTCGCGGGAGCCGGGCTGTGCACCGCCGCCACCGCGGCGGTGTGGGCTGCGGGACGCACCCGCGAGTTCGTCACGCAGCCCGACACCGCGAGCGTCTAGCGCTCGTTGCGGGCCTTCGGGAAGCGCGTCTGCCGCGCGACCCAGCCGGCCATCTTCTGGAAGTGGCCCTTGCGGGGCGTGACGATGCTGGTGATCGCGCGGTCCCACTCCGAGACGGTGACGTCGTCGAAGGATGCGACGACGGCGTTCGCGGTGGCGAGGTCCTCGACCACCTGGTCACCGAGGATGCCGTCGGCTCCGACGAGCGTGATGCGGACGCCGGCGAGTCCGATCGGCTGGATGACCGCACTGGCGGAACCGCCGTGCTCGGCCACGAACTTCTTGATCGCGTCGACCGTGTGGGACGGGAGCGAGGGCGCCGGGCTCGCGGGCGCCGGTTCGGCATGGGTATCGGTACTCATGCCCCCGAGAATACTGGGCGGTACCGGTGTCGCGCCCGCCAGGCTCGGTGCGGCGGCACTGGCCGTGTAGAACTGAAACCATGCGCGCTATACAGGTTTCCCGTCTCGGTGGTCCCGACGTCCTCGAACCCGTAGAGGTTCCCGAACCCGAGATCGGAGCGACGGATCTTCTGGTTCGCACCGACGCGATCGGCATCAACTTCATCGACACGTACTTCCGGACGGGGCTGTACCCGCGGCCACTCCCCTACGTCCCCGGAGACGAGGGTTCCGGGGTCGTGGAGGCCGTCGGCGGCGACGTGACCGGTATCGCTCCCGGCGATCGGGTGGCCTGGTGCTCCGCCCCCGGCAGTTACGCCGAGAAGGTGGTCGTGCCCGCGGCGGTGGCGATCGCCGTCCCCGACTCCGTGCCCGCCCCGCAGGCCGCTTCCGCTCTGCTGCAGGGAATGACGGCCCACTACCTGGCCCACTCGACCTACCCGATCCAGTCCGGCGACACCGTCCTGGTCCACGCCGGAGCGGGCGGAGTCGGCCTGCTGCTGACCCAGATGGCGACCACGCTGGGCGCGCGGGTGATCACCACGGTGTCCTCCGACGCCAAGGAGCAATTGTCCCGTGACGCCGGCGCACACGAGGTGCTGCGATACGACGACGACATCGCCGCCCGGGTGCGTGAGCTGACCGACGGCGAGGGCGTCGCAGCCGCCTACGACGGTGTCGGCGCGTCCACGTTCGAGGCCAGTCTCGCGTCGGTGCGGATCCGGGGGACGGTCGCGTTGTTCGGTGCGGCGAGCGGCCCGGTGCCGCCGTTCGATCCACAACGGCTGAACCCGGCCGGATCGCTGTTCCTCACCCGGCCCACACTCGCGCACCACGTCCGAAACCGTGAGGAACTGGCGTGGCGGGCGGGAGACGTGTTCTCCGCCCTGGCCGACGGTTCACTGACGGTCCGGGTGGGCGCGGAGTACCCGCTCGCACGGGCCGAGGACGCGCACCGCGACCTCGAGGCGCGTGCGACGACGGGCTCGATCGTGCTGGTGCCCTGACGCGGAGCGTCACCTCGGGCCGTGACGCGGAGGTCAGCTCAGCAGGCCGGCCACGGTCTGCAGTCCCAGCACGGAGTCGACGGCGAGTCCCACGAAGACGATGGCCAGATAGTTGTTGGACTGCAGGAACAGGCGGAGCGGTTTCACGGCCGCTCCGCCGCGGACGCTGCGGTACAGCTGATGGGCCATCAGCAGGAACCAGGCACCGGCCACGAGGGTCACGGCGGCATAGACGACACCCGCGGCGGGGACGAGCACGAGGGACGTGATCACCATCGCCCAGCTGTACAGCAGGATCTGCTTGGTGACGTGCTCCTCGGTGGCGATCACCGGCAGCATCGGGACACCGGCCGCCTTGTAGTCCTCCTTGTAGCGCATGGCGAGGGCCCACGTGTGCGGCGGCGTCCAGAAGAAGATGACCAGGAACAGCACGATGGGCTGCCAGCTCAGCGACCCGGTGACCGCCGACCAGCCGACCATGACGGGCATGCAGCCCGCGGCGCCGCCCCAGACGACGTTCTGCCAGGTCCGGCGCTTGAGCACCATTGTGTACACGAGTACGTAGAACGCGATGGTCAGGACGACCAGGCAGCCGGCGAGCAGGTTGGCGCGCCACCACAGCCAGAGGAACGACGCGACACCGAGAGTCATGCCGAACACGAACGCGTGGGACGTGGGCACCGCGTCGCGGGCCAGCGGCCGGCGGGCGGTGCGTTTCATGACCTTGTCGATGTCGGCGTCGACGACGCAGTTGAGGGAGTTCGCGCTCGCGGCGCCCATCCACCCGCCGAACAGCGTGCTGAGGATCAGCAGGATGTCTACATTGCCGCGATCTGCCAGCAGCATCGCCGGGATGGTGGCGACCAGCAGCAGCTCGATCACCCGCGGCTTGGTCAATGCGATGTAGGCCAGGACCTTGCCCGTGACGCGACCCAGCACCGTACCGGTGTCGGTCGCGCGGGGGGCGGGGCTGGGGCTGCCGAAGCCGTGTCCGCTCGGCTGATGCCCTGTCCGCACGTTCTCTCCTCGCACCACGCGTAATTCCACATCCGAATGCCGCCGCCTGCTCCCGAAGTCGTTCGCGACGGCCGGCCGTCTACTACAAACGATGGTAGACCGCCGTAATGCGCGAACCGAATCGACCCGGATACGACCGCACACTAGGCTGGAGTCGCACAAGAGGCCCACGCATCCTCAGGCTCCACGTTCACCCATGTCAGGAGACTTCTGCCCGTGTCGATCACAGACGACATCCACGTCCTCACGCAACCGGTTCACCCCGCCGACTGGACCGAACTGGACACCAAGGCCGTCGACACCATCCGGGTGCTCGCCGCGGACGCGGTGCAGAAGGTGGGTAACGGTCACCCCGGCACGGCCATGAGCCTCGCCCCCCTCGCCTACACCCTCTTCCAGCGCGTCATGCGCCACGACCCCACCGACGCCGACTGGATCGGTCGCGACCGGTTCGTCCTGTCCTGCGGGCACTCCAGCCTCACCCTGTACATCCAGCTGTACCTCGCCGGCTACGGTCTCGAACTCGACGACCTGGAGGCGCTGCGCACGTGGGGCTCGAAGACCCCCGGCCACCCCGAACACGGCCACACCCGCGGTGTCGAGATCACCACCGGGCCGCTCGGTCAGGGCCTCGCCTCCGCCGTGGGCATGGCGATGGCCGCCCGCCGCGAACGCGGCCTCTTCGACCCTGAGCCCGCCCTCGGCGACAGCCCGTTCGACCACCACATCTACGTCATCGCCTCCGACGGCGACATCGAGGAAGGCGTCACCTCCGAGGCCTCCTCCATCGCGGGTGTCCAGCAGCTCGGCAACCTCACCCTGATCTACGACGACAACAAGATCTCCATCGAGGACGACACCGCCATCGCGCTGTCCGAGGACACCGCCGCCCGCTACGAGGCGTACGGCTGGCACGTGCAGATCGTCGAGGGCGGCGAGAACGTCGTCGCCATCGAAGAGGCCCTGAACAAGGCCCGCGAGGTCACCGACAAGCCGTCGCTGATCCTGCTCCGCACGATCATCGGTTTCCCCGCACCGACCAAGATGAACACGGGCGCGGCGCACGGCGCCGCCCTCGGCGCCGACGAGGTCGCGGCCGTGAAGAAGGCTCTCGGCTTCGATCCGGACAAGACGTTCGAGGTCGCCGACGAGGTCATCGCCCACACCCGCAAGGTCGTCGAGCGCGGCGCGCAGGCACACAAGGAATGGCAGGCCCAGTACGACGAGTGGACGCAGCGCGCCCCCGAGGGCAAGAAGCTCCTCGACCGTCTGATCGGCCGCGACCTTCCCGCCGGCTGGGCCGACGTCCTCCCCACCTGGGAGCCCGATCCCAAGGGCGTCGCGACCCGCAAGGCGTCCGCCGCCGTTCTCAACGCCGTCGGACCGGTGCTCCCCGAACTGTGGGGCGGCTCCGCCGACCTCGCCGAGAGCAACAACACCACCATCAAGGGCGCCGACTCGTTCGGTCCCGAAGCCATCTCCACCCGGATGTGGACGGCCCAGCCCTACGGCCGCACCCTGCACTTCGGGGTCCGCGAACACGCCATGGGCTCGATCCTCAACGGCATCGCGCTGCACGGACCGACCCGCCCGTACGGCGGCACCTTCCTCGTCTTCAGCGACTACATGCGTCCCGCCGTGCGACTCGCCGCGATCATGAAGACCCCGGTCACCTACGTGTGGACGCACGACTCCATCGGACTCGGCGAGGACGGGCCCACCCACCAGCCGATCGAGCACCTCGCCGCGCTGCGCGCGATCCCCGGCCTGTACGTCGTGCGGCCCGGCGACGCCAACGAGACCGCCCACGCCTGGCGCGCCGTCCTCGAGAAGGGCGCCGACGAGGCCACCCGCGCTCCCGCCGGCCTCGCCCTGACCCGCCAGGACCTCCCCGTCCTCGAGGGCACCAGCTACGAGGGTGTCTCCCGCGGCGGCTACGTCCTCGCCGACGCCTCCACCGGGGCACCGGAGGTCGTGCTCATCGGCACCGGATCCGAGCTGCAACTCGCCGTCGCCGCCCGCGAGACCCTCGAGGCCGACGGCATCCCCACCCGGGTCGTGTCCATGCCCTGCGTCGAATGGTTCGACGCCCAGGACCAGGCCTACCGCGACGGCGTCCTCCCCCCGACGGTCAAGGCACGGGTCTCCGTCGAAGCCGGCATCTCCATGCCCTGGTACCGCTTCGTCGGCGACGCGGGCGAAATCGTCTCCATCGAGCACTTCGGCGCCTCCGCCGACTACAAGACCCTGTTCCGCGAGTTCGGTTTCACCGCCGAAGCGGTCACCGCCGCCGCACAGCGCTCACTCGCACGCGTGAAGGGATAGACCGCCATGACTCAGAACCCCAACCTCCAGAAGCTCTCCGAAGCAGGCGTGTCGGTGTGGCTCGACGACCTCTCCCGTGACCGCATCGAGTCCGGCAACCTCGCCGAGCTCGTCGCGACCAAGTCCGTCGTCGGTGTCACCACCAACCCGTCGATCTTCCAGGCCGCACTCAGCAAGGGCCACGTCTACGACGCACAGGTCCGGGAGCTCGCCGAGCGCGGTGCCGACGTCGAGGCCACCATCCGCACGGTGACCACCGACGACGTGCGCGCCGCCTGCGACGTTCTCGCCCCGCAGTTCGAGGCGAGCCACGGCGTCGACGGCCGGGTGTCCATCGAGGTCGACCCGCGCCTCGCGCACGACGCCGACAAGACGGTCGCGCAGGCCGTCGAACTGTGGAAGATCGTCGACCGCCCCAACCTGTTCATCAAGATTCCGGCCACCGAGGCCGGTATCCCGGCCATCGCCAAGGTGCTCGGTGAGGGGATCAGCGTCAACGTCACGCTGATCTTCTCGGTGGAGCGCTACGAACTCGTCATGGGCGCGTACCTGGACGGCCTCGAGGCGGCGAAGGCGGCCGGTCACGACCTGTCCCGCATCCACTCGGTGGCCTCGTTCTTCGTCTCCCGTGTCGACACGGAGATCGACAAGCGGCTCGACAAGATCGGCACCCCCGAGGCGCTGGAGCTGCGCGGCCAGGCCGCCGTCGCCAACGCCCGCCTGGCGTACGCCGCGTACCAGCAGATTTTCGAGGTGCAGCCGCGGTTCCAGGGTCTGCTGTCCGACGGTGCGCGCCCGCAGCGCGCGCTCTGGGCGTCGACGGGAGTCAAGAACCCCGATTACCCCGACACTCTGTACGTCGCCGAACTGGTGGCTCCGAACACCGTGAACACGATGCCGGAGAAGACTCTCGACGCGTTCGCCGATCACGGTGAGGTCGCCGGCGACACGGTGTCCGGCACCGCGGTCGAGTCGCAGGAGGTGTTCGACAAGCTCAGCGCCGTCGGCATCGACCTCACCGACGTGTTCAAGGTCCTCGAGGACGAGGGCGTCGACAAGTTCGAGGTGTCCTGGACCGAGCTCCTGGAGGCCACCGCGGAGCAGCTGCGCGCAGCAGGGCAGAAGAGCTGATACGTGAGCGAGCCCGCAGCGTCAGACGATTGGGTCAATCCACTCCGCGACGGTAGGGACAAGCGCCTACCACGCATCGCCGGGCCGTGTGCGCTGGTGATCTTCGGTGTCACCGGCGACCTGGCCCGGCGCAAGTTGATGCCCGCCATCTACGATCTGGCCAATCGTGGTCTTCTGCCGCCCGGGTTCGCTCTCGTCGGGTTCGCCCGCAGGGATTGGTCGGACGAGGACTTCGGCAAGATCGTCCACGATGCCGTGCGCGACCATTCCCGCACCCCGTTCCGGGAGGACGTCTGGGAGCGACTGTCGGAGGGCCTGCGTTTCGTCAAGGGCAGCTTCGACGACCCGGCCGCCTTCCAGGAACTGGCCAACACTCTCGGGACGCTCGAACGCGAACGCGGGACCGGCGGCAATCACGGGTTCTATCTCGCGATTCCGCCGGACGCGTTCCCGGTGGTCCTGAAGCAGCTGTCCGAGGCCGGTCTCGCGCAGTCGAACGACGACCAGTGGCGCCGGGTGGTCATCGAGAAGCCGTTCGGTCACGACCTCGAGAGCGCACGCGAGCTCAACGCGGTCGTGAACGAGGTCTTCCCGGAGGACACGGTCTTCCGGATCGACCATTACCTCGGCAAGGAGACCGTCCAGAACATTCTGGCGTTGCGCTTCGCGAACCAGTTGTTCGATCCGATCTGGAACGCCCACTACGTGGATCACGTCCAGATCACCATGGCCGAGGACATCGGTCTCGGTGGACGCGCCGGGTATTACGACGGCATCGGGGCGGCGCGCGACGTCATCCAGAATCATCTGCTGCAACTTCTCGCATTCACCGCGATGGAGGAGCCGATCAGCTTCGAACCGTCCGAGTTGCAGGCGGAGAAGATCAAGGTGCTCTCCGCCACCAGGCTCGCCCAGCCGCTCGACGAGACCACGGCACGCGGCCAGTACGCGGGCGGCTGGCAGGGCGGTACCCGGGTGGTCGGACTGCTGGAGGAGGAAGGGTTCTCGAAGGACTCCACCACGGAGACGTTCGCGGCCATCACCCTCGAGGTCGACACCCGCCGCTGGGCGGGGGTGCCGTTCTACCTCCGCACCGGGAAGCGGCTCGGCCGCCGGGTCACCGAGATCGCCGTGATCTTCAAGCGCGCACCGCATCTGCCGTTCGATCAGACGATGACCGAGGAACTGGGGCAGAACGCCCTCGTCATCCGGGTGCAGCCGGACGAGGGTGTGACCATGCGGTTCGGGTCCAAGGTGCCGGGGTCGAGCATGGAAGTCCGCGACGTCAACATGGACTTCAGCTACGGTCAGGCGTTCACGGAGTCGTCGCCCGAGGCGTACGAGCGCCTCATCCTCGACGTACTCCTCGGTGAGCCCTCGCTGTTCCCCGTGAACGCCGAGGTCGAACTGTCCTGGGAGATCCTCGACCCCGCGCTCGGGCACTGGGCTGCGGGCGGCAGGCCGGAACCGTACGAGGCCGGCACGTGGGGCCCGCCGTCGGCAGACGAAATGATGCACCGTACCGGTCGCGAATGGAGAAGGCCGTAGATGATCATCGACATTCCCGCGACCACCACCGGACAGGTCAACAAGAAACTGGTGGAGGTGCGCAAGACCGGCGGCGCAGTGACCCTGGGACGAGTCCTCACGCTGGTGGTATGCACCCGCGACAGTGAGTACTCGGAGGACATCATCGACGCCGCCAACGAGGCGAGCCGGGAGCATCCGTGCCGCGTCATCGTCGTCGCCTGGGGGTCCCGTGACGCGGAACCCCGCCTGGACGCGCAGATCCGCGTCGGCGGCGACGCCGGTGCGTCGGAGGTCGTCGTGCTCCGCCTGTTCGGCGAACTCGCCGACCACGAGAGCAGCGTGGTGGTGCCGTTCCTCCTCCCCGACACTCCCGTCGTCGTGTGGTGGCCGGAGACGGCCCCGGAGGTCCCCGCCGAGGACCCGGTGGGCAAGCTGGCGATCCGCCGCATCACCGACGCGACCGATCGCGCGGATCCGGCCGCCGAGATCAAGAGCCGCCTCGCGTCGTACTCGTCCGGTGACTCGGACCTGGCCTGGAGTCGCATCACCTACTGGCGTGCGCTCCTGACCTCGGCCGTCGATCAGCCGCCGCACTCGCCGATCACGTCCGCTGTGGTGTCCGGGCTGGTGGACGAGCCCGCCGTCGACATGATCGCGGGGTGGTTGGCGAGCCGCGTCGACGTCCCCGTCACCCGGCGGGTCGGCCCGCTGTTCGTGGAGATCAACTTCGCCGACGGTGGTGCTCTGACCATCAGCCGCCCCCAGACCGGCACCACGGCGACGCTGACACGTACCGGCAAACCCGATGCGCGGGTCGCGCTCCGCAGGCGGGAAACGAGCGAGTGCCTGGCCGAAGAACTACGCAGGCTCGACGCCGACGAGGTCTACGAGACCGCACTCGCCGGGCTGACGAAGGTGACCTATGAGTGACATCCATGTAGAAGTCCACCCCGACACCGACACGCTGGTGACGAGGGCCGCGGAGCGGTTCGTCGCCACCGTCGTCGCCGCCCAGAAGGACCGTGGTACGGCGTCGGTGGTCCTCACCGGAGGCGGCACCGGGATCGGGCTGCTCGAGAAGGTGCGGGAGAACCCAGGCGACATCGACTGGCGCGCGATCGACATCTACTGGGGTGACGAGCGCTTCCTGCCGGCCGGCGACCCGGAACGCAACGACGTGCAGGCGCGGGCCGCACTGCTCGACCACGTCGACGTCGACCCCGACCGGGTGCACACCATGCCCGTCGCCGACGGCATCTACGAGAACGATCCGGAGGCGGCTGCCGTCGCGTACGCGCAGGTGCTCGGGGCCCACGCCGACGGCAAGCAGGTTCCGGTCTTCGATGTCCACCTGCTCGGCATGGGCGGTGAGGGACACGTCAATTCGCTGTTCCCCGACACCGACGCGGTACGCGAGGAGCACCGGTTCGTCGTCGCGGTGACGGACTCCCCCAAGCCGCCGCCGGTGCGGGTCACGCTGACCCTGCCCGCTGTCCGGCACGCCGACGAGGTGTGGCTCGTCGTGGCGGGCGACGCCAAGGCCGAGGCCGTGGCCGCCGCGATCGCGGGCGCTCCGCCCGTCGAGATCCCGGCATCCGGGGCGCGCGGACTGTCGGCCACCCGGTGGCTGCTCGACACGTCGGCCGCGTCCCGGCTGCCGGGCTGACGCTGTCATCCGACGGGGTCCTCGTCGTCGTCCGCCGGCAACCCGGCGGGCGACCGAGGGTCCCGCTCGATCGGTGACCGGGTGACCCGGCATTCGGTGACGATCCGACCGGCCCGACGCGGGCTCGCCGCGCTCGTCCCCCGCCGTCCCACTCCCCCGCGCCA
This sequence comes from Rhodococcus wratislaviensis, assembly GCF_900455735.1. Lineage (GTDB taxonomy): Bacteria > Actinomycetota > Actinomycetes > Mycobacteriales > Mycobacteriaceae > Rhodococcus_F > Rhodococcus_F wratislaviensis. The sequence continues at coordinate 20,891 of NZ_UAUI01000017.1, read as the reverse complement.
GTAGTCCGGGTTGCCCGCGCAACGCCTCATCCGTCGCCCCACTTCGTCTCGGAAACGTTCGTGCTCTTTCCCGTTTTGACGCAGCGACGGACGGTTCGGTTCCCCCGCCCCGCAAGAAAGTTCACTCGCTTCTCGCGGGACGCGGGAACCGGCGCGCTACCCGCTGTTGCGCAGCGCGGTCGCCAGCCCGTTCATCGTGAGCTGGATGCCGCGGCGCGTCTGATCACTGTCGTCCCCGGCCCGGTAGCGGCGCAGCAGTTCCACCTGCAGGTGGTTGAGGGGCTCGAGGTACGGGAACCGATTGTGCACCGACCTCTCCAGACCGGGGTTGTCGGCGAACAGGGTGTCGTTCCCGGTGATCGCCTTGTACATCCGGATGGTCCGCTCGTGTTCCTCGGCGATCTTGCCGAACACCCGCCGGCGGAGTTCCTCGTCGGGAACCAGTTCCGCGTAGCGGGCCGCGAGACCCATGTCGGACTTCGACATCACCATGGCCAGGTTCGACAGCACGGTCCGGAAGAACGGCCACGTCTCGTACAGGCGGGACAGCGTGGCCACCCGCTCGGGGTCGCCCTGCGTCCATTCCTCGAACGCCGCACCCGTGCCGTACCACCCGGGCAGCATGACCCGGGACTGGCTCCACGACAGCACCCACGGGATGGCCCGGAGATCGGAGATGGACGTGGTCTGCTTCCGTGAGGCGGGGCGGCTGCCGATGTTGAGGGCACCGATCTCCGCGACCGGAGTCGACATCTCGAAGTACTCCACGAATCCGGGTGTCTCGTGCACCAATTCGCCGTACGCGCGGCGGGCCAGCGCCGCGAGCTCGTCGAGAATGCGGTACGCCGGTTCCGCGTCGTCGCCGAGTCCCTCGACGTCGAGCAGGGTGGCTTCGAGGGTCGCGGCGAGCAGCGTCTCCAGATTGCGTTGCGCGAGGCGGGGTTCCGCGTACTTGGCGGCGATCACCTCACCCTGTTCGGTGATCCGCAACGACCCGGCCACCGCGCCGGGCGGTTGCGCGAGGATCGCCTCGTAGCTGGGGCCGCCGCCGCGACCCACGGTGCCGCCGCGACCGTGGAAGAGCCGCAACCGGATTCCCGTCTTGCGGGCGGCGTCGACCAGATCCAGCTCGGCGCGGTACAGCGCCCAGTTGGCCGCCAGGTAGCCGCCGTCCTTGTTGGAATCGGAGTACCCGAGCATCACTTCCTGCGAGTCGCCGCGCGACGTCACCAGCGCCCGGTAGATCGGCACCTCGAGGGTGGCCTCGAGCGTGGCGGCCCCCTGCTGCAGGTCCTCGATCGTCTCGAACAGCGGCACGATCCCCACCGGGCAGGACGGCGCCTCCCCCGATCCGGGGTCGAGCAGACCCACCTCCTTCAGCAGCACGGCGGCCTCGAGCATGTCGCTGACGGAGGTGCACATGCTGATGATGTAATTGGGCACGGCGCCCGCACCGAGGGTCCGCACCGCGTCGGCGCCGGCCTGGAGAATGGCGAGTTCCTTCGTGGTCAGCTCGCTGAAGTCCGCGTTCGCGGTGGTCAGTGGTCGCCGGGTGGACAGCTCCGCCGACAGCAACTCCACCCGCTCGTCCTCGGACAGCGACGGGTAGTCGGCGTGCACGCCCGCCCACGCCAGCAGCTCGGCGACGACGGTCTCGTGCACGTCCGAGTTCTGCCGCATGTCCAGTCCGGAGAGGTGGAAACCGAACACCTCCACCGAGTCCCGCAGGCCCGCGAGCCCGTCGTCGGCGATGGTGCCGTCGCCGCCACGCCGCAGGGAGTCGTCGACGACGTCCAGTTCGTCGAGCATCTGCCGTGGCGAGTCGTACGGTGCGAGCCCGAGGTCGAGCCCGTGATCGGGTGCCTCACCCAGAATGCGGTGCGCGGTGGCCGTGAGACGCCCCCGGATGCCCCGCACCGCGCGCCGGTAGGGCTCGTCGGCCCGGAACGGGGAATCGTCCTGCGACGCCGCGGCCAGGAGGTCGAGAGCGGGGGTGACGGTGACGAGGCGAGCCGACATCGACAGTTCACGTTCGAGTGTCTCGAGTTCCCCGAGGTGGTGCTCGAGGGCGGTGGCCGCGGCACGGATGGTGGCCTGCCGGACCACCTCGTCGGTGACATAGGGGTTGCCGTCGCGGTCTCCGCCGATCCACGACCCGGGACGCAGAATCGGCTCCCGGCCCAGATCCGCGTCCGGCCACCGCGATCGCAGGGCGCTGCGCAGTTCGGCGTTGATCTTCGGGACGACCTCGAACAGTGCGGCGTCGTAGTACCGCAGTCCGACCTCGATCTCGTCCTGGATCCGCAACCGCGACAACCGGATCAGTGCGGTCTGCCACAGGGTGAGGATCTGCCGTCGCAGCCGGACGTCGACGTCGGCCGTCTCGGTCTCGGTCAGGGCGGTGCGCTCGCGGTAGCGCATCAGCTCGGTGATGCGGGACTGGGTCTCGAACACCGTCCGGCGGCGGGTCTCGGTGGGATGGGCGGTGATGACCGGCGACACGAGCGCCCCGCGCAACGCGTCCGCGACGACGTCGCTGCCGAGGTGCGCGGCGTCGAGTTTGGCGAACGTGGCGGTCAGCGTGCTGTCGGGGGCGGGTTCACCGGCGGCGACGTGGACGGCGCGCCGGCGTTCGCGGTGGATGTCCTCGGCGAGATTCGCCAGCAGGGCGAAGTGGCTGAAGGCCCGGATGACGGGGATGGTGTCGCTCGTGGAGACCTGGGTGAACATGTCCGCCAGATCTGCGCGGTCGATTTCGGAACGACGAACCCGGAACGATTCGACCCTGGCCTTCTCGACGAGGTCGAAGACGCTGTCCCCGGCCTGTTCCCGCACTATCTGACCGAGGATGCCGCCCAGGAGCCGAATGTCTTCGCGGAGTGGTTCAGTGGCCTCACGTGGGGTTTCGATCATTCATCCAGTATCGACCGGTGACGGCCCGTCTGCATGATGAAGCCGATCAGCCGAACTTGATCTCCAGGCCGATGCCGATGATGGCGATCAACCAGATCAGGCCGGTGAAGACGGTGAGCCGGTCGAGGTTCTTCTCGACCACGGTGGAACCGGACAGGCTCGACTGGACGCCACCGCCGAACAGGCTGGACAGACCGCCGCCCTTACCGCGGTGCAGCAGCACCAGCAGAATCAGCAGCAAGCTGGTGACCACCAGCAAGATATCCAGAAACAGTTCCATGTCTGTCTACGTCCACCCATCCAGTAGGAACAACAACGACCTCGTACACCCTACAGGCGCTCCGCGCCCGTGCGCCTTTCCGGTACCTAGCGCTGCCGGAAAGGCGCACGGGCGCCGAAGGCGCCTTACGGCAGAGGTCCGCCCGCGGCGATCGCCGACAGGGTGGCGAACTCGTCGGCCTTCAGTGAGGCGCCGCCCACCAGGGCGCCGTCCACATCGGTCTGACCGACGATCTCGCCGACGTTCTTGGCGTTGACGCTACCGCCGTAGAGAACGCGGACACCGGACGCGACGTCCGGCGAGGCGAGCTCACCGAGCGTGGCGCGGATCGCGGCGCACACTTCCTGCGCGTCCGCGGCACTGGCCACGCGACCGGTTCCGATGGCCCACACCGGCTCGTACGCGATGACGACCTTGGCGATGTCCTCGGCGGACAGTCCGGCGAGCGAGCCCCGCAACTGTTCGACGTTGTAGGACACGTGCTCGCCGGCCTCGCGCACGTCGAGACCCTCACCGATGCAGACGATCGGGGTGATCCCGTTCTTCAGCGCGGCCTTGGTCTTGGCCAGCACGGTGTCGTTGTCCTCGCAGTGCAGGGTCCGGCGCTCCGAGTGCCCGACGACGACGAACGTGCAGCCCAGCTTGGCCAGCATGGAGCCGCTGATCTCACCGGTGTACGCACCCGAATCCTGGGCCGACACGTCCTGCGCACCGTAGGTGAGCAGGAGCTTGTCGCCCTCGACGAGGGTCTGCACGCTGCGGATGTCGGTGAACGGCGGGATCACCGTCACGTCGACCTTGTCGAAGTACTTCGCCGGGAGCGAGAAGGCGATCTTCTGAACCAGCGCGATGGCCTCGAGGTGGTTCAGATTCATCTTCCAGTTGCCGGCGATCAGCGGCTTCCGTGCCATGCCTCAGCCCTCCAGAACTGCGATGCCGGGGAGTTCCTTGCCCTCGAGGTACTCGAGGGAGGCGCCGCCACCGGTGGAGATGTGCGAGAACCCGTCCTCGGGCAGACCGAGCTGGCGCACCGCCGCGGCGGAGTCACCGCCACCGACGACGCTGTACGCGCCCTTCCCGGTGGCCTCGATGATCGCCTCGGCGACACCCTTGGTGCCCGCGGCGAACTTCTCGAACTCGAACACGCCCATCGGGCCGTTCCAGAACACGGTCTTCGCGCTGGTCAGGATCGCGGCGAACCGGCGAACCGACTGCGGTCCGATGTCGAGACCCATCCAGCCGTCCGGAATCTCGAGTACCGAGACGATCTTCGACTCGGCGTCGGCCGAGAACGAATCGGCGATGACCACGTCCTGCGGGATGTGGATCACGTCGGCGTACTGCTCGAGCAGCGCCTTGCACGTGTCGATCATCGACTCCTCGCACAGCGAGTCGCCGACCGAGACGCCCTGCGCCGCCAGGAACGTGTAGTACATGCCGCCACCGATGACGAGGGTGTCGACCTTGGGGGCCAGCGCCTCGATCACCGCGAGCTTGTCCGACACCTTCGACCCACCGAGCACGACCGCGTACGGCCGCTCGGGCTCCTCGGTGAGCTTGCCGAGCACCTTGATCTCGGCTTCGACGAGCGTGCCCGCGTAATGCGGGAGCAGCTTGGCCACCTCGTACACCGACGCCTGCGCGCGGTGCACGACACCGAACCCGTCGGACACGAACGCGCCGTCGTCGCCGACGAGTTCGACCAGGGCCTTGGCGAGCTTCGTCCGCTCGGCCTCGTCCTTGCTGGTCTCCCGCGGATCGAAGCGGATGTTCTCCAGCAGGAGAACGTCGCCGTCCGTGAGCCCCTCGGCCCGTGCCAGAGCGTCCTGCCCGACGACGTCGCCGGCGAGCTGGACGTTGCGTCCCAGCACCTCGGCGAGCTTCACCGCCACCGGTGCGAGGGAGTACTGCGGGTCGGGCTCGCCCTTGGGGCGACCCAGATGGGCGGTGACGATGACCTTGGCGCCCGCCTCCGCCAACGCCTTCAGCGTCGGCGCGGAAGCGATGATGCGCCCGGGATCGGTGATCCGGTCACCGTCGAGCGGAACGTTGAGGTCGGAGCGCACCAGCACGGCGCGCCCCTCGACCCCAGCGTTCAGCAAATCGTCGAGAGTCTGTACTGCCACTGTTACCGGACCTTCGCTCAGAGAGACTTGGCGACGAGACCGATGAGGTCGGCCAGACGGTTGGAGTAACCCCACTCGTTGTCGTACCAGGACACGATCTTGGCCTGATCGTCGATGACCTTGGTGAGGCCGGAGTCGAAGATCGAGCTGTGCGGGTCGGTGACGATGTCGGACGACACGATCGGGGCGTCCGTGTACTTCAGGATGCCCTTGAGCGGTCCCTCGGCGGCGGCCTTCATCGCGGCGTTGATGTCCTCGACGCTGGCCGACTTCTTCAGGTTCGCGGTGAGGTCGGTCACCGAGCCCGTGGGGATCGGGACACGCAGCGCGTAGCCGTCCAGCTTGCCGAGCAGCTGCGGGAGGACCAGGCCGATGGCCTTGGCGGCACCGGTGCCGGTGGGGACCACGTTCAGGGCGGCGGCGCGGGCGCGACGCAGGTCGCTGTGCGGGCCGTCCTGCAGGTTCTGGTCCTGGGTGTAGGCGTGGACCGTGGTCATGAGGCCCTTGACGATGCCGAACTCGTCGTCGAGCACCTTGGCGATGGGGCCGAGGCAGTTGGTGGTGCACGAGGCGTTGGAGATGATGTTCTGGCTGCCGTCATACTTGTCGTCGTTGACGCCCATCACGATGGTGATGTCCTCGCCCTTGGCCGGGGCGGAGATGATGACCTTCTTGGCGCCGGCCTCGAGGTGGCCCTTCGCCTTGGCTGCGTCGGTGAAGATTCCGGTGGACTCGACGACGACGTCGACGCCCAGGTCACCCCAGGGAAGCGCCGCGGGGCCTTCCTTGATGGCGAGTGCCTTGATCTTCTGGTTTCCGACGACGATGGTGTCTTCACCTTCGAGCGAGACGTCGTGCGGGAGACGACCCAAGATGGAGTCGTACTTCAGGAGATGCGCCAGCGTAGCGTTGTCCGTGAGGTCGTTGACCGCCACAATCTCGATGTCGGTGGTTCCGAGCGCCTTCTGCGCATCCACCGCCCTGAAGAAGTTACGCCCGATACGGCCGAAACCGTTTACGCCTACCCGGACAGTCACAATCTGCTCCTTTGCGCATGATTCTGGTTGTGCAGCTCTGCTCCCGCGCCGCTACGACACCACCGACGGTGGTCGGCGCGAGGGTTCATCGGTCGATGTGGCTCTTACCCTAGTGCGCATGCCACTCGCGCGCGCAGTCACCTCCGGGCACCTTTCCGGCCGCCCCGACCCGGACGAACGGGACGCTCGTTCGATCTGACGCAACGAGCGTCCCGTTCGTCCGGGGAGTGGGAGTGGCGGGCGGCGACTGCCGGCGACGGTCAGGCGTCGTCGAGAAGGTCTGCGGTGACGGCCGACTCGGTGTCGGGGATGCCGGTTTCCTTGGCCTTGCGGTCTGCCATGGACAGCAACCGCCGGATGCGGCCGGCCACGGCGTCCTTCGTCATCGGCGGGTCGGCGAGCTGGCCGAGTTCCTCCAGGGACGCCTGCCGGTGCTCCACCCGGAGGTGACCGGCCGCCGCCAGATGGTCGGGAACCTCGTCACCCAGGATGTCGAGGGCCCGTTCGACGCGGGCAGCGGCCGCGACGGCCGCCCGCGCGGACCGGCGCAGGTTGGCGTCGTCGAAGTTGGCGAGCCGGTTGGCGGTGGCACGGACCTCCCGGCGCATGCGGCGTTCCTCCCACACGAGGCGGGTGTCCTGGGCCCCCATCCGGGTGAGCAGTGCGCCGATGGCCTCGCCGTCACGGATCACCACCCGGTCGGTGCCGCGGACCTCGCGGGCCTTCGCGGAGATGCCCAGCCTGCGCGCCGCCCCGACGAGGGCGAGCGCCGCCTCCGGGCCGGGGCAGCTGACCTCGAGCGCGGACGATCGCCCCGGCTCGGTCAGCGAACCGTGTGCCAGGAACGCGCCGCGCCACGCGGCCTCCGCGTCGGCGACGCTGCCACCGACCACCTGCGCGGGAAGCCCGCGCACGGGGCGTCCCCGCAGGTCCAGGAGACCGGTCTGGCGGGCGAGAGCCTCGCCCTCCTTCGCGACCCGCACGATGTACCGGGACGACTTGCGCAGCCCGCCCGCACTGAGGACGTGGACGTCGGCGCTGTAGGTGAACAGGTCGAAGATCTCGCGGCGCAACCGGCGGGCCGTGGACCCCAGGTCCACTTCCGCCTCGACCACTACCCGGCCGCCGACGATGTGCAATCCCCCGGCGAACCGCAGCAGCGACGAGACCTCGGCCTTCCGGCAACTCACATGAGTGATGACGAGACGACTGAGTTCGTCTTTGACCTCTGCTGTCATTGCCACGAAGCGCTCTCCCTTTCCTCTGGTGTCTCGGCCACTTCGCTCCCCCGAGACCCCGCGTCGGGGTCGCTCCAGAGCTGTTCGAGAACGGACGCAAGTTTTCCTGCATGGTGCGTGTGGGTGCCGTGCTCCGACACGTCGGCGTACACGACGCGTGCCTGGAACTGTCCGGCGGCGCGGGCGAGGTGCTCGCGCTCGCGACCCGGTGGCACCGAACCCGAATCGACCACGACGAAGTCGACGGTGAGTTCGGGTGCGTGTTGGGACAGTACGTGCAGATGACGCTCGGTGGAGAATCCTGCCGTCTCGCCCGGCTCCGGAGCCAGGTTGAGCACCAGCACCTTCCGCGCGGCGGTGGCGATCAGCGTGTCGAGGAGTTCCGGCACGAGGACGTGCGGGATGACGCTGGAGAACCACGACCCCGGACCGAGGACGACCATGTCTGCCACGTCGATCGCCCGGACCGCGTCCGGGCACGCGGGCGGATTCGCCGGCAGCAGACGCACGCGGCGCACCTTGCCGGGCGTGGTCGCGACCGCGACCTGACCGCGGATGCAGCGGCTGACCCGCGGGTCCGCCTCGAGGCCCTGCACGTCAGCCTCGATGTCCAGGGCGATCGGCGACATCGGTAGCACCCGCCCGTTGATCCGCAGCAACCGGGCGAGTTCGTCCAGCGCGGCGACGGGGTCGCCGAGCACCTCGGTGAGGCCGGCCAGGATGAGATTGCCCACCGAGTGGCCGGCGAGGGCGCCGATTCCGCCGAAGCGGTGCTGGATGGTGTCCGTCCAGTCCTGCACCTCGGGGTCGTCCGCGGCGAGTGCGGCGAGCGCCATCCGCAGATCCCCCGGCGGGATGACACCCAGTTCGGCGCGCAGCCGTCCCGAGGATCCGCCGTCGTCCGCGACGGTCACGACCGCCGTGACGTCACGGCTGAGCCGGCGCGCGGCACTGAGAGTGGCGAACAGTCCGTGGCCGCCGCCGAGCGCGACGATCGCAGGCGGCTGGTGCACCGGCCTCATTCGCGCCCCAGATCACGATGGACGACACGCACGTTCAGCCCGGAGTCCTTTCCGAGTCGGCTCGCCAAGGCCTCCGACATCGCGACACTCCGATGTTTCCCTCCGGTGCACCCCACCGCGATGGTCATGTAGCGCTTCCCCTCCCGACGATATCCCGCGATCGTCAGATCCAGCAGGTGGTGATAGGTGGCGAGATAGTCCTCGGCACCGTCCTGCGACAACACGTAGTCCCGCACGTCCGCACTCTGCCCGGTGTGCGGACGCAACTCGGGTATCCAGTGCGGGTTGGGCAGGAAGCGGACGTCGCAGACGAGATCGGCGTCCATCGGAAGACCGTACTTGAAACCGAACGACTGGACTGTTACTTGCATGGTCCGGTTCTCGGCGTCGCCGAACGCGTCCTCGATCTTCTGCCGCAACTGGTGCGCGGCGAGGGACGACGTGTCGATCACCAGATCCGCGGCGGCCTTCACCTTCGCGAGCTGATCGCGCTCGGCGGCGATGCCCTCCGACAAGGTGCCCTCGGCGCCTCCCCCCGACAGCGGGTGGCTGCGGCGTACCTGTTCGAAACGGCGCACCAGGACCTCGTCCGACGCGTCGAGGTACAGCACCCGTGTGTGCACGGGTTTGCTTTCCAGTTCGGTGAGGACCCAGCCGAGGTCGCCGGTGAACAACCGGCTGCGCACGTCGATGACGACGGCGAGCCGCTCGAGCCGCGAATCGGATTCCAGGCTCAGATCCACCATCCGGGAAATCAGTTCCGGGGGAAGGTTGTCCGCGACGTACCACCCGAGGTCCTCGAGGACCTTCGCCGCCGTCTGCAGCCCCGCCCCGGAGAGCCCGGTGACGAGAAGGAAGTCCATCGGCCGAACCGTGGGTGGACGGTCGCTCTGCGCGTGCTGCTCGTTCACTCGACACCTGTCCGTTGCGAAGCGCTCTGTGCTGCCTGGCCGTGCTGTGCTACCGGTTCGCGGGGAAGATCCGCGCCGTTCTGATCTGCCGTGCCCGGCCCGTTCCGATCTGGTTCATCATCCCCCACTCCCGCGACGTCCGCAGACGGTTCCTCCGCCCCGAGAGCGGTGAGTACCGCTTTCGCCGTGGCCGTTCCGATGCCGGGGACCGCGGTGATCTCCTCGACGGAGGCCTGCTTGAGTCGGGCGACGGAACCGAAATGCGTCACCAGGGCCTTGCGCCGGGTCTCACCGAGCCCGCGGACGGAGTCGAGTGCGGATGCCGTCATCCGGCGGGACCGCTTGCTGCGGTGGAACGTGATCGCGAAGCGGTGGGCCTCGTCGCGCACCCGCTGCAGGAGGTACAGCGACTCGCTCGTGCGCGGGAGGATCACCGGGTCCTCCTCCCCCGGCACCCACACCTCCTCGAGCCGCTTGGCCAGCCCGATCACCGCGACGTCGGTGATGCCCAGTTCGTCGAGCACCGCCGAGGCCGCGGCCACCTGCGGGGCCCCGCCGTCCACGACGAACAGATTCGGTGGGTACGCGAACCGCCGCGGCCGGCCGGTCTGCGGGTCGATCGCCGCCTCCGGGGCGAGGTCGCCGCCGTCCCCGCCCGACACCTGGTCTGCGTCCGCCCCGGCCGCTTCGGCGCGCAGCACCCCGACGTCACGGTTGTGCCGGAGGAACCGCCGCCGGGTGACCTCGGCGATGCTGGCGACGTCGTCGGAGCGACCGTCGCCCGCGGCCTCCTTGATCGCGTAGTGGCGGTAGTCGGACTTACGGGGAAGGCCGTCCTCGAAGACGACGAGGGAGGCCACCACGTCGGTGCCCTGCACATGACTGATGTCGACGCATTCGATGCGCAGGGGCGCCGAGTCCAGGTCGAGGGCCTCCTGGATGCCCTGCAGGGCCGCCGACCGCGACGTGAAGTCGCCGGCGCGGCGCAGCTTGTGCTGCTGCAATGCCTCCATCGCGTTCCGCTGCACGGTCTCGGCGAGAGCCTTCTTGTCGCCGCGCTGCGGCACGCGGAGGCGGACCGCGGATCCGCGGAGACCGCTGAGCCACTCCTGCACCTGTTCGGCGTCGGGCGGCAGCACGGGCACCAGGACCTCCCGCGGCACGCCGCTGGTGCCGGCCTCCTGGTCGGTCGCGCCCGACAGCGCCGCCTGCTCACCGTAGAACTGGGTGAGGAACTGCTCCACGAGCAGCGGCAGGTCCGATCCCGCCTCGGAATCGACGCTGGCCCAGTCGATGACGTCGCCGGCCTTCTCGACCACCCAGCCGCGCTGACCGCGCACGCGGCCACCCCGGACGTGGAAGACCTGGACCGCGGCCTCGAGCTCGTCGGTCGCGAACGCGGCGACGTCGGCGTCGGTGCCGTCACCGAGCACGACGGCCTGCTTCTCGAGCGCTCGCCGCAACGCGCCCACGTCGTCGCGCAGCCGCGCCGCCGTCTCGAAGTCGAGTTCTTCCGACGCCTCCTGCATCCTGGCCTCGAGCTGCCGGACCAGCTTGTCGGTGCGTCCCGACAGGAAGTCGCAGAAGTCCTCGACGATCTTGCGGTGTTCGGCCGCGGACACGCGTCCGACGCACGGCGCGGAGCACTTGTCGATGTAGCCGAGCAGGCAGGGACGGCCGATCTGGTTGTGACGCTTGAACACCCCGGCCGAGCAGGTGCGGGCGGGGAACACCCGCAGCAGCAGGTCGAGGGTTTCGCGGATGGCCCACGCGTGCGAGTAGGGACCGAAGTAGCGGACACCCTTGCGCCGGGGCCCGCGGTAGACGAACAGCCGGGGGTATTCCTCGTTCAGGGTGACCGCGAGAACCGGGTACGTCTTGTCGTCGCGGTAGCGGACGTTGAACCGGGGATCGAATTCCTTGATCCAGTTGTACTCGAGCTGGAGAGCCTCGACCTCGGTGCTCACCACGGTCCACTCGACGCTGCCGGCCGTGGTCACCATCTGGCGGGTGCGCGGGTGCAGCGTCGAGACGTCGGCGAAATAGGAATTCAGCCGTGATCGAAGACTCTTCGCCTTCCCGACATAGATGACCCGGCCGTGCGGATCGCGGAACTTGTACACCCCCGGATCGACCGGAACAGTTCCGGTCGCGGGGCGATATGTCGAAGGATCGGGCACCCCTCCACGTTAGTCGGCGCCACCGACCAACCCCGCATCCGCGACGTCGCGGAGGGCCGACCCCCGGGTTAGGACGGTGCGTACTCCGACGCGAGCGCGCGGAAGCGGTCGACGGCGTCCACGGCGTATTCGCGATCGTTCGACTGGATGGCCATCACGGCCAGGTATTCGTCGTCGGGTAGCTCGATCCGGGCCCACGCCGCGCCGTCGGGGAAGGACAAGCCCTCGTACAGGTCCCATTCGACGATGCGCTCCCCGAGGACGTTGCGCACGGCGATGCCGCGGGGCCCGACCCGCACCCTGGGCCGAGTCAGCAGCAGGACCGCTGCCGCGAGGAGGCAGCCGATGCCCGCGAATGCCAGCTGGTCGGCGAGGCGGAAGTACACACCCGTCGAATCGCCGCGCAGCAGGATTGCGAACGTCACATGCACGACGACGAGTAAGGTCGCCACACCGATCGCGTATCGCCGCGACTTGCGCGGCGTCGCGACGAGTGTCCACTCGGATTGCGGAGTGGTCATGACTGGAGCCGGATCATACGAAGGACTCCTCGGCGCGGCGCAGTCGTGCCAGCGTGACAGCGGTGTCGAGCGCGGCCGCGCACGCCTGACCGCCCTTGTCCTCGACCGAGCCGGGCAGGCCACTGCGGTCGACGGCCTGCTGCTCGGTGTCCGTGGTGAGCACACCGTTTCCGACCGGGGTGCTCTCGTCCAGCGAGACCCGGGTCAGACCGGCCGTCACCGCGTCGCAGACATATTCGAAGTGCGGGGTCCCGCCGCGGATCACGACACCGAGCGCGACGACGGCGTCGTGCGTGCGGGCCAGGGCCTGCGCCACCACCGGAAGCTCGATGGCACCGGCGACCCGGACCAGCGTGACGTTCTTCACGTTCGCCTCGGCCGCCACCCGCTGCGCGCCGGCGATCAGCGCCTCGGAGATCTCGGCGTGCCAGCTGCCGGCGACGATGGCGAGCCGGAGGTCGCCCGCCTCGCCGAGTTGCAGCTCCGGCAGTCCCTCACCACTCACAGCATTTCTCCCGCTTCGAAGTCGTCGAGCCCGATCAGGTCGTGGCCCATGCGGTCACGCTTCGTGCGCAGGTACGTCAGGTTCTCTGCGTTCGCCCGCAGCGGCATCGACACCCGCTCGGTGATCTGCAGTCCGTACCCGTCGAGACCGACCCGCTTGGCCGGGTTGTTGGTGAGCAGGCGCATCGAGGAGATACCCAGATCCACCAGAATCTGCGCGCCGATGCCGTAGTCGCGGGCGTCGGCGGGCAGGCCGAGCTCGAGGTTGGCGTCGACGGTGTCCGAACCCGCGTCCTGCAGCTGGTAGGCCTGCAGTTTGTGCATGAGGCCGATGCCCCGGCCCTCGTGTCCGCGCATGTAGAGGACCACACCGCGGCCCTCCTGCGCGACCATGTCCAGGGCGGCGTCGAGCTGGGGCCCGCAGTCGCAGCGCAGCGAACCGAACACGTCGCCGGTGAGGCATTCGGAGTGCACGCGCACGAGCACGTCACTGCCGTCGCCGTCGGGGCCGGGCAGGTCGCCGCGGACCAGGGCCACGTGCTCGACGTCGTCGTAGATGCTCCGGTAGCCGACGGCCGTGAACTCGCCGTGCCGGGTGGGGATGCGCGCGGACGCGACCCGCTCCACGTGCTTCTCGTGCTTGCGGCGCCACGCGATGAGGTCGGCGATGGAGATCAGGGCGAGGTTGTGGTCGTCGGCGAAGACCCGCAGCTCGTCGGTCTGGGCCATGTGGCCCTCGTCCTTCTGGCTGACGATCTCGCAGATCACACCCGCCGGCCGCAGGTCGGCCATCCGGGCGAGGTCGACGGCGGCCTCGGTGTGGCCGGGACGGCGCAGCACGCCGCCCTCCTTGGCGCGCAGCGGCACGACGTGGCCGGGCCGGGTGAAGTCCTGGGCGCCGCTGGACGGGTCGGCCAGCAACCGCATGGTGGCGGCGCGGTCGGACGCGGAGATGCCGGTGCCGATGCCCTCGCGGGCGTCGACGGTCACGGTGTACGCGGTGCCGTGCTTGTCCTGGTTGGTGGCGTACATCGGAGGCAGGCCGAGGCGGTCGCAGTCGGCGCCGTCGAGCGGCACACAGAGATAGCCGGACGTGTATCGAACCATGAAGGCAACCAACTCGGGGGTGGCTTTCTCCGCGGCGAAGATGAGGTCTCCCTCGTTCTCGCGGTCTTCGTCGTCGACGACGACGACTGCCTTGCCTGCGGCGATGTCCGCAACGGCGCGCTCGATACTGTCGAACCTGGTCACGTGCTCGGTCTCCAAAGTCTTGACTTAGGCATCTTCGAATACAACGGATGCATCCGTGGGATGCTCCTCAACAGTACGACTCAGCGGCCGGCCGCTTGCAGCCGCTCCACATACTTCGCAATCACGTCGACCTCGAGGTTGACGGGCGTCCCGACGGACGCCGCCCCGAGCGTGGTCAATTGCAGCGTGGTCGGGATGAGTGAAATCTCGAAGTATTCCTCGCCACGTTCACCACCGAGGGCCGAGACCGTCAGCGACACACCGTCGACGGTGATCGAGCCCTTCTCCACGACGTACCGGGAGATCGCGTCGGGCAGCGCGATGCGCACGACCTCCCAGTTCTCGGACGGGCTGCGGCTGATGATGTGCCCGGTGCCGTCCACGTGACCCTGGACGAGGTGGCCGCCGAGGCGGCTGTTCAGGGCGGCGGCCCGCTCGAGGTTGACGCGGCTGCCCACGTCGATCTTCTGCAGGCTCGACCGGTTCAGCGTCTCCTGCATGACATCGGCCGTGAAGGAACCGTCGGCCAACACCTCCACGACGGTCAGGCACACCCCGTTCACCGCGATCGAATCCCCGTGCGACGCGTCGGAAGTCACGACCGGACCACGGACGGTGAACCGTGCGGCGTCGGCCAGTTCCTCCTTGGCGACGACCTCACCCAACTCTTCGACGATCCCGGTGAACACTGTGGCTTCTCCTACGTTCGGTGACTGTCAGGGTTATCGGACACTGCTGGAACCAGACTCAACAACAAATCGGGGCCGATTGTTTCGACCGACTCGTGACGGAACCGCAGCGCACCGCCGATCGTGTGCACACCCGCCTCCGTGACCGCGGACGTGCCGGCGCCGAGGACCAGCGGGGCGAGGTACGCCTGGATGCGGTCGACCCGGCCCGCGGCGAGGAACGCGCCCGCCAGCCGGGGCCCGCCCTCGAGCAGCACATCGGTGTACTCGGCGAGAGCGGCGAGGACCTCGTCCACGTCGCGTGTGCGCAACAGCAGGGTGGGCGCGGAGTCGTCGAGGACCCGGGCGTCCGCCGGGATGTCGCCGAGTCCGACGACGACGCGCACCGGCTGGTGCGCCGCGAGCGATCCGTCGGGCATCCGGGCGGTCAGCCGCGGGTCGTCGGCGAGCACCGTCCCCGTGCCGACCACGATCGCGTCGAGTTTCGCCCGGTCGGCGTGGACGCGTTCCCGGGCCTCGGGACCGGTGATCCACTGGCTGGTGCCGTCGGCGGCGGCGCTGCGCCCGTCCAGGGTGGCAGCGTATTTCCACGTCACGTGCGGCCGTCCGGTGCGCTGCCGGTGCAGCCAGGCCCGGAGCGGCCCGCGTTCGACGTCCTGGGCCCGCAGCCCGGACGTCACCTCGACACCGGCCGAGACGAGGGTTTCCGCGCCGCCGGCGGCCTCGGGGTTCGGATCGCCCACCGCATAGTGCACCGCGACCACGCCGGCATCGAGGAGCGCCTGCGAACACGGCCCGGTCCGCCCGTGGTGGTTGCACGGTTCCAGCGTGACGACGGCGGTGCCGCCGCGGGCGGCGTCCCCCGCCTCCCGCAGTGCGACGACCTCCGCGTGCGGACCGCCGGGAGGCTGCGTCATCCCGACACCGGCGATGCGCCCCGCGGAATCGAGGACCACCGCGCCGACCGCCGGATTGGGGCTGGTGAACCCGCGCGCCGACTCCGCGGCGCCGATGGCGATCTGCATCGCGGCGTCGAGGTCCGCAGCCGAATTCTCGTGCCGCACGTGGGAGTTCACGATGTGCCGGAGCGCCGTTACCGCGACAGGCTCAGGTGCGGCGACGCCGTGGCGGCGCTGGCGCGCAGGGCGCGCACGGCCTCCGCGGGATCGCTCGTGCCGTAGACGGCGGACCCGGCGACGAAGCAGTCGACGCCCGCCTCGGCGGCGGCCTCGACGGTGTCGGCGTTGATGCCGCCGTCGATCTCCACGACCAGCCGCAGCTCACCGGAGTCGACGAGACGGCGGACGGCCTTCGCCTTCGACAGCACCTCCGGGATGAACGACTGACCACCGAAGCCGGGCTCGACGCTCATGACGAGAAGGGTGTCGAAGTCCTTCAGGATCTCGAGGTACGGCTCGATCGGCGTGCCGGGCTTGACGCTGAGGCCGGCCTTGGCCCCGGCGGCGCGGATGTCGCGTGCCACGGATCGGGGGTCGTCGGTCGCCTCCGCGTGGAACGTGACGTTGTGCGCGCCCGCCTCCGCGTAGGGCGGCGCCCAGCGACCGGGGTCGTCGATCATGAGATGGCAGTCGAGCGGGATGTCCGTCGCCGCGAGCAGGCTCTGCACAACAGGAAGGCCGAGCGTCAGGTTCGGCACGAAATGAGCGTCCATCACGTCGACATGCAGCCAGTCGGCACCGGCGACCGCGGCCGCCTCCTCGGCGAGACGCGCGAAATCGGCAGACAGAATGGACGGTGCGATCATCGGGGTTGCCACGCGCCGCAGTTTAGTCGTACGCGTGCCGGGGCCGGATCCCGCGGTCCATACTGGGCTCATGCCGACCTGGACGGACGTCGTGGCGATCGGTGCGTCCCTGCCGCAGGTGCAGGAGAGCACCTCGTATCGCACTCCGGCACTGAAGGTCGCGGGCAAGCTGCTCGCCCGGTTACGGGCCGAGTCGGACGGGGGCCTGGTGGTGATGTGCGACCTCGACGAGAAGGCGGCCCTGCTGGCCCAGGGCGCGCCGTTCTACACCACTCCGCACTACGACGGTCACGGTTCGATCCTCGTCGACCTCGAGAACGTCGACGTCACGCAGCTGACCGAGTTGCTGCAGGACGCCTGGCGGATCAAGGCACCGGCGAAGCTGCGCAAGCAGTTCGATCAGATTTGACGAGAAAGGCGAGGGCCCGGGCGGCGCCCGCACACCGGCCCGGACCCTCATCGGATCGGCGTCAGACGCCGAGCTTGAGGCCCGCCCCCGCATCGACCCGGAGTTGCTGACCGGTGACGAACCGGGACTCGTCGGACGACAGGAACACCACCGCGTGCGAGATGTCCTCGGGCTCGACCCACGGGGTGGGCATCGCCTGCATGAACGGGAACGTGACTTTCGCGTCCTCGGCGGTCGGGTTCTCCAGGTCGGGGCGGAACGTGCGGAACATCGGCGGGCTCTGCAGCATGTCCGTGTTGCAGTTCGTGGGGTGGATCGCGTTGACGCGGATGGACTTCGGGCCCAGGGTGAGCGCGAGCGAGTTGGTGTACGTCCACAGCATCTTCTTGGCGAGACCGTAGCCGTCGCCGCCCGGCCCCTGCAGGGCCTGCTGACCGTTCAGGCCCGTCTGCGGGACCAGCCCGGCCACCGATCCCGTCGCGATGATCGACGCACCGGCGTCCAGGTGCGGAAGGGCCGAGTGGATGGTGTTGATCACTCCGACGAAGTCGACGTCGAACGCATCGACGAATCCCTCGACGGGCACGTCGTTCCCGAGAGGCGCGATCCCGGCATTGGCGACCACGACGTCCAGCCGGCCCAGCGTCGCGACCGCGGCGTCGAGTTCGCGCTGCAGGGCCGCGCGGTCGCGCACGTCCACCTTGGCGGTGACGACCCGGCGCCCCGCCTTCTCGACGAGCCGTCCCGTCTCCGCGAGATCGGCGTCGGTCGCCAGCGGGTATTCGTTGGATGCGATGTCCTCGCAGAGGTCGAAGGCGATGATGTCGGCGCCCTCGTCGGCGAGATGCACTGCATGACTACGACCCTGCCCCCGCGCCGCTCCGGTGATCAGAACGACCTTCCCCGCTACCCGATTCATCTGAAGTCCTCCACTCGCTTCGTGACGTACGTCTCTGTCGCGAGAAGAATTAGAACACGTTTCACACAAAAGTGAAACAGGTTCTACCGAGAGTCGGGCAGATGTCCAGGTAGCGGGGAGGCGACCGTCCTACGGCTTGCGCAACGCGGCCATGAACATCGCGTCGGTACCGTGCCGATGCGGCCAGAGCTGGACGCTCGGACCGTCTCCCAGACCCGGCACACCGGGAACGAGCTCACGCGTGTCGAGCGCCGTGAGCCCGTAGCGGCGCACCGCATCCGCGACCACGGCCACCGTCTCGGACAGATGCGGCGAACACGTCGCGTAGAGGATCACACCACCCGGACGGACCAGCTCGACGGCCGACGCGAGGAGTTCCCGCTGCAGTTTCGCGAGACCCGCCACATCCGACGGCTGGCGGCGCCACCGCGCCTCCGGACGTCGGCGCAGCGCACCCAGTCCCGTACACGGCGCGTCGACCAGGATGCGGTCGTACCCGCCGTCCAGCCCGGGATCGCGCCCGTCGGCGACGTGCACGTCCACGGGAAGTTCCTTGGTCGTCTTCCGGATCAGATCCGCGCGATGCTCCACCGGCTCCACGGCGTCGAGGCGTCCGCCCTCGATTCCGGCGAGGGCGCCCAGCAGGGCAGCCTTGCCACCCGGGCCGGCGCAGAGGTCGAGCCAGCGGCCGGTGTCCGGCCCGTCCAGCGGTGCCAGGGAGAGCGCCCGGGCGACGAGCTGACTGCCCTCGTCCTGCACTCCGGCGAGCCCCTCGCGGACGGCGTCGAGCAGCCCGGGATCACCGCCGTCGAGATAGACCGCGTACGGCGAGTACCGCCCCACCTCACCGCCGGTGGCGAGCGCGAGTTCCTCCGACGAGATCTCCCCCGGCCGGGCGACGAGGTGCACCACAGGCCGGGCGTCGTCGGCGATGAGGACGTCCTCGAGCTCCCCGGCGTCGGCACCGAGCGCGTCGGCGAACACCTGGGCGATCCAGGTGGGATGCGCGTGCTCGAACGCCAGCCGCCCCACCGGATCGGCGGGAGCCAGGCGCTCCACCCATTCCGCCTCGGACCGTTCCGACACCCGGCGCAGCACGGCGTTGACGAAGCCCGCCTTTCCCGGACCGGCCTCCGCGCGCACGAGATCGACCGAGGTGGCGACGGCCGCGTGCGGCGCGACGCGGGTGCGCAGCAGCTGGTAGGCGCCCAGCTGGAGGACGTCGAGCAGCGGTCCGTCGATCTCGGCGATCGGCCTGCCCGCGCAGTCGGCGATCACGGCGTCGAGGAGCCCCCGGGCGCGGGCGGCTCCGTAGGCCAGTTCCGTCGCGAGGGCCGCGTCGCGTCCGTCCAGGCGCCGCTCACGCAGCAGTCCGGGCAGCACCAGATTGGCGTAGGCATCGCGTTCCCGGACGGCGCGCAGCACGTCCCGCGCGGCGAGCCGCGGCTGGTCGAGACCGGACTGCGACGCGTCGGGCCGGCGGGCCTGACGGGGACGGTTGTTGCGGGCCCCCGAGCCGGACTGGCCGCGACGTGCGGGCCTTCTGGATTCGCTCACTGTGCCCGTACCTCCGCGTCGAGTCGTGCGCCTCGCGCCCAGTCCAGGGCGGCCATCTGTTTCTTGCCCTGCGGCTGGATGCGGTCGAGCCGCACCGCCACCGTGGACGTGCCGATCAGGAATCCGGCTTTGGTCACGGAGATCTCCCCCGGCTCCAGTCGCTCCTCCGTCGGAGTGACCGGGCCGACCTTGACGCGCAGATCACCGATCGTGGTCCAGGCGCCGGGCGCGGGGGTCACCGACCGGACGTGCCGGTCCACCACGGCAGCTGTTCTGTCCCAACGGATCCGGGCCGCCTCGACGGTCACCTTGGGGGCGTGGGACACCCCCTCGGCCGACTGCGGGACCGCGGTGATCGCGCCGTCCTCGATCCCGTCGAGAACC
This sequence comes from Rhodococcus wratislaviensis, assembly GCF_900455735.1. Lineage (GTDB taxonomy): Bacteria > Actinomycetota > Actinomycetes > Mycobacteriales > Mycobacteriaceae > Rhodococcus_F > Rhodococcus_F wratislaviensis. The sequence continues at coordinate 1,185 of NZ_UAUI01000017.1, read as the reverse complement.
GACTCCAGGAGGACCGCGCCACTGTCGGCCAGGCGTCCGAGGAGATCCCCGGCGGTATCGGTGTCGCGGATCCTCTCGGTGACCACCCCGTAGACCGGCCCGGTGTCCATTCCCGCCTCGAGCCGGAACGCGCTCGCACCGGTCATGTCGTCGCCCGCGCCGATCGCGGCCTGCACGGGGGCGGCCCCGCGCCACGCCGGCAACAGGGAGAAGTGCAGGTTCACCCAGCCGTGGGCCGGGATGTCGAGGACCTTCTGCGGCAGCAGGGCCCCGTAGGCGACGACCGGCGCGCACTCGGGGGCGAGGTCGGCGAGACGCGCCAGGAATTCCGGTTCCGAGGGCCGCTCGGGAGTCAGCACCTCGATGCCGTGGGAATCGGCGAGTGCACCGATCGGCGAGCGGACGACCTTGCGTCCGCGGCCTGCGACCGCGTCCGGGCGGGTGATCACCGCCACGACGTCGTGGCGCGGCGAACGGATCAGACGTTCGAGTGAGGGAACGGCGGGCTCGGGGGTTCCGGCGAAGACTATGCGCACGTCGGCGACCCACACGACGGACGGTGGACCGCTGCGCGGGCCGAAACGATACTCACGAAGAAAGCTCCCCTTTGATCGACGATGTGCCGACCAGTCTAGGGAGTCGAACCCGGGCCATAACACTCGGCGAACAGTCGGCGAATCGATTCCGCAGAACCGCACACAGCAACGGCGGACGGGTATTGACTGTTCTGAGGCCGGCGCGAACGGTCGGGCCGGTGTCCCGTTTTCGAACCTCTGGAGGTCACGATGGCAGGAATTGAGAGCAAGTTCGACAAGGCATACGAGACGAAGCCCGTCGAGGAACTGGCCAGTGCCCCCGTCGCCGCCCTGCAGGGCGTGAGCGATTCCGACGCCGAACACCTCGCGGCCGCGTTCAACATCAAGACCGTCAAGGACCTCGGCACCAACAAGTACTTCCTGTGGGCGCAGGCCGTCGCGAGACTGGCGGAGTAGCACACACACGCAGAAGCGGGGAGCCGTGCGGGTGCACGGCTCCCCGCTTCATGTGCCGGGCTACCGGTTGCTGTCCAGGATCACCTGGGGAATGCCGGCGCCGACCGGGACGAACTCGCACCGAGCCAGCGGTGTCGCGTCGGGGTCGAGCGCCGCTCGGACGAGGTCGAGCGCGAACGGATCGTAGGGCGCC